>CAWHUJ010000001.1:0-713623 GCA_963832465.1 uncultured Acidobacteriaceae bacterium
ACGCTCGACATTTACCCACTGAAGCGTTGCCGCTGTACACGCGATCAAGGTACGTAGTACTTGCGATTCTGTCGTCGGTGCTGGGTCCCCTTTACCCGATCACGGTTACTCTTATTTACTATGATCAGCGGATACGGCGTGAGGGGTACGACATCGAGTCGATGATGCTTGCGGCGGGATTGAGTGCGCCACAACTCGTCGCCGCGCAGGTCGGCCGCCTTGGATCGACGAGCACCGCCGAGGATGCGCTTTCTTGATCCAATGGAGCAGATACGCACTTGTGGTGATCGCGCTGACAACCGCGCCGGCTGCAGTCGTTCGCGCTGACTCGCCGCTCGCGAATACTCCGGCTCAAACGCCTGCGGGGCGATGGCGCGATGCGACGATGGATGAATATCGCCAGCATCTGACCACTCTGACTGGCCTGGTGCAGGCCTGCGCCAAGGCCCGCGATCTGAAAAGCTGCGATCCGTTGTTGGTTGGCCCGGACGATCGCATTTCTCTGGGAAACGAAAAGCGCCTGATTCGCTATGGATGGCTGCGTGTGTTGTTTTCGCGCGCCGAAGAGCCCGACGCTGCGCCGGAAGAATCTGGGCAGAATCATGGTGCAAAGAAAACTGCGCCTTCAGATCAGCCGGAGCCGCTGACGACAACACAACTGCTGCAGGGCGCCGAGACACGCCTCGCAATCGATCTCGCCCAGACACACACACCCGCTGAGACAGCGGCCGTTCATACCCAGGCGCGTGATGCGATGAAGAAGGTGCTGGCGGGCAGGGATTTTCGCAATCTCGATCAACCGACGGTGCGCGATTCAGTGCTGGAGAAGGTAGGGGGATGGCTGAATCGGCTGTTTGCGAGAGCCTTTCAACTGCGCGCGCGCTCGGCATGGATCGGGCGCGTGCTTGTGTGGGGATTTATTGCCTGCGTGTGTGTACTGCTGGTGTGGGGGCTGCTGCAGATGGAGCGGCGGTGGCGCGTGCGGTTGGTTCCAGAAGATCGCGGGCCAGCTCCGGGCGCGGCTTCGGCACGCAATTGGCAACTGTGGCTTGAGGATGCGCGGCGTGCGGCCGCTGCCGGGCAGTGGCGCGAGGCGATTCACTTTGTCTATTGGGCAGCGATTTCGCGACTGGAAGTCCAAGCGCCTGTGGCCCGCAGATCGGGCGCGCACGCCGCGCGAATATCTGGCGCTGGTGGGAACTGAGGACCCGCGCAAGCCGGGATTGGCTCGCTCACCGGGAGCTTTGAACGCATCTGGTATGGCGGGCGCGCTGCGGGCGAGAGCGATTATCGGCATGCCGAAGAGATTGCGACTGCGCTGATCGGCAGCGGAGCGGAGGGTGGCGCGGCGATGAAGTTTCTGACTTCGCTCGATCCTAAAGACCGCAAGCTGCTGATGGGCAGCCTGGGCGTCGCGCTTGCGCTTGCCGTGCTGATCGGCATGCTGCTGCCCAACAGCAACATAACGACAATCCGTTGCCTTCAACCTATCTCGCGGGCAGCATGGCGCGCGCGCGGCCTACGAGACGCTGCTCGGTGCGAATTATCCGATTGAGCGTTGGGAGCGGCCGCTGAGCGAACTGGCCGCGACTGCGGGGCCGCAGACGGTGGTGATTTTCGCCGAGCCGTTTTCGCGCGAGAACGAACGACATGAAGGCGGTGCGGCAGATTGTGGAGCGGGGCGGTCGCGTACTGGCTACCGGTACTGGGGTGGGTCGATTCTGCCGGGCGGATGCCAGCGACACGACCGAAGTCTTCAACTTTGCCGCATGCAAGCTGGAGCCGGAGGGGCTGGATCGCGCTGGCGGATTCGGGCGAGGTATGGATGGTGCCGCGAGGTGACGTGGCAGGTGGGCAATCCCGCGTCATCGCGTGCAATACGGCTGCGCCGGGCAGCCGGCGGTGGTGGAGTACGACTGGCGGCAAGGGGCACGTGGTGTGGTGGGCGAGCTCGACGCCGCTCGAAAATGGCTCGCTGGCGCGCGGCAAACAATCTGGACCTGCTGCTGAACTCGATCGGTCCGCGCGAAGGGCATCATTTCTATTGGGATGAGTCGCTGCACGGTGAGGTGCGCTCGACGTTGAGCTATGCGTCGGGGCCGGCGCTGGAATCTGCTGTGGATCGGGCTGCCGGTGCTGGCGCTGCTGATTGTCTTCAGCTTCAGCCGGCGCAGCGGGCCGGTGCGCGACTTGCCGCCGCCGCCGCGGGCGACGCCGATAGAGTTTCTTGAGGCGCTGGGCTCGCTTTATCGCAATGCCGGCGCATCTTCAACGGCGGTTGCGAGTTGCGCTGGAGCGCTTTCGACGGCATACGTTGCGGCTCTGCGGGCTGCGTCGGCCGGCCCGATGAGAGCAGCAGAGCTGGCGGCAGTGATCCGGCGGCGCTTTCCGTATGCAGATGAACGGCTCGAAGCCGATCTGGCGGCCTGCGAAGAAGCCATCATGGGCGAGACGAATTGAACCGCGCGCAGGCGCTGAAGCTGATTCAGGCGCTGCATGGGCACCAGGAGCAAACTCGCAGAGGCCGCAAAGGCCGGGCGAGCGGTCAAACCAGACAGATGACACTCATTCCAGAGCGCAGGAAAGGGCTTCATGAGCGAGGAATCCGAGTCAAGAACAAAGCCAGGACGCAGTCGCCGCAAGCCGCAGACTTTGCGCGCGACCAGCAGCTGATTGCGCACGCCGCGGCGGAGCTGGGGCGGTGATCGCAGGGCAGGATGCGGCAATTGAAGAAGTGCTGATCGCCGTGCTGTGCCAGGGACATGCGCTGCTCGAGGGCGTGCCGGGCATTGCGAAGACGCTGATGGTGAAAGCGCTGGGGCGACTGCTGGGGCTGGGATTTCAGCGCGTGCAGGCCACGCCGGACCTGATGCCGGCCGACATTCTGGGCACCAATATTCTGCGCGCCGGGACGGAATCGTTCACCTTTCATGCCGGGCCGGTGTTTACCGACCTGCTGCTGGTGGATGAGATCAACCGCATGCCGCCGCGCACGCAGGCTGCGCTGCTGGAGTGCATGGAAGAGCGGCAGGTGACGAGCGATGGCGTGCGGCGGCCACTGCCGAGTGGTTCACGGTGTTTGCCACGCAGAACCCCGTGGATTTTGAGGGGACCTATCCGCTGCCGGAGGCGCAGCTGGATCGCTTTCTGCTGAAGATTCGCGTGCCGTATCCCGGTGAAGCGGAAGAGATGGAGATCCTGGAGCGGCACCATGCCGGATCGGGCGCGGGATTGCTGGAAGATGCGGCGATCGTGCCGATTCCGGAGGGGCTGCTGGCTGCGGCGCACGCCGAGGTGCGCGCGATTCGCATCGAGCCGGAGCTTTACGGCTATATTCTCGCGCTTGCGCGGCGCACCCGCGAATGGCCGACACTGCTGCTCGGCGCCAGCCCGCGCGCCGCGCTGAGCGTGATGCTGGTGGCGCAGGCGGCGGCAGCGTTTGAGGGGCGTGATTACCTGGTGCCTGACGATGTGAAGCGCGCGGTGCAGCCGGTGCTGCGGCATCGCGTGATGCTCAAGCCGGAGGCGGAGCTGGAAGGGTTTGACGCGGACCGCGTGCTGACGGATGTTGTTGCAGCGGTGCCGGTGCCGCGGCGATGATTGCACCCTCGCTGCATCCAGAAGCAGTTCGTACGGCTTGCGCGCCGCGTCGACGCTGGGGCTTTGGCCTCACGCCGCGCACAATCGCGTTGCTTGCGGCGGGATTCTTGTGGCTGCTGCCAGGCTTCTGGGATAGCCGCCTGAGCTACACGATGCTTGGGTGGGATGCGCTGGTGCTGCTGGCTGCGCTGCTCGATGGCTGGCGGCTGCCGCGCGCCGAACAATTGATCGCGAGCCGCTCGTGGACGAATGCCCCTTCGCTCGACAGCGAAACCGAGATCGAAGTCACGCTGGAAAATCAAGGCAGCGTGATCTTGAACTGCACCGTGATAGACGATCTCCCCGTCGCGCTCGTGGCGGAGCCGAGCGAGATGCAGATCACGGCTTTTCCGCGCGTGCCTGCTCCGGTGCGTTATCGCGTGGAGCCGAAGGAACGCGGTGATTGGGAGGCGGGGCTGCTGTACGTGCGCTACCGATCGCCGCTGGGACTCGCTGAACGATGGGTGCAGGCGCCGCTCGCACAGAAGGTCCGTGTCTATCCAGCGCTGCGCACAGGCGAAGAGCAGCAGATATTCCTGGCGCGCAGCCGGCAGATTGATCTGCAACTGAGACAGGCACGGCAGCGCGGGCTGGGGCGTGACTTCGAGAGCCTGCGCGAGTACCGGGAAGGCGACGATCTGCGTGATGTCTGCTGGACTGCGAGCGCGCGTCGCGGCAGCCCCATTACGCGCCAGTACCAGACCGAGCGCAGCCAGCCGGTGTGGATTGTGCTCGACTGCGGCCGGTTGATGCGGTCACGTGTGGCCGCGGTGTCTCCGGGACGTGCAGCGCTGCCTGCGACGGGACCACTGGCACGGGTCCACTCGAAACTGGACTTTGCATGCACCACGGCAGTGTCGCTGGCGCAGCTAGCATTGTTCTCAGGAGACCGCGTCGGACTGCTTGCTTATGGGCAGGGCATTCAGCAGCGTTTGTTGCCGGGGCGCGGCGCGGCGCATCTGCGGCAGATCATCGAAGCGCTTGCCCAGGTGCGTGCCGAAGGCAGTGAGGCAGACCATCTGCGCGCGACAGCGATGCTGAATCGATTGCAGCCGCGACGTGCGCTGATCTTATGGATCACGGATCTCGCAGAGTCAGCGATGCGCCCCGAGGTTATTGATGGCGCAACTCAGTTGCTCCGAAGGCACGTGTTGCTGTTCGTTGCGATGGCGCAGCCGGAGGTTGATCAGATCGCGCGAACGCGTCCAAAGAACGTCGAGCAGATGTTTCGCGCGACTGCGGCGCAGGAGATGGCCGGGCGCCGCGAAGTGCTGCTCGCGCGCTTGCACGAGCAGGGAGCGCTGACGATGGATTTAAACCCTGAGGCGCTGACCTCGCAGGTGTTGAATCAGTATCTGACGGTTAAGGAGCGGGCGATGGTGTAGTGGTGCGACCAAACGATATACTGCCCGCCATGCGTGTTCTTTTCCTCTCCTCCCTGATTACTGCCACATCGGCATGCTGTTTCGCTCAGAGTGTTTCCGATCAAACGCCAACAGCCGCAAACGCGCAGGTATTCATCGATCACGCGAGTGCCGAGTTGCTCAAGCTCAGCACCGACGCCTCGCACGCGCAATGGACCGCGATGACGAACATCACGGTAGACACGCAGGCCACTAGCGCTCTTCTCAATGAACAGGCCTCCGCGCGCGCACTTGCCTTAACTGAGGAAAGCCATCGCTGGGACAAGGTGACTCTGCCACCCGCGCTGCGCCGCCAGATGCTTTTGCTGCAATTGGGTGCCCCGGCGGCTCCGAGGGACCCCAAGCTGCTTGCAGAGTTGTCAGAGCTTGCCGCGCAACTTACCGCTATGTACGGCGAGGGCAAGTATTGCCCGGATGCCGCGAGTCGAGGGCAGGCGGCGCCGCACTCAGAGTGCATGGGAATCGACGAAGTCTCGAAGATCATGGCGACGTCACGCGATCCGCAGGAACTCACCCGGCTCTGGATCGGCTGGCACGCGATCGGTGCGCCAATGCGCGACAAGTATGCGCGCTTTATTGAGCTGCAGAATATCGGCGCTAGAGAGCTGGGATATGCCGATACCGGCGAATTCTGGCGTGCGGGTTACGACATGACTCCTGCGGAGTTTTCTGCCGAGCTCGACCGCGCGTGGGCGCAGCTTGAGCCGCTCTACCGCGAACTGCACAAATATGTGCGCGCTCGTCTGATTGCAAAGTATGGCAAGGCTGCCGAGCGGCCGGATGGGCTGATACCGGCGCAGCTACTTGGCAATATGTGGGCGCAGGAGTGGGGAAACATTTACGACATTGTCGCGCCGACTGATCCGAAGCTGTCGCAATACAAGCCGGTGGACCTGGCCTCAGCGTTGAAAAAGCAGATCGCCGAGAGGGATCCTGCGGCGGCCCCTGCGTTCACCTCTGGAACTGATCTGACTTCCGACACCGGACATGCTGCGAGTCTCGCTGCCGGGCGTGACATGGTTCACTACGGAGAGAACTTCTTCAAGTCGCTTGGCTTTGCTCCGCTGCCTGCCACGTTCTGGGAACGGTCGCAGTTCGTGCATCCACGTGACCGTGAAGTGGTCTGCCACGCCTCCGCATGGGATCTCAATTCAGTGGACGACCTGCGCGTGAAGATGTGCATTGAAGTCACCGATGACTACTTCACGACTGTGCATCACGAACTGGGCCACAATTTCTATCAGCGGGCATACAACAAGCAGCCATTTCTTTTTCGTGGCGGAGCAAACGACGGCTTCCACGAGGCGATCGGAGATTCGATTGCCCTGTCGATCACGCCGGCGTATCTGAAGACAATTGGTCTGACCACGACCGATCCTCCGGCTGATGCGGATATCCCTTTGCAACTGCGCACGGCGCTCGACAAGGTGGCATTCCTGCCGTTTGCGCTGGCCTTGGACAAGTGGCGGTGGGAAGTCTTTTCCGGTGCGATCAAGCCCGCTGATTACAACAAGGCGTGGTGGGAGTTGCGCGAGAAGTATCAGGCCGTTGCGCCTCCGGTGGAGCGGAGCGAAGCTGACTTCGATGCCGGCGCGAAGAATCACGTCCCGACCAACGTGCCTTACGCGCGATACTTCCTTGCCCGCATCTATCAGTTCCAGTTCTACAAGGCCATGTGCGACGCGAGCGGATACAAGGGCCCGCTGAACCGTTGCAGCTTCTACGGCTCAAAAGCCGCTGGAGACAAGCTGAACACGATGCTCGAGAGCCGGACAGTCGCAGCCGTGGCAACAAACGCTCAAGGAGATGACAGGGACGGATCATCTGGACGCGCAGCCAATGCTCGACTACTTCGCGCCGCTCTACCAGTGGCTGAAGGAGCAGAACAGAACTTCGGCACAGTGATGGCGCGATGCCCCGCTAGGCGCTTGCTTCGGCGGGGCGCAGCCGCTTGGCCAGCGCCCACTTCAGCTCGTCGATTCCCTGCCCGGTGACGGCGGAGATGGCGTGGAACTCGAGCTTGCGGCGCTTGACGTGCGCTGGCAAGCTTCTTGAGCTTTTCCGGGTTGGCGGCGTCGATCTTGGTGGCGACGACGATCATCGGCTTTCTCCGGCCAACAGGACTCGTCGTCGGCCGGATCGGCCACGCTGTCGTGCCGGAAGCTGGCCAGTTCTTTGTTGATGACCTTGAAGTCTTCGACCGGGTCGGGGCGGCCGGATGCGTCCGAAACATCGACCAGATGCACCAGCAGGCGCGTGCGCTCGATGTGGCGCAGGAACTGCACGCCGAGGCCGGAGCCGAGATGCGCGCCTTCAATCAGGCCGGGCATGTCGGCCACCACAAAGGATTCGAGGTCGGGCTCCTCGCCCACGGTGACCACGCCCAGGTTGGGCTCGAGCGTGGTGAAGGGGTAGTCGGCGATCTTGGGCCGGGCCGCCGAGATGCGCGAGATCAGCGTGGACTTGCCGGCGTTGGGATAGCCGACCAGGCCCACGTCGGCCAGCAGCTTCAGCTCCAGGCGATAGTGCGCTCCTCGCCGGCGCGGCCCAGTTCGTGCTCGCGCGGAGCCTGGTGGGTGCTGGTGGCGAAGTGCTGGTTGCCGCGGCCGCCGCGGCCGCCCTTGGCGATCACAAGGTGCTCGTCGGGCTCCTGAAAGTCGTGGACCAGCTCGCCGGTTTCCTGGTCGTAGAGCGACGGTGCCGACGGGCACCTGCAGGACGATGGAGTCGGCCGTCGAGCCCGGTGCAGTTGGAGCCCATGCCGTGCTCGCCGCGCTGCGCCTTGTGCTCGGGGTTATAGCGGAAATGGATGAGCGTGTTGTGGCGCTGCGAGGACTTCCATGATGACGTCGCCGCCGCGGCCGCCGTCGCCGCCGGAGGGCCCGCCGCGGGGCACGAACTTCTCGCGGCGAAAGGCCATGCAGCCGTTGCCGCCGTCGCCGGCCTTTACGCGAATTTTTGCTTCGTCGATGAACATGGGGATGGGTACTCACAAGAGGGGATACGTCGGGCCCGAGCTCAGGCCGCGTTCTCTTAGTGTATCGAATCTCGCAGTGGCGGCTGTGCTGACTGAAAGGCGAAGAGTGAAGGTGGCGCTTGGCTGCACCTTTAGAGTCATCCTTTTCATGAACCTGATGCTTTAGAATCGCTCTCGAATTTCTCTGCACATTTAACGCACATCGGAAAGTTCTGATCGCGCCGGTTGTGTACTTCAAACTGAAATTGTTTTCGGACCTGCCGCGAAGAGCGGGCCGAAGAACTTGTGCTTTCCCGGATCTGCGCTGCCTTGGGTTCGAATGACCGGAAGCAAGCTCTCCACTCTGCTCATACTGTCCGCGTTGCTGATCGGCATCAGCCCGGGCGCGATGTTGTCGGCTCAGACTGACACCCCCACGCAAGTCAATCCACTGCAGGCGGCCGCAAAGAGCGCTAATCCGAGTTCAGAATCGGGCGCGCAGCCTGACGCTTTAACAATCAGCGCGGAGGAACTGCGGGCACTTCCGATTCCGTCGAGAAATTGGCAGGAATTTGTCGTCGATCCGTCTTCGCCGGGCTCAAGCGAAGGCAGCGACGAGGATGCGGCCGCGCGGCGGCTGGGCAGGCCGGCGACTTTCACTGTGGATGGTATCTCGACCGGTCTCGCCTTTGGCGTAACCGATGTTCGCCAGCGCTCATCGCGCTCCTTTACTGCAGCCGGAGTAGGCGAATCGACGATTCGCACGGTGCGCGTTCTGGATGCAGATGCAGGCTCAGAAAGCGGAGGCAGCGGTGGCGTACATGTGGGCATCGAGACCCGTCGCGGCGATGATGCGCTGCACGGGCATGGCGCGCTCTTCGATCGAGAAAGCGCCTGGGGTGCGCAGAATCCCTTTGCGCAATGGGTGAAGCAGACTGCTCCGGGTACCACGCTGACGGTGCCTGTCTTTACTCCCGAGGCGTACACTCCCAGCGACCGCGAAACCATATGGAGTGCTGCCGTGGGCGGCCCGGTTGCGCGCAGGCGATTCTTCTGGTTTGGCTCGATCGATGGCTACCTGCGTAATGATCCGGGTGTCTCGACGGTGAAGCATGCCGACAGTTTTTTTGCACAGCCTTCAAACGATGAGATGCAGGTGTTGAGCGCGAGACTGGGCCTCGTCAGCGCCAATCCGGTGGGGGCGGCCATTGGCGCGTATTCGGGTATGCTGCAGACGCTTGCCGGCCTGCTTGGCCCTGCTCCACGCACCGGTTCGCAGTTGAATGGGCTTTTGCGTTTCGACTGGGTTGCCACGCAGCGCAACCACCTGATGATCGAGGGAACAGGTACGCACTGGAACGCGCCGGGCGGCGGACTAACGCGGGTTGCCGAGCCCTATGGCTCGCATAGTTACGGGGGCAGCCGCGCCAGCAGGCAATTGATCATCGCGAGCTGGCAGAGTTCCATTACGCCGAATCTAATTGCAGTAACGCAGGGCGCAGTAGGCCGGCACATTCTCACAATGCCGGCTGAGACACCCTCGGCCTGGGAGCAGTCGCTGCTGGTAAGCAACTGGGCGCAGCTTCCGCAGATTGTGGTGGACGGAGGTTACGGCTTTACGATCGGGAACCCCTCGCACTTTGGCCCGGGCAGCTATCCCGATGAGCATCTCTATCAGGTGCGCCAGCAATTTGACTGGACGCACCGCGCGTTGCTGCTGAAGGCAGGAGTCGACGTCAGCCGCAGCGCAGATGCAACCAGCCATCTCGAGAACCAGACCGGCACCTACTACTACGAAAACGCTGAGAATTTTGCCTCAGATGCCCTGGCCTTTGAGAGCTTCGGCATCGGTGGGCAATTAAATCCGTACGACCAGCACAATTGCGACCAGACCGGGCGAGTATGGCGCGACTCAACCGGAACCTTGCACGGGCTCGGCTATTTGCCCTGTTACGCGTGGTATTCGCAGACGATGGGACCCGCTGACTGGCACGTTGAGACAAATGACTGGGCGGGCTATCTCACATCGCAATGGCATGCTGCGAAGCAACTGGTGCTGGCAGCCGGTTTGCGGTGGGAACTGGAGCAGATGCCTCCGCCGATTGCGGCGGTCGATAATCCCGATCTGCCGTTGACGCAGCACTTGCCGGGGCTTGGCAGCCAGTGGGGCCCGCGCGCGAGCCTTGCATGGGCCACGGGGAAGAGCCGCTGGCCAGTTATCCGCGCAGGCTATGGCATGTATTTTGGCCGCACGCCCAACGCAACGCTGCAGGCTGCGCTTTCGCAAACCGGTTCCTTGAAGGGTGATCTCGACTTTTTCATGCGGCCGACGGATAACTTGTACGGAGGCGGCGCGCCGCCGTTCCCCTATGTACTCTCGGGTGAGCCGGCAACTGTTGTGAAGCCGGATGCTGTGGAGTTTGCGCCAAACTTCCGCAATGGAGAAGTGCAGCAGGCGGTGGCTTCGATCGAGCAGCCATTGCCGTCTCACATTCTTCTGGAGGCGGTGGGGCAGGTGAGTCTTGGGCGCAGGCTGCCCGTCACAGTCGATGCCAATATCGATCCGGCGACAAATCCCAAGACGATCACCTATGCGGTGGTCGATGGAAATCAGTCGGGGCCGATCAAGGCATCGCAGATTACGGTGCCGTTCTTTGCCTCGTGGCCCTCCGCGCTCTCACCGACAGGATTTGCGGGTCGACTTGATCCGAATTATCAGCAGGTGCTGGAGATGGTGAGCCGAGCCAACTCAAC
Source organism: uncultured Acidobacteriaceae bacterium (assembly GCA_963832465.1). GTDB lineage: Bacteria > Acidobacteriota > Terriglobia > Terriglobales > Acidobacteriaceae > Telmatobacter. The sequence continues at coordinate 10,774 of CAWHUJ010000001.1, forward strand.
CTACGAGGCAGCGAGTGTGCGCGTGACGCGCGCCAGCCGAAGTGGCGTCACTCTGCATGCGCGCTACACCTATGCGCACGCGATGGACTGGAATCCGAATGAGTCGGCTCTGGTGAGCAAGCCGAGCGTGCTCGACTCGACGGATTTTTCGCAGGAGTACGGGACGAGCGATCTCGATATTCGCCACTCGATCACGCTTGCCACGATCTGGGCGCCGAGATGGCACGTGCGTGGGTGGCAAGGACGGCTGGCGAATGGCTGGATGATTGCCGGCGCAGGATACGAGCACAGCGGGCTGCCATACACGATGCGCACAGCGGGATCGGTGCCGAAGGAATTCACCGTTTCGGAGACGCCGATCGTGGGCCTGAGCACCGGTATGAATGGCTATGGTGGAAGTCCCCGTGTCTATGGCGTCGGGCGCAATACCTATCGCTACCCCGCGACATGGAAGGCGGATTTGCGCGTGGCGAAGCGATTCAATTTCGGTGGAGAGCGTGAGCTTGAATTTCTGGCTGAGAGCTTCAACCTGCTGAATCATCGCAACGTGACACAGTTGGAGACGGTGGGGTATACGATCGGTTCAGGCACTGCGAGCGGAGGTTTGCCGACACTGAACTTTCTTACCGGGCTCAAATCAGGCCAGACGGAATTTGGGCAGCCCCTCGATGAAAATGCCACGACCTTCTATCGCGAGCGGCAGATCCAGTTTGGCATGCGGGTGCATTTCTAAGGTCTGGCGCGATCGCAGGGCACGGTAGAGGCGATTTGGCCATCGAGACGAAAGCATGTTGTCCCGTCGATGTCGGTGACCCATGTGCGGACGCCTGCTGCCTGCAATTCTTCGAGCACCTCAGGACGGGGATGGCCGAAGCGGTTGCGCAATCCGCAGGAGATGACGGCGCAGCGCGGCGACACGCGAGCAAGAAACTCCGGCCCCGTTGACGTGATGCTGCCATGATGGCCGACTTTGAGTAGCGTGCTTTGCAATCCGGGTTCGGCGAGCATGGCGCGCTCGATGGGGGCTTCGGCATCGCCTTCAAGCAGCACCGACGTTGCGCCGTATGCGACGTGCAGCACGAGGGAATCGTTATTCGTGGGTTCAGCTCCCGGCACGTAATCATTGAATGGGGCGAGCACGTTGATCGCTACCTTGCCGAAGGAGAGTGCATCCTGAGCGCGGAGTGAGCGCAGCGTGGTGTGCAGGTTACTTGCTTCATTCAGCAGTGCGTCATAGCTCGCGACGCGCGGATTGTTGCCAACCCACAACTCCGCGGGGTGGAAGTTGCGCAGCACGGCGGGCAGGCCTCCCATGTGATCGGAGTGCGCGTGGCTGAGTGCGACCGCGTCGAGATGACGGATACCCCGCGCCCACAGCGCCGGTGAAACCACCTCTTCGCCGATATCGAAATCTGGTGTGGCCTGATGCGGGCCGCCCGCGAATCCTCCGCCGTCGACAAGCAATGTTTTCCCATCAGGCGTGATGAGCAGCAGGGAATCGCCCTGACCGACATCGATAGCCTCGACGAGAAGAGCGTCATGGGGATGGTCGATGGGACGCGGCACGACGGCAACAAAGGCACCAAGCGCGAGCGTGGCCCAGGCAGCGCGCCGTGACCAGCGACCTCCGCGCGCGAGCACGATGGCCGCGGCGAGAAGGATGCAAAAGATGAGCGATTGCCAGAGAAGCGGAGCGGGAACACGGAAGTCGCCGAGCGCGAAAGATCCGAAGAGGCGAACCAGGCTGACCGACAAATGAAGCAGAAGCGCAACCAGTGCGGCCGGCGCAACAGCGACAACCGGCCAGACGATCAGCATGATGAGCGTCAATAGTGCAGCAGGCAGCAGCAGGGTGAGCAACGGCAAAATGAAGAGGTTTACCGGCAAGGCGAAGACGGTGATGCGATTGAAATACATCGCCATTGGCAGCGTCATAGCAAGCTCAACGATGCACGAAACAGTGATGAGCTCGATGCAGCGAAGCGCGAAGCGGAGGGTCCACGGAAAAAGACGCCAGCCGATGCTTGCAGTGGTGGCTCGTCGCAGGCGAACGGCGATCATGCGCAGGATGACGCGAAACTGTGCGATGCGCGGAGGGAGTTTGACATCGAGCGCGATGGTGCCGAGGTCGCGCGTAGCTTCGAGATAAGGGTGAACCGTGTTTGCCAGCAGAGGTAGTGCGATGCCGGCAATGGAGACGACGGCCAGAAGGGTCATCTGCAAGCCGGCGTCAAAAAGGCTGCCCGGGCTCACGACCAGAAGGCAAAGCGCAGCGAAGCCAATGGTATTGAGGGGACTGCGCTCGCGATAGACGAGGCGTCCGAGAAGATAGAGCGTCACCATCCAGAGCGAGCGCTGCACCGGCATTGCGAAACCTGTAAAAGCAGCGAAAGCGAACGAGGCTGCGATTGTGATGAGCGTGGCCGGCAGACGTGGTAGGCGGAGACGCCGCGTGATCCAGAAGATGCAACCGGCGACGACGGCGATGTGAAAGCCGGAGACCACAAGCATATGGAACGAGCCTGTGCGCTCGAAGCCGGCGCGCAAGGAACGCGTGAGAAAGCTGCGATCACCAATCGTCATCGCAGTGAGCGTCGCCGCATCCTCTTCACTGAGACGGAAGGGCCCCGGCAATGACTGCGTAGCGGCGGGAAGGGCCATCAGACGAATGCTTGCTCGATGCTGCGCCTCAGAGAAGAAGCAGGCCGGAGAATGATGCTGCTCCCGGCCGATCACTTCGACGTCTGCGAGATCGACGGAGCCAGTTGAGGTGATTCCCTGGTCGAGCAGATAGTCAGCGCGATTCCATACGCCCGGTGTGTGGTAGACCTGTGGGGGCAGCAGGCGAACCACAGTGCGGATGCGGTCTCCGCAGCGCAGGGGCGTGATGGCGGTTGCGTTGGCAGGCCAGCGAACGTTGATGCGGACAGCGCCTTCGGCAACGGGTATCTGGTTGTCGGTCGTGTCGTCGACGAATTCCATAGACGAAACGTGGAGGTCGATTCTCTGCCAGTGGCCATCGTTGCTAGGCTCGTCGGCGCTCTGGTCCGCATCGCTTTGTATGGAGTCCGTACCGATAACCGTGCCTTCGACGGTTCGAAGCAAACCATCGGAAGAGCGTCGCAATTTGCGGCGCGGGTGCGGGATGCGGCTCCATTTCTGCGCACCATGCTCCAAGCAAGAACCAGAGCGCAGCGAGCAGAATCCAGACAACACGCTGCGTGCGGAGTGCGGCAATGCAGCAGAGCAGACCGATTGGAAGAAGGGCGAAGAGCACGAGGCTCGGACGCAACCATGAATGGTGTGCCAGTGCGATTCCGCAGGCGAAAAGCCACGCGGCGTGAAAGAGTGGAACTTTGCTTGTGAAGCAATGGCGAGTTGCGCCTCTGAGGGACGCAGGAGATGGCCCGGGATGTTCTGGTTCCGCGTACATGAGCCCGGAGGAGTGAACGTTATTGCACTCAGCGTATCAGGCGCGATGCAGCTCCACGATGGTCTCGAGATGAAATGTGTGCGGAAAGAGGTCCGCCAAAGTAATAGCGCCAAGGGAGTAGCCCGCAGACAGAAGAGCACGCAGGTCGCGCGCAAGCGTGGCCGGATCGCAGGAGACGTAGACGATTGAAGGCGCCGCGATGGCCGCAAGGTGTTTGGTTGTTTCAGCGCCGAGCCCAGTACGCGGAGGATCGACAACGATGAGATCGGGGCGCCGTCCTTTATCGTTGCGACGCAGAAAATCAAGCGTAGGCGCGGCCACTGCTTCCGCTCTCGTTCCACTGAGATTCGCCTTGAGCGCAGCGATCGCCGTGGGTGCCGACTCGACGGCGATGACATGATCGAAGCCGCCCGCGAGCCTGCGCGCAAAGAGGCCGACACCGGCGAAGAGATCCCAGGCGAGCGCGCCTGCGCGGCCAGCTGTGACTCGTTCGACGAGGGCATCGACAAGCCGGCGATTTACCTGGAAGAAGGCGCCGTTGTCGACACGGTAGGGAACGCCTGCAGCTTGATAGGTGAGTGAGCTTGCACCCCAGCGCGCGATGGTAGTGGGCTGACGCCTCTTGTCTTGAGCCTCAAGCACGAGTTCCATGCCTGTCACTGCGGGAATGCGCTCCTGCATCGCAGCGCCAATGCGGGCGAGGTCAATCTTGGCGCGATGCGTAACGATGATGCCGGCTAGCATCTCGGTCTCGGCTGCATTGCAGAAAAGCGAGAGCTCGTTCGGGCGTATCGCAGGCGCGATGTTGCGACGAATCTCCGCGAAGGCGAGAGCGGCGAAGATCAGTGAGGGAGCCGCAATGGGGCACTCTGCAATGGGGATGATGGCGTGAGAGCTTCGGCCACGATAACCGGGATTGCCGCGCGCATCGAAGGCGAGGCGCACTCGATTGCGATAGGCCCAGGGGTCGCGGGCCAGCACTGAGATTTCGCCGGTGATCGCAACGCCTGCGCGCTCGAAGGTTTCACGAAGGATAGCCTGTTTGAAAGCGAGCTGGGCTTCATAGCCTGCGTGCTGGTAGTCGCAGCCGCCACACGTGCCGAAATATGGACAGCGTGGTGCGATGCGTTCTGGCGATGCGGACACGATCTCTTCGGCCTCGGCAGTCGCGTAGCCGCGCTTGTCGTCAACGATGCGCACACGCGCCTCTTCGCCGGGCAACGTCAGCGGCACAAAGATGGCCTTGCCTTCAACGCGCGCCAGAAATGCTCCGCCATAGATCGGCTTTTCGAATCGTGACGAGTTGCACTGAGGAGCTCTGTCATTGCTGGCTCATGTAGAACAGGCTGAGGCGTGGCAGACTGTAATGAACGAGCAATTGCTTCGTCACAAACTGGTGCTCCACCTGGCGCAGTTGCACCGCGCCCATGCGGCTGCGATAGGGCGCAAGCTCGCGCGCGGCGTGCTCCTTGAGGCGACCAGAAGTTCTTCAGGCGCGGCGGCGGTGAGCGCGGCGAAGAGTTTGTCTTCGAGGACGGTGAGCGTGCGCTCGAGAGCTTCGAGATCATGGGCAGCGGGTCCGGAAGAGGCTGACCGCACTTCGGCAGCAAGTTCGCGCAAGCGTACCGCGGTTGCAGCGCAGGCTTGCGGAGCGATGGCGGAGTTGACTAATGCAGACGCTGCGGATTCAAGGTGCGCCGCGACACGCTCATGTTCAAAGCCGGAATCGCGGGTTTCGGCTACGGGGGGCGATGCGCCGGCGGAGGCTTCGCGCAGTTCCTCCGCCGCCTCCATTACGGCTTGCGCGCACCAGGCCAGGCCGTTGACGCGGCGCATGCGGCCACGCTTCTGTCGCGCTTCGTATTTGTCGAAGGCTGCGTCGATGCCGCGCAGCACGGCCTCGAGCGGGATGCCGGCGTCGCGCCATGTTTCAATCAGCGCCCAGTCGAGCGTGGAGAGCAGCAGCAGCGAGCCCCGGCGCTGCTGAAAGCGCTCTTCGATCTCGGTGAAGTAGTTGAAGTAGTTGCGCACGGTGGCGCCTCAGCGTGCGCGGCCGCGTGGCTTTGCAACGCGATTGCGCTCGAAGACGATGCGCAGCCCGTCCAGGGTGAGCATGTCGTCAATTTCGCGAATGTAGCGCGAGTCGGGGGCGATCTGGCTAGCAAGGCCGCCGGTGGCGATGATCCTGGGCTCTGTTCCAAGCTCCTGCGCGATGCGCTCGAGGATGCCATCGACGAGGCCGATGTATCCGAAGTAAAGCCCGCTCTGGATATGCGTGACCGTGTTGGTTCCGATGACTTTTGCGGGGCGGCGAATGTCGACGCGGCCAAGACGTGCTGCGCGAGAGAAAAGCGCATCGGCACTGATGCCGAGTCCGGGAGAGATTGCGCCCCCGATGTATTCGCCCTTGGCAGAAACTACGTCGAAGGTGGTTGCGGTGCCGAAGTCGACCACGACGCACGGGCCGCCATAGCGCTCGAATGCGGCGATCGCGTTGACGAGGCGATCTGCTCCTAGTTCGGCGGGATTATCGACGAGCACGGGCATACCGGTCTTGATGCCCGGCTCAACGAACATCGGCTCGATATGGAAGTAGTCCTTACACACCTGGCGAAGGATGGATTCGACGGGCGGCACCACAGAAGAGATGATGATGTGCGTTACCTGGTCGGGCGACTTGCCGTGCATCTGGAAGAGGTTCACAAAGAGCACGCCATATTCATCGACAGTCTGATTGCGGTGCGTGGTGACACGCCAGTGAGCGACGAGCGAGGGCGTTGCGTCGTCGAGGCTGAAGAGCCCGAGCACCGTGTTCGAGTTGCCAACATCGAGAGCCAGAAGCATGGTGTCAGTTAGTCTCCGCGGCGCGCATGCCGCCGGTGCGGACAATTACAACTCCCTCTGCGGTCGTGACCCGTAAAAATCCGTCTTCATCGAGGCCAGCCGTTATGCCGGCGCACGCCTGTGGCCCGTGAATCGTAACGCGCCGGCCGTTAACCCAGGTAGAAGCCTGTGCGACGCGTGCAGGAATAGCCAGGCCCGCGTCTGGTTTGAGAAGCTGCACAGCTTCGTGCTCCAGCGATTTTAGCAGGGCAATGAGCAACGTCTGGCGGCTGACGGTACGACCCGCGGCGATGTCCAGCGAGGTCGCCGGTGTGGCAAGATCTGGGTCGAAGGCACGCTGGTGCACGTTGATGCCAATGCCGACGACGGCGTAACCCACTCTGGCATCTTCAAGCTTGGATTCGACGAGGATGCCGCCGGCTTTGCGTTCGCCGAGCAGCAGGTCGTTGGGCCACCGCAGGTCGACAGCGAGGCCACTCGCGGCGCGGATCGCTTCAGCGGCAGCGAGGCCCGCAGCCAGCGGCAGCAGCGCGAGGTGAGTTGCAGAAATCGCCGGGCGCAGCAGCACGCTGACGTAGAGGCCCTGTCCTGCAGCGGAGTGCCACGCGTGATCGCCGCGTCCCCGGCCCGCGCTTTGCTCGTCGGCAAAGTAAACGGAGCCGTGCGGCGCGCCGGCCCGCGCGGTTTCAAGGGCGACAGTGTTCGTGGAACCGGTGATGGCGAAGAAGTGCAGGTTGCCGGCGAAGATGGTTCCGGCGAGCGCAGCTTCGAGCGCGACTAAGTCAAACGCGTCGTCAAGCGCGTGCGGGTCGTACACGGTCAGGCAGGCTCCGCAACGATGCTCATGGAGATATCTGCGGCGCCGGCGGACTGTGTGAGCGCGCCTAAGCTGATGAAGTCGACGCCGGTTTCGGCATAGCTGCGGATGTTGTCGAGCCCGATTGCGCCGGAGGCCTCAATAGGAATCCAGCGGGCTTCCTTGCGGATGCACTCCACAGCTTCTTTGACCTGTGCTGCAGACATGGTGTTGAGCAGGAAGGCTTCGGCGCCGCACTCCAGAGCCTCTTCAACTTCGCGTTGGTTGTGGACCTCAACCTGGACGCGCTGACCCTGCTGGCGACGCTCAAGAGCGTGGGCGATTGTAACGCGGAGGCCGCCGCCGAGGGAGACATGGTTGCTCTTGATGAGGATGCCGGCGGCGAGGTCGAGGCGATGATTGGTGCCGCTGCCGCAGAGGACCGCGTACTTCTCAAGAACGCGCAGGCCGGGCACGGTTTTGCGTGTGTCGAGAACGCGAGCTTTCGTCCCCTGGATTGCATCGGCGTATTTGCGCGTGAGGGTGGCAATGCCGCTCAGATGCTGGATCAGGTTGAGCACGACGCGTTCGCAACTGAGCAGTACGCGGGCGTTATGGCGAATGACGGCCAGTACCTGTCCGGCATGCACGCGGACGCCGTCGAAGATTTCCGGATGGCTGACGACTTCAAAACGCGTGTGAGCTTCAGGTCGTTGATCGAGGCGGGCGAAGATTTCGAGTAGACGCGGCACTGCGCCGAGGCCGGCGATGATCATCTCCTGCCGCGCAAGGATGGAGCCGGCGGCCCGCAAGCCAGGATCGATCGTAAGTGTTGTGGTGGCATCGTGAGCAGCCTGGTCTTCGATCAGGGCCTGTTCAAGGATTGCGTCGATGCGGCTGCTCTTCCATTTCATCGGTATGTCTTTCGGGGCTCAGTGGTGGAGCTGTTGTTCAGGTACAGGGAATCCAGCGAATCGAGCAGACAACCCCGCGTCAATATTAGCGGATGACGGCGGTGCGGGGTCTACTGGCGGGCGGCCCGTCGTCACTATTGACCCAATAGCCCGCTTCGGCGACTCTTATTGGAGATCGAGTAAGGTGCCATGAAGACTCTCTCTGATTTCCCTCTTGTCATCGCAGCAATTGCGAGTATGGCAATGTCAGCTTTCGGATTTTCTGTGGGGGTATGGGGAGAATTCCCGAAAGGCACGGGCGCTGGCGGAATTCTCGACCTTTTTTTGTGGCTCCTCCCTGCGTTGAGCGTCTTTGCGTTCGTGAGCTACCTCATATCGAAGTCAGTAGGTCTCACATGTGCGTGGACAATTGCGATTGGCAGCACTCTTACGTCGATCTGTGGTCTCGCGTCAGGTCAATCTCCGATTATCTTTTTCCTATTGCCGCTGATTCAATTTATCGTCTGTTTCGCCCTTTATGGGGATGCTCGCTTGCAGCGTAAGATCGCGCGAGCTTTGGCGTCCAGCGCAAAAGATGGCGGATAAAGCCAAGCCATGCAGAATCCGCTCGCAAATACTGTGTTCGTAATTATTACGCGGGGCGGTGGAGCTGTTGTTTCATTTGTACGAGGAAGTTATAAATGACACGTTTGATCCTGTCATCCGTCTGGCCCTCGATGGTGAAGAAGGGCGCGCCATTGTGGCGCTGTATCTCGAGCGTATAGCGCTGGCCGGGCCCCTTCAAATCGCGGAACATCTTTTGGAAGAAGCCGGTTTTGCCTTCGTGCTGGTCAATGAAAAGCAGATCGCCGAGGTCGGTATACCAGAGTAGCGAGACGACTTTGTAGATGTCGCGCACGATGATGCGGTAGCTGGTGAGCAGGATAAAGCGGGAGCGGTTGCCCTCCCATGCGCCGCCGGCGGAGAGATCGACGAAGGCGACGGCCTGCTCGTTGGGCTGCAACTGCTCTGCGATGGCGAACCACGCGCTTCCGGGAATGTTGGGTGCGGTATAGCAGCCGGGCAGGCTGCCGAAGAAGATCTCCGGCACCTCCGCTGTAGCAGTGGGGCGCGGCGCAGGCGGGGCGTCGGAGCGCTCCTGTTCAGGAGTGGGCAGCACTTCGGGTGCGTCGACGTGCTCCCACAACTCGCGGTAAGCGATCTGGATGAGCTTGAAGCGCTCTTCGGCTTCGTGGCGCTTGCCGGGGTTGTTTTCGAAGCGGTCAGGGTGCCACTGCTTGGCCGCGCCTTTGAATGCCTTGCGGATCGCTGCCCTGGAGGGCGCTTTGCCCTTGAGGCCGAGCGTCTCAGAGTGTTCAAGACATCGTGTGCAAACACAGGACATTGGCAGGAGCTCGCTAAGTCAGCCGATCAAGATCGCCGCCAAGCTTCTCGCGTCTGCGGCGATTCTCATCCAACTGTTTTCTTAGTCCCTCCACTATATGCGCGGGCGCCTTGGCTGTGAATCCCGGATTGTTGAGCTGTCGCTCCGCACCAGCGATGTGCTTATCGAGTTCTGCGAGTTCCTTCTTCAGCCTCTCGCGCTCTGCGGCGGCGTCGATGGTGCGCTCGTAAACAACTGCAGTGTCGAACTCCGCCGTGGAATGCTTGGCAAGACCTGCGGAGATGGCCGGCACGAAACGAATCTCGCTGACGCGACCGAGGCGCTCAACGAAATTGCTGTTGGTACTGATGGCGGCCTGCGTAGAGGCGCTGGTCTGTACCTCGATGGGCACGACGGCCTTTTCTTCGACGCCGATTTCTTTGCGCAGAGCGCGGACCTCGACGATGAGCCTCTGCAGCAGCTCCATCTGACAAATAGCGTCGGAATCGACCGCAGCTTGGTTTGCCTGCGGATAGTGCGTGAGCGCGATCGATTTTGCCGGTGGCTTGCCGTCGTAGACGGCGTGCCACAGCTCTTCGGTGAGGAAAGGCATGAAGGGCGAGAGCAGACGCAGCGCGGCTTCGAAGACTGAAACGAGTGTGGTGAGCGCCGCTTTGGTCTGAGCCTCGTCGGCAGTTTCGGAGAAGTCAAGACGCAACTTGACGATCTCGAGATACCAGTCGCAGAAACTGCCCCAGAAGAACTGGTAGATTGCATTGGCCGCGTCGTCGAAGCGATAGTCGTCGAGCGCCTTGGCCACTTTCGCGGCTGACGTGCTGAGTTCGGCCGCAATCCAGCGTGTTTCGAGGGGCGCGTCGGGGCTGACGGCAGGCATTCCACCCAGTGCCGCAGGGTCAACGGTGATGCCAATCTCGGCGGCGCGATCGACGTTCATGAAGAGGAAGCGTGCTGCGTTCCAGATCTTGTTGGCGAAGGAGCGGTAGCCTTCGGTGCGGGCGACGTTGAAGGCGATGTCCGTACCGGGCGAGGCCATCGACGCGAGCGTGAAGCGGACCGCGTCGGTGCCGTACTGCTGCACGATCTCGATGGGGTCGACAACATTGCCCTTGGTCTTGGACATCTTTTCGCGGTTGGCGTCGCGGACCAGCGCGTGGATGTAGACCTCGCGGAAGGGAACCGCATCCGCAAGGTCGCGCTTTGAGCCGTCGGGCATGGGGACATCCTCGGCAAACCAGCAACCGAGCATGATCATGCGCGCCACCCAGAAGAAGAGGATGTCGAAGCCGGTGACGAGAACGCTCGTGGGGTAGAAAGTGTCGAAGTCAGCGCGCGTCTGGGCCGTGATGTTGGGCCAGCCGAAGACGGACACGGGCAGCAGCCCGGATGAGAACCAGGTGTCGAGCACGTCGGTAGATTGTGTGATCTGGGCCGATCCGCAGTGCGCGCATGCCTTTGGATCCTGACGTGTAACGGTCATCTTGTGGCAGGTTGAACACTGCCAGGCCGGAATGCGATGACCCCACCAGAGCTGTCGCGAGATACACCAGTCGTGGATGTTCTCCATCCAGTTGAGGTAGGTCTTCTCGTACATCTCCGGTGTGAACTTGATGTGGCCCTCTTTGACCGCAGCGATCGCGCGGTCGGCAAGCGGCTGGATCTTGATGAACCATTGCAGCGAGAGGCGCGGTTCCACGACGGTCTTGCAGCGGTCGCAGTGGCCCACGTTGTGGATGTGATCCTTGATGCCGGCGAGCAGGCCCTGCGCTTCGAGGTCTGCCACAACATGCTTGCGCGCGAGGAAGCGTTCCTGGCCCTGGTAGGGGCCGCCGTTCTCGTTGATGTGCGCCGTATCGTCCATCACGCTGATGGAGGGCAGATTGTGGCGCTGCCCCAGCGCGAAGTCATTGGGGTCGTGCGCGGGCGTCACTTTAACGGCGCCGGTGCCGAAGTCACGGCTCACCCACTCATCCAGAACGATGGGGATGCTGCGGTTCATCAGCGGCAGGCGCAGCTTCTTGCCGTGCAGGTGCGTATAGCGCTCGTCTTCGGGGTGGATGGCGACGGCCACGTCACCGAGCATGGTTTCGGGGCGCGTGGTGGCCACGGTGAGGAACTCTCCGGTGTCATTGCCGTTGTCATCGACAACGGGATAGCGAATCTCCCAGAGGTGTCCCTTGTGTTCGTCGTAGACAACTTCAAGATCGCTGATTGCAGTCTGGCAGCGCGGGCACCAGTTGACGATGTACGCTCCACGATAGATAAGGTCCTGCTCGTAGAGGCGAACGAAGGCCTCGCGCACCGCGACGGAGAGGCGCTCGTCCATCGTGAAGTATTCGCGGTCCCAATCGACGGAGGCGCCAAGACGCTTCATCTGGTCGAGGATGGCTCCGCCATAGTGGCGCTTCCACTCCCACACGCGCTCGACAAAGGCTTCGCGGCCCAGCTCCTGGCGCTTCTTGCCCTCGGCCGCGAGTTGGCGCTCCACCATCATCTGCGTGGCGATGCCGGCGTGGTCGGTGCCAGGCAGCCAGAGAGCACGGTAGCCGGTCATGCGCCGCCAGCGGGTGAGGATATCCATCTCCGTCTGGTTGAGCATGTGGCCCATGTGCAGGCGGCCGGTGACGTTCGGTGGCGGCAGCAGGATAGTAAACGGGGACTTGTCGTCCAGGCGTTCTTTCTCGAAATCGGGCGTGGGCTGGGCGAAGAGCTTCTCGCGCACCCAGTACTCGGCCCAGTGATCTTCAATGGCCGCGGGGTCGTAGGCTTTTGGCAGGTCGTGAGGCATGTGGGATAAAGAGTGCGAGCCCCTGTGAGTCTACGGAAACCCTTTGAAAATGAGGGTTTCGAGCGAGGGGGCCACTCTTAACTGTAGCAGATGCAGAGCGCCTTCTCAGCTACCCCATATCTGCCTGAGCACGCGCTGCCAGTTGCCGCCGAGTACAAGCTGAATCTGCTCGTCGGTATAGCCGCGCCGCACAAGTGCCGCGCACAACTCCCACATGCGGTTCGGTCCTTCGAGTCCTGCCACCACCTCACGGGTGCCATGCACGTGATAGCGCTTGTCCGCATGGGTGAGAAGGTCGTGAAGCTTGTCGGCCGGCTCCAGGTCATTGCTCTCAATGCCGGCGTCGGACCCTACGCCCACGTGTTCGATGCCTACCAAGTCACGCACGTGGTCGTAGTGGTTCACCACGTCCTCGATCGTCACGGGCTCGCTGCCCTTCACCATGAAGGCGATGTCGGTGATGCCCATGACGCCGCCCTTGGCTGCCAGTTTGCGGATGGTGTCGTCGCTGGTCGCGCGCAGGCCATCGGGAATGAGCGCGCGGCAATTGCCGTGCGACAGAATCACTGGAGCTTTCGAGATTGCAAGCGCATCCAGCTTGGTCTTGTCGCTGGCGTGTCCCAGGTCTACCGCCATGCCCAGGGTGTTCATACGGTCGATTACTTTGGCGCCGTATTCGCTCACGCCGCCGTCATAGGGCTCGAATGCGCCGTCGGCGATGAGAGTGCGAAAGTTGTAACTGAGTTGCGAGACACGCTGACCCCAGCCATAGCAGTGGTTAACGTCGTCGAGGGAGGCAAACTGGCTGCTGGTCTGCAGTCCGAAGAGGATGCCCAGTTTGCCCTCCTCCCGTGCCCGCGCCATATCGGCTGCATTGCTGACCCGCATCAGCCATTGCGGATAAAGCGCGATGAAGCTGTTCCACCTGGCAAAGAGGCTTTCGGCATCTGCAGGGCTGTCGGCTCCATCCCCGAAGTTGATGACGTTGACGCCGGTGCTCTTGAATCGCAGAAAGTCCGCTTCACTAAACGCGCCGGGTACCGTCAGCCATTTCTCGAGCAGGTCCTTCTGGTCGAAGCGATAGAGAAACTGGTTGAGCATATCCACAACCAGTGACTCACGCATGAGCCGCACCACGCGCTCTGGATACTCTGCGGCAAAGACGCGATACCGGCCGCGCAGGATGAATGGTCCGGTGACGGCAGCACAGGCGGCGCGCACGAAGGCGCGGCGGGAGACAGGCGGCATGGAAACAGGCCTCAAATCTAGTTGCGAAAGAACAGCCTACTATACGCGCTATTGGCTCGCAGAAAATGCAAAGGCTGCATCCGTTGCGAATGCAGCCTTTGGGTTCAGTATTTCCGGTCGAGCTTAGAAGGGGTTCAGCTTGCCGAGGCCCTTCTTCTTTTTCTTCTTGCTCGAGGACTCATCGTCCAGATCGGCCTTAGGCGCCTTCGCCTTCTTGCCATCCGCTGTCTGCGCACCAGACTGAGTCGTGTTCTGACCCGGCTTGATGTCGTTGATCTGGTCGGGAGCCGCAGCAGGGGCCTCGGCAGCCGGCAACGCGGTGCTGGTAGCGCCTACGGGCTTCACCACTGCATTGGGATCGGCGGCAGCGCCATTGGCCGGTGCGTTTACAACGGAAACGCCGACGCTGTTGCCGTCAGCAGGAGCGGCCATCTGCACCGGCGCGGCAGAAGGCTGATCGCTGCGCGGCGGCTCGTTGACGCCTGTTTCGGTAGTGTTGGCAGCGGCGGGCTTGGCGCCGATAGCCTCGTTGTACATCGTGACGTTTTGCTTGTTGATGTCGGGAGCGACGGTGCGCGTAGGATCATCCAGCGTGGGTTCGCCTACGTGGACAGCTTCAACAACCGACGGACCATGCTTGACGATGCCCATCGTGCGGTCAGTGAAGCGCAGAGGCTGGCGGCTGCGTTCTTCTGCATCGCTCTCAGCCAATGCCGCCTGGGTGGGATTGGGAATCGGGCGGTTCATCGCGACGAGGCGGTCGCGGGCATCTTCAACATGCGGAGCCATGGGATAGCGCGTGATGACCTTGGCATAAGCCTGGGCGGCGCGATCCATATACATCGAGCTCAACCGCTCCTTGAGGGCCCCGTTTACGCCGGGAAGCAACTGTATACGCTTTGCCTGGCCTGCATACGCGTCGCCGATGCCGAGCAGCGCCTGGTCGCTCTTGGAGTAAAGCGGATAGGTGTCGACGACAGTCTGAAGGCGCGCAATCGAAGCGGCATAGTTCTCGCGGCTGCCGTAATAGAGGCCGATCTGCGTCTCGCGCTCGGCCAGCACTTCCTGCACATCGCGCAGCTTCTGCTTGGCTCGCGGCACCAGCGTGGAGTCCGGGAACTGGTTGATCATGATCCGGTATTCCTGCTCCGCGCGCTGCGCGTTGGTGTAGTCGCGGTCAGGCTTCTCCATCTGCTGGTAGTAGATGTCGGCCACCTTCATCTGGGCTTCGGCGGCTTCAGGCGCATCGGGGAAGAAGGTGATGAAATCCTTGTATTCGGCCTCGGCCTGGGTCAGTGCCGCGGTTCCGCCTTCCTTAAACCACGTATCGCCCACGGCGAGCTTGGCGCGCATGCGGTATTCGGAGTCGGGATAGGTGTTGAGAAGGGTCTGGAGGGTGAGGCGGGCCACATCATACCGGCCCCTCTTCATCGAAGCCATGGCCTTGTCGTAGAGGATCTTGTCTGGCTGCTTCGAATTAACGTTGGCCAGCGGGTTCGCGCTCAGGTCCTCATTTTTCTTGTGCTTGGGCGGCTTCTCTTTCGCCTCAGCGGTTACAGCAGTTAGCAGAAGGGCAGCCAGGGCCACAGTCGCAAACTTCCGGGGAAACCGATTCATACCACCTCATGTGCGGAAAATGCCTGATTCAAATCAACAATCAGCGCGCTTCCGCCTGCAACGCTATCTTTCCGGGGGAAAGTTATTCGCCTGCTGCCGCGCGGGCCGCCAACAAGAGGGCGCGTGCATCCCGCTCGGCGTGACCTGCACCAAACACCGCATTCCCGGCCACCAGCAGTTCTGCTCCTGCTTGGACGACCTGGGCTACCGTGTCGTGAGCTACTCCACCGTCTACTTCAATTCTAAACGCCAGCCCCAACTCCTGGCGTAATTTCGCCAGATGGCGGATCTTGTCCAGGGAAAAGGGGATAAACTCCTGGCCGCCGAAGCCGGGGTTCACGCTCATGATCAGCACATGGTGCAACATGGGCAGAATGTCGAGGATGAGGTCGACGCGGGTGGCCGGGTTGAGCACAACGCCGGGCTTCATGCCATGGTGCAGAATCAGCTCGATGGAGCGGTGAAGGTGCCGGCAGGCCTCGTAGTGGACGCTCACCCAGTTTGCCCCGGCATCGGCGAAAGCCGGAATGAACTCGTCGGCATTCTCGATCATCAAGTGGCAGTCAAGAGGCAGCTTTGTGGCCTTGCGCAGGCTCTTCACCACGGGCGGCCCGATGGTGATGTTGGGCACAAAGTGGCCGTCCATGATATCGACGTGGATGACGGTACCGCCGCCGCGCTCCGCTGCGGCGACTTCGTCCGCAAGATGCGCAAAATCAGCCGACAGGATGGAAGGCAGCAGTTCAACCATGGGCGATGTGGATTAGTCTCCCGCGCCGCCAGTGTATCAGGGCTTGCGCGGGAGCCTGGGGGAGGGATGCAGCGGCCTATGCCTCCGGCTTGCAGCAACAGGACGACTCTTTGCTGGCGGGTGCAATGTACGCGCCGCTCGCGTCGACGTGACCACCCGCGTCGTAGCGATCGTGATGCCGCACCCAGTCACCAAGGGTGAAGTTGGGGCCGTTTTCGTTTCGGCCTTTCGGCGTGAGGTCGAGCCACATATAAGCGCCGAGAATTTCTTCGTTGCCGCGCGCATAGCTCGAATATGTGTGGAAAATATCGCCGCCATCGGGACGGTAGAAGACACTGATGCCTGAGAGTTCCTCGATAGAAGCGGGCACGTTCTGGAAGTTGTAGTAGATCTCGCCGGTGGCGATCTGTTCTGGGGTGAAAGAGACGTGATAGTCGAAGTTGAAATCGCTGCCAAGTGACGAGATCATGTCGAAGTTCCAGCCCATGCGTTTCTTGAACCCCATCAGATCGGCAAGAGGAGCGCGGGCGACGGCGACAAAGCTGACGTCGTGCTGCGCCAGATGCTGGTTGGGTCCATCGACGTGATCGGAGAGAAAGGAGCAGCCGACGCAGCCCTCGCCGAACTCCCGGCGCCACATGAAGTGGTAGATGATGAGCTGGCTCCGGCCCTGGAAGAGGTCGGCGAGGCGCTTCGGCCCGGCGGGAGTGTCGAAGGTGTATTCCTTCTCGACTTTCACCCAGGGCAGTCCGCGGCGCTCGGCGCTGACGGCATCGCGCTTGCGCGTAAGCGCCTTTTCTTTGGCGAGCAACGCGGTGCGCGCTTCCAGCCATTCTTCGCGGCTGACAACCTTTGGGGTCTCGATCGTGGCGGGCATAGGGAATCTCCTTGGTGTTGAAGTGGTGGCGGGCCTAACGCGGCGCGCGCAGCGTTTCAAGATGACGGACCGTGGCACGCAGGCCGGAACGCAGTACCGCTGGCTCCTGCGCATTCTTGGCGAGCGAGATATAGCCTTCGTAGAGCGCGATAAAGAATGTGGCAGCCTCGGCGGGGTCGATCTCCTTGCGCACCTGACCATGCTTCTGCCCTTCGCGCAGAGCATCGGCGACGGCATTTTGCCAATCGCGGAATATGCGCGCGATTCGTTTGCGGAAGCCTTCGTCGAGAGGCGACATCTCCTGCGCGAGATTGTTGAGCGGGCAGCCGCCTTCCACGTGCTCCTGCCGAAGCGAAGTGCCGCGTACGATTTCGATCAGTGTGTTGATCGGATTCGCGCCCGCAGCCAATGGCTCCAGCCACTTCTTCTGCGTAATGCCTGCCACGACCTCATCAAGGATGGCGTATCCCAGCGCTTCTTTGCTGTCGAAGTAGTGGTACAGAGCGCCCTTGGTGACCCGCGCTTCAGCGAGAATGCGGTCGAGGCCCGTGCCCTGAAAGCCGCGACGATAGACTTCACCCGCTGCGGTTTCAAGCAAATGCGCGCGAGTCCGCTCGGGGTTACGTGCCGGGCGAGCTTGGCGAGGTTTTAGGGTTCGGGAGCGTCGCGCACTCAACATACCAACCAGTATGTATGTTGCGCGGAAAAAGTCAAGAGCGGTGATGCGATCCGGCAGAGCGGCCAGACTGGTTGGGTCCGGTCAGGATTTGAAGCCGGCAAGGTAGACGCGGCCTGCTCCACGCAGCAGAGCTTTCACCGGCCAGCTTCCGTCGTCGTCGGAGAAGAAAATTTCTCCGATGCGCTTCACTTCGGGGCGGTAGTACCAGCGCTTGAGCAATGCGAGATGCCCTTGGCGCATTACCGCATGCGGCAGCTCCGTTGGCTGCGCCAGCATTTCAATGGCTGCTTCCATGCGGGCCTCAAGGACGCCGCGCGAGGCCTTGGCCGGTTCCGCAGAAGTGTCGGATGCTCCCGGCTCCGGCGGCTCAAGGACCGGCTCGATGGCTACAGGATGAGCGAAGAGCGAGCTCGATCCGGAGCGTTCATTTTGAATGCGCATGCCCAACGTCGAAAAGGCGGCGGGGCCGCGTAAACGGCCATTCTCGTAAAGAAAAACGGCGACCTCGTCGAGTTGCGCGGATGGCTGGAGGATCACAGCGCGCAACTGATTCATAGGCCGCACCAGTTCCGGAGCCAGAGCGCGGACGCTTTCGACCTTCTGTACCTGCGCATGAATCGCGGCGGCATTTTCGAATTCGAGATTTGCCGAGGCCTCTTCGCGCTGACTGCGCAACTGCACCAGCTTGCTTTCGCCGCGGGTGGCGAGAAAACTCTCAACCGCACTCGATTCCTTGGCGTAACGCTCATCGCTGCAGCCCTTGTAGCAGGGCGCGAGGCACATCTTCATCTCGGAGTAGACGCAGCCGGGAAAACTCGGATCCGGATGAAGATCGTCAGTGCAGCGGCGCAGCAGGAAAAGCTTTAGCGCTTCGTCTGCGAAGCGCTCTGCGGCGGCGCGTGAAGCAAAGGGACCGTAGGCCCATTCGGCTTCACGCTGGCTGGGTCGGTTGGTCACGACGATGCGGGGATAAGGATTGCCGCCAAGGTAGCGGATGAAGGCCGGCGCGCGAAGATGCATGCGGTCGAGAGACTTGGGGCCGTAGATCTCTTCGAGCAGCGAGAACTGCGCGAGCAGTGCTTCGAAGTCTGAACCTGTGAGCTGCCATGTGATTCGCCGTACGCGTCCGGCGAGCTGCAGACGCTTGGGATGCTTTGCCGATGGCTGCAGCAGGCGCTCGAGGCGGCTGCGCAGGTTGGGCGTCCGGCCGATATATGGCTCGGTGTGAGCGTCGGCGCCCCGCCCCACGGACGTGGACCTGTCCGTGGGGACCCCGCCAAAATAGAGAGCAAAGACTGCGGGCCGTTGCGGCAGCGCGGCGAGAGAGGCTTTGGGATCCGCGGGATCGAAGGCGATCGATTGCATCGTACCGGCCACGGAGGCTCCCACGTTACGCTCCCGCGATGGTCATGCCGTCGATGCGCAGTGTGGGCGAAGCGACGGCGCCGCGAAACTCGAGATCGTTGCCGATAGCACCGACGTTCTGGAACATTGAGCCGAGATTACCTGCGATCGTGATCTCTTCGACCGCGTGGGTGAGCTGCCCGTTATCGATCCACAGTCCGGTGGCGCCGCGCGAGTAGTCGCCGGTGACCGTGTTTGTGCCGAAGCCCATGAGGCTGGTCACGAGAAGCCCTGCCGGAATCGCGGCGATGATCTCGTTCTGCGTTTGAGATCCCGGCTCGAGATACAAATTGCCGCAGCCGATGCCGGGTGTGCCCGCAAGGCCGCGCGACGCGTTATGCGTGGAGCGCATGCCGAGTTTGCGTGCGGCGTATGTGTTGAGCAAATAAGTCCGCAGCACGCCTTTTTCTACGACAATATTGCGGCGCGAAGGCAGGCCTTCGCCATCGAAGGGCGAGGTGCCGAAACCACCAACGCCGGAGGGCAGCATCATAGTGTGGTCGTCAATGATGGTGATGCTGGGATTTGCGATGGCGTCGCCGAGTTTGCCCGCGAGAAACGAGGCGTGGCGCCAGATGGCGTCGCCAGAGGCGGCTTCAAAGATCGAGCCGATCAACGAGCGGGCCACTTCAGGCGCGAAGACGATGGGTACGCTTTGCGTGGGCACTCGTCGCGCGCCGAGGCGGCGAACGGTGCGGCGTGCCGCTTCAGCGCCGACTGACTCAGGCGATTCGAGAAGAGCAAAGCTACGGGCCCCGCTCCACCATCCATCGCGCTGCATGGTGCCATTCGCGTCCACGGCAAGAGGGGCGGCAGATACACCGGCGTAGCTGGTGCGGTAGCTGCCCACAAAGCCTCGCGAGTTGGCGAGCACTTTGCGCCCGGTCGCTGCGTCGAAGCTGCCGCCGTCAGAGTTGGTGATGCGCGAGTCAGCGGCCATCGCTGCCGCTTCGGCGCGGCGAGCCCACTCAATGCGCTCGGCGTTGGACAACGAGTAAACGTCATCGAAGTAGAGATGCTGGTCGGTTGAGATGGCGCCGTATTCGCCAGTTTCCGGCATGCCGGTGAATGGATCTTCTTCCGTAACGCGGGCAAGGGCGATCGCTCCGTCGACAAGCTGGCGGATACCGTCAGAGGTCAGGTCGCTCGTGCTGACGGAGGCGGTGCGCTTGCCGAGAAAGACGCGCAATCCAAGCGCGCGCGAGCCGGATTCCTTCAGGGTTTCGACTTGGCCGATGCGGACATTCACGCTGAACTCGTCGCCTTCGCGGGCGACAACTTCGGCGTCGCTGGCGCCGGCTTGCGCGGCCATGGTGACGACATCGGCTGCGAGAGATTCGAGATCGATAGCTTCCTGGGCGGAGATCGTGATGCTCTCTGACATGCCTACCTTCCCGTTCCGCCGACGGTCATTTTATCGAGCTTGATCGTGGGCATGCCGACCCCGACAGGAACGCTCTGACCGTCTTTACCGCAGGTGCCGATGCCTTCGTCGAGACGCAGATCGTTGCCGACCATCGAGACGTATTTAAGCGCCTCCGGGCCGTTGCCGATGAGCGTCGCGTCGCGCACGGGCGCGGTGATTTCGCCGTCTTCAATGAGATATGCCTCGGAGGCGGAGAAAACGAATTTGCCGTTGGTGATGTCCACCTGGCCGCCGCCGAAGTTTACGGCGTAGAGGCCGCGCTTGACGCTATGCAGGATGTCTTCAGGATCGTCTTCGCCGGCGAGCATGTAAGTGTTGGTCATGCGTGGCATGGGGATGCACTGGTAGCTCTCGCGGCGGCCCGATCCGGTATTGGCCGCGCCGGTCAGGCGGGCAGAGAGCTTGTCGGTGAGGTAGCCCTTGAGGATGCCGTTCTCGATGAGCACAGTTTCCTGCGTCGCTGAGCCTTCGTCGTCTACGTTCAGCGAGCCACGGCGTCCGGCCATGGTGCCATTGTCAACCACGGTGACTTTGGAGCTGGCGACGGGCCGGCCAATCAGTCCTGTGAACGCAGACGTTCCTTTGCGGTTGAAGTCGGCTTCGAGCCCGTGACCGACAGCCTCGTGCAGCAGGATTCCCGGCCAGCCCGGACCGAGCACTACCTGCATTTCGCCGGCCGGAGCTGGGACAGCACCAAGCTGGAGGATCGCGCCGCGTGCCGCTTCCTGGGCGAGATGTTCGGGACTCTTCGAGCCAGTGAACTGGTCGAGTCCAGCGCGTCCGCCCGCGCCTGCAGAGCCTCTGGTCGAAAGGGCACCGTCTTTGGCGATGACGAAAACATTGAGCCGGCAAAGTGGCTGCGTATCACTGGCAAAGGCGCCATCGGAGGCGGCAACGAGAATGCGTCGCAACTCCTCGCTGTAGCCGGCACGCACCTGCACGACGCGGGGATCGTAGGCGCGCGCGGCGCGATCGGCCCGGAGAATCAGTTCGAGGCGCGCAGCGAGGTCGAGGTCGAAGCCACCGAGGGGTACGGGATACAGATCACCGGCGGCGGTTTCGGTGAATCCCTGAACCGGTTGCTTTGCCGGGCCTGAGGCGATGAGTGCCGCCGTGCGAGCGGCGTGGAGAAGCCGTTCCGGGCTGAGATTGTCGGTATAGGCGTAGCCGGTTCGCTCGCCTGAAAGCACCCGGATGCCGCACCCGGCGCTCGTGCCCTGGCTGGCGGATTTGACGATCTGTTCGTCTACGCCGAGCGAGGTAGAGGTAACCGATTCAAAATAAAGGTCGGCGTAATCGCCACCGGCAGAAAGTGCCTCACCCAGGCAGCGTTCGAGCAGCCGCTCGGTGATTCCGAATTTCTCAAAAAAATAGCGCCTGTGGCTCGTGGCAGGGGAAACAGCCGGAGTGGTCATCGTGGTTTCAGTTTACGCCCGGTGCCTCTTCGACGCAGCAAACACCAAAGTCCATTTCCTGTCTTGATGCCGCATTTCCTGCCCGCCCAGCGCGTGATGCAGTGCGCGTGCTACATTTTCGCCATGACAAAGCTTTGCGCTGCCGTCCTGCTTGTTGTTTTTGCCAGTTCTGCATTTGCCGCTCCCACGCACCACCATCACCACCACCACCATCACCACCACCATCACGCCTAACCCTGGGGCTCGGGGGCGACCGCGCGAACGCCGCCCCTGAGTTCTCGGCGATCCCGGGGGTGGTTACTCTTTTCCATCGGAAGACGAATGGGCTAATGCGGATAGCCGCAAACCCGTGCTACATTCTGGCCATGAAGAAGCTTGCCATATCAGGGGTCCTTCTAGGACTGTTGTCGCTTGCGGCTGTTCCAGCAATGGCCGAGCACCCCAAAAACACGCACCCCAAGCCTGTGCATCCGGAAAATCCTTACCTCAAGCATCCGAACCACAAGATGCATCGCGGCCACCACAAAAAGATATAGTTGTCGCAGAACTTCCGGCAGCGGGCGACCCTGAGCCCGCGAATCCTGCCACGTCGAGCCAAGCCATGAGTTCCGCCACTACGGATCTTGAGATCCTCCGCCATCCGATCGGCCGTTTCAATTCTCCCAATTCAATTGTTCCTGCTGCACGAGACGCGCAGATTCAGGTGCTGCGCGATCTGCCGCGGGCCGTGCAGTCTGCGGTAGCCGGTCTCAGTGATGCGCAACTCGACACACCTTATCGCGAAGGCGGCTGGACAGTGCGGCAGGTAGTCCATCACCTGGCAGACAGCCATGGCAATTCTTTCTTCCGCTTCAAGCACGCCCTAACCGAGGACTGGCCGACGATCAAGCCTTATGACGAGGCTGCCTGGGCTGATCTTGCCGACAGCAGCGCGCTGCCAATCGAGTCCGCGCTTGCGATGCTTGGCGGAGTGCATGAGCGTTGGGTCAAGCTGCTTGAATCGATGACCGACGCAGACTTTCAAAAGGGCTATAACCATCCGGAACGCGGCCGGCAGGATCTTGCGACAGCGCTTGCGCTCTACGCATGGCACTCGCTGCATCACACGGCGCACATCACAGCCCTACGCAAGCGGCAAGGCTGGTAGACGAGAGCCATGGGCCCGGCCAACGCCGCTGCATCTGCATCCCAACTTACAAAGGCAATCGAAGAGTACCTCGCGCAACATCCAGCCGCTGCATTGCTCGAAGAGGGCCGCGTACTCTTCGACTTCCGGACGGCGCGCTACTCAGTGAGCGAGTCGCACGGTCGTTGCCTTCTGCAGCTATGGAGCGATGAACGCAACCTGATCCGCACGGTGGTGGAAGTGCAGCCACGCGCACAATGCCTTCGGCTCCTCACGCGGCGCATGGGCGCGCCGAAACCACAAACGCTGGAACTAGTTCCTTCAAGCGATCGTCGCACGCCCACGGTGCGTGACACGGCGCGGCGTAATTACCAGCGGCTGCTGGAACGCGTTCTCTCTCGCGCTTTTCCGCAGGCGAAGGTAGATGCGTTCCGCTCGGCAATGGACCTCGAGCATAGCTTTGGTCCGGCATATGCGCGTGGACATCTGCTGCAGGGTACGTCGGCTGAAGCTGTGATCGGCGTTGGCGCGGCGGAGTCACATGCAACTATCGACGGTGTTCTCACGCTCGGCATTCTTTGGTTGCATCATTGCCGTGAGCGCGTCGATGGAAGACGCCATTTCGGCGCACTCAAGATCGTGGTTCCCGCCGGCGCGTGGCGCACAACGGCGGAGCGTATGGCATGGCTGAATCCGGATGCTGCGGAGTTTCAGCTCTTTACGCTCGATGAGCGCAGCGAGGAATTGACACAGATCGACATATGCGACGCGGGAAATCTTGAAGCACGGCTGACGTACGCTTTTTCGACACAGGCAGCGCGCGAACGCTGCAATGCCGGTATTGACCGTCTCATGAGCCTTTTGCCCGAGGGTGCGCGGGACCGCGTGGAGTTGTACCCGCGCTCGGCAACTGAAGTGTCTCTGCTGCTTCACGGGCTCGACTTCGCGCGCGTGCGGCACGGAGTAGCGGCCAACTCATTTGCACATGAGGATGAGATCACCTTCGGCGCTGGCGCCAACGAAACACCGCTGACAGCGGAGAACGAGGAACTCTGTCGCGAGCTTTTCTTGAGGCTGTTCCAGAGCCGATATCCGGAGGGGGCACACACCAACCCGCTTTTTCGGCTGCAGCCTGAAGGATGGCTGGAGTCGCGTCTGCGCAGCGGCATGGATGAACTGATGCCAGGTCTGCGCGGCGATTTGCTGTACAGTCAGGTTCCCGCGATGACGAGGGGCGACCGGGGCATGCTCGACTTGCTGACGCTCGATCACAACAACAGGCTTGTGGTGATTGAACTCAAAGCCGACGAAGATCTGCATCTGCCTCTGCAGGCGCTCGATTACTGGATCAGAGTGCGTGCACTCAATGAGGATCGCCCCGCCGCAGACGGTGACGGCAGGCTGCGCTCAGCATTTCAGCAGCACGGATATTTCGCGGGGACGGAAGTCTCGCCGCGCCCTCCGCGCCTGATTCTGGCCGCGCCGGCGCTGCGTATTCATCCCGCGAACGAGACGGTGCTGCGGTATCTTGCTGCGGAGGTTGAGTGGGAACTGATGGCGCTAGGAGAGAACTGGCGGCGGGAGCTGAAAGTCGTTTTCCGCAAGCGTGGAGGCGACGGCCGGCAGCGCACGAGCACTTTGCCGGCCTAATCGCGCCAATGCCATCAGTGCACGTCGGCGAGTGCAGCGTTCATTCCCTGAAAGGCCTGATCGTAGCGATTTTCTTCCGCAGCCCGGCGCAGTTGGTTGACCCGCTCAACGCAAATCTCTGGTGGCGTAGGCTGCTGCTTCAGGATCGCCATCGTCTCGTCGATGTAATCCTTCAGAGGCATCGCGCGCGGATCGCTGGCTCCGCCCATCAGGTCCGTGGCGACGTAGGGCGGAATCAGTTCGAGCACTTCAACGGTAGTGCCGCGAAGCTGATGGCGCAGCGACTGCGTGTAGGAGTGGATCGCGGCCTTGGTGGCGCAGTAGGTCGGCGTGAGGGTCAGCGGAACGAAAGCCAGCCCCGACGAAACATTCATGATGGTTGAGTGAGGCTGCTTCTTCAAGAGCGGCAGCAGAGCCGCGGTGAGGCGAATAGGACCCAGCAGATTGGTCGCGATGATGGATTCGGATTTTGCCACGTCGATGGCTTCGGCCCTCAGGTCTTCCGCGCGCATGATGCCTGCGTTGTTCACCAGAACATTTAACGAGGGAAAGTGCGAAGACACTTCCTTTGCCAGGGCCTTGATGCTGACCGGATTCTCGATGTCGAGCAGCACAGACTTCATGCCGGGGTTGGCCGCTGTCGTTTCTTCGAGCGCGCTTTGCCTGCGGCCTGCAATCACGACCTGATTCCCCAGCTTGTGCAATGCCTCGGCGAGCCCGCGGCCAATGCCTGAGCCGCCGCCGGTGACGAGGATCGTGTTGCCTGAAATCTTCATCTCGAATTGCCTCCGTTAGTTAGATGATCGCTTAGTTCGGAAATCCACAGTTAAGTGCCGGAAATCCACAAGCATGTCTCGGGCGATATGCATGAGGTTAGCGTTCCGAATGTCCGCAACCGCCTGATTCCGAAGCGTCATTACAGGTTTTGGTTCCCGGCAAAGAGAAATTGATTTACTTGCGGGTTTTCCGTGCAACAGTGCCAGTGGAGTGATATAAATGCCAACAAATCCTCCCCTACGTTCGGATGATCATTCTGACTTCCGCGCGTTTGTATTGCTCGTCTTTTGTAAGCCCTTTTGCCAGTACGAACGGCTTCCGTTGCCCGTTGATTTCAATGAGGGGATTTTTGCGTGATGAGCAAAGTTTTTCATCCATCCACGATGGCTGTACTTTCAGATGCCAAAATCAATGGAGTTTGCCTGATGCCGGCGCATGAACTGTCTCGCGAAGTCGATTTTGATACGGAGATTCGCGAGCTGGTCGATTCCATCTCCAATGCTCTGGGCTGCGTGCGCGCAGTGCAGGCAGCGGTGGCAATCGAAGCAGTGGGGGCGCTCGCGATTTATGCGGTTTGGTTTCTCGCGCACATGCACAGATAGATCGGGCTATTTCTTGAGGGGTTTCCTCGCAAAGTAGTAGAGGGAATAGGCGAGCAGCGCGAAGGCAAGCACCGAAACCCAGTTGTTATCAAGAAATGTATGGGGAAGGTTGAGGATGTCGCCCTTATCGGCTGTGGTTTCATAACCTTTGAGGGCGACTCCCAGCAGGCCGACAATGCCGCCGGCGGCGATAAGGCCTGAAGCATACAACGATCCCGGCGATACCTCGCTCTCGGTGTCGCTCTCTTCACCGCCGGCTTGCTTAACAGCCTGATCGACAAACCATCTCACCGCTCCACCACAGAAGATGGCCAGCGTGGTTCCGATGGAGAGGTACGCGCCCACGGCGAACGAGAGCGACCGAATCCCCAGCAACTCAACTGCAATCACCATAAATACGCCGATCATGACCAGGCCCCACGGCAGCCTGCGGCTGAGGATGCCGTTGATCACCGTTGCCATGAGACGGGCCTGCGGTGCGGCAGCCTTTTCGCCGCCAATGCCCTGGACCCACTGCACCTCAATGCGGCCTGTCGCAGGGGAGTAAAGATATTTGCCATTCTCAAGCTCGGCCGAGCCGATAGCGTTAAGCACGATGAATTCGTTCTTATGGCGGATGGTGGTGGAGTTGTTGGGGCCGACGACGTGAATCTCGTCAGGCAGGCCTTTCACGTTCTCCTGTACTGCAACGCCGGAGTGAGGCGCGTTGATGTCCCACGCCTGCGGTGCAGCGTGGAAAACCTGCAGCCCGGTGTTCATCAGGTTAAGCGTGAATCCAATCGCTACCGTGGAGATGACAACTCCGATCATCAGCGCGACCTGCTGCTTCCACGGTGTTGAGCCGACAAGATAGCCCGTCTTCAGGTCCTGTGAGGTATCGCCGGAATTGGAAGCGGCGATGCAGACAACGCCGCCAATCGTGATGGCGAGCGCGCCGAAAGCAGGAGCGGTCCAGCCCTTTACAAGAAAGATTGCCGCCGTTGCCATGAGCGTGGCGATCGTCATGCCAGAGACAGGGCTGGCCGAGCTGCCGATGAGGCCGACGATGCGCGAGCTGACCGTGACGAAAAGGAATCCGAAGACGACCACCAATAAGGATGCGGCGAGATTGGCGGCCCAGCCAACATAAGCGCCAGGAACAGGCTTGAACTGCAGAAAGAGAAACATGATGACGACAAGCAGCAGCGAGCCGAAGACGACGACGGACATTGAAAGATCATCTTCGGTACGCAGCGGCTTCTTCTTCTCTGCTGCGCCGGGGCGCATATTGCGAAAGCCTGCAGTCAGCGCGTTCACGATGGTGGGCAGCGTCTTGAGCAGGGTAATAAGGCCCGCGGCCGCTACAGCTCCCGCGCCCATGGGACGGATGTACGTAGACCAGAGCTGACTCGGACCCATCTGGGCGATGGGAATAGTGCCCGGATAGACGGGATGCGGAAGGTCCTTGCCGAAGAAGTAGATCAGCGGCATGAGCACGAGCCATGAGAAGACGCCGCCGGCAAAGATGACGCCTGCGACGCGCGCGCCAATGATGTATCCCACGCCGAGATATTCCGCCGTAGCGTCGGCTTTGATCGAAGCGCCTTTGAGAATGTGCTGCGGGCCGAAGTCGGGCTGATACTCCGGTGTGCCCGGCCATGCCTTGAAGATGTTGTCGTTCTGGAAGCAGGCGTAGAGCGCGCCGAGCCCGAGCCCGGCAAAGACGCGGCTGGCCAGCGAGCCTCCGCGCTCGCCCGCGATCAGCACATCGGCGCAGGCAGTGCCCTCGGGGTAAGTAAGCGTGCCGTGCTCTTCCACAATGAGCTGGCGGCGCAGAGGAATCATGAAGAGCACACCCAGCCAGCCGCCGATCAGCGCCAGCAGAAAGATGCGCGAATATTCGAGATCGAAGCCCAGAAAGATGAGGGCGGGCAGGGTGAAAATGACGCCCGAGGCGATCGACTGGCCTGCATTGCCTGTGGTCTGGACGATGTTGTTCTCAAGAATCGAGGCGCGGCCGAAGGCGCGCAGGATGCTGATGGAGAGCACCGAAATGGGGATGGAGGCCGCAACGGTGAGACCGGCCTTGAGGCCTACGTAGACCGTGACGCCGCCAAAGATGATGCCGAAGAGCGATCCGAGGAGTAAGGCGCGAAAAGTGAACTCCGGACGGTTCTCTTCGGGCGGAACAAAGGGCTGAAAATCGGGCACGCTGGCCTCCCCGTTTGTGTACAGACAGATTGGGTGGAATCCCTGAAATGGGGAGTGTAGCAGCCGGAGCATACGGATCGCATAAGGCTCACGGAGAGCCATCGCCCGCGAATCTCCGTTAGGTGGTTACTTGCCGCGAAAAAGGTTCTGAGACCTTAGTGCCTTGAAATCCACTGGACAGCGATGGGCACTTGACTCAAAATGCAACCACACCAGGGACAACTCAACCTTTAGTCCGGACTCCACTCTTCCCTGTACGACACATAAGGAGAAGCTGTGATAAGAACCATAAGGACTCTTGCACTTTCGCTTGCCGCGATCATGCCACTCAGCGCTGTTCTAACCCAAGCTCAAACCTTCAAAACCCATCACATGCGCGAAGCTGTCAGCAACGGGCAAGCCCGTATGACAGGCCGCGCAAACGCAAGCCAGGAGCTTCAACTGGATCTCGTGCTGCAATTGCGCGATCCCGCAGGCCTCAAGGCCTTCCTCGCCGACATCTACAACTCTTCGAGTCCCAACTACCATCACTACCTGACGGTCTCGCAGTTCACTGAGCGCTTCGGTCCCACGCAGGAAAGCTACGATGCGGTGCTGCGCTTCGCAAAGAACTACGGCCTGCAGGTTGTCGGCGGCTCTCGCGATGGCATGGATGTGCAGGTCAAAGGCTCCGTCGCGCTGATTGAAACTGCCTTCCACGTGAGCATGCGCACCTATCAGCATCCGACAGAAGGCCGCGAGTTCTATGCACCCGACCGCGAGCCCACCGTGGACCTGCCGTTTGCGCTTTGGCACGTGTCAGGTTTGGACAACTACTCTCTGCCGCATCCGTTGCTGGTCAACCGGCACGAATATGCTGAGGCACACGGAGTCGATGCCGACTCGCTGGTATCGCATGCAACCACCGGATCGGGACCATCGGCGTCTTTCCTCGGCAGTGACATGCGCGCCGCCTACTATGGCGGCAGCCTCACCGGCTCGGGCCAGAATCTTGGACTGTGGGAGTATGAGGGCACAGATCTCGCCGACCTGACGACCTATTTCAAGAATGTCAACCAGACCAACAACGTTCCGGTCGCCCTGCTTTCCGTGGACGGAACCAGCACCAGTTGCGTGGATACACGCGCCGGCGGCAACTGCGACGATACCGAGCAGACCCTCGACATGACGCAGGCTATCGGTATGGCTCCCGGCCTCGCGAGCCTGGTGGTCTATATTGGCTCGACCGACACGGCGATCATCAGCTCGATGACGACGCACAGTCCTCTGCCAACGACGATCGGCTGCTCATGGGGATGGACCCCGGCGGATGCGAGCACGCTGGATCCCTACTTCCAGAAGATGGCCGCTCAGGGCCAGACATTCCTGGCTGCTTCGGGCGATGACTCGACCTGGAAGAAGACAGGGAACGCGGCCGCGTGGCCGGCGGACGATGCGTATGTTGTCTCGGTGGGTGGCACCGATCTCGTCACCGCGGGTGCTGGCGGAGCATGGTCATCGGAAACTGCATGGGTCGACAGCGGCGGCGGCATCAGCCCCGACAGTGTCGCGATTCCCGCGTGGCAGCAGCTTTCCGGCGTGATCAATTCCAGCAATAAAGGATCGACAACGCTGCGCAATGGCCCTGATGTTTCAGCCAACGCGAACTTCACCTTCTACGTTTGCGCCGACCAGACGACGTGCACAGCCAATGACTACGGCGGCACCAGCTTCGCCGCGCCCATGTGGGCCGGTTATCTGGCGCTCGCCAACCAGCAGCTGGCCGCAAGCAGCGGATCGCCGGTCGGCTTCATCAATCCCACCATTTACGCGCAGAATGTGACGTCGAGCTACGCCTCGGATTTTCACGACATCACGAGCGGGACGTCGGGCAGCTACTCGGCGGTGACGGGCTATGACCTCGTGACCGGCTGGGGCAGCCCGAACACCGGTTTGATGAGCGCGTTGACCGGCGGCACGACAACGTCATCGAGCTTCAGTATCTCGGCGTCGCCGACGTCCGTGTCGGTCGCGCAGGGATCGAGCGGAAGCACGACGATCGCCGTCTCGCCAGTCGGATCGTTTACCTCTTCGGTGGCGCTGACAGCGTCGGGTCTGCCTACCGGTGTGACAGCAGCGTTTGGGTCGGGCACGATCAGCGGCGGCTCCGGTAGTTCATCGCTGACGTTCACTGTCGCCTCCACAACGACGGCCGGAACGTACAGCATCACGGTGACCGGCACATCGGGTTCGACGGTTGAGACCACCACGGTGAGCCTCACCGTGACGGGAACAACCGCGGGCTTCTCGATCAGCGCGTCGCCCACCTCACTGAGTATCGCGAGAGGTAGCTCCGGATCAGTGACGATTACCTCAGCGGTGACCGGCGGCTTCAACTCGGCGATCACGCTCTCGGGCTCGGGTCAGGGAAGTCAGAACTCGGTTTCCTTCTCTCCGACGTCGATCACCGGTGCCGGCTCCTCAGCGATGAAGATCAGCGTGGGCAGCCGAGCAACTGTCGGCAGCCACACGGTGACCGTCTCGGGTAAGAGCGGCACTACAACGCACACCACAACGGTGACCTTTACGGTCACTCGTTAACCCCGCTCCTCGGCACTTCGCTGCTGAGGGTGGAGAGGCAAAAGGCCCGGACTCGCAGGAGCCGGGCCTTTTTGCGCTTCTACTTGGCGAACCGGGGTTGATGCGCGTAGGGTAGGGAGAATCATCACGCTGAGCGGATGGAGATGTGAAGCACAAATGGCCGACCCGGTAACCGTACCGACGCCCGTCACCACAGTGAATCCTGCAACCACTGCATCACCCATGAAGAGGCTTTTTTCGCTTGATGTGGCACGCGGAATCACCATCGCTTTCATGATCATGGTCAATAACAATGGCGGTTCCGGTTCATGGCATTTTATGAATCATGCCGAGTGGAACGGGCTGACGCCGACGGACCTGGTCTTTCCCACATTTGTTTTTATCGTCGGGGTCTCTGTTGTCTTCGCGGCCCATGCGCGGCTGTCGCGCGGCGCTTCGCGAGCGCAGCTTGCGTGGCACACGACGTGGCGGGCAGCCGTTCTCATCCTGCTGGGCATCATTGTGAACAGCTTTCCCTTCTTTGCCCTGGTGCACATGCGTTTCTACGGCGTGTTGCAGCGCATCGCCATCTGCTATCTCGTTGTGGGGCTCTTCTATCTGTGGGACCAGCGCGCGTGGACAAAGGCTGTCGCATTGATCGCGGCGCTGGTAGGCTACTGGGCGCTTTTGCGCTGGGCGCCGATTCCAGGCGTTGGCGTGCCCGGTCGCGATGTGCCCTTCATGGATATGACCCAGAACCTGGTTTCCTGGATCGACCGGCATCTCTTCCCGTATCACCTCTACCTGGATCGACCCGATCACAATTGGCGTGATCCCGAAGGCTTGTTGAGTGATCTGCCAGCCATAGGCACGGCTTTGATAGGCGTTCTGACCGGGATATGGCTACGCACCCAGCGGTCGGCACAGGCGAAGGCGTTGGGCTTGGCGGGGGCCTCAGCTGTGAGTCTCGCCGTCGGATATCTCTGGTCGCTCGAATTTCCTCTGAACAAGAACATGTGGACCAGCTCGTTTGTGCTGGTGGCGGGCGGCTATTCGCTGGCGCTGCTGGCGCTTTGCTACTGGGCAATTGAGCTTAAGGGTTGGCGCACTCGCTGGACCTGGGTCTGGCTGGTCTTTGGCTCGAATGCGATCGTGGCCTACATGTTCAGTGAACTTTTGCCGGGCATCCTGGGCACCATTCACATCGGAGAGGGGCACCTCCAACTGCCGGTGGAGGCCTGGGTCTTCCAGAATTTCTTCGCCCACATTCCCGATCCCGGCTGGGCGGCCTTTGCCTACTCCGCGTCCTTTACCGCGGTTTGCTTCATTCCGGTGTGGCTGCTTTATCGCCGCAAGATTTTTCTCAAAATCTGAGTTGACGGCAATCGACGTTTCGCAGTCTACTGCTGCATCAGGCTTTGCCGCCTGCACGACCTCTCGACCCCGGAGGCCTGCTTCTACTGAATGCAGGCCCGCACGGCGAAGTCCTACTCCCGCTTCTTGTTTGGAGGTCAAACATGAGCACAGCCGAGGGTTTTTGTGCTGTCTCTCCCGGCGAGGGCCCACCGCCGACTGCAGCTGTCTCTTCGCGCCGCATGGCTTGGGGTATTTGCGAACTCCTTATTAGCTATGGCCTCATTCTCGCCGTGATCTGGACGGAACGTCCATTGCAGCGATGGCTTTACTGGACGGCCATCATTTGGTTCGCTATCTCAGCAGGTCGGTCCTTTCCCGGCTGGAAGGCGATGGGCTGCTCGATCGCGCATCTCAGGCGCGCATGGTGGTTGGTTGCGATCGCGCTTGCTACTGCGTTTGTTGGGGGAGTTCTAGCCAGCAGGCTGCATACGCTGCATCATCCCGGGGGCATTCTGGACTGGGTGAGAGCTTTCGCCGGTTACACGGTCTGGGCCGTGCTGCAGCAGTTTCTTCTGCAGAGCTATTTTCTGCTTCGTCTGTTACGCCTGATGACGAGCGCTACGTATGCTGCGATCACGGCTGCTTCAGTCTTTGCGCTGGCGCACCTGCCCAATCCGATTCTCACTCCGGTGACGCTGCTCTGGGGACTGATAGCCTGTTTCGTTTTTCTCAGGTGCCGCAACATCTGGCCGCTGGCCATCGCGCATGCCATCTTCGGCATCTGTCTCGCGGTCACGATCCCAGGGCCCGTGCTGCATAACATGAGGGTGGGGCTGGGTTATCTCACCTATCGTGCGCCCCGGCATCTTCACCGCAACCACAAAGACCAAAGCGTATCGACGGTTGCGTGGGTAATCGATGAGGCGCCTACGCGGCGCTGAGCGCGCCATGCTCTGCCGTAAAAGACTCCCGCGATTGCTGCCATAAGCACATATTGCCAGTTGAAGGTTGTGGTGCGTTTATTCCAGTGGGCCAGGCCGAAGAGGATCGACGTGAGAAACAGCGCGATCCAGCGGCCGACGCGGCGTTCGAGAAGATTCTGCAACCATCCGCGAAAGAAAAGCTCCTCAGGAATTGCGATAAACAGGAATGTGAAGATGAGCGCGCCGGCGGCGTGGAGGACATTCGGCCACGCGGCATGAAAATGCAGAAAACCGAGCCAGAGACCGAGAGGAAGGGCAATCACCGCGTACAGGCCGAATTCACGCAGACCGATGATGAAGTCGTCGCGACGCAAGCGTAAATCAAAGCCGACTCCATCCAGTTGACGCACGACCGAGAAAAGCGTAGATGCCCGCGTTCAGCAAGAGCATCTTGCCGAAAACGGTAAAGCCCTGCGGCCATGCGGATTCAAACCAGCGCAGATCGACGGCCAGCCCGAGTGCGATCAGCACAGCGAAGTCCCGCCAGTTGCCGCGACGGCGTGCATCCATGGCGCGTGCCTGATCGAGGATGAAGGCGATACCGGGCGGTAGCAGAGCGTAGAGCGCAAACCAACTCCAATGAAAACTGCCAAACGCGCGCGCGACCAGCACATAGGGTACGCACACCAGAGAAGGCACTGCGATTCGCAGGAGCCGCGGCATGGCACGCACTCCAGAGGCGAAGTGTTCCGGTAGAAAGGCGGCGTAGCAGAACGGCAGCAGAACCAGCAGGGCTGCAATCAGTACGTCGGGCTGCAAAAAGGAACGCGGGTTCATCGCGAAGATCTATGCGCGGATGACAGGCTTCACCGGCCTGAAGAGCCACAACAGCAGCAGAATAAAGAGCAGGCCGCCGACGGCGAATTTGAGTTCCACTGGCGCGCGTGAGGGAGAGAAGAAGCCTTCGAGCGTTCCGGCAACAATCAACATCGGGATGACGCCCGCAACGAGGCGGGTGGCCTCGATGCCGCCGCGCGCAACGGAGTCCTTCCAGCGCAGCGAGCCGGGAAAGAGCATCGCGTGGCCGAGTCGGAAGCCTGCCGCTCCGGCGATGAGAATAGCCGGCAACTCAAGCGCACCGTGCGGCGCAACAAAGCTCCACAGCGCTACCGACATTCCATATTGATGACAGGCTGCGCCGATCACGCCCAGCATCATGCCATTTCTGTAGAGCGACCAGAAGGTGCCGAGGCCGAAGAGAATTCCGCCGGCGAAAGTGACGAAGCTGACGCTGAGGTTGTTGGTCATGATGTAGCTCGACGCCATCGGCGCCACGCTCACAACCGACTTGGTCCACATCTCGTGCCGCTCCATCGTCTCGATCATCGCCGGGCCGACGAAATGGCGCATGAACTCTGGCCGTGCGGTGGTGATCACCGCGCCAAGCAGGCCCCAAGCCACCGAGACCAGCAGGGAGAGAGCTACGTAGCGTATCTGGCTCTGGAAGATCGCCGGATAGTCGTCGCGCAGGAAGCGGTAGAGGCTCACAATCGTCGTCTTGCGGCCGGAATAGATAATATGGTGGGCACGAGCCAGCAGATGATTCACGTGCTCTGCGTAGGTGCGAGCTGTTGCATCCTGTCGCAGAACGGAAAGATCGGCAGCGACCTGGCGGTAAAGCAGCGCCATCTCCTGCAGTTCGGTGCGGGAAAGCTGGCGCAAGCCACTCTGGTCAGACTGGGCCAACAGCACTCCCAGCCGGTCCCAGTGGGGCCGCCGCTTTGCTATCCACTGATTGGAGAGAATCGGGGCCATGGACCTGAATTCAGATCAGCTTAACATCGAAACACCGGAGCTTGTTGCCATTGAAATGCCGCTGGCAGGTATAGGCAGCCGGTTCATCGCATTGCTGATCGATACGTTGATCTGGTTGGCGGGCCTGATCCTGCTGGGCGTTGTCTTGTGGATCTTCCGGCCGGCCCTTGAGGCTTTTCGAAACATCTCCTATCAATGGACTGTAGCCCTCTTCACGCTTGTAACCTTTCTGCTTAACTGGGGCTACTTCACGTTGTTTGAGGCCTTCGGCAACGGCCGCACGCCGGGCAAGCGCGTTGCGCGCATCCGCGTAATTCAGCGTTCAGGCCGGCCGATCGGAATATTCGAATCAATGGCGCGGAACTTTGTTCGCTACGTTGACCAGATCCCATTCTTCTACGCGGTGGGCGTGATTTCGGTCTTTGCGACGCGGCAGCATCAACGCCTCGGAGATCTCGCTGCAGGCACGCTGGTAGTCCGCGACCGTGAGCAGGAAACCCCTCTTTGGAATGAAAGCGGAGCCCGTACCTTCACCGCGCCGGCATTCCCGCAAGGAATGGCCGCGCCGGAGCCATCGTCGGCGGTTACTCTGCCGGCTGAGGGCGTGGCCCGGCTGGCTCCTTCTGATCTTGCGGTTCTCGAGGGGTTTTTCGCCCGGCGGCTAGATCTGCCACTTGCCACCCGCGAGACCCTGGCGCAGCGCATTGCAGACGCGATTCGGGTGAAATCGGGGCTGGAACCCCCTGTGGGTGCCAGTGTGGAGACATTTTTAGAGGCGACGGCGCGGGATTTGAGGGATGTGGCCAGACTCCGTTAAGAGCCGCAGGCTGCTGATGAATCAGGTATATCGCATCTTTCAAACAAATTTTCAATAGAGAAGCTCATCTTTTCACGCTCATTTCGTCAAACTGCTGCTTGACAACCATCAGTTGGGAAGCATTTAATTGGCCCCGGTTCAATCCACCCAAGTTGTGTCACTAGAACACTTAGGGGTTGAGCGCTTAAATTTCAAAAATTGTATTTTGCGGTTTTTTCTCTCCTATCTTATGGAGAAAAAGACCCCCACTTGAGGCCTGTTCAGGCAAGTTAAAGCAGGTTAATGGCGGGGTAGGGCCCGAAAGTGCCGTCGCAGTCTTTTTAAGAGGAGCGCTGCGACAGGAAAACAAGAACACAAACCGCACTTGCAGAACGGCGTTAACGCGTCGGCGGCATGTTTCTAGGCTCGAACTGAAGAAGCAGCCGTGGAAAGAGGAGAAAGCTGGCAGAGGACTGAATAGGGTCAGGAAGGTCAAGTAAATTGATTTTCTTCTTGACTATCGCGTAGCCAGTTCCCTTAAATGGCTGCGCTGCCAATTTCAGAAACCTATGAACAGCTATTTCACCTTGCATTTCTGCTCGGCGGTGAAGCGGCAGTACGGCACGACACTTGAAAAGGAAGGTCACATGAGACAAACGAGATACAGGTTCTTCCTGTTGCCGTTGATTTTCGTGCTGGCATGCGTTGCTGCATTAGCGCAGGCCAACTCGGAACTCACCGGTATCGTTACTGACCAGACGGGAGCAGTGGTTCCAGACGCGAAGATCTCAGTTACAGATCCAGCGACTGGTTCGACGAAGACCACTGTTAGTGGTGCGACCGGTCTGTACAGTATCCCCGGTCTGAATCCGGCAAACTACAACTTGAAGGTCACGGCCAAGGGCTTCCAGAGTTATGCCCAGAATGGCATCGTGGTAAACGTGTCCTCCACCACTCGCTCAGACATTAAGCTCACTGTCGGAGCGGAAACCCAAACAGTCACCGTTGAAGCCGATGCACTCGCCGTGCAGGCCGACTCCAACGTCGTCAGCACCCTGATCAGTTCCGAGCAGATCAGCCAGATCGCTACCGAGAATCGCAATTTCGCGGCTCTTGCGGCACTGGGCATGGGCGTCAGCTCGGCGCTTCCTGACAGCAACACCCCAACCTCGGTCGCATCCAACTTCACTATCAGCGTGAACGGTCTTCGCCAGAGCCACAACATCTGGCTGATCGACGGTGGTGAGGCTGATGACCGCGGCGGCGCCGGCGGCATGTCGATTATGCCTTCGCAGGACGCAATCGCCGAGTTCAACATGCTGACCTCGAACTACCCGCCGGACTACGGTATCTCCTCGGGCGCCACGATGAGCCTTTCGCTCAAGAGCGGCACTCAGAAGTTCCATGGCGAAGCGTGGGAGTTCAACCGCACATCTGCGTACAACGCGAAGAACCCGATCTCGCAGACCGGTGCGCACATCCGTTACAACATCTTCGGCTTTAACGTCGGTGGTCCGCTCTTCATTCCCAAGGTGTACAACACCAACCGGCAGAAGACATTCTTCTTCTGGAACGAGGAATGGCGCAAACTGGAGTCGGCAGCCGGCACGAGCAATGCTCAGACTCTCGACCCGGCCGATATTCCGACCGCGGGACAGGATCTGCACTATAAGGCCCCTGCCTTCGCTGCCAGCACGTCTCTGGTGGTTCCGAACGTTGCCCCAACCTCCTACTATGCGGTGCATAACCTGACCCCGCTCGGGCTTACTCCCGGTGCCGCTCCAGGTACGCCTGGCGGTTTCCTGCAGGACTCGAACGGCTACGCGGTTATCCCGAGCGCCCTGTTCGACCCGAACGGCGTGCTCTACCTAAACACGGGCATTCTGCCCAAACCGACACAGGCCAACGGCTTTGCCATCTCGAACGTATCGAATCCGATCAACGTTCGCGATGACATCGTCCGTATCGACCACAAGTTCAGCGACAAGTGGACGATTCTCGGCCACTACATGCACGACAGTGTGGATCAGGGTTATGCACTTCCTGAACTCGGCTGGCTGTGGGCGAGCTACAACACGGTCACCTCGACCCTGAACAACCCGTCGAACTCGGCTGCTATCAAGTTGAGCGGCACCATCAACCCGAACCTTCTGGTTGAAGGCAGCATCAACTACGACGGCAACGTTATTAACATCACCAACAGCGCCAACTCCTTCCTGCCTTCCGGCTGGGTGGCGAACCCGATCACATCGAGCTTCGCAATTACCAGAAACTCGGTGCCGGGAATCTCCGGCTTCGGCGCACCGTACGGCACTGCAGAGCAGACCGGCTCCGCGCCCTGGCATAACGCTGCTCAGGACTTCGAGCCCAAGCTGGATGTCTCGTACACCAGCGGTAAACACCAGATGAAGTTCGGCTTCAGCTACAACCGCTACACCAAGAACCAGCAGCTCTTCGGCGAAAGCCAGGGCGACATCGGCTTCAATGCAGTGTCGAACGATGGCGCAATGGATATGCTGATGGGTGTGGGCGGCACGTGGTCGCAGTTCCAGGCTACTCCAATCCGCCACTACGTAAACCAGACGCCTTCGGTTTACGCAATGGACAACTGGCACGTTACGCCGAAGTTGAGCTTACAGCTCGGCCTCCGGTATGACGCTCTGCCGCATGCCTGGGAGCGCAGCAACCAGGTCGCGAACTTCGATCCTGCCCTCTATCTGCAAAGCGCGACGCCTGTCTGGAAGGCCGACAACACGATCGACCCCTCCAGCCAGCAGATCATCTCGCAGAGCGGAGTCAACTTCTACGCCAACGGTATTGGCCTTGCGGGACAGTACGGCTTCCCGAGAGGTCTGGTCGTCAACGACTATCGCACGCTGCAGCCTCGCGTAGGCTTCTCTGAAGATATCTTCGGAAACGGCAAGACCGTTCTCCGCGGCGGCTTCGGAACCTTCTTCGAGCGCATGCAGGGCAACGATATCTACAACGCGGCTACCAACTCACCGTTCGCCGCCAACGTCAGCCTTGGCAACGCGACCTTCAGCTCTCCTGGGTTGAACTGGCTCACGGGCGCTAACACTGCAACCAGCGGCACAGTGCCGGTCTTCGTGACGGGCATTACCAGCTTGGCGCAGGACTACCGCGCACCTGCAGTCGCGCAGTTCAGCCTCGGTGTTCAGCATGAGCTGAGGCCGTCGATGATCTGGGTTGTGCAGTACGTCGGCAACCTTGCGTGGCATCAGAACATTGAGCGCCACCTCAACAACTTCCCACTCAGCACCGATAACTTTACTCGCTGCAAGGCGGGTGACGGTGGATCGAAGTATCTGAACGGGTCGAGCAACCCCGACGCGGCCTGCACGGTCGGATTCGCGAATGCCGGTGGTTCGAACGTGTACCGGGCGTACCAGGGCTATGGCGACATCACCCAGCAGGAGAACACCACCAACGGAAACTACAACGGTTTCCAGACTGGCCTGCGTATCCAGAACAAGTGGGGCCTGAGCGGCGAAATCGATTACACGTGGTCACACGAAATCGATATCACCACCTACGACCTCGATCAGATCAGCAACCCCTGGAACATCAAGTACGACAAGGGTTCCGGTGCGCTCGATCGCCGTTCGATCCTGGGCGGTAACTACGTCTATAACCTGCCGTTCTTCGCAAAGAGCAGCGGTTTGGTTAAGTCCATCCTTGGAGGATGGGAGCTTGCCGGTACGTTCGTCGATCAGACCGGTGCGATTCCTGCCAACCAGGGCCTTGGACTTTCCATCACGTACGACCCGATCGGACTTGATGGTGGTTACACGAACCGTCCGAACATCACTGGCAACGTGCACTACCTGAAGCACACGAGTGGCACGCGCCAGTGGTTCGATCCGAGTAACTTCTCCGCTCCTGTCCCGGCGTGGCTTGGCGGCCCCAATCAGGGCTTCGGCAATATGCGCAAGGACACCGTCATCGGTCCTGGACGCGTGAACTTCACGACGTCGCTCTACAAGTCGTTCGCGGTTACCGAGCGTGCGCACTTCGAGCTTCGCTTCGAGTCGTTCAACACGTTCAACCACTTCGAGCCCAATGGTCTGCAAACGGCCCTTGGCCTCGACAACAACCTGCAACCGAACAACAACTTCGGCCAGATCACGAGTTCCTTCGATCCTCGTAACCTGGAACTGGGTGGTAAGTTCGTGTTCTAACCAGTGCCTTAACCTGGGGCGCGACGGGCAATCCCCGCCGCGCCCTTTTTCTTTGTCCGGCCGTTGCCCGGCCAGGTTGTAACGAGAGAAGATTAAGGCGGGCAGTAAATCGATCGCGCTCCTCAGTTGCAGTGCGCAGCTGATCGTGACACGTCTAACCGGGAAGGATGAGCGTGAGAGTTCTTTTGTACTGGAGTATCTCCCTGTTGCTTGGAGGGAGCAGCGTGTTTTGCCTCGCTCAGGCGAAGCCGCTTGAGGGAGCTGCCCTTCAACAGGCGCGCGAGCAGGCTCTTGCGCTGGAGCAGCATGGCCGATATGACCAGGCCAAAACGCAGTGGCGCGCCATCGCCAAGGCTCATCCCACAGATCCGGAGCCCTATGGGCATCTTGGCTTGCTCGAGGCTCACGAAGAAAATTACAAAGCTGCGATACCGTACTATCGCAAGGCATTGGCGTTGAGGCCGGACGTGCCGGGACTTCGCCTTGACTTGAGTCTGGCTCTCTTCAAAAACGGAGACCTAAAAGGCGCAATTCCCGAGTTCAAAATTTTGCTCAAGGATTCGGCTCCTGGCTCACCCGAGGCGTTGCGGTTCAATACGTTATTAGGTATGTCGTATTACGGCCTCGCAGAGTATGCCAACGCTGCACCGTACCTGCAGAAGGCGGCTGATCAGGATCCGAACAACGCCACGCTGTTGCTTTCCCTCGCTCACAGCTACATGTGGTCGAAGCAATACAAGAGTGTGCTCGACGTGTATCACCAGATATTGACGATCAACCCGGAATCGGCTGAAGCTGACATGCTCGCGGGCGAGGCGCTGGATGAAATGAAGGACGACGCCGGCGCCACCGAGATGTTCCGGGCCGCGGTCAAGGCGAATCCCAAAGAGCCCAACGCGCACTTCGCTCTCGGCTATTTGCTTCTGACCCAGAAGAAGCTTGCCGAGGCTGCCGCCGAGTTCAATGCCGAGCTGGCCAATGATCCGGACCACAAGCAGTCATTGCTCTATCTGGCGGACGACGATATCCAAATGAATCAGCTGGACGCGGCGCAGCCATTGCTCGAGAAGGTTATCAAGATGGACCCCGCGGTTCCGCTGGCGCATCTTGATCTGGGCATCGTTTATGGCGAGCAGACTCGCAATGAAGAGGCGGTGCGTGAGCTCTTGATCGCGGAGAAGCTGTGGCCCGACAACGTTAGTGTGCACTGGCGCCTGGCGAAACTTTACCGCACGATGGGCAAGAAGGAAGAGGCGCAAGCCGAGTTTGACAAGGCCAGCACTCTCAACAAGGCCGCGGACGACGATCTTTACAAGAAGATTTCTGAAAGCGGCGCGCGCGGACCACAGAACCGGCCGCCTGCTCCGCCGCCTCTTTCAGACAGGCCAAACTAGAGCTCTTCCGGGTTTCCAGGCAGAGTTACATCTGTGTGTTCTGATTCGGGTTTCTCCTCAGCCGCCAGCAGGGGCTCTCGTCGCCCTGCGGAAAGATGGAGACCGAGCAGGGGACATCAAGCGTCCCCTGGTAGTCAAACTCACTCTTATTGCCTTTAAGCGGCACCGTCAGGTAACGGTTCACGCTCACTTTGGACTGCGGAGATCCGCGCAGCTTGTAAATAATCATGTCGCCGAGATACACAACGGCGAACAGGATGACAAGCGCGATCGTAACACGCAGCAGCCAGCGTACGATGAGCCTCAGCACAGTGTGGCCACTCTTTCCATCTCGCGTTGCGGCTGCCTAGTTCTGCAATGACGCAGCGCGAGGCGAGATGCCGCTGATTTCAGCAGCGCGAGCCTCAGCGTACGCTGCAGCGCCCATCAGCGCGGCGCGGCTCTCAAGGATAACCCGCACCGGCATGTTGATGAGAAGCTGGCTCAAGCCGCCCCTTGTCCGTAAAGGCCTTCATGAAGGTTCCATCTTTCAGCTTTTCGAGAATGCGCGGAGCAATGCCACCGCCCACGTAGAGGCCGCCCACCGAAAGCACCTTCAGCGCGAGATTGCCGGCTTCCTGGCCGTAGGCTGAGACGAACATGTCCAGCGTCTTTTCGCAGAGCTCGCTCTTGGCTGCGAGGCCCATTTCGGTGATCACCGAATTTGCGTCATCCACGGCGGCGATCTTCTCGGCCAGCCACACGGGCTCTTCAACGCCTTTTACATCGCGCAGAAACTCATAGATGCTGCGCATGCCCATGCCGCTCACAACGCGCTCAAAGCTGATACGGCCGTTGTATTTCTGCTTGAGAAAGCGCAGCAGATCGATCTCGTCTTCATTGCGCGGCGCGTAATCCACATGCCCGCCTTCCGATGGATAGGGGACATGAATACGGCCGTTCCAGGCCAGAATACCTTCGCCGAGTCCGGTTCCAGCCGCGATCAGCGCGCGATTGCCGATCTGGCTCGGATCGCCTTCGCTCAGAGTGTAGATCTGGTCGGCCGAGAGTTCGGCGACGCCATAGCCATTGGCTTCGAGATCGTTGATCAGAAAGACGTGCTGAATGTTGCAGCTTGCAGA
The DNA here is from genome assembly GCA_963832465.1 of uncultured Acidobacteriaceae bacterium. Lineage (GTDB taxonomy): Bacteria > Acidobacteriota > Terriglobia > Terriglobales > Acidobacteriaceae > Telmatobacter. Next base: position 52,855 of record CAWHUJ010000001.1, read on the forward strand.
GAGTTCGCGGCTGTCCAGGGTCCAGGGAAGGTTGGTAAGGCGCAGGCGGCCGTCGCGCACCGGACCTGGGACGCCAAAGCAGGCAGCGGTGATCTTCTCGCCGCTAACAAACTGCTTTACGATCTCTTCAAGTCCGCTGAATTCCTTGGCCGGATATTTCTCGTCGCGACTGTATGTCAGCTTGCCATTCGTAAAGTCGTACAGCGCCAGGTGAACCTTGGTGCCCCCTACGTCTCCTGCCAGAATCATCTTTCCCTCTCTAAAACCCCGCAGCCTTCCCCATCGGTTGCGGGCAGAAGCGCAGCAGCGGCCTGATCCAGAATCAGAGTGAGTATACCGCTTGAGGGCCATATCAGTTGACTTGGGAAGACGCTCCGGATCGTTGGGGCCGGTGAAAACTTCTTTAAGCACCGAAGCCTTGTCAGCGCCGGCAATCAGAAAGAAGACCGAGCTGGCATGATCAATAACCGGCCACGTCAGCGTGATGCGCCAGGAGTCCTTTTGCTGGGGCACATGGTTGGCCACGACGAGCCTGCCCATCTCGTGGATTGCCTCGGTGTGCGGAAAGAGCGAGGCGGTGTGCCCATCCGGCCCCATGCCCAGCGCTATCAGGTCGAAGCGGGGGCTCTCCGCGCCTTCAAGTCTGAAGGTATTGCGCAGCAGAGACTCATAGCGCGATGCTGCCACAGCTGGATCAAGTTCTCCCTCCATGCGGTGCACCCGCTCCGGCGGAAGCGGAACATGATCGAGCATTGCCTCGCGCGTCATGCGGTAGTTGCTGTCGGCATCGTCAGGCGGAACACAGCGCTCGTCGACCCAGAAGAGATCGAGCTTGTCCCACGGCATGCGATCGCGCCATGGCTGCGCGGGATCGGCGAGCAGTTGGAAAGCGGCTTTTGGTGTTGAGCCTCCGCTGATGGCGATGCGTGCCCGCCCGCGCTCGGCAGCGGCCTTTTCTGCAGCCTGGGTGAACTGTTCCGCAGCGCGCACTGCCAGCGTCTGAGCATCGGGCATAACAGAGTAGTTGACTTTGAGAGTCTTCGGCATTCCGTGGGCTCCTTCGGAAAGGATGAACGGTGAAACGGCAGAACAGAACGATTAGGCAGTCTGGAGAACAGTGCGTAAGGGCACGCTGCCGGATATTAGTGTATCGGGCCTGTGTGATGGAATGGTCGGCGGCTAGCGGCCAAGATAGAGCCGGTATTGCTGCTCAAGCACGCCCGATGCGCGTGCAAGCTGCAGCTTCGACAGGTTGTATTGATAAAGGCTCTCAACCAGCGTGGTTTGCGCGTGGGCCAGCGAGGACTGAGCAGTAACCAGCGCCAGATTGTCGTCCACGCCAGCATTGTAGCGATCGGTTTCGTCGCTCAGTGCCTGGGTGGCCAGATCAACATTCGAGCGCGAAACCTGCACCAGCTTGTTGGCGGCATCCACATCGAGCAGGGCTGTACGTACCTGCTGATCGATTTGACCGCGCAAAGAATTGAGCTGGTCATTTGCGGCGTCCAACTGGGCAGCCGAGGCATCCGAATTCCCGCGCAGCCCTGCTTCGCGAAAGATCGGAATGTTCAGTGTTCCGACAGCACTAAAAACGCCGTGAGTACCTGCGCCGTTCACCGTCTGCGTTCCCCAGTACCCATTAAAGCTCAGCGAGGGCAGCCGCTCACTGCGATAGGCAGCGTGAATGGCCTTGTATTCAGCGGCCTGGTTCTGCAGATTCTGGTAGTCCTGGCGATTACGATATGCCTCGGCTCGCACTTCTTCAGGAGTCCGTTCGGCGAGGTCGTTGTACGGCGCTGGGTCAGTGAGCACAAGGTTCTGGCCGGGGTCAAGGCCGATTTCGCGCTTCAGCAGAATGAGGGTCTTGTCGAGCGTGTTTTGCGCGGCGATGACCACCTGCTGCTGCGATTGCAACTGCACCCGCGCCCGCAGTTCGTCGAGCCTGGCTACTGTGCCGGCCTCGTGTGCGGCGCGCGCCTGGTCGTAGAGCACCTGGTCGGTCTTTCCCAGCGCCGTGGCATCATCCACTTCGCTTTGCGCGGCAAGAGCTTTCAGATACGAGGTTGCCACCTGCTGCACAACCTCGCCGCGCGCTGACATCTTTGCGTAATATGCTGAACGCTGCGCCGCGCCAGCGGCCTTCCAACCGGCGATCACTGGACCGGAGAAGAGCGTCTGGTGATAGTTGAACAGTCCCTGTGTCAGCGAATTCTTTGTGACTGCGGGAAAGGTGGGCGGCGGTTCTCCGGGCGGAAAGAGAGCAGTGAATTGATTCAAGGTGTTTGGCCCAAAGCCCAGAGCCGCCAGATCGTGCTCGAAATACCCGGTGCCGCCTGTCAGCGTGATCGTCGGCAGAAATTCCTGAAGAGCCTCATTTTTCTCGCCCTTCAGTGTCAGTTCGTTGTTCTGCGCCTCTTGCAGCCCGAGATTGTTTTCGAGACCGCGACGTATTGCATCATCCAGCGAAAGCTTTATTGTCTCGTCGGTTGCCGGATGCGCGGTGACGCTGCCGAAATAGGGGTTCGACGCGGAACTCGGGTTGCCGTTCTGGGCGCAAAGAGCCGACGCCCCAATCGCCAGAGTGACAAGTACGCAGATTCCCAGGGCTCCCGCCCGCCGGAAGAGATTTCGCAACCCTTTCACATCCATCATTTTCTCAGATGATTCTGGGGGCGTTTGGATTCCGCCGTGACCTGAAAAACTGGCGGAATTGAGGCAATTTCATCATTTGACCCCAATTCCGCCTTGGCTCCTGAGTTGATCTGGCTCAGATTTGCTGCCGTGCCCATCGGCCACGCCGGAAGAGCACGATGCCGGCGGCTGCCATAGAACTCTCCGCAATCACGATGGCCAGAAACGCGCCATTCGTCTGCAGATGGGTTTGCGTGGCCAGCCACCATGCCAACGGCAGCTCAATCACCCAGAAACCGAAGAAGTTCACGATCGTCGGGGTAATTGTGTCGCCAGCTCCATTGAAGGCCTGCAGCATCACCATTCCATAGGCATAGCCCACGTTGCCGCAGCACACAATGCGCAGAGCCGAGGCCGCAATTGGCACTACCGCAGGATCGTTCACGAAGAGCCTGACCACCGGCGTGGCGAAAATGATGAAGAAGACGCCGATCGCTCCGAGAAAGATCATGTTGTAGAGCCCCGTGCGCCACACTGCCGTCGCAGCGCGGTCGGGCCGCTTTGCGCCCAGGTTCTGGCCCACCAGTGTTGCTGCCGCATTGCTCAGTCCCCACGAAGGCAGAATGAAGAAGATCACAATGCGGATTGCCACTGTGTATCCCGCTACTGCAGCTGCGCCAAAGGTCGAGATGATGCGGACGAGCCCGATCCAGCTTGCATGGGCGATGGCGAACTGCAGAATGCCGGTGAGCGAAACACGCAGCAGCCGTGCCATCACGCGCAGATTAAGCCGCAGATGGCGCGCCAGCACGCGAATGCGCTCTGTACCCTTTAGTAGCCGGTAGAACTGATACAGCACGCCAATACTGCGCCCCGTAAACGTGGCCAGCGCCGCACCCGTTACGCCAAGATGCGGAAACGGCCCAAGCCCGAAGATCAGGCACGGGTCCAGAATCAGGTTGATGATGTTCGACACCCACAGCAGGCGCATTGCGATGGCCGCATCTCCTGCACCGCGAAAGATCGCGTTGTTCAGGAAGAGCATGACAATTGCTCCGCAGCCGCCCAGCGCGATGCGCGCATAGCCCGATCCGCTGGCGACAATCGCCGGTGAAGCGCCCATGAGCGCCAGCAGTTGTGGCGCAAAGATGCCCGCTGGAATGCCGATGCCGAGGCTGATCAGAAGCCCAAGTCCGATGGACTGCACGGCTGCAATGGCGGCGTCTTCCGGATCTTTTTCGCCAATGCGCCGCGCCACCATAGCCGTGGTGGACATGGCAAGCCCCATGCCGATGGCCATGACAAGCGCCAGCATCGACTCCGTGAGGCCAACCGTTGCGACGGCGCTCGCTCCCAGGCGGCCCACCCAGAAGACATCGACTACGGCGAAGAGCGACTCAAGCACCATCTCCAGCACCATCGGAATAGCGAGCAGGATGATGGATCGGTTGAGACTGCCAGTGGTATAGTCCTGGTGCGTACCACGAAGAGCTTCTCGTACCGAGGACCAGAATCCGCGCGTGCCGCCTTCGGCCGGCGATTGCGCGGTGGTTTCAAGCATAGACATGACGAACTCCACGAGTGCTGTAAAAACAGCACACAGGCACGCGGGGTTACGCTGCGAACTTTATAGGATTTGCAGAATTACCCCGGGGCTGAATGGGCCTCGGGGGCGCCGCGTTGAGCGGCAGAAAGGGAAAGCCCGAGGCAATGTTCAGCGAATAGGTCGGAGTCGGACAGCGACTGACGTGAACATTGATCTCCTCCATGGCCGAGGTCCGGCGGGTTTTTAGAGTGTAACCCGGTTTTGGGCCGAAACGCCAGCGGATTTCGTCGGAGCTTTGCGAAGAGGGATCAAAATTCAGGCAACAGCGTTACTCCACATCGCAGCAGAAAATCAGCGGTTTGATCAAATTCCTCTGGAGATTGCGTAGAATCGTCGGCACAACCTCGCGGGACAAAAAGAATCATCCCTTGCCGAGCTCGCGTAAGTAGCACACGATATGCATTCCGTCTAAATGAACGCCGGTCTGAATTCTTGATTTGGTTCCATCGAGTGTTTGAGCTAGGTCGCAATGTGCGGATTTGCCAACCTTTGTTCTCATCCCAGATGTGATCGCCACCCCAACAGACGCCAATCCAGTCCAATTCCAATCCCTGAATTTCAAACTCGGTTGCGAAAACCTCACATTGAAAGCTGGAGCGGAGATCTGATCTATCAGCCAGATACCAGTGTTCCCAGGGATACCCAGCATGAAAAGCCGAACTTGGTTCCAGGCCCTCAGCCCGCAAGCGTGCCGCTCCGGAAGAACCGATCAGCCCAAATCGAGCTTCTCCTTTGCATAGCTGCTTCAACTTCGCTCGGGTCTGATCTAGGTCACGGGATAAGAAAATTGGGAACTTGTCTGTAACCTGTAGTGCCGAGGCCGCGTCCGAGTTGCCTTCAAGTACATGATTTACCCAACTCGCAAGTGTCTCAGCTCGTAAGCTTCTGTTTGAGGTGCGAAGATGCAGATCGGAGTTTGTGCGAACGGGCAACCTGGGAGTTCTTTCTTCGAATAACCGATGGCCGGCCGTAGAAGGTCCACCGTCTAGTACTTCTGGCGACGCGTAAATCGACCAATCCGTTGGCCGCTCGGCAAGCGCACGTCCCCATTCTTCGAGCCCAGCCTCGCCATCGTTGATCTCCTGTCCACCTCCAACTAAGGCGACGACAACGGACCAGTCCGCATGGCGCTCCATGATACCCAGCAGCATTTCGGGCTCCGAATAATCGCGCCGAAATTTTTTCATATTCTGAGACCGATTCCACGCTCGTTGCGCTTCATCAAAGATGATCGCGTGGTTTGAAGGGCTTCGCGAATTGTCTTCCATGTAGTAGCGCGCAAAGACATGAACGTTTTCGATGAGAGTTCGAGCTTCGGTGCGGGCCTGGGCTGCGCTTGCTCCTGATCTTCGGCTTTCCTGGGTGAAGAGGTGTTGCAAGACCTGGACTAGTGGTCCATTGCCGCTCATGAAATGGATCTGGCTTTCCTTATTCTCGTCTGAATGCGCGAGGCTCAGCCCGACCAATGTCTTGCCCGAACCTGGAACTCCCGTAAGAAAGCAAATGGCATGCCTCTGCTCACTCCGGGCTGTCTCGACGATGGTTTGTATCGTTTGGCGCACCGTCTCGATATCATGTTCGGATGCCTCAGAGTGCGCGACTTCGCGGATCGATAGCCCACTCTTTAGAGCAATTGCAGCCTCAATGATCGTGGGTACCGGAAAGTAGGGACCCGATTCCCAAGAGCCGGTTTCAAGTTGCTCGCAGCTTCCTTCGCTAACCGCCAACAATATCGCAGATAGAGATTCCCACGATGTCTCGATTACGGCGTTAATCCAGTAGGGAGCTAGTTGAGGAAAGAGTTCGTTCTGCCTTAGTGTGTTCAGATCTGGCGGCGGTACATCGGGAGAGACCAGGACTGGAACGATTCGACGGAATGCAGATCCTTTGTGGAAGTAATGGAGCAGAAGAGCGTACTCTTCCACCTGACGGCGTCCTTGAATTCCTCTATCGCTGCTTTTTGCTTCGAGAATGACAACGTGAGATCCAACCAGCAGAACTGCATCGATGCGCATCTCTTTGCGTGGAATTGAAAACTCGAGAATAATTCCCCATTCAACTGCACTAGGATTGCTCTCGGCACAAATTGTTAAAGCTGCCTTAAGTGACGTGACGTCTCTTTCCCAAGAAAGCGTCTGATCTGTGTATTGGTTCGTATATCCGCGATTCGCGTATGCAATCGATAGCTCCGCAATGATTTCGGTTTCTGATCGAGCCAAGAACTCGCCTGCACGGGCGTGATAAAACGACGCCATTCTTACCTCTCCAAGGGACAGTCACATCGGATCAGAAATAAGTGTAACGGAGAGGTTGGTACGCATTCCTGTTCCCAAACACTTCGGGCACCCCGCAGGATGCCCGATGGGAGATGTGCCGATGGCGGAACTCTATTCTTCCTCTTCCTCCACCGGCCGCTTGGCGTTGGCGAGGATCTTGTCGGCCACCAACTGCGGCACGATGTCGTAGTGGTCCACCTCCATGCGGTAGCTGCCTTTGCCCTGCGTCATCGAGGTGAGCAGCGCGCCGTAGGTGAGCATCTCGGCCATGGGGACCTCGGCGTTGATCACCGTCGTGCGTCCTTTGGACTCCATGCCCTGCACGCGGCCGCGCGGCGCGTTGAGGTCGCCCATGAGCGTGCCGGCAAACTCGTCAGGCGCCTCGATCTCGACCTTCATGACGGGTTCGAGCAGGCAGGGTTTGGCCTGCTCCATGGATTTGCGGAAGGCCAGCCGGCCGGCCATCTTGAACGACATTTCGTTCGAATCGACATCGTGATAGCTGCCGTCGTAGACAGTGACTTTGAAGTCCACGACGGGAAATCCGGCAAGATAGCCGCGCGCCGCCGATTCGACAATGCCCTTCTCGACTGCAGGGATAAACTGGCGCGGAATCGCGCCCGCCGAAGACCTCATTGGCGAACTCAAAACCGCCGCCGCGGGCAGTGGCTCCATGCGGATCTTGCAGTCGCCAAACTGGCCGTGGCCGCCGGTCTGCTTCTTGTGGCGGCCCTGCGCGTCGGCCTTGCCGCGGATCGTTTCGCGATAGGGCACCTTGGGCGCCTTCAGCGTGACTTCGGCGTGATAACGCTTCTTGAGCCGGCTCACGATGGTCTCGATATGCGGCTGCCCGGCGCCTGCGATCAGGAACTCATTGGTCTGCGGATCGCGGTAGAAGCGGATGAGCAGGTCTTCTTCCATCAGCTTGTGGATAGCGGGTGCAAGCTTGTCTTCGTCAGCGCGGGTTTTGGGCTCGATGGCATAGGTCATCGCCGGCTCGGGCAAAGATGGCAAGCTCCACCTGAATCTCCGCGCCTTTTTGCCCCAGCGTGTCACCAGTGAGGGTTTCACGCAATTTCGCAACTGCACCCAGGTCGCCCGCGTGCAACTCGGCAACTTCGACGGCCTTGCGGCCCTGCATGATGCTGAGATGCGAGAGGCGCTCCTGGCCGCGGCGCGTATAATTCTCCAGCGTCGCTTCGTTCTTGATCACGCCGCTCACCACCTTAAAGAAGGTGATGCGGCCGGCGAAGGGGTCGGTCATAGTCTTGTACACGATCACTGCGGCGGGCTCGTTGTCGTCGACTTTGCGGAATGATACGCCGGTAGTCGCGACACCGCCATCGCCATGTGGCGACAGCCTCTAGCGCCGGAGCCTTCACGGCGATTGGCGCGCGCTCAATGGGCGCAGGAGCATAGACCTTGAAGAAATCAAGCAGATGGTCCGTAGCCATATTGGTCGCGCCGCTTACGAACAGCACAGGGAAGATGCGGTCTTCGCGGATCGCCTCATGCAGCGCGGCGATCAGATGCTCTTCAGGAATCGTGCCCTTCGCGAAGAACTCCTCCATCAGCTCGTCTTTGCCCTTCAGCGACAAGTTCAACCAGCGCCTCATGCGCGGCCTTGGCGTCGGCGGCAAGCGAAGCAGGAATCTCGCCAATCTTGCCGCGGCCATCACCGTTCGGCGCGTAATAGAAGGCTTCCATCGTCACCAGGTCGACGACGCCCTGAAAACCTTTCGCGTCTGCGATAGGCAACTGCACCGGCACGCACTGGCGTCCCCAGCGCTCATGCAGATCGTCAATCAGCGCGCTCAATCCACCCGAACCGCCGGCCTTCGGATGATCCATCTGGTTCACCACAACAATGCGGGGAATGTTGGCTTCTTCGGCGTATCTCCATACGCGCTCGGTCACCGCTTCAACGCCATTTTGCGCGTTCACAACCACGGCAGCAGCTTCCACCGGCAGCAAGGCGGCGCGGGCTTCGTGCGTAAACATATGGAAGCCAGGCGTATCTACCAGATTGATTTTTGTGCCCTGCCACTCGGCAAAGGCAACGGCATTCTGCATCGTCGTTCGGCGCGCCACTTCTTCCTCGTCGTAGGCGGTCACGGCGGAGCCGTCTTCCACGCGGCCCTGGGTTTGTGTCGTTCTCGCGGCATGCAGCAGCGCGGCAATCAAGGTGGTCTTGCCGCTGTGCGCATGCCCCACTACAGCTACGTTGCGGATCTCACTTCCCTGGTACGTTTTCATTAAGTCCTCCTATGTCGTGCAATTTTGGGCGCCCCGTGAAGGCGCAGATCGAGTCCTGAGCGCTGAAGCTCGCTGAATGTAATTGGCTTGTGAAAAGTAAGGGAGGGCACAGGGACATCGCTGCGGCGCCTCGGCGGGCGTCACCTTGTCCGGATTGCCGGGCTCGAGGGCCCAGTCTGCCGTCTTCCTCGTCCATGCGGAGAGTCTCCGGCAGGCGCCGGGCGGATGAATGCAGAGGAGATCTGCCGGGCGTCTTCCTTTAAGGAATCGGATGCTATCACAGGCGGAGCGGGGTCGTCCTGTGATCTTGCGCACAAAACCCACCCGGCGCGGTAGGGCACGGTCAAGCCGTCCCGGCCCTACCAGTGCAGAACGGGCAACAGGCTGGAATAATCGTCCGTCCAAACCCTGAGGCCGGGCCGGGATTCGGGAGCGTGTGCGCGCTGCGCGATCTCAGGCTGGTTGAAAAATGCCGGGTTGTCGCTCACCAGCATCCACGAAGAGGTAAATTCGCCGATCTCATCGTTGGGACTGTTGGTCACGCGGATCGAGGTCATACCGGCATTCTTCGCCAGCAGGGCGATGGGGGCTTCAAGGTCAACGTGCTTATTGGATATGTGGAAGGCGATGATTCCCCCCGGAGCGAGATGCTTGCGGTAAAGAGCAAGCGCCTGCGTAGTGAGCAGATGCAGCGGAATCGCATCACCGGAGAAAGCATCGACCACGAGAACGTCGAAGTGTTGAGGCTTTTCTCGCGCCAGCGAGAGCCTTCCGTCACCGTCAACAATCTGGATTTGTGCGCCCGAGTCGCGCAGATAAGTGAAGACGTTCTGCGCAATGGGCGGCACCGCAGGGTTGATCTCATAGAAGCGGATGTGATCGCCGGCGCGGCCATAGGCCGCGATTGTGCCTGCGCCGAGCCCGATCACGCCGATCGAGCGAGGCCGTCCATCACAGCAGAAGCGCAGCGCGAGGCCCACGCCGGAGTCCTCTGCGTAATAGCTTGTCGGCGTGTGGCGCAATGTCTCGGTGCCGAAGTATTGCGTGCCGTGCTGGATGGTTCCATTGAGCAGGGTTCGCATTACCGCGCCGGGGTAGCCGTGATTCTGGCGAACCCGCAACGTGCCATAGAAGTTGCGCACGGCGGCGACGGTTTCACGCTGATAGGCAATATGCAGCCATGAAACTAGCACTAGGAGCAGAATGCACGCGACGGCCCAGAGCATGCGTTGGCTCCATCCATCGCTCCACATAACGGCGAAGGCAAGCAATGCTGTGACAAGAAAGGTGATTGCAAGGTCGTAGTTGAAGCGGAAAATGAGTGGCGAGGCGATGCCAATCAGAAACGACCCCAGCGCACCACCGGCGGCAAACGAAAGATAGAAAAGCGTGGACTCGGATGCCCGTTGCGGCCGCAGCGCGTATGCCTCGATGTGGCAGAAGTAGCAAGAGACGAGAACTTCGATCAAAAAGAACGCGATGCTGATGCGCAGCGGAAGCGAAACCTCGGTGTTGGCCAACATGTAGGCAAGACCACCCAGCATCACGATCAGCAGACGGGCAAGAATACCGCGCGGCAGCAGGCGAGGGAACTCGAAGGCCAGAATCAGCGTGAGCAAATACACCGCCAGCGGCAAGATCCACAACAGCGGAATCGCCGCAACATTTGCTGTGAGATAGGCAGTGACGGCACTCAACTGCATTGCAGCCCCCATTGGCAAAAGCACCCAGAGCACCTTGTGCCATGTTGAAGCTGCGGGTGGTGGGTCAGCCTCCGGCGTGATCGGAATCCCCTGCGGCTGCGCAGCGAAGCGAGTCTTCCACACCAGCACCGCAGAGAGAATCACAAATACCGCAAATCCGCACGTCCACGTGATGCGCTGCGCGTGGAGCGTCAGATATGGCTCGACCACGCTGGGATAGAGGCCCAACGCGAGCAGCGACGCGAGATTAGAGAGCACGAAAAGCCTGTAAGGAATCGCCGTCGCGTAGAGCCGAGCCCACCACACCTGCAGTAAAGGACTCGTTGCGCCGAGCATCAGGAAGGGAAGACCGATCCAGGCACTCAATTGAACGAAGACCGCTGTGACGGGCTGGTCTGACGCGTCTGTGACAATGAAGCTGCGCAGCGCCCACGCAACCGCAGCAGCGAGCGCCAGTGCAAGCAGCACCAGATGGACCCGCCACCGCGAAGTGCGCGCCAGCCAATGCGCATAGAGGTAGGCGCAGAGCAGCGCCGTCTGAAAGAAAACGAGGCACGTGATCCACACAGCTGCCGAGCCGCCCAGCCCAGGCATCAGCTGCTTGGCTGCGATTGGCTCAACCAGAAAAAGCAGAAACGCGCCCAGAAAGACCGCGCCGCCGAAGAGAATTCGCGAACGTGTCATGCTCACCATCGCGTGAAAACCGGATGCTATCACCCGAATGGCCATGTGATACAGTCGCTTTACTCCCTCGATCGTTCTCATCCTTTCGTGACCTGATTGCCAGAAAGGTGGCCCGCGTGGCGCATGAAGACGAGGCGGCTTCACATCCGCCTGCAGAGGTCGGCGCGTCCGCCGTGCGCAAGGCTTCCTGGCGGTTACTGCCGGTCATCTCCATCGGCTATCTGCTGGCCTACATGGACCGCATCAATATCAGCTTTGCGTCGCTGCGCATGAACAGCGATTTGCACTTCAGCGCGACTGTCTACGGTCTTGGTGCGGGGCTTTTCTTTATCGGATATGCGCTGTGCGAGGTGCCTTCGAATCTGCTGATGCTGCGCTTCGGCCCGCGCCGTTGGCTTGCGCGCATCATGCTGACGTGGGGTTTGTTGGCTGCGGGAATGATGTTCGTTCGAACGCCGCTGCAGTTCTATGTGATGCGACTACTCCTCGGCATCTCCGAGGCGGGCTTTTTCCCCGGCATCATCTACTACCTCACTCTCTGGTTCCCAGCTCGCATGCGCGCGCGGGCTGTCAGCCGCTTCTATATCGCATTGCCGTTGAGTTCCGTCGTAATGGGCTCTCTGGCGGGCCGGTTGATGGGGCTTCAAGGTACATTTGGCCTCGCCGGTTGGCAATGGCTTTTTCTGCTGGAAGGCCTGCCTTCTGTCTTCTATAGCTTTGTCATCCTCCGTATGCTTCCGGATGGCCCGGCGGATGCGGCTTGGCTGGCCGATGCTGAGAAAAGCTGGCTCAAGAAGCAACTTGCTGCGGACTCCGAACAGGCTCACCTCGGGCATGATGCAAGCGTGCTGCAGGCATTGCTATCTCCGAAGGTGTGGCTGATCGGTCTCTTTTTCTTCGGCGCGCTCACCTGCAATTACGCCTACAACTTCTCGGCCCCGGCAATTCTGCAGAGTGTTACCGGCTGGGATATAGCGCAGGTGGGATATCTCGTGGCCGGTTTTGGCGTGGCGGGCGCGCTGGCGATGCTCCTCGTCGGCGCAAACTCGGATCGCACCGGCGAACGAACACTGCATTGCATCGTTCCCTCCTGCGTAGTGGCGGCGGCATTCCTCGTTGCCAGCCTCGGACGGCCGCCTTGGCTCGTCGTCCTGTCATTGGCGATCAGCTTCTCTGCATCCATGGCCATGCTGGGCCCAGGATTGGCAGTGCCCACGCAGTTTCTTGCCGGCCGGGCGGCCGCCGCCGGTATAGCCGCGATGAACACCATCACAATGTTCAGCGGATTCGTCGGCCCCTACTGGATGGGCGTGATGAAGGATGCGACTGGCAGCTACTGGCCAGGCCTGCGAGGGCTTGTCGTTCCCAGCCTTGGGGCTGCTTTCGCTATGTTCATGCTGTCGCGCAGCCTCGCGAGGAGCGCTCCTGCCGCGCGCGCCGCCACATTGGCCGACGAAGCGCTGTGAGTGTGGGTCAGACTCTGGCTGTAGCTGGAAGAATCTCGTCCACGTCTACCCACTGCGTCGGATAGTTGCCGGTGTAGCAGGCAGTGCAGTAGCCGTTGCGCTCGTTGCTATCGCAGCTCTTTAGCAAACCATCGAGCGAGAGATAGGCGAGCGAATCCGCCTCGATGAAGCGCCGAATCTCTTCGATAGGATGATTTGCGGCAATCAGATCCTGCTTGCGCGGCGTGTCCACACCGTAAAAACAGGGCGATATTGTGGGCGGACAGCTGATGCGCAGATGCACTTCGCTTGCGCCGGCGCCGCGCACCATGCGCACGATCTTGCGGCTGGTAGTGCCGCGAATGATCGAGTCGTCGATAAGAATGACGCGCTTGCCTTCGAGCAGGTTTCGCACCGGATTCAGCTTGAGGCGAACTCCGAAGTCGCGCACGCGCTGCTCGGGCTCGATGAAGGTACGCCCGACATAATGATTGCGAATCAGTCCGAAGCGGAAGGGAATGCCGCTCTCGTCGGCGTAGCCGAGCGCCGCAGTTACGCCGGAGTCAGGCACAGGCACGATGACATCAGCGGGCACGCCGGACTCTCTCGCGAGTTGACGGCCCATCTGGTCGCGGCTTTCCTGCACCCAGCGGCCAAAGATACGGCTATCAGGCCGGGCGAAGTAGACATGCTCGAAGACGCAACTCGTCTGCGGAATGCCGCTGGCGTACTGGCGGCTCGTGACGCCGTCGTGGGTCACCATCACTAACTCGCCGGGCAACACATCGCGCTCATACTCGGCGCGCAGCAAGTCAAAGGCGCAGGTCTCGGAGGCGAAGACAATCGTGTCCGGCCCGTCGGGATTCTTGATGCGGCCCATCGAAAGCGGGCGGAAACCGCGGGGATCGCGTGCCGCAAAGATGCGATCGCGTGTCATCATCACGATCGAAAATGCACCGTCGACGCGCGACAGCGAATCGGCAATGGCATCAACCAGCGTGCCCGCGCGCGAATGCGCGATCAGCTGCACAATAATCTCGGAGTCAGATGTGGTTTGAAAGTACGCGCCGTCGCGCTCGAGCTTCGCGCGCAGGTTGCCGAGATTTACCAGGTTGCCATTGTGGGCAATCGCGATAAGACCCTTTGTCGAATCCACACGAATCGGCTGCGCATTCAGCAGCGCCGAGTCGCCAGTCGTGGAGTAGCGCGTGTGGCCGATGGCCATTGTGCCGGGCAGCTTTTGCAGCACATCTTCGGTAAAGATCTCCGACACCAGGCCCATGCCTTTGATGTTTGCCATGTGGTGCCCGTCGGCCGTGGCGATACCTGCCGACTCCTGCCCGCGATGCTGCAGCGCGTAGAGACTCAGATAGGCCTGCCGCGCGGCATCTGGATGGCCGTGAATCGCCACGACGCCGCACTCTTCATGCAGCTTGTCATCGCTGCTTGCTCTGCGCTGCGCTTTGCGGCCTTCCGCCTCGTTCCTGAGACGCTCCGACTCGTCGCTTACGCCAGCGACTCCCTGAAAAAGAATGCGGTGCATCACGTTTCCAGCGGAGAAGCCGCTGCCCGCCGTGCGCGCAGCAGTCATGCCGTCACCTCGTCGTGTAGAGTGGCCTCAAGTGATTTGGCCCAGATGCTGCGCAGCTCCGCGAGCGAAGCTGAAATGAACGTATCGCCGTAGACCTTGATTTCTAGCTGCTCACCGCCTGCGGTGCCGATGCGCGCAACGTTGAAACCGAAGTTATCGGCCAGTTCTTCAATCCTGGAGATCTGGCTAGCATCCGCAGAAAGCAGAACAGTCGTGGCGGGTTCAGCGAAGAGCCCAAACTGCGGATGAACCATCAACGACTCGTCCTGTTCCACTGTCGCCCCGATGTTGTGCGTGAATCCGGCCTGTGCCAGCGCAACGGCGAGGCCGCCATCGGCGAGGTCGCGTGCCGAGTGGATCACTTCGCGCTGAGCCAACTCCGCAAGCAGCATGTGCAGATCTGCCTCCGCGTCAAGATCGAGTGCGGGCGGCTGACCCCAGATGTTTCCGAGCACGGCCTTGGCGTACTCAGATGATCCGTAGGCTCTCAGCTCTGCGGGAGCCTCGGCTGCGGCTTCTGCATCGCCCTCGGCAGTGATCGGCTCCGGGTGTCCCACGATGTTGTGATTGATCGCCTCTTCGGTAAATGGCACTTTGAGATTTGGATCGGGCGCCTCGCCGGCGGGGATCGGCCACAGCAGCAGAATCGCATCACCCGCACGCTGAAATCCTGCAGGCACTGACTTTGTCACGTCATCCAGAATGCCGACGATGCCGAGTACAGGTGTGGGATAGATGCCCACTCCGCGGGTCTCGTTATATAAGGACACGTTGCCGCCGGTAATCGGCGTTCCCAGTGCGTTACAGGCTGCGGCAATGCCGTCGATCGCAGTGGAAAGCTGCGCCATGATCTCCGGCTTCTCAGGGTTGCCGAAGTTAAGACAGTTTGTTGCGGCCACCGGAGTTGCGCCCGTACAGGCCACCTTGCGCGCAGCCTCAGCTACCGCGTGTTGCGCGCCAAGTTTCGGGTCGAGATAACACCAGCGACCGTTGCCGTCGAGCGCCATCGCAAGTCCGCGCTCGTGCCCGGCAGTGCCAGTGCCCTTAATGCGCATCACACCTGCTTCGCCGCCCGGGCCCTGCACGGTGTTGGTCTGCACCATGGAGTCATATTGCTCGTGCACCCATCGCTTTGAACAGACATTCGCGCTTGCCAGCAGCGTCTTCAAGTCCGCAGTGAGGTCGCGGTCCTCGTCCAGTGCGGCAAGCGCCTCTCCGGCGGATCAGCGGAGACCGGCGCCTTCCATGTTCCAACGGGGCGGTGATAGAGAGGCGCATCATCGGTGAGCGATTCGTTGGGAATGTCGGCCATGAGCTGGCCATGATGGCGAATGCGCAATCGCGGCTCAGGCTTTACCGTGCCTACGATTACCGCGTCCAGACCCCACTTCTCAAAGACGCGCAGCACCTCATGCTCGCGGCCCTTTTCGGCCACCAGCAGCATACGTTCCTGGCTTTCAGAGAGCATGATCTCGTAAGGTGTCATTCCGGTTTCGCGCTGCGGCACCAGATCGAGTTCCACATCAAGGCCGACACCACCGCGCGCGCCCATCTCACAGGTCGAGCAGGTGAGTCCGGCCGCGCCCATATCCTGGATGCCGACAATCGCGCCAGTCTTCATCGCTTCGAGGCAAGCCTCCAGCAGGAGCTTCTCCATAAAGGGGTCGCCCACCTGCACGTTCGGCCGCTTCTGCTCTGAGCCTTCCTTGAACTCCTCGCTGGCCATCGTTGCGCCGTGGATGCCGTCGCGCCCCGTCTTGGCTCCGACGTAAATCACCGGATTTCCCGTGCCCGTCGCCTTGGCGTAGAAAATTTCGTCCTTGCGCACCAGGCCCAGCGCAAACGCGTTCACCAGTGGGTTGCCGCTGTAACAGGCCTCGAACTTAGTCTCGCCGCCCAGGTTCGGCACTCCAAAGCAATTGCCGTAGCTGGCGATGCCGTCCACCACGCCTTCGACGATGGAATGATTCTTTGCCACAAGTTCCGGCTCGGTGCCGGGTTCCTCGCCCGGTTCCCTTTTGATCGGTCCAAAGCGCAGCGAATCCATCACCGCCAGCGGCCGCGCGCCCATCGTGAAGATGTCGCGCAAAATGCCGCCTACACCTGTCGCTGCGCCCTGATGAGGCTCAATGTAGCTGGGGTGGTTGTGGCTCTCGATCTTGAAAGCGCATGCCCATCCGTCGCCTACGTCGATTATGCCGGCATTTTCGCCCGGACCCTGCACCACGAGGTCACTCTTCGTCGGCAGGCGCTTCAGATGGACGCGGCTCGACTTATACGAGCAATGCTCGCTCCACATCACGCTGTAAATGCCTAGTTCGGTTAGGGAAGGGACGCGGCCAAGCGCCTTCAAAATGCGATCGTACTCGTCCGGCGTGATGCTGTGCTGCGTCAGCAGCTCCGGGGTAACGGCAACTGGCTCGGGAACGACTGCTGAAGAGGCAGTGGTCATCACAATTAACCTCATTGTCGCATGAGCGGCAATCCCACGAGCGCGCCTGCGGAATGTGGAAAGCGCGTCACACATCAGTCGAGACCGGTCTTGAACTGCGGTCCTGCAGTATGGTGTTGGCCCGCGGCCTTGGAACGCGCTGACCCTCTCAGACGCGGAGGCGCGACAGGCCGATCGCGCGCTGGTTGCCGACTCGCGACTATGCGATACTGAAGGTGCTCCAAGAGCCGCGCGCAACCCTGTGCTGTCTATGGCTTTTCGAGCCTTACGTTCGAGGTTGGCGCCAGGAATCACCCCGATTCCGGCACCGATCGAGCAACAAAGCCGGGATGGCGGAACTGGCAGACGCAGCGGACTCAAAATCCGCCGACCCTTGCGGTCATGGGGGTTCGACCCCCCCTCCCGGCACCAACTAAGCGATTCAAAATCAGCAAAGGTCATTGAATGGCCAAGTCCTCCTCTTTCTCCGAAGGGGTCACAGGGGGGTTAAACGCACGCTCCATCTGCTCCAACGCCGCGCGCTGCTCGGAGACCAAGGATCGGAGCCGCCTCCAGCCCAAGAGTCCCAGCAACAGCCG
The DNA here is from genome assembly GCA_963832465.1 of uncultured Acidobacteriaceae bacterium. Lineage (GTDB taxonomy): Bacteria > Acidobacteriota > Terriglobia > Terriglobales > Acidobacteriaceae > Telmatobacter. The sequence goes on from CAWHUJ010000001.1 coordinate 70,077, forward strand.
ACCCCTTCACAAACGGCCCAACAGCAGGCCAAAACAGTTGCCGTGACTGTCGGTCAGCGCCCCATCCACAACAAGTTGGCGCAATTCTTCAGCATGTTGTTTACTTTCCACAAGGCGTATCACAGTTACTACAGATTGACTGGTGACGATGGCGTCACCCATCAATTTGAAGTACTGGGTGACAAGGACAGCAGCAGGAATCCGCAGGTCCGAGACACTTTTGGGGCCCCCATCAATCGGCGAGCAAAGAGCAGATTGTGTACGCGACTGAAGCGGAGGCAACGGCTCTCGTAGAGCGGTCAGAGTACTTCGAAAACCATCCGTGTCCGGTCTGTACGGGCGGTCAGGAAGGATACAACCTTGTCTTCCACAATAGCAATTCGTTCGTCTACACATGCTGAACAGCGATCCGGCGGGGAAGATTCCGGTGCCCAATGAGCCGTACATCACTCCCGGTTACGCGCGAAGGCCCGATGACTGGTACTAAGCCCGTAATCCCGGACTGCCCGCGGCAGGTGAATGTGCTGGAGGTGAGTGATGAGGAAATCAATCGTCGTGGTTGCGATGTTGGTTGCTTTGAATTTGTCGTCGTCGGTCGCGCCTGTGGGGGCAACGATGGATAGTTTTCCGCGGCTGTCTGGTGCAACCTTGCTGACCGGATATCCACCCTACAGTCTCGTGGTCACTACCGGTGACACGACATCGCAGTTGCAGAGTGGAGGCGGCGATTGGTATGTGACGCCGAGCATGGCAGCCGATGGTCATCTTATCGCTTCGGCTCGAGACGTCGATCCCTCTAAAGGGTCTAGGAAACGACCAAGGCTCGTCGTCGGTACCTATTCCACGACGGACAAGAGGTGGATTGACTACAAAGACCTCGCAGTGTTCGATGGTGCCGTTTCAGTCTCTCCAGATGGAACCAAACTGGCGTGCATTACGCGCAGAGTGGCAGGTGCTCCGTCACATCTAAGCATCCTCGACTTGCGAAGTGGAACAGTGACAGTCGGACCAGAATCATCGGACAAGGCCGGGCCGGGCCTCAATTGGTCCCCAGATGGCCGAGAGATCGTTTTCGACAGAGAAACTGAGAGATCTGCAAATGGAAAGGCGATTCCGGCCCTTCGAGCCATTTACGTTCTGAACATCGCAAATCGAACGGTCTCAAAGATAGCCGAGGGTACGTCGCCCTCGTGGTCGCCTTCGGGAGAATGGATTGCGTTTTACGACTACTCGCCGGGCGGAGATGATGGAAAGAATGGCTGGTATGCCACAAACGCGAATCGCGTCAGTGTGGTGCACCCTGACGGTAAGGGACAAAGGGTTCTCCTGACCCTCCGTCGGGACGACTCGCTGAAAGTAGCTCCTGTTTGGTCTCCCGACGCCAAGACCCTCCTCCTAAACAATTTTCATGACGAGGACAAGAGCACGATGGACATCTATTTTCTTGAGATCGCTACCCAAAAACTCACAAAGAAGTTCAAGAATGTCTCGCCGATCTATGCGTGGGCGGCAGCGAAGTGATTCGTCACACTGCGCGACCTGACTTGCGTCACGCGCTAGTGCATCCGTCGATGGATGAGATTGAGGCCCTCTTTGGGTAGCGATATGCGGCTCCCAAAAAACTTCGCACGGCAAGGTCATTGGCCTGGATGTTAACTGGTCATAAGGAGGCCCGCGAATACCACAGCCACCATCCAGAGAAGGGAATCAGTCGCCTTCCTTCGCCCGCAGATTCGTGATCCACGGCACCCGCTAGGTAGAACAGTTGCGCCGACGGACCCTCGGCTCTCACAGTGTGACGGATGTAGTCGACGGTGCTGCCGTGGAATAACGGCTTCTTCTTCTTATCGTCGCTATTACGAGGCCCGCCTCGCCGCTGTGGGGCTCGAAAAGGGGTCGTTCCTCCGGCATGGCGCCGCATATCCCAGGACAGCCCCGCATGGCACGGCGCGCGTCGCAAACGGCACGCAAAGGGTTTGTTTGGAATGTCTTGGGATGGCTCGGCATAGCTCGGGACGCGAAGAGTTCGAGCGACTCAAAATCCGCCAACCCTTGCGGTCATGGGGGTTCGACCCCCCCTCCCGGCACCATCTCAACCATTGAAAATGAGATCCGCAAAACGCGGCCCTCTCACGCTTACATGGAGTGCCGGCGAAAAATAGCCCGCCGAGTGAGCTAGTTCCCGGAGATGGCTCGCATCCAGCGTCAGAGCGCGATGCGGGACGAAATAGTTATTTGCGTGATCCTCTCTTGACTCTCCGACCTTGACTCCCCATATCCGGTCATTTATTTTTTCGCCACCTCTCAGCTATTACCGTGGTGGCGAATCGCCGTGGGCTATTCGCCCTTCAGAGGGGCGACCAAAAGGAGAACAAGCGGATGATGATACCGGGAATGTCGGAGTTGTTGAAGGATATAAAAACACTCGAGGACTATGCGCGAGCCTGCCGGTCCAGTGGAGAGGACCAAATGGTGCTGCTCACTCAGGAAGAGGTGGATGTAATCGAGTCATTCCGCCGTTTTAAGGCTCAGGATTACGATTAGCGCAGCTGCGCACCAGTTCGCCGGTCCCGATGGACATAAAAGGTGGTCATAGGGGCCTCGTCCCCTTCAGGCGCAAACTCTAATCAACCGAAAACGCGCTGCGGAACTGTCACTTGCGACAGGCGTCTCGGGCCGCAGCTGGTGGTACGATGCCACTTCGGCCTTGTCCCAGCGCCACCAATCGCGGGTTTCAAGTAGCCGTCTCGCGAACAGATATGAGCTCTCTTGATACGAGCCTGATCGTCTTCGGGTGCGTCTTTTCGAGCGCCCTGGTCGGCATGTTTCTTTCCCGCAAGCTCCCCGTCAGCAACCTCGGTCCGGATTCGAAAGATGTCGTGAGGCTGGGAATGGGATTAGTCTCGACGACCGTGGCCGTCGCGCTTGGGCTGCTGATTTCTTCAGCCAAGTTTTTCTTCGACACGCAAAGTAACGAGGTCACCCAGCTCGCCGCGAACTACATATTGCTCGACCAGATTCTGGGCGAGTACGGTCCGGAAGCGAGCGACGTGCGTTACGCCCTGCGCAACGGTCTGACGAATCTGCTGGGCGACGACGGGTACTTGCAGGGGTTCGACAGATCCAACAAATCCTATACCAACATCAAATCAGGAGCCCGCTTCGGGGAGGGGGTTGTGGCAAAGGTACAGGCGCTTTCTCCAAAGGATGAGAACCAAAAGTCTCTGAAAGCGCAGGCACAGAGCCTCGTCTTCCAACTTGGCCAGACCCGCTGGTTGATCTTTGAACAGAATGTCGTTCCGCTTCCCAGGCTGCTGCTCTTCATGCTGATCGGCTGGCTCATGGTGCTATTTCTGAGCTTCGGGATATTTGCACCTCGCAACTTCACAGTTCTCGCCGGTATGTGTATGGCCGCTTTGGCTGTGTGCGGCGCGGTTCTGCTGATCCTTGAGATGTATCATCCCCAGGTTGGGCTGATCCGAGTTTCCGATGCTCCCCTTCGCGCTGCTCTTGCACAAATCGGGCGCTAGTGTTGTGCTCACTGTGGCGATGATGGGTTGCAGGTTTTCGAAACGCCAGTCCGACATGAGAGGGCTATGAGCTATGTCGAGCAGTTTCAAGATCGGTGCGTCGCTGCCTGATGGCTGCGTCGCCGTGGTCACCGGCTCCACATCGGGCATCGGTCTTGGCCTAGCGGAGGCATTTGCCGCTGCCGGCTGCCGCCTGGCGATCAATGGAATTGCGACGCCGTCGGATGCGCAATTGCTGGCGGAGCGTCTTCGCACCAGAGGTGCCTGCGAAGTCTTCTTCCATCCCGCCGATATTGCCGATCCCGAGCAGTGTGCTGCGCTCATCCGCGATACCGAAGCCCGGTTTGGCGAGATCGACATTCTCGTCAACAATGCCGGCATCCAGCATGTTGCTCCTACAGAGTCATTTCCGGCCGAGCGCTGGGACGCAGTTCTCGCCGTCAACCTCTCCGCTCCCTTTCACACCATCCGCGCCGCACTGCCGGGGATGCAACAGCGCAGAAGCGGGCGCATCATCAACATCGCTTCCGTGCATGGTCTCGTCGCTTCCATTCACAAATCCGCGTATGTGGCTGCGAAACATGGTCTTGTCGGTCTCACCAAGGTTGTTGCTCTCGAAAACGCCACGAACGGGATCACCTGCAATGCAATCTGCCCAGGCTGGGTTCTCACGCCGTTGCTGCAGAAGCAGATTGATGAACGCAGCAAGCAAGAGAATATCCCGGTCGACGAGGCTGCGCGAGAGATGCTGCGAGAGAAGCAGCCATCTGAGAACTTCACCTCGGTCGAGGATGTCGCGGCGCTGGCTCTCTTTCTCTGCTCGGCAGCAGCCTCGAATATCACCGGCGCGGCTCTCTCGGTGGACGGCGGCTGGACCGCGCAGTGACTTCCCGTTGACTTCCCACAATTGAAGCGAGCTCGCCAGAGCGCATTCTCCCGCGTCTCCGCCCGTGCCGCAGATTGTCGCTAAAGAGGATACCGGCACGAGTTCACACTGCAGCAGCAAATCAGATACACTCTCGTTCAACTTCAATGTGATTCTCGTGTCGCGCAGCGACGGCGGCTTTTCGTCGCAGCGCGGCAGCGGCAATGCGGCTAGCCAGATCGCGGCTGGACGCATTGTGAGGTTGCGCCCCGGTCTGCGGGCCTTCAGGTGCGCGCTCGGAATGCCGCTGGAGCAGGCGATCGAGGCTGTCTGACTGGACGTAGCTGTGATCTATAGGCTTCATGAATTGAATCGTGCTCTATTGGGCCCCGCTACTTCATTGGCCCGCTCGTACTCGCAGATATTCTCCGTCTCTGATAGCTGGATCTCGCAACTGCCCGGTGCGGCTAGCATCGGAGCCGGATACGAGTTCTTCTATCACTTCAGCAAGAATTACGAAAAGCCAAACTTCGATATTCGTAGTGTCGAAGTCCGGGACGCCACCGTACCGGTGGTAGAGCAGACTTCTCTGGCCAAGCCTTTTTGCCGCCTGCAGCGCTTCAAGCGCTACGGTGACAGCGCGGACGTAATCAATGCGCTGAAGCGAGATCCCAAGGTGCTCGTGGTTGCGCCCCTGTCAGGTCATCACGCGACGCTCGTGCGGGATGCAGTGCGCAGTCTGCTGTCAGAGCACAAGGTGTATGTTACCGATTGGGTCGACGCAAGAATGGTGCCGCTCGATCAGGGCGCCTTCACTCTTGAAGACTATGTTGGCTACATCCGAGAATTCATCCGCCACATTGGCGCCGAACGCCTGCACGTAATTTCGATTTGCCAGCCGGCGGTGCCGGTGCTTGCTGCGATAGCGCTGATGGCGGCTGCAGGCGAGGCAGAGCCCGCTAGTTTGACCCTGATGGGCGGCCCAGTCGACACGCGGATAAATCCGAGCCAGGTCAATACCTTCGCCGCTACCAAACCGGTGGGCTGGTTTGAGAATCATCTCATCCACGAAGTCCCGGAGAATTATCCCGGTCGCGGCCGCCGCGTTTATCCCGGCTTTCTTCAGCACGCCGCATTCATTGCGATGAATCCCGCCCGGCACATGAGCTCGCATCTGGATTACTATCAACACTTGGTCCAGGGCGATTTCGAGAACGCCGCGGCACACCGCCGATTCTACGACGAATACAACGCGGTGCTGGATATGCCTGCCGAGTACTATCTCGATTGCATTCGTGTGGTCTTCCAGCAGCATCTTTTGCCGCGAGGGCTTTGGCATGTTGCCGGGAAGCGAGTCGCGCTGGAGGCGATTACCAGGGCCGGCTTGCTCACCGTTGAAGGTGAACTCGACGACATTACCGGTCTCGGTCAATCGCGAGCCGCGCACGACTTATGCAGCGGCGTCACTGCCGATCGCAAGCGGCACTTGACGGTGGAAGGAGCCGGCCACTATGGCATTTTCAGCGGACGGCGCTGGCGCGAAACAGTCTATCCGCTGGTGCGAGATTTCATTGCGGCAAGTGAGTGCGGCGGCTCCAGCCGCAGTCTAACGGGAGCTAAATCGGCGCCGAGCGGATTGCCTGAAAGAGCGCTTTCAGAATCACGATGAACGGAATCTCGGCCAGCACGGCAGGGAAGAGTGGAATCAGCACTGCAAGCGCCAGTGATATCAGGGTGGGTGGAGGCAAGCCGTAAACCGCGATGCCGCAGCCTTAAGATTCGACGGCTTCGCGATGTGCGCGGGAATACCCGACCATCCAGCCGTCGTTGAAGGCCAGTTGCGAGCATCTTCGTTGACTCAAATCGAAAATCAATCCGACAAACGCTCCTGTGCTGAGCCCTAAGAAGAAGGCTTTAAAGCCATTCATTTGATCCTCCTCTTTGTGTGCCCATTGAGCAGATTGAGGCGTGTGTCTCGTTACCAGTGAATGAGCGCTGAACCCCACGAGAGACCTCCGCCGAATCCGGAGAGCATGACACGGGAACCCGGCCGCAGGCGACCAGTTTCCTGGGCGGCTTGCAGGGTAACCGGAATGCTGGCCGCAGCGGTGTTGCCGTACTTTTCCACTGTCGTGACTGTTCTCTCCATCGACAGGCCGAGCGACGTCATGATCGTCTCGATCATGCGCAGATTGCTCTGGTGCAGCACCAGCAGATCCAGATCATCGGGAGTAAGATCATGCTCCGCGAGCAGGGAGCGAATCGCCTGAGGAACAGTGTTGACGGCAAACTCCCAGACCTTCGGCCCATCCATGACGAATGTGTTCAGGCGATTCTCAAGCACCTTCACACTGATTGGCGTACGTGTGCCACCGGCCGGAACCTGGATGTAGCTGCTGCCGCGGCCATCGCTGCCCAATTGAAAGTGAATGCGGTTATCTTTCTCGCTGGTTTGAGACAAGAGTACCGCGCCTGCGCCATCGCCGAAGAAGATGCAGGTCGTGCGATCGCCCCAATTGAGAATCTTCGAAAATGCATCCGCACCGATGACGAGTGCGTTTCGGAATTGCTTCGTGTTGGTCAGCATCATGCCCTGGGCCACGTTCAACGCGTAGACAAAGCCGGCACAGACCGAATTGACATCGAATGCTGGGCATTTCTTTTCAGCGACACCCAGCTTCTCTTGCACGAGGCATGCGACCGCTGGCTGAGACTGATCCGGCGTCGCACACGCCACGACGATGAGGTCGATGGCCGACTTGTCAATGCCCGCGTGGTCGAGGCAACGTTGAGCGGCTTTGCAGGCCATGTCACTCGGGGCTTCGTCCGGCTCCGAGATCCTTCGCTCCACGATCCCCGTCTTGCTCGCGATCCATTCGTGCGTGGTGTCAACGTCCTTTGCCAGGTCGTGGTTGGTCACGGTCTTGGTCGGCACGTATGCCCCGACGCCTTTAATTTGAATGCCCATGGTGTTACTCCCGTGAAAATGCCGCTGCTAAGCGGCAGCTGCAGCTCTGCTTTCCTGCTCCTTCATCTTTGTTTCGCGCTCACGTAGAAACATCCGGCACTTCGTCTGTCCGTATTGCTTCAGGTCATTAAGCAAACCTGGTCGCCGATCCAGCTTCGATCGATAGCCGAGTTCGCGATCCAGCGTGATGCGCGAGACTTGGATGGGGCGAATATCCGGGTCCTTGAATCTGCCTTCAGAGATGGCCCGGTTCAGCATCTCGATGAAACCTATCTCCTGCTCCATCGAGAGATTGCCTGAGAGCGCGTTGCGCCGATCCATAATCTCGTGCGTTTCGGTCGGGACTCTCGGGCAGGTACTTAGATTGATCTGGATAAGCCAGAGTTCATCGATCCTGAGACGGATCAAATCGTGGATCGGCGGATTCTGCGAGAAGAGGCCATCCCAGAAAACTCCACGGCCGGGAACGGAGACTGCGCGGAACAGTTCCGGAATGGCCGCCGAGGCTAATATGCATTCCGCGCTCAGCTCCTCTCCGGTAAACAATTCGAAGTGGCCGCTCAGCACTTCCACTGCGCCGATTTCGAGCATCGGCGCGCCGGGCCTGCGTGCCAGCTTGCGAAGCTCTTCGAAATCAAAATACTCGTTGAGCATCTCGCGAAAGCGATCCTCACCCCACGTTGGGAGGTTATAGGGACTTATGTCGGGCATGACCATAAGGTCTCGCAATCCCGTGATGCACATAAGCGCCTCATTTGCCACTCGATCCACGGGGTCTGTAGCCGACATCGCCTCCCAGAAGCCCCGCAATTTATCAGCCGCAAATTTCCGGTCGTTCCGCACCAGGCCGCTCCAGGCCAGTGAAGCGCAGATTGCGCCGCCAGACGTTCCAGTTAATGCGACTACATCAACATCGGAGGGCAGGGAATCCATGAGACCCTCCAGCACGCCCGCTGTGAAAGCCGTGTGGCTGCCGCCGCCCTGACACGCAATTGCCACCCTCTTTCTCGAACTGTTGTTGCCCGCCTGCTCCTTCGCGTTGTCCATCATTCCTCCTTGGCTCTGATCGTGCTGTGACTGTCATAGGGTGCGAGCGGCTCTCACGCACTCTCAGGGCTGCAAACCAAGGTGGAGCGATCGGCGAGCCATCGCGTCGCCTGCGGCCAGAATGTTTTTTGTGCCTTGCCGCCGACTACTAGGCCAACATGTCCGGCGTCGATCATCATCGAGTGGATGTCCTGCGATCTGACGTGAGGACGAATGCCCTCAGTGGAAGGCGGAGCGACGAGGTGATCGTTTCTGGCTGTAAGCAGCAAGAGGGGACAAACGATCTGACTGAGGTCTGCGCATCTGCCATCGATCCGAAATTCGCCGCGTACAAGTTCATTAGCCTGGTAGAGGTTCTTCACAAAGGTTCGAAACGTCTCACCTGCAACGGGAACGTTGTCATTCACCCAGCGTTCCATGGCGAAGTAATTCGAGATCAGCTGCGGATCGTCCATCTGCTCGTAGAATGCGATGTACTTCTCCACGAAGTTCTGCACAGGCTTCATATAGAGAAAGCAGGTTTGCAGAAACCACGCCGGACAGTTGCCATATGTGTTGATCAGTGCATCGACGTCGAAATAATTCTGCTCGGTCCAGCAATTCAAGAGGGACTCTCGTCCGCCGAAGTCGATAGGTGCAGCGAGTAGGGTGAGCGTTTTCACACGGTCGGGATGGAGCGAGGTAAATAGAGCGGAGATCGTTCCTCCCATGCAGTAGCCGAGGAGGTGAAGGTTCTCGCAATTGTGTTCGCGCAGAATAAACTGGACGACTTCGTTGAGAAATTCGCAGACGTAATCCTGCAGTGTGAGTCCTCGATCGGCATCCGACGGAATCCCCCAGTCAAGCAGATAAACGTCAAAACCCTGCTCCAGATAGCGCCTGATCACGCTCTTGTCCGGTTGCAGATCGAGAATGTACGGCCGGTTGATCAGCGCGTAGCAGAAGAGTACTGGATCAGAGTAAGTTGCAGACGTCGTCCTCTTGTAATGCAGCAGCCTCAACGTGCCTTTCTTGAACACGACCTCATGCGAAGTCGTGCCCACGCGCGTTTGACACGCCACCTCCGCAATGCGCGGAAAGCCCAACATACGCCGCCAGAGGCGTTGCTGCTCGATTAGCAGGTCAAACGCCACCTGAGCGCCAGCTCCCATCTAAACTCTCCCGTGTTCTCGAAGCATTAGCGGTTCCCCTCACATTGCCATTCCGCCGTTCACATCGAGAACGTGTCCGGTAACGAAGCCTGCGGCCGGTGAAGCAAGATAGAGCACGCTTACAGCGATATCCATTGGATCCCCGAGGCGGCCAACCGGCGTAATGTCGAGCACCGACTGCAGCGCTTTGTCAGGCACATCATCTAACATCCTCGTCTTGATAAAGCCTGGGGCAATGGCGTTCACCGTGACGCCTTTGCGCGCGTATTCCCGGGCCAGCGCCTTTGTAAATCCAATCAGCCCTGCCTTTGCTGCGGCGTAGTTCACCTGGCCGAAATTGCCGATCCGGCCAACGATGCTCGAAATGTTGATAACTCTTCCCCAACCGCGAGCGGCCATCCCGTCAATGAAGCACTTCGTCACATCGAAGGCGCTCGTAAGGTCAGTGTTGATGACCTCGTCCCACGCGCACCGTTCCATTTTTCTGAATGTGCCGTCGCGCGTAACCCCGGCATTATTGACGAGGATGTCGATTGCTTCAAAATCATCGTTGACGCGGGAGCACATCGACGTCGATTCGTCACGCACGCCTATATCGAATGGATAGGCCTCTGCCTTGCGCCCCATATCGCGAATCTCATCGCAGACACTTCTGGCGCAGTCGGCGCCGGCACAGCTTGAGCCGATTGCGACGTCGGCGCCGGCCGCGGCAAGCGTCAGTGCACACGCGCGGCCAATCCCGCGGGAGCCGCCGGTTACAAATACCTTTTTCCCGATCAGGCTGAAGCTCGGAATCAGGACTTCACGGGAGAGGGGTAGTGTGGTCGCCATCGGAAACTCTCCTATCAGGTTGAAGAGAAGACAATGCGGTAGATCCGGTGAGCGTCCTCAGACTGCGCTGCATCAGCTCGAGAAACTCGGGCGATCTCATGTAGTTATCAAGTATTCGACTCAGGTCTGCGAACCAGAGACCGCGCTGCTTAGAGTCCCAGAAATGCTCCATCCGTGCCAGATTTTCCTGGCTCAACTCATTAGCAAGCTGCCAGCTCTTGAGCCATTGCTCGGCAATGGAGATGAAAGGATTAGGCTCCTCTCCGGGAGGCATATCAGTACTCTTCCAAGAGGGATTTTGCGTGCGCCGGGTTTCGTTAGTGTTGGAATGAGCGGTTAGCAGAAACCGCCGTGCTGGAAACGGGCACCAAGGAGGAAGGCTAACGTCTATGATGAAAAAACTTAAGCTGCGGCTTTCTGTGCCATTTCAAACGACTTTTCTACCATCTGTCTGAAATCCTGCATCTGTGCTTCTGTGCGATCGAGCGTAGATTTAAGTGACTGCCGCCACAAATCCTCAACGATTCGTTGATATTCCTCTGACGATTTGGCTTCTGTGAGACGGAATGTCTTCCCGATAGCCTCAATCCCCGCGGAATAAGCCGATTCAAGTGCTTCCTTATGTTTGTTAAGCATCTCAATAACAATTTCGCTCCAGCGCTTTTCGAGATTTCGTGCCATCTCCGCTGAGAGGCCCATGCTTTGCGGCCCTGCGGACCACTGCCGTGTCCACGCTCTTAGCATCTCCTGCTGCAATTGCAGCGACGACTCGGACGCCTTGCTAAAGTCTTCAAACAACTGATTAAGCATTATTCCTCCGTTCGTTTTAGGACGGTTGCGGGAACGGTGTGGCGGTTAAGAGCCACTGCACTTAACTCGCTCAAAAATGAAGGCGGGAGGCGACCAACACCTCCAGTGTTCTCTTCCCTGTGACTTGTTTTGAAGGCACCACGCGGCAGATAGTTGCTTTGATCCACCGCGAATAGCCGTCAAAATAATTGACATGCAACCGAAAGGTTGCCTATCGTTGTTATGAAGAAGAGAAGATAGGCGTCTACCAGACTGCGCGATGGAAAATGATTCGGTTTTCAAAGCATTGGCCGACGTGAGCCGCCGCAGACTCCTCGATCGGCTGCGCCAGAAAAATGGCCAGAGTCTTGGAGAACTTTGCGAGGGATTGGACATGACGCGGCAAGCAGTTGCGAAACACCTGGCAATTCTCAAAAAGGCCAATCTTGTCTCATGGAAGCGTGAAGGCCGGGAGAGGCTTCATTTCATCAACTCTGTACCAATCAACGAAATTGCCGAGCGGTGGATCAGCAAATTCGAGCATCCCCGGCTTCGCGCGCTTTCAAGAATGAAGAGGAAGCTGGAGGGAAGGAACTCGTGAGCAAGGCAGCTGAGAGCAGTTTTGTCTACGTAACATTCATCCGCACCACGCCCGAGAAATTGTGGTCCGCACTTACGGTTCCGGCGCAGATGAAAGAGTATTGGCTCGGAATGCAGATCCAATCGGAGTGGAAGACAGGCGCAGCTTGGCGAATGGTCTTTCCCGATGGAGGCGTCGCAGACACCGGAGAGATTCTCGAATTCGACCGGCCCAAGCGGATGACGCTCAAGTGGCGCAATGAGTTCAGGCCGGAGTTGAAAGCTGAGGGCTTCGCTCTCTGCGTCATCGAGCTTGAGCCGATTGGCTCAGCCGTGCGGCTCACGATCACGCATTCAATTGAGCGTGCAGAGTCGAAATTCATACAGGCCGTTTCTGGTGGATGGCCGAAGATACTCTCCAACTTGAAATCGTTGCTCGAAACTGGCCAGGCCGTCCTCACCGAAGCAGATCACACACATGCGCGATGAGAAGGGAAGGGGTCCACAGTTGTTTCGATAGCGGAGGTCTGCTAGCTTTGCTTCATTCAACTGAACTTGGAGAGAAATCGGGATGCCAAAGGTTCGTGTCGCGGGGTTTAGTGTATCGCTCGATGGCTTCAGTGCGGGCATTGAGCAGGGTCTCGGTGATCCGCTGGGCAAACGTGGGACCGAGATCTTCCAGTGGTTCTTTCACACTCGGAGCTTTCGCGCGATGCATGGTCAGGAGGCCAACGGTGACGAGGCCGGATCGGCCGGTGACATTGACGACCTATTTGCTCGCCAGGCGATGGACAACTTTGGCGCCTTCATCCTCGGCCGCAATATGTTCGGCCCGGTGCGCGGCCCGTGGCCGGACGAATCGTGGCGAGGATGGTGGGGGAACAATCCGCCGTACCATGCGCCAACCTTCGTGCTCACCCACTATGAGCGCGAGCCCTTGGTCATGGAAGGAGGAACGACCTTTCACTTTGTAACTGGCGGTATCGACGAGGCCCTGGAGCGCGCAAAGAAAGCTGCAGGCGATAAGGACGTAAAGATCGGCGGCGGCGTATCAACGGTGCGCCAGTATCTTGAGGCCAATCTCATCGACTCCATTCATCTTGCGTTGACCCCAGTTCTCCTTGGGCAGGGCGAGTCGTTGTTGAATGGCCTCGACCTGCATGCGCTCGGATTTTCAGTCATCGACCGCAAATCGTCGGAATACGCAACGCACTTTGTGCTTGAAAAGGGTGGAGTGGCAAAAAAGACACAAGAAGCGCGCTGATTATGGCAAATTAGGAAATACATTCAACTGGCAGGCAAGGAGCGGGATGCAAATCGAGATCGCCGAAGTGCTGAAGCATTTCATCATGGGTTTCAGCGCGCTGCTTCCGCTGGTGAACCCATTCGGTTCGGCGCTTTCTGTTATTGCCATCGTAGGCCCCGAATCAGAGGAGACTTACAGGTCTCTGGCCCGCAAAATCGCCACCAGCACGGTGCTGTTCTTCATGGCGATTGGCCTTGTTGGTTCCTATCTGCTGCAGTTTTTCGGAATCTCTCTGAACGTTCTGCAACTGGCAGGCGGCGGTGTTGTCGCAGGCATCGGATGGTCTCTGCTCAATCGGCCAGACGACACTCGCAAGGTCTTCGAGGGCCCGGGCGTAACTGAGGCCGCAGCGCGTACTCCGACGCAATCGTGGGCTTCGAAGATTTTCTATCCGCTGACATTCCCAATCACCGCTGGCCCGGGCTGCGTTGTCGTGATGTTGACGTTGAGCGCGCACGCAACCGGCCGGTCGCTGACTCTGGCGGTTGCCGCTCATGCAGGACTGCTGCTCGCCGTCATCGCTCTCTCAATCATGGTTTATTTCTGCTATGCCTATGCGCCGCGCGTCACGCGCAGAATTTCGCCCTCAACGGTCAGCGGAATTGTGCGCGTCATCGCCTTCATTGTTCTCTGCATCGGTGTGCAGATCGCGTGGAACGGCCTGCAGCCGATGATCCTGGATCTTCTGCCGCGGCGGCAATAGCGCGTCTCCACTCTTCTCCACCTGATTTCGCCATTCGCGCCAACTCATTGAAAGCGCGGCCTTCGGCCGTTTCAATGTTCCTTTTTAGACACACAGCAACCTGCCGAAAAGCAACCGCTGCCGCTTTACCGCGCATCTATTTCGCCTCGTGGTCATAAGTTGGCAACACAACTACAGATGTGAAAGGACATCCATGAGCAAGCTGGTTCGAAGCTTTACGCCGTTCATCTTTTCGGCGGCTCTCGCGGCTTCGTTGTTTACCGCGGGTTGCACTGTGCATGCGGGCTACGGTTACCGCGGCGACTATCACACGTGGAACGATCACGAGACTGTGTACTACAACCAGTGGGAGGCCGATACGCACCGTCACCACATGGACTTCACCACGCGCTCAGATTCAGACAAGAAGGCCTACTGGAAATGGCGCGATAAGCACCACGACTAAACAAGACTTCTGCTGGCGTGTTGCCGTCGTGTGCACCGCGAATAATTCGCGCAGCTTAGTTTGATCGACGGCCCGTACAGGCAGCGCGCCTGCGGAACCCTCCACAGACCGCACTACATTCAACCGGCATACCGCATAAATGATTCCTGGCGTCGCATTGGCCCGAATCTCTGGCAGCGGCTGTAGACTTGGGTGACGTCATCGCGGGCCCCCGAGAGAATCCATGCCGGTGAAGACAATCATTGAACCGTTCCGCATCAAGAGCGTCGAGCCAATTCGCTGGACGACGCGGGAGCAGCGCGAAAAGCTATTAAGCGCTGCCCACAACAATCTCTTTCTGCTGCACGCCGATGATGTGTTGATCGACCTTCTCACCGACTCCGGCACCGGCGCAATGTCGACGCATCAGTGGGCGGCGATCATGGAAGGCGACGAAAGCTATGCCGGGAGCCGCAGTTTCGATCGCTTCCGCAACTCAGTGCAAAGCATCTGCGGTTACAAGCACGTCATCCCCACGCATCAGGGGCGCGCGGCCGAGCGCATTCTCTTCGGTGTCATGTGCAAGAAAGGCGACGTTGTTCCTAACAACACGCACTTCGACACAACGCGCGCGAATGTGGAGTTTACCGGGGCCGAAGCGGTTGATCTGCTGATTCCTGAGGGCCGGCAACCCTCTCTCGATTACCCATTCAAGGGCAATATGGACGTCGCTGCCCTTGAAGCATTGATCGAACGCGTTGGTCGCGAGCGAGTGCCCTTGGTGATGCTCACGGTGACGAACAACTCCGGCGGAGGGCAGCCGGTCTCGATGGAGAATGTTCGTCAGGTCAGCAGGATTTGTAAGCGTCACAGCATCCCACTTTATTTCGACGCCTGCCGCTTCGCCGAAAATGCCTGGTTCATCAAGCTGCGCGAGCCGGGCTACGAAGCAAAGACCCCGAAGGAGATTGCGCAGGAGATGTTCACCCATGGCGACGGCTGCACAATGTCTGCCAAGAAAGATGGCATGGTGAACATCGGAGGGTTTCTCTGCACAAATGACGATCTACTTGCGCAGCAGGAAAAGGATCTGCTGATTCTCACTGAGGGTTATCCCACATATGGCGGCCTTGCCGGGCGCGATCTTGAGGCAATTGCCGTTGGCATTCAGGAAGCGCTCGAAGAGGACTACCTGCGCTACCGCATTGCCTCTACCGCTTACCTGGGGAATCACATTGCTGCGGCAGGTGTGCCCATTGTGCAGCCGCCCGGCGGCCATGCGGTTTATCTGGACGCTCGTGCATTTCTGCCGCATATCCCTGCCGATCAATTTCCCGGAGTGGCGCTCGCCGCGGAACTCTACCTTGAAGGGGGAGTGCGCAGCGTAGAAATCGGTACGCTCATGTTTGCCGGCGCGGCGCAGATGGATCTGGTCCGGCTCGCCATTCCGCGCCGTGTCTACACACAGAGCCACATCGACTACCTGGTCGAAGTCATTCTTGAGGTGTGGAAGAACCGCGAATCGATTCGCGGCATGCGGCTCACCTATGAGGCGCCGTTTCTGCGCCATTTTACGGCGCACCTTGAGAGAGTGCAGTAGACAGCGAAGCGCCTTGCTGTGGCGGCCAGATACGGAACTCGCCGCTGACATGCATCAGGCTCATCAAGTAGAGCATGCCGTCGTAGTAGCGATTCTGGCCCGATGGAATAGGCGCCTTCCACAAAGCCTCAGTAAACTTGCGAGCGCGTTTCGCTTCCGTTGCAGCCAGCCCGGCCACAGCGTTAGTACCTGTCAGGCCAGTGGAATGATCTTCATGCGTCAGTCCCGGTGTTGCACCGAGATCTTTTCCGTCAAGAGTGAAAACCGGGCCGTAACTGTTGATGCCCTGCTTGGCGAAGAATTTCTGAATGCGGTCGCTCAGCTCTCGTTCCTGCGGAGCCTTCTGCCACCACGACCAATCCACTGACCAGTTGCTCGCGGTGCGCCAGGCATCGTAGCCAAACTCACCGGATTGCGGAAAGTCGTTCACATGAGGCGTTCCGTCAAAGTTGGCATAGCTGGGTGCCAAGCCGGTAATAGAGTTCGTGGTCTTTACGAAAAACGAACGGCTTGTCTCTGCGGCCTGCGCCCAGAATGCGCGATCCTTTTCCGGACCCCAGCGAGACCACAGCTCATAGAAAGCGGGCAGGTGATAGGAAGGATCAGTAAACGGCTCCGGCATCACCTCAGGCACAAACAGGATCATCGCTGGATCGGGATTCATCATCGGCCCGACGGAGTACGATCCCTCCCCTGACGGCGCGGTGATTATCGCGCGATGCGCCATCGCTGTGAGAAGCTTTTCTGCTTCGGTATGGTAGTCATAGATTCCCTTGCCGCCGGGCCAACGGTTTCCAGCAAACAAAAGCGCCATGGCGAAATACGATTCACCATCAGGCGCCGCACCTTCTGAGTTATGGCTGCCGTCAGTCTTGCAGGACCAGGCAAAGAACTGGTAGCTGGGCGCCTTCGGATCGCTGATGTACATGTAGGTCATCGCCCAGTTCCACAGAGCGTCGAACTCGGCCTTCTTGCCCAACTGAACTGCGATCATCATGCCGTACGACATGCCCTCAGTACGCACGTCGTGATTGGCCCAGTCCGTCACATACATCAGCGGACCGTTTGCGTTGTGTCCTGCCTCAAATGCAATCGCTTGCGTTTGCCGGTTTCCGTGAAACAGCTGCTTATAGGCGGCTTCGATCTTGCGGTGGATGCTGCGCTCTGAGTGCCCATCTTCCGCAAAGAGGTTGCGATATTTGCCAGTGGCGTACGCGCCGCTGCCATCCTGCGCGCCAGGCTGAACTTGCGCTGCGGCCACGCTGAGGCACAGCAACACAGATGCGACAACACCTGAGCACGCGCGCAGCCCCATATCAATATTTCTCCGGTATCAATTCACTTGATGCCGAAGAGTATCGCAATCACCGCGCAGCAGTGGCAAATCAACGAATCAGGTCGCGCTATTTCTGCGGAGGATCGCCAGACTGCTTCTGCTGTTGCTTTTCAGCGGCGCGGGCCGCTGCGGCCTCCGCGTCCAGTCCGCGTGTGGGGTCTTTGTGGAGGAACTTGCGGGAGATGTCCGGCCAGAATTCCTGAAAGATCGCGCCCACTGAGCCGGTGGCTGTAACTACCAGGCCATTCTCGATCGTCGTGGCCAGCCCTGTGTTGTTCGAGTCGGGATAATAGAGATTCGAAATTGCACCTGCAGCCAGGTTGCCCCCGATGTTGGAGATGTTGGGCTGCCAGCGACGCGAGCGATCACCCTTACAGATAACGGCGGTCGAAAGCGCGTAGAGGGTCCGCTTGGTTACGGAGCCATAACCGAGTCGAAAATACCGTGGGTCCTGGCGAAGAAGCGACGGCAGAATGCCATTGCCGATCATTATCCCGTTAAAGGCATCGAGATACTTCGCACCGGAGCGTTTGGCGAAGCCTGCCGGGCCCCAGCCAAATCCCCGATCGTTGTCAGAATCAGAAATTTCGCCCCATCCGGCAACGATCACCGCGCCGCCAAAAGTGAAGGGATCCACTGCGCTGCGAAAGGCGAGACGTATCTTCTCTTTGGAGGTCAGTGCAACGGCATCGCTGCGATAAGAGATGTTGAAGGCTGGCACGACCCCGAGGACGCGCTGGCCCTCCTGCTCCTTGACCTGCTCGCGCGCTTTCTCTCGCTGCGCGTCGTCGCCGCTGGTTGAGGGCTGCTGCGCAGTTTGCTGACCGGCAGGCTGCTGCGCTGCGTTATTTCCATCCTGTGCGTTGCCTTGTTGCTGGTCCCACTGGGCATCCGGAGCGTCAGGAATCTGATCCCGCGAAGAGGAGGAGGCTGATTCAATCGCCGCTTGTACAACAGGCAATTGCGCGTGTGTGACAACGGGCGCAGCTACAATTGCGCCCGAAAGAACCAGCCGAAGCAAAAATTGCATTCATCCACCAAACCGCCGCCGGGCTCGAAAATCGAGCGATAGAACAGGCGCATCTATAGAAAGAGCAAGAGTGAAGATCTGATCTGATTTTAAGTTAAGAAGCGCTGCGATGCCTGCGTATCTGTTGAGTTAGACGACACCTTGGTGTGCGTGGACCGCCGTTTCACGTCAAAAATCCGGCTTGCGTCCCAGCAGCAGAGCCAGCAACCCCAGCATCTCCGCGTTTGGGGATCGAACTGTAATGGCCGCAATGCCTTGGAAAATTGGCGCACGACGGAACTGCTCACCTTTTTAGGCTAGTCGGCAAGAGATGCCGGCCTTTCGGGAGGGTAAAGCGCAGTAATGATTGTGGGAGCGGGTGTTTTTCTTGGGAGATTGGGTCGAGACGGGCAGACCGCTCCATCGATCTTCTGAGGAGCGGTCATGCTATCCGTTACGGGCGGGCTGCGGCTTTGCTCTTCAACTCCTGCAGCATGATCTCCACCTTGTCCTCGCTCTCGAGAGTCTTGAATTTCTCTTCGAGCGTCTCGGGTGACAGGATCTCGCTCACCGCTGCATTCTCGGCCGACTTGACGTGCACCTTGGTGCGCATGCGGCCAATCGTCTGCTCCTGGCCATTGCCAACAACCTGGCGCGCCTTCGTCGCTTTGCCAACAATCTTCGCTCGGCGATGTTCCGCTACCAGCATCTCGCAGTGCGCCCGTGTCTCGCTCAGCTTCTGCTCCAGCTTGCGCAAGGCCTGGCGCAGATTGTCCGCTTCATGCTTCTGGTCCTCGGCCTGGGTGGTAAAACCGGTGACAAGCTGATCGTGGCTCAACGCGCGCTCCAGTGCGGCGCGAGCCAGGTCATCCTGGTTCTTGCTCACTGCCAGTTCGGCCTTGCGCCGCCAATCGCCGGCCTGGCGCTGCTGCTCGTCGCGCTTCTTCTCAAGCAAATGCTGATCGGCAATCGCAATGGCCACCTGAGTCTTGACCTGCAGCAGCTGGTTCTCCATGTCCAGCACGATCTGTTTCAACATCCGTTCGGGATCTTCCGCCTTCTCCACCAGATCGTTCAGATTTGCGCGGAGCAAGGTGCTCACTCTCTCCAGCAATGACATGGCATTCCTCCTTCGTTTACTTGGCCTTTTCTGAAGCGGAAGTGTCATCGACCGTCTTGACCAACGGAATCCCGTTGTTCCCGCTCGGAATGTAAATGGTTGTGTGATTCGGGCTGTTGGCCATCTGCATCTGCGCCTGAATCGCCTCGTGCTGAAGATAGCGGTCAGTCAGCGTCGCGTTGATGATTTGCTGCGACTGTGCAATTCCCTCGGCATCCACAATGCGAATCTGCGCCTTCTGCTTCTCCACCTGCACCAGCTGCTGCGTCTGTTGTATGCGCAACTCGTTTACCAGAATCTTGTTCGCTTCATCCGCGCGAATCTGATAGCGGTTATAGACCGGCACACCCCACAACAGCAGCCCCGCGCCGATCGCAATCATCAGAACCAAAGCCCAAACGAAACGCATGCTCCCTCTTACTCCTTCCACGTTGACCGCTTTCATCGAACTTGCTCCTTACCTTTCCTCTGCCTCTTGGTGAAGCCCGGCCCCGCGTTGTTTCCGCGGAGCCGGTTCCACGCTTAGCTCGCGCCGTTCGGTTGCGCGTTGCCGTTGTCGGGCTTCTGCTTCATCGCCTGCACGTTGGACATCAGATGCTTGATGTCCATGCCGCTCAGGGCTTCAAAGAGCGCGGGCACCTGCGCCGCGATCTTCGTCATGTCGCCGGTGATTTTGTTCACGCCGGTCGCACCGTCTCCGCCCGTCGAAACCACGGTGATCTTGTCCACCTTCGCCAGCGGCTCGGCCATCGCGCGCACCACGTCGGCCATGTTGGTCAGCAGTTTGTCGACCACCGCAGCCTGGTTCCATTCCTGGTAGGCTTCGGCCTTCACGTTCATAGCCTTGGCTTCTGCCTCGCCTTTCTGGAAGATGATGCTGGCTTCGGCTTCGCCCTGCGTGCGGATCGCGGCAGCCTGGCCTTCCGCTTCCGTAGTGAGGCGCGCCTTTTCTGCTGCGGCGAGCGTCTCGATGCGTTGGCGGTTGATCTCGGCTTCCTTCAATACGGTCGCAATCAGCTCCTTCTCGTGGCGCAGAATTTCCGCTTCCTGCACCTTGATCTGGCCTTCTTTCTCGACCTGCTGCACCTTCACCTGCTCGGCCGTGACCTGCTGCTGCATCACGTTCGTCTGCAACTCGTAGGCCTTATCGGCCTGCGCCTGCTGGCGGCGGCTCTGCTCGGCAAACTGTGCTTTCTTGATGTCGAGATCGCGTTGCGCCTCGGCTTGACGCGCCGCCGAAGCGGTCTCGGCGATCACGCGATCCTGGTCAGCCTGTGCCTTGGCCACAGCCGACTCGCGCTGCGCATTCGCACGTTGAATTGCCGTGTCGCGCTCTGCTTCAGCTGTGGCCACATCGGCATCGCGCTTGATGCGTGCCACATCGGGCCGGCCCATGTTCGTGATGTACTCATTCTTGTCGCGCACCTCCTTGATGGTGAACGAAATCACTTCGAGCCCCATCTTGCTCATATCTTCGGCACAGGTCGCGCGCATGCGCTCGCCTACCATTTCAGGTTCCTTCACAATTTGCTCTACCGTGAGCTGGCCGATGATGCCGCGCAGGTGACCTTCCATCACCAGGCGGATCAGCCCTTCGCGCTGCGGCGGAGCCTTGGTCAGGAACTGCTCGGCTGCAGTGAGAATCGAGGCCTGATCGCTGCGCACTTTGATCTGTGCCACGGCTTCGACCGTTACAGCGACGCCCTGCTTGGTATAGAGATCCTGCTGCGGAGCCACGTCAAAGCTCATCAGCTCCAGGCTCAGCTCGCGGCAGTTCTCCACCATGGGGAAGATCACGGTGCCATGTCCCTTGATGACGCGCGGGCCACGGAATCCATACACAATCAAGGCCTCATTGGGACCGGCCTTGCGATACATCCTGGCCAGAATGCCCATCAGAAAAATCAGCGCCAATACTCCGAGTCCAACAAAGAGAATGATCTGGTTCGTCATTGCGTTCCCGATCCTTTCATCGGGAGTTGAGCGGGTTAATGGTTAATGCTTCGAGCCGGTCTTACGGCCGCTTTTCGGAAAGAGCTTGGCCAACAGTCCCAGCGAGAAAATTCCCACCAGGACGGCCATATCCGTTATCAGCACAGTCGTATTCGTCATTCCTGCCTCTACATCGGTGAAGAGTTCATGGTTTCAGTTCTGCAATTTTGCGGCTGGCAGAGCATCGATTTCACTCTGCAACTCCTCCCACCGCCGCACGTAGGCAATTCCTTTTTCGTAGCGAACTACGTAGACCTCTTCCTGCTTCTGGATGCCTCGCCGTCTTCAGCGCGGGCCGGAGCAGACCGCCGCGCGCCAAGTTGCTCATACACAATCTCGCCGGTGCCGCCCGCGCGAATCGCCGATGAAACATGGCCGACGGCGCCGACAACTTCCGTCTCGTCCGCCGTCAGCTCGCGATCGTGCGGCATCAGCACCCTGGTGAGAAAAAGAAACACCAGTGCACCTCCTGCAATGCCGCAAACCGCCGAAAGCACCAGCACAACAAGCGCCACAAAGCTGCCGTAGCGCGTCAGCAGATATCCCGCCGCGCCAAACCAGCAGAGAAAGATCATCAGCGTGAAAATGCGTTCCACCACGGGATCGCGGCATCATTGCCAGCGCCGTTACCGGTCCCATGCGAAACGTGCGGCAGATGCCCCGCGTGTGGTGCGTGCATGGCACATGCGGCAGTGAGTGGCCGCCAAAATGCCCCATCCCTCCCAACAGCGAGAACACGCTCAGCACCAGCCCCACCAGAAAGCAAATCAGGTAAAACGTTTCCCAGTTCATTTGCGCGCCCCCTTTCTGCGTGCCGCGTGGCTTGGCTGCAGTTGCCTTCTCCGTTTGGTCTCGCTGCTACGTCATCTGCGGAAGATTTGGCCCGAACGCAACACTTCGCTCAGCCGCGGCATCAGCCCCGGCGTCTCCAGAATCGCCTCCAGCAGCAGCAGGCACTCCCGCGAGTGTTCTTGCCGCGCCGAGCGTCAGCAGCGCCTGCTTCAACTCCGGATCGCGCCGGAAGCGCTCCGCGCCCGCCACCAGCCACAGGTCGAGCTTGTCCTCGACGTTGCGCAACTCGCTCTGCAGCTCCGGGTGAGTAGCCCTCCGGGTCGTCCACCAGGTAGCCGGGATGCACCTTGAAAAACCTCGCCAGAATCTGCCGCGTGGTGTTGGTCAGGTGCGGCCGCGCGCCGCTCTCGATCTGCGAGAGGTAGCTCTGGCTCAGCTTCGAGCCGGTCTCCGCGTCGATCGCCCGCACCAGCTCCTGCTGGCTCATGGCGCGATCAAGGCCGCGCAGGCTGCCTTCAACCTCGCGCAGATAGCGGATTTTTTCGCCCAGCTTCATGGTCTTGCCTGCGATGCGGCGGTTCAGATTCGGTTACGCCTCTATCGCAAATTGCAATAACGATATCGCGGATTGCAATACGCGTCAACGAAAATCGTAAAGCCTTTTACTTGTGAGGTTTCGGAGAATGATGCCGCAGATGCGAAGGCCCTCCGGCGAACCGGAAGGCCTTCAGGGGTACAACTACTCCGCCTCGGACGTGCGGCTCTAAGCCGCTACTCTCCGCGAAGGCTTGGAGCCCCACAGCCCGTAGTAGGCGATGAAGAGGTAGCAGAACATCGGAATCACAAACGCATGCTGAATGCCTACAGCGTCTGCGAGTTTGCCGATCAGGAAAGGCACGATGGCCCCGCCCACGACTGCTGTCATGATCAAGCCCGAGCCTTTGCTGGTGTGCGGCCCCAGGCCGGCGATGCCAAGCGCGAAGATATTCGGGAACATGATCGAGTTGAAGAAGCCGCAGAGCACGATGCTCCAGATGGCGACTTGCCCGGTGGAAAACATCGAAACCACAATCATCGCGGCGGCGGCGAAACCAAAAATACCCAGCAGTTTGCCCGCCGGTATCTTCGTCAACATCCATGAGCCGAGCAGTCGGCCAATGAGCGCGCCCAACCAGTAGAGTGAGACCAGGAACGATGCTGCCTTGAGGCTGTCGACGCCCTGCGTCCTGAAGTAGTTCACAGCGATCGACGCCAATCCAACCTCGACGCCTACGTACAGGAAGATGCCGATTGCGCCGAGCACAGTGTGGCTGTAACTCCAGACGCTGCGGTCGAGAATCGGGTCGCCTTCTTTACCGGGCCGGAATTCCTGTGTCTGCGAGATTTGCGGCAAGTGCATGAAGGCAACTGCACTGCCGAGAATCAGAAGCGCGGCTGCAATGGCGATGTAGGGTCCACGCACCGTGTTCGCAATAGCCGCCTTGCTCATGCCAGATGAATCGGTAAGGATGTACGCACCTGCGATCAGTGGCGCGATCGTTCCGCCCAATGAGTTGAGTGCCTGTGCCAGTGTGAGCCGCACTGGTGCGGAGCGCTCAGGGCCGAGAATCGCGACGTAAGGATTCGCTGCTGTCTGCAGTGCTGTCACGCCGGCCCCAACAACAAATACGGCCGTTAGAAAGAGGGGAAAGCTCACCATCTTCGCTGCTGGCACAAAGAGCAGGCAGCCCGCCACCTGGATAAAGAGTGAAACCACCATCGTCTTCTTGTAGCCGATCGTCTCAATCAGTTTTGAAGTCGGCCACGAGAAGACAAAATACGCCAGAAAGAAAGCCGATTCGGCCAGCATCGCCCAGGCATACGGCAGATCGAAGATTGACCGCAGATGCGGCACCAGGGCCATGTTCAGGTTGGTGATGAACCCGAAGATGAAGAACAGGACGGCGACCGTGATGAACGGGCCCGTATAACTGGGTGTGGTTTGAACTGCTGGCGGAGTGGATCGCGTTGACATATAGGGTTGTTCCCCGTTCCTCTTGATTTCTTGCCCGGTTAGGGCCTGCTTTGTGCGTTATCTGCGCTGCGCGGTGGCTGGCCTTCCTGATTTCCCCCGCGTGTTGATGGCAGTTGCATTGTGTCCCCGGTTTCCCCAGCGGCAGGTCGTTGTGATGGAAATCCGGCAATTTTGCTGCACACAACACTATACGGAAAACCGCACGCATGGGAAGTGCATTGCATCCCGGCGTTCGGATGAGATTCTGCGCCCCCGGCGAACTCGGTTATCGTTAGTGCAAAGCCAAGGAGAGAGCTTGCCAATCGCACCAGTCAGCAGCGCCAGGTTGAAGAAGGTATTAGCCGCCCTTGAAGCAAATTGGCAGGCGGAGATGGAGGGCTTTTCCACCTATCAGGCGCTTGCCGACCGCGACACCGATCCCATGCGGGCTCAGGTGCTGCGCCACCTTGCCCAGGCAGAGCTGGAGCACGCCGATCTCTGGGCCACCCGCATCGCCGAACTCGGCGGTCCGGAGCCGGTTTATAAAGGCAAACCCACTGGCAGTGCCGACACCCTCGCCAACCGTGCCGGCGGAATACGCATGGCTCTGCGCCGCCTTGAAATCGAAGAGAGCCGCGATATCGCCCGCTACGGCCAACAGTTGAAAGAACTGGGCGACGAGGCTTCGGTCGCCATCCTTGAAACCGTTATTGAAGACGAGAAGCTGCACCACCAGGAACTCGGCGGCTTGCTGCGGGGACACTACGCCGCGCCGGCCGGCACGCCGAAAGTCGATGCCAAGGCAGTTCTCGACGAGATGCTGGCCAAACGCGATGGAGGTCGCAAGCAGCCCGGCGCCTGGATCGGCGATGCCATCTACGGCGTGAATGACGGCCTCGGTGCGATCTTCGGCATCGTCTCCGGCGTCTCTGGCGCGACCGCAGGTGACAGTAAATATGTACTGCTTGCCGGTCTCTCCGGCATGATCGCATCGGCGCTGTCGATGGGCTCAGGCGCGTATCTCGCAGCAAAGAGCGAGCAGGAGATCTACGACGCTGAGATCGCTCGCGAACGCGAAGCGATTAGGCTGAACCAGCCCGAGGCTCGAGAGCTGCTGGCGCTCTACTACCAGGTCAAAGGATTGCCCGAGATGGACGCGCACCATATGGTGAACCACATCGCGGGCGATCCGGAACAGTTGTTGCGCGCGCTCACCGGTGAACGGCTCGGCAGCTCAGAAGAAGCAGTCTCCAAGCCCTTGGTCTCGGCGGCATCTGGTGCTCTTTCTACCGCAGTTGGCGCCATCATCCCGATCGTGCCCTTCTTCTTTCTCAGCGGCGTGCCTGCCGTAATCGCGGCAGCGGTCGTCTCTCTCATCGCACACTTCGCCGTAGGCGCGGCCAAGAGCCTCATCACGATCCGGTCGTGGTGGTCTTCGGGGTTCGAGATGACGCTTGTGGGTGCCGTGGAGGGCGCTGTCACCTACGGCATCGGCATTTTGCTCGGTCGAGGTGGAATGTAGCCTCGTTTTCCACACTGATTTGCCCCTCGTTTCGCTCAGAATTCGACCCCTGATTTCCGCCATTATGAAAATAGCGTGACAGAAATTATTGCTGGGTCGCACTTCGCATTTAAATCAGCCGCTTACAGCTTCCGCAACGTTGCAGAAGATGCTACTCAAACGATTGATTTGAGGCTTCTCATCCGTCCGGATGATTGACAGTCGTATGGTCGATGCCCTAAAAATTAAAACCGAAATTCCAGTAATAGCGTTCTGTTTGGCGCCTAAATATTCGGGCCCTTTTGTGTCTATACGCCTACCTAATTCGCACTTCCTTTCACTACTGCCAGATAGGCAGAACCCAACAGCCATTTTTCAGTTTCAGGCCAGTTTCACGGAGGACCAGATGTATTCAGAAAACCCTTGGCCACAGCGGCTTGCAAGTCAGAGCCGCGTGGCCTTTTCGTTTGTCGGTGTACTGATTGTTGCTTTGCTTTGTATGACACAGGCCTGGGCCCAGTCATCCAGCGGAACGATCAGCGGCACTGTAACTGACGCCTCGGGCGCCGTCATTCCGCACGCCAGCGTGGTTCTGCAGGATGTAGCTACCGGCGTACAGACCACAACCATCTCCAACGGCACCGGTTTCTTCAGCTTCGCTGCCGTAGCCACCGGCACCTACAAGCTCACAATCAAGGCCGATGGCTTCGAAACCTGGCAGACCAGCGGCATCGTTGAGCACCAGGGCGAAAACCACAACATTCCCAACATTGCATTGCCGGTCGGTGCAACCACGGCAACCGTCGACGTCACCGCTTCTGAAGCTGCAGTGATTCCGCTCGACAACGGCGCCAGCACCATGACCCTCAACAGCACCATGGTCGACTCGCTTTCAGTGCAGGGCCGCGATGCTGCAGAACTTGTAAAGTTCATGCCCGGCATGGCGATGAACAGCGGCCTCAGCCAATCCGAATTCAACAGCCAGACCACGCAGACCAATAGCGGTCCCATCGGCGCCTTCTCGGCCAGCGGCACGCAACCCTACGGCAGCATGCAGATGACCATGGACGGAGCCGGGCTGATCGATATCGGCAACATGGGCACGCAGATCGCCAACGTCAACCAGGACACGACGGCGGAATTCACCTACCTCAACGCCGCATTCGGCGCGGATACACCGCGCGGTCCCAACATCATTCAGGTCGTCAGCAAGGGCGGCGGCCAGGGCTACCATGGCGACGTTTACAGCTATCTGCGCAACTGGCAGATGAACGCCAACGACCCATATATCAAGGCGGCGTCTCCTGGGCTCGGCCGTACCATCAACCACCAGGTTTATCCCGGCGGCACCTTCGGCGGCCCAGTTCCTTTCCTGGGGTACAACCGGCACCACGACAAGCTCTTCTTCTTTGCCGGCTTCGAGAAGATGTTCCAGAACCCCACCGCGACGCTCCATCAGCTTGTGGTGCCCACCACCAACATGCTTCAGGGCGACTTCAGCGCGGCGACTCTGCCTGGCGACCAGACCTCGGGCTCGAACTGGTGGCCGAGCGCGCAGGTTCCCTGCGCCAATTCGGCCAGCTGGACGAGCTTCTGCCCCGCGGGTGGCGCCAACCAGAACCTCTTCGTCAACGGTCAGATTCCCGCAGCCTATTGGGATCCTGATGGCCTCGCCATGCTGACCTACCTCAACAAGATCAACCCGCCAAACATTGATCCGGCGACGCACAACGGTTACAACTACCAGTTCCTCGATCACCCGCCGGTCAACCGCTGGGAGCTTCGCGCCCGCGGCGACTGGGATCCTACGGCCAACGACAGGATCAGCGTGATCTTCACCAAGCAGAACGAAGCTGACATCAACAACTTCGGCGTGTGGTGGTGGCCTTCAGACACAGGCCCGATGGGCTCGCAGTTGAATGCAAAGACCGTCGCAAACCTGTGGACGGCGAATTACGTCAGGACCCTGAGCCCGACCTCGACCAACGAGTTCAGCTTTGCCTACACGTACTTCACCTTCCCGCCGGCCTTCGCGAACCCCGATGCCATGACCGCTTCCAATGCGGGATACACCACCTATGCTCCCTTCAACACCACCAGCCTCAGCCCCTTCGATCAGATCCCAAACCTGATCAGCTGGGGATCTGAAACTGGCGCCACGTCGGGCAGCTTTGCGGGCATCTACGCTCCGGCGATGATGAAGGCGTTTGGTAACGCATTCGGCAACATCAAGAAGATCTATTCATTCCAGGACAGCTTCACCAAGGTCGTTGGCCGTCACAGCGTCAAGGCCGGCTTCTTCTGGGACGAAGCAAATCAGACTCAGACAACGAACTATGGCAACTGGACGCAGGGCGGTCTCGAATTCGATCAGTGGGCCACCTACACCACCAACAACCCCTACGCCGACATGCTGATCGGCAGCACCGACGGAATGGCACAGTTCGCTGCTGGCCCGGTTCACGATGTGGCCTATCACGAGTGGGCCTTCTACGCGCAGGACCAGTGGCACCTCACGCCAAAGATCACCGTCGACTACGGTGCGCGCTTTGATCACGAGGGCCAGTGGTATCCGGTCAATGGACCCGGATTCGCAGTCTTCGATCCTTCCAGCTACGACAACACCCCCAGCGCTCCTGTCTGGACGGGCATGAAGTGGCACCAGATCGATTCGAAGATTCCGCAGTCCGGTTTCAACTCCAAGTTCCTGAACGTTTCTCCCCGCGTCGGCATGGCATGGGATCTGCACGGAAACGGCTTCACAGTGGTTCGCGGCGGCTTCGGCCTCTATCGCTGGCAGGCCTCTGAGGGCGACGTGGATGGTGCGCTCGCTCCCGGCTACAACGTGCAGAGCATGACCACGCCAAGCACTGCTCCCTCCTACTGGTGGAAGCAGCAGCCAGGCTCCACTGGTCCCGGCGGCTATGCGCAGCTTGCAACCTTCGCGCCGAGCGCTGGTTCATGGTGCGCCAACAACGCCACGTGCTCTGCTGCATCGGCTCTGAAGATGGGCGACGACAAGACGCCTTACACCATGAACTGGGACGCCATGATCGATCAGGCGGTTCCGGGCCACATGGTCTTCGAGCTGCAGTACATCGGCAACCGCACCGACAACGTTCCGTTGACCAACAACAGCACCAGCAACGAAGCGTCGTTCTCCAACATCAACAAGATTCCGCTGGGCGCGCTGTACGGCACCGACGGCATTACCGGAGTCAACTACTGGCAGACAAGCTGTGCCACCGGCAACTGCGCGCCGCCGAATAGCTCCTACTACAGCGGCTATCGGCCGTACTACAACTACGGCGTGCTGAATGTGATTCAGCGCGGCGGATACTCCAACTACAACGGCATGGTGGCGGCCCTGCAGAAGCAGACGGGCCGGGCGACCTTCATCCTCAACTACACCTTCAGCAAGGTCATGGGTATCCGTGACGGTAACACGGAAAACGGCAACGGCGACGGACCGACGATCGATCCGTTCAACATGCGCGCCAACTACGGCCCGCTGGCTTACGACCGTACCCACCTCTTCAACGCCGCATACAACGTCAACCTGCCTGAAATGCATGAGGGCAACGCGGTCATCCGCGGTGTCGTGAACGGTTGGCAGCTCTCTGGCGACACCCAGATGCAGTCGGGTGCGCCTCTGCAGCCAAACACCGGCGGTTCGATGAACGTCACCTGGGAAGCGGGCGCGAATGGCGCAACTGCCAGCAACGCCTACCTGCTTGGTACCAACGCTCCGATCCTGGTGCCTTACCTCACCTGCGATCCGCGCGCTGGCGGCGGCAAGTACTTCAACGCCGACTGCTTCCAGACTCCGAGCGTCCTGGGCAAGAACGGTCAGGCGATCTGGCCCTACATCAAGGGACCCGCGTTCTTCGTCTCTGATCTTGCCATGATGAAGAATTTCAAGATCACGGAATATCAGCACATCCAGTTCCGTGTCTCGGCGTTTAACTTCCTCAACCATCCTTTGCCGCAGCTTGGCGTCGGCAGCGACGACTCCCTGCACATGGGTTGCATCAGTTCTTCTACCGGCGCAGGTTGCGACGGTGGCGGTACCAACAGCAACACCCTTACCAACGGCGATGCGCAGTACAAGGCGCCGGGTCAGAATCGCCTCATGGAACTGGCTCTGAAGTACTACTTCTAACCGCTTCGCTTCGTCGTGAGAAGCTCTCACCACGAAGCGGGCATCATCAGGGGATCCGGGAGTCTTCTTCCCGGGTCCCCTTTTTCGTTACAATTTGCACGACTTACCCATTCGGGGGAAATCGTGTTCAGAAAAATCTTCTGCTTTCTCGCAGTGTGCGCATTGCTGTCGTGTGTCGCGCTTCCCGGCCAGACCGGCATCGTCATCGAACGCAATCAACTCATGAAGACCCGTGACGGCGTCACTCTCAAGGCCGACGTCTACCGGCCCGCCGGCGACGGCCCGTTTCCGGTGCTGTTGCAACGCACCCCTTACGACAAGCGCAATGCCGAAGACTTCGCGCTCCTCGCCATCGCGCACGGCTTCATGGTCGTCGTGCAGGATGTGCGCGGCCGCTACACCTCGGGGGGCGAGTGGTATCCCTTCAAGCACGAGATCGACGACGGATACGACGCCGTGGAGTGGGCCGCAGCGCTGCCTCACTCCAATGGCAAGGTGGGCATGTTTGGCGGCTCATACGTCGGCGCGACTCAGATGCTTGCCGCCATCGGCCATCCGCCACACCTCTCAGGAATCTGTCCGGTGGTCACCGCATCGAATTATCACGAGAACTGGACCTATCAGGGCGGTGCTTTCGAGCAGTGGTTTAACCAGTCGTGGACCTCAGGCCTCGCGGAGGGTACGCTCGGCCGCTATATTGACAGCAACACGAACGCCCTTGTCGGCAGCACCGTGCTGCCTCTGAAGCAGTATCCGCTTTTCAATACTCACATTGATCCGGGAGCATCGACAGACAAGCTCGCGCCATATTTCCTCGACTGGCTCGCGCATCCCGAATACGACAGCTATTGGAAGCAGTGGTCCATCGAAGAAAACTTCGGCAATATTCAGGTTCCCGCGCTCAGCATCGCTGCCTGGTACGACATCTTTCAAGGCGGCTCGCTGCGCAACTACGAGGGACTCAAAGAGCACGCAGGCAATGACGCAGCACGCAAGGGCCAACGGCTCCTGGTCACCATCGGCGGACACGCAGGTGGCGGCCAGAAGATCGGCGACGTCGATTTTGGTCCTGCTGCGAACGACTTCAACGAAAATGCCATCACCGTCGCGTGGTACGAGCATCTTTTCCTCGACAAGCAGAACATCTTCACCACCACGCCGGTGCGCATCTTTGTGATGGGCGAAAACAAGTGGCGCAACGAAGATGCATGGCCATTGCAGCGTGCTAAAGCAACGCGCTATTTCCTGGAGTCGTCCGGCCGGGCAAACTCCGCTGCGGGTGATGGAGCGCTCACAACTTCAGCCCCGCGCCAGGAAGGCTCTGACACGCTCGTCTACGACCCAGCCAACGCTGCGCCCACCGTCGGCGGCCCGCTCTGCTGCGATCCGGTTCATCTCCCCGCTGGCCCACGCGATCAGAAAGAGGTTGAAGCGCGTCAGGATGTGCTCGTCTACTCCACGCCGCCGCTTGAGGGCGACGTTGAGGTCACCGGCCCCATCACTCTCGACCTCTTCGCAAAGTCCTCTGCCGTCGATACAGACTTCACGGCGAAGCTTGTCGATGTGTGGCCGAATGGCTTCGCGCAGAATCTCACTGAAGGAATCATCCGCGCGCGGTATCGCGAATCAACCTCGGCGTCTTCGCTGATCGAACCGGGCAAGGTCTACGAGTACAAGATCGACGTCTGGTCAACCAGCAATGTCTTTCTCAAAGGCCACCGCATCCGCCTCGAAGTCTCCAGCAGCAATTTCCCGCGTTTCGATCGCAATCTGAACACCGGCAAGAGCGCGGCGGACGATTCAACCTTTGTGAAGGCCACCAACACCGTGCTGCATGACGCCCAGCATCCCAGTGCAATCATTCTGCCGATCGTGCCACGTCAGTGAACCGCAACGCGTGCGCCGGCAGCGAGAAGGTCACGCGCTGCCTGGCGCCCCAGCCGGATGCAGTCGGGAACGCCGATGCCGTCGTAGGCGTTCCCCACAAGCTCCAGCCCCGGCAGCGCCTGTAGCCGCGTCTGCACGCGCATCATGCGCTCCTGGTGTCCCACGGCATACTGTGCCATCGAGCGGCGCCAGCGCGCCACGTGCGCGTACTCTGGCTCTACGCTCCGGGCGATAACCCCCGCACCCAGAATCTCGCTCAGCTCCCGCCGCACGGTGGCAAGCAACTCATCGTCACTCGCAGCGAGCAGAGCCTCGTTCTTTATTCCGCCCAGAAAGGCCCGTAGCACCGCCTTACCCTTCGGCGTGCGTCCTATGAACTTGCGATGCACAAACGTGCATGCCAGCATCGAGCGGGCTTCGCTCGTCGGCACCAGAAATCCGAATCCATCCGGCAGATGTCCGATCTTCGCCTCGTCATAGATCAAATTGACAGTAATCGACGAAGAGTAGGGAATTGAGGCGAGTTCGTTGCCAAGTGTGCGATCAACGCCGCTCAGCAACTCGCCCGCAGCCCACGCCGGCGAAGCAAGAATCACTGCGTCGTAAAAGCCGGCTGTCTCTCCCGCCGTAACCTTCCAGCCGGATGAGTTCTTTTCGATGTTGCGCACAGCAGTCGATCGCCGAATCGATCCCGCGTCAATCCTCGATTCCAGCGCGGTCACCAGTTGCTGCATACCGCCCCGCAGCGTGGTGAACACTGGCCGCTGCGCGGGACGTGTTCCGTTTTGCGCAGCGCGTGCGCGCATCTGCTTGTGAGCGGCCAGCATGCCGCGTGTCAAAGAGCCGTACCTTGCCTCTATCTCCACCATGCGGGGAAGAACAGTCCGCGCGCTCAACTGCTCCGCATCGCCGCCGTAGATGCCAGAGAGCAGCGGATCGACAAGCC
This sequence comes from uncultured Acidobacteriaceae bacterium, assembly GCA_963832465.1. Classification (GTDB taxonomy): domain Bacteria; phylum Acidobacteriota; class Terriglobia; order Terriglobales; family Acidobacteriaceae; genus Telmatobacter. The sequence goes on from CAWHUJ010000001.1 coordinate 102,608, forward strand.
TGTCGACGACCTCCGCGCCAAAGTGCCGCTCCACGAGGCTCGCTATTGACTCGTCTCCGTCGCTGGGCCGGGGTTGGAGGAACACCTCCTTCGCCATGCGCATCTTCGTCTTCGGGCTGAAGAGCCGCGTCAGCGCCGTCGGCATCAATTTTGTCGGCACCATGAACATCAAACCGTCAGGTAGCTGAACCAACCGGTTGCGCACAACGACATAAGTCTTGCGCGCAATATCATTCGACGGGAGCAGCTCATCGCCCAGTCCCAATTCGCGGCACAGCTCTGCGGCGGCTGTCTTCTCCGTCAGAAAGGAGTCGGGACCGCGCTCCACCACGGCGCCCTGCACAATTTCCGACGACAGTACGCCGCCCAGCCGGGCTCCCGCCTCAAAGAGCGTGTATTCCACCGGAGCTCCAGTGGTTCGCGCCTTCTCGAGTTCATAGGCAGCCGCCAGTCCTGCAATACCGCCGCCAATGATCGCCGTCCTCATCGCTCTCCCTGTGCCTTTGCCACTTCTAAAATCGATTCCGCCGATCCCGATCTGTGTGATCCATGTCACACGCAGAATACTGCCCCGGTGCTTAAGCTGAAAGCCGAAAGATCAAGCATCACGGCTGAGGTGTGCTTTGTGGTACGGCCCTCTCCGGCGATCGATACTATGCTTCTTTTGAGCAATTTGCCTTACCGGAGATTCCGCAATGACTGCTGAGTTGATCCATCGCCTGCACTTCGCGTTCACGGTCACCTTCCATTATCTCTTCCCGCAGCTCACTATGGGCCTGGCACTGCTCATCGTTGTTCTCAAGACTGTCGCCCTGAGGAGCGGCGATGAGCAATGGGATCGTGCTGCGCATTTCTGGGGACGCATCTTCGGAATCAACTTTGTCTTTGGCGTCGTTACCGGAATCCCCATGGAGTTCGAGTTCGGCACCAACTGGGCGCGATTCTCGCAGTACTCCGGCGGCGTGATCGGGCAGCCGCTCGCAATGGAAGGCGTCTTCAGTTTCTTTCTGGAATCGGCATTTCTCGGCCTCTTCCTCTATGGCGGGAGCCGGCTCTCGAAGAGAATGCACTGGTTCTCCGCCGTCATGGTCTTCGTAGGCTCGTGGATCTCCGGGTTCTTCATTATCGTCACCGATGCATGGATGCAGCATCCTGTCGCCTACGACCGCCTGCCCGACGGCCGCTTCGAAGTTCTCAGTTTCTGGCAGCTCCTCCTCAACCCATGGGCATTGTTGCAATATGCCCACAACATGACCGGCGCGGTCATCACTGCGAGTTTCGTGATGGCGGCAACTGGCGCCTTTTACCTGCTCGACAATCGCGACAAGCAATACGGCCGCATCTTTCTCAGGCTTGGCGTCGTCTCCGGCGTCATCTCATCAATTCTCATCATCTTTCCTACCGGCGACCTGCACGGCAAATACGTTGCTCGCAACCAGCCGGCTGCGATCGCTGCAATGGAAGGACTGTTCAAGACGGAAACTGGAGCAGGCCTCGTGCTCATGGGGCAGCCAAATGAAGAGACAGGTCAGATCGACAATCCCATCGTCGTCAATAACGTGCTCAGCTTCCTCATCTATGGAACAACGAAGGCTGAAGTGAAAGGGCTCGATCAGATTCCGCGCGATCAGTGGCCTACCGCGCTGCCTCTGCTCTATTACGCCTACCACATCATGGCTGGCCTCGGAACGTACTTCGTTCTGCTCATGATCGCCGCAGCTTTCCTGCTGTGGCGCGGAAAGCTCTACACCACGCGCTGGGTGCTGTGGCTGTTGCTCATCAGTTTCCCGCTGCCGTACATCGCCAACACGGCGGGCTGGATGACAGCCGAAATCGGCCGCCAGCCCTGGCTCATCTACGGCCTCATGCGCACTACCGATGGCTTCTCGCATACAGTCTCGGCGGGCAACGGCCTCTTCACTCTCATCGGCTTCATGGGTCTTTATACGCTGCTCGGTCTGCTCTTTACTGTGCTGGTCTACCGCGAAATCAGCAGGGGCCCTGAGCCACGGGTCGCTGTTGCCCATTACATGGATTGAAAGGGACTTTGCGATGCTGGGTTTTCTTTGGTTCTGGCTTGTTGCGGTAATGATTGTCGGCTATGTTGTCCTCGACGGTTTCGACCTCGGTGTCGGCGTGCTGCATCTCTTCCTCGTCCGTACCGAATCGGAGCGACGGGCCTCGCTGCGTTCCATCGGTCCGGTCTGGGACGGCAACGAAGTCTGGCTGCTCGCCGGCGGCGGCACGCTCTACTTCGCCTTTCCGCTTCTATATGCCTCAGCCTTCAGCGGTTTTTACTTGCCGCTCATGATCGTGCTTTGGCTCCTGGTGCTGCGTGGCGTGAGCCTCGAGCTTCGCAATCACATCGACCTCGGCGTATGGAGCACGCTGCTCGATGGCGTCTTCGGTTTTGCCAGCGCGCTGCTTGCCATCTTCTACGGCGCCGCGCTCGCCAACGTGCTGCGCGGCGTGCCGCTGCGGGCTGACGGTTACTTCTTCCTGCCGCTCTGGACGAACTGGCAACCCGGCGAATTTCCCGGCATCCTCGACTGGTACACCGTCATCGGCGGCCTGGTGGCTCTTATTGCCCTAACCCTGCATGGTGCTCTTTGGCTCACCATCAAAGTCTCCGGCGACTTGGAGCAGCGCGCTCGACGCCTGGTAACTCCGCTTTGGATCGTTCTGATTGCACTCACCGTGGTTAGCCTCTGGGCCACCATTCACGTCCGCCCAGCCAGCCTTGCCAACTACTCGGCTTACCCCATCACCTATCTTGTTCCTGTTGGCGTGGTGATCTCACTCATCCTGATCTGGGTCTGGAATCGCAACGCGCAGCCGGTTAAGGCTTTCGTTGCCTCGTGCCTCTACCTCTTCTTCATGCTTGCCGGAGCCTGTTGGGGCGTCTATCCCACGCTCTTGCCTGCGACTACGGGTTCTGACCGCGACATCACACTCGCGCGCGCCATCTCCGGCGAGCACACGCTCATGGTGGGCCTCGCGTGGTGGGCCTTCGGGATGACGCTAGCCGTTGGGTACGTCGTCTTCGTCTACAGCCGCTTCAAGGGCAAGGCCGATCTCGATCTCGGCCGCCACTAGGAACGCCCGCTCTTCCGCAAGAACGTTCCGGCTCACCAAAGCTATGATTCAAATCGCGGAACGCGTCGCGCATTTTTTACGCGCAGTCCGCTGGACAATCCACAGAAAGTAGCAGAGAATGCGATCATCAGCGCGGCAAAAAGATCGGGCCCTGCGTCTGTTTCTACGTAATGTGCACGCGTTTTCCGCGGCTCCTGCTCTTTGTGAGCCGCTCTAGAGGCTGACTTCGGATGTGAGCTGGATCACATCGTTCTGCAAGCGGATCTGCCATCATAAAGCCACAATCAAGGAGGTTCCCATGGCCGCGTCACTCAAGCCGGGATGGAGCAAACCCTCTACCATCCTCTTTGCCTCCGAGATCCCCGCCAACGAAAAGGCTCTCAGCTTCGCTATTGCCCAAGCCAGAGACTTTGGCGCCAATCTCATTCTCTTCCACGCATATGACACGCTGGTTGTGGCCGCGTCTGAAGCGTCGGGCATCCGTTATTACGACTACGCTGCCGCCGCCCGTGCCGAAGTCAATCTACTTGAGCCCTACGCCGAAAGGGCCAAAGCCACAGGAATTCAATGCGAAATCATCGTCCGCCCCGGTTTGCCCGCCGACCAGATTCTGTCGCTGCTCAAGGAACGCCACATCGACAGAATCATCATGGGCACTCACTCACCTGGCCCGATCGGCAAGCTTCTCGTTGGCTCGGTCGCCGAAGCGATCGTGCGCACGTCGCATGTTCCGGTCTTTGTAGTCGGCCCCGAGGTGGTTGACGGCCGATATCGCAACTACGCAACCAAAACGGTGCTCTGCGCCGTCAGCATGAATGAAGCCAGCGAGACCGTTGCCGCTTTTGCCGCGGACGTGGCAATGCAGCATCAGGCGCGGCTCGTTCTGCAGCATGTAATCCGTCCACAGGACCGGGCCGCAGTTCTTGGCGCCCGCACCATTAATGATGTGGAGGGCGATCTGCTCGCGCTGGTTCCCAACCGGCTGCGCAATCAGATTCGCGTGCAGACTATCGTCGTACCGGGCGACCCAACCGAGGAACTGCTCTACCAGGCTCGCGCTCAACAGGCTGACCTGATCGTGCTCGGCGCGCAGGGCGCATCGGCGTTTGCAGCCGTCACCCGGCAGGGCGTCGTCTACAAGGCGCTGGCCCATTCACATTGCCCGGTGATCACGCTCTCGCCCGCGGTACTCGCCGATTGCGGTGTGCGCATCCTGCACGAACATCACGCCGAAGTCTTTTTGGCAGGCGTCTTCTAAACCAAAGCTGATGTGAGTAATCAGCGCGCTTTTTTCGGCGTCGGCCGCGAACTCACCTTCGCAACAGGGCAGGGCTTGCCAGAGCACAAAGCTCCGGTAATGCCCTGGCCCTCCGTGATGGTGTAAATGCGATCCGTCGCCGGCAGTCTCACTGTCTCTTTAGCCCCAGAAGGCCAGTGAATTTCTGCCACGCCTGCGATTGTTGCATCCCCCAATCCGAAGTGCACCCGCCGATCGTTTGCAGAGATATAGCTGCCGCTCGCCAATACGTCCTGGCGTTGACGCATGCCGTTTGCTCTTAAGTAGACGGTTGCTCCGGTCGCATCGCGCGGGCTCTTCTTGCCGCCCACCAGACCGATCTCAGCCCAGTGATGCTTGTCCGGGTTCACATTCTTGAGCAACACAGGCGGCCCATCGACAGGATTGATCACCACGTCGATCTTGCCGTCATTAAACAAGTCGCCGAAGGCCGCGCCGCGTCCGGGGATCACGACCGCGAGGCCGGAGCCTTTCACCGGCGGAACGTAGTCGAACTTGCGCCCCTTCGGGCCGTCTGGGATGTTGTGATAAAGCAGCGGCCGTTGCGCGAATGTTGTTCCCCAATCATGCTGGTCCACCTCCGGGTAAACATGCCCATTCACCATAAAGAGGTCGAGCCATCCGTCGTTGTCGTAGTCAAGAAAACCGGTGCCCCAGCCTACAAACGGAATCGCCATCTGCGCGAGTCCGGCCTTGTAGCTCACGTCGGTAAAGCTCACGTCTCCGTCGTTGCGGAAGAGGACTTTGTAGTCGTCGCCGAAGTCGGTCACAAAGAAATCGACCAGACCGTTATTCTCGTAGTCGCCCGCGGCAATGCCCATCGAGGCGATCTCTCGCCCGTCTTTATTCAGTGCGAAGCCTGAGGCGTAGCTCTCGTCTTCGAAGGTGCCGTTACCTTTATTGATGTAGAGATAGTTCGGCTCCGAATCATTCCCGACGACCAGGTCCGGCTTGCCATCTCCATTGATGTCGATAAAGATCGCCGTGAATCCGTAGAGCTTGTCTTTATCTTCAACTCCTGCCTTCACTGTGACGTCTTCAAATGTGCCGTCGCCCTTATTGCGGAAGAGATGATCGGGCTCGCCCTTCAATCCACGTGGACCGCAGTTCACGACGAACCCACGGTACATGCACGAGGCATACCCTACGGCCTGGCTTCCGCTTATCGGCAGATTATTGCGATCGAAGTGGACGTAGCCCGTGACGTAAAGGTCCAGCAGTCCGTCGCCATCGTAGTCTCCCCACGCCGAACCAGGCGACCAGCTACCAAGTGCCACGCCGGCCTTAGGTGCGATATCGGTAAACGTGCCATTGTGGTTGTTGTGATAAAGCCGATTTTCACCGTAGTTGCCGACGTAGAGATCGGGCCAGCCGTCATTATCAAAGTCAGCAACCGAGCAGCCATAGCCCCAGCGATCGTTCTGCACGCCTGCTTCCGCGCTCACGTCGGTAAATGTTCCGTCGTGATTGTTGCGGAAGAGCGCTGCGTGCGGCGTAGGCTCCTTGCCATCGAGCGCGTCAAAGGTCGATCCGTTCACCAGATAGATATCGAGCCATCCGTCGTTGTTGTAGTCGATCAGGCACACGCCGGAGCCGTTCGTCTCGACGATGAACTTCTTCTGGGGCACGCCCATCTTGTGGGTCCAGCCGGACAGACCAGCCTGCTTGGTGATGTCTTCAAACACCACCGTTCCCTTGTCGACGAATCCGCCTGCAGTGATCGGCCGCCGCTGATCGTCATAGACCGGTGCCGCAGTGACGCCTGAGGAGACGCCGCTCTGTTGCGGCGACGAGCCATCGCCAGTCTGTTGCGAATAACTACCGGGTACAGCAGAGACGAAAAGACTGCAAATCAGGAAAAAGCAAACTCCAGGACGACCACGCAACGAACACTTTCCTCCAACGGTTGCAGTGTACCGCACACGTCGAAGAGCTGGCCCAAATACGACTACGCCGAAGGGTTACTCCCAGACCGCATCGCAGCTCGCATCCAATCCATCGAGGACCGGGACATGAAGATTTCAAAATCAAATGAGCTCAGCTACACGAAAGACCGCTTTGGGCAATTCGCAACCCGCTGCTCCCTATGGCTCGGTTCAAAGTGGGCCTTTGTTCTCGCCATCCTTGTGATTGTCGGCTGGGCACTGACCGGCTCACTTTTTCACTTCTCCGATACATGGCAGCTTTTCATCAACACAGGCACTACGATCGTCACATTCCTGATGGTCTTTCTCATTCAGAACACCCAGAACCGCGACGCAAGAGCCATCAATCTGAAGCTTGATGAACTTATTCGCGCCGTCGACAAAGCTCGCAATCAGATGATCAACATTGAAAGCCTAAGCGATGTTGAACTCGATCTCTTGCAGCATCGCTACGAACGGTTGCAGGGAATGCGTGAGCCAGGAGAAGAGCGGAGCTCACCCAACGGTGCAGAGAGGTGAGCCCCGCATTTCTCAAAAGACCTTGAGCAATAGCAGCACCAGAACGATGGTGAGGATGAGGCTCAGCCCACCTCCACCGTAATAGCCCCAGCCAGGTCCCATGCGGTATCCGCCGTAACCGAATCCAAAAATCAGCACCAGCAGCAGAATGATCAGCAGCATTCTTGTCTCCTTTCGTGCGCATCATGAGTGCTTGATTGCAAGCAGCTCGTTCCGCGCTTTAAGCACCGAGCGTTTCTGCACTCGTCGGTCCGGAATACTTTGATGCACACCCGCAACTGCGTGGTTAGGGGAGCCTGCGCAATGTGCCGGCGATGCGCACGCATGCCGCGTGGTTGTCCGCGATTCTGCCCATATGGGCGATGAATTACGCCAATCTTGAACAACCTTCACGACACACGCTCGCGTCCAAGGGAGGGTTGTCAAGAAGAAGTAGAGAGAATGAAAGCGGGAGGAACTAACAATGCTCTGGACAATTTTTGTAATCCTCCTGGTCTTGTGGCTGCTCGGTATTGTCAGCAGCTACACACTGGGCGGGTTCATTCACATCCTGCTGGTGATTGCGCTGGTGGTTCTTCTCATCCAGTTGATCACCGGGCGGAGACCAGTTGTGTGATCGCCGGCCAACTCCGAGGCGATTGAACACGGCAATAGGGCCATCAACTCCGCACCGGAATCAGAACGCAAGACCTCAAACCCCACCATGGAGGTGGACAAATGAACAAAGACACAGTGAAGGGCACAATCGATGATGTGGCGGGCCGCGCAAAGCGTCAGGTTGGTGAGTGGACGGGAGACACCAGGACGCAAGCAGAAGGAGCCGCACAACAGGTGAAAGGAAAAGTCGAGAAGGCGGTGGGCAACGTGAAGGACGCCTTAAAGGACGCCCGCACCGATGCCGATCGCGAGCGCCAGCGCAACATTGAAACCGAGCGCGATCGCGATGAGGAGAGCACGCGCTTCAATTCGACACGCGGCAACTCGTAACTCAACCATCACCGAACTCCAACACCGCGGATAGTTGCGCAAGTCGCGCCACCGTCCGCGGTTCTTTTTGGTGACAATTCCCGGAGCGCATTTCCGAATAAGGGGTATGATTGCCGCCGTGACACTTTGGCATCAATTCGTAGAGGCTCTGCGGCCCTGGCATCTTGTTGCCTTCGCCATAGTCTCCTTCTTCGCCTTCTACTTCATCGGAAGGCACGGCTCGCCTAAGCGGTAACTGAGATACCCTTCCTGAGCCTATGGCGCATTTAATTGGGGAAAATGTATACTGCACCCAAGGCGGTGCAGCTTCCTCAGACTTCAGGGCATTCGCCTTAAGTGAGGTGTGTCTTCCGTACGGACCACGGTTCACTGACGATCGGTCTTCCATCATCGGAGACTTCGCGCTGGCGAGCGGTAGCCCGCGTTCTTCGAAGTCCCTTGGATGCTGTCAGTTGTGCCCTCCTGCCTGGTTCGTGTTCTCTCTGCGGCTCCCCTCTGCCGCGCCTGTCTTCCGTGCCAATTTGCGATTGCTGCTGGGCTGAAATTCCAGTCCAGATCGGAGCTGTGTGTGCGCGTTGCGGAGACACGGTTGATCGGTCGGCAATTGATCTCGCCGGAGCCGAGGGCCCTTCGTGCCGCACCTGCCGGCTTGCAGCTCCACCTTTTGTGCGGGCTGTATCCTATGGGCCGTACACGGGCAGAATGCGCGAGGCGGTTCACGCGCTCAAATATCAGAAGCTTCATCCGGCGTCGCGGCGTCTGGGCCGGATGCTTGCGAGCGCTGTCGCGCAACTGCAACCTTCCACAGGGGATGACCTGCTCGTTGTTCCCGTGCCGTTGCATCGCAGCAAGCGCCGCGAGCGTGGCTTTAATCAGACTGCTCTTCTCGCAGCCGCAGCGGTTCGCGTCTTGCATAGGTCGCATCCGCAGTGGCGTCTTACGCTGGCGTCCGGAATTCTGGTGCGGCACCGCGCTACAGGCAGCCAGGCTGGCCTTACCCCGCGTCAGCGCCGTCTGAATGTGCGCAATGCATTCCGCGTCTCCGATCCTGCTGCAGTTGCGGGCAGGCACATCCTGGTTGTCGACGACATTCTCACCACGGGCGCAACTGTCCGGTCTGCCAGCCGCGCGCTCATCGCTGCGGGAGCGGCGTCGGTCTGGGTGGCCACTCTTGCGCGTGCGCGCCGCATCAGCGCCGAAAGCTTTAATGCCGCCTCTTCAGAGATGAGGGTCACTCCGGGAGGTTCAGTTCATGCGGCCGGCGAGGAACTGGCTGCACAACACATACAAGCACGTACCAACGATCTTTCTGACGGGGGATAAGGATGTCGCTGGGAAAAGCCATGATCCACGCACGCAAACAAAAATCCATTGCCAGGGCTGCGGCATATGCAGGGGAACACGCAGCCGTGCAGTCCGGCCATATTTTGCAAATGCCGGTGCTCGTGCTCAATGCGTCCTACGAGCCCATCAACATTTGCGGCGCGCGGCGTGCGCTTGTGCTCGTGCTCAAAGGCATCGCGCGCACTGAGGAAGAGCATGGCCTCACGCTGCACGCACAACGCAGCCACGTCTCCATGCCCTCCGTCATTCGCTTGCTTGAGTACCGGCGTATTCCCCACCAGACGCGTGCTCTCTCGCGCAAGAACATCCTGCTGCGTGACCGCAATACCTGCCAGTATTGCGCAGAGGTTTTCGCCCCCAGCGACCTCACCCTTGACCATGTGATTCCGCGCTCACGCGGCGGCAACTCCACGTGGGAAAATCTCGTTGCCTGCTGCCACTCTTGCAATCGCCGCAAGGGCAATCGCCTGCTCAGCGAGATCGATGACATGACCCTGCTGCGCGAGCCGCGTCCCTTCTCACTGCATACCAGCCGCCAGATCATGCGCATGCTGGGCCGCGGCGACGATCGCTGGCGTAAATATCTCTTCTATTGATCGATGCCCGAGACCCCGTCTCAGCGGGATGATGGGGAGGAAACTTCTTTTGTATAGGGGCATGCCATCTCTGCGCAGTCCCACGTCTCAATCTTTCGCGCGCGGTCCACTTCTGCAAGGTAGAGCGTCCCTGCACAAACAGGGCAATGGCGAGACGAGACGCGCGAGAGATCAAATCGGCCGTCAGCGAAATCCGAGTAGCCGTATCCGTCGCGGAAGATGCGGGTGCAATCACGCCGCTCGCAACGATGAAACGATTGTGTTTCGTCCAACGCAGACTCTTCGAGCATGACCCGCCGCATCGGGCAATGGTGGAGATCACACAAAGGAAAAAACGGCGTCTTTGGATGATTCTTCATCGCTGCTCCAGGAAGAAACTCTTCCCCGTGGTCCATCGCAATCGCAACCGGGCTACCGGAGAACCGGGCCGCGATCAGCCTTCCACAACGGCTTCTGCCGAAGCACGAAAAGACCGTGGCCAGTCGGAGCGATCAAACTCCACGCCCTCGGCGGCGAGTTGTCTCGCCTTCACCTCAAGCAGAGCCCGCTTTGCGAGCAATTTCTTCTCGGCCTCCTCGCGGTCGGCCGTCGAAGCGAACTCGGCATACTTCACCAGGTGCGCGACCTTGCGATCGTAGAGATCGATCTCCTGGTGAAGCGACTTGAGGAAATACTTGTCGTGCGGCGCTTGCTTTTTCATGGTGGACTCCTCGAAAACAGGCAAAGGTTGAGGGTTTGACGTGATCGGCCAATGATCTGGCTCGTGCGCAGGCGTACTAGCGGCCTCGGTTAAAGCCTCGCCGCCCGCCCCCGCCGCGATCCGAGTTGGTCTTCCGGCTCCGGAAGCAATCCTGGCAATACACCGGACGGTCTCCTCGGGGCTCGAATGGAACCGTTGTCTGTTTTCCGCACCCGGAGCAGGTCACGCTAGTGTCCTGAGGCGCGCTTCTGAATGATGCCGCACCGCCGCCTGCCCGCTCGTTCTTCATCGCCTGCCGGCAAGTTCTGCAGCGTTTGGGTGCCGAATATCCGCGCTCCCGGAAGAACTCCTGATCCTCTGGAGTAAATGTGAATGACTGTCCGCAGTCGCTGCAGACGAGTTGCTGATCTTGAGGCATAGTCTTCCTTTCGTGATCTTTTCAGCGCGTGCTGCATTATCCGCGGCACAATCCGCCGAACTCTTGGCCTGGTAAAGCTTGTCGATCAACTGCGTCGCGGGGCCGGCAGGGGATTGCCGAATATCAGCCACGCGCGGAGCCTCTGGATGCAGGCAAATACTGGGAAGGGGTGCGATCGCCGAGCATTGGGATCCGATTGGGCGATTCGGGGGGATGAGGGAAGGATCGGCGACCGATCCTCCCTAAATTCGTTGGATTAGGCGACCCGTACGTTTTCGGCCTGGAAGCCCTTCGGTCCCTTTACAACTTCAAACTGGACCGTCTGGCCTTCCTGCAGCGAACGAAACCCCTCGCTCTTGATCGCGGTGTGATGTACAAAGACATCCTCGCCGTTGGCGCGGCTCAGAAAGCCGAATCCCTTCGCATCGTTAAACCATTTCACTGTTCCCTGTTCCATAACTATTCCTTTGTTGCGTGATGTATCGCTGAACTCAAGAGTGGAATTGATTGCGAGTTGAGCGGAATAGCAGAACAGGCAAGAACGCCAAGTCGGATTCGACGACCTGTATCTAGTCTACACCTTCACTGAAAAAGATCCCCGCGGGCGACCGGCGCTGCGGTTACGGAGGTTCGCACTGTAATTAGGTAAATAGGCTCAATCGGCGTATGCTTGTTCAACAGGCGTCAGCAAAGACATTTCCCTTCTTCGGCCCTCTTCTCCTCGTGTTTCCGTCATAGAACGCGGCAAGCATTGAAGTTGTTCTCTGAACTCACCAGGATGAGTCTCGGCTCTGAGCAAACTCACGACTACCGAGAAATGGGGCCACATGCGATCTGATCTGGTGTATCGGGCTGAGCTGAAAACTGAAAACCGCTTTCTATTGTCTGCCACCGCGATGCGCGCGGCACGCCTTTTGCACGTCAATTCTGGCAGAACTGAAGACACCATCAATAGAGTCTTCGCGGACATGGCGGCCGGACGCTTCATCGACGTCAAGCTGCCCGAGGTCACCCCTCCTCCAGCCATCGATGAGCTCGTCACACCTTCGCTCGTCTGATCCGGGTTCTGCAGATCGCGATCGGCGCGCCGGACAGGTCGTTGAAAATCACTGCCGCTTCAGCAGGGGAGTTCTTTTGGCCTCCACGACCTCGTGTGCGAGGATCTTGAACGGTGAGGCTTCCAGGCGGACTGAAGGCTTACCTGAGAGCTTTCCTTTGAGATTCTTCCAGGCATTGCCGAATCGCTTCGATGCCATAAAAATCTGCCCAGCGGTAACAGGACCGGCGACCCGGTAATGGCCGACAGCGGCCAGACCCATGGACGCAATGCAACCGCATTGTGCGCAGTCTGGCTCTCCTCCAAACTGGCATGGCGTAACGCGGGTTTGCAGATCGGCAGATACGATTTCCGTGGTTTCCGCAAAGATGCAGGCTTTGGGATTCTCCGGTGGAGACGCCAGTTCCTGAATAACGGCTTCCGGCATATCCAGTTTTGGATATTTCACCCGCAACCGCCGCAGATCGGCTATAACGGCGCTTCGCTGCAACGGAGTCAGTATCTCCTCGTTCGTGGCGCCCCGCTGTGGGGTAAAGATGCTGAACCACACCTTTGCCACTTCAGACTGGCTGGTCCAGAAGCCGAGGAATTCATCCAGATAGCCCGGACGCTCGACAATCTGCGACGTGATTGTGCAGTGGACGGTTACCCTCACTCCCTTGATGTTCTTCAGAATGCGCTCATAAGTGGCCGGCTTGCGCCGAGCATCGTGCTCAGGCTGCAGCCCGTCGATCGACACCACAACATTTAGTTTCGCTAACTTCATCCAGGCTTCCGGAATCGCCCTGAATGCACTCGTAACTACCTGCGTATGCACTCCACGGCTTTCAATCTGCGGCAGCATCAGGTCGAGTTCGCGGTAGCGAACCAGTGGGTCTCCGCCGACGATTGAGACATGAAGTGGCCTGGTTTCGTCGATCAGCGCAAGCACACGCGCCACCAGGTCATCCCCACGATAGTCAGCCAGCTCACGAAGTTGCGTGCCGCCACCCAGATGAGCGTCGTCGAAAGCATAGCAACCCGGGCAGCGCAAAGGGCACTCCTTGGTGATCTCGATCGAAAGAGACGGTGTACGGCCGGAGAAGAATACGGCCCCATGCGCGAACTACTTCAGATTTCTTCATCTTGCCTCCCTTTCAGGGATTTGGCTTAGTAGAAGGAAGTAAACGGAAAGAGCAGACGGCAAGGCCAGGCTGGCGATGCGCATTAGCCGTTTGAAATGTTGAGATGCTGATCGATCAGATCTGGAGAGGCCTGGACGTGTGTGCGCCCCGATCGGATGGGGGAATCTGGTGAAAACTCCAGATCGCTCCCGCCAGGGGAGATGCGGGCACGAAGAACTCGTCAAATCTGCGCACGAGATAGCGCCGCGCCGTCAGCAGGGCGGCAACACACTGCTTGCAACTCTTTGAGAGCACAAGTACTAGCAGGAGAATTGAAAGCAACGAAATTGTCGTCAATTCAAAGTCACGTCCGGTCCGGGAAAAATGATCCCAGGTCCAGAAGTGTTCTGTGAACGGCATTGTGATGAGCGACAGCGTGATCAGCGCAAGCAGATTTCGACTCACCCGGGCGAAAGTGCGCACCGTGCACGCGCACGCGTTGAGATCGAGATGGATCACCCCGGACGTGTGAGTCAATAACCCTCGTCACCCGAGTCTACGCTGTTTTGTCTGCCGCTGCTCGGATTCGTCTTACTTCTGCTGGGGCTTGGTTTGCGGAGGCGGTTGCTGGCCGGATTTGTTCTGCGGCGTATCCGGCGAGATGTCCTGTCCGTCGTAAATGATCTTTGAGGTCGATCCGAAGCGTTTGTAGTCCGTGTATTTGATCACGTCTCGGATGTGAACATCCTGAGAAGCGTAACCCGCGCCGCCGGAAAAGTGCAGCACTCCCTCACCCTTGGTGTACACCGGGAACCAGTAGTGTCCATCTACCTGTGCCCGCCAGGTCATAAATGGCGGATGCAGGTCCTCTTTGCCTTTGCGCGTGTCATCTGGAACCATCCGCCCATCCGTAACCACAATCTGCAAGTCGGTGGCGTCTACCCAGATGCGCCCGTCAAGATAGCGCTTGCCCTTCTCGATCATCTTCGGCGCGACATCGAAAACATAGCAATCAACGTCGTCCACCTTCTGCTTGCCAATGTACTTGATGTTGTACTGGCTCACGTCTTGCGTCGTCAGCACAAACGGATACCCGTGCTGAATATCCTGAAAATCCGAGGGCGACATCATCACGCGCTGCAGAGTGCTCGCCGGTGCAAAAACGACCTTCTCCGTCCTCTTGCCCGACGGGTCGAAGATGACATCATCCACTTCGTAGTACTCCCCGTCCACCTTGCTGTCGTCGTCGATGGTTTGCACCCTGGCGACGCGCCGATAGGTATAGTGGTTAAGCGCATCCTGAAACTCGCTCTCCTTCGCTGCAAATTTCTGGATGATCTGATCGGCGGGCGTCGACGGCGCCGAAGTGTCCATAGAGCCGAAACCGGAGTCGAGCGGCATCGGGGTAAAGCTGTCCTTGTCCTGGGCAGCCGCGTGAAGGCACACAAACACCCCCGCCACAAACATCAACGACAAACCGGCTCGCAATCTCAATATTTCCCCTCGAAGACTTGTCCCGTTTTGGGCGGGATGTAACTAATAGGCTAACTCCACCCACCTCTACCACGTTAGACGCATATACAACCGCAGAGTGATGTTTGCACAATAGTGCGGTGAAGCAGCTGCGGCTGACGTGTGCGGCAACCCCGCTCAGTACACCCGAGGTCTGGAAAACTAACATTAAGCTTGACTTACCGTTCCATCATTCGCGAAATTAGTTCAAACGTTTCTCAGGCTTTGACGCGTTCAGAATTAAAGGCAGCGGTCAGCAACCCTGATCGCGCCGCTCTATCTTGAGGGGATGGTCCAAGGAGACTCCCGGCGGAGATGCCCGACGGCTACCAGCTACCCGCGATTGTTTTGACGGCGCTGCTGTTACCGGCGTTCGCCCAGCTTTACCTGCGCTCCCGCGATAAACGAACACTTCTCTGGCTCCTGGGCTTCTCATTCGCCTGCCTGCGCATGCTGCAGGTCTATGACCTGGGTTTCGGCAACTTCTCGCTCGCAACTGAGCATCCATGGATCGTCGCCGCCGGCCAGTGCGTCGCGCTCATTAGCGCGATCCTGTTTCTGGCGTCGCTCGCACCTCTCTCTTTTCGGCTCGGAAGCGCGCGGATCTCCTACGCTGTCCCGTTCGCTATCCCTCTCCTTATCTACGCCGTCCTGATCGAGGGCGTATACGGCGGCCAATCTCCGGCCTCGGCTGCGTTTCTGATTTTTCCGGCTCTCGGCGCCATCTCTCTGCTCGTGGGCTGTTTCTGGGCCTTCGCCAAAGGCAGTCTCCCCAACTGGCTTGCGCTTGGTCTCTGCATTGCCACGGGTGGCATGAGTCTCTGGATATGCGTCGCCATCCGCGGCAGCTGGCCGTTGGTTTTCGTTGAGAGCGTCCTGCACATCACAACGGCCATCCTCATCTTCTACGTCTTCCGCCGTATCTCGCCGGGCTCGCTGCTGGCAGCGCTGGGCTTCATCGCCTGGTCTCTCACCATCTTGATGATTGCTCCAGCCGTCGCGCACAATCCGCATTTGCTTCTCGCCCTCCTGCGTGTCTCAGCAATGGGCAAGGTGGTCGCAGCCGTGGGCATGATCCTCCTCACCCTCGAAGATCAGGTGGCGGCAACCGAAACCGCTGAAGACCGCGAACGCCGTGCCCGCCTGGAGTTGGAAGCCTACGCCAAGGTTGTCCTCTCACGCCGCCGTATCGAGGACTTCGACCGCCAGGCCAATCTCATCTGCCAGGCCGTTGCCGAACACAGCCGCTTCAGCCAGGCGGCGCTCATTCTTTTGCAGAGCTCAGGCCAGTACCGGCTGGCGGGCTCGTCCGGCGTTGAAGACTCAGTCCTCACCGCGCTTGAATCGCTCACCACGCGCATTTCGCCGCAGAGCCTCATTCTCAAGGACTCACTGCCGCCCGTCGTTGATGGCAGCCAGTCCGTTGCCCTCAGCCTGCAGCCGTGGTTTGTTCCCGGCGACGATCTCGAGCGCCTGCACATCACCCAGGTCATTGCGGCTCCCCTCTATGGCCGCTCCACAACGGAAGGCGCACTTCTGCTCATGGGCATGCGAAATCCCGAGCAACCGCTGCGCGCTGAAGATATGCTTCCCGTCGAAGTGCTCGCGTCGCGCATTCAAGCCGCGCGCAGCCAGACCATGATGCTCGAGAAGCTCATCGATGCCGAAAAGTTCGCTGGCCTCGGTCAGCTTGCCAACAACGTTACGCGCCAGTTGAACAACCCGCTAACCGTCATTCTCGGCTACGCGTCGCTGCTTGAGGTGGCTCCCAATGTCACGCCGCAGGAGCGCAAAGCCATCGAGGCGATTCTCAGCGAAGCGCGCAACATGCGCTCTACC
Source organism: uncultured Acidobacteriaceae bacterium (assembly GCA_963832465.1). Classification (GTDB taxonomy): domain Bacteria; phylum Acidobacteriota; class Terriglobia; order Terriglobales; family Acidobacteriaceae; genus Telmatobacter. The sequence goes on from CAWHUJ010000001.1 coordinate 119,001, forward strand.
CTCGAAAGCCTCTCCCGCATGTCCCGCTCCCAGAGCGACAACCTCACCGCGATCTCCATTACCGAATTGCTCAATGACATGGAGCAGCTGCACCGCTCCGAGTTCGTGCATCGCTCCATCGACTTCCGGCTTCACATTGCGCCCGCTCTGCCGCGCGCTCTCGGCAACGCGCAGCAGGTCCGCCAGGCCGTGCTCTATTGCCTCCAGTTCGCCATTGAGGCCGTCGAAAACATCGACTCGCCGACCGAAAAGTCCGTACGCATCGAAGCCACTTCAGAAAACGACACCATCAAGATCCTCATCGCCCACACCGGCCCAGGCTTCCTCCATCCCGCGCGCGCCTTCGATCCCTTCGTTCCCGCGCAGGCTGCAGGAGAAACCGCCGGCCTCGGCCTCAGCCTCTGCGGCACCATTCTGCGCGAAAACAACGGCCGCATCTCCGCCATGAACTTCCAGCCCCGCGGCGCCGGCATCGTCCTCGAACTGCAAGCGGCCTAGGTCGGCAGGCTCCCTCCCACGCACGCCCGCCGTTGTAAACTTCTCCTTCGTATTCGTGTGATTTCTATGCCTAGACTCTCGCTCTCCTGCGTCCTCGCCTCGATCCTTTTTGCTCTTTCGGCCGCATCTTTCTCACATGCTCAGGCCTCACCCGCCCAAAAGCGCCCCATGACCTTCGAGGACATGATGGCCATGAAGCGCCTCGGCGATACAGCCGTCTCGCCCAATGGCAAGTGGCTCGGCTACGCTGTCACCACAGTCAATCTCGACGAGAACAGCAAGACCAACGAGCTCTGGCTGCAGAAGATCCAGGGCGGCGAGCCGTTCAAAGTTGCGGCAGCCCAGCCCAATGATGAAGGCCTGCAGTTCTCCGCCGATGGCAAGCACATCCTCTTTCTTTCCGGCCGCGAGGGCGGCCAGCAGGTTTGGCTCGCGGACTTCGACCCCGCCACCGGCGCAACCACCAATGCGAAGAAACTCACCAGCCTCTCCACCGAGGCCGCCAATGCTCGCTGGTCGCCCGATGGGCACTTCATCGTCTTCACGTCGGCGGTCTATCCCGATTGCCCCGCGATCACCGAGGCTGATGCAGCCACGGGCGGCGAATGCAATGCCGAGAAAGACAAGGCCCTTGCCGACAGCAAGGTCAAGGCGCAGGTGTTCACCCATCTGCTCTACCGCCACTGGAACCGCTTCACCGGAGACAAGCGCTCGCATCTCTTTCTCGTCAACGTTGCCAACGGAACGCTTCGCGATCTCACGCCGAATGATCCTCACGACGTGCCGCCCTTCTCGCTCAACGGCGGAGGCGGCTTCGCCATCGCGCCCGACTCAAAGGAACTGGCCTTCACCGAGAATCCCGATCCTGTTCCGGCGATCAGCACCAGCGCACAGATCTACACGCTCGACCTCACCAACTCTGCGGCTAAGCCTGTCAAGGTCTCTACTTCCGCCGGCGGCAACTTCAACCCCGCCTACTCACCCGACGGCAAATACCTCGCATGGCGCTCACAGGCCCGCGCCGGCTACGAGAGCGACAAGTTTCGCCTCATGCTCTACGACCGCGCCGCGAAGACGGAAAAAAATCTGCTGCCGAACTTTGATCTTTGGGTAGATGAATTTGCGTGGGGGGCGCGCTCGAATTCAATTCTCTACGTGTCCGGCTTTGAGGGTAGCAATCAATTGAGATCAGTCGCCCTCGACAATGCTGGACGATCTCCTCTTGAGCTCAGTGCGTTTTCAAGTGGTGGTGAGGTTTCCGATCTGCACGTCCTGTCCGATGGTCAGAGCGTCCTTGCAAACCTGATGACAGTTCGTGGTCCAAGCGAAACGTACCTCCTGAAGCTTCCGCAGCTGCCACAAGTTCCGAAGGGTCCTCAATCTCATGATCAAGTGATTCATATCAAGGAATACTTCGGACGCAATCCAGAATTCGTGAGTGCGGTCACCCACCTCAACGACGCCCTCCTCGCACAGCTCGACATGCAGAAGATGCAAGACTTCTGGTTCACCGCGAAAGACGGCACCAAGGTGCAGGGCTTCGTCATTCCGCCTCCGGGTTTCGATCCCGCGAAGAAATATCCGGTCAAGTTCCTCATCCACGGCGGCCCGCAAGGAGCCTGGGGAGACGCGTGGTCCTATCGCTGGAATGCTCAGCTTCTTGCCGCTAATGGCTACGTCGTCGTCATGATCAATCCGCGCGGCTCAACCGGCTACGGTCAGGCCTTTGTCGATGGAGTCAACGGCGACTGGGGCGGCAAGCCATACAACGACCTGATGGCGGGTCTCGATTATTTTGAGCAGCATTACGAATTCATTATCGATAAGAATCGCGAGTGCGCTCTCGGCGCGAGCTACGGCGGCTACATGGCCAATTGGATCCTAGGCCACACCAACCGCTTCCGCTGCATCGTCTCCCACGACGGCATGTTCAACGCCGAGTCCGCCTTCGGCACCACCGAAGAAGACTGGTTCAATCTCTGGGAGTTCAAAGGCGCGCCGTGGGATTACTACGGCAAGCCCGACGCGGAGAATCCCTTCCGCAAATGGTCGCCGTCGCTCTACGCCAAGAGCTTCAAGACCCCCACGCTCGTCATCCACGGCCAGCTCGACTTCCGCCTCGACGTCTCCGAGGGCTTCCAGCTCTTCAACACGCTGCAACTGCTCAACGTGCCCAGCAAGATGCTCTACTTCCCCGACGAAGGCCACTGGGTGATGAAGCCGCAAAATTCACGCCTCTGGTACAAGACCGTCAACGACTGGGTCGATCAGTGGACGAAGACAGATTAGCTTGTATTACATCGGCAGACAGTTGTAGTACAATCACAAACATGAAGACCAGCGTACAGGCTCGATTGGATGAAGAGACGCAAGCCGCCCTTGACCGGCTTGTACATCGTCATGGGCTGAGCGTTTCCGAGGTCATCCGCGAAGGCATTCGGCTCGTGGAAAAGCGCAACGGGTCTCAACCCCGCCGGAAACTCATCGGGATCGGCCGCTTCGCGAGTGGAATTCCAGATCTCGCGACGAACAAGAAATACATGGAAGATTTCGGCAAGAAGAGCATGGGACGGGTAAGACGGAAACCGGTCAGGAATTCAGCGGAGGATGGGGCTGAGTGAAGCCGGTATTGGTCGACACGGGTTTCCTGGTGGCAATCTATGACAGGCGCCAGCACGCTCACCCGGTCTGCTCGCAGGTTTACGACTCCCTCGATAACCCGTTGGCGACTTGCGAGCCCGTCATCGCGGAAGCTCTTCACTTGCTCCGATTTGTTAACGGAGCGGCGGATAATCTCCTGGCTAGTTTGGCTGAAGGAATTCTGGAAGTTCCATTCAATCTGGTCAGGTCTGCAGCGCAGATCCAAAAGATCATGGTGAAGTACCGCGATATCCCCGCTGATTTTGCCGATGCCTGCCTCATTCAGATGGCGGATGAGCTCGAAACCGGCGACATTCTTACTCTGGATAGCGACTTCAAGCACTATCGCTGGCGGCGAAACCGCACGTTCCACTTATTGATTCCGCTTGGATGAAATTGCTCGCATGAATTACTTGATTGTCTCTTTGCGCACGATTTCACGGCTCAGGTACACAATGAATCCGGCATCGGCACGGGTTTTGCAGCAAGCAGCAGCGAAGGCACCCCCCCATCCCCCCTCTTTTATTTACAGTTATCCACACCGGCCTTGCGTAATAACTCCGCGGGTGTGCTTCGAATGAGCTTCTCATCCAAATCTCGCAAACCTCGCGCCTTCCTCAGCGAAGCCCAACTCTACGATTACGCCGTGAAGGCCCTCGGCCGCCGCATGCGCACGCAGGTCGAGTTGCGCCGCTTGATGAAGAGTCGCGTCGAACCCGGTGAACGCGGCGACGCACTCATCACCTCGGTGCTAGCTCGCCTGAAAGAATATGGCTATCTCAACGATGCAGCCTACGCGGAAACCTACGCGCGCCTGCGCCAGGAAAACGACAAATTCGGCCAGCGCCGCGTCCGTCAGTCGCTCAGCCAGAAGGGCGTCGCCTCTGAGATCGTCAACAAGGTTGTCGATGCCAGCTATGCTTCAACAAACGAGGAGGCTCTCGCCCGCCAGCACCTCGAGCGCAAGCGCATACGCAAACCCGAGAACGAGAAAGAAACCGCGCGCGTCATGCGCCGCCTCGTCTCAGCCGGCTTCTCAACCAGCGTGATCTATAAGATCCTGCGCCAGTGGAACGTTCCAGACGAATCGCTTTCCGCCCTCGACAACATCGAGGACGGAGAAGGCGAAGAGTGATCTACTTCGCCGCCGCGTTCTGAACGTGAGGTTCGCGTGTGATCGCCTCGCGAACCGCCGCCAGCGGCGCGGTCGAGACAAATTCGATGCCACTTGCCCCCGAACGAATGCCGAGCTGATCCCACAACGCACTTAGATCCACTGGAGACGGCGAATCCTTCCACGCCGCGTACATGTCGGTCAGTACATGAGTGCCCGTCGCGCCATCGCCAACTGCCAGCGCCTTCGGCAAATCCCAGTCATGGTCGATCGTGCCGCCCGCGGCAACAATTGCGCGCAGAGCATCCTGCAATCCCTTCCTGTTTCCCGTCTCGCGACGGATATTCACATCGGCCACGAGACAAAACAACGCCCCGCCCCAATACGTGCGTCCCCATGTGTGCGTGCGATCAAGGCCTTCATCGCCGGGGCCGGGCTCGCCCTTCGGCATATCGCGCACCATGTCGCGCCAGATCTGCCGTGCCTGCAACTCTCCGGCCTGCACCCGCGCAATCGGCTCAACGTACGTTGCCAATCCCTCTTCCATCCAATGCTGTTCATCCGGCAAATCAGGGAAGGCCATGTGCACAAGCTCGTGCGTCGTCATCCAGTCATCCGCAAGATCGGCAGCGGTCGTGCGTTGCCCAATGTGGATTCGCGTAAATCCCGGCCAGCCGTCCATATCGCCCCAAGTCGTGCCGCCGAAGACACCGCTCCTGTCCTCGACAGGGATGATCAACACACGTGCTCGGCCCACAGGGAAGCGGCCGTAATAAGTTGCCACCGCCGTAGCCGCCGCCTGAACGTGCTGGACGAGCGTGTCAGCAGACAAGTCTGTCGACCCCTCAGCAATATCTACCTGCAGCGTTGCAGCGCCGATATGCAGCTGCCGCGACGTGGCGATTTGGTACTTGTGCCCGGGCGGTTCTCCCCAGTGCTGCCCGCTGCTTGCCATGGGCATGGCGAGCGCGGCCAGAATGAGTCCGCTGAAGATCGCCGCTTTCATAAAATTCCGTCCTCGCTCTTGTATGGACGGACAAGCTCAGGCTGCGGGCGCCTTCGCGGCCAAAATCTCGAGCTTTTCGACCTGGGGCGGCGCGTCAAAGAGATCCGCAGCCTTCGCGAAAAGTGCCTTCGCAATCTCGCCGGAGAGGTGTGCGTCCCGGCCAGCCTCGTCCTTGAAGGTATCGAAAATGGCGTAATCTCCGGGACCAAGCTTCACCGCAAACCAGGTTGTTGTGCCGGTCTCCTGCTGCGCGAGAGGCTGCGCAAATTTCAGAAACTGCTCGACCTCTTTTTCCTTTCCTGACTTAGCATGCATCAGCGCAAAAATGGCCAGTTTATCCATTCCGCCCTCCTCATTGCTCCGGTAAGATGCAGAATTCGTCCCACAGCGTCAGGCTTCCCGGTGTATGCGCCTCACCATGTCGCCAAGTACACTTGATAAGTTATGCAAGTCCGCTCAGGAAACGACATTCGCGAACTCTTTCTGCGCTTTTTCGAGTCGAAGGGGCACCGCCGCGTGCACTCCTCCTCGCTTGTGCCTGCCAACGATCCCACGCTGCTCTTCACCAACGCTGGAATGAACCAGTTCAAGGACTTGTTCCTCGGGGCGGAGAAGCGGGATTACGCACGCGCCACCACTTCGCAGAAGTGCGTTCGTGCCGGCGGCAAGCACAATGATCTCGAGAATGTCGGCTTCACGCGCCGCCACCACACTTTCTTCGAGATGCTGGGCAACTTTTCCTTCGGCGACTACTTCAAGCGCGACGCGATCAACTTTGCCTGGGAGCTTGTCACCAGCCCCGAATGGTTCGGCCTGCCCAAAGATCGCCTCTACGTCACCATCTTTGAAGGCGCTGACGGCGTGCCGCGCGACAACGAGGCCGAGAGCTTCTGGATTGAGACCGGCGTACCCAGGGAGCGCATCTTCCAGTACGGCCTCAAGGACAACTTCTGGCAGATGGGCGAAACCGGCCCCTGCGGTCCATGCTCTGAGATCTTCTATGACATGGGCATCGAAGCCGCCGAGAATCCCGGCGTCGACAAGCCCTTTGGCCAGGACGATGCCCGCTACGTCGAGATCTGGAACCTGGTCTTCATGCAGTTTGATCGCTCAGCGATTGTCGAGGGCGGCAAGACCACCGGCTACAAACTCACGCCTCTGCCCAAGCCCTCCATCGATACCGGCATGGGCCTTGAACGCCTCACCGCCGTGCTGCAGGGCAAGATCAGCAACTTCGAGACAGATCTGTTTACGCCGCTGATCAAGCGAGCCGCCGAGTTGACGGGCTTCAAGTACTCATTCAACCGTGACATCGGCAGCCCGAACGCTTTTGTCTCAGGTCTTCCATCGGACGAGCTCGTTCAGAATATTTGGGAACGGGAACGGCTGGGATCCGCTTCGTTGCGCATCATTGCAGATCACTCGCGCGCCGCGACATTCCTCATCAACGATGGTGTCCTACCTTCGAATGAGGGCCGCGGTTACGTACTTAGGAGGATCATTCGGCGCGCCCTTATTCACGGCCGAATGCTTGGAATGAACGATCCATTCCTATTCGAAATGGTCGGAGCCGTTAGTTCCGAAATGTCCCGCGCCTATCCCGAGCTGATTCGGAATTCGTCGATCATCAGCAAAGCTCTCAGAGCTGAGGAATTGCAATTCAAGCGAACGCTAGAGCTGGGAGTGGCGGAATGGGACCAGCTCTTGTTGCGAAAGAAATTTGAGCGCCTTCTCGGTCAGGTTGATCACGAAGCACCATTAAGTTCAGGCGAATTCACGGAAGCATACAAGCTGTCGCTCAGGGGAAGAGATTACGCGCCTCTATTTGAGGCGGTTAAGAAGGTATTAGGCGAGGATCGCGCACGGCGATTTAAGAGGGACTGGCAATCCGATCAAATGGATCCCGTCACAATAGAAGGGATCGAAGCGTTCAGACTTCGAGATACGTTTGGCCTCTCGCTCGAGTTCATGGAAGAGATGGCAAGAGACCAAGGACACCTGCTGGACATTAAGGGATTTCACGAGTTCATGGAAGAGCAGCAGGCCCGTGCCCGCGCTTCCTGGAAGGGTGGCAGCCAGAAAACTGCGAGTCCAGCCTTCCGCGATCTGCCAAAAACAGTCTTCGAAGGGTATCGTCAACTTGTCTCATCCAACTGCGAGGTGCTGGCCATCGTAAAAGACAGTGTCGGCGTTCCCGCAGCTGCAGCAGACGATCACGTCGAGGTTGTCCTCGATCACACCAGCTTCTACGCCGATGCAGGAGGCCAGGTGGGCGATACGGGCGTCTTCACCTCCGCCGACGGCAACACCACTGTCGCCGAAATTACCGGCTGTGTTGCGCCGGTGCAGGGCGTGCGTGCACACAAGGCGATCCTCAAAGAATCCCTCGCTGTTGGCGACAAGGTGCGCACCGTTGTCGACGGAGAGCGCCGCAATGCAATTCGCCGCAATCACACGGGCACGCACCTGCTGCACGCCGCGCTGCGCCAGGTGCTGGGCACGCACGTCAAGCAGGCGGGTTCGCTCGTCGATCCCACGCGCCTGCGCTTTGACTTTTCTCACTTCGCGCAGGTTGCCGACGAAGAGCTTCAGGAAATCGAATCCATCGTGAACCGCGAAGTGCTCGCCAACGCCAAAGTCGAAACACTGGAAGATGTGCCAATCGACGTAGCCGTGAACGAGTATCACGCCATGGCGCTCTTCGGCGAAAAGTATGGCGACAAGGTGCGCGTCGTGAAGCTCTCCGACGGATTCTCAACCGAACTTTGTGGCGGCACGCACACTTCGGCAACGGGCGAGATCGGCCTCCTCAAGCTCACCGGCGAAGCATCCGTCTCTTCAGGTGTCCGCCGCATCGAGGCCATCAGCGGACTCGGCTCCCTCGATACCTTCCGCCGCGACTTCGCCGTAGCTCAGCTTGCATCACAAATTGCGCCTTCGGCCGACGGTAATCTTTCCGACGCGCTGCGCGCAAAGCTTGCCGCGCAGGAAGATGAGTTGAAGCGCCTGCGCCGTGAACTCGAAGACACGCGCATGAAGTCTGCTGCGGGTGCGCTCGATGAGGTACTGGGGCGCGCAGTCGATGTGAAGGGCGTGAAGGTGCTGGTGCATCGCGCCGATGGGCTGGAGCGCGGACAACTGCGCACGCTTGTCGACAACCTGAAGCAGAAGGCGGGAGAGGCAGTCGTGGTGCTGGCTTCGGCGCAGCCTGAGGGCAAGGTGGCCATCATCGCCGGAGTTACTCCCGGTCTGATCAAGCGCGTCCAGGCCGGCAAGCTCGTCGGCGCCGTTGCAAAGCTTGTTGGCGGCTCCGGCGGTGGTAAGCCTGAGATTGCCGAGGCCGGCGGTAAGGATCAATCGCAGATCGATGCCGCGCTCGTGGCTGCTCCGGGAATTGTCGGCGAACTGCTGGCGTGATTTTCGGTCCCTGAAGGCTGCGCGGTAGGTGTGATCTGACTTGATACCTGCCTCTGCACGGCGGCCAACTTGCCCGATCAAATGCCGTAGTCTGACGGCATGCGTTTGGTAGAGACAAAGGCAGCAAAGGCAGAGCGCGTTCGTCGCGAGCTGCTCCGCTGGTACGACGCCAACCGGCGGGATCTGCCGTGGCGGCGCAGTCGCGATCCATATGCGATCTGGGTCTCTGAGATCATGTTGCAACAGACGCGCGTTGCGGTTGTCATCGATCGCTATCAGGCATTTCTCGATCGTTTTCCAACACTGCAAGCTCTTGCCGCCGCGCCCGAGCAGGATGTGCTCGCGTTGTGGAGCGGCCTCGGCTACTATCGCCGTGCGCGCATGCTGCACAAAGCCGCTCAGTTTGTGGTAAGCCATCAGGCTGGAATATTGCCGGCTTCTGCTGCCGAGTTGCGTCTCTTGCCGGGAATCGGCACCTACACTGCGGCGGCAATCGCCAGCATTGCGCACAACGAGCATGTCGCCGTTGTAGATGGCAACGTCGAGCGTGTGCTCTGCCGGCTTGAGGGCTGGGCAGCCGATGAAAATTCCGTGGGCACGGCGCTGCGCCGCAAGGTTGAAGCCGCTGCAAACGAACTCGTCGATCCATCGCGGTCGGGAGACTTTAACCAGGCCATGATGGAGCTTGGGGCAACAGTCTGCCTGCCACGCGGTCCGCAGTGCCTCGTCTGCCCGGTCGCTTCAGGCTGCACAACACGCGGTGAACACAAGACGCAGCCTCGTCCGCGCATGTTGAGTCAGGAAGTAGCCTGCGCATTGGTGTTGCGCGAAGGTGTGGGGCCGGGCAACGCACGGCCGCGCGAGGTTCTGCTCGAGCAGCGCCCAGATTCTAATTCGGTGATGCCTGGCCTCTGGCAGTTGCCGGCCTTGCGCGACGCAAACGTGCCCGATGCCGACCTCCGCATGACTGTGCGGCACGCCATCATGCAGACCAACTACTATGTGCGCGTGCGCGCTGTAGCCGAAGACGATGTGGATGACCTCACGGTTCGCGAAGGCCGTCGCTGCTGGGTTTCGCTGGCGCGCGCACGAGAGATGGCCCTCACCGGCCTTGCTCGCAAGATCCTCAGCCGCGCTCATCTCTTCCCTGAGCCCGTTGCTCTGCAGGCGCTCGCAGCGGTACGCTGAAACTTCGCGGAGAGATCATGCTCAACCATCGTTCGTCTGTGCTCCTTGCCTCATGTCTCCTTGCTTGCTCGTTCCTCATTGCGCAACAGTCCGCCAAGGTACCCGCTATCGCGGGGTTGCCTGCCGCAGCACGCGATGCTGCCACCTCCATCGATCCTGAGAGGATTCGTCAACAGGTGCGCTTTCTCTCGCTTGATCTATTGGAAGGCCGCGGTCCCGGAACGCTTGGCGCCGAGCTCGCTGCTGAGTATATCGCCACGCAGTTTGCGCTCGAAGGCCTCAAGCCCGCGGGAGACAACGGCACATACTTCCAGAAGGTACCTCTCTTCGCTGTCCACACAGACGAAGATAAGACAAGGTTTGCCTTTGTGCCGGCGAGTGGCCAGCCCATCGACCTTGCCTATGGTTCCGACATTGTGGCAAAGGATCAGACCGGGCAGACCAACGCGGATATCGATGCGCCTATTGTCTTCGTGGGCTACGGCATTCACGCGCCGGAATACGACTGGGATGACTATGCCGGAGTCGACGTCAAGGGCAAGGTAGCGCTGGTCATCGTCAACGAGCCGCCTTCCACTGACGAAAAGTTCTTCAAAGGCAGCGCCATGACTTACTACGGGCGCTGGACCTACAAGTACGAAGAGGCGGCCCGCCGTGGCGCAGTCGGCGTCTTGATTATCCATCGCACCGATCTTGCGAGCTACGGATGGGAAGTAGTGCGCAACTCACAGGCCATCGAGAAGAGTTATCTCGCCAACGATCCGCTGGCGACGCTGCGTGCCGCGGCATGGATTCAGCACGACGTTGCGCAAAAGCTCTTCACCCTCGCAGCCCTGGGTGATCTTGACCAGAACATTGATCGCGCCGGCAAACGCGGTTTCAAGGCAGTGGAACTGAATGTCCGGCTGCGCGGCCGCATCGAGAGCAAAGTTCGCCGTTATACGAGCGCCAACGTCGTGGCGCGTGTTCCAGGAGCGGCATCGAACGGCAACTCAGTCCTCTACACGGCCCATTACGATCACCTTGGAATCGACGCGGCCGCTAAAGGCGACAACATCTACAACGGCGCGGCGGATAACGGAACCGGCTGCGGCATTCTTCTCGAAATGGCGCGCGCCTTTGCGCAGGCAAAGCAACCGCCACCACAGGATGTCTACTTTGCATCCGTCACAGCGGAAGAGCAGGGACTGCTTGGCTCGCAATATCTCGGTATGCATCCGCCAATCGCAGCTGCGCACTTCGCTCTCGATCTGAATTACGACATGCTGCTGCCCATCGGCGTTCCGCGGTCGGTAAATATCACCGGCGCTGAGCGCATTGATTTCTATCCCACGATTCAAACTGTTGCCAAAGCCTTCGACCTCGAATTGCTGCCCGATCCGAAGCCGATGGCAGGCCATTACTATCGCAGCGATCATTTCTCGCTTGCCCGCGTCGGTATTCCCGCGTTTTCCGTCGATCAGGGAGATCTCTTCGATGGTCACGATGCAGCATGGGGCCACGCGCAGAACGAGGACTACAACGCGCATCACTATCACCAGCCGTCCGACGAGTATCACGCCGATTGGGACTTCAGCGGCAACGCTAAGCTGGCGCGTTTCGGATTTGTGCTGGGCTGGCTCGCCGCCGAGCAGAAGAAGCCGATCGAGTGGCTGCCGGGCGATGAGTTTGAAGCGGCAAGAAAAGTGAGCGAAGCAGAGAAGTAATCCGCTCCAGAACTTTGTCGGCAGTGCGGCCCTCAGTAGTAGTCGGCGCAGCTCAGATAATAGCCACACTGTGTGCAGACAAGCTTGCAGTGGTGTCCGGTGAGGCGGGCGCTGCAGGTTGGGCAGATCTGGCAGTGATGGTCCACAGGTGCTTCGGCTTCAAGCGCGCAGGCCGCACCACTTTGTGAAATATTCGGCGAAAAATCGGCATCGAAGACAGTGGGCCTCTGCGGGAGCATGGGTGAGAGGTTAGCATAGAGGAGTAGGCCTCCTGTCCCGAGCATTGCGGCAGGTGCCTGAAGCATCAACTTCGATGTGCCGCCATCGTTTCCCTTGGGCGGCGCTGTTCAGCAACCCCCTGAAAACCACCGGATTCCGGCATCCCCGAAGGAGGGACCCATGGCAAGCAAGGCAAGTGCGGTTTGGACTGGTTCACTGAAGGAAGGCAAGGGCACAATTTCGACGGCGACCGGCGTGCTGAAGGACGCCAACTATTCGTTCGCCACTCGCTTTGAGGGCGCCGCAACCGGCACCACTCCTGAAGAGCTGATCGCCGCAGCGCACGCCAGCTGCTTCTCAATGGCTCTGGGCGCGCAACTCGGCGGTTCTGGCCTCACGCCGACGAAGATTGAAACCAACGCGGCAGTCACGCTGGCGAAGGTTGGCGATGGCTTCCAGGTAACGAAGATCGCTCTGACCACCACGGCAAGCGTTCCCGGCGCAACCAAGGAAGTCTTCGACACGGCTGCCGCAAATGCCAAGGCTGGCTGCCCGATCTCGAAGCTCTTCGCCAACAACACCGAGATCACCCTCGACGCGAAGCTGGTCTAAGACCCGAAGCTCGTCAAAACAGCGTATACGCTTCTCCCGATCCCATCCTTGCAGCTAGCGAGGATGGGATTCGTGCATTCAGCTCTGCTTCTTCAATTTTCTTGTGTTGCGCGCTTCTCTTATGTGACAGTTGATTGCTGTTCACTCTTCTCCTCAAGGGGCACGCGCTACTCATGAAGCAATACAAGTTCAAGGCCACCATTCAGTCTGTGGGTAGTGCGGGTGCGTGCGTGCTGTTTCCGTACGATGTCGAGCAAGAATTCGGCACGCGCGGCCAGGTGCCGGTGAAAGTCACCTACGATGGCGTGCCCTACACCGGAACAATGGTGAAGTACGGACAGCCTCAGCACATGCTTCCCATTCTCAAAGCGATTCAGCAGAAGATGGGCAAAGGTCCCGGCGACACCATCAGCGTTGTCGTTGAACGTGATGAAGCGGTACGCGCCGTCGAGATTCCAGTAGAGTTCGCGAAGCTGATGAAGAAGGAAGGCGTGCTTGCTGCCTTCGAGAAGCTGAGCTACACGCACCGCAAAGAGTATGTCCGCTGGATCACGGAAGCCAAGAAGGAAGAGACCCGCACGCGGCGGCTCACCAAAGCAATCGAGTTGCTGAAGACCGGTGTGAAGACTCCCGGTTAAGATTCATCGCCGCATCGTCTCACAGGCGACAGCGAGACTCGGCCCCCTCCCCCAAAATTTGAAGAATTTAAAGAGGAGGCATTCTTGTGGAACACATTCACCATCACCTGAATCATCTGGCGATCATCGGTTCCGCCGTCTTTCTGTGGGTTCTCGGCGCGGTCTGGTATTCTCCCGCACTCTTTGCAAAGCCCTGGATGGCTCTGCTCGGCATCACGCCTGACCCTTCGAAACGGAAGGGCCTCGTAGGCGGCATGATTGCGTCCTTCATCGGTGACCTCATTCTCGCGCTGGTGTTGTCACACTTTGTGATCTGGTCGGGTGCATCGACCATCGGGTGGGGTGCCTTCGTCGGCTTCGTGTCATGGCTAGGTTTTATCGCCGCTCCCAACCTGCCACAGGGTATTTATGAAGGCCGTCCAGTCAAGCTGTTCCTGATCAACGCTGGGTACTGGCTTGTCGGCCTGTTTGTGGTTGGCGCTTTACTGGCGGTGTGGCGCTGATCGGATGGCCTCGAAGGTAGAATCTGGGGCATGAGCAAATCGGTTATCGCTACAACCTCCGCGCCTGCCGCTATCGGGCCCTATTCGCAGGCGATTCGGTCCGGAAGTCTTGTTTTCACTGCCGGGCAAGTTGCGCTCGATCCTGCAACTCAGCAGCTTGTGCCGGGCGGCATCACTGAACAGACCACCCGCGCGCTTGAGAACCTCAAGGCCGTTCTTGAAGCTGCGGGCACCGGCCTCGAGAAGACGATCAAGGCGACTGTTTTTCTCAAGGACTTCAACGATTTCGCAGCCATGAACGCGGTTTATGGCCGGTATCTTGCGCCTGAAGGGGTTGCACCTCCGGCCCGTACCACCATCGAAGCCAGCCGCCTTCCCAAGGACGCCTTGGTCGAAATCGAGCTGGTTGCCGAGATCTGACCGCCGTATCTTTACGCCGACATTGCCATCTAATCAGGTATGACCAACCGGATTGAGAAGACTATGAGCGAAGTTCCAGATAAGGTGACCCGCACCGAAGCGGAGTGGCGCGAAGCGCTTACGCCGGAGCAGTACCACGTGCTGCGCGAGAAGGGTACTGAGCGCCCTTTTACCGGCGTCCTGACTGAAAACCATGAAACAGGGAACTACCACTGCGCGGGGTGTGGCGCACTGCTGTTTCTGAGCGGGGCCAAGTTCGATTCTGGCTGCGGATGGCCCAGCTTTATGATTCCCGCCGACTCCAAGTCGATCGCGGAGCACGAGGACAATAGCTTCGGCATGCGGCGCATCGAGGTCACCTGTGCCCGCTGCGGCGGCCACCTGGGGCACGTCTTCCCCGACGGACCGCGCCCGACGGGGCTGCGTTACTGCATTAACTCGGCTTCGCTGACCTTCGAGAAGGCAAAATAGCCTACATTCCGGGCACAACAAAACCCCGTCCACAAGGGGCGGGGCAGGTCGTGAATTCAGGGTTTTCTTGAGCTGCAAGGCAGCCCTCAGGGATTCCTGATCAGGCCTTGGTGACTTTGCCCGACTTGATGCAGCTCGTGCAGACGCGGATGCGCTTGGGGGCGCCGTTCACCACAGCCTTTACTGCCTGCAGGTTCGGGTTCCAGCGACGCCGGGTCACGTTGTGCGCGTGCGAGATGTTATTGCCAAATTGCGGACCTTTGCCGCAAACGTCGCATACCTGTGCCATTGCTAAACTCCACAATCTGTTGTATTTCGGGGCTTTGTAGCCGGTTTTGGGCGACCGTTTTGCAGGACGACCCTACCGGAGTCGAAGCCGGAACCACGCTCAAGGCCCACACTGCAAGGCCTAAGGGGTTGCCGAACCCTCAGTATACCGTGAAACCGCACCTGAGCCAAACGGCGAGGCTCGGTGGGGACAACCCGAAAGGGCAGTAACCCACGTACTGCCACCAAAGTCCTTCAAATTGCACCTTTGTGTAATGTCGAAAAAGATTACTTAGACCTAATCTCGGAGCTGGAGGCACTATATGAGCGGCGTTACTTCAGACCCAACCTATCGCGCAGCATACGAGGCAGGTGTTGCAGAGATCGATCAGATTGTCGAACGGCAGGCGCAGCTTCGTGTGCGCAAAGAAAGAATTGAGAAGGCCGTCACGGCCTTGAAGCTGATCGTTGAGGTCGGCTCTGCAACTGAAACCAGCCGTCCGCAGGCACAGCCTGCTCCGGCGCCCGCGCAGTCAGCCGAGCAGCTTCCTGAAGAGCGCATGCAGCAACACATCGATCAGGTTCTGCGCTCGCTGGCCACGGTCTAGTTTTTTAAAGGACGGCCGGGCCCGCTGAGCGGGCGAACGGTCGCGCCTGTCGCCTGGGCTGGTCCAGCCGACAAGCGGTAAATCCTCGGGCTTCAGCCTTGGTTTAAATTAGAGCGGCCGCCTCTGGGCCGCATATCAAAAGCACTGCCGCAGTAACGCCGAACCCACGAGCCCCGATGCCGAAAGCGTCGGGGCTTGCTTGCTTTTCACCATCCTGCCTGTCCCGGCATGCTGCGTCCATGCTCATGCAGCGTCTGTTCTCCACCGGGATCATGAAGATGGGTCCCTCGCGTTTTGACCCCGACCGTAAGGTCGGAGTCTTCAATCTAGACCTTGTTGCCACCTTGCCGGCGCAGCGGAGCGAGGAACTCAGGAAGTTTCAATGGATCATCGGCGAGTGGGGGACTACGAGAACGCCGTCCCCGCTACACCCGTTTCGCCGGCCTACACCGATGCAGGACAAACGAGGTTCGCCTTTCGGCGGACGGCACGTGGCTTTGTCTCGTCGCGCCTGACGGCAGTCTGACGCAGAACATCACATACGATCCCTTCAGCAGGCAGTGGATCTACGTGCTCTTGCGTGGATCCTACGGGATCCTGCATTCAAGTGAAGGATGGGTCGGCGATCAGGTCACATTCACCGGGCTCATGACGATGATCGGCATCAACTGCGAATGGCGCATGAGGTGGACGCGAACTGATCAGGATCACTTCCAATTTGTGAACGAGGAACGTGACGACCGCGGATCGTGGACATATATCGACGAATGGCGGTTCACGCGAAAAGCGTGAGAGTAGGCCCTCAAAAAGAAACCCCATCCAATGAATGGATGGGGGTATGAAAAGGAAGGAAGTATTAATAAATCCGGGATTGCTTACTGGCCTGTGGCGGTACCATCTGTCAGGTTCAGCGTGAGGTCCTTGAGCTGGATGGATTCGAGCACATCTGCGCCGCCAACCGAGTTGGTCAGAGTGCTGACGTGATTGTTCTTTGCTTCAACAGCCTTTGCGGGTACCGTGACGGGGGACTTGCCCTTCTGGGCAAATGTGACCTGAACAGCCGAACCGGTTCCGGTCCAGGACACCTTGTAATCACCTGCAGGCAGTTCGGTGGTTCCAACCTTCACAGGTGTGTTGAGTGTCAGGCTCTGCGAATTCTTCGCGGCGAAAGCAGGAACTGACAAGGATGCAAGCACGAGGGCGAATGCGAAGGCACGCTTCATGGAATCTCCTTAATGCCTCGCCGGGGATTTAGCAACTGCTTGAGGCATTGAGGCCATTACACACGGTTGTCGAGGAAATTAAGCTTAAGAAATCTTAAGCGCCTTCGAGTCTTCCACACTCTGCACGCTATCGTACTTATTTAGCGTTGGTTGGGGCGCCAAAGGAATTGTGATGCGCACGCGCAATCCAGGCAGCGCATTCTCTGCAACGATGGTTCCTCGATGCACCTGTACGGCGCGCTTCGCAATTGAAAGCCCCATGCCTGTGCCGCCGCTGCTGGTGTCGCGTGCTTCCTCAACGCGAAAAAATGGATCAAAGAGGCGCGCAAGCGCATCCTGTGGGGCTCCCGGACCGAAATCTCTCACCGTGAGGATCGCATCGTGCGCCGTCTCTTCGAGCGTCAGCTGAATCGTGGAGTTCGTCGGCGAGTAGCGAATTCCGTTGCGTAGCACATTTTCAAGAGCGCGGCGCAGAAGCTCGCGATTGCCCGTGATCTCGTGCGTAAGTTCGCCTTTCAGAGTGATACTGCATCCGCGAAATTGCGCTTCGAGCGCGCAATCGCGCACAACATCGTCTACAACTTCGCGCGCATTCACGGTGGTCATATCACGCATCGAAGGATCGCCTTCAATTGCGGTGATCTCCACGATGTCGGCAACCAGTGAAGTGATGCGGTTCACGTCGCGCTCAATGCGGTCGAGCGCACTCGTGCTGTTCGGAGAAGTGCGGGCCAGTTTCACCGCGAACTTCAACCGGGCGAGAGGCGATCGAAGCTCATGGGAGATATCGCCCAGCAGTCTTCGTTCGCTCACGATCAGCCGTTCCAGCCGTTCTGCCATGCGGTTAAACGAGCGCCCAAGCTGACCGATCTCGTCCTGTCTCTTCGTCTGTACGCGGACCGAAAGATTGCCATCGCCAAATTGAGCGATTGTTCCGGCGATTCTGTGAATGGGTGAAACCACGCCGATCGATGCGATCCAGCACAGCACCACAGTCGCGCCAATCACGAGAAAGTAGTAAGGAAGAAAGGTCGAGGTTTGCGGACGCCCGGTCGCGCCTTCGCCGGCAAACCAGTATTGTCCGTCCGCCGATTTGTGCGTGACGATCCAGCGCCCATGAGCTCGGATGCGGGATTTTGTCGCAGGGGGTGGTGGCAGGAGTCTTGATTGATCGTTGCCGGTCACCAGATCGATGCCGTTTGCATCGAGCAGATAGTGATTTCCGCTGAAGATTCGGTCCAGCCCCGCAAGGTAGCTTCTCAAAGCTGGTTTGCCACCCGTGCGAAACTCATCGAGCGAGCCTTCAAGCTGCAGTTCGTCAAATTTGTCGAATGTCGGGTCGATCTCGATTTTCTGTACGTGCGTGGCAATCATGTGGAAGGCGAGGAACGACAGTGACAGGATGCAGATCATTACGAGCAGCACCCCGATGTAAAGCGACTTCACAGGCAGCGATTCAAGCCGTTCCAGTAAAGACATAGCCGACTCCCCGAATCGTACGGATCAGATTGCGTCCGCCCGCAAGTTTCTTACGCAGGTGGCTGATGTGTACATCCAGAAACCGATCATATGGCGTCGCCTCGCGTTCAAAGAGCGCCGCGGAAATCTCATCTCGCGAAACTACGCGTCCCGCCGACCGCATCAACAGGTCCAGCAGGTCAAACTCCATCGAGGTCAGCTCTACCGGGTTTCCCGAGCTCCAAACCTCGCGTGTTGAAATATTGACCTTGATTCTGCCATAAGTCACGACGTCGTCACTCTGTCTGACGGTCGATTCGGTACGCCGCAGCACAGCGCGTATCCGCGCCATCAACTCGTCAGGATCAAATGGCTTGGGAAGATAGTCGTCGGCGCCGGAGTTCAGCCCCAGGATGCGATCGTGCTGCTGCACCCGCGCCGTCAGCATAATCACGGGCAGATCCTTGCGGCGGCGCAGCTGCTCTAGAACCGTAATTCCATCCAGCCCGGGCAGCATCACATCGAGAATCACGAGGTCATAGCCGCCACGCAGCGCGTTCGCCAGCCCCTCCCGCCCATTGCATGTGCACTCGATTCGATGCCCCGCCTGCGAAAAGAACTCCCGCATCATTTCGCAGAGCTCGGCGTCGTCGTCCACCAGCAACAGGGAGAGCTGTTTCTGCTTCTCTCCGCCTTCAGTTTCTACCGCCGACACGAGTTCACCCACGGTTTCTAAGTCTCGCACAAGCGCGATGCTTCTATGTTGCGCTTAAGAATTCTTAAGAATCAACCGGGTTTTCGTAGACAGGCTTGGCCGAAGGGCCAGATTTGTTGCTGAACCGCTATTCGCGGACGTAGCCGTGTTCGGCCATGCGCTTCGCAAGGCGGCGAAATGCCTCATCGGAGACAGGCTGGACTCCGTTTGCCGAGACGAACCGGTTATAGAAGTTGAAGAGAGCGCATACCGCGATCGCATAGTAGATCGCCGTGTCGTCCCAACCTGAAGCCTTCACCAGCTCAATATCGGCCCTCTCAACTGCGCCGGAGTCGAGCGTGACTTTACTCACAAAGCGGAGCATCACTTTGTCGCGTTCAGGCAATCGCGCTGTTTCCAGATCGCGAATTGCGCTCCACACGAGATCTTCGTCCTTGTATAACCAGCCTGCTACGGCTGCATGTGCCTTCATGCAGAATTCGCACTTGTTCAGAGAAGACGTATACGCCGCGATCAGCTCTCGCAGGTCCGAGCTGATTGGAGCATCCGCATGCATGATTTCCTGGCTCAATTGACAAAGGTGATAGGCGGCTTTAGGGCGGAAGGCGAGCAGATTCCAGATGCCCCAGCGGTCTGAGCCCGACGCCTTCGCCGCCGCTATCAGATCAGCATATGCGCAGGGTTGCGGGTTCTGCTCTACGTCGCGCAGGAAGAGCGAATCAATCTTCTGTTGAGTGGTCAACTCGGTCATCCCTTCTCGTATAGGTCAAGCAGGCCTTGCGATTTCAGCCCAAAGGCGTTGGCAACGCGGTTGAAAGTGGCAAAGAGCGAAGCTACATGGATCGCCTCGGCAATCTGATTATCGGTCCATCCGGCTGTGCGCAGCCGCTCGATGTCTTCGTTGCGGATTTCACTCGACTGGCGATTGACCTTATCTACGAATGCAAGCAGCGCCTGCTCGGCATCTGAAAAGGCCGGCGACTGCATGTTGCATTGTTGAATTGCGTGAAGGGTATCGCGATCGCCGCCATGAACCAGAAAGAAGAAGGAGTGGCTGTCTGCGCAATAAGGGCAGTCATTCGTCGTGGAAACAAAAGCGGCAATCATCTCCTTTTGCCGGCGTGTGAGATGCCCATCGCTAAAGATCAGGCATTCCGACAAATCCATCATGTGCTGCAGTAGTGGCGGATGAGTAGCGAAGCATTTCAGAATGCCCGGCACGTCGGGACGGCCAAAATGGGACCGAAATCTGCTGTAAAGTTCGCCGACCAGTCCACTGGCTTCGGCTTCCTCTACAACTGGCAGGTTGGTTGCGTCGGACGACCACTTTCGACCGGTCGTCCGGGCAAGCCTTTCGTATTCGGGATAAGCCAAATCAGACCTCGCTCAGAATTCCAGCCGCGCGGCGAATTGAAAGGCGCGTGGACCGCCGGAACCAAAGAACCCGCCCGCCGTGGTAACCGGCGAATAGAAGTTCTCCTGCACCGTCTGCGCTGGCTGATCGCCGTTCGCAGCCTGATAAGGGCTAATAGAGATATTGCGGCCGGAGTAGTTTGCGTTGCTCGATCCGCGAATGTTCGTTTGATTGAAGAGGTTGAACACCTCCCCTGCCAGGCTGAACCTTCCGCGCTCGCCGAGCCGGAAATCCTTCCGCACTCGCATATCGAGCGAACTGAAGGGGCTGGAGAAGTTAAGACCATCGGGAACATGCTGCAGAGTGCCGCCGGCCAGGCACGGGAAGGCTCCAGGGCAGGCAGGCAAAGCATTCCAGCGATCGATCTCCGCGTTCAGCTGGGCACTGTTCTTGATCTCCCGGCCGATTGCGTTGCGCGGCAGCAGCGGCAGGCGTGAGCCACTTGCGCCGTTGATGCCTCCTGTTCCCGGCAGAAAGGTGTCTGCGGGCACGCCTGAGCCATAGGTGTAGAGCGGAGCTACTGAGAAGCCCCATGGCAGCTCCGCCTCGCCAAACAAGGTCAGGCGATGCCGCTCGTCGGTGAGCGCGTAGCCTTTCTCAAGCTGCAGATTGTCGATGCCCTCCACAAGGTTTACTTGCTCCGCGGAATTGTTCCGCGTGAGCTGGTCGTCGTCTGCGAAGTCGAAGGTCTTTGAAAGCGTGTAGCTGATGTTGTACTGGTAGCCGATACGTCCGATCTTGGCTGGATGATGCTCAACGCTCGCGATGAGACCGTCATACCATGACTTTGCCTGCGACTGCATCAGCGTAATGTTGTCGGTGATGCCGCTCAGAGGATCGGTCAAAGTGCAGGGTAGATTGTCGCCAGGGCAACTGACGTAGGGAGAGATCGAGTCTGTGGTCCGCAGGAGTTGAGCAATAATCTGCCGCGTCGCGAAGACGTGCAGCCCATCAGCGGAAATCACCCAGTTGTTTCCGATTTGCTGCTGCGCTCCGAGAGAAAACTGCTGAAACATGGGGTGGTGTGCATTCGGCCCCATGGCGAGCATGCCCACGCCGCCAGTCTGATGGGGACCGCTGAAGGGGTCAGTCAATGTGGGAGTGCCTGCAACAAAAGCCCCGCCCGGCGCAAAACAGGCGCCAAGGCTGGGGGGCCCCGGCACATAGGGCGACGTGCACGACGAGCCCGCGTATTGCGTTACCGTCAGTGCGCGGTCGTTCTGCACCAGTTCATACGATCCGGCTTCCAGGATGATGCGGTCATAGTAGATGCCATAGCCACCGCGAATTGCCGTTCTGCCCTTTCCAATGGGGTCGTAGACGAACCCAACGCGCGGGCCAAAATTCTTCTTGTCCGGAACCTTCTTGAGGTCGATGACGTTTGCCATCCAAGTGCACGGTTGAGTGGGCTCGGTCGTCAGGTTTGGGCACGGATCATGCGCGCTTGAGGTGCCGGTGATATTGGTGTCGTATTCCCAGCGCAGACCCAGATTGAGCGTCAGCTTCGGGGTAGCTCGCCAGTCGTCTTGCCCATAGCCGGCCACGTAGCTGTTGAAGACCCTGGGAATTGGAACTGGTACAACGGGCGCGCTGCTCTTGAGACCAACCGCCATCGGGATATCGAGATCGTTGATCTGCCCATCGCCGTTCAGATCCGCGAAGCCAAAGTCAGATACAAGAATCACCGTGCCGGTGCCAAAGACGTTGATTTCGCCCGTGGCTGCATAGTGCTGAAACTCGCCCCCCAGGTGCAGCGTGTGTTTGCCCACCACCCACGAGAGTCCGTCGCGTACCTGAACGCGGTCGAGATGCGTTGCCTGTGGCAGGTTGAAGTTTGCACCGTCGGCAAGGTCGGGGAAGATCAGCTCATTCGTCAAACCAAGCGACGGATTCGTCGTTGGCTGGTCTTCAGGATACGGCGGAATCGAGTTGTAGAAGTTGTCGTAATGAAATGAGAGGTTGTTCACCTTTGTAGGCGAAATCACCGTCGTTAATGCCGCCACAACAGAGTTGAATCGGTTAAGAGAGTTTTGCCGCTCCGCCGCAGTGAAAGACGGTGTGCTCTGCGAGGGCGTGGCCTCTGCTGTATCGGTTGAGCGGTTGAAGGAGTAGCGCGCCATGAAGCTGTTGCGCGCGCTCAGTTGCGTATCGATTCGCGAAGACCACAAGAGGTCCCGCAGTGGCGCCGGAGCCGATGTGTTCAGAATCTCATCGGTGGTGAAGTCGCGAGCGCCCGTCTGAATCGCCGCATTCTGATCACGATACTCAAGAGATGTGAACCACCAGGCGCGGTCGGATTTGATGGGACCGCCAATCGAGCCGCCATACTGTTCGCGGTCGAAGGGAGGAGTAGGCAGACTCCGGTTAAAGGTCGCCGGGAGCGCCTGTAAATGCCTGTTGCGCTCAAAGATGAAGGCCGAACCGTGGAGCTGGTTGGTTCCCGTCTTGGTGACAATATTGACGATGCTGTTCCCCGAGCGGCCTACCTCCGCGGTGAAGCGCCCGGTTGCGATCTGAAACTCCTGAACGGAATCTTCAGGAAAGTTTGACAGCGTTCCGCCTACCACTTCGTCGTTGTTGTCGCCGCCGTCAACGGTCACATTTCCGCCTCGTCCGAAGCCCCCTGCAGAACTTACCTCCAGCGTGTTGGTCTTCGTTGGGTCGAAGGTCGGTGCCGGGCGATTGCCGGGAACCAGATAGGCAAGTTCGAGGAAGTTCCGTCCATTGAGCGGGATGCTTGAGATTGTTTTTGAAGTAATTTCGCCCTGAATCATCGACTGGGTCAGATCGACGCTCTGACTGGTCGCCTCTACTTTCACCGTCGTGTCGCTTGCGGCGACCGCTAGCTTCGCGTCTACCGTAGTGCTGCGTCCCGCTTCGAGCGCGATGCTCTCCATTTGTTGGGTCGCAAATCCCGGAGTTGCGATTCGCAACTCGTAGACGCCTGCAGGCAGGCTCGGCAACACATACAAGCCGCTCGAGTTAGTTTGAGTGCTTCGCGAGATACCCTGCGCGACGCTGACTGCTGTTACTTGTGCGCCCACTACCACAGCGTCTTTTGGATCTGTCACGCGGCCGTTAAGACTGCTCATCGGCACTTGGGCTATTGCAACGCTAGATACCGAGGCAACAAACACTAAGACAACAAACTGCACACTTCTTCTGATTAGCTTCAAGGGGGGACCTCCGAAAACTTCGAGGCTCGCCAGCAAGGGGCTGCGAATCTCATCCTTCAGCAGTGAATTCCAGCGAGGATGTCGCCCTTGTAATGGATAGAGCCAGCCAGAGTGCACTTTAGGAGAATTGAACCGGCCTGTCGTCGGACTTCTGATGGCTCTGAATCTCCATCTATTGGTGGAGACCCGTGTGGCGCGACCCTGCGACTCCCTCTCTTGCGTGACCATCTTTGGGCCGGTAATCTTTGTGCAGCACTTGCGCAAATCGCGGAAAGAGATGCATGGACGCCCTGGAACGGCTATTTGAGCGGCACTTTAAGACGCCCGCTGAACAGGTAAAACCTCTGCAGGGCCAGCTGGGTGGTTCCGGACGCGCAATCGTACGGCTCTCTGGTAGCGGCCAAACGGCGATCGGCGTCGTCTATCCCGTTCGAGAAGAGAACATCGCCTTCATCGAGTTTTCACGTCACTTCCGCCGTCATGGCCTCCCTGTTCCGGAAATCTACGCGGAGGACCTGGGCCAGAACGCCTACATTGAGGAAGACTTCGGCGACACGACGCTTTTCGAGTTTCTCAGCCAGCATCGCGCCGGCGAATCCATCGCTCCCGAGGCAGTTGAGGCATACCGTAAAGTCGTCGCCGTGCTGCCGCGCTTTCAGGTAGAAGCCGGACGCGATCTGAATTACAAGGTCTGCTATCCGCGCGGCGAGTTTCGATCGCCAATCGATCGCCTGGGATCTGAACTACTTCAAATATTATTTTCTGCGGCTGTCGGGCGTTCCCTTCAATGAGCAGGCGCTGGAAAACGATTTCGGCCGGCTCACCCGGTTTCTGCTCGCCGCCGACCACGACTACTTCCTCTATCGCGATTTTCAATCACGCAACGTGATGCTGCGCGATGGCCAGCCGTACTTCCTCGACTATCAGGGCGGCCGCAAGGGCGCCCTGCAATACGACATCGCTTCGTTGCTCTACGATGGCAAGGCCGACCTGCCGCCCGAACTGCGCCAGCAGCTGCTCGACTACTACCTTGATTGTCTCGGCGGTCATATCAAGCTCGATCGCGCGGCGTTCATGGAGCACTACTACGCGTACGTCTACGTGCGCATCATGCAGGCTCTTGGCGCTTACGGTTTCCGAGGGTTTTATGAGCGCAAGGCGCATTTTCTGCAGAGCGTACCCTTATGCGCTGAAGAATCTGCGTTGGCTGCTGACAACATCAAACTGCCCGTCGAGCTGCCCGCGCTGATGGATGCCTTCCAGGCGATGGTGCGTTCGGAAAAGCTGCAGGCCTGGCTCATTCCGCCGATCCGCTCACAGTGCGGATATTCAGTTTCTCGTTTCATCGCGAAATGCCGCACGGACGCAGCGGGCAATGGCGGCGGCTTTGTCTTCGATGCGCGCGCTCTGCCCAATCCCGGCCGCGAGGAGCGATTCAAGCAGCTCACCGGCAAAGATGCGCCGTGATCGAATACCTGAATCGGCAGGAGAGCGTTCACCAGTTTCTGGCGCACGCGTCAGGCGCTCGTCGATGCGAGCGTGGCGACCTATCAGCGCCGCGGCTTCAAAAATCTGATGGTGTCAGTTCGGCTGTACCGGCGGCCAGCATCGCTCGGTGTACCTGGCCGAGCAGTTGGCAAGACATCTGCGGAGCCGTGAGCGGAGTAGATGTGGTCCTCCGGCACGTCGAGCTGGAGAAGATGGGCAGATGAGAGCGATGGTGCTGGCGGCCGGCCTTGGCACGCGACTGCGGCCGCTGACCGACGATCGTCCCAAAGCGCTGGTCGAGGTCGCCGGCCGAACACTGCTGGAAATCGCGCTCTTGCTCGTCTGGGAACCTTCGGCGTAAACGAGGTCATCGTCAATGTGCATCACTTTGCCGACATGGTGGTCGACTACCTGCACGCGAACAAGAACTTCGGCATGCGCATCGAGATTTCCCGTGAAGCCGGTTCTGCTCGATACCGGAGGAGGCCTCAAGCAGGCCGCGTGGTTCTTTCTTCAGAGCGCGAAATGCAGCCGAGCCCTTCATCCTGCACAACGTCGATGTTTTGAGCGCAATCGATCTTGCACGCATGGTGGACTTCCACAGAAAGCACAACGCGCTGGCCACGCTCGCTGTTCAGGCCCGTGAAACCTCGCGGCCTTTACTCTTCGACGCTGAAGGCGAGCTTTGCGGACGCCGCATTGGGCGTGATGGCAACACCGAAATGGTGCGCGACGTTCATGCGCCGCGGGCCTTCGCTTTTGCCGGTATCCACGTCATCTCTCCCGCGCTTCTGGGAAAGCTGAGTGAAGATGGCGCATTTTCGATTATTCCGGCCTATCTGCGCCTTGCAGGAGCTGGAGAGAATATTCTTGGATTCCGTGCAGACGACTACTACTGGCGCGACCTCGGTAAGCCGGAGAGTATCGCGCAAGCTACCCGCGATATCGAGAGCGGTATTGTGCCGGGTGTCTGAAGAACCTCAGGCTGGTTCCTGTTGCGTCATGCAATGCAGGGTGCCAAGCCCCAGGACGAGATCAGTTGCCGCGATTCCGCAGACCTGCCGTCCCGGAAATAGCTCTGCCAGTTTGTTCAGCGCAACGCGATCATTCGGATCGTTGAATGTCGGCACCAGAACAACGCTGTTCGCAATGTAGAAGTTTGCGTAGCTCGCTGGAAGGCGCTGCCCATCGAAGAACACCGGTTCAGGCATGGGCAGAGTTTCAACCCGCAGCGGCTTGCCATCCTGATCTTTCATTTCTCGCAGGCGAGCCAGATTTTCCTTGAGCGGCTCGTAGTTCACTTCCTGAGGGTCCTGTTCGCTCGCCACAACAACCGTGTGAGCATCGGTAAATCGCGCAAGGTCGTCAACGTGGCCGTGCGTATCATCTCCGGCGATGCCATTCCTCAGCCAGAGCGTGTTGCGCGCGCCAAGATAGTCGCGAAAGATCTCCTCGATCTGCTCCCGCTTCAGTTCCGGATTGCGGGCCTGCACATCGCTTAGCAGGCACTCTTCAGTGGTAAGAATGCTGCCGGCGCCGTTCACATCGATGCTGCCGCCTTCAAGCACGATGCGTTTGCCGTCAAATTCCGGTGTCACCATCGGCACGCCGATGCGCGGCGCGATCGCTTCCGTCACCGCATCATCACGCTGCCAGTTGCTGTATTTTGCCCAGCCGTTGAAGTGCCAGTTCAAAACGTGACGCCGATTCTGCTTGTCGCGAACAAAGATCGGGCAGAAGTCGCGCGTCCAGCTACGGTCAGTGGGTATTAGAAAGAACTCGATGGCATCGAGATTGACGTGGCAGCTCTCCAGCACTCCGTGCACGTAAAGCTCGGTTTCGGCGTCCTGTACCAAAATGCAAACCTTCTCCACGCGCGCTAGGTGGCGAATTATCTCGCCGTAAATCCACGGAACGGTCTCGAATTTTCCCGGCCAGTCGCTGCTCTCGTGCGGCCAAGCGAGCCACGTAGCGCGGTGCTGCTCCCATTCGGCGGGCATGCGAAAGCCGTGAGCTTTGTGTGCTTGACGTTCAGTGCTCATCGCGGCCCAGCTCTCACTTTCCCGACGCAGAGTGGACCTCAATGCTTTGATTGAGCCACTCGGCGTTATTCTTCACGTCGTTGAGCAGCTTCGCCGTCAGCTCATCTCTGCGCTCATAGAGTCGGTAGCCGGCGCTGTTGCGCAGGTAGCCGCGGGCGCGCGGTTCTTCGCGAAAGAGCTTCTCTTCGCCGATCTGCTCCCGCTTCTTCTCGTAATTCTTGCGGGTCTCCAGAAGTGCCAATGCGAGAAAGGGCATCACCATCGAGTAATCGCCCTGCATGCTCTCGGTTGTTTGCAGGTACGTATCCTTGTCGACCTTGCCCCACGTCACAGCTTCGGCCGGCGGGCACGACGAGAGCGACCCATCGGTCACCGGGGCGGTCGTGATCTGCACGTCAAATTGGTAGCCGCGCACATCCGGCAAGCCCAGCACCTGGCCCAGCGCCGGCTCAGGCTGCAGATTGTAATTCTTCGGCACGCCGCCGCCCAGGATGAACGTCGCCAATCGCCTTCGCGTCGCTTTCGAACAAGCCCCAGCGATGGTAGGCGCATGCTTCGAAGACTTCAGCGTGCAGATCCAGATCGAAATCGTACTGTCGATAAGCCCGGCCTCGCGCATCGCCCACAGCTTCATCGAATTCAGAAAGACGCTGCCGTCGGCAGGCGCGCCGACAAACATCGGAACTGCCAAGCGGTTGCAGGTCGCGAGCAAGCCCGTGCTGCACGCCCGTCTTGTGCTCCTGCTCGGCGTAGTGCGCGCCAAGCCGATAGCGCATCTCGGTGCCGGTCATCTTCTTCTGAAACTCGGGCTCGCGTCAGCACTGCCGAGAGAAACTTGTCCTGATCGAGCAGCACACTCTCGTCGAAAGCCACGTCGGTCACGCGGATGGTGCTGTTCGTCGCGCAGCGCGCCGTCGTCGCCGAAAATCGGGACTTCATAAAACGGATCTGTCGGTGCGCATCGAGGCTGCGATGGCCGTCGTGATAGCAAACTGCGTCGGTGGTGCTCAGGTAAGCGACCCAGCCCGTTTCAAGCAGCGGAATCAGCCATGTGAGATGCTGGCCGGAGACCGTAACCGGTCCGGAAATCGCCAGCGTCAGCGGAAAACCCAGGCCGATGGCGCGATCCAGAATGTTGTACATCCGCCTCAGAAACGCGCCGCCAAAAGCAGGCAGACAATCGCGGAAAACTTCGTCGAGCGTCTCGCACTCATCAACGCGGCGGGTACGAAGACCCGCAGGCGCGTGGTGGTGAGCCATCTTCTTTTTCTTCGTAGTGCCACTCATGGAGAGTATCTCTTCTGGATGGGATGGAGGCTTGAATCGCGTGCGTCCGGCGCTTGCGGAGACTGCTCACGCGGTCCCGTTCATTGTCGCAGCCGCGCCCATTACGGGGCAACCACGCATGTATGATTAGCGTGTTAAGTTACCCTCTCCTCACAGGATCGGAAAGTCGATGATTCATCAAACTGTAAAGTATCGAGTGCTGCTTGCGCTTTTGGCCGTCGCCACGAACGGTGCACTGGCGCAGAAGGTAAAGGTCGGCAAGGAAAAGGATGTGAACTTCGCGCACTATCGAAGCTACTCGGTCCAGAAGCCCGCCACTCCACCAACGCGGCCTCTCCTCTATCAGTCGGTGATCGGGACCGTGAAGCAGGAACTTGACGCCAAAGGCTATGTGAACGTCGACACAGGTGGCGATCTCACGCTCGTTCCCGCGGGCGGCATCGGCTACGATCTGCCCGATATCCCCGGCGTTCTCTCTGACAGCTGTTCCAACTGCAAGGCGCCTGCTCTCGATGCGCAATGGGTCGGATATGAGGGGCCGCCCGGTACGTCGGGCAAGTCCTTGCCAAAGGGAACGCTGCAGCTCACCTTCATCGACACAGCCACCAAAAAGATGGTCTGGAACGGAGTTGTCACACAGGAACTCGATCCTACCAAGTCCGAGAAGTCGATCGGCAAAATCACCGCGGCAATTCAGAAGCTGCTGGCGCAATTTCCAGCGAGAAAGTAAATTGTCCGGCATCGTTCTGACAATGCTCCCCTCATACTGACGATCACATCTTGACAATCAAGATGTGACAGGCGTACGGTGTGCATCATGGATGCCCCTAATACCGACGTCATACAGGGAACGCTGGACATGCTCATCTTGAAAACGGTGAGCCTCGAGCCAATGCACGGGTTCGGCATCGCACGCCGGGTCGAGCAGGTCTCACGCGGCGTCTTCAAAGTGAATCCCGGATCTTTGCTGACCGCCTTGCAGCGTCTCGAACGGGCCGGCCTGCTCGACGCAGAGTGGCGCCAGACCGAGAACGCCCGCCGCGCAAAGTTCTACGCGCTCACCCGAAACGGCAAAAAGCAGCTGGAATCAGAGACAGCCGACTGGACCAGACGCGCCACGGCGATTGCCCGTCTTCTGAAGGCGGAGAGCTAACTCATGTCCCTCTGGCGCCAATTGACCTACGGCCTTCGAGGGCTGCTGCGTGGCCGCCGGCGCGATCAGGACATCTCCGACGAGCTCGACCAATACTACGAAGATGCGGCGGCAGAATTGACCGCGCGAGGTATGACTCCCGATGAGGCAAGGCGCAGGGCCCGCCTCGAAGCAGGCAGCGCCACGGCGGCGCGGGATCAGGCGCACTCCTACGGTTGGGAAAATGCGCTGATCGGCTGCGTTGCAGACGTGCGATTCGCTCTCCGCCAGCTGGGTCGCAATCCGGCATTTGCCATTACGGCAGCGCTTACCTTGGCCCTCGGCATCGGTGCCAACACGGCCATATTCACCGTTGTCGAATCGGTGCTGCTTGCTCCGCTTCCGTATCGTGACGCCGGACAGATTGGCGTTATCAATACGCACTGGGCAGACAACGGGCGCACATCCGCAAGCGGACACACCTCTCTTCGCGTTACCGGCCCCGATGCTGCTGATCTGCGCGACCAGGCTCGCAGTTTCGCCGCCCTCAGTCTCTACAGCGGCGGCAGCGAAGGCGTGCAGCTACGCGATCACTCTGTGTACACCACCGTTACCTGGGTCGATGAAAACTTCGCTCGCGTCTTTAGCCTGCAGCCCATTGCCGGCCGGCTCTTTGCCAACGACGAAGCCAATCGTGCCGCACTGGTCAGCGAGCAATTTGCGATCGACAACTATGGAAATGCACGATCGGCGCTGGGCCAGACTATCCATGTCGAAAGCCAGGCCATTGAGATTACAGGCGTGCTGCCCAACTGGGTTGATTTCCCCGCTCACACCGAAGTCTGGGAAGCCGCACCACTCGCGCCCGAGTCCAAATCGCGGACGGCCTTCAACTATAAAGCGGTGGTTCGCCTCCAGCCCGCTGCAAGTCTAAGTTCCGCGGCGTCGGAGCTCGGCACGCTGAGCCGCCGTCTCGAACAGGCCTATCCTGCGGAGAACCGCGACAAGCAGTTCCTCTTCGTGCCTCTACAACAAGCCCTTACCGGCGACTCGCGGCCAACATTGTTGTTGCTTTGGGCTACGGCCGCGCTGATTCTCCTTATTGCCTGCGTCAACGTTGCGCACTTGCAACTCGTCCGCTCGCTTGAGCAGCAACGTGAGATCGCAATTCGCAAGGCGCTTGGCTCCTCTCGCTGGAAGATCATCCGTCCTGTCCTCTTTGAGGGAATGCTCATCGCGCTCGCCGGTGGTGCTGCCGGAGTCCTCTTGGCGGTGCCTACGGTGCGTGTTCTTTTAGCGCTTGCGCCTCGCGAACTGCCGCGCGCCTCTGAGATTCATCTCAACGGGTGGGTGCTCGGTTTTACGGTCTGTCTCGCGCTTGCCACTGCACTGGCGGCATCGCTGCTGCCAGCGCTGCGAGCCGCAAAAGTCGATCCGGCAGAAGCGCTCAAGAGCGACGCTTCCCGCGGCATGGGGCGGCAGAGCGCCGCCTCGCTGCGCGATGGCCTTGTGATCGCCGAGGTGACAGCAACCTTTGTGCTCGCTGTTGGCGCAGGACTCCTGCTGCATACGATGTCGAATCTCATGAGTCGCGATCTGGGCTACGAAACTCGTCAGCTTCTGGTGGCGGATGCCGATGTTCCCGCGCATTCTCTCGATGACTCTCGAGAGGCAGTGCGGCAACTGGACCAGATTTTCGCCAAGCTCAGTGCGTTGCCCGGCGTCGATCACGTTGCGGGCATTATGGGCCTGCCGACAGGCGCATACGGCTCCAACGGCTACTATCAGGCTCGCGGCGGTCTGCCCGGTGATCCGCACAATCCGCCGTATGCAAACTTCAGCGTCGCTAGCCCTGGCTATTTCCAGACCATGTCTATTCCGCTGAAGCGGGGCCGCGACTTTGGCGCTCAGGATACCTACGACAGCCCCTTCGTCGCCGTCATCAGCGAATCCCTGGCGCGGCAAACCTTTGGCGATGCTGACCCGATCGGCAGGCAGATCCAATGCGGCCTTGATTCAGACAAGTGGATGACAGTCATCGGAGTCGTCGGCGATGTGCGTCAGGACTCACCAGCAGAGTTGCCCGGGCCAACGCTCTACATGCCCATGACGCAACACCCCTTCTATGCCAACCAAATCCACGTTGTGATGCGAACGAGGGTGAAGCCGCTGACGCTCATGAATCCGGCACAGGCGGCGATTCTGAGTATCAACCCTCTCATCGCTTTGCGATTCACCACGATGGATGCGATGCTTGCCAAGTCCATGGCCGCGGAGCGCTTTCGCGCCGTGCTCATCTCTGCCTTCGCAGGCGTGGGACTGATGCTTGCCATGCTCGGCGTCTACGGAACCATCGCCTATTCCGTAGCGCAGCGAACTTTCGAGATCGGCCTGCGCATGGCCTTCGGCGCACAGCGCGCTGTAATTCTGCGCTCTGTGCTGCGGCATGCCCTCCGCCTCGCCTGTTACGGCATGGCTGCCGGACTCGTATTGAGCCTCGTGCTCACGCGGCTTGTCGCCAGCATGCTCGTGGGGGTACGCCCCGCAGATCCCGCCAGTCTGGCTGCCGCAACTGCGCTTATCCTCCTCACCTCTCTGGCTGCCGCTTTCGGTCCAGGGTGGAAGGCAACGCGCATCGAGCCCATGAAGGCCCTACGCGCCGAGTGAAGGTCAACTCGGCGCAACCCTCGCTTGAATACTTACAACTTCATTACGCATTTCGTACGGCAATCTAACACTTCCCATAGGTACTTTTAACCGGACTCGGGGATGAAATGAGAAAGGTCGAGCTGCGAGGAGCGGCCTTCTCATGCTTGCGCCCTATCTTCTGCTGGCAATCGTCACGCTGGGAGTTGTTTTTCTCGTCTGCTGCTTCATCGGCTTCAGCTGGGAGTACGGCAGAGGTCGGCGGCTTGCCTCCAGGCGCAGGACAGAACAGTATCGGGATTCATGGTCGACTCGTGATAAGGAATGAAATAGCCTAGCGAAATGAGGCGTTATGACGCGCCTCGCCACGCTCATCGCATAAAAGACGGGCTTGAACGCTTCCCAGAGGGAAGGCCATTCAATTGGCCGGATGAGGGCAGACCATCGCGGGTGCTTTGCAAGTAGACGGGCTTTCAGAATTGTTCTGGGAGATCAGAAAATATGGTGGCCAGGGACGGGATTGAACCGCCGACGCCGGCCTTTTCAGGGCCGCGCTCTACCACTGAGCTACCTGGCCTCAGTGAAGACTTTCGTTGCATTTTCCTGCGCGGGAGTAGAAGGCGGGGTCCACGGACAGTGTGCTGCAACAACCCATTCAGTATACCAACTCCCTTTCGTCCCCGCCAAACCACGCCGGTTCCCGGCAATCGGCCCAGGCCGGAGCTGCGCAGGCGGAACAACACCTAATCCCTGATGCTGAATTGAAGGTACGGCCGGGAGATGGTCGCGATCACATCGTTGTCCAGTTCCCGCAGTGAGGCTTCTCGGCCGCCACTCGGATCGTGGCTTGCTCGATGAAACGTGACATCGGCCTTGAAATAGGGGCAATCGTGGCTCACAAAGGTGCGCTGCAACGCAGTCGATAATCCGCCTTCGGTGGTGAAGACCGTCATCAGCTGGCTGCGGCTCATTCCCGGCTCGATTGTCAGCATTTGCTTGAGGGACTCAGCCACCCATGCGACGTGAGCGGATCGGGATGCAGCACTCTCCTGCGATGCCAGCGCCGGAGTTCCTCCCACGGTCGCCGCAGCAAGCAACTGCAGAATTCTTCGTCTCTGAAGGCGGCTTCTCATTTCCATGTTAGATAGGACGTTGCGGCCCAGAGTTTGTTGGATCGAGAAGGCCCTGCCTCGTCTCATTTCCTCGCCGGATGGTTCCTTGCTGCCAGCGAGGCCACCGGATTGCACTACTATGGAAAACACATATGAACGTCCTCGCTGCTCGTTTTGCTGTGCTTGCCCTGGTTTTCCCGGTTGTTTCCGTTTCCGTTGCGCAGTCTCCGGCGGAGCTGCGCGCTGAGCGGGCCTATGACGCCGCTGTCAAAGGCGGGCCGCTGACATTGCACGCCTTCCTGGATCAATTTCCCAAGGGTGCTGACCTCCATGTCCATCTCGGTGGAGCGGTCTATGCCGAGACCTTCATCCGCGCCGCCGCTGAAGACGGTCTCTGCATCGATCCCAAAGCCCTCGATCTGGCCCAGCCACCCTGTAATGCGCCGCTTGTGAAAGCGTCCGTTAACGGCGTTCTCACGTCCGCCGAGCAGGATCTCTACAATCGCCTCGTCGATTCCTTCTCCATGCGCAGCTATGTTCCCGAGCCCGGTTCAGCGGCCACGACCAGTTCTTCGCCACTTTTGACAGTTTCGGCGGCCTCGGCGCAAAGCATATCGGCGAATGGGTCGATGAAGTGGCCAGCCGCGCCGCAGCCCAGAACCAGCAGTATCTCGAGTTGATGGAGACGCCGGCCTTCAGCCACGCTGCCTGCATTGCAAGCCAGAACCCGCTCAACCTGGATTTCGCCGCCTATCGCAGCACCTTGCTCTCGCTCATGATCAAGGACGAGGTCTACGCCGACCGCGAGCATGTTCACGCTGCCGAGCAGCTGCGCCGCAAGCATCGAACATTGCGGTACGCCCCAGGCGACTCCTGCCTGCAACGTTACGTGCGCTATCTCTACCAGGTGCTGCGCGGCTTTTCGCCGGAGACAGGTCTTCGCTCAGACATTGCTCGGTTTTGAAACTGTCCAGGCCATCGATGGATGCCCATGACCAACACCTTCGTCGGCATGAACTTCGTCATGCCTGAAGACGGCTACATCTCCATGCGCGACTACACGCTGCAGATGCGGATGCTCGAGTATCTGCATGCTGTCTATCCCAAGGTGCGCATCACGCTGCACGCCGGCGAACTGGCTCCGGGCCTGGTTCCTCCCGAGGGCCTGCGCTTCCATATCCGCCAGGCCGTCGAAATCGGCCACGCTGAACGCATCGGCCATGGCGTCGACGTGATGTATGAGGACGACGCCCCAGGGCTTGCTGAAGCTAGATGGCGCAGAAGCACATCATGGTCGAGATCAACCTCACCTCCAACGAGGGCATCCTCGGCATTCGTGGCAACAGCATCCTTTCCCCATTTACCGCGCCGATCATGTGCCCGTTGCGCTATCCACCGACGATGAGGGCGTTAGCCGCATCGACATTACCCACGAATATGTGCGCGCCGCACTCGACTATCACCTCAGCTATGAAGACATGAAACAGCTTGCTCGAACAGGCATGGAGCACAGCTTCCTGCCGGGTGCGAGCCTCTGGGCAGCGCCGGACGTATTTACCGCGCCTGCCGCGGCCTGCCATGGTCAGGTCCTCGGAGCCGATCATCCAGCCGGCGCCTGCAAGACCTTTCTTGATGGCAGCCAGCGCGCAACGGCACAGTGGGAGCAGGAGCGCCGCTTCCGCGTCTTCGAGTCGCAATTCTGAGCGACTGCCATGGCAAAAACCAGCGCGGGCATTCTTCTCTATCGCCGGCGGAGCCACGCGCCGGAAGTTCTGCTCGTGCATCCGGGAGGGCCGTTCTTCGTCACAAAGGACGCCGGAGCGTGGTCGATTCCCAAGGGCGAGTACGAGTCCGGCGAAGACCCGCTCGCCGCGGCCTTGCGCGAGTTTCATGAGGAGATCGGTTGCGCACCGGGCTCCGGTGAGCCGCGGTATCTCGGTCAGGTGAAGCAGGCCTCCGGCAAAATCGTAAGCGCGTGGGCAATCGAGGGCGACTGCGATGCCGATGCCATCCACAGCAACCTGTTTTCGCTGGAGTGGCCTCCACGATCCGGAAAGATGAAAGAGTTTCCCGAGGTCGATCGAGCAGGCTGGTTCACTCTCGATGCCGCAAGGCAGAAGGTGAATCCTGCTCAATGCGCCTTTCTCGACCGTCTTGTCGAGCGAGTCTGAGAAAAGGCTTGCGATTTCATCTGTAGTTAAAGCTTTCAAAGCGCTCGGCCATTTTCACTGGAAGCATGAAACCCCTTACAGTCTCCCGGTTGTGCCGCCTGTTGCTGCCCGTCCTGCTGCTCTTTGTAACGGCTACTGCATTTGCCGCGCCGGTTCTGATGATTTCAATTGATGGCCTCAAGCCCGAGTACCTGTTGCAGGCAGACCAGCATGGGCTGCATATTCCTACGCTGCGCAGATTCGTTCAGGAAGGTGCATACGCCGACGGCGTGATTGCATCGCTCCCAACCGTGACTTACCCCAACCACACGACACTGATCACCGGTGTCTGGCCGGCGGAGCACGGCATTCTCAACAACCAGGTTTTCGATCCCGAGCGCAAACTGAGCGGCGCATGGTACTGGTACGCCGAAAGCATCAAGGTGCCCACTCTGTGGGATGCAGCGCATCAGGCCGGTATCGCAACTGCAAGCGTAAGCTGGCCTGTCAGCGTAAATGCAACCAGCGTCGATACGCTGATTCCCGAATATTGGCGCGGCACTTCGGTGGGTGAGGGTGCCAATCCGCAAGATCGCTTCCTGATGAACGCAGTCTCACGACCCGTAGGCGCCCTTGAGGAGATGGAGCAGAGGATCGGTCCCTACATGGCCGGGAATGACACGTCCGTAGAAAACGGCGACGAAGTTCGCACGCGCTTTGCTCTCGACATCCTGGAGCGGCGAAAGCCCGGCTTCATGACGATCCACCTCAGTGCAATGGATTCGTCTGAACACATGAGCGGAGCTTTCAGCCCCGAGGCAGACAAGACCCTCGAAGCGGTCGATGGCATGGTGGCGCGGCTCATGGCAGCCGCTCTGAAGAATGACCCGAATACGAAGGTCGTGATCGTTTCGGATCATGGCTTCCTCAACGTGACCCATACTTTGAACCTCTACATCCCGTTCGTGCAGGCCGGCCTCATCAAGACTGAGAAGCGCACGGGCTATGAGGGCGAGACAACCGCCGTTACCTGGAAGGCGCAGCTTTGGTCCGGCGGCGGAGTCACTGCTATCGTGCTTCACGACCCCGCGGATGACGCTACGCGCGAACAGGTGCGCGCTCTGTTGACGCAGCTTGCTGCCGATCCCAACAATGGCATCGATCAGGTACTCGGTCCAGACGAGATAGCGCAGCGTGGAGGGTTTCCGAACGCAGCTTTCCTGGTCGTAATGAAACAGGGGTACACGATGGGCCCGGGCACTTCCGGTCCATTAGTGGTCGAGGCAACAACCGTCCACGGCACGCACGGCTTCTGGCCGCTCTTTCCCGAGATGCACTCGTCCTTCTTCGTAATGGGCAACGGGGTGGCCCACGGACGCGATCTGGGCACGATCGATATGCGGCAGATTGCGCCGACGGTTGCGAATATTCTCGGTGTCAAGCTGCCATCGGCAAAACAGCCAGCGTTGAATATCGGACAGTAGGGGTGAAAGTTCTCCAGGGCATACACTGGCTTGCATGGATAACGAACGTATCCGCGCAATCTGCATGGCCCTGCCCCATGTCTCTGAGAGTGTGAACTGGGGCATCATCTTGTTTACTGGGCCGGCAATCGCGATGCGGGCGGCAAAATGTTCGCCATGACCGACCTTGAAGGCACAGGAACAGGTGTTCTCTGGTTTCACTGCGGAGCCGAGCGCTTTCACGAACTGCTCGAAACCGACGGAATCATTCCATCGCCGTACCTGGCGAGGGCACATTGGGTCACCGTGGAGCGGTGGGAGGTGTTGCGGCCCCGCGAGTACGAAGAAGAACTCAGGCAGGCCCACGCTCTCGTCTTCGAGCGGCTGCCGAAGAAGGTCAAGACCCTGCTCGCCGGCGCCGCAAAAGAACCTCCGAAACGGGCGGCCAGGCCGAAGAAGGCCAGTCCAACTCCAGCGAGAAAGTCCGCAGATATGGGCACGCTGAAGGCCCGTAGAGACCCGAAGCCTCGCAGCAAATAGGGGTTGCACCACTGCAATCCGGTCTACGGAACCAGGCCGGCGTATTCTGCGTATTGAGAGCTTGAAAGAGGTGCGCGCTGAGGCGCTGAAACCATGGTGAAGTTCCTTCTCTTCTGCATTCTGCTCGTACTCTGCTGGCCTCTCGCCCTCCTGGCGCTCATTCTTTACCCGCTGGTGTGGCTTGTCCTGCTGCCATTTCGCCTTGTCGGAGTTGCAGTGGTTGGCGTCATGGCGCTGGTGACCGCCATCTTCATGCTGCCGGTTCGCGTGCTGCGCGCGGCGTAAGCCGCACCCTTCACTCTCTCGACATCTCTGTCGGCGATGCATTAGCTTGGCCCTATGGCTGGTGTTTCGCTCACTTTGCAGGGCAAGGTTGCCCTCGTTACAGGCGGCTCGCGCGGCATTGGAGCCGAAACGGTGCGTCTCTTCACGCAGGCCGGGGCACGTGTTGCGTTCAGCTATCGCCAGGCTGCGCAGCAAGCCGAGATGCTCGCCGCGGAGTGTGGTGGAGCCGGGTGCATCGCATTACGGCAGGATCTCAGCTCCTCCGAGGATGGCCGAACTCTCGTCGCCGCGGCTGTGAAGGCCTTTGGCCGGCTCGACATCCTCGTTGCCAATCATGGCATCTGGCCTTCTGAAGATGCTCCGATCGCCAGCATGACAGATGCCCAGTGGAGACAGACCCTGGCCATCAATCTCGACTCGGTCTTCGGCCTGGTGCAGGCATCGGTCGCGCAGATGGAACGCCAGCCCGCAGAGCAGGGAAGTGCCGTCGGCCACATCGTACTGATCAGTTCCACCGCGGGCCAGCGCGGCGAAGCAAATCACGCCGACTACGCCGTAACTAAAGGCGCGCTGATTAGTCTTACAAAAAGCCTATCCAGCGAATTGGCGGGGCGGGGCATTCGGGTAAACTGTGTTGCTCCCGGGTGGGTTGCAACGGATATGTCCGCTGCGACGCTTGCCGACCCCGTCCTCGGCGTTGGAATCTATGCCGGAATTCCGATGGGCCGCGCGGCAACGCCGCGGGAAATTGCTGGTCCGATCTTATTTTTGTGCACGCCGTACGCCGGTTTCATCAGCGGCGAGGTGCTCAACGTAAACGGCGGTGCTGTACTTGTCGGGTGAGGGAGAAGAAGAATGCGAAGAGCTCTGTCGTTGGTGCTCGCGGCAATTTTGCTGGCCATGCCTCAGGCAATATTTACGCAAACTGACGACATTGGCGCCCAGAATACCAAGAAGGCGCGCGCCCTTCTCGATGCCATGGTGCAGGCCATGGGCGGAGACGCCTGGCTGAACATGAAAAACCAGATGCAGCATGGCCACGTTGCAGCCTTCTACCAGGGCAAGCCGAACCTTGGCACCACGGAGTTGTGGATCTATCGTCAATGGCCCGACAAGGATCGCATCGATATTACAAAGCATCGCGACGTTATAGAGTTCTATCTCGGCCGCGAAGGGTGGGAAGTAACATATCGTGGCAAGAAAGCGCTGCCTAAAGACCAGATCGACGAGTACCTGCGCAGGCATGATCACTCGATTGAAACGGCAGTCAAGGTCTGGCTCAAGGACCCGAATACGATCCTGATTTACGAGGGCCAGAAGATGGCCGAGCGCCACTTAGCCGAACAGGTGACGCTGATTTCTCCTCAAAATGAGGCGATCACGATTCAGGTCGATGCGCAGACGCATCTGCCATTGAGTCGCAGTTTCAAGTGGCGCGACCCCACCTACAAGGACATGAACACCGACACTGAAGAGTACGCTGACTACCATGTCATCGATGGACTGCCCTCGGCGTTCAGCCTCACGCGCTATGCCAACGGTGATATGACGCGCCAGTACTACATCGACAAGGTCGTCTACAACCAGGACCTGCCCGCCGATTTCTGGAATGTGGACGCAGCGGCAAGCAGGATCAAGAAGTAGCCTGCCTGAGAGCTGCGACACTCTTCGATATAATCCTCACGAGCGCAATGAGTCATCTTTGCGCGCCGTTTGGAGCTAGAGAATGACGTTCGACATCCAGGAGATCATGGCGTATCTCCCGCACCGTTACCCTTTTCTCCTCATCGACCGGATCGTCGAATTTGACCGCTCCAAACGAGTGATCGCCCTCAAGAACGTCAGCATTAATGAGCCCTATTTTCAGGGTCACTGGCCGGGCGCGCCTATCATGCCTGGCGTACTGGTCATTGAGGCCATGGCGCAGGCCGGCGCCGTGCTCATGCTCAGCGAAATGACCGACCGCCAGAACAAGCTTGCCGTCTTCACCGGCATCGACGGCGCCAAGTTTCGCAGCCAGGTCGTTCCGGGAGACCAGCTCCGCATTGAGGTTGACGTGCTCAGCTTCCGCACGCGCTTCGGCAAGATGGCCGGCAAGGCTTACGTCGGCGACAAGCTCGCCTGCGAGGCCACGCTTACCTGCATGGTAGTGCCGCGCACCGCAGAGAAGAGGAAGACAGACGCGGAGTGAGCATCCACCCCAGTGCGATTGTGGCAAAGGGCGCGGTCGTGCCTGACTCCTGTACCGTCGGTCCCTATTCGACGATCGGCCCTCAGGTAGTGTTGGGTGAGGAGTGCGTTCTAATCTCACACGTCGTCCTCGACGGACCCACGCGCATCGGCGCGCGCAACACCATCTACCCCTTCACTTCAATCGGCGTTGCTCCGCAGGATCTCAAGTACAAGGGCGAAGCTACCGAGACTGAAGTCGGCGACGACAACACCATTCGCGAGTGTGTCACCATCAGCCGCGGCACTGAAAAAGGTGGCGGCATAACGCGCATCGGCTCGAACAATTTACTCATGGCCTACGTGCACGTCGGACACGACAGTCTTGTGGGCAGCCATTGCATCCTTGCAAATGCCGCGACCCTCGCCGGTCATGTGGTCATCGAGGACTATGCAACCGTAGGCGCCTTCAGCCCCGTGCACCAGTTCTGCACCGTCGGGCAGCATGCTTACATCGGCGGCGGAACAATTGTGACGCAGGATGTGCTGCCCTTCTCCCTGACCTCAGAGCGGCGCGAGAACAAGGCATTCGGCATTAACAAGGTCGGCCTTGCCCGCCGTGGCTTCACACCTGAGCGATTGCAGAAACTGCAAAAGGCGTTCCGCGTGCTGCTTGCAGCAAAGCTCAACACCTCGCAAGCTCTGGAAAAGCTTAAAGAGATGGGCGGTGAAGACGCGGCTGTTCTGGCCTCCTTCATCGAGCGCAGCCAGCGCGGAGTCATCAAGTAGCAATGAAGCTCGGTCTTATCGCCGGCAACGGTCGCTTTCCATTTCTGTTGCTCGAGGCGGCGCGGGCGCAGGGCTTCGCTGTCACCGTCGCGGCCATTCGCGAGGAGACCGATCTCGAAATCGAACAGCGCGCGGCCGACGATGAACGAATAACCGTTCACTGGCTTTCACTGGGTGAACTCTCGCGGCTCATTGAGCTCTTTCACAAAGAGGGTGTCACCGCGGCCGTAATGGCTGGCCAGGTAAAGCACAAGCAGATCTTTTCAAGCATCCGGCCGGACTGGCGTCTGGCTAAGCTTCTCCTGAATCTCCGCACACGCAACACCGACATGCTTCTGGGAGCAGTTGCCAAGGTTCTCGCCGACGAGGGCATCGAGTTGATCAGCTCCACCGCCTTCCTCGAGCCGCTGCTCGCGCAGGAAGGCGTGCTCACTGAGCGCGCGCCAGACGAGGAAGAACGCAAGAATGTCGAGTATGGCATGGGCGTGGCTCGCGCCGTGGCAGGTTTCGATATCGGCCAGACCGTTGTCGTCGCCGCGCAGGCCTGTGTAGCCGTGGAAGCCATGGAGGGAACCGACGCTGCAATCGAGCGTGCCGGACGGCTCATGCAGTCGCTCGACCACGAGGCTTCGACCCTTGCCCGGAGGCTTACCGTCGTCAAGGTCGCCAAACCCAATCAGGATATGCGTTTCGACGTGCCGGTTATCGGCATCCGCACCATCGAAACGATGACTCAGGCCGGCGCCACCTGCCTGTCGGTCGAGGCTGGCCGCACGCTGCTCTTCGACCGCGACACGCTGCTCAAGCGAGCCTCAGATGCGGGCATTGCCATTGTTGCCGTACCGCGTTAATACTGGTTGCACTCATTTTTGGCGACTATCGGCCCTCTGTTCGCGTCAGAACAAATGGAGGTTCCTCGTGAAAAAACTGGCTTTCCCTCTTCTTGCCGCCTGCCTTGCGGTGATGTTTTCGGTCAACTCTGCCAATGCAGCCGACGTGGCAATGCCCAGCGTCGGTCAGTCCGCGCCAACCTTTACCCTGCCTTCGCAAACAGGCAAGGAGATCTCACTCAAGAGCTTCCGTGGCAAATGGGTGGTGCTCTACTTCTACCCCAAAGACATGACGAAGGGCTGCACAATCGAGGCACACAACTTCCAGCGCGACCTGCCCAAGTTTGAGGCGGCGAATGCGGTCGTTCTCGGAGTGAGCGTCGACACGCCCGACAGCCATCAGCAGTTCTGCACCAAGGAGGGGCTCACCTTCCGTCTGCTCGCCGACCCTGAGCACAAGGTGGTGGATGAGTACGGGTCACTGGGCCACTTCGGCGAAATGACTATCGCCAATCGCAACACCTTCCTCATCGACCCTCACGGCAAGATCGTCAAGGTGTGGACCAAGGTGGATCCCACGAACCACTCCGAGGAAGTGCTCGCCGCTTTGCAGGAAGCGAAGAAGTGAGCGTTGCCGCTGTTCTGACAGTTACAGCGCTGAAGTTTCGCGCCGATCTCGATGAGATACACAGAACCTTACGCTCCGTGCCCGTCGCGCTTGCAGATCTCCCCTGGCGCGACGGTGGCTGGACGCGGAAGCAGATCCTCGGCCATCTGCTGGATTCGGCTGCGAACAATCGCCAGCGGTTTGTGCGCGCGTCAACAGCCGGAGCGTACACCGGTCCGTTTTACGATCAGGATGCCTGGGTTGCCGCCCACGGCTATGCAACGCTTTCGTGGGAAACCCTGCTCGGCTGGTGGCAGGTCGAGCACGAGATTCTCAAGACCGTCGTTGACCGCATTCCCGAAGATCGTCTTGAGGTTAGTTGTTTCGTCGGCGACGACCCTCCGGTCACGCTCCGTTTTCTCATCGAAGATTACATCGCGCATCACAACTGGCATCTGCGCCAAATCACAACTAGCCTTCCAGCGGACTAGAGTCCATCATGCAGACGCAAAAAAGCCCGGCGCTTTGCCGGGCTCTTTTGCTTGCCTTGAAATTGCGGATTGCCAGGTTACTTCTTCTTCGAAACAGCCTTCTTCTTTGAAGACTTCTTCGCTGCCGTCTTCTTTGCAGCCTTCTTTGCAGGAGCTTTCTTCTTCGCAACTGCCTTCTTGGCTGCCTTCTTTGCTGCTTTTTTAACTGCCAACTTATTACCTCGTTTTGTGGTTTTGGTGGCGCGCTTTTTCGCGGCGGACTTCTTCGCCGCAGCCTTACCGCCCTTCGCGCCAGCGCTCTTCTTCTTGGCGGGGGATTTCTTCGCAGCCTTCTTGGCTGTAACCTTTTTCGCGGATTTCTTTACCGCGGCCTTCTTTGCAGGAGCCTTCTTCTTCGCAACTGCCTTCTTCGCCGTCTTCTTGGCCGGTGCCTTCTTTGCCGGAACCTTTACGACACGCGCGACAACCGGAACTTCGTCAACAATTATGACCGCTTCCTCTACGATGCCTTCATCAT
Organism: uncultured Acidobacteriaceae bacterium; assembly: GCA_963832465.1. Lineage (GTDB taxonomy): Bacteria > Acidobacteriota > Terriglobia > Terriglobales > Acidobacteriaceae > Telmatobacter. The sequence goes on from CAWHUJ010000001.1 coordinate 161,842, forward strand.
CGTCAGAGGATGTGACCACACTGGAAGTTTCTATTTCGTCGTCTTCTTCGAACTCGTCGTGATCGGAGTCGAGCCCAATCGGCTCCGTCTCAGGGTTGTCGTCACTCATCGCGTACATCCTGAACTGATCTTCCATCCGATTCGCCTCCAGCGGCTCGCCGCTGCCCCCTCAGGGTTTTCCGTCTTCGCAATGCACTTCGCACTGCGTGCGGAGCTATTGTAGCAATAGCCTTATCGTAAAAGCTATCAAAACACTTGTGAATTGAAGTGCAGAGGGGATTTTCTGAAGACGCAGGCGACGAACTTCAGTTCGAAGCGCGGGTCTGCGAAGAAGGTTTGTGCTTTTTTGTCGAACTATGCGCCGCCGCAGGCTGAGACGCCTTGGCCCCCTTCGCATGAGATTTGCTCGCGCTCGATGCAGGCGGGTCTCCGGCACTCGACGCAGTTGATCCGCGGTGTCGGCTCTGCGTGTGGGAGACGCGGACAGGCTCTGCAACATGCAGCCGCCGGCCGGGAGGAACCTTCGTGCCGGTCAGGTTATTCCAGTGCCTCAGCTGAGTGAGAGAAACGCCGAACCTGTCGGCAATCGAAACCAGCGTGTCCCCCCTGCGCACAACATAGAGCACCGCACGCGAGTGCACCGCGGGCGGCACCACCGGGACGACTACTGCCTCCACACCGTCCAGGCTTGCGCTCTCGTGCAACTGGTTGACCGTCGCGAGTTCCGACTCCTGCACCTGATAGGTGCGCGCAATTGAGGCAAGTGATTCTCCAGATGCGATGCGGTGATACCGCCACGCGTCACGTTTGGCTTCCGGGACCAACTCAACGCGTTGCTGATATATCAGCGCAGTTCCGGCAGGAAGCCGCAGGTCAAATTGTGTGTCGGCCGGGGTCGTCATCCGTAGCAGGCTGGGATTCAGCGCCTCCAACTCATCCACCGGCGTATTGACCAGATCCGACACCAGGCGCAGGTCGATCGGGTAATTGATCGTTACGGTGTCGGGAACCACCGGCGGATCCAGCGTAACCTGATCGAATCCGTACTGCGTGGGATTCTTGGCAATGATGATTGCCGCCAGAATCTCAGGTACATAATTCTTGGTCTCGCCAGGCAGATTATTGCGCTTGTAGAGCTCCCAGAAATCGGCATAACCGGTTTTTTCAACGGCACGCTGCACGTTGCCCGCGCCCCAGTCGTAAGCCGCCATTGCCAGATACCAGTCGCCAAGCTGGTCATAGAGAAACTTCATGTATCGGGCATAGGCGCGTGTCGACTTCTCCGGATCAAAGCGCTCATCCACGACGCCGTTGCGCGTCAGGCCATAGTCGCCATAGGGCATGAACTGCCACATACCACCGGCATGCGTGCGTGCATTCAACGCCCTCGGCTGAAACCCGGATTCAGCAACTGCGAGGTAGATCAGATCCTGCGGAACGCCTTCCTCAGCCATGACCCGCTGAATCATCGCCTTGTACCGGCCTGAGCGTTCAAAAGAGTGCATCAGCGTGTTATGGCCGCGCTGCGTATTCGCAAAAAAGTTGATGAACGCCGCCACATAATCATTCACCATCAGAGGCAAGTCAGATTTGGTTGTCGCCAGCTCTCTGCGAGCTTTGGCAATGACGTTTGGATCCACCGCAAATGTCACATCGCTCGCAACATCGGCCGGAGTCGGCTCTTCGTTGGGCGCGAATCCGTTGCCCTGCTTCAGCGCGTCCATCTCGAGCCCGGTCACAGCATCCACAACGCGATCGAACTCATCCTGCAACTGCGAGTCAGCTTTGATATCCAGACCGCTGGTCAGCATGAGATCGACAGCCCGGTCAAACTGCGCCTTGGCCGCAAGCAGATCGCCCTTGCGGTAGTTGGCCTGGCCGTCTGCGTAAGCTTTCTCCACTTGTTCAATCAGCACATGCACGCGCTGCTGCTCTTGTGTGGGCTGCGGCGCGACCGGCTGCGTCGGCGTCTGGCTGACTGCGTGGAGTGCGGGGGCGGTGGCCTGAGGTGCTGCGCTCTGCGTTGCTGTTGTGTGCTGCGTGGGAGTGCAACCTGCCAACAGGAAGCCCAGCGTGCTGCACGAAATCAAACGAATCGAAACTCTACTCATTCACGTTAAAACCGTGGCCACCGGCAGCAGCCCGGAGATCGCGATGCAAAAGGGAGGCCCTCTGCCGATGATAAGCTATGCGTTGGAGACACCACGCTCCCGTTGGCGTAAAGGTGTGCCAAGTTTATATCTCTTCAGGGTCGGCGCCCCGCAATAAGGCGTCGATTTGAATGTCGTGGCTCCTGTATACAGTATCGCTGGTTTTGCTCGAGGGCTTTTCAGACCCCGGCAGTTCTCCAGTTACCTGGGTGTCAAGCCACAGAGCTGCATCGATCCGCCGCAGCGGCGAGTCGCCTGAATGATTCCCTGAAACATTTAGACTGACTTGAGAGCGGCTCGTACCTTCGCATGGACGCACGTTTTATACGCAACTTCGCGATAATTGCCCACATCGACCATGGAAAGTCGACGCTGAGCGATCGTCTGCTTGAACTCACCGGCGCCGTTGCCCAGCGCGAAATGCAGGCCCAAATCCTCGATGCAATGGATCTTGAACGCGAGCGCGGTATCACCATCAAAGCGCATGCCGTTCGCATGATATATAAGGCGCTCGATGGCAACACTTACCAGCTCAACCTGATCGATACTCCAGGCCACGTTGATTTCAGTTATGAGGTTTCGCGCTCTCTTGCCTCCTGCGAAGGTGCTCTTCTCGTAGTGGATGCGAGCCAGGGTGTTGAAGCGCAGACGCTCGCCAATGCTTACCTAGCCATTAATCACGGCCTCGAAATCATCCCCGTGATCAATAAGATCGACCTGCCTTCTGCCGACATCGTGCGCACGCAGGAGGCCATCGAGCAGGCCGTTGGTCTCGACGCCACCGACGCGATTCCTGTAAGCGCCAAGACCGGCCAGGGCGTCGCAGAGGTCCTTGAGGCTGTCGTGCATCGCCTGCCGCCGCCGAAGGGAGATCCCAATGCTCCTCTGCAGGCGCTCATCTTCGATTCTTGGTTCGACGCATACCGTGGCGTAATCGTTCTTGCGCGCGTCATGCAGGGCACGATGCGGAAAGGCCAGAGGATCCGCCTGATGTCGAATAGCAAGGCCTTCGATATCGATTCGATGGGTGCCCTTATGCCAAAGCCCGTCGAGGTAAGCGAATTGTCTGCCGGCGAAGTGGGCTTTTTTGCCGCCACTATCAAGAACGTAGGCGATACGCGCATCGGCGATACCGTCACCGATGACGCGCGCCCCGCGGCCTCCGCTCTGCCCGGCTTTGAAGACATCAAGCCGATGGTCTTCTCCGGTCTTTACACCGTGGATTCGCACGAGCACACCCTCCTTCGGGATGCACTCGAGAAGCTTCGCCTCAACGACTCGTCCTTCTTTTTCGAGCCGGAAAGCTCCGTCGCGCTCGGCTTCGGATTCCGTTGCGGATTCCTCGGCTTGCTGCACATGGAGATCATTCAGGAGCGGCTTGAACGTGAATACGAACTGGATCTGATCACCACGGCGCCAGGCGTGCGCTATCACATCACGCTTACTGACGGTTCTGTCATCGAGGTCGACAACCCTTCGCGCTGGCCCGAGCCTACCAACATCGAGGCCATCCGCGAGCCTGTAATCACCGCCAAGATTCTCACCAACGAAGAATATGTCGGCGGCATCTTCAAGCTGGTAGAAGAGAAGCGCGGCAAGCAGATCAACTTTGAATACGTCACGCCTACGCGCGTCATGCTCACCTACGAATTGCCGCTGAATGAAATCGTGCTGGACTTCTACGACAGGCTCAAATCCATCTCACGCGGCTATGCGTCGCTGGACTATCAGCTGGCAGGCGAGTGGGAGTCGCCCATGGTCAAGATGGATATCCTCGTCTCTGGCGAGCCCGTCGACGCGCTCTCCATCATCGTTCATCGTGACTTCGCCTATGAGCGCGGCAAAGCGCTGGTTTCGAAGATGCGCGAACTGATTCCGAGGCAACAGTTTGAAGTGGCGATTCAGGCCGCAATCGGCTCAAAGATTGTCGCCCGCGAAAGCGTAAGCGCACTGCGCAAGAACGTCCTGGCGAAGTGTTATGGCGGCGACATTTCCCGCAAGCGCAAGCTGCTCGAAAAGCAGAAAGAGGGCAAAAAGCGCATGAAGCGGATCGGCAAGGTTGATATCCCGCAGGAGGCCTTCCTGGCCGTTCTGAGAGTCGGCGAGGACCAGCAGAAATAGAGTCACGATGCAATTTGCACCACAGCGCAGTCATAATTTGTTAACTGCGAACTGTGGAAAGCTTGCGACATTCCCATTTTTCGGAAGGCACAGGAGTACGGGATTTTCCGCCCCAATTTCTCTCCATTAATATAAGAAAAATAAAGACTTGCACGTTCTAACAGAAATTCCTCGGGCTTGGCAAGAGCAAAATGACTGCTCATTTTGGCCGAATCGCAGAAGCAATCCACAGTTTTTTCCACAGGTCCGTGGCAAACTGGCCCGTCCTATTGCCGTCGGCCGGAAGGTCTTCGACTGCGTGTTTTCCGCAGGAAATGGGCAGAAGAAAGGCCCCGCCTTGGCGGGGCCTTTCGGGTAGAAGCTTGGCCTTAGTGAGCGCCCGGCGCCTTCGGGGCCGGTGTCGGCGCGGAAGGTGCGGCGGCCGGTGGAGCAGGCACACCCGACTTCGCGTTGTAGGCATCGATTACGGCCTTGGTGATGTTGGTGGACTCGGTTGCATAGAGCACCGGCGTCTGCTGTTGAGCCACGTCGAGCACCAGGGTGTAACCATGCTGCTGAGCATAGGTCGAGAGCACATCGTAGACCTTGGAGGCCAGGCCGTTGTACAGGTCCTGCATCTCCTGCTGCATGTCGTTCTGGGCATCTTCGGCTTCGCGCTGCAGCTGCTTTTTCTTGTCGTCGATGGTCTTCGCGCGGCTGGTGCGCTCGGCTTCGCTCAACTTGTCGCCCTGGGCCTGCAACTGCTTGGTCAGGCTCTCGATGTCATCGTTCAGGGCCTTAAGCTGTGTGCGCTTGGGTTCATACTTCTTCTGCAGGTCGGCAAAGTTCCGCTGGCCCTCGTTGGTCTGGGCAACGGCCACCTGGAAGGCCACAACCGCGATCTTTGCGGGACCGGCAGGAGCCGCTGCTGCGGGTGCTGCAGCGGCCGGCGAGGCGGCTGCTGGGGCTTGGGCGGCGGCATGCAGGGCAAGACCCGACGCCAGAGAAACTGCTAATGCTAACGAGCGCTTCATGCGAATGGAAAACTCCTTCAATCGTCCCGGATGGGGTTGCGGTTCAACCGCAAACGAACCTGTGCCTCCTGAGAAACCGCTCGGCGTCTTTTTTCCGTCCAGCACTCTGGGCCTTCTGCCGGAAACCCCGATTTTGGGGGAAGGGCTGCTCCGGATGGAGCATAAACGGAAGCGACGCTAATGGAGACATCAGCAGGAACTAGATTGGATTATAGGGGGGCGGGTGTGGAGCGTCAAACCCGCCCTCCTGGCTTCGTGCGGGGTTCCGTTAGTGCTGTGCCGGCGCGTGCTGAACCGGGGCTGTCCTGGGAGCCGTTGGCCGTGGGGCGGCGGCACCAGAGGGCTGCGCAGGAGCGGGAACGCCCGACTTCAGGTTGTACGCGTCCACGATCTCCTTGGTGATATCCGTCGAGGGGCTCGCGTAAAGCACTGCCTGGGCTTCCTGATTGCCTCCGTCCAGCACCAGCGTGTATCCGCGCTGCGTCGCATAAGCGACAAGCTCATTGCCCACCTTGGACGCCACACCATTGAAGGTTTCCTGCATCTCCTGCTGGAAGTCATTCGTGTCGTCCTGCGTATCGCGTTGCAGCACTTTTTCCTTCTCATTGATAGAGTTGGCGCGGCTTTCGCGTTCCTGGTCGCTCAGAGCATCGCCCTGGGTCTGCAGTTGCTTCTTCAGACTTTCGATCTCGTCATTCAGCGTTTTCAGCTCCTGCCTCTTCGGTTCCCATTTCTTCTGCAGGTCGGCAAAGTTGCGCTGGAACTCGTTGGTGTTTGTCACCGCGGCTTCAAATGCGATGACTGCTATCTTTGTTGGGCCTGTTGCGGCTGTGAAGACATCACCGGCGGAGGCTGCGGCAACAACCGGAGCCTGTGCTGCAGCTGACAATGTGAAGGCGGTGAGTAATGCAGTGAGTGCAAGGGGGTGTTTCATCGTGCCAAATACTCCTTCTTTCGATCCTCTCACTTTCAGACGCGCCAGCACTTTAAACGAGTGCAATTATGACAAACCAGAGCCGCTGTCTGCCGAAACACAGCTGCTCTGGTCCGCCTTAGAACGTCGTCGAAACAGTGAGTCGGAAGGTCTTGCGAGGCTCACGGAAGAGGTTTTGGGCTCCGTAGGCCTGGATCGCTTCGCCGTAGGTGAAGTCACCTGCGCCGCCCGGGGGGAACATGTCGCGCGTAATCAGCTCGGCAGAGCAGCTTTGCACCTTGCCGCCCAGCTTGACGCTGTTGCAGTAAGGCCGCTCGTAGAGCCGCAAGGGGTTATAGGCGAAGTAGATCCGGAACGGGGCATTGACGACCGGCATGATGACGCCCAGCTCGCCACCCAGCGACATACGCGGCACCACATTCGTTCCCGAGATCGGTCGAATATTTTTCTGGAATCCAACCTCGGAACCCGGGATGCCGCCCTGGCAGGAGCCGTTGTTGTACACCGGGCAACCGTACAGCGGAGCGGTCAACGTCGCGAAACCTTCAGGGCTCTGCTTCAACTGGCCGGGGTTCGTAACCACGTCGAGGCCGAAGTCGTCGAAGAGCGAGAACATAACCGGACCGGCAATCGGGATACGATACTCGGCGTTGGTTGTAAGGCTCGTGTCGCCGCCAATTGAGGCAATTCCGTACACCGGAATCGGAATCTGAATGCACTGGTTGAGCTGCGGATTGGCTGGGTCGCGTGGCACGCAGGTGCCATCGGGATTGGTCAACTGCACCGTCGTGCGATTCGGCACCCAGCCATAGGGCGTAGCGCTGCGGACATCGAAGCCACGCAGATCGCCCTCACCGCCTGTATAGAAGCGGTTCTGAGGCGGCGCCACGTCGCCGCCGAATCCCTGCACGTAGCCAAGCTGGGCACGAAGACCGAGAACGTTACGTCCGTTGGGCGTCGGTTTCAGGAAGTGCATCGAGCGGAAGCTCTTGTACGCGATCAGCGGCGAGATGTAACGCACATTGCCGTACAGGCCGGCCACCTGGACCACCGCGGAGTATTCCTTGCCGGAGCGCGGTCGCAGCGGATTGTTGATTGTGTTGTAGGTGTAGCTGAGCGAGACCAAACTGTAGACAATGCCTGCCAAGGCATTGGTTCCCTGAATGCCGGAGCGGAAGCTGATGGTCTGGAAGAAGGTCTGCGAGGCGGTGCTGAATGCCGAAATCGACGACTTGCTCAGCGAATAGGTGAAGCCCAGGCGCTGGAAGGCATGCCGCTTCAGCGGATAGCTGACCGAGAAATTCAAGCCGGTCGAAGCCTGGTTGTAGTTCTGCGTCAGCGACTGCTGCGCCGCGGTCAGGTTAACCGACTGGCCGGTCGTGGCCTGGTAGTTCTTCGCGGCGTTGAAGTCCTGCTTGTTGTTGAAAATCTGGAAGCCGAGGTTGATGGGCCGATTGCGCATATAGGGCTGCGAGAAGCCGAACAGGAACTGGCGGCTGACGTTGCCCAGGTTGCCTTGCACGCTGAGAGTTTCGCCCAGGCCGAGGAAGTTGTTGGTCTGGTAGTTGACGCCCAGGAAGGCGCCGGAAAGGCCGCTGACGCCGCCGTTCAGGCCGATGGAGTTCTTGCCCTTCTCCTTCACCTTGAGCAGCAGGTCGACAGTGCCGGCTTCAGCATCCTGGTGGGCCTCGGAGTCCTGATCGACCTTGAGCGGATCGAAGTACTCCAGCTGATTCAGGCGCAGCAGGCTGTACTCCCAGAGCTGCGAGTTGTAGACCTGAGCCTTCATCCAGCAGCAGCTCGCGGCGGATGACTTTGTCGCGCGTGATGGTGTTGCCCTGGAACTCGATGCGCGAAACGTAGAACGGCTTGCCTTCATCGATATCGATGTCCAGCGAGACCGTCTTCTTCTGGTCGTCGTAGATCAGCTTGGGAATGGCGCCGAAGTTGATATAGCCCAGCCTGCCCGTAGGCCTTCTTCAGGTTTTCCAGGCCTTTGCTGACGCGCCGTGGCGTTGAACCAGTCGCCGTCCTTGATGGCGAACGTGGCGCGCAGGGCCTTCGTATTCTGATGGCCTTGTTGCCGGTGAAGGTGATAGTGCCCAGCCGGTAGCGGCCGCCTTCTTCAATGGGCATCAGAATGTCGATGCGCTTGCCTTTGCGCGGACGGAAGGTGAACCAGTTCAGGCCGCCTTCGTCGCGAATCTGCGTCTTCGGCTCCTCCACGGCAGCATTCGCGTAGCCCTTGTCGCGATAGGCCTGGCGTACCCGCTCCGTAGTCTTCTTCGAGCTTGGAGGAGTCGTACGTCCTGGGAAAGAGGTTCTCAAAGATGATTGAGTGCGGAATGCCGATCGGCTTCAGGTTCTTCATCGAGCGCCGCAGATAACGCGCGCTCAGGTGCTGATTGCCGGTGAAGCTGATGTTGCCGACCTTTACGATCGGGCCTTCCTTGATGTTGAAGTTCACCTGCACCGAAGCCGGCGGAATGGTCTTCACTTCCGTCTTGATGGTGGCGAACTGGTGCCCGTGCTCCGCCAGAATTTCGCTGCAGCACGGCCTCGGCCTGCTTGATCTTTGTCGGGTCAAACTGGCCTTCCACCGAAAGTCCGACCTTCTCCTTCTTGAAGCGGTCGAGGATGTCCGATTGGGTGACCGAATTGTTGCCTTTGTAATTGATCTCGCGAATCGTAGGACGTCTCGCGCACGAAGACGTTCAGGATGATGCCCTTTTCCGTGTCCTCGCGCTCAATGCGCAGATCGGCAAAGTAGCCCGTATTCCAGAGGGAATTGAAGTCGCGCTCGATCGAAACCGGGTCGTAGGTGTCGCCAGGGTGGGTGAAGAGACGAGCGAGGATGGTCTCCTTCGGAATGCGCCGGTTGCCGATGACCCGGATCTGATCGATGGTCTCGGAACTCTGGGCGAAGGCTGTGCAAACTGAAACTGCCAGGACGAGCAGAACCGAAAGACGCGCCAGGCGGGCGCAAACGCGCCCTGCGCGGGAAATGGAAGCGTGCTTGATCTTCACCGGGTTGGAATCCTGCGGCGAGCACAAGTACTGGTGCGGTCCAAAGTAATGCTTCACGGGAAGAATATGCACACCCTCATTGCTTAAAATCTGGTACTGCAAAGCGGAAAGATTGATTATATTGGACTGCGGCCACCCCGCCCAAACCCTCCGGCCCCTTCATTTGCGGCCGGAAATCCGATCCTTCCTCAACTCCATTTGCCGCGCATCAGGCCGGCAGCTTGCTACTCAGTTTGGGCGCGAAAAACTCATGCCTTCGGGGCCGGTAACAGCGTCCCGGCGAAGAGGTTTTTCGCAACTACCCATGAAGCAGGGAGACTGCTTCGTGGCACCTCTGGTTACCGGTGAATCCCGGCGAAATCAGAACCTATTTCAGTCTACCGGAGCGAAGTGACCCAGACCCTTCCGGGACACACCTGAATTCCCGCATCGGCTGTGGTTGCTCTGCATCCCCTTTAGACGCAGCAAAGGTCAACATGACATCCTCAATCCAGGAGGTCGAGCCGGAAAATGGATGCCGCCCCTCAAGCCATTTACGCTTTCTCAGCGCCGCTGCTTGATGGCCGGCCCGCGAGACTCGATGAGTTCAAGGGTCAGGTGCTCCTGATCGTGAATACAGCGAGCCGGTGCGGCTTTACCCCGCAGTACAAGGGCCTCGAAGAGCTCTACCTCCGCTTCAAAGACCGGGGGTTTTCAGTGCTTGGCTTCCCCTGCAATCAATTTGGGAAGCAGGAACCGGGCTCCAGCGGTGAGATCGCCGCCTTCTGCGAGCGCAATTACAGCGTCACCTTTCCCGTCTTCGGCAAGATTGAAGTCAACGGCCCTCAAGCTCACCCGCTCTACCAGTTCCTCAAGCGGAGCCGCCCCGGAATCTTCGGCACTACCCGGATCAAATGGAACTTCACCAAGTTCCTCATCGATCGGCAGGGTGGTGTGGTCAGCCGCTTCGCGCCGAAGAAGGACCCGTTTGCCCTGGCTCCTGAAATCGAACGCTTGCTCTTAGCGCCGGCGAGAGGCTAGCTGCTGACGCTAGCTGTCCTTGCGGTACAGCAGGTCGCGAATCGCCCCTCGGCGGGCCGCATTCTGCTCCGCACTCGCTCCATCGCCCAGCTTCTGAGCCTCATCCTCTTCGGGTTCGCTGCACGCTGGGCAGCGATTGGCAAAGCCCGGTTTATCCGGCCGTAACTCGAATTCCTCTCCGCAAACGACACAGGTTTTGATCGGAAACGCCATGCCCGTATTTTAAAATTCGCGACCGTTTCGTTCCAGTCCTCGCGGACCGTTCTACTCGATCGCAAACACCGCGTATACGTTCGCGCGGCGCGTCACCTTTTGCGGCTCAATCGCAAGCGGAGCCGGTGCCTCGGCGGTCTTCGCAAAAGCCGCCATCATCGGCCTCGGAAATCCGCCTCCGCCCGAAACCTGGTTGCTCACGTAGATCAGGTTCCCCAGCCGCACGCCCATGCCCTTGGCCAGCACCGCAGCCATCTGCCGCGCACGCGCGCTTGCGCCGTCCAGCGCCTGATCCTGCAGCGCGTTTTCGTCTTTCACTGTCCAGTCGATCTGGCCGGTGCTGTTGGCGCCATTATTCACGGCGATATCCAGAATCTCGGCTGCCCGCGCCGGCGGAGTCTTCACTGTCCACTGCTGCGTCAGCATAAACTTCCGCGACTTCGGCGTGGGATCGCGATCCAGGTACTGCGTCTCGCTGCGAATATCTGTCTCCGGAATGCCTGCCTGCTTGATCGCCGCAATAATCGCGTTCGAGGTGCGCGCTCCCTCGGCATACGCGCCCTTCGCATCGTTCGGTGCCGTTTGAAATCCGATATGCAGTACTGCGATCTCCGGCTCAGCCGTCACCTCGTCATCCGCTGAAACCATCAGCGTTCGGTTGGACGGACCCACATTCAACTGTGGCTGCGCAGGCTGTTGTGCGCAGGCCAGCGAGACAGAAGCCAGGACAACTGCAACAACAAAAGTGTGACTGATCTTCATTTAAGGTCTCCTCTTTCGCGCCGAAGACAACGGTGATCTCATCGCATTGCTCTTAGTTCAGTTCACCCGTTTTTGCATGCTTCTCGCCAAACTGCCTCAGCTTTGCCAGGGTCGCCGCCGCCTGTCCGGAATCGATTGCCTCCGCGCCGCGGGCTACGCCTTCCTTAAGGTCTGTCGCAAGTCCCGCAGCTACCAGCGCCGCCGCTGCATTCAGCAACACAATGTCACGCCGCGCTCCGGGGATCCCCGTCAGCACGTCATAGAGCAGCGCAGTATTCGTGGGGATGTCCTTGCCTGTGAACTGATCGAGTGTCGCCCTTGGCAGCCCGGCCATCTCCGGAGTGATGCGTGCCGCCTTCAGCTCCGGCTTGCCATCAGCTGATTCCTCGATGCGCGCCACAACCGACTCGCCCGTCGTCGTCAGCTCATCAATGCCGTCGCTTCCATGCACCACGAAGGCGCGTTTTGCTCCCAGCGTCGCCAGCGTGCGGCCCACCAGCAGAACACGGCTCGGCGCCAGCACGCCGATCACCTGTGCTTTCGCTCCAGCGGGATTCGTCACCGGCCCGCACAGATTGAAGATCGTCCTGAATCCCAGCGCGCGCCGCAGCGGCCCCACAGCTTTCATCGCCGGGTGATAAAGCGGCGCAAACAGAAACATGAATCCCGTCTCGCGCAGGCACTCTGCTGCCAGCTCAGGCCCAAGGGCAATGGGCACGCCCAGGGCCTCAAGCACATCTGCCGAACCGGCCTGCGATGTCACCGCACGATTGCCATGCTTGGCTACCTTTGCGCCCGCGGCTGCGGCCACCAGCGCCGCCCCAGTTGAAATATTGAAGGTCAGGGGGCCACCGCCCCCCGTCCCGCAGGTATCCACCAGTTGCGCTCGCTCTTCATCTGTTAGCGGAACCGTCAGAGCACGCGCACGCATCGTATCCACAAAGCCGGCAAGCTCCGGCGCCTGTTCGCCGCGTGTCGCCATTACAGCAAGCAGAGCCGCGGTCTCAACCTCCGACGCTTCGCCAGACAAAATCTCTCCCAGTACCGTAGACGCCTGCTCGCGTGTCAGCGCCGCTCCATCTTCTGCGAGCGGCTTCAGCAATTCCTTCAGTTGGCTCATCGATCAATATGGTAACTGGCTCGCGCATCGACCAGCATCACAGCACCGATAACGGTCGCTGGTTTGCGAGGCCTTCGTGCAGCAAGATACTATTTGGTTACCGCTGGAACAGCCGCTCCGCCGCACTGGCGGGACCGGTCCAGGCCGAATTCAAGTCCAACCTCAGCGAGCGTAACGGTCCCACAATGAAAATTCACGAGTATCAGGCAAAGGAAATCCTGGCGAAGTACGGCGTTGCCGTGCCTAAGGGCGAAGTCGCCAACACGTTTGAAGAAGCGACAGCAGTCGCACGGAAACTCTTCGCCGAGGGCGCGAACGGCGTCGTCGTCAAGGCGCAGATTCACGCGGGCGGTCGCGGCAAGGGCGGTGGCGTCAAGGTGGCCAAGACCCGTGAAGACGCCGAGCAGTACGCCAAGAACATCCTCGGCATGCAGCTTGTGACGCATCAAACTGGCCCGCAGGGACAGAAGGTTCAGCGCCTGCTGCTTGAAGAGACAGCTGCAATCGATCGCGAGCTTTATCTCGGCATCGTGCTCGATCGCGCTACGGGCAAGCTGGTCTTTATGGCTTCGCAGGCAGGCGGCATGGAAATCGAAGAGGTAGCTGCCAAGACTCCCGAGGCCATCTACAAAGAGACCATCGACCCCACGGTCGGATTCGGCGCATGGCAGGCACGGAAGCTCGCCTTCGCGCTCGGCCTCAAGCCTGCGCAGATCAACCAGGCGGTCGCCTTCTTTCAGAGCCTGTACAAGGCATTCCTTGACACCGACGCCTCCCTCGTCGAAATCAACCCGTTCATCACCACCAAGGACGACAAGCTCTTCGCGCTCGATGCGAAGATCACCTTCGACGACAACGCGCTCTTCCGGCACGCCGATATCAAGGCCCTGCGCGACGTTGCTGAAGAAGATCCCCTCGAGGTTGAGGCCAGCAAGTATTCGCTCAACTACATCAAGCTCGATGGTTCCATCGCCTGCATGGTCAACGGCGCCGGTCTGGCGATGGCCACCATGGACATCATCCAGTACGCCGGCGGCAGCCCTGCCAACTTCCTCGACGTAGGCGGCGGAGCAACGCAGGAGCAGATCGAGCATGCCTTTGGCATTCTTCTCTCCGATGCCAATGTGAAGGCGATCTTCATCAACATCTTCGGTGGAATTCTTCGCGTCGATCGCCTCGCAACGGGCGTGGTGGCCGCGGCGCGCAACCTCAACGTCAAGGTGCCCATCGTGCTTCGCCTTGAAGGCACCAACGTCGAAGAGGGCCGCAAGATTCTCAAGGAGTCAGGATTGAACTTCCAGGTGGGCGCAACAATGAAGGAAGCAGCAGAGCTCGTTGTCGCCGCAGCGAAAGGCGTGGTGGCATAGATGGCTGTCTTGGTGGATAACAACACTCGCCTCATCGTTCAGGGCATTACGGGAAAAGAAGGAACCTTCCACGCTCAGGGCTGTGCGGAGTACGGCACCAAGGTCGTCGGCGGCGTCACGCCCGGCAAGGGTGGCACTACGCACGAAGGCTGGCCGGTCTTTAACACCGTTGCCGACGCCGTCGCGAAAACCGGCGCCAATGCAACCATGATTTTCGTGCCGCCACCGTTTGCTGCCGACGCCATTCTCGAAGCTGAAGACGCAGGCATCCCACTCATCGTCTGCATCACTGAAGGCATCCCGACGCTCGATATGGTCAAGGTCTGGGGCAAGCTTCGCACCTCGAAGTCGCGCCTCATCGGGCCGAACTGCCCCGGCGTTATTTCGCCAGGCAAGGCAAAAATCGGCATCATGCCGGGCCGCATTCACAAGGAAGGCTCCATCGGCATCGTCTCGCGCTCAGGAACCCTCACCTATGAGGCAGTTCATCAGCTCACGCAGCGCGGCATTGGCCAGTCCACGGCCATCGGCATCGGTGGCGACCCCATCATCGGCACCACGCACATCGACGCGCTGCGCCTGTTGAATGACGACCCAGGCACCGAGGCCATCATCATGATTGGCGAAATCGGCGGGTCAGCCGAAGAGGCTGCAGCCGACTTCGTGAAGAAGAACGTAAAGAAGCCCGTCGTCGGCTTCATCGCAGGCCAGACAGCGCCTCCAGGCCGCCGCATGGGCCACGCCGGAGCCATCATCAGCGGTGGGCAGGGAACTGCCGCCGACAAGATGAAGGCCATGGAGGCCGCCGGCATCCACGTCGTCGTCTCGCCCGCCGAGATCGGTGCAACCTTGGCTAAGGTCATCGGAAAGGCATAAGGCGCGCTTCCAGCTTCTGGTCATTGGTCAACAGCAAAGGCCCACCGTAATCTCGGTGGGCCTTTTGCCTGCCAGCAAATCTGCAGCACCATTCCGAGTCATTGCGGACATTTCTGTTCCCGTTTGGCGCGGTAAATGACGGTATTAGACGGCAATTTCGCTGCTCCGCGTATTGCTGTTTGATCCCGGTCCGTGCCTGGGGCACCAATTATCCAGGCCCGGAGCGAGCACGCCAATCGCGCACCCGCAAAGCGAGGCCGGAAAGAGCCAGCCAATGAACACAAACTGTAAATTCATGGGTTCCCTGTGCCTTCTCGCAGCGCTATCTGCGGCTCTGCCAGCAAAAGCAGCCAACGTTGTGGTTGGTACCTGCATGCCGAACAAGGTTAGCTACGGTTCGCTGAGTGAGGCGGTTCAGGGTGTTCCAACAGGCAGTACGATTCAGGTGTGCCCCGGCGTCTATGCAGAACAGGTGACGATCGTCGGGAAGTCTCTTACGCTGAAAGGTATTACATCCGGGAACGCTGCGAACCCGGTGCTGATGTGGCCGGCGGGCGGCCCTGCAGGCAACGCCATTGGGCTCGCGGTTACGTCGTTCTTCGGTGCACCGACTGCGTTGGCGGCGCAGATGTTGATATCGGCGGGAGCCTCTGTGACGATCACGGGGCTTGCATTTGACGGGTCAGGGCAAAATACCTCATCGTGCGCGCCCGTAGCTGTGGGAGTTCTGGTGCAAGACGCTTCTGCGACGCTGAATCAGGTGGCTGTGAAGAACGAATTGAATCCCTGCGGCACAAACGGCGTTGGCGTAGGGGTACTGAGCCAGAACGATTCGGGCACCGCGACCACGATCACCGTGAAAAACAGCACCTTAGTCAACGATGCCCAGACCTTTGAGTCCGACGGAGCGAACAACACCGCGACCTTGACAAACAACTCGCTCCTTGGCAACCCGGCGACTAATGCCAACGCCATTTCTATTCTCTATGGGAACAGCACTATTCAGAACAACAGCATCGCGAACTTCAGTTGGCCTCTGGCGACCACGGATATCAACACAGACGCCTACGGAATCTTCTTTGAGTGCACGCCCGGAGGGACGGCGAACAACAACGTCGTCACAAACACGCAGGTTGGCATCTACGCGTTGAACACATGCACCACGACCAACGTGAGCATCACGAATAACACGGTATCCAACTCGTCTGATATAGCAATTGACGCAGGGGGGACCAATGGATTGGTGCAGGGGAACGACATCCGCAGCACGCCGACGGCTATCAGGTTTCCACTAGGCGCGAGCAACACAGTCCAGAACAACATGATCAACGACGCGTGCACCGCTTACGGCTATAACCCCTTGGCTGGTGCAAATTCGCTTCTTGGCGACACGATCGTCAACGTGCAGAACCTATCAATCACAAACACTACGGGGCTGTGCCCATAACGCGGTCGCAAGTCACGGTTCTTGCTTGAAAAGGGAGAGCTGGAGCTGGTAGCTGCCGGCAGGCGGCTACCAGATACGGCAGATCTTTGCCGCCACCATCTTGTCCGTCTTCTTGCAATTGAAGCTCTTTGCAAACGCTGGCAGATCGCTCAGCACAGTGTTGGCGCGGTATTCATCCGGCGAGTGCGCATCGGTCTCGGCCTGAGTCCGCAACTGTTCCGGTCTCGTCTGCGTGCACCATTGCTGCGCATACGAGATCCAGAAGCGCTGATCCGGCGTGTAGCCGTCCGCCTTCTCGCTCATATCGAGATGCTCGGCCGTCGCCTTCTCCGTCCACGCCAGCCACGCAAGCCATAGCCCGCCCAGGTCGGCGATATTTTCTCCCAGCGTCAACCTGCCGTTCAGATGCACACCTGGAACAGCTTCGATTGCGTCGTACTGCTGCACCATGCATTCGGCACGATCGTTGAACTTATCGGTGTCTTCTTTCGTCCACCAGTCATTCAGATTGCCGTTCTTGTCATACTGGCGGCCTTCGTCGTCGAAGCCGTGCGACAGCTCGTGCCCAATCGTCGATCCCATATCGCCGTAGTTCGCGGCATCATCTTCCTTGTCGCTGAAGAACGGCGGCTGAAAATATCCCGCGGGGAAATTCACGTTGTTCTGCTGCGGATCGTAGTAGGCATCAACCGTAGGCGGCGACATATCCCATTCGCTGCGATCTACCGGCTTGCCGATCTTCGCTAACTCGTGCGCAAATTCAAAGGCATGCGCCCGCTCCGCATTGCCAACGGAGTCTCCGCGCACAATTGTCAGCGTCGAGTAGTTACGCCATTTGTCCGGATATCCAATCTTGTTCATCACCGTGTGCAGCTTTTCCTTGGCCTGCACCTTCGTCGCCGGACTCATCCAATCCAAATTGTCGATGTCGCGGCCCATCGCCTGCTCAATATCAATCGTCATCTCCTGGGCGTGTTGTTTGGCGTCTTTTGGGAAATAACGCTCCACAAAGATTTCGCCGACCGCCTCACCCATCTCGCGGTCCACGCGGCTCACGCAGCGCTTCCATCGGGCCTCAGGCTTTTCGGCGCCATTCAAATCATGCGAGTAGAAATTCCAAGACTCCTGCTCGAAGGCTTCTGGAAGACTCGTATTCGAGTAGGCGTGCAGCAGATGCCAGCGTAGGTACGTTTTGATTTCATCGAGCTGCGTATCGGCCAGCAGCGCGTTGAATTCCGCAAAGAACTTCGGCTCGGTATCGATCACGTCTCCCGTAGCCGGCGCTCCGGCCGCAGCCGCATATGCCGGCAGAGAAAAATGCGTCAGCGTCTTGCCGAAGGCCGCCATGTCCGTAGGATTATTCAGATTCTTCGGGTCGCGCTCTTCGGTGATGGTGAGCGATGCTTTTGCCAGCCGTGTCTCGATAGCCAGCACTGTGGCTGCGTCTTTCTTTGCCTGCGCGTCTGTCTCCCCGGCAAGAGCAAAGATCCGCGCCACGTGCTCCAGATACTGCTGCCGCTGCTCCACAGATTTCGAGTCAGTGCGCGTGTAGTAATCGCGCTCCGGCAGGCCCAGGCCGCCTGCGTTGTAGAAGGGAATCACCTGGTTCGCATTGGCAAAATCCTGATTCGGGCTGAAGTCGAAAAAAGCATTCACGCCGATCATGTGCAGATGCGCCAGCACCGCCGGCAAATCGTCCACCGACTGCATCGCGTTGATTCGATCCAGCTCTGGTTGCAGCGGTGTCAGGCCTGCTTTATCAAGCGCGGCCGTGTCCATACAGGTGGAGTACTCGTCGCCAATCTTCTGCTCGTTTGCCCTGCGCAAAGGCTTCGGCGCGGCAGACTCTTCAAGAATCAGCTTCAGGTGCAGGCGATTCAGCTCATACAACTCAGAGAAGCGCCCATAAGAAATCTGATCTGGCGGCAGAGGATTCTTCTTGAACCACCCATTGCAGCTGTAGCGATAAAAGTCCTCGCATGGATCTACCGACTTGTCGATGAGCGACGGATCGAAGACGCGCAGTTCCGACGATGCGGAACGCGGTGTGGTTTGACAAAATCCCGGAATGGCAGCCAGCAGCGAAATCGCTGCAAGAGCCCGGCGCAATACAGCTGCGTCACCTGACATTTGGCAACTCTACCAGATTCGCCTCAACGGGCTCACGCGCCGCAAAGCCATTACAATGGTCGATGGGATCAACCCCATTGCAAGGAGCAAATCGAGTGGCGCAGCGCACATTCAGCATCGTCAAGCCCGACGCAGTTAAGAAAGGCTACACCGGAGCCATCATCGCCGAGATCGAGAAGGCAGGCTTCAAAATCGTATCCCTTAAAAAGGCCTCCATCTCGAAGGAGCAGGCCAAAGGTTTCTACCACGTTCACGCCGAGCGGCCCTTCTTCAACGACCTTTGCGACTTCATGTCCTCCGGCCCGCTCTTCCTCATGGTGCTGGAAAAGGACAACGCCATCGCCGATCTGCGCACGCTAATGGGCGCGACCAATCCGGCCAATGCTGCTGAAGGAACAATCCGTAAGAAGTTCGCGGGCTCCATCCAGGAAAACGCAATTCACGGCTCCGATGCCGAAGACACGGCCGCCTTTGAAATCGGCTACTGGTTCGCCGGATACGAATTGATCTAGACCTCTCCCTGTGAGCTAAGGCGGGTAGGTCTTTGCGCAGGATTGCCTGGAACGCGGACACTTCTATGACGCCAGTCGATACCGGAGTCTCAGCGGGCGCAGAGTTCAGCAAAGTCGCCGCAGTTTCGGTCTCTTTCTGGATCATCAAGATCCTTTGCACAACGCTGGGCGAAACCGGCGGCGATGCCGTAACCATGTCGATGAATCTTGGCTACGCGACAGGCACGGCAATCTTCGCCGCCATCTTTCTGATCGCCGTCACGCTGCAGGTCCTGTCCAAAAAGTTCAATCCGCTGCTGTATTGGTTCACAATCATTGCTACCACCACCGTCGGCACAACATTGGCAGATCTCGTCGATCGCTCCGAGGGTCTCGGCTATCTTTGGGGATCCGTGCTCTTGCTGGCGCTGCTCTTGGCGTCGTTGGCCGTCTGGTATTGGTCGGCGGGTTCCATCTCAGTCGGCAGCGTCAGTTCCACAAAGCCTGAAGTCTTCTATTGGGTCACCATCATGTTTTCTCAGACGCTGGGTACCGCGCTCGGCGACTGGATGTCTGATTCGATGGGCCTCGGCTACCTCGGTGCCGTCTTCATCTTCGGCGGCGCACTCGTCCTGGTGGCACTGCTTTACTTCTTCACTCGCATCTCGCGAACCGCGCTCTTCTGGGCCGCGTTCATTCTCACTCGCCCTCTTGGGGCTGTCTCCGGTGACCTCTTTGATAAGCCAGTCGCGCAGGGAGGCCTCGCAATCAGCCGCTACACGGCATCCGGTGTCCTCGCTGTCCTGATTGTCCTCTGCGTTCTCATTTTCCCGCGCAAGGCCGCACCGCGCGAAGCCGCACACTAATTTCACCCTTACGGCGTCTGTCCCGGAACCTCAGGCTCCTTAGGTCCGAATAGCAATTGCAGGCCGATGTACGCCATCCAATTCGGCTCGCCATTGCTTCGAGTCACTGCCTGCAACGCGCGCCCGCCCATGAAGAGCAACCGGACATGCCCGCCCTTATCGAGCGTCCGGCGGCCTCCAATATCTCCGGTAAAGACGCGCTGTTTCGGCTGGTCGTCAATACGGTTTGCATCCTGCAGATCATAGACCTCGCCGTATAGCTCGAAGCGGTCGCTGAATTCATGCCCCACAATCAGTCCGCGGCCCCAGCGATCAGGCACATGGCGATTTCCGAACCAGTGGCCAACCTCGCCGTTGAAGGCAATCGGACCCGCCTTGGCTGTGAACTCCACAGGCAGATAATACTGTGGTCCGGGTTCAACAATGCCGCGGCTCACCGAACTCGTCGGATTATTGATCAGCACCTGCGGATAGGTACCGAGCGAGAAAGTCATGTTCTCATCGCTCTTCGGCTCGCCCGCCGTGTGATGTTCAAAGAAGCGCCATTTCACGCCGGGAAAGGACTGACCCAGCCCTGCCCGCGTCGTGTTGTCTTCGTCGGTTTGGACGGCAAGCGGAATCTCATACTTCAGTTGGATCCGGTCGCCAAGGCCGTAGTTGATGTCGATATCGGGCAATTGATACGCGCCCTGGGCCGGATTATGCTGGCCGAGCCAGCCTATATTGATCTCCCAGTGCTTGTTTCCTGGCGTGCCCGGATCGTCAGTGATAAAGGGCGGTCCGCCTTGTCCCAGCGCATGCACGGCGGGCATTGCAAGCAATAACAAGAGCAGGCGAATTATCCGCGACACGCCCCTGAATCCTCCACTGATCGTCCCTGTCCCTATCATTGCCCGGTCACGCTCTGCTGTTGAAATCAGTCTAGGGGATGAGACGCCTCATTCCATTTCATCTCTGTGGCTCATCCTGGTCTGCGATACTGATTTGTTATGCCGATCGATGACCTGCAACAAGCCGCTCAAAAAATTGCCGGATTCCTCGCCACCCTGAACAAGCTTGGCGGCATGCGCCTTAAATACCGCATCACCGCCGGCGACGGCGCGCGCGATCCCGAGGGCCTCGAAGCCCGCGTCATCTACGTGGAGCTCGGCCGGTCCCGATACTGCCGCTGGTCACCCAGCACAACGGCGAATTGCTGCGCGCTCTTGAGACCATCGCTGCGCAGATGCTGCGCCTCGATCAGCGCGAGCACGATCTGGTGAGCTTCGACGCCGGCAACTTCAAGGCGCTGCAGGCGCAGCGAACTGCGCATGGCCGGCCGAGACCGCCGCAGAGAAGGTGATCGCATCGGCGTGCCCTACGCCTTTCCGCCCATGAACAGCCGCGAGCGCCGTCTGTTGCATCTGGCTTTCAAGAGCATGAGGGCGTGGAGACGGCCAGCTCCGGCGAAGGGCAGGACCGTTTTCTCGCGGTCTTTCCCGCAGGGCAAGACCGATCTGCCGGTCGCAGCTGCCTGTGCAGGCCACGGGGATTTGGGCCGGCGCGTAGCGCAGATTGATTCGTCGATCCGGTCTCAGTCGTGCGGGTACTGCCACAATACCCGCAATGAGAATTCCCCATACTTACTCTTCTGCTCGCGCTCGCGATTCCACTCTCCTTCGCGCAAAAGCGTCTGGTGCTCATCGATCAGGATGGCTCAGGCCCCGGCGGCTCAAACCAGATGGCAATGCTGGCGCTGCTGCAGGCGCCGCAGGTTGAGGTGCTGGGCATCACGATGGTCACCGGCAACGCCTGGCGCGATGAAGAGACGCTGCATACCTTGCGCATGCTGGAGCTGACCGGCCACTCGAACATTCCGTTGGCCAAGGGCGCGGTTTTCCCGCTGGTGCGCACACAGGAGGAGACGCAGCTTCGCGAAGCGCTCGACGGCAAGGTCGTCGTGGCTGGGCGCATGGGGCAGGAGCCGACCACGCACCATGGTAGATGGCAAGCCCGTCGCCGGTTACGCCGGACAAGCTGCAGGCGCACGGTCCTTACGAGATTCCGCCTCTTGCCGGAAGGGCGTGCCGACGCTCAAGCCCATCGACGAAGACGCCGCGCACTTTCTCATCCGCCAGGTGCGCGCGCATCCGCACCAGGTGACCATCTATGCCGCCGGGCCGCTGACCAACATTGCGCTGGCCGTCTCCATCGATCCTGAGTTTGCCGCGCTTACCAAGGGCATCGTGCTCATGGGCGGCAGCCTCAATCCGCAGACCGACGATCCCGAGTTCGCCACCAGCCCGCGCCACGAGTTCAACTTCTGGTTCGATCCCGAGGCCGCGCACATCGTGCTGCGCGCCGATTGGCCGCGCATCGATATCACCACCGTCGATGTCTCGATCAAGGCGCCCGTTCACGCAGGCCATGCTCGATGAGATAGCAAAGTCGCAGACGCCCGCTGCGCGCTACATCGCCGCATGGAGCCAGGACCGCTACTACATGTGGGACGAGTTGGCCGCATGCGCATGGCTTGATCCCACGCTCATCACGAAAGAGAAGCGCCGTCTACATGGATGTCGACCTGAGCCACGGTCCCAGCTACGGCGACACGCTCACCTGGACGGAAAAGCTCAAGCCGCAACCGGCGTGCGCCTGGTGCACGCGCAGCTCGACCTCGATCTGCCGCGCTTCCAGAAGATGTTTGTGGAGCTGATGACGCGCCGATGCGACTACAGCTCCGAATCGCTCGCAGCAACACGTACAAAGGGCCGCACACTCGCGGCCTTTTTGGTCTTCTGTTAACGCTGGCATCGAAAATGCTCGTCATCCGTTCAACTGCTCCTGCAGCTTGTTGAGCATGCGATGCAGGTCCTTGTCGGTGCGGCGCTGCTCGTCGATCTTGGCAATCGAGTGCATCACCGTGGTGTGGTGCTTGTTGCCGAACTGGCGGCCAATCTCCGGCAGGCTCGCCTCGGTCATCTGCTTGGCCAGGTACATCGCAATCTGCCGCGGCACCACCACGTTGCGCGAGTTGTTCTTCTGCTTCAGGTCGCTGACGCTGCATGCCAAACTGCTCGGCCACCGCGCGCTGAATCGCTTCGATCGTGATCTTGCGCACCTGCATGTCGATGAACTGCTTGAGGCACTGCTGCGTCGCGGCAAGCGTGATCTCCATGCGGTTCAGCTGGCACCATGCAATCAGCCGCACCAGCGCGCCTTCGAACTCGCGCACGTTTGTCCGCACATTCGACGCGATGAAGAGCGCAACATCCGTAGGCAGAACGCACCTGCTCGCTCTCGGCCTTCTTCTGCAGAATAGCCACCTTCGTTTCGAGGTCAGGCGGCTGAATGTCCGCAATCAGGCCCCACTCAAATCGCGAACGAAGCCGATCTTCGATCTCCGCCAGTTCCTTCGGCGGACGATCCGAGGCAATCACGATCTGCCGCATGCTCTCATGCAGAGCATTGAAGGTATGGAAGAACTCTTCCTGGGTGCGCTCTTTCTGCGCAATGAACTGGATATCGTCAATCAGCAGCACATCCACCGAGCGGAAGCGATCGCGGAAGCTAGTCATGCGGTCGTTGCGCAGCGAAGTGATCATCTCGTTGGTGAACTTCTCTGCCGAGACGTAGCAGATGCTCGCTGAAGCCTGGCGCCGTTTCACCTCGTGGCCGATCGCGTGCATCAGGTGCGTCTTGCCCATTCCCACGCCACCGTAGAGGAAGAGCGGGTTGTAGGCGCGCGACGGCCGTTCGGCAACCGCCAGCGCCGCGGCCCGCGCAAACTGGTTTCCGTTCCCGATGACGTAATTCTCAAAGGTATAACGCGAGTTAAGCTGCGCGGCCGTCGACCAGTCGAAGCGCGCCTGTTCCGGCGCCCGATGCGGCTGCGGATGCGGTGCCGTCGGAGCATGTGCGGGAACCGGACCAAATCCGCCGTCCTTCCGCTGTGGCGGAACCGACGGATCATCGTGCGCGGTCACAAAGACAACGTCGTCGAACTCAAGCGCCTGCAGGTCGATCGCCTCCTGGATCAGGTCGCCGTATTTGTCGCCAATGTGTTGGAACTCGGCCGAGGGAACGCGCACATAGAGAGTGCGGCCCGCCGCGTGACTGAAGCGCGTCGGCTTCAACCACGTCTCATAGGACTGGCGAATGACCTTCTTCTCTAAGGCTGCGAGGATCTGAAGCCAGGGATTAAGTGCCGAAGCCGGCGAGATAGCGAATACCATCGAGCGAATCCTTGCCTGCGTCTCTTTGTTGAGAGCCGGATCAGTCTCTCCCGTTCCGATTCTGGCAATGGGACTCTCCTCCAGTGAAGCTTGCGCTCACCGTCGAATTGCAACTTAAGTCCTGCCTTCGTTGCCTTTATGGCTCGTGAAGCATGAATCGGGACACGGGATGAAAACTGCTTCCGTGGGACGCTGGAAACTTTCGTGAACGGGTCCGATAGTAGCACATCTAACGGTGGTTGCAATCCCCCATTCACATTAGTTTGTCGAATCATTTCTTGGTTGCACCATCAGTGGTGAAAGCCGCGAAAAAACTTCTCGCCAGGGTTCTTTTGCAGGCATTTTCAGTGCCGAAACTTCAGCCTCCTCGCCCATAATTCGCGGTTACGAAAGCTGCCTGAACCCGCTGGTCAGAAGATGCTGCCGCTGGATTCATTTCGCAACCTGAGGTAAACTTAAATCTTGCCGGCAAGGCACGAATTTTCAATTAGAAACAGGAGCGCACTTTCATGCCCAAGCGCACATTTCAACCCAACCGCCGCCGCCGTGTGAAGACTCACGGCTTCCGCGCGCGTATGAAGACCAAGAGCGGCGCTGCCGTCCTCAGCCGCCGCCGTGCGGCCGGCCGCAAGCGCGTTTCAGTTAGCGCCGGATTCCGCGACTAAGCCACTCCCGCCGATTCAGGCCGGAGTGCGTTGAACGTCGTTGCCATTTGGCTGCGATTTTCCTCCGGCACTACCATGAGCGACCTCTCCGAGAACCGATTCGAAACGGGAGACGTCTGCTCTTTCTGCGCGGCGTCAATCTCTCGTGGGCTTGCGTCTCCGAAAGCATGCCGACTATCAGCACGTTTACGCGAATGCGCGCAAGCGCCAATCGCCCTCGATGAGCTGGTTTCTCGCGCCGCAATCACCCGCCTCCGCCGCCGCGCGTCGGCCTCACGGCAGGCAGGGTGCTGGGCAAGGCGCATGAGCGCAACCGCATCAAGCGCCGCCTGCGCGATATTCTGCGCCGCCACATCGAGTTGCTGCCTTCCGGCTGCGATCTTGTGCTGCATCCACGCCGCACTGTCCTCACCATCGAATTCGGGAAACTCGAAGCCGAAGTTGTGCGTATCCTTCAGCAGGCCTCTGAGGAGGCGAGCCGCCTCGTGCCTCGCGCCTCGCAGAAGGCTGCCATATGACCCGCATTCTGCTCGCGCTGCTCGCCTTCTACCGTCGATGGATTTCCCCGGCGCTGCATTCCGTTGGCACCGGTGGCTGCCGCTTCGTGCCTACCTGCTCTGAATACGCAACCGTCGCCATCGCAACCCATGGGCCGTTGCGTGGCGTTGCCCTTGCCACCTGGCGGCTGCTGCGCTGCCATCCCTTTTCGCGCGGGGGGCTCGATCCCGTGCCTCCGGCCACGGCCGCAAGACCTTTTCCCCATGAACCGTTACCATAGATGGAGGGCCGCCCTCGATCGCGCGCCTTCACGAGATAGGAAATTTCCCTTTGCCTGAAATCAAGAACCCAAATCTAGAATCGCAAGGCCCTGCGGGCCGTGGCGGCGGTGGCGGTGACTTCCGCAGCCTGCTCACATTCATGGTCATTGCCGTGACCCTGCTGCTGGGCTTCCAGTACTTCAAGCCCAAGCAGGATTCTCCTGCATCGACGGCGCAGACTCAGCAGTCCGCGCAGGCCCCCGCGCCAGGCGCCGCTCCATCAGCTGCCTCTGATGTTGCCCCTGCCTCGGTTGCAAATGCTTCCGTTCCCGCAATCACGGCCGCTTCTGAAACGGAGACAACGGCGGAAAACGAACTCTATCGCATCGTTTTCACCAATCGCGGCGGACAGGTCAAGCACTGGATCCTCAAAAAATTCTCTGACACATCCGGCAAGCCTCTCGATCTCGTGCAGCCGCAGCTCGCAGACAAATTCGGCCTGCCCCTGTCGTTCTTCACCTACGAGCCGGCACTCTCTGCGCAGCTCAATCAGGCGCTGTACCAGCCTTCGGTTGCCGGACAACTCACTGCTCCCGGCACGCTCACCTTCCACTACGCGCAGAATGGCCTCGACGTCGTAAAGACCTTCACCTTCGATTCAAGCTACGTCATCGGTGTTGAGACCTCAGTCCGCCGCAACGGATCGCTGGTGCGCGCTCTCGTGCAGTGGCCCGCGGGTCTGGGCGACATGGAAGAGTTCCTGCCTGCGTCGCCGACGCGAAGCACCATCCTCACTCAGTCGCAGATCATCACCTCGGTTGACGATAAGCAGGAGGTCACCGCGGCCGCAAAGGTGAGCGGAAATGCTACCTCCGACCAGCCCTTTGACTTCGCGGCTCTCACTGACCTTTACTTCGCCACGGCCTTTCTTCCCGATGCGCCTTCACGCGCGACGCTGGTTACCTTCCACAACTCCTTCGACGTAGCCAGTGATCTGAGCAATCCCAGCAGCGCCAGAAGGCCGGACTCCGTTATCGGCCTGGCCATGGGCGACACCAGCGGTGTCACGCGTCTTCGCCTCTTCGCCGGTCCTAAAAAGACTGACATCCTCAAGACCATCCATGTGACAAGCGCAGACGGTAAGCCCACCGGTCCCACGCTCGAGCCGCTCATTCAATACGGCATGTGGACGATCATTGCCAAGCCGCTTTATCTGGCCTTGCGCTGGTTGTATAACGTGCTTCCTCCGGGCCCCTACAACTGGGGCTGGGCAATCATCATCGTCACCCTCGTCTTTAACCTAGCGTTGCTGCCCACGCGCATCATGATGATGAAGTCGTCGCTGAAGATGATGCGCATTCAGCCCAAGGTCGAGGCCATCAAGAAGCGCTACGCAAATTTCAAGATCAACGATCCGAAGCGCAACGAGATGAACGCAGAGATGATGGCGCTCTACAAAGAAGAGGGCGTCAACATGTACGGCGGCTGCCTGCCGCTGCTGTTGCAGATGCCTCTCTTCTTCGCCTACTACCGTGTGCTGCTCTACGCCGTCGAGCTTCGCCAGGCCCACTGGTTCTGGCTCACTGACCTCTCGGCGCCAGATCCGCTGCACATCCTTCCCGCCTTGATCATCGTCACCATGTTCCTGGTGCAGTTCATCACTCCCTCGCCGGGAATGGATCCGACACAACGCCGCATGATGGCGATCGTTATGCCGGTCTTCATGGGCTTCATCCTCTGGCATTACGCTTCGGGCCTCGCCCTCTACTGGATCACCGGCAACTTCATCAATCTTGCGATTCAGGTCGCCATCAACCAGTCCAGCATGGGCAAGGAGATGCACGCCATCGCCGCCCGTCGCGCGCAAAAAAAAGGTAGCGCCCCCGGCAATCAGCGCGTGATTCAGGGCCGTCGATAAGCCGCGCTCGTCAACCGCCGCCCATGTGCCTTAGCGCATGGGCGGTTTTCTTTTACTTCTAGTTGAGCACCGCAGCCAGCGCCTCTTCCACCGTGGCATGCCTGAAGTGAAATCCCGCCCTTGCCAGTTTCGTTGGCATAACTCGTGCGCTGGCCAGCAGCGCCTCGTCGGCCATCTGCCCAAAAACAAGCCGCAGGGCGAACGCCGGAGCGGGCACTGCCGCGGGACGATGCAACTGCCGCGCCAGTGCCTTCGTAAACTCCGCATTTCTCACCGGGTTCGGCGACGTCACATTCACCGGTCCCGCAAGTGCGGGAGTCTCCAGGGCGAACAGGATCGCCGCCACGGCATCATCAATGCTCACCCAACTCATCCATTGGTGTCCGTTGCCGAGCGGCCCGCCCAGGCCTGCGCGGAATACCGGCAGCATCTTCTCCAGGGCTCCCGGCCCGCGGTTCAGCAGCACGCCAAAGCGGGTATGCACTACGCGGATTCCCGCCTCTACTGCAGGATGCGCAGCCTCTTCCCAAAGCTGGCAAAGCTCCGGCAGGAATCCCTCACCCGGCCCCGAGGCCTCATCCAGAACCTCGCCTTCACGGTTCCCGTAGAAGCCCACTGCCGAAGCCACGATAAGCGTCTCTGGGCGTCGCTTCAGCCGCGACAGCGTTGTCGCCAGCGCGCGCGTCGAGTCCACGCGGCTCGCCGCAAGCTCCCGTTTGTAAGCTGGGCTCCAGCGTTGGCCCGCAATGCTCGCCCCCGAAAGATGAATCGCAGCTCGCGCACCTTCGAGAGGCGCGGTGTCGGTGAAGGGCGTCGTCGCACCAGGATTCCACGAAAGCTCACCCGCATTCGCCTGCCGTCGCACCAAGCGCAGCAACGGGGTGCTGCGCGCAGCCAGAGCATGCCCCACTGCCGAGCCCACCACGCCCGACGCGCCACTCAAAATCATCGTCGTTGCCGATCGCTCGTCCATCTATTCCACGCTGCTCTCCAGCATAGTTAGAGATGCCGCATTCACCGTCCCGCTCAGGCCCCGTCCCATTTAACCTCGTCCCGTCGATTTGGTAATATAAGAATAGGTTTTGATCCGGGCAAACGTGCCGGCATTGGCCCTGGAGGGTGTCTGATGACAGAACTGGCAACGGTTCACAGTGAAGAGACTCACAAGTCTCAGGTCGACACCGAAACAACCGAACGATTCATTGCCGAAAAACACATCGGCGAGCGCATCAAGCGCCTCCGCCTCAAAAAATCCATGGGCCTGGTCGAACTGGGCCGGCACACCGGCCTTTCCGCCAGCTTCCTCTCTCAGCTTGAGACCGGCCGCGTCGTGCCCACCCTGCGCAACCTGGCTCGCATCGCCATGGTCTTCTCCAAGGACCTCTCGTACTTCTTCGAGACCGAGCCGCAGTCGCGTCTTCCGCGTCCATCGCCGCAAAGAGCGGGTCCGCCTTCCCCAGACCGGCGTCGACGATCCCACATATTTCTTCGAGAGTCTCGGCTACATGGTCCCCGACCGCCACATGGACCCCTACTTCGCCGAGTTCATTCCCCTCGAGAAGAACAGCGAGCCCCGCGCCCCACGTTCACCCGGGCTACGAATTTCTCTACGTGCTTGAGGGCGAACTCTGAGATGCGCCACGGCGACAGACCACACCACGCTTGAGCCCGGCGACGCCGTCTACTTCGACGCCAGCACGCCTCATTCCTACGTCTGCGCCGGAAAGAAGGCCGCCGATGCGCTCATCGTCACCATGCATCATCCGCCAGTCGCCCAGCAGGCCGGCGCGCCGCGCCAGCCCGCCACCGTTCGGGGATTGCCTGGGAACCCGGCGCCGATGCCCGCATCAGCCGGCCGGCGCTGACTACTCCTGCTCGCCCGCAAAGAAGTCGGCGACATCCTGCCAATTGTTCACGCGGGTGAAATCCCCCGTCTGCGTGAGATTGTGAGGCGCTGTGAACAGCAGCCCTTTGCCGCAGAACCTCTCCAGGTTGCGCGGCAGATCATCGATCAGGTAATCCGCCAGCAGAATGCTCTTGTTCCCGCAAAAGACGTAGTGCGTCGGTGGAATGAAAGAGAAATGCCTCTGCAGCCACCTGTACTTGGGTCCAAGCGAGTTGGGCACAACCATCGCTTGGGTGGCCACAAAGATCTCGTAGCGTGCTGCCAGATCCTTCAACACATCCTGGGCGCCCGGCATCAGGTCAAGATCCTCAAAGAAGTCCTCAGCATCCAGAAAAGCTCGAACCTGCGTCAATCTGTCGGCCGGCGCAATCTCCCAGATGCCCTTGCCCGCCAGATCCCCCACTGTCAGCGCCTCGTCAAAGGTCTCGTTGTAGCGGCGCAGGTGTTCCCCAAGCGTATCCGCCATTACTTCGTCCATATCCACGCAGATGCGCTTCACTCGTCCGCTCCCGAATCTCAATAACAATTGTCTTAATCAACAATCTAAAACAATGACGCGGTATGATTGGCGCTGACAATCGTTCCTGCGTCCCCGGGCCTTCAGTCCAGCTCCCCGCAAATTCAGAAAGGTCAGGTACTCCGATGCGCATTCTGCGGACTCTTGTGTTGTTGACCGCGCCGATGGCTGCCCTCCTCGCTTTCGCTCAGGCCAAGCTGCCCTCTACTCCGGTTCGTGAAGTCACCGACGACTACTTCGGTGTGACAGTCACCGACCCCTATCGCTGGCTTGAGAACACCAGCGATGCCGCCGTGATCGACTGGATGAAAGCGCAGAACGCCTATACCCGCTCAATACTCGATCGCATTCCTGGCCGCGACAAGTTGCTCGATCAAATCAAATCTCTCGATAACGCAAGCAGCACAGTCACTGCCCTGCAGGTCTGGGGCGGCCACTACTTCTATTTCAAAACCGAGCCGGGTTCTGACAACCGCAAGCTTTACGTGCGAGACACAGTGCACGCACCCGAGAGGCTGCTCGTCGATCCTGAGAAGCTGACCACGCCCGATGGCAAGCACTATTCCATCGACTACTTCGCGCCATCGCTTGATGGAAGGTACGTGGCATACGGCATCTCGCCCGGAGGTTCAGAAGACAGCGTCCTGCACGTGGTTGAGACGGCGACAGGAAAAGTATTGTCAGATGTCATCGACCGCGCTCAATTCGGGCAGCCCGCCTGGGTTAGCGGCGACTCATTCTTCTACACGCGAACGCAGAAACTTGCGCCCGGAGCGCCTCCCACCGCGAAATATCAGAAGCTGCGCTCCTATCACCATGTTCTTGGCGCCGATCCTGATCGCGAGCCCGCCATCTTCGGCTACCAGGTCTCAGCCAGTGTTCCCGTCACTGAAGATGACTTTCCGCTGATCGCCTACTCGCCCGGAGCGCCGCGGCATTACGTCGGTCTCGTGGTCCATGGCGTAAAGCGCGAGATGGATATCTACTCCGCCAACGCCAAGGATGAGATCACTCCTTCGACTGAGTGGAAGAAGATTGTTACCGAGCAGGATGCAGTCATCGGCTTCGACACCCATGGCGACGACATTTACCTGCTCTCGCACAAGAACGCATCCCGCTTCAAGGTGCTGCGCACCAGTCTCGCCAAGCCCGACCTCGCGACTGCCACCGTCGTTGTTCCGCCGAGCGAGCGTGTCATCGTCGGCGTCGCTGCTGCAGGAGACGCGCTTTATATACAAGACCTCGATGGGGGCATTGGACGCCTTCGCCAGGTTTCATACACCACGTCGGCTATTCAGCCAGTCAAGCTGCCCTTTGACGGCGCGATTCAGACGCTCTTCACCAATCCAACGGAGCCGGGTGCCTGGCTTGAGCTCACCTCGTGGACCAAGTCGCCACTCTGGTATTCATACGACCCTAAGACATCAGAGCTTGCCGACACCGGACTCATGCCGCCTTCCCCCGTGGACTTTTCGCAGATTGAGTCTGTTGAAGTGAAGGCTCCCAGCGCAGACGGCACCCTCGTGCCCCTCTCCATCATCTACAAGCGCGGAACGCAGCTCGACGGATCCCACCCCACCTGGCTCGAGGGCTACGGAGCTTATGGCATCACCCTCGATCCCACCTTCCGGCCCACGCTCCTCGCGTTCTTTGAGCGCGGTGGCGTCTTCGCTGTCGCACACGTGCGCGGTGGCGGCGAATACGGCGAGGATTGGCATGTCGGCGGACAGCTGCTCACCAAGCAGCACACGATCGATGACATGATCGCCGGTGCCAAATATCTCATCGACAAAAAGTACACATCGCCCGAGCACCTCGCGGGCGAAGGCACCAGCGCCGGCGGCATCACCATCGGCGGCGCCATCACGCAACGGCCCGATCTCTTCGGTGCCGCGCTTATTCGCGTCGGCGATTCGGATTCTCTCCGTTCCGAATTGATGGCGAGCGGCCCAGCCAACATTCCCGAGTTCGGCACAGTCAAGGACAAGGACGGCTTCAAGGCTCTCTACGCGATGGACGCTTATCAGCATGTGAAGCCGGACACAAAATATCCGGCGGTTCTCCTCACCACCGGCGCCAACGATCCCCGCGTCGCGCCCTGGCAAGCTGCCAAAATGGCTGCCCGTCTGCAGGCCTCGACCACCAGTGGCAAACCCATCCTGCTTCGTGTGGACTATGACGCGGGTCACGGCATGGGATCCACCAAATCGCAGCGGGATGTCGAGCTCGCCGACGAGCTTTCCTTCCTCTTCTGGCAATTGGGGGTAGCTGGCTACCAGCTGGACGCGGCAGGAAACTAAGCAGCGATTGCTGCTCGCTAAACGCTCTGCTGACCCGAGCGTCGGATCGCTCTACCGGCGCCGGGTACAGCCTCCGGCTGCGGCTCCTTCGGGGCGGGCTCGATCGCTGGGTCCCAGTAGAGCATCCGGCCGCAACTGTCGCACGTCAGCAACTCTCCCTCGCGCAGTTGATTCCACACCTGTGGACGCACTCCCATACGGCAGCCCGCGCATTGTTGGTTATCGGCCCGCGCCAATCCGGTGCCGCGGCTCGCGGCAATGCGGTCGAATCGCGCCAGCAGCTCGGGCTCAATTCGCTTGCGCACTTCTTCGCGTTCTGTCTGCAGCGCACTCTGCTCCGCAGCAATCTCTTGCTGCCGTTGGTGCACCCGCGCGCGTGTCGTATCGAGCGTGGTCGCAAACTCTTCCACCTGGGCACGCGCTGCGGCAAGTGCAGCTTCCTGCGTCTCCGTCCGCTCCAGGCTGGCGAACTCCTCGTTTTCCTGGCGCTCGATTTCGCTTTCGGCAAAGCGCACTTCGTGCTCGATTGCTTCCGCCTGCGCTGATGTCGTCACCGTGTTTTGTTGTTCGCGATAGCGCGCAGCCTTTTGTCGGTGACCGGCGATCTCGCGCTCGAGCCTGTTGCGCAAAGTCTCCTCGCGCTCTAGCGCGTCTGAAGCAGCAGCAGCTTGCCGCTGAGCTCCCGTGAGCACCGTCTCGGCGCTTGCCACCTCAGCAGGCAGCGCCTTTGCGGCCTGTGACAGACGACTCCGCTCCAGGTCGATTCGCTGCAGCTCTACGAGGTTTGCGATATGCGCTTGCATCCGTGCTTTGCAGTCTAAGCCATTGAGGGGCTATTGCGAAAATGGTGGCCTGCCTCCCCGTACACGCATCTAAGCTTGACAGAGGGCAATTCTTGAATCGGGAACGAACATTCTGGCGCAGGCATCGTTGGCTCCTGTGGACGGGAGGCATTGCGTTCGCGCTGCTCGGGGCCATCACCGCCGTTGTCGCTATTGCGGCCCACCGCGTTGAGCCGTACGTCCGTGCCCGCATCGTCGACGGGCTTTCGCAGCACTTCCACACGCACGTGGAACTCGATACGTTCCATCTTTCGATCGGCAACGGCTTCCGCGGCGAGTGGGGCGTGTGGGCTCAAGGCAGCGGTCTTCGAATCTGGCCGCCGCTGCAGCAGGGCGCTTCGCTGAGTGAGCGTCCCGCAGATGAGCCGCTTATCCGTCTCGGCGAATTCGGCTTTCACGCGCCGTTACGTTACAAACCCGGCGTGCCGATCGATATTAGCGACGTGCGTCTCAAAGGCCTGGTCGTGCGCATGCCTCCCAAGTCACGGCGTGTGCAACTCGACGACAGCAGCTCCGGCTCTTCCTCGTCGCCGTCCATCAAGATACATATCGCCCGCATCGACTGCGCCAATGCCGACCTGCTGATCGAAACCGACAAGCCCGGCAAGCTTCCCAAGGAGTTCGCAATTCCACTGCTTCGCCTCACAAACGTCGATGCTGACTCGCCGGTTCACTTCGATGCATCGCTCACCAATCCCGTTCCCGTCGGAACCATTCACTCCGTCGGCACCTTCGGTCCCTGGCGGGTTGCCGATCCAGCAGAGTCTCCGATACAAGGTGACTTCACCTTCAACAACGCCGATCTCGGCTCCATCAAAGGCATCGCCGGCATTCTCAACTCGAGCGGACGCTACACCGGCACTTTGCGCAACATCACTGCCGACGGCATCACCGACACGCCCGATTTCCGTCTCAGCACTTCAGACAACACGCTCCCTCTGCACACCACCTTTCATGCTTTGATAGACGGCACCGATGGCGACACCTACCTTCAACCTGTGGACGCCACACTCGGCAACTCCCACATCATCGCCAGAGGTCAGGTGGTCCGCATTCTCGCGGCAACTGGCGACGATGGAACGCCGCACAGCATCGGTCACGATATCTCTCTCGCCATCGAAATCGACAAGGGCCGCATCGAAGACTTTCTCCGTATCTCCACCACAGGCGCAACGCCGATCCTGAAGGGCGATCTGGCTCTCAAGACGTCGCTGCATATTCCACCAGGGCCTCAGCCGGTCATTCAGAAGATGGTGCTCAGCGGCGGCACTTTCTCGCTCACGCAATCGCAGTTCACAAGCGACAAGGTACAAAGCCGAATCGTCGAGCTCAGCCTGCGCGGACAGGGCAAGCCGGGCGACGTCAAATTCGCGCCTACCGACAGCGTTCAGGCAGACATGCGCGGCGACTTCAAGCTCGGCGATGGGACGCTTGCGCTCTCGCAGATGGAGTTTGTGGTGCCCGGCGCCGACGTTCAAGTCACCGGCTCTTACGGTCTCAATAACGGTGCGCTGGATTTTCAGGGTGCCGCACTTCTCGATGCAACTGTGTCAAAGGTAGTCGGTGGCTGGAAGGGCTTTCTCCTCAAGCCTGCTGATCGGATCTTCAAGAAGGGCGGCGCCGGCACCTATGTTCCCATCCATGTGCGCGGCACGCGGAAAGACCCCGAATTCGGCATCGACTTCAACCGCCTCAAGCAATCCACTCCGCAGCGGCCCGGCACTCCCTCGTGAAAGGCGCCGTCGCTGCTTGAATCTCGGGGTGTTCCTCTTTCGTAATATGCCGAGCGCTACCTCGCGTAAACACGCAGATCACATCAAACCTCGATCCTGTACAATTCGCGCTGTCTAGCAAAAAACAGAGTTGCCACAACAGCAGCAGCGGAGGATTGCTATGGATATGCTCGTCCTGATTCCCCTTGGCTTTGGTGCGATCATCTTTCTCACCCTTGTTCTGGGTAGCTTCTTCACCGTCAACACCGCCGAGGTGGCTATCATTACGCGCTTCGGCAAGTTTCTCCGCGCTGCCGATCCCGGGCTCAACTGGAAAGTCCCCTACTTCGACTCCGTTTCGGGCATCGTCAGTCTGCGTGTCAACCAGATCACGCTCACCATGGAGACCAAGACCAAAGACAACGTCTTCGTCACCATTCCTATTTCGGTACAGAACCGCGTACGTCCGGAGAAGGTCTACGACGCCTACTATCGCCTCTCCGATCCCATGGCGCAGATCAAGTCCTATGTTGAGCAGGTCATCCTCGGGCATGTTCCCGGCATGACACTCGACGAAGTCTTCGCATCGCAGTCCAGCATCGCCGCAGCCGTCAAGCAGGAACTCGACGCCGACATGGCCACCTTCGGCTACGAGATCGTCAACGTTCTCGTCACTGATATCGTGCCTGACTCCAAGGTCAAATCCGCCATGAACGACATCAACGCCGCCCAGCGCGAGCAGGTCGCCGCCAGTGCTCGCGGTGAAGCCGACAAGATTCTCGTCGTCAAGAAAGCCGAAGCCGAAGCCGAAAGCAAGGCGCTGCAAGGGCAGGGAATTGCAAACCAGCGCCGCGCAATTGTCGAAGGCCTCCAGGCCTCGATCGAGCAATTCCAGAAGGCGGTCGAAGGCTCGACCTCCCGCGAAGTCATGCAGCTTGTTCTCGTGACGCAGTACTTCGACACGCTCAAGTCCATCGGCGAAAGCGACAAGACCAACACGCTCTTCCTGCCGCACTCGCCGGGAGCAGTGAGAGACGTCGCCGACCAGATTCTCCAGTCCATGCTCGTGGCTCAAAGCGTCAGCAGCTAATTTTCGTGGCGTCGGCAGCTAATTTTCGTTTCGAGGCGTTGGTAAGCGGCGCGCTGTTCGAGACACCCGGAACTCGCAAATCCAACTTCGCAGGGGCGAGATCAAACTCGGGCCATTTAGGGTCTGCGTCGGCGAAAACGAGCCTACATCAGCCCTCCGGATCCGTTGGCCAGCCCGGCCTGCCGGATTCCGAATTTTGCATATGGCCTTCGGCCTGACGCAACTTGGTAAGCGTATTCCTGTAATACCAGGCCGCTGCAAGGCCACCCACCAACGCCGAACCAGCCGCGACGAGGCCCACTTTCAGCCAGCTCGTCGGTTGCGCCTGAGTTTCGGCATTGTCGACAGAAACGCTTGATTCTAAGTCAGTTGTCATCTAATTCACCGGCCTATGGAAGGCTGTGATAGACACAACGTATCATCACGCAACTTTCGCAGGGAACGGCCGAGGGCATCTGCGTACCAATATGTGAGAAAATCTTGATTTTAGTATTTGCATTCTCCTCGATCTATAGTAAGGTGTAGATATTCCGGTGAGGGAGTGGGGCGAGCTTCCCCCTCCATCCCGGAAGTGATTTGCGTCACTGGCCTCCCGGCACGAACAGCACAAAGTTCGTGCCGTCTTTTTTTGTCCGGGACAAAATCGCTCCGAAACGTTTCGACACAGTGCCCCGCACTCGTCCGCATGCGATCCTAAAATTGGCTCAGGAGAGGGCTCATCATGATCTTCACCTCGGCAAGAAGGCGCGCGCTGCTCGCACTCGCTGTCTTTGTGCTCACTGCCGCTAGCTACGCGCAATTCGCCAATCCCGCCTTCGACATTCCTGCCTACCACCCGTCCGCGCCGCTCAAGGTGAGTACCCTTCCGCCCATCCTCTCCGGCGCGAAGCTCACCGGTTCCAGCTTTCAGTATCCGTGGCAGGTGCACGTCTATCAGCAGGCCGCCAAGGTCGGGAATGTGCTCTACCAGCTGCCCTGCAACTGCCGTTGCGATCGCTCTCTCGGTCATACCAGCTTGCGCAGCTGCTTCGAAGGCCTGCACGGCGCAGAATGTTCCACCTGCGCCAAAGAAGGCTTCTATGCCTATCAAATGACGAAACAAGGCAAGTCCCCCGCCATCATCCGAGCCGGCATCGCCCGCCACGACTACGAAAGCATCGTGCTCGAGCGGCAGTGACCTCCGGTCCGGGAGGCAAATCCGCATTCGAGGTAAAATAAAGGTGTAGCCAGCACGAGCCGGTTGTTCCGGTTCGCTCTCCGGTTCCCTGCGGCGGCCTTCGTCGAAGGGTAGTAATGGGGGCGTCACGGTTTCGACGGGATCGCTTGCGGCACGGAGGCATGCCGGGGTGTGGGCACCCGTAATCGCCTGCAAAACTAAAGTTGCCAACGATAACCTGGCACTTGCTGCTTAATTAACTAAGTAGCCGTCCGCCTCAGCTTTGCCTGTGGGCTGAGAGCGGGCGTCGCACAGCAGGCTGTGTTGTTACGACTCGGTCCGTGCCGTAACAACAAGATCATCGGACTAGCTTCTGGCGCATCTTGTCCGTTCTGAGTGCCAGCAGCGAAACCTTCGGAACGGACTGAGCATGGAGTCTCCTGGCTGACAACGATTTCGGACGCGGGTTCGACTCCCGCCGCCTCCACCAGCCTTCCCCCTCTTTGCGAGGGCTACGGCTCGGCAAGCCATTCGCGAAACGCGCTGTTTATAATCGCTAACCAAGGATGCGCGCCCTTGTTCATATCTTTCTGTGCAGCGCCGCTCTAGGCTGCGCCAATGCGCAGTGCGGTTCGCCGTTGAACACTGCGGATGCCAAGAAGGAGTTGAACCGTCGCGAACAAATCGCCTATAAGCTTGACCACGTCGGCGACTTCGAAAATGAACTTAAGTGCCGGATGCAGCTTTCAAAACTGGAATGGCAGGTTGTCGCACAAACTCCTCGCGCTCTGGATAAATACGACCTCTGGGGTCTCTTAGCCGAGAACGATCTTCCGTTGGCGTTCCTTTTGGAAGGAAAGCACCAATGGGAAGACGCTGAGAGCATGTATCGTCACAGCCAGCAACAATTGGCAAAGCTGAAGGTTGCAGGCAACGACGTGAAATCCGAGAATGAGCTCGGCTTGGCGCATCTGATCTCCAGTATGGGGAAGACGCAAGAGGCCCAGAAGGTATGTTCTCATTGGAAGAATCGCGTACCGCATAACGCGGACTACGCGATTAACGCTGTGAAAACCAACGTGCCCACCCCGCCTCTTGCTGACACACGCGAAGTCGAGATTGGCCGATGGGATCTCGCTTGTGGTAACCCTCAAGCCGGGGAAGACATGCTGCGGACACAAATCGTGGCGCATCCAGACATGCTCGCTCCGTACACCGCGCTAGGGAACTACTACCTGGAAACAGGAGCCTTTCCAAGAGCCCTGGAACTCAGTATGCAGGAACGACACTTGTGGAATCGCGCCAAGAACTAACACGCACCGTGTGTATTACGTGGTTGTAGATACCGAGATAGTGCCTCGCCCCCCTGCGCCAGAACTGCCAGAGTGACTTACCAGGATCCCATCGCCGGGCGTTCTCACGAGAGCAATTCCAGCTATTAAAACGCGCTAGCCCACGCGACCTGATTTCGGCCGTTCTTCTTGGCCTGATAGAGCGCCTTGTCCGCGATCTGCATCAGTTCGATCGATGTCTCGCCCTCCAACGGCACAGCGACGGCCACGCCCAGGCTGACCGTCTGCATGCCGGAGGCGCTGGTGGGATGGGGCAGTGCCAGGTCCTCTACCGACTGCCGTACTGTCTCGGCAATTTCCCGCGTTCGCTCCAGCGTCGTGTCCGGCAGGATCATGGCAAATTCCTCCCCGCCGATCCGCGCCGGAATGGTATGGGATGCCTCGGCAATCTTATCGACCACCCGGGCAATGGACCGCAGATAACCGTCACCGGCCACGTGGCCTGCGACATCGTTGTACTGCTTGAACTGGTCGACGTCGAGGATCACCAGTCCGAGGCATTTTCCGGTGTTGAATGCGTCGCCCCACGCGTGCTCGAACTGCACATTGAAAGCTCGCCGGTTGGGGAGGCTGGTCAGTTCGTCCTTCAGCGCCAGGTAGCGGAACCTGGCCTCGCCTGTAGCCAACGAACGCTTCAGCTCATCCTTCTCCTCGAGGATGGCTGCCACAGGGAACATTGTGAAGATGGCCACCGCCGCGAATATCTGCGCGATCACGATCCGATGCAGCAACATGTGC
Source organism: uncultured Acidobacteriaceae bacterium (assembly GCA_963832465.1). Classification (GTDB taxonomy): domain Bacteria; phylum Acidobacteriota; class Terriglobia; order Terriglobales; family Acidobacteriaceae; genus Telmatobacter. The sequence continues at coordinate 200,547 of CAWHUJ010000001.1, forward strand.
TCGCCGGGAATGAGCATCAGCGGTCCGTGTCCCTTGATCGTGAAGCCGATGGCGATCATGACGACCAGGAGAATGTTCACGACGGTTCCGGGAAGTCCCAGCCGGAACGCCACCAGCAGGAACGCGGGAAAGATGAAGAAGATCAGCGGATCCTGACTGTGTGTGAAAACGAGGGTCGTGGCCACGACCGGCGCCGCCAGCACCAGCAGCGTATGCGAGAGCTCCCGCCGATTGAACATGGTGAAGAAACCAGGCTGTTGCACCATGATAATCAGCGGTGCCAGAATCGCCATCCCCAGCAGATCGCCCAACCACCAGGTTCGAAACATCTGCCACCATGGCGGGCCGGGCACGCGCACCAGCGTCCAGAACGCGCCGAGCGCGCTCGTCAACGCTGTCGCTCCCAGAACCGAAATCACCAGAAAACCGACCAGCGAGCGCCTGCGCCTGAGATCCAGCGGATAGCCGAACCATCGCGTAAGCAGCAACGTGGAGGTGACCACCTCCACCGAATTCGCGAGCGAAACGCCGAACGCCAGCGCGAACGGGTCGCCGTAGATCACATCGGCCAGCGTGTCCGCCGTCAATCCCACCAGAAAATACGCCAGCCACCGCCGCTTCGGCTGGGTGATCAGCAGAGAGAAGATTAAGCCGTTCGAGAACCAGATGGTGGCAACGCCTTCCGACTGGTGGGACAGCACGATGCCCAGCCATGAGAAAAACGTCGCAAGCGGCAGAACCCACGCCAACCGGATCAATGCCGCCGGAGTCCAGGAATCCTTGTGCCTGAACCCGTCCCATATCTCCCTGATTAGTTGCGGCAAGCCGGTCGAGCGCGCAGGCGGCAGGGAAGGAGCTTCGGGGACAACAACTTGGCGCTTCGTCGCGTGCTCCTCGCTGGTGGAGGGGGCCACGATCGATCCGTCTTCAACGTAGTGTCGCGAAGCCGCTTTCGTCACGGGCACCATCCGCCTACCGAGGGTTCAGATCAGAGTCTATCGTTGACCCCGTCCCTCGCCAAGAAGAATTGGCCCGCCCTTCGCCCTACTCCTGCGGCGCGTTCTCCACCGTAATCTTCAGCCGCAGGTTGCCCTCGTCTCCCTCGGCCTGCACATTCCGTTGCACCGGCTGCGTATCGCCATTGGTCCAGGGCGCGCGCAGTGTTCCCAGCGAATGCTGCCCGCGAGTCGGCGCACCCTGATTCATTGCGGCTGCATTCTGTCGCATTCCCGCCGCAGCGTTCTGCATCGCAGCCATCGCCGCCTGCCCATCCGGCGAATTGGCCCAGCTGGGATCGCCTGAGTGAGCCATGATCTCCTGCTGTATTTTCTGGATCTGCTGCGCGGCATTCGCAAAGTTGCTGCCTTGCTGCGCTGAGGCGTTCGAAGCCATTGCTGCTCCCGCCCCGATGGGCAGGCCCTGGTCCAGTGCATTCTTCATCGATGCGATATTGAGGTAAGCCGATAGCAGCATCGACGGAGCGTTCTTGCCTTTGACGATAATCCTCTCGTTGGGAATCCCCGCACTGCTGATGCCGGTATCGAGAATCGGATTGGCGTCACACAGGTTCACCGTCGGCTGTCCCAGCGGAATGTTGTAACTGCGGGCGCTCGCTAGCCCCACCGCATGCCCTTCGTCATCGTGCAGTGAAAAATCCTTGACGCTGATCGTCATCTGGCCGCCATCGACGTACTCCGGCGTATAGCATGCGTTCTGGTAGTCGATCTTCAGGTGCAGCTTCGCCTTGCCTGACCATGTCTCATCGCCGCCTCCGCTGCCGTTCGCGGGGACAACGTGCACATGCAGGCTCACGTTCACGTCGAAGTACATCATTTTCTCGATCTTCTCGACTGTAGCTTGCAGCTTGTTCAGGTCGGGCTCCGATCCGCCCAGCAAAAGCAGCTGCCGTATCACAGCCACATACCCCGGACACAGGTTGTATTTCTTGCCCTCAAAGATGTCTTGCTCCATCTTGTCAGAAATCGTCTGCACCCATTTCTTTACAAGACTCAGCGCGTATTCATCGCTGGCGACCGTTTTCACCGGCAGGTTGGGTGCCAACAGCAGATAGTCTCTTGTCGCGGAGAGAAGGAACTGAATCCCCGCATAGGCCCGCTTCGGATCAGTGTCATATTTCTCCGCCATGGGCAGCGCCTTCTTCTCGTACACACGTTCCGCGAGAAGGGCCATACTCGCCAGACTGCTCTTCTCATCGCCAAACGGGCTCAAGGCCTGCCTCGCCTGATCGGAGAGATTACCGCTGCGGAAACCCGCGACTTCCTTTGCGATTGAGCCAATCTTCTTGCTGTATGTCGCCTCGGGTTCCATCGACTGCTTGACCCACTGGTCTACATCGGCCTCGCTGTTGGTCGTGGTCGTATCGCCGCAAACATGGCAAGGCGGGTCGATCTCCGGCGGCACTGGCACCTCGGGCTTCGGGCCATTACGAGCATATTGAACCGCTTGTTTGTAGGCGGCCAGATTCTGGTTCGCAAAAGCGATCGCCTGTGCGCTCAGAGCGCTATCTGCCGCCTGGGCTGCAGCCGCCGTTGCGGTCATGATGCAGGCAATGCCGAGCGCACGAGTATATCGGCAAAACAGTTTAGAGATTATTGCGTTCATCCCCGCGATCCTCCTTGCATGGATCGATTACTGCGTAAGTTGATGGCTGAGTTGCGTCTGCCGAGTATATAAGGGCGAGCCGCGGCTAAAGCGAAAAAATCAGAGGTGGGAACGTACAGGGGAAATATCACCTGTCACTTTTGACAGTTGTCGGTTTCGGCTCACTTGGCAACACTGTCAGGGCGGGAGAAAAATATGAACCCGACCGAGAATCCGCCAACACAACTCGAACCGCAGCCACAGTCCTCCTCATGGGCTGCGCGCATGATCCCTCAACTCGCTACATCGCTTGTTGTCGCAGGGCTTCTCTTTTGTATGCCCATCGGCTCCGACGTTCTCGCAAAGACTGGCCATCAAGCGGACTCGCCGGGAAATTCGAACATTGACCCCAGTGCCATGGAAGCCCTCAATAAAATGGGCACCTACCTCCGAAGCCTCAAGGCATTTCAGGTCGATTCTGAGGTTACGAACGACGACGTTCTGGAAGACGGTCAGATTGTGACAAACATTAGGAAACATTCGCTCTTGGCCGTGAGCCCTAACATGCTTCGCGCGGAACTTAAGAGTGACGATAAAGACGTCTTCCTCTTCTACGATGGAAAGAACTTTACCGTGTACGAAAAGCTGCAAAACTACTACGCAACCGTCCCGGCCCCTGCTACAACCGCGCAGCTGGTCGATAAGGTCTATAACAATTTCGGTATCGAGATTCCCCTCGTCGATCTTTTCAAATGGGGAACCGACAGTTCGGCCGTCAACAAGATCACCTCCGCCTTCGACCTTGGCCCCAGCACGGTGCAGGACATCACCTGCGAGCACTATGCCTTCCGCCAGGAAGGCCTCGATTGGCAGATCTGGATCCAGTTAGGTGACTACCCCCTTCCGCGAAAATTCGTCATCCGCACCGTCAGCGACGATGCCAGGCCGCAACATACCTCCAACCTCGTTTGGAACCTCGCGCCATCCTACGACGAACCCGCATTCGCGTTCGATCCTCCCACTGGCGCCCTACGCATACCGCTCAGAGACATCAATAGCGATGGCACCAAGAAGGATCAGTAAAGGAGACTTATGAAGCGATCAAGCTTGATCTTCGCCTTTTTCATCGTCGCCGCTTCGGTCTTCGTTGCTGACCTCTCAGCGCAGAGACGTGGCGGAGGTGGTAACTACGGTGGCGGCAATCGCAACGTGCGCAGCACCGCAAACAGCAGCGTCAACAGAAACTACAATCAAAATGCCAACGTAAACCGCAACGCCAACGTAAACCGCAATGTCAACGTGAATCAGAACGTCAACGTAAATCGCAATGTCAACGTCAATACCAACTACCACGGCGGGTACTACGGCGGAGGCTACTACGGTGGAGGGGGTTGCTGTTACCATCCGGTCGCGACTGCTGCAGCCGTTACCGCCACAGCAGTAGCCACGGCGGCTATCGTTGGTTCGATCGTGGACAGACCGCCCGCGGGGTGCGTCACTCAGGTCATTAACGGCCTCGCCTACCAGCAGTGCGGCAGCACATGGTATCAACCCCAAATGTCAGGCACGAACACTACCTATATCGTGGTCAACCCTCCGCGATGAGTAAGAGAGCACACGCCCATGAAGATTCTCATCAACAGCGATAGCTCGATTGCAATGGACGCCAAACTCGTCAAGCTCATCATGCGAGAAGCAACAGAACTGCTCGATCGCTTTTCCGATCACCTCACTCGCGTCGAGATCCACCTCACTGACATCGATCGCGGCAAGACCGGCAGAATCGACAAACGGTGCCTCGTTGAAGTGCGCGCCGCCGGCATGAAGCCGATCGTTACAAGTGCCCAGACCAGGGAAGTGAAGACGGCCGTCAACCAGTCGCTGAGGAAAACGGTTCGCGCGCTCAATACATCCTTAGGCAAGCAGGGCCTGCTGAGAACTATCCGGAAGCCCACGCCTGTGGTCGCTCTCGCGGCCGTTCCCCGTGGCAAGAAGTCCCTGCCCGGCGTCCAACGAGCGACGCCCAAAAAAGCGCCTGCATCACTCCGTGCCCCACAGAAGCGCCGTTTATCCGCCTAGATTCACTCAAACCTCGCCAGAGTAAAGGCAACGCACTGGATCAGTGTGTTGCCCTTGTATGTTTCCTTCGCACCGGGCTTGTGGCACCGCATGATGCCCGATGAGGCGACCCCCCCCATTTGGCCTCCTGCCTGCATTCTGTTAACTTTTGAGGTGAAAGGAGATACAGTGAAATTGCGTATCCTCAGCCTCTTGGGTTTAGCCCTCTTCTGCATATCCGCGTGGTCCCAGCAGCCGCCTCCCCAGCAGTTGCCTGCCAACGTCGTCGGCAAATGGACTCTCTACTGCAACGACCCCAATGGAACCACTTCATCAAAATATCTTGATCTCCAGCAGAACGGCACCAGCATTAAGGGGCACTTCAAAGGTCCCTACCAATCCGGAAGCGTCACCGGCACAATCAACGAGCAGCACCTCGTCGTTCGCACCAACACGCGGGGCGTGCTCGTCTTCCGCGGACGCATCGACGGACCCCGAGTGAATGGAGTCGTCCAGGGCAACTCCTACACCGGCACGTTCCATGATCGCGGTGGCCAGGGAACCTTTCAGGGAACGCGCACTCAGTAGGAACACGCGCCACCGCCAAATCAGCTTTCGCAACCCCGTTGCAAGAAGGAAATCCTGTATGCCTACGTCTGCCTTGTCCCGCCGTGCCCTTATCGCGAACGGTCTTCGTGTCGCCGCTTCCACTACTCTCGGACTTCCCGCACTCCAGGCCCTGTCGCAGCAATATGGACATGTCAATCGCATTGATGGAGTCGGACCGATCGGGATGTTGCAGAACTTTCAGCGGCAGTTTCGTGTCCCGGCGTCGTCGGTCGCGGTCACAAAGCAAGGGCGCTTCGTCTTCGATCACGCCGGCGGCATGGCCGATCCCCAGCACGTCACGCAGGCGCAGCAGAGCAGTCTCTTTCGTATAGCCGACCTTTCTAAGCCAATCACGGCGGTCGGCATCTTCCTGCTCATCGAGCAGGGTAAGCTCGACCTGACTGACAAGGTCTTCGGCCCTTCCAGCATTCTCGATGTCAAGTACGGCAAGCCGCCCTACAAGCAATACATCGCCGATATCACGGTGGATCATCTTCTCTCCCACACCGCGGGTGGCTGGGCCGCCGACGCCGACGACCCCATGCTCCACAATGATGGATGGGATCAAGCCAGGCTGATCTCTGAGACCATCGCCAACGTTCCGCTCGCCAGCGCGCCCGGCACGCAGTTTATCTATTCCAATTTCGGATATTGCATTCTTGGCCGCGTCATCGAGCAGGTGACCGGTCAACCGTACGCCTCCTGGGTGCAGGCCAACGTTCTCGCGCCTTGTGGTATTTCAGGTATGCAGATCGGCGCCAACAGCGAGCGTGATCGTGCAGCCACTGAGGTCGTCTACGTCGGCCAGTACTCCGAGCAGCCCTACAAGATCAACGTCTCACGCATGGACTCAACGCAAGGATGGATCGCCACGTCCACGCAGCTTGTGCAGTTCCTCAATCACGTTGGCGGCGCGCCCGGCATTCCCTCCATCCTCAAGCCCGAGACCGTCCGCGCCATGACCGCGCCGCTCTCAATTCTTTCTCCGGGCAGTGCACAATCAGCCCGAGGCTGGATGATCGCCGAAGACGGAAGCTGGTGGCACAAGGGAAGTCTGCCCGGCTCGACCTCGCTCATGGTGCGCACGCCAGATGGCGCCTGCTGGGTCGCGCTCCTTAATACCCGCACGCAGCCACACGATCAAGTCGACGGCGCTCTTCACACCATGATGTTTCAGCTTGCCTCTGAATTCTCCGGCTGATCGCGGGATGAGGCGTGACCATTGCGACTCTCGCACCCGAGGTGGGTCATCTGTCTGCGAAGCTTCCGCACTATTCCTTCTCTGGTAGACTCAGAGCAAATTCGCCGGGCGTTGCATCAGCAGGCTTTGTTTATGCGCATTGTCAAACCTCTCTCGCGGGCACTCTTCTCATCGGGTGTTCTTCTCGTAACCGCAGCTACGTTCATCGCGCAAGGTCAGCAGGTCGTCCAACGAGGCACCTTCGGCAAGCCGGCGCAGGTGCTCGATGAGACCGAACAGTGGACGACACCTTTGCTCCTCGTATCCGATGCGGATGTGCAGATATACATTCCCGATGTGACTGCAACTGAATGGCTCAAGCGCAACTACTCTCACTACGAAGATCGCGGCGTTTACACGCTCTCCATGTTCACCTTCTACAAAACCCCCGCGGCATGCCGCGCCAATCAAATCAATTGGGGTCTCGGTGACGCCGAGCATCTTAGTGACTGCAACTCGATCGGCTATCGCGTTCGACGGGCACTTATCAATCCCCACGAAAAGTCAGTCACGCTGGTGATGGCCGCCATGGTCGGGTCCAACGGAGAGATCGTTTCGAAGTCGGTAATCACCGACCACTCATTTCGCTTCTGGGATCAGCTGGATGCCAACACTCAGACGGCGCTCAATAAGGCCAACGCCCTGGTAGCCGAGCAGATGAAAATCTACGATCGAAAACTCCGCGACAACCCATAGGTCTCTCGCGGCATGAGCATTCGATCAGGATGTGAGTGGAGTGGCCTAGGGTTTGCGTTTCTTGCTCTGTCCGGAGAAGTCGAAGGTCGAGAACCTGTGGTTCTGGCTGTTGATCTCGTTCCGCAACTCGTGCCATAGCTCATTGGGAATCTTGAGAAACACATCGACGACATTCGGATCGAATTGCGTTCCCGAACAGCGCAAAATCTCTTCGTGCGCCATTTCAAAACTGCGCGCTTTGCGGTAGGGCCGGTCGCTCGTAATCGCGTCCATGGCATCGGCAACTGCGAAAATTCTTGCCCCAATCGGAATTTCGTTGCCGCGCAGCCGGCTGGGATAGCCGTTTCCGTCAAAGTGCTCCTGGTGCGTATAGACAATCGCTGCCGCTTCGCTCAGGAATGGAATCTTGCGTAGGATGTGATAACCCCGCGTGCAGTGATCCTGCATGATCACCTGTTCTTCCGGTGTCAGCTTGCCGGGTTTGCGCAAAATCTCATCCGGAATCGCCATCTTGCCGATGTCGTGCAGAAACGCGCCGCGCGCAATAATCTTGATTTCATTCGGCGGAATACCCATCGCTCTTGCAAGCGCGATCGTGTATGCCGTAACCCGCTTTGAATGGCCCTCCGTCTCGGAGTCCTTCAGATCCAGCGCATCACCCAGCGCCTCAAGCGTTACATCGTAGGAGTGCTCCAGGTCTTCCATCGCCTGGCGCAGCATCTCCGTGCGGGCACGCACCACCTGTTCGAGGTTCTGTTGATAGTTGTGGCTTTCCTGCAGTGCATGGCGATGATCAAGCGCGCGCTGCACCGTCGCAACCAGGTGCTCGCGCTCAAAAGGCTTCAGCAGGTAGTCGTAGGCGCCGCGGCGCATTGAGTCAATGGCGACGCTGATGTCGTGAATCGCGCTCACCATCACTACCGGCAGCTGCGGCTGGCTTGCGTGGATGCGCTCCAGCAGCGCCATTCCATTCCCGTCTTCCATTACGATGTCGGTCAGCACCAGGTCGAATGGCTCCTGCTCCAGCAGTTCCATCGCCTGCGATCCGCTGCCCGCCTGCCGTATCTCATAGCCCTGGCGTTCCAGGGTTACGCTGATCATTGACCGTATGGGAGCTTCGTCGTCCACTACCAGGACGCGAGCATTACGCCGAGCCTTTCCGCGGGATTTATCCTCAGCGTTCTCAGCCTGTGGCATTGTTGAATCGTCATCGCTCCGGTTTACCAACGCCAAGCCCATCTCTCTCCTGCGTCCCTCTGGTCCGCGATTCCTTCCGGTATGGAGAGAGTCAGATGCAAGCTCCGCCGGCATCTCCGTCAGACCAAACCAACGCCCGGGAATCATTGGAATAAAAAAGCCCATTCTATGCAGTGCCAGGGAGAAGCCAGACAATGTAATACAACTTCAAGTCACAAGCGTTGCCGGCCGGTCTATAAACTTCGTGCCGTGCCTCACGCTCAAAACGACATACGATGAGTTGTATGTCGAACTTACGCCAGTGTTTCTCTTGGCGCAAGGCTTTCCGGTGAAAGTATCCAACTATTAAACGAACGGAATCGGTTTTGTCTAGTACACAACAGTCTGTTCGGCTTTACGACCTTCGTTCGCCACTTCTTCGCACGCGAGTACAACATTGCTACCCCGTAACATCTGCTACTGCTTTTTCTTGGCCCTGCGAGATGCTGCCCAGCCTTCCTTCGTAACCTGCCGGGCCCGTCCCACGGCCAGCGCATCGGCTGGAACGTCCCTGGTAATGCACGACCCTGCGCCCACATACGCACCGTCTCCAATCGAGATGGGCGCCACCAGCGTCGAATCGCTGCCCACAAATGCGCCTTCACCTACTCGCGTCATGTGCTTGTTCACTCCATCGTAGTTGCAGGTAATCACGCCGGCCCCAATATTCGTCTTCGCCCCGATCTCCGCATCGCCGATGTATGCCAGGTGGTTCGCCTTCGCGCCCTTGCCCAGCCGCGCCTTCTTTGTCTCTACAAAGTTGCCGACATGCGCCTCGTCGCCGATCTCGCTTCCTGGCCGCAGGTGAGAGTAGGGCCCAATCCGCGCGCCATTTCCCACTGAGCTTTCCGTCATGATGGAGCCCGGCAACACAACCACACCGTCGCCCACCGTGCTGTTCTCAATCACTGAGTACGAACGAATATGGCTTCCGGTTCCGATCTTCGTCTTCCCCAGCAACTGAACGTAGGGTTCCACGATCGTGTCCGGCTCAACTTCGACCTCTGCATCAATCACGCATGTCTCCGGCCTGAAGATCGTCACCCCCGCCGCCATCAACCGGCTCGCATTGGCTGCGCGCATCGTTGCATCCAGAGCCACCAGTTCCGCAATCGTGTTCGCTCCCAGCACCTCGACTCCCTGTGCCGCGCGCACAGCCACCACGCGTTCGCCGGCCGCCCCCAACACACCTGCCATATCCGTCAGGTAAAGCTCGCCTTGCGGGTTGTTCGCAGAGAGCTCATTCAGATGCGCCAGAAGCGGCCTGGTCTTGAAGGCATAAATGCCCGAGTTAATCTCGTGAATCTTCTCCTGCTGCGGTGTCAGATTCACCTGCTCCACAATGGCTTCAACATCGGCCTCGTCGACTGATCTCCGCACAATCCGCCCATAGCCAAAGGGATTCTCCGGCGCAGCCGTCAGAATCGTCATCGCGGCATCCTCAGCCCGATGAAAGCCCCACACCTGCTCAATCGTCTCCGGCCGAATCAGTGGCACATCGCCCGAAAGCACGAGCACGTTGTCATAGGCGACAATCGCCTCACGAGCACATTGAATTGCATGCCCCGTTCCGCGCTGCTCACTCTGCTCTACAAACTGCACGCCGGTATCGGCCACTGCTGCACGCACCTGCTCCGCCCGGTGGCCCACAATCACGAAGATGTCGGCAGGGCTCACAATGCGCTCCGCCGCGGCGATCACATGCTGCAGCAGAGCTTTTCCGCCAACCTGATGCAGCACCTTCGGCCTGCGTGACTTCAGCCGCGTTCCTTTTCCAGCGGCCATAATCACCACTGCAAGATGTGATCCTGCGGCGGCAGCTTGCTTCGTCGTCACTGCTTCTTCTCCTCTGGCCCCTGCTGCGGTTGCGGAATCGTGATATCAATCGGATGCACAGGGCCCTTGTCCAGCGCGTCGAGACCGGGCTTGATCTCTGCCTGATTGCCCACCACCAGCACTGCCAGCTTCTCCGGATGGACGTACTTCTTGGCCACCGTATTCACATCGGCCGTTGTACTTTTTCAAGAGCGGCCTGGTACGTTTCAAGATAATCCGCCGGAAATCCGTAGAACTCCAGCCGCACACGTTCCGCCAGCACCTTCTCACTCGTGTCATAGCGGAAAAGGAACGAGTTGAGAATGTCTTCCTTGGCGCGCTTCAGCTCTTCATCCGTCACAGGCCTGGTGCTCAGTCCTTCCAGCACACCGAACGCTTCCTTTGTCGCGTCCACGGTGGTTGCGCTTTGCGTCAACACCATCACGCGAAACTCACCGGGATGATCGTAGTCAAAGCCCACGCCGCCGCCAACCGCGTAGGCAAGGCCTTTCTCCGTTCTCACTCTCTGGAAGAGCCTGCTGCCGAAGCCTCCGCCCAGTACATCATTCATAATCGCCAGCGAAGGCACGTCCGGGTTGCGGCGATCCGTGCCCAGACCCACAATCTGAATATTCGACTGGTTCACATCTTCTTTATTGATGAAGAAGACTCCGGTCTTCGGTTCCGGAAACTGATCATGGCGCGCGGGCAGCGGCTTCGCAGGCGGCAAGCCTTCGAACGTTGCCCGCAGCTTCGCTTCCATCGCGGCAGAGTCAAAGTCTCCGCTCACGGCGACAATCAGCTTTCCGTCGAACGGTACGATCATGCCACGCATTCAGGTCTGCAACGGTCACCGCTCCAATCGTTGCCAACTCCGGCTGCCGCGTGTATGGACTATCGACGCCGTAGACCAGCTTTGACGACTCGCGGTCCGCGATCTCGCCTTCGTCATCGTTGCGCCGCACAATGCCCGTTGCCTCCTGCTGTTGTGCCAGCTGCAACTTCTCTGCGCTGAACTTGGGATGAAACAGCAGATCCATCGCGAGCTTGAAGACCTGATCGCCATCGCCCTTCAGCGAACTCCACGACAGATCCGTCGAGTCAACGTCTCCGTCGGTCTCGATTTGCGCCGCTTTTGCCTCGAGCAGATCGTCCATCGCGTCGCCGCTTATTGTCTCGGTGCCGCTGGTGCGCCATGTCTGCCCATAAAGGTCGATCATGCCCGCCTTCGCTGCGCTCTCGTCGCGCGATCCGCCGGGGATCAGCACAGAACCATAACAAATGGCAGCTCATGATCCTCCTGCAGAAACAGCACAATGCCGTTCTTCAGCTCGATGCGCTTCGGCTGCTGCGGCTTAAACGCATGCAGCGGTGGAATTGGAATCTTTCCCAAGGCTTGCTCTGTTGCGCATGTGCCAGAGAAGGCAAGACAAAGCTGCTCAACACTGTGCAGCGAAACGGCAACTTACCGAGATCTCGTCAAAACGCTCTTCATTGCTGGCCTCCGTTCTTTGCGCCCGCTGCCGGAGCGTGCGTTTCGATCTCCGCGCTGGTACGGTTCAGGCTACGAAAATCTCGTTGGCCACGCGCCGAATATCTGCTTTCGTCACGTTATCCACTCGGTTCAGCTGCAGAAACAGTTCTCGCCAGTCGCCGTATCGGGTCTGATACTCAGCCAGCGCGTTGGCCAGACCCTGGTTATCGGCAAGGCCGCGCAGCAGGTCGGCCTGCGCTCGCGTCTTGTACATCTGCAGCTCGGCGTCCGTCACGTCAGTCGTCTTCAGCTTCTCAATCTCCTTGTGAATCGCATCGCGCATCTCCGCGGTCGTGTGTCCCGGCAGCGGCACCGCTCCGAAGACAAACAGGCTCGGATACTTGTCGCCGGGAAACGGACTGAATCCCACCGCCTCGGCCGCAATCTGCTGGTCGCGCACCAGGCTGCGATAGAGCCGCGAGACCCGCCCGTTCGACATAATGTCGCTGGATAGCGTCGTACACCGCATCGTCGGGGTCGCGATAGTCTGGGCCGATGATAGCCCTCGATGATAAATCGGCTGCGTCTGCTCGCGAATGACGACCGACTTCTCCGCAAACTGCTTCGGCTCGACGGTCGTCATCTCCTGCGGCTTCGGGCCCGCGGGAATCTTGCTGAAATACTTCTCCAGCATCGGCATCGCTTGCGGCGGCCTTCACATCACCCACAACCGCCACCACAATGTTCGACGCCCACGTAGTACTTCTTGTGGAAGTCCATGGCCTCGGTGGCGTTGATCTGGCTCACTTCGCTGGGCCAGCCAACGCCGCTGCGGCCATAGTTGTGCGCCACATACGCCGTCGCCAAAAATTGCTCGATCAGCCGGCCAATGGGGCTGGAGTCGGTGCGCATCCGCCGCTCTTCCACCACCACATCGCGTTCCTTGTAGAACTCGCGCGGCACTGTATCCGAAAGCCTTGCCACTCTCCAGCCACGCCCAAAGCTCCAGCCGGTTCTCCGGCATCGACCAGAAATATTGCGTGCTGTCGAGCCCGTTTCCGCGTTCAATCTATGCGCGCCATTGCGCTCGGCCACTTCGGTGAACTCGTTCGGGACGACAAATTTGTGCGCTTCATCTTCCGCGTCGGTGAAAGCGCCTTTTTCAGCTCGGCCAGCTTCTGCTCGTCGCGCCCCACAGGCTTCAGATACTCGGCCTCGTAAGCGTCGTTGGCCGCTTCCACCTTGGCCAGCGCGATCTTCTTCTGCGCGTAGTCGGTGGTGCCAATCTGGCTCGTTCCCTTGAAGGCAAGGTGCTCGAACATGTGCGCCAGGCCGCTCTCGCCCGATGGGTCATTCACGTCGCCCGCGTCCATAAATGTTGTGTAGCTGAAGACCGGCGCTTCCGGCCGCTCGCACACAATGATCGTCAGCCCATTCGGCAGCACTTTCGTCGTGATCTTCTGCTCGAAGCTCTTCAGATCCTGTGAGAACGCGCAATGCCCGCTGACTGTTACCGTCAGCATCAGCGCAAACAGGCCTTTCCACGCTGCGGAGAACACTCTGCTCTGCATTCCTGCTCCTTCGTTGGCTGAAACGGGATCCCGGAGACCAATCCTCGTCGTCAGGGCCGAATCGCGCAGAGCAAGACGCTCCACGCTCCTGCCCCCTATTGTCGCAAACCCGGCCTGTACAACAGCCTAGAACCAAAGACCTGGCAAATGCGTATAAGTTGGACGAGCGAGGTTCTCATGGGTAAATGGCTTGCCCGGATCTTTTCTGGCCTTTTGGTTCTCTTCGTCTTCGTTTGTGCCGCGTTCTGGGTTCTTGAGATCTATCCGCGCCGCGATCCGCACCCGCCCCTGAAGCTGGCGCAGGGTACGCTCGTCATCCGCCATGCGCGCATCTACCCCTCGCCTGCTGACCCGCCAATCGACGACGGCACCATCCTCATCCGCGACGGCATCATCGCGGCTGTCGGCCCGCAGGTCGACGTCCCCGCCGGCGCCACCGAGGTTCCGTGCAACCACTGCGTCGTCACCGCAGGTTTCTGGAACGCCCACGTCCACTTCACCGAGCCCAAGTGGGACTTCTCCGAGTGGAAATCCGCCGATACCCTCAACGCACAGCTCGCAGACATGTTCCTCAGTCGCGGCTTCACCACCGTCGTCGATACCGGTTCCAATCCTGCCGACACATTCCCCATCCGCCGCCGTATCGAGCGTGGCGAACTCGCCGGTCCGCACATCTACACCTCCGGTCCGCCCCTTTATCCTCCCCATGGTCTGCCGTTCTATATTCGCGAATCCGCGCCCGCCTGGATCCAGTTGATGATGCCGGAGCCTGCCACGCCCGATGCCGCCCGCCGCATCGTCCGCCAGGAGATTCAGGCAGGCACCGACATCACCAAGCTCTTCACCGGTTCCTGGGTCGAACGCGGCCACGTATTGCCCATGCCTCTCGACACCGCCAAGGCTGCGGTAGAAACGGCGCATCTCAACGGCAAGCTCGTCTTTGCGCATCCCTCAAACCTCGCTGGCACACGCGTTGCCATTGACAGCGGCGTCGACGTCCTCGCCCATGCAGCCGACGACACCGCCGGCGTCGATCAGGCTCTGCTCTCCTCGGCAATCCACAAGAACATGGCCATGATCCCCACCCTCAAGATGTTCTCGACCACCGTCACCACCGACTCGCATTACATGGATCCCGTTCGCAACGAGGTACACGAATTTCATAACCTCGGTGGTCAACTCATCTTCGGAACCGATGTAGGCTACATGAGCGACTACACTACCGAGCGCGAATTCAGCGAGCTTGGCCTGAGCGGGCTCAACTGGCAGGACATTCTCGCCATGCTCACCATCAATCCCGCCTCGCGCTTCGGAGTCTCCGCAAGCAAGGGAACAGTAACCCCAGGCAAGCTGGCCGACCTCACCATCCTCTCCGCAGACCCGGCCACTGACCTCAACAATTTCTCGCGCGTCGCCGCAGTTATCCGCTCCGGAGGTATCATCTGGCATCAGTAGAGAAAGTGCTCATGACCGGCCCACCCCAGATCTGCACCGACCGCCTTCTCCTTCGCCCATGGCGAGACGACGACCGTGCGCCCTTCGCCCGTATCAACAGCGATCCCGCGGTCATGGAGTACTTCCCAGCCATCCTCAGCGAAGATGAAACTCACCAGTTCGTCGACCGCATCGAATCTCACTTCGCGTTGCATGGCTTCGGCCTCTGGGCCGTCGAAACCTGCGATCACTCTCAGTTCATCGGCTACATCGGCCTCGCCGTTCCGCACTTTGAAGCGGCCTTTACACCCTTCGAAATCGGCTGGCGTCTCGCTTCATCGCACTGGGGCAGGGGACTCGCCTTCGAAGGTGCCCAGGCCGTCGTCCGTCACGCCTTTCTCACTCTCGATCTGCCCGAAGTTGTTGCCTTCACCGTCCCCGCAAATCTGCGCTCGCGCCGTGTCATGGAAAAGCTCCGCATGACATACGATCCCGCCGATGACTTCGATCATCCTCTGGTGCCAGAGGGGCACCCGCTCTGCCGCCACGTGCTCTACAGGCTCAACCGCGATGCCTGGGTTGCCCGCGATTCAGGCGTATCCCGTGCCCTATACTGAGGACTGCCCTGAGTGCCGCGTCACCGCGCCGGGCGCATGCACGGAGGTTCTCTCTTTGGCTTCGGAGCTAAAATCCACCTCATCTCGCCCGCGCATCCGGTCCACCACCGTCATCTGTGTGCGCCGCGACGGTCACGTCGTCATGGCGTCCGACGGCCAGGTCACCATGGGCGATCACGTTCTCAAGCACTCCGCCCGCAAAATTCGCCGTCTCTATCAGGACAAGATCCTCGCTGGCTTTGCTGGTTCCACCGCCGACGCTTTCTCGCTCTTCGCGCGTTTTGAAACCAAGCTCGAGCAGTACGCCGGCAATCTCAACCGCGCCGCCGTCGAGCTCGCCAAAGACTGGCGCACCGACAAAATGCTGCGCAATCTCGAAGCCCTGCTCGTTGTGGCCGACACGCAGCAGACCTTTCTCATCTCCGGTTCCGGCGACGTCATCGATCCCGACGAGCAAATCGCAGCCATCGGCTCCGGCGGCAGCTACGCCACCGCCGCGGCCCGTGCTCTCATGGACAACACTTCGCTCAGCGCCCGCGAAATCGCTGAGAAGGCTATGAAGATCGCCGGCGAAATCTGCATCTACACCAACGACCACATCACCATCGAGGAGCTGAAGGCCTAAAGGCCGCGCGGCCGGGTAGGGAGAATGGCTGGTTACTCAGGCACACCGCTGTTGCAAAAGCTCGGCATCAAGCAGGATCACCGTGTGCTTTTACGCAACTCGCCGCCCGCTCTTCCTGAAGAATTGAAAGGTCTCGCGCAAGCGCGTCATCGCACCGCACTAGATGTAGTGCTTCTTTTTGCAGAATCATACGCATCGTTCAAGTCGGACTTTGAAGCGATGACAAACATGGTGAAACCCGACGGTATGATCTGGGTCGCGTGGCCCAAGAAAGCTTCCGGCATCCGCACCGACTTGAGTGAGAACCAGATTCGAGATCACGCCCTCACCACCGCATTTGTTGACGTGAAGGTGTGCGCCATCAACGACACATGGTCCGGATTGAAATTCGTAATCCGCAAAGAACATCGCGCTGCATTCGCCGCGCAAACTCGATCAGAACTTTAGACTGGAAACCTCATGGCCATTTATCTTCCCGCATCTGCTGAAGAAACGGACCTCGCGCTCGACGAACTCACCCCGCGCGAAATCGTCGCCGAACTCGACAAGCACGTCGTCGGTCAAAAGGCCGCCAAGCGGGCCGTCGCCATCGCCCTGCGCAATCGTCAGCGTCGCCAGAAGCTGCCGCCCGACCTCGCCGATGACATCATGCCCAAGAACATCATCATGATCGGCCCCACCGGCGTGGGCAAGACCGAGATCGCGCGTCGCCTCGCCAAGCTCACCAACTCGCCTTTCCTCAAGGTCGAGGCCTCCAAATTTACTGAGGTAGGCTACGTCGGTCGCGACGTCGAATCCATGATCCGCGACCTCGTCGAAATCGCCATCGACATGGTCCGCGAAGAGCGCCTTGAAGAAGTCGAAGACCGCGCCGAGATGAACGCAGAAGAGCGTCTCCTTGACGTCCTTCTGCCTCCGCCGCCCGCTGTTCCGCAAGGGCAGGAGGGCCAGCTCTCCCTCCCCGGCGCCGACAGCCATCAGCGCTCCCGCGAAAAACTCCGTCAGCAATTCCGCGAGGGCAAACTCGACGACCGCATGGTTGAGCTCGACGTGCGCGAACGCGGCACGCCGCAGTTCGGCATCATCTCCAACCAGAACCTTGAAGACATGGAGATGAACCTCAAGGACATGCTGCCCAACATCTTTGGCGGCAGCACCAAAAAGCGCAAAATGAAGGTCACCGACGCCTTCGACTACCTCGTGCAGGAAGAGGAGAGCCGCCTCATCGACATGGATCAGGTCAACCGCGTCGCCACCGAGCGCACCGAATCCAGCGGCATCATCTTCCTCGATGAGATCGACAAGATCGCCGGACGCGAAGGCGGCCACGGCCCCGACGTCTCGCGCGAAGGAGTCCAGCGCGACATTCTTCCCATCGTCGAAGGCACCACCGTCAACACACGCTACGGCATGGTGCGCACCGACCACATCCTCTTCATCGCTGCCGGAGCCTTCCACGTCTCCAAGCCCAGCGACCTCATCCCTGAGCTTCAGGGCCGCTTCCCCCTGCGCGTCGAGCTCAAATCGCTCACCGTCGAAGACTTTCTCCGCATCCTCACCGAGCCCAAGTCGTCGCTCACCAAGCAGTACACCGCTCTGCTTGAAACCGAAGGTGTGCGCCTCGAATTCGCACCCGAGGCACTTCGCGAGATGGCTGAGTTTGCTTTCAAGGTCAACGAGACAACCGAGAACATCGGCGCTCGCCGCCTGCACACCATCATGGAGCGCGTGCTCGAAGACGTCAGCTTCCTCGCGCCTGACGTAGCCCGCCGCGCACCGGACAGCGAGCAGGCCACCGCGCTCGCAGAAGCCATCAAGTCAGAATCCACAACCCCGCTGCCCTACACGGAACGCACCACCGCCTCCGGCCCTGAAAAGGTCTTCACCATCACACCCGAATACGTGCGCCAGATGGTCGCCACCATCGTCAAAGACCAGGACCTCAGCCGATACATCCTATAGGGCTGACAAGCATCAATCATCGGTGCCCCTGGTCTCGCTTCTGAGACCAGGGAAGGCGCAAAAATTCCACGAAAATGGGTGCCCCACATCTCGATTCTGAGATGTGGGAAAGCACGAACCTCGCCTATGGGTTGCCCCACCCTTTCGCCCGCAGTTGGCGAAGGTTGACTCCTGCGGGATGGGGCGTTCTTTCGGCGCGTCGTCGAGGCGACAACAGACGGTATTAGACGGCAAATGGCGAATTCCGCGCAATGCCGTTTGACTTCACCCCCTTTGCAAAGCAGAGATTAGTCTGGTCCCCGCGCTGGCGCGATAAATGCTCGACGCTGTGGACCGGAAAAGGGGATTGAGAATGACGGTGCGGCAGGCGACGATTCGTATTCTTTTCGTTTTCGCGGCGGTTCTGACCGTGGCGACGGTCCATGCCAGGGCGGCCTACTTTGTTGGAACGTGCGGGTCGGGGAAGGCGAACTTTACCACGATTCAGCAAGCGGTGAGTTCCGTTCCGGCTGGTTCCACAATTAATGTTTGCCCGGGAGTGTATACGGAACAGGTAACGATTCAACAGTCCCTCACGCTGCAGGGGGTATCCCATGGGAGTGAGGGTCCGGTCGTGATTGCCGGGCCCGCCAGTCTTCAGCCGGCAGCGCTACCCTTCATAACCACTTACGCTGTGGTTAACGTGCTCGATGCGAGTGGTCCAGTAAATATAAACGACATCAGCATCGATGCATCGTCCATCATTCCCATCGATCTTGAACATAACGCTGCGGTCCTTTGTAGAAGCAGTTCGTGTAGTTTGAACCGGGTCCTGCTGATCTGCCCCTTTGATTCAAGGTATGATCCGGGAAACCCATCGATTGACGATGGAATGATCGTGGACGACGTCGCAGGAGTTTCTCCGACGCTCACGGTAAAGAACAGTGTGTTCAGGTTCCTCCAGACGGGCACGAACATCGAACCCGCGAACATTCTTTTATACGTCCTTGGCAACGCGGGCGGAATATCCGTGGATATCGAAAACAACACTCTTGAGGGGGCTCCCGGCGGTCCTCCAGGCTCAATCCTTTTTGCAGATGCCAGCGGGACATTTTCAGGAAATTTTGTGAGCAACCTGAATGTTGGCTTTGCGAACGTCTATGGAGACGCGCAGCCTCTCATCATCAATGGAAATGTAATCATTTCAGGAACTGCTTTATGGGTTAACTTGATCCCGGGGCCCGTTACTGTGAGCAATAACACCCTGATCGTCTCGACAGGTGGCGTGCGTGTTTCAGGCGACTCGAATATCACAATCAAGGGCAATCAGATCACCGGAGGCAATCTGATTCAACCTGCTATGGCCGGGATCAGCCTCGACTGCGAGGCTTCGACCGCCACGATAAGCGGAAACACATTTGTGGCTACACCGATAGCGATCGCAAACCTGCCCGCCGCGCTTTCTTTCCCAAACCCCGGAACGTTTCTCAACGTCCCGACGATCACCAGCGCGTGCCCATGAGAAAGTGCTAGTTGCGCAATATTTCCCCATTCCGGCGCAAAATGGTTGCGTGAGAACTGCAGCGACAAATTTCGAATTGTGCGTTGTTACTTCCGAACGGTGACGGGCAGAGGGTACCCCCTACCCCCCTCCCTCACCCACCCCCCTCCCCCCTCCCGGCATCCCCGAAAGGTAATCAGCGAGCGGGCGTCAGTGTCGAAGTTCCACAAGATGATTTGCGAAGAATTTCGCCCTAAGACACCGGATCCATTCAATCCGCTTTTCATTGCGCGCGCACAACCATCTTTGCTACCTTCATTGCGTACCTCGGCAGCCCGCGTCGCATCCTTAGCCTGCGGGCTCTACCTGCACTCTCCTGTTCTGAGGGATTGTGGATGGAGGCTCATCAGAGCGCTTGGGGAGAAGTGCGCAGCATTGCCTCCCACGTCGCCACGCCATCCAATCTCAAGGAGAGAGAGACCTATGAGCCATCCCGCCACGCATCACAAAATCAATTACATCGAATTCGCCGCCACTGACGTCGCACGTGCCAAGCAGTTTTACACCACCGTCTTCGCCTGGACCTTCACGGACTACGGCCCCGACTACGCCAGCTTCCACGCCGCAACGGCCGGCATCGACGGCGGCTTTTATAAAGCCGATCCGCACGACTCGCTCCCCAAAGTCGCGCCGCTGATTGTCCTCTACTCAGGGAATCTCAAAGAAACCGAAAACGCGATCACCGCCGCGGGTGGAAAGATCGTCCAACCCACCTTTTCCTTTCCAGGCGGGCATCGCTTCCACTTCTCTGATGGGCAAGGCAACGTGCTCGCCGTCTGGTCCGAGCAGGCGTGACGCACGTACTCAATCGATGCGAGAAACTTGGCGAAGAATTACCGCGCTGAGCTGCGACCAATTTTGATCCAGCTTCTGCGGCAAAATAGCAATGCTCCACGTGGAACAACTTGGATTGCTCCACGTGGAACATCTACGCCGGCGAACTCACGGCGAACCCCGGTTTTATAGGACTTAATGCACCATCGGCGGCGCTGGCAGCGCCTTTCGCCTCGTCAGATCCGTTTTCACCAGCGACAAGCCGAGAATGCAGCGCTCAAACCAATCCGACAACCGCGCGAACAGCGGCGCTTCCTTCTCGTACTCGAAGAGGTTGAACTGGCTGACGATGAAGTAGCTCTCCTTACCGGCGTGAACCAGTTCGCCGAGACTCGGATGTTTGCCCTTCCGGCGTCCTGGTGCCATCGCCTCTGGATACATCCCGCTCACGAAGAGCGCGTAGTCACCGATGTACTTCCTCACCGAGCGCTCGGCATCAAAGGAAGGTGCAGTTCCATTCACCGGATCCGCCGCCAGCATCAGCGCATCCAGTTCTTCCACCGGATGCCCTTGCACATCGCGTACTTTGTAGAGATTCTTTGCTTCGGTAAATTCGCAGAGAAGATGTGCCACATAGCTCGTCACATCGGGATCGTTGATTCCCAGCTTGCCCTCATAACTGTTGCGAACAGCCTGGTGAAAGAACGCTTCGAGCGGATGACTCTGTGCCTGCATACACACCTCCCGCAGCGGCCCAACGCGCGACCGGCCTTGTTAGACCCCGGCCGGGTAACGTGTTGTGCAGCCGGGAGTCCAGCCACTGCCTTATTTACAGAATGTTGACACTGAGCTTACCCGAAAAGTTGTGGTTGCCAAGGGTACGCGCGAAGTTAGTTGGCAGAAGGTAACAACGATTGCAAATCACATCAGGAACGCATAAGAAAAGGGCAGCCGCGCGGGCTGCCCTTCGTCGAAACAGCGTAAGAGCTCTATACTGTCGCCGCCGCGCGCGATTCGAGCGCTGCGAGCCGCGAGGCCAATAGCTTTTCAAGCTTTTCAAGCGCAGCCGAAAAGCCCTCGATGCCTTCCTTCAACTTGTCTGCCGCCATGCGATCCGCAGCATGCATCCGATCGAACGTTTCCTTGTCTACGTTGATCTTTTCGATCTGCATAGTCTTCGCTGCTTCGGGATCGAGCTTACGCGGCAAATCGCCCTGCGTCGATTCCAACTCGCCCAACAGTTGCGGCGAAATCGTCAGCAGATCGCAGCCCGCCAGTTCGCAAATCTCGCCAATGTTGCGGAAGCTCGCGCCCATCACAACCGTCTTGTAGCCGAATTTCTTCAGGTAGTTGTAGATCTTCGTCACCGACTGCACGCCAGGATCATCGGCTCCATGAAAGTCCTTGCCGGTGTCCTTTTTGTACCAGTCGAGAATGCGACCCACGAACGGCGACATCAGCGTAGCGCCCGCGTCCGCGACGGCAATCGCCTGGTGCAATCCGAAGAGCAGCGTCAGATTGCAGTGGATGCCCTCACGCTCCAGCACTTCGGCGGCGCGAATGCCTTCCCACGTCGACGCAATCTTAATCAGCACATGCTTGCCGTAATCGATCCCTTCGGCCTTGTACTGTGCCACGATCGACCGTGCCTGCTCGATCGTCGCGCGTGTGTCATACGAGAGGCGAGCGTCGACTTCAGTTGAGACGCGTCCAGGAACAATCTGCAGAATCCGCTTGCCGAACTCCACCGCCAGCCGCTTGAAGGCCAGGTTCGCAACGTCCTGATCCGTCGCTTTGTCGCCCAGTTCCTTGCGAGCAGCCATCAGCACGCCATCCACAATCGGCTGATACTGTGGCATCTGCGCCGCTGTCGTAATCAGTGAGGGATTGGTGGTTGCATCCTGAGGGCGAAACTGCTCCATCGCCTCAATGTCGCCGGTATCGGCAACCACTACGGTGAACTTCCGCAATTGCTCAAGAAAACTCTGCGGCATGATTCCTCCTGGGGAAGCTGCTCTCGCGGATCGAATAGCGCGGTCGGCTCCAGTGTACTCGCTCTTTTTGATTCAGCCCCGCCGCGCAGGTTGCATCCCAATGAAAATCGGCCTTATTCGGCTGAAAACGAATTGCTCAACATGCCGAGTCCCTCGATCGAAATATCGACACGATCTCCGGCTTGCAACGGGCCCACGCCTGCCGGAGTTCCGGTCAGTACCAGGTCGCCCGGTTCAAGCGTAATTGCTGCCGTGATATAGCTCAGCAGTGCCGGAATCGCAAAAATAAAGTCCTTCGTCGACCCGTGCTGGCGCACTTCGCCATTCACGCGAGTCTCAATCGTCACGCCCGCTTCGGGATCAATCTCATCGCTTACCAACGGCCCCACAGGGCAGAAAGTATCGAATCCCTTGGCCCGCGTCCATTGCCCATCCTTCTTCTGCAAATCGCGGGCAGTCACGTCATTGGCCAGAGTGTAACCACGGATGTAGGTGCGCCAATCTGCATCAGCAGCGAGCTTACTCGCGCGACGGCTGACCACGAGCGCCAATTCGCCTTCAAAATCCACGCGCTCGGCGACATGCGGCATGCGCACCTCGCCGCCCGGCTCAAGCAGCGACGAGGTCGGTTTGAAAAAGAGGAGCGGCTCAGCGGGAACCTCATTGCCCAGCTCTTTCGCGTGATCTCGATAATTGCGGCCGACGCAGATGACCTTCGATGGAGTCACAGGAGCCAGCAGCTTCGCCGCGCTTAACGGCATCGGCTCAAAATCGAAGCTCCACGATGCTGCCGTTTCATGAGCCAGCCGGTAAGCCAGATCCTCCTCAGGCGCGTCGGCAAGATCCACGATCCAGAACTCCCCTGCGCGCTCCTCCACAACTCCGTAGAGTGCCTGATCCTCAAAAAGAAAGCGGCAATACCTCATCCCGATTGCTCTCCCATTTCTTCAACGCTGCGGCACAGTCTCCTGCGTCTCGGCCGAACGCGCACTCTCGTGCCCGGTTTGGTCGATTGCGCTCACCGCGTAGTGATAGGTGCGGCCCGGTTCAACCTGTGCATCGTGAAAAGCCGGCCCCACCAGCGGTTGTCGTGGCGACACGCGTAGCCACGCAGCGTCACCCTCGCGCCGATACACAATGTAACCGGCTACATCCGTTTCGCTGTCCGGCTGCCAACTCAGGTCGATTGCAGGTTGAAGGCCGTCTCCGGCAGCGATCGCTACGGCCACCAGCCCCTGCGGTATCGCAGGCGGGAACACATCGCGCACTGCCACCTGTATCGGCTGCGACTCTGCGCCATTCAACTCCAGCGTCTTCCCATCGGCCGTCACCCTGGTCACGCGTTGCGCACGATACTCATAGGTCTCGCCGAATCTCACATCCTCGTCGAGCGCCTTACCGCTCTGCGAACCGTTTTCGACCAGCAGGTTCACTACCAGAGGCTCCGTTGGAGCGGCCAGGGGTCCTTGTTCTTTTTGTTTGGGTGGCGGGGGCGTAAGCAGCTTGCGTTGCAGGCGCACGGAGGCTTTCTCGTCATTCGCGGTCCAAGTCAGCACAACACCGGCCTTTCGCACCTCGGCGCTTAGGCCTGTCAGCGCAGCGGGTGACGAACCTGCCAGAACCATTGCCGCATTCGAGGGCCCGGCTGACTTCCCATTGCGATTCTTCAACTCGACAAAATAGCTGAGAGCCCGGGGCGTGCCGGCCGCCAACGCCTGCGGCAGTGTCTCACTGAATGAGCCTGCACTTCCCGGAGCCATCAACAGCTTGCCGCCGCCCGCATCCTCGCAAGTGCCTGAACCCTCTTTGCGGCAGATCCAGACGGAGACAATTTCCTTCATTACCAGCTTGTCGGTATTCCTTTTGGGGTTCGTCCAGCTCAGCGAAACTTGGTCGCCGGCGCGCACCGCGGTCAGATTCGTCACAGGCTCGGGCAGATTCAGAGTTGGCGGCATCGGCGCGCCGGGAGTTCCACACCCGGCAAGCACCACCGTCATCAGAGCAGCCGATGCTGCCCAACTCAACCCATGTGCTCGATCCATTGCCCTCCCAGTCTAATGGACAAGGCACGGCACAATCAGGCGTTCACATTGGTGCGGTGCTGTTGCTTAAATCGTCGAGCTTTCATGCGATTACCGCAAATGCTCATCTCGCACCAGCGGCGGCTGTGATTCTTGCTCGTATCCAGAAAAAGCCACCGGCATTCGAGGCTGGCACAAGAGCGCAGTCTCTCAAGCTGGTCCGAAGTCAGCAACCGTTCGGCACTGAGCGCCAATTTCCGAACAGGCAGCTCAGCATCGATCGTTGCCCACGCCCACTGCGGCCCATCGTCTCCGGTTACCAGCACGCGATGCGCAAAAGCCTCTTTAAAGATGGCCTCGAGCTTTGCAAGCGATCCGCTTTCGGGTTTGCGTCCATCCAATATGGAGTAGAGAACTGCTGCAGCAGCTTCGCGTACCCCGCGCGCCGCAGCGAGAGCACGATCCTTACTGGCAGCGGGCTCCCGCTGCATTCGCCGCGCGTCTGTTTGCGTAATAATCCCACTTTGCAGCGCAAAATCGAGTAGATCGGCATAAGAGGTGAGCAGTTCTTCAGTCCCGCTCTCGCGAAAGCGCCAATCAAGGGTGTTCACCAGATCGAGGACGGGGTGCCCCCCTACCAATTCAAAAACCCGTTTCTCTCTCTCCGGCGGCACTTTCGCAGATAACCTCCAAAACAATCTTGACCGGTTATCTGCATTTTTGTAAAGTGATAACTGTCTATGAGCGATTCAATGGTTACTGCCGAGACTGGGCCGTCAACTTCCCGATCGTTCAGACTCGGTGTCTTTCTTGCATTCTTTGCCATCTACATCCTGTGGGGAACAACTTTTCTCGCCATACGGGTTGCCGTTGAAGAGCTGCCGCCGCTCTTCGCCGCAGGAACGCGCTTCTTTGTCGCAGGCGCCGTGCTTTTCCTCTTCATGCGCATTAAAGGACAGGCGTCACCGACACGGGTCCAGTGGCGCAATCTTGCGATCATGGCGCTGCTCATGTTTGTGGTCGAGTACGGACCGCTCTTCTGGGCAGAGAAGTATGTGCCTTCCGGCATCGCCGCCGTGTTGGCGGCGACTATTCCCATTCTGACCATGCTGAGTGAAGTAGTCCTTCGGCAACAGTCGTTTCGCTGGATGCTGCTTGTGTCCACGCTGCTTGGTTTCTGCGGCGTCGCGATTCTGATGCTCCGGGGCGGAGCACAATCCTTCGGGCTTCTCCCATGTTTCGCCATCCTCGCCGGTTCCATCGGCTGGGCGTTGGGGTCGGTACTCACGCGCTCGATGGAGATGCCTAAATCCCGGCCGCTCACCGCCGGTGTCGCAATGATGCTGGGCGGAGCAACGCTGCTCGGGCTTTCCGGAGCCTTTGGCGAGCTGCATCCTTTCCCGCACGTATCGCTTCGCGCGGGGACCGCACTTCTCTATCTCATCGTTGTCGGATCGTTGCTGGCGTTCACTGCCTATGTCTGGCTGCTGGGACACTTTTCCGCTGGGCGGCTGGCGAGCTACGCATACGTAAATCCCATCGTCGCTGTTGCGCTTGGGTACTTTATCGCGGGTGAGCCAGTCACGCTGCAGACACTTGCCGGCTCCGCGCTTGTTCTTGTCAGTGTGTTTCTCATTCTGCGCGCGAAGCAGCCGGCCTGAGCACTACTCCACCCGCAGGGCCTGCATCGGATTCAGCCTCGACGCCCGCGTTGCCGGCAGCCAGACGGCGAGCAACGCCACCAGCGGTCGAGGACAAGCGGCACAGCAACAAACACCAACGGATCCCATGACTTCACACCGAAGAGAAAACTGGCGATCAGCGCGTAAGCCCAAACGCCGCGCCGATGCCCAGCACCACGCCGACGAACGTCAACCGCATGCCCTGCCACACCACCAGCTTGCGAATCTGCATTCGATCCGCGCCCAGCGCCATGCGGATTCCCATCTCCTGGGTGCGCTGCTCCACCGAGTAGGCCATCAGCCCATAGATCCCGATCGCCGCCAGCACCAGCGCAACAGCGCCGAAGATGGAAGCAGCAGCATGTTGAAGCTCTCCCGTGCCGTTGAGCTCGCCACGACTTCATCCATGGTGCGTACATGCGCCACGGGAAATCCGCCGCTGGCCGCGCGTAGTTGCTCGGTGATCGTGGCGGCAAGCTGGTGCGGGTCGCCATGCGTCCGCACGACCCAGCGTAATCGCACCCAGGCCTGCGTTGAGCTTGGTCATGCCGTCGGTCATCTGTGCATGCGGGAATGATCATCAGCGGGCTCGGTTCACTGATCCAGGCCGCCATCGTGCATATCGCCCACGATGCCGATGATCTGCCGCGCAGGCTCTTCAAACTCCGGCCCCACGCCCTTGCCAATGATCAATCTGCTGACCCAGCGGATCGCCTTTCGGCAAGTATTGCTTCGCCATCGCCTGGTTGATCAACACAACGCCCGGCGCTCCTGTTCCGTCGTGATCGTTAAATGCGCGTCCTCGCACGATAGGAATCTTGAAGGTTTCAAAATAGCCGGGCGAAACATTCGACCATCCCGCGCCGCCCGTCTGGCGTTCTTTTCCTAACGGCCGCCCCACGATGATGAACGGCAGCCCAAAGCCGCCTTCGAGCGGCAGGCAGCATGCCGAGGCTGAAGCTTCAACACCCGGCAGCGCATTCAGGCGGTTGCGCCCATCAAGCACCATTTGCGCAACGTTAGCCGTCTTCTCAAAGCGCTCGCCCGTTAGCGACATTTCCATCGTCAGCACATGGTGTGCATCAAATCCCGGGTTAACAGCTCGCAATGCAACGAAGGTCCGAATCAAAAGCGCTGAGCCCACCAGCAGAACCAGCGCCAGTGAAACCTCACTGATTACCAACACTGCACGCGTTTTGCCTTGCCGGAATCCCGTGCCAGACCGGTTGCTGCTCTCCTTGAGCGAAGAGTTCAGATCGGTCCGCGAGGCGCTGATTGCGGGGAAGAGCCCAAAGATAATTCCAGTGATGCAGGAGACCACAAGGGCAAATCCGAGCACATGCCAATCGATGCCCACGGCAGCTCCGTTCTCGCCAATGCGCGGCAACCCCGCAGGACTTACGGCTAGCAGTGCGCGCACGCCGGCATAGCCAAGGATTAGTCCAAGCGCCCCGCCGGTCACGGCCAGCAGCACGCTTTCAGTCAACAACTGCCGGACGATCCGTGCACGGCTCGCTCCCAGCGCCGACCGAATGGCAAACTCGCGTTTGCGCCCCGTCGCACGCACCAGCAGCAGGTTAGCCACATTCGCGCACGCGATCAGCAACACCAGGCCCACCGCGCCCAGCAGCACCAATAGAGAAGAACGCACATCGCTCACGATCGAGTCGCGCAGCGGCTGCACGGCGAATCCGTCTTGTGGGCCCAAACCCGCGTCGGGAAACTGGCGGCGAAATTGCGCAGCGGCAAGTTTCATCTGCGCGTTGGCCTGGTCCACGGTCACGCCCGGCTTCAACATTGCCGCAGCCTGGAAGAAATGTCCCTGGTTGGTGCTGTTGGGCTGAAACTGAAAAGGCACCCATAACTCGGACTCGGGATCAGTACGAAACTGCTGTCCCAGCACGCCGATGATGGTGTAGGGCTCACCGCCCAACGAAAGAGAACCGCCAATCACTTTAGGATTGCCGCCGAACTTTCGTTGCCACAAGCCATAACTGAGCACCACCACCTTGCCGCCATTGGGCAGGTCTTCCTGGGGCGTAAAGGTGCGACCCAGCAAGACCGGCGCTCCAAAGACGCGGAAGTAGCTCTCCGACACGTGAATGCCATGCACCTGCTCGGGCCGATCACCCGTGATGTTGAAGCCAGGGCCGGAAAAGTCGTAGGCCGCGACATCTTTGAACACACTTGTCTGCTGTTGCCAGTTCTGAAATTTGGGAATAGATGCAATCGGAGCGTTTCCATCCGGTGCCGTCAACAGAAATTGCACGATGCGATCGGCATCGGGATAGCTGAGCGGCTTGAGCAGCACCGCATTTACCACGGTGAAGATTGCCGTATTGGCGCCGATGCCCAAGGCCAGCGCCGAGACCGCCGCGATGGTAAAGCCCGGACTCTTGATGAAGAGGTGCAAAGCATGTTTCACGTCATTCCAGAGGTCGCGCATGGTGGCTCCATTCTGCTCGTCTGCTTTGCTGGGATATCAGAAAAGGGGAATGCCTTTACGCCCGTTGTTTATTTGCTTTGATCGGGCGCTTGGTTCTGTAGACGCAATGGTACACGGGCAGTAAGCTGGCGGCTGACCTTAATTTGCAATCGAATACCTGCCTTCATGCCGTATGCTTGCCTACGGTATTCGAAAGGACATCCGGCCAGTGCTGATCTTCGCTGCTATTCTTGCGATCTTTGTCTACGGAATGATCGCAGCCATGCTGGGCACGATTCTGCCCGACCTTTCCGATCGCTTTCATCTCACGCCCTCGCAGAACGGTACTATCGCTTTCGCCCAGGCATTGGGTCTCATGATCGCTTCGGTCGGTGTTGGCCCACTGCTCGATACACAGGGCGACAAGATTGGACTGATCCTCGGCCTTGCGTGCATCGCTTTTGCGCTCTTTCTGCTGCCGCGCTCGCAGGGTTACCGCACAATCGTCATGCTCATGTTCCTGCTCGGCATCGGCGGTGGCATCGTCGTTACAGGAGCTAATGCGCTGGTCAGTGGCGTCAGCGACGCGCATCGCGCCACGGCACTTAACCTCGTCAACCTCTTCTTTGGCCTTGGTGGATTGGCCACGCCATTTATCTCTGCGAATCTCTTTCAGAAAAATTGGGTTCGCCTCTGCTACACCGTGGCGGGGCTCACCGTTGTCACGCTGGTGATTCAGGCGATCACGCAGATGCCTGCGCCTTCAGGTAGTGCGGCATCAGCCTTTGCCAATTCGAGCCAGCTCTTTGGGCACCCGCAACTCTGGCTTCTTGGATTTTTCCTCTTTCTCTATATTTCCTGCGAGGTGGGCGTGTGGAACTGGTTGCCGCGCCATCTCATCGCCCAGGGCATTCCCGAATCGCGCGCGCTCAACATACTCTCGCTGGGCTTCGCGCTTGGACTCCTCCTTGGCCGCGTCGCTGTATCGCCGATTCTCATCAGTGTCCCAGCGATTGATGTGACGCTGGCAGCTTCCATTGCCATGGCGATCACAACTTTTCTGATGCTGCGCACGAATAGCCCTACAGGCGCTTTCGCGCTGGTCTTTCTCGCGGGAATCTCGATGGCTCCCGTCTTCCCGACCACGCTGGCCATTGTGGGCGCGGCTTTTCCCAGGAGCGGAACCGCGATTGGCTTTGCAATCACGTGTGGCTGGGCGGGATTGGCGGTTAGTTCGCGTATTATTGGGGCTATCGCTGGTGGGGATCCGCTGCGCCTCAAAAAAGCCCTGTTACTCATCCCTGGATCGGCGGTTCTTATGGTTGGGCTGAATCTGGCAATTCGCTCCGCTTTACGTTAGCAATACCTTTTAGAGCAATCCCGTAACCAACGGTGCCCAGACGCCGGTTTCCAAAGTAATGGGTTGCCCGCTAAGTGGTATTTCCTCGAACGGTTTCCGGAAGTAGCCTCCGGAGTGCGACACATCTCGGCTGCGACGAGCGGCCGCTGCAGGGGGACCTGGTGGCCACACGATTCCAGACACGCACCTTCCTGCTTTGTTTTGTGCCCTTTGTCGTCCTTTTGGGTGGCAGTTTTTGGATGGTGCAGCGGTTTGTAGAGTCCACCGTTCGCGAGGGCGTGCATAATTCTCTGCGCGAGAGCCAGGTTGCCATTGCGACCATTCACGCGAAGGGCGATTTGCAGAATAGCCGGTTCCTCAAGGTCGCCGGTGAAAACGCTGTGCTCAAGGCAGGCGTGCTGCAGTTGCTCGACGATTCCTATAGCGCTTCTGCTCGCCACGCAGTGGAAGACCAGCTCCGCACATTAGGCGAGCGCATGGAATTCGATTTCATGCTTGTTTCAGCTCCGGATGGTCAGCCGCTGGCAGGAGTCATCCGCCGGCCCGGGCCCGACGCTAATGGCCGGGGGGAGCTCAAGCCCTTCGATACCAGCATGCTCTATCACACAGATGCTGGCTTCCGGGTCCTCGCCGGCCGTACCTTCCAGGTGGCGTCGATTCCAATTGATCAGGATGATGAGAACGTCGCCATCCTTTCCGTCGGCGAATACTTCAATCTCTCCGATCTCAAGACGCCCGTTGCCCTGGTTCACGATGGCAAGGTTGTCGAGTCAAACATTCCCCAAGTGCCGATTGATGAGCTGGAGCGTGCCCTCGTCCACTGCTCAGACCAGGCGGAATGCGATCTGCGGGTTCAAGGGGCGAACTGGACGGCGCTGCCTCTGCAGTCGTATAACGGCGGCTTTGTTCTGCTGAGTTTTGAGAATATGGACAGCGCCGCGGGGCCTATCCAGTCCAGGTTGCGCAGTCTGTTTTGGACGTTGGCTCTTTTCGCTGTTCTGGTTGCTCTTCTGGCAAGCATCGCCTCGTCGAATACGATCGTTAAGCCCATTGCCGTTGTCGTCGCGCATCTGCGCAGCGCAGAAAACACGGGCATGCTTGATCCACTGCAAGAGAGATCGTTTGCCATTCAGGAAATTAGAGAATTAGCGGAGTTTTACAATCGCGCCGCGGCTTCCGTGCGAACGGGTACTGAGAATCTGCAGGCCGCCTATCTCGAATTCGTTGGTTCTCTAGCCAATGCGCTCGACGCGCGCGATGAATACACGTCAGGGCACAGCTGGCGCGTGAGCCAGCTCTCTTGCGCCATCGCCTCAGCGATGCATCTTCCGCCTACTGAGATCGATCGGTTGCGGATAGGTGCGTTGCTGCACGACATCGGGAAAATCGGAATCTCCGACGAGGTTCTCCAAAAGCCAGGGCGACTCAACGACGCTGAACTGGAGATCGTCAAGCAACACCCGGTAATCGGCCGACACATCCTTGAAGGCGTGCAAGGCTTTGCGCCATTCCTCGCTGCGGTTGAGCTGCATCATGAAAACTGGGATGGCACGGGCTATCCCCATGGCCAGGCAGGCGAAGAGACTCCAATCGACGCTCGCATCATTCATGTCGCCGACGCATATGATGCGATGACCACACATCGTTCCTATCGTCGTGGGCTAACGCATAGGGAGGCGATTGCGGAGTTGGCCCGATTCGCGAGCAGCCAATTCGATCCTCGCATTGTAGAGATTTTCGTCGATCTGCCTGAGGATGCGGTTAGTCTCTTCCCCCACCGGGAAGTCACCGCGAGCCTTGCGGAGCCTGCTGTCGTCACCGCAATCGATTAACTCTCGCGCACGGCTCTTCTCGATCAGATCGCCTATAGTTTGCGCAGGCGTGCGCAGGCTTCATCGAGATCTTCGTCCTTCTTTGCGAAACAGAAACGCAGCAGATCTTCTCCGCGGCCTTGCCGGAAGAATGCCGAACCGCCTACCGAAGCCACGCCCGTAACCGCCAGCAGATGACGCGCTTTTTGCGCAGCAGTGGCGCCGGGTAGTCGCGTTGCCTTTGCTAGGACATAGTAGGCGCCGCTGGGCACGCTGGGTTCCAGGCCCGCATCGCGCAATGCTGCGACGATGCGTTCACGCTTCGATTGATGATCCTGCGCAAGCTGCGTGTAAAACTCCGGCGGCAGCTCTTCTAACCCCGCAGCGGCCCCATGCTGAAAGGCAGAAGGCGCGCAGACGTAAGTCAGGTCGTGGAAGTATGCCATTGCGCCCATCCACTTTGCGTCTGCCGTGGCGTAACCAAGCCGCCAGCCGGTCACGCTGAATGTCTTGCTGAAGCCCGAAAGCACGATCGTGCGTTCACGCATGCCTTCGAGAGTCGCCGGGCAAATGTGCTTCGCGCCGTCATAGACGAAGTATTCGTAAATCTCATCCGTGAAGAGAAACAGGTCGTGCTCACGGCAGGCATCAGCGATTGTCTCGATTTCGCCGCGATCGAAGACCTTGCCGCTGGGGTTGGCCGGGGTGTTCAGAATGATTGCGCGCGTGCGCGGCGTAATTGCCGACAGAAATGCGTCCGTATCGAGTGTCCAGTCCGGCTCAGCCAACGGAACCGGTACCGGCTTGACGCGCATGGACTTCAATGTGGCGACATGGTAGCCGTAGAACGGCTCGAAGAGCAGGACCTCGTCGCCAGGATTCAACAGGGCCATCGCCGCGGCGTGTAGGCCCGCGGTCGCGCCGCTCGCCACCAGAACTTCTGTCTCCGCGTCGTAGGAGAGATCGTAGTCGCGCTTCTGCTTGGCGCTGATCGCGTTGCGCAGCCGTGTGATGCCGTCGAGGCGGGTGTAGATGTTGTAGCCGGCCTTGATCGCGGCGTGGGCCTCAGCTTCCACAGGCGCGGGCACTGGAGTGTCGCACACGCCCTGGGCAAGGTTGATGCCACCAATGCGGTCGCACTCCGTCGTCATAGCACGAATCTCTGACTGCATGACGCCTGGCGCGAGCTCGCTCAATGCAAGACGCGATGCGGCCTTCGGATGGGGGGCAAGGATTTCGCTCACAGGGAGTCTCCGACCTCTCTCGACATGGTACATCCGGCTGCCTCTAAATGCAGTGTGTCCTCAGATACCGTGCAACCTAAGTTCTGCAGCGTAGAATCGCATGTTGATATGCACGAGCTGTCCATTGTCTCCGGCATCGTCGATGTAGTCACGGAGTCGCTGCTCGCTTACCCCGGGGCGCAGGTGAAGGAGGTGCGGCTTCGCATTGGCGCGTTGGCTGCAGTCGTGGAAGACTCTCTTCGCTTCTGCTACGACATCGCCATCGAGGGTACACCGCTTGCCGGATCTATCCTGATTGTCGAGTCGTTGCCGGTTCTGGTTTATTGCGCGGTGTGCGATCGAACTGCCGGTATCGAAAGCCTTCAGAGCTTTCGCTGTGCGCAGTGCGGCGCTCCGGCTAACGACGTGCGACGGGGCAGAGAATTGGAGATTGCCGCCATCGAAATCGAAGAAGCTTCGGAGAAGGTATGACGACGCGCATCGTTGAGCTGCGACGTGGCATTCTCAAGAAAAATGACGAGCTCGCAGCAGGACTGCGTCAGCGCTTCACTTCCGCAGGAGTCCTCGTCCTTAATCTGGTCTCCAGCCCGGGAACAGGAAAAACTGCATTCCTCGAGCGCACCTTGCGCGAACTTCGCGAGAGCGGCGCACGCGTCGCTGCGCTGGTCGGCGACCTTGAAACCGACAACGATGCTCGCCGTCTCGCGGCCAGCGGTGCGCCCGTTCGGCAGATCAACACACACGGCATCTGCCACCTTGAAGCGGAAATGGTAGACAAGCATCTCGATGGCTGGGAGCTCGGCGGGATCGATTATCTTTTCATCGAGAACGTCGGGAACCTGGTTTGCCCGGCGAGCTATGATCTTGGCGAGAAAATCCGCGTGGCGATGCTCTCTGTCACCGAAGGCGAAGACAAGCCGCTCAAGTACCCAACGCTCTACAACTCCGCCGATGCTGCCGTTATTACCAAAGTCGACATCGCAACCGCGTGCGGTTTTGACCGCGATGCAGCTCTCAAGAACATCAATGAGATTCGCCCTGGCATTCGCATCTTCGAGACCTCCGCAAAAATGGGAGCAGGCATGGCGGATTGGCTTGCATATCTTGCCGCTCAGCGCGCACGCTCTGAAGTCTGAATTCTTCACTCGCTTTCAGCCCAAGCCTGCATCATATCCCGTAGTGCATTTCGCGCAGTGCAGGTTGCCGATCTCCAGACTGGCATGAGGAGGAAAGACACTGTGAAGGCAAGCAGAACTCTCTGCGGCATGGCGACAGTCGCGCTTTTTCTGACGGCGTGCCATCAAACTCCACCTCCTCCACCGCCAGAGACACACGATGCTGACGTGAAGGCGATCACCAGCCTTGAAGTTGCGGCTAACCAAAGCTACGTCGCGAAGGACGCTGCCAAAATCGCCACATTCTATGCAAGCGATGCAGTGCTCATGGTGCCCGGAATGCCGGTCAGCAGCGGAGTCGGCGCCATCACAGCTGCAATTCGGCAGATGCTTGCAGATCCGGCATTCTCGCTCTCGTTTCAGGCTAAGCGTGTCAATGTCTCAAGGTCAGGCGACCTCGCGTACACGCAGGGCAGCTATCAGATGAGCATGACCGATCCGGCAACGCACACGATCGTCAAGGATCATGGCAGCTATGTCACCATATACCGCAAAGAACCTGACGGCACTTGGAAGGCCATCGAAGACGTTGCTACATCCGAGCTGCCGCCGTCGCTGCCCGCGGCGGTGAAGAAGCACTGATACCGCTTGGCCTGTCGGATGCAGGGGTGAATTGCGCATGAAAACTACGAAACCGGTCGCTGGCAACGTTGATGCTCGCAGTTCGCCGGTAGATGACGTCGATCAATATCTCGCAAGAGTCCCCGAGCCCGCGCACACGACGCTGGGTGGGATTCGGGCCACAATTCGATCAGTCGTGCCGCCTGAAGCAACGGAGCGACTCAGCTACGGAATGCCCGCTTTCTACTACAAGGGTGGGCTGGTTGCCTATGCTGCGTTCAAAGACCACTGCAGCTTCTTCCCCATGAGCGCTTCCCTAATTGACAGCATGAAGGACGAGCTGAACGGATACCGTACGTCGAAGGGCACGCTGCAGTTTCCGCCGGATGCACTGCCGCCAACCGCATTAATCAAGAAGATGGTGAAAGCCCGCATCGCGGAGAACGAAAAGAAGAGCGGCAGCAAGGCCCGTTGATGGGAGAGCAAACCAGCTTCGTTAGCTGAGCTTCTCGAAGGAGCGTGCGACTCGATCCGGAATTATCTCTGCCGCCTGCTCGAGACGATAGCTGATCTCAAGAACGGCCGCTGGGGGTTTCGCGAGCTCATTCAGCGCCTTGGCAGCCGCAGGCCAGTCGATGGTACCGTCGCCCGGCCATAGGTGCTCGTCTCGGATGCCGTGATTGTCGTGCACGTGCACTGAAGCAATGCGGTCGCCAAAAGTTGTGATCGCTTCGCTCACGCTTTGGTTGATGTGGGCGTGTCCTACATCAAGGCAGACGCCAACGTTCTGCAAATGCCCCATCTCGAGGATGGTCATCAGGTGCTCGGGCGTCGTCGGCTCGCTCAGCAGGTTTTCCACCAGCAGCCGTACTCCAAGAGGCCGCGCAAAGGCCCCGAGGTGTTCAAGCGCTGTCTCGGCGTGCTCCATCGCACGCTGGGACCACGTGTCTTCCCGCTCGCCGAGATGCACAATCAGGTTCTTGAATGCGATGTGTTCCGCTGCTTCGAGGGCCCGCTTGATCTCGTCCATGGAGTCAATGCGGCGCGATTTTTCCGGGTGCAGCAGATTCACGGCCGGCGCTCCGGCGCGGCCCATCTCTTGGTCAGGAAAGAGTGGCGCGTGCATCGAGAACGGCTCAAGGGAATTGGAACTGAACCAGGTCGCCAGTTCGGCAACATGCTCGCGGCTCGCGTAATCAAAGTGCTGCCGCGCTGCAAACAGTTCGACACCTCTGCAGCCCGAGCGGCTCGCGATGTCCAGCAGGCCGGGGTGCAAGCGCTGATTCAGAAACAAGTGCGTTGATAAAACTCGCAACATGGATAAGTGCTTTCGCCCTCGGAACGTTGGCCCGGCGCGCCTAGTTTATTGTCGCATCCCTTCACTCACTTGCCTTAAAGCTGATGTTGCAGAAATTGGTGCAGCCCCCGAGCGGGTGACCCGGCAAATCGGCGCGATGCACTAGACATCAGACTCCCAAGTTGCCTATGCTACCGACACTGCGATCCCTGCCGGACCTTCCGATCGGGTCTTGTACTGTGACGTTCTGGCGGATCCGCCAGGAGCGAATCACGCAGTCTGCGCCCATGCGCTGCGTCGTTTCTGGATATGCCGAGTGTGGAGAGCGTGGCAGGCATGTGGAGTAGTGGGCCGAATCGAGGATGGCGTTGAAGATTCCAACTGCCAGAGCCATTGAAAACCTGCCGTGGGTGGCTCGAACCTTGCTCGGCATTCTTGTCGCAGCTATCGCTGTGGGCCTGGCCTACCTCATTACGCCTCTTCGTGCTTATCCTTTACTTCTGTCTTTTCCCGCTGTTGTTCTGTCCGGCTGGTTCCTTGGTATGGCCGGCGCTTTCGGGTGCGCGGTCGCCGACGTAATTCTTATTGACCTTTTTCTCACCCAATCGCGATTTCGCTTCGCCACAGGCTTTGTTGATCAGGAGATTCGGTTTTCGCTCTTTTTCATTCTGTCTACCCTGCTCGGTGTTCTTCTTCGCCGCTGGGCAGATCAGCGCGAACAACTAAGCAGTCAGGAACTTCGCAAGAGCCTCATTCTCGAACAGACGCTGCGCCAGATGGCTGAAGAGCGTATTCGCGCGGCAGAGAAACTCAATGAGCGTGATGCAGCCGTGCAAATCGCGCTGCGCGCCAGCGGCATGGGCCTCTGGACCTGGGATCTTCATCACAACACTGTGCACTGGACTGACGAGATCTACAAAATCCTCGGTTACGAACCCGGCGCCTTCGAGCCGGATAACGAGATGTGGCTCGGACGCATTCACCACGAGGATGTGAAACGTGTGCGCGAGGGCATTGACCAGGTCGTTAAGGATGGCGAGGACTTCTTCCGTCAGTACCGCATCATCAGCAAGAACGGATCGATTCGGTGGGTCGAATCGCAGGGCAGATGCAAGCGCGATAAGGATGGCCGCCCTGCATGGATCATGGGCGTACTCACCGACATCACTGTCCGCAGGCAGATGCAGGATTCGATGTTACAGGCGGAAAAGTTGGCTGTAGCGGGCAGGTTGGCTGCATCCGTTGCCCACGAAATCAACAATCCGCTTGAGTCGGTTACCAACCTGCTCTTCCTGGTTACGCTTTCCAGCACTGCGGAGGAAGCGCATCAGCATGCACACACCGCGCTTGATGAGATCCTGCGCATTTCCATGATTACCCAGTCCACCCTCAAGTTCCACCGTCAGCCGGGCGCTCCGCGTATCACGATGCTTTCTGAGGTAGTGGAGAGCGTCATTCAGATGTATCGCGGCCGGTTGAAGGCATCTCAGATCAACGTCGACGTGGAAACATCCAACGAAGTTGCCATCGCATGCATGCCGACTGAGGCGCAGCAGATCTTCGCAAATCTCATGGCGAATTCGATTGATGCTATGCCGCAGAATGGCAGGCTTCTCATTCGACTGAAGGCCTCTCACGATTGGCGTAATCCTGCCGTCCAAGGCATGCGAGTCACCTTTTGCGATTCTGGCTCGGGAATCGATCGCGAGACGATGAGTCACATCTTCGAGCCTTTCTTCTCAACCAAACCCGATACGGGCACTGGCCTTGGGTTATGGGTTGTGGCACAACTGGTGGAGCGTCACCGCGGCCAGGTTCGTGTGTGGAGCAGGCAGAGGGCAGGTGCAAGTGGCACGGTCTTCTCCATCTTTCTGCCGACGGCGCAACCAGTCGCAGAAAATCCGGGGCCGGATGAAACGCAGATTAGCGGGCCCCACACAAGGCCCGCTGCGATGAATCCTATCTCAACCTCGGTTCGAATGGTTCAGTAGCCTGCGGCCTTCCCGAAAGAGCTACGGTGATCCTGCCCGCCTTCGAGCTTGCCGGTCTTTGGATCCACTGCGATACACTCGCCGTCGGACCAGTGCCCGTCCTTGATTGCGAGCGTGTAGCCCATCTCGTGCAGCGCCTCCTGCGCGGTCTCACTGAATCCTGGCTCCAGATACAACTTGTCTGGCAAATACTGATGATGAAAGCGCGGAGCGTCGACAGCCTGTTGAATATTCAACCCACTTTCCGCCGCAGACAGGAAGATATTGGCCACCGTTGTGATGATGCGCCCTCCTCCGGGCGATCCAAGCACGAAGCGGAGCTTGCCATCTTCCAGCACAATTGTTGGAGTCATGGAACTCAGTGGTCGCTTGCCGGGCGCAATCGCATTCGCCGGACCCTGAATCAGCCCGAAGATATTCGGCACGCCCATCTTCGACGCAAAGTCGTCCATCTCGTCGTTCAGCAGAAAGCCAAGCGACCCGCTTGTCACGCGCGATCCGAACGCATCATTGAGCGTAGTTGTCACCGATACGGCGTTGCCATCGCTGTCGACCACCGAGAAGTGCGTGGTATCCCGCGACTCGGTGCGATGCCCTGCCGTTTCCGGAGCCGGCGGCAAAAATCCTGCGGGCCGCTGCAGTTCCGCGCTCGGCGTAGCTTTTCCCGGTGTAATACCGGCCCGCCAAGCGGCGGCATACTTCTTTGATGTCAGCTGCTCCACCGGAATGCTGTTGTAGTCGGGATCGCCTAAATAGTCGCTGCGGTCCATGTAGGCGCGCCGGTAAGCTTCGGTGATGAGCTGTATTGACGCAGGCGTGCGATCGCCCAGATGCGCAAGATCGAAGCCCTCGAGAATATTCAGCGCGCTCAGCAGAACAACGCCGCCCGAAGACGGCGGCGGTGCGCTGATGATCTCGTAGTTGTGAAACGTCCCGGTCACGGGCTTTCGCTCGATGACCGTGTATTGAGCGAGGTCTTCGAGCGTAATGAGAGCACCACCCTGCTTTAGGTCGGTCACCAGCTCCTGCGCCATCTTGCCGTGATAGAAATCCTCCGGATCGGCGGCGATTCGTTTTAGCGTGCGCGCCAATTCAGGCTGCTTGAAGATCTCGCCTGTGTTGTAGAGCTTTCCGTCGCGTTGAAAGATCCGCTTCGAGTCCGCGAAGCGCGCCAGGTCCTCATCGGACAACTCGTCGGCCTCTTCCGCGCTCAGAGCATAGCCCTCTTCGGCTAGCTTGATCGCAGGAGCCATCACGCGTTTGAGTCCCAGCCGACCGTATTTGCGCTCGGCAAACACCATTCCCGCAACCGATCCTGGTGTTGCAATCGAGCGATAGCCGATAACGCTGACATCCGGAATCACATTTCCCTGCGCGTCCTGATACATCGTCTCGGTCGCTGCCAGCGGCGCTTTTTCGCGGTAATCAATAAACGTGGACTTGCCATCATGCGACCGCAGCAGCAGGAATCCACCGCCGCCCAGGTTTCCGGCAAGCGGGTAAACTACCGCGAGCGCAAAGCCCGTCGCCACCGCCGCATCCACGGCATCGCCGCCCTCGCGCAGCACTTCGAGGCCGGCGTCCGAGGCGAGGTGGTGCACGCTCACTACCATTCCATGCCGCGCGCTTGTCGGCTTCTCGCTCAGGTAGGGCAATTCATTCATAGAGCCTTCCTGGGCGGCCAAGTGAGCCGGCATTGCAAGCGGGCTGCTCGCTAAAGCGGCCAGGATGGGAAGAAACAGTCGTGAATTCATGGTTGTGCAGACAGAATAGCGTGAGGCGCGCGGGACCTTCGTAATCAATCCGAAGAAACTTCGCCGCAGGGCAGATCACCCCACACATCGCCGAAGCATCAAAGCCTCTTTCAGCACGTCGCGTCACGAAATGACAAAGCTGTTCACTACGTCATTCCGACGCAGCAGTTTCAATTCTGGAGGTCTTGGCATGGGGCGAATACAGCAGTCTGTTTTGACTTTGGGTCTGCTCGCGTGTGGCAGCATGCAAGGATTCGCGCAGACGGATGTTGCGTTCAGCGTCCTGGGGGCCTTCAGCGAGAGCTCTAGCGGGAACGGCACGCTACAAACGCCATCGGTTCATGCCGGCGGTCTTTTCCAGCTTCGGCATATTGCGAACCCCCTGGTTGGTTACGAAGTCACGTATTCCTATAGTCGGGCGAACCAGGTCTACACGCAGGTTCCTTCCGACATCCAGACAATCCCGCCGGCTCAGCCTGTCTCAGCGAATGCCAATCAAATCACCGCTGATTGGGTCGTCTCTCTGCGCTTGCTCAACTTCAGACCCTTTGCGCTTGCAGGAGTGGGGGCTTTGATTACGCGGCCAGTCAGCGATCAGACCGATACTCAGACCTCTACTAAAGCCGTTTACGTTTACGGTGCGGGCCTCGACATCGGGCTAATTCCGCACTTCGGCCTCAGGCTTCAATATCGCGGCAATGTCAACAAGGCGCCCGATATAAGCACCGCATTTACTTCGACCGACGCATTCATCCATACCGCCGAGCCAATGGCTGGTCTCTACGGCCGATTCTGAAGGCTCGAATCTGGCCCAACGCGACCCAGGCTTGAATTGCTAGTGCGCGGCAACAAGCATCAGAGAGTCAGGCGTTACTCGGCAGGCCTCGCCC
Organism: uncultured Acidobacteriaceae bacterium; assembly: GCA_963832465.1. Lineage (GTDB taxonomy): Bacteria > Acidobacteriota > Terriglobia > Terriglobales > Acidobacteriaceae > Telmatobacter. The sequence goes on from CAWHUJ010000001.1 coordinate 241,004, forward strand.
TTTGCTACGCTCCAGGCACTGCCATCCTGATAAGTAATCGATTGCAACTCAACTGATCTCACTGATGTGAATCCACGCAGCACCAGCTCAGCCGCAACGCTCGTCGCATCCTCAGGATCGAATGTCACCGTCACCGTCTTGTTCGCGTCAGCCGGCTCTTCTGCATTGGAGACATTCTTCAACCGGTTCTTTGCCGAGAGCCCGGTTACGAGAACGCGCGCGCTGCGAGCTGCTCCCCGTTTTCCATTGATCACGATCAGGTGGACGCGTTGTCCCGGTGCATTTGCAGGCTCCTCGCCCCGAACATGCACCAATCCATATCCCGTGCCTTGCAGTGCTCGCAAAGTTACCGGGCACGCAACTCGGGGATTTGCAACAGCAGTCGTCTTCCCATTCAGGGATTCCATCGTCGTGACGCCAAAACCCGATGACGAACTCTGCGCTCCGGCACTCAGCCCCAATCCTGCCATGGCCACCATCAGTACACAGCAATCGACAAGCCTCATGACCATCTCCCTAGTGGAGAAATCCGCGTACACCAACAAAATACGCCCGGATTACCGGCGGCATCAATCCCCGCCACTTCAACTGCCGCGCTGTGATACCGTTTGATTACGATGCTCCGATTCGCTCGATGGCGGTTCGGATGCCGGATGAATATAGAGAATGCCCCAGCAGCCGGAATTGATATCGCCTCCGTTGCCCGCGAACCCGGCTTCTGAGTCGGAGCGCGCGCCGGGTACCCCTGCTTTGGCATCGTCGTACGCAGTGCATCCGCCGCAACGTATCCCCCGCTGGCTCGTTCGCGCCGAACTTTTTCTCCGCGTTCTTCTTCGAATCTACATCGGGCTGGCAGTCTGTTACGCGCCGTGGTCGCCAATCTTCTGGGATCAGAATCCGCTGTTTGCCCAGTTCCCAACGCTCTCGATTTATGCGGCTAACGGAGCCGTCCGCGGCATCATTTCAGGACTAGGATTGTTGAATTTGTGGATCGCGTTTAAAGACGCACTCCGCTATCGAAACAGGTAAGCAATGGCAGACGGGAAACAGAAAGCAGCTAGCGCCGCGTCCTCTAAGCAATCGAACTCCCAGCAGCAAGCCTCCACCGCACCTGTGCAACCGCAGTCGGACGCGTCCTGCAATTCTGCTCCGGCAAAGTTGAATCCGGCGTCCCTCGCCTACGAGAATCCCAACTTTCTCAACAACCCAGACGGCCGCGCTATCCGCATCCTGGCCGAGTACCTCGAGCCGCTTTCCCGTTTTCGCCGAGAGCATATTCAGGACACGGTTGTCTTCTTTGGCTCGGCTCGTTTCCGCGGCAGTGAAGAGGCTGCGCACGAACTCGAACTGCTCGAAAACACCGGTTCGGCACAGCCTGCGCCGGAAGAAGAGCAACCTGCATCGCCGCCTGAGATTGTTGCTGGCACTGCAACTGACCTGCAGCGCAAACGCGCTGTGGCCGCCGTGCAGATGGCTCGATACTACGAGGATGCGCGCCGCCTCGCGCACATGCTCACCAGCTGGACGAAGACGATTCCTTCGCGGCGTCACCGCTTTGTTGTCACGTCAGGCGGCGGTCCTGGAATTATGGAGGCGGCCAATCGCGGCGCTTACGAAGCTGGCGGCAAAACCATCGGACTGAACATTCGATTGCCCTTCGAGCAGTTTCCCAATCCTTACATCACGCCCGCGCTCAATTTTGAGTTCCATTACTTCTTCATGCGCAAGCTCTGGTTTGCCTATCTTTCGAAGGCGCTGGTTGTCTTTCCGGGCGGCTTTGGCACACTCGACGAGATGTTTGAAGTTCTCACTCTTGCGCAGACGCAGAAGCTCGCGAAGAAGATCACGGTGGTTGTCTACGGTCCTGAATATTGGAAGAGGGTTTTCAACCTCGACGCTCTTGTTGACACAGGCGCCATTTCGCCCAAGGATCTGGATCTCTTCCAATTCGCGGATACGCCGGAGCAGGCCTTTGAACTTCTCCGCAATGGCCTGACGCAGAACTATCTCGTGCCCGAGGCCGCAACGGCAGCCGAACACAAATTCCAGGAACTCATGCCTGGTTGGACACTCGAAGACTTCCTCGGTCCTGAGATTGCCAAGACCAGTAAGTGAGAGTTAAGCGCGCTGATAACTTTCGTTACTCCTCGGTTTGTTGGCAACGAAGCACTTATCGTTACTTCGTTGGTTCTTCGCGCCAATTGAAGCTGCATTCGCGCTCTGTTAACGCCCTGTTGACAGCGTTCCCAGGATACTGGCCCTGGTAACTCCGACCATTTATTGCGATTAAGAGGAGGGAGCGCGTGGCAAACTCGATCATCTCCTATCTGTGGCGCGACCGGAAGGCGACTGAGGGATACCGTTCGGGTGTTTCCCTTCACAGCCATACCAATCAGTCCAAGGAGACACTCGATTTCCTGGCCAACCTCGGCAATCAGTACACGATGTTGCGCCCTCTGCTCTCGCGTCTCGAGAGGCGGTCGGAATCAGCGCATGGCGTGCGCATTGACTATGCCGCCAGCTATTGGACCCCGCCCATGACGCCGAAGCTCGCTTTCGATCTCGAAAGCAAACAGATCGAGAACCTCGAGCTCGCTCCCATGGTGTCCATCTCTGACCACGACAACATTCACGCGCCGATACTGCTGCGCACTGTGCCCAGCGCGCGCGGAATTCCTGTTTCTGTAGAGTGGAGTGTCCCTTACGGGGATGTTCAATCTTTTCATCTTGGCGTGCACAATCTACCGAGCGGTCGTGCCACCAAGTGGATGAGGATTCTTGAGGACTACACAGCGCACCCAAACGCCAATCGGCTCAGGGAAATTCTGGTTGCGCTCAATGACGAGCCGAATGTGCTCGTTGTCTTCAATCACCCCATGTGGGATCTCTATCTCATCGGCAAAGAGAAACATGAGTTTCTCGTGAACGAGTTTTTGCTGAAATTCGGTGCATGGCTGCACGCGCTTGAGCTCAATGGCCTGCGCAACTGGGACGAAAATCGTGCCGTCCGCAGGCTCGCGTTGCAGTGGAACATGCTTCTCGTCAGCGGCGGCGATCGGCACGGCGTCGAGCCTAATGCCAACATTAACCTCACCAACGCCGCCAACTTCACCGAATTTGTTCATGAGGTCCGTCGGGAGCGGAAGAGCAGCGTGCTCTTCATGCCCCAGTACGCGCAGCCGTGGAAACATCGCATCCTGCAATCGACTCTCGACGCGATCCGCAGCTATCCAGAGTTTCCGCAGGGCTCGCGTACTTGGGACGAACGCGTCTACCATCCCGACCCAAACGGCGTCGTGCGTCCCCTGAGTGAACTGTGGCCTAAAGGCCGTGCCCCGCGCGTCATCGGCTGGTCCATCGCAATGGTGCAGCTGCTCGGCAAGGCTCCAGTCTCCGGCGGACTTCGCATGGCTTGGAACGATGCACGCCAGATGCGCCTGGCATTGCGTGAAAACGACGGATAACGCCGGCAGCTTAGTATGGATGTAAGTTGAACCCAACATTCACACCACGGCTACCGCGCGTTGCCTACTTTCCTGACTCCTTTCATGAAGTCAACGGAGTCGCTCACACCAGCAGACACTTTGAGGCCTTCGCGCGCCGCCGCAACCTCCCTTTTCTTTGCGTGCGTGCCGGAGATCGCGCGCAGGCGCTCATCGAAGACGGCAATGTTTGGACTCTCGAATTGCCACGCGGATTTCTTTCTTTTGCGCTTGAGAAGGATCTTCGTTTCGATCCCGCATATCTGCGCCACTTTCCTCTCATTGAAGAGGTGCTGGCGCGCTTCAAACCGGATCTCATCCACATTACCGGCCCCAGTGAAGTAGGCATTTTGGGTGTCGGACTCGCCAACGAACTGAAGCTGCCTCTCGCCGCAAGTTGGCACACGAATGTGCATGAGTACGCAGCGCGCCGTTCGGAGTGGTTTCTGCGCCTGTTGCCTGAGCGTCAATCTGCCGCAACCGGTCAGACGATCGAAGATCTTGCCATGATTGCGGCCGCGCGCTTCTACTCCGTTGCCCAGGTGCTTTTCGCACCCAATCCCGAACTGTGCAGCAAGCTCGAAAACATGACCGGCCGCCCTTGCCATCTCATGCCGCGTGGCGTCGACGCCGAACTCTTCAATCCGTCAAAGCGCACTCGTTCACCGGAAGACCGCACGCGCGTGCTCGGATTCGTTGGCCGCCTCAGCGTCGAGAAAAACATTGCCGGTCTAGTCGAAGTGCAGAAACAGCTGCGGCAGATGGGTCTGAACGATTTTCGTTTCCTCGTCATTGGCCACGGCGGCGATGAATTATGGCTGCGTGAGCATCTGCATGGCGCGGAGTTCGCTGGCGTTCTACGCGGAGAAACACTGTCCACTGCCTACGCCAACATGGACCTATTCGTTTTTCCCTCACACACCGACACCTTTGGCAACGTCGTGCTTGAAGCGCTTGCCAGTGGAGTGCCCGCCATCGTCACGCCAGACGGTGGCCCGCGCACCATCGTGCGCGATGGCGTTACGGGGCGCATCGTTCCCGACGATGAATTCGCAGCGGCTGTTGCTGCAATCCTTGGCGACGAGGCAAAGCGCGCCACGATGGGCGAGGCCGCCCGCGCTTACGCGCTCACCGCCAGCTGGGATTCCGTCTTTGAGGGTGTCTACGCGGCGTATGACGCCATGCTTGCGAAACAGTTGTAGCGGTCACAGTTCGTCAGGAACGGCCCGTTCTCAGATCCAACGTGAACGTAGTTTCCTTATCGCTCATCATCTCCCAGCCAGTTCCACGAAGCACGCCGTCCTCGATCGCCGTGATCGTTACGCCTTCATCGGACAACTTGTCTGACTCCCACGCCTGGCCCTCAGCGCCCCAGGCCAGAATGCTGCGGTGTCCCACGAAGAGCAGTAACTTTGGATCGTTCGCCCCGCAGACCCGAAGAACTGGCCGGTAGGGAATCATCGTGAATCGCTCCGGCGCCGTTGTATCGATGACATACGCGTAGCCGCCCGAAACGGCGCAGATCTCAGCGGGATTCGGAGCCGACCATATCCCCGTTGGCGCCATTGCATCGAGAAACCCCACGGCACAAGTGGCCAGAAAAGGCTCTGCAGCTGCGGGCCGCACCATCACCTCAAGCGCGCCACGCTCCACCTCTTCTACCTCACGAGGATAGACGAAGCTTCGCGTCGGCAGAATCGCAGGGCGCATCGCAAGTAACTCAGCGGTCCAGTGATGTGGAAAGCTCAGATCGAACGTTGCGGCCACCGTCATACCCCTGTAAACCGCGCTACGCGTTCGCTGACGCTTGGTATGCCTATCCTCAGCGCTGCGCCTTCTTCAATCAGAGGCAATAGCTTGTCGAAATCGGGACCGGAGTGCGCGCCCGTCAGCGCAATCCGCACCGGATGAAACAAATCTTGTCCTTGCACGCCCGTTACATTCTTGATCTCGTTCATCCACATCTTGAAGAGTGCGGGGGTTACAGGGTCGTGATGCGCGCGGGTTCGGGTCCCCAGTTCAGCCAGCACGATGCGCGATGAATCGGCGGCGAGTATCTCTGCGTTTTCCGGCTTCGCCCGCGCCTCGTTGGGATCGAACCCAAAGACGGACAGCGCTTTCGCCGGCAGCTGATCCAGATGGTCTGTACTGGGCGAAAACAATTCCACCAGACGCACGAACCACACCAGCACTTCGTCACTTGCGTCGTCCTTTGCCGGCAGCAGCCCGCCAAAGTATTCCCATGCCAGCGACGCCAGCCGGCTAGGTGAAGCGGCTTTCACATAGTGCCGGTTCACCCAGTTCAGCTTGTCAAAATCAAAGACTGCAGGCGACGGCGTCACTCGCTCCAACGTGAACTGCTTCGTCAGCTCGTTCAGCGTGAAGGTCTCTGTCTTGCCGTCTCCCGCGCCCCAGCCCAGCAGCGCCAGGTAGTTCGTCAACGCTTCGGGAAGATATCCCATCTCGCGAAAGCTCGCGATCGATGTTGCTCCGTGACGCTTGGACAGTCGCTCTCGATCCGCGCCCAGAATCGTCGAGAGATGTGCGAAGGCCGGCACCTTCCATCCAAACGCTTCGTAGATCGCCACCTGCTTCGGCGTGTTCGACAAGTGGTCGTCGCCACGAATGACGTGCGTGATCTGCATTAGCGCGTCGTCAATGGTCACCACGTAGTTGTATACCGGCATGCCCGGTTCACGTTCGTTGCCTGACCGCACCAGGATCGGATCACTTATATCCTCTGCAGCAAACTCCACATTGCCGCGGACTATGTCGTGAAAGCGCAGGGGTGCATCGCCAATCTTCAACCGTACCGCGAACGGTATTCCGGCCGATTGATTCTTGCGAACCTCGCGTGTGCTCAGTTCGCGGCACTTGCCGGAATACACCTGCGGCAAACCTTTGGCGGCATTCTGCTTCCGCTCCGCTTCCAGTTCCTCGACCGTGCAGAAGCAGCGATACGCCTTGTCTTCCCGCAGCAGTTGCGAAGTATGTTTGAAATAGATCACAGCCCGCTCCGATTGCCGGTACGGACCAAAGTTCCCTTTACCTTTTCCTCGTTCGCCCGGCTCGTTCGGACCTTCCTCCCAGTCCAGACCTAACCAGCGCAGATCATCCATCAGGTGCTTTTCATAGCGTGCTTCCGAGCGCTCCACATCGGTGTCTTCGATGCGCAAAATGAGATCGCCCCCCATGCGGCGCGCAAAAAGCCAGTTGTAGAGCGCTGTCCGCGCATTGCCCACGTGGAGCAGCCCCGTGGGAGACGGCGCGAATCGCACGCGTACCTTTCCTGTGCTCATGACCTCCTGATCATAGCCAAAAGCGGTTTCCAGTCCTATCCCGTTTGAGATGCGTCATTCTGTTTCTTTTGGTGGGCTGCAAACATCTGATCTGAGAGGAGCGTTAGAGATGAATGTCGTCCTGTATGGAGCATCCGGCATGGTCGGCAGCCGCATTCTTGCCGAACTGGTGCAACGCGGGCATGCAGTTACCGCGGTCGTGCGCAATCCCGAAAAGATCAACACCGCAGGAGTGAAGGTGGTGAAGGGCGATATCAACGACGAGGCCAGCGTGGCCGCCACCGCAAAGGGCGCCGATGCTGTGATCAGCGCATATGCTCCGCCGCAATCGGATCCCGAGGCCATCGTGCCCGCGACGAGCTCCCTGCTGGCCGGTCTCAAGAAAGCGAATGTGCAGCGCCTCATCGTTGTTGGCGGTGCGGGTAGCCTCAACATCAAGCCGGGTCTTAGGCTCGTAGACACTCCCGACTTTCCGGCGATGTGGAAAGGCATTGCAGTCGCTCACACCAACCTGCTGCCGGTGCTCAAGGCCTCAAGTGCCGACTGGAGCTACCTCAGCCCGGCCGCTCTTATCCAGCCTGGCGAACGTACAGGCAAATTTCGTCTCGGCGGCACTGAGCTTGTCACGGATGCCAAAGGCGAGAGCCGTATCTCAGCGGAGGATTATGCCGTCGCCCTCGTCGACGAGCTTGAGCACCCGAAGCACATCCAGCAACAGTTCACGCTTGCTTACTGAAAATGCTGCCAGCCGGCGGGTGCGAGCGGCTTCGCGCCGGCATCGGTTAGAAGCGTCACTGCCGGCGCCCCTCTCCGACGCCGAACGATCCTGCCGATCCGGGTAACCGGCACGCCTTCGATCGCCTGGGGCACATGTGCGCGCGGAGACGCCGTGAAGAGTAGTTCATAGTCCTCACCCCCATGCAGCGCCTCATCGTGGCTGGCCGCCGAATGCAACGGTAACAATGCCGCATCAACCTGCGCTGCCACGCCGGACTCCTCGCAGATGTGGGCGAGATCAGTGGAGAGCCCATCGCTCATGTCGATAGCCGCCGTTGCAATCCCTCGGCGGCGCAACCACAATCCCTGAGCCAAGCGTGGCTGGGGGAAGAGATGCGCGGAAAGCTGCTCTGCCAGTTTCTTCGGAATTGCCGTGGAAGTTCTTTTGCGTGTCCACTTCTTCAATCCTGCCAACCCGGCCGCAGCGCCGCCCAGGTTTCCGGTCACGTAGAGGGTGTCACCGACACGAGCGCCCGAGCGCAGCAGCGCTTTCCCGCGAGGAACGGCTCCCACCAGCATGATGTCGGCCACGGTCAAGGGGCTCTCTGCCAAATCGCCCCCCGCGAGTGGAACCTGATGCTTCTCGGCCAACCCCAACAGGCCGTCATAAAAGCGCTCAACCCAGGGCTTTCCGCGTCCCGGGGCCGCCGCCATCTTCGCCGGTAACCCCAGGGAAAGAAAGGCTGCGACAGGCCGGGCGCCCATTGCCGCCAGGTCGCTGAGGCCGCGGGCCAGCGCCCGGTGGCCGATCACCTCGGGCGGGTGCAGGCCGACAAGAAAGTGGCGTCCGGCGATCGACAGATCAGTAGTGACGGCGATTTCTTCGTCCGGCCGTATGCGAAGCAGGGCGCAATCGTCGCCAATGCCTAGACTTAGGCCTTTGCCGGAAATGCCCGGGGCCCGTTCGCGGATCCGCCGGATGAGGGCTGTCTCGCTGGCTTTTTCCGGAGTTTGCCTGCTTTTTGCCATCTCTTCAGAGCATAGGACACGGCAACGCCGGAAAGCCTCAAAACTTCGCGCAAACCCGCGCCATTCGCGGCTTTTTAAGTCACGTTTTCCATAGATGATTTGATTGACCCCCTATAGGGCCATTTGTTAGGCTTTGGTTCGAAGGTTCTCGGTAACTTGTCCATATTAGAGGGGCTTTTGTTCAAGCTCCCGGTACTGCTTTTTCAGTGCTTTTCGCTTCTCGCGGGTAGTTAGCGAATTGCAGCCTCCCCAGTTGCTGGGCATAGAGAGGGAAAATGCTGCGGAAACGCTATTACATTCTTTTTGTTGCCCGGGATGAAGATGGACGGGTGCGCAAAATTCCGCTGCCCCTGCACTATGTCTATGGCTTCGTAGCTGCTGCCCTCGTCGGCGCCGTCACAATCGTGGGTCTCGCCGGCTCTTACACGCGCATGCTACTTAAGACCGAGAGATTCAACGAAGTTCGCGAAGAGCGCGAAACCCTCCGCAAAAACTACAAGCAGATGGCGCAGATCGCGCATGATCGCGGCGTGCAGGTCGCCTCACTCGGCGCACTTGCGAGCGAAGTAACCAGCCTCTACGGATTGCGCCAGAACAAGCTCATTGCTTCGAAGGAATCTTCCAACGTTGCCACCGCTCCGACCCCTGCCAGCCTCGCGCTCGGCGACGATGTGGATCAGCAGGCCCTGAAGGTTTCAGTCGACCAGTTCTATGCTCTGCGGGCACAGGCCATGTCGGGCCGGGTTACCCGCGCTCTTGAAGGTGGGCTGACTCCGAATTACGCGGGCGACTGGACACAGATTGCCGACGCTCCTTCGCTGTGGCCGCTTGAGGGCCGCGTCGCCTCGAGCTTTGGCGAGCGCGAAGATCCGATCAACGGGGAAGAAGGCGCCTTCCACCCCGGCATGGATATCGATGCTCCATCCGGGACGCCGGTTCGCGCTGCCGGTGACGGTGATGTCACGGGTGCCGCAATGGTGAACGGCTACGGCCGCGAGGTCATCATCGACCACGGGCACGATGTGCACACCATTTACGGCCACCTCTCGTCGATTGCAGTGCTGACCGGTCAGCACGTCGCTCGCGGCGAGGTGATCGGTTACGTAGGCCAGACAGGCCGCGCCACGGGGCCGCATCTCCACTATGAAGTGCGCATCCATAACGTGCCGGTCAATCCGCACAAGTTCCTGCGCACGACCTACGAGCAGGCATTCCTCGGCACAGCCGCGCCTGTGGCCAGCAAGTAAGAAGATCGCTCTCAAATTCTCATCGCGGCTCCCTTTGGGGAGCCGCAAACGTTTGGGCGACTCGCTCGGCCGCAGGTCACGGTCGCGGGCCGATCCTGCATGCTATTGTGGCTTCGGCAATCTTTCATACGCCTGAAGGGACCCCATTGTGAACGCTCGCCGATGCTCGCTCATCGTTCTACTTGCACTCATCGCTTCCATCTCTTCCATCGGCTCAGCGCAGGACCGCGCCGCCGAAACAAAGCTCGCCTTTGCCCGCGCACAGCATCTGCGCCACGGCATCAACGCTTCGGAGTGGTTTGCGCAATCAGCTGATAACTACTCGGCCGCGCGCACGAATCGATACACCGATGCCGCAGATATCGCGCTGATGGCGAAGCTTGGCTTTGACAATGTCCGCCTCAGTATCGACTCGGTGCCTCTGGAGCAGTATCCGCACGGCGCCGACGGCTTTAACGACGAGTTTCTCGGCAGACTCGATGCCGCGGTTGACGCCATGCTTGCGAATGGCCTCGCGGTCCAGATCGATATCCATCCCGAAGAGAGTTACAAGCAGCAGATCCGTCCATCGGATGATGCCGTGGACCGTTTCGTCGCCCTGTGGCGCAGGCTCGCAGCTCACTACGCGAATCGAGATTCGGAAAAGGTCTTCTTCGAGGTGATGAACGAGCCGGAGGGAGCAGATCCCTATCGCTGGGCGGGCATTCAGGCGCGCGCCGCCGCCGCCATTCGCGAGGCGGCGCCGCATAACACCATCATCGCCACGGGGCCGAACTGGTCGGACATTGCGGATTTGCTCACGCAGCATCCGCTCGCCGATGGCAACGTGATTTACAACTTCCACTTCTACGATCCGCACAGTTTACCCACCAGGGCGCCGAGTGGGGCACGTTCTGGTGGAGCTACACGCACGGCATTCCGTATCCAGCGACAGAGGATTCAATGGCGACGATTCTGCCGCAAGTTCCCGACCTGCGCGATCGCTTCGAACTTGAGAACTACTGGCTCGACCACTGGGATGCGCATCGCATTGGCATGCTGATCGATCAGGCTGCGGCATGGGGACCGTCAGAACAACGTACCGCTCATCTGCAACGAATTCGGCGTCTACCGCGAGCACACCGATCCAGCATCGCGCATGAACTGGATTCGCGACGTGCGTACCGCGCTTGAGGCCGACCAGATCGGCTGGACGATGTGGGATTATCGCGGCGGTTTCGGCGTGGTTTACAAGCAGGACGGCCAGCCCGCGAAGGTTGATGACAAGGTTGTCGAAGCGCTGGGGCTGAAAGCGAAGTAGAGCGCAAATTCATACTGCAGCGAAATTCCTCGCAAAGATCTGCGAAGTGCCCGATTGCTTTCCGGAGGGGAGGGGGGTAGGGGGTAGAGGAGGGGGGTAGGGGGTGGTTCCCCTCCGCTCTACGGTTGTGTTGGCGGTTTGATTTGCGGTTGAATGCAGTTCTCACCGCTCCAGTGTGCACGTCGAGTGGGAATTAATGTGCAAATCGGTGATGCCGGTACCTTAGCCAGCGGCCGGTTCGCTTCTCCCGAAGCTGGGCCATCATCCCGCCAGATGCGTGGCCATGATCAATCGGCACCCCGAGCCCAACTCGATTTACCACCCAACACTCTGTTTATGTCCTGTCGGATTTGATCGATAGTCATTGAATCGCTGGCACGGTCAGCGAATATAGCCGAAGGGAAGTTCTGCGCCAAAAATACAAGCTCAAGATGCGTAAGAGCAAACAAGGATGCCAATCTGGCGACTGCGCCCACTTCGGGATTGTCTAAGTGCTCAAAACCTCGCATAAACCTTTCTCGCAAGGTTGAAAAATTGTAGTGTTCCTGCGGATCTAAGCCCTTGGTCTCGCTAGACCTGACAATGTTTCGACAAGAGTATGCAAGTAAATAAAACTCGTCTATGCCGGCTCTGATCGTGCCAGCCACATAGTCAATTTGTTCTCCATTGGGAGACTCTCCGTGCTGCACAAGGAATCCATAAAAATCCATTGCGACCCGGATCGTCACACGTAAATTCTCCCGGATGTCTGCATGCTCAAAAAGGTCCGCCAAATCCCCTGCAATCGCATTTTCAATTTGTTCCGACCGAGTCAGAAATACCTCCTTTTAAACGCCGCAGCCCACCGGTCAGTTGGCGGGTGCCGCAATGAAACTACCCGGTCGATGGGTCACCGAGAGCGACGGCAGGACTCAGGAGATTTGGGCGGATATCGGCCGCCTTGCGGTTTCGTCACTTCCCCACGTAGCTCACGCGCCAGATTGAGTGCGAGCCGTCGTCGGAGACGAAGAGCGAGCCGTCAGGTCCGACTGCGACTCCAACCGGCCGTCCCCAAACTTTGCCGTCCGGTGTGACGAAGCCGGTGAGAAAGTCCTCGTACTCGCCGGTAGCGTGACCGTACTTCATCGGCAGGCGGATCACTTCGTAACCCGACCGCTGCGCGCGATTCCATGAGCCGTGTTCGGCTGCGAAGCCGTCGCCCTTGTACTCGGCAGGGAACTGCGAGCCCTGGTAGAAGAGCATCTCGAGCGACGCAAAGTGCGGATTGACGAGAATGTCGGGCGTGAGCACCTTGGCCTGCAACTCGGGGTGTTGGCCGACGTGGCGCGGATCCTGCACGCCGCCCTTCGCACCGCCCATGTAATACCAGGGCCAGCCGTAGAAGCCGCCTTCCTGAACGTGTGTCACGTAATCGGGAACGAGATTGTTGCCGAGGCCGTCGCGCTCGTTGGTGGAACACCACAGTTCGCCCGTCGTCGGGTTGATGGCCTCACCTACGCAGTTACGGATGCCCCATCCGTAGACTTTTACAAACTTGCCCTCGGGCGTGAACTCAAGAACATTGGCGCGGTGAAACTCCTCGGGATGCGTGTCGGGGTCGTCGACGTTTGAGTGCGAGCCAACCGACGCGAAGAGCTTGGTGCCGTTGAGTGAGAAGGCGAGGTCGCGCGTCCAGTGACCGCCTCCGCGCAGACGGCCGCCGCCGGGCAACTCGGCGAGCGCCTGTTTTTCCCCGCTGGCTTTCAGGTCGCCGCTCTTGTACGGGAAGCGCGAGATGCCATCGGTTTCGCCGATGTAGACCCATTGCGGATTTGGTCCCAAGGGATAGAAGGCGATGCCGAAGGGCTCATGCAGACCCTCGGCGAAGACGGCTGTCTCCTTCGGTTTGCCATCGGGCCCCACGCCGCGAAAAACCCGGATCTTGCCGCTGCCGCTTTCGGCGAGAAAGAGATCGCCATTGGGTGCGAAGCGGATGAGCCGGGGATTGTCGAGCCCGCTTTCATACAGGTCGACCTTGAAACCTCTTGGTGCAATCGGCCATGCATCCGCAGGGCGGGCAACAACCGTAGGGCCATTGTCGACGGACTGATCGGGCATCGGTCCCGGCAGATCGACCACTGTGAGGTGGCGTCGCGTGCCAGGCGATTCGTGTTGAGCATCGGTAAAGGCAGCCTGACCGGTGAGCACAGTTGGCTGCTGAGCAAAGGTAGCAATGCAAGGCAGAAGAGAAAGGGCAGCAGAGGCCGCCGCGGTCTTGAATGAAAATGGCATAAATCCCTTCGTTTGAGTGAACTCGAAGCAATGCAGGGCCAATCGTGCGCGGCGTTCCCACTCTACTACACACCCGCTCGCGCGCTCATAAAAGGGAAGGCCGCCTGGAGACTCTCGATCGAGGGGGCGATCAAAAGTTCTCCGGCGGCGCGGGCAGATCAGGGGAAAGAAGCAGCACTTCGAGGAAGGCTACACATAGTCCGATGCGGGAAATCGCTGTGGGGTTACTCGGTCGGAGCAGAGTTTTGTGTGGCTGCGGCGAGACTGGCCAGGGAGCCGGGCGAAAAGGTGCCTGTCACGACGACGCGGTCGCGCTTCTGCGAAACTTCGGCGGTCGAGATCAATTGCTTAAGGCCGTCGTTGGCCGGGCCTCCGGCGAGACGACCCACCACGCCTCGGGTGAGCATCAGCAGCATCTGCAGGCTTGCCGCCTGGTTTGCCGCATCCGCTTCAGTGGGGGCAAGCTCTTCAACGCGCACCTTCAACATTCCCACCAGCGGCAGCGTCGGCGTCACGCTGGCAACGAAGATCGCACCATCCTGCAGGGGTAGAGAGATGCCGAAGACATGGATTGATCCGCTTTCAGAGAAGGGCAGGCCAATTTGTCCGATTCCCCAGGCGAACGAGAGCAGCGGCACTTCGTGATAGTGGTGCGAAAGCAATGTTGAGCCGGCGAAGGGCAGCGCAGCGGTGCGGTGCCGGTCAATGATGGAGTGAATCTGCTCCGTCGTGGGGTAGTTGCTCACGGCGAGCATGTCGTAGCCGATCTGCGCTACGCGTACGGTGCGACCTTCAGATGGCACGTCGTAGATGGTGTGCCCGGCGTAGATCTCGCGTGCAGTGGCATGGGCGTCGAGCCAGTCATTGAGGCGCTTGCCGGTAAGCTTGCCCACCAGCACCATGGAGTAGGCGACCACGCCGTTGGGCCCATTCGGGTCCTGCATACGGTGCAGGGCAATTGCGGCCTGATCAAGATCGCGCTCCCAGTCGATGCCGGTGGCGTCAACAAACTCCTGGTATTCAGGCACGCGCTGGGGCGGCTTGAGCTGCTTGTGAAAAAAGGTGTGAAACGGCTTGAGGTTGACGTAAATAATGCCGTCGGACTCAGGCAGCAGGCGCGCAGCTTCGGGCGGTGCCTTGGAGCGCAAAAACACGGCCACGGCCAGCAAAAGCAGGACCGCGGCCACGATTAAGAGCGTTCTACGCGTGCGTCTGTGCATTCCCTCGGCTATGGATGGCCGTCAGGAACTACCCTAACATCCCGGTCGGAGATGCCGTTCGGCGCATGAAGTCTGCCACTAGACCACCATTGGCCTATTTCTTGTGTTCCAGGAACTCATTCTTCAGATGTTTTGCAACCGCTTCCGAGAGTGATTGGATTCCGACAGGGCCACCGTTTCCTTTTCTAACCTGGTATGCCCAAACGACGGAGCCTTCGCCAGATCGGATAAGTTCGACGGAAACACTCGAAGTGCCCTCGATGCCCGCGCAATAGGCGAAGAGGCAGCGGGCGATCTTGCTAGCGCCCGACTCCTGTTTAGCCGCGACGCCCGCGGACTGAAGAATGTAATCCGCGGATTTCTCATCCGTCACCACTGTCGCGGGGACCTGCTTCTTTATAAAAGCTGCGGAAAGGGCAACGTTAAAGTCATTGTCAGCTTTGATGAAAATCCTGGGCTGCCCTGCGACCTGGACAACCCCAGTAGCTGATGGTGGCGGAGTGTTCGATGGAGCAGCCGAAGGTGAAGAATTTACTAGCTGTTGAGCCGCCATAAATGAGCCGAACCCAAACGACAGAACTGTGAGCAGAGTCTTACGCATAGAAAAATCTCCTTACATCGAAGGGCCAAGTTGTTTTGGGGGAGCGACGCAATAATCGACCTTTATCGTTCTATGTGCAAGTTACTTGCGTGGTAATGTCGGAGCCGCCGCAGATGATGGTATTTGGTGCGAAGCCAGGGTCAGTTCTGGCGCCAGGTTTTCTCGTGGCTAGGTCGTCCAAACACGCCTTTCCACAGCTCTTCTCCTTGTTTGCCCCTGCTGCGGCAGTATGCTAATCTTGACTTCTGTGCCGTGGTCTGCGTGTGCGGGAGTGTGCTCGCGCTTTCCATCGGTTTCGGGGACGATTTTCCGGGTTGGATTCGGGCAAAGCCAGTGGACTTCTGGGTTTGCACACCGGGCTGGCGTAGCTCAGCTGGTAGAGCATCTGATTTGTAATCAGAGGGTCGGGGGTTCAAATCCCTTCGCCAGCTCCACTCGTAAGATCAAGCCTTCGCAGCTGAAAGCGGCAGCAGATTTTAGACCGGCGTCGGAGTTGTTCAGGCGCTGGATCTGTCCTCCGCGGCGATCCCACTGAGGTGCATGCTCCGACAGGCCGGAGATTCTCCGGGTGGGGCAAGTATGTGCCGGAGTCGGTCGAACGATGGGGGAGTTGAGGTTTCCAGCAACGGATTTACCGGGCTGGATGTAAGAGCAGTAAGTCGGGCACAGGTGGCCGAGTGGTTAATGGCAGCAGACTGTAAATCTGCCGCTCTTTGGAGCTACGGAGGTTCGAATCCTCCCCTGTGCACCACGATTTGCGGGTTTGATTTGAGGGATTGAAATGCGGGAAGAGCCGCGGGCAACATTGGACGCAGCTTCGGATCGCGACGGGGAGCAGCTCACGGGTCCGGAACAAGTAAGTCCAGAGCGTACGGGTAAGGATCTGGCGAAGCGTTTCCCGATAGCTATGGCGTTGTATGCAGTTCTGGCAGTGCTGGTGTGGTTCACGATGGACGCGAGCAAGGTGCTCGTGATGGGCAGGCCGGTTGAGTTGAGACTGGTCCCCCTTATCATCATCGGTGGCCTGGCATTGCGCACGGTTTTGGCTCTGCAGGCGGACCGGATTCGTCAAGACGGGATTCGCCACGACGGGGCAAAGGGCGGCAGTTAGACGCCTGGCAGGTTTTGAAGAAAGAGCTGATGTAGCTCAGTTGGTAGAGCACTCCCTTGGTAAGGGAGAGGTCACCGGTTCAATCCCGGTCATCAGCTCCAGAAAGTTGAACGGGCAGAGGCTTCTGCCCGTACTAGCTGTTGAAAGGCGGCAGCTAGCAGCGGTTTCAGGCGGGAGTAACTCAGTGGTAGAGTCACAGCCTTCCAAGCTGTTGGTCGCGGGTTCGATCCCCGTCTCCCGCTCCAGTGTTGCAGAGGTTCGAGAAGACTGAGCAGGAGCAGGGAAACGATGTTCGAGCAGGCATCAATTGCCGTTCAGGATGAGCAGGGCTTCAAGAAGCTGCACGCGTTGCTGGATGCGGCCTTTGACCAGCGGGATGTGGACGTTTTGTTGAGCCGCACATTGAGGGCCGGGTTGCGGATTCGCAACTTCGAGGCGGTGCTGAAGCGGGGATTGCTCGGCAAGGATGCGCCGGCGCTGTATGCGGCGCTGCCGGTTTCTGATCAGGGTCTGACGCGGGAACGGTACCTGCGGCTGGTTGAGAAAGTGCCGGTCGAATCGCGCCAGAGGTATTTCAAGGCTTACGCGTATTACTGAGGCGGGCCGAAGGATTTTTGCTCCGGATAATTCCGGAGCCAGTTGAGCAAAAGTCAAACGGAAGGAATGGAGTGGCATGGCGAAGGAGAAATTTGACCGTTCGAAGCCGCACGTGAACGTTGGGACGATCGGACATATTGATCACGGCAAGACGACGTTGACGGCGGCGATCACGAAGGTATTGTCGAAGCACAACCCGAAGATCGCGTTCCGTTCGTTCGACTCGATTGACAACGCACCTGAGGAGCGTGAGCGCGGTATCACGATTGCGACGGCGCACGTGGAGTACGAGACGGCGAACCGTCACTACGCGCACGTGGACTGCCCCGGCCACGCCGACTACATCAAGAACATGATCACGGGCGCGGCACAGATGGACGGCGCGATCCTGGTGGTTGCAGCGACCGACGGACCGATGCCGCAGACCAAGGAGCACGTTCTGCTTGCTCGCCAGGTAGGCGTTCCCTACATCGTGGTCTTTCTGAACAAGTGCGACGCGGTTGAGGATGCGGAGCTGATCGACCTGGTGGAGATGGAAGTACGCGAGCTTCTGACCAAGTACCAGTTCCCGGGCGACGATGTGCCGGTGATCCGGGGATCGGCTCTTGGCGCGCTGAATGGCGAAGCCAAGTGGGAAGCCAAGATCGACGAGCTGATGGATGCGGTGGACAAGAACGTTCCGCAGCCTGATCGTGCGATCGACCTTCCGTTCCTGATGCCGATCGAAGACATCTTCTCGATCTCGGGCCGCGGCACTGTGGTTACGGGCCGTATCGAGCGCGGCAAGGTGAAGGTGGGCGAGGAAGCGGAGATCGTAGGCTTCCGCGAGACGCGCAAGACGGTGGTTACGGGCGTTGAGATGTTCAAGAAGCAGCTGGACGAAGGTCTTGCCGGCGACAACGCGGGACTTCTGCTGCGCGGCATTCCGAAGGAAGACGTGGAGCGCGGCATGGTGTTGGCCAAGCCGGGTTCGATCACGCCGCACACCAAGTTCAAGGGCGAGGTGTACGTTCTGTCGAAGGAAGAGGGTGGCCGTCATACTCCGTTCTTCAAGGGGTACCGTCCGCAGTTCTACTTCCGCACGACGGACGTGACGGGAGTGGCGGAGTTGCCCGAAGGCACGGAGATGGTGATGCCTGGCGACAACGTGCAGCTGGTGGTAGAGCTGATCACGCCAGTGGCCATGGAGAAGGGCCTGCGCTTTGCTATCCGCGAAGGCGGACGCACCGTAGGCGCCGGTACCATCTCGGAAATTATTAAGTAGGCGCTGGCCGCACTCGAAAGAACGGCGCGGCAGGCGAAACATGACAAGGCTGACCGGGATCGGAGTGAAGAGCTCCGATCTCCGAAGCCGAAAGAAGGATTGAGATGCGGGAAATCGTCACATTGCAGTGCACTGTTTGCAAGGAGCGGAACTACTCGACGACGAAGAACAAGAAGACGACCACGGGGCGTCTCGAGTTCTCGAAGTTCTGTAATCGCTGCCGCAAGCACCAGGCGCACAAAGAGTCGAAGTAAGCTTTTAGGGGCGTAAGCTCAACGGTTAAACTGTCGGTCTCCAAAACCGAACTTGGGGGTTCGAATCCCTCCGCCCCTGCCAGATCAGTAAAGGTGTATGCTTCCGGCAATGACGTCGTAAGCGAAGGATTAGAAGTATGGGAAGTAAGGCAGCAATCGAAAAGGGCGAGCAACGCTCGGCAAAGTTGCAGGAATCGGGCGCACTGAGCAACGTCTCTGAAGGTGCGCTGGGTTTCTGGAACAACACCGTCCGTTTCCTCACCGACGTTCGCGCAGAGATGCGCAAAGTCGTGACTCCCACCCGCAAGGAAGTCGAGAGCACCACCGCTGTGGTGATCGTGACGGTCTTCATCTTTGGCTTCTTCTTCTTTGTGGTGGATATGATCTACAACCGGGCGCTGCAACTGGTGTTGGCGAAGCTCGGTGGCGCGCACTAACCCCGGCTCTAGAAACGAGAACGGAATGGCAGAAGAATTGGAACAATCCGCCGAACCACAGCCGGAGCGCAACGAGCGCTTCAAGTGGTACATCCTGCATGCCTACTCAGGCTTTGAGCGCAAGGTGCGCGAGTCGATCGAGAGCCGCGTCGCGGCCTTCGGGCTTCAGGACCGGGTCGGCCGCGTGATGATTCCCACCGAGCCCGTCACCGAGATCATCAACGGTAAAAAGCGCACCGTCGAGCGCGTCTTTCTGCCCGGATACGTTCTGGTTGAGATGGAGCTCGACAATAACCTCTGGCACGTGCTCAAAGACACGCCAAAGGTCACAGGATTTCTGGGCACCGGCGACAAGCCTGTCGCGCTCTCTGAGGAAGAAGTGAGTTCCATCCTCTTCCGTTCCGAGACATCGAAGGATAAGCCGCGCCTCAAGATCAAGTTTGAGAAGAACGAGTCCGTTCGCATCACAGACGGACCCTTTGCCAACTTCAACGGCGTCGTGGACGAGATCAACGAAGATCGCGAGACCCTCAAGGTCATGGTCACCATCTTCGGCCGCTCCACGCCGGTTGAGCTTGAGTTCGGCAAGGTCGAAAAGATTGAGTAGTTGCAGCTTTCAGCTACTAGCTACTAGCTTCTAGCCGGTTCGTTTCCTAGCGACCGCCGGTTTAGAGCGAACGCTGAAGCTTCAACACCAAAATTCGCATGAGAACAGACCAGCTGGCGGCTAGGAGCTAAAGGCTGGTTCCGAAGGAACCAATGGCACCTCCGAAGAAAGTTACGGCACAAGTTAAGTTGCAGATTGAAGCGGGCAAGGCGACGCCTGCACCTCCAGTCGGCCCTGCACTGGGCCAGGCCCAGGTGAACATCATGGAGTTCTGCAAGCAGTTCAACGCGCGTACGCAGAACAAGGAGATGGCGGGACTCATCATCCCTGTCGTCATCACCGTCTATGCTGATCGCTCCTTCACCTTCATCACCAAGACGCCTCCGGCAGCGGTGCTGCTCAAGAAGGCTGCTGGGCTCGCGAAGGGCTCCGGCACCCCGAACAAGGACAAGGTAGGCAAGGTGACCGAGAAGCAGGTTCGCGAGATCGCCACCACCAAGATGCCTGACCTCAATGCCGCTTCAGTCGATGCGGCTGTGAAGAGCATCAAGGGCACCGCGCGCTCGATGGGCATCGAAGTCGTCGCCTAGTTCTGCGCTCTCCGCAAATGCGAAGGCCCTCCCGTCAGGGAGGGCCTTCTGTTTATGTCGGCGAACGCTCTGCCCCGACACTTGACCTTTGACGATCTACTTCGGCGGGGGCGGGGTAAAGATCTCGTGCCTCCGTCCCGGTTCCGGTTTCGGCTTGGGCTTCGGCGCCTTCTTGGTTTCTTTCTTGCCTCTGTCTTTGTTTCCCATGCGTCACAGGATGACACAGATTGCCCTTCGCCGGGAAGTACCGGCGAGAGCTCCAGCTGGTGCCCCCGCCGCGGGCTTCTACTTCTGCGTTGCAGGCGCCGCCGGGCGCTGCAGCCGGTCGTAGTTGAGAATCGCGTTGAAGACCAGCCCGTAGTTGCCGAGGGTCTCTCCGCGATAGATGGGGTTATTGCCAAAGAGCAGAACGTTACCCTGGCCGAGATGAGCATCGACGACGACGGCATGTTCTGCAAGCGATCCGCCCTTGTCGAGCAGGCCATCGAGCAACAGGCTCTTGTTGTCGGCAAATCTCAGAATGACATCCGGACGCAGCGACTCGGGAATCAGAAGCAGATTGTTCCGCGCCTCGTCCTCATTCACCGCCTTTGCCTCCCACGGCTGTTGTTTCGTGAGGGGCTCGGCTTCGGCGATCTCGCGACCCTGGGGTTGGTCGCTGTCTTCAACGGTTCCACGGCCGGTCGGGCGCTCGCTATAGGGATCCATCAACATGCGTCCGCCGCCGCGGTTGAGTGTATTGCTCACGTTGAAGGCCATTCCGTTCGCGCTGATCACCGGGACGCTCGTGCCGTAGCCGAAAGCCACCGGGCTCTCGCGATTCACGAAGACGGTGTTCAGCACGGTGCCCACTACGCGCGCGTCGCCACGCGAAGCAACGCTGACACCCGGCGCGAGTCCCGAATCAATGGCGAACTGCGCCGTGTCCTCGCAGGTGATCAGCAAGCCGCCCTGCTCGATGAAGTGCTGCAGATGCGCGAGGCCGTCGTAGCCGAGTCCGGGACGGATGTCCGGCGTGCTGTCGATGCGTCCCAGGTTCGGTGTCAGGTCTGACTTCTGCCACGGCATGGGGTTGTTCCATGAAGGCAGGCCGCTGATGATCTGCGTGGTTGATGCGCGGCCCACCGGCGCAAAGATGATCACGTCATACTTTGACCGGAGGTCTGCCTCTTTTGCAGCCGTCTGCGTGCTGATGTACTCGAAAGGTACGCCTTCGGTGTCGAAGGCCTGGCGCCACCAGCCCTCGGTTTGTGTCGCAATCCATGTGTGCATGATTGCGATGCGCGGCGCGGTGACCGTATGCGTCGCGATCATAGGTGCAACGCTCAGGCGCGTGCCGTCGAGCGCCAGATCGTGCAGTGCGCTGGCCAGCGTGTCATCGGCAACGCCGGAAATCAGCAACGATCCGGCGGAGAAGTGCTTATCGCCAGCGTCGAAAGGTTTCTCGGCTGCTTCGATCTTTGCGCCCTTCAGCTTGTAGACAAGTCCAAGCAACGAAACCTGTCCGTTGTTGGCGACGGCAACGGTTGTGCCCGTGCCGTCAATCTTGCCGGCAAGCGCCGTGGGGTCGTCGACCACTTTCATGCTCGCCTTTAGGATCGCCGCGTCTTTAACGCGAACTGTCGGCACGTTGAAGAGGTGGGTGAAAGACCATCCAGTGTCGTCGTACGGGTGCTTCTGCGGATCGTCCGGCGCCCAGAACTGGCGGTCGAGCAATGCGTCAGCGACGCGCGAATAAGGCTGATCCATTCGTACGACGATGCTGCCGGCAGGGAAGGTCTGCTCCTTTGGCTTGTCGCCGCGTTTCTCGGCGGCCACCGTCGATGTTGCCGCAGCGGTGAGCTGCTGAAACTCAACATGCTGCAGCTTGAGCACCTTCAGCAACTCGACGGTGCGGTTGGATGCAGTCGCATCCGGCGGAATTACGTAGGCCGCTGGACCTTCGAGGCCTGGCTTCAGAATGCTGCGCTTGCTCTTGGAGTAGTAGTTCTCAAGGAAGTGATGGGTGTGCTGCGAGAAGTAAGAGATTGTCGTCAGCAGCGCGGTCTCTTCGTAGTTGTTGTTGTCGCGTTGTGACCAGGTCACCGTGGGCAGAGGGGGATTCTGCCTGTACCAGGTGCGCGAATACTCCTCGGGATCGAGGATGCGCTTTTCGGTGTCTGCGCCGCCGTTGCCGAAGGTTTCGTAGAGACGGCTGATGCCGTTGTGCATTGCGGCCAGGAACATCAGGTAGCCGGGACTCCATGTATCGAAGTCGCCATGCGTAAAGACACCCGGCATGCTGAAACTCTGCATCTGTGCGACGTTATTCCAGCCCAGCTCGGCCCATTCATCAGCAAGCACCGGATCCACCCAGGCGTTGTATGGCCCGTCGCCCACGGTGTTGTCGTAGAGGAAGGGAACTGACTCGTGCAGATCGTGCAGCACCTGTGCGTGCCAGCCTACATAGGTGTCGAGCACGTTGCGGGTGAGGTCAAGCGTCATGCCCATTGCGTCACGGTTGTTATCGTGCGCCACGTAGTGACCCCAGTAGAGCAGGTGCGGCCACTTCTGGTCAGGGTGTGCGCGGTGCCACTTGTAGATGTCCACCATGCGATCGCGGCCGTCTACTTCGACGACCGGCGTGATGAGCACAATCATGTGCGAACGGATGAACTTGATGTATGGGGCGTCATCGACGGCGAGCCTGTAGGCCAGTTCCATCAGCGCAGTCGGCGCGCCTGTTTCGGGCGAGTGAATGGTGCCGGTGATGTAGTAAACCGGCCAGGACTTGTCGATGAGATCCTTGGCTTTCGCGTCGTCCATGCCAATTGTTCGGGGATCGGCAAGTTGCGCCAGGCGAGCGTCGTTTTCCTTCGCGGCGTTGAGCAACTCGGGATCGGCGATTGCCGCGGCGATCATCTCGCGGCCTTCTTCCGTGTGGCCGATGGTGAAGACCTTCACGCGAGGGCTTGCCGACGCCAGCATGCGGAAGTACTTGTACACGTCCTCGGCGTAGGGCAGCATGTTGGGCGCGCCTGAAACATCTCCGAGCACCTTCTCCGGTGTGGGAACAGTCTTCGAGGCCGGCAGATAGTTGACCAGCGGCGAAACGAATTCCTTGCCTGTGGTGTATTTCAGGATCTTGTCGGTATACGCCTGATTGATCGGCTGTTTCGGATCGCGCGCATACGTATTGTTCAAATCCTGCGCCAAGGTCAATTGGGTTGCGCAACACAGCAAAACAGAAGCAAAGAGCACGCCGGGCCTGAAGGGTCTCATAATCCTCGTTTCGAAATTGGTCGTACAGCAAGCAGACGGCATCGGTCGTATCTGGCCGGTCTGCTGAAGGGCTTTTTATTGCTTGACGGGTAGCACCGCCGAAAAGCCGCGCATGAGTGTTTCCAAGAACTATAAGTGGTCGACCTTGCTGGCCCCAACAGAAAAACTGTCTACGCTCGCTCTCAGAACACGATGACGGACGATCCATTCGCGGTTTCATCCTTCACAGCTGCGAGGGCCTGGTTGGCGTCCTCCAGAGGAAACTCGATGACCGTCGGAGCGAAGTCGATTTTCCCAGCCAGCGCGATAAAGTCGTGGGCGTCCTGCCTGGTCATATTTGCTACGCTGCGCAACTGCCGCTCGCCCCACAGCAGCTTGTCGTAGTCAAAAGCCGGCATCTGGTCGAGATGGATTGCATTGATCGCCACTACTCCGCCCTTGCGGAGGGCGGCAAGCGCATTCACGACAACCTTGCCGCTGGGCGCAAAGGTCACGGCGCGATCAAGCTCAACGGGCGGCTTCGCATCCTCGCTTCCGACCCATGTGGCTCCTCGATCCTCGGCTGCCTTGCGATGCCGTTCTCCGCGAGTGACGACATAAACTTCGCAACCCCACTCCTGCAAGACCTTGATGGCCAATGACGCAGAACTGCCGAATCCGTAGAGGCCAACGCGCTCGCCTGGCTCGACACCGGCAACGCGCAGGCTGCGGAAGCCGATGATGCCCGCGCAGAGCAATGGCGCCAGCTGCGCAGGTGTCAGCCGGTCCGGCAGAGGGATTGTGAAGTCCGTGCGCACGGCTACGTACTCTTCGTATCCGCCGTTCACCGTGTACCCAGTGAAGACAGGCTTGTCGCACAGGTTCTCCATCCCATGGCGGCAGAACCAGCACTCGCCGTCGACGCCGCCCATCCATGAGACGCCTACCCGTGCGCCAATGGCAGGGCCGCGATCGTTTGTCTGTACCACTTCGCCTATGATCTGGTGGCCGGGAACGATCCGCGGTGCGAGCGGCGGCAAATCTCCTTCGACGATATGCAGATCGGTGCGGCAAACTCCGCATGCCAGCACCTTCAAGAGCACCTCGCCTGCGCTTAGTTGAGGCGACGGCAATTCTTCAATGTTGACCCAGTGGCCCGGGCGTGCTCGTTCGGGATCGTAGATCGCTGCTCGCATCGTTCGGCTCCTCGTCTAGCGCGGTGCGCAGAGATTATTCTTTCTCCGCGGTGTTATAGCTACTAACTCTCAACGTCCCGAAATTTATTTATTAGTTTTTACCCCTAATGACCAGGTAGTTACTCCTATGCCATATAGTCAGTAGGCACACTCAAATTAATTCCCATAAATTTGGAGGAACCGCCTTATACTGGCGCTTCGTCGTCTTTACTAACGCGCTGCGTAAGTGGACTTACTCTAACGGCGGGCGGGTGGCGAGCGAGCTGAAGCGCCGGACCTTCCACTATGACTCCGCCGGAGTTTTATGCAGCGATTGCCATTGCCTGGAGCGCGCATGCAGGAAGCATCCGGATCTTTGAAAGTCCTGATCGCCGACGACGAACGCATTATTGCCAACACGCTGGCACTCATTCTTAATACAAGCGGCTACGAGGCCAAAGCGGTTTACAGCGGCGAGAAGGCTGTTGAAGTGGCCTCCGAGATGAACCCTGACGTCCTGATCTGCGATGTGATTCTGGGCGGAATCAGTGGTATTGATGTGGCAATCCACGTCGCTCAGCATCAACCTGCCTGCAAGGTTGTTCTCTTTTCCGGCCAGGCCGCTACTGCAGATCTTCTTGAGCGCGCCGAGGCAGACGGGCATCATTTCGAGATTCTCGCCAAACCGATTCATCCGAAAGTGCTCCTCGAATATCTTGCTCGCTGCAAATGAGCCTGTGGTATTTGAGCGCATCTGCATCAGGATCTCTGCACCAGCAAGTTCAGAAAGTTTTACTCTTCAATCTTTCGATTGATCCGCTTCGCTTCTAACCTCCGAGCGCGTGATTATACTTTCGCCCGTTGGGTGTTGAGTGAATTGCTATTCAATCGATTTAATAAGTTTCATGACACAAATTGCAGTCCTCATGCTGTAAATGGAGACTTGCATTCAGCCCGAAAGTAGCCGAGAATCTAAATCAGCGGAAACTTCTGACTTACTTGTCCCGTCTGCAAAACGTAAGAAACGTCTGGATCGTGGACTAACAGAGCGAATGGCGATCATTCACGAATCGTGCGGTCAAGAGCCTGTTCTGAAACTGCACGATCGATGAACTCTTCAGAGTTGAGACGGCTCGCCCATCGAGTCTCAATTATTTCTTGCCTGCCTCTTCGATAAAGGATTCACTGAATGCTCTCAAATGGTAAAGCTCGCATCCTCGTCGCTGATGACGAAACGACGATCGCCAATACCTTGGCGCGAATTCTCAACGCCAGCGGGTTTGAGGCCGAGGCCGTTTACAGCGGAGAGAATGCGGTGGAGGCGGCGAGGGCTCTGCCTCCCGATATCCTCATTACGGATGTAGTGATGCCCGGCATTAACGGTATCGACGCGGCGATCAACATACGGTCCTTCGCTCCAAGCTGCCGCATCATTCTCTTTTCAGGCCAGGCTTCCACTGCCGACCTTCTGGAGAGAGCCGAAGCGAAGGGGCACCACTTCGAAATCCTCACCAAGCCCGTGCACCCTCAGGTGCTGCTCGATCACCTCGCCGCCACCGTTTGATGGGCTTTACTCCCCGGCGCTCGTTCCCGCGGGCGTTACGTATACCTGTTGAGGAAAGTAAACTTTCGCGTCCGGGCCGTCGATCTTGAGCTTCATCGACTGCACTTCTGCCTTTCCCTTGAGCGCTCCAGCGAAGCTTAACTGATACTGGTTCGCAAATCGTACTCGCAGGTCTTTGAAGTAGGGAGCAAAGGAGACCGGATTGCCGAGCCCCTGTCCATAACCGGTGCCGCCGGTCGCTTCGCTCACCATATTTAGCAGGCTCTGACCCGTATTGCTCATAACAGAGGACGAACTGAAGCGCCCGCGGCCTGTCCAGTAAATCGAATAGACAACAAGACGTGCGCGCACCGAATCGTTGATCGCACTCTGGACGTATGGATTATTGGGATCGAAGTTCGGGTTGTAGCTGTCTACGCCGTCGGTGACCATCACCACCTCCCGCCGCGCTGTTCGGTCGGTCGATGGCCAGTTCTTCGCCAGGTCTGAGAGGCAGAAATAAGGCGAGCCGTTCGAGCCGGGCCCGCCTGAGGGCAGCCGCAGCCCCTTCAACACCGCCTCTGGGTCGGAAGACAAAGGGCCGGTCATTACGGCCCGCCCATTTTGCATGTAGGCGATCGCCATCTGCGCGTGCGACGGGATCTCCTTCACGAAGCCTTCGATCTCGCCCAGCTGCGTGCCCAGCGAACTTCGGGACGAATTATCAATGAGGAGCACCAGCTCCAGCGGGCTTGCCGCACCGCGCGCCGGGGCCCAGCCTGTCACGTTCGACGCTCTCCCGTTGAGCTTCACCTGCAGATCCTGGATGTTAAGCCGCAGGGGTGCCTCGCTGTTCCCGCCTGGCATGACGGTAACGATGGCCTGTCCCTGCCCTAGGTCATTCGCGGCAGATGCCGTTGCCGGCCCCGGCAGAGCCAGTACTCCCATGAGAAAAATCGAAATCAAAGATCCAAGGCCCCTCATTCATCCACCTCCGCGGCGATTGTGACGCAATCCTTTGGTTATAGATGCATTTCCCATAAGATTGTTGCGATTACCGGGCTAGGGTGCCGGTACCTTGCACTCGGAGTGCCGTTCCGCTATCATCTACAGACGTACCCGGAGTGTGTTTCCGGGTGTCAATTGCACCACGGTTTCTGAATCTGTTCGAGTGTGGCGGATAGCTCACTCCGGATTCCCCGCAATGCGGGGCTGGCAGAGGCGGTGGGAGACGAGGGAAGAATGGCCAAAGTCAGCAAGAATATTGCGAAGGCGCGCGCCGCTGTTACGAAGCTGGCGTATCCGCTGCCTGAAGCTGTGGATCTGCTCAAGCAGGTTAAGTATGCCAAGTTCGACGAAACCGTGGACCTGACTCTGCGTCTTGGCGTCGATACGCGCCACGCCGATCAAATGGTTCGCGGAACGGTTGTTCTGCCCCACGGTCTGGGCAAGACCAAGACGGTTGCAGTGATCGCCACCGGAGACCGCCAGAAGGAAGCAACGGAAGCCGGAGCCGATTTCGTTGGCGGCGAAGAGATGGTGGAGAAGATCCAGAAGGAAAACTGGACTGACTTCGATGCCCTGATCGCCACGCCGGACATGATGAAGGTGGTAGGCCGGTTGGGCAAGGTGCTCGGACCCAAAGGTCTGATGCCGAACCCGAAGACCGGCACGGTGACGCTCGATGTTGCCGCGGCTGTGAAGGAAATCAAGGCCGGTAAGATCGAGTTCCGCGCCGACAAGACCAGCCTGGTTCACGTGCCTGTGGGCAAGCTGAGCTTTTCGCCGGACAAGCTGGTTGAGAATGCTTCGACGGTGATCACCACGATTGTCCGCGCCAAGCCTTCGGCTGCGAAGGGCAAGTACATCAAGAGCATCACGCTGAGCTCGACGATGGGCCCGGGCGTGCCGCTCGATTCGGCTGTGGCTGAAGCGGCCGGCAAGCACTAAGGCAATCGGTAGAAGTCGGTTATGCGAAGCGGCGAGCCGCTGGCATTGTTCCGGCTGACGCTGAAGAAGATTTTGAGACTGAGAGCGCCTATAGCAGGCGCGACCCGCTGAGGGGAGCAGGAAGATGGCGATTTCGAAGGCGAAGAAGGCAGAGAAGGTCGAGTTGCTCAAGAAGGAGCTCGCGACCTCCACAACCGCAATTATCGGCACGTTTGCCAAGCTAACCGTGGCGCAGGATTTCGAGCTGCGCAAGGTTATCCGCGAGGCGGGCGGCAAGTACCGCGTGGTCAAGAACAAGCTGGCCCCCATTGCGGGCGAGGGCAGCCAGGTGAACGAAGCACTGAAGGGCCTCAAGGGCGTCAGTGCCGTGGCGTTTACTTCCGGTGATCCTGTTGCCCTGGCTAAGGGTTTCTCGAAATGGGTCGGCGAGAACGCCGAGTTCCAGTTCAAGCTGGGCATTGTCGATGGCAAGCTGCTGACGGTTGAAGACGTCAAGGCTCTGGCGACCATGCCGGGCAAGGAAGAGATTTTCTCGAAGCTGCTGTTCCTTATCAACGCTCCGGCGCAGCGGTTGGCAACTGTTCTGAATGCCACCGGCCGCGATCTGGCAGTCGTTCTTGGGCAGGGTGTCGAGAAGGAAAAGTTTGCCGGAGCGGCGTAAAGCCGTTTTCGGGCAGAGTTCTGGTGGTAAGGCAGGCCGGAAGTGCGCGAGTCTGGCGCATCGGAAACTTCCAGTTTGATTCTGCCGCTGTAAGTACAAATTTTCAAACGGTTCTGATTGGAGAAGAAAAATGGCGGATCTCGCACAGTTGGAAGAGCAGATTGTTAGCCTGAGCCTGCTGGAAGCAGCGGCGCTGGTGAAGAAGTTGGAAGAGCGTCTTGGCGTTTCGGCCGCGGCTGCGGCTCCGGTGGTTGTTGCCGGCGGCGCGGGCGCGGGCGCAGCGGCTCCTGCGGCAGAGGAAAAGACTGAGTTCCAAGTCATCCTCAAGGATGCAGGCGCAAACAAGATCAACACCATTAAGGCTGTTCGCGAAGTGACTTCGCTCGGTCTGAAGGAAGCCAAGGACCTGGTCGATGGCGCTCCGAAGCCGCTCAAGGAGAGCGCGTCGAAGGAAGAGGCCGAGACCATCAAGAAGAAGTTCGAAGGCATCGCCACCATCGAAGTCAAGTAAGAACGGCATAAAACTTGCAAGGCGGGTCAAGACGCGCTACGATAAGCGTTGCGCGTCTTTTCCGTCCCATTTCGGTTTTCTTAGGGAAGGGGCGGCTGATGATCGGCGCGTCTTGGGAAAAGCGACAGGGCACAGAGGCCTCCGCAGGCAGAGCATGGCCAAGCACTCAGGCTGCGGATGCTAAGCGATTAGCAAGTGCTCTAGAGTCAATGGGATAAAGGGTTCCGCATTGACGATGCGAGTTGCTGGCGGGCGAGCGGCAGAAGCGAGTTTGGGAATCGGCGAGGGCAGCAGAGAGAATTTGGATAGGAGCACTGGCAACAGGCCACGCTCGTGAGGCATTGCGTCCCCACGGGCCTTTTGTGTCTAACTATCCTTGTGAGTAGATGCGTTTCACCAGGCAAATCTACTGAAGCGTGCGGTGAGGTATCAAACTGTTAACCGGCACGCCTGCTCTTTCAATTGTGCGCAGTCTAGCGCACCTGCCGCACCAGCCGCAATGCCCGTAGCACCGTTCGTAACGAGCCTCTCATGGCAGTACCGCTTGGCCGCGGATTTACCGGCGCAGGGTTGAGCTGTTCCTCGGGTTCTACCTTCTGCGGCGGCCTGATCGAGCCGGAAGCGGCGGGTCGGTCTGGACATTCGATCTACTGAACGTAATTTGCTGGCGCCACGAGACTCAGGCGCTGGCCTGGCGCCGCCCGGTGGCGGCTCCGGTTTGACGAGTCTCAGGAGTGAAGCATGCCCAACGAGAAGCGCGCGATTCGCAGCAGGCTCGATTTTTCAAAGATTCCAACCGCAACCCAGATTCCCAACCTGATCGAAGTGCAGCGCCGCTCCTACGAGCGTTTTCTGCAGATGGACAAGCTGCCCAACGAGCGCGATGACTCGGGCCTGCAGTCGGTGTTTGTCTCCGTTTTTCCTATCACCGATTTCCGCGGCATTTCGCAGCTGGATTTCGTTGATTACTCGATCGGCAACTGGGAGTGCAAGTGCGGCCACCTGAAGGGTCTGCATCACCTGCGTACGGCCTGCGTGCAGTGCGGCGCCATGGTCATCACCGATCCGTTCCTGCCCGGCGACGTTCTTTGCCAGAAGTGCGGAACCTACAACAAGAACACGCCCGACTTCTGCAACAAGTGCGGCGACCCTGTGGGTTTGCAGCTCAAGTACGACCAGCAGGAGTGCGAAGAGCGCGGCATGACGTTCTCCGCTCCGCTCAAGGTCACGGTGCGTCTCACCATCTACGACAAGGATGCTGAGACCGGCAACAAGACCATCCGCGACATCAAGGAGCAGGAAGTCTTCTTCGGCGATATTCCGCTGATGACGCCGAACGGCACCTTCATCGTGAACGGCACTGAGCGCGTTATCGTCTCGCAGTTGCACCGCTCGCCCGGTGTCTTCTTTGAGACGGCGAACAACCGCACCTACTTCCTCGGCAAGATCATTCCGTATCGCGGTTCGTGGGTCGAGTTCGAGTACGACCAGAAGAACACGCTCTATGTGCGTATCGACCGCAAGCGCAAGTTCCTCGGCACCATCTTCCTGCGCGCGCTGGGTCTGCGTTCTGACGAGGAAATTCTCAAGACGTTCTACACCGTCGATCGCATCCAGACCAAGGACGGCAAGCTCTTCTGGACGGTTGCACCCGAAGCTACGCACCTGCTGGGCGCGAAGCCGGCGCACGCCGTAACCCACAAGGGCGAGGAGATCGCTCACTCCGGCCGCAAGATTACCGCACACACTCTGAAGGCTATCCGCGCCGCGGGTATCGAGAAGGTTGAGATTGAAGCTGCAGAACTCGATGGCGCTCTCACGGCCGCTGACGTTGTCGACACGACCACCGGTGAAGTGATTGTTGAAGCCAACGTCGAGCTCACCGCAGACCGCCTGCACAAGGTGCTCGCGAGCGGTGCATCCAGCTTTGAGGTCTTCTTCCCCGAGCGCGACGACGTGGGCAACATCATCACGAATACTCTCAAGCGCGACTCCGTGCACAAGCCCGAAGAGGCGCTGATCGAGATCTACCGCAAGCTGCGTCCGGGCGATCCGCCGACGCTCGATACCGCGACCGCGCTCTTTGAAGGCATGTTCTTCGACGCGCGTAAGTACGATTTTTCGCGCGTAGGTCGTCTCAAGTTCAACATCAAGCTCTACGAGAACCAGGACGCGACGCCCCTCGACCATCGCACGCTGACGCCTGAGGATTTCTACGCGACGATCCGCTACCTGCTGAAGCTGCGCAAGAACATCGGCATGGTGGACGACATCGATCACCTCGGCAACCGCCGTGTGCGCGCCGTGGGCGAGCTGATGGAAAACCAGTTCCGCATCGGCCTCGTGCGCATGGAGCGCGCCATCAAGGAAAAGATGAGCGTCTACCAGGAGCTCACGACGGCGATGCCGCACGACCTTATCAATGCGAAGCCGGTCATGGCGGCGATCCGCGAGTTCTTCGGTTCCTCGCAGCTCTCGCAGTTCATGGACCAGACCAACCCGCTCTCGGAGATCACGCACAAGCGTCGTCTCTCCGCGCTTGGGCCGGGCGGTCTTTCGCGTGAGCGCGCCGGTTTTGAAGTGCGCGACGTGCACCCTACGCACTACGGCCGTATCTGCCCGATTGAGACGCCTGAAGGTCCGAATATCGGACTGATCAGCTCGCTGAGCTGCTTTGCGCGCATCAACGAGTACGGCTTCATCGAGTCGCCTTACCGCAAGGTGAAGGACTCGCGCATTCTCGAGTACGTTGAGATCATCAATGCCGGCGAAAGCGGCCTGCGCGTCGGTGATCACATCGAGAAGGAAGAAGCGCTGAAGCTGAATGCCCAGCTCAAGAAGCAGGGCAAGCGTGCCATCGACCACATTCCGTTCAGCTTCTATCTGTCGGCGTGGGAAGAGGACAAGCACACGATCGCGCAGGCCAACATCGAATTCAACGATCAGGGCGAGATCACTGAAGACCTCGTGAATGCCCGCCGTCAGGGCAACTTCGTGCTGGTGAACCGCGCCGAAGTCGACTACATCGACGTCAGCCCGAAACAACTCGTTTCGGTGGCCGCATCGCTCGTGCCCTTCCTTGAGCATGACGACGCCAACCGCGCGCTGATGGGCGCCAACATGCAACGCCAGTAGCGTGCCGCTGCTGGTCGCCGAGGCGCCGCTCGTCGGCACCGGTATGGAAGGCGTCACCGCGCGCGACTCCGGCGCTGTGATCCTTGCCAAGCGTAACGGCATCGTGGATTCGGTCGACTCCGAGCGCATCATCGTGCGCGTCGAAGGCGAGCATCATCCCACGCAGCTTGTCGCGTGAGGTTGGTTCTGACATTTACACGCTGATCAAGTTCAAGCGGTCGAACCAGAACACCTGCATCAACCAGAAGCCGGTGGTGCGCGAGGGTGACCGCGTCATCAAGGGTCAGGTCATCGCCGACGGACCCTGCACCGAGCAGGGCGAGCTGGCGCTCGGCCGCAACGTGCTGGTGGCCTTCATGCCCTGGCGCGGCTACAACTTCGAGGACGCAATCCTCATCAGCGAAAAGCTTGTCCGCGAGGATTACTACACCTCGGTGCACATCGAGGAGTTCGAGATCGAAGCTCGCGACACCAAGCTCGGTCCCGAAGAAATCACGCGCGACATTCCCAACGTCAGCGAGCATGCGCTGCGCGATCTGGACGAGAGCGGCGTGATCCGCATCGGCGCCCAGATCGGCCACGGCGACATTCTGGTGGGCAAGGTGACGCCGAAGGGCGAAACCCAGCTCACTCCGGAAGAGAAGCTGCTGCGCGCGATCTTCGGCGAAAAGGCCGGCGATGTTCGCGACGCTTCGCTGACTTGCCCTCCGGGTATCGAGGGCACAGTTGTTGACGTTCGCATCTTCAGCCGCAAGGGGCAGGAGAAGGATGAGCGCGCCAAGCAGATCGAGGCGGAGTACATTTCGAAGCTCGAGAAGAACCTTGGCGACGAAATCCGCATTCTGACGGACGAGCGTCTGAAGCGCCTCGAAGGCATCCTTGGAAACAAGGAAGTGCTGGCCGACCTGCACGACGAGCGGACCAACAAGCGGCTCATTACCAAGGGAGCGCTGATTGACCGCGAAACCATTGAGCGCATCTCGACCAAGAACCTCAAGCGCATCCGCTACGCCGACAAGGATCCCCGCGTCAACGAGCAGATCGATGAGATCGAGGAGATGACTTCGCGGCAGATCGAGGTGCTGCGCAAGATCACCAACGAGAAGATCTCCAAGCTGCAGAAGGGCGACGAACTGCCTCCGGGCGTCATCAAGCTGGTCAAGGTTTACGTCGCTATGAAGCGCAAGCTTTCAGTCGGCGACAAGATGGCCGGCCGTCACGGCAACAAGGGTGTCATCGCACGCATTCTGCCTGAAGAGGATATGCCTTATCTGCCCGACGGTACTCCCGTGGAGATTGTTCTCAATCCCCTCGGCGTGCCTTCGCGTATGAACGTGGGCCAGATTCTCGAAACGCACCTTGGCTGGGCCGCCCACGCGCTGGGCAAGAAGGTCGCAGCGCTGGTTGCCCTGCACACGGGTGCCGAGGCTGTTCGCGAGGCTGTGAAGAAGGAGTTCGCCGGTACCGCGACCCTCAATCAGCTGCTTGAACTCGACGACGAGACGCTGCTGCGTGTCGCCGCTGGCATGGAGCGCGGCATCTGGTTTGGAACCGCGGTATTCGACGGCGCCAAGGAAGACGAGATCAAAGCGTTGCTGGCTTCGGCTGGGCTGCCTTCATCGGGCAAGACTGCGCTGTACGACGGCATGACCGGCGAGCAATTCGAGCAGCCTGTCACCGTGGGCTACATCTACATGCTCAAGCTCTCGCACCTGGTGGACGACAAGATTCACGCTCGTTCAATCGGGCCGTACTCGCTCATCACCCAGCAGCCGCTGGGCGGCAAGGCGCAGTTCGGCGGCCAGCGCTTCGGCGAAATGGAAGTGTGGGCGCTCGAAGCATACGGCGCGGCATACATCCTGCAGGAACTGCTCACCGCCAAGTCCGATGACGTTTACGGCCGCACCAAGATCTACGAGGCCATCGTCAAGGGTGAAGCGGCGATTGAGCCGGGTGTGCCCGAGTCGTTCAACGTGCTCATTCGCGAGTTGCAGTCGCTCTGCCTCGACGTGGAACTGATCAAGCGCGCCGACCTTGTTCGCAAGGCGCCTGCGCCGGAAGTTGCAGCAGTCGCAGATTAATTCTGAGAGTCCGCCGTTGCTTCGGCAACGGCGGGCCAGCTAGAAGCTAGCTGCTCGTCACAGTGTTCAGGGGTCCTTCTTCAGGCGGTAACCACCGCTACCCGGGAAGGAAGGATCCTTTTGAGAAGTCCCGGGGAAAACGCCGCGGCAGGGGCCGAAAGGCCCGCCAAGGAGGGTCGCCTTGTTCCGTTCGAACCCGTTTGAGCTTACCAGCCCGATTACTGACTTCGATGCCATCCGTATCATGCTCGCTTCGCCGGAGAAGATCCGGAGCTGGTCGCATGGTGAAGTCACCAAGCCGGAAACTATCAACTACCGCACCTTCAAGCCGGAGCGCGATGGACTTTTCTGCGCCCGCATTTTCGGCCCGGTCACCGACTGGGAGTGTCTCTGCGGCAAGTACAAGCGCATGAAGCATCGCGGAGTCATCTGCGACAAGTGCGGTGTGGAAGTCACCGTCAGCAAGGTGCGCCGTGAGCGCATGGGCCACATTGAGCTGGCCTCGCCCTGCTCGCACGTCTGGTTCTTCAAGGGCCTGCCTTCGCGTATCGGTCACCTGCTCGATATTTCGCTGCGCGACCTCGAGAGCATTCTGTACTTCGAGTCCTACGTTGTCGTCGATCCGGGCGACGCGCCGGTCCGCGAACGCGAAATCATCAAGGACGAGAATCGCTATCGCGAACTCGATCAGCAGTACCGTCCCTCTGGCTTCAAGGCCATGATGGGCGCCGAGGCCATCAAGGAACTGCTCAAGCGCGTCCAGGTCGACGAACTCGCCGTCGAGCTGCGCGAGCGCATGAAGGCCGAGAGCTCCGCGCAGAAGAAACTGAAGTATGCCAAGCGCCTGAAGGTTGTCGAGGCATTCCGCAAGAGCAGCAACAAGCCGCAGTGGATGATTCTCGACGTGCTGCCGGTTATTCCTCCGGAGCTGCGTCCGCTGGTGCCGCTCGATGGCGGACGTTTCGCTACGTCTGATCTCAACGATCTCTATCGCCGCGTGATCAACCGCAACAACCGGTTGAAGAAGCTGATGGACCTGCACGCGCCCGAGGTTATCGTGCGCAACGAAAAGCGCATGCTGCAGGAAGCTGTCGACGCACTCTTCGACAACGGCCGCCGCGGTCGCGTTCTGCGCGGCGCCAACAACCGTCCGCTCAAGTCGCTCTCTGACACGCTCAAGGGCAAGCAGGGCCGCTTCCGCCAGAACCTGCTCGGCAAGCGCGTCGACTACTCCGGCCGTTCAGTGATCGTGGTTGGTCCTGAGCTCAAGCTGCACCAGTGCGGCTTGCCCAAGAAGATGGCGCTCGAGCTCTTCAAGCCCTTCATCTATCACCGTCTCGAGCAGACCGGCCACTGCACCACCATCAAGCAAGCCAAGGAAATGGTGGAGATGCAGGAACCGGTGGTCTGGGACATTCTTGAAGAAGTCATCAAGGATCACCCGGTGCTGCTCAACCGTGCCCCAACTCTGCACCGTCTGGGCATTCAGGCCTTTGAGCCGGTGCTCGTGGAAGGCAAGGCCATCAAGATTCACCCGCTGGTCTGCACCGCCTTTAACGCCGACTTTGACGGCGATCAGATGGCCGTGCACATTCCGCTCTCGCCTGAGGCGCAGATCGAAGCCAGCGTGCTGATGCTTGCATCGCACAACATCCTGTCGCCGGCATCGGGTCAGCCCATCACCGTGCCTACGCAGGACATGGTGCTTGGTCTCTACTACCTGACCAAGGCAAAGAAGGGCGGGGTCGGCGAAGGCCGCGTCTTCTCGAATACGGAAGAGATCTTCATGGCTCTCGAAGCCCGCGAGGTCGAGACCCTTACGCCCATTCGTCTGCGCTACACGGGCAAGGTGCTCGACATGACCACGGCCTACGACGACCAGGATCTGACGCACACTGAGCCGGTGGACTACAACAGGGAGTACATCTCCACCACTGTCGGCCGCGCGATCCTGAACGACTCACTTCCTGCGGGCATGCCGTACATCAACGGCCTGCTCAAGAAGAAGGGCATCGGTCAGCTCGTGAACTACTGCAACCAGAACCTCGGTCTCGAGGTGACGGTGCGCATGCTCGACCGCATCAAGCAGCTTGGCTTCCAGTACGCGACGCGTTCCGGCCTCTCTGTAGGTCTGGACGACATGGTGATCCCGGCGACCAAGTACACCGTGGTCGATGAAGCCGACAAGAAAGTGATCGAAGTTCAGAAGCAGTACATGGACGGCGCCATCACCAACGGCGAGCGCTCGAACAAGGTCATCCAGATGTGGTCTGCGGTTACCGATCAGGTTGCCGATGAAATGTTCGGCAATATGAAGAAGGCCGACGAAGAGGGAGCCATGAATCCGATCTACATCATGGCCGACTCCGGCGCCCGCGGTTCGAAGCAGCAGATTCGTCAGCTCTCCGGTATGCGCGGACTGATGGCCAAGCCTTCAGGCGAAGTCATCGAGACGCCGATCACCGCGAACTTCCGCGAAGGCCTCACGGTGCTCGAGTACTTCATCTCGACCCACGGCGCACGTAAGGGTCTTGCCGATACGGCGCTGAAGACCGCCGACTCGGGCTACCTCACGCGTCGTCTCGTCGACGTGGCGCAGGACGTCATCGTTACCGAATACTCTTGCGGCACTTCGGAAGGCATCTACGTCGGCTCGATCGTTGAGTCCGGCGAGATCATCGAGCCCATGCGCGACCGTATCATCGGCCGTGTCTCGCTCGAGCGCATCAAGGACTACGATGGCAACGTCGTTGTCGAGGTGAACCAACCGATCGACGAAGACATCGCTTCGGCGATTCAAGGCGCCGGCGTGGAGAAGGTCAAGATCCGCTCCGTGCTCACCTGCGAATCGCGTCGCGGCGTCTGCGCGCTCTGCTACGGCCGCAACCTCGGCTCCGGCCGCATGGTCGAGCTGGGTGAAACCTGCGGCGTCATCGCAGCGCAGTCCATCGGCGAACCCGGAACGCAGCTCACGATGCGTACCTTCCACGTGGGCGGCACTGCCAGCCGCGTAGCCGACAAGTCGCGCCTCGACGTCAAGAACAACGGCTTTGTGCGCTTCATCAACCTGAACACCGTCGAAAGCAAGGACGGCGCACTGGTTGCAATGAACCGCTCAGGTTCGATTGCTGTGGTTGACGAGCGCGGCCGCGAGAAGGAGCGCTACCAGGTGGTTTACGGTGCGCGTCTTCGCGTCAAGGACGGCGAAGCGGTTAAGCTTGGCCAGTTGCTTGCCGAGTGGGATCCCTACACCTACGCCATCCTTACGGAAATCGGCGGCACGGTGCAGTTCAAGGATCTGCAGGAAGGCATCACGCTCAACGAAGAGGTCGACGAAGTTACCGGCCTTTCGCGCTGGGTGGTTGCCGACTCGCCCGATGAAAAGCGTCAACCCGCTTTCCTGGTGAAGAACTCCAAGGGCAGCAAGCGTTACCTGCTGCCACGTGGCGCTCACCTCATGATTCAGGACGGCGACGAGGTCGGTCCCGGCGACGTGCTTGCCAAGATTCCCAAGGAGAGCACTCGTACCAAGGACATCACCGGCGGTCTGCCGCGTGTTGTGGAGCTCTTTGAAGCCCGCAAGCCGCGCGAGACGGCGATCATCAGCGAGATCGATGGCGTGGTTCGCTTCGGTGAAGTCACCAAGGGCCAGCGCAAGATTTACGTGACGGCCGACAACGGCGACGAGAAGGAATACTCGGTGCCGCGCGGTATTCACGTGAACGTGCAGGAAGGCGAGCGTTTGCGCGCCGGCGATCCTTTGATGGACGGACCGCTGAACCCGCACGACATTCTTGCCGTCCTCGGTGAGAAGGAGCTGCAGGCTTACCTGGTGAACGAAATCCAGGAAGTCTACCGCCTCCAGGGCGTGGCCATCAGCGACAAGCACATCGAAGTGATTGTCCGCCAGATGCTGCGGTGGGTGCGCATTGATGAAGTGGGCGATACGAACTTCCTGCTCGAACAGCAGGTGGATCAGTTCCGCTTCCGCGAAGAGAACGAGCGTGTCCTCGCTAACGGAGGCCGTCCTGCAATCGGACGTCCGCTGCTCCTGGGCATCACCAAGGCCTCGCTCTCGACGGACAGCTTCATCTCCGCGGCCAGCTTCCAGGAGACCACGCGCGTGCTTACCGAAGCCAGCATCAATGGCGCGGTGGACAACCTGCGCGGCCTCAAGGAGAACGTCATCGTCGGACGCCTTATTCCCGCAGGCACGGGTCTCGAGTACTACCGCAATGTCCAGCTCAGCCCTGAGCTGGAAGAAGCGGCGGAGCGCGTGCAGCAGGAAGTGCATGCCGAGATTGAAGCGGCAGAGCGCGAACTGGAGATGATGCGCCAGGAAGGCGAAGCCGAAGAGATGGCTGCCGAGTAGGACTGGCCGTCCAGGCAACGTTTCGTCAATACCAATAACAAAGGCCCGGCTTATGCCGGGCCTTTGTTGTTGAGTCCAATTGGCGTCACACCTCATATCGTCACTTCGACAGCCATGATCTTCGCAACAGCTGGAAGGGGTTCTTGTAACTGTGCGCCACAAAAAGGGAGCGCTGCCTCAAACGAATATGCGGGAGCAGGTCGTCACCGTGACGATCACACTGATCGCGGGGCTTTTCGCTATAGCGATCGGAGCCCCCGACAAATGGCTAACTGCGATCTTCGTGACGGTGGTGACCTTCTCGGGCACGATCTCGTGTTTTCGCAGCCGATGGCCGTTCAAGAGATTCTGGGCGATCATTGCTGGTGCTTTCGCAGTGCATCTCCTCTTGATGTGGTTAACTTTCGGAGTGATTTTGCGAA
Source organism: uncultured Acidobacteriaceae bacterium (assembly GCA_963832465.1). Lineage (GTDB taxonomy): Bacteria > Acidobacteriota > Terriglobia > Terriglobales > Acidobacteriaceae > Telmatobacter. The sequence goes on from CAWHUJ010000001.1 coordinate 280,120, forward strand.
AGAGGAGCGATGTTGGGCTTGTCGTGGCTCTTCCGGGCATCCTTATCGAATGCTTCATTCTTTACCATGCCGTCCTCTTCATGTATGGTGAGTCCATTTCCTAGGAAGAAGCGGGCTATCGAATGTATTAGTTCCGAGACGGGAGATTGTTGTGCGTCAGCCGCGCTTGCGAGCGGGTATGCCAGTGTGCGAACGCCGACTATTCTTCGTAGCGTACATCGCGGAGTCGGCTGCATTGAGCAGGCTGTCTGAGGTTGCACCATCATCCGGATACATAGCGATGCCGACACTCGCCGCGCCGCGCAGAATGTGACCATTCAGCGTGAATGGCGCGTCGAAGCACCGCTCCATGCGCTGCGAAATCTCTTCCAGATCCTGCCGTCCGCGCCCCACCGATACCAGCGCGGCAAACTCATCGCCACCGAGCCGCCCCAGCACATCGCCGGTGCGCAGCTGCCGCTTCATCCGCAGTGATACTTCCTGCAGATACAGGTCACCGATGTGGTGGCCATACATATCATTCACAAGCTTGAAGTCGTCCAGATCAACATAGATCAGGCCGAAGGTCGTTCCGCTTGTTTTTGCCTTTTCAATCAGCTCCTGCAACTGGCGTTCAAGCGAAAAGCGGTTATGCATGTCGGTGAGCAGATCGTACTCCGACCGGTGCACAAGATCTGCGTAGAGCTTGCGCGTTTCGATTGCGAGTGTCGCGAGGCGCACGCCAGTCAACATCGCCTCGGACTCGTCCTTCTCGTTGACGGCGGAGGCGGGATCGAAGCCAGCGTAGAGCGAGCCGAGCACGAGGCCCGAGCGCGAATGAATCTCCTGGCTGATGATGCGAAGGCTTTCCTTCTTTTCCGGAGGATGGCCGAGCTTTGGTCCACCGGTAATTTCGCACCAGCAGGCTGCGCCACCCAGCATGAATGAAACCATCTCGGTGACGTGCTCGACGATCTCGCCCAGCGGCCGTGTGCCATTGATGTCTTCAAGAATGCGGCTGCGCCATTGCTCAAGCTGGGCCGTGCGCCGCTCCTGCGCCGCGTCGGCCTCGCTCTGCTCCGTGATGGCAGTCGTCTGCTTGTGCACCCGTCTCCGCAGCATCCAGTTCCATGCGCTCACCACCAGCACTACGAACGTCAGCACGCCGATGAGGCGAAACAGATTTGCAATCGTCACCCACGGAGCCCCGGCAAGCATTGCAATATCATCAGGAGACCGCAGCAGGATCTCGAAAGGTACTCTAGAGTCGAAAGGATTCGACGTATTGGTAAAGCATACCCCTGTAACACGAACCTTCGCACCGGGGTCGAGATGCTTCATCGGCGAGGGAGAACCAGAACCTTCACCCTCTGTCGGCGGATGCCTGTAGATTGCCGAGAAGAGATTCCCGTTCGACTCAAGCACATACTCGTCACGCGCCGCGCCGCGCATCTCGGTTACGACTGTGCCTTCGATTGACACGAGATCGAAGAGATTCTTGTTCTCTGAGAGCTCATCCCATGTCGAAGGCTTAGGCTCAATCGGATTAGATTTGAGCGTATCCTGCAACTCTGCGCTCGAGAGCACCAGCAGCCCGTTGTTGAGGTCGGGGAAGCCCGTCGCGTCTACGACGTTTCCCAGCTGCAGCGGCGTAAGGCCAGAGGTCATCAACCACACGCTCTTGTCGCCCTGTTGCAGCACTGCCATCGTGCCCGGCTGGTAGTACGTCAGCGTGCCGCGCACCCGCGCGCGCCGGCTTAAATTAGTTACGTGATAGCCAGAGAGGATCTGGTCCATCGGAGTGATCGGTTCTGTCCATGGATCCGAGACGGGCCGCCGCAGCACCTTCACTCCATCCATGGAGTTCAGGTACAGCACGATCCCGGCCTCTTCCATCTTGCTGTCAGAACGGCCTGACGCTGCGCCGGTTATCAAGACTTGCGCATCAAGCAACCCGTTCAGAACCTTAGGCGCATCCACGTCCACCGCTGCATCAATATCGCCGCCGTCTGTGTGCAGTTGCAGCCGGATCGTGCGCTCGTTGTTATTGACCACAGTCACAGCATCTCGAATCACGCCGTAGACGGTGACATAGCGAGCATCGAAGTCTGCATGCACCAGCTGATCGAACGTCGCGGGGACCGGCGGCGGTACAGCGCCGTGATGCAACAACGTCACGCTGTCCGCAACGATGGTCGGCCTGAAGGTGAGTCTTGTTTTTCCCTGAATCTGAATGCGGTCGCCGGGCAAGATCGTGTTGTTCGGCGTCCATTCAACCGCGATGGCCACATCGCCATCTTGCACGAAGAGCAGGTGCTCGTTTGTGCCGAGAAATGTCACGGTTCCCTGAAAATCCACCGCCTGCCCCTGATTGACCTGCTCGTCTGTCAGAGCGCGAATCGCACGCAACGACGTGAGCGTTGCCGCAAAGGCAGGGGCGATCGCAGCCGCGATCAGCGCGAGCAGCAGCGCGAATTTTCCAACAAGGCGAGTTCCAGGCTTGCTTGCTTGCCGCAGCCCGGTTCCCCCAGCGCCAATCATTTTCCGGATTCCTTCCTGTGTACCGGCTTCTTCAGATACCAGCCATAAGGTGCTTTTATATCTGCCTGTTAGCGCCCGCAGCACGGACCCCTGTAATGCTTTAGATTCTGGAATCTTCATCTTACCGTGAATGAAATCTGCTCTAATAACCCTTTCGGGGTAATGAAGGCACCTTTTGACCTTTGGTAACTGAGATGCGCGCAGTCTTTGCACACTGAAAAATGCGCACCAGGTTTTACACATTACCTTGGGCTTTTCTGAGAGCCATGTGATGGCAAACCAAATCGAACCACCTCAAGCTACTCCAGTCGAATTGCCCAGCGGCACCCAATCGCTGCCGACGCGCAAAATTCGCGTGCTGGGTGTTCCACTCGACATCGGCGCCAGCCGCCGCGGCGTGGATATGGGCCCGTCTGCGTTGCGCGTTGCGGGCTTGAGGCTCGGCTTGAGGCGCTCGGCCACCAGGTGGTGGATGGCGGCAACATTCGCGTGGAGATCGCGGAAACCCAGGCCAGCGATGCGATAACGCGCGCTATTTCAGCCAGATAACAGAGACATGCACGCGCACTGCGGACGCAGTGTTGAAAACCCTGGAAGACGGCATGACGCCACTGGTTCTGGGCGGCGACCATTCATTGGCTGCGGGAACGGTTTCAGGTGTCGCAGATTTTATCGCCGCCAGAACCAGAAGATTGGCGTGCTGTGGATCGATGCGCACTCCGACATCAACACGCCGGACACTTCGCCCTCTGGCAACGTGCACGGAATGCCGCTGGCGGCGCTCCTCGGCCTGGGGCCTGAGCTGCTGGGAAGCATTTACGGATACTCACCCAAAGTTGCCCCCGAAAACACGGTGCTGTCGGGGTGCGCGATATTGATGCAGCGGAAAGGGCCAACATTCGCCGCGCAGGGATCGCCGCAGGTTTACACCATGCGCGACATCGACGAGCGGGGCATGCGCACGGTGATGGAAGAGGCGCTGCGGCCGCGGGCCGCGGGACTGCCGGCTATCACGTCTCGCTGGACATGGATTGGATCGACCCCGAAGATGCGCCAGGCGTTGGCACGCCGGTGCGTGGAGGCGCGACTTACCGGGAGGCGCACCTGGCCATGGAGATCATCGCCGACCACGGCCGCATGCTGAGCTTCGAGATCGTCGAGGTCAACCCGGTGATCGACGAACACAACCGCACTGCTGATCTCGCGGTTGAGTTGGCGTGCAGTGCTTTCGGGAAGAAGATTTTATAGAGCATGTTCCTTTTGTGCGTCCCTCACCAGACAGCTGTGTTTGCGGGCTCTACACTGGTTCCGTACTACTAGTGAGACGGTGAATCGGCACAGATGGCAAAACTTCGTGTAGGAATTCTCTTTGGCGGACGCAGCGGTGAGCATGATGTCTCGTTGCTTTCGGCCGCTTCCATTCTCAATGCGATTGATCGCAGCAGGTTCGACGTGGTGCCAATCGGCATTACGAAAGAAGGCCGCTGGCTTGCCGCGGCCGATGCGCAGAATCTGCTCGCGGGCAACGCGACTTCGCAAGGCCGTCCTCTGCGTGCCGGTGATCCCGAGGTTACGCCGGGCGCGCGCTTGCTGCACGAGGGCATGCCGACGCTGATGGCTCCAGTGCCGGGTCCGCAGGCTTCCCTGGGCAAGCCGCTCGACGTCATTTTCCCCGTGTTGCACGGCACCTTTGGAGAAGACGGCACCATCCAGGGACTCTTTGAGCTCGCGGGCATTGCCTACGTCGGTTCCGGTGTTCTTGGCTCGGCCGCGGGCATGGACAAGGATGCGATGAAGCGCCTTTTCGCGCAGGCAGGTCTGCCGATTGTGAAACACGTCACACTGCTGCGCTCGCAGTGGGAGAAGAGTCCGCGCAAGGCCATCACGCAGATTGAAGCCGCGCTTCGTTATCCCGTCTTTGTGAAGCCGGCGAATTTGGGTTCTTCTGTTGGCATCAGCAAGGCACACAACCGAAAAGATCTTGGACCCGCGTTGGACCTTGCCGCAAAGTATGATCGCAAGCTCATCGTTGAGGAAGGCGTCGGCGGCAAAAAGTCCAAGGCGCGCGAGCTTGAAATTGGGGTGATCGGTAATGATGACCCCAAGGCCTCAGTTGTCGGCGAGATCATTCCCGGCAAGGAGTTCTACGATTACGAAGCGAAGTATCTGTCAGAGGGCTCCGTTCCGGTGATTCCCGCAAAGCTGACCCGAGCGGAAACGAAGCGGATCCGTGAGATGGCTGTTGCTGCTTTTCGTGCCTGCGATCTTGCCGGACTTGCGCGTGTCGATTTCCTGATGGAGCCAGATGGCAAACGCCGCGTCTTTCTGAACGAGGTGAACACGCTTCCCGGCTTTACGCAGATCAGTATGTACCCCAAGCTCTGGGAGGCCAGCGGCCTTGGCTATCGCGATCTCATCACGAGCCTGATCGAGCTTGCGCTGGAACGCCAGCGGGAGAAGGATCGCAACACCTACATACGGCAGGAGTAGACCTGCATCTGAGTGAACAGGAACGACGGCTGGGCAGGGAACAGTAAGTTCACCGGCGGTGTCTAACTGAGGGGAAGTCCTGTCCTGCCTTGCGCTGGACCCAATCGAGGCCATTCACCAAACTCGTGAGGGACAGCGGTATCCTTAAATCCGAGGAAAGAATCAGATGACGCTGCTGGATGCTCCTGCCTTTGATGCTGTACGCGACCGCCGCAATCAGACGATCTTATGGGGCACATTGGGCTTGCTGGTGATTGCTTTCATCGCCAGCTGGTTCATCGCGGGCAGGCCGGTCGACTGGCCGTGGAACTGGTGGACGCATTTTCGCGGGCACATGACGGCCAATCGCTTTCTCACGGCCGTCGAGCAGAATGATATGGCGAAGGCCTATGGCATCTGGCTCAACGATCCTAACTGGCAGCAGCATCCGAATCAGCACAGCGGCTATCCGTTTGAGCGCTTTCAGCAGGACTGGGGCCCGACGAGTTCAGCAAACGACTACGGCGCCATCAAGAGCCACGACATCCTTGCCGCGCGCATCTCCGGCAACGTCCTGATCCTGGGCATCCGTGTGAACGGGTTGAAGAGCAACACGCTTTTCCTTGCGTATGATCCGGCCGAGCACACGCTGAGCTTCTCGCCGGTCCAGCTGTATCTGGGGCCGTAGCGGCCATCACGGCGCGGGTGTCTGCAACTCCGCCAGCGTCTTCTCGAGGCTCGCCGCGTCCTCTACGTTGAGCGCCTTTTGCGTGGAGTCGATCTGTTTCATCAGGCCAGTCAGCACCTTGCCCGGGCCCACCTCCACAAATACCGTGGAGCCTGCGCTTACGAGAGACTGCACGCAGTCGACCCAGCGCACCGTACCTGTGACCTGACGGATGAGTGCATCCTGTGCCGCATCGGCGGTGGTCACCAGGCCGCCAGTCACATTGGCAGCTACCGGAATTGCCGGTGTGTTCACTTGCAATGCCGCGAGTACGCGCGAAACTTCTTCCTGTGCCGGTTGCATCAGCGCGCAATGGAATGGCGCGCTCACGGGCAGCATCACAGCGCGCCGTGCCCCCTTCGTCTTGCACAGCGCGGCAGCCTTCTCCACGCCCGCTATAGTGCCGGAGATCACGGTCTGTCCCGGCGAATTGAGATTGGCCGCCGCTACAACCTGGCCCGTTTCTGCGGCGGCTTCGGCGCAGGCCTCGACGATCTGCGCCGCATCGAGCTGCAAAATCGCTGCCATCGCGCCTTGGCCGGCGGGAACAGCCTGCTGCATGGCTCGCCCGCGTGCTTTCACGGAGCGCACCGCATCTGCGAAGCTCAACGTGCCTGCGGCCACGTGCGCGGACCACTCGCCGAGAGAGTGCCCCGCGGCAATCTCCGGCTTCACTCCGTGCTCTGCGAGAATGCGAAGCACTGCGACGCTCACCGTCAGGATTGCCGGTTGCGTGTTCTCGGTCAGCTTCAGTTCGTCTTCGGGTCCCTCAAAGCAGAGGCGCGAAAGGGCGAATCCGCAGGCTTCATCGGCCTCGGCAAAGGTGCTGGCTGCAATAGGAAAGCGCTCTGCGAGTTCGCGGCCCATGCCAACGGCCTGTGAACCTTGTCCGGGAAAAAGAAAGGCGATTCTGGTTGTCATTCCAGAGAGGATTGTATCCTGCCGCGCGGCTGGATCTTTACTCAGCGGCTGGAGCAAGCGGCAGGATGCCCAGGCCTGCTGCCTGTAGAAGAGCGGAGCGCTTCATCTGCGATCCTGTCCGGGGAATCCCCGATGCTGCATGCTGGCCAAAGGTTACGCCGCGCGCCAGCACTCCGGAAAATTCGTGTCCGATGTGCCGCCCGTCGCGCATGATCACGCCTAGTTCAGCGACGGCAAGCCTCGAGACCAATCCTCTGCGTTTAGGCGACAGCAACGGTGCCTCCTTCGCGCAGTGAAGGGCTTGCAAAGCGGGTGGTGCGGCTGGCCCTGAGGCAGCTTTCCGCATCTTCGGGCTGCAGAGGCCGGGCGAAGAGATATCCCTGGTATCCGTTGCATCCCGCGTTTTCAAGAATCGCCTGCTGTTCTACGGTTTCCACGCCTTCGGCAACCACTGTCATGCCCAGGTGCTTGGCCATCGCAATTACGGCTTCGACGATCGGGCGCGTACCTTCTGGTTCGGCGAGCCGCTCCACAAATGAGCGATCGATCTTCAGCACATCGACGGGGATGCGGTGAATGTAGCTCAATGAAGAATAGCCAGTGCCGAAGTCATCCATCGCAATGTGCACGCCACACTGGCGCAGCAGGTTCATCTGGCGCAGAACGATGTCGTAGTCTTCCATCACCACGGACTCGGTCAGTTCCAGGATCAGTCGATCTGCAGGCGTCTTGCACTCGGTGATGATTCGCGCAACCGTGTCGGCGAAGTCGTCGCGTGCAAATTGCAATGCGGAAATATTCACTGACATGCGTACGGGTGGATGTCCTGCATCAGTCCACGCCCGCAACTGGCGGCACGCCTCGCGTAACACCCAGGAGCCGATGGGTACAATCAGCCGTGTCTCTTCAGCGACTGGAATGAACCGCGCAGGTGAAACATTGCCGAGTTTCGGATGATGAAACCGCAGCAGGGCCTCGAAGCCAGTAAGCTCACCATCCTGCGCGTAGAGCGGTTGATAGACGAGCCGCAGGTAATTCTTCTCAAGAGCAACACCCAGTGCTTCCTCGATCTCCAGTGCTTCGCTTGCCTCGGCGCTCATCGCAGGCGAGAAAACACAATAGTTCGTTCCTGAAGCCTTAGCGCGATAAAGCGCGAAGTCGGCATTGCGCTCCAGTTCAACCGCGCTCGCGCCGTCAAGGGGATAAACGCAGATGCCCATGCTCACGGAGATCGCAACTTTGGTTGAACCTGCATACACCGGCTTGCCTACTGCCGTTCCAATGCGCCGCGCAATCTCCACCGTGTCCAGTGAGTCCTTCGTGCCGGGAATCAGAACCAGGAACTCGTCCTCGCCCATACGCGCCACCGCGCCCGTTGCCAGCGGATTGCGTCGAAGGCGCTCTGCAATGGTGCGCAGAACATGATTTCCAGTTTCGTGGCCGTACTGATCGTTGATGCGCTTGAAGCGATTCACATCTATCCACAGCACCGCAACGGAATCGCCTCGGCGGCTCGCCTCTTTGATCGCTGTCTCGATGGCTTCTTCGCCGGCACGGCGGTTAAGCAGGCCCGTTAACCCATCGCGATAAGCACTGTCGATCAGCTCAGAATGGATTCGCCGGTGTTCGATGACCAGCCCTGCAAGCCGTGCTGCACTTTCCACGAGTTCAAGCTCGCGTGCATTGGGTTTGCATCTCGAACGCGAATAAACTGTGAGCGCTCCGGCGAGATGATTGGACCCATCGGCATAGAAGGGAATAGACCAGGCCGAGAAAATTCCGTTGGCTACGAGCAGTTCGCTCCAGGGCTCGCCAATCTCGGTCAGATGTTCAACCACGGTCACACTGCCGAGGTTGCATGCCTGGCACTCTGGAGTATTGGGGAACTCGCTGCTTACTTCCTCGAGGTAGCTCTTTACGCGCCCGTTTACTTCAGAGCTTGCTGCAAATGTGAGCGCTCTGCCAGCCTGCTCGGCAAGATGCACTGCGCATTCCCAACCCTGGTTCCTTGATGCCACGGTTTCGGTCAGGTATCGCAACATGTCTTCGGTCGTGAGATCGCCGGGATCAGCCAGCATCTCGAGAATCTGTTTCTGCCCGCGGTTGAGATGTTCTACCAGACGCCGATCTTCGATCTCCTGCCGAAGTTCGCGAGTTCGCTCTTCAACGCGAAGCTCCAACGCCAGCTCAGCGGAAACCTGGCCGCGGGCAGCTTCCTTAGCCTTGCGCCGTATGCGCAGCCCAACACCCCAGAGCGAACCGCAAAGCATGAGTGCAAATCCCTGCATGGCAGGCAGCCAACGGCGCATTTCATCGGTTTTCGCTGTGGCCGCGTTTGCTGGATTGATGTGTGCCGCCGCGGTCGCGCTTGGCTGTGGAAGGTTCCGCAGCTGCCACGAGGCGCCCAGATCAAGCGCAACGAGCACGGACAGCGTCACGAGCAGGGCTGCAAATATCCGTGTTGTTGCGGTCACTTCGGCCTCTCAAGCCTTGAATCTGATCTCTCGCGGAGTTTCAATCTCGCGATGATCTAAGGCAAATTGCTGCACTGCGAATGCTTTCAAACTCCGATTCCAGATGGATGAAGACTTAGCCAGTTTGTGCGAGGCGGGCGGGGCGGCTCAATGCGTCTTTTGGGGGGTACGCTGGCCCTTTGTTGCTATGACTCAACGCGATACAGCCTTAGCGGTTGCTGTTTTCATTACTTTTGTAAGGGTTTTCAGGCATTGTGGACTCGCCGCACGAACGCTGTCAGTTCCAGCGGGAACGGTCCTCATGATCGTCGTCGATCTGGCGGCCCTGTCCGTCGAAGCGCACGGTGCGTCCCTGCGAGCGCATATAGACCTCGAACTTCCGCGCCGCACGTCTCCGCTTCCAGCGGTAATAGCGGTTCTGCAAGCCATACCAGCGCTCGCTGAAGAAGTAGCCAAAGCCGCGTCGCGGCACCTTGCGGATATAGAGCCACCCGACGAGGGCTCCGCCAAGCTGGGCGAAGGCGTATTGGCGCATGTCGCCAAAGAGCATGGCGATCGCCACCAGCGAGTAAATAATTGCGACGTATCGCGCCTTGATGCTGATTGGCAACGGAAACAGCATGAACTCGGTGTCGCCGTACATGATGCCGATTGCTACCAGCATGCCGAAGATTCCTCCGAACGACCCATACAGCGGAGACTCCGGAAGAGCCATTTTCAGCATGTTGCTAACGAGGAAGATCGCGAGTGCGGCGAAGGCTGTTCCAAGCACCGCGGCCGCGTAGAGACCCAGCACCCATTCCCTGGAGTGGAATGACTCAAGAAATCCGGCAAGAAACCAGAGCGAGAGAAGGCCGAAGAGGGTGCTCGTCAGTCCGATCTGTACCAGACTGTATGTCAGCGGTTGCCACAGCAGGCCATGCAGAAAACCGATGGGCAGAAACGCGAAGTGGACGAACACCCACTTGAACAGCTCAGCGTTTGAAGCGCCCAGAATCAGCAGCAGAAAGTACGCGGCGAGGTTAACCAGCACCAGGAACCGCGTGGCGCCACGGAAGCTGGGAAAAGAAAGCGGACTGGCACCGAGCCTGCGCATGGCAATCAGGTTAAACCGTTGATGCGGATGGTGTCACGGAACCGCGACCAATCCGCGATGTCCGGCAGCATCCACAGAGCGTACTCCGAAGATCACATTATCCTTTGAGACCGGCACGGTGATGGTCGCCTCGGTTCCCGGCGGAACGGCGCCGACAGGCTGCACAAACTGCCACTCGGGAGCCGTCGTTTCGCGCCAAACCACTTCGTATTGCGCATCCGGTTTATCCGCAGGGGCATTCCAGCGCAGGGTTGTGCCGTTTTCGACCTTTGTGTTCACAATTGATAGCTTCTGCGGCTCGCCCGGAGCCGAGGCCAGCGTCGCCAGCGTGGCGGCATTGAGCCTCGCCACCTGTGCAACGTATTTGAAGTCGACAAATTGGATGAGATCGCCCAGCACAGGGTCACTTGAGCCCGCCGGCGGCATCACGATGTTCTGGTGCTGATGGTTATAGTCTTCGCGCCACTCGGTCATGCGCACCGCGGCAAACCCCTCGCGGTTGATTGAGCTATGGTCGCCGCCGCGCAGGTAGCGGTCTGGCCGTGCCACGAGAAAAGCGCTGAACTGCGCATTGCCTTTCGCGGGCAAATAGCTTTGCCCCGCGTCTGCAACGGCCCGCGCTACTTCGCGGCTTGGCGAATCGTTCTCTTTGCCCAATGCGCGCAACGTGCGCACCTCCTCGAGTGTGGCCGTTATGGGAACGCCCTCGGAGAATACGCGCACCCGGTCTTTTAATTGCAGCGCATCACCCGGCGTTGTATTGCCGCCTACGATGTCGTTATTCAGCACCGCCTCAAGATTCCAGCCCTCTTCGCGAGCGACCTTCGCCAGGTGCGCAGAACCGACGAGCCCCTGTTCTTCTCCGGCTACGGCAACAAACACAATCGATGCAGGGAAGCGCAGCTTGCTGAGTGCTCGCGCACATTCCAATGAGACGGCCACGCCCGAGGCATCGTCGTTCGCTCCTGGAGCCGCGCCATGATCGTCCAGCACATCCAAATTTCGCGAGTCATAGTGACCCGTCACCAGCACCATGCGCTTCTGCTGCGCAGGGTCGGTACCCCGCAGAATCGCGTAGACATTGGTCATCTGCGTCGGCCGCGGAATGCGATTGGCCCACTGTCCAGCGCTGCTTGTCGGGTCGGCTGTGAAGGTGTCGCGGCGTACCTCAAGGCAGCCTCCGCATTCCTGCGAGATTTCCTTGAACTGGCTTTCGATCCAGTCTGCGGCGGCGTTGATGCCCTGGCCCTTGGGCAGATCTGTTTCCATACTCGAAAGTGTGTTCCGGGTAGCAAACCCAACCAGGGTCTTTATCGTCTGTTCAATGTGCGCGGGGTCGATGGTCGTAAGTGCTTTGGCTATGGCGGCATCGGGCCTGGATGGCGAAAGAGGTGACCCATAACGCAGATAATCCGGCTGCGCTGCACATGTGTGCGCGAGCAAGGCCAGGAACAAGGCCGATAGAAGAATTTTCACCGTAACTTCTCCGTCTTGGCGGGGAACCGACAAATGTGGAATCCTGCCCCTTGACCTCGGGCCGGGTACTCCCTAAAACTAGCGGAGTCGTACTGAAAGGTACCGCCATCCTACATCACGAAACGGCCTTGAGAGAGGAGGCTTCCATGGCAAATTGCCCAGAATGCGAAAACTTACTTGACGTTGAAGTTGAAGAATTGGAAGAAGGCGACGTGGTCGCCTGCGGTGAGTGCGGCTCAGAATATGAAGTCGTCGGCGTCGATCCCCTTGAACTAACCAAGGTGGAAGAAGACTACGACGACGAAGAGGATGAGCCGTTAAATGAGGAAGAGGAGGAAGAGTGAGCGTTCACCGTGTAAGACTCGCTGCCGGGGTCATTTTTGCGACCCTTGTAGCCGGACCGGTTCCTTCCGCGATACATTGTCATCTTTTTGAAGCAAGCGCGCAGAATCTGGGCCAGCGAAACGTCTCCGGAAGCGTCGTCGACGGCGCCTCCACGCCCGTAACCGGAGCAACGGTCTTTCTGCAGAACCAGAAGACCAAGGCGATCCGCAGCTACACTTCGGCGAAAGACGGCCGTTTCCACTTTGTCCAGGTCAATATGGCCGACGACTACGAGCTGTGGGCCGAGAAGAACGGAAAGAAGAGCGCCACCAAGACTGTCAGCTCCTGGGATGCCCGCAAGGAGTTTGAAACCGAGCTCAAGATGAAGTAGACCGCCTCTGCGGCAGCGCCCGTTGCCGCAGAGCGCGCTAGCCTTCCAACTTTTTCGTGACGAGTTCATTCAGCAGCGCCGGATTTGCCTGCCCTTTCGACGCTCGCATCACCTGACCCACAAAAAATCCCGCCACGGTCTTTTTGCCGGCGCGATATTGTTCGACCTGTTTCGGGTTCGCCGCAATGACCTCATCAATCAGCGCATCAATCGCGGAGACATCGGTGATCTGCTGCGGCTTCTCGCGTTCATACACAACAGGGAAGTCTTCAGCTTTCTCGAAGGCCACGTCAAAGAGCTGCTTCAACTGCTTTGAGCTGATTTTGCCTTCTTCCAGAAGATCGGCAGCCATCACCAGTCCTGCCATCGAAACGGGTGACTGATCCAACTCCAGTCCCTGCGCCTTCAGCCGTCCGCCCAGCTCGCTCAACAGCAGATTCGCCACGCGCCGCGGACTCTTTGCGGTGCGAGCAGCTGCCTCGAAGCGGTCAGCAAATTCGCGGGAAGAGGTCAGCGTGTGCGCATCACGCTCGTTCAATTCATATTCAGCAATCATGCGCGCGCGCCGCGCCTCCGGTAGCTCGGGCAACTCCGCTCGTCTGCGCTCAAGAAATTCCTTCGAGAGCTCAAGAGGCGGCAGATCCGGCTCAGGGAAATACCGGTAGTCATGCGCCTGCTCCTTTGAGCGCATCGAATACGTGCGTCCCTCTGCGGCATTCCACAACCGCGTCTCCTGCAGTACACGCCCGCCGCCCTCAACGATTTCTATTTGGCGCTCGATCTCGTACTCCAGCGCAGCGCGGATGAATTTGAAGCTGTTCACATTTTTCACTTCTGCTTTTGTGCCGAAGTGCTCCGCACCCTTGAGCATCACACTCACGTTGGCGTCGCATCGCAGCGAGCCTTCTTCCATATTGCAGTCGGAGACGCCCGTATACAGCAGGATTTCCTTCAGCCGCGTCAGGTACTCAAAGGCCTCATCCGGCGTGCGGATATCTGGCTCGCTGACAATTTCAACCAGTGGCGTGCCGCAGCGGTTCAAGTCGAGCGATGTGTATTTCGCTGAGTCGGGCAGCCCGTCGTGGATGCTCTTGCCCGCGTCCTCTTCCATGTGCAGCCGGGTGATGCCGATCCGCTTTGTGCCGCCGGGAGTGGGCACGTCGATCCAGCCATGTTCGGCGATCGGCTTGTCATACTGCGAGATCTGGTAGCCCTTAGGCAGATCGGGATAGAAGTAGTTCTTCCGCGCGAAGATTGAGCGCTGATTCACTGTGCAGTTCAAAGCCAGCGAGGCCCGCGTGGCAAACTCCACTGCCTTGGCGTTCAGAACCGGCAGCGCTCCCGGCAGCCCCAGGCACACCGGACAGATATTTGTATTGGGCGCGGAGCCAAACTGGTTCGCGCAGCCGCAGAAGGCCTTGGTCGCGGTGAGCAACTGCACGTGCACTTCGAGCCCGATCACGGGCTCATACTTTGCCATCACCTCAGAGGAGAGCGCCACAGAAGCCATAGTTACCTATGATTTTAGCCAATCAAGTTAGAGACTTCTTACGGTGCCCTGGCCTTTTGGAAAAAATCGATACCAAAACACCGACGCAGAACCACTGGAGAGTTCCGAACACTACAACGGTCGAAATTTCATAAGGCGAACGCTTGAACCACTCCATGACTGTGACAACAGGTATATCCAGCGCCATGACGGGGACCCACCCCCACCCGTTGTCTCTCACAAGGAGAGCAGTAATAGCACACAGGAGGAGATGGATCGCTGGCAGGATCACAATCGGCGAAATTGCGGTTCGAAGTGTCCTTTTCGGAGAGCTCATTGCTTGTGCCGGCTCTACTGCTTCGGATCTTCCGCCGTGAAGTCAGAGCAGCAAGGCTTCTCTGTCGCGTGAAAGTTCATCAACTCCAGCCGAATTCCGTCTGGGTCGTAGAGGTTGAATTGCTCTTTGCCGTCCTTGCCGATCTTGGGCGCATCGTCGTGCCTTCCGTCGAGACGGTTTCCTGCCTTCAACCGCTCATAGGCCGCCGTCACGCTGGCTTCGCCGATAGAGAGATGATCCTGCACGCCGAGGTTGCGCTGCGTCATCGTTGCGGGAATTCCTTTGCCCGGTCCCGGCCCCGCTGCGAGCATGTACTCCAGCCAGTCGTGGCCATCGGGTACCTGCTGGCTTACCCAGTCGATCTTCGTTGGATAGTTCATGCCGCCGTACCAGTACGGTCTGAAGCCGAGCAGGTCGCGGTAGAACTTGTCCTGCGTGGCGCGGTCATGCACCAGGAAGCCGACGTGGATGATGTGATTGCCGATCACACTTGGCGCGTCGGGAGCTACTGGATGGGCCGGCGGCTGAACAAACTGCACCCTGTTGTCTTCGGGGTCGAGCACCTCAAACCACTTGCTACCATCCGAGCCGCGCGTTAACGTGGCAGGTGTCTTCCATCCCTTTGCCGCGAGATATCTGCGCAATCCCTCGGCGTCTTCGGTCTGCCACGCTGTGTGATCGAGCCGGTTGATGCCGGCGTTGGGCGGCAGCGGCAGCACCTCGACAAACTGCGTCGGGCTCACCATGTAGCGAACGCCCTTCGGATTTTCGGGGTCGGCCACCTTGGCCGCGCCAATGACCACGCGGTAGTAGTGGTCGGTCGCACTTGGATCAGAGGTATACACGGCCAGGTGCGAGATACCCGTAATCTTCGGGCGCACGGGCGCACTCTGGGCGACAGCGACGGCAGTAAAGGCGGCACACACAATAGCGGCAGACAATCTTGGGCGCATCGTAACCTCAATTCAGGACGGCAACCCAAGATAAATCGCTTTGGCCTTCTCGGCAATCGGCGATGTCAAGCCGTCTCACACCGTACAATCCGCATATGTGTCCCTTCAGTTTTGCTTTGCCTTCAGCCGCGTTGTGGCTTGCCTTTAGTCTTCCTCTGATAGCCCAGACTTCGCTGCCCACCGCCTCGCCTGCCGAACGCTCCGAGGCGCTCGGAATCTTCAAGCAGCTAATCGAGATCAACACCACCGACACGCCGCAGGGCAACGTCACCACGGCCACGGCCGCCATGCAGAAGCGCTTTCTCGATGCAGGCTTTTCGCCCGACGATGTGAAGCTGATCGGCCCCGACGGAAAGAAGCAGAATCTCGTCGTGCGTATTCGCGCCGCGGGCACGCCTGCTGAAAAGCCCGTTCTCTTTCTCTGCCATATCGACGTGGTTGAAGCGCTGCGCTCCGACTGGTCTACCGATCCCTTCCAGTTCATCGAGAAGGATGGCTACTACTACGGCCGCGGCACGCAGGACATGAAGGACTCCGACGCCATTCTCGTCGCCACATTCCTGCGGCTGCATCGCGAGGGGTATAAGCCGAAGCGCGATCTCATTCTTGCGCTCACCGCCGATGAGGAAGGTGGCCAGTTCAATGGCGCCGACTGGCTGGTGACCCACCATCGCGAACTTGTCGATGCGGCTTTTGTCATTAACCCCGATGCAGGTGGCATCGAGCTCGATCATGGCCGCCCGGTTGTTGCTGACGTCGAGGCAACTGAGAAGGTCTACTCCGATTTTCAGATCACCGCCGTGAATCGTGGCGGGCACAGCTCGCTTCCGCGGCCAGACAATGCCATCTACGAGCTCACGGCGGCTCTCAACAAGCTTGCGGCCTACTCCTTTCCGTTCGAGTTGAACGCGGTCACGCGCGCCTATTACGGGAATCTTGTTGCACACGAAACCGGCCAGACCGCACAGGATATGCGCGCCATTCTTGCCGATCCGCCCGATCAGGCTGCTGCCGCGCGTCTGAGCGCCGACCCCGGATTCAACTCCAACTTCCGCACCACCTGTGTTGCAACGGAACTGAGCGGCGGCCACGCCAGAAATGCGCTGCCACAAACGGCGCAGGCAAATGTGAACTGCCGCATCTTCCCGGGCCACTCTCCGGAGGAGATTCGTAAGCAACTCGTGGCCCTCTTTGACGATCCCAAGCTCACCGTCAAATACGTCTCAGACGCCGGCGCCGTCTCTGATACGGCCCCGGAACGCAAAGCCATCACGCCACCGCCGCCGATCAAGGCCGTCTTCGATCCGTTGACGCGCATCACGCAGCAAATCTGGCCCGGCATTCCTGTCACGGCGGTCATGGAGAACGGCGCGACCGACTCAATCTACTTCGCGCAGGCGGGGATTCCGTCGTACGGTTACTCTGCCATCGCGCTTGAGCGCGACGATGTCCGCGCACATGGGCGAGACGAGCGCCTGCCCATTGCGTCTTACTGGAAGGCCCTCGACTTTTTCTACGTCTTCACCAAGGCGGTGGGCGGAGAATAGTTCTGTTTGTCTCCTGAAGAGGACCCATTCATGAGCAATCATTCACGCGTTGCCGTTGTTACAGGAGGTGCGCAGGGCATTGGTCGCCGCACCTCCGAACTGCTTGCCGAGCGCGGATATCGCGTGGCGATCATCGATCTGCACGAGCCGGCTGAAACTCTGCGAGCGATTGCATCGAGGAGTGGGGATGGCTTCGGCTTTGCCGGCAATATCACAGACGAGGCAGCGGTTTCATCGTTCGCCTCGCAGGTGATTGCTCGCTATGGCCGCATCGATGTTCTCGTCAACAACGCGGGCATCAGCTACATTGCACCTGCTGAAGCCACCCCCTATGCCGACTATCGCCGCGTTCTCGAGGTGAACCTAGCCGCTCCGTTTCTGCTTGCTCAGACCTTCGGCCGCGTTATGCTTGAGGCCCGCAGCGGCTCCATCGTCAATGTGGCTTCTGTCGCGGGCCTTCTCGGCATTGCAGACCGAGCCGCCTACAACGCTTCGAAGCATGGCCTCATCGGCCTCACGCGTACGCTTGCCGCGGAGTGGGGTGGCCGTGGTGTTCGAGTGAATGCTGTCTGCCCCGGCTGGGTAAAGACGGAGATGGACGCAGCCGACCAGGCCAACGGCACATACACCGATGCCGATATTACCGATCGCATCCCCATGGGCCGCTTTGCTTCTGCTGATGACGTGGCGCGTGCCATCGCCTTCCTTGCCGACCCGGCAGAAAGCAGCTTCATCAACGGGCATTGTCTTTCGGTGGATGGCGGCTGGCATTCCGATGGCTCCTGGCAATCGCTGCGGCTCAGCAAACGCTGAATGTCCGTCGGTGAACGGTCTCTTCCCGCGCTCGCTGGACGCGGACTCCCGCTGGTAAACTGGCACTGGACATGATTCTCCCGTTTGTCCGCGAAATCTTCGCGGAGCTGGAGCAGTCTTCGGCATTTGAGCGCGTGCGCAGGCATCTCAGCCTCGGCACGGGGCGTCGTCGTGTCTCCGGACTGACCTGGACGGCGCGCTCGCTCTATCTCCCGCTGATTGCGCGGGCCGCGCGACAGCCGGTGATCGTCGTGGTGGCCGACAACAAGGCCGCCGAGGCGCTGGAGCCAATGCTGCGCGCCGGCTGCGAGCTTACCGGCGCCATCGATCCCGCGCGCGTCGTGCGCCTGCCCGCGCACGACGTGCTTCCGTTCGAAAATCTCTCGCCGCATCCCGACGTGCAGGAGCAGCGGGCCGCCGCGCTGTGGAAGCTGGCCACGGGCGAAGTCTCCATCCTGATTGCGCCGGTCGAGGCCGCTGCGCTCAGGCTCTTCGGCCGCGACTACTACGCGAGCCTCGCCGTAACGCTGAAGCGCGGCGAAGAGGTCGACGTCGAAATGCTCACCGCGCATCTGGCCAGCGTGGGTTACACGCAGATGGACCTCGTTGAGATGCCGGGCCAGTTCACGCGCCGCGGCGGCATTCTCGATGTCTACTCGCCCGAAGCCGACCGTCCCGTGCGTATCGAGTTCTTCGGCGATGAGATCGAGACCATCCGCAAATTCGATCCCGAAACGCAGCGTTCGCAGTCGGGCCTCGATGAAACGCAGCTACTCCCGCTGACCGAAACGCCGGTCACCGAGCATCTGCTCGCCGCCGTTCATGCGCGACTGAGCCAGGCAGCGCGTTGAAGCCGAAGGCGAGAGAGATGGCCGAAGAAGAAGCTGCAGCCGGCGGAGTCAGCGTCTTTCCCGGCTGGGAGTTTTTCACCTCCGTCGCCGGCGCCGAAGACCAATCTGCTGAAGCTGCTGCCCAAGTGCCGTGCTGTTTGTCGATGAGCCTGCAATGGTGCAGCAACCAGATCGATCGCTGGTGGAACAAGGTGGAGCAGCGCCACGAGCGCTCGGCATCGGCTCGCTGATTCGTCCCGAAGACATTTATATGCGTCCCGAGATTCTTGCAGGCCACGCTCGAGTCGCATCCCGGCCTCGATCTCGATCAACTGGGCATCGTCGATGTGCTCGATGAAGACAACACGCTGGGCGAGATCGCATTGAACTCGCGCCCACGCTGCGCTTTCATGGGTCGATTCCCGCACTTACTGATCAGTTGAAAAATCTCATCGCCGCCGAGCCAGCGCATCGTGCTCGCCGCGCCCAATCAGGGCGACGTGGAGCGGCTGGCCACCGTCTTGCGCGAGTATCAGACTGCCTTACCGCCTCGGCAGCCGCTTCTTCCATCTCGCGGCGAGACGATGCTTGATGAGGCCAGCTATCTCGCCGGCGATCTGCGCGTGCCCGTGATCGTGCGCACGCAGATTGCTTCGGGCGTCAGCTTTCCTAACGCCAATCTGATTGTCTTCGGCGCCAACGATCTTTCCGATGAAGCCGACATAACCGCGCGTCCCGAGCCCAAGCGCTCCAAGACCGCCGCCTTCGTCTCGGACTTTCGCGATCTCGCCATCGGCGATTACGTCGTTCACGTCGAGCACGGCATCGCGCAATATCAGGGCCTGAAAGAGATCGTGCAGGATGGCCTCTCCATCGAATTCATGATTCTCGAATTCGCCGAGCAGGCCAAGCTTTACGTTCCGCTCACGCGGCTTGACCTGATTCAGAAGTATCGCTCCACCGATTCCGGCCCCGCGCCGGTGCTCAACAAGCTCGGCTCGCAGTCAGTGGGCCAAGACCAAGGCGCGCGTGCGCAAGGCCATGCAGGACATGGCCGCCGAGCTGCTCAAGCTCTACGCCGAGCGGCACACCGCGCAGGGCACAGCTTTCTCCGCCGACAACGAATTCCAGCGCGAGTTTGAAGACTCCTTCGACTACAACGAGACCGACGACCAGCTCACCGCCATCACGGCCATCAAGCACGACATGGAATCGACCACGCCCATGGACCGGCTTCTCTGCGGCGATGTGGGCTACGGCAAAACGGAAGTGGCGATGCGCGCTGCCTTCAAAGCCGTGCAGGATGGCAAGCAGGTCGCGGTGCTCACGCCCACCACGGTTCTCTGCTTCCAGCACTTCGAAACCTTCAAGCGCCGCTTCGCGCAGTTTCCCATCCACATCGAGATGATCTCGCGCTTCCGCACCGCAAAGGAGCAGAAGGAAATCGTCGAGCGCGTCGAGGCCGGCAAGGTCGACATCCTCATCGGCACGCATCGCGTGCTTTCCAAAGACATCAAGTTCCAGGATCTCGGCTTGCTGGTCGTCGATGAGGAACAGCGCTTCGGCGTGCGCCACAAAGAGCGGCTTAAGCAGATGCGCAAGGAGATCGATGTGCTTGCCATGCGCGCCACGCCGATTCCGCGCACGCTGCATATGTCGCTGGTGGGCCTGCGCGATATGAGCGTGATCGAAACGCCGCCGAAAGACCGCATGGCGATTCAGACCGTCGTGGCCAAATTCGACGAGAAGATGGTGCGCTCTGCCGTCGAAGTCGAGCTGGAGCGCGGCGGCCAGGTTTACTTCGTCCACAACCGCGTTGAATCCATCTATGAAATTGCCGCGCGCATTCAGGAGCTTGTTCCCGCAGCGCGCGTCGCCGTTGGCCACGGCCAGATGAGCGAGAGCGAGCTCGAGAAGGTGATGCTTGCCTTCATGCGCCACGAGTTCGACGTTCTGGTGGCCACGACGATCATCGAAAATGGACTCGACATTCCGCTCGCCAACACCATTCTGATCAATCGTGCCGACAGGCACGGCCTCAGTGAGCTGTATCAGCTTCGCGGACGCGTTGGCCGCTCGAATCGCCGCGCCTATGCCTATCTGCTGATTCCGCCGGAGCAGGAGCTGAGCGAAATTGCGCGACGCCGTCTGGCGGCGCTCAAGGAGTTCAGCGACCTTGGCGCAGGATTCAAAATTGCAGCACTCGATCTCGAGCTGCGCGGCGCAGGCAACATGCTCGGCGGCGAGCAGAGCGGCCATATCGAGGCCGTGGGCTTCGAGCTTTACACCACAATGCTTGAAGCTGCAGTCAAGGAGCTCAAGGGTGAAGGAGCGGAAGAGCGCCCTGCGACGCAGCTTAACCTTGGGATTGCCCTGCGCATCGATGAGACCTATGTTCCTGAGGAAAACCAGCGGCTGCGTCTCTACAAGAAGATCGCCGGCGCGGCCGGAGAAAAAGCCATTGCCGATCTGCGCGCCGAAATGGAAGATCGCTACGGTCCGCTGCCCGATGCTACTGTTTACCTGCTTGAGGCTGCGTCCCTGCGCCTTGAGTGCGAGCGCATGGGCGTAGCGCAGATCGATCGCCGCCGCTCTGAGCTGCAGATTCGCTTCACTGAGAATGCACACGTCGATCCGCAGCAACTGATGCGGGTCGTTGCGCGAAACTCCAAACGCGGGGCACAGTTCACGCCGCAGGGCGTACTGAAGTATCCGCTCACCGCAACCCGTCCTGACGAAGTACTGCTTGAGATTCGCGAACTGCTGGGCAACCTCGCACCAGCTACAGTCAACGCATAACCGTGGGTTCTGTCACGAAATGACCCGCGCGATCAAAAAAGGGGAACTGTGAAGAAGTCTGCCGTCCTGCTTATTCTTTGGGCCTGTCTTGGAGCCAGCATGAATACCTCAATCGCCGCTCACGCTGAATCGGAAAAAGGAAAGCTCTCGCAGCTCTACTGGAAGAAGCTTTTCGTCCATGACTCCGACGAGTATTTTGACCAGGTTTATTTTCCCCATCAGCCCACTGCGGGCACGTTGGTTGGCTACCACCAGTACGACGCCAAGCTCGAAGATCTGAGCAAGCCTGCGATCAACGCCGAAATTGCAGACCTGAAAAAATACGAGGATCGCTTCGCATCGATGCAGAAGAAGGCGGACTTCGATCCGGTCACGCGAGGTGATTGCGAAATGATCCTCGGCAGCATCCGCTCGCGCCTGCTCACGCTCGAGACCATTCGGCCCTGGCAGAAGAACCCTGACGAATACTCCTCCGCGGCGGCAAACGGCGCTTTCTCCATCATGGAAAGAAAATTTGCGCCGCCCGAAGACAGGCTTCGCTCTCTCGTTGAACGCGAGCGCCAGATGCCTGGGCTTCTCGAACAGGCGAGGCTGAACCTCGTCAATCCTCCGCACATCTATACCGAGATCGCGATCGAACAGTTGCCGGGCATCATCAGCTTTTTCCAGCACGATGTGCCGCTCGCCTTCGCCAGCGCCAAAGATCCGGCTCTCAACGAGGAGTTCGCCCACACCAACGGCAAGGTTATCGCCGCACTTACCAGCTACCTCGACTGGCTCAAGTCCGATCTGCTTGCGCAATCAAACGGCGACTACCGCATCGGCGCGGAGACCTTTTCAAAGAAGCTGCTCTACGACGACATGATCGATATTCCGATTGACAGGCTTCTCGAGATCGGCTGGGCTGATCTGCGCAGAAATCAGGAGCACTTCAAACAGGTGGCTAAGGAACTCGAGCCCGGCAAGGATCCTCAAGCGGTGCTCGAGGAACTGGGCAGCATGCATCCGGCGCCCGACAAGCTCATTCCGACATTCACGGCAACCTTCGACAGCCTGATCGATTTCATCCAGAGCCATCACATTGTCACGATTCCCTCGCAGGTGCGTCCGATCGTTGAGGAAACGCCCCCCTTCATGCGCGCCACCACCACCGCTTCAATGGATACGCCCGGCCCCTTCGAGAAGCATGCCGCTGAAGCGTACTTCAACGTAACGCTGCCGCCTGCTTCGATGACTCCAGAGGAAGTGGAAGGCTTCATGCACTCCTTCAACATCGGCACCATCATCTCCACTTCGGTGCACGAAGCTTATCCGGGTCACTATGTGCAGTTCCTGTGGGTGCCTGAGGCTCCAAGCCGCGTGCGCAAGCTGCTGGGCGCCAATACGAATGTCGAAGGCTGGGCGCACTACTGCGAGCAGATGATGCTCGATGAGGGGTATGGGCAGCCGGGCGAAGGCGCGAAGGATGCTCGCGAGGCCAAGTTGATCCGCCTCGGCCAGTTACAAGATGCTCTACTGCGCAACGCGCGGTTCATCGTTGGCATCGAAATGCATACAGGCAAGATGAGCTTCGAGCAGGCCGTCGACTTTTTTCAGAAAGAGGGTTATCAGTCGAAGCAGTCAGCCCTCGTCGAGGCTAAGCGAGGCACATCCGATGCCACGTATCTCTACTACACGTTGGGCAAGTTGGAGATCATGAAACTCCGCGGGGATCTGAAAAAGAAGGAAGGCGTGAACTTCTCGCTCGAAGAGTTTCATAATGATTTCCTCAAGCAGGGTTTTCCGCCCGTGAAGATTGTGCGGGAGGCGTTGCTCGGCGACGATTCACCGGTTTTGTAACTGCGGACTATGCCTTTAGTTGCATTGACCGCCTTTCGGCGGAGTAGCTACCGTCTTCTGTGCAATGTGCTGATGGGCTCCGGGCCGCATGAACTGATTGCAATCGGGAGTTGAAATGAACCAGCAAGTACGTAAGGCGGTCTTCCCCGCCGGTGGTCTCGGCACTCGCTTTCTACCCGCAACCAAAGTCATCCCCAAGGAGATGCTGGCTCTCGTCGACAAGCCCATCATCCAATACGGCGTCGAAGAAGCGATCGACTCGGGCATCGAGCACATCATCATCATCACAGGGCGCGGCAAGGGCGCCATGGAAGACCATTTCGACCACAGCTTCGAATTGGACGCCACGCTTGAGCGCCGCGGTAAAAAAGAGCTGCTCGCTCTTTCGCGCAGCGTCGCTTCGTTGGCGCGTGTGAGCTACGTGCGCCAGAAGGAGCCCCTCGGTCTCGGCCACGCTGTGCTTTGCGCCAAGGAACTCGTCGGCAACGAGCCTTTCGCCGTGATCCTTCCGGATGATGTCATCGATGCTGATCCGCCATGCCTCAAGCAGATGATTGACGTCTTCAATGAGAAGGGCGGCTCTGTTCTCGCCACAATGTCCGTCGAAGGTCCGGCAATCTCCGCCTACGGCGTCCTTGCTGGCTCGCCCGATTCAGTGAATCCGCGCATTTACAACTGCACCGGCATGGTCGAAAAGCCGAAACTGGAAGACGCGCCTTCAAAGCAGGCAATCATTGGCCGCTACGTTCTAACTCCACGCGTCTTTGAATTGCTGGAAGAGACCACACCGGGCGCGGGGGAGAGATCCAGCTCACCGACGGCATCAAGGCGCTGCTCAAGGAAGAGAAGGTCTTTGGCTACACCTTTGAGGGCAAGCGCTTCGATGCAGGAGACAAATTCGGCATGCTGCAGGCCACGGTTGAGTATGCGCTCAAGCGTCCCGAGTTCGGAGAGAAATTCCGAGAATATCTGAAGAGTCTGCCGCTGTGATTTTCAACGCCACTTGATATTGCAGCCGATCGAAGGCCGTTGCTCTGCGCTCGGCGTCCCGCCGGCAAGCACTGTATCGATCGCGGCTCGCAGGTCCTCTCCGGTCACCGGAACTCCGTTCCCCGGGCGGCTGCGGTCGAATTCGCCGCGATAGACGAGCTTTCTGTCGCCATCGAAGAGAAAGAAATCCGGCGTGCAGGCCGCCTTGTACCCGCGCGCCACATCCTGAGTCTCGTCGTATAGGTAAGGAAAGCGGAAGCCCATCGTCCGCGCTTGCGCCTTTAAACCGGCGGGGCTGTCATCGGGATGTGTCGCTGCATCGTTGCTGCTGATCGCCACAATGCCAAGCTTGCCCTCGTAATCTCTGCCTAGCGCTGCTAGCCCTTTTTCGACATGCTTCACATACGGGCAATGCGTGCAGATGAACATCACCAGCAGGGCTTTCTCGCCGCGAAAATCGTCGCGTTTTACCGTCTTGCCGGTCACCACATCCGGTAGCGCAAAGTCGGGCGCAGTTGTTTGCAACTCCAGCATCGCCGATTCTGTCAGTGCCATGTCTCCTCCTCAGCCCACTTGCCGGCTCGCTAAAACAATCCTGGCTGCCGCCCCGGCATTGCCAGGCCAAAGTGTTCATAGGCCAGCCGGGTGGCTACGCGTCCGCGCGGCGTGCGATCAAGAAAGCCGATCTGGATCAGAAACGGCTCGTAGACTTCTTCCAGCGCATCTTCTTCTTCGGCCAGCGTTGCCGCGAGCGTGCCCAGTCCCACGGGGCCTCCGTCATACTTCTGGATAATCGTCATCAAAAGGCGCCGGTCAATCTCGTCGAAGCCGTGCGCGTCCACCTCCAGCATCGTGAGAGCGGCGTTGGCTGTAGCCCGGTCGATTACGCCAGTGCCACGCACCTGCGCATAGTCGCGCACGCGCCGCAGCAGGCGGTTGGCGATACGCGGAGTGCCGCGTGAGCGCAGCGCAATCTCCGCCGCACCATCCGTGTCGATGGGCACCTGCAGCACCTCGGCCGAACGCTCCACGATCACGCGCAACTCGTCCTCGGTATAGAACTCGAGGCGCAGAAGAATGCCGAAACGCGAGCGCAGTGGCGAACTCAGCAGGCCGGGGCGCGTGGTTGCGCCGACGAACGTGAATGGCCGGATATCCATCACATGCGTACGCGCCGCCGGGCCTTGGCCGATCATGATGTCGAGCTTGTAATCTTCGAGCGCCGTGTAGAGCTTTTCTTCCAGCACTGGCTGCATGCGGTGGATTTCGTCGAGAAACAGCACCTGCCGCTCGCGCAGATTCGTCAGAATGGCAGTGAGGTCGCCCTGAATCTGCAGGGCAGGGCCCGATGTCTGCTGAAAGCCTACATCGAGCTCGTTGGCAATGATTGTGGCCAGCGTCGTCTTGCCCAGTCCTGGGGGGCCGAAGAGGAGTACGTGATCCAGCGCTTCACCTCTGGATTTCGCCGCCTCCAGCGCGATGGCCAGCTGCTCTTTAGCCTTGGTTTGGCCAATGAACTCCTTCAGCCATCGCGGGCGGAGTTTCAGTTCAAATGTCTGTTCCTCGTCGGCGCGCGAGGCGCTGACCAGCCGTTCCGGTGCATCATCCCGTGCGCGAGCCATGATGACCAAAGTTTAGCTGCTTGCGCTGCTTCCGGTAAAACTTCGCTTGATTTGAACCGCCGCACCGGGCAGTTTGTTAGTGAATCAACAAAAATAATGCGGCTGGATGCGGCGGAGTAACTTACGTGCTAACTTTTCATCTCACAACACAAAATAGGTATTGCTTCCAAAAAATGAAGTGACCTATCATCTGGCCAACCCTCAAGAGGGATCCTATTTTGATGTGCCCGGGATGCGTGCGTCCGGGCGCGTCTGATGTTTTAAATTTGCTGTAAGAGAAAGTTACAAGAGACTCACTAACTCATTTTTGTGGCGTGGCTGAAATGCCAGGAGCTAAGTATGCAGAATCGTTCGCTATTCGGTGCCTTGTTGCTCGCGGCCCTTGCAATTCCACTTACCAGTTGCGGCACCGATCCTGATCTCACCTCGATTACGATCATTCCGAGTGCAGTTACCACCACCATGTCGGGTGGTCTCATCGTCCAGTACATCGCCATCGGAAACTACACTCATCCGGGGCACGCCGCTACTACGAAGGACATCACGGATGAGGCGACCTGGTCCTCAGCCTTTCCGCAACTCGTCACAATCGGAACAAACAATGGCACCGCTGTAGTTACCGGGGAAGGCTGGGGTGTCGGCGTCATTACTGCTGCCGCTCCCGGTTTCCACGGCGACATTACGGCCACCGCAAGCTTCACCATTCAACAGCCTCCACAAACCACCACCGGCAATGATGCCACATCTCTCGTGCTCGTTCCTCACACGGCGCCCAACGGCGATGTCCAATTCACCGCGGTTGGCCATGCGATTGACGGGACTACGGTGGCGCTGAGCAGCCAGCCCAAATGGGTGTCGACGGATAACATGGTCGCCACCATCGACGCGGCAACCGGTCTCGCGTCGCGCGTTGGCCCCGGTACCTCGAGAGTTGCCGCCATCTATACCAATCCGGACGGAACTCAGGCAATCGGAGTCACCCGCCTCAATGTTGCTCCGTCGGTTGCTGCCAACTAAATCAGCGTCTGCAGAATCACCATCAGGCCACCCTCGGGTGGCCTGATCTGTTTCCCCTGCCTCTTCATCTCACCATTTAAACTAGTGGGGTCCTTCTGTTCGTGATGACCCGTCCCTTCGCCCGTCTCCGCCGATTCCGCTTCAACTTCCCGCAGCGCGTTGCTGCGGTGCTGCTGTTTCTCTTTCTCGCTCAGGGGCTATGGCTCATCAGCCGCCAGACTCTCACCGATCGCGACTATCAGTACGCCCGCTGCGGCCGCGAAACATGGGAGAAGCCCTCGCCACTCGCGGGCTACTTCACCAGTTGCGGCAATATCCGCGACGGCATTCTCGCCTATCGCCTTGCCGGGCTGCCCCTCACGGTCAATCTTCTCCTCGAGCGCGGCCTCGATCACTTCCGACAGCCAGAAGACCGTGTCGTCCAATCTTCTGGTCAGCTCAGCAGCTGGGAGCTTCGCCACCAGCTCACGCATATCCTGCTTCTGCTTCGTCTGCCGTTTCTATTCGCCGGATGCGTTCTCGGTGCCGGCCTCTGGTGGGTTTCTCGCCGGCTCTTCGGTGACCACGGCGGATACACGGCGCTCGGGCTCTACTGCTTCTCGCCGCCCATTCTCAGAGCGTGCGTCGTGCCAAATCCTGACATACTCGCCGCTCTCGGCGTCTATGGAGCAATCTACACCTGCATCGGCGTCGCCCATGCCATGCAGGGTCCGCGGCGCAAATGGCGTCCACGCATCGTCCTGCTAACGCTTGCCATGGGTGTAGCTGCCGCATCGCACATCGTCGCGCTTCCGATCGCCGCGGTGCTCGGCCTCGCCTTTATGCTCTGGGTTGCCGAAGGCCGGCGCAGCCAGGTACTGCCAGTGGTGCTTACAGCTTGTGCGGGAGCATTGCTCTTCGTTTTCGCCTGCTACAACTTCTCGCCAGACGCCTTCAGCTACGTCTTCCGCTCCGCCGGCGCGTTTGTCGGAGTTTCAATCGATCCGGCTCTGCGATTCTTTTCCACCTTCGGCAACGCCGGCATAACAATTGCCGCATGCGCTGCGGTGTTGCTTTATCTCGTTCTGCGCCGCTCGCGCTACTTTGGCAACACGGCGCCGCTGTTGAGCGCGCTGGTGCTCTTCGCGATAGTCATGACCGGAGTCCCGGGCACTCCCTGGCTTTGGGCTATTCCGTTTCTGCTGACCTCGATTGGCGGCGTCTTCGCAGACGCCTACGAGAGCCCGCGCCACCGCATGGCACTCGCCGCGGGAGCGGCCGTCGTAGCGTTGCAGGCAATCATTTGCCTGCTGACTCTGCGCAGTCTTATCTGATCGGTTTTCACCGCTGCGGTGCTTAGAGATCCGCGCCCCGCGTCTCGCGGATCAGGAAGAGGCCGACGAGCGTGACTACAGCCGACGCACTGAGGTAGTAGCCGACGTACTGCAGGCCATACTTCTTTGCCAGCCATGTTGCGATATACGGCGCGAGCGATGCGCCCAGAATTCCGGCGAGGCTGAAGGCCAGCGAACTGCCGGTGTAGCGCACAGGTGTGGGAAAGAGCTCTGACACGACCGTTCCGAGAGGGCCGTACGTAAAGCCCATCAGCGCCAGTCCCACGCACATCATCACCAGCGCGCCCGTGGTGCCTGAGGTAAACAGCGGAGCCATCGCGAGGCCAAAGAGTCCGATGAGGATCGTTACGCCGATCATCACCGGTTTACGTCCTCGCTCTGCCAGCCACGCCGAAATCGGAATCGTCACGGCGAAGAAGGTCACCCCGACAAGTTGCAGCACCAGGAAGGTCGCGCGATCGTAGTGCAGCGCTGTCGTTCCCCATGACAGTGCAAAGACTGTCATCAGGTAGAACAGCACAAACGTTGCAAGGCACACCATCACTCCAGCGACCACCTGTCCAAGGTGATCGCGCAGCACTGCGAGCATCGGCACACCTACCGGCTGCGAATGTTTCCGCGCCTCCTCAAATACTGGTGTCTCGGTGATCGAGAGCCGCACATACAGCCCCAGCAGCACCAGCACAGCGCTCGCGAGAAACGGTAGCCGCCAACCGAAGGCGAAAAACTGGGCGTCGGTGAGCGACCGTGAAAGCAGCAGAAAGACACCACCCGAAAGCAGAAAGCCTACCGGCGCGCCCAGTTGTGGAAACATCCCATACAGCGCGCGCTTTGCCGGTGGAGCGTTCTCCACGGCCAGCAACACTGCGCCACCCCATTCGCCTCCCAGCCCAATGCCCTGGCCAAACCGAAAGAGCGCCAGCAGCACAGGTGCTGCGAGACCGATCGCCGCATAGCCTGGCAGCGCGCCGATCAGAAAGGTCGAGAGGCCCATCGTCGAAAGCGCCAGCACCAGCGTGCGCTTGCGCCCGATGCGATCGCCGAAGTGTCCGAAGAGCGCCGAGCCAATGGGCCGCGCAACAAATGCGATTGCGAAGGTCGCCAGAGATGCCAGGACTGAAGTCGCGGGGTCCGACCCAGGGAAGAAGAGGCGCGGAAACACCAGCACCGCCGCCGTCGCGTAGATATAGAAGTCGAAGAACTCAACAGCCGTTCCAACCAGGCTCGCAAAGAGAACCTGCTGCGGCGTGTTGATGCGCTTTTGTAATGAGTGTTCAGGGATGGTGGACACCTTTGCATTTTATAGAACGCGCGTTTTCAGGCTTGAATTGAGCCTCGAGTAAGCCGCCCGTTTGTGCCCGCGGAACCAGCCTTGCAACCCCTCATGGCAGGGCTCCAGTTGCGCCTGCATGAACGCCGAGCAAATTTAAGATATTGAAAGACTTATTTGCCACTCCCCGCCTTGCTTGCAAGCCCTCTGGCAGCGTAAAATAAGCTTTAGCCCCCGGTGCCCCGGCCCTGCTTCTAACCGGACCTTTTTGCCGCCTTACCGCGGGCTTGAGACCTCTATGGCAGACGATCAGAACCCCCAGCTTCCTCTTGATGGCGGAACACCGCCTAATCCGAGCCACGTGCCCATCAACATCGAAGAGGAGATGCGCCGGTCGTATCTCGACTATTCGATGTCGGTCATCATCGGGCGCGCGCTGCCGGATGCTCGCGACGGCCTCAAGCCCGTGCATCGCCGCGTGCTCTACGCCATGAGCGAGATGGGCCTGGAGTACAACAAGAAGTACACCAAGTGCGCCAAGGTCGTCGGCCAGGCCATGGGTGTCTATCACCCGCACGGCGACTCCGCTATCTATGACACGCTGGTGCGCATGGCCCAGCCTTTCTCTCTGCGCTATCCGCTGATCGACGGCCAGGGAAATTTCGGCTCGGTCGATGGCGATCCGCCCGCGGCCATGCGTTACACCGAGTGCCGCATGACGCGCATCGCCGGCGAGATGCTGGCCGACATCGAGATGGAGACCGTCGACTTCGTGCCCAACTACGACGAGTCCACGCCCGAGCCCACGGTGCTGCCCACGCGCATTCCCAATCTCATCGTCAACGGTTCCAACGGTATCGCCGTCGGCATGGCGACCAACATTCCGCCGCACAACCTCACTGAGGTCATCAACGCCACCATCGAGCTGGTGAACAATCCCAAGGCCGGGCTGGTCGAAGTGCTGAAGCACGTGCAGGGGCCGGATTTCCCGACAGGCGGCTTCCTCTACGGCAAGGGCGGCATTGTCGAACGCCTACAAGACCGGCCGCGGCCGCTTCATGATGCGCGCCCGCGTCGCGACTGAGAACCTCACCAAGGAAAAGCAGGCGATCATCGTCACCGAGATTCCTTACCAGGTCAACAAATCCAAGCTCATCGAGCGCATCGCCGAGCTGGTGAACGAGAAGATCATCGACGAGATCAGCGACGTGCGCGACGAGAGCGACCGCGACGGCATGCGCATCGTCATCGAGCTCAAGCGCGGCGCGCAGCCTGAGATTGTGCTGAACCAGCTCTACAAGCACACGCAGATGCAGGAGAGCTTCTCCATGATCTTTCTCGCGGTGCTCAATGGCCAGCCGCGCGAGCTGGGACTGGCCGAGGCCATCCGCTGCTTCATCGATCACCGCATCGAAGTGGTGCGGCGCCGCACTGTGTATCCTGCTGCGCAAGGCCCGCGAGCGCGAGCACATCCTCGAGGGCTACAAGATCGCCCTCGACAATCTCGACACGGTCATCCGCATCATTCGCGGATCGCGGTCGCGCGCCGAAGCTCGCGAAAATCTGTACACGTGGGGCAAGGGCAACAGAGATCGTCATCAACCTCGATCGCGAACGCCTGGCCGGCGAAGAGCGCGGCCTCACGCTGCAAGCAGGTCGACGCCATTCTCGAACTGCAGCTCTATCGCCTCACCCAGCTTTCGGTTGACGAAATCCTGAAGGAGCTGGGCGAGATCCGCGCCAAGATTGCCGAGTACGAAGCGATTCTGGCGAGCGACAAGAAGCTGCGCGCGGTCATCATCAAGGAGCTCGAAGAAGTCCGGGACAAGTACGGCGACGCGCGCCGCACGGAGATCATCGACGAGACGGCCGAGCTGCAGCTGGAAGACCTGATCGCCGACGAACAGGTCGCGGTCACGGTCAGCCACCAGGGCTACCTGAAGCGCACGCCGATCTCTATCTATCGCCAGCAGCGCCGCGGCGGCACCGGCCGCACCGGCATGAAGACGCGCGAAGAGGACTTTCGTTTCGCAGCTCATCATCGACTCAACGCACGCCTACCTGCTCTGCTTCACCAACACGGGTCGCGTCTACTGGCTCAAGGTCTATGAGATTCCCGACGTCAGCGCTGCCGGCAAGGGCAAGAGCCATTCAGAGCCTGCTCAGCCTGCAGCCCGGCGAAAAGTTCGCGCCATCATGGCCATGCGCGACCTCGAAGAGGAAGGGCAAGTACATCTTCTTCGCCACGCGGCAAGGTACGGTGAAGAAGACGCCGCTCAAGGACTTCTCGA
Source organism: uncultured Acidobacteriaceae bacterium (assembly GCA_963832465.1). Lineage (GTDB taxonomy): Bacteria > Acidobacteriota > Terriglobia > Terriglobales > Acidobacteriaceae > Telmatobacter. The sequence continues at coordinate 311,649 of CAWHUJ010000001.1, forward strand.
ACGTGCAATCGCGCGGCATCATCGCGATCGGCATCGACAAGGACGATGAGCTCGTCGCTGCCCGCGTCACGGACGGCTCGCAGATTGTCTTCCTCGCAACGCACCTCGGCATGGCCATCCGCTTCGACGAGGGCGATGTGCGCTCGATGGGCCGTCCGGCATTCGGTGTGCGTGGCGTCGACATTGGCAAGAATGACTACGTTGTAGGTGTTGCCATCACTCCGAAGGAACACCCCGAAGGTGCCTACCGCATTCTCTCCGTTACTGAGAACGGCTTTGGCAAGCGTACCAACGTTGAGGAGTACAGGCTGCAGACGCGCGGCGGAAAAGGCGTCAAGAACATGGCGGTCACCGAGCGCATCGGCAAGGTCAATACGATCCAGCTTGTCGATGACAACTCAGAGCTGATGGTCATCAGCCAGTTCGGCAAGATTATCCGGATCGACACCAAGACAATCCGGTCCGCCGGCCGCGCTACCCAGGGCGTTCGCCTGCTGAACCTCGAGGATGACGACAAGGTAGCCGCCGCTGTCATCATTCCGCCGGAAGAGCTCAGCAAGGAAGACGACCAGGGCTCGTTGATTCAGTAACTCCACCCGCAGAAAACTAAAATGGGCGCCTTGATGGGCGCCCATTGTTCTTTGATGAGGTGCATCGCTGCTCAGATCTTCTTGAGCTTCTCCTCCAGTTCCGGCACGTAGCTTGGCTGAGCGTCCGGCTCCAGTTGCTTCGCTATTTCCAAAGCCGCCTGCCATGCGGCGCGCGCTTCGTCGTTGTTGCCCTTCGCTGCCGCGATATTGCCTAGGGCCGACTGGCTCATCAGCTCATTGGGATCGATCGCAACTGCCTCCCGTGCCATCGCGAGAGCGTCGTCCATCTTTCCTTGCCTCAGCGACGTGTAGGCATGCATCGCGCGGCTCAGTGCTGCGGCCTGCCTCAGATCGAGATCGCCCCGGTACACGAATACCGCATCGTCGATCACTTCGGCAGGCGCCATCTTCTGGAAGGCCCCATACGGACTCACTTTGCCGCTGGGCCACTCGCACCCGCTCAGATCGCCCGCGCTGATCAACACCGCGCCGTTCACCTTGGGTGGCGTCACCTCTGCTTCGCCGAGCCAGAGCGTGTCGATATTCGGCAGGCGATGGCAAGTGATGCCATACGTCGCCGGATCGATTTCCGGATAAGCGAAGTACGCGAACCAGCATTCCACGCCGGGATTCCGGTCCTGCCACGCCTTCACCTGGTAGAGTTGCTGCGCCCAGTCGACGTTCGCATCGCTCAGCAGGTTGTGGGTGTTCTTCGCTCCGCCCCACGCTTCATTCGCATATGCCATCGGGTTGGGAAAGACCGCGAGCGAGGACACCACGTGCGCCACGGCCAGCACCGCGCCCGCCCATCGCCACCCTCGGCTCTGCGCTGCCAGCGCGGCGATTCCTGCGCCGGCCAGCACAAACGCGAAGGTGTATACGGGCAGCAAGTGGCGCGCGCCGATATCCATACCTGCGGCGACCGCGATGGCGAAGTACACCACCATCGGGATCAGCACGTATGCGAGTTCACGTCCTCTGTGCAATTTTCCCGTGATGATCGCGATGCACGCCACCGCCAGCAGCGCGAGCAGACCAAGCGTTGTCTTGATCAGCAGCACGACAGGGAAGTACCACCACAGCGCATGCGCATACTGCTTGCCGAGCACAAACGTGGGATAGAACTGCGCCATGCGCTTCACGTCCACCAGCCCAATGAGGTATGACTCGGGCAACAGATGCAGGTGTGCAATAGCCAGCACAGCATGTGCGTTGAAGCTGCTCAGCGGCTGCACGTACTCCTCAACGGTGGTGCTCATGGCCAGACCCGCGGGTCGTGCCGAGTAGCGGAAGCCATAGAAGGCCCACAACACCACCGTGGCAATCACCACAATTCCGGCCAGCGCGCCCCCAAGTCGCAGGGCCGTCTTCCCGCGTGCCTCCTTCGGTGCGTACACGATCTCCCACAGGATCAGCAGTACCAGCATCGGCGCCAGCAAGACGCCCGAGTGCTTTGTGGCCAGCAGCAAACCTGCTGCTACGCCCGCCGTTATCAGACGTGCGATGCCTGGCTGCTTTGCGTAGCGGTAAAACGCGAAGATTGACGCCAGAAAGAACAGCGACACGCCAATATCCGTCGTGACCAGCGCGGAGTGCGCCAGCACATTCGGATCGAAGACCACCAGAACCAGCGCGACGAGCGCTGCCGTGGTCCCGAACCACTCTCGGGTGGCGAAGAAGACCATCAGTGACAACGCCAGCGCGAGGATGCCCGCCGCGAGCCTCATCTTCAGCACCATGCGTCCGCTTGCGCCATCGTTGCGCGCCAGCCAATCGCGGCCACTCAGGTACGCCTCCATCTTGAAGTCACGCCCCTGCAAGGGAGGCACCCACAGATCGGCTCCCGCCAGCGGCAGCACGGCGAGCAGCTTCACCAGCGGTGGGTGTTCCGGGTTCAACCCGTAGTCGCCGGTGTGCATCATCATGTATCCGGCAAACATGTGATCGCCTTCGTCAAAAGTTGGCGACTCCCTGTGCACCACGTAAATCATCTGCGCTGCCTGCACCACCAGCAGTGCGAGCACCGCCGCCCACACCCATCCCTTTGTTTTCAAGGTAGTTGAGCCCCCAAATGCCACTCTTGCGCCGCCGCCATTCTATAGGCCAGTCGCATCCCTACGCCTTAACTTTTCTTGATCGATTTCTCTCCGGAGACCTGCCCGCGCTGCGGTGTACCTCTATCCGGGGTAAACTGGGATCTGCAAGTTATCAGACAAGTTCGAATCCTGTTTAACACTCGAATTTATTTCGTATGCGTCCTACACTGATGATGCTCTCGATTCTCCGCGTGCTCCCTGTGACGCGGATCGCCATCATCGTCCTTTTTGCGGCATCATTTCTCACGACAGGTGCAGTGCGTCTGCACGCCATCGAAGTGCGTGAGTACAAGAAGTCCGTTCCCGTGGAAGGCTCGCACAGGAAGACACGGTCGACTTCGAAGCACACTTCCGCCTCTCATCGCTCATCGCACACTTCGACGCGTCACGCCAGCGTATCTCACGCGGCCAGGCACGGCAGCTCGCATGTAGCTCGCACTAGCTCCACCGGTCGCTCGCACAGGCGTGTTTATCATTACTCAGCGCGGACGCGCACCAGCTCACCCCATGTCGCAGAAGTTGCAGCCCGGCCTCATTCGTCGCCGGTCGAGAGCGCTTCTCTAGGCGAAGACACCTCTACCCCTCAGCAAGCGGCAAACCGCATTGCGGAACGCGAGGCTCCTGCGCATCATCAATCGGCCACGGTTGGCGCTGACGCTCCCGAGGCCGCTGCTTCTTCTCTTTTCGGGGGAGAGATCGTCCGGATGGCGCCGCTGCGTGGCTCCCTTGAATCTCTGGTTCGCCAGAATGAACGCACCGACGCGGACAACCTTGAGCGTATTCTCAACGACGACGATCTCCACGATCGCATCGCCCAGGGCGCCCTCGTGCCCGTTCCAACGACTGCCGGCCTCACTGTGAATCCCAGCCTGCCGGCAGATCGCCGCTACTGCAGACCCTGGACGGCCAGCTTCCTGATCGATCTTTCGAAGGCTTACGAAGCTCAATTCCACAGCTCACTTGAAGTGAGCTCAGCCGTTCGCACTGTCGAATACCAGAAGCACCTCATGCGCACCAACGGCAACGCCGCTCCTGCCGAGGGCGATGTCGCCAGCCCGCACCTGACCGGCGCCACCATCGACATTGCCAAGTCTGGCCTGAGCCGACGCCAGCTTTACTGGATGCGCGACCGTCTCAACACTTTCCAGTCGCAGGGCAAGCTCGATGTTGAAGAGGAGTTCCACCAATCCTGCTTCCACATCACCGTCTACAAGAGCTACGCGGGCTCCGTACTCCCTCATAAGCCGCAGAAGGACCTGACCGCACCGGGATCAGATGACTCCGACGACGCGGCTCCCGCCGAGGTCGCCTCACACTAGCCGAAATTCATTGTCTGCCCGACCTCCTTCTCGGAGTACAATCGCGGGCGAACACAATTTTTTTCTGCCGGTGCGTTCCGGGCGTGGCATTGATTGCTGCGCGTTCCGGCGATCGTCATCGGGCGGAATCTCTACGAGGCTGAATTATGAGCGATATCGAAGTTCAATCTGAAGCCAGTCAGGCTCCTGGCCTTACCCAGGGCCAGCGAGTTGCGGCCATCTTCTCCTCGCCGTCGAAGACCTTTGAGGACATCAAGCGCGGCAACCGCAGCTGGTGGCTGCCGTTCATCATCATGGCAATTGTGGGCTACATTCTCTTCGCCGCTGTCACGACGAAAATCGGCATGCAGCAGGTTGTCGATAATCAGATCCACCTCAATCCATCGCAGGAAGAAAAGCTCGCGCAGGCGCCCCCCGAAACGCGCCAGATGACCCAGAAGATCTCGCTCTACGTCACTGAAGGCATCTTCATCGCAAACCCGCTGCTGGTTCTTGCCGGCGTCGCGCTTTGCTCGCTCGTGCTGATGGCCACCATCAACTTCGGCTTCGGGGGACGCGCCAAATTTGGCAGCGTCTTCGCCACATGGATGTATGCCAGCCTGCCGGGCATCGTCAAAGTGCTCCTTGGCGTGATCGTCATCTTCGCCGGCACCGCGCCTGAGTCTTTCAACATCAAGAACTACGCGCCCACAAACATCGGCGCATTCCTCAACCCCCTGGAAACGAATAAAGCTCTGTACGCGCTCGCCAGTTCACTCGACATCATCACCATCTGGACGATGATTCTGCTCGGCATTGGGATTGCCACTGTGGCCGGTGTAAAACGCTCGTCCGGCTACATCGCCGTCTTCGGCTGGTGGGCAGTTATTGTTCTCATCGGAGTGGGCTGGGCCGCTATCATGGGATAGTGAAAGAGTTTTTCGCAACAAAAACGGCGCACATCGCAGATGTGCGCCGTTTGCTTTTCTAGTAGCTAGAGGCTGTTTTTTTACTCCGTCCATCGCCGCATGATCAGCGTTGCGTTGATTCCGCCGAAGCCGAACGAGTTCGAGAGCGCAACATCGAAGCTGTGCGCAACGGCCTTGTTCGGAACGTAATCCAGCTTGCATTCCGGATCAGCCTCATCCAGATTTGTCGTCGGCGGCAACGTCTGGTTCTGGAGCGCCAGAACCGTGATGCCTGCCTCCAGACCGCCCGCGCCGCCAAGCAGATGCCCGGTCATCGACTTTGTTCCGCTGACCTTCAACGCGCCGCTCAGTGCGTGCTCGCCGAAGACCAGTTCGATGGCTTTTGATTCATTTCCATCACCCGCCGGGGTCGAAGTAGCGTGAGCATTCACATAGCCCACTTCTTCCGGCTCGATGCCTGCGTCTTTCAGCGCGGCACGCATGCTGCGCTGGGCGCCCTGGCCTTCAGGGGCGATCCCGGTCATGTGATACGCATCGGCGCTCATGCCGTAGCCAATCACTTCGGCCAGAATCTTCGCGCCGCGCTTTTGGGCAAACTCGAGCTCTTCCAGGATCAGGATGCCTGCGCCTTCGCCGATCACAAATCCATCGCGATCTTTGTCAAAAGGCCGGCTCGCCCGCGTCGGTTCGTTGTTGCGGGTTGAGAGCGCACGCATTGAAGCGAATCCGCCCACTGAAAGCGGCGTCACCGCGGCCTCTGACCCGCCCGCAATCATCACATCGGCGTCGCCATGCAGAATCATGCGTACCGAGTCGCCGATTGAGTTTGCTGAAGTTGCGCACGCCGTCGCCGTTGCCGAAATCGGCCCCTTGGCTCCATAGCGAATGCTCAACTGTCCCGCCGCCATATTCACAATTGCCGCGGGAATAAAGAAAGGCGAGATCTTGCGCGGGCCGCCCTGCAACAGGATTGCATGTTCGCGCTCAATGACCTCGAATCCGCCGATGCCAGATCCCACAAACACACCAACCCGGTCTGCAATCTCCGGAGTGATCTGAAGGCCTGACTGCGTGATTGCTTCCTGCGCCGCGGCGAAAGCGAAGTGCGTGAATCGCCCCATCTTGCGCGATTCTTTCTTGTCCACAAAATTCAGTGGATCAAAATTCTTCACTTCGGCGGCAAAGGTGACGGGATAGCCGGTTGTGTCGAAGCCCTGAATGGGGGCCATTCCGCTGGCCCCTGCCAGTAGCTGTCGCCACACCTCGGGAGCGGTATTGCCTACGCCGCATACCAGCCCAAGGCCGGTGATGACAACTCGACGATTCACCAGTTACTTGCCTTTCGCGGTCTTTTCGTTCTTCTCGATGTACTCGATCGCGTCCTTCACGGTCTTGATCTTCTCGGCGTCCTCGTCCGGGATCTCCAGATCGAACGCCTCTTCGAACTGCATTACCAGTTCGACCACATCCAGCGAATCGGCGCCCAGGTCTTCCTGGAAGCTTGCTCCCGGCGTAACCTCGGCCTCGTCCACCTGCAACTGCTCGACGATGATCTGTTTCACCTTCTCTTCAACAGCCATGCGTGATTCTCCTCATACCCTTCAATGCGTCAAATTTACTTCGGAAGCTTGATTGCGTTGCCTTTGCGCCCCGCCTGCCTACAATACCGGCCCGCGACACAGCAATACAACCGCTGCGCCTGCAAAAATCTGCGCACGGCCCCGAATCTCCAAGTCTAATGGGCGCCTCCCCCTAAGTAAAGACAGGCACAGTGGAAATAAAATCAATACCTTCGGCCGCCTCTTGCTTTGTTTGGTCCATTTTTTGCGAAAGATGACGCGAAAGATGAGATGACAGCAACGCCAACCCGGGCAAGCCGCTCGCCCACTTACCCAGCTGATTCCACCCCCGAATTGCACAGCCCTGAGAGGCGTACATTAGGCGAAGAGGAAATGGGACCCATGGATCTGGCTGTCGTCGCTGTCGCCGCGTTGATTGCGGGCGTCATTCTCGGATTCGTGTTGCGTGCGAACTCCGCCAAAGGCGAAAAGGCGCTACATGACAAGACCGCCGGCGAGCTCGACGCAGCACGTCGCGATCTGGAAACCTCCCGCGCAGCAGCGGCGGCAAGCGCAGGCTTTGAATCCCTCGCCTCCGAGCGCCAATCCACCATCGACCGGCTTCTTTCGGAGCGAGACACAGCCCGCGAGCAGCTCCAGTTGAGCGAAGAGACGGCTCGCACCCACGGCGCGCTCATCAGCCAGCTCGAGGCAGAGCTGAGAGGCGAGCGCCAGGGCATCACAGAAAAGCTCGCACTGCTGGAGACGGCCAAGCAGGCCCTGAGCAACCAATTTGAGGCTCTCGCCGGCGACATTCTCGAGAAGAAGTCGAAGACGCTTTCCGAGGGAAGCCGGACGGAGATTGAAGGGCTGATCACACCGTTACGCGATCAGATCAAGGACTTCCGCGAGAAGGTAGAGAAGGTGCAGGTCGAATCGACTTCGGGTGTGACGGAGCTCAAGACGCTGATCGGAAACCTGGGCACGCTGAACCAACAGCTGTCAGAAGATGCGCGCAATCTCACTACGGCTCTGCGCGGCTCGGCCAAGACGCAGGGCGACTGGGGCGAGTTCATCCTGCGCGACCTGCTCGACAAGGCAGGCTTGCGCGAAGGCGAGCAATACGTCTTTCAGCAGTCCTTCACCGGCGTCGAAGGCGAAAACGGGGACCGCAAGCGTACGGTGCGCACGGATGTGATTGTCTCGCTGCCCGGTGGACGCAGCCTGATCATCGACTCGAAGGTTTCGCTTGTCGCTTATACCGATTGCGTTTCCGCCGAAGACGAAGAGACGCGCAAGTCTGCGCTCAAGGCCCATCTTGCCAGCGTGCGCGGCCACATCAACGGGCTAGCGAAAGCCGGCTATCACGACCTGCCCAATATCGAGGCGCCCGATTTCGTGGTGATGTTTGTTCCTGTCGAGCCGGCGCTGCTGATGGCGCTGCAGGCGGATGGAGAGCTTTGGGCGGACGCCTACAGGCACGGAATTCTGCTCGTCGGTCCGACGACGCTGCTGTATGTCATCCGCATCGTGAATATGCTTTGGCAGCAGGAGATGCAGGTCCGCAATGTACGCGAGGTCATGGATCGCGGCACCGCTCTCTACGAGAAATTCGTGGGCTTTGTCACAGATATGGAGATGATTGGCGACACCCTCAGAAAGACCGGCGACCACTATGGGCGTGCGATGGACAAGCTGGAGACAGGCCGCGGCAATCTCATTCGTCAGGTGGAAATGCTGAAGAAACTCGGGTTGCGGACGAACAAGTCGATCCCGAAAAATCTGCTGGATCGCGCCGGTGTCGACCAGCAGGAACTGGCGCTTGCTGCTGAGGCGGAAGAGGATGGCGCGGGGGAATAGCGCACGCAAGGGGCTTCCATTGATCGAGATACGAGAAGACAAGGAGCGCGGGCGCCGATATTGCATTGGAACAGTGCCGAGTTTAGAGGAGATTTCATCAGCTCTAGGCGCGGTTTCAAAACACTACGCTCTACTTCTTGCTGTCGATGCAACTTCAGACAGTGATCAGATAGTACGGGCAACCGCAAGAATGCTGCTGGACCGTGGGATTTGCTACCTCTGTGTGTGGGGGCCGGATTGCGAACGCGTTCACGACCTCTTCGATGCTGAGCGCTTGCCGAAGGAGCCTGAGGGAAGAGTTGTGATGACGACATGGCACTCTGAAGATCCGCTCCAAGAGGCCATCTGGTTTTTTGCGAATTGCACAGTGCCCGACGAAGCCTTCGCGCCCGATTGCACTGACTGGGTGGCCATTTCTGTCCGTAACGCGACCTGGGGACAAGAAATCAGAAGTGCTTTGATTCGCAGTGACTGATCTTTGCTGATTCCCTCGACCTCTCAAGTCCCTGAGTCCCTATTTCCCTACGTCCCCATTTCCAAACGCCTCGCGCATCCGCTTCCATGTCGTGGCCAGGTCTTCGGGCAGTACGCGTGTCTCGGCTACAGTCGACATGAAATTCGTATCGCCTACCCAGCGCGGCAGCGCGTGCAGGTGCAGGTGTCCGGCAACGCCGGCGCCTCCGGCTTTCCCGAGGTTCATGCCGAAGTTGAGCCCGTGCGGCTTGTAGATATGTTCGAGAGCTGTCTCGCTGCGCTGCGCCAGGTCCATCAGCTCATGTGCCGCGTCTCTTGGAAGCAGAGAGAGCCGGTCGAGGTGCGCATAGGGAACTACCATAATGTGCCCCGAGGTGTATGGATACGCGTTGAGGCAAATGTAGGAGTGTTTCCCGCGGAGCACGAGCCCGGCGGCCTCTTCCGCTTCTTCGGCGGTCATGCCGTGCTCAATCGCGTAATTCACCGAACCAATCAAGTTGCAGAAAACGCAGCCCGAGTCACCCGGATACGCTGCCAGCCGCTCAGGAATGCCGGGCCGCGGCGCTCCATCCGCAGAGGTTACGTACGCGAAACGCCAGGGAGTCCACAATCTGTCCATGTCAATAAGGGTCAGCTGAAGTGCCGTGGCGATCAGTATAGAGCCCCGTGGCGCAACTCCGGTGCATGCGGCTGGCGACGGTAAATGCACACAATCCGCCCCATATTTCGTAAATTTTCGACCTCATCGCACTCTCGGCAACCCATTGCATTGACGCTGAAAACCAAGGATTGCTACACTTGAGACTGTAGCTCCCTGCGCGGATTCCAGCAGCGAGCTGCGGCCGCCCTCCAGCCAGCCGTTGCCCGCCTGGTGATTCCCAAAGGAGACGAGTCGCTCTCTGGGCCAGAACAAACTCTGGCCGGAATGGCTGTCCCTGCGAGAACTTCACCGGCAACACGGCCATGGGCCCGGAGTCAGGCTCTGGTGCCTCCGTTCAAGGCATTGTTCGCAGGCGCCAAACCCGTCGACGCTCGTCTGTCGCGGGAGCATTGAATCCCGGAGCAGCAGTGATGGCAAACGTCCTCAATCCAGAACCCGAGAGCATAACCCTGAACACCGAATTTGAAACCCCAACCCTCGACCCTGTGACGGAGCAAGAGCAGCCGTTGCACGAATCCACGTCCAACCCAGAGACCGCGGAAGTTTCACCCGCGCTGGACGCCGATGCCACCACTAAGCCCGCAGCCGTGCCCGCACCCGTGGCGCAGACCACCGACGCGCATGCTGCTACAACCCCTGCCGCTGAGAAGGCGGCCGAGCACGCTCCGGAATCCATGGAAGATTTTTCCGCCGCTCTCGAGGCCTTTGAGCGCGAACAGGCCGCCGAAGCGGCCGCTGTTGAAGCCTATGGCGACAAAGTCGTCTCCGGCACCGTTATTAAGCAGACTGAGAAGCACCTCGTCGTTGACGTAGGCCTCAAGTCTGAAGGCCTGGTGCCGCTCGAGCAGGTTGTCGACCACACCGGCGCCGTCAAGCTTCAGCCTGGCGATGTCATTGAGGTCGTGATCGAGCGCGAGGAGCCCGAAGGCGGTTACCTCGTCAGCTACGAAAAGGCGCAGCGCCTCCGCGTCTGGGACACCATCGAGAAGGCTGCCAACGACAAGACTCCGGTGCTCGGCACCGTCGTCAGCCGTGTCAAAGGCGGACTCACCGTCGACATCGGCATGAAGGCTTTCCTGCCCGGCTCGCAGCTTGAGATTCGCCCCGTGCGCAATCTCGACGGCTACCTTGGCCAGCAGATCGAAGTCCGCGTGATCAAGCTGAACAAGAAGCGCGGCAACGTGGTTGTCTCCCGCAAGGAGATCCTCGAAGAGGAGCAGAACAGCAAGCGTTCTCTGACCCTCGAGCATCTCGGCGAAGACGCCATTCTTACCGGCACCGTCAAGAACCTCACCGACTACGGTGCGTTCGTTGACCTCGGCGGTATTGACGGCCTGTTGCACATTACCGATATGAGCTGGGGCCGCCTCACACACCCCCGCGACCTGGTGAATGTCGGCGATGAGATTCAGGTGAAGGTGCTCAAGTTCGATAAAGACAAGCAGCGCGTCTCTCTCGGCTTCAAGCAGCTCACGCCTGATCCGTGGCTCGACGCCACTGAGCGTTACCCGGTCGGCGCCCACGTTCACGGCCGCGTTCTTTCGGTCACTGACTACGGCGCGTTCGTCGAACTGGAGCAGGGAATTGAAGGCCTGGTTCACCTCTCCGAGATGACTTGGTCCAAGCGCCTCAAGCATCCTTCGAAGCTCGTCAAGCCGGGCGATGAGGTAGACACCGTGGTTCTCAGCGTGAACCCGGCCGATCGCCGCATCTCTCTTGGCATGAAGCAGCTTCTCGAGAACCCGTGGGAACACCTCACGGAGCGTTATCCCGCAGGCACCGTGGTTGAGGGTCGCGTTCGCAACCTCACCGACTTCGGCGCCTTCATCGAGATTGAAGACGGCATCGACGGACTTGTCCACGTCTCCAACCTCAGCTGGACCAAGCGCGTGAAGCATCCTTCTGAAGTTGTGAAGAAGGGCGAGAAGGTCAAGGCTGTTGTTCTCGGCGTCGAGCCGCAGAACCGCCGCCTCTCCCTCGGCATCAAGCAGCTTCAGCCCGACGTCTGGGAGAGCTTCTTTGCTTCGCACCGCGTCGGCGACGTCGTGCACGGCAAGGTGCTCCGCACTGCGCAGTTCGGCGCCTTCATTGAAATTGCCGAAGGCGTTGAAGGTCTCTGCCACGTCTCTGAGGCGGTTGGTGAAGACGGCGGCCCGGCGAAGCTCGAACAGGGTCAGGAACTCGAGTTCAAGATCATCAAGATCAATGTGGAAGAGAAGAAGGTGGGTCTCAGCCTGCGCGCGATTGGCCACGAAGCCAGCCGCGCCGTGGTGGAGAACTACAAGGCGGATACGCACAAGCACCCCGTCTCCAGCTCAACCACAACGCTTGGCGATCTCATCAACTGGCGCAAGAACGAGCAGAACGACCGCTAAGCCAGATGAAGCTCAAATGATCACGGCCACCCCCCGGGTGGCCGTTTTGTTTTTGCCGATTCGGTCGTTACCGCCAAGCTTCAATTCTGTTGCAGGTTTTCGCGTGGCAGATAATTCCGTGCCTGAAAGATTCTCAGGTCTATAATTGCGGTCACAATTCGAAGGAGGTGCTTGCGTATGGGCTACCAGCTCGAAGGTAAACTCCTCGAGGTTTGCGACTGCAATGTTCTCTGCCCCTGTTGGATAGGCGAGAATCCTGATAACGGAACCTGCGACGCAGTCCTGGCATACCACATCGACAAAGGCACGATTGAAGGGACCGATGTATCGGGCCTCACTCTCAGCCTTCTCGGCCATATCCCGAAAAATGTTCTCGCCGGCAACTGGAAGGTTGCAGTCTTCGTTGACGACAAGGCGACTCCGAAGCAGCAGGAAGCCCTTCTCAGTGCGTGGACGGGGAAACTTGGTGGCCCGCTCGGCGATCTGTCGAAGCTTGTAGGCGAGGTTGCTGCTGTCGAGCGCGCACCCATCACCTTTGCGGTTCACGACGGCAAGGGCCAGCTCAGTGTCGGTACCGTCGCTCAAGCGACCATAGCGCCGTACACGGGCCCCACTGGAGCTGCCACCACGTTGAATGAGAGTGTCTTCTCCACCATTCCGGGGTCTCCGGCCTACGTCAGCAAGGCATCGGAGTACCGCAGAACCAGCGCCAAGTACGGACTGAGCGATGTTAACCTCCAGGGCCGAAACGCGATCCAGGGCACGTTCCGTTTCGTGGCCTGACGCTGTTCTGCTCTCCGTCCTCGCTGCACTCGTGCTTCTCGCGTGGTGGTCGATGTGGGTTGCTGAACGATCGCCCTCAAGCCATGAGCTGATGCATGGCTCTGCACATGCGGCTGCAATGGCGGCAGCGGATCCGCTGCGATTCAGCCTGATCTTCGTTGGCGGCTGGACACTGATGACTATCGCCATGATGCTTCCTGCCAGCTTCCCCTTGCTGGTGATGTTTCATAGCATGGTCCGCGGTCGTGTTACAGCTCCGTGGCTCGTCGCGGCCGTGATTCTCGGCTATCTCGCTGTCTGGCTTGCGGTGGGCGCGGTGCTGCAGCTCTTCATCTGGCTGCTGCACACAGGCGCCGACCGTGTTGTTTGGCATCCGGTTGCCCCGCACATCTTCTCCGCCGTCGTCCTCTGCATTGCAGGGCTCTATCAATTTTCGCCGTTGAAATATGCCTGCCTTGAGAAGTGCCGGTCTCCACTGTTGTTCCTGGTCAGTCACTGGCGTGGCAACGCAGCAACGCTGCAGGCACTTCACCTCGGCGCGGCGCATGGGCTCTTCTGTGTGGGCTGTTGTTGGTCGCTGATGCTTCTTATGTTTCTCGTCGGCGCCGGTAGCCTCGGGGTAATGCTCATTCTCGGGGCATTGATGGCTATGGAAAAGAACTTCCGATGGGGGCAGAGACTATCTGCTCCTCTCGGCTTCCTGCTTCTGGCGGCTGCGGGCGTCACAATTCTGGCTGGTATCTCGCAAAACTGACCGGCGCTCAGCCGTATAGTTTTTCCCGTTGCGCCAGGACGACCACAACGCCGAGCGCTGTGAGCACGCACGCCAGCGCAAAGAGAAAAACACTCGCATATCCGAACCCGCCAATCAAAGCACCGGCTACCGGCCCCACCAGAAAGAACGACAGATCCGCGAAGACCGTATACACGCTGAGCGCGGTGCCACGGCTGCGCTCCGGCACATGCCGCACTGCCTCCACGCCCAGCGCGGGAAAACCAGCGAGAAGCCGACGCCCGTCAGCGCCGCGCCCGCCAGTGCCATCCTGGCGATACCGCGCGCCACAGCAGCAGCACGCCGGCTGACTCCACGAGCAGCAGACAATGCCACCGGAAATCCGCCGAAGCGGCTAATGGTGTTGATCATCGTCATCGCGCACAATCATGAATGCGACGCCAAACGCGGTCAGGCACAGTGCTGCGCCATTTCGTTCCAGTGGCGGCTCGCATAGAACAGCGTCACAAACGTGGCCAGCACGCTGTAGCCCACGCCGCCCAGCGCCAGCCCCATGCCATGCGGCGTCACGCGCCCCAGCACCTCGCGAAACGGCAGATGCTCGCCATGCACCACCGGCCCGGGCCGCTTGCCGACTCGCAATCATCAGGCTCGCCGCGCCCACCACCACTGTCAGCAGCGCCAATCGAGCCCAGGCCCCAGTGCTGCTCCATCACCACGCCCAGCGGCGCGCCCAGCGCCAGTGCGCCATAGGTGGCCATGCCGTTAAGGCGATCACGCTGCGCCGTGTGCTCCTGCCCAGCGCTGGTGATGCCCCACACCATGGCGCCCGTCGAGCCCAGGCTCTCGCCTACGCCCAGCGCCAGCCGGCTCGCAATCAGAGAACCTGCTCAGACTCAGCCATGGCGCGCGAGTGCAGATGCAGCAGCGGCGGCCCGATAAGCAGCACGCCGCTCAGCGTGCACGCCGCCATGCCCCACAGTGCGTGTGACCTTCGCGCCTGCCGTGTCGCTGGATGCGCCCCGCCCATGGCCGGCTCAAAAACGTGGCAATGTACTGGATGCTGATGACCAGCCCCGCCAGCGCCGCGCTGAAGCCCATGCGCAAGTGCACATACGCCGGCAGAATCGCCAGCGGCAATCCGATGGCCAGATAGCAGATGAAAGTGAAGTACACGTATCCGACAATCTGCCGCCCTCCGCCGCGCGAAGCTTCAGTTGCCAGTGTGGATTCGCTGCTGAGGGTACTCATGTGCCGGGGGAGCGAACGGCGCACTCCTGCTCAAGTATAGCGAAGCGCAGCTTGCCACACTCGAGCAGAGTGACCGGCGAGAATCACCACGGGCACGATCAACCAAGAACGCTCATGGCTTGGCCGTCTCAGTTCCCAACGCTTTGTCGAGGAACTCCACGATGCGCTGCCGCGCATCATAGCCATGCCACGGTTCCGGCGACGGATATCCGAAAATCCCCATCGCCAGAGGACCATGATTCTCTCGGGGATAGCTCACCAGTTCTACGGACACGCCTTCCTGCCGCAGCGCACGATACATCTCCTGGCTTTGGCCGAGCGGATCGGTCGTGTCACTCCCACCCTGAATCAACAGAAACGGCGTCTTCGCTTTCTGCGCGCCGGCCAGAGGGCTCTGCCGCCACGCATCTTCCAGATGCTCCCATGGCTTGCCGAAGTACCAGCGGTCATACCACGAGCCGCCCTCCGTTCCGTACTCGCTGAACTGATCAATCACCGGCGCCATGCTGATGATGCCCTTAAAGCGGTCTGTCTTGCCCTCCACAAACGCCGCCATCTCCCCGCCATAGCTGTAGCCCATCAGCGCTATGCGGTTCGCATCCAGCGGATACTTCTTCAAGACTGCATCCACGCCCGCAATGACGTCTCTGTAGTCGCCGCCTCCCAGGTCGTTCTTATTGGCCGCGCCAAACTTCACGCCATAGTTCGACGAGCCGCGCGGATTCGGTCGCAGAACCGCCCATCCATGCCCCAGCAGAAACGTCACAAAGGGGTCGTTGCGATCCTCAAACGCTCCAAAGGGTCCGCCATGCACATCCACAATTAACGGAACCTTTGCCGAGCCTGCACAGGGGGCATATAGAGCAGCCCTTCAATCGTGAAGTTATCGCTTTTCCACGTCACCAGCTCGGTGCGACCCACGCAACCCAGCCGGGGCAAGATCGGGTGTTTGAAGCGCCTTACACGTATCGCCGAGCTTTGCGCGAAGCACAGCTTCGTGTCCTGACCGCCACTCTCCGCGAGCCACAGCCATCCGGTCTGCTTGCGATTCGAGTTCAGCGCATTGATCACGGTCGCGCCCATCTGCACCGACGCGGGCTTGGATTTTCCGTCGAGCCCGATGCTCACAACCTGCACGCGCGTCCCCACACCTGCCTGCGCGATCACGCGTTGTTCTTGAAGTAGAGATCGCGCCCGATTCACCTGCCCGTCGAATCCCGCCGTCAGCCTTACGGGTTTCGTCCCGGCTTGCGTTACGTCCAGCTTAAACAACTCGTCATATCCCGGCGGAGCATCCTCCGGCGTCGCTGCGGCGAACACGATCGTCTTTCCGTCAGGAGCCCAGCGCCGCCGCCCGCCGTTGCAGGAACTGCGTCGAGCTTCGTTGCCTTCCCAGGGGCAGTTGCATCCACAGTCCACGCGGCGCCCGCTGGTCCAAGGTCAGACAAATCATTCGGCGGTTCTGTGAACACCAGGAGCTTATCTGACGCAGGCGACCACACAGCCGCGCGTACATCCGGCTCAATCGCCGCTGCCTTCAGTCCACCATCAAGCGAGCCATCGGGTTTCAGCGCTGCAACGTACAGGCGCACGCCGTGCTTGTCATGATTTACCCATTCGGCATCGGCCTTTTCATCTTTCTGCTTCTTCTCGCCCGGCGTCTCAGGATCATGCGCCCAAACCGCAAGCCATTTTCCATCGTCAGAGAGCGTGTATCCCGCTACGTCGATCTCGACCTCGTTCGCCGCACCGTCTTTCTTCTCCGCATCGCTCTTCTTCTCGGTGTCTTTCTTTTCGGCTCCCGGTGGCGGAATTGCATTCTTTTCTTTGGAGTCATCCACGGGCGGCGCAATCTTCAGCGTGTAAGGCATGGCCTCGCCGCCGCGAAGATCCAGCCGGAAGAGCTGAGTGCGCTCGCCGCGATGGGCAAGAAAGAAGATCGCCGTTCCAGAGGGATCCCACTGCGCCCCGTGCTCGCCTCGCTTATCCGCTGGAGGAGAAAACGTCAACTGCCGCGCTTTTTCCGATCCATCCGTTGGCGTGATCCATACATGAGCCTTCGCGCCGTCCGCGGTCGAGTCCGACACGCTGAACAATGCCTGCTTGCCATCCGGAGAAAGCTCAGGACTGCCGATGCCCTTCAGATGACGCAGATCGTCTGTCGTGGGAAAGCGAGGAGACGCATTCGTTTCACTCCACGAAGCCGGCGAAGTTGCCAGCGCACACAGGACCGCACAAACAAGAGAAGAGAGCAGGGAAGAGCGCATGACGCAAGCATACATTGAGCACGCGAAGGCAAAACCAGAGAGGTCTCTTATCGCAGCGAGAATTCGAGTCGATGCGACCAGCAGGGAGCAGCGACCCTGGCTGAAATCACAAGGGCGCACGGTCTCTGGTTTTGCCTAAAAAAGACCGCCCATCGCTGGCGGCCTTTTTCGCTCGATTGGAATTCTGGATTTCTTACGCTGTGGGAGCAGGTGGTCTCGGCGCGGCTGCCTGTGGCGGTTGCACAGGCTTCGGCTTGGGCGCGTCCTTCTTTGTCGGCGCCAGAATCGCGTGCAGAATCGTGCCTTCCATGCGCGGCATGAACTCCACGATGCCGGCGTCGCCAATGTCCTGGATCAGCCGATTGATGATCTTGTAGCCCAGTTCGCGGTGCGCCATCTGGCGGCCGCGGAAGCGCAGGCTGGCCTTCACCTTGTCGCCGTCGGCGAGGAACCGCACGGCCTGATTCTTCTTGGTCTGGTAGTCGTGCTCATCCACGGTGACGGAGAACTTGACTTCCTTGACGACGATGACCTTCTGCTTTTTGCGGGCGGCGCGTTCGCTCTTTTCCTTCTCGTAGAGGAAGCGGCCGTAATCCTGAATGCGGCAGACCGGCGGAACGGCGTTGGGTGAAACCTCAACCAGGTCCAGGCCGCGCTCGCGGGCGATCTTCAGCGCCTCAAAGGGCGGCAGGATGCCCAGCTGTTCGCCGTTTTCGTCGATCACGCGGATTTCACGTGCGCGGATTCGGTCGTTGATGCGGATAAAGGACTTTGCTGAACGTTTGTCGAGTGCGATGGTGCTCCTCCAAGTTGCTGCGCCCGCCATCCGGGCATTCCGGATCGCCGCGGGTAGACGAGCGCACACTGAGTATAGCATTGGCTTCCCTGAATAAATCTTCTGGTGCGGCGGTCCCGCACACCCGTCAAAGGCTCACGCCACCGCCGCCGGAACTGCCTCTACCGCCAGCATTCGCCTTCAGCGTCAACTGCCGTGACGAGCGCTCTCATCATCCGGTTCGCTGGCATCGCGCCGGCGATTTCCATGGGCATAAAGTTCTCGGTCAGCGCACTCGTACGCCCCGTCAGGGCGATGCGATCTGCAGTGTGCAGCGTGATCGCGTCGAGCTCTTGCCCGATGAACGAGCTTCTGTGTGCCTGGCTCTTTTCCGCGGCCAATGCTCGCAAGGCCGCCATGCGTTCTTGCACGGCCTCGCCGCAACAGGGGATGCTCGCATGCAATGCCCACGCCCGCGTGCCGGGCCGCGGCGAAAAGGGGAACAGGTGCAGATAGCCGAAGGGAAGAGCGCGCACCATCTCCATCGTCTCTTCAAACTCTGCATCGGTCTCGCCAGGAAAGCCCACCATCACGTCTGCGCCCAGCGTGAGGTCGGCCCGGCGGCCTGTAGCAGCGCCTCCACTTTTTCCGCGTAGTGCCATGGCCGGTAGCGGCGATGCATGCGGCGCAGCACCGCATCTGAGCCCGACTGCAAAGGCAGATGCGCGTGGCGCGCAAGGCGCTTTCCGCCAAACTCCGCCATCAGCGCGATCAACTCAGCATTCCAGTCCATCGGCTCAATCGAACTCAGCCGCAGCCGAGCCAGATCGGTCTCTGCAAAAATGCGCCGCACCAGTCCCGCCAACGTCAGAGGTTCGTTGAGTTCGCGTCCCCACCGTCCAAGGTTGATTCCCGAAAGAACCAGTTCATTGCCGCCAGCGGCGACGAATCCCTCAACCTGTCGCAACACACTCGCAGCGGGCAGACTTCTTGAGTCACCGCGGGTCTGAGGGATGACGCAGAAGGAGCAACGATTCCCGCATCCCTCCTGGATCTTCAGATTCGGCCGCGTCTGTGCTCCGGGCGCCAACTGCGCTTCTTCGAGGAATGAGTGCGCAAAGCGGTCATCTGCGAAGACCGGAACGCCATTTCCCAGGAGCGACGTGACACTCACAATCGACGTGGAAGCGCCGTCATTGCGCATCAGCCCCGCTGCGACCTCAGGCGTAAGCGCCTTGTGGCTGTTGCCCACCACCGCATTCACCCCGGCCAGCTTTGCCAGTTCTTCCGGCGCGCGTTGCGCATAGCAGCCAGTCGCCACAATTTTTGCTGCGGGGTTCAACCGATGCGCTCGCCGGATGAACGCCCGTGCCTCACGGTCCGCTTCGGCGGTCACGCTGCAGGTGTTCACGATCACTACTTCGGCTTCAGGGAGCTGCTGCATGCAATGCCCAAGAGCCGTCAGGCGCTCGGCCACGGCTTCGCCGTCCGCACGCGCGGCCCGGCAGCCGAAGTTCTCGATATAAAACGAAGACGCCACGGATTCAGTGTAGGGCAATATCCAAAATCCCGCGTCGCCGTCGACTCAGGTAACTTCAACTGGCTCAATAATCAACAGCATGGCGTCCCCGGGCGTTCTGAGGTATACTTGTCAAGGCCCAAAAGGGCGGGGTGATCCCTGCCTGCCGGGCTCCCGGGACAGCTTTGATTCGCTATCCCAAACGAGAGAAAAAATGCCTAAGTTGAAGACCCATTCGGGCGCGGCCAAGCGCTTCAAGAAGACTGGCACCGGCAAGATCATGCGGAACCAGACGAAGACCCGGCACATCCTTACGTCGAAATCGCCAAAGGCAAAGCGCAAGCTCGGTAAGAGCGTGCTCGTTTCCGACGGCGACCACGCGAAGGTCGCGCGCATGATTCCCTACGCCTGAGCCACCTGCGGTGGGGCGGACCTGATTGGTTGGTACCGCACAGGGAGCCGGGCCAGGTTGGCCCCCGCTGTCGCGAATTGCGTTCGATGACAGCGTGATTCAGGTTTGAATGAGCGAGTGAAGAGGTTCGCAGTCCGATCCGCAATGATTCGGGCTCTCCTGCCTCCAGCCGCGTAACGCACCAACAAACGGAGACGATAGACATGCCTCGCGTAAAACGCAGTACAAAGCGCAATGACCGCCGCAAAAAGATCCTCGATCGAGCGAGCGGCTACTTCCTCACAAAATCAAAGCTCTATCAGGCAGCACAGGAAGCCGTCGAGCGCGGCCTCAAGTTCGCCTACACCGGCCGTCGCCAGAAGAAACGTCAGTTCCGCTCCCTCTGGATCGTCCGCATCTCTGCCGCAGCCAAGCTGAACGGCACCAGCTACTCGCAGCTGATCAACGGCCTCAAGAAGGCGGGTGTCGAGCTCGATCGCAAGATTCTCGCCGATATCGCCGTGCACGACGCTGCTGGATTTACCAAGCTGGCCGACCAGGCCAAAGCCGCGCTTGCAGCTAAGGCCGCGTAAAGCACACTTCACTTCACATTCGTGACGGCCTGGAGCGATGCTTCAGGCCGTTCGAGTTGGTGGCATGTTTGTGAGATCGTAAGCGTGAAAGAATCCCCATATGGCCTCTTGTCCACGTTGCTCTGGTTTTTCCGAAGCAATCGAACTTCAGACTCCAGCCGAATATCGGAATCTTGCCCGCCAGTTGATCGAAATCGTGGAGCAGGGCACCCTTCAGTTAGCAAAGGCCGATTGTTCGCTCGAGGAACTGTTCAATCCGACTTGGCCTGGCGATATCCTTGCTCACGAATTTCGATGTATAGCTTGCAATCGCATATTTTTCCTCAATGCCGATACATATCACGGCGGTGCGCGATGGCGGCCAGTCTAAGTCATTTATCCTGATCCTTACGCAATGACGAACGAAGCAATTCCCAATCTCACCGAGTTCGATGAAGCCTCGCTCAACAGCGCCTTCTCAGCGCTCGAAGCGCAAGCCCGTGCTGACGCCGCTTTGCTCGATGGTTCCGATGCGGTCGAGACCTTTCGCCTGCGCTGGCTGGGCCGCAAGCAGGGCCTGCTGAATGAAGTTTCGAGCCGCTGGCTGAAGGCAGCGCCGCCGCAGGCCAAGAAGCTCGTGGGCGAGCGCTTCAAGGTGCTCAAAGAACTCGTCGAATCGCTGCTTGAGCAGGGCTCAGGCTCGGGCACAAGCGATGCCGCTCTCGCTGCCGAAGCGATCGACGTTACGCTGCCGGGCACGCGCCGCCTCACCGGCGCCGAGCATCCCATTACGCGCACGCTGAATGAAATCACCAGCGTCTTCGCGGCGCTTGGCTACTCCATCGGCGTAGGCCCTGAAGTTGAAACGGACTTCTACAACTTCGAGTCGATGAATTTTCCGCCGGGCCATCCCGCGCGCGACACGCAGGACACGCTCGTCATCGCCAATCAGGAACGACGCCCGCTGCGTGATCGTCTGCTTCTGCGCACACATACCTCACCGGTACAGATGCGCACGATGGAGCAGCAAGCGCCTCCGGTGCGGATTGTTATCCCCGGCAAGGTGCACCGCAACGACGCAGCAGACGCGACGCACTCGCCCATCTTTCATCAGGTTGAGGGGCTCTGCGTCGATACCAACATCACCTTCAGCGACCTGAAGGGCACGCTCGACCACGCCATGAAAGCGCTCTTCGGCTCGTCCGTTAAAACGCGCTTCTTTCCGTCGTTTTTCCCCTTTACCGAGCCCTCGGCGGATGTGCAGATCAGCTGCATCTTCTGCGGAGGCAAGGGCTGCCGCAAGTGCAAGCACTCCGGTTGGATCGAACTGCTCGGCTGCGGCATGGTCGATCCCGCAGTCTTTGCTTTCGCTGCAGAAAAGCAGCCTGCCTACGATCCAAGGAAAATCTCCGGCTTCGCCTTCGGCATGGGCGTGGAGCGCATCGCCATGATGAAGTACGGTATCAGCGAAATCGGCCAGTTCTACGCGGGCGATATGCGGTTCCTGGGGCAGTTCGCATGAAGATTCTTACTAAATGGCTTCGCAGTTATCTGCCTGAACTTCCCGTCTCCGACGCCCAGCTCGCCGAAGACTTGACTCTTCGCGGCATCGCTGTTGAAGGCGTTTTCGATCTCGGTGAGGGCAACGGCTCGCTTTACGAGATGGACATCACCACCAACCGCGTCGATGCCATGAATCACTACGGCGTAGCGCGCGAGGCGGCAGCCATCTACGGGGTTGCGTTGAGCCCGCTTGAGTGCTCGCTTCCAAAACATTCTGCCACCGAGAAGCCCTTCGATGTCCGCATCGAGGCGCCGGACTCTTGCGGCCGCTTCACGGCGCGTGTCTTGCGCGGAATCACAATTGCAGACTCGCGGGACTGGTTTGCAGGCGCTGAAGTTGCGACGTACTTCGGTCTTCTTGAGCAGAAGAAAATCTCGAGCGCCGTCGATGCCACCAACTTCGTGTGGCTCGCCATGGGGCAGCCCACGCACGCCTTCGATCTCGACAAGATTGAAGGCGGCATCGTCGTGCGCCGCGCGCGTAAGGGCGAGCGCCTCAAGACGCTTGACGGCGTCGAGCGCGCTCTCGACTCCGAAGACCTGATCGTCGCTGACCACGTCAAGCCGCTTGCCCTCGCCGGCGTCATGGGCGGTTGGGATTCGATGATTACGCCTTCAACGAAGAATGTGCTCGTTGAAGCAGCGTGGTTCGAGCCCACTGCCGTGCGCCGCACTGCGCGCCGGCACGGCCTGCACACCGACGCTAGCCATCGCTTCGAGCGTGGCGCCGACTTCAACGCCGCGCCCCTCGCCTCAGCGCTCGTATGCAAGATTCTGCTGGCCGGCGGCGGCAGTATTGAAGGCGATCTCGTCGATGTGCGTGTGCCGGCTCTTGAAGCGCGCACCGCCGGCCGTAAACCAATCTCGATCGCGCTCAGTGAAGTGCACCGCATCCTTGGCGCGACTGTCGACAAGGAAGGCATCACCGCTTCTGCTGTCGAAAATGTCCTTACAGCTCTCGGCTGCGGACTTGTGCGCTCCGGCGATGCCGCGTGGAATGTGACGCTTCCCAGTTGGCGTCTTGATATCGAGCGCGAAATCGATCTCATCGAAGAGGTCGCGCGCGTTTACGGCTACAATCGCTTCGCCAACACGTTGCCGGCATTTGGCGAAGGAGTGCAAGCACTTCCTTGGGCCGAAGCCGAGTCCGCAGTGCGAAGCACTCTGCTTGCCACCGGGTTCAACGAGGCGATTGCCAGCACCTTCTGCGGGGCGCAGGAGGCCACGCTTACCGCGCCGCAGCCTGGGCTCGTCGTTCCGCTCGGAAATCCTCTCAGCGAAGAGGCGGGAGTTCTGCGTCCATCGCTCGTGCCGGGCATGCTCGCCGCCGCAGCAGGCAATCTCAACCGCGATGTCAGTGACGTTCGTCTCTTCGAAGTCGGCACCGTTTTCAGCGGCAGCACTGACAGAGTCGAAGAACGTCCAGCGCTGGGCTTCATTGCTGCCGGCAACCTGCCCGACCAGGGTGCGATGCGCCCAACGCAACCTATAGACTTCTACGATGCCAAGGGGCTGGTCGAACAGATCGCCGCACGCTTCCAGGCGCGCGTCGTTTATTTCGACCGCTTCCCGGCAGATGCAGGCATTACGCCGGGCTGGCTGCATCCGTACCGCTCAGCGCGTGTCGTTGTCGAAGGCCTTACCGCAGGCTGGTTCGGCCAACTCCATCCCGATCAGGCATCTGCGCGTAAGCTCAAAGACGTTGTCTTCATCGGCGAGATCTATCTCGATCGTCTCTACAAGCTGCCTTTGCGCAAGCCTGTCGCGCGCGAGATTTCGCGCTTTCAGCCCGTCCGTCGCGATTTCTCGCTCGTGCTCGACGACAGCATCGCCTGGGAGGTCATCGATCAGGCCATTGCCGCGCTGCATATTCCTGAACTTGTCGACTGGCGCGCCCGCGAAGTCTTTCGTGACAAGCGCCTGGGTGCGCGCGAGTATTCCTTGCTTCTTGGCACAACCTTCCAGGCGCCCGACCGCACTCTACGCGATGAAGAGCTGCTCGGTTTTCAGGAGCAGGTGATCGCCGCTGTCAGCAAGGCGGGAGCGCGTCTCCGCGCTTGATTGCATCCAAGTAGTTTGACCCCGGGGATCAACAGCCCCATAAACTCTTTTTGCCGTATACTTGCTCGGACAGTTTGGCCGGGCGGAGGTCCAATTTTTAATGACGCAAACATTCTGGGAGGCCGACGTGGCGGTGGAGCAACAGCAGAAACACGAATCATCTGAATCTCTTTCGCTCTCGCTCAGCGCGACCGACTTCTCCGCTCTTGAAGAACGCATCGTGCGCGCTGTCGAACTCGTCAAGAGCGAACGCAAGGCCCGCACCGCCGCTGAAGAGCGCGCTGCCAAGGCTGAAGCGCAACTTGGAGAAGCAGGGCCCCGTAGTAGACCAGCTTCGTGACGAGGTCCGCACTCTCCGTGCTGAGCGCGATCAGGTGCGCCAGCGTGTTGAGCGGCTTCTCACGCAGCTTGATTCCCTCGAACTGTGAGGTCACTCTATGGCGAAGAACGACGCCGCGCGCCCGGGTTACACCACCGTCAATATCTATGACCAGGCCTATCACCTGATGGGCCAGAATCCCGATCACATCAAGCGACTGGCCGAATTGGTTGACACCAAAATGCGTGCGGTCGCGGCGCAAGGGCGCACCGTTGACTCGCTCCGCGTCGCAGTCCTCGCTGCGCTTAATCTGGCCGACGAGCTCGCACAGGCCAGCGGAGGCGGCCCTGCCCTCCGCGACGGACACGCACGCGCACTCACGTTGAGCAGCCTGCTCGACGAAGTCCTCGAAGGTGAGCGCAGGACGGGCTAACTTCACTCCCTCTGCTAACTTCGAACCGCAACGACGGATCTTTGGTCGCGCTGGCAGTTACCTAGCACACCATCGCTTTCAGTACAAGACTTGCAATTCTCCGCCGCTGCTCCTACTATCCGCAATAGAGACCGGCCTGCAAAGCAGGTGGGTAATCAACGCTGGTTGAACCAACATTCATTGAACAGGGGCTCGACTCGTCTATTACGGTTCTGTGTGCCGTGTCCGCCAGTCCGGAATGCCTAAGGAACCGCGGAGAGCTCCACCGTCTTAGGACGGGTTCACCGGCGCATTGCTCACGGCCCAGTGGGTCGGCTTCTACTCTTCGTGTGCGCTGAGCAGGTATCCTCATTCAGTGCACCCGGTCCTCTTCCACATCGGCGCTATTCTCGTTCCCTCTTACGGAGTGATGGCCGCGCTTGGCGTTTTGCTGGCTCTCTCGCTGGCGCTGCGGACTGCCCGTGTGACCGGTGTGAATCCCAATTATCTCTGGAATCTCTGCATCATCGCGCTCTTCGTCGCCATCGCCGGCTCGCGCCTGCTGCTCGTCGTCCTTAACTGGACGATCGTGCGTGCGCATCCGGCATGGCTTCTCAGTCTGGCTATGGTGCATCATCCGCTCCTCGCAGCAGCGGGGGCGCTCTTCGCGCTAGCCGCTGCAACGCTCTACGCGCGCATGCAAAAGCTGCCTCTCGCTCGCACGGCAGACGCATTGGCCGCGCCTCTCGCGCTTGGCCTGGCCTGCGAGCAGATCGGTGCGCTGCTCGCCGGTTCCGGCTATGGCACTGAAACCTCCGCTCGCTGGGCTGTCATCTACACGCATCCTCTTGCCCTGCGCTGGAGCGGCACGCCGCTTTTCGTTCCTCTGCATCCCGTGCAGGCTTATGCCGCATTCGCGTTTCTTGCCATCACGCTCGCGCTGATCTTTCTTCTTCCCCGCCGGCGGCAGCACGGTGACATTGCAGGACTCTGGTTCGTCTTCACTGGCGCTGCTGTCTATTACACCGAGTTCTATCGCGACCCCGAAGGCCGCGGTTCACTCTTCGGCGGACTGATGATCGGCCCGCAACTCATCGCCATCCTCTTCGTTCTTGCAGGCGGCTTCGTATTGCGGGAGCGTCCGGGTGATTGCCTCTGCCCAGAGGCACCTTCACCTGCAAAGGTGTCCAGCGAGGTGTCTAATGGCTGAGCCCCGCACTCTTGTCGTTCCGGCCGAAGCTGCAGGCTCACGGCTCGATCATTTTCTCGCGACGCAACTCGAAGGAGTCAGCCGCTCGCGCGTGCAGCTTCTTCTTGAACAGGGCGATGTTCTGCTTGATGGCACGCACGCGAAGGCTTCGTTGAAACTGCGCGGGGGCGAGCAGATCGTGATTACCGGCGAGCCGCATCCTGCGCCACTCAAAGCCGTTGCTGAGGATATTCCGCTCGACGTCGTCTACGAAGACCGCGACCTTGCAGTCATCAACAAGCCCGCGGGCATGATGGTTCATGCAGGTTCCGGCCAGAACGATGACGCACGCAGCCGCGGCACTCTCGTCAACGCGTTGCTCCATCGCTTCAAAACGCTTTCCTCCACTGGAGGCGAGCTGCGCCCCGGCATCGTTCACCGCCTTGACAAGGAGACCAGCGGCCTCATCATCGTTGCCAAGAACGACGCCGCGCATGCCGCTCTCGGCCGAGCTCTTTTCCGGCCGCCGCATCAGCAAGACTTACATCGCGCTGGTCCACGGCGACCTGGAGAAACCAAAAGGCACCATTACAGCAGCCATTGGCCGCGACCCCCTGCGCCGCACCCGCATGACAACCCGCGCCTACCGAAAATGCGCGTTCCGCCGTCTCTCACTATGAAGTGGTTCGCGCGCTCGCAACGCGCTTTGGCAAGTTCACGCCTGGTCCAGGTCCGCATCGAAACCGGCCGTACCCACCAGATCCGTGTCCACATGGCGTCCATCGGCCATCCGGTCGTTGGCGATACACTCTATGGCGCCGCCGGTCAGCTGTCAGAGCAGCAAACCCGACCCTGCCTCGCGTAAGAAACTGGATTCAGAAAAGCTACGTCTCGGTCGTAACTTCCTGCACGCGGCAAGACTTGAGTTCCCGCATCCCGGCTCCGCTAAAGTCATTCAGCTTGAAGCTCCATTGCCACAGGAACTTGCGGCATTTCTCACGCGTCTGGAAGCGGAGGGGCAGCGAACCAGCGATGGCACTCGCAAGTAACTTGGCCAAATGCGCGTGATTGTTAGAATAGAAGAGATATGATCCAAAAGTTGTTGTTTGGCCTGGTCCTCGCCGCGCCGTTTTGCGCGGCCGGTTTGTATGCGCAGCAAAGCACCACCCCGGCGCAGGCGCCGGCTGCGCCCCTCCACTCTCGCGCCCGCATCTTCAGCGCCCGCAAATGCGCAGCAGCCCGGCCAGACTCCCGCAGACGACGACGCCAATACGGCTCCCACCATCAAGGTCGGCGTCAACGAAGTCAATCTGATCTTTACCGTTACCGACAAGCACGGCCACTACATTCCCAACCTCAAGCTCAGCGACTTCGCGCTGCTTGACGACCAGCAGCGCTCCTGAACGCGTCAACTCTTTCCACCAGCAGATCAATCTGCCTCTGCGCGTGGGCATCGTCATCGACGCCAGCACCTCCATCCGCTCGCGCTTCCAGTTTGAGCAGCAGTCGGCGACCGAGTTTCTGCTTGACGATGCTCAAGGCCCGAAGAGCGACCGCGCCTTTGTGATGGGCTTCGACGTCACGCCCACCGTGACCCAGGACTGGACCAACAACCTCGACGCGCTCGAAACCGGCATCAATCGCCTGCGCCCCGGCGGCGGCACCGCGCTGTTCGACGCCGTCTACACCGCCTGCCGCGACAAGCTGCTCTCCGACGCGCGGCCAGGAGCCGGTGCGCAAGGCCATGGTGCTCATCTCCGACGGCGACGACAACCAGAGCCGCGTCCATATCTCGACGAAGCCATCAAGATGTGCCAGCGCTCCGAAACCATCATCTACGCCATCAGCACCAACTGGACGCCCAGCCGCGGCAAGGGCGACTCAGGTGCTGACCGAAGATGGCCGAGGACACCGGCGGCGAAGTCTTCTTCCCGCCTTCGGTTGAAGAAATGTCCAACAGCTTCAAAAACATTGAAGAAGAACTGCGCAGCCAGTACGCGCTCAATTACAGTGCCCGCGGACTTTCAAAGCCGACGGAGCCTTCCGCACCATCTATCTCTATTGCAACGACCGCCGCTACCAGGTTCGCGCAAGAAGGGCTACTTCGCTCCGAAGCCGTAGCAGGCTACTCTTCGATCGATCGGAACAACCACGCATCCTTGCCGCCCATGCATCGGGCAGCAAGGATGTTTCCTTTTGAAAGCAGCTACTAGTTCTCGTCGTCGCCGATCGGCATGCCTGGCGGCGCGGGCACAACCGGCAACGGCTTGAATTTTTCCGGTTCGCGCTCGAAAGCGGCAATGCGGCTGCGGATATCCTGTCCGGTTGCATCGTTCGGCTGGCTCTGTGCAATGGTGTGCAGCTTCGCCAACACAATGGAATGAGCCGCAAAGCTGGTTTCAGGATTAGCCGCAAGCCGAAAGAGTGATTCCACGATGCGCGCCTTCACTGCGGTGCCGATCAGTGGTGGCATGCCGTTGTTCGCGGGCGCTGATCCGGCTGCATGCAGTGCCGCATCGATCACCTCATCGAGTGTTGGTTGCGCCGCATCGCGGGCGTGATATTGCACAAGACGATTGGCCCGCGCAGGGTTGAAGAGCACGGCAAGAGTCATGTCCGCTGCGCTTTCCGCCGTGGCGACCGGATCAAAGGTCACCGAAGTGTGCGAGGCGAAGCCCTCCACTCTCAACGGCCCGGTAACTCCGTTCATGCCCGGCGTGCGCGGCGGCAGTTGCTTCAGCAGCGCGTCCGGAAGAGTGAGCACCTCCGGCGAGAGCGTCTTCACAACGGCTGCCAGCGCCGCTCGTTGAGCGGCCGCTGGAACAATCTGCGGCCCCTTCTGCTCGTCGCCGCGCACAGTGTAGCGATAATCGAGGCCGCCGATGATCTTTGTCGCAGCTTCCGCCTGGTAGCGAAAGAGCAGGTAGAGCGGCACCAGCGTTATTTCCATCTGCGCCATCGGTGCGCCGGGGCGGATCGCGTCCGGCCCAAAGCGCGCCAGCGCAGCCTTGCGAATTTCGAGAATCCGGTTGAGCTCATCGGCAGCGTTGGTGCCGTTATCCCACAGATGCGCAATCGGGCTTGCCGAGCCGAATGGTCGCGCGTCCGCATCACTCAGGTAGCGAACACCATTCTTTTCGGCATCATGCAGAATCGCTTCAAGCGCGACGGCGTCCTCAACAGCTTTGCCGTCGCGGTCAAACTCCCTGTATCCGTAATCGATCGCAACTTTGTCCCACACGCCGATGCCCACCGGATAAGCCTGCGAGAGATCGGGAACGCCATTCTTGTCGAGAGTGATCCACGGGTGCGGATACTCCATCACGCTCATCGTCTGCTCGAGCGTGTGCGGCATCGTGCTGGCCGCATAGTTGTGCATCAGGCCGAGCGTGTGCCCGGTTTCATGCGCGGCAAGCTGGCGGATGCGCTGAAGCACCATTGCCAGCGCAGCATCGTGCTCCGTATCCGGCACTTTGCCGCCCTTATAGGGAGCCAGTAGTGCCTCGGCAATAATGTAATCCTGCCGGCCGCGAAGGCTGCCCAGCGTCACATTGCCCTTCAGGATTTCGCCGGTCCGCGGGTCGGAGAGCGCGTCACCGTAGCTCCAGCCACGATTGAAGCGATGCACCCACTGGATGATGTTGTAGCGCGCGTCCATCGGGTCGGCGTCTTCCGGCAGCAACTTCACCTGAAACGTGCCGGGAGCCCATCCCGCAGCCTGAAAGGCCTGATCCCACCATGAACAGCCCTCCTGCAATGCTGATCGCAGCGGTTCCGGCGCTCCGCGATCGATGTAGTACACGATAGGCTGCACAGCTTCGCAGCCTGCAGTGCAGTTGGGGTCTTTCTTCTGCAGACGATGACGCGGAATGAACTGCTGATTGGTATCGACGCCCAGAGGCGTATTCATCTCCCGCCACGAGATATCAAAATATCCCGAGCGAGGAGAGTAGCGACGCGGCACATATCCCGGCGGCGGTAACTTGAGAAAGCTCTGCCGCTCGTGTACGGTTAGCGCGTGCACATCTGGCGTAACATCAGCCAGAATTGTGGCATCACTGGGATTCTCGTTGACGAGGGTTAACTCCGCCTCAACCTCGGTGTTCAGAGGGAAAGCCTTTGAGTGCTCCGGATCAATCGTGGAGCGGTCTCCGTCGACGCGATAACTGCCCTGCTTCGCGGCAGAGAGGGCTTCGGCGACACCGTGAATGTCACGCAGAAAATACTCCGTGGCATCCACGACCACAAAGCCGTTGGCTTCTCCCTCGACGCGAAATCCGGCCAGCACCGAAGTCGGGAAGGACTGCGCCACCGCAAGCTGTTCAGCGGGATCGGCAGAGCCCGTGCGGTATTGCGTGTTCTCTTCGACGAGCAGAACCTTGGGGCCCACGCGTTCGAAGTGAACAAGACGAGGGCCGCCGCCCCCGCCGCCGCTGAGAATCTCCAGTTGCCCGCGATCCATGCCAAGATCGTTCTGCCCCACACCATAGGGCAGGGAATCATAGAGGATGTAGCCGGTCGATCTGGCGCCGTCGCCCTCGCTAAGCGGGATACCGAGGTAGAGCTTGCCGGCCTTCGCGTCCCAGTGAACCGGCAGAAGCTGCTCACCGCTCTGCGCGGTCGCAGCCATGCCCGCAACGACGGACTGATCAACTGGTGCAGCAGGCTGAGCTGGTAGAACCGGTGAAGCGGCAAGCAAAGAGAACGCAAGGCAGCGACAGAAAAACAAGACGACTCGGGTCATAAGGGTGGTTGTAGCATCTGCGACCAAGTGTGAGTGTGCAAAAGAAGAAAGAATGCTGTCGATGACACATTGTTAGCCGTTGCGGAGAAATTAGGACTAATTTAGTCTTATATCTACTATCCTGCCGTTTACCTTCTGCGATCACATCCCGCGGAGCTTGCGTGTGGGGAATTCTTCCGTGAGGTGTCGATGTCGAAGGGCCATGCTGTTTTGAGGTCGCTGCGCAAAATTCATCTTTGGGTGGGCATTTTTACCACGCCTGCGCTCGTCTTCTTTGCGGTCACAGGGGCGATGCAGACCTTCAGCCTTCATGAAACAACCCCCGGCAGCAGCTACAAGCCTCCGCAATGGATTGCGACGCTGGCGCAGGTGCATAAGAAGCAGACGACGGTTATACCTGTGCGCAAAACCAGGGCGGCAGCTGGAGAGGGTGCTGCGCCCGATGATCGACGCCGAGGCGATGCAGGAGCGACAGCTTCGCCGGCTCAGGAGAGGCCAACTCCGGCACCGGCTCCAGAGCCAGCGCGGTCCACGCAGAAGAGTCATTTGCCGTTGAAGATCTTCTTTCTGCTTGTATCGATCAGCCTGTTGATCTCGACGGCAACGGGAATCTACATGTCGTACAAGTACAGCCGCAACTGGTGGGTGCTTTCCGGGCTGCTGGCGGCTGGGGTGGTGATCCCGATCGTGCTGCTGCCTTATTGACGAGCGACGGAATCGAGCACGTCGAGAATGTAAACGCCAGCGCCGTAGCCAACCATGGGACGTGCGCCTGTGGGATCGCCGATGGCTCCGAGGAAGAGAGTGCAGGGCAGAGCTACATACATTTCAGGAATGATGTCGTGGTCGGCGGCAGCCTTGTCGACGATGCGGGTGACCATCTGACCGGCTTCGGCCTTGCGGCCCAGGCGGCGGTAGAGTTCGGCGAGATTGAAATCAACAAAGAGGAACTCCTGGCGCTCGTACCAGTACTCGAAGATCGCCGGATCCGTGTAGGTGCTGCGAACGCGACGGTATCCGCCGGACGCAACTTTGAGGAGTTCCATTCGCTCGACGGTGTCGCGGATAACCGCAGGATCAGTAACCACGCCGAAGTTGATGATGGAAAGCAGTGCACCATCAATGTCGTTTTTCTCTCCGGGCTCGAGGGTTCCATGCAGTTGTCGCCCGCGAATGAACGCGGCGTTGAAGCCTTTCTGAAGCTGGTCGGCGCGCGCCAGGGCTTCACTGCAACTCGCGTCGTCGCCTGCGCGGTGCGCGACCTCGGCGAAATTCTTGAGTCCCACGATTGCCATGGCGGTTGAAAACGCGAAATGCTTCTTGTCCTTCTGGCGTTCTTCCCAGATGGAAGTGTCGGCGGCAACGATCTCGCCATCGCCATATTTCTCGGTATTGGCGAGTAGCGGCTTCACGATGAAGTCTCTCGCGCTTCGATAGAGTGGCCCGCGCGCTGTGGGGGTGCTGAGAAGAGCGGGATCGTTGAACCGGCGCGTGTACTCGCCGAGGGCCCAAAGCACTTCGCCCCAGTCGTCGAATTCGATGTTGGTGCTCCCCTCCTCAGTGAAGAACGGTTCCTCTGCGCCGTCACCGAAGTAGCGCACCACTGAAACCTGATAATCAACGCCCGCCGTTTGCTGTCGCATCTTTCCTGTGGGCCGCGCGTTGAAGTAAGCGAGCAGCGCCGCGCGCGCCTCAGCTTGATGTCCCATGCGAGCCAATGCGACGGTGGCCCAGGACATGTCGCGCACCCAGGGAGTGAACCATACGCCATCAGGCAGGCTGGCGACGATGAGGCCGTTGCCATAGCGGCGAAGTTCCGGGCGATTGGGCTCGCGGCTTTGCGCGATGCGCAGCATCACCTCACTCTGGCGCCAGAGATGCCGCTGCTGTTCGTTTGCGAATTGAAATGCGGGCTTAACGCGCCATTGTTCGACCTCCGCAAGTTCGCGCTGCACCAGGGCGCCTGGTTTGAGGCCGGCGCGCCACCGGGTGAATTCGCGAACCGCCGGCTGGATTTCGCTGTCGTGCTCAACCGGGATCAATGCCCAGGCAGAACTGCCGGCTAGAAATTGTTGCGAGCCCGCCGGGTCGTCTCGCTCGCGCGCGAGCGGAACGAGCAGAAGCGATTCCTCGATGCCGGCAACTTTCACCTGCTGGATGCGGTTGCCCGCGACGGAGAGCCACACATGCGACCTGATCGAAGCACTCAATTCGACTTGAAAACCGGTGCGCGACGAGGGTGCCTGCCTCTGTTGCCACGCGATGATGAGCGCTGCGCGATGCAGACCGAAGGGCATAAAAGCGAAGCCTTCGCCTTCGGATGAGCCGACGCGAATTACGTGTGAGTCATCGACGTATTCCGCCGACACGCTGCCGGCTGTCGATCTCCAGCTCAGATTCTTCACGAAGTTCGGGGTCGCCATGCCCTCACTAAGCGGCCTGCTCGGATCGGGGCGCATGAAGCTGTAGGGATGAGAGTAGAACTTCGTGATCGCCCCAGTCTGCGGAGAGACAACCGCGAATCCGAAGCCGTTGCCCGTGACGAGATTGGTGGCGCTGGCGGGAAGCGCGGTAAAGAGGGCGGCCCAGAGACACACTGTTAGAGAACCAGGTGCAGGAAAGCGAGCGGGATTCATGTGCTGCCAGTTTGGGCTGCGACGCCGAGAGTATGCAACTATTTCTGCTCGCGCCCGTTCATGAACTGACCGGCATCTTCGCGGCCGTCGACGATGTACACGGCGCCGCTCAAAGGCCCGGCGTCTCCGCTATTTCCGCTCTCGCGAAAGGCATTGGAGAAGCGCAGATCGGAGAACTCGACCGTAGTCCAGGTGCGGCCGGGCGTCACTTGCGGAGGATCGAAACCCGGCACAGGGTACTGGCCGACGTCGCGCACCACGGCCCACCTGCCCCAGTCGAGATAAACCTTCCCCAGCTCTGTCTGCTTGGCAGCCTCTGCGGCGGGCGTATCGGTCGGCTTGTAGAGCACGTCGCGTGGCGCCTCGCTGTCGATTGCGCCCGTCCGAGTGTTTATCTCGGCCGTCTGATAGTAGTTCTGAGTCTCAATGATCGCGCGCCAGCGATAGGGATTCACCCAGGAGGGTTGAATGGCGATGCGCGTGATCGGCGCCGTAGTCACCTGCGTATTTCCGAGCAGGGCCTCTGCCTGCCCGCGCTCGGCCCATCGCCAGCACCACACCACAACCATGCCGCACAGCGCGAAAATGGCCCAGCCACGTCCGCGAAAAGGCGTTCGTCGAGCGCCAATCTCGCTGTCCGCCAGTCCCAGCAGCCAGGGCATCACGATTGCCGAAATCAACAGCAGCCACAGCACAGGCTCAGCAATAAAGACGAAGCTACCCGCATACCACTGCGGGTTGAATGGAAAGAATGGCCGCACGCCGTAATCGTTCGTCCAGTCCAGAAAGATGTGGCTGAGGGCGGCAATCAGAGCCGCAAAATACACCCAGGCCCATCGCACGGGAGCGGCATTTGGCCGCGCGCCGCGGCTTTGACGCCATCGATGATAGAGCCATGCGACGCAGGTTGCCGCAGCAGCAACGACCGGCACGGCAATAAAAGTATGCGTGATGCCGCGATGATGCTTGAGTAGTTCCACGGGTCCGGCAAAGCCCCAGGCGATGTCGAGATCGGCGGCTTCGGCAGCCAGCACAGCAGCCAGCGTAACGTAAGCAGATTTGCGATTAAGTCCGGCGCGTCCAATGCAGGCGCCGGTAAGGAAGTGCGTGACAGGCTCCATAGCGTCTGCAAAACATACTAACTGCTCAGTGTCGGTCCGGGCAGCGCCCTATAATCCAGCCAATGGATGAACGCGGCAAAGCGAGCAAGGTGGAGAAGCGCGCAGAAGCACTGCGTACGCAGCTCCGCAGGCACGAGCACCTCTACTACGTGATGGACGCGCCTGAAATCAGCGATGCCGAGTATGACGCGCTGATGAATGAGCTCAAAAAGCTCGAGGCGGAGCACCCTGAGCTCGTCACGCTCGATTCGCCGACGCAGCGTGTCGGCGGCAAGCCGGCCGAGGGATTCCGCAAGGTGCGCCACTCGCGGTCAATGCTCAGCCTCGACAATGCGTACAACGAAGACGAGCTCAAGGACTGGGATCGCAGGGTGCACGAGCTCGCCGGCAATCTCCCCGTCGAGTACACGGCAGAATTGAAACTTGATGGCCTCAGCGTTGCCCTGAAGTATGAGCCCGCCGAGGACGGCGGTTCGCGCCTTGTATATGGCGTTACGCGCGGCGATGGCCAGGTGGGTGAAGAAGTCACCTCCAACATACGCACTATTCGCAGTGTGCCCATCGCCATTTCTGCCGCGGCGCTTAAGAAGGCAGGCCTCCCGCAGGCATTTGAAGTGCGCGGCGAAGTGGTGATGCCGGAGAAGGCATTTTTGCGCACGAACGAAGAGCGCGAGCGTGAAGGCCTGCCCGTCTTCGTCAATCCGCGAAACTCCGCAGCAGGAACTGT
Source organism: uncultured Acidobacteriaceae bacterium (assembly GCA_963832465.1). Classification (GTDB taxonomy): domain Bacteria; phylum Acidobacteriota; class Terriglobia; order Terriglobales; family Acidobacteriaceae; genus Telmatobacter. The sequence goes on from CAWHUJ010000001.1 coordinate 346,554, forward strand.
CCGCACCCTTGATCCCAGCATCGTGGCCAGCGGGGCCTCGTCTTCTTCGCGTATTTCGTACTGGTGGATGGCGACTACCTTGCCGCCGGGCAGAACGCAACACTCGACACGCTTACCGCGCTCGGCTTCCGCGTAAATCCGCACCGCGGCAGGTTCACTCCGTTGACTTCTATGATGAGGTTCATCGACGAAGGCCGAGGAGCAGCGTGCCACGCTTGGCTACGAGATCGATGGTGTCGTCATCAAGGTCGATCCCACGCCACGCAACTGCGTCTCGGATACACAGGCCGCGCTCCGCGCTGGGCCATCGCCTACAAATTCACCGCCGAATCCGCCATCACGCAGATCAACGACATCATGATCACCGTTGGCCGCACCGGCAAACTCACGCCTACCGCAATGCTCAAGCCAGTCTTCGTCGGCGGAGTCACCGTGAGCCGCGCCACGCTGCACAACGCCGATTTCATCGAGCGCATGGGCCTGCTCATCGGCGACTGGGTCAAGGTCGAACGCGGCGGCGACGTCATTCCCAAAGTGGTTGAGGTCATCGAAGACAAGGACCATCCACGCGGAACGCGCAAATTTGTCTTTCCCACCAAATGCCCGGAGTGCGGCAGCGACGTCGTGCGAGCCGAAGGCGAGGCCGATCATCGCTGCGTTAATGCCGATTGTCCCGCAAAATTGCGCGAAAGCTTGCTGCACTATGGTGCGCGAAGCGTCATGAACATCGAGGGGCTGGGCGATGCGGCGGTGCAGCAGTTGCTGGAGCGTGGCCTGGTGCGCAGCGTGGCCGATCTTTACAAGCTCACTGTCGAACAGCTTTCCGGTCTTGAACGTTTTGCGGAGAAATCCGCAACAACTCTGAAAGAAGAGATCGACCGCTCAAAGAAGGCTGGTCTCGCGCGAGTGCTGATGGGGCTTGGCATTCGCTTCGTCGGAGAGCGCACCGCGGAGCTGCTTGCGGAAGAATTCGGGTCAGTCGACGCGCTGATGGCGGCAAACAAGGAGGAGCTTGAACGTGTGGAGGAAGTCGGCCCGCGCATCTCCGAAGCGATCCTCGAGTTTTTCGCGCAGACAAAGAATCGCGAGTTGGTGGAGCATTTGCGCGAAGCCGGTGTCGACATGACCGCCGAGAAGAAGCAGCGGTCAACTCAACTTGCCGGATTAACCTTTGTGCTCACGGGCACGTTGCCCAACCTCACCCGCGAAGAGGCAAAGGAGAAAATCGAAGCCGCAGGCGGCAAGATCGCGGGCTCAGTGAGCAAGAAGACAAGCTACGTCATCGCCGGCGAAGAGGCAGGGTCAAAGCTCGACAAAGCGCAGGCTCTCAAAGTGCCCGTTCTCGACGAAGCCGGGCTGTTGAAGCTGCTCGAATCGGGAGCCTGAATTCGAGGGGGATTTGCTGGTTTTTACGCTTGCGGTTGACCCGGTCGCCTCGGCCCTTCACAATGAAAAGGAAAGCTTTCTCCCGGCCACCGGCCGGGAGCACCGCACGGAGGTCGTCCGCATGTCTGCATATCTCTTGATCGTTGTCGCCGTGTTGAGCCGTCTCGTGCCGCATCCCGACTGGTTCAACTTCACCGCTGTCGGCGGGGCGCTTCTCTACTTCGGCGCGCGGCGCTCCTGGCGCGAAATGCTGGCTCCTCTGGCCGCACTGATGGCCACGGACTATTTGCTCACAGTCTTTACGTATCACTACGCTTTCCGCATCGAGGCCTACATCACCACCTGGGCTTGGTACATCATGGCCATGGCGCTCGGTCACATCCTGCTCCACGCTAAGACGACATTTGTGCGCACCGCTGCTGCTGTTGTCCTCGGCCCCACATCGTTCTTCCTTGTCTCCAACTACGCCGTCTGGGCCGGAAGCAACATGTATCCGCGCACACTCGCGGGTCTCGGCGAGTGCTTCGTAGCGGCGCTGCCTTTCTACCGCAACGATCTTGTCTCCACGGCTATCGTCGCCGGCCTCGCCTTCGGCGTGCCGGTGCTTGTCCAACGCTTCAAGGGCTCTGAACCTCAGCCCGCCCTCGCCGGAAAGTAGCGGTTCCCGAAACGACAAAAGCCCCCGGGCCAGTCCGGGGGCCTTTTATGTGCATCGATAAACCGCACTCTATTCGCCTTGTAATTCTCCGCTTCGCCGCTTGCTGAACCACCACCACGCAAATCCCGCAATCGCCAGACCGCCCACAATGAGCAGAGTTGCAAGGGCGTGCTGGGCCACCAGGTTCACCGCGCCCGGGCCCAATTTCAACACCAGGATGGCCAGCACCAGCCAGCGGATCGTTCGCCCTGCGAACACTGCTGCCATGTACGGTAAAACATTCATTTCAAAGACGCCTGCGGCAAAGACGAAGACTTTCCAAGGCGTCGGCGGCGGCAGCATCGACGGAATCATCACCGCCAGAAACTCCTGCTTCTCAAAGCGGTCCTTCAGCTGCTCATAACGGGCGCGGTTCACCCGTTTCAGCAGAAAAAGCTCGCCTCCTGCCCGTCCTAGTCCATATGGAACGAGCCCTCCCACTGCCGAACCAGCCGCTGCCAGCAGCACATACGCCCAGAAGTGCGGCTTATCGTTCCAGACATAAACCGCCAGAATGGCATCCATCGGCACCGGTATGCTCGACGAATCGAGGATTGCCACAGCCGCAATTCCCCAGAACCCCATCTTGATCAGGGCCGGCAGAATAACCAGGTTCCATTTGGCGAGAATCCGCTCGAAAAACTGCCTCAAACGCGCCTCTTTCTTGCTTGCGATCCGTCCATTCCAAAAGAATCATTGTACTTTCCGGCGAGAGTTTGCCAGTTTCTCAAGGGATGAGAAAATAAAAGAGAAGGATTGAAGACGAGAGCACGCAGGCCAATCCCGCGGCTCCCAGTTGGACGAATGCCCACCACCCAGACGCCTACCCCGGCGAGCGAGCCAAACGAGCCCCTAGGAACCGGTCCCGATCCAAACGAAGCCGGGCAGGAAAGCTCTTCCTCGGAATCGCGCCCTCGAGCTACCATCTCCACTTCCCGTTGGGTCGATTACGACACCCACGAGCTGCTGGAGATGATCAGCGAGCTTGAAGACGAGCGCCGCTGGGCCCGCCTGCGTGAAGGCATCTGGCTCGCAGTTCTCATCCATGTGCTGCTCCTTTCCGTCGTTACATGGATTCCGAAGTACATCTTGAAAGTGCCGCCGGTTGTTGACCCGTTTGACGCTATTAAGAAGCGCAAGGATCTCAGTTATCTCGACTTGCCGCCGGATCTTCTGCAGAAGTATCAGCAGCCAAAGATCAAGGTCGAGCCGGTTAAGCCCAAGCTGCCACCCATCGATAAGAAGACACTCGAGGCGTTGAATAAGCCCACGCCAGCGCCCGTTCCCGAGCCAACGACACCGCCAAAGATCGAGAATCCGGTGCAGCCGCAGCCTCAGCCTCAGGCGCAGCCCAAGGCACCCGAGGAGGCGCCGCAACCGCAGGCCGTACCTGCCCGACCAAACTTTGCGATGGGTTCGCAGAATCCAGCTGACCAGCTTCGCGACGCCATGCGCGGCGCAGCGCACAATCCCGGTGGCTACAACGCGCCTCAGCCCGCCGGTGGCGGACTTTCCATGCATCCTGGTGCTGGCTCAGGCGGCGTTGAAGTCCTCTCCGATACGCAGGGAGTCGATTTCAACTCCTGGCTTATCCGCTGGCACCGCGAGACAGAGCGCACCTGGGATCCGCTGATTCCCGACGAAGTCAATCCGCCTATTCTGAAATCGGGCGCAGTTGTGATTCGCTTCAAGGTGCTGCCCAATGGACGCATCATGGATGGCAGCATGCAGCTCGAAGGCAGGTCAGGCGACAGCGGCCTTGATCGCGCCGCGTGGGGCGCTCTCACTGGCTCCAACTATCCGCCGCTGCCGCGCGAGTTCCACGGACCCTATCTCGAATTGCGCGCCATGTTCCTCTACAACATGAAGCCGCCGCAGTAATTCTTGGCGCTAGCGAGCCGGCTCTTCCACCAGCTCCGGCTCATGCAGGCAGATGCCATCCTGTTCCAGCAACGCATCGTAGACAGACGTTTTGCGCCAGTGGCGCGCCAGCGCAAAGGCGCTCATGTTGGCGATCATCAGAGGCAATACCAGCCCGTAGCCGCGCGTCATTTCAAAAATGATCAGCACAGACGTCATCGGCGCGCGCACAATGCCTGCGAAGACAGCGCCCATACCGACCACAGCAAAGGCCCCAATTACCTCCGGCGAGTGATGGAAGACTAATACATCGCAATAGCCGACGGCGCCGCCCAGCATTCCGCCCATGAAAAGCGCTGGCGCAAAAATGCCTCCGGCCCCGCCGCTTGAATACGAGGTAACCGTCGCAGCCAGCTTCAGCACGCACAGCACCGCCATCGCCAGCAGCGGAATTGAGCCAGAGAAAGCCAGTGTGAGTGTTTTGTAGGGATCACCCGCAATGCCACCCAGGTGAAAGAAGAGCAGACCAACCGTTGCCAGACTTCCCGTGGCCGCAGCGCCAATTGCGGGGTGCAGCCATTTCGGCACCTGTGTCAGCCGCTTGAAGCGAGCGCGCAGCCCCAGCAGCGAATCGGTAAACGCAATCGAAACGAATGCAGCCAACAGACCCAGCAACGAGTAGCCGATCAATGAGGTTGCCGGCCCCATCTCAAAGTCCCTCGGAACATGGAAGATGGGGTTTGCGCCCAGCACGATGTGCTCCACAACCGCCGCGAGCGCTGCAGCAATGATCACCCCCGACAACATTGTCTGGTCCAGATCGCCGATCAGCTCTTCGAGCGTGAATGTTACTGAAGCAATCGGCGCGTTGAACGCCGCCGCGATGCCCGCAGCCATGCCAACCGACGTCATGCGCCGGCGATATTCGGGGCTGAGGCGGGCCGCGCGGGCAAGCATGTTGCTCACGCCCGCGCAGATGTGCACCGTCGGGCCCTCTACTCCAAGCGAAGCGCCGGAGCCAATTTGCAATGCGCACAACACAAATTTGGCGATGGTCTCTTTAATGGAGATGTAGCCTGATCGCAGCGTGAACGCGACCTTAACCTGGGGGATTCCGCTTCCGGCGGCCGCGGGCGCAACATAGAAGAGCCCCAATCCGCAGATGAGTCCGCCAAGCGCAGGGGTAAGAATCGTCCAGAGTATCCAGGCGTGATGCCCGGGTGCGGTTGCGCCCGCCGTTGCCCGCTCGATCAGCTGGCTTTCAACGAATGCCACACTGATGTGAAACGCAACTGCGGCAAAGCCGCAGAGACCGCCGGCAAGAATGGTGAACGCCAGCAGCCGCTGCCGCTCGGTCGGCAATCGGCGCATCAACCAGGCATAAAAGCCCGAATACCAATCGCTGACCCTGACCGCAACGCTCAAGCTGAAGTTGACCTCGCCGTAAGAAACGCCCGGGGTCAGTATACGGTTGCGTGCGTGGATGAATCTGTTCCGAAAAGAACTCGGTTATTGTTTGGGCTCGGTCTTTTGCATGAACTGGGCGAGGTAGTCTTTCCACACCGATGCCATCGTGTGTGTGCCGTGGCCGCGCGTTGCGTCGGAGATCGGAATCAGGATGAACCGCGCATTCGGCATTCTCTTCACCATCTTTTCTGCGATCCCCAGCTCAGGTGGATTGATGTAATCGTCCGCCGAATTGATCCAAAGCACCGGCGCCGTGATGCGTTCGAGGTTCGGGCTGGGGTCATAGTTTCGGCTGGCGTTGACGTAGAAGATCATGTTGTTCGCGTCCGTAGCGGCCATCGTGCGGTTGAGATACCGATCGACGTATTGCTCGGCAAGTTCGCGCGTGGGCGCCTGTTTCTGCATCTGCAGCGCGCTCGATCCCATCACCAGGAGCATCTCGTTTGCAGCGCGCAATCCTTGAACAGGTTCCGTCTTGTATTCGCCGCCCATCCAAGCGGGGTCGAGCTTGATCGACTGTATGGCCATGTAGCGCATCATGCGGTTGCGTCCGGCAATTTGCACGGGCAAACATGCGAATGGCGCCAGAGCATCAGCAAACCCCGGATATGTTTCTCCCCAGACAAACGTCTGCATGCAGCCCATTGAGGTGCCCAGGATCAGCCGCAGGTGATCCACTTGCATCGCGTCGAGCATCATGCGCTGGCTGCGAACCATGTCGTCGTAGTCGTAAGCAGGGAAGTGCGCGTGCAGCCCCTCTGAGGGCTTCGAGCTTTCGCCGTGGCCAATGTCGTCCGGCAGGATGATGAAGTACTTCGTGATGTCGAGCACGCCGCCCGGTGCAAAAAGAACATCCGAGAACAACGGATTCATCAGCGAATGCGCATCGCCGCCCGTGCCGTGCAGCAGCAGAACGGCGTTGTCCAGCGTGGCCGGCCGCATTGCGATGGGCGTTCCGAGGGTGAGGTAGTGCAGCTTGAGTTCCGGCAGCGTCTCGCCAGTGCCGAAGCGGAAATTGGGCAATGTGACCGTGTGATCTACGGTGGGCCATTTGCTCTGGGCAGGCGCAGACTCGGCCCAGAGCCCCAGCGGACGAAAGAACAAGCAGCGCAGACGCAAGAAGACCGACACGCATGGACATCTGGATCCCTCCGGAGACAGGTTCGAGCGTATCGTCACCTGCCACGGCGTGCAAGCCCATCCACGGCGAGGATTTGGACGCGTTCAAGCTCCCGTTCAAGCTCCAGGTCCAGTTTCCAATTCCACTGCAAGGTCGAGCCGCGCTAAAATCTACGTGTTTACTATGCTCAGCCACTACGACTCAGCCGGCTCGCCTCTTCTCAAGCGCTTTCGCCGCGGCCGGCCCGACCGTGGACGGCGCTTCGTCCGCTGAGTAATCTTTCTCGTTGACAGCTTTCGCGCACAAACGCCGCGCATGAATCGGCGGCGAAGTCCTGTGCGAATAGAGGTCAGACCATCCCTAAGATCATCCGCCCGTGCGCGGATAGAAAGGCTCTCCCCATGAACAGCTTCGACAGCCGGGCCTACGCTTATTTCCGGCAACCGCTCCTACACCATCTATCGGCTTCCAGCGCTCACCGCGCGCGGCTTCAACCTGAGCCGCCTGCCCTTCAGCCTGAAGATTCTGCTTGAAAACCTGCTGCGCCGCGAAGACGGCGTGAACGTTACCGCCGGCGACATCGACTTCCTGGCCAACTGGGACGCCAAGGCCGAGCCCAGCCGCGAGATTGCCTACATGCCCGCGCGCGTGCTGATGCAGGACTTTACCGGCGTGCCCGCCATCGTCGACCTGGCCGCCATGCGCGACGCCATCAAGACGCTGGGCGGCGATCCGGAGCGCGTAAATCCGCTGGTGCCGGCCGAGCTGGTCATCGACCACTCGGTGCAGGTGGACGAATTCGGCACCGCCGGCGCCTACGACGGCCAACGCGCTGCTGGAGTTCCAGCGCAATCGCGAGCGCTATGCGTTTCTGAAGTGGGGCCAGACGGCGTTCCGCAATTTCTGCGCCGTGCCGCCGGGCATGGGCATCTGCCACCAGGTAAATCTCGAATACCTGGCGCGCGTCGTCTTCACCACCGAGATCGACGGCGAGCTGCTCGCCTATCCTGACACGCTGGTCGGCACCGACTCGCACACCACCATGATCAACGGCCTGGGCGTGCTGGGCTGGGGCGTGGGCGGCATCGAGGCCGAGGCCGCGATGCTGGGCCAGGCAGTCTCCATGCTGGTGCCGCAGGTGGTGGGCTACAAGCTGACCGGCAAGCTGCGCGAGGGCGCCACGGCGACCGACCTGGTGCTGACCGTGACGCAGGCGCTGCGCAAGCTGGGCGTCGTCGGCAAATTTGTCGAGTTCTACGGGCCGGAATCGCGGAGCTGCCGCTGGCCGATCGCGCCACCATCAGCAACATGGCGCCCGAGTATGGCGCAACCTGCGGCATCTTCCCCGTGGATGCGGAGACACTGCGCTACCTGCGCCTCACCGGCCGCAGCGAAGAACAGATCGCGCTGGTCGAGGCGTATTACAAGGAGCAGGGCCTGTTCCACACGGCAGGCTCGCCCGAGGCTGAATACACGCAGACGCTGGAGCTCGATCTGGGCTCCGTCGAGCCGAGCGTCGCCGGACCGAAGCGTCCGCAGGATCGCGTGCTGCTGAAGGACGCAGCCGCGAGCTTCGCGCAGCAACTGCCTCGCTGCTTGCGCCGACCGCCAAGCCGCTGGGCACGCCGTACTGCGGTCGCATGGGAGCGCGACCACGGCTGTGACTGACACTGGCCATCGCCGAGCGAAGTCCCGCTGCACGTCGACTACGACGGTGAAGGAACGGTTCGGCGTCGATCCCGACAAGTATCTCGACCACGGCTCGGTCGTCATCGCGGCCATCACCAGTTGCACCAACACGTCGAATCCTTCGGTGATGGTCGCTGCCGGAATCCTGGCGAAGAAGGCCGTTGAAAAGGGTCTCACTGTGCCGCCATGGGTGAAGACTTCGCTCGCGCCGGGCTCGCGCGTGGTCACCGACTACTACCCGAAGGCCGGCCTGCTGCCCTATCTCGAAAAGCTGCGCTTCAACGTGGTGGGCTACGGCTGCACCACCTGCATCGGCAACTCCGGCCCGCTGCCTACCGAGTTTCAAAGACCATCGACGAGCACGGCCTGGTCGCCGTCAGCGTGCTCAGCGGCAATCGCAACTTCGAGGGCCGCGTCAACGTGGATGTGCGCGCCAACTACCTGATGAGCCCGCCGCTGGTTGTCGCCTACGCACTCGCCGGCAGGATCGGCCATAACTTCGATACCGATCCGCTGGGCAACGACGAGGCCGGCCAGCCGGTTTATCCTCAAAGACATCTGGCCGACGCAGGCCGAGGTGGCCGCGGCCATCGAGAAGGGCCTCACCAGCGAAGGGTTCCGCAAGGAGTACGCGACCGTGAGCGAGGGCGACGCCAACTGGCAGGGACTCAGCTTCCCAACCGGCGACGTCTACAAGTGGGAGCCGGACTCGACCTACATCCGCAAGGCGCCCTACTTCGACGGCATCACCAAAACGCCCGCGCCCGTGAGTGATATTGTCGGCGCGCGCGTGCTGGCGGTGCTGGGCGACTCAGTCACCACCGACCACATCTCGCCTGCGGGATCATCAAAGCCAACGGCCCTGCAGGAAAGTATCTCGCCGAGCATGGCGTAAAACCGGCCGACTTCAACTCCTACGGTTCGCGCCGCGGCAATCACGAAGTCATGGTCCGCGGCACTTTCGCCAACGTGCGCCTGCGCAACAAGCTCGCGCCGGGCACTGAGGGCGGCGTGACACGGCTGCTGCCCGAGGGCGAGCAGATGTCGATCTTCGATGCCAGCGTGAAGTATGCCGAGCGCAAAGTGCCCCTCGTTATTCTCGCCGGCAAGGAATACGGCTCTGGTTCTTCGCGCGACTGGGCAGCCAAGGGACCGAACCTGCTGGGCGTGCGCGCTGTGATCGCTGAGAGCTTCGAGCGCATTCACCGCTCGAATCTCGTGGGCATGGGGATTTTGCCGCTGCAGTTTGCGGAAGGTCAGAACGTCGAGTCGCTGGGGCTGACTGGCGAGGAGGTCTACGACTTCCCCGGGCTCACCGCGATGCTCAAGGCAAGTTTGCCGCTGGCCGCACGCTGCAGGTGAAGGCAACAGCGCCCGACGGACGGTAAAGCAGTTCAAGGCGCGCGTGCGCATCGACACTCCGCAGGAGATCGAGTACTTCGAGCACGGCGGCATTTTGCAGTACGTGCTTCGCCAACTCGCGGCGAAGTAGACGATCAGTAGAATGCGAAACGCCGCCTCCAATCGGGGCGGCGTTCTTCTTTGCGCTTGAACTTCTCTACTTATCAGTTTCGCGCGCCGGCTTCACGGTGATGCGCTTCGCCTTTGACTTGGAAGTTTCTGCGGGCGACTCAGAGATGTGGATCGTCTCTTCATGCGGCGGAGCAAAGAAGCGCATTCCTTCCTTGTGCTCGCCCATCACATGCAGACGCAGAAAGTTCGTCGAGCCGGATTTGGTGCGCGTTCCGGCAACAATCGCGATCACCTCGCGGCTCGCACGTAGCCATGCTGCTCCAGCAGCTTTCGGCTACATCGACCAGCGCCTCGGTCGAGTTGACCTTGGGGCAGCGGATCGGCGTGGTGCCCCACAGCAGGTTGAGCCGGTTGATCGTGACCTCGACCGGGCTGAGCGCAAAGATCGGCGACGGACGGATGATACTTCGAAAGCTGTCGCGCGGTGGCTCCCGACTCGGTAAAGAGCGCAATGCCGCGCAGGTCCAGATCGTCGGCGGCGTGCGCGGTAGCTTCGCAAATGGTTTCTGCAATCGAAAGGCGGCTCTCGCGCACACGTGTCTGGCGCGAGTACTGCCTGTCTTCCTTGATGTGGTGCTCGGCCTCGCCCACGATGCGCGCCATCATGGCGACCGCGTCCACCGGGATACTTGCCCACCGCCGACTCGCCGGAAAGCATCACTGCGTCCGTGCCGTCGTAGACGGCATTGGCCACGTCGGAGACTTCGGCGCGCGTGGGCCGCGGATTCTCAATCATCGACTCCAGCATCTGCGTCGCCGTGATCACCGGCTTGCGAGAATTCCGCCGCGCGGCGGATGATGTGCTTCTGAATCGCAGGCACCTGCTCCGGCGGCACTTCCACGCCCAGGTCGCCGCGCGCCACCATGATGCCGTCGGCAGCCTGAAGAATGCGTCGAGATGCTCGATGGCCTGCGGTTTTTCGAGCTTGGCAATGATCCAGGTCTCGCCGCCGTAGGCCGACACGCGGTTGCGCACCAGGCGCACATCCTCGGCGGTGCGGACGAATGAAACCGCAATCGCATCCACGCCGTTCTTCAGCGCGAACTCAAGATCCTGCGTCCTTATCGGTCAGCGACGGAACACGCACCGGAATACCGGGCAGGTTGATGCCCTTGTTCTCGCCCAGCATGCCGCCGTTGATGATGTCGCAGACCACGTCAGCGCCGTGCACCTCGTGGACGCGCAGCTCGATCAGGCCGTCGGAAAGCAGAATGCGCGAGCCCTGCTCAACGTTTTCTGCCAGCGTCTTGAAGGTGGTGCCCACCAGCGAAGCCGTGCCGGGAACATCGCGCGGCGTGATGGTCAGCCGCTGGCCGGCCTTCAGCAGCACCGGCTGGTGATCTTTCAGCTTCGAGTGCGAATCTTAGGTCCCTGCAGATCGCCCAGAATGCACAGCGGCTTGCGTTCCTCGCGGCTCACCTTGCGAATCATCTGGATCAGCGCCAGCTTTTCCTCGTGCGTGCCATGGGAAAAATTCAGGCGAACCACATCCATGCCCGCGCGCACCAACTCGCGAAAGACCGGCTCGGTGTTCGAGGCCGGGCCAAGTGTAGCGACGATTTTTGCGCGGCGTTGAATAGGGGAATCGGTCAGGCTCGGATCGGCGTAAGGCATTGAGAAAGCTCCAAAGATGGCTGTGTTGAGGGAAAGAGGTTAAACGAGGGCGGTCAACGCTTCATTGTACATGGCGAAGCAATCGGCCAATTGGCTGCACCATCGTGATCAAGCGGGCACGTTAAGCACGCATGAGTCAGCGCGATGTGAGAATGTCGCTCGACTCTCTGCTCGGGGTAGCCTCTGCCTGCTGCTCGACCGGAAGAGAACTCCGTTCAACTCCGCTCCCAGCAGCGCGCTGAACGAAGTGATATAGAGCCACACCAGCGTCGCGATGCCCGCGCCAAACGAGCCGTAGAACCTCGAGTAGTTCGCGATCCGCGTCACATACCAGCCAAAGGCCAGCGTCGCAGGAAACCAAGCAGCCGTGGCCGCGATGGCGCCCGGCATCACCCAGAGCCAATGCTCCTTGCGTCTGGTGCCGAAGTGATAAAGAGCACCTAGCACGGTGATGCTGGTGCGCACTGCAATTGCCCAGCGCACCATCCGCCAGAAGAAAAGCACGGCAAGGCGCAGTTCGTGCTCGGCGTTGTCGATCATCCAGTGCTCGATTTGTGGCCGAAGACCAGCACCAGCGTGGCCAGCGCCAGCGGAACCAGCGCAATGGGCACCAGCAGCAGCGCGCGGCCGCGGCGTTGCCAAAATCCCCAGTCGTCGCGCGGCAGCCGATAGGCGCGGCGAAAACCCTCCATCAGCGAAAGCATCATGCCCAGGCTCGCAAAGATGCTCAGCGTGAGATGCGGAGAAGATCAGCTGCACCGAGTGCAAACGTTTTGCCTGCATCGATGACATCAACAGAGCCATCGTATCGGCGCGGCAGAAAGTGAACGAAGGTGTCGCGGATCTCGCCTACGAGATTGTGTGCCTTCCGGCACCAGTGCGAGCAGCGTCGTGATCACCACCATCGTGGGAAAGAGCATCAGCATGCCTGAGTAGGCCGCCGCCTTGGCCGTATTCAGCACATCGTGCTCGAGCGCCAGCCAGAGTGCTTTCCGTAGCTTTGGGATCAGGTCCATGATCAAGTCAGCTTGAAAAGAGTAGAGTATTTCCATGAAATCGGACGACAGGCACACCGAGGAAGGGCCACGCACACGTGCCTTCTATCGTTTGAACGCGAAACCCTCGCGAAAGTTGCAGGGCTGCCTTCAGGACCCTCATTCGGTTTATCATGGCCCGTTATGAAAACTGCGGCAGATCGTTCCATTCGGTTAGCTTCTTTGGTTCTCTTAGTTGCTGGCGCCTCCGTTGTGCCGGTAACAGCGCAGTCTCGCCCCACGCCAAACGCGCAACTCGCTTCAAAGGAGGTGAACGCACGCGTCGACGCGTTGCTGAAGAAGATGACGCTCGAGGAAAAGATCGGGCAGCTCGTGCAGTATTCGGCTGGATTCGCAACCGGGCCCGCGGCTTCGAAGCTCACTTATGACGAGCTTGTGGCCAAAGGCCAGGTCGGCTCGATGCTCAACGTGGTGGGAGCGGACAGAACCAATCACTACCAGCACATCGCGATGGAAAAATCGCGCCTGCACATTCCCATCATCTTCGGCCTCGATGTCATTCATGGCCATCACACCATCTTTCCCATTCCGCTGGCTGTCGCCGCAAGCTGGGATCCGCAGGCCGGCGAGACGGTCGCCCGCACCGGCGCAATCGAGGCGCGCGCCGACGGCATCGCCTGGGTCTTCTCGCCCATGGTCGATATCGCGCGCGATCCGCGCTGGGGCCGCATCGTCGAGTCCAATGGTGAAGATCCCTATCTCGGCTCTGCGATGGCGCGCGCCTGGGTCAAGGGATACCAGCAGGACGATCTCGCTAAGCCCGACTCCGTCGCCGCCTGCGTGAAGCATTTCGCTGCGTACGGCGCGGCCATCGCGGGCCGCGACTACAACGCAGCCGATATGAGCGAGCACACGCTGCGCCAGGTGTATCTGCCGCCGTATCACGCCGCCGTCGAAGCCGGGTCGGCTACGATGATGAGCTCGTTCAACTCCATCAACGGCGTACCCGCTACCGCGAATCCATTCACCCTGACACAGATTCTGCGCAAGGAGTGGGGCTTCGACGGTTTCGTGGTGTCCGATTGGGGCTCGGTAGCGGAGTTGCTCAACCACGCTATAGGGCCGACGGCGCGACGGTGGCGCGCAAGGCGCTGAGGCGGGCATCGACATGGATATGGAGGGAAACCTATTCGGCACCACGATCATTGGCCAGGTGCGCTCCGGCAAAATTCCCGAGAGCGTCGTTGACGAGGCGGTTCGTCGCATTCTGCGCGTAAAGTTCGCACTCGGACTCTTCGACCACCCCTACACCGAGCCCAGCGCCCCCTATGCGGCGACGCCAGAACGCCGCGCAATGGCCCGCAAAGTAGCCGACGAAACGATCGTTCTGCTCAAGAACGATCCGGTCGAAGGTGTCGGCACTCTATTGCCCCTTACCGCGAAGGCAAAGAAGGTTGCACTGATCGGCCCGCTTGCCGACGATGCTAGCGATCTGCTCGGCGCGTGGTCCGCTGGCAATCCCAAGGACGTGATCACGCTGAAGCAGGAGCTGACCCAGCGCCTGGGAGACCGACTTCTCTATGCCCGAGGTTGCGATCTGCTTGCCGGCGAAGACGCCGATACGCTGCAAGGCCTGATCGTTCGGCGGATCGCAGGCCGGCGCAGCCGCTGAACCCCTTCCTGATGACGACAAGTCCATCGCCGAAGCGGTGGAGACGGCAAAGCAGGCCGACGTTGCGATTCTCGCGCTGGGCGAGCCAGCCAACTGGATGGAAGGCGAAGCCGCCAGCCGCGTGAATCTTGGCTTCACCGGCAAGCAGCAGGAACTGCTTGAAGCTGTCGTAGCCACGGGCAAGCCGGTAATGCTGGTAGTGCTTGCCGGCCGCCCGCTGGTGATCAAGTGGGCAGGCGGAGCATGTGCCTGCAATTCTTGAGGCGTGGAGCCCCGGCATCGAAGCCGGACCTGCCGTTGCTGACGTGCTCTTCGGCGACGTCAATCCCTCCGGCAAACTTCCTGTCAGCCTGCCGCGAGCCGTCGGGCAGGAGCCGCTCTATTACGCGCAGCTTCCCACAGGGCGCCCGGCAACAGGTGTCGATCTCAGCCGCATGCCGACCAACTCGCAGGAGAAATTCGTCTCGCGCTACATGGACGAAGAGAACTCCGCGCTCTTTCCCTTCGGCTGGGGGCTGAGCTACACACGCTTCAGCTTCTCCAAACCCAGTGTGAGCCACGCCGAGGTGCCTGTGAAAGAGGCCGTTTCGAGCGCGAAGGAAATTACGAAGCGTCGGAGTAGATGTAACCAACACCGGAAGCATTGCCGGGACCGAGGTCGTTCAACTCTACATTCGCAACACTTCGGCCAGCCTCGAGCAGCCGGTGCGTGAGTTGAAGGGCTTCGCCCGCGTGCAGCTGGCTCCAGGCGAAACCAAACATCTGGATTTCCCGCTCGGTTTCGATGAGCTCAGCTTTTACAACGTCGAGTCACGCCGGGTCATAGAGCCAACAACGTATGACATCTGGGTGGGGGGCGACTCGCTGGCCGATCAGAAGACGAGCCTGAAGGTTATTGAGTAGGCGAAGGTTCGCTGCAGCGTGCTTTCTGGATGTTTCGAGACCATCCCCGCCTACCACCAAGGTGCACAATTGGGTTACTCCCAGGGTTTGTGAGCGCCATGCGCGGGCAGGTATCATTACGCTTCATGGGGACCCCTCCGCCAATTCAACTTGGTAGCCTCGGCATGGCCGACTCGCTGATCCTGATGGTGCTTGCGCTGGTCGTCTTCGGCCCGCGGCGGCTGCCGCAGATCGGCCGGCAGATCGGCAAGCTGATGTACGAGTTCCGCAAGGCCTCAAACGACTTCAAATTCCAGATGGAAGAAGAACTCCGTGTCTCCGAAGAGGCAGACCGGCGGAAGAAGGAAGAAGCTCAACGCCAGCAACTGGCCGCCAGCCAGCCGCCGCAGGAGTCTGTATCTGCGACTCCGGCGATTGCGAGTACCGTGACCGCCTACTCCGGCGCGGAGGCCGCCGCGCTCATTTCATCCTCCGCGCCGAAGCCCGATGGAGCCGAGCTGCAGGTTCAGCCGCCGTCAACGGGCGAGACCGTCGCTTCCACGCGGCGATCCGAGCAGGCCGAGCTTACTGAGCCGCCCAAGGATAATCCCACACCCCACAACGACGGTGCCCCCACAACGGAGGCAGTAAGCCACAATGGTTGATACAACTGAGGCTCTCAGCAAGGCCCGCCAGGCTGTAACAGAACGCGCAGACCTCCCCGGCATGAGCCTGATGGAGCATCTCGACGAGCTCCGCCGCCGCATCGTGCACTCGGCGATCTATCTCGCCGCCGGCTTCTTCATTGCGTGGTTCTTTCGCGATCGCATTCTCGATATTCTGCAGGCGCCATTGCTGCACATCGGCAAGAATCTTGTCTTCACGCATCCGATGGACGCGCTCAACCTCAACCTGCAGGCATCTCTGCTGGCTGGGGCGATCATCGCCAGTCCCTTAATCCTCTATCAGGTCTGGCTCTTCATCGCTCCAGGCCTCTATCAGCGGGAGAAGCGCTTTGTAATTCCGTTCATGGCTGCCACAGTGGGCTTGTTTCTGGCCGGCGCCGCTTTCGGATACTTTTACGTTTTGCCGGGCGCCATCAAGATCCTCGTTCTCCAGTTCGGCCACAACTTCACCTCGATGATCACCATCGAGGACTACACCAGCTTCTTCCTCTCCATCATTCTCGGCCTGGGTATCAGCTTCGAGCTGCCGATCCTGATCTTCTTCCTTGCCATGTTCGGCATTGTCAGCCCACAGTTCCTGTGGAAGAACATCCGCTACGCGATTCTCGCGGTATTTCTGGTGGCGGCGATCATCACGCCCAGCCCAGACCCATGGACGATGTGCATCTACGCCATTCCCATGCTCGCGCTGTATATGGTTGGCATTGGTGTAGCGTGGTGGGTGCATCCGTCGCGCCGCAAGGCCAGAGGAAGCGCAGTCATAATGTTTCGCGCGTATCTTGTACTATTCGCGCTCGCACTCCTCGCCCCACTCACTGCGCTCGGCGCAGCACTTCAATGGCGGCCGCGCCTTTCGAGTACGCGCGCGATTTCGTCGCCATCGGTCCGCGCTGGCCTACGCAGTCCCGGCCATGCAAAGGCCGAAGCATTTCTGCGCAGCGCACTTTCAGCACGACCAGCTTGAAGAAGACACATTCACCGCCAACACGCCCATCGGCCCGGTGAACATGCGCAACTTCATCGTGCGCTTTCCCGGCAAGAAGGACGGCGCGATCGTGCTGGCCACCCACTACGAGACCAACTACTCGCTGCGCAATATCAACTTTGTCGGCGCCAACGATGGTGCGGCTCGACGACAGGGCTGCTGATGGCCATTGCGGATCAACTGCGCGCTGCCACCGCAAAGCGAAGCTGGACGGCTACTCGGTGTGGCTGGTGTTCTTCGACGGCGAAGAGGCGATCCAGACCTGGTCCGCGTCGGACTCGACCTACGGCAGCCGCCACCTGGCCGCAAAATGGGGCCGCGACGGAACGCTGAGCAAAATCAAGGCGTTCATCCTCGCCGACATGATCGGCGACAAGGACCTCGACATCCAGCGCGAGACGCGCTCCACCGCGTGGCTTGTCGACCTGGTGCGCCAGGCCGCGAAGAAATTCGGCTACGAAGACTACTTCTTTCAGCGCGAAGAGGCAGTCGACGACGACCATCTGCCCTTCGTCCAGCGCGGCGTCCCGTCCATCGACATCATCGACCTCGACTACGGCCCCAACAACAGCTACCACCACACCGCGCAGGACACCATGGACAAGATCAGCGCAAACAGCCTGGCGATCGACGGCGACGTTTTTCTCGAAACCATCCGTCTTATCAAGACCCGCTGAGCTTGTCGAACGCTTCCGACCCAGTGCGCTCGCTTACTCCCAATTCCGGGACCCTCTTCCTGTAGCATCTCATATGATTGCCGGCGCGTCGTGGGCCTGGTGGATCGGGTTTCATGCGGCGGTGATCGCGTTGCTGGTGATCGACGCCTTCCTGCTGGCGCAGAGCGCGATGAACCGCGCACCCATGTCGGAGCCTGGATATGGACGGGTGTGCTCTTGTGGCCAGCGGCTGCTTTGCCGCGTGGATTTACAAGGGGCAAGGCCGCCAGCCTGCGATGGAATTCATCGCCGGGTACACAATCGAAACCTCTCTCAGCATCGACAATCTATTCGTCTTCCTCGTCCTCTTTAAGGGCTTCCAGATCAGCGAGCAGCGCCAGCATACCGTTTTGCTCTGGGGCGTTGGCGGAGCAGTCATTCTGCGCGCGCTGTTCATTGCTATGGGTGTCACGCTTATTGATCGCTTCACTGGGTTACCTGGGTCTTCGGCCTCTTCCTTCTGTATGCGGCGTTGCGTCTGATGCGCGGAGGCTCAGCTCAAGCCGCCATCCCCGAGTGGATTCGCAAGCCTCCAGCCTGCCAAAGGCTCGCTGTTGCCGGTGATTCTTGCCGTCGAAATGACCGATTTGCTCTTCGCCGTTGATTCGATTCCTGCCGTGCTCGGGGTCTGCCGCGATCCCTTCGTCGTCTACACTTCGAACATTGCTGCAATTCTCGGTCTGCGCTCGCTCTACTTTGCGCTGGCTTCGATGCTCGATCGTTTCCGTTACCTGCACTATGGCCTCGGTGTTTTGCTCGTTTTCATCGCATTCAAAATGCTTGCCGCGCCCTGGTTTGAGCTCCCTGTGACCTGCTTCGCTCATCATGATCGGATCAATCCTCGGAGTGTGTGCGCTTCGTCTCGCAATCGCTGGGCAAGCACAGACTCACGAAGCGCACTGGAATTGCGCCAGGTCTCCTGCAGCGAGGCTGCGGCGCCACTTCCCCGCAAAATGCGCGCATAGATCAGGCATCTTTAGTCGATCAAAGGCTCGTCCAATCTCTCGAGGTGTAAAGGGTCTGGTCCTGGTGGTTGTTTCGTCGTATGCTGAAAGGACAGAAACCCATGAGAACCTTCACTCTTGACGAGGCGCAGTCGTTGCTTCCGGTCCTGGAGGCATTGCTGAAGCGTGCGATTGAAAGCAAGCAGGCGGCGGAGCCGTTGAGGCGGGGCTTGCTGCGATTGCGCAGCGAATCTATGTCAATGGCGGCATGCACGTGGACATCGGCAAAGTAGCCAGTCTGCGTGCCGAGGTTGAGACGCAATCGCAGCGCGTTCGCGAGACCGTGGCGGAAATGGACTGCGATTGGCGTACAGGTAAAGGATCTCGACTCCGGGCTCCTCGATTTCCCCTGCCGTCTCGATGAGGAAGTCGTGCTGTTGTGCTGGCGCATGGGCGAGAGCCCGATCGACCACTGGCACACCATGGAAGCCGGATTCAAAGGGCGCCAGCCGGTCGATGACCGCTTCCGTCGCCGCTCAAACTCCAGCAACCGCCCAAACTGATCCTAGCAGGCAACAGGCTCTGAGGACGAGGTCTTCCTTGTACGTCGCCGAGTCTGAAGTCCGCGCCGCACTCTACCTACGAAAAACTCATTCCCGCCATCCGCCAGGCACTGCTCGACGTACTCCGCCGGCGAAGTGGAGCAGCCGCCGCGCACGATCCTGCGCGCCGGCAACGCCGAGGGAGTCGACAACGGCTGGTTCGCCGTCATGCCTGTCATCGCCGGCGAGTTAATGGCCGTGAAGACGGTCACGTTCTACCCCGGCAACGCCCGCCGGAGCCTGCCCACGCACATGGCCATCATCGAGCTCCTGCGCCGCACCACCGGCGAGCCACTTGCCGTCATGGATGGCCGCTTGATCACCGAGATGCGTACCGCGGCCGTCTCTGCGGATGCTTTTGCCGCCCTCGCACCTCTGCATTTCGAGGCGCCGCCAACCAGTCTCGGCATTCTCGGCTCCGGGGTGCAGGCTCACGCTCACATCAAGGCGCTCCGTCAGGTCTGGCCTGCCCTCAGCGAGATCCTCATCTGGAGCCCGACGACGGCTAATGCCGAGCGCCTCGCCGGCCAGGTCGGAGCGCGCGCTGTCCCCATCGAGAGCGCAGCCGCAGCCGATGTCGTGTTGACGGTTACCTCTGCCGCGCAACCTGTATTGCAGGGCCGGTGGCTTAAGCCCGACGCACTTGTGCTCGCCGTCGGAGCAACAGGCGCAACAATGCGCGAGCTCGACGATGAAACGATGCACTCGAGCTACATCGTTGCGGAGTCGCGATCATCCGTCGAGCGGGAATCAGGGGATGTGCGTCTCTCAGGAGCGAAGGTTGAAGCCGAAGTCGGTGAAATCCTCGCAGGCAAGGGAACAGCAGAGGTCCCCCGCGACCGCAGGGTATTGTTCAAGTCCGTCGGCATGGCAATCGAAGACCTCACAGCCGCGCAGCTGGTCTGGCAAGTACGAGTCCGCACGGGAACAGCCTAAGCGGAAATCGTAAGGGCTGCGTCTTATGCAGCAGAGCTACACGTGTCTACCCAACGGGCCACAGAATCCCGCACGCATCGCAGCCGAAAGCATTACTCTTTGCAGTAGCCGGTATGTGGCATGTGCGCAGCGCACAAAAAGGAGCGGCGTTCAATGAAAGGCAACTGGGCGAAGATGGCGCTCGCAGCGCTCTTCCTGGTGACGGGTTGCAAGGGATTCTGGGACACACCCGACAACGGAGGCGGCGGCAGCAACCTCAGCGGATACTTCTACGTTCTGAATGCCCAGACAGCCCAGATCGCAGGATTCGCCGTTAGCAGCAGCGGCGCGCTCACCGCGGTCTCGGGCAGCCCCTACACTTTGCCTGCCAGCGTGGTCACTACCCCGGCGATCACCGTTGCGCCGAACAACAAATTTCTCTACGTCAGCACTGGCGGCGGAATTTATCTCTACACCATCGGTAGCAATGGCGCGCTGACGCTCGGCAACTCTTCTGCGGCCATCTCGAATGATCAGGCCGTGAGCATGCAGGTGGACTCGACCAATTCATGGCTCGTGGACGTCTCTTCCGCGTCGCAATATGTCTATGCCATCGCCATCAATTCCTCTACAGGTGTCATCGCTTCAAAGACAGAGCAATTCGTTAAGCTGCCCGCATCAACGGTGCGGCAGGTCGTCATCTCGCCCGATAACAGCCTCGTACTCGTCGCCATGGGAACGGGCGGCACGGCCACTGTGCCTTTCACGGCCGCGAACACCAACCCGCTTGGCGCTGTCAGCACAATCAGCGTGGCTGGCAGCGGTGGCGCGGCTCTTTCGGTTGCCGTCGATCCCCTCGGGTTGCCGGGTCAGACCACGCCTCGTGTCTTTTACATCGGCGAAACCGCAGCCGTCTCCGGCTCAAACAGCGGTGCAGTGCGTGTCTTCAACTTCAGCACGCTCACCGAGGTTTCCGGGTCACCCTATGCGAGTCAGGGCCTCGCGCCGTACTGGATACTGCCCAAGTCGACCGGAGATTTCGTCTACGCGGTCAATCGGCAGACGAGTAGTGGATCGACAGGCGTAATTGCCGGCTTTACTGTCGCAACATCGGGAACCAGCTACACTCTCACGCCGCTCAGTGGCACCATCAACGCAGGCACAAACCCGCAGGCCATGATTGAGGACAGCACTGGCACCTATCTCTTTGTCACCAACTTCGGGGGAAGCCCTGACCTCAGCGGTTACACCTTCAGCAGCGGGGGGTCTCTGGTTTCGGCCTCGGGTGTTTCAGGAGCGACCGGCACGGATCCCACGCAGGCCAGCGCCATTGCCGGCGTGCACTAAATACGCACATTCCGAGTTACCTTTCGCTTCCGCGAGCGTTTTGATAGTCGGCTTTTCGCAGCCTTCCCGATGCTATCCTGAGATAGATCACCAGTGGCTGTCTTTGAACGAATTTCGATTCCGGATGCCCCCCTTGTCAGGAGTCTAAGAACCTGGGTTTCGTCGGCCCTCGTTTTTTGTTTTCTTGCGCTTGCGACCGGCTGCGCCAGGATTCACCACGAACATCATGAAATGGTTTACGTGTGGACGCGGCAGATGTTTCTCCGCGACCGCGTTGCAGCTGTCTCAAACCATGTGGCCGAAGTTCACAATGGTGATCAACTCGAAGTTCTCGAGCACGGTCGCCGTTTTCTTCGTGTCAAGACGAGCAAGAATGAGGTCGGCTGGATTCCCGATCGCGCCGTAATTGACGACAAGACCTACGGTGCCTTTGTCCAGCTTGCCACCCAGCACAAAGATGATCCGGTCGTCGCCATCGGCACTCTTCGCGATGAGATCTACCTGCACGTCAGCCCCGGCCGCAACACCGACCGCTTTTATCTATTGCCCGGCGACGAAAAGGTTCAGATGCTGGTCCGCGCCTCGATGCCGAAGGATCAGGCACCGCCTGCTCCCGCGCCGGCAAGCGCGCAAGCGGCAAAAGAACCGGCCGAGGCGAGTATCGAACGCACTGCAATGGCCAGTGAGGCTCCGGCAGCGCCAGAGGCGACACCAGTCCCGATGGAAGACTGGTGGCTCATTCGCGACGGCCAGGGGCGCGTCGGGTGGGTGCTCGGCGGTCGAGTCGATCCAAACGTTCCCGATGACATTGCCCAGTACGCTGAAGGCCAGCGCATCGTGGGCGCTTACGTCATCGCCAAAGTCCATGACGAGGGCGCGAACACGCCGAATAACGAAGTGGCCGAATATGTCACCGCGCTTGCTCCTCCAAAGGCCGGCTTGCCCTACGACTTCGACCAGATCCGCGTCTTCACGTGGAGCCTGAAGCATCATCGCTACGAGACCGCTTTTCGCATTCACCCCATCCAGGGCTATCTGCCGGTGCGCGTCACCTCGCAGCAGGGCGCGACCGGGAGCGAACCGGTCTTCAGCTTCCAGATTTCAAGCTCACCAGATGTTTCGATCAACCCTGAGACTGGTATCGCGAAGCCAGCAAATCCGCGCACCATTTCATACGCATTGCGGGATACGCAGGTGCGTCGCGTCGGCCCGGACACTGCGCCAATTCCTGTCTTCCATTCGCCGGACGACAAGGCGAAAGCTGCGAAAAAGCACAAGTAACACCTCGCGGGCACTCCCCTAAACACCCCGTTTATTTGCTCTTCCGTTACCGCAGCGGTTCGCAGTAGCAACCTCTCGCCGCTCCTGCGACTCAAACCCTGAAGACTGGGACCAGGGAAGGAACGGTTTGAGGATACGAGAACTGGCGTTGCAGACTGGGCTATTTCTTTTTCTTGCAATCGGGATATCTGCAGCACAGGCCCCCATTGATCCATCACTTCCCGATGCTCCTCTCTCTCACAAGCGCGAGCTGTATCTCTTTTCTGGATACGGTACCGTGAAGGATCCTCACACACCGGTGCCGCCGCTCAGCACTCAACAGAAGTACAAGCTGGCCCTGTTGCAGACAATCGATTTCTCCATGTTTCTTCGTGCCGGCGTCGTCTCCGGCTTCGACGAGGCTGTCGGCGCCGGGCCGGACTACGGTCCGGGAATGGGTGGCTTCGGAAAGCTTTACGCCTACAACGTGGCTAATATTGCCTCTGGCAATTTTTTCGCGAAAGCGCTCATCCCTTCGCTCGCCCATCAGGATCCACGATTCTTCCGCAAGGGCACAGGCACCGCGAAGTCGCGCATCTGGTGGGCTATTCGTTCGCAGTTCGTCGCCTTCAGCGATCAGGGCACATCGATGCCGAATTATGGCAACATCATCGGCCTGCCGATGTCGACTGCGCTGAGCGCGGCCTACTTGCCGGCGAAGAATGTCTCTTTCGGTAAGACCATGAAAGGCATTGGCATCAGGTTCGGAGTGGATGCGGGTCTGGATACGGTGCGGGAGTTCGGCGGCTTCGAGCAGGTTGGCCGGCTCTTTCATCGCCACAAAAGCGGCGAGGTCGATACACCTTAGGAATCAGTAGAGGCAGTCTAGCCGCGACGGCGCAACTCATGCTCAATCACGCGCAGCATTTCATTCTCTGGCGCTGGCTTTCCAGTCCAGATTTCGAACTGCCGAGCCCCTTGTTGCACAAACATCTCCAGACCGGTCACAACAGGCACTCCGCGCGAGCGTGCCAGCTTTAGCAGCGGCGTTTCGAGCGGGTTGTAGACCATGTCGAAGACGAGCCCGGCATTCAACTCGCTCTCGGCTATCGGCATCGGCTGCTTGAAGCCCTTCATCCCGCACGGCGTCGCATTGATCAGCACGTCGAAATGCTGCTTGGCGAAAACCTCGTGCTTCAGTGAGCGCGCCTTCGCCTGTCGCGCGAGAGAAACCGCGTGCTCATGGGTCCGGTTGATTACGAAGACTTCCGATCCCTCTTGTGCGAGCCCGAAGACTGCAGCTCTTGCCGCGCCTCCCGCGCCCAGAACAGCCACGCGAGCGCCCTTCAGACGCAGCCGCTTTTCGAGCGGCCTGATCACACCGGCAACATCGGTATTGAAGCCATAGAGCTTGCCATCTGCGCCAGTGCGCAGCGTATTGCATGCGCCGATCCGCGCCGTCAGCGGATCCATGTTTGCCAGGTGCGGCAGCACTTCTTCTTTCAGCGGCATCGTCACAGCAACGCCGGCAATCGGCAACTCCCGCACCACCGTCAGCAGGTCATCGAGAGACTTCACCTTTAGCGGCAGCATCACCGCATTCACAATCTCGCGCCGAAATGCCGTGTTGTGCAACAGGGGCGAAAGTGAATGCGCGATAGGATTGCCCGCCACACCAAAGATGCGCGTCGCCTGGTCGAGATGATCGATGCGATAAAGGTCGAGCAGCGTGCGCGCGGAAACCTGTCCCGGCGCAGTCTCTGAGCCTTCTGAAAGTGAGGCGAAGGTGAACGCGGCTCCAGCCCGTGGGCCCAGCACCCGGCTCAGCAAGCCTTCTTCGCCCATGGCGATGCCCACCACTTGCGTCGACAGCGATCTGTCTTCGATCAGCCGCAACACGGCGAGGTTGTCAGCCAGTGAGCGTGCGGTCGAAACCACCTTCACGTACTCCGGTTTGAAGGCTTCAATCCGTTCTGCGGCATGTTCCAGACTGCGTGTGCGGGTGAAGTCGTGAAAGCTGATCAGGAGTGCTGCGCCCGCGGTCCGCAGCTTCGCAAGCTGCGCGGGCTTGGCTTCTTCAGCCGATTCGATTTCGAGGTCGACGATTTGGCAGCCGGCAGTAACGGCATCGCTCAGGATGGCCAGTTCTGCCGCCAAAGCTCCGGAGAAGTTGCCACCGTTCACTTTGCGCCTGCATGTCGCGATGCCGGTTACATCGCGATGCTCGGCGAGAAATTGCTTCAGGTAGGGGATTGCACCCGCAGGCGTGGCCAGCAAATCAAGCCGAAACTCAAAGAAGCGACAGTCTTTGAGGGCAGCTTCTGCCCGCGCAAACATCTCGCCCGGCGTTGCCCCCTGAATAGCAACACATAGCTTCCCCACCCGAGGCCGCGGAGCTACCGGGGCGACGGCAACTGAAGGTTGCGCTATGGCAGTTGCGTGAGGCATTGCTCAATTGCCGCATCTTAAAGGGCTTCTGGTCGATCATGCAACCCGGGAAGGTCAGTCGGCTCAGTATTTTGACCAGCCGCGTGCTCTGGACACCCCCAATATGGCAGTCTAGAGCTTTGGAGGTTCATATCCCCTATGCCCACTGAAACGCTTGCCGCCGCTCAAGTTACCCCCGATTTGCACGTGTGGGAAGGAGGAGGGGCTCAGTCCGCAGAAGCCCTGTCTGCCTGGGTTTCAGCCCGGCTCGCCGCGCATGAGGCAGCCTTGAAGGCGCTGATCGCCGTCAAAGGGCCACGCACCCTTGAGAACTCGCTTCGACTGTATGACGCTGCAATTGAACAGCTTAGCCTGGCGGGGGCCCAGTCTGGAGTCCTCAATTCCGTAGCCGCGGAGAAAGCAGTCCGCGACCAGGCGCAGATGGAAGCCCAGCGGGTTGCGATGGCAGGCAGCGCTCTCAGCCTGAACCGCGAGGTCTATGACGCCCTGGTGGCCATCAGCCTCGATGGCGCAGACTCGGCGACAAAGCATTATGTCGAGCGAACCCTGCTGGGCTACCGGCTGGCCGGTGTCGACAAGGATGAGGCCACCCGCGACCGGCTCAAGGCCCTGCACGAGAAAGCCACTCGCCTCTCGCTCGAATTCAGCCGCAATATCCAGGAGGGCGGCAAGACCATCGAAGCCACGGCCGCTGAACTCGAAGGGCTGCCCGCCGATTACCTCGCGCGCCACCCTGCAGATGCCAAGGGCAAGATCACGCTCACCACTGACCCGCCCGACATGCAGCCGGTCATGACCTTTGCCGCCAGCGCCGCATTGCGCGAGCGCATGTTCCTCGCCTACAACACCCGCGCGTATCCCGCCAACAAGCAGATACTGCTTGATCTGCTGGCCACGCGCCAGGAGATCGCAACCGTGCTCGGCTTCCGCAGCTGGGCCGATCTGGCTACGGCCGACCAGATGATGAGGTCGGCGGCCAACGTCCGCACTTTCCTCGCCCGCTTGACGAGGCCAGTCTCGAAGGTGCCCGCCGCGAGCACGAACTCATCCTCGACTACACTCAGGGCCGCGAGCCGGGCTCAAAGAAATCGACATCACCAGCCGCGGCTACTGGTACGAGCAATTCCGCCGCGCAGCGTTCGACTTCGACTCGCAATCGGTACGGCCCTATTTCCCTTACGCGCAGGTCGAAGCCGGCGTGCTCAAAACCGCGGCCCGGCTCTTCAAAATCGAATTCCGCCGCTCAACTGCCGCTGGGTGGGATCCCGCAGTCTCAGTCTTTGAAGTAATTGAGAACGGCGAACTCGTTGGCCGCTTCTATCTCGACATGCATCCGCGCGAAGGCAAAGACAAGTGGTTTTCCGCCGCGCCTATCGTCACCGGCGTGCGTGGCCGCTATCTGCCCGAGGCAGCGCTCATCTGCAACTTCCCTGGTGGCGAAGAAGGCGATCCCGGCCTGCTGCAATACTCCGACGTCGTCACGTACTTCCACGAGTTCGGCCACCTGATGCATGCCATTCTCGGCGGGCGCACGCAGTGGGCAGGTCTTTCCGGCTTTGCAACCGAGGGCGACTTCATCGAAGTGCCGTCGCAGATGCTCGAAGAGTTCTTCCGCGACGAAAAGCTGCTCCAGTCCTTCGCGAAGCACTACCAGACCGGCGAAGTGCTGCCGGCCGAGATCATCCGGAAGATGAAGCTCGCCGGTTCCTTTGGCCGCGCCGACTGGGTGCGCACGCAGCTTTACTACACAACACTCTCGCTCGACCTGCACGATCAGGATCCCGCCGGCCTCGACCTCGACGACCATCACGCGCAAGCTTTATCAGAGTTTGCAGCCCTGGACGTGGCTAGACGGCAATCGCATGTACGCCAGTTTCGGCCACCTCACCGGCTACTCGTCGAACTACTACACCTACGCCTTCGACAAGGTCATCGCCCTCGACTTCTTCGCGCAGTTCGACCCGCAGGATCTGCTGGGCTGCGATGCTGGAGCGCGCTATCGCAAGACGGTTCTCGAGCAGGGCGGCTCAAAGCCCGGCCGCGCAAATGGTGCGCGACTTCCTCGGCCGCGACGAGGAGTTTTCTGCTTTTCAGCAACTGGCTCAACGAGGAATTCGAGAGCCAGCTCTTTGCCACTACCGCATAGCGACGGAGCCTTCCCATGAATGCTGCCGATTTCCGCCGAATTGCACTCAGCCTTGAAGGGGCAGAAGAAGGCTCCCACATGGGCTCGGCAGACTTTCGCGTCGGCGGCCGCATCTTCGCCACGCTCGCGGCGGAAAAGCAGGGCTACGGCAACCTGATGCTCACGCCGGAGCAACAGGCGGCCTTCGTCGCAGAGGCGCCCGAAATCTTTCTCCCCGTCCCCGGTGGATGGGGCAAAGGCGGCGCCACGCATCTGCGCCTCGCTGCCGCCAATGAAGATCTGCTGCTCGGTGCTTTGCGCGCGGCCTGGAAGCTGCGCGTCGAGAAGAATCAGAAGACTCCACTGCGGCGTCCGCCATCGACCAAGCGAAAGCCCGCTCGCCCAAACCGGGAGTCGACGCGGTAAGATTCTCTTCGATCAATTTTGAGAGGAGAAACCCCGTCCGTGAAAGCAAGCCGCTTCCTCGCTCTTGCCAGCCTTGGCCTCGTCGCCGCATCCCTCGCCGCCCAGCAGTCCTCGCAGATGAAACCTGAAGATACCGAGATCTGGTCGCCGGAACCAAAGATCGTCACGCCCGGTGACCCTGCATCTGCGCCTCCTTCCGACGCCATCGTGCTCTTCGACGGCAAGAATCTCGACGAATGGGTTTCTGCTCAGGATCACTCACCTGCCCGATGGGACGTAGCTGACGGCATCATGACGGTGAACAAGAACTCCGGTACCGGCAACATCGAAACCAAGCGCCGCTTCAAGGACTACCAGCTGCACGTTGAGTGGCGGGTGCCGACGAACATTACGGGCAGCGGCCAGGCGCGAGGCAACAGCGGAGTTTTTCTGGCTTCTACCGGACCGGGCGACGATGGCTACGAGTTGCAGGTATTGGACTCCTATAACAACAAGACCTATGTGAACGGCCAGGCAGGGAGCATCTATAAGCAGAGCCCCCCGCTCGTGAATCCGAATCGCAAACCCGGCGAGTGGCAGAGCTACGATATTGTCTGGACGGCTCCCCGTTTCAACGACGATGGCTCTCTCAAGACTCCGGCCTACGTGACAGCCTTCTTCAACGGCGTCCTGATACAAAACCACTTCGAGCTGAAGGGGCAGACGCTCTACATCGGCAAGCCTTTCTACAAGAAGTACGACTCAGCCCCCATCAAGCTGCAGGCGCACGGAGACAAGAGCGAACCCATCAGCTTCAGAAACATCTGGGTTCGCGAGTTGAATTAGCACCGAAATTAACCGCTGAGCCGGAAACTTAAGCGGCACAGGAGGATACAATCAAGCCAACCGTGGCTCATCCTGTGGAAATCTTTGCGGAAATTATCACGTATTTGCACAACCAATTCGGGGGGGCCCGCGTCATATGAGTTAACGAGCAGAGGCTGCCCCGAATCATGGCCTTCCAAGAAAGGTAGTCACTCCTTTTGAAGGTCCCTCACCGGACCCCTTCTCTTCACCCCTCCAGGACCCCCCTTCCTACCCAATGCCTCTCGAGCGGGCCTGTCGGAAGACAGGCCCATTCGCTCTCCCCCCTGCTCATCGATCCCGATAAAATCCCCGATAAAATCAAAGTGTGGCCCGCCCTACTTCCTCCAGCGAACAGGAACTCCAAGCCAATTTGCAGAAGATCGACGCCGTCTTCGCTACGGCAGGTCTCGTACGCAATCGCCGCGGCAAGCCCGCCGGAATCACGCGTGTGCTGCGCATGCAACGCGCTACGCCTGAGGAACTGAGCGTAAAGTCAGCCGAGCCAGCTACGGCGCGCAACGGCGTGCGCTGGTTGCCGGTCCGGGGTTGGGAAAAATTTGACTGGCTGTGGCATGGCTTCAGCACTCGGCAGGGCGGAGCCAGCAGTGTCTACTGCCCCGAAGGTGCCAATCCGGAACTGAATCTTGGTTTTACGGCGCAAGACGAGCGCGAAACCGTCCTTCGCAATCGCCGCCTGCTCGTCGAAGCCATCACTGGCGATGCAACCACTCCGCTTGTGACTGTGCGCCAGTTTCACTCGAACCTGGCCGCTACCGTCGCTTCGACCGATTTGCCCCGGGAGAGCCCCTGTCGTGGCGACGGCTTGATGACCGCCGAGCCGGGCAGACTGCTTGCCATCCAGACCGCCGATTGCATTCCCGTTTTGGTAGCCGACCGCCGCCGTCGCGTCGTCGCTGCGTTTCATGCGGGCTGGCGCGGAACAGTGAAACGCATCGTCGAGGAGGGGGTTGGAAAGATGCGTATGCTATATGGCTCTCGACCGGAGGATCTGATTGCCGCAATCGGCCCCGGCATCGGGCCGTGCTGTTACGCCGTCGGTGAAGAGGTCCGCTCCGCGTTCGAATCGCAATTCGTCTACGCCGACGATCTCTTTGTCGAGGTCTTCGACTCCGACCCCGTCCGCACAAAATACCCGATGCTCTTCCTAACACAGCGCGCGCCGGGTCACTCGCCGATAGGCCCCAGCCTTCACCTCAATCTCATTGAGGCCAATCGGCGCCAACTGCTCGCTGCCGGACTCAAACCCAAAGCAATCCAGCTCGTCGGTGGCTGTACCAGTTGCCAGCCGGAGCTATTCTTTTCGCACAGGAGTTCACAAGGCTACGCCGGACGCATGATGAGCGTGATCGGCGTCCGGCCGAGCTAGTTTGAATTTGCCTGCAAATGGATTCGGGGGATGAGCGCAGTAGAAAGAGCGCTGTGAATGGAAGCTTGTTGGTTTACGAGGCTGCGCTTGCAGCTTCGGCAGGATTAACCAGATCGCGCAGTTCCTTTGATGGCTTGAAATAAGGTACTCGCTTTGCGGGCACCTCAACGCGCTCACCGGTCTTGGGATTGCGGCCAATGCGAGGATTGCGCTGCCGGATCCGGAATGAACCGAAGCCGCGAATCTCGATTTTGTCACCGCTTTGCAGAGCCGAAATCACCGAATCGAAGACCGTTTCAACGATGACCTCGCCGTCACGGCGAGTGAGATCACCGAGGCGAGTGACCTTCTCGACCAGATCTGCCTTTGTCATGTCCGTTAGACCTCCGCACACAGCATAACCGGATTGTCGACGCAGCGGAGCCAAAAATCAAGGCCGGGGAAGAGAATTGCGCCTTTTACATCAAGAAGATGGCGCGAACCGGCCGGTTCGGCCACCGGCGGCTGAACCGCCACCGCACTCCGGGTTATCATTTCCAGAAGTCCGATCCGAACGACGGGACGGCGCCGAAAGGGCAGACGAGTGAGCCAGTATCCGCGGTACAGCATCGTCATTCCCGCGTATAACGAGAGCGCGCGCATCCCTGCCACGCTTCGGGCTGTGCTTTCCTGTATCCGGAACAATGGATGGGATGCCGAGGTCATCGTCGTCAATGACGGCTCGACCGATGACACCGTGCGCGTCGTCGAAGAGATCGCCTCCACCGCGCCGGAGCTGCGCCTGCTGCAGAATCCCGGCAACCACGGCAAAGGGTACAGCGTGCGCAATGGCGTGCTCCACGCGGCTGGTGACATTGTGATGTTCACTGACTCGGATCTATCTGCGCCCATTGACGAAGCTGATCGGCTTTTCGCCGCCATCGCCGCCGGCGCGGACATTGCGATTGGTTCCCGCTGGCTTGAGAGCGGCCGCCAGACACATCGTCAGCCGCTCTACCGGCAGTTCTTTGGACGATGCTTCAATGCCGTCTGCCGCATGGTGATGCGGCTGCCCTTCGCTGACACTCAATGCGGCTTCAAGGCCTTTACCCGCACCGCTGCGCAAACCGTTTTTCAGTTGCAGACGATCGAGCGCTGGGGTTTCGATCCCGAGATTCTCTTTATCGCGCTGAAGCGGGGCTTTCGCGTCGTTGAGGTGCCCGTGAGCTGGGCGCATGACGAGCGCACGCGCATGAGTTATCTGCGCGACGGTCTGCAAATGCTTAAAGAGCTGGCGATGATTCGCTGGAACGCCCTGATGGGCCGCTACAGCAGGCGCGTCGATGCAACCCTGCGCACCCGAGAAACGCGCTGACGGCTCACTTCGCGCGTTTTGCCGTCAGCTCTTCCGTCGCAAAATCAGCCACCTTGCGGGTGAACTTGATTTCATCTCCGTTGATCGTGCCGGTGTAGCTGATGCGAAGATCCGTTCCCTGAAAATTCAGCATTTCGACAAAAGAAATATTGTCCCCGTCTACTTTGCCTTCCGTAATTTCGGTCTCGCCGTGCTCGTTGATGGCCTTACCGGTCAGCTTCGCGCCATCCACGTGAAACTCATAGGTGTACTTCTGCACGCCGATCTGCGTGTCGAACTGGGCAGTCCATTTTCCGTTGAAGTCAGCCGCGAGCGCCAGAACACTGGAGCAGGCAAAAAGCAGCACAGCCAATGCAATCTTGCGAATCATATGAGCCTTTCAAAAATGCTTGCGCCATTGTGCCGTTTTACTGATGGCTGATGACTTTGCCGTGACCTGGTTTCACGTCTCCGCAGTCCGAGCCGAGGTACTTCGAGGTAAACGTCATCTGCATCGTCATCGGCTGCTGCATGCCCGGAATATTCACTTGCATATTGGCGTTTCCATGCATTTGTTCATTACTGTCGATCAATCCCTGGAAATGGACTGTCGAGCTATAGCGCTGCGAGTTGCAGACCATGTCTGCGCTGATCGATGTCGCATCCTGATGCACATTCTTCACCTGGCAGTCCGAATTCGGACTGCTCATTTTCTCGATGTCATCCTTCCATGTCTCCGGCGTCAGGCAGCCCTGAACCACCGACGAATGCTGTCCTGCTGCGCCTGCCATGGGAGAATTCGGCATGCCTCCCATGGTTGTGTGCGTTTCCGTCTGCCATAGTCCCATCTTGACCGGCGGCGGTTGCATTGTCTGGGTTTGCGCATGAGCAGAGCGCACGGTGGCGACGGTACACAGAGACAGTGAGAGCGGAATTACTGCAAATTTCACAAACCTTGTTTTCATGGCTGGGAGTCCTCTCGGTCTTGAGATAAGCCTGCGCGGCAGCAGGAATCCGGGATTTCTCTGGCTTATACCACAACTCGTACACAGGCGGCCACAGTGCTCTTCTGGCATTGCGGCAATGCTGAACGCGCTATTTCTTTGTTGGAATCAGCCGGATGCGCGCCGTAAACGCACGGCCTTGTGGTTCGCTGAATGCTCCAAATTGTGGCGATGCCGTAACGTTGTTCACTACCACGGGATTCATGCTGTCAGTAATGTTTTCGATCACTCCGCGCAGCCCCAGATAAGTGCCGCGCAGGTGGAAGCGCCATTCGAGGCCCGGGCTGAAGGAAACATACTCAGGAAAGCGGTAACCACCTGCCGCGCCCACCACCACATGGTTAGCATCCACGGCAGTGAATGGGAAGCCGGTGCGCCAGTCCAGCGTGTACACAAAGTCCCAGTTCTTTCTGAACCAGGGCAGCGCAAACGGCATCCATCCCCACGAGAGAACCCGGTTCGGCGTATCCCACGGCAACGGACCGCTCTGTTGTGGGCCGAGCATGGAGATCGTCGGTATGTAATCGATCGCCGCATTGGTGTGCGCTGTGGAGTGGGTATACGCCGCAAACAGCGTGTACCCCTCGCTAAACGAGCGCCGCGCATCCACTTCTACAAGATTGTCGTTGTCGCGTCGCGTGTTCGAAAGCAGGAACTCGCCGAAGAGCCCGGCGGGATCATTCTGATTCACATAGGTGAACCCATCGGATATCTGCTTGCGGATCAGGTTCGCGCCCACGAAAACCTTCCATGGAATCCTCTGTTCGATGCCGATGCTCCAGTTCAGTGAGCGCGCTTCGCGCAATGATCCGTTTGATCCGTAAGGGGCCACGAAGCGCGTCGGTAGTGATGGTCCAACCGGAGTAACTCCATCCGTCGCGAAGTAAGTGTCGTCTCTCTCTCCTGCAAGCGCGCGCGTTAGATATTCAAGTTGCGTGTGTTCGTAATAGACCCCTACGCCCGCGGAGATCTTCGTTTGGCCGCTCATCGCTGGTGGCGCATAAACGGCGGCCAGTCGCGGCGAAAACAGCGGACGCCGGATAATCTCATCCCAGTCAAAGCGCAGGCCCGGCTCTATCAGCAACCCCGGAATCCAATTCGTCGCCCACCGATCCTGAACATACGCGCCTATCTCGACGTTGTGCCGTGTGAAGGGCGCAGTCGGGGGGAAAATGCTCTGACGCAGCAGTGTCCCATCTTCGCGTAGATAATTCACCGGCGCGCGGCTCACGATCTCGTCGAAGCCAATGTGATCCAGGTCAATTCCCGTCTTGATGTTGTGCAGTCCCTGCCAGTGCCGTGGCCGCAGGTAAAGTGCGGCGTTGCCCTCAACGCGCTGTGACCGGCTCGTCAGATTTTCGAAGTAGCTGCCCAGCTGGGTTTCCGGCGTAATCTCAAAGGGACCACCGCCGCTGTGTGGCTCGTATCCATCGCGAATGCGGATCACTCCAATGCCGTAATCGAGCAGCGCGCCGTTGTGGAAACTGTGCTGATCGCGAAGGTAGGGCAGCCACGCAATCGTGTTGCGATTCACCGTGCTTGCCTGCGGGACCAGCGGCGACAGGCCCTCATATGGTGAGTGATAGTCGTTGAAGAGCAGGCCTCCCGCGAGGATGTTTCGCGGAGAAAGGTTTGCCTGTGCCTTGATCAGATTGCTGCCGCGAGTCAGGTGATTCGTGTTCGCGCCCGCAGGCAGCTCTGAGATGTAGTTGTTGTCGTACTCCAGTTCGAGACCATCGAAGAACCAGGCACGGCCGCGCACCAAAGGACCGGAGAAAGTAAAGCGCGGAACAAACTTGTCGAAGTGGATTCCATTGATCTGCTGGAAGGAGGGGATAAAGTCGGTGGCGTTGAAACGAAATTTGTCGTCGCCCATTCCGGTGTAGAGCGCGATCACGCCGCCGGTGCTTCGGCCAAACTCCACCGGGTAGCGCGTGGATTCCTGATCGATCGAGCGCACTGCATCGGCGCTCACCCTCAGCGCGAGGATTCCGCTCACAGGCGAGCGAATGTCAAAGCTGTCCAGCGTATCCAGCGTTGCCCAGGTCTCTGACCCCACAACATGCACCTGGCCGCTTTCATCCTGCACAATACCGGGGAAGAACGGCAGCAGATTGCGAATGTCGCGCGACGTCGGATACGGAATGTTGACGATCTCCGGCAGATTCATGGTGAACTTGTCCGAAGTTTGTGTCGTATCGATGCCTGGCGGCGAGGCCGTCACGTCCACCTGCTGGACCACGATTTGCTCGTGATAGAGAACAATGCGGAGATCGCGGAGATTCGGGTCCGTAACTTCGCTGGCAGTCTCGTAGAAGCCCGGCTTCTGAATCTGGAGCGTGTAGGGCGGCGGCTGTTGCATCGAGAAGCTGGAGCGGCCGGCGAAATCGCTCGTGAAGGTTGCGTCGGGTTGGCCCGCTTGCTTCAATACGATCCGTGCAGCGGGCACTCCAATTCCGTTCTCATCCACCACAGTGACAGTCACAGGCGCCGCGCCCGCCTGGCCGCCAGCAGGCATCGCGCACACCGCCATCAACAGCAACCAGACGATCGTACCTGCCAATAAGGCCCGCATAATGTTGTCGCCGCTCGCTTCTCATTTTAGACGCGGCGCTTCTGCGCTTGCTGCGTCGCGATACACTGGCAGGACGAATTCGAGGAAACAGTAATATGTACGGGAAGAAAAGGCACCGGACTGCAGCTGCAAGGTTCTCACTGGGCATCGTCATCTGGGCAGTGGCGGCGGGCTGCCTCTCCGCTCATTGCACTGATGAAATCTCCAAGGCGACTGCGACGCAGAATGGAAGCACACTTCAGCTTGAGAATCCGATGATCGGCATACGCTGCGCAGTCACGAACAATAGATTGAGCAACCTCGTCCTTGAAGATCGTCTCGAAGCCAGAGAAATTCCGATTGCCGAACCATTTGCCCTTCTGCTCAAAGATGGTTCGATTCTCGATGCCGGCAACCTCGTCGCCGACGGCGCCGGGCAGATGCATGACCTTGTTCCGAATCCGTATGCCTCGCGCGCCGCTGACCGCGTCCATGGCGTTGAGGTCGATCTTCCGCTCGAAAGCCCTGACCACGCAGTGCGCATACTCTGGTCTGCGATTCTGCTCGACGGGTCGAGCTACATCCGGCAGCAGGTAAAACTCACCGCCGGCAATCAGGACCTGCCCATCGATCGTGTTCAGCTAATCGATCTGACTCTTGATGGCGCGCATGTCGTGGGATCCGTCAAGGGATCGCCGATCGTCGCAGGCAATCTCTTTCTCGGCTTCGAACAGCCTCTTTCATTGAGCAAGGTAACCGGCGATCGCGCCACGGCGTGGATCGAGCGCGATCTTCCTCTCCGCGCCAATCAGTCAATCTCCTACTCTTCTGTCATTGGCGTCGCCCATCCCGGTCAGATGCGCCGCGACTTTCTCGCCTACATCGAGCGCGAGCGCGCCCATCCCTATCGCACGTTCCTGCATTACAACTCCTGGTACGATCTCGGCTACTTCACGCCGTACGATCAGGTCGCCGCAGTCGACCGCATCAATACCTTTGGCCGCGAGCTGACGCAAAAGCGCGGCGTCACACTGGACTCATTTCTCTTCGACGACGGTTGGGACAATCACAGTTCTCTCTGGAAATTCAACGATGGCTTCCCCAACGGATTCACGCCGGTAAAAGAAGCGGCTCAGAGTTTCGAGGCAAGTCCCGGCGTGTGGATGTCGCCGTGGGGTGGCTATTCGAAGCCCCGCCAGGAGCGCATCGCCTTTGGCAAGGCAGAGGGCTACGAGATCGTCGATAACGGCTACGCTCTCTCCGGACCGAGATATTACGCGGCCTTTCGCGACGTCGCACTTGAGATGATCCGCAACTACGGCGTTAACCAGTTCAAGTTCGACGGCACAGGCAACGTCAACTCGGTTGTGCCGGGCAGCCAGTTTGACAGTGACTTTGCCGCCGCGATCAATCTCATCGGCGAGCTTCGCGCGGCCAAGCCCGATCTCTTCGTCAATCTCACCACCGGCACCTGGCCTTCGCCCTTCTGGCTCAAGTACGCGGACTCGATCTGGCGCGGCGGTGACGACGACAACCGAACCGGGGTAGGCAGCAACCGCGAACGCTGGATCACCTACCGAGACGCAAATACTTATCAACGTGTCGTGCAAAATGGTCCGCTCTATCCGCTGAACTCGCTTATGCTGCACGGCCTGATCTATGCAAGAGACAACAAGTATTTGAATACCGATCCCGGCAACGACTTTCGCAACGAGATTCGCTCCTACTTCGGCACCGGCACGCAACTGCAGGAGATGTACATTACCCCAAGTCTGTTGAGCGCGGCCAACTGGGATGACCTCGCCGAGGCCGCGAAGTGGTCTCGCGCCAATGCCGACGTGCTGAAAGACACGCACTGGATTGGCGGCGATCCTGCGTGGCTCGAAGTGTATGGTTGGGCCTCGTGGACGCAGCGCAAGGGCATTCTCGTTCTGCGCAATCCCAGCGACAAACCGCAATCCATCTCGGTTCAATTGCAAGCCGCCTTCGAACTCCCCGCTGGCGCATCGCAGACCTACTCGGCCACCAGCCCATGGAAAGACGATGCCGCACGTCCAGCGCTCGTCTTGAAGGCGAAGGATGCGCATGTATTTCAGCTCGCGCCCTTCGAAGTTCTCACTCTCGATCTCGAACCGCGACCGTAGTCATCTTGGACTCGGAGGAAGGACTGGCTTATGGCAGATCTGACGCTTCTCGTCCTGGCGGCTGGAATGGGCAGCCGCTATGGCGGGTTAAAGCAAATTGATCCCTTCGGGCC
Source organism: uncultured Acidobacteriaceae bacterium (assembly GCA_963832465.1). Taxonomy (GTDB): domain Bacteria; phylum Acidobacteriota; class Terriglobia; order Terriglobales; family Acidobacteriaceae; genus Telmatobacter. Next base: position 383,305 of record CAWHUJ010000001.1, read on the forward strand.
CAACGGCGAGACCATTATGGACTACTCGGTCTATGATGCGATCCGGGCCGGCTTCACCAAAGTTGTCTTCATCATCCGTAAGGAAATCGAAACGGCATTTCGCACCGGAATCGGCACGCGCTATCAAGGCCGCATCGCCGTCGAGTACGCTTTTCAGGAACTGAGCTCGCTACCTGATGGCCGCGAGGTTCCATCCGGTCGTACCAAGCCGTGGGGCACAACGCATGCTCTTCTTGCGGCAGCCGACCTTGTTCACGAGCCTTTCGCCGTCATCAATGCAGACGACTTCTACGGCGCTGATGCCTACCACACTCTGGCTCAACACCTCCGCTCCTCCTCGCCGTCCTATGCGCTGATCGGCTTCCCGCTAGGCAAAACGCTTTCGGACTTTGGTCCGGTCTCGCGGGGCATCTGTCACGTCGATGCCGGATTCCTCGAAGACATCGTCGAGGTCAAGCAGATTGAGCGCAGTAGAGACGATGCCGTCAGCATCGATGCCGACGGCCAGCGGACGCTGCTGCCCGGTGATTCAATCGTTTCCATGAACATGTGGGGCTTTACGCCGGAGGTCCTCATCCAGTTACGCGAACGCTTCCTCCATTTCCTCACGCTCCACGGCGGCGACCTCAAAGCCGAGTGCTATCTGCCGACAACCGTCAACGAACTCATTCACCTCGGACAAGCTCAGGTCAGGGTGCTGCAATCAGACGGCACCTGGTTTGGCGTCACTTATCGCGAAGACCGACCCGGCGCAATCGAGACCCTCCACAGGCTCATCGAAGCCGGTTATTATCCAAAAAGACTCTGGGCATGACCGACACGTGGGATATCGGCGCCGTTGCGCGCCATTTTGAGATTTCTGGCAACTTTCTTCGAGCCGTCCCCTACGGAAACGGCCACATCAACGACTCTTATTGCGCGGAATTCGACGCCGCCCGTGTGCCGGTCCGCTTCATCATCCAGCGCATCAATCACCATATCTTCGGTGATCCCGTAGCGCTCATGCAGAACATCGAGCGCGTCACGTCTCACCTCGCAACCCAGGTTGCCGGCGAACCCGACGCCTCGCGCCGCGTGCTCACACTGGTGCCCGCGCGCGACGGCAAGGCCTGGCATCGCGATGAATCTGGGAATTACTGGCGTGTCTACCGATTTATTGAGCGTGCGCGCTCCTACGACACGGTGCAATCACCGCAGCAGGCCTTTCAGGCTGCACGGGCCTTCGGGCAATTCCAGAAGTTGCTCGCCACGTTGCCCGCCCCACGTCTCAACGACACAATTCCAGACTTTCACCACACGCCGAAGCGCTTCGCTGCGCTCGAGCGCGCCATCGCAGCCGATGCTGCCGGACGCGTCGCGCAGGCAAAACCCGAGATCGATTTCGCCATGGCGCATCAACCGATCGTCGCGGGCCTGCTCAACGCGCAACTCCCCGAGCGCGTTACGCACAACGACACTAAATTCAATAACGTGCTGCTCGATGACACAACCGGCGAAGGCATTTGCGTCATTGATCTCGACACAGTTATGCCCGGCCTCGTGCCCTATGACTTTGGAGACATGGTGCGCACCACCACCAGCCCAGCCGCAGAGGACGAGCGCGATCTCAGCAAGGTCGCGATGCAATTTCCCATGTTTGAGGCGCTGGTGCGCGGCTATCTTTCATCCGCGGCAGAGTTCCTGACCGAAGCCGAGAAGCGGTCCCTCGCATTTTCGGGCAAGCTCATCACCTTCGAAATCGGCATTCGCTTTCTTGCCGATCACCTCAATGGAGACACCTACTTCAAGGTGCATCGCGAGGGCCACAACCTCGACCGCTGCCGCACGCAGTTTGCTCTCGTGCGCTCCATCGAGCAGCAGGAAGATGCGATGAACCGGCTCGTCGACGGGCTCTGAGCCTTACTTGGGAATTACCAACAGCGAGATCGACTGTGCCGGGAATGTCGCGGTCATCGTACTCGTCGTGCTGCTTCCGCTCGGCGGAACAATCGTCACCGATGGCTGCGTCACAATCGCCGCAAGGTTGGCGCTGCTGTAGGTGTAGTCCTGCGCCGTCGCCGCCGAACTGGTAAACCCGGGCAGTGACAGAGTGGATGTCATATCTCCGTATGTCTTGTTGATCACCATCACCGTGATCGCGCCATCTGATGTGCGCTGCGCCCCATACACCGCCAATTGTCCCTCTGCATCGGCGCTTGCCAACGTGCTGGTTGAAGGCAACGCCACATCGCCAAAGGTTGAGTTACTACCGTCGTAGTTGCGATACATCGCAAAGGCAAAGTTCCCCGGCCCCTGCGTGTTGTAGTTCGTCGTCGGCCAGAACGCAGCCATGTCAAGACCCTGGCGCCCGAAGATGCCAAGGATGTCAGCCTGCGTCACCGCACCGTTAATCGACTCAAGTCCGCCGAAGTTATATTCATCGATCGCGGTCTTCGTGCCGGGATAGTCGTTGCTCACCCAAGTCTGCATCATGGGAATCACCTGCGGTGCTTGCGCCGGTACCGAGCAACTGCTCGTGTAGTTCGCATCTGTGACGTAATTCGGCTGGGGATAATTTGTATCCGTATAAGTCGGATCCCAGAAGACACGCGTTCCGTTCATGCGCGCCTGCTGCTCCTGCGTATCGCCTGCCGCGCTAAACGCGACGGAGTTGCCGTTGTACGCGGGAGCAAAGTAAGCGTGAACGTCGAGGTAGTCCAGCAACCGCACGCCATAACTCTGGCTGTACTTCGCAAACTGCTGCAGGTAGTACTCGATCAGCGGAACGCCGCCGTGCGCCGTGCGGTCTTTTGGGTCATCCCAGGGCTGGTAGCAGGGTCCCGAGCCCCAGCCGTTCTCAATGTCTTGTTTGGAATAGAAATAGCCCCACCAGTAGTCGATCACCGGCCCGCTCACCTGCGCCGTCGGATCAGATGTCTTGATCGCCAGTGCTGTCCCGACGCCGTTGTTCGTCACCTCGTCGTAGGTGAAAGGCGTTGGGTGAACATCGCGATGCACCGCGTCCCACCACGTCGGCTCGTTATCCAGGTCCCAGATCGCCACTCCCTTGCCGCTGCTGCCTGCGCCCAGGCTTGCATTACCGGCGATGGAAGAAACCCATGCGCCGGTCCAGGTGCTCTTCGCCCATGTAGTCGTCACAGATCCAGGCGCGGGAGTAGAGGAGGCAGTAATGCTGGGCGCCGGCTCTGAAACGCTCGTGATCGCTGCAATCGTTGTGCTGCCGTAGATAAGCGACCCGTCACCATTCACGCCGTTACCACAGCTGCCGTTGTAGCTTTGCTGGTTCGGGTATGCCGATTGAGTAAAACTACATGCGCTGGTGGTCGCGTTGGACACCCAACCGTTTACCGGCACCGTGCCCAGTGCCGTTGCATCCGCGCCCGTTGTTGTCGTAATGAAGCCGGTGAAGCTGCCGCCGCCGAACATGCCACCTTCGCCTGTTCCGTTCTCGAAATACCAGTCAGATGCCGCATTGGTCGTGTTGGTCTGGTAGTTGTACCTAGAAGTGGCGTCGCCGCCCCAGCGCACCAGCGCGGGATGCGCTGTCTTCGCGGATGCCGCATCCAGCAGATACCCGTTCACGCCGTAGATCAGCGGGCTGATTGAGTGCGTCGGGTTGGTTACATCCACGCTCAGCGCCGGCGCCGTCGCTATGACTGGCTGAGTCAATGTCACGGTCACGCTGCCGCTCTTCGTCGTATCCTGCGTGCTTGTCGCCGTGATCGTCACAGTCGCGGGCGCCGGATAGGGCGTGTTGTAGAGCCCTGTTGCGCTCAGTGTTCCGGGGCTCAGACCGCCGCAGGCGGAGCAGGAAAGCGCCCACATAACGCTCGTGCTGAAACTGCCCGTTCCCGTGACCGTCGCTGTAAATTGCTGCTGTGTTCCAATGGTTGCCGCATTCGGAGAGATCGTCACCGACGTGATCGCGTTGCCCGTTGAGGTCGAGACTGTCACCGTTGCGCTGCCGCTGGCACTGTTGAATCCCTTTGAACTCGCCGAGTCGGGAGTGTACTTGGCGGTCAGCGTGTCGGAGCCCGCGGCAAGTGAGTTTGCGGGTACCGTGATCGAAGCAGCGCCTGCGCGGAGATTTGTCGCCGCCGAGGCATAACTGCCGCTGCTCAACGTCACCGAGCCGGAGGGTGTGCTGCTCCCACCGCTCACCGACACAGCCACGCTAAGCGTCTGTCCCGAAGTGACCGTCGAAGAGGACGGCTTGACAGTCACGGTAGGTGTCACCGCCGGAGAGCCGCCCGTTCCGCCGCTAGACCCGCTACTGGACCCGCCGGTGTTCCCACCGCCGCAGCCCATGGCCCCCAAAACCAATCCCGTCCCCAGCGTTGCGATGAATTGTCCAGCAAAACCCCATACTTGGCCCATGGTGCTCCCAAATCCCTAAGTCGGAGCTTGACCCCGATGCCTCAGGTGCAGCGATCAATGTGTGTCTGCTATTTAGGGGGAACCGTATCATACCGAGGGGTTCGCGGGAAGGTGCCTCTCGGCACAGGCAGACCCCCCACTTCCGTGCTCGTCAAGAAACATGCATCTGGAGACGGAAGCCGCTATAACTTCTTCATTTTGAGGATTTTTATGGTGGGCGGTCAGGGACTCGAACCCCGGACCTCCTGCGTGTGAAGCAGGCGCTCTAACCAGCTGAGCTAACCGCCCCAGGCATCAACGGCGCAAGGTCGCGCCAGCGGGGCTTCCTGTGGGTTAGAGTAACACCAGCGGGGCTTTACGGCCAACCCGGCGGGTTGCTGCAGCGGGTGAGGATACCGAACACCACGAATGTTTTGGAACGCCAGATTGATCCTGAGAATGAGGCAGGCTGCACGAGGCGCCGAGCCCCTGCTCTGCCCGGCTATTGGTTTTGCAAGCGCCCCCCTGGGCGGGTTTCCGCTCCCCGGCGAGGGTTCAGCCCGGGTTAATTTGTGGGCCATGGCGTCCAATTCAGGAGGCGGAGCACGGCGCGGTTCCGGCAATAACCCTGACCGGGAAGAACCTGATTCCGAAGACCCTGAAGATGGCGAAGAAACAGAGGCAACCGCGCAACCTTCCGACCCGGATGGGGTTCGAGAAGATATGGCAACCCTGGTTCTGGACAAACCGGTGCTGGGAGCGGGAACTTCGCGGGGAGATCGAGGCGCGAATCTCGGTAAAGCCCCCAACTACGGGGCCGATGAGTCCGAGCGACGCAGCCGTTATGCTGCGGGTTGCAGCCGGCGACGAAGCAGGCTTCAACTTCCTGGTAGAGAAACACTATCGGGCGATGATTCACTTCCTCTTCCGGATGGTGCACAATCAGGCAGTTGCCGAGGAATTGGCGCAGGAAGTCTTCCTGCGTGTGTATCGCTCGCGCGAGAGCTACCGGGCTGAAGCCAAGTTCACAACCTGGCTCTACCGGATCGCTACGAACCTGGCCGTAAACAACGCGCGCGACACACGGCATGAGCGCTCTGCGCAAACGGTGTACCTGGACGCGCCCGACGCAGAGACGGGCACAACGCCCGACGTGGCCGACGATGAGCCCACCGTTGAGCAGAATTTGCTTCGCGATGAACGCATGGCGGCGATTCGCAAGCATGTAATGGCACTGCCTGAGCGTCAGCGGATGGCGGTGCTGATGCACAAGTATCAGGGAATGGATTACCGGCAGATCGGAGAAGTGTTGAAGCTGAGCGAATCGGCGACCAAGTCGCTCCTCTTCCGCGCTTATCAGACGCTGAGAGAAAGACTGAAGGATTTCGTGTAAGCAGTAAGCCGGAAGAAAAGCCGGCGGGGAGTGGGGGTGGTAGCGATGGAACGGGCAATGACAAGAATGCACTGGAATGGACGAGAAGCTGGCGGACCTGCTGCTCGATCCTGAAGCCGTGCCTGCCAAGGTTGCGACTCATGTTGCGGAGTGTGAGGCCTGCAGCAGGGAACTGAAAGAGCTGCGCGCCACAATGGGTCTTCTGGATAGCTGGGAAGCGCCTGAACCGAACCCGTACTTCCTCACCCGTCTCAATGCGCGGCTCGACGATGAACGCCGTGCCGCGCCGGCGGGCTGGTTTGAGCGTCTGCGTGCCCGCTACCTCTATGGGCCTCAAATGCACGCGCGCCCCATGGCCGCCATGGCATTGACCGTCGTGCTGCTGCTGGGTGGCGGTACTTACCTCGGCATGACCAACTGGGATGAAAAGCCTGCTGCGCCCGCGTCACAGGCTGCAGTGGTGCACGATCTGCAGGTGCTTGATAATAACGCGCAGTTGCTTGATCAGCTTGAGTCAATTTCTAACAATGACAACGGCGACAACGCGGCCAACTAGTGTCAACTGAAACAAACAGGGACGCAAGCGGCGGGGACCGGAAGGACAGCGATGATGGGCGCGGCAAACACGGGTGTGTTCGGCAGGGCACGGTGCGCGGCATCGGCTGTAGCCGCAGCTGCGCTGCTGTGCCTGCCCCTCTTCGCGGTTGCCGGTCAACATCCCCATGGCGGGGGCGGCGGTGGTGGCGGCCAGCATGCGCAGCCCAGCCACAGCCAGGCGCCCAGAGCTCAGCAGTCAGCACCCCAGAACTCCAGCCGGCCGGCGTCGCCGCAATATCAGCCTTACCGGCCAAGTGAACCGCAGAGCAATTTTCGTTCTACGACACCAGCTCCGGGAACCGCGCAGCGACCCGGCGCGCAGGCGCCGTCTTATCAGGGGCAGGGATACCGGCCTACATACTCAGGCTCTGGCTATCCCGGCAACGCCTATGCTCCGCCCGGCCATCTTGGTGCGTGGCTCAATGAGCATCGCAACGCTCCACCGCAGCAGCAGCAGCGGATGCTGCAGAACGATCCAAGTTTTCGCAATCTGCCGCAATCCGATCAGCAACGCCTCGTGCGCCAGCTGAACCGGGTTGACCAGATGCCCGAAGCGCAACGCCAGCGCCGATTGGCGCGCGCTGAAAATCTCGAGCGTCTCTCTCCCGCAGCAGCGGCAGCAGGTCAACGCCTCCGCACGTGAGTGGGCAACAATGCCTGCCGACCGGCAAGCCATGATGCGCGGCGCCTTCCGCGATCTGCGCGATGTTCCGCCCGATCAGCGCCAGACGGTGCTCAACTCCGCGCGCTACCAGAACGCATTCAGCCCCGAGGAGCGCGGCATCCTCTCCAACATGCTGAGCGTCGAGCCCTACCAGGGGCCGAAGTAATTCCGGTCTACTGCTTCAGTTCGAACGGTGCTCGCAGACGAATGTCCCGCGAAGAGATCCCCGACCTGAATTTCGAATTTTCCCGGCTCCGCCTACCAAGCCTTCGCCGCCGGGTTCCAGTACGAAAGTGCCGCACGATCAAGCTGAACGTGATGGTCTTCGACTCTCCCGGTTTCAGTTCCACGCGCTGAAATCCTTTTAGCTCGCGCACAGGTCGGTCGATCTTCGAGTGGCCATCATGCATGTAGAGTTCTACGACTTCGGCGCCAGCCCGCTTGCCAGTGTTCCGCACCTTCACGCTGAACATGAAACCATCTTTCCTTACGCTGCTCAGTCTCCTCGTAGAACGGCCCGACCTTCAAATCGCTGTACTCAAACTGTTGTATAACTCAGGCCCATATCCAAACGGAAATTGCGGCTCGACATTCTTGGTGTCGAAATAGCGATAGCCCACGTAGATTCCTTCGGCATAGTTCACCTCAAGATCCTTGCCCGGATAGTCCCAGAGGCAGGCGAATCCTCATACTTCTTGGGCAACGTAAGCGGCAGTTTGCCGGAGGGGTTGAATCGCCAAAGAGAATGGCCGCAAGGGCGTTGCCGCCTTCCTGCCCGCCGTACCACATATCCAGCAATGCCGGCGTTGCGTCGATCCACTTCGACATCTTCACCGGGTCGCCCGTATTCAGCACAACGACCGTGTGCGGGTTAGCCTTCTCTACAGCCTCGATCAGCTCATCCTGTCCTGCAGGCAGATCCATCGTCTTCACATCAAAGCCTTCGCCCTCAAGCTTGTTGTAGCGGCCCACCACTACAACGGCGACATCGGCCTTGGCCGCAGCGTCAGTCGCATCCTTCAGCGCCATCGCGCGCGCGTCTTCAGCGTCCTGTGCTGGATCCTCGCCTTCCATGCCCACGCCCAGAGCATAGGTCACCTGCACGTTGCCGCCGACCCTGGTCTTGATTCCATCCAGCGGCGCAATTGCATATTTCGGCCGCACCATCGAACTGCCGCCGCCGCCCGTTCGCGCCACCGCCGCATTCGGGCCGATCACCGCAATCGACCGAATCTTCGTCGCGTCCAGCGGCAGCAGGTTCCCGGAATTCTTCAGCAGCACGATGCCTTCGGTTGCACCCTGCAGTGCAATCGCACGCTGAGCGGGCGTGTCCACTTCGCCTCCACCTGCATGTGGATGGTCGAAGATGCCGCTCAGGAAAATCACGCGCAATATGCGGCTCACGTTATCGTTGAGCACCGCTTCGGAGATCTCGCCCGCCTTCACAGCTGCCAGCACTTTCTCCGGCACCAGCCAGCCATCGCCATTCCCGCTGGCCTGCGTTCGCGGATTGGCAAGCCACTTCTCCATCGGAGCGCCGCCGGGCATCTCCAGATCCATCCCCGCATTCACGGTGGGCGCGGTGGTATAAGTGCTGCCCCAGTCCGACACCACAAAGCCCTTGAAGCCGAACTCCTTCTTGAGCACGTCGTTCAGCAGATACTCGTTCTCCGCGCAGTGCGTGCCATTCACCTTGTTGTACGCCGACATCACATTCCACACTCCGCCCAGCTGAACCCCTGCCTTGAAGGCGGGCAGATAAATCTCATGCAGCGTACGCTCGTCAATCGTCACGTTGATCCGGTGGCGTTCGTACTCTTCGTTGTTCACGGCAAAGTGCTTCAACGAAGGAATGACGCCCTCGCTCTGGACGCCCTTGATGTAGGCCACGCCAAGCTGGCCGGCGAGATACGGGTCTTCTCCGTAGCCCTCGAAGTTGCGGCCCCACAGCGGCTGGCGATTGATGTTCACCGTCGGCCCCAGAATCATGTCGCGTCCCAGGGCCTTCACTTCCTGCCCGATTGCCGCGCCTTCTCGCTGCACCAGATCGGTGTCCCACGTCGCCGCCATCGCCACTCCCGAAGGAAACGCCGTTGTCTCCACCTTCGCAGAGGCATTTGCCGCGCTGGTGATTGCCGAACTGCCAGCCCACGAGCGAACACCCATCGGCCCGTCGGCCATCTTGATCGCCGGGATGCCCAGCCGCTCAATCGGCGCCGACTCCATCCAGCCCGAGCCGGAAAGCATCGCGGCTTTCTCCTCCAGCGTCATCCTGCTCAGCAGGTCAGCCACACGCTCGTCCACCGGCAGGCTCGCGTTCTTATACGGCGCATCTGCAGGAACGGGTGAGGCTGCGGCGCTTTGAGCCGCGCCTTCGGTGGAGTCTAAGAACAGGACAGCGGGCAACGTGGTACAAAACGCGACAAGGGCAAAGGCAGCAAAGCGGCGCATCGATTCATCTCCCGGAAATTTGCCCGCAATCTTAGCGGATCGCGCAAGCTCTGAACAATCTCCACCTTTTTTGGGACCCTCGCCCCGAATCACTTCAGGTGTAGCGTCTGCGGCGTATCCGCGTTTCGCTGCGCGTCGCCCAATGCGAAGAGCAGCCATCCAGCTCCGGCCGCAATCAGTCCGAGCCCCAGCCCGGCGCGCAGGCTCACGATGGGCCTGAACAGCACGACCGCAGCAAGATTCGCAATCAGTGGAGCAACGACATACCGCGTCGTCATCGGCACCGCATTCATGCGCTGCATCAGCCAGAAAATCAGCAACGTCGCGATCGCTGCCAGGATTAACGACTGCAGACTGGACCCACTGAAAGGCGACACCGGATGCTCCGTGAGCGCACTCGTCAGCGCAAAGCCTGCAGCTGCCGTTCCGCATGCGATAGCAACCGCGGGCGCCAGAGAATGACTCCGACGCGCGAGCGGCACCGCACTGCAGTTGCCTGCGGCAATGCACAAGGCAGCCGCAAGCGTCGCGCACCATCCCGCAACCCCTGGCAGCGACCCGGGCACAGTCGCGGGAAAAATTAGGAACGTTCCCATCACTGCCGCGAGCGCAGCCGCGAGTCCCTTGCCATTCGTCTCAGCGTGCCCGATGTACGGATCCACCACCACCGCAAGAACCGGCACCAGGGAGAAGAGCGCGACACGGCTCAGTTGATTGATCCAACCCACGGAAAGATGGATGAGCAGCGCCGGTAAAAGAAAAAGCTCCATCCCCGCCAGCATCCACGCAAAGGCTTCACGGCCAGCGGGCCACGGCTTTCTTCGCAACAGCGCGAAGAGTGCCGCTGCCGCAGCCGGAAGAGCAAATTCGAGTGCCTGCCTCTCCATCGCAGGCATCGCCGCCGTTGTGCTCTCCGGTGCCAGATCACCTCGCAATGAGACCCATGCCCACAGCAGACACAACAGCAGAAAGCCCGCCATCGTAAGCCATCTGCCGCCTCTTGAAGCCTTCCCCATACCCTCGATCAAAACACAGCCGCTTCGGGCGGCTCAGGAATCGCCTAAGCTACAATATTGATTGGGCAATCGTGCTTTGAGAGATGCCGCAGATCCGGGCCGCCGTTCTCGAGTGGCCGCAGCGGGCAGCGGTGTTCGCAAAACCCCACATTTCGGGTTGTTGTTCAGGGCGCCGGCCAATCTTTCTGCGTGTCAAACGCAAAAACAGCAAGGAGTTTTCCGCTATGGCGATTCCCGCCACTCAAATGCGTCCGGGCATGATCATCAAGCACAACGATCAGCTTCACCTGGTCTTTAAAGTGGAGCACCGCACTCCCGGCAACCTGCGCGCCTTTATCCAGGCCAAGCTGCGCAACCTCCGCACGGGAGCCATGTTCGAGCACCGTTTCCGCTCCGCCGATGCCATTGAGAAGGTTGTTGTCGACGAAGTCCCCATGGAGTTCCTGTACGCCGATGGCGACGACTACTACTTCATGAATCCCGAAAATTACGAGCAGACCATGCTCAAGGGTTCCACCCTCGGCGATGCCGTGGAATACCTGACCGCGAACCTCCAGATTCGCGTCAGCTATCACGACGGACAGCCCGTCGGCATCGAACTGCCCACCTACGTCGAACTCACCGTTGTCGAAACGGAACCGGGTCTGAAGTCCGCGACGGCCTCCTCGGTCACCAAGCCGGCCAAGATGGAAACGGGCCTCGTAGTCCAGGTGCCGCCCTTCATCAACGAAGGTGAAAAGATCCGCGTCGACACCAGCGAAGGCGCTTACATGAGCCGCGCCTAAACAGGCCGGCTTTCATCGCAGCATCCACGCCGGGGGCATCGTCCCCGGCGTTTTCGTTTCTTGCACCGCATTCGCCAAAAAATTCACTTGCGTGCTCACCGAAGTTATGTGCTACAGTCAGTAACACTATGGCGAGTAACACTCAATCCCACGATCCCGCCGAGCTCGGTGAGCTGGAGCGAAGTATTCTCTCGATCATCTGGCAGCGCGGTTCCGTCACGGCCGAGCAGGTGAGGGAAGAGCTCGATCGTCCGCTCAAGGACTCGACCGTGCGCACCGTCCTTCGTCGCCTTGAAGAGAAGGGCTACCTCACGCACTCGGTCGACGATCGCACCTTTGTGTACAGTTCTGCTGAGTCGCGCCAGCGTGTAGCCGGCCGCGCCGCAAAGCGCATCGTGGACTGGTTCTGCGAGGGCTCCGTCGAAGCTCTGCTCGTCGGCATGGTTGACTCCAAGGTGCTCGATCGCTCCGAACTGCAACGGCTCGCCGAACGCATTGCCGCCGCACAAAAGAAGGAGGCCAAATCATGATCTCCACAATGGTTGAAGCTGCCTTTCGCTCCATGCTCCTGGCGCTGGCCGTAGCCGCCGGTCTTCGCATTCTTCGCGTGCGCAACGTGCTGGCGCAGAAGTCGGCATGGATGCTCGTTCTCGCCGCAGCAATCGCGATGCCGCTCGTCCAGCCTCTCGCCGGCAAATGGCAACTTCTTCCCGCTACGGCATCAATCACATTGCCGGATCATCCGTTAAGCCGCCTTATCGCCGAAATCTCCGCGCTCCGGCACCGGCCGGCCGCTCCCGTTGCTCCTCGGCATATCGAGCCGGCCAGAACGCTACCGGCAACGCAAGAGCCGGTTCAGACGTTCGCAGTCACATCCTCAACGGAGACGTCCTCGGTCGATCTCTCATCGCCCTCGAGCTATCTCTCCTCCAACATCTATCAGGATGCGCCAACCCGTACCGCGCCTGAAGCGCCTGCGAATGTCCGTCACCCGCTTTCTCTCATAGAACTGGCGTGGCTCGCCTATCTCAGCGTTGCCGTTACTTTGCTGCTTCGTCTCTTCCTCGGCCTTGCTACTGCCGTTCTCATCTGGATCGGCGGCCTTCCCGTAACCCTGCGCGATCAACCGGGCCTCGCAGCGGGATTGGCATTGCGTGCGAGCCGTGAGGTTTCGTCGCCTGTCACCATCGGCTCTGCCGTTGTCTTGTCTGCCGATTACGCCGACTGGGATACGGAGAAGCTTCGCATCGTGCTCGCGCATGAGCGCTCGCACATTCGTCAGGGAGATTTCTATCTGCAGCTCGTCGCCGGACTTTACGCGGCGATCTTCTGGTTCAGTCCGCTTGGCTGGTGGCTCAAGAGCAAGCTCTCCGATCTGGCAGAAACCATCAGCGATCGCGCCGGTCTTGAGCAGGCGGCAAACTGCTCCAGCTATGCGCAGATCCTTCTCGAATTCGCGGCCGCGCCGCGCCAAACCCTCACAGGAGTAGCCATGGCTCGTCCCGGAACTCTCTCCCGCCGCATCGAACGCCTTCTCAACGACAGCAGTTTCCGCCAGGCCTTTGCAGGCGGTCGCAGCCGCGTCCTCGTCGCAATCCTGCTCGTGCCGGTCGCGCTCTTTGCAGCCACCTCTCTCATTCGCGTAAAGGCCGCGCAGGATGCGCCGGCGCCTCCGCCTGCCGCGCCTGCTGCCCAGGCGAGTCCAGCGCCGCAGACGCCTGCTGCTCCCATCACTGGACAGGCCGCGCCCGAGCCCGACGTCAACACGATCGCCCCGCCCACGCCTGAGGCCGCTCAGGCCCCAGCGCCCGCCCCGGCCCCGTCCGTCGTGCCAGATATAGGTCCGCTCGCACCAGTTGCTCCTTCTGCTGCCCTCGCGCCGGTAGCGCCGGTCGCTCCATCTGACCGCATCATCGTCGTACCAAGGGTCGCAGGTCGTGTAATCGTGGTTCCGGATGTGCCGCGCCGCATCGTCATTCCCGAAATTCACGCCATGACGATTCGTGTCCCGAATCCTGCTCCCACAATCGCCTTCGCCCGCGCTTTTGCGGACGCAGCTAAGGCTAATGGCTACGCGTACTACTACTCAGACAACGGCGAGTCCTTCGGCATAGTGCGCGGGAATGGCGAACACATGCAATTTTCCGGTGATCTGCATACCGCAGACATCGACAAGATCCGCAAGATGGCTCATGGTGACTTTCTCTGGTTCAATCACGACGGAAAGTACTACTACGTCGATGATCCGGCGACCCTGGCGAAGATCGAGGCAATGTACAAGCCTATGGAACTTTTGGGTAAACAACAGGAAGAGCTCGGGCGCAAGCAGGAAGCCCTCGGCAAGCAACAGGAGGCTCTTGGTGAGAAGCAGGAGCAGATCGCCGTTCCCACGCCTGATCTCTCCAAAGAGATGGCTCAGTTGAATGCCGCAATGGCGACACTGCAGGCGAAGATCGGCAAGACCATCACCCAGCAGGAACTCGCAGAGCTGCAGGACAAGCTTGGCGATCTTCAGGGACGCCTCGGCGACTTGCAGGGCCGCATCGGCGACGGCATGGGTGCTCTCGGCGAGCAGCAGGGCAAGCTCGGCGAAGAGATGGGCCGTTTAGGCGCAGAACAGGGTCGCCTTGGAGCTGAACAGGGAAGAATATCTCGCGATGCCGATCGCACTGTGCGGTCGATCATCGACGAGAGTCTCAAAAACGGCACAGCGCGTCCGGTCCAATAACCAGGACAAAAAGAAAGAAGGCGAGCGCATCGTTGCGATGCGCCCGCCTCTTCTTTTTCGTCCTCGCTATTGTTCCAGCTGCACCGGCTTCGCTTCCAGCAGCGCTTCGATGGAGTGCAGCGCCTCAAGTACGTTATTGGGCACCGGCGCATCTACCTGCACCACCGCCAGCGCTTTCACCGGCTTTCGCCGGAGCGCTCACGGCCCAGCGCAAAGTTCGCGATGTTCACGCCATGCTCGCCGAGAATCGTGCCGATCTTGCCAATCACGCCCGGCACGTCGAGATTGCGGCAGACCAGCAGATTGCCTTCGAGCGGCGTTTCGATATCGATCCCGTCGAACTCCAGCAGCCGCGGCTGTTCACCATGAATCACTGTCGCGCTGGCGTCGTCATGAGCCCGCGGCTGTATGCAACTCGATTTCGAGCACGCAGGCCGCACCGCCGCGATGTCTCTCGGTCCTTGTCTTCGTGAACGCGGATGCCGCGCTCCTGGCGACCGCGGCCGCGTTGATGCGGTTTACATGCTCTGATCTTGCAGCAGTCCGGCGATCGCCGCATTGCGTATTAGGTCCGTCTTGGCTTCGGCCAGCGCGCCGCCATAAGTGAGGTCGAATGCCCTCGATGCCGCCTTTGCCCGTCTGCGCAGGAAACGATCCCAGCTCTTCCCGCAAGATCGATATACGGCGCCAGCCAGCGTACTCTTCGTGGCTGAGCGAGGGTAGGTTGACGGCATTCTGCACCACGCCAAGTTTCAGATATTCGCGAACCTGCGCGCAATCTGAATGCCCACCGCCTCCTGCGCCTCGGCCGTGGAGCCGGCAATATGCGGGGTGAGAATCACGTTCTCAAGCTCTGCATACGGGGATGTCCTTCGGCGGCTCTCTGCACAAATACATCAAGCGCCGCGCCGGCGACCTGACCACTCTTCAGCGCCTCCACCAGCGCCGCATCTTCAATCAGCTCGCCGCGCGCGCAATTGATGATGCGTACACCTTTCTTCATCGCCGCCAATTGACTTTGCATTAATCATGCCCGCTGTCTGCGGCGTCAGACCCAACATGCAGCGTGATGTAGTCCGACCCTGCAATTAATTCATCCAGCGTCACCAACTTGATGCCGTTCTCGCGCGCCACGGCGGCAGAGACAAACGGATCGCTGCCGATGATTTCAAGGCCAAATCCCTTGGCGCGCCTGGCAACTTCGAGGCCAACACGCCCGAGTCCCAGAATGCCCAGCGTCTTGCCGCGCAGCTCCGCGCCTTGCAGATTTTTCTTCTCCCACTTGCCTGCATGCATGGTCGAGTTGGCAGCGGTAAGTTTGCGAGCCAGCGCCAGCATCAATCCAATGGTCAGTTCGGCCACGGCTACCGCGTTCGCGCCCGGCGTGTTCATCACCACAATGCCGCGGCGCGTTGCTGCATCGGCATCAATATTGTCGACTCCGACGCCGGCTCGGCCCACCACGCGCAGCTTATGCGCATGCTCCATCAGCGCGTCATCCACCTGCAACGGCGCTGCGGACAACCAAAGCATCGGCGTCGGCCAAAGCCGCTGCGAGCCCATCCGGCAACTGGTCGTGCGTCAGAACTTCCCACCCCGGCTCGGCTGCAAACACGGCCAATGTCGCCGGAGAAACTTTCTCTGCCAGAACGATCTTCATCACGTCTCCCTTGTCCGCCGCGACAGACCCGGATTCATACTCGCTAAAGTTGATGTTGTGCTTTTCGCACAACAAATCCAACATGCGGACCACGGCCGAATGCGGCTTGCCTTCGCCTCGCTCGTACTTCCAGATCGAGTTCGGGTGCACGCCCAGGCGCTCGGCCATCTCGTATTGATAGAGGTCAAGCTGCTTACGGGCGATCAGCAGCCTTTCCCCAAAAGTGAGTTCAGCCATGCTCCGGCTATCCCTTCACGCGCATCCGCATACACCTGTCTGAGCTGCGGCAACCGCCTGCCCATATTTGACCGGCAATCCCAGCGTGTCCTTGGCGATATGCTCCATCGCGCCCAGCAACGCAACCGTATCCAGATAGTCGAAGAATCCCAGGTGCGCCACGCGGAAGATCTTGCCCTGCATCTCCCCCTGGCCGTTTGCGGTCACAGCGCAAACCGTGTCTTCAGCGCTTTCACCACGTCGCCGGAGTTCATCCCGTCCGGCACCGCAACCGCCGTGGCAGCCGCCGCCGGAGCCGTGGGCGCAAACAGCGTAAAGCCCAGCGCCACCAGCCCTGCCCGCGTCGCCGCCGCATTTACCTGCGCATTGTCGATCAGCGCAATGCGGCCCTTTTCCAGATCGCCGCCTGCCTGCCCGGCAATGTAATCGAGCGCCGCGCCCAGGCCCGGCAATCAGCGCTACCGCGGGCGTGTAGGCGCTCTCGCCCTTAACGGCGTTCTTGCGCTCCTTGCGCAGGTCAAAGTAGTAGCGCGGATTCTTCGACTTCTCCATCGCCGCCCAAGCCTTCTCGCTCACGCTCAGATAGCCAGCCCCGGCGGAATCATGACCGCCTTCTGCGATCCGCCAATCAGGACATCGATTCCCCAGCCATCCACATCGAAGTGGGTGGTGCCCAGGCCGGTAATGCCGTCCACGACCAGCAGCGCATTCGGCGCCTCTTCCTGGACCAGCTTGGCAATCGCCTCCACATCGTGGCGCACCGCCGTCGAAGTCTCTGTCGCTTGCAGGAAGACAGCCTTATGCTCCGGCTTGAGCGCTGCCTTCACCAGCGCCAGGTCGAACGTCTGCCCATAGGGCACGCGTCACCACATCCGGCTCGCACCCAAAAGCCTTGGCCAGGCCGACCCAGCGCTCGCCAAACTTTGCCTGCCGTCAGCACCAGTACCTTATCGCCGGGCGAGGTCAGATTCGAGACAGATGCCTCCATCGCGCCCGTGCCCGAAGACGAGAGCAGCAGCACATCGTTCTTGGTGCCAACAAACACCTTCAACTGCGCCAGCACTTTCTGAAACAGGGCGCGAAACTCCGGCGTGCGGTGGTGCATGTCCGCTGCCGCCATGGCAAATTGTGCCGCCGGCAGACAGCGGCGTAGGGCCGGGTGTAAACAGGCGCGTCTTCCGAATCATCGAAGTTCCTCCATGGGCCAGAGAGGGCACAGACAACCACAGCCTACGCCGGCCAGCAATCACAGAATACACATTTTTGTGGTTTGTGTGATGGCTGTAATTTGTGGAAAAAGAAGCGCCGTCACAGCAGTATCGCTCCCATATTCATGTAGAATCATAAGGTTAGAGGTATTCCGATGATTGATCCCGGCGCTTTGGCCGCTCAGATTACGAAACTCACTGTTGAGTCCATGAAGGCGCACAACGCCGACCGCACCGGCACCCTGCGTCTCATCAAGACGGCGCTGATGAACAAGGCCGTCGAAAAGAACGCCGCGCTCACGCCCGCAGAGGAGCAGCAGACGCTCGCCACTATGATCAAGCAGCGGCGCGATTCCATCGAGCAGTTCACCAAGGGCAATCGCCCGGAGCTTGCTGCCAAGGAAGCAGAAGAGATCGTCATCATTGAAGAGTTCCTGCCCAAGGCACTCGATGAAGCCGGACTGCGCGCACTGGTCGACGACGCTGTCGCCGAGCAGACCGCGGCGCTGGGCCACAAACCTGCTCCCAAAGAGATGGGCCTCGTGATCAAGGCCGTGCAGGCGAAGATCCAGGCCAGCGGCGCACGCGCTGAAGGCAAGGTCGTCAGTGAGATCGTGAAAGCCGCGCTCGCTGGCTGACCAAGCGAGAAGACGATGAAAGTGGCAGGAGCACTCGGCGGTCTCGCAGCCGTGCTGATGCTGATCGGGGGATCGGCACTCATGGCGCAAGGGCCACCCTTTCAAACAGACGATCCGGTACCGGTCGACCATCACCACTACGAGTTCTATATTTTCGGTTCCGTTGACGGAACGCCGGTCGAGATCGATGCGGCGGTTCCGGCCTTCGAGTTCAATTGGGGCGCGATTCCGCGTGTGCAGCTACACGCGATTCTGCCCTGGGGCGTCGCGGCGCCCCTAAACAATCCTGTTTATTTCCCTGCGGGAACAGGGCCCCACTCAGTTCGGTCTCACCGATATGGAACTTGGCGCCAAGGTCGCGTTCATCAAGGAACTCCGCGCGTGCCGCAGATAGGTTCTTTCACCATGGTTGAGGTGCCGACCGGCAACTATGAAAAAGGACTCGGAGTCGGCAAGGTCTGGTACAAGCTCCCACTCTGGATGCAGAAGAACGTCGGCCATTGGACACTTCGATGGCGGTGGCAGGCTACCAGGTCGTGCCACAGACTGGGTTTCGCGACTTCCCGTACGGTGGCTTTCTTCTCAAGTATGGGTTCGGTGAAGCGCTTTGAACTCGGCGGCGAGGTTTTCTCTCATGCCCGCGAGGGCCCGGCCGCCCCGCAGACGCAGGCTTCCACGATGATTGACGCCGGAGGCTATTACCACCTGAAGCATCATCCCGGCGAACAGTTCCTCTTCTGTTACGGCCACTCGGTCGCGGGACAAACGGAGAACTACGCCTACGTGGGCTGGTACTGGACCTGGGGAAAGGACGACAAGAAAACCAGTGCCCCTTCTCCCTTTCGCTCAGCGCAGATTGACGCTGGAAACTGAGTCCTCGCTCGACTACGGAGTTTTGCGGCTGCGTTGGATGTACTCAGGCGTGTAGCCTTCCCACTCCCACGGCGTCACTGTGTCGCCCAGAATTGTTTCAAGCAGCGGCCGGAAGGCCAGTTCGCCGTTATCGCTGTTCGTCAGCAGAATCATGCAATCTTTGCTCTTGAGAAAGCAGATCGTGTAATTCTGCGCTCCATCTCCGTGTCCTTCTTTAAAGAAAGCGGGACCGAAGCGCGTGTGCGTCAACAATCCCCATCCAATTCCATACGCGATCCCGGCGTCTTCCGCTTCCTTCCCGTTGCCTTCGTTCGCGGCCAGCGCGAACTCGTGCAGCGAACGGATCGCTATCACCGGCCGAAACATTTCTTCTTGCGTCTTTTTGTCGAGCAGCTTTCCATTCAGCAACGCTTCAGTGAACTTCGCCAGGTCCTCAACGCTCGTCGTCATTGATCCAGCGCCGCGAGCAGGGAAGCGCTTCGTCTGTGAGCGGAATTTCTCATTCAGGTCATAGCGGTCGGCAACGTCCGCTGCAAACTCCTCGCGATAAATCAGCCCGGTCTGCGTCATGCCCAGTGGAGTAAAAAAGGCCTCCTGCAACAGCACATCAAGCGGCTTCTTCATCTTCTGCTCGATCACAAATTGCACCAGGTTGATGCCTTCGCCCGAGTAGAGAAACTGCGTTCCGGGCGCGAAGCGCAGGTGCATCTTCTTGTCGGGTTCGATGAATGCAAAGTTGGCCAACCCCGACGAGTGCGACAGCAACATGCGCGGCGTCACGCTTGCCCATCGCGGATCGCGCACCAGCTCGGACGCGCTTTCCTTATACGGCTCGTAGCTGTCGAGCGGCTTGTCGAGTTGTTGTGCGACAGGCTTGTCCAGATCGAACTCGCCGCGTTCCACAAGCTGCATAACATAAGTGGCGAAGACCGACTTCGTGATCGAAGCCGCCCAGGTCGTCGTATGCGTCGTCATCGGCAACGCAGGTTCTTTGCGCCGTAAGCCGTACGCCGCGCTCCAGACCATCCGGCCATTGTTCAACACGGCGACTTCCGCGCCTGTTACATGCGCGTCATCCAGCGTCTTGCGTGCGAAGGCATCTGCCTGCTCCGTCGAAATGGTCGACCTGTCAAGACGATGAATCTTCGTTTGCGCATGAACGGACAGGGACGCAGCAAGAAGAACAATCAGAAAGAAGGGAAGCCGCATTGCCACATAGTAAAGCGCCGAGGCAGTGGCTCTGTCCCGGCGCTTTGTTGTGTGCAGCCTGGTTGACTAGTTGTTGCTCATGTCGTCCACGTAGCGCCCAACGATCACCGATTGACCCGAAGTCGGATCTTTCAGCAGCAGGCCCACTACGCGCACCTTATCGTTGTCGCCAATGTTCGAAATTCCGTTGAATCCATCACGGAACGAGGTTCGATCGGTGATAAAGACCGTGACGGTTTGCGGAATCAGTACACCGGCGAAGCCATTCACCTGGATCTGAAGCTGCCTGCGCCGGCATTTTCACTGCCTGGAACCACATTTCCGTTGTAACCCCAGGCGCGCAGCATCACGCGATTCACTGTTACAGCCTGTGCATTCGCAGCGCCGGTTGCAGGACCGCCTACAGCAACATGCTGGCCAGGCAGCAACAGGTTCGAATTGAAGAGGAACTCGGCCAAAGGCCCGTGCATCCAGTAGATTGAATACTTCTCGCTGCCGCTAAGATCCACGGTTGCAATCTGTCCAAGCGAAACTCCCGTCGTCGTCGGCAGTGTTCCGCGCACATACAGGTCAAAACTTGTTGCTGCGCCTGAGGGCGGAGCAACATAGGTCACCTGACCTGCCGCGTAGAAGCCCGTCTGGGAGAGGATGCCCACTTCATCCGCATCGATCGTTCTGTCCGCGCGGTCAAGCGTGCCGGAGATCTGCACGATGCTGCTTGTCGTCAGATCGCTGATCGAAGCATTGCCGTCCCACTCCGTCTGACCGTTAACGTTCACCGTGAACTGCCTGCCGTGCGGTCCCTGGATCACAAATGATTGCGTGCTGGTGTCAACGCTCACCACCGCCGCGTCGAATTCATCAATATACGCGCCAGGGTCGGAGTTATTAACGCCATTCATGTTGAACGTCGGCGTCACCGTGCCGGTGATCTGCCCGTTTGAATCCACAGCGATCGATTTGCGCAGATCGAAGTCCAGGCGCAGTCCAACCGGCGCGCCGTCCTGCGCAACCACCATCGGCCTGGCGAGCGTCGCGGTAACGGTGTTTGTCGTCAGCGATGCGGTCATCGTCTGAATGGTCGGTTCAGTTGTGGTTGTGTCGAGATAGCCGATCGTTGCTGAACCAAGCGTCACAGTGACGTTGCTGTACGTTCCCACGGGAACATCATTCATATCCAGCAATGTCTGCAATCCGTTGAAGCGGGCAAAGTCCACGGTAGGCGAACCGCTCAGCAACTGCACAGTGTTGCCGTCGGCATCCGTTGCAGTAATGCTCTGTACCTGTACTGAGAAGGACGTCACACTGGCCATCGGCGCGTCGGTTCCTACAACGAACGACGACCCCTTGACGGCGTCTGAGCTGGCTGAGGAGTTAGACATCGTAGCGCTGCATCCCGCCAGAAGAAGAGCGCCTGCGGCTAATCCAAAAAGAGACAGAGAAACAGATGCTGCACGTATTTTTGAGTGCATGTGATACTCCGCTTTCCGCGGTCGTCCGTGGCCTCACGGAACCATCGCTGGGAATGAGCGCACCGCGTCAGAGGTTCCGGCACAAAAAGACGTTGTTGCGCTGCTGGAAGCCGAAACCCGTTAGGGCCTTGCTTAGTTGTGGCGGATTCAGAATATTTTTCCGCGGCTGCGCGCGCTCGTAACCTGGGCCGGTGCACTTAGGTATCACTTCGCGATTAAGCCTGTTGGGATAGTCAACGCGGAAGGGCCAGCCGTCGTCTATCCAAAAATCGCCTCACGGAGTCATCCCGTTCGAGGCCGATCGCCACCCCGTACGCCTCCCGGGCAGCGTCGTGAGTCCCGGTCCGCGCCAGCAGATCGGCACGCGCCGCCCACCACGGCTGATACTGGGCAAGCCGTGCGTCCCCTGTGAGCTCATCGAGCGCAGCCAGACCTGCGCGTGCGCCGTCCAGTTCCGCGAGCGCCAGAGCACGATTGATCGCCACCACCGGCGAGGGTTGCAATTCCTGCAGGGCATCGTAAAGCTGGACGACCTGTTCCCAGTTCCCATGCCCCGTAAGCCGCCGCGCAATATTCGCCGACTGAATCGCGGCTTCCAGTTGAAAGCGTCCAATGCGGTCGAGCTTGCAGGCGTCTGTCAGTAGGGCTTCCGCTTCATGGATGATTCCCGCATTCCACACCGCCACGTTCTGCTCGGCCAGCGGAACATACTCGCCGTCATCATCCCGTCGCGCACTGCGCCGAGCCTCCGCGTAGAGCATCAGGGCCAGCAGCCCCGCAGCCTCAGCTTCGCCCGGCAACAATCCCGTCACAAGCGTGCCAAGATAGATCGCTTCTTCGGCAAGCGCGCGCCGTGCCACGTCTGTGCCCGCCGCATCCACCCAGCCTTCTGCAAATGCGGCATAGATTGCCTCCAGCACTGCATCGAGCCGCTCGCGCAGCTCCTCCCGCTCGGGAATGCGCAACGCGATCCCGGCCTGGCGAATCTTCTGCTTCGCTCGTACCAGCCTCTGGCCCATCGTTGCCGGAGAAACAAGAAATGCCGACGCGATCTGCGCTGCATCCAGCCCGAGCAACGTCTGCAGCATTAAAGGCGCGCGAATGCCGGCATCGATCGCCGGGTGCGCGCAGCCGAACATCAGCTCCAGCCGGTGGTCGGGAATTCCCGCTTCCTGTTGCGCGGCTTCAAGTCCTTCGCCCATGCGTTGCAACTCCTCGGTTGCCGCTTCGCCGCGACGGCGTCCGCGCGCCATGTCAAGAAACTTGCGCCGTGCCACAGTCAGCAGCCACGCCTCAGGATTCGCCGGACAGCCCTTTCGCGGCCAATCGGTGAGGGCTGCCGTGAAAGCTTCAGAAAGCGCGTCCTCGGCCGCCGCCACGTCGCGCGTGCCAGCAGCCAGAAACGCGATGAGCTTGCCGTAACTGCGGCGCGCCACTGCATCGGCCGTTGCGTGAGCCAGCGCGCCGCCGTCGTGGTTCTCCATGACTACATTGCCCACATGGGGCGCACTTCCACGGTGCCGTGGCCCGCACCGGGGCAGCGGGCAGCCCAGCTGATCGCGGCATCAAGATCCGGCACATCAATCAGGAAGTACCCGCCCAGTTGTTCCTTCGATTCGATAAATGGGCCGTCGAGAACGCTCGGCTTTCCATCTACCACTCGGACGCGTGTCGACGATGAACTAGGCCCAAGCCGCCCCGAAGCTTTAAGAGCACCGGCTTTGGTCAGCGCCTCGGCATATGCCATGTAAGCTGCGTAACCCTTCTGCTGCTCCGCAGGTGTCATGCGCGCGTAACCGGATTCATCCGCGTAAAGTGTCAACATATATTGCATGAGAGTCTCCTCCGCTCCTGGATTGTAGGCGGTCTCTTCGTCCGCCACTACAATGACGCCGCATCGCGTGCCGTTTCGACACCCTGAAATGAAATTCCTTCAAGTTGGTGTAATGGCCCGAAATGAATCGGTCAGTCGCGGGGCTGCGCCATGCTCATCGCATTTCCATGGCCCATTTCCCTGGGAGGTGTGGTGTTGTGGCGAGAGCACCGCTGGTGCGGTAGGGTGACGGGGAAGCCGGCGTCAGTACATCCGCATGTCGCCCGCCGGAACCGGCGCAAACTTCAGTAGGCCAAGCTCGCCGGCAAGCCGTTCAAGCTTGGCGCGTGTGGCGGCTGTCGGGGCAACAAGGGGCAAGCGCACGACATCCGTAGTTCTGCCCATCAGGTTCAGCACCGTCTTCACAGGTCCAGGGTTCGACTCCCAGAAATTGGCATCGAAGAGCCGTCCGTAAAGCCGTTCCAGGTCGCGTGCCGTCACCCAGTCGTTGCGCAGCGCCGCGCGAATCATCCTGCCCATCTCCAGCGGAGCTTCATTGGAGGCCACGCTTACCAGCCCATGCGCTCCAATGCCGATCGTTGCCAGCGCCAGTGCATCATCGCCGGAGAAAACCTTGAACGATCTTGGCAATTGATGCAACAAGGCAGCAATCTGTGAGAGTTTCCCGCTCGCTTCCTTGATCGCGACAATATTCGGAGCCGCGCTCGCGAGACGAACCACCGTTTCCGGCTCCAGGTTTGCAGCCGTGCGCCCCGGCACGTTGTAAAGCACCACAGGAATCGGCGCAACCTCTTCGGCGAGAGCCATGAAGTGGCGGAACTGGCCCTCTTGCGTGGGCTTGTTGTAATAGGGGTTCGCTGAAAGAATCGCGTCCACCCCGCGGATCTGCCGCAGCTGCCGTGCCTGGCGCACCAGTGTGCGCGTGCAGTTATGGGTGCAGCCTGCCCACACAGGCACTCGGCCTCTGGCCGTCTCCACAACAATGCGGATCGCCCGCAGCCACTCATCCTCGTCGAGCGTTGCCGCTTCACCCGTCGATCCGCAGGCCACCAGAAAATCGATCCCTGCGTCGATCTGCCAGTTCACAAGGGCACGCAACGCCTCTTCGTCAATCGACTCATCTGCCTTGAAAGGCGTAACAATTGCAGTGCCGCAACCCGTCGTTTCCATCACAGAAAAGTGTATACCGCCACGGCATGTGAATTTGTGCACCCAATCATGGCTGCTGCTTTCGGTTCACCGCATACTCCTCTTCCAGCATCGACATCAGCAGCAGGTTGCACCATGAGCGGTTGCGTTGTGCCGCATCGCGCATCGTGCCCTCATAAACAAAGCCGAGGCTCTCATAAAGATGGCGTGCGCGTGGGTTGTCCTCAAACACATCGAGGAAGAGCCGGTGGGCGTGCAACTCGTCGAAGACGATGCGCAGCAACTCCGTGATTATCTTTCTCCCCAGGCCCCGCTCCGGCGTGCCGACGACGATTCGTTTCAACTCAATCGACCGCCCAGTTTCGGCCAACCCGCGCAGAATCGCATAGCCTGCCACGCCACCTGTTTCTGTCTCGGCGACAAAATAACGCGCGTCCGCACCGCTCAGCGTCGCTCGGTGGCGTTCCTCGCTCCATTGGCCCACAAATTCACGCGCCACAGGCGAGCTTTCGAAGGCAACTATCGAGGGGATGTCTTCAGGGCGTGCGGCACGCAGAAACATGGGCATCGTCCTCGCTAGAATATGGCTCCGCCGGTGGAAATCCGGCGATTGGTGTCGAAATCGCCGTAACCCGCTCATATTTGATGACGAAAGGCACCTCTTGTAACGCCTTAGTGGGTTCCACCAGTACCGAAATGGCGTATACCATTTGGGTTACAGGTCACGCGGTGCAGTTTTGTATAGGGCGGGGCCGCTGGGACTCAGTTGCATCGCATTGAATGTATAGACCTTTATCCGCGGTGTATTGAGTAGAAATAGTTATTTAGTCGTTCCTTTCTTCCCAGATTTAGCAACATCGCAGTGCCGCATGAGCGTGTCACAGTGTCGGCTCGTCGTGCGAATTGATTTACGAGCAGCCAGTCAACGGACGAAATGGCTATTCGGGCATCACTTTCCGTTGGTCGGGCAAGAAGGACCTAAAGAACTATGAGTGGAAGCGCGGAAATCTCGACACATGTCCAGGCCAATGAGCCTGGTGTAACCGCCTCGAGCGGGATGAAGGTCGCACTGATTGGCCCCAATGAAGCGTATCGCAAGATCGTTGCCAAGGCGCTGGCCGGATCAGAGGCCCGGGCGGTGCGCGAATTTGTCGACTATCCCAGAAATCTTGCCGATCTGCCCTCGATGCTCGATCAGCACTACGACGTCATCATGATCGACGTCGACAGCGACGAAGCCTACGCAATCAAGATCGTTGAAGCCGTTGCAGGCATCACCAGTGCGGTCGTCATGGTTTATTCCCGCCGCAACGATCCTGACCTGCTCATGACCTGCATGCGCGCAGGCGCCCGCGATTTCCTGCCGCTTCCTCAGGAGATTCAGCCGGAGCCATCCGCTTCCGGTCCTCAGCTGGTGCAGCCTGAATCCCATCCCGAACCCCGTCCGGAAGCGCGTCCTGTGCCGCCGCCGGCTCCGCAGACCTTCTCTCAGCCTGAACCGCGTCCGGTTCCACCCGCGCCTCAGTCCTTCGCTTCGCCGGAGCCGCCGGCTTACGTTCCCGCAATTGAGCGCGGCGTGCCCGAGCAGAGAATCGACGAGTTCCCGCTGCGCCCCCTGGCCGACTTGGCCCAGCCGCACAGCCTGCAGCAGGACATCGATGAATGGGACAACGCCCACCTGCGCGCCCCTGAGCCTGCGATCAACCGCGAGGCAGCTCCTCGTGCGCAGTTTGCTGCTCCCGCTGAAGCCGTGCCCTTCCGGCCCGAGCCCGCGACCTTTAGAGCGCCCGAACCGGTCAGAGCTCCTGAACCACGGATTCCTGAACCGGCAAACACATCGGATGACGGACAGTTCGCGCTTGAGGCCTTCCTCAGAAACCCTGAGCCGGCCAAACCGGCCGCGTCCACGCCAATCGACTTCCTCAAGGTTCCCGAGCCGCCCGCGAGACCGGCCGTCGAGCCCAGGCGGCTTGAGAGCACGCCGCTGCCCGTGCAGAGCAAGGAAGAAGCGAAACCTGCCGATGCGCCTGCCAGCTTTGATGATTGGGACAGTGCATTTCTCCGCACGCCGCAGGCTAACAAGAGCACCAGCGGCAGCCTGCGCCCGGTCACCAGCATTCCGCGCCCGCAGCAGGCCGACCCGGCCCCTGCGCCCGCACCCGTACCCGTACCTGCACCGCGCGAAGTTCCGGCGGCCACCCTCTTCGCATCCATCGCCGAACCAGCCGCCGCCGCTGCTCCGGTTGCACCTGCTCCAGTGGCACCCGCTCCAGTAGCACCCGCTCCAGTGGCCCCGGCTCCCATTGCCGAGCCATCATTTGATCGCACCAGCAGGCCGGTATTTCAGTACGAGGTTCCCGAGGAGGAGAGACAGGAGAAGAGCAAGATGGGCCTGATCCTCGCGATCGCCGGCGTCATCGCTGTCGCGGCCTGTGCAGCAGCTTTCTTCATTCTCAAGCCCTTCCATCACAACGATGCCCCCGCCGCTGCTGCTCAGGTTCAGCCTCAGCAGGCCGCGCAGCAGACGCAGGAGCCCGTAATTACAACTCCGCAACAGCAGCAGACTTCGCCGGCTCCCGCAGCAGTAAAACCCTCTGCGGCAACGCCAATCGCCGGCGCCCCGGTTTCAGCGTCTGCCGCCCCTCCGCAAGCGGTGGTTAACCCCGTCTCCGCGGGCATGATGAACGCGCAGCTCTCTGCGCCTTCCCGCATCCGCGGTGAAGTCAAGGCTCCTGAGGCTGTAGAAGAAGCGGCGCCGGCAGGCTTTACGCCCGCTTCGCTCGACAACAGCGGCGCCAATCTCGCCGGCTTCGGCAGCACGAAGAAGGTCACGATTCTGCCCGGCGTGCACGCCATCTCCTCTGGCGTCGCCGAGGGCATGCTGATCCGCAAGATCGAACCCGTCTATCCCAAGTTCGCCAAGGACAACCGCATTAGCGGAACCGTGGTCCTTCAGGCAACAATCTCCAAGACCGGCGCCATCGAGGGACTTCAGGTCGTCAGCGGACCGCAGATCCTCGGTCAGGCGGCTCTCAGCGCGGTGAAGTACTGGAAGTACCGGCCCTACATGCTGAACGACGAACCGGTCGATGTGCAGACCACCATCAACGTGGTCTTCAGCCTCAACAACAACTAAACAGAAAGCCTCTCACGACGGGAGGCTTCACTCTTTTCACAAACCCCACGATTTTTTTGTGGGGTTTTGAATTTGATCGCAAGCCCATTCTCCTACCACGGCAGAACGGAAGCGCAAACACGCCTAAAGCTGCCCAAAGATATCTCTGAATTCCCAGCTCCCTGACTTGCCCGCAAGCCATTCCGCTCCGCGCACAGCACCCAGCGCAAAACCCCGCCTTGTGTGCGCATCATGTCTTAGCTCAAGCACGTCGTTTTCGCTTGTCGCGGTAACAATATGCTCTCCCTTGGCATCACCGATTCGGTGAGATGTTACCTCGACTTCAGCTCCCGGCTGCGCAGCCTGGATAATCTCGCGCAGGGTGATCGCCGTACCTGACGGCGCATCAAGCTTCGAGATGTGGTGCGTTTCCTCGATTGCGAATTTGTATCCTTCGAGCTTTGCCACTTCGGCCGTCACCTGGAAAAGCTTCTGCACGCCAATTGAGAAATTGGTGCCGTAGAGCAAGCCGCCGCCGCGCCGCTCTGCAATGGCCTTCATGTCTGCCAGCCGCTCATACCAGCCCGTCGTGCCGACCACAATGCGGCCCCCGAGCGAGAGCACTGCGCGCATGTTCCCAATCGCTGCTTCCGGCGTAGTGAAGTCGATCACAACATCGACACCCGCGAGATTGGGAGCCGTAAGAGCAGCGGCACTCTGATTTTCGCGGAGATCGAAGACGCGCACACCATGCCCGCGCTCACGCGCAACCTCGGCCACAAGTGAACCGGTCTTTCCTTTACCCAGTACGAGGAAAAGCATCTCTTGCCTCTGGCAGTGTTGTATGCAGTCCGGCGGCGCTAAGAGCTCGGCGTCAGCACCTGGCTCTTCTGCGCCTCTACATCGAAGATCGAGGAATCGGGATTCTGGAAGAATGCCGAGTGCAGTGAACGCACCGCCTCATCGGCATCATCCTCATCAATCATGAAGCTCATATTGATTTCGCTTGCACCCTGCGAAATCATCCGCACGTTAATGTGGCGAATCGCGGAAAACACCTGCGCCGCGATGCCATTCTGGCCGCGGATGTCTTCGCCCACCATGCACACCAGCGCCTTCTTGCCTTCATACTTCACATCGGCCAGCTGGCTTAGCTCGGCCGCAATCGCCGGCAGCTTCTCATTCGAGTCCACCGTCAGCGACACAGACACTTCGCTCGTCGACACCATATCCACCGGGCACTGGTGCTTGTCGAAGATCGTGAAGATCTCCTTCAGATAGCCGTGCGTCATCAGCATGCGGCTCGCGACCACATCAATAATCGAGAGCTTCTTCTTCACCGCGATCGACTTGAATGGGCTCTTACAATGCGGAGCCAATGAAATGATGCGCGTGCCCTCGTTCGAAGGATTCTTGCTGTTTAGCACCAGCACGGGAATGTTCTTCTTCACCGCCGGCAGAATCGTTGCCGGATGCAGCACCTTCGCGCCAAAATACGCGAGCTCTGCTGCCTCTTCGAAGCTGATCACCTTCACACGCAGCGCTTCCGGACACACGCGCGGGTCGCATGTCATGATCCCGTTCACATCCGTCCAGATCTCAATTGCCTCGGCCGTCAGCGCACCGCCCAGCAACGCGCCCGTAAAATCGCTGCCGCCGCGTCCCAGCGTTGTCGTAATGCCTTCTTCAGTGGAGGCGATGAACCCACCCATCACCGGAACCCGGCCCTCGTCGATGTGGGGCCTCAGCTTCTCCGCCGCGCGCTTCTCAATAATCGCGTCCTGTGGAGTCGCTTTCTGAAACTGCGCGTCTGTCACGATCACATCGCGCGAATCCACATGGATCGAATCGATGCCTTTTTCGCGAAATGCCGCCGCCACAATCTTGCTTGAGATGCGCTCGCCGTAGCTCACCACCAGATCAGAGATGCGCGGAGTCAGCTCAAGAATCGCAGCAAGGCCGCGCAGAATCTCATCTAGCGAATCGAACTTCTGGTCGATGTAGGTGCTCAGTTCTGCCGAGTCTTTTACCAGCGCCGCAGCCGTGTCGCGATGGCGGCAACGAAGCCGCGAGCTGATTGCCAGTGAGCCTGTGCGATCTCCGGCCGCCGCGCAAGATGCTGCACGCAGCAGTTGATCGGTTACCTTGGCAAGCGCACTCACAACCACTACGGGCCGCTTGCCCATCGCAATGCGTCCGGCAACAATGCCGGCGGTTCGGGAGATGGCGGCCGGGTCTTCTACCGATGTGCCGCCGAACTTCATCACAACAACGCTCATGCAAGAGATCCCATCGTCGTTGAACTTATGCGCGCGCGGCCGCCTCAGCCACAGGCTCCAGTTTGCCGAGGCTCGCCAGCAGTTCCGCGTTCAGAATGGTTGCACCCGCTGCTCCGCGAATGGTGTTGTGCGAGAGCAGGATGAATTTCCAGTCCAGCACGTTGCAGGGCCGCAGGCGGCCCACCGTTACTGCCATGCCGTTGCCGCGGTTGCGGTCAAGGCGCGGCTGCGGACGATCATTCTGCGGCGCAAACTCAACCGGCTGCTCGGGTGCTGTCGGCAGTCCTTGTCCAGCCAGCGGCTTGAACTCAGCCCACACATCCAGTAGTTGCTCGCGCGTTGCTGGTCTCGCCAGCTTGATCGAAACCGTCTCCGTGTGCCCGTCTTCAACCGCCACGCGATTGCAATGCGCGCTGATCTTTGCAGCCAGCGGAGTCACGACATGTCCGCTGAGCTTTCCAAGCAGCTTCAGCGTCTCGGCTTCCATCTTCTCTTCTTCGCTGCCGATGTAAGGCACCACGTTGCCGAGAATATCCATCGACGGCACGCCGGGATAACCCGCTCCGCTCACCGCCTGCATCGTCGTCACCAGAATCTGTTCGATTCCGAAGCGCTCTTCAATCGGCTTCAGAGCCATCACCAGCCCAATCGTCGAGCAGTTGGGATTGGTGACCATGTAGCCGCCATTCGCGCGGCGAGAAGGCTGCTCCTCAATCAGGTGGAGATGCTCCGCGTTGATCTCGGGAATCACCAGCGGCACATTCGGCGCCATACGGTAGGCGCTCGAGTTCGACACCACCGCGCAACCGGCGTCGGCAAAACGCGGTTCCATCTCGCGGGCAATCGCAGCATCCAGCGCGGCAAAAATAATCTTCGGTGCGCCCTCAGGCTCCGCCGGCGACACCGTCATGCGCGCAATGCGCGCAGGCAGGGGAGTGTCGAGTCTCCACTTCGCGGCCTCGCCGTAAAGTTTGCCGCTCGAGCGGTCGCTCGCCGCAAGCCACGTGATCTCAAACCACGGATGATTCTCAAGCAGTTGAATGAAGCGCTGGCCCACCATTCCGGTGGCGCCAAGAATTCCGATTGGATGTTTTTTCTGCATGGCGATGACACTTCAGTGTACAGGAATGTCGCACCGCGACTCGCGTTCCCGAAGTCACGGCCGGAAGCACGTTACGCAAGCGGTATCAGCTCGATATCCCCGGTCTCACAGGATTTGCACAACCTTCGCCGGCGACAGTCATCCACTCGCGCACGCGCCAGCGCTTCACCAGGCCATTCACAACATAGGGGTCAGCCTCTGCGAACCTCTCTGCCACGGCAGCCGACTCTCCCTTGAAGAGCAGCAAAGCCTGGTCAACGGGCTCGGTAAGCGCGCCGCCTAATACCAGTTCGCCCCGCTCGCTCGCCTCCCATGCCATCGCGAGATGCGCGTTGCGGAACTCCCCGCGTCGCGCGAGGTAATCATCGGCCAATTCGTAGATCAGCAGAAAATGCTTCATCGTTCGCTTGGTCTCTGCATCTCTATTCCCTCAGTCCCTATGTCCCTCAGTCCCTAGTCGCTAGTCCCCGCTTTTATCCCATCGCCGCCAGCACTGCATCGGCGAACTGGCTCGTTCCTGCCTTGCCACCTACATCGCGGGTCAGCGTCTTGCGTTCGGTATAAACCTTCTCCAGCGCAGTCTGAAGCTTGTCCGCTGCAGCCTCTTCATCCAGATGCCGCAGCATCAGAATTGCCGACTGCAACAGCGCCGTCGGATTCGCCACATCCTTGCCTGCAATATCCGGTGCCGACCCATGCACGGCCTCAAAAATTGCACACTCCGCGCCGAGATTTGCCCCCGGTACCAGTCCCAATCCACCCACAAACGCCGCGCACAGGTCGCTCACAATATCGCCATAAAGGTTCTCAAGAAGCAGCGTGTCGTACTGGTAGGGATTCATCACTAGCTGCATGCAGGTGTTATCGATAATGTGTTCGCCGTACTGAATCTCAGGAAATCCCTCAGCCACCTTGCGCGCGCAGCGCAGAAACAGGCCATCCGAGAGCTTCATGATGTTCGCCTTGTGAATCGAGTGGATCTTCTTGCGCCCGTGCTTCTGCGCGTACTCAAAGGCAAATTTCGCGATGCGCGTCGAGCCCTTCTCCGTAATGACCTTGATGCTCTCCACCACGCCCGGCACCACCTCGTGCTCCAGCCCCACGTACTCGCCCTCGGTGTTCTCGCGCACGATGATCAGATCCACGCCGGGATATCTTGTCTCAAGTCCCGGCAGATTCTTGATCGGCCTGAAATTCGCATACAGGTCGAACTTCTTGCGCAGCGTCACATTGATGCTCTTGAAGCCCCCGCCAATCGGCGTCGTCACCGGCCCCTTCAGCGCTACCTTGTTGCGCTCAATCGACTCATACAGCGCCGCCGGAATGTATTCGCCATAGATCTCGAAGGCATCCGCGCCCGCCGCATAGCGCTCCCACTCCCACTTCACCCCGGTCGCTTCAAGTATGCGGACCACCGCCTGCGTCACTTCCGGCCCGATACCGTCTCCGGGAATCAATGTAACTTTATGGGTCTTCTTTTCAGACATGGCGTTTCAGCTCCTGGGAGAAGTAGGAAAGCAAAATGAGGGAAGCGGCAGCGGCAGGGCTACTTCTTGCCTTTGCCCTGTCTATGCGTATCCAGCAGGCCTTCGAGCTCTTCCTTGAACTCGCGCACATCCTTAAAGTCGCGATACACCGATGCAAAGCGGATGTAGGCCACTGTATCCAGTCCCTTGAGCTGATTCATAATCAGTTCGCCCACTTCCGACGTCGTCCGCTCGCGCTCCGGCGCATCAATAAGGAAGGTTTCGGTGGCGTCCACAATCGCTTCGAGCTTGCTCGCGGGCACTGGCCGCTTCTCACACGCGCGCAGCAGGCCGCTCAGTACCTTCTGCCGGTCAAAGCGCTCGCGCCGACCATCCTTCTTCACCACCATGTAGGGAATCTCATCGATCCGCTCATACGTGGTGAAGCGCCGGTTGCAGCTTTCGCACTCCCGCCGCCGCCGAATCGAATCCGCCTCTTTGCTCTCGCGCGAGTCGACGACCCGGTCCTGCCCAAAGCCGCAATAAGGACACTTCATGCTAAGTGGATTCTAAGGCACCACGGGTGCCCCATTCATCGAGCCCGCGAGGGCGAGATGGGTGGGAGTCAAACACTCTCAGCCTAGGAACGCGGCAACCGCGTCGACCACGGTCTCCTGCTCGTCTTCGCGCAGTTCCGGGAAGATCGGCAGCGCCAGCACTTCCCGCGCCGCGCGCTCAGCCTCGGGAAAGCTGCCTTGCTTGTAGCCCAGGCCAGCCAGCGCTTCCTGTAGATGCAGCGGCACCGGGTAGTAGATCTCCGACCCGATCTTTCGTGCGCTTAGGAACTCGCGCAGCGCATCTCGCCGGCTGACCCGGATCACGTACTGGTGCCACACATGTCGGCTTCCCTCAACCTCGTGTGGCAGCACCACCCCTTGCCCGGGGTACGGTCCAGCGTCGGCAAGGCCAGCCTTCTTAAACAGCGCATCATACCGTCGAGCCACCGCGCGCCTTGCTTCGGTCCATTCGCCTATGTATTTGAGCTTTACCTTGAGCACCGCCGCCTGGAACCCGTCCAGCCGTGCATTCCAGCCCACTTCGTCGTGGTGGTAGCGCCTGCGCATCCCATGCTGCCGCAGCATGCGTGTCCGCTCGGCCAGCTCGTCGCTGTTCGTCGTCACCATGCCCGCATCGCCGGCCGCGCTCAGGTTCTTCGTCGGGTAGAAGCTGAAGGCCGCAATCGCCCCCAACCCGCCGGCCTTCGCCCCACCCCACTCCGCGCCCCACGCCTGCGCAGCATCCTCAATCAGGGTCAGATTGCGTTCCCGCCCAAGCTTCTCGAAAGCCGTCCAGTCGGCGCATTGGCCATACAGATGGACCGGCAGCAATGCCCGCACCGGCTTGCCCTCGGCGCCATCGAGCACCGCTTCCACGGCCTTTGCATCCAGATTGAAGGTCTCCGGGCCTATATCGGCAAACAGCGGCTTGGCGCCGGCCCTCAAGATGCAGCTTGCCGAGGCGAAGAAGCTGAAAGGAGACGTGATAACCGCATCTCCGGGGCCAACCTTGGCCGCCGCCAGCGCCAGCCACAGCGCATCTGTGCCCGAGGCGCATCCAATAGCATGCGCAACGCCCAGTTTTTGGGCTGCAGCGCGTTCAAAGGACTCTACCTGCTCACCAAGGATGAAATGCTGCGTCTGCAGTACATCTCCAAGGGCTTCCATCAGCTCTTGGTGCAGCGGCTCATATTGCCGCTTCAGGTCGAGCATCGGCACAGGCTTTACACCCGCTGCCTCGGCAGAATGGGCTGATTCTCGCACCCGTTTATCGTAGCAGCGGCTAAACCAACACTCCTGGGGGCCCCCGCCACCCGAAACCGCAGTCACCCCACCGGTCACCGCCTTAGCGAGGTCTCAGTTGAAAAGGTTCGGGAACCGCTATATCGTTTACACATTGTGGGAGAAGCCGGTTCCGGGACTTCCGGCACCGTTCCCACGTACTTGTAGTCCACTCGGTGCTGGATAGCACCTAACGTACCGTCTAAAAAATTTAAGAAAGCAGGAGATCGGCACATGGAGAACAAGCCGGCACAAAACATTCAGGACACCTTCCTGAATACGGTTCGCAAAGACAAGACCCCGATCACGATTTATCTGGTCAGCGGCGTCAAGTTGACGGGAAAAATCCGCTCCTTCGACAAATATTCCGTGCTCCTGGAAAACAACAGCCAGGAGCAGCTGATCTTCAAGCACGCTATCTCGACCGTGGTGAGCAACCGCAGCGTGCTGCACACTGAGCATCGGCCGCCTGCAGCACATACCGGCCTCGGACCGGCCTCGGTACCTGCGCCAGCCCCGACACCAGCTGCGGCGGAACCCAGATAGGTCATAAGGGAGCTCAGATTGGCAGCGGCTGAAAGCGGCGCTACGCGGCCGTCGGGACCTGAGCAAAACGGCATCCGCGCCGGTGCGTCCTCGCGTCGTAATCAGGTGCATGCCACCTCCAGCAGGTCTGGCGAGGGCCGTGAGCGCGCCGTGCTGGTCGGCATTGATCTTGCAGAGCGCTCGCGTGCTCCCCGTTCCGGCGTCCGCAATGCTATCGTGCGGCCCCTTTCCGAGGAAGAATCCTCCGACATAGCACTCACGACATCCGCCATTCCGGGCTTTGACGCCGAGGAGTCTCTCGCCGAGTTCCGCGAGCTGGTCTCAAGCGCCGGCGGCGAGGTCGTCGCGCAGCTCCTGCAGCGCCGTTCAC
This sequence comes from uncultured Acidobacteriaceae bacterium, assembly GCA_963832465.1. GTDB lineage: Bacteria > Acidobacteriota > Terriglobia > Terriglobales > Acidobacteriaceae > Telmatobacter. Next base: position 418,291 of record CAWHUJ010000001.1, read on the forward strand.
GCCCCGATCCGGCAACTCTGGTCGGCGCGGGCAAAGTGGAAGAAATTGCCGGCGTGGCGGCATCTACCGAAGCCGACCTCGTCCTCTTCGACCACGACCTCTCGCCGACGCAGTTACGCAACCTCGAAGGCCGCGCTGCCGTGCCGCGTGCTCGACCGCACCCAGCTCATCCTCGATATCTTTGCCCGCCACGCCCGCACCCGCGAGGGCCAGTTGCAGGTGGAGCTCGCGCAGCTCGAATACATGCTGCCGCGGCTCGCAGGCCGCGGCAGATCCATGTCGCAGCTCGGCGGCGGCATCGGCACCCGAGGCCCTGGCGAAACCCAGCTCGAAACCGATCGCCGCCGGATTCAGCGCCGCATTGACCACCTCAAAGGCGAACTCGAATCCGTCCGCCGCGTCCGCCGCCAGCAGCGCCAGCGCCGCGAAGCAGTGCCCGTGCCCACAGTCGCGCTCGTCGGCTACACCAACGCCGGCAAAAGCACGCTCTTCAACCGCCTCACCGGTGCGCAGGTGCTGCAGTCCTCCCGCATGTTCGCCACGCTCGATCCCGAAGCTGCGCGCCATCGAGCTGCCCAGTCGGCGCAAAGTGCTGCTCTCTGACACTGTGGGCTTCATCCGCAACCTGCCGCATACGCTGGTCACCAGCTTTCGCGCCACGCTTGAAGAGGTGCAGCAGGCCGAGGTTCTGCTCCATGTGCGCGACGCCGCTTCCACCTATGGCGACGAGCAGAAGTCGCAGGTTGAGAAAGTCCTCGGCGAACTCGAAGCTCTGAACAAACCGCGCGTCGAGGTTCTAAACAAAATCGACCTGCTGCCCGAACAAGAGCGCCAGGGCCTCGCCTCGCGCAGCGAAGTTATGGTTTCGGCGCAAACGGGTGAGGGCATGGACGCGCTCCTCGGCGCCATCGACCGCGCCCTCGTCTCCGATCCCGTGCTTTCTGCTGAGCTGCGTGTTCCGCAGCATGAAGGATCAGTCCTCGCCACAATTGATGCCGGCATGGTCGTGCATGAGCGATCCTACGAAGGCAACCTGGTTCGACTGCGGGTCAGCGGCCCCGCATCGCTGATCGGCCGTCTGCGCCAATATCGCGTCCGTTCTTCCTCAACTGCCGAGTGATTTATCAGGAGGGCCATTGAACCCACCGAATGACCACAACGGTCCTACCATCACCACGCTCGCCAGCCGCGAGGTCTATCGCAATCACTGGATGAGTGTGCGCGAAGACGAAATCCTGCGCTCCAACGGCAAAAAGGGAATCTACGGCGTTGTCGAAAAACACGATTGCGCCATCATCCTTCCCGTTCAGGACGACCGGGTCTGGCTCGTCGAGCAATTTCGTTATCCCATCCAGCAGCGCGCCATCGAGCTGCCACAGGGCGGGTGGGAAGAGGAAGTCAAGAATCCCGAAGATCTCGCACGCGGCGAGCTGATGGAGGAGACCGGCCTTCACGCGGCGGAAATGATCAGCCTCGGTTCAACCTGGATCGCCTACGGATTCTGCCGCCAATTGCAGCATGTCTTTCTCGCCACCGGCCTCACCCAGAAACAGTCCAATCCCGACGATGAAGAGCACGACCTCGTCATCCGTTCCATGCCGGTTGAGGAATTCGAGCAGAAGATTCTCGATGGCACCATCCGCGATGTGTGCACAATCGCCGCGTGGGGTTTCTACCTGATGTGGAAGGCTCGTCAGGGCTAGATCGATACTTGATCAGTTTGCTGTGCCGGTCGTTGTGCCGGCGGTCTGCTGAATCTTCGGGAAAGGCCGAAATCGCGCGAAGGCAATCGACGTCAGCACCGCGAAGAGCCCCAGCACCACCAGTTGCGTAATCTTGAACGGAGCCTCAGTCTGCGTAGGCGCCAGCGCATGCAGAGAGGGAATCTTCTGGAACGACTGCGCGATCAGCACAAAGAAATTCAGATACTGCGCCAGCGCCGCGGTCACCACCCAGGTCCCGCGCCACTTTCCGCGCAGCCTCCCAACGTAGCGCGCAACAACAGCCACAATCAACACCAGCAGTGAAAGAACTCCGACGCCAATCGCAGGTGTGAATCCCTTGTACGGAAACATGAATCCCGTAACGCTGGTCAGGGTCGTTGTCACCAGAAACAGCATCGTCACTCCGGACATCTTTTGCCCGCCAATCATGCCGAAGAGCACCGCGAAGCCCGAAGCAATTCCAATCAGGCTCAGCGCCACATGCAAAGCAGTAAAGGCTGCCAGACTCATCACCATGGTGAAGCTCCTTCATCAGTCGGTTGAGTGGCCATTGATTTGTGCAGAATTTCCCGCGAAGCGGAAGGGGATCAATGAACTCTATCTTCGACCCAGCCGCCGGGTCCGCACCCCTGAGAGATGCCAGCGTATCACGCGCCACGACAACCGCCAAGGCAATTGAGCCTTGTACTCCAGTCACAAAACAGAAGAGCTCCGGCCGATGTGGCCGAAGCTCTTCTCTTGTCTTAGCAGGCGCTGTCTACTTACCGCTGGTCTACCGCTGATCGACCCCAACCCAGTGCGTTGGATACTCGGGTCCGATGTACTCTGCCCGCGGGCGGATAAGCCGGTTGTCGTCCAGCTGCTCAATTACGTGCGCGCTCCATCCGGCAATGCGGCTTACCGCAAAAATCGGTGTGAAGAGGTCGATATCGATGCCCAGCGTTGTGTACGTTGACGCAGAATAAAAATCGACATTCGCATTCAGCTTCTTTTCCTTGTTGATGTAGAGCTCGATCGCTCGCGACATCTCAAACCATTTGGGCTGGCCCGCATCCTTGCAAAGCTGTTCGCTCATTCGGCGCAGATGCGTCGCACGTGGATCCTCGGTCTTGTAAACGCGATGTCCGAATCCTGAAATCTTCTGCTTGGCTGCGAGCATGTTCTTCACATACTCCACCGGGTCGGTCCCAGCCTTATCGATCGAATAGAGCAGGCGCATCACAGCTTCGTTGGCTCCGCCGTGCAATGGACCCTTCAGCGCACCGATTGCGCCGGTAATGGCTGAATGAATGTCTGAGAGAGTCGCGGCGATTACGCGGGCCGCAAAGGTGGAGGCGTTCAGCTCGTGATCGGCGTGCAGAATCAGTGCCACATCTAGCGTTCGCGTTGCCGTCTCCGATGGCTTAACCCCGTTCAGCATCCAAAGAAAATTCGCCGCATGGCTCAGAGACCGGTCCGGTGGAACAACTTCAAGCCCTTTGCGCAGCCGGTCATAGATGGCAACGATCATGGCGATCTGCGCCGTCAGATTGTAGGCCTTGCGTAAATTGGCGTCGTGCGTGTTGTCCTTTTCGTCGGCGTCATAAAAGCTGAGCGCCGACACCGCGGTTCGCAATACTTCCATCGGTGTTGCCGATGAGGGGCAGCTCCGCAGCAGATCGACGATCCGGGGATCGAGCGTTCGCGCCTGCGCCAGTTGTGCCTGAAACTCCCGCAAGGCTGTCTGGGTCGGCAAGTGGCCATTCCACAGGAGATAGGTCGTCTCCTCAAAGGTGGAGTTCTCCGCCAGTTCGTGAATATCGATGCCTCGATACGCCAATACGCCCGCTTCTCCGTCGATCCAGCAAATCCCGGAGTTCGCTGCAACAATTCCTTCAAGACCCTTCCCAGCGACGGCAGTCGACATGGCTTCCCAGCTCCCTTTTAACGAATGATTCCTTGCTCTATTGTGACAGTCATACTCGGCCAAAAGACGCGCCGGTTCCACAAATGCAGCAAAGTTCTTTATAGCCCAGCGATTCATGGGTTGTCACGGCGCTGGCGGCATTGGCCCTCAAGGTGCCGCAGCCGCGCAGAAATCGTCTAACGTATCGCGGACCGTTGCGTTTTCGTTTTATAGTGTGGTGAATCCCCGATGGCGTTGAGCGCGCTTCGCGATTGCCATTTCGCCTTCGGCCGATTGGTCAGACAGGCGGAAGACTCTACACAGGCAATTACGGTACTGCATTGAAACAAGGTAGGATGACGCCAACACGTCAGCATTCGGTCCGTACAGACCGCAGGCAGGAGGAAAGTCTAGGAATGAGTGACGAACTTGAAAATGCCCCAAGAAGCTTCTCAGGCGCGTTTATTGCCGTGGTGGCAATTGCGCTTCTGGCGGCTGTCGGCGGCCTGATTTGGACCTACACCCTGAGCAGCCGGATCGTGCACCAGGAAGCTGCCCTTGCCGAGGCCAACCAGCAAAATGTGAAGCTGGCCGCCGAACTGCGCGAGACCAATGCTCGACTGACGGTTGCCACAGACGAGTTGAGCAAGTCTCTGGGACTCACTCAGAAGCAGCTCGATGAGCGCGCTCAGGCTCTTGTTGCCCGCGAGCAGGCTGATAGTCGGCGTCTCGAAGCGGCGCAGAAGGAGACCGCCGCGCAGGTCAACACCGTTTCTGGCGACCTGACCAATGTGAAAACCGATGTCGGCGGCGTTAAGACCGACCTCGGCAAGACACAGACTGATCTCGCCGGCGCAATGTCGCAGCTCCAGTCGATGAAGGGCGACCTCAGTGACCACTCCAGCCTCATCGCCCGCAACCACGATGAGCTTGAGATTCTCAAGCACAAGGGTGATCGCAATTACTACGAGTTCACCTTGGTGAAGGGCCAGAAGAAGCCAGTCGGCACCGTAAGCCTTGAGCTGAAAAAGACCGATACCAAGAAGAGCAAGTTCACGCTGACGGTCTATGCGGATGATCGGAGCTACGAAAAGAAGGACCGCAACGTCAACGAGCCGTTGCAGTTCTACAGTGGCAAGGAACCCGCCCTTTACGAGATCGTCGTAAACGCGATCCCTAACAAGAATGAGGTTTCAGGGTATCTTTCCACACCGAAGAGCGCGCCCGCTCCACCTACCGGTCAGTAATCGCTTCTTGCGCCTTGAGCGTGACGTTTGGCTGATACCGGAAGCCGAACGTGAAGTCCACGCTCTTCCGCGCATCCCACTGCTGTTTGGTCATACGGAGGGAGGAGACGAAGGTCCCCTCCACCGTCTGACCCGCTTCAAGCGTCATGTCCGGTGAAAGCGGCGTGGTCTTCCACTGCGCCAGCTCCGGATAAGCGATAAAAATGCGGTCATACTGCGACGGCATCGCCGCGTAGCTCGTGTGGATTCCGTCATCGAGAGTCACATTCGTTAGAATCTGGTGCAGAAACAGGGGACCCTTCGTCTGGTTATGGAGCCGCACCCTGGTGAACACCAGTACCTGGTCAAAGCTATCCTGCGACATCGGCGAACCGCTGGCATCGAAGCCCGGCGTCACCGTGTGCATTGGGTGAGCCCACGCTTCCAGAATCACGCCATTCGCGACCGCGGGCTTCTCGCCGGCAAATACGTAAATGAAGATCGCTATGCTTACCGCCACAAACGCGGCGATGCTCGCCCACACAATGTGGCTCGTACCTTTGGTAAACGACTCGCCTCGCGCGGCATCGTCTTCCAGGCTCTGTGGCGATTCCTGATGCAGCAGACTCATGTCGCCCCTATCTTAGCGCCAACCCAGCACTGTCGGCGACCCCTTTCCGAAACCGGACCGTTTGCGGCAGCCACGCGCCCGCTCATACAAGGGCTTCTCTCCGGGCACTCTAGCCATCTCCGGCCTGAACAACGGCAGAGTCGGCGAGTCTTGAACAATTACGGCCGTGGCCGAAGCGCCGCAAGAAATTCCGCCGGACCTCGTGTGTTCAGCACGTCGTCAGGTCTCAGCCATGCCCGTCGCAACTGGCGTACACCGTAGCTCATCTTCCCCAGCGCGCGTGTCGCATGCGAATCCGTATTGATCACAATCTTGCAGCCGAGTTCCTTTGCCAGCCGCAGATCGCGATCGCTCAGATCCAGCCGCTCCGGTGAGGAGTTATGCTCTACCGCCACACCTGCCTCTGCCGCGCGCCGCAACACCGCGCCAAGATCCAGGGCATACGGCTCACGCCGCAGCAGCTGCCGCCCTGTCAGATGCCCCAGGATGCGCGTATAAGGGTTTTCAATCGCGCGAATCAGGCGTGCCGTCATCTCTTCGCGGCTCTGCTCCATCCGTGTGTGAACGCTGGCAATCACCACATCCATCTGCGCCAGCACCTCGTCATCAAGGTCCAGCGCACCATCGGCAAGAATATCTACCTCGATGCCGGGGAAGACGCGAATACGTCCCTCCATCTCCTTGTCGACTTCGCGAATCCGCTTGATGTGTTCGAGAGCACGCTTTTCGTCGAGCCCGTTCGTCATTGCCAGATTCTTCGAGTGATCCGTGATTGCGATGTACTGGTAGCCCCGCTCGAGCGCCGCCTCCGCCATCTCGCGAATCGAGTTCTGCCCGTCGGTCGCTGTCGTGTGCATATGCACATCGCCCTTCAGGTCTTTCAGCTCGATCAGCTTTGGCAGAGCATGACCCGCGGCCGCCTCAATCTCGCCCAGGTTCTCGCGCATCTCCGGCGGAATCCAATCCATCCCGAGCGCCGCGTAAATTTCTTCTTCAGTCGCGGCTGCAACGGTCGAGTCGTCGTCCAGTCGGGCGAGCGACCACTCACTCAGCGTGTAGCCCATCTTCAGTGCGCGTTGCCGCAGCGAGACGTTGTGCCCCTTCGATCCGGTGAAGTATTGCAATGCCGCTCCGTATGACTCCGACGGAAGCAGCCGCACATCCACCTGCAGTCCATTGCCGAGATGAAAGCTCACCTTGTTTTCGCCTTTGGCGATGATGTCGTGAATCCCTGGAAATGCCGCCACGTATTCGACAGCCGCTGACGTTTGCTCCGGCTGGCAAGCCGGCCCTGTCACCAGCAGATCGAGATCGCCCGCCGTTTCGCGCCCGCGCCGCAGCGAGCCCGCCGGCGTCACCTTTTCAAAGCCGTTGAAGGCCAATAGATACGCCGTGATGCGCTCTGCAGCCTCTTCTGTCTCGTCGATACGGAAGCGTCCCGCGCTCCGCCGATAGTCTTCGATTCCTTTGCGCAGCTTCTCAAGCTGCTTTGCGCCCATACGCGGCAGAGAGGCCAGCTTCCCGCTCTCAATCGCTTCGGCCAGCGTGTCGATACTGCCAACCTTCGCGGCAGACCAGAACAGCGCGATCGTCTTCGGACCCATTCCCTGCAGCTTCAGCAGTTCCAGGATTCCCGTGCCATACTTCGCCACCAGTTCATCGCGCTGCGCCAGTGTGCCGTGCGCCACAATGCTCTGGATTTTCGCGGCCATGCTCTTGCCAATGCCCGGAATCTCCTGCAGGCGAGCGGCATCGCTCGCGGCCGAAGCAAGGTCGACCGTCGTCTGCTCCACTGCGTCGGCAGCCACGCGATAGCTCCGGATGCGAAAGCTGTCTGCTCCGTCGATCTCCATCAGATCGGCGGTCTCGGCCAGCAGGCGAGAGATTGTCGGGTTGTCCACGGAAGAGTCTCCGCGATCAAGTATCGATCATTCGCGCCGATTGCTGAAAACTGTCCGCGAATGAACACACGCGTAGACCCATCCTCCCGTTCGGGAGCGATCTCGCCTCAATGTTGGATTGCGGATACGGGGAAGTACGTCAGAAGAAGGCAAATCCCTGCCGGGGAGCCTTTGGATGGAATCTATAGCAAGTACTTACACAAGACCAACTCGCCACCCTGACGCGGATGGTCGTAAAACTGTGGCCAATAAACCGCTCCACATCCCTCCGCCTTTCCGGCCAGCCCTCAAAGGGCTCCGGAAAGGGAAGAAGTGCGGATAATCGACTATGCTGCGCTGTGAGCTGCATCCCGCAGGCGAACTACCGCGTCCGCCTGGGGCCCTTTCTGCCCCTGGACGATGTCGAACTCGACGTCATCGCCTTCTTTCAATGTTTTGTAGCCATCCAGCTGTATCGCCGAGTAGTGCACGAACACGTCGGGACCGTCTTCCCGCCCGATGAATCCGTAGCCCTTGGCGTTGTTAAACCACTTCACTTTGCCTTTGTACTGAGCCACAGGCTTGCCTTTCTTACGATGTGATGGGGATCGCAGAGAACGAGGATGAATTGGGGGAACGCCCTCCGCATGTTCCGTATGACGGGGAAAAGGCAAGAAAGGTTGATTGTTTTTTCTGATCCGCGCTCAAAAAATGAGACAGCCCGGTGCTCACTCCACCGGGCTGGTCTAGAAATCACTGATTCGACGTGCGAAAGAATTTACGGCCCTGGAGATGAGCCGCTTTTACTTTTTTGATTTCTTTTGAATCTGTCGCGCATACAGCAACACGCTCGTAATTGTCTTGCCATCGAGAATCGCGCCCTTCTCGATCATTCGGATGAGATCCGAAAGGCGCACCAGCCGAAGCTCAATCTGCTCGTCCTCTTCCGGATGAGCATCGCCGGCAATCAGCCCCTCAGCGAGAAATACCTTCATCGCCTCACCCAGGAAGCCTGGACTCGCGTAATACTCGACCAGCGGACGCCACTTCTTCGCTTTATACCCGGTCTCTTCTTCCAGTTCGCGCTGTGCCCCGACCACCGGTTCTTCTCCGGCATCCAGCTTGCCCGCGGGCAGCTCCCACAGGAACTGGTTGGCTGCGTGCCGGTACTGCCGTTCAATCACCACCCACGGGTCCTTCTTGCTCTTCGAGTTGTCGAGAGCCAGAATCACCACGCTGCCGTTATGCCGGATCACATCGCGCTCGGCGCGTTTCCCTCCCGGCTCAACGATCGTGTCGTGCCGCACTTTAAAAAGAGGGCACTCGAATACCACTTGCGAGCTGACCAGCTCCGCGACTTCCACCGGTTCACGCTTGTCCTTCTTTTTCGTTGTCAGGGGGTGTTTCAGTTTCTTGGCGGGCTTGGCAGTCTTCCCTTTCTTTGGCATCGACCGTACTCTCCTGTCAGCTGGACTCAGTGAAAGTATACGAATCCGCGCCGGCGGTCCACTCCGTTATCTCTATTCGGTGCATCGATCCCGCCCGCCGTGGCATCCTTATCACAACCGGTTTTTCAGTCGAGTCCACTTCTCAGGACTCGTCAGGCAAATAACGGAAAGTGACCGCTTTGCATCTCGCTGACTGTCATCCCATTGCCGTCGCGCCGGGGCTCAATCGCCTCTACGCAGACTTCTGCAGCGCTGCGCCTGCCGTTCGGCCCTTTTATGGATTCACGCCCTTCGATTCAAGCTGGCGCAAACGCCCCTCCCTGCCTGCCCATTGGACTGAACTTGTCGATCTTCTCGCCGCGCAGAACGCTGCGCCTTCATCAGGAGCCGCAATTGAATCCTTGCGCGCAGGGGCCGGTATCGTCGTAACTGGACAGCAGGTAGGCCTCTTCGGTGGGCCGCTCTTTACACCGCTCAAGGCAGCAACTGCTATCGCCCGGGCCCGCTTCGCGACCGAAAACGGCCAGCCTCACGCCGCCATCTTCTGGCTCGCCACCGAAGATCACGACTTCGCCGAAATCAATCACGTCACGTTTCCCTCGCGCCACGAACTCAATACCCTCGTCTACGACAAAGCCCCGGCCACGCCGGTGCCCGTTGGCGGTGTCGTGCTCGACGAGACAATCGCTCCGCTCATTGAGCGCGCATGGGAACTGCTCGGCTATTCCGATGCCATGGAAGCGCTCGCCGCCGCATATCAGCCCGGCCGCACCTTTGCGCAGGCCTTCGCCGATTTCTACGCCAAGGTCTTCAGCGCTCAGGGTCTTCTGGTTCTCGATGCCGGCAGCCGCGACGTCCATCGCCTGGGTGCTCCTGTACTGCGGGCAGCAATTGAGCGTGCAGATGAACTCCACGCCGCGCTCATTGAGCGCAATCAGGCGCTGCAGGCAGCCGGATATCACGTGCAGGTCGTCGTCGCGCCGCAATCGAGCCTCGTCTTTCTTGTGGACGAGCACTCAGGCGCTCGCCTCGCACTCAAGCGCATAGCCGCCACCGCGCAGGAGCCGAACGGCCTCTGGCAGGCAGGCCGCGAGAAATATTCCACGGCCGACCTGCTGGGTATTCTCGATACAACGCCAGAGCGCATCTCTCCTTCCGCACTACTGCGGCCCGTCTTTCAGGATTACCTGCTCTCGACGTCGCTCACCATCGGCGGTCCGGCGGAGATTGCCTACTTCGCGCAATCCGCAGTGCTCTTCGAGCGTATCCTCGGCCGAATGACGCCCTCAGAGCCGCGCTTTTCCGCCACGCTCATCGAGCCCTCCATCGCCGAGCTGTTGCGCAAGCACGAGCTCTCGCTCGATCGCGTCTTCGCCGAGAATGCCGACTCCCTGGCGCAGTTGCTCGCGGCGCGCGCCATGCCTGTCGAAGGCAAGCGCAAACTCGCCGCGGCAGGCAACGCGCTCGACGCCGATCTCACGCCGCTGCTCGATTGGATGCATGCTCTCGATGAGGGTCTTGGGCGCTCCGCCGACACGGCCGCCAGCAAAATGCGCTACCAGATGAATCGCCTGCGCCGTCTCGCCGCCAACTTCCAGTTGCAACGCGAAGAAGCGCTTCGCCGCCACGCCGAAACCATCGTTCGTGCGCTGCACCCCGGTGGCATCCTGCAGGAGCGTGTACACGGATCCGCGTACTATTTCGCCCGCTATGGCTTCGAGCTCGCCGAACGGCTGACTCAACAGGCCATGGAGCCCTGTGCTGGCCACGCTGCTCTCTGGCTCTGATGCTCGCCTCGTGCCGCGCCGTATAATCGCCGCGTCCCAAAAATCACAGAGGTACGCATGCGGAAAATATCTATTCTGGTCGCACTGTGTCTCTTTGCAGGCACCATAGCGCGCGCTGAAAAAGATCCCTGCGCGGTTCCCGGCACAGACAACGACTTCCTCGGCATTCAAACCATCAAGCTCTGGCCTGCCGGCGCGCCACAGGCTCACGGTACCGCCTGCGAGGACACACCCACACTCACTATCCTCGCCCCGCAGCACGGCCATGAAAATGGTTCAGCCGTCATCGTCTTTCCCGGCGGCGCTTATGTGGGACTCGCCGCCAATCTCGAGGGTCGTCAGGTCGCCGACTGGTTCGCCGCGCGTGGATTCCGCGCCTTCATCCTCAGCTACCGTCTTTCATCGAACGGCTACATTCTGCCTGTGCCGCTCCTCGACGCGCGCCGCGCGATACAAACCGTGCGTGCACGCGCCCGCGATTACAGGATCAATCCCAACCGCATCGTCGTCGTTGGCTTCTCCGCCGGCGGCCATCTCGCCGCACTCTCGGGAACCCAGTTCATCCCCGGCGATCCCAACGCCGCCGATCCTGCCGAGCGCGTCTCAAGCCGCCCCGATTTTCTCGTCCTCGGCTATCCATGGATCGGCGCCATCTCCAGCGACACTTCGCACCTCAGCTACTGCAAGCTCTTCAATCTGATGGACCGCTGTGAGGAACTCCGCAAAGCCTATTCACCCGATCTCTACGTCACGGCGCATACGCCTCCGACGTTCCTCTTCCACACCTTCAATGACGAAACCGTTCCCGTCGAGCAGGGGATTCGCTTCTACGACGCGCTCGTCAAAGCCGGGGTTCCTGCCGAAGCGCACATCTACGCCAGCGGACCGCACGGTACCGGCCTCGGCAAAGCCGATCTCGCCCTCGATACATGGCCCGAGATGCTTGAAAACTGGTTGCGCCTGCAGGGCCTGCTCACCCGCGACCCAGGCCTGCCCGAGCCAAAGTGATCTTCTGGTGGCCCACCCTTACCGCAGCCTCATCGCGGCAGGGTGGGAGCCACCTCTACTGGTAGTCCCTAGTCCCTTTCTCTACATCCGTCTCGGAAACAATTCCATCCACCCAGCCGTCCTTTAACCTATCCATACATTCAGTTCACGGAGGATTCCTTCCCGATGAAGGCTCTTCGCGGCTCTCTTGCTGCTTCGCTTGCCCTGCTCATTGCCTTGCCCGCATGCATTCCCGTTCGCGCGCAGGAACAGCCACCCGTTCCACCTGCCGATCGCGCCGACCACAAGGACGCGGACAAGGATAAGGAAGCTCCGGTCCCGCCGGAGAAGCCCTCTGTCACTCATCACGAAGTCGCTCTCGGCGGCAAGTCTCTGAAGTACACCGCCACCGCGGGCACGCTCATCATTCGCGATGAAGAAGACAAGCCCTACGGCAGCATCTTCTACGTTGCCTACACGCTCGACGGAGCAGATCCGATCTCCCGTCCGGTCAGCTTCCTCTATAACGGCGGTCCCGGCTCAGCGACGCTCTGGCTCCACATGGGTTCCTTCGGTCCGGTGCGTATCCAGACCACCAGCCCCGACCCCACCCCGGGCCCGCCCTTCAAGCTCATTCCCAACGACGCCTCGCTCCTCGAGAAGACTGATCTTGTCTTCATCGATGCGCCGCTCACCGGCTACTCCCGCGCCGTTGGCAAGGCTACGCCCAAAGACTTCACCGGCGTCGATCAGGATCTCCGCGCCTTTGATCGCTTCATCCAGCGATACCTCACCGTTAATCAACGCTGGAACTCGCCCAAGTTCCTCATCGGCGAGTCCTACGGCACCACGCGCTCCGCCGCACTCGCTGACATGCTCGGCAACGATGGCGTGCAACTCAACGGCGTCGTCCTCATCTCGTCGATCCTCAACTACAACGTCCGCGCCGGCGGTTACGACTCCATCTACGTCTTCAACCTTCCCAGCTACGCCGCGGCAGCCTGGTACTTCAACAAAATTCCTAACAAGCCCGCCGACGTGGCAACCTGGGTACAGCAGGCCCGCGAGTTTGCCGCCGGTCCCTATGCTGCGGCGCTCTTCCAGGGCGACAACCTGCCCGCCGCTCAACTCGATCAGATCGCTGCGCAGGTCGCTCACTTCACCGGCCTCTCCGTCGACTATGTCAAAGAGGCCAATCTCCGCATCTCGCCCACACGCTTCCGCAAAGAAGTGCTGCGCGACGACCGCAAGACCCTCGGCCGTTATGACATGCGCTTCGAGGGCGTCGACTCCGACGCTGCCGGCGAAAATCCCAGCTACGACGCCTCTGACACCAGCATCTCCGGAGCCTTCGTTGCCGCACTTCACGATTACCTCCAGCGCGAGTTGAAGTACGACTCCACTGACGCCTATCGCCCCAGCGCCAACAGCATCGGCCAGTGGGATTGGAAGCACCGTCCCACCTCAGGCCCCGGCGGTCCTGGTGGCCCGGGCTCTGAGCAGTCGCAGCCCTACGTCGCCGCCGATCTGGCCTCAGCCATCCGCAAGAACCCGCACCTCAAGGTCTTCTCGGCGAATGGCTATTTCGATCTTGCTACGCCCTTCTTCGCGACCGAGTTCGATCTCGACCACATGAATCTCGACCCTGCGCTGCGCGGCAACGTTCAGTTCGGCTACTACCCCTCGGGCCACATGATCTATCTCAACGTCGACGCGCTGCACAAGCTCTCCGGAGACCTCGGCAACTTCATTACCAACGCCACAAAGTAGTAGCCACCAACACAAAGAGCGGAGCGCAGGGCTCCGCTCTTCCTTGTGCATTGCCAATTGTTATTGAGGCTGTGCCGAGCCATCCGGGGGCGGAGGTGTATTCTGTCCGCCCGGTCCTCCGGGACCACCCTGGCGCATTCTCTGCTGCATCGCTTCGAACTTCTGCTTCTGCTGATCGTTCAGCACCGCTTCAATCTTGCTCCTCGACCCTTGCTGAATGCTGCGGGCCTTGGCGCGGCGGTCCTGCTGCGAGAGCGACTGATCCGCGAAGAGCGCCTGCATCTGCTGATCCCGATCAACAAGCACCGGCTTGATCTGGCTCTGCTGATCCGCGCTCAGGCCGAGCTCTTTGGTCATGTGCTGAAGCTGCTTGTCTGGATCCATATGCCGCTGTCCACCGCCGGGCGGTGGGCCCTGCATCGCCCCATCCGGGGGCGGCGGCGCTTGATCCTGCGCAACAGCGACTCCTGCGGCGCCTAGCGCCAGTGCGCTTGCCAATGCGCTTGCTAATACGCTTGAACGTCCAAGTGTGAAAAGTTTGCTTCCCATGAGAATGTGATCCTCCGTTTCCTTCACGCAGACAGCCCGCATCGTCCGCTCGCCGTCCGCAATTCTCTTCGGCAGCCGATCCGCCGAAGTTCCGTTCAGCAGCATAGACGCGGATTTCTGCGCAGAGATGCGGTGCCCTGGAAATTTACTTGGCTGTTCTCTTACGGCGGGGTCGGAAAACGGCCCTGAAAGTAAGAAGCGGGCAGCCAATTTTGGGAGTGGAGAGGCTTCCCAGAACTGGCTGCCCGCTGGACCCTGAACCGGGTCTAGGTGGTATCCTCAGTGTAGGCCTGTTATGGGGGAAAGCAAGTGGTTTTTTGAGCAAGAATTCAGCCCCGTGACGGGAGTCACAGAGCTTCATCTGCACGGCCTGGTCTGCGTTGACTTGCGGATTCCTGCCTGATACAAAAAAGTGTTCCACTACGACCGAAAAATTCACGCTGACCGCCCGAAATCCCGGTGCCAGAAATGCCTGAACTGCTTCAACAATTAGAGGGTTATTTCCTCGACGCGATACCTACGGCTGTACTCTTCATCGTGCTGGTTTTGGCCTACCAGTTTCTGATCCAGGGGCCACTGACCGCCGCGCTTAAGCAGCGCCGCGCCCGCACCGAAGGCGCCGTTGAAGATGCCCAGAAGGCCATTGCGCAGGCCGAGGCCCGGGCCGCTGAATACGACGCTAAGCTTCGCCAAGCACGCGCCGAAATCTTCAAGGCCCGCGAAGAACGCATCCGGCAGTGGAATGCCGAGCGTGATGCGGCGCTCGATGCTGCCCGCAAATCCGCCGGGGCAAAGGTTGCTGAGGCCCGCACTCAGCTTGAAGCAGAAGCTGCACAGGCGCAAAAGACGATTCAGGCGTCGGTGGCCGAACTTGCCGGTCAGGTGGTACGCGCGGTATTGCCCGCCGCTGCCGGGGGTTCTCGTTGAAATATTCGACATTCACTTCACGTTTTTCTGCCAAGCTTGCTGGATTTGTTCTTGTTGCGATCTTGAGCCTCGGCGTCACAGCCTCTTCGGTGCATCTTCACGCGCAGGAAGCCGCCCAAACCGCTCAGAAAGCGCCCGCCGCGCAGCATGACGATAAGCAGGAAAAGACAGAGAACAATCTCTATCGCCACACGCCCATTGTGCGGGCGATTGCTCGCACCTTCCATCTCGACGTCGAGACCACCGCCACCTCCATTGAGATTGGCAACTTCGTCATTCTTGCGCTCTTCGTTCTCATTCCTCTCATCAAGGTGATGCCTAAGCTCTTCCGTACGCGTTCTGAGACGCTCCGCAATGATCTGGAGTCGGCACGGAAGGTCACTTCCGACGCTAGCACCCGCCTCAGCGCAGTCGAAGCGAAACTGGCAAAGCTCGACAGCGAAATCGCTGCCATGCGCACTCAGGTCGAAGCCGAAGCGAAAATTGAAGAGACGCGCATCAAGTCGACCATTGAAGAAGAGCGCACACGCATCGTTGCCGCAGCCGAGCAGGAGATCGCCGCCGCCGCCGCTCAGGCAAAGCGTGGTCTGCGCCACTTCGCCGCCGACCTAGCGATCGACCAGGCTTCGCGCCAGCTTGTGCTTACGCCCGAGACTGACCGTGCGCTGATCGCAGAATTTGTGCGCGACTCCTCCGTGGGAGGGAAAAACTAAATGGCTGCTTACGTTTCCCGCTACGCGCGCGCCTTCCTCGACGTCGTCACCTCCGCGCACCTCGACACGGCTGCAATCGACAAGCAGCTTGGCGACTTTGAAGCCACCTGGAACGGCAGCCCCGAGTTGCAGACATTCTTTGAGAATCCGGCCGTTCCGGCAACGCAGAAGGTCGCGTTTCTCGACAAGCTCAACACGAAGCTCGGCATGCAGAAAGAACTGCGCAATCTGCTCGCCGTGCTCATCAACAATGACCGCATCTCCAGCGTGCATGAAGTTGCTGCAGCCTATCGCGCAGAACTCCAGGAGCAACTCGGCATTCGCCAGGCTGAGATCGTCACCGCACGCGAACTCGGCGCTGATGAGCGCAACGCACTCCTCGCGGGCGTCAGCAAAATGGCGGGAGCGAAGATCGAAGCAAACTTCACACTCGACCAGTCGATTCTCGGCGGAGCCATTGTGCGCATCGGCTCCACCGTCTATGACGGCTCAGTTCGCGGACGGCTTCAACGTCTCAAGGAGACGCTGGTCGAAGGGTAGATTTCAGCAGTTTTGTTGTCGATGGTAAACAGATTTTAGCTGTCTGCATGGAATGGGAATCGCATTGGGCCCATCGAGAGCAGACCGGCGTAAGGAACTAAGGAACTTCAGATGGCTCAAATCAAGGCAGACGAGATCACGCAGCTCCTTCGCGAGCAGATCGCAAATTACGACTCGAAGGTTCAGGTCGACGAAGTCGGCACCATCACCTCTCTCGGCGACGGCATCGCGCGCCTCCACGGCCTCGACAAGGTCATGGCGGGCGAGCTGCTCAGCTTCCCACATGGTGTCTCCGGCCTCGCGCTCTCTCTTGAAGAGGATCAGGTCGGCGCTGTCATCCTCGGCGACTTCACCGAGCTCCGCGAAGGCGACGAAGTCAAGCGCACCGGCAAGATTCTCAGTGTGCCCGTGGGTGAGGCTCTCATCGGCCGCGTCGTGGATGCACTCGGCGCGCCCATCGACGACAAAGGCCCCATCGCGGCGACGGCTCAATTCGCGGTCGAGCGCCTAGCTCCCGGAATCATTGATCGTCAGCCCGTGCGCGAACCAATGGCCACCGGACTCAAGGCCATCGACGCCATGATTCCCATCGGCCGCGGTCAGCGCGAGCTCATCATCGGTGACCGCCAGACCGGCAAGACCGCCGTCGCGCTCGACACCATCATCAACAACGCCAAGAACGACCTCATCTGCATCTACTGCGCCATCGGTCAGAAGCGTTCTTCCATCGCGCAAGTCGTGCAGACCCTCACCGAAGCCGGCGCCATGGGCCACACCATCATCGTCGCCGCCTCTGCTTCTGAGCCCGCGCCGATGCTTTATCTCGCGCCCTACGCAGCAACCGCTATCGGCGAATACTTCCGCGACAACGGCCGTCACGCGCTTGTGATCTACGACGATCTCTCCAAGCACGCCATGGCCTATCGCGAAATCTCGCTGCTGCTGCGCCGTCCTCCGGGCCGCGAAGCCTATCCCGGCGACGTTTTCTATCTCCACTCTCGTCTGCTCGAGCGCTCTGCAAAGCTCAGCGACAAGAGGGGCGGCGGTTCGCTGACGGCTCTGCCCATCATTGAGACACAGGCAGGCGACGTCTCGGCGTACATTCCTACCAACGTCATCTCCATCACCGACGGCCAGATCTTCCTTGAGACTGACCTCTTCAACTCCGGCCAGCGTCCGGCCGTCAACGTCGGCCTCTCCGTTTCGCGCGTCGGCTTCTCGGCTGCCATCAAAGCCGTCAAGCAGGTCGGTTCGACTCTGAAGCTCGACCTCGCGCAGTACCGCGAGCTCGCAGCCTTCGCGCAGTTCGGCTCTGACCTTGATCCGCTCACACAGAAGCAGCTCAATCGCGGCCAGCGACTCAGCGAATTGCTCAAGCAGCCGCAGTTCCAGCCGCTCACCTGGCAGCAACAGGCCATCATTCTCTTCGCGGGCACACAGGGCTACCTCGATGATCTCCAGATATCCGATATCCGGCCCTTCGAAGATGGTCTCCACAAATACTTCGCCGTCACGCAGACTGCCTTCCTCGACGACCTGACAAAGAAGAAGTCCATCGACGACGATTTGCGCAGCCGTCTCCACGCGGCCATCAAGGAATACAAGGCAGGCTTCGTCGCCGAGAAATCCGCAGTCCACGCGTAGGGATCGAAGTTGAAAGCAGGAGTAGAACAGCTAGGGCTAGAGGCTAACGGCTAGCAGCTCGGAAAGAACTATGGCAAACGTCCTCGATCTACGGCGGCGCATTCGAAGCGTAAAGAACACGCGCCAGATCACCAAGGCCATGAAGATGGTGGCCGCGGCCAAACTGCGCCGCGCGCAGGAGCGGGCCCTCGCCGCACGCCCTTACGCGAAGATGATCACCAGCGTGCTTGAGTCGCTCATCCGGCGCATCGAAATCTTCGATCCCGTCACCGGCAATCTGCGCCATCCTCTCTTTGTTACGCGTCCCGAGAAGCGCATCCTGCTCGTCATCATCAGCGGCGACAAAGGATTCGCTGGCGCCTTCAACGCCAACATCCTCAAGACGGCCTACCAGTTCATCAACGCGAACACCGACAAGCAGATCGACATCGAAGCCGTCGGGCGCAAAGGGCGCGATCAGATGCGTCGCCGCTATCCCGTTGCCATCTACAACCAGCACACTGACGAAGCCGGCCACACGCACAAGACCCGCGAGCGCAAGGCCTCTATCGAAGTTGTCGGTGACCATCCCGGCATGCTCGAAAAGCTTGACTCCGGTCGCGTCTTCGAGCTGGCCCAGAGCATCATCGCGCGCTACATCCACGAGGAGATTGACTCGGCTTACATCGTCTACAACGAGTTCAAGTCCGTCATCGCGCAGCGTCTCGTCGTCGAACAGTTGCTGCCGCTCATCAAGGTTGGCGACCAGAAGATCGCAGGCGCCGTTGAGCCTACGGTTGAAGAACGTGCCCGCGCCGCTGAAGCGGCACGCACCGCCGGCATCGAGCTTGAGCCCGCAGACACTCACGAGGCCGACGAAGAAGCCAAGAAATTCGGCACCGCAGAAGTCGACTACATCTACGAGCAACCCGCTGAAGATCTCTTCGCCGGGCTCATTCCCCAATACGTTTCCTCCATGCTCTTCCATGCCATGGCAGAGTCGGTTGCCGCCGAACAGGCAGCTCGCATGACGGCGATGGATTCGGCAACAAACAACGCATCGGACATGATCGATGGCCTCACGCTGACCATGAACCGTGTGCGCCAGGCGGCCATCACCAAGGAAATCATCGAAATTGTTTCGGGCGCAGCGGCGCTCTAACGCAAAGGCAGGCTTTATGGCAGAGAACATCGGCAAAGTAATTCAGATCTCCGGTCCAGCGGTAGACGTGCAGTTCGAAGAGAAAACGATGCCGCCCATCTATCAGGCGCTCCGCGTCACCAGCGAAGGCTTCAACGTGCCCGCGCCCATCAACGTGGTTCTCGAGGTGCAGCAGCACCTGGGCGAAGGCCGTGTGCGCACCGTCGCCATGGAAGCCACCGACGGCATGGTTCGCGGCATGAAGGCCATTGACCTCGGCGGCCCCATCAGCGTTCCGGTCGGCAAAGAGACGCTCGGCCGCGTCATCAACGTCATCGGCCAGCCCGTCGACGAGCTCGGTCCCATCGGAGAGCACGAGCGCAAGCCCATTCACCGTCCCGCACCGCTCTTTGACGAGCAGTCGACGCGCGAAGAGATGTTCGAAACCGGCATCAAGGTCATTGATCTCATTCAGCCCTTCCTCAAGGGCGGCAAGATCGGCCTCTTCGGCGGCGCCGGCGTCGGCAAAACCGTCGTCATCATGGAACTCATCAACAACGTTGCCAAGAACCACGGCGGCTACTCCGTCTTCGCCGGCGTGGGCGAGCGTACCCGTGAAGGCAACGACCTCTGGCTCGAAATGTCCGAGTCCGGCGTCATCAAGCCCGGTGACTGGCAACACTCCAAGTGCGCCCTTGTCTACGGCCAGATGACCGAGCCGCCCGGAGCCCGTCTCCGCGTTGCGCTCACCGGCCTCACCGTCGCTGAGCACTTCCGCGACGAAGAGGGTGCCGACACGCTGCTCTTCATCGATAACATCTTCCGCTTCACGCAGGCTGGCTCTGAGGTCTCCACGCTTCTCGGCCGTATGCCTTCCGCCGTCGGTTACCAGCCCAACCTCGCTACAGAAATGGGCGAGCTGCAGGAGCGCATCACCTCCACCACCAAGGGCTCCGTCACCAGCGTGCAGGCCGTTTACGTGCCCGCCGACGATCTTACCGACCCCGCGCCGGCCACAACCTTCGCCCACCTCGACGCCACCACCGTGTTGAGCCGTCCGCTCTCTGAGCTCGGCATCTACCCGGCCGTCGATCCGCTCTCCTCCAACTCGCGCATTCTTACCGCGCGCGTCGTCGGGCAGGAGCATTACGACGTGGCCCAGGGCGTCAAGCGAATTCTGCAGCGCTACAAGGATCTGCAGGACATCATCGCCATTCTTGGCATCGACGAGCTCTCTGAAGAAGACAAGCTCACCGTTGCCCGTGCCCGCAAGGTGCAGAAATTCCTCTCGCAGCCCTTCCACGTCGCCGAGCAGTTCACCGGCATCCCGGGCCGCTACGTCAAAATCGCAGACACCGTGCGCAGCTTCAAAGGCATCATCGAAGGCAAGTACGACGACGTGCCCGAGCAGGCCTTCTACATGAAGGGCGCAATCGAAGAAGTGCTCGAAACCGCCGAGAAGCTCAAGGCGTCGGTATAAAACGGCAGCTTCTAGCCGCTAGCTTCTAGCTTTCAGCTAGTAGCTGGTAGCTAGTGGCTAGCTGCTAAAAAGGTTCCTATGGCTGATCCAACAACCAACCAACTGCGCGTACGCCTGGTGACGCCCGAGCGCATTCTCATCGAGTGCCTCGCCACCTCCGTCGATCTGCCGTCGAAGTCCGGCTACTTCGAGGCCCTCTACGGTCACGCTCCAACAGTGGCTGAGCTCGGCGCAGGCGACGTCATCCTCCACGGCTCAGAGTGCGAAGGTCAGACCTTCAACGTCTCCTGGGGATTTGTCGAAGTGCTGCCCGACCGCGTCACCATCCTCGCCAGCGATGCCCTCAAGCCCGAGGAGATCGACGTTCCTCGCGCCGAAGAGCAACTCGCGCGCGGCCAGCAGGAGTGGAAGGAAGCCGGCGACAGCGAAGAGGCCTACACCGAAGCACTCCGTGTGATTTCTGAAGCTGAGGCAAAGATCAATTCGGCGAAGGGCGCCCTCAAGCACTAAGTACATTACCAATCCAAAATCAAAGCCCTGCTCTCCCAGCAGGGCTTTTCTGTTGCCGCATCACGCCAATCACTTCGGATCCGCTCCCGTTGGAAACTTCCGCGCAAAGTCAACCAAGATCACCGGCGCACTCCCTTTGAACATCGTTCGCTCCGGCGGAATTCCCGGCACCGGCAACAACAGCAGCACCGCACACACCAAGACAGGTACACGCTCCACGCCCTGCGCAAAGGCCTCAAGCGATCGCCACAAGCCCGCTTCACTTATTCGCGTGATGCTGGCGCGCACCGATCCGGGCAGTACCTCGAAGACTGCTCCGCGCAGCAATGGGCTCAGCAGTACGCAAAGCTGCTGCCCCATCACCAGGAAGAGGTAACGGCCCCAGTCCCATCCCAGCACAAAAATCGGCACTGCGAACAACAAAGGAAAGACCAACACTGCGAGCCGATGATCAAGACGTGTATCAGGCACAACCTTCCCGATCGAAGCCAGCAGCAGAGTCGCCACAAACACGAAGATCGCCAAGAATACCGGAGCCCTCCCCGCTGCGCGCATTGTCAACGTCACAGCATCGCGCACTGACCAGCTCAGCGCATCCACTGCGGGCGGAAACTGCGGCCCCGCCACGCATACTGTGGGAATCGATTCAGCGTGCCAGCTCGCGCAGATCGCGCTCGCCGTTTGCGCATCGCCATGCCAGTGCACGCTCGCTGCGGTTGCTGCAAGCGCGGGCAGCGTGGCCACACACATCAAAACCCATGCAGCTTTGAGGCCAACCCGATTGCACTTGAGACAAGTCACCAATATTGCGGCGTTCAGCGGCAGCCAGCCAAAGAGAAACATGCCCTCGTGCAGCAGCGCCAAAGTCACCGAAGCAACAACGAAGCCCGCCAGCACAGGAAAGACGTCCGCGACCGCACCCGTCCTGCCACGCTTGAGAGCCCGCTCGCACAAGCTCACTAGCAAAGCTGTTCCGGCCACAAACAGAACCTCCTTGCGCAGAAACGAGCCATAGGGACGGCACTCCACTGGAAAAATCAACAACGCCGGATTCATGAGCAGGCAGAAGCGCCACAGCTTCGAACCTCCCAGCCGATAGCTGCGCCATGCCACGAATCCGCACAGCGCAAGATAAATTGCGGTCGTGATCGTCGCCCAGATTGCAAAGAAGCTCAGCCCCGTCGCTTGCATCGAGCCCAGAAGCAGCTCGCCGCCCAGCCCTCTGCGCACAAACCCCGCCGCGTAGTTAATCATCCACTCTGATGAGTTCCAGTCCACTCCCGGTGCGTGCACAAATGCCGCATGCGCCTCGATCAACCGAATCGCGGTAAACACCAGCACGAATGTAAGAAAGAAAAGCTCCGGCAGCGAGCCGGAAAGGGAACTCTCTTGCGCCAATACGTCGCGCAAGGATTGCGAGTTGTTTGCCGTCATCTCGCGCAGAGAGTCTTCACGCCTGGAGTGCATCCTAAGGGGACCTTAACGCTACTCTACAGGAGAGAAGTGCGCGGCCGATGCTAAGCTGCTTGGTGTGAAATCAACCTCAGAAAAATCCACGCTCGGGATGCGCCGCTCCGCATCCATCGCGATGCTTCTCTGCATTGTCTTCTCAGCCGCCGCACAGCGGCCGCCGCTGGCTCCCACGCGCGTCGACAACTTCACCGGCCATCCGCGCGTCATCATCATCAGCGACATCGGCAACGAGCCCGACGATCAAATGTCCTTCGTCCGTCTGCTGCTTTACTCCAACGAAATCGACATCGAAGCCATGATCGCCGCCACCTCCACCTGGCAGAAGACGGCCACCCATCCTGAGACGATGCATGCGCTCATCCAGGCCTACGGCAAGGTGCGCCCCAATCTCCTCCTCCACGCAAAAGGCTGGCCCGAAGCCGCCGAACTTGCCGCCGCGTCTTCGCCGGCCAGCCCGCCTACGGCATGGCGGCCACCGGCACCGGCAAAACCTCCGACGGCGCGCAGGCAATCGTTGCTGCCGCCGATCGCGACGACCCGCGCCCCGTCTGGATCTGCCTCTGGGGCGGCGCCAACACGCTCGCCCAGGCGCTCATCGAAGCTGCGCGCCACCCACACGCCCGAGCAGGCTCGCCAAGTTCATCGCCAAGCTCCGCGTCTCTTCCATCTCCGATCAGGACGACGCCGGCCCCTGGATTCGCCGCGAATTTCCCGATCTCTTCTACATCGTCGCAGCCTTCCACGCCCTACCGGCGGCGAATACTACTACGCCACTTGGACCGGCATCAGCGGCGACGGCTACTACCGCAACGGCGCCGGCGCCGACTTTACCACCGTCACCAACGAGTGGCTCGAGACCAACATCCGCAGCAAGGGCCCGCTCGGCAAGCTGCTATCCGCGATTCATGTTCATCATGGAAGGCGACACGCCCTCCTACCTCGGCCTGATCGACAACGGGCTGACTTCCTGGAGCAGGCCCGACTGGGGCGGTTGGGGCGGCCGCTACATCTATCGCCAGCCCTACGGCGAAACCCATGCCATCTGGACCCAGGGCGGCGATGAATTTGCCCGCGTCACCTCGCAGGACACCGTTACCGGCGTTGACGGCGCGTGCACGTCTCCGATCAGGCCACCATCTGGCGCTGGCGCGAGGCATTTCAGAACGACTTCGCCGCGCGCATGACGTGGACGGTCGCCGACTTCGCCCATGCCAACCACAATCCCGTCGCCGTCGTGAACGGCCACACCGGCACCGCTCCAATTGAGCTCGACGTCGACGTCGGCAAGTCCATCACGCTCGACGCCGGCCGACAGCTCCGATCCCGACGGCCAGCCGCTGCAATTCCATTGGTTTCATTACGCTGAGGCTGGTTGGGCCGACGGCAATCTCGCCGCACTCACCCTCACTGGCGCCGACACTTCCAGGGTCACAGTCCGCGCTGACTCGCCATGCCGCCCTTTCTGGCTGCCCATCGTGCCTTGCCGGGGCGACGGCACTGCTCATGTCATTCTCGCGGTTACTGACAATGGCGCGCCGCAGCTCACCTCCTATCGCCGCATCATCCTCCGCGTGCACCCGGCAAACAATCCCAAGTAGCTGTTCAGCTAACTTGTGCATAAACTGGAGCTTCAATGGCGACTGGGATACAAACGTCTAAGCAGAAAAGTATCGCGATCATAGCCGTGCTTCTAATGGCCGCAATGGTGGCATTCCACATAATGAGGGCACATGGAGGCTCCCGTGGCACGCTAAGTGTTAGTTTCCTGTTTTTGTTTGTGATCTCGTGTTTGCTTGTATTCTCTTTGGGACTCAAGAGGACCGCCGATAAGAGCGCGGATACTCAACACTCTTTGACGCGCGGTCGGCGGCTATATCGACTTGTTAGAAACATACTTTTCTTTCAGATCCCTATCTTCTGCGTCAGCGTGTTCTCCATGAAAGGTGAACCCTTCTCATCGCAGATCGGAATTATCCTCATTGACCTGTTCGTGATAGGCATAACAATATGCGGCCTTGTTTATTTGAAGAAGCGCAATCAAGGCCGGCCATCCTAGAATTTGTCACAAACTCCGGTTCCTTTGAACAAGTTTTTGGTAGGTGATTAGTGTGTGTGTTGCTCTCTTCCCCATCCCAGTCGCTCCGCCGCGCGGCGGGCGACAGGCTGGGGAAGCCCAGGGCACAGCTTCCTCCCCTTGCCGCCAGCGCCTACAATTCAAAGTGTTATGGCGAAAGCAAAGGATTCCATCTTCGAGGTTGCCTGCCCTGACTGCGGCGCCATGCTCAAAATCGACGCAGCCACGCAGGCTGTCATCAGCCACACCCCTGCTCCACGCAAACGCATGTTTGAGGATCTTGAAACCGCGGCCAAGGCCATGCGCGAGCAGGATGACCGCAAGGAATCCATCTTCCGGCAATCGGTCGACGCCGAACGCAACAAGGCCGACCTGCTTGAGAAGAAATTTGCCGAAGCCCTGCGCAAGGCCAAGGACGCTCCCGAAGGCAAGCCTCTCCGCGACTTCGATCTCGATTAGCGGAATCCTTGTTTGAAATTCAAGGATGAACAACCGCTACTGCAAGTAAACTCTCTAACATCATGATGCGTCGGCAGCAGCCGGCCCTCTGAAGGAGAAAATCCATGGGAATGGTGCAACTCCGCAAGCACAAGACTGATTCGTCGGAAGATCTGACTTCGCCACAAACCGAATCGCCTGACTGGATCAAACTCGCCGCCGGAGGCGCACTTATCGCCGGCGGTGTGCTGCTGCTAACCAACAACCGCCGCGCCGGGCTTATCGTCGGAGCAGCGGGGGCGGGTTTAGCCGTTGCCGATCAGCAGGACTCCGTCCGTTCGATGTGGAACCAGGTTCCCGGCTACATCGAACGTTTCCAGGGCCTCATCAATCAGGTTCAGACTAAGGTCGACGCCGTCTCTGCCAAGCGCGACTCGCTCCATCGTGTGCTCAGCAGTTTCTCATCACGCAGCGCCGTCTAAATTCCCAACTGCTTTCGTCCCGCCGCGCTGATGCGGTGAGGCGTCCACTTCGGCTCCCACACCAGGTCCACTTCCACTTTGCTGATATCCGGAATACCGGCAAGGCGGTTGTGTACCTGCTCGAAGATAAGCCCGCTCGCAGGACATGCCTGCGTTGTCAGACTCATCGTCACCTTTACCCATTGCCTCGGCCACGCCGGCGTCGAGTGCGGGTCAGGCCCCATTTCCACGCCGTAGATCAGGCCCAGGTCCACGAGATTCAGCTTCACCTCAGGGTCGAAGCAATCCCGTAGTGCGGTCAGAATGTCGCTCTCGGAAAGCATCTGGGGTAGCAGGCCCTAGTTCCTCCGCTCAACCAGGTAGCGCGCAACCGACTTCAGCCCGTCGGCGCGGCTGCCATAAGGCTCAAGGGCCGCAAAAGCTTCTTCAATCAATGTCGCCGCATCGCGTTCGCTTTGCTCAATGCCGAAAACCGCGGGCCACGTCGCCTTCTCCGTGGCTTCGTCCTTGCCTGCCGTCTTGCCAAGCTGCGCAGAGTCCACCGTCATATCCAGCACATCGTCCACAATCTGAAAAGCCAGCCCCGCCTTGCGTCCAAAGAGATCAAGACGCGCCACGTCATCTGCGGTGGCGCCGCCATATACGCCACCTGCAACCACACTCACGCGGATCAGCGCGCCGGTCTTCGCGCGGTGAATCGCTTCCACCAGTTCGGGTGTCGGCTTCAGGTCTTCGCTCTCAATGTCCAGCACCTGACCGCCGATCATGCCATCAACTGTTCCTACCGCACTCGCTATCAGCCCGATAATCTGTACCGCCGCCTTTGGCAGCACATCGAGCCCGGCCAATACTTCAAATGCCTGCGTCTGCAGAGCATCTCCGGCAAGTATCGCGATCGCTTCGCCGAAGACCTTGTGGCATGTCGGCTTGCCTCGCCGCAAATCGTCGTTGTCCAGCGCCGGCAAGTCGTCGTGAATAAGCGAATAAGTGTGCAGCATCTCCAGCGCCGCGCCCAGCCGCTCAATACCCTTCGGCAGACTTCCTGCAATCGTTACTGCGGCCTGCATCGCAAGCACCGGCCTCAGCCGCTTGCCTCCGGCAAATGTCGAGTGGCGCATCGCTCCATGAATTGAAACTGGCACAACATCGGTGCCTGGCAGAAGCTCTTCGAGGGCCCTGTCGGTTAGGTCCGCGCCTTCCTGAATCAGCGATTTCACGTCAGACGGCATTCCCTTCATGATACTCGACCCTTCGTTTGCCGTCGCTCAAGCAGAAACACTCCGACGAGCGCCAGCAGCGCCAGCGCACTCAGGCAGCGGGCCCTCACTACATCCGGCGTCGTCGTCCACTGCGCCGTAACCTGCACCGGTCCACGCGAAACAGGAAGAGCAATCAATCCATCTCCGCGTTCAGGCAGCGAATGCATCAGACTCCCATTCAGCCGCACCTGCCACGCCGGATAGCTCCTCAGCCGCAGGATCAGAAACCCATCGTGGGGCACCACGGCATTCAGGTGCCAATGCTCTGAGCTGTTTCTGCGGCTCGCTGCAAACGTCGCCTCGCACGATCCCTGATCCTGAGCCCATTCGAGATCCACACCCGGCGTCCCTTTGCCCAGCGCCGTCGTGGCTGAAGCTGTAAAGCACGCCATAGGCAAGCTCACTGCTACTGCGGGATCGTCGACATACGGCGGCGCATACTCTTCCGTTCCTTCAAATCCCGCGCCTGAACGAAACACGTCCAGCATCGCGCCCACGTTGTCCTCTTCGTCGCACGGCTGAAAGAAATTCCATCCCGCAATCATCATCATCGTTACAAAGGCCACGCCGCACGCAGCCAGCACAGTGGCGCGCCGTCTGCGCTCCTCCACCCAAACCGCTGACGCGAAGAAAATTCCCATCGGAGCCTGCGCCGCCACCAGCCATCTCCAGGGAAACTGCAGAAACCGGATCTTCGGCAAGATGTGCCACAACAAATCCGACGGAGGTAGTTGCACAAACAGCACGGCCGGCGGAATCAGCGCCAGCACCATCCACCATTCATGCTTGCCCGGCATCGTCCCGCGCCGGCGGCATACCGCGATGCTCACAATCGCCAAAGCGATCATCGTCGCCGCAATCCATGAGACACGATCGAGTTCGAGATCGTGATAGGCAAAGTCCGGGATTGCATGACGCGAAAACAACCAGTTGTTTTCGATCATCGACCCAGGGTCGTGCAGCAACTCCTGAACATTCACCCAGGACTGCTCCACCGCAGCGGGCACCAGGTACACTGCCGCAAGCGCCAGCCCGACCACAGCCGCAATCGCACCGCGAATCACCGGAGCCCACGCTCGCCGCAGGCCCGCCAGCGTCAGCACAACCGCAGCCAGCAGATAGCTTGCCATTACGCCTAGCGGAGCATTCGAAAGCCACGCGCCCGCGACAATCAGCGCCAGCGGCGCCGTTGATCCGTCCAGTGCGCGCCGCCATACATTTCCGTTGGCGTTGCGATCGCGCAGCGCATACATCAGCAGCAGCGGAATCCAGATGCCGCCCGTCAGTTCCGCCAAATCTGAGTCGCTCGTACGCCGTAAACAGCGCATAGCCTGAAAACAGCGCAGCGCATCCGGCCAGCGTTGCCTGTCCATCCGGTAGCGCGTCGCGCGCCAGCTTACGCGTCGCAAGACCCGCACCCGCCAGCAGCAGAAACGTCAGCGCCATCGGCACTGCCTTCCACGGCAGCACCATGCTCAGAGCAGCGCCAAGCATCCACGAGATCGGCGGATAGAAAACGAAGCGCGGCTCGCCCGCGCCATAATTCGAACTCGGCGACCAGTGCGGATACACGATGCCATCGCGCCAATTCTTGCCGCGTCAAACCACGAAACAAGATGAAAATCGAAATCGTGCCCGCAGGAGTCGCCGCGCATCAATTGCGGTGCTGTCGCCATCAATGCGGCCAGCAGAATGATTGCGGGTCCTGCGAAGCGGCGCAGCGCGCGGACCGGAATTTTCTCCCTGCTCGTCTCTCGTCATGGCAGCAGGCGCAGCGCGTGCTGAGTCTGCGCCACAACGGCCGAGTCGGTGAAGGGAAGCGCAAATGTTTTACCCGCGTAGTAGTCCGCCCACTGATCCCGGAAGTACGGGCTCAACGGATTTCCGCTCTCGCCTAGCACAATGTTCTCCGTCGACCCGTCTACGTTGCTCCAGTCCATCGTGAAGCGCTGTGACGGCCCGAATGCGCGGCCTACCTGTTTCACCGTAAGCGTATCTCCGCTCAACGGCTGCGGCCCGGTCCCGGCCACTCTGCCCAGCAGCGGTAGAAACTCAGCGAGGGGATGTTCGATGTCGACGACATGCCAGTTGCCGTACGCCCAGTGCCTTACCCGCGACGGAGCCTTGCCCTCCGCCATTGCCTGACGCACCGCATCGGCAAGCGCGGCATCCCAATCCTTGTATTTCCTCGGGAGCCAGTCGGCATCGCCGTGCATCACAATCTCTTCCAACGCAAAATTCGACTCCGACCATTCGTAGCTGGCCATTTCGTCGCCCAGCTTCGGCTCAAGAATCATGCGCCGCAGCATCGCGCGTGTCTTCGTCACCAGCGATGCGGCCGCCGAGTCCGTCGTCAACCGCCCATCCCAGTTCCGCATCAGGTCGGCGGCTTCCCGCATCTGCTCATCCATGCCGCGCGCATGGTCAATCGCATAGGCAAAGCGATGCGCCAGCTCCTGGTCGGCCTCGCTGTAGATATCCGTCTGGGCCGCGAGCATATCTTCGGGCCGCAATCCATCGCGACCCTGCAGCATTTTGTAAATCCTCTCTGCGCGATACGGCTCTGCCCACTCCAGTGTCAGCGGATACTTTGTCTTGTCCGTAGTTACCCGCGAGTTTGCCGTCGCCAGAAAGCCCGACGGCGGATCCACCGCGCTCGGCAAATCAGCGAACGGAATGTAGCTCCGCCACTCATGCTCGCCACTCTTCGCCGGAATCCCCGTCAGCCCGCCCGCGCGTATCGGAATCTCTCCGACTGCGTGGTAGGCAATGTGTTCCTGGTCATCGGCGTAGACAAGGTTTTGGGTCGGCCAGCACCACTGCTCAAGCGCCGCTGAAAACTCCGTCCAGTTCGACGCGGTATTCATCTCATACAACGGAATCGAGTGCAGCGTCCCATCGTACAGCGACCACTTTAGGGCAATTGGCCGCTTCTCCTTCGTGAACAGCGCATTCAGCAACGGTCCATGCGCAGTCGATTGCACATCGACCGAGACGTCATTTCTGCCGCGCACATGAATCACTTCATGATCCACCGCAAGCGGCTTCCAGCTTCCATCCGCATCCCTGTAGTTGCCCTTGCCGTCCAGCGTTTCAACGTAGAGGTCCTGCACGTCGGCATAGAGCGCCGTAAATCCCCACGCCACATGCTCGTTATGTCCGGCAATCACCATCGGCATGCCCACAAGCGTCACTCCGGCGGCATGATAGCCCGGCGCGCGCAGATCAGCCATGTACCAGATATTCGGCACCGTCAGCGACAGATGCATGTCATTCGAGAGCAGCGGTTTTCCGCTCGCCGTGTGCTGCCCTGCGATCACCCAGTTATTCGATCCCGGCGTGCACCCCGCACAGCGCGCAACGCCCAGCGCATCTCTCATCGCCTGCAGGTCTTCCTGCGGCATCAGCAACGTCTGTGTGCGGTCGTCATCGTCATCATCGTCGTCGTCGCTGTGTCGCGCGGCAGCTGGGCGTGGTTCGCTCACATCAATCTTCTCGCCCGTCGGCGGATGATCGCGCCACGACCCCACCGGATATAGATCCGCTTCCATCCGCGGATTATTCAACCTCCGCGCAACGCGCTCGCGTCCCAGCTTCTCATCCCACCGCGAGTCCAGCGTCTCAATCATCATCGTGCCCACCGAAAGGGAGTCCACCGCACTCCACGGCTTCGGCTTGTAGTGCAGCAGGCGAAACTCCGGCGGCAGCGAGTCCTGATGCTGATCGATAAACAGATTCACGCCACGCGCGTATGCATCCAGCCGCTCGCGATCCGCCGGGCTCATCTGCGCATAGAGCCGCTCCGCTGTTCGGCGGAACTGCAGAACCCGCTGCGCCGTGTCATGCTTCACCAGCGACGGCCCCATGATCTCCGCCAACTCGCCGTTTGCGTTGCGGCGATACCCATCCATCTGCCAAAGACGATCCTGCGCTGTTACATACCCCTGCGCCACAAAAAGATCATCCTGGGTCGCGGCATCAATGTGCGGAACCCCATGCTCGTCCCGCCGCACCACCACCGGAGCGGACAATCCTGCAAGATGCACATCGCCATCGAGCGCGGGCAGCGCAGCCTTTGTTACAGACCGCAGCCACAACACACCCGCAGCCCCTAGAACGATCAGCAGCGCCAGCAGCGCGACGGAACCTCGCACGAGCATGCGCATCCAGCGCAGTCCCCGCCTGCGCGCCTGAGGCGTGGCCTTCACTTCGTTGAGTTTTGCGTTCTCGGCGGCAGGCATGAGTCTTCCATCAGGATACCCTGCTCCATCGTCGCCGGCTCACTGCCCTTCGGCGGCCAACGCGACGCGTCTACTGGCCCCTCGGCGGCCATAAACCACCACAAGCACCGCTAGCAGCAACAGAACCGTAGGCAGCACCAGCAGGCTGCCTTCCGGGCCATCCGAGCCGCCGCTCCACAAGGCATTGCCCTGCGCCGCCGTCGTCAGCAGATGTCCTTGAGCAGGCAAGCCGCTGTCGGCGGTTCCGTAGAAGAACGTCTCCGTCCAATCCCACGCCATGTGACACCCAATCGCCCACCACGCCGAGCCCGTTAGCCGCACGCTTGCGCAAAAGACAAATCCAATCAGCGCGGCCGCAAACACACCAACCCATGTCTCGCCGTTATTGTTCGTGTGATAGTAGCCGAACGCCGTAGACGTTACCCAGGCCGCCTGCCAGAATCCCGCGCTCGCGCCACCGCCGCGGTGCAGCAGCCAGCAGGGAACTACGCCCACCAGCGCAGCCGTGTAGACGCCGCTCGCACCCTGGGGCGCAGACTTTGTCATCAGCAGAAGACAAATGCCGCCCACCGACGACAGCGCCCACCAGAAATTGATGCCGCGCGTCAGCGTCGACTGCAGGTAGCAGCGAAACACTCCCTCCTCGCAAAAGCCCACCAGCAGAAAGACAGCGGCCCAGAGCAGCGCGTATTTCATCGCATGCGTGCCATTCAGCGCCGCGCGCCCAAAGCTCAACCATCCGCCCAATGCCAGCGCCATCACCAACACCGAGAGCGCACCGAACCCAGTCGCAAATCCCGCACCAAACCGGCGCAACCGGTGATTCCCCGCCAGGTTGTAATCCCACAGAGAGCGATGCTCAACCCGCGCCATGAACAGCGTCGAGCAAAGAATCACGAAAAAGGGAAGAGATTCACCAATCAGGAAGTTGACCGGAGAAATCGGGCCATTTGCCAGCGCCGGATACGCCGTAAGAACAATCGCATCCACCACCGCCAGCAGCAGGTAGTAAAGCCCCACAAACATCGCCACGGACCAGCCGGTGCGCAGGCCGTGCTCTCCCGCAAACGCCCAGGGAAGATCGCGCGGCTCTTGCCCCCGCAGCTCAGGAGACGCCGGATCGACAGGATCGATCACTTCGATCTGTTCTTCCTCAGCGTGCTGATTCTCCTGGGCCGCCATCGCCTCTCCCCGTTACCTATTGCTTGCCGTTACTTGGATTCTACTCAAGCAGAGCTGCGGGCCGACCTCGCTATCCTTCTCGCTCCGCATCTTCCGCCGCCTTGACACAATCGGCCCGGCCCTTGATGCTTAACAGTTCCGGTTATTCGAATTTTCCCCTTCACGGAGGCGGCGAGTTTTGCAGGTTCGCGTCTTTTATCACGACAAATGCTTTGACGGAGCTTGCTCAGCCTCGCTGTTCACGCGCTTCCATCGCGAGTGCATCGACTCACGGCGCGGCATACGACTTATCACGGCCTCGTCCATCGCGCCGGCGCGCTCTTTGACGAGAGCGAATTCACCGGCGACGAGAACGCCATCGTCGACTTCAAATACTCGGCCTCGCCGCGCATCACCTGGTGGTTCGATCATCATCTCTCCGCCTTCCTCACGCCCGCAGGATCAGCAGAATTTCCTGGCCTGCCAGCAGGACCCCGATCTGCGCCGCGCACAAGTTCTTCGATCCCAACTACACCTCCTGCACCAGCTTTCTCGCGCACATCGCGTCCACGCGCTTCGGCTTCGACACCGCGCCGGTCGCCGAGCTGATTCACTGGGCCGACATCGTCGACGGCGCGCAGTACGAGAGCCCGAGGCAGCCGTCGAAATGGCCGCGCCGGCCATGAAGCTCACGCTGATCATCGAGTCCACGCAGGACCCGGCCTTCATTCCGCGTCTCATTCCGCTGCTCACCGAAATGCCGCTCGCCGAGGTGCTCGCGCAGCCCTTCGTCGCCGAGCCTGCTGCCGCCGCTGCTTGAGCGCCATCGAGCAAGCGCGTCGAGCTCATCCGCGAGCGCTCCGAAGAGAGCGACGGCACCATCTTCTTCGACATCACCGACCATCCCCTCGAAGGCTACAACAAGTTCATCCCCTACTACCTGCACCCCAACGCGACTTACTCCATCGGCCTGTCGAAATCGAGCTTCCGCACCAAGGTCTCGGTCGGCTCAAACCCGTGGACCAAAGCCGACCCCGCAACGATGGTCAACCTTGCGCAGGTCTGCGAGCGCTACGGCGGCGGCGGACACGCCCGCGTCGGCGCCATCAGCTTTCCGCCCGACCAGGCAGACCGCGCCCGCGCCGCTGCAGCAGAAATTGTCGCCGAACTCCGCGCCCACAATCCACAGTAGCTAGCATCCGCTCTTCAGGCTCGGCCACACCGGCCGGCGATGCTGCAGAAATGCCTGCACGCCTTCCTTGAAGTCCACCGTCGAACGCTGCTCCGCATTTGCCTCAATCGCGTCGGCCAGTTCATCATCCAGCCGTCGCGCGGCATGCTTCGCCAGCAATCCCTTCAGGCTCGTCATCGCTTGCGGGCTGTTCTGCAGCAGAGAGCAGGCCATCGCCTTTGCGGTCACCATCAGCTGGTCGGCAGCAACAATTTCTGTCACCAGCCCCAGCGAATGCGCTTCGTGCGCCTTTATCAGGCGCCCAGTCAGCAGCAGATCGCGCGTGCGTTTCTCACCCACCTGCCGCAGCAGAAACGAAGCCACAATCGCCGGCACAAATCCGATGCGAACTTCTGTGTAGCCGAACTTCGCCTCCGGCACCGCAAGTGTAAAGTCGGTGATCGTCGCCAACCCCATCCCGCCCGCAATCGCTGGCCCGTTTACGGCAGCGATTACAGGCTTGGGAAAGTCATACAGCGCCCGCAGCAGCCGCGCCGTGTTCTCTGAGTCCTTGCGGTTTTCTTCGGGAGTGCGCGCAGAGATCGTCGAGAGATGATCCAGATCGAGCCCGGCGCAAAATGCCGGTCCAGCGCCAGTCAAAATCAGCACGCCGCAAGCCTTATCCGCCGCAGCCTCCTGCAGTGCAGTCATCAACTCGTCGATCAGCTCCGGCGTCAACGCATTGCGCTTCGCCGGCCGATTCAGAGTAAGCGTACGAGTGCCGTTTGCAGTCTCAACAAGGATGAATTCGAAGCGAGCCATGAGCTTCTCTCCAAACGCAGGCGATCTTCGATAGCGTGGTACATCCTACTGCATAACCCGTCATGTTTGCTGCCCTAGGGACTCTTCAGAAGAATTCGAGTGCGGGTTGCGTCGAATGAATGGCAAACTGCTCGTAATGCTCATCAAAATCTGGGAACGGATCCGTGGGATCGACAAATGGCCTGAGACCACAGCAACGGTAACCTCTGTGAACTATTACAGTGCGTCGAAGGCGGGGGACCTGGCGGACGTAGGCTTTCGCTATCGCGATGCCAAAGGGGAGGATCACTATGGCTCGTACACAGTTGACAGCATGACTTCGCTTTACAACATCAATGCGGATGACACATTTTCCGTCTGGTATAACCCCAAGAAGCCGGATCAGAATTTTTCTGACGAAATAGAAGGAACGGCCAATCGCCGTCTGCTTATTATTCTATCTGCTGTCGGCATGCTCCTGCTTGTGGCGATATCGTTGGTGTTTCACCGCTAAGAGCCGGCATCTTCACAGCCCAAACTCCCCCGCCCGCTTCTTCATCGCTTCCAGGCAAAACCCGATGTGCGCGTCCAGATCCACACCCAGCTCCGCCGCGCCCTGAATTACGTCTTCCCGATTCACTCCGCGCGCAAACGCCTTGTCCTTCATCTTCTTCCGCACGCCCGCGACTTCCACGTCGGCAATCGCCTTGCGTCGGCTTCACCAGCGCACACGCCGTTAGGAAGCCCGCCAGCTCATCGCAGGCAAACAGCGACTTATCCAGATGCGTCACCCGCGGCACGCCCGAGTACTGCGCATGCCCCAGGATCGCCGTCCGCATCTCCTGCGGCCAGCCCAGCCGCTCCAGCTCGCGCACGCCCACAAACGGATGCTCCTCCAGCGTCGGATGCCGCTCGTAGTCGAAGTCGTGCAGCAGGGCGGTGGTCGATAGAGCTCGCAACAGGCCGCGCGCTCATCTCCCGCCAGTCCCAGCCGGTCCGCCTCTGCCTCGCCGCACGCCGTCACGCAAATCTCCACCGCCAGCGCATGTTTGCGCAGGCTTTCGCTCTGCGTCCACTCGGTCAGCAACTCCCACGCCTGCTCGCGCCCGAATGCAGCCATTCGCCGTCCGCCGTTCCTGCATTTTTTTCTCCCATGTTGCACACCTTGGTTCGCGTTTCTTCGGGTTTTTCAGGGTATGATGGGGCAGTCTTAGGTTTGACCCTAAGTTTCTACTTGACAATTATGGTTCATTCCTCTGAAAGTAGCACATATCGTGGTGCAAAAAAGCACCCCGGAGAGCCTGCTCTGGCACTCCGCACCCAAACGATGGCGACCACCCTAGTCAGCGTGGAAGACACGCGAAGTCGTGCGCTGCGATCACTGCAGCCTCGTGCAATACAGAACCAGCAACTCCATTTGCAGACAATGCCGCAGGCCCCTGGAAATCGAGGAGCCTGCGCAACTGGCCCCGCAATTAGTGGCGGCCGCACCGGTCCCGCACGTCGGCGAGGCCGGGTTGCAGGTCGCAGGCAGGTGCGCGAAATTCGCCGCGCGCGCCATCTGAGCCAGCGCCAGCTGGCCAGCCGCATGCAGGTGCCGCGAACCTACATCTCCAAAATCGAAAACGGCAAGGCGATTCCCACTCTGGGCTCGCTGGAGCGGCTGGCCAGGCCCTGGAAGTGGACATCTGCCAGCTGGTCCGCGACTCTCGCAGCCGCCGCGACGAGGAAGTGGCGGCTATACTCGCCGATCCGTTGCTGGCCGAGATTGCGACTCTGCTTCCGCATCTCGACTCCTGCACCGGACGCTGATCTACGGCTCGGTGCGCGATATGGCCACGGGCCGCCGCCGCACAGCCTAAGCGCGTTCACGGTCTCTGTGGTCGAAACGCCGCGCCGCATCACTTCGGCCGGCGGCGTCCCTTTCCCGTGCCTTGTACCGAGTGCGAACTCAGTGCAATTGCAGCCGCTCCTGCGCGTATGCTAGGTTCGATGATGCGTGCTGCCGCGTCTCGGTTTTGGCCGTGTGCGAGGACGGCTTCGAGGAGCCATTCGGCCCGCGCATCCCGGTCGTGCGCACTCGGCTCGGAATTGCGTCCCTCGCGCACGCGGCTTCTGACGCAACGGCGTGAATTGTAGATTATCAAAGAGGCGAGTCCTTTGCATCCTATCTGGCACGCTGCGCATCCATGAGCTCACTGCGGAGGAGCGCGCCGTCTACGCCACGCTCAAGCCCGAGCGCCTGCCCGAGCACGTGGCCATCATCATGGACGGCAACGGCCGCTGGGCCGGCCGCCGCTCGCTCAAGCGATTCCTCGGGCCATCAGCAGGGCGCCCGCAGCGTGCAGCAGGTCACCGAGACAGCATCGCGCATCGGCCTTCCCTGGCTCACTCTCTACGCGTTTTCACTTGAAAACAATCTGCGCCGCCCGCGCGCGGAAGTGAACTTCCTCATGCGCCTGCTCAGGAGCTACCTCGAGAGCAATCTCGAGCGCATGATGGACAACAACGTCCGCATCCGCTACATCGGCCGCACCCACGAGCTGCCGCCTGAAGTGCAGGACAAGATGCGCTGGGCCGCCGACGCCACCGCACGCAACACCGGCACCACGCTTACCCTGGCGCTCAACTACGGCGGCCGCTCGGAGATGGTCGACGCCTTCCGCGCGTCTTGCTGCCGAGATGAAGCTGAAGCACCTCACCCCCGACCGCATCACCGAAGAAGACATTCACCGCCATCTCTACACGGCGCACATGCCGGACCCCGATCTGCTCATTCGCACATCGGGCGAGATGCGCATCTCGAATTATCTGCTCTGGCAGATCGCCTATGCCGAGATCTACGTCACCGAGCGCCTCTGGCCCGACTTCCGCGGCGTCAATCTTCTTGAAGCTATTGCCGAATTCCAGCGCCGCGAGCGCCGCTACGGCGGGCTCGGCGAAGGCTGCGGCGAGGTGGAAGAGGATCCCGAGCGCGTGAAACTCGCCGCCAGCTGACTCCCCCCAGTCCCTGGGTGCAGAACCGCTGGTCGGGCCTCGCAGTGTATTCTCATCCCTGAATGAAACGGGTCATTACTGCACTCATCCTTGCGCCGTTGGTGATTGCGCTCGTGCTTTTCGGGCCAAAGTGGTCAGTTACCCTCGCCGTCGCCGCGGTCGCTCTCCTCGCCGGCTGGGAATTCATCGGACTTGCCGAACATAGCGGCGCAAAGCCGCCCCGCATCCCCATCATGGTCGCCCTGGCGGCGCTCTTTGCCGGCAACTATCAGTGGCCCGACCAAACCCTCATCCTCTTCAGCATCCTCAGCCTCGGCCTCCTCACCTGGTGCACCTTCGCCTCGCCCATCCAGCGAGTGCTTCTGGATGCCGTCTCCTCCGTCTTCACGCTCGCCTACATCGGCCTCACTCTGCTCGCCATTCCCACGCTGCGCGAAATGGCCAACGGAGCCACCCTCGTCATCTTCCTGCTCTTCGTTGTCTGGTCTGGCGACATCGCCGCACTCTACTCTGGCCGCGCTCTCGGCAGGCACAAACTAGCTCCCACCATCAGCCCCAATAAAACCTGGGAAGGTTCCATCGGCTCTGTCTTCGGCAGCCTTCTTGTCACCGGCCTGCTCTTCTGGCTCGCCGCGCAACTCGTCCAGTGGAACTTCGCGCGTCTCTCCTTCACCGACGAAGTCTGGTGAACTGGCTCGTCATAGCGGTCATCGTCAACGTTGCCGCACAGGTCGGCGACCTCGCCGAATCCGCGCTCAAACGCTCCGCAGGAGTCAAGGATTCCGGCACGCTTCTCCCCGGTCACGGAGGCGTTCTCGACCGCATCGACGCCCTGCTGCTCGCGGCTCCGGCCCTATGGTACGCTCAGGTTATTCGCTAGTTCCCTTGGGTATTTAGAAGTACATTGAAGCGACTCGCCATTCTCGGTTCCACAGGCTCTATCGGCAAAAGCACGCTCTCCATCGTCGAGCAGTTTCCCGAGCGCTACAGCGTCGCCACGCTCGCCGCCGGCCGCAATGTCGACGAAGCTTTCTCCCAGGCCGTTCGCTGGCGGCCGCAAATCGTCTCGCTGGCGACCGAAGAACTTGCTGCCGATCTAACTTCAGCGGCTGCAAGCCCGCCGGCATCACCGGCATCGAAGTCGTTCACGGCACCGCAGGCACCGTCGCGTGCGCTACTTCGCGCGAGGCCGATTTCGTCGTCTCCGCCATCGTCGGCGTCGCCGGCCTTGAAGCAACCCACGCCGCCATTCTGGCCGGCAAGCCCGTCGGACTCGCCAACAAGGAATGCATGGTCGCCGCTGGCGAAATCCTCACTCGCCGCCGCCCG
This sequence comes from uncultured Acidobacteriaceae bacterium, assembly GCA_963832465.1. Lineage (GTDB taxonomy): Bacteria > Acidobacteriota > Terriglobia > Terriglobales > Acidobacteriaceae > Telmatobacter. The sequence continues at coordinate 456,538 of CAWHUJ010000001.1, forward strand.
CGAACGCAATGTGCCCATCCTTCCCATCGACAGCGAGCACAACGCCGTCCACCAGTGCCTGCGCGTCGGCGCCCACAGCGAGGTAAAAACAATCTGGCTCACGGCATCCGGCGGCCCGTTCCGCCAGATCTTCCGCTGGACCAATTCGACACCATCACTCCCGAGCAAGCACTCAAGCACCCCACCTGGGTCATGGGCCGCCGCATCACCATCGACTCAGCCACCATGCTCAACAAGGGCCTTGAAGTCATCGAAGCCTGCCGCCTCTTCGACGTCCGCCTAGCCAGGTCCGCGTCACTGTCCATCCGCAATCCACGGTTCATTCGCTGGTCGAATATATCGATGGCTCAATCCTGGCGCAGATCTCCGTCACCGACATGCGCCTGCCCATCCTCTATGCGCTGGCCTACCCTGAGCGCCCGGCCTCGTCCCTCACCTTCGACCTCGCCTCGCTCAGCCAGCCTCGACTTCGAACAGCCTGATTTTGCCCGCTTTCCCTGCCTTCGCCTGGCCTTCGAAGCAGCCGAAACAGGCGGAGCCCACTCCATCGCCCTCAATGCCGCCGACGAGGTTGCGGTCGAGGCATTCCTCGAGCCGCAAAATCCCATTCACCGGAATCCCGCGTACAATAGAAGAAGTGCTCGCATCCACGCCTCAGGCGCATCCAACTACAATTGCGGAAGTGCTTGCCGCCGACTCGTAGGCGCGTCAAGCGGCACGCGAGCTCGTGGCCGGCGTCGGGTCAACTCACCTCAGGGCATGCGACAGGGTGCACTTTGCCGAGGAAATTTAGCCGAAATATATGTTCAATCTCTACGAAATCTCGGTTTCCATAGTCGCATTCATCGTCCTTCTCGGAATCATGGTGGTGGTGCACGAGTTTGGCCACTTTGCCGTGGCCAAGCTGTGCGGCGTTCGAGTCGAAGCGTTCTCCGTAGGCTTCGGCCCCGCCTGTTCGGCATCAAGGTCGGCGACACCGACTACAAAATCTGCGCTCTGCCGTTCGGCGGCTACGTCAAAATGACCGGCGAGATAGACTCCACTGTCACAGGCGCAAGGGAAGACGACAACCCTGCGCACGTTCATGATCCCGGCTCCTTCACTGCCCATCCGCGCTGGCAGCGCATGCTCATCGGCCTCGCCGGTCCTGTCTCAAACTTCATCCTCGCCTTTGTGGCTATGACCTTCTACTACAACTGGATCAACGAGATTCCCGACATCCGCACCTCCACTCTTGCGTGGATCACGCCCGGCTCCGTTGCCGATCAGGCTGGACTCAAGGCTGGCGACGTCATCCAGCGCCTCGGCACTTTCGAAAACCCCGATCTCGAAACCGTCGTAGACTCAATTCGCAAGAGCCCTAATCAGACTCTGCCCGTCAGAGTCCTTCGCGGCGGCCAGCCTGTGCAGCTCTCGCTCCACCTACCCAACAACACTGATAGCAGCAGCTTCGAACTCGGTCAGACAGGACTATTTTTCAACTACGCTTCCGGTCCCATCGGTGTCGATCAGACCGTCCCTGACGCGCCGGCTGAACGCGCGGGCCTCCGCGCAGGCGATCAGATCCTGGCAGTCGATGGCCACGCCTTCCAGACCGTTGATCCGCTTCTCGACTATCTCCAACTGGGCAAGGGAAGGCCCGTCACGCTTACCGTCAAGCGCGATGGCGTCATTCTTCCTCCCGTGATCGCCAATCCATATCAGCAGGAGTCGCAGTGGCGTCTTGGCTTCATGGCCGTTGCCCCCGCCGATCCGCCCATGCGGCGCAAGCCGCTCTCGCTCAGCGCCGCAGCCTCCGAGGCCCGCGATTTCTGCGCTGAGAATTCGCTCCTCATCGTCAACGTCCTGCACAAGCTCTTCACCCGCCAGACCTCCGTCAAGCAGCTCGCCGGCCCCGTCGGCATCGCGCACGCTGCAGGTCAGGCGGCTGAAATGAAGTACTGGTGGCCCAAGTTCACTCTCGCCGCCGGCATCAGCCTCAATCTCGGCATTCTCAACCTGATGCCCTTTCCGATCCTCGACGGCGGCCTCATCCTGCTGCTTCTCATCGAGAGCGTTCTGCGCCACGACATCAGCATCGTCATCAAAGAGCGCATTTACCAGGCTGCGTTCGTGGTGCTAGTCATGTTCTTCGTTTATGTCAGCTTTAATGACGTGGCCAAGCTATCCGTCTTCAGCCACATCAAGCCCTAGCTGGAGCACGCTGAACGATGCCAGTCACCACAACCGTAAGGGTGCGCTACGCTGAAACCGACCAGATGGGCATTGTCTACTATGCCAACTATCTGGTCTGGTTTGAGCTCGGCCGTGTCGAGCTGCTCCGCTCGCTCGGCCTTGCCTATAGCCAGCTAGAAAAAGAGCACGAGTGCATCCTGCCTGTTGTCGAGGCCACCTGCCGCTATCGCTCACCCGCGCGCTACGACGATGAAATCCTCATCGAAACCCGGCCTGCTCTTCTTCGCGGATCCGTGCTCAAGTTCGCCTATCGCATCCTGCGCAAAGCCGCAGATGGAGCCGATCCCACGCTCCTCGCCGAAGGTGAAACCGTGCACGTCGTTTGCGACGATCAGCTGACCCGGAAGCCGCTTCCTGAGCACTACGCAGCCGCCATCCGCGCTCTTATGGAATAACTCTCGCTCGCGTGTCATCCTGAGCGGGTATTCGGCAAGGGATACCTGAAGGAGTTGATCTCCGATGAAAATCCACGCCATCCGGACCGGTTCGGTTCGCATCAAGACAGCCCAGATTGAAGGCCGTGGTCACGGAGTCTTAGACGTCCTGGTCGATCGCAACTGGTCCGACTGGTTGCCAACATTTGCATGGGCCATTGAGCACGATGAAGGTGTCATCGTGGTGGACACGGGGCAAGCCTCTCATCTTCTCGGCGGATATGGACGGTCGCTGCACCCTTTTTTCCGCTGGGAGGTGCGTTTCCAGATCGAGCCCGAAGAGGAGATCGGGCCGCAGCTCCGTTCACTTGGCATCGGATCGCGTGATGTTAAACGCGTAGTCCTGACTCATCTTCATATGGACCACGACGCTGGTCTCGCCTACTTCCCGAATAGCGAAATCCTTGTCGAGCCCGGTGAACTCCAGCAGGCATCCGGCTTCTTCGGCAAACTCCGCGGTTATTTGCCCCAGTACTGGCCCAAAGGATTCAATCCAACGCGACTCGTTTTGGATGGCGGTCCTTTTGGTCCCTTCGGCTCAAGCAAACGGTTAACGAGAGCGGGGGACGTCGTCGCTATCGCGACGCCCGGCCATACGCCGAACCACATTTCTGTGCTGGTCGAAGAGGGCGATGCGACTGTTTTTCTCGCAGGTGACACTTCCTATAACGAAGGCCTGATGCTGGCCGGGAAGGTAGACGGCGTCAGTTCCGACACCCAGGTCGCCGCGACGACGCTTGCGGCAATCAAACGTCTCGCTGCAACGCAGCCCACCATCTATCTGCCAACTCATGATCCGGAAAGCGCTGCACGTCTCGCTCAGCGGCGTTTAGTGCCAATTACCACCGAAACTCGTGCCGGCGCGAGCCCCAAAAATTTGCGGGCTTCAGCCGCTGCAGAAGCTAGCAGCTAGTAGCTAGCGGCTAGCTTCTGCTTTCGGCGGCGTAATCCAGTACTGCATGAACACCAGGTCGAGAAAGCGGTCGAACTTGAAGCCCACCTCGTGCAGATGACCCACCTTCTGAAATCCAAACCGCTCCAGAAAGCGAATCGACGCGGCATTCTCTGAGTCCACGCCCGCAATCATCGTGTGTTTGCTCAGTGTCTGCGCCCTGTCTACCAGCGCGCGCAGCAGCGCTGTGCCAACACCGCGGCCTCGCGCATCTGCGTGGATATGCACCGTACCTTCGACAGTTCGCCGATATCCCGGCCACATCCTGAAGTCGGCAAAGCTCCCGAAGCCCAGCACCTTGTTCTCGTCGGTCGCCACCAGCACCGGATAGCCCTGTGCCAGCCGCGCATTGCGCCACGCCAGCCGGTCATGGCACGTCACCGGCTTGTCGTTATAGATCGCCGTTGAATTGGTAACAATTTCGTTATAAATCGCCGTGATGGCATCAAAGTCCGTCGGAGCGGCATCTCGAATCTGCATGGTCGCCTCGCTGATTCTGATCTCTCAGAAGTGGGGGTACGTGCGGCAGGCAGCAGCCATTTTCCGAAAGATTATTACAATCTCCGCGCCCTCAGGCGATGCCCGCCTCCGTGCTCGCAGACTTTAGTTTCGTTCGCACACCTGCAGGCTCGCAGACTTGCTAACCTCGCCCTAGCGTCTTAGGCTCATAACTATGGAATTCAAAGTAGCTGAGCTGGAAAAGGAGCCCATTGACTTCGACCTCCAGCTGAAACCTTCTCCCCAACCAGGCTCAATCGACTTCGGCGAAGAAGCCGCCCAAGAAGGCCCTCTAGCCACCTCAGGCCGGGCTGAGGTCATTCACGAGCATCGCGGGCCTAAAGAGATCATTGCTGACATCCGTCTTCGCGGCAAATTCGCAGGACGCTTCGAGGTGCCCTGCGCCCGCTGTGTCGAACCCGTGGAAATCCCTCTTGCCGGGGAGTTTGACCTCATCTTCCGCCCTATCGGCGTCGACGCCGGCTCCAGCGAACGCTCCATCTCGGCGCAGGAGACGGAAATCGGTTATTATCAAGGAGACAGTCTTTTGCTTGAGGATGTGCTGCGCGAGCAGGTGCTTTTATCCCTGCCGGTCAGAACGCTGTGCAAGCCTGACTGCAAAGGACTTTGCCCTCGCTGTGGCAAGAACCGAAACCAGGAAGCTTGCTCCTGCGAGACGGGTCCCTCGGACCCCCGCTGGGAAGCTCTCTCGGGTCTTCGCAGCCGGATAAAGTCCCATTGAACCAGTGAAAGACTGAACCATAGAGATTGAAAGTGTCCTGATCGTGCCGGATGGCCGTGAAGACCCTGTGTGGTCTTGAGGACACGAAAGGAATTGCACCATGCCTAATCCGAAAAGGCGCCACTCCACGCGCCGCACTGCGCTCCGCCGCTCTCACGACTTCCTCACCGCTGCCGGCATCTCCGAGTGCCCCAACTGCCACGAGAAAAAGCGTCCCCATCACGCCTGCCCCAAGTGCGGCGAGTACAAGGGCCGCGCCGTGCTGGACACGAAGGATTCCGCCAAGTAGTCTGAGCACCACATATGCTCATCGACATCGTGCTTGACGCTGTAGGCTCCGACAAAGCACCAGAACCGGAGATACGAGGTGCAATCCTCGCCTGCCGCGCCATGCCGGTGCGCGTTCACCTCGTCGGCCCCGAGGCCGAACTCCGCGATCTGCTCGATGAGCATCTCGAAAACGAAGATCTCCCCATCGTCATCCACCACGCCTCTGAGCGCATCGGCATGGACGAGAAGGCTGCGCACGCCGTCCGCACCAAGCGCGACAGCTCCATGCGCGTCGGACTCAAGCTCGTGCGCGAGCGCAAGGCCGCCGGATTCGTCACCGCTGGCAATACCGGCGCCGCCATGGCCACAGCAAAAATGGTTCTCGGCGCCATGCCCGGCGTCGACCGCCCCGCACTCGCCACGCCCATGCCTACGTCCAAAGGCAACCCTTGCTTCCTTCTCGACGTCGGCGCCAACGTCGATTGCAAGGCGCATAACCTTGAGCAGTTCGCCGTCATGGGCGAAATGTACGCGCGCAGCGTCCTCAAGATTCACCGGCCCCGCGTCGGCCTGCTCTCCATCGGCGAAGAAGAAACCAAGGGCAACGAGCTCACTCGCGAAGCGACGCCCTTGCTCAAGGCGCTGCCCATTCACTTCATCGGCAACGTCGAGGGCCGCGACATCTTCAACGGTAACGCCGACGTCATCGTCTGCGATGGCTTCGTTGGCAACGTAGCGCTTAAAACCAGCGAAGGCATCGGCCGCTTCGTGCGCGAAGCGCTCCGCGAGTCGCTCACCCGCACCGTCACCGCCCAGGTCGGCGCGCTTCTCTCCCGCCGGGCATTCAACGATTTTCGCCGTCGCCTCGACTACACCGAATACGGCGGCGCTCCGCTCCTCGGCGTGCGCGGCGTCTGCATCATCGGCCACGGATCATCCAACGACAACGCCATCTACAACGGCATCCGCGTCGCCTACGAATTCGCCAAGGCCGGCACCAACGAGCGCATCGAGCGCGAATTCGCAGGCCGCCCGCACCGCCAGCCCGACGCCTCCAGCGACAAACCCGACACCACTATCCAGTAAGGCATTTGCCATGCAGGCAGATCTTCCAGGCGACAACCGGCAGATTCCCGATCACCGGCTTGACGACCAATTACTCAGCCGCCTCGCCTGTCCCGCATGCCACGGCACGCTCCGCGCCGAAGCAGACACAATCCTCTGCACCGCATGCGGCCGCCGCTATCCTATCGTCAACGGAATCCCTGTTCTCATCCCAGACCGCGCCACCGGCCAAGGAGATTTCCATGAACGTGCAGAAACAGATCAAGGAGTACATCGCCACTCAACCGGAACCGAAGCGCGATGAAATGCAACAGCTGCATGACACTATTTTGCGGCTCATGCCGGCATGCAAATTGTGGTTCCTGGACGGAAAAGACGAGACAGGAAAAACGGTATCCAACCCAAACATTGGATATGGATCGCACACCATTCAATATGCCAATGGAAAAACGAAGGACTTCTATCAAATAGGCATCAGTGCGAACACAACCGGCATTTCTGTCTACATCATGGGAATCGAGGACAAGAAGTACCTGGCCGAGAACTTTGGGAAGAAACTCGGCAAGGCAAGCGTCACGGGATATTGCATCAAATTCAAATCGCTATCCGATATAAAAATGGACGTACTGAAAGCAGCAATCCAAGCTGGAATTGATCGTAAGTAGCAGCGCCGTAATTGCGTGGCCCGGCGTTACTCAGCCGCCTCGCCCGCCCCGCATGCCACAGTGCGCTTCGCGACGAATCAGACACGATCCTCTGCACTGCTTGTGCCGCCGCTTACCCATTGTCGACGGCATCCCCGTCCTCATCGCAGACCGCGCCACAGGCAGCGAGAGCTGATCTAATTCTTCGCTCCTGGGCAGTTCCCTGGCTTATTTCTGATCATGACAACGGCGTTTCTGAGGACTGATCCTGGAGACTCGGCTGGCCCGATGAGCGCATGCCCTGTTTTCTTCAGTGGGGAACGCCTGGTCAGGCGGCCCATTCATCGAATCGGCGCATGATCTCCATGAGCTTGCATCCCAACAGGATGAGAGAGCCCCACAATATGAAGGGGACGCCATAGAGAAGGAGATGCTTGCGCGAACGGGCTGACTCAAACACCCGCACCTTCACGATGGCGTATACATTCGCTGCGAGATAAGCGACCGCCAAACAGATCACTACTAAGTTGTGCATCTACCTAGTCCCCCTTCTAACTGCTTGCGGCTCCGCGCTGATACTTATGAGTCGGCTGATCAAGCGAGGTCCAAGCCTTCAGAGTTGCGACAGTGACTGCCGGTTGGCGCTCCTTCAGGACGCAGTGGTCAAGGATGCTGGGTTAAGACAAGTCCACGCCGGAGACCTTGACGACGGCCTGCCAAGCGGCTTCCTGACTGCCGCGATCGTAGAGGTGTGGCTGGCGCTGTACCTCGATTGGGCCTGAGAACTTCCCTTGAGCCGAGGCGAAGAATTGCCCTGAGACGTCGGTTCCGAACTCCGACGCCTGTAGGTACCGACGGGCCGCGGTCTCCGGCGTCTGATTCATGCCGGGAATGAGGTTCACGATTGGGATAAACAGATACTTCAACAACGGGCCAGCGTTTCGCACCACCTTGGTGGCGGTCGCCCCACCGGGCGAGACAGCGTACACGGCCATGCCGGAGGGTAGCCTGCGCGCCAGCGCCGCGACCCACCAAGCGATAATGAGCTTCGCGTCGGCATACGTATTGTTGGGCACGTACTTCACGTTTGGCCCGTTGTGAATCAGGGCTTCGATAACAGCGGTACGGTCTCCCCCGAAATATTTGGCGGCGAAGGCTGGCACATCGGTGTAGCTGAACATCGGCACGCCCCCACGGGCAGGTTCTGCGCCGGCGATAACAATCCGCGCGCCAGGGCTCAGCAGGTTGCCGCGGAGCAACCCGACAGTCAGTTGATGATGGCCGATGAGAGGGGCTTGAGCCGCCTCGATGCCCGCCGCAGTGAGTACGCGCTTCTTACCTGGGACCATTCCTGCATTGAGCAGTAGGAAATCGATCGGCCGACCTCGCTTGACGAGCGCGGCGAGGGCGGACTGAACGCTGGCCGGCGCGTCCAGATCCAGTTCCAGTGGCGTGAATATCACTGTTTTGTTTTCAGCTGCGAGTTGAGTGGCCGCTTGCTGGGCCCCGGCCAGGCTGCGCCCGGTGACGATGACCTCACGGTAGCCCTCGGCGGCGAGCAAGCGGGCTGCAGTGTGACCGAGGCCGGAGGTGGCGCCGGTGACGAGCGCGATCGGATGTTCCATAAGTGTCTCCTGTATTTACTGTCTTGCAGCGTTACATACGCGAGAGTACGATACCCATAGATGCAATGCAAGGAGTTTCGTACGGAATGGTAACTAATGTTGCGAAGCGTCCCCCGGGACGTCCAAAAGGCTTTATTCCCGACGAAGCACTCGACCGTGCTGTTGAGATGTTTTGGGAGCATGGGTTTGAAGGAGTCGACGTAGATCGGATCGCGCGCGCCGTGAACGTCACCAAGCCCGCGCTATATCGAGCCTTCGGAGACAAGTCCACCCTGCTGCTAAGGGCCGTCGAGCGCTATGCGCTGATCTATGGAGCTCCCAAAATGGCAGCCTTTCAAGCGGAGCCGGACATCCGCAAGGCCGTGATCGGCTTTTGCGAGGCTACAGTCAATACCGCTACAGGCGACGCCCGCAGCGGCTGCATGTTGGCCGCCGCTGCGCTGGGACAGTCGGAGCGGGTAACGGAGATCCGTTCATGGCTCGCGAAGGGTTTCACAGCAAACGCTGATCTTTTCGCAAAACGTTTCGAGCAGGAGACAAAGGCGGGGCGCCTGACTCGAACACCCTCGGCCAAGGTGCGAGGCCGTTTGCTCGTTGACTTGCTGCAGGGCGTGCAGCTTCGCGCTAAGGTTGGTATCACTCGCGAGGAATTGCTGGAAGATGTCCGAAGCTATGTGCCCCTGATTCTTGGCGGGCAAATCTAACGCACTCCTTGGCGGGGATGCGTCTGGACGAGTGCCAAATCGCCAATGCACTCATCCAAGATGGATTGATCCTGATAAGTCGGCTTATAGGAACTTAGGGGGCAGGACCACGCCGGAGCCTTGGCTGCACTCGATGCTGAAGACCAGGTGCCCCATCCATGGCGCAGTCATGGGCGGGAAAGCACGACCCTCAGCCTCCCACTTTGCGCATTAATTCTCATCCCGGCGCATACTCGATTCGTGAGAACTGCGTGCCGCACAAACCTTGAAATGCCAACCGTGGGAAGGGGCTCAGCACGGCGACAGGGTACCCCCTACCCCCCTCTCCCACCCCCTACCCCCCTCCCTCGCGCATACCCCCCACCCCCCTATGAAAATTTGCGGTTTTTCACCGAGAGCTTGCGAACAATTTCTGCGAATGATCGGCGAACGTGAACGTCCCGTCATCGCGCACTTCGCGCGCCGTCCGTCCAATTCGCCTCGACTCCGAGCTGTGCCTTAAAGTTCGCGAATCGCAGTCACAGGGTTTCGGCGCATCGCGCGACGCGCAGGAAGGTAGCATGCCGCCAAAGACATCGCTCCCAGCAGCACGACGACAGAGACCATGGTGATCGGATCGTTAGCGCCGATTCCGTACAACAGCCGCGCGATAACGCGTGTCAGTCCCAACGAAAACGCCAATCCCAGCGCCAGCCCAATGCCTGTGATCCACAGTCCCTGCAATAGCACGAGTCGCAGCACATCCACACGCGAAGCACCCAGAGCCATTCGTATTCCAATCTCGTGGGTTCGCATTTGGGTTCGATATGCCACCACTCCGTAGATCCCGGTTATCGCAAGAACCAGCCCGATCAGCGCGAACATTCCCGCCAGGGTGCTCTGGATGACGGCGAAACTGCTCGCCATCTGGGTACTCTCTCGCATGGGGCGCACATCGAAAACCGGCAACCGTGTATCGATTTCGCGGATGGCGTTTTCGACCGCTGGCGCCAGGTCGGCCGGATTTTCCTCGGTCTCCACCTGCACCATCGTCTCGTACCCCGCCTGGAAAAAGCTCATGTAGACCATAGGCTCCGGGGACTCATTCACGAATGTATGTGTTGAATTCCTCACCACGCCAACTACCGTGAAAAGCCTGCCCCATATCCTGAGTTTCTTTCCCAGCGGATCCTGCCCTGGCCAGTAGCGCCTTGCCGCAGTCTGATCGACGATCAGTACCCTCGGGGCCTTTTCATCGTCATCTGGCGTAAACTCGCGTCCTTCCAGAACGGGTATATGGAGGGATTCGAAATACCGTGCGGATACCTCGGCATGCACCACCTGCAAAGACTCATGCGGGCGTGGCACATACCCTTCCGGATACGCATCCTCCCCCTTGTGGCTCAGAGTCATGGGAATCCAGTCCGTAAGAGTGGCAACCTTCACCCCAGGCAATGCCGACACGCGATCAAGAATTTTGTGACGGATCACCTGTTCTTCGTCGCGGCTGTAGCCGGCAATATTCGTTCCAACGGACGCAGTAAGAATGTGGTCCTGCTCAAATCCGGGATTCGCGGCGGCGAGATTCCGCAGTGTTCGCAGAAATAGCCCGGAGCACAACAGCAGAGGAAGTGAGAGCGCGATCTGCGCCACAACCAGCCCGCTGAGCAATTTCCGGTTACGTGAGCCGCCGGAGATACTTGCAGACTCTGCCTTCAATACCTCGATGGCCGGCGCGTGAGACGAACGCCACGCGGGGAGCGCGCCGCAGAGCATACCGGCCAACAGCGACGCTACCGCAATCCCGATCACCACCTTATGGTCCATACTCCCGTTGAGTATGATCGGATTCGCATTCGCCGGAAAGAACCATGCGAATGTCTTCGATGTCCACGAGGTCAACGCAAGGGCCACGGCTCCTGCGACGATGGAAAGCACCACGCCCTCCAGCACCATCTGCCGCACCAGTTGAATGCGATTCGCCCCCAGCGACTGCCGGATCGCAAGCTCACGCCGCCGGGATACAAACCGCACCAGCGTGAGCGTCGCCACGTTCGCGCAGGTCAGCAAAAGCACCACCGCGGCGAAGGCCAGCAGAATGGGTAGCGTCGCCGCCATGTATCCGTTCGCGCCGAACGGCGAGCGCCACATGGGATCCAGCGAGATCCGGTTCTCGCCCAGATGCTCGTTCGGATACGCCGCCACAATCTGGTGCATCAGCGTGTCGAGATCCTGGGCTGCCTCGGCACGGCTCACGCCGGGCCGCAATCTTCCTATTACATTCAGCCAGTAGTAATCACGATGTGTCATCCGCCACACATCCGTCCCGAGGGGATCGAGCGTTACCCACAGATCGTCACGCAGCCCGGGCATTGCTCCGACCACCCCCTCCGGCGCCACACCAATCACCGTCACTGGATGCCGGGCGATCTCGATCGACTTGCCCACAATTGCCGGGTCCGCAGCATAGCGCGTCTTCCAGAGCGAGTAGCCCAGAACCACGTTGGGAACTACACTTTGATGTGACTCCTCTTCAGGCAGAAAGAAACGCCCCATCACTGGCCTGATGCCGAGCACATCGAAATAATTCGCCGACACGTTCGCTATATAGGCACGCTCCGGCTGTGCGCCACCAGTCAGCGTGATCCAATCGTGATGATAGGCAAGCAATCCGGCTAAGGTATGGTTCTGCTCGCGCAGATCGCGATAGTCGAGATACGAGAAGGGCGGAGTCGGAGAGAAGCTCCGTTCTCCCCGCTGCAGGCTCACAAGATCGCCCGTCTCCCGCGCGCCAGGAATCGGACGCAACATCGTGCCGTCAATCCAACTGAATACCGTGCTGTTGGCGCAAATTGCTACGGCCAGCATCGCCGTCGCGGTGATCGTAAAGCCGGGGCTCTTGCGCAGTTGCCGTAACGCATAACGGACATCCCGGCCCAATTGCTCCAGCCAGCCCCGGCCCCACATCTCGCGCGTCACATCCTGCACCAAAGCAATGTTTCCAAACTCCCGCACTGCAGCTTGCCGCGCTGTCTCCTCCGTCTCGCCTCGCGCCACTCGATCTGCAATTGCCATCTGCAGATGCGCATCCATCTCTTCCTGCAATTCGCGCTTGCGCCGCTGAGAACCGAAGCTCGACAACCACTTCATGACTCACTCTCTTCCGGCTTCATGTACATCACCGACCCAATCGCGTCGACAATCCGCTCCCATCGGCCCAGATCCGAGGCCAACTGCTTCTTCCCCTTGGCCGTGATTCGGTAGTATCGGGCTTTTTGCTTGCTCTCTGACTGCTTCCATTCCGACTGCACCCAGCTCTGACGCTCCAATCGATGCAGCGCCGGATACAGTGATCCAGTCTCCACCTGAAGCACATCTCCAGATCGCAAACGTAATGCCTGGACAATGCCATATCCATGCTGCGGCCCCCATTGCAGCGTTTGCAGAATGAGCATGTCGAGTGTTCCCTGCAACAACTCAATCCGGTTCTTGTACTGGTCCTTCTCGCTCATAGGTGTAGACACTCTACTCCCAATGGAGGTAGATCGTCTACTTCATTTTGCGCAGTGTAGCGAGCAGCCTTGCCGATTCAGCAGGTTCGTTCTCATCGAGCGGATTGCCTGAATTCCGCTACCAATAGGCAAGTGGATCGGGGAGCACGGCGCCGCAACTGCACGTCTGTTGCGGAGCTTCGACGGGAGCCATTTTGTCGCAGCCTGCACAGCGGACGCGGCGTGGATTGAGCCGTCCAGGAACCCACACTCCTGTCATTCCACCCTGCCCGAATTCGGAAGTAAAGTAGCGGCTGACCATTGAACGATGCTCTCCCTGCTTCATTAAGGGCGCCATGGAATCCCGGGTTTCCCAGGCGGTGATGGTCATCAGGCAATCTCCCACGACAACTGAGACGGAGCTGATGAACCCCTGCATGGATAGCATGTCCATGGCAATCTTGCGGCCACTTTCCTTAATGAGGGCTGTCTCCTCTGGATTGCGCGCAAGGAAGTTGGTGATACTGAATGCGCCGGGAAGTGCGGTGCTTCCATTGCTTGCCCGGACGCTGGTTCCGAATCCGAATGGGCCGATCGACGAGGGCTGCACGATGATGTCATGTCCCAAGGCACGCGGCACAGCGCCAGCATCGAAATATCCCTGCAGGGAGAAGATCTTGCCGCCTTCGATGCGGGCGAAGTCCGCGCCGGCGAGTGCGATCGAACGGCTCGTCGGTGGCAGGCCCATCATGGGGCCCGTGTTGGTGCCCTTCATGAGCCACTCGGCTGATACCAATCCCTGATCGTTCTGGATGAGACTGGTCGTTTCGAAACTCAAGTCGGGGAAAGCGTCCCACAGGGATTGTGCGTAGGCTGCTATCGCTGCTCCGGCAAGTGGACCTGCGGTGGTTGGGTCGGTGTAGGTGCCGCGCTCAGCGAATGTGGCGACGATGCCAGCTGCATCATGCCGATTCCATGCGTCGGTATAGTGTTGAAAAACTTCTGCTGGTGTCATGGGCATGCAGCGATGCTAGCAGTGGAGAACGAAGACATACCAATTGCCTTTTCGGATTCCAGGGAGATGATCCATTCTGACGGAAGCTGGGTCTTAACGTGCAAATTGCAGAGTAGTACCGATTCAAACGCGCATGAAGTCAGCGATGCATCTAGATTGGTGGCAAATCGACAAAGCACGCATCGACACCAGATTAGTATCGGGAAGTCGGCATCGCGTAACTAACGGCGCGACCATCCTAAAAACCTTCGCCACACTCGATTTTGAATTCCGACCAAGCAACCCCTCCTCCCCACTTGCGCATTAATTCTCGTCCCGGCGCATACTCAATCCGTGAGAACTGCAAGCTGCGCCCACGAACTGCGAAATACCAACGCAGAGAAAGGGTCTCAGCACGGCGGCAGGGTACCCCCCTCCCCCCTCTGCCACCCCCTACCCCCCTCCCTCGCGCACACCGCCCTCCCCCCGTCTACATCCCCGGAAGGTAATAGAGGCGTCGAGCGCTGGTGCTCAAATTCCACAGAGGGAATTGCGAAGAATTTCTGCGAACGATAAACGACCCTAGTTCCCAAACAAGTCCGCAAGCTCAGACATGTACATCGTTCTCTCGGCGAAGGTGAACGTCCCGTCATCATGCACTTCGCGCGCCGCATGCAAAAACGCCGTGTACGCCGCGCGGCTGAAGCCCGAACCGATGCTGATCCGACGCACGCCCAGCGCGCCCAGTTCAGAGACAGAAAGCGGCTCCGCTCCTTTGAAGCCCGTCAGCACATTCACCGGCTTCTTCACTGCGGCGCACACCTCGCGGATCGCCTCAGCATCGGTCACGCCCGGCGCAAACAGCACATCGGCGCCGGCGGCCTCGTAGGCTTGCAACCGCTTGATCGTGTCGTCGAGGTCGGGCCTGCCGTAGAGATAATTCTCCGCGCGGCCCACCAGCGTGAAAGGGAAGGGCAGTGCCCGAGCGGCCGCCGCAGCAGCGGCTACGCGATCCGCCGCCTGCTGAAACTCGTAGATCGGGTGCGCTGGATCGCGCGACGCGTCTTCAATCGAGCCGCCTACCAGCCCCGCCGCCGCCGCCAGACGAATCGTCTCCGCAACCTCCGCCGGCGTATGCCCGTAGCCATTTTCAAGATCCGCAGCCACCGGCAGATTCGTTGCATCGGCAATGGCCTTTGCATTCGCCAGGGCTTCATCGCGCGTCACGTTGCCGTCGCGCCGCCCCAGCGCAAAAGCAAAACCAGCGCTCGTCGTTGAGAGGGCTGCATAACCAAGGTGCTCAAGAATGCGCGCGCTACCCACATCCCATGGATTGCCCACCACCAGCACTTCAGGCCCCTGATGAAGCGCATGAAACAGCTGTGCCTTTTCAGCTTGTGTCGGCATCATCTCTCCTTGTGCAACAGAAAGATTATCGCCGGTGATAGAAGGGAAGAACAATAAACAGAGACACAATGATGGCAGCAACAAAAGCCAGCGCCAGCAGGCTGTAGAGAAGCACCAGGCTCGGACCGCGAGAAGGCTCGTCGTCTTCCTCGCTCGGAGGCCGCGGCGGCAGCTGCTCAGGACTACTCATACTTCAGCGCTTCCACCGGATCCATCTGAGCCGCGCGCGTCGCCGGTACCGTGCCGAAAATGATTCCCACGCCAACTGCAGCCAGCAGCGCAATCACGATTGACCACGGCGATACCGGCAGCTTGTAATCGGTGAAGAAACGGACCGAGAGCGGAAGCATCAGGCCAATCAGTACGCCGACAACTCCGCCGGTGAGCGAAATGATCACCGCCTCGGCGAGAAACTGCAACTTGATTTCACGATAGGTTGCGCCCAGCGCCTTGCGGATGCCGATTTCGCGGATGCGCGCGCGCACATTGGCCAGCATGATGTTCATGATGCCCACACCGCCCACGGCAAGCGTTACCGCGGCCACCAGCACGCCAACCGCTGTCAGCGCGTTCGCAATCGTATTGGCCGTGGTCAGCAGTTCCGCAAGATTCTGTGCCTTGTAGACGGAGTTGGGCCGGTGCCGCGAACTGATGATGCGAGTAATTTCGCGCGTCGCATAAGGAACTTCCTGCATGGTGCGGATGGAGAAGTAAAGGGTCTTCACCGAATCGGTGCCGTTGAAGTAGCGCGCCACCGAGTAGGGAATCAGAATCGTGTTATCGGTGATCTCCGACTGGCCAAAGGTCGTCCACGCTCTCCTTGAAAACCCCGATGATCGTGAACGGAATCCCCTGAATCGAGAAGTTCTTTCCGACTGCGGCATCCGGGCTGCCAAACATCTCTCGCGCGAACGGAATCGTAACCACCGCGCCTTTGGCTGCTGCGGCGTCATCTTGCTCATCGAAGAAGCGGCCGGCCAGCACCACCAGGTTGCGCACGTTGCGGTATTGAGGACTGACGCCCAGCACCAGCGTGTCCTTAACCACGCCTCCCCCAAAGCTGATGCGCTCGTGCATCTCGAGAATCGGCGAGGAGTACGTTACGCTTGGAAGCTGCGCGAGAACGGCCTTTTCGTCATCGCGGGTCAGGTAATCGTTGTAGAGAACGCGCTCGGAGCCTGTCGTTCCGCCGCCGCCGTACTCCACCTCGACTTCATTCGTGCCGATCTTCTGAATCTGGTTGAGGACGAACTCTTTGCCCGTGAGTCCGATCGTCACCACCAGGATCACCGAGGCCGTCCCGATCACCATGCCCAGCGCCGTCAGTGCAAAGCGCAGCTTGCTGGCGCGAAAACTGTCCGTCGCCAGCTTCAGCACTTCGCTCAGCATCATCGTGCGCCGTGCGCTGAGCAAGGTCTGCTGAAATGTGGTTTGCCGCGTCTGCTCGACTGGATTCATCTAAGGTCTACACGAGCAGAGATGCCGGCCAGCCTCTCATCGCTTCCGCAATTGAGGCCGCCGGTCTCCTGCCCGTCACTTACTATCATATTTGTCCAGCCACTTCATCTCCTCGCGCAGCTTGATATATCCGTGCCAGGGGTTCTTGTCGAGGCTGTGTCCTTCTCCCGGAAAAACCAGGAAGGTGTGGGGAATATCCAGCGTCTGCAGTGCCCGCTCCAACGTTACGCCCTCAAGATAGGCCACGCGCACGTCGGCTCCGCCCTGCACCAGGTGTACCGGTGTCTTCACCTTGTCGAACTGAAAAAGAGCCGCCTCCTTCTGGTAGAGCTCCGGATCGTGCCACGGCGGACCACCCAGATACCAGGCATCGTCCCACGTCAGATCGTCGTTACCCCAGTTGGCTGCGTGTTCCACCGCGCCCGCGCCCGTCACCGCGGCCTTGAAGCGCGTTGTCTGCGTGATGAGCCAGTTGGTCATGTACCCGCCGTAGCTGTATCCACCGATCGCAAGGCGATCCGGGTCCGCGTAGCCGTCCTTCACCAGTGCATCCACCCCGGCGAGGATATCGCGCCCCGGCCCCGACACCAGGTGCGGCGCGATGCTGAGCATAAAGGCGTCGCCGTAACCGGTAGAGCCGCGATAGTTCGGCCGAAAGACGAGCCACCCCTGACTGGCCGCGTAGGTCGCCCAGTCATACCAGTCAGCGCCGAAGCGGTTGCCGTCCGCATCCTCCGGGCCACCGTGGATCAGGGTCAGCATCCGTAAATGCTTGGCGTCGCGCCTCCCCGGGGGAAAGATCAGTACCCCCTCCACCGTCTGGCCGTCGTCCGATTTCCACCGATAAGGCTCCCATTCCGGCTGTGCGCGCTCGGCAAAGATCGTGTTGAAATTCGTCAGAGCTTTCAGCTGATCCGGATGCAATGGATCCGTTGCCAGAAAAACCTGCGGTGGATCGTTAATCGTCGAGTGGCGCATCAGAATGGCCCCGGCTCCTTGCGCTGAGTCGAGTCCTGCGTAGGTGCCAGCCTTGCCCGGCAGCTTGGTGACCTTGCTGCCCTCGACCAGGTAGACCTGGCTCTCCACGCCCGACTCTCCAAGAGCGATCAGACGTCCATCCGACAGCACCGTGAACTGATCGAACGAGCCATCATATTCAGCACCGAGCCGTTCCACTTTTCCCGATTGCGAATCGACGCGATAGATGCGCCCCTGCACATCCCGATATTTGCCCTCCAGCGAGCCCGCGCCCGCCGGAACCATGAAGTACAGACTCTTCCCATCAGGTGCCCAGCGCAAGCGCGACTCCAGCGCCTCGTTGTGCGTAAGCTGCCGCACGTCGCCGCCCGCCGTCGCTACCAAATAGATCTCGTTGGTAGCCGGCGTTTCGTTGCGATGGAAGACCGGGCCAGTTTGGAAAGCGAGCGTTTTGCCATCGGGGGAGAGCGCAATCTCCTCGATTGCGTCACTGCTCTTTGCCACTGTCACGGCGCTTGGCGGCAGCAGAGGCGCACTGATCGTATCGGCTTTTCCGTTAGCTACTTTCGCGGCCGCCGCGCTGTCGGGCAGGGGCGTCGCGAGTGCCCGCTTCACTGCCGCTGCCACATTCACGCTTACCAGCACATCGCCACGGTTCTGCTCGCGCCACCGGATGACATCGTGCCACTCCGTCTGCTGCGCATCTTTTTCTTCCTGCGTCTGCGGCTGGGTTGTCGAAAAGAAGATGGAAGCGCTGTCTCGCGACCACGCCAGCGCATGCGCATCAAGTTTCTCCGTGTAGAGAGGCAGTGCCTCGCCACCCGCCACCGCGATCACCCACACGCGATCTGTCTTGGCCGAGTCGCTGCCCGAGCTGCTATCGGTGCTTGCGTCTTCATCGGGCAACTCGCGATCAGATAGGAACGCGATCCACTTGCCGTCCGGGCTCCACTGTGCGTTTTCTTCGCTGCCACCGTGCGTCAGAGGCTGCAGTCCCGACTTCTCGGTCCACAACCACAGATCATGTCGGTACACACTGTTCTTCCAGTCCGGACTCTCCGTGCCGATCACTGCCGCCGTGCCATCGGGTGAGAGGTGTTGTTCGGTGATGTCCGTCGTATTGAGGTACTCATCCAGGGTGATGGTGGGCTTTGCAGCTTGGGCGAAGCAGAGGCTCGGCAACAGGCACACGCCGAGCGCAAGGCGGAACCGCGCAATGGTTGAAGGCATATCTGCACTATACCTTTACGCGGAGCCTTAGCGCAGCCTGCATTCACCTACGCCAATCATTGGCACCATGCGACTCGATGCTCATCAGCACTTCTGGCAGTACAGCTCTGCCGACTACGGCTGGATCACCGAGGTTACGCCGCACGCCTACTTCTTTGGGGTAGCCTTCGGCCTGCAGCGTAGCGAATCTTTCCGCGCCCACGCGGTCACGTCGAGGGCTGCACCTTGCAGGCACACCACCGGTCCCTGGTGAGGCAGCGCTTCAAACTCGACGCCTTCGCCCACTGTTGGTTGAAGCTCCCTGAAGAGCAGGTTGTAGAGTCTACCCGATCGGAGGTCACGCACCACGACGCAGCGCGGGTCAACACTCTGGACAACGCAACCCTGCGCCCGTACCGGCACGGGCTTATCGGCAGCTCGGGATGAACTGCTCAGTCCTGCAATCAGCAGAATCGCCAGCGCACGTTGGATCCGCGATCTCATGGGCGTCTAAGCTTTCTCCGTTCAGCATAGAAGACCAGCCCGCAGAGCGCATGGCGGTCATATTGCCAGCGGATAAGGCTGCCCATACACTGGAAGAAGATGCGTTGGTGGATCACGGCAGATCTGCCGCCGATCCTTCCAGATTGCGGAAGTGGTGAAATGGCAAACACACTAGCCTTAGGAGCTAGCGCCGAAAGGCTTGCGGGTTCAAGTCCCGCCTTCCGCACCAACTAATAGCTTCGAATCTCGCTGCACTGCGGCGGCTGCGCCCGACAGAGTAATCTGTTGGAACCATGAGTCCGACACCGCAACAGCAGCCCCAAATCAATCTTGCCCAAACCGACGACTATCGCGAGACCTATGCCAACAGCGTACAGGTGCGCGTCAGCGTCTGGGACTTTCAGCTTGTCTTCGGCCTGGCTTCGAGCGACAGCCCTGAGCAGGTCACAATTCGCAATCATCAGGCCATCTATCTGAGCCCGCAGCAGGCCAAGGCTCTGTGGAACGTGCTCGGCCAGAACCTTGCCCAGTACGAGCAGGCCTTCGGTACCCTGAGGCTTGAGCCACAAGGTCCAGGTTTCCCGCAAGGGCCGGTGAACTAAAGCCGCCATTTTCCGCCGCAATTACCTGAATACCCATGAGCAAGAACCTGCGCCTGAAAAGATTCACGCCGCGCCTCGACGAGCCATTCCCTGCGTGGATGATCTTTCCGGTTATTTTTGCGGCTCTTTATGCGACACATTGGTCTTTGCTGCCGCTGCCCTATTTCTGGGATGAGGCTGGCTACTACATTCCCGCGGCGTGGGATTTTTTCCGCACAGGCTCGCTGATTCCTTTCACCACGCTTAGCAATGCCCATCCCCCTCTTCCCAGCATTTATCTCGCTCTATGGTGGAAGGCCTCGGGCTTTGCTCCCGAGGTGACTCGCGAAGCGGTGCTTGTGGCGGCTTCTTTCGCGCTCACGGCTGTATGGCGATTGGCGCTGATGCTCGCAGGGTCGGCGCAAGTGGCCTTCTGGACTGTTGTCCTCACCGCGCTCTATCCCATCTGGTTCGCACAGAGCTCCCTGGCTCACGCCGACATCTTCGCCGCGGCTTGCACGCTGTGGGGGCTCGTCTACTCGTTGCCGCAACAAAACCGCAAGCCTTGGGCCGCGGCCGCGTGGTTCATGGCCGCCGCGCTCTGCAAGGAAACCGCGATCGCCGTGCCGCTTACGCTGGCCGTATGCAGCGCTCTGCAGGCCATGCGCGCACAAACACCCATGAGGCTCCGCCATCTGCGCGATGCCGCGTGGTTCGCGTTGAGCATTCTTCCGCTTGTGGCGTGGTATGCCTGGCACAAAGCGAGAACCGGCTACGTCTTCGGCAATCCTGAGTTTCTTCGCTACAACGCAGAGGCCACCATGACACCGCTGCGCATCCTCGCCGCCTTCGGCCATCGCCTTCTGCACCTCACCGCGCACATGAATCTTTTCGTGCCCGTTCTATTGGCGTTTGCAGCCCTCATGCTGAGCCTGCGCAAAGACGCACAAGGTTGCGAACGCCCCGCAATTCCCGCAGAGGCGCTTCGAACGATCTTTTTCATCCTGCTCGCCAATGCGATTCTCTTCAGCGTGCTCGGTGGCGCGTTGCTTACGCGCTATCTGCTGCCCATGTATCCGCTTGTGCTGCTGGTGTGCGTCTCCACCATGTACAGGCATGTGCCGTGGTGGCAAGGGCTGACGGTTCTTTCAGCCGGCGCTTTCGTCGCCGGAATATTCATCAATCCGCCCTATCGCTTCGCGCCGGAAGACAATCTTCAATATGCGCGGATGATCCGGATGCACATGGCCGCCATCGCGCAATTGACCGCCCGCTATCGGGGGGCGACTGTTCTCTCTGCGTGGCCTGTGACCGACGAACTCACGAGGCCGGAGCTTGGCTATGTCCGCGAGCGATGGGACGTCTATCGCATCGATGACTTCACCGAACCGCAGATCGACCGCGCCGCTGCCGAGCCGGGTAACTATTCCGCAGCGCTCGTCTTTTCCACCAAATATGACCCACCTGGGCTGTCGTTGAGCCTCGGTCCGCGCAGCCAGGCCTTCGACGAGCGCTATTTCGGTTTGCATCATGATTTGCCCCCTGAAGCGATTGCGCAGCGGCTGCGTGGCGCGCTCATCTGGAGAGCTGAGGATCACGGCATGTGGATCGCGCTGATTCGCTTCAATCGCCAGTTCGAGGCCGCTCTGGATGTTCCCACAGCGTTTCGCTGACCTTTTGCGTTAATTGAACCTTCCGGGGTCCCGACGGGCATACGGGCGAATTTACGACCTATAATCAGCCTTGTCGTGCTTCTCACACTTCTATCGCTGCAAAAGAAGGCGTGGCTTCTTCTCGCCGCTCTGGGCCTCGGTGTCTTAATCCTCAGCCCGGCAGTAGGGCAGCCTGCCTCCGGCCAGATCGGCGCCTCCGCTCTGACAACTGACGCCGGGCGCGGCCGTATTCTGCTCGTTCTTCCCTTTGACAACCGTACTGGGCAGCCTAGTCTTGATTGGATTCGTGAGGCGGCGCCGGAGATCCTCGATCGCCGCTTCGCCTCGGCTGGTTTTGAGCCCATGAGCCGCAAGGATCGTCTTTACGCCCTCGACCACCTGGGCCTGCCGCAGAACTTTCAGCCTTCACGCGCCAGCGCGCTTAAGCTCGCGCAGACCCTCGATGCTGACGCCATCATTGTCGGCAGTTTCCTCACGGATGGCTCAAACATCGTTGCCGAAGCCAGTGTCATCGACGTGCCGCACTTGAAGATGAGTGCGCCGATCACCGCCCGCGGCGAAATGCGCGACATGACTGCCGTATTCAGCTCTCTTGCCTGGAGGCTCGCCCGCGGCATAGATCCGGCCTTCCCAGTTGCAGAGGAGACCTTCGTCGCGGCAGGCAAAGGAGTGCGCCTCGACGCTTTCGAGCAGTACATCCGGGGCATCACTGAGCCCGATCACGATGAGCGTCTTCGCCACCTGCAGCAGGCAACGCTGCTCAGTCCTGATCTCGAGGTTGCCTGGATGGCACTGGGCCGCGAGTACTATGGCGCGCAGCAATATGATGAGGCCGCCGAAGCCTTTTCCCGGGTTGGCCGCAATGATCCTGATGCGCTCGAGGCGGGTTTTTATCGCGGTCTCGCGCTGCTTTTCTCCGGGCACTATCCACAGGCAGAGAAGGCCTTCGCCGATGTAGCTCGCGTCCTCCCCCTAGCCGAGGTCCTCAACAATCAGGGGGTAGCTGTCTCGCGCCAGGGCCACGACGGCAGTTCGCTCTTCATCGCGGCGGAAACCACTGATCCCAACTCGGCCGATTACCACTTCAACCTCGCTGTAAGCCTTAAACGCCGCGGCGAGACAAGCGGAGCCATCGCCGAGCTTGCCCAAAGCCTCAAGCTTCGACCCGGCGATACCGAAGCGCAGGACCTTCTCAAGGAGTGGAAGAATCCCACTCCTGCGCCCACAACGGCGGGTAGCAGCAGCCAGGGCACAGCCGACGATACAAAGCCTGATCCCCTCGAACGCATCATGCGCAGCTTCAACGCAGATGCCTTCCGCGAGGCCACGCAAATGCTTGACCAGATGGAGGCCTCGCATCTGGCCTCACTCGCTCCTCGCGAACGGGCCGTCTTCCTGACCTCCCAGGCAAAGGACTATCTGGATCGCGGGTTGCTGCTCGAAGCCGAGCGTCTCTACCAGGCTGCCGTGGCCGACGACACCGGACTCGCCGACGCCCATGCCGGGCTGGCCGAAGTGCATGAAAGAGCCGGAGATGCGGTTTCGGCGCGCAAAGAGGCTCAGACAGCGTTGGAACTCAAGCCCTCTGCCCGCGCGTATCTTGTGATGGCGCGGCTGGATCTATCGGCAAACCGCATCGGAGATGCGGGCAGAGAAGCAGGACAGGCTTTGCAACTTGACCCGTCTAACAAGGTAGCGCAGGATTTAAACCGGCAGATCGCGCAGAGAACGGCCAGGGCGCAATAGGCAGCTGCGCAGAAGCGGAAGGAGCAAGGCCATGCTTCAGAAAGCGAGCAGGTTCGGGTTCCTGATTGTCGGAGTGATGCTTGCAGCAATCGGCAGTGCCTCCGTGCGCGCGCAGCAGCCGGTCGTCGAAAAGCTCGTGCTGAATGACACGATTCAGCCCGTGAGCGCAGGTGAGCTGGCACGAGCCATCGCTGTTGCCAACGCCAACGGAGCCGCCGCAGTGCTCGTTCAACTCGACACGCCGGGTGGCCTGCTCGATTCGACACGCGCCATGGTCGGCGCGATTCTCAGCTCGAAGGTGCCTGTCATCGTTTACGTTGCTCCGGCAGGCGCGCGCGCCGGTTCGGCCGGCTTCTTCATTCTGGAATCGGCCGATGTCGCCGCCATGGCTCCCGGAACCAATGCCGGCGCGGCGCATCCGGTGCTTGAGTTCGGCGGCAAGCCCGACGACACCATGAGCCAAAAGATCGAGAACGACGCCGAGGCCTTTCTGCGCTCCTATGTGACCAGGCGCGGCCGCAATGCAGACGCCGCGAAGCCGCGGTTGTGCACATCGTCTCACTCCTACACGGCCGAGGAAGCGCTTGACCAGCACCTCATCGACTTCGATTGCCAACAGCGATACCGAATTGCTTGCCGCGCTCGACGGCCGCGACTGTAACACGCTGGATGGGGCCAAGCAGACCCTTCATCTGGCCGGCGCGCGAATTGAGATTGGTGCAGCCCACGCTGCGCGAAGAGCTTCTCGGCTGGCTCGTCGATCCCAACATCGCGCTGCTGATGCTGGTCGGCGGCGCGCTGCTGATCTATCTCGAATTCAACGCTCCCGGCACCATTGTTCCCGGCGCGCTTGGAACGCTGATGGTGCTGCTGGCGCATCTTTGGACTGAATCTGCTGCCGATTCGCTACACAGCGGTGATGCTGCTGGTGGCGGCGCTGGTGCTGATGGTGCTTGAAGCGAAGTTTGGCGGTCACGGCGTGCTGGCCATTGCGGGCATTCGTCTGCCTCGCATTCGGCATCGCTCACGCTGGTGGCCGCGCCAGTGCCGGAGATTGGGTATCAGCCCGCTGGTGGCCATCGCCGTCAGCGCGGGCTTCGGCGCGATCACGTTCTTCTGGTGCGTCTGGCCGTGCGCGCGCGCCGCCGCAAAGCCCGCCTTGGCGCGGACGCGCTCATCGGCAGTCCGGCCATCGGCCATGGAGCCGCTGCGCCCGAAGGCCACGTGCTGGTGGAAGGCGAGATCTGGCGCGCGGTCTCCACCGAGCCAGTGCCGAAGGGCGCCACGCTGCGCGTGGTGGGCCACGAGCAGTATCTGCTGCGCGTTGTGCCCGTAGATTCTGCCGGCGCAGCTGCGCCGCGAACCGCACGCTGCCTAGAGCAGGAGAGCCGCGTCATCGGCAGGAGTACAATCCGTGCTGAGTGAGGGAACTGCCAATGTTCGCATTGCCGACTTCCCTTGTTTTCATCGCCATCGTTGCTCTGTATCTTCTCAACTCCATCAAGATTCTGCGCGACTACGAGCGCGGCGTCATCTTCCGCCTGGGCCGCGCGCTGCCGACTCCCAAGGGGCCTGGCGTCATCCTTGTCTTCCGGCCCTTCGACCAGATGGTGCGCATCTCGCTGCGGCAGGATGTGCTCGAAGTTCCGCCGCAGGACGTGATCACCCGCGACAACGTCACGCATCAAGGTGAATGCTGTCGTCACGCTCTACGTGGTCGATCCCAACGCTGCCGCCATCAAGGTGGCCAACTACGTTTACCAGACTTCGCAGTTCGCGCAGACCACGCTGCGCTCGGTGCTGGGCGAGGTTGAACTCGACGAGCTGCTCAGCCATCGCGACAAGCTCAATCTGCGCATCCAGACCATCATCGATCAGCGGACAGAGCCCTTCGGCGTGAAGGTGATCTCGGTCGAAGTAAAGCAGGTCGATCTGCCCGAGCCGATGCTGCGCGCCATGGCCAAGCAGGCCGAAGCGGAGCGCGAAAAGCGCTCGAAGATCATTCACGCCGAGGGCGAATTCAACGCCGCGCAAAAGCTGGTGGATGCGGCAGACCTTCTGGCCACACAGCCCATCACGCTGCAATTGCGCTACCTGCAGACGCTGACCGAAATCGGCGTAGAGAAGAACACCACCATCGTCTTCCCGCTTCCCGTTGAGCTGCTCTCGATTCTCCAGAAGATCGGCTCCGGTGCAACCCATGGCAGCGAGGTCAAATAAACTGGTTCGTGAACTGCTGGATTTGAGGATGCAGCATGCCTAGAGGTTTCGGCGTGGAAGAGTTGGAGCCGCAAGAGCAAAAGCGCGACACGGAGTTCACTCTGGGGCCGGCCATGTTGCTCGCACTCCTCTGTGGCTTACTGCTTATCTGTGGGCTTTTTTTTGAACTGGGATACCGATCGGGCCGCGGTAGCGCGGTCACCGCAGTCTCCGTGACGCAAACCAGTGCAGGCCAGACCGTGATTACGCCCGCGGGAAGCTCACTCTCCAAGCCGCCTGCAAAGGGCCTAGTTCCTGCGACACCGCCGCCAACACAGGCTGTCGCCCCAACTCAGCAATCGGCCCCGCTCGAAAATCCAAGCAGTGAGCCCGCTTCAAATGCTCTTACAAGTTATGCACCGTCGACGCCAGCCACAGGCCAGCCCCAGGTGCGGCCTGCTCTTCCAACTGCTGCGAATGCGGGCCCGCCCTCTGCCGTTCCCTCGGGGAACTACCCCGTTCAACCGGCGCTCACGCGCAGCGGGGGCAGCATGGTGCAGATTGCGGCCGTCTCTCACATTGAGGATGCGAATGTGCTTATGGGTGCGTTGCGCAAGCGCGGTTACGCAGTCGTTGCCCGCCGCGACTTCGCCGACAACCTCATCCACGTGCAGGTTGGACCCTTCGCCAACCGCAGCGATGCCGTTGCCATGAGCCAGAAGCTGCTCGGGGATGGTTATAACGCTCAGGTTCTTCCCTAAGAATCAGTCCGCATCCACTCCGGTAGGCCGGAGGCAATCTTCTCCCGGACCGCCGCCATCAGATCTTCTCGGCTGGCAAAGTCTTTGGGATAAAGCGGCGCGTGGAACGCGATGTGCGCGGTGCCCGGCTGGATGCGCAGGCTGCCCTTCGCCATCATGCTCTCCGTTCCATAGATCGACACCGGAACGCACGGCGCGCCCGTTTCCATAGCGAGGTAGAAAGGGCCCTTCTTAAAGGGCAGCATGCGCCCGTCGCGTGAACGAGTGCCCTCCACGAACGATGTGATATGCAGCCCCTTTTGCAAAACCTCTTTGGCCACCCGCACGCTTTCGATTGCGCTCTCCACGCGGCCATCGCGATCCACCGGTACAAGCTCGCCCAGCTTCATGCAGTAGCCGAGCACAGGAATCTTCATCAGCGATCGTTTGAGAAAAACCGACGTCCGCCCCGGGATATGCGGAATCAGCGCCGGCGGGTCGAGATTGGAAACATGATTCGCCATGAAGATGCAAGCGGTCTGCACCGGCACATCTTCGAGGCCTGAGGTCTCAACGCGAATGCCCGCCAGCCGGAAGCCGGTCCGCACGATGACCAGCGCCACTCTGTAGAGCTGGGTTGCATCGCCCACGATGATTGTCCACGGGATGAGCACCAGCGCCGCGGGAGCGCCAAGCGCCAGAATCGTGGCCAGCAATATCAGGGATGAAATCATCGGCGATGCTCAGCTGCTGTGTGCGCGCTCGCGTAATCTTGCCGGCAGTTTCTCATAGATGCCGTCAAAGCCGCCATTCGAGAGAATCGCAACAACATCGCCCGTCTTTAACTCCGTCACAATGGCGTCAACGATCACTGCTGCATCGGGATGTAGAGCCGCGGGAGTGCCTGCGGCATTAAGCGCGTCCACAACATCTTCCGGATGCAGCCGCTCCCCATCGGGAATGCGCTGCTGCTGATAGACGCCTGCGAGCACAACCTGATCGGCCAGCCGCAAACTTTGTACCAGATCGTCCTCAAGCACCTTGCGCCGTAGCGTGTTCGAGCGCGGCTCAAGCACTGCCCACAGCCGCGCGCTGGGATAAACGGACCGCAGGGCACGCAGCGTTTCGCGAATCGCGGTCGGATGATGCGCAAAGTCGTCGATGACCGTAATGCCATCAATCTCAGCGCGCACCTCGAGTCGGCGCTTTACGCTTTTGAAGCTGCCGAGTGCTGCGCGAATTGCATCCTTGCCGATTCCGCGGCCTGCTGCCAGCGCGGCAGCGGCCGTTGCATTCAGCGCATTGTGCTCTCCGGCAAGACTCATAGCCAGGTCTGCCCACAACGTGCCTTCGTGCCACACTTCCCAGCGCGTTTGTCCGTCTTCGTGTCGCAGATTGCGCAACTGCCAGTCAGCCTCTTTGCTGAAACCGTAGCGCTCTACCCGGCAAAAAGCGTGCTCTACGCATTCAGAAACGTTAGCGCTGGCGTCATAGGCCACAATCAGCCCACGGCGTGGCACAAGATTTACCAGCCGCTTGAAGGCTATCTTCACCGCCTCAAGGTCGGCATATATATCGGCGTGGTCGAACTCGACATGCGTCAAAATCAGCGCATCGGGAAAGTAGTGCAGAAACTTCGGACCCTTGTCAAAAAACGCCGTGTCATACTCGTCGCCTTCAATGATGAATGTGCGCGTCGGACGGAGCTGAAAGCTCGTCCCAAAGTTTTCTGCAACGCCGCCGATCAGGAAAGATGGTTCAAGCCCCGCATTCTCGCGCGCGGCTACCTGGTAAATCCACGAGAGCATACTTGTTGTGGTTGTCTTGCCGTGTGTGCCGGCGACCACGAGCGACTCGCGACCTTGGAGAAATTCTTCGCGCACCAACGCAGCCATCGACGTAAAGGGGATACGGTCATCGAGAATGCGCTCGATCTCTGGATTCCCACGCGATAGCGCATTGCCTATCACGACAAGGTCAGGGCGCGGGTCGAGATTTGCCTCAGCATAGGGCTCCATCACTGGAATGCCAAGTGAGCGCAGCAGGTCGCTCATCGGCGGATACGCCGCCTTATCCGAACCGGTGATGCGATGGCCCTGCAGTTGTAACAAGCCCGCAATCGAGGCCATTGCAGTGCCGCAGATGCCGCTGAGATGAATGTGCCGTGGTGCTTGCGTCATGAGCGTATCGCCGGCTCCAGAATTTTCAGTTGCGTTGTTGTTCCCGCAGTCAGTTCGGCCTCGACGCCGAAGGTGAGCGTGACGTTTTCGCACGAGACGTGACCACTGCGCAGGCCAATCGCCACGGGGAAATCTGCGTCACGGAAGAAATGCAGAATCACGTCTTCTAGAAGGCTTGGAGACGCACCGGGCGACACGCACTCCAGCATCTCACCGAAGACGACCCCGCGGACGCCTTTCAGCTTGCCGGCGCTGCGCAACTGCCACAGCATGCGATCAACCTGATATGGCTTGGCTCCGAGGTCTTCGAGGAAGAGCAATTTGCCTTCGGTCGCCGGTTCCCATGGTGTGCCCAACATCGCCACAAGGATGCTGAGACATCCACCATAGAGCGTGCCTCGGGCTGTTCCCGGTATCAGCGCGCGCAGCCCTTCATCGGATCCCATCGTGTAAGGTTCGCCGGAGAGCGCGGCGCGAAAGCTGGGCAAATGGACGCCGGCGTCGCTCGCGAAATCTGCCGCCACCATCGGGCCGTGAAATGCTGGCAGGCCAAGCCGATCGAGCAGGTGCAGTTGCATCCCGGTCAGATCGCTGTAGCCAAAAAATGGTTTGGGGTGCTCGTGGATTAGATCCAGGTCAAGGCCGTCGAGCAGATAGTTCGAGCCGTAGCCGCCGCGCACCGCCGCTACGATGCTGGTCTCTGGATCTTCAAATGCCGCGTGCAAATCAGCAAGCCGTGCCTCCGGTCTTCCCGCAAAATAGAGCGGTCCACGTGTCTGAGTCGATGCGCCAAGCCGTGGCTCAAAGCCCAGCGCACGCAACCGCGCCATCCCGTCTGCCACGCGTTGATCGTTGGCAAACGATGCGGGAGAAATCACGCTCACGCCCGCTCTTGCCGGAATTGGCTGCAGCTGGATCGTCGAAGCAGGCTGGATAGGCTTCCTCATAACTCCCACGCCTCGCCCCGCGCAATCAGCGAAGCGGGCCCGGTGAGGTAGAGTTCGTTACCCTCGCCATTCCACTCGACTGCCTGCGGTCCGCCTGGAGCTACGACTTCAAGCGGTGACTTGCTGCCATGCAGCGCAATCGCTGCGGTTGCCGAAGCAGAACTGCCTGTTCCCGACGATGTCGTAGGGCCCACACCGCGCTCAAAAATCCGGATCTCAATCTGCCGCGGGCTGACAATACGGATGAACTCGACATTTGTCTGCTTCGGAAAATCCGCGTGAAAGCAGATTTCCTTACCGAGGGTCTGCCACGCCTTGCCAGCCACCGCAAATTCAGCATCGTTCGCCAGAATGACAAAATGCGGATTGCCGGTAGAGATCTCCGCCCCGTCAATCTCTGTGCCGTCGCTGAGCCGTACGGTCTTCTTATTCACCGACGGAATCCCCATGCCCGTTCTCACATCGATCGCATAGCCGTGCGCGGTGTTGACGGCATTCACCGTGCAGACTCGGAGACCAGCATCCGTCTCGATCTGCAAATCGTCGCCGCGTTTTGCGCCCGTTGCTTCGGCCATCCATGCAGCCACGCAGCGCGTACCGTTGCCGCTGATTTCCGCGACTGATCCGTCTGCGTTGTGCAGCCGGATGCGCCCCGACCGCCCTCCCGTCCATGCGAAAAACTCAACGCCATCTGCGCCAACGCCTCTGTTGCGCGCGCACAGCTGCCGCGCTAGGTTGGCCCAATCGTGATCCGCCGCCGCTTCTTCTGTCACGATCAAGAAGTCGTTGCCGCAGGCGTGAGCCTTGGTGAAGGGAATCAATCGCCCTCCGGATCGCGGAAATTGAACAGGGCGTCGATTGCCGGTTCAGCCAGAAGTTTGTCGCGCAAGCGGTCGTGTTTTTTTCGTGTAGCCGTGACAATAAAGCTCACGCGCTGCAGAGTCCCGATGGCATCGCCCTCGAAATTTGCCAATCGCTCGCCGGCCTTATCCATCGCATCCAGAATCGACTTGAGCATGGCGGTCTGATCGCTGCCTCGTGCCTCATACATGAGCGGATAAATCTTAATGCTGGCGCTGCGCTCGAGAAAGCCAACTAACTCCAGCGCACAGATCACCAGCACAGTTCCCACCACCGCTGCGGGAAACAAGCCCGCACCGCAGGCCATGCCGATCGACGCAACAACGAAGACGCTGGCGGCGCTTGTCAGTCCGCTTACCCGGCTGCGATTGTGAAGAATCAGGCCGGCGCCCAGAAAGCCGATGCCCTGCACGATATTCGACGCCACGCGCCCTTTGTCCGGATTCGCATCTCCAGCAAGGTATGCCGAAAGCAAAGTGAAGAAGGCGCAGCCCATGCAGATCAGCAGGTTGGTTCTCACGCCGGCAGGCTGGCGTTTTGCCTCGCGTTCCAGCCCGATCAGCCCGCCCAGCACGCACGCCGCCACAAGGCGCGTCAACGCTCCGTTTGCAACAATCATCTGCTGCAACCAACTGAAGTTGAAGGACTGGATTAGCTCTGCGGGAGCGCTGTTCATGGCGATTCCTTGCCCGATGCTATCACCGCTGCGGAGCTTTGTTGAGAGTCAAGGTATCGGAGACGTAAACCGTCGCTGCCGGCTGTTCTGGGAACGAGAAACGCTGCACCAGCTTCAGGCCCTCGGGATGCGCCTTCACTGCGCGGTCTACGTCGTCGCCGTCGAAGGCGAGAATCACTGCGGCGTGCTCCGCGGGCGCAGCCAGCGCGTCTGTGTAAAGCGCTCGGTCGCTCTCGTTGATCGTCTGTCGCAGCGGGATGCCTGTCCGCGCCACAATCTGTGGAAAGACGGAGGTCTTCATCAGCACAGGAGCGCCCGGGCGTTCCGCTAACAGCGCGCGCAGCACCGGCGGAATCTCTTCTTCCAACGGCCGCCGTGAGGCAATGTTCTTCGTGCTTTCAACGTAGGTGAGCGGCTGCTCTGCCAAAACCTTCCATGCGTTCCAGCAGGCAAGAACCAGCAACGCTCCGATCGCATACTTTGTCCACGCAGCTTTGAACTCGCGAACGACGCCAAGCACAAATTGCGCAACCATTCCCAGTCCGAGCGCGAGAGCAGGCAGAATCTCCATGCCATACCGCGTGTTGTACCAGGAGTGAGGCCACCACACTGGAAGGAAAATCGGAACCGATCCGTATGCGATGGAGTACGCATAAAAGGGAACCGGCAGCCATAGAAGCAGAACCCAGGAGAAGGCGGCACGGCCAAATGCCATCCATCCGCCAAGCGTTCCGAGCAGGCTCAGCACAAGAAACTTGTTGCCCCAGGGCAAAGCCGTCGCATCCATCTCGGCGGTTTTGATAAAGAAGATCAGCGAAACCCACGGATCGTGCCAGCCCGGATGCGGAGGCCACGCCCCCGACGTTGTTGTTCGCAGCTCGATAGCTTTTGCGGAGTACGGGCCCCGTGCGAAATCCAGCCAATCTCCGAAAACAAGTGCATTGTAGGCGAACCAGATGACCGGCGCCGCTACAACTACAGCGCTTGCAAGCCAGAATCTACGATCACGCAGCTCACCGCGCCGCAGCAGCGTGATTCCCACTGCCGTCCATGCAAGCAATGCAAGTATCCAGCCGTCATAGCGGGTGAATATCGCTGCAACCAGCACCAACGCAGTCGGCCACAACAGGCGAGCGGCACGGGCGGGTTCGCGATCAAGCCTGCTGCGCCACTCGACAAGCAGGACGACGCACCAGATCAGCTCCGCCAGGAAGAGTGGCTCCGTCATCGCCGTAGTCTGCAGGTAAAGCAGGTTCGGGTTCGCCGCGAAAATGATTAAAGTTGTTGCTGCAACCGCAGGTTCCAGCCATCTCCGCGCCAGGCGGTAGATGCCTGCGCAGCCTGCGATATAGGCCAGGGCGGATGGAATCACTCCTGCGAAGCCGTTGGCCCACCAGCTGTAGATTGCTACAAAAGGAATCAGAAGAAGATGCGGCAGCGGCAACCAGACAGAGCCAAGCTGCTTCAGGCTGGGATAATGCGCATCAAAGACGCGCCGCGCAATGTGCAGGTGAGCAACGGCGTCACCGTAATTCAGCATGGCGTCGTTTTGCCAGGCCCAGACTACCGCGATCACTGAGAGTGCCGCGCAGCAGGCAAGCGTAGCCAGCCATTCCGCGCGGCTTACAGATCGATCAGTCAAGGTGCGTCAACTCGCGGAAGAGATGGAAGCGCTGATCGATCTCTTTGCGTGAGAGTTGCTGCAGGCGTTCCGTGCCGAAGCGTTCCACGGTGAACGATCCCATCACACCGCCATAAAACATTGCGCGTCGAAAAGCCGCCGGTGTTAGCTCCGACTGTGATGCAAGGTAGCCGAAAAAGCCTCCGGCAAAACTGTCACCGGCGCCTGTCGGGTCAACCACTTCTTCCAGGGGCAGCGCCGGCGCGCGAAATGCCTCAGGAAGTCCAGCCCCATTTCCGGAACCGTTCTTGGAAGGCTGAAAGAGCGTCGAACCATATTCACCGTGCTTCACGACCAGCATTTTGGGTCCCAGCGTGAGCACGCTTCGGGCAGCCTGCACAAGGTTCGGATTCCCGGCCAGCATGCGCGTCTCAGTGTCGTTGATGAGGAGGATATCCAGGCCCTTTAACACCTCCAGCAGATCGGCTTTGTGATCCTTGATCCAGTAGTTCATCGTGTCGCCGGCCACAAGCCGTGCCTTCGGCATTGCTTCGCGCACGCGCCGTTGCAGCACAGGGTCGATGTTGGCGAGAAAAAGAAAATCTGAATCGCCGTAGGCGGCCGGAATCTTGGGCTCAAATCCGGCAAAGACATTCAGCTCGGTCGCATGTGTCTTGGCCTCGTTCAGATTCTCGAGATATGAGCCCTCCCAGAAGAAGCTCTTGCCCTTTGTGCGCTCGATACCCTGCGTGTCAATATTGCGCGCATTGAACACCGCTTCCTGTTCGGGGCCAAAATCTTCGCCCACCACGGCAATCACTCGCACATCGGTGAAATAGCTGGCAGCCAATGAAAAATAGGTAGCTGCGCCTGCCAGGCAGCGTTCGCGTCTTCCCGCCGGTGTCTCTACTGTGTCGAATGCGACGCTGCCCACTACTGTAATTGCCATGCGATTCCTTTCCTTGGTTCTATTTCGTTCTACTGCCACCGGCGATTTACCAGTTGTGATATTTGCCGAAGAGCAGCTTCAGCCGCTCCTTCGCCGCCTGCGGAATCGCATCGGGCTGCGTGAGCACCGCATAACGCGCCGCAGAGACGCAGGCGCACGTGCGCTCGGCCGGCAACGCCGCAACTGCGGCCTTCACCACCTTGCATGCATTATCAGCGTTCTGATGAAGCACCGCGACAATCTCTTCTATCGTGACGGCGTCGTGGCCTTCGCGCCAGCAATCGTAGTCGGTCACCATAGCGATTGTGGCGTAGCAAATCTCCGCCTCGCGCGCCAGCTTGGCTTCCTGCAGATTGGTCATGCCGATCACATCTGCTCCCCAGCTGCGATAGAGGTTCGATTCCGCCTTGGTTGAGAATTGTGGACCTTCCATGCAAACGTAAGTGCCGCCGCTCTTGCCCACCACGCTGGCTTCTGAGCAGCCTACTTGTGCAGCCTTCGCAACGGTTGCACACACCGGGTCGGCGAACGCGACATGCCCAACAATGCCGTCGCCAAAGAAAGTCGAGATACGGTGAAAGGTCCGGTCAATGAACTGGTCAGGAATCACAAAGTCTGTTGGCTTGTGCTCCTCTTTCAACGAACCCACAGCAGAGACTGAGAAGATGCGTTCCACGCTGAGCTTCTTGAAAGCGTAAATGTTCGCGCGAAAGTTCAGCTCCGAGGGCAGAATGCGGTGACCACGCCCATGCCGCGCCAGAAAGGCAACCTTGCGGCCCTCGAGTTCGCCGAGCACGAAGGCATCTGACGGCTCGCCAAAGGGTGTCTCTACCCGGACCTCGTGCTGGTTGGTGAAGCCGGGCATGGAATACAGTCCGCTGCCGCCGATGATGCCGATCTCTGCCTGACCCAAGCTCGCTCCTCACGCCGCAGCCAATCCCCGGCGCCCGGGCCTGTTAGGGCCCGAAAAGATGATATGCAAACATCTCAGTATAAAGGTAGGCATCGGCGGAACGCCGAGAGAGGTCGCGCCCGAGTCGTTGTAAGCCGCCCGGGCGCTTAGCAATTAGAGATGGAAAAGGTGGTCTGCTCCGTAAACCAGACCCAGCGTTACCAGCGCAATGAAGACTTCGCCTATCGCACCCACTGCGAATGGCCGCCAGCCCTGCTTGCCGAGTTCGCGAAAGCTGGTGCGGAGACCTACACCCGCAAACGTGAGCAGAAATGCCCAGCGCGAAAGGTTGGCAATGCTGGTGAGTTGCGGCTTCGTGAAGATGCCCACCGTCGCCAGCAGAGAAATTAACAGGAAACCCAGCAAGAACTTGGGAAATTTCCGCCACAGGAACTCCGCCTTGTTGCCTACCGCCTGCGCCTGTCCGCGCGAAGCCCAGTAGATTGCGTAGGCAAGCACCACAAAGCCGATCAGCGCATTGCGTGTGGTCTTCGCCAGCACGGCAACTTTCCCTGCAGCGTCGGAGTACAGCGCTCCCGCTGCGGTCGCCTCCGCGGTATTGTCCACCGCGAGACCAGCCCATAGACCGTACGCCTTGTCGCTCAGGTGCAGCGAATGGCCTATCAACGGAAAGGTGAAGAGCGACAGTGCCCCCAGCGCAAGAATCGCTGCGATCGCATACGACGCGTCTTCGTCGTCAGCGTCGATCGCCGGCTTGGCCGCAATAATCGCGGAAACGCCGCAGATCGACGAGCCGACTGCGAGCAACGAGGTGAGTTTGGGTTTAAGACCGAAGGATCGGCCCAACAGGTGCATGAAGCTCAGTGAAAGCGTGAGAGCGATAGCAACCAGCGCCAGCGAAATCCCGCCGAGGTGCAGAATGTCGCCAAGCAGGAAGCGCGATCCCAGCAATACGATTCCAGCCTTGAGCCAGAATTCGTAGGTCGCTACTCCCGCCCGAAAAACACGGGGTACGCCGACGGTATTTGAAATCAAGAGCCCAATCACGATCGCCCACAGCACGTATTCGATATTGGGAAACGTGATGTGATGGCTCTTTGTGTAAACGGCAATGGACTGCTCAATGAACTTACCCGCATAGCCAACGGCGGCCAGCAGCAGCAGTCCGGGAATCAGTCTGGCAATGCGTAGGCCCAGATGGCTCGGTTCATCAATTGCCAGTGGGCTCGCTTGATTTGCAGTGGTGGCCATATCTTTACTCCTTGCAATGATCGATATCGGTCAGCAGGCCTTCACCACTTGATGGCGGGAAGGATGTTGAGGCGAACAAGCAGGGCGAGAATCAGCGCGAGCGCGACGGCGTAGACGTCGAGCGAAAGACCGCGCCTGGGTGCGGGTGCATCGGGCATTTGGGTCTCCGTGTTGTGATGTGAACTAGGCTGAGAGTGAAACGCCGGCAATCACTGACTGAAGTGCTGCTGCGGGTTCCCGAACAGCCCAACCGGCAATCAGCAGGCTGGGCGCAGGCACGGGATCGGCGTCGCCGAGAGCGGCGAGGGTCGTACATCGAATCTGCTGGTCAGGTTGCCCCGCACGCGAAACGATCGCGCACGGAAAGTTCTCTGGCAGCCCTTCCTGCAGCCATTCGAGCGCCAGCAGGCGCACGTCGCGGCCGGGCATGTAGACCACGCGCGTCGCGTCTTCAATCTGCGGCATTGGCGAAAGATTGTGCGACTGCGCATGGTGTCCGGTCGAGAAGATTACATTCGAGGCAGTGTTGCGGCTCGTGAGCGAGCAACCCACAGCAGCCGCCGCGGCGAACGCCGCGGTAATGCCGGGGACCACCTCAAAGTGCACGTCCGCCTCAGCCAGTGCGGCCATCTCCTCCGCGGCACGGCCGAAGATCAACGGATCGCCACTTTTTAAGCGGACCACCCTGCGTCCGGCGCGTGCGTGCTCAATCATTAACGCGTGAATCTCCTCCTGCGTGATGTTTTTCGCACCGCAGCGTTTGCCAACGTTCACAATTTCCGCACTAGCTACAGCGAGGTCCAGAATCGCATGCGGTACAAGATCGTCATGCAGGATCACATCGGCATTCTCGATTTTCCGCAGCGCCTTCACCGTCAGCAGTTCAGGATCGCCCGGCCCCGCGCCAACAAGCGAGACCTTACCCGCATTGTCAGGCTCGGCGAGTGCTCTGCGTCGCGTCGCACACAGCGGCGATTCGCAATTGGGCCGATAGGCCAGCTCATGCAGCAGCAGTTTGCGCTCTTCGCTCCGCGGTTGCGTCGCCAGCACCTCCCTGCGCAATTCGCCGACGTTACTCAGCCATTCGCCCAGATCCTGCGGTAACTGCTCGTCAATCTCGCGGCGCAGCCGCTGCGCAAACGCCGGGCTTTCTCCGGCTGTCGAAATGGCAATCTGCAGGTCGCCGCGCTGCACCACAGAGCCGAAGAAGAAGTCGCAGTTGGGAATGTCGTCCACGCTATTGCAGGGAATTCCGCGCTTAACCGCGGCGTTGTACACGGCGGCGTTCACGGCGGGCTCATCCGTCGCAGCGATTACGAGGAACTGCCCATCGAGGTCGGATTCCTCAAACGCACGCTGCACCCACTCGAGCTTTCCATCGGCGGACAACCCACGAATCTCAGCCTTCGCCTCGGGAGCAACCACGCGCAGACGTACACCGGTCTTCAGCAGGCTGCCGATCTTGTCGAGCGCAACTGTGCCCGCGCCGACCAGCAATCCTGGCCGGCCGTCGAGATTCAGAAAGATGGGCAGCAGCGTCATCACAATCCTTAATCCGCCACGCCGTGCGGCACGCGGCCCGTCGGCAGATCGCGCTCCACGGCTTCGAGCACTTCGCCAGCCAGGTGCGCGCGCAACTCGTCGTTGCTATGGCGTCCAAACCATGCGCGCAGGTTTTCATCCGGACTTCTATCGGCCAGGTACTGGCGCAGCAGCCGCTCAATCGCTTCCGGCACCAGCGGAGCTGGGCAGCGGTATCCCACAGGCCGCGCAATCGCCGGCATGCTCCCCAACCGCGCCACCCAGGCAGAAATAGTAGGCGTCCGTCAGCTTGCCCTCGTGCTTAATCTTCTTGCCTTCGATGCCGATATCTGCGATCCAGTGCTGCCCGCAACTATTGGGGCACCCGGTCACATGTAGCCGCAACTGCTGATCAAATTGCGGTAGCCGTTCATCGAGCTCATCTACCAGCCAGCGGGCGAACCCTTTCGTCTCGGTAATCGCCAGCTTGCAGAACTCAGTGCCAGTGCACGCCACCGCGCCACGCCAGAAATTCGTCGCTTCCACGTGAAGGCCGATCTGACCGAACTCGCGTACGAGTTCACCTGTCTTGCTCGTCGGAATGTTGATGAAGACGAGATTCTGCGAAACAGTCGCCCGTAGCTGCCCGTTGCCGAAGCGATCGGCAAGCTCTGCAGCCTGTTCGAGCTGTTCGCCGGTCAGGCGCCCGCGTAGTACGGTCGCGCCCACATACGACAATCCCGGCTGGCGTTGCGGATGTATGCCTGCGTGGTCACGAAAGACGTCACTTGGCAAGGTCTCGTCGCCCGCCGGCTGAATCGGGAAATCCACCCTCGCTTGCAACTCCTCGAGGAAACGCGCCGCCGTCCATCCCTCCTTCATGAAGAGGTACTTCAAGCGTGCCTTTTCGCGGCTCTCGCGCAATCCTTGCTGGTCGCGGAAAATCTCAGCCACTGCGCGTGCTGCTGGCACAGCCTGATCGGGCAACAGAAACGCATTGAGGCGCACCGCGAGATGCGGCTCGTTCGAGAGCCCTCCGCCGACGCGCAGCGAGTAGCCGCCCTCGCCATTGCGCACCGCTGGCGTGAGGGCAATGTCGTTTATCTCCGGATAGCAGCACCACGAGGAGCAACCGGTCGCGCAAATCTTGAACTTTCGCGGCAGGTTCACGAACTCGGCATTCGCCGAGAGCATATGCGAAATCTCAACGGCAACGGGTGAGGCGTCAATCAATTCGTCATCGGCAATTCCAGCCAATGGGCAACCGGTCACGTTGCGCACCACGTCGCCGCAGGCGCCCTTGGGCGAGAGCCCAATCGCATCCAGCGCGTCCACCACTTCGGGTAGCGACTCAATTGTGAGCCAGTGCAGCTGGATATTCTGCCGCACCGTAATGTCGGCGAGATTGCGCGCATATTTGCGGGTGAGGCCGCCGATCACGCGAATCTGATGTGCTGAGAGAATCCCGTTTGGTATGCCGATTCGCAGCATGAAGTAATCGGAAGTGATTCCTTCGCCGCCTTTGCCGCCAGTTACACCAACGCCGTCGCCCTGCGTGTAAACGCCCCACCACTTGAAGTAGAACGAGGCCCATTCCGGCAAAACACTCGCGCGGCCATCGCGTGCAAACGTGCGCACCTCATCGAATGCCTCCCAGGGATTCTTCTCCACCTTGAGACGTTCAGCCTTCTGCGCCTTCGTTTCCTTCACTGGAACTGCTGGATCCATCACTTCCCCTTTGGCGGAATGCACAAAGCCCGCGAGAGCTAAAGGCTGCATCGCGGGCTTAGGAAACCTTGGAAACTTACCATCAAGCTCTCAAACTCAGGTCACCCGTGTGCGCGGAGCGGCATACAGTGGCGACAACAGAGGCAAGCTTGCATACATTGATCTTCGCAGCAGTGTGCAGAAAAAGCAACTGGAGCCACACAGCGCCTTCTCTGACGGCGGATTTTAGCGAGGTCTCGATATTGTTGATTTGCTGCAGTTTAACTCTGGGCCCCAAAATAGCTCAGGCCGCCAATGTGGCGGCCCGAGGCAAGTGTGTTGAAGTTGGCGGTTCGCTTTACATGCCGCTGCTGGGCGAGCCTTCTTCCGGATGGATCACGCGATACGTGGTGCCACCGCGCGACCAGACGAGCAGCAGGATGTCCTTGCCCGTAGGAACAGAGTGCACCTGGTTCACAAAGCTGTCCGCGCTCGTCACCGGCTTGCGGTTAATTTCCACGATCACGTCGCCGGGCGTGAGTCCCGCATCGTCCGCAGGGCTTGCCGGGCGAACACTCTGCACAGCTGCGCCGTTGATCTGCGCAGGCACATTGAACTGTTGCCGCATATCAGGCGTCAGATTCGCCATCGCGAGCCCGAGTTTGCCACGCTGGCGATCACCGGAGTTGCTGTTGTCGGCTTCCTCGGCGTTCTTGTGGAACTCGCCTACGGTGACTTTGAGCGTCTCCTGTTTTCCATCGCGCAGAACGCCGAGTTGAATCGCCGTTCCGGGAGCGATCTGGGACACGGCGACCTGAAGGGCGCTCGAGCTGATGATCTTCTTGCCGTTGAGTTCGCGCATTACGTCGCCAGTCTTCAGGCCCGCGTGGTCAGCAGGAGAGTCAGGCGTCACCTGGCTGACGATCGCGCCGGTCGCATCAGGCAGGTTGAAGAAGGTCGCGTTCTCAGGCGTCACGTTGTTCATGGCGATGCCGAGATAGCCATGATGCACCGTGCCGTCCTTGATGATGGCGTCAGCTGAGCTCTTCACGATCTCTGACGGAATCGCGAAGCCCGCACCCGCAAAGGAGCCGTTGCCGCTGATGATGAACGTGTTAATGCCGATCAGTTCACCGCGCGCATCTACCAGTGGACCACCTGAGTTGCCTGGATTGATCGCCGCGTCTGTCTGGATGAAGTCGCCTGGCTTGCGCGGATCATCCGTATATGGGTTCGGCCGGTTCAGCGCGCTGATGATGCCGCGTGTGACCGAAAACTGGAAATAACCGAACGGGCTGCCGAAGGCCAGCACGGTCTGTCCAGGATGCAGCGCACCGGAGTTGCCCCACGCGATGCTCGGCAGGTTCTTCGCATCGATCTTGATCACCGCGAGATCGTTGAGCTTGTCAACACCGACGACCTTCGCCGGGAAGACGCGCCGGTCATCGAGAGTTACGTTCACCTTCATCGCACCGTCCACTACGTGATTGTTGGTGATGATGTAACCGTCGGGCGAGATGATCACGCCGCTGCCGATGCCATGCTCCACTGGGTTCTGCTGTGGCGCGCCCTGTCCACCGCCAAAGAACCTGCGGAACTCAGGGGGCAGATCCTGCATGCCGGGGTTCTGTCCACCGCCATCATTGTCCTCCGACGCTTCCTGCGCAGAGGGACGCGAAGTCACCGAGACGTTCACCACGGCGGGAGTCACGCGCGCAGCCACCGCTTCGACCGCGTTGTCGAGCGAAACCAGCGATGCCACGCTGCTGTCGTCCAGCGGAGTCGCAGCGCTGGCCGCGTGCACTGACGGGCGATTGAACATGAACGCGCCGCCGATAAGGAGCGCGGCAACCGAGCCAGTGGGAATAGCAAACCGCTTCACGTTTGCTATTAATGAATTAGTTGATTGAGACATTCGTTACCTCTCGATGGTTGTTGAAGTACATGGTTAAAGTTGGAGAACGAGCCAGCCACTGCGCAATGGAACCGCCTGTGGCTGCGAAGATTGAGAAGATTTGGCGCTCGACGGCAGAGTTGCGGTCATGCTTCGAGGCACGACTTTAAAAACAAGCTGCGTCACTGTGACGCGGCTCGTTACCGGCGCCTGGGATTGAGAATTTGCGCTCTGCATTGCGTCAGCCGCTTCCGCAGCAGACGGGGCTGACGTCTCGATTCGCTCCCAAGAAGTGAAGACGATCCACTGCTGCTCCAGCGCTTGTTCCGGCTGTGCAGCAGTGAACTTTGCAGGTACTTCATGAACCCGAACTCCATGCGCCGAAGCAATGGACGGTCTTGCGGACGCATGATGCACGGCGGCAACTGCGGTCTGCGCAGGCGGCATCGCCGCCTTTGCATCCACCGTGCGATAGCCCGTCGGCAGGGTATGCTTTTCCGTTTGATAGACAGCATCCGTCACATCATCGTCTTGCTTCGCCGCCAGCGTTACGTTCTTTGCTGGAACGAAGGCGACAAACTGGGGGCAACGGGCAAACTCAATCGAAATGCCCAGCAGGCTGCTGCCGACGGTCGCCAGTAGCGCGCCCGAAGCAAATGGGCTCAGCGTGCGGCCCTTGCGCAGGATGCGGTGCACACGATGGACAAGTTCTGGCCGGCGCTGCCAGGCGCCGAGCGACAGCGCTTCAGCCTTGCGCTGCAGGCCTCGTTCCGCCAGGCCTGCCAGGCAGGCCGCATAGGCACGCGGAGCGTGCGTAATTGCGATCACGCCTTCGTCGCAGGCCATTTCGCGTTCTTTGCAGAGCTGACGCTCCATCCACCAAAGCGCGGGGTTTAAAGGGAAGAGAACCAGGCAAAGCTTTTGCAACAGATTCGTCCAGTCGTCGCAACGGCGCAGATGTTCGGTCTCGTGCAGAACAATTTGATTCA
The DNA here is from genome assembly GCA_963832465.1 of uncultured Acidobacteriaceae bacterium. GTDB lineage: Bacteria > Acidobacteriota > Terriglobia > Terriglobales > Acidobacteriaceae > Telmatobacter. The sequence continues at coordinate 498,175 of CAWHUJ010000001.1, forward strand.
GCTCTGCATCGGTCAGCCGTTCATAAAGCCATTCTGGAATCAGAATCCGTGGCGCAAAAAAACCAATCACGCTTGGGCGATCAAGCTCCCGCGTCGTGCAAATCTCCAGAGTCATGCGGCCCCATGCGCGTGCAGCCGTACGCACCTCTACAGGAATCGCCGACTTCCACATCCTGCGCAGCTTCAACGAGTGAATCGCGAGATCCACCGCGCGAATCAGCGACAGTACCAACCAAAGGCCAGCAATCGCGAGACTCCAGCGCAGATCCAGCTCAAGCCATGGCTTCGCCGCACTGGTAGCTGCTAAAGGAACTGAGCTTTCGTGTCCGTGCAGGGGGGAGGGCAAAAACGACGGCAAAAAGGGGAGGGCTATAAGTATCGTGAAGGCCACCGACCAGACAACGAAACGCAGGCTCGCCGTGGCGCGTGGCGCTAGACGAAGACACAGCGTCAGACCCAAAGCAATTGCAGCGCTCTGCCAGAGCGCAGCCAGAGCCATGGGTGCAGCCACCGCCGCAACGGATTGAATGCCGTTCATGAACTGGCTCATCTCCATTGTCAGGCTTCGTCTCCTTCGGGTGCGGAATCGCGAATCAAATCCCGCAGCCGTCTCAATTCTTCAGACGTGATCTCTTCGTCATCCAGTACCGACAGCAATAGCCGCTCGCGCGAGTTTCCGAAGAAACGGTTCAGCACGTGCCGCACTTCTGACCGGCTCGCGTCCATCTCCTGCACGCACGGCCAGTAAATAAAGGCGCGGCCTTCCTGGCGATGCTCGACGTAGCCCTTTTGCTCAAGAATGCGGATCGTGGTGAGCACCGAGTTGTAAGCCAACGCTTCGCCATCGGGCATCGCCGCCACCAGGTCAGTCACTGCAGACTCACCCCGCTGCCAGAGAATCTTCATCAATCGCAGTTCGGCCTCTGTAAGCGTGTTGGACTTTTTCGGTGGCATTCTTATCTCTCTGATCCCAAAGGGAAATCTGCAGGCAAAATTTGCCGGACAACAGATAGACGGGCAACTAAAGAATTAGTTAGCTGGGTTAGCAGTAAATTTTTGACCAGTCTCGCGACCCCGGCTAGCGCGCGCGGCAATTGTGCGGCTATCAGTCCTATTGTGTGCAGGTTGCAACAGGGAGTAGGCAATTGCCGCAGCGGGAATGAGGAAGGCCGTCGATCCAACCACCCACATAATAACCGCGCCCAATATTTGATCCGGCAGCGGCGCTATCCCAAAGGGGTTCGAATTCTCAATATAGAAGCGGTAGACCGGCCGGTTGCAGAAAGCCAGAAAGGCCGAGAGCGCTGTGTTCACTACGTCTGCTGCGAGCAGGAAAACAAGCAGACTCCATCTCCGGCGGCGAGCCCCCGCCGGCCACGGCCGGATGACGCACCACCAGAAGAGCAGGGAAGTTGCCAGAAAGCAGATGTGCTCAAAGTCGTGCCAACCCTCATTCTCGAGTGCGAAATCGTATGCCCTCGGAATATGCCAGCCAAGCAACGTTACATTCATAGCCAGCCAGGCCACTGGTGGATACACAAGCCACCGTCCAAGGCTCCGCAGCCACTCCAGGCGCGCCAGCGGGCCCACAACCCACTTCCGCATAATCGCCGGCAATCCTCGCAGCATCGGAACCACGGGCAAACCCAGCAGCACAAGCGGCGGCACAATCATCATCAGGATCAGGTGCTCGATCATGTGCGCGCTCAGCAACACGTCCGCAGCGGCTTCGAGCGGTGAACCGATCGCGATCCACAAAGCAGCAAGCCCTCCCAAAAATGAGAGCAGCCTCCAGCCATTGAATTGATCGGGTCGCGTGCGGCGCAGCACAATCCAGCCGCACAGATAAATCAGGCCCGTCAGCACGATCGCCGCCGTGAGACCAACGGGAAAGTCCCAGTCCGCCACGATCGACTGCAGGATAGATTGCATCGCTTCCTCTACCGGACGATCCTCTCGCCTGCGATCATCGGCACCCGCATCGCGCCAGATCGTGTGAGCGCGCGCGACGCGTCGATGGCGGGTGCTTGATGATCGTGCCCGCGCAGTGTCTTCAGAAAGCTCACCAGTGCCTGTGTTTCTGCCGGGCTCAGCGCATTGCCGTAAGCAGGCATGTTACCGCCCCCCTGCAGCACCTGGCGAATCATCTGGTCCTCGGTCATCCGTGTCGCGATGCTGTCCAGCGCCGGTCCGCGCAGTCCGCCCGCGCCGCCCAGCGCGTGGCAGTTGCGGCACTGCTTGTTCTGCAGCACCAGCGCTCCCTGCCGCTCCAGCGGAGATCGCCCAACAAGATACTCGGGTGGCGTGGGATCACCCGACCATGCAGACATAATCGGGCTCCATGGTGTGTAGGTGCCAAGGTGCGTAAAGACGCCCAGCACTACTGCGATCACTGAAACCATCAGCACCGCCACGGGCCGGCGCGACCAGTGCTTCTCTCCCTCACCTGCTACGAGCGGCAGCAACAGCATTACGCCAATGCCTACAACCGGTGCGATAAAGATGAACGGCGTCTCAAGCTCCGGCGGCAGGTACGCCAGCACCGCATAGATCCAGAGGAAAGCAACATCCGGCTTCGGCGCCGTCTCGATGATGGTTGGATCGGGTGGCCCTCCCGGCCCAAATGGTCCGAAGAGAAGCGCGCATGCAATCACCGCCAGCATGATCGCTGCTGCAAAGACCGCGTCCTTCCATGCCGCATCGGGAACGAAGGGCACGCCGCGCTGCGACGTCAACTCGTGGTATTCGCGGTCATAAGTCGCCTTGCTGACGATGCGGCCGGGCATCGGCCACTCGTTTACGCCCAGTCGCAGCACCATCCACACGTGAACGGCGACAAAGAGCAGCAGCAGCCCAGGCAGAATGAAAACATGCAAGGCAAAGAACCGAGACAGCGTCTGATCCGCGATAATCGGACCGCCCAGCATCATGTGCACCAGCCGCCCGCCAACCCACGGCACGCGGCCAACGATCGACGCGCCGATGCCGAGTCCCCAATAGGCATCCTGATCGAAGCGCAGCACCTGGCCGGTGAAGGCCATGCCCAGCGTGAACAGCAGCAGGAAAACCCCGATGATCCAGGTCAGCTCGCGCGGATATTTGTACGCGCCGAAGAGAAAGACCTGCGCCATGTGGATGATCACCACGGCGATCATGAAGTCTGAGCCCCATCCGTGAATCGCTCGCAGAAACCATCCCAGCGTTACCTCGTGATTAAGGAATTGCAGGCTGCTCCAAGCCCCGCCGGCTGCTGGTGTGTAGACCAGGCCGAGCAGAATACCCGTCACCACCTGCAGCATGAGCAAAACAGTCGCGGCGCTGCCAAACACATACCACCAGCTGGCGCTCTCCGGCGGCGTGGGATGATTCATCGCCTCCTTGATGGGCCCTTCGAGACCCAGCCGGCGCTCAAACCACCCATAGGTGCGTTTCGCCATCGACTCCTTGCGCTCGTTTACGAGGGCCATCGCAATGACCTCGTCTCTGGTATCACCTGGGTCGCCACTTCTGAAGGTTCGATTTGAATCAGCGTCTTTTTCTCGCCACACGCACGGTTCGACAACGTTGGCATCTGCCCCGCATCGATCATCAGATCGTTGCCGTCAATCCTGTAGGCGTATTCGAAGAGTCCGCGCTCCGGCGGTCCTGACGCACGCGATCCATCTTCGTAGTAAGCGCCGCCATGGCATGGGCACATAAATAACCGCGATTGCGGAAACCAACGCACCGGGCAGCCCAGATGCGCGCAATTGATCGCGAAAACCTGAAATTGTTTTCCCTGCGTTCGCCGCACCCAGCACGCTACGTTCGCTGTCTCGCCATCGCCTGCAGTAGTCACCGGATTTCTATAACTCGCGAGTCGAGTTTCGCCTTCCGGGAAGTTGTTCAGTGCCCCGAGTGAGACCCACGAGAAGTAGCTCGAATCGCGACGAAAGGACGGCCCAAAGAGATATCCAAGAATCGGCACCGCGAGAACCGCACCCACCACCCCGTTCAGCGCAAGCGCGACCTTAAAGAGGAAACCGCGGCGACTGCGGTCGATCGGCGGCTGTCCCATATGTGCGCGGCCCTGCATCTCGTTTCCGGGTGTTTCCGGACTGGTCATGGGCCCTCCTTGCCGGTCTTTGCTGGAACTGGGGTCAGTGGAATCGGATTCGCCTGCGGCTCATCGATGGCTGATCGATGCTTGCCGAGCCACGCAACAATGTCGCCAATCTCCTGATCCGTGAGGGGGTGCCCTGCAATGTAGGTGCGCCAATCCAGTGCCCTTTCCTCCGGATGCCCCGCAATAACAACGCTGCGCAGGCTCTGATCGCTCACGAGCGCCAGGTACGAGGGATCTACAATCGAGTGCTGCATGGCCCCTTCATGTCCCGCATGCACTCCGGATCCGTCTGCTCCATGGCAGCGCGCGCACGCTGTCAGATAAGCTTCTTCGCCGGCTGCTGCATCGCCCGATCCGCTGCTCGCGTAAAGAGGCAGCTTGATACCGGCAAACTCGGCTGGGTTGCCCCAATTCTGCAATATGCCATGCACAAGCGCATCCACCTGCTCATCGGTCAGCATTCCATTTGAGCTGCGTGCGAACGCCGGCATCAACGTGCCATGCATTCCCTGCGCGGTTGCTGCGTGCACTGTCTCCGCTCCGGCAACTGCGAGGTAGGCAGGATTGTTCAGTGCGATCGCCGCACCGCCACGCCCATTCTCGCCGTGGCAGCCTGAGCAATTCTGCGCGTAGAGCGTCTTGAAATCCAACACCTCGCTAGGCCGCGTTGCCTCTTTCGTCGCAGTGGGGTAGCCCGGCATGCTCTGGCATCCGAGGCAAACCATCATCGCGACGTTCACCGCAACCAGCGTAACTGTGTGATGCGCGATCTTCATGAGTGCTGATCCCGTTCCTCACTTCCTTCCGATTCTTCGCCCAGGCCACCGCCGTGCAGCCCGGCACGCACCGCAAATGGCAACGCCTGAAACTGCGGTGTGCGCACCTTCGTCTGCAGGTTCACCACGTAACCGGCAACCAGCCCGAATGCAATCTGTGACGGCACAAACCAATACCAGTCGATGCGCGCATTCAAAATGGGGCTCACAATCTGCAGCACCGATGAAAGCAGGCCCGTCCACAACAATGGCGCCAGAAATCCCGCCGTCAAAATCGGCCATCGCGGAAACATTGGCAGCATTGCGCCATAGAGCAGGCCTACCAGCAGCGACGCCACAGTGTGAATCGCCAGCGCCGCGAGCAGTCCCTGCGTGTGAAACTGCGCGAGAAACTCGTTGCTTCGATCCGCCCAGCTTACGAAGCCGCCTGCGGCCATCAGATTCATCGCGTACCACAGGCTGTGATACTTCACGAGACTGTAGATCGTTGCCGGCACAATCATGGCGATGCCGCCCGCGATCCCGCCTTTCAAGCCAGTTGTGAACTGAAATGTCTCCACCGGGATCATCTTGCGATGCAGCGGCCCCATCGGCAGACGTTCAATTGAGGTGCGCGCGCTGGCAATCTCCAGAGGTTCTTCGCGCGCTGGCACCATCTCGTGTGCTTCCTCGGGCAGCACCGCGCGGAACCAGCCGACTGCGCCCGCGAGCGAGAGCACCACGCCGAGCACGCTTATAGCAAGGTTGGTCAACAGACCAGTGGCCATCAGCGCGATTCCCAACGCGAAGACAAACGGCCACGCCGTCGGCAGCGGCATGTGCACGTAGGTGGTTTCGTGATCGTGTTCCATCGGAACCTCGCGCGAAGCTGTTAGCGGCCCAGAATATACACCACCGTGAAAACAACCACCCACACGGCATCGACGAAGTGCCAGTAGACCGAGAGCACTTCAAGCCGGTCTGCGTGATGGCTCGTCACCTGCCGTCGCAGCGCAAAGATCAGCGCCAGCAGAAGCATCACCAGGCCCACGATCACGTGCGACGCGTGCAGTCCCACCAGGGAATAAAACGTTGTGCCGAACAGATTGGTGTGGATCGTCAACCCGTAGTGGTAGATCAGGTCGTACCACTCATACGCCGTGCTGGCCAGGAAGATTCCGCCCAGTAGCACCGTTGCCGCCAGCCACATCGCGCAACGTTGTACCTTGTTCAGCCGCAGATCGTGAACCGCGAAGTGAATTGTGATGCTGCTTGAAACCAGGCAAATCGTCGCGAAGATCGGAATCTCGAGCACAGCGCGCGGCGTTGGTCCGGTAAGACTCTTGCCGATGTAGTAGAGATAGGCGACCACGAAAATCATGAAGATCGCCGACTCGGCAACCACCAGGCACGCCATGCCCACCATGCCGCGTGAGGGTAGCTTCCACTCTTCACCGGCTGGACGCCCGAGAACAACAGACGTTGTACTCATCGCTCACTTCCTCGTGTCTCTGCGCTATTCATAGTGCGTATCCGGTTCTTCGGGATGTTTCAAATCCCACAGTGGACGGCGGCTTTCCACCTTCGGTGTGACTGCGAAGTTATAGCTGGGCGGCGGAGAAGACGTTGCCCATTCCAGCGTCCATGCATCCCACGGATCGGCGCCGGCTTCCGGGCCCTTGAAAAACGACCACACCAGGTTGTAGACAAAAATCAGCGTGGCAATCGCTTGAAAAATCGCGCCCGTACTCACGATCATGTTCCAGATCGCCCATCCACGATCGGCTTCGTAGGTGTAAATGCGGCGCGGCATTCCCATCAACCCGGGAACGTGCATGAAGTCAAAGGTGAGATGAAACCCGATCACGAAGAGCCAGAAGTGCCAGTGGCCCAGCTTCTCGCTTAGCATCCTGCCCGTCATCTTCGGATACCAGTAGTAGAAAGCCGCGAAGATCATGAAGAGAATCGCGCCGACAAGCACGTAATGGAAATGGGCAACCACAAAATATGAGTTGCCCAGTTGCCAATCAAACGGCGCCACTGAAAGCATGATGCCCGTGAGACCGGCTATAAGAAACTGAAAGAGAAATCCGATGGAGAACATCATCGGTGTCTTGAAGTGAATGTTTCCGCCCCACAGCGTTGCGAGCCAATTGAAGATCTTGATCCCCGTGGGCACCGAAATCACCATTGTTGCGAAAGTGAAGAATGCATTTCCTTCGGGGCCAAGGCCGACCGTGAACATGTGGTGAGCCCAGACCGCAAGGCTGATGAAGCCGATCGCGATTGATGCCGCCGCCATCGCGGGGTACCCGAAGATGGCCTTCCGTGAGAAGACAGGAATGATCTCGTTAGCGAAAGCAAACGCGGGCAGCACGAGGACGTAGACTTCAGGATGGCCGAAGATCCAGAAGAAGTGCATCCAGAGCACCGCCGAGCCGCCCGCCTGCGTGTCAAAAAAGTGGCCGCCCAGATAGCGATCAATCATCAACATGATCTGTGCAGCCGTCAGCGGGCTCACCGCCACGAACGCCAGCCCGCTCATTACAACGTAAAGCCACACCAGCAGCGGCATTCGGCTCAGAGTCATTCCAGGGCAACGCATCGAAAATACTGTGGCCACAATGTTCAGTGCCGTGCCTATGCTGCCCACGCCGCTCAGCAGAACGCTAATCGTCCAGTAGTCTGTGCTATGCCCCGGCGAAAACACTCGCGACGTGAGAGGGGCGTAAGCAAACCAGCCCACATCAGGCGCAGTGCCTGCTCCGTAGAGTCCGCTGCCTGCAAAATAGCTGAAGTAGAGCAGGACACCGGCAAACGCAGAGATCCAGAAGCTGAAGGCGTTCAGCCGTGGAAACGCCATATCGCGCGCGCCGATCATCAGTGGCACAAGATAATTGCCAAAGCCGAAGAGGATCGGCATGCCCACAAAAAACACCATGGTGGTGCCGTGCATGGTGAAGAGCCGGTTGAACACCTGCGGGGATACTGCAGCGTTGTTCGGCACCGCCAGCTGGATGCGCATGATCAGCGCTTCTACGCCAGCGATCACGAGAAAGATGAGCGCGTAACCGATGTACATCAGTCCGATCTTCTTGTGGTCGACCGTCGTCACCCACTCGTGCAGAACCTCGAGGGCGCGGCGCGATCCCGATGCGGCGGGTTGATTGACCTCTGCAGGTACTCCGATTTGAGTCGCCATCTCTGCCTCGTCTTCTGCCTAGTGAAGAGTCATCAGGTACTTCGTAACCGCATCCAGGTCGCGCTGGTTTAAGTGCATGGCCGGCATCAGCACTCCTGGTTTGAATCGTGAAGGGTCCTCGATGAATGCGTGGAGATTGTCTTCGCTCAGCGGAACAGCGCCGGACGCGATCGTCGCTCTGCTTGCTACATGCGAGAGGTTTGGTCCGAACGTGCCTCGCGCATTCGTGCCAGAAATCGTGTGGCAATTCACGCAGGCATTGCGTTCAAATGCTGTCCGACCGTCGGCCACGCCCGCTTCCTGCGCCGCGCCTTGCTGCTGGCTTTTTACCCACGCATCGAACTCGCTCGGTGTGTCCGCGTACACACGGATCAGCATCTTTGCGTGCTGTACGCCGCAGTATTGCGCACACTGTCCCAGATACAAACCCGCACGCTCGGGGTCGATCCACATCACGTTCACCTTGTTGGGAATCACGTCCATCTTGCCGGCCAGCCGCGGAACCCAAAAACTGTGATTCGTATCCGCAGACGACATCGTCAGGTACGTCGGTCTCGGCTGGGTTGGATCGCTCACCGGAACGTGCAACTCATTCGCTGTTACGACTCCCAGCTTCGGATACCGGAACTCCCACCAGTACTGGTGTCCAATGACTACAACATCAACCGCCGTCTGCGGTTTCTGCGCCTTCTCGGTGACAAAGATTACACGCGCCGTCGCCAAAAAGAGCACGACCACGATCAGCGTCGGAATTACCGTCCATGAAAGCTCAATCTGAGTGCTGCCGTAAACCTGAGGCGGCTCTCGGTCAGTGTCGCTGGCGCGATGACGGAAGCGGATAATCGTATAGAGCAGTAAGCCGCCCACAGTGAGAAAGATCACCGAGCAGATCGACAGCACCAGCAGCGAGAGCCCGAAGACCGAGCGCGCAGGCGTTCCCTCCGGCGCAAAAATGCTCGTCACAGGCTGTTCAAAGAGCGCGCCAAGGTGCAGAGAGAAGCTGTTCAGATGTGACAGCCGCGCTGCGCCCACCGCCTCAAGCGCGTCGCTCGCGAATTCCCGGGCAATCAGCATCCGTTCTCCTCGGCAGCGCCGCGCTAGCAGCAAACTTGCCGGACCGATTCGGTGAACGAGGAAATGACCGTCATCCTCAGTTCGAGATTCGTTGCAACGCCTGCTGGAACGGAAAGTGTGCTCTGTTCCGACAGGCGCGAGTGTGTGCGACCCCAAGCGTCAGGACAGAATCGAAAGTGGTGAACCCGGAGCGGAACGTGAACCAGTAGAGAAGAGTTGCCGGGTCATTCTCTTCCGCACGATGAGCTTAACATCTTTGTTGACAGCGACGAGCGCCCGGAGTCAGACCCTTCCCAGTTAGCGGTACTTTGCGAAAAGCTCGAGCTGTCGCTCGTGGTATTCCCTTCGCTCTACCGGCGAAGAAAGTATCGTCGACGTCGATGTGGCCCCAAAGTTAGATAGCCGGTCAATTAAAGCTTCCAGGTGTCGAATCGACACCACATTCGCTTCGAGCACAAACGACTCATCGCCTGTGATCCGGTGGCAGCGGGCAATCTCCGTCAGTTCCTTCAGCGCCGTCACGGTCCGGCTGATCTGCAAATCGCCTCCCGGAATCGTCAGCCGCACCAGCACGCGAATCGGAGATCCAAGTTTCCCGACATTCAGCGATGCATGATAGCCGGTGATAATACCGGCATCTTCAAGCCGATGAACCCTCTCCGCGACCGCAGGCGTCGAGAGGCCTACCTTCCTGCCCAATTCGGCGAACGAGATCCTTGCATTGTGTTGCAGTTGTTCAATCAGCCGCCACGAGACGGCGTCGAGCTCCACTTCGTTGGGTAAAGTGCGATGCGTCATATCGATCCTTAGGTCAATCGAACATTACGCTTAAGTTAGTTAACCGCGCGCTACCTTTTTACTTCAAATTGCCATTTTCTGTCGTGTTGCGCGAAGTCTATGCTTCTGCTCGACCGGAGTGTTTTCCAGTTTTGGATTCTCCGGTCAACCAAAAAGGTGATTCACATGAGCGCTTCCCCTCGCTTCGCTCCCGCATCGCTCACAACGTCGACATTCGTTGAGCCCATTGCCCCCGAGGCCGACTTCCTGCCGTTAAAGGGCACCGACCACGTCGAGTTCTACACCGGCAACGCCCGCCAGGCGGCGCTACTTCTACCGCACAGCCTTTGGCATGAAACTCGTTGCCTACGCCGGCCCTGAGACCGGGCAACGCGATCGCGCTTCGTACGTCTTGGAGCAGGGCAAGGTGCGCTTCGTGCTTACGACGCCGCTGCGCCGCGACAATGCCATCGCCGAGCACGTGTCTCTGCATGGCGATGGCGTGCATTCCATCGCGCTCTGGGTTGATGACGCCCGCCGCTCCTGGCACGAGACGACACGCCGCGGAGCCGTCAGCGTCAACGAGCCGAAGGAAATTTCAGACGAGCACGGCCATGCCGTAGTTGCCAGTATTCGCACCTACGGAGATACGATTCACACTTTCGTCGAGCGCAGCGCGTATAACGGACCGTTCCTGCCGGGCTTTCGTCCTGTCGAGAGCGATCCTCTTGCGCATCCCGTAGGGTTGCTTCACATTGACCACATGGTCGGCAACGTGGGTTGGCACGAAATGGACCACTGGGTTGACTTCTACGCCTCGGTCATGGGGTTCAACCTCTATCAGCATTTCGACGACACGGACATTTCAACCGAATACTCCGCGCTCATGTCCAAGGTGATGGCCAACGGCAACGGCTACGTGAAGTTCCCCATCAACGAGCCCGCCGAAGGCAAGCGCAAGTCTCAGATCGAAGAGTATCTCGAGTTTTACGGCGGCGCCGGCGTGCAGCACATTGCCCTCGCCACCAACGATATTCTGCACACCGTTACGGCCATGCACGAGCATGGCGTCGATTTTCTGCGCGTTCCGCACACCTACTACACTGAGCTGCAATCGCGCGTGGGTCACATTGACGAGCCGATCGATGACCTTGAAGAACTCGGCATCCTTGTCGATCGCGACGACGAAGGCTACATGCTTCAAATCTTCACGCGCCCGGTCGAAGACCGTCCCACGCTCTTCTTCGAGATTATTCAGCGCAAGGGCAGCCGCAGCTTCGGCAAGGGCAACTTCAAGGCGCTCTTTGAAGCGATTGAACGCGAGCAGAGTGAGCGCGGCAATCTGTAGCGCGGCATATCTGGAGCTGAGGAGCAGCCATGAAGAGCACTGAGCTTTCCGTCGCAGCGCCCTACATAGCCGGGCAGGACTACGCGGCTTACACCGAGGAGCAGCACGCCATCTGGGCCGATCTCGTCGGCCGTGTCCTGCCCACGCTCGAACTGCATGCCTCGCGCGCGTGGCTCGAGGGCTTCGACATCATCGGCCTTCAGCGCGACCGCCTGCCCGATCTCGAATCGATCAGCGCACGTCTCGGTCCGCGCACCGGCTGGAGCTCGACGCCTGTGATCGGCTTTCTTCCCGCGCCGGCTTTTTTTGAGATGCTTGCTGCGCGCAAATTTCCGACGACAACCTGGCTGCGCAGCTGGCAGTCGCTTGAATATACGCCCGAACCTGATATCTTTCACGATGTCTTTGGCCACGTGCCCATGCATGCGCATCGTGTCTTCGCAGATTTCCTTGAGCACTATGGCCGTGTCTGCGCCAACGTGCACGATGCCGACGTTCTCGAGCGGCTTGGTCGCCTTTTCTGGTATACCGTCGAGTTCGGGCTCATTCGGGAAAGTGGCGAGATCAAGGTCTACGGCAGCGGCCTCATCAGTTCACGGGCCGAGTGCCATAATGTTGTAACCGGCCACTGCGCCGTGCATTCGTTCTCGCTGGATGAAGTACTGCAATACCCCTGTGAAGGTGGACGAATTGCACAAGCTGCTCTTTGCGGTAGAAAGTTTTGATCAGATTTATGAGGCCATGCAGGAAGCTGAGCAACTGGCCCTATGCGGAAATTTGTCGGGTAATTTGTCCGGAAATCTGCGAAAGGGATAATCAATGGCAGAATCGATCTCCTACCAATCCGGCTTTGGCAATGAATTCGCCACTGAGGCCGTCGCGGGTGCATTGCCCATTGGACAGAACGCGCCGCAAAAGCATCCGCTTGGTCTCTATACAGAGCAGTTCAGTGGAACGCCGTTCACCGCGCCGCGCGCCGTGAATCGCCGCACCTGGACTTACCGCATTCGCCCCTCTGTTACACACCGGCCATATGAAGAAATCGACCGCAGGCTAATCCGGAGCGGACCATTTGTTGAAGTTCCCACTACGCCCAATCAACTCCGCTGGGATCCGCTGCCTCTGCCCGACAAGAAGACCGACTTTGTTGATGGCATCATCACCCTCGGCGGCAACGGCGACCCGGCGATGCAAGTTGGCGTTGCCATTCACCTCTATGCTGCCAACCTTTCGATGAGCGACCGCTTCTTTTACAGCGCCGACGGCGAGTTTCTCATCGTTCCGCAGCTTGGCCCGCTGCGTTTCCACACCGAGCTGGGCATCCTCGAAGTAGCGCCGGGTGAGATCTGCGTCATTCCGCGCGGCGTCAAGTTTCGCGTTGAGTTGATTGAGAAGCAGGCGCGCGGCTACATCTGCGAAAACTACGGCCTGCCTTTCCGTCTGCCCGAACTCGGAGCCATCGGCGCCAACGGCCTGGCTAATGCGCGTGACTTTCAAAGCGCCGGTTGCGGCCTATGAGGACCGCGAGGGCGACTTTCACATTACCGCGAAGTTTCTCGGGCCGGCTCTGGTCCGCGGCCATCGATCACTCGCCGCTCGACGTCGTCGCCTGGCACGGCAACTACGCGCCCTACAAATACGACCTCGCGCTCTTCAACTGCATCAACACGGTGTCGCTTCGATCATCCCGATCCATCGATCTACACCGTGCTGAGTTCGCCTTCCGTAGTTCCCGGCACGGCCAATTGCGACTTCGCGATCTTTCCTCCGCGCTGGATGGTCGCCGAGCACACCTTCCGCCCGCCTTGGTTCCATCGCAACCTGATGAACGAGTTCATGGGCCTGATCTACGGCGCCTACGATGCCAAGGCCGAGGGCTTCGTGCCCGGCGGCGCCAGCCTGCACAACTGCATGGCCGGCCACGGTCCGGACGCCGAAACCTTCGAGCGCGCCAGCAACGCCGAGCTCAAGCCGCAGTACCTCGGCGAATACGCTGGCCTTCATGTTCGAGACGCAGCTTGTCGTTCGGCCCACCGAGTTCGCCATGAACACGCGCATCCTGCAGCACGAGTACTTCGAATGCTGGCAGGGATTGAAGAGGCATTTCGATCCCGGCGCAAAAGCAGCAACCAAGGGCGGTTCGAAGGCGAGCCATAAGAAATGAAACCCAGCCGCATAAAATGACAGCAATCGAAGCGTTGCTCGATGGCATGATCGACTACGCGGGTACCTATCCTCCCGCGGCTCTTGATCTCGAAGATGCCGTGTCAAATTATCTGCGCTATCGCCGGAGTTCGCGTGCGCATATACTCGGCCGCTTCATTATCGACGCTGACCGGCTGCACGAACTGCGCACCGCCGGTGCTACGCTCGCTGAAATTCCTCTCTCGATCTGCGTTTCTCCGGCGACTGACTGGGAACGCCTTCTTCGCGTGATCGACGCAGAGTTGCAAGCAGATGCCTTTGAGATCAAGGGCGCGGAGCCTGCTCAGATTGCAGACATCGCCGCTCGTCTGCCACGCGGTGCAGCGATTTACATCGAGGTACCTCTCGAATCCCAGAATCGTGCCGCGCTTGACGCGGCCTCTGCTGCAGGTGTTCGCATCAAGCTGCGGATGGGTGGAGTCATCGCAACCGCCTTTCCTCCGGCGAGCTCAGTGATTGCGATCCTTCACTCGCTCGCCGATCGGCATCTCGCGTTCAAAGCGACAGCAGGTCTCCATCACCCGCTGCGATCGCGCCGGCCGTTTACCTATGCGCCGGACAGCCCAGTCGGAATGATGCACGGCTTCCTCAATCTCCTTGCTGCCGCCGCGCTCATTTACCGTGGTGGTGATGAAGAAGAGGCCTGCGCATTGCTGAATGAATCCGATCCGTCAGTCTGGCAGGTTTCCGCCGATTCCGTCGCCTGTCGCTCGTTCCGCGTAAATACACAGCAAATTCGTGAACTTCGTCAGGAGTGTTTGCTTAGCTTTGGCTCCTGCTCATTCGAGGAACCTATAGCAGACCTGGAGGCGCTCGGGTGGCTTTGAATCAACAAAGCTGGGTAGCATCCGCAAATGACCCTGCTTGCGATTTTCCGCTTGCGAACCTCCCATATGGAGTTTTCACACACCGTGGAGGCCCACATCATATAGGCGTCGCCATTGGCGATCAGGTTCTCGATCTGCACGCGTGCGCCGAGGCGGGCCTGCTTGCGGACCTCTCGCCGCGGCTCATCAAAGCATGCCAGGCTTCTGTGGTCAACCTGTTGATGGCTCTTGGCCGCGCGTCTTCGCGACCCCTGCGGCATCGCGTCAGATCGCTGCTTGCTGAACAGACCGCCGAAGAAATAAAAGAACAAGTCGCTTCGTTGCTGGTTCCTATGAGTGACGCGGAAATGCAGTTGCCCGCGCAAATCGGCGACTATACCGACTTTTACGCATCTATCCATCACGCCAGGCGTGTCGGCGCGCTCTTCCGTCCAGAGAATCCACTTCTCCCCAACTACAAATATGTTCCTATCGGATACCATGGTCGCGCCTCCTCGATAGTAGTCAGTGGAACCTCTGTGCGCCGACCCAGCGGCCAAATTAAGGCGCAGAACGCGGACCCCGTCTTCGCACCCGCGCGATCACTCGACTACGAACTCGAAATCGGCGCCTTCGTCGGCGCAGAGAATCCGCTCGGTCAGCCCATCTCGATTGGCGATGCTGATGACAGTATCTTCGGCCTCTGCCTTCTCAACGACTGGTCGGCGCGCGATATCCAGTCATGGGAGTATCAGCCGCTCGGTCCTTTTCTCGCGAAGAACTTCGCAACTACCATTTCACCTTGGGTCGTATCTCTCGATGCGCTTGAGCCTTATCGTATCGCGGCTGCTCCGCGTCCGCCCGGAGATCCCGCTCCGCTGCCGTATCTCACATCGGGCAGCGATCTTCGCGACGCATTCGATATCACTCTCGAAGTCTTATTGACTTCAGAGAAGATGCGCGCCGAGGGCATTGGGCCAATACGCATCAGCAGTGGCAATCTCCGCGAGCTCTACTGGACGATCCCACAGCTTGTTGCTCACCAGACCAGCAGTGGCTGCAATCTTCGTCCCGGCGATCTTCTTGCAACTGGCACGATCTCAGGACCCGGTGAAGGTTCAGAGGGCTGCCTGCTTGAGATGAAGCATCGTGCGACGCCTCTGCAACTGCCCACCGGGGAAACGCGCACGTTCCTCGAAGATGGTGACGAGGTCATCTTCCGCGCATTTACGCAACAACCTGATCTTCCGCGCATCGGCTTCGGCACATGCACTGGGCGCATCATCGCCGCCAGCTAGCGGTGCGGGTTTCAGCTTTGCCCGTACACCGGAACCGACGCGCCGTGAATTAGCTTTGCCTCATCACTGCACAGGAAAAGGATGACGCTGGCAATCTCTTCCGGTTTCGGCCAACGCGAAAAATCTGCATTCGGCATCGCCTTACGGTTCGCGGCCGTATCAATGATGCTCGGCAGAATTGAGTTGGCACGCACGCCCGTGCCCTTCAGATCTGCAGCGAGCGAATCAACCATCGCGATCGCAGCCGCCTTCGATGCTGCATATCCCGCTGAGCCTCCTGCGTGATCCACAGCGGCTCTCGACGCTACATTCACGATGGCCCCGCTCGCTCGCTTTACCATCGCAGGTACAGCGGCATGCAGAATCGTGAAGCCGGCGCGCAGGTTCAACGCCATCATCCTGTCGAACTCTGCAGGCTTTGTTTCCCAGAGCTTCGATCCGCCCGCGTATGCCCCAATTGCATTCACCAGCACATCGATCCGTCCATGTTGCGCGAGAATCTCGCCAACAAGTTCCTCTGCCGCAGCGTCCGTCGCAAGGTCGACCTGCAATCCCGTTAGTGAAGAGGCCTTCGCTCCGGCCTCTGCGCGGAGCGTTTGCATCTCCGCCTCGCTGCGGTATGTCACCACAACCGTCGCGCCTTCCTTGAGAAAGGCAAGGCTCACAGCCCGCCCCAACCCGCCAGTGCCGCCGGTGATCAGCGCAACTCTTCCTGTGAATCGTTCTGCCATCGACGTCTCCCGTTCGTTCAGTTGCTTGTCGGTTCAAATTTCGCAAGCATCTTGCTGTCGGAATCGAAAAGCTCAAGCTTGCCGTCCGCGATTTTCCATTTCTTCACCTGGCTCAATGCCTGCAAAAACTCGCGTTCGGTATCCATCCCCTGCGCGCACGCCATCATCGTGCCGGCCATCTGACCAAACTGCAGTCGGTCGCCTTTTATCGTGTAGCTTCCCATCAGCCGCTTGCAGCCGCCCGATCCGCTCACGCGGTGGCTTGTGGCGTCGAATTGGATGTACGCCTCTTTCGGCGTTTCAGTCACGGCCTTTCCGCGAAGCTCAAGCAGCCTCCAGGCAGTTTTCTCCGGCGCATTGTCTGCTGATGACACGGGTGCCTGCTCACGCTTTAGATCAAAATTCAGCTTCGACTCAATCTCGTTCCCATGAATGTCCAGCTGCCGCAGAGTATTGCCATCGCGCATGGCGTACTTCTGTGCCCCTCCGTTGTGCGAATGCAGCGTAATTGTCTTGCCAGCATCGTCCAGGCCCCAGGTCCCGCTTTCATCGAGATGCGCATTGCGCTCTTCGTAAGTCATGCGCAACGTATAGGTGTGGTTGGAATTCAGATCGAGTAGATAGTCGATGCCTGGGCAATCCGCGCATGGCAGTACGCCTGTGAACCTTGCCGGCAATCCTCCCGGGAACGGTGCATGCTCGGATTGCGCAATCGCTCCAGGCGCGACACACAAAGTCACCAGCACGGCCAATCCATAAGACACGATCCGCATCTTACTCATCGATTCTCCTCGGCTTCTCGGCCAGGGGCTTCATCGCTGCAGTCTATGGACATTATTGATACGATCATTCGTGTGAATCGCAGCCCAACTTCTATACTGGACGAGAAAAACGTTGTCGACGAAGACTGGAGTTAATATGTCCACCGAATCGAAGTGCCCGTTCTCGGGCGACACGCTCAAGCATACAGCGGGCAGAGGCAACCGGGACTGGTGGCCTGAGCAGCTGAAAGTGGGAGCTCTCCACGAGAACTCCTCCTTGTCCAACCCTATGGGCGAAGAGTTTGACTACGCTGAAGAATTCAAGACCCTCGATCTCGACGCCGTTATCAAGGACCTTCACGTTCTCATGACGGATTCCCAGGACTGGTGGCCGGCCGACTACGGCCATTACGGCCCGCTATTCATCCGCATGGCCTGGCACTCCGCCGGCACATATCGCATTTATGACGGTCGTGGTGGCGGCGGCAGAGGAACGCAGCGGTTTGCGCCGCTCAACAGCTGGCCCGATAACGTAAGCCTCGACAAGGCCCGTCGCCTGCTCTGGCCAATCAAACAGAAGTACGGCCGCAAAATCTCCTGGGCCGACTTGATGATCCTCGCCGGCAACGTGGCCCTTGAATCGATGGGTTTCAAGACCTTCGGTTTCGGTGGCGGCCGGCCAGACGTCTGGGAGCCGGAGGACATTAACTGGGGCGCAGAAGCCAAGTGGCTCGGCGATGAGCGCTACAGCGGCGATCGCCAGTTAGCGAATCCGCTCGCAGCCGTGCAGATGGGCCTGATCTATGTGAACCCGGAAGGCCCGAACGGCAACCCCGATCCTCTCGCTTCGGCGCGCGATATCCGCGAAACTTTTGCGCGCATGGCGATGAACGACTACGAGACCGTTGCGCTTATCGCAGGCGGTCATACCTTCGGCAAGACCCACGGCGCCGGCCCCGCGACACACGTTGGCGCCGAACCCGAGGGCGCACCCGTCGAGGAGATGGGCCTCGGCTGGAAGAGCAGCTTCGGCAGCGGAATCGGCGGAAGTGCCATCACCAGCGGCCTTGAAGGTGCATGGACTCCGACGCCGACGAAGTGGGACAACAGCTTCTTCGAAACCCTCTTCGGCTACGAGTGGGAACTCACGAAGAGTCCCGCAGGCGCAAACCAGTGGAAGCCGAAGAACAACGCGGGCGCGGGCACCATTCCCGATGCGCACGATCCCAAAAAGCGCAACGACCCCTTCATGCTGACATCAGATATTGCGTTGCGTACCGATCCCGAGTATCTGAGGATCTCGCGCCACTTCATGGAAAATCCGGCGGAATTTGCCGACGCCTTCGCCCGTGCGTGGTTCAAGCTCACGCATCGCGACATGGGCCCCCGCGCCCGTTATCTCGGTCCCCTGGTTCCGAAGGAAGAGCTCATCTGGCAAGATCCCGTCCCGGCAGTGGATCACGCACTGATCAGCGATGCGGACGCGGAGGCGCTCAAGGCGAAGATCCTCGCCTCCGGGCTTTCGATCCCGCAGCTGGTAAGCACGGCATGGGCCTCGGCCTCATCTTTCCGTGGCAGCGATAAGCGCGGCGGAGCCAACGGCGCCCGCGTACGTCTCGCTCCGCAGAAGGACTGGGAAGTGAATCAGCCGGCAGAGCTCACCAAGGTGCTCTCGAAGCTCGAAGCGATCCAGAAGGAGTTCAACGCCGCGCAAAAGGATGGCAAGAAGGTTTCAATTGCTGACCTCATCGTGCTGGGTGGCGACGCAGCGATTGAAGCTGCGGCAAAGAAGGCTGGCTCAGACGTAAAGATCCCCTTTGCGCCGGGCCGCACTGACGCTTCGCAGGAGCAAACCGACGCAGCTTCCTTTGCCCCGCTTCAGCCCCTCGCCGATGGCTTCCGCAACTATGCGCGCAAAGGTATCAACGGAGCTTCGGCGGCATTGCTGATCGACAAGGCACAGCTGCTGAACCTCACCGCGCCCGAACTGACCGTCCTTATCGGCGGTCTGCGCGCCCTTGGCGCAAACTACGGGCAATCGCAACACGGCGTGCTCACCAAGCGGCCCGGTGTCCTGTCCAACGATTTCTTCGTCAACCTGCTGGATATGCGCACCAAGTGGCAGAAGTCCGAGAACGATGATCATCTCGTTGGGTTGGATCGTTCGACCGGCGAACCGAAGTGGACGGCCACTGTTGTCGACCTGCTCTTCGGCTCGAACTCGCAACTGCGCGCCGTCGCAGAGGTGTACGGAAGCAGCGATGCGCAAAAGACCTTCGTCAACGACTTTGTCGCTGCCTGGACGAAAGTGATGAACGCAGATCGCTTCGATCTCGCCAAAGCCTGATCGATTTTCCTGCAGGAAGCCGGAGGACTCGAATCCCTCCGGCTTTTGTCTTTATGCCTTCGCGATTCTTATCGAAAGCCTCTATTGATGTCTACGGATGCGTGGGATTCACACCGTAAAACTTCCAGTTTGTTTTGAAATCCCTCGTGAGCGTCTGGTCTTCGAGATCAGCACGCAGCAACTCAACCGGCAACGTATTTTCGTGCAGAATTGAATCGTGAAACTGCCGGTTCGTCATTTTCCCGCTATCCACAAGCTCGTGATGCAGCGCGCGAAACTGCAGCGCACCGAGTAGGTACGCGCTCTGATACAGCGGGCCAACCGAGCCATCGATCGAGCGCCGCACTTCTGCCACTGCGTTATCCGGCTCAAAGCCTACATTGTCGATCAGCGATTGCACGCACTGCGCCGAAGTCCAGCGTCCGAGGTGATAGTTCATTGTGAAGAGAATGCGCGCTGAACGATGCATGCGCCACACCAGTGCGCCTACCCTCTCTTCCGGCGTGTGCTCAAATCCCTTGTCCCAGAAGAGCATCTCCCACCAGAACGCGTTGCCTTCAATCCAGAAAGGCGTGTCGAACGCGCCCCGGTACGGGCGATACCGCTCGCCCATATAGAACTGCAAAAAGTGCCCTGGAATCATCTCGTGAAAGGCCGTTGCGCGCGCGAAGGGAATATTGTTGCCCCGCATGCTCATCTCGCGCTGCTCAAACGTCATCGTGTTTGTTGGAAAGGAAACACTGATCTCGTCGCCGCCCGTGAAAAACGGGTTCACCAGTTGCCGCTTCGGACTCATCATGATCATGCGCCACGTTTCGTCGGCAAGAGGAGGCACGGTTACCAGATCATTCTGCTTTGCAAAGTCGCTGCCTTCTACCACCAGCTTGCGAATCAGCTCAGGCTGCTCACCAGGTGCGACGTGCATCTGCTTCACTTTTTCGACCGCTGCGTGCCAGTTGTCGCCGAAACCCATCTCTCGCGACGCCTTCAACATCTCGCGCATGCACCAGTCATATTCTGTCTGCGCGATAGCGATTAGTTCCTCGGGCGTGTAGGGAATCATGTCGTCGGCGAGCTGATCGAGTAATGCCTGTCTGCCCACCGGATCGCCAATCACCGTCGTTCTGTCCTCGGGAGCAATCCCGACCAACTTCTCTTTCAGAAAATCCCGGTATTTCTTCAGAGCCTCATCCGCTTCCTTGTAGGGCTGTTCCACCCACCACGTAAATGTCGGGTCATATCCGTTGTATTGCCCATACCAATCGTGCAGTGAGGCGATCAACGCGTCCGTGGCGTTCACAGCGCGATTCGCAACCACCGGGTCGATCTTTGAATGCGCACCGGGGTTATTCGTCGCTTGCTGCGTCTTCGGGTCCAGCTTCGCCTGCGTTGCTTCGATTGCCTTCACCATCTCCGACAGCGCTGCAGCGTCCTTTTCAGCATCCGGCCGCAGCATGCGCCGCTTCGTTTCCATGATGGCTTCGATTGTCTGCGCGAAGGGCAGCAAAGGCTGCATTTCGTCGATCTGCTTCCTGCGAATTGCGAGCTCATGCCGGTCAGATGTAATCCGATTCCTCAGCGCCAGATAGTCGATCTGATCTTCCTTCGAGAGCCGCTCAAATGGCATAGCATCGAGAGATGCCTGAGCATCGGCGTAGAACTTCTCGAAGCGCGCAAAGCGCTCTGGCGATATCTCCACCACATAAGCACGGTCCAGCGCCTCCCAATCCGCGCTGAATTGCTGGACTACCTGTGGCATGCAGCTATCCGGCGCTCCGCACTTCGTGCTGGTTGAGCCGGTTTCTCCGTGGCTTCGGGCTGTTCCAGCGGCAACCAGCAGCGCACACAGAGCGCATCCGGCCCTCAATCTCAGCATCATCGACCTCTCGATCAGGTGGGGAGCCTCGCACAAATTGCAAGCTCCGCGCCACGCGACGACAGTACAAACTGCGCCGCCGTCACGCTCAAAACCTTGCCTTTGCAGATCGCAAGAATTGTATACTAAATTGCATTCGATCTATGGCTACCCGTTTCGCTTGCAATTTCCGCGATCGATCCGCGCAAAGATGCGCCATTTACCTGCCTTCTCGGCCTGCGCGCAATGAAAGCAGAGACTCTCATGATGTCTAATCCGAATGAAGCGCAAGCAGGCGAAGCGGGCCCTGGGTTTCATCGCGGTCTCGGCCTCTTCGATTCGGTCATGATCGTCGTTGGCATCATGATCGGGTCCGGCATCTTCATTGTCTCGGCTGAAATGTCGCGCCAGATCGGCAGCACAGGTGGCCTGCTCACTGCATGGGTTCTCACCGGCGCCCTTACCGTCTGCGGTGCT
Organism: uncultured Acidobacteriaceae bacterium; assembly: GCA_963832465.1. Taxonomy (GTDB): domain Bacteria; phylum Acidobacteriota; class Terriglobia; order Terriglobales; family Acidobacteriaceae; genus Telmatobacter. The sequence goes on from CAWHUJ010000001.1 coordinate 519,916, forward strand.
CTTACCTATGGCGAGCTAGCTGCAATGATGCCCCAGGCCGGCGGAATGTACATCTATCTGCGCGAAGCCTTCTCGCCGCTTTGGGGATTTCTCTACGGCTGGACACTCTGGACAGTAATTCAGACCGGCACCATCGCAGCTGTCGCCGTAGCCTTTTCGCGCTTCGCCGGTGTTCTTTTCCCGGCAATCTCCGAGTCGAATTACCTCATCGCGCCGATCCACATCTCCGCGCGGTACGCAATTTCCCTCTCAACGGCCCAGGCATTAGCCATCTGCGTGATCGTGCTGCTCATGTTCACCAACAGCCGCGGGTTGAAGTACGGCCGTGCTGTCCAGAACATCTTCACCGTGGCAAAAACGGCCGCCTTGCTCGGCCTCATCCTGCTCGGCCTCACTCTCGCCGCCAATTCAACTGCCATTCACGCCAACTTCCATCAGATGTGGTCGGCTCATCCAACGGTGTCGCTGGCTGATGGTCTCATGGCCACCACAGCTATGGGTGTCTTCATCGCAATGTGCGTTTCGCAAACCGGCTCGCTATTTTCTGCGGACTCCTGGCACGACATCACCTTTGTTGCCGCGGAAGTCAAAAAGCCGCATCGCGATCTTCCGCTCTCGCTCGTAATCGGAACCTCGCTTGTGATCGCGCTCTATCTGCTGGCGAATCTCGCTTACCTCGTTTCGTTGCCTCTCTCCGACATTCAGCACGTGGCCGACGATCGCATTGCCACCGCTGTCGTGTGCCTCGTCTTTCCTCACTTCGGTGCCGGCATCATGGCCGCCGCCATCATGGTGTCCACTTTCGGAACCGTGAATGCGCTGACCCTCGCCGGTGCCAGGGCTTCCTATGCCATGGCGCAGGATGGGCTCTTCTTCGCCATCGCACGGCGCTTGAACGCGGCTCATGTGCCCGGCTGGGCTTTGTTGCTTCAGGGCATCTGGTCGGTCGTGCTCGTTTTGCCCAGAACCTACGACCCCGCCACCGGTCAACTCGGCAATCTCTACAGCAACCTGCTCGATTACGTCATCTCCGCTGCGCTGCTCTTCTACATCCTCACCATTGCCGGAGTTTTTCGCCTGCGCCGGACGCGGCCACAAGCCAACCGGCCCTATCGCACCTGGGGTTATCCGTTTGTGCCCGGGTTCTATTTGCTTGGCGCCAGCACGGTCCTCTTCATCCTCTTTCTCTATCGCCCAACAACAACGTGGCCCGGCCTCGTCATCGTCATCGCAGGCATTCCTGTTTACTTTCTCGTTCGCTCCCGCTCCACGAGAGAGGCAGCGCGCGCTCTCTCTCAGGATTCCTGACGCGTATGCCCGCACTCGTTTCCATTTCCATCAATGGGCGCCGCTTTAAGGTTGCTGAAGGAACCAGCGTTGCAGCCGCAATGCTGATGGCTCGAGAAGCCTGTCGCGTCTCTGTGCTCGGCGAGCCGCGCGCGCCGCTTTGTGGCATGGGGATCTGCATGGAGTGCCGTGCCACCGTGAACGGCGTGCCTCACCGCCGCACTTGCCAGATCTTCTGCGAGCCTGAGATGAAGGTAGTCACCGAATGAGTGCGTCCTATGATCTGGCGGTTATCGGTGCCGGTCCAGGCGGCATCGCTGCTGCAGCTATTGCCGCTGAAGCCGGCCTGCGGGTCTGCCTCGTCGACGACAACCTTAGCCCAGGTGGCCAGATCTGGCGAGGCCTCCAGACAGCATCGGCCGCAAAGCATCCCCATGGCGCTACCTTTGTGCACTGGTCCGAACGTCTGCGTCGAACGGGCTGCACTGTGTTCTCCGGCTGGCAGGTTGTCAGCAATCCTACGCCCCGGCAACTTCGCATCGAGCAGGATGGCGCAGCGCGCGACCTGGAATATCGGAATCTGATTATTGCAACCGGTGCGCGCGAACTGTTCCTTCCTTTTCCCGGCTGGACGCTTCCCGGCGTCACGGGCGTTGGCGGCCTGCAGGCTCTGGTGAAGTCGGGACTAGATCTGCGCGATCGCAAAGTTGTTGTTGCCGGCACCGGCCCGCTCCTACTCGCTATCGCTGCCGGCCTCGCTGAGTCAAGCGCGCGCATTGCGGGTATCTATGAACAAGCGCCGCTGGCGCGTCTCCTAGCCTTCGGCATTTCGCTTGCTGCTTTCCCAGGCAAACTCGTAGAAGCCGCACGGTACCGCGGCAAGATCGCGCGCGTCCCTTTCCGAACAGACTGTTGGGTTCTGCGCGCGGAGGGTTCCAGTCGCGTCGAACGCGTCACCCTCACGAACGGGCGCAGACAATGGACTGTCGAATGCGACTGGCTTGCATGCGGATTTCATCTTGTCCCAAACCTTGAACTGCCGCGCCTCTTCGGCTGCGCAATCAAAGATGGCTACGTCGCTGTTGATTCGCTTCTCCAGTCCTCGGTTCCCGGCATCGCCTGCATCGGCGAGCTGACCGGCATCGGCGGAATGGAGAAGGCCATCGCCGAAGGCGAAGTCGCAGCTCTTGCCGCGGCTGGCCGGGAGGCCCAGGCTAGCGCTCGTGCCGCTCATCTCGTGCGTCACCACCGTTTCGTGCGGAGTCTTGACCGTGCATTCCGCTTGCGCGATGAACTTCGCACTCTGGCTCAGCCCGAAACGATTGTCTGCCGTTGTGAAGATGTTGCTTATGCGCGTCTCGCCGAGTGCGCTTCATGGCGCGAAGCAAAGCTGCACACGCGCTGCGGCATGGGCGCCTGTCAAGGCCGCATTTGCGGAGCAGCCGCACAAGCTCTTTTTGGCTGGCAGGTCTCCGGCGACCGGCCGCCACTCTTTCCCGCCGCGGTTTCCGCCGTTGCCGTTGCGCAAAAGTCTACCTCTGGGGATGTTGCCTGATGCAGATACTCAGCACAATTGTTCGCCACTGTTCGTTTCGCTCTCGAGCTCTTCATCGCATTGTGCGCGGAGCGGTTGCCGTTGTTGCCTTAGCCACTTCGCTTACCCTGCACGCCCAACTCACGCCCGCAGATTATGATCGCGCCCTCAGCCTGCGCGACAAATACAAGAGCCTCGTGTTGCATATGCCCAGCGACGTTCAGTGGATCGAGGACACACATCAATTCACCTATCGCCGCTCAATCAATGGTGGAGATGAGTTTCTTCTCGTTGACGCGGAAAAGCAGACGCAGCAGCCAGCCTTCGATCACGCGCGCCTTGCCGAGGCGCTTACCAAGGCACTCGGGCAAGCGATAAAGCCCAACGCGTTGCCTCTGGGGCATGTGCGCTTTGTCGACAAGGGCACAGCTCTCACCTTCTTCCGCGATCATCAGGAGTGGCGATGCGATCTTGCGGCTTACGTTTGCACTCACAAGGATCAGCACAACGACGCTGACGATGACGACGGTGGCTACGATTCAACGCAACCCGCAGAAAACGGCGCCGCGCATGCGGTTGCATCTCCCGATGGCAACTGGCTCGCATTCGTAGAGAACTACAACGTCGTCCTGCGTCCAGCGCACCCCGATTCACTTCCCACTGATCCGCATTCTGGCGCCGCGCAAACCGTTATCCTCAGCGAGGACGGTTCAGAAGGGAACTACTACGCCGTAAGCACCCTCGCCTGGTCACCCGATTCGAAGCATCTCGCCATCTATCGCGTGCGTCCCGGATACAGGCGTGAGGTGCATTACATTGAGTCTTCGCCTGCTGATCAGTTGCAGCCCAAATCGTCTACGATGGTCTACCCCAAAGCCGGCGATGTTCTCTCGCTCTACAAGCCGGTCCTCTTCGACGTGCAGACGCATCGCGAGTTGCCAATCGACAACTCGCTCTTCCCAAACCCTTACGAAATCCTGCCCATCGCCTGGTGGAAGGACTCTCGCGCCTTCACGTTTGAGTACAACCAGCGCGGCCATCAGATATACCGTCTCATCGAAGTCAACGCCAACGATGGCGCCGCGCGCACCCTGATCGAAGAGAAGAGCGATACCTTCATCAATTACGAGCCCCTCACATCCGACCAGTTCGATCACGGCAAGTATTACCGCCACGATCTAGACGATGGAAAGAATATTCTCTGGGCCTCGGAACGTGACGGCTGGGAACATCTCTATCTCTTTGACGGTCACACCGGGGCTCAAATCCGGCAGATCACTAACGGCGAATGGGTGGTGCGCGCTGTCGCTTACGTCGATGACGCGGCACAGGAGATCTACTTCGAGGCCAGCGGCATGAACCCGGATGAGGATCCCTACTACGTCCATGGCTACAAGATTCGATTCGACGGCTCCGGCCTCACGCCTCTGACTCCCACAAAAGCGAATCACACGCTCAGCTTCTCGCCAGACGGAAAGTATTTTGTCGATACCTATTCTCGTCTCGACCTTGCGCCCATCACTGAGCTGCGTCGCGCCTCCGACGCGAGCCTGATCATGCCGGTCAACACCGCCGATGACGGTCCTTTGCGTGCCGCAGGATGGCAACCTGCAGAGCCCTTTCACACCGTGGGCCGCGACGGAAAAACGCAGATATGGGGCATTATCAACCGGCCTATCAACTTCGACCCAAACAAAAAATATCCGGTCATCGAAGACATCTATGCCGGGCCGCAGGGCTCCTTTGTCCCCAAGAGCTTCACGACTCGCGTCGAGCCCCTCACAGCTCTCGGCTTCGTTGTCGTGCAGATCGACGGCATGGGCACCAACAACCGCTCCCGCGCGTTTCACGACGTAGCCTGGCACAATCTCAAAGATGCCGGTTTCGCTGATCGCATTCTCTGGCACAAAGCGGTCGCGCAAAAGTATCCCTGGTACGACATCTCGCGTGTCGGCGTCTTCGGCACTTCCGCGGGCGGTCAAAGCGCAATGGGCGCGCTGCTCTTTCATCCGGAGTTCTACAAGGTCGCCGTCGCCAACTCGGGCAGCCACGACAACCGCATGGACAAGATTTGGTGGAATGAGCAGTGGATGGGATGGCCTGTCGGTCCCTGGTACGCGGAATCCTCAAATGCCGATAATGCATGGCGCCTCGAGGGCAAGCTGATGCTCGTCGTCGGCGAGATGGACAAGAACGTTGATCCCTCCACGACCCTCCAGGTTGTCGACCGTCTGATTAAGGCGAACAAGGACTTCGATCTGCTGTTTGTGCCCGGCGGAGGGCATGGCGCAGGGGGCCGATACGGCGAGCGTAAGCTCATGGATTTCTTCGTCCGCAATCTGCTTGGGCTTGCTACGCCGGCGTGGAACGGCCTGCCTGAGTCCGTCCAAGATAAGAAATAAAGCGCTTTGGAATCAGACAGATAGAAGAATACCAATCGCACAGAAAACGTATCCTAAATTCTGTTGAAATTTTTCTCTTGTCATAAATACAAAATTGAATTCATATTTCAGTACTAATATGCATTTGTGATTGCGCGCTACGTTTTCCGTCTGCCGAAGACTTGCCATGAGCAGCCGAGAAAGCGCTTTCACGGGGTTTGAAGTAAAGGGATTTCTTTGGAGGAGAAGACGCTATGACGCACAGATGTCTTAAGGTGCTGAGTCTGCTTGCAGTATGTATGGCCGTGATGGTGCTGGCGGTCAACGCCAACGCGCAATCCGGATCTCAGGGTTCCGTCACAGTCATTGCGACAGATGCCACCGGCGGTGTGGTGCCCGGAGCCGCACTGGAACTCACCGATACCGCAACCAATGACATTCGCCGCGCAACAACGCGTGAAGACGGCAGCTATACCTTCGTGAATTTGCTGATCGGCGAGTACAAGCTCACTGTCTCGCGAAGCGGCTATCAATCTTCCGTTGCTACAGGGATCGTGGTGCATGCTGCGCTGACCACCGACGTCAGCATCAGCCTGAAGGTCGGCACCTCCACTCAGTCTGTCGAAGTAAATGCCAGCTCAGCGTCGCTCCTTGAAACAACCTCCAACGCCATCGGCACAGTCGTTGACATGAAGCAGATCGAAGATCTGCCACTCGCGGGTCGCGATCTGACCCAGCTGGCCACCTACACCCCGGGCTACAGTGGCGACAATGGCGGCGCCGGCTCCTGGAATGGCCAGCCGCTCGTCAGCCAGGGCACCAACATCGATGGCACCATCGGCTCTGCCAGCCGCATGAAGATCTTTGGCAACGCTGAGCCCGCCGTTACGCCGCGCATCGAAGGCATCTCTGAAATGACCGTGCAGACCGATCAGCTTGATCTCGATCAGGGCTTCGGTCAGGCGCTCATGCAATCCAACTTCGTCATGCGTCGCGGAAGCAACAAGTTTCACGGCCGCGCCTTTAACAACTTCCGCAACGATGGTCTCAATGCCAACAGCTGGGCCAACGACGCTACCGGTCAACGCAAAGCCAAGCAGATCTACAACGACTTCGGCGTCTCCGTCGGCGGGCCAATCCTCAAGGACAGGCTCTTCTTCTTCGGCAGCTACGCCGAGCAATATATTCCCGGCAGTTTCACTGCCAGCAACACGTTCATCGCCTCCGGCGCGCAGAGCGGTAATTTCTCCTACACCGGAACCGATGGCAACTCCTACACCGTGAACGTGCTCAATGTTGCCCACGCCTATTCGAACGCGTTGCCCAATACCGTAAACTCTGCCATCGGCTCACAGCTCAGTGCCATCAGCTCCGCGGTAGGCTCCGGCACCGTTTCAACCGGCTCCGATCCCAACATCAACACCGTCACCTGGAACAACTCGAACACCAACACCTACTATTTCCCGGCGGCGCGCATCGACTACAACGCAACCGAGAAGTTGCGTATGAGCCTTTCCTGGTCTATGACCTACAACACGCAACCAGGTCAGAATGCCGCTCCATTCCCTGGCGGCAATTTCAGCGATATGGTGGCTGGCAACGAGGTCAAAAACTACACCACCTCGTACTCGGTCGACTGGAATCTCTCATCTCAGTTGATCAATCAGTTCAAGATCGGTTTCCTCTACAACATCAACAAATTCGCCTACAACGCGAAGCCTCTCTATACATCTCAGCCTACGGTCAACTGGGCGCTCGGTCACTCGGGCCAGAACTTCCAGCTGCCCGTCACCTCGTACTACCCAGCCTTCAGCCTCAACGACGCCGTCAGCTATCTCAAGGGCAGCCACACCTTCAAATTCGGCATCACCGGCTACCACGAACAGGATCACTACTGGAATCCGCCTTCCGGTTTCCCCAACTACACCCTCGGCATCGCGCCGGGCGATCCTGCAAGCAATGCCTTCACCACATCGGGAACCGTAGGAGGCGTATGCTCTGGCACCGGCACTTTGCCGTGCGCTAACTCAAGCGCGCTGACTGAGGCTCTCAATCTCTATGCCACACTTACCGGCCGTATCTCGAGCGTAGGCGGAACGAACACTTACGACAAAGCCACCAACGCCTACTCCCAGTCCGGCACCATCGGCTCCTATGCGCTCGATGAGTCCACACTCGCCTGGGGCCTTTTCTTCCAGGACTCATGGCACGTCAAGCCGACGCTCACGCTGAACTACGGCCTGCGTTGGGACTTCACCGGCCAAAGTGTCGACAAGACCGGCGCATACCATAACGCTGATACCAGCTCCGTCTATGGCCCCACGGCACCTGGCGATCTCTTCAAGCCCGGTCAGCTGAATGGAAACCAGAATCCCATGCTGGTAGCTCGCGCTCGCGCCTATGATCCCTTTCACGTCACGCCACAACCGGCGATCGGCTTCGCCTGGAATCCCAAGGTCTCTGATGGTCCATTCGCGCGTATCACTGGCGGCGACAAGACCGTTATTCGTGGTGGCTTCAGTTTGCGCCGCTTCACCGAGCCCTATCAGTACTACTGGAACAACGTCTCGGATCAGGGCTCGTTCTTCTATCAGGGCTTCTCGCTCAGCGCCAACAACACCGGCACTCCGGGAACCTTCGCTCCCGGATCGCTCTCTCTGGGCGATACCATGCCTGCGTATCTCCTCAACCCTGCGACGTATCAGCAGTCAGCACCAGAGTCGGAGTTCACCTTCCTCGGCAACTGCCCGGGTTGCGGCAATGGCGTCACAGGCATCGATTCGCACATTCAGCAGCCTTACAGCGAAAGCTGGAACTTCGGCGTTCAGCGCGAGTTCGGTTCACGCGTGCTTGAGATCCGCTACGCAGGCAATCGCAACCTGCATCAGTGGATCAACAACAACACAAACGAAGTGAACATCTTCGAAAACGGATTCCTCGACGAATTCAAGCAGGCACAGGCGAACCTCAACGCCTACATGCTCGCCAATCCCAACTGCGCCAACGACGGCACCTGCAGCTTTGCCAACAATGGCCTCACAGGCCAGGCGCCCTTGCCCACTATGGACGCGGCATTTGCCGGTGAGGGACCGGGCGGACCCGGCATTCCGCTGGTCGACTACAACAACGGAACCTTCCTCAACTATCTGCAGACAGGCCAGGCAGGCGCCTTCGCAAGCTCGCTCTCCGGCATCAGCGGAACGACAGCCTACTTCTGCAATCTGGTCGGCGCAGCATTCGCACCCTGCGTCAACAATGCCGGTTACTCCGGTGGAGCAGGCGCAAACAAGCCCATCAACTTCTTCCAGGCAAACCCGTTTGCTGCCGGATACCAAACCCAGTACATGAACGCCGGCGGCTACTCAAACTACCACTCGCTGCAGGTCGATCTGCGCCAGGGACAATGGAAGGGTTTCCAGTACGATGCTAACTACACCTGGGCCCACACCCTCGGCTTTGGCGTGAATACCAACGGCCCGGGCGGTGTCACCTGCGGCGGATATGACGGATGGTGCGCATGGCCTGATACCTTCACCCTGCGCAACACGCGTCTCGCCTACGGTCCCGCGCAATACGATATCCGCCACACCTTCCACTTCACTGGAACCTACGATCTGCCCTTCGGCCGGGGCCGCGCGTTCCTTAACAGCAACAATCTTGCCAGCCGTCTGCTCGGCAACTGGACGCTCGGCACCATCCTCACCTTCCAGACCGGCACGCCGCAGGAGCTCTCGAGCGGCAACCTCACCTATAACGACTACGGCGACGGCGGAATTCGCCTCAGCGGCGTTTCCGTCTCGCAACTGCAGAAGGCCATCGGTGTCCATCGCGTTCCCGGCATGACGTACGCATTGCTTATGGATCCCAAGTATCTGCAGAACGGCAATGGCACTGGCGGCGCCAACCCGCAGTATCTGCTGCCCAACACAACCCCCGGAACCTTCGGCAACATCGTCTACCTGCACGGACCGCATGCGTTCTACAACGATCTCTCCGTTTCCAAGTCCTTCCCGATCTTTGAAGCTATCCAGTTCAAGCTCCAGGCTGAGGCAACGAACGTTTGGAACCATCCGGTCTTCGGCAATACCTCCGGCTCCTTCGGCGGATCTCCCACCTGGGGTGGCGGCTATGTGCTCAACAATGGCTTCGCCACCAGCGGCGTAACCAACGATCCGCGCATAGTCGAAATCCGGGCCAATATCGAGTTCTAGCTCGAGGTTTGACCGCGCCCACTGCCGCGTCTCCGGCCTCCGGGGCGCGGCAGGCTTTTAGTCGGTACAGACTTCGAGAGGCACGATGTATTCTGAGGTCATTATGTTCAGCAGTGAAACGGAAGGGTCAGAGAGCAGATCGATATGGCGCCGTTAGCGGCTAGATCTACCAAAGGTCTCAAGAAGCGCTCGACAAAGGCTGAGCATGGAACCAGCGTCGGCATCGCCGTTGAGCGCATTCGTGATTTGATCGTGCACGCCAAGCTCGCGCCCGGCACATGGATCGTCGAGAGCGATTTGTGTGAACACCTCAATATGAGCCGGACGCCCGTACGAGGCGCTCTTTATCTCTTGCTGCGCGAGGGCTACGTCATCGAGTACCGCAACTCGAGCAAGTCACGCATGATCGTCGCTCCCCTCACCAAAGAAGACGCAAACGAACTCTATCCGATCATCGGCCGTCTTGAAGGCCTCTCTGGCAGGCGTGCCGCAGTGTTGCCGCTTAAAGAGCGCGAGGAACTCGCCGTGAAGTTGCGGCGCGTGAATGAAAAGCTATCGAAGATTGCTCGCGATCACGATTCGCATGGTCCCGACATCTTCGACCTCGATCACGAGTTCCATCGCCTGATTCTCGCTGCCGGTTCCGGGCCGCGTCTCACCGCGCTGCACAGCGCCATTGAACCTCAGACCGAGCGTTACTGGCGTCTCTATGCGAGTTCTATCATCGGCGAGCTGCATATTTCAGTGCAGGAGCACGAGGAGATCATCGAAGCGCTTGTCGCAGGTGATGCCGACCGCCTCGAGCGCGCGCTCTCGTCCAATTGGGAGAACGGCTGCAAGCGCCTCGCCAAGGTCATCGATATGTACGGTGAAAGAGGGAACTGGTAGCGCACGCTACCAGTTCCAAAGCTCACGCCGAAAACGCCGTGCTACGCACCGCGACAGCAGGCCGATTCTCCTGCGCCTTCTTGAAGCAGGCAAGCGCCTCTTTGAGTTCCGCGCCTTTCACTTCCATGCGTGGCGCTCGCACGCGGGCAGAACCAACCCCTGCTTCTGCCTGCACCAGCTTGATCAGCTGAATAAACTTCGGCACCGTGTCCATCTGCAGCAGCGGCAGGAACCACCGGTACAGCTCAAAGGCTTCCTGCGTCTTTCCCGCCTTCGCCAGTTGAAAGAGATCAACAGATTCGCGAGGAAAGGCGTTCACCAGCCCAGCCACCCAGCCCACCGCACCGGCTGCAATGCCCTCCACGATCGCATCGTCTACCCCAACAAAGATCGCCAGCCGGTCACCAAGCAGTGCGCGAATCGCCGTCACGCGGCGAACATCCGTCGATGACTCCTTAACAGCGGCTAGATTGCTAAACTCGCTCGCCAACTCAGCGATCTGCTCGGGCAGATAATCCGTGCCATAGGCAACCGGATTGTTATAGAGCATCGCAGGCAGAGGCGTAGCCTTCAGCACTGCTGCAACGTGCGCCTTGTTCTCCCGCCAGTCACCCTTGTAGACATACTGGGGCAGAACCATCAATCCCCGGCAGCCCGCTGCATGCGCGGCGCGCGCCAGTTCTACCGCTTCTGCCGTTGAAAGAGCAGAAATCGCCGACACAACCGGAACCTTATCGCCCACTGCCTTCACTACCGTCTTCAGCACGTCTACCTTTTCGGCGAAAGTCAGGGTTGCAGCTTCGCCCAGCGAGCCCAGGCAGATAATTCCCGTGCAGCCGTTTTCAATCAGCCATTGTGCATGGCTAGCCACCATCGCATGGTCGATGCTCATATTGGGATGAAAGGCAGTAGTCATTGCAGGCATAACGCCGTTCCAGTTCATTTTGTCTCCTGATGCGAATTCGATTGGTAGCTTCGGCCGAGGTCAAAACGGCCCGGAAGATAAGGTTCAGGCGCAATCGCCGGCGTGCGGCCCGTTAGAACTGACGCCAGTAATTCTGCCGTCGCCAGCGCAGTTGTAATGCCCAATCCTTCATGGCCCGTTGCCAGCCACAGCGTGCTGTCTCCCGGAACCGGGCCAATCAAGGGCAGCTTGTCCGGTGTAGCTGCGCGAAAGCCCGTCCAAACTCTGATTACGTTCAAAGAACGGAGCGCTGGCAAATACACTTCGGTCCGTTGCAGCATTGCCGTCAGCATCTGCTGATCTACCGCCGAATCTTCATTGCCATATTGGCGTGACGACCCGATCAGGATCTGCCCTGTCTGACGCGGCTGCACGTTGAACGCCACTGAATCCGTGCTGATCGAGTGCGCGCTTTTCAGATAGCCGAGTTCCACAAGCTGATGGCGCACAAAATCCGCATAGCGATCTGTAATTGCGAGATGCCCCTTGCGCTTCTTGATAGGCAGCCCGGGCGTACAACGCGCCGCATCCGCGCCCATCGCATTTACCACCGTACGCGCGCGCAATTCGGAACCATCATCGAGACGCGCAACTCCATCGGCCAGACGCTCCACTCTTCGTCCCGTAATGATCTCCGAACCACGTGCCTGCAATTGCTTCGTGAGGTGCAGCGCAACCACCGGCGGATAGACGACGGCATCCTCAGGAACCAGCAGCCCCCCCGCAAGCCCGCGCCGCAGGTTCGGTTCCTTCGCGCTAAGTTCGGTCGCAGAGAGCAACCGGCACGGAACATTGCGCTCTTCCAGGTAGAGTCGTTTGCGATCCGCTTCAGCAAATTCCTCAGCATCCGCGGCAACCCAGATCGTTCCGCGCTGCTCGAACTCCGCGCCTGCCGGCAACCCAGCGCTCAGCGTATGCCATAGCTGCTGCGACCTGCGCGTCAGCGCAAACTGTGCCTCGCTGTCATCCATTACGACGATGTGGCCCATGCCCGCCGCTGTTGCGCCACAACCGGGAAACTCCCGCTCCACCAACGCGACGTGTAGCCCTCGCTCTGCGCAGGCCAGCGCGCATGCAGAGCCCACAATACCCCCGCCCGCAATGACCACGTCGTACGAGCGCGGCGAACTCATTGTCATTCCGGCACACCGAGCCGAAAGGGATCTGCAGGATCGAAGATCAGCGTGCACTCCGCAGTCACATATGCAGATCCTGTAATAACGGGAAGAATGCGCGGCCCTTCGCCGCCTTCACTCGCATCTCCGTTCTGGAACTCAAAACTCCCCTCGAACACCGTATCCAGAATGCCCTCTTGTCTCCACGGCACGCCGGGCTTTAGGGTCCCTTCAGCGGCGAGGCAAGCCATCTTCGCGCTGGTTCCTGTGCCGCACGGCGAGCGGTCATATGCCTTCCCCGGGCACAGCACAAAGTTGCGGCTGTCGTTGGCTTGATCGTGGGCCTCCGCGAACAGCTCAACGTGATCGATTTCCGCGCCACTCGCTCCAGTCACACCGGCGGCGGCAAGCGCGCGGCGAATCTCCCAGGTGAACGCGGTCAGCTGTTCCACCTTTCCCAGGGTCAGATCATGTGCCGCATCGAAGTTGTGTTCGCGCACCAGGAAAAACCAGTTGCCGCCCCAGGCTACGTCGCCGCGTACTACGCCGTAGTCCGGCACGTGCACCTGTACGCTGCTGCGATAGCGATACGAAGGCACATTCCTGATTGTCACCCAACCCGTATCGTTCAGTTCGACCTTCACCGCGCCTACCGGCGTCTCGATCAGGTGCTCGCCCGGCTCGATTCTGCCCAGAAAAGCCAGAGTAGCCGCAACGCCGATCATGCCGTGGCCGCACATTCCCAGATAGCCGGCATTGTTGAAGAAGATCACGCCCGCGTCACAAGCCGGATCGTGAGGTTCCACCAGCAGAGCCCCTACCAGCACATCCGACCCGCGCGGCTCACACAAAATAGCGCGCCGGTAGCGATCATGTTCCCGCCGTAGCCGTTCAAGTCGCTCTGACAGCGGTCCGGCCCCCAGATGCGGTCCCCCGGAGAGCACGCATCGCGTTGGCTCACCGGCCGTATGAGAATCAATAACATCCAGGCGAAGCGGCATTTGTTTGGCTGTCATAACACTCTTAACTTGAGGCAACGCACCCTTAAGGCGCAAGGATGCTCTGGCATCGGAGTCTTCCAAGGAACTCCATTGCCGTGGTCATTGGGGCAAATGTTTCGGCCTCGCTTTAAAGTATACGAAGTTGAATACAATAATTGCTACTGCGAATTGCTCTCTTTTCTGGCGCCGATATCACAATGCGGGCAGGAAAGGCCCGGGCAGGCTACCGGATCCGTCCCTGTCAGAAACGAATCAGCGCAATTCCTGACGCGGGGTCGAACCGCTTTTGCAGGTGGCGCGGACTCTCAGTCAGAATCAGCTCGCATGTCGGGCGAACTGTCGCGCTCAGAAGATGGCCGCCATGGGCAGTGCCATCCTTCCGCCCAACCACCACATGCGCGTGAACCTGCGGTTTTGAGTCCTTGAGGGCAATATCGCCGATCAGCGAGAGCAGCTCTACTTGCTCTTCCAGCTTCACTGCGGTCTGATACTTTTTCGTTTCCCAGTTAAACCAGCCGAGTTCCGCCCGGCTCAGCGCTCCGATTGCTTTGAAGCTGCTGCCGGAGAGATCCTCCGCCTCTGCAAATTTCTGCAGCGACGAAAGAATCTCTTCGCCGGTATCGAGAACGATGATGAACGTCTTCGGTTCTTCGGCAATCTGCTTTGAACGCATGCGCACCCCACCCATATTGGGATGCGCAGGGTCCATCAAACATCAGAACCATCTAACGTCAGAAGGTGAAGCGCGCGCCAAACTGCAACTGGCGAGGAGTATTCACGGTCTGAGTAATCTGCCCGAACGTAGCCGCCACTTCGGGCTGCGACTGCACCGAGGTGATATCCGGAACATTCGGCATGCCAAGCTGCGCCCGGTTTGCGAGGTTGTAGGCCGCAATCTCGATACGCAGATCACGTTGCTCGCCCATCGCGAAATGCTTATAGAGCGAGGCATCCAGGTTATTTGCACCCATCGTTCGCACATGGTCAAGGTAGGCTGGTGCGTTGCCCGCTACAAACTGGCTTGCCGGGAAAGCGAAGCAGTTGTAGTTGAACCATGTGCTCGCTGTGTGCGGCGCGCCCTTTGAAGGATCGCAACTCAGGTCAGGCCGTTGGTTGAAGTAGGAGAAACCTGCTCCCACAATTGGAGAAGCAATCGGAACACCGGTGCTGAAATATGCGATCAGATTCCCCGTCCATCCGCCCAGAATCGCATTGCCGACACCATTCAGATTCACTGCGCGTCCCTGGCCAACCGGCAGGTCATACGAAGCACTTCCGGTGAACTGATATTTCACGTCCTGCGGGCTCACTGAGTGTTCAAAATTCAGGTTCTTCCAGTCCTGCGGAGCACCCAGATGCGAGCCAACAAAGCCAAGCGGCGGATTCCCGTCGTCAGTAATCAGCTTGGCCCAGGTGAATGACCCGAGCGCAGTGAAGTGGCTGGTCAATCTCTTCTCAACCTTTGCCTGCAGTGAGCTGTAATCGGAATCCCCTCCGGGATACCCGTGAACAATCACGCCGTTGCCATCTCCGTAGTTGCCGGTGCCAAATTGCGGAAACTCCTGCAGAGACAGCCACAACGGAACCGTATCGGTGCCATAGTTTGCGTTCGTCGCCGGCTGAATTGCAGCCCACTGGTTGGGCACCGAGACGTTGAAGAGATTCGCCTGATTGCTCGCAATCGTATTGAGATCGAGCGTATTCAGGTCTGCCGCGCCGAGTGGGATAAAGAGACCGCGGCTGCCGACATATCCCACATTCAAAACAACGTCGTGCGGCAACTGGTATTCGAGACCGAAGTTGAAGTTATACGTCGTTGCCGTGCGCTGCGAGTGCAACATTGTGTTGAGTGAGTTGCCAAGGTTATTCGCAAGCCCCGTCGGCGAATCGATGAGAGGCACAACGCCGTTGGGAAAGGGGTTGCTCAGCGAGCTGACCATGACCGTATTGCCCTGGCCGCCGCAGACGCCTGCATTCTCGCAGTCGTATGCGATGGTATTTGGATCCTGGTCCCAGTTCGTCGCGTTCCACGTTGTATAGGAGGCGAAGCCATCGCTGTTGACCGATGGACCGGCGGTCATCTGCACGCTTGGACCGTAGTAGATTCCGCCGCCACCGCGAATCACCAGCGGTTTCGCGGCCTGCCATGAGAATCCCAGGCGCGGGCCAAAGTCTTTGAGGTTGGTTGTAAACGGCGAACGGTTGCTGCCGGTCACGTAGATCTCGGCGCCGGTGTATCCAACTCCACTCACTGTGTTCGTGACATTCGGGTCGAAGTACTCGAGGCGGTTATGCCGCTCTGTCCGTCCACCGAAGATATCCCAGCGCAGTCCCGCGGTAATGGTCAAAGACCTGATAGGGCGATAGGTGTCCTCAATAAACGTGGCGTAGTACGGACTCGCCTCTGCTGCGAAAAGGTCCTTCGAGAAGTTCGGATAGTCGTTCGACTCCGAGCCCGGAGTGGTTCCCATGCCCACCAGCAGAGAGGCAAAGTCGCTGCCGCCGACTGCTGTGTTCACAGTCTGGTCGGTCGCCGAAATGTCGAAGAGGTAAGATCCCGAAGGCGCCGGAGGCTGGCCCGCATTCAGGAATCGCTTCATGTACTCAAAACCAGCAGAGACCTGATGCTTGCCCCACAGCTTTGTTACTGCAGCGTTCGCGTCGCTGTTCTCGCTAGCGAAGATGAATGTGTTGTAGTTAGCTGTTCCGCCAACGCCGCCCCCCACATCGTTGAAGATCACAAACGGCAGCAGCTTGTACACTTCCTCAGCTGCCAGGGCTGATGGAAATCCGAGGGAGGTGATATCGAACCCAACCTGTCTCGGATCGCCGCCCTGATTCTCATAGTGACGGGTAAAGGAGTAGCGCAATTGCAGAAAGGTCGTCGGGCTCAGCGTCAAATCGTCGGCCAGCAGAACGTTGCGACCGTTCGTTACGTTTTGCGCATAGTTCAGGTCCCACATGCTGTCGAAAGCATTGAACGTCGACAGGAACAAACGATCGAACGAGAACCGTCCGAAGATTTTCTGCTTCTCGCTCTGTGCCCAATCCACGCGCACATCAAAGCGCTGGGCCGTCGTCGGGTCGAGCCCTGCCTTGTAGAAGTTGTTGAGCGCTCCCGATCCATCCGAGTCGCAGGGAACCCCGTTTACATCCACATTGCACTTGGGCATCTCTGAAAGAAATGCCAAGCCAGTCTGATTCGGATTGGAGATGATGTTATTCGCGAATGGCTGCCGCGTTCCGGCCAGTGGCCCGGTTGCTATATTCGGCTGGGTCGGGTCGTAGATCGTAAAGCTGTCATTGGAGAAGTCGCCCGTGCGCTCTGCGCTCGTGGGCACGGTAAAAACATTCGATCCGTCAAACTGCTCCTGCTGCGTCGCCTCGTAATCGCCAAAGAAAAATAACTTGTCCTTCAAAATCGGCCCGCCGATCGCCGCACCTTCCTGGTAGCGATGAAACGACGGAGGCGTATTCGATGTGCCGCTGGCCACTTGATTCTGCTTGTTGAAGTATTCATTCGCCGCGAGCACATCAGGCCGGAAGACGCCGAAGACATCGCCATGAAACTGGTTGCCGCCGGACTTGGTAACGAGACTGATCACGCCGGCCCCGCCGCTCTGATACGACGCCGGCGTGTTCTGCGTTTCAACACGCGTTTCTTCTACGCCGTCTTCCGGGATATCAAGCGCTGGAATGATTGCGGCATTGTTGTTCTCCGCAATTCCCAAAGGACTGCCGTCAACCATGTAGTACACAGAGCCCACGATCGCGCCATTGATCGTGTACGAAGAGACATCGACGCCCGGGCGGCCGCTCGAAATGTTCTGGATTGCGAATGAGCTCGACGAATTTGGCGCTCCATTTGCTGGCGTCACGCCTGTGCTCAACTGCACCAGGTCGAAAACATTCCGCGTCAGCAGCGGCACACGGTCAATCGTCTCCGCGCCGATCAGTTGCCCAACGGTTGAGTTGCTCGCGTCGATCAGCGTCGATGCATTTACGGTAACCACTTCACTCACGCTGCCGATCTTGAGCGCGATGTTCAGAGTGGCGACCTGATCGACATCGACCTTCACGCCCTTTTGGACGATCGTCTCGAATCCCTTTGCACCAGCTGTAACGTCGTACGTACCCGGCGCGAGGGAGACGAAGGAGTAGAGGCCGGCGGCGGTTGAAACCGTCGAAACCTTCACGCCGGTCGTCGTACTCTGCGCGGAGATTGTTGCTCCGGGAATGATCGCTCCTGTCGGATCAGCAACCAATCCGCTGATGCCTCCTCTGCCCGGCTGCGCGTAGGCGGCAATCGTACAGAGGATGAGAATTGACAGGAAAAGAAAAGCGCGCGCCATTGAGGCGCCTTTGGTTGAGATGGTCATGGCTGGCCCTCGGGCACAAACGTATTAAAACGTTTGAATCTTTGAGAAAAGACTGTAGGATCGATTCACGGGCAAGTCAAGAAAAAAATTGCGAGCCGTCACAAAAAAGACGAGACGCCGCAGTTTTCTTGTGTCAGAATGGCTGTCATTTCGTTTGGCAGCATCCGCGCCGAGGAGGCCAGGAAGTGGTTCAGCGCAAGTCAGGCCACGTAACATTGACCGATGTTGCACGTACCGCGGGCTTTTCCGTCTCGACGGTTTCAATCGTCCTCAGCGAAGCTCCGCTCTCGCAGAATGTCGCTGCTTCCACGCGCGAGCACATTCGCACCATCGCTCGCAGGCTCGGCTATCATCCCGACGCCTTTGCTCGCTCTCTCCGCCGCCGCCGCAGCCAGACGATTGGTGTTCTCGCCTACGATCTTTCCGATCCCTTCTGCATCCCGATCGTTCGCGGAATTCAGCTTGGGTTGCACCCGGCCAGTTATCTGCCTTTGCTCATGGACGCCGAGACCAAGCGTCCTCTCTTCGACAACTACCTTCAGATGATCCTCGAGAGGCGAGCCGAAGGTGTGATCGTCATCGCCAGCTGGATCTTCGAGGAGACAAATCTTCTCGCCGACATCCGCAAGAACAACGTGCCTATCATCATCCTGGGACGCGATCTCAGCGAGCGAAAGATCAGTTCACTGCTTGTCGATAACGAAGCCGGCGGTGCTCTCGCCTTCAATCATTTGCGCGAGCAGGGGCATCGCGATATCGCCGTTATTCGCGGCCCGAGAGAGCTCTTTGACAGTGAGCCGCGATGGGTTGGTGTGCGCGCGGCAGCCGCGCAGGCAGGAATCAGAATTGACCCGAAGCTGGTCTTTCAGCTGCCGAACCTGGGCGGATCCACTACGGGATTTGAAGGTGGTCAGCAGTTTGCCGCACGGCTCCTCCGCTCTGGCAAGCGGTTCACCGCGGTAATCGCTTTCGATGACTTGACCGCTCTCGGCGTTGTGCGGGGACTCACTGATGCTGGTATTCGCGTACCGCAGGATTGCTCCGTAGTCGGCTTCGATGATGTGCTTCCCGCTGCGGTCACCACTCCGGCCCTCACTACGATCCACCAGCCTCTCACGGAGATGGGGCTCATGGCTGCCCAGTGGGCCATCGAGGCGATCAATGCGCGCGAGCAGGGCACAGCGAATCCGGTACATCTCAGCAAAGCAAAGCCAGAACTTGTGGTGCGGGGGACAACGACTCGTCCGCCAACATCGGGCCGCCGCAAGTTGGCCCTTGACAATTACGCTGGATTAGAGCAATAGTCCAGTATTCAAACGATTGAATCAGATGTTTCAGGGTTTCTGTCGCCGCTCCAATTCTCGTTTGCTCTAGGTGCTTATGCGCTGGATTCGTTTGCCGCTCTTTCTTGTTTTCGCTGCGCTATCGTCGCTGCCGCTGCTTCATGCCGAGACCGTTACCCATCTTCACGATGATTGGCGCTTGAAATCGGCCTGCAAGCTCCAGACCACTGGAGACGCAATCTCCGCCGCCGACTTCTCGACGGCCGATTGGCTCAAGACCTCCGTGCCCAGTACTGTCCTCGCCGCACAGGTTGCCGCGGGTCTGCTTCCCGATCCCTTCTACGGCGACAACCTGCGCAAAATTCCCGGCACTAGCTATCCAGTTGGTCAAAACTTTTCCAACTCGCCCATGCCCGCCGATAGCCCGTATGCCTGCGGCTGGTGGTATCGCACCGAATTCGCCGCGCCAGCCACGCCTGCACAGGATGGGCGCTTCTGGCTGCACTTCGGCGGCATCAACTATCGCGCACAGATTTGGCTCAATGGCCACAAAATCGCCGATGAGAGCACAGTTGCCGGAGCTTATCGTACTTACGATTTTGACGTAACAGAGTTTTTGAAGCCCGGCGAGCAGAATGTGCTAGCCGTCAAAACCCTCGCTCCCACTGAGAATCATCTCGGCATCAACTGGGTTGACTGGAATCCCTGCCCGCCCGACAAGGATATGGGCCTCTGGGGCGCCGTCGACCTCGTCACCACTGGGCCGGTAACGGTCACTTCTCCAATGGTTGAGACGCATCTCGCGAATGACGTCGCTGAACTCACCGCCTATGTGGAAGTGCACAACGCCACAGCCAGCGCATGGAAAGGTGTCGTCGCCGGCAACGCTGCAGGTGCGCAGTTTGAAGAGCAGGTCGAACTTGCGCCTCACGAAGACCGCACTATTGCGTTTTCGCCGGACAAGTTCCCTGCGCTTCGTATCGCACATCCCAGGCTCTGGTGGCCCTGGCAAATGGGAGAGCCGCATCTTGAGACGCTCAATGTGAGCGCGTCCGCTTCAGGACATCTCTCTGATGAGAAGACGGTGCAATTCGGCATTCGCGAAATCACCTCTGAACTCACGCCCAACGGCGGCCGGCTCTTTCGCGTCAACGGTAAGCCAATCCTCATTCGCGGCGCAGGCTGGTCGCAGGACATGCTGCTTCGCACCGACGGCAACCGCCTGCGCGACCAGTTCCGCATGGTGCGCGACATGCACCTCAATACGATTCGCCTGGAAGGCAAGCTTGAAACGGAAGATTTCTTCCACCTTGCCGACGAGCAGGGAATTCTCGTGATGCTAGGTTGGTGCTGCTGCGATCACTGGGAAAAGTGGGCTTCGTGGACTCCGGAAGACCTCAAGATCGCGACCGCATCTTTGCGCGCACAGATGCTGCGCCTGCGGCATCACGCAAGCTTGCTCGTGTGGCTCAACGGCAGCGACAATCCACCGCCGGCTGATGTAGAGCGTGCGTATCTGCAGGTTGAAGCTGAAACGCACTGGCCTAATCCTGTCTTGTCTTCCGCATCGCAGACTCCCACAACCGTCACCGGCGAGAGCGGAGTGAAAATGCTCGGGCCCTACGATTACGTTGCGCCGAGCTACTGGTATGTCGATCATCAGAATGGCGGCGCCTTCGGATTCAACACCGAGACAAGCCCAGGCCCCGCGATCCCGTCTCTCGCCAGCCGCGAGAAATTTCTACCCGATCCCAGCGCGTGGCCCGCGTCATCCACATGGAGCTTGCATTATGGTGGAGGTGAATTCGCCAACTTGAAGGCCTTCGACGAAGCAATGGAAGCGGTCTACGCCAAGCCTCGTTCTGCAGCGGATTATGAACGCATCGCGCAAACGATGGAGTACGATTCCGAGCGAGCGATGTTTGAGGCCTACGGCAAGAACAAGTACGTCTCCACCGGTGTTATTCAATGGATGCTCAATAATGCATGGCCTTCGATGATCTGGCATCTCTATGACTACTATCTCGATGCCGGCGCAGGCTATTATGCCGCGAAAAAAGCCTGCGAGCCTCTGCACATCCAGTACGCCTACGACGATCAATCAGTCGTGGTTGTGAACAGCACTTATGCTCCAGTGGCCGGATTGCATGCGCACATTCACGTCTACAATCTTGCCTGGAAAGAGGTCTATTCAGCCGACCCAGTCGTCGATTCCGGTGCCGACAGTGCATTGCGCGTGGTGTCACTGCCAGAAAATCTCTATACCGGCGCCGATCGCACCTTCTTCATCAAACTCGATCTCGATGACGCTGCCGGCCATGAGGTCAGCAACAATTTCTACTGGGTGCCCGGCACCCTGACTACCTTCAACTGGCCTAAGACCGACTACACGCACACACCCGCCCTTCGCCACGAAGACCTCACTGCACTCGCAACTCTTCCCAGCGCTACGGTGTCGGCCCATGCCGAGATCGCAACAACGGCATCTGGCCATGAACTTCGCCTGCATCTTCAAAACACGTCGCAGGCTCTCGCCTTTCAGCTTCGCGCTGCCGCGCGCACTTCTTCTGGCGGCCTCATCGCACCTGTTCTCTGGTCCGACAACTGGATCGAGTTGACTCCAGGCGAATCTGCCACGCTCATCGCGCAACTACCTGAGGGGTCCGTGGCAAAGCCTGTCGTCCACGTTGAAGGCTGGAATGTCGCGCCAATCACGCTCACTCCGGCCGCGGCGCAATAAGGAAGAGAAATGGCATCCGCCGCGCACGAAACTCAACCCGGAGCGGTCACTCTCAAGCGCACTCTGCGCTTCTGGGATCTCGTCCTCTACGGCATCATCCTTATTCAACCGACAGCTCCCATGCCGAGCTTCGGCGTCATCTATCACGAGGCGCAACGGCCACGTCGTCACTGCAATTCTCCTCGCAATGGTGGCGATGCTCTTCACTTCCATCAGCTATGGGCGCATGGCGCGCGTCTATCCTCACGGCGGCTCTGCATTTCTCTATGTCGGCAAAGAGATTCATCCCAGCCTTGGCTACATCACCGGCTGGTGCCTGGTTATGGACTACGTCCTCAATCCGCTGATCTGCACCATCTGGTGCAGCCGTGCGGCGATGAATTTTTTCCCCGGCGTTCCATATATCGCATGGGCCATCTTCTTCGCGATTCTCTTTACCGCGCTCAACTGCAATGGCATTGAGACATCAGCCCGCATTAACGCCGCCATGGCAGCAGCCCTCGGCATCGTCATCGTGCTCGTTCTCGCTGCTGCAGCCAGATGGCTTCTGCATCTCTCTCAGC
Organism: uncultured Acidobacteriaceae bacterium; assembly: GCA_963832465.1. GTDB lineage: Bacteria > Acidobacteriota > Terriglobia > Terriglobales > Acidobacteriaceae > Telmatobacter. The sequence continues at coordinate 542,262 of CAWHUJ010000001.1, forward strand.
CAACTCCGGCCTTCTTTGTTCGACCTTTCTACGATCCGGCCACCTTCAACATGTCGGGTCTCTTGCGCGGTACTTCGATCGCAGTGCTCACGTACATTGGCTTCGATGGAATCTCAACTCTCACTGACGAGGCCAAAGATCCTTCGCGAAGCGTACCTCGAGCCATCGTGCTTACTTGCCTCATCACCGGCATCCTCGCCAGCATTGAGGTCTATGTGGCCCAGCTCGTCTGGCCCCGCGGATTAGCATTCCCCGACATCGATACGGCATACGTTCACGTCTCCGGCAGAATGGGCGGCCCGATTCTCTTCGCCATCGTCAACGCTTCGCTCCTGCTTGCGAATATGGGCTCCGGCGTGGCCTCGCAGCTCGGCGCTGCGCGCCTCCTCTATGCGATGGGTGTCGATGGCGCACTTCCTCGCAAATTCTTTGGCGCCGTTTCTGCGAAAAGCCGTATTCCCCTGAATAACGTTCTGCTCATCGGCGCGATCTGCCTTGTCGGCGCGCTTGTCTTCAGCTATCAGCTCGGCACCGAACTTCTCAACTACGGAGCTCTCCTGGCCTTCATGGGTGTCAATCTCTCTTCAATGATTCGTGGCTGGCGTCACGGTCGCTTCGCTCAGATCGGTCCGATTCTCCTCTCGCTCGCTGGCCTGCTTACCTGTGCGGTGCTCTGGTGGAACCTGGGTCCGCTGGCCAAGGCGGCCGGCACAAGCTGGGCGTTCATCGGAGTTCTGCTCTGGATCTTGCGTCGCCGCGCCACAGTTTTACCTGGTGAGGCCGCATGAGCAATCAGGAGGCCGCACTTCCCTCGCATGACCGCCGGCGTTTTGATGTGACTCTCGCCGGCGACATGAATCTCGACATGGTTCTTTACGGGCTTCCAGAGAACCTGCCGATCGAGCGCGAGTTGCTTGCCGACAAGATGGCGATCCGTGTCGGTGGCTCCGGGGCTATCACCGCTCACAACCTCGCCGCTTTGGGCAACTCGGTCGGATTCATTACGTCAGCACCAGGAGACGACTTCGGTCATCTCTGTCAGTCAGAACTGCTCAACGCCGGGGTCGACCTGTCCAGGTGCGTGCCCGCTAAGTTGCAGACCGGTGTTACCGTCCATCTGCAGCACGCGCAGCACCGGCACATGCTCACCTATGCCGGCGCAACCTCTCAGCTATCCCTGGCAAGCCTCGATCTTGCCTATCTCGCCGATGCGCGCCACTTCCACATGTCGTCGTACTATCTACAGCGCGCGCTCACCCCGCATATTCCCGAGCTCTTCGCCGCGCTCAAAGAAGCCGGTCTCACCATTTCACTCGACCCCAATGACGATCCGGACAACCAGTGGGATCGCAGCATTCTCGACGCGCTTCGTTTTGTCGATGTGCTCATGCCCAATGAGCGTGAGGCCTGCATGCTCGCCGGCGAAAGTGATATCGACCGCGCGATAACATTTCTCCGCGGTCTCGTTCCGCTGCTCGTCATCAAGCGCGGGCCTGACGGATCTGCAGCTTGGCAGAGCGGCCAATGCTGGCACGCAGCGGCCAACGACGTCACCGTGGTCGACGCGATCGGCGCAGGAGACAGCTTCAATGCGGGTTTCCTGCACGCGTGGATTCGAGACTGGCCTATCCCCAGGGCTCTTGCACTCGGCAATCGAACCGGAGCCTGGTCGGCCGCCACAAGCGGCGGAACCTCTGCCTTCCGCGATCTTACGGCAGTCCGGGCGAATCTCTCAGCCTGGGAAGGCGTCGTCCTCGATACATGAGGGATTGATAACGTGGGAGATTGATGCGCGCTCCCTCGAATCAGGATCTCCCGGCAACTCCAGCCTCACCTCTTCAGTTGCTGCGCAAGGCTGCCATTGGTTCAATTCTCGATGCCCGTAAAGCAGGCAAGTACCCACTAAGCAGGGCGATAGCAAGCAGCACGGCCGCCATCGCAGCATAGGCGAACGGGTCCCACGGCGAGGTGGCGAAAAGAACTGACGCAATCACGTGGGCTGCTCCGAGCGATGCAACAGTGCCAATCGCGAGGCCTGCGATGGCAAGGCGAAGAGTTTGTGCAAGTATCGTGCGCTGCACTCTGCCCCTCGTCGCGCCGAGCGCGATGCGCATGCCGATCTCCTGCGTTTTCTGCATCACCGAATAGGAAATGACGCCATAAATTCCAAGTGCAGCAAGCAGGATGCCCAGAGAGGCAAAGATCGTCACCAGCAGAACAAAGAAGCGGCGCGGCGATACAGACCGATCCACGAGCGACTGCAGCGGATGAAGCCCGGTTGCCGGTTGTGCGGGATTGATGCTGCGCAGAGCAGCCAGAATGCTGCCTGCAAGTGCATCGGGACTCACGCGTGAACGTACTACCAGCGTTGCGCCTTCGACATCGGAATTTTGCGTCATCGGCACGTAGACCTGGGGACTGGATTTCTGCTCCAGCGCACTTTCGCGAACGTCTGCAATTACACCGATAACGCGTGCAGGCTTTTCTGACGCTCCGCTGGCAAGCTTGCCGATCGGATCCTCACCGGGCCATTCCCGGCGCGCGGCAGCCTGGTTAATGATGACGACCGGAGACTGGTCAGGGGTGTCATTCCACGAGAAGTCGCGTCCAGCCAGAAGCCGCATGCCCATCGCCTGCAAATAGCCCGGTGTAACCAGATAAACGAGCGCGCCGGTATCAGCATCCTTGGCATGATATCGGCCCACCGAGGTCAGGCCCCACTCGCGGTTGCGATCCAGCGGAAGCATATCAGCGATACCAACCGCTTGCACCCCAGGCAGCGCATCAACGCGATCTATCTCGGACCGGAGAATCTGCGTGCGCTGTGCCATCTGGTCCTTGTTCGCAGCCGGAGGCAGATCGGTCTGCATCGTTGCGGCGTGCGTCGGATTGAATCCCAGATCGACATCGAGCACGCGGAGAAAGCTACGCAACAGCAATCCGGCTCCCACCAGCAGCAGGCACGCAAGAGCAATCTCTGAGACGACGAGGATCGAACGGAAGCGTTCATGGCTTCGGCCCGCTGCCATCCCGGCCGCGTTTTCCTTGATTGCTTCCTGAATGCTGGTCACGGAGATACGCAGAGCCGGCGCGAGGCCGAAGAGGATACCGACGGCAATAGCAGTCAGCAGCGTCCAGAAGAGCGACGCTGAATCGAGGTGAATCGCGGTAAGCAGCGGAAGAGCGATCGAACTCTGGTGCGAAAGGTAGTAGACGATTCCGAATGCCAGAGCAAGCCCCAAGGCCGATCCAGCGAATGAGAGAAGCAGGCTCTCGGTGAGGAGTTGGCGGACAAGGCGCCCGCGGCTCGCACCCAATGCCCGCCGCATCGCGAACTCCTTGCTGCGCGTCGCAGCGCGGCTCAGCTGAAGGTTCGATAAGTTCACGCAAACAATCAGCAGGATCAGACCCACGGCGCACCAGAGAATGACAAGCGAGCGACGCAGCTTGCCCGAGACGTGATCCTTAATTGGTGTCAGGTCCGAAGCGTAATCGTAGAACCAATCCTTATGTTGCAGCTTGAGCTGTGGAAAGAGACGATCGGCTTCGTCCTGTGCCTGGGCTGCCGTGACACCCGGTTTGAGGCGGCCCACCACAGCTAGCGTGTTGCCCCAACTGCTCCAGAAGTCCATCACCGCGGGAACAAACAGATCCACCTTCTTGCCGGGGGCAAACACCGAGCCAAAATCGAAGCTGTCTGGAAGCACTCCCACGATGGTGACCGGACCATTGACGGCGGCCGGACTGGTATTGATGTCAATCGTCTTTCCAATGATCGTCGGATCTGCAGCAAACTGCGTCTTCCAGAAGTAGTAACTGAGGATTGCGGAGTGCCGGCCGCCCTTTACCATCTCCTCGTCGGTAAAGTTGCGGCCGAGCGCGGGCACAACGCCGAGTGTCGGGAAGAAATTGCCTGCTACTTCCACCGCATCAATCTGTCGCGGCTCGCTCACGCCCGTAAGTTTGTATTGCAGCGAGTTATAGAAGGTCTGGAAAGCGGTCACAGACTGAAACGAGCGGTTGTTGCGCTGGAACTCGCGATAGACGTCAACCGTGTACGTTTCTGCAGACAATCCACCAGCTGCACGGAACTTCGCATCGAAGCTCTTGCCGCCGGTAAACCACACCAGCTCACGCGATTCCGGGAACGGCAAAGGACGTAGCAGCAGCGTATTCACGACACTGAAGACCGCTGCATTCAGCCCCACTCCAAGCGCGAGCACGAGTATGGCGACTGCGGTGAAGGCGGGACTCTTACGGAGGCTCCGGAAGGTGTAGCGGAGGTCCCGCAGACACTCGAAGCAGTAATCACTCACGCGGCGTCGACGCTCCATTTGCTCTCCTATCCGCTCGCCTGCCTTTTGCACGGCGCGAATGTTTCCAAACTGGCGCGCCGCTTCATTGCGCGCCGCTTCGGGCGTCCACCCTTGAGTGATCAGCTCTTCCGTCTTGCATGCAAGGTGGAAGGCGACTTCAGCTTGTGCATCGCCGCCAGGGTCCGCACCGCTAATGCGGTCATACCGGCGCCACATCGGAATCTTCTTCATAGCGCATCCATCGCGGGCGGCTCATTCGCTGAAAGCACTTTGGCGACTGCTTCGGCGTACGCCTCCCAGGTTTTCGCTTCGGCCCGAAGATGCCGACGCCCCTCGCTGGTCAGCGAGTAATACTTCGCCTTCCTGTTGTTGTCTGACAAGCCCCATTCGCTTTCGACGAGTCCCTTGCTTTCGAGACGCCACAGAGCGGGGTAAAGGGTGCCTTCCTCTACAAACAGGGCGTCGTCGCTCTGACGCTGGATCAGAGTAGTGATGGCGTATCCATGCCGCGGTCCCCAAATGAGAGATTTCAGAATGAGTACATCGAGGGTCCCGCGAATGAGCTCGAGACGGGTTTTTTCCATTGCGAAGCGTCTCCCCTTGGAATACATGGGGAGCATGCCACAGTTTCCCCTTGCATTGCAAGGGGAAACTTGCGACAGTCGAAAACCTAGAGATCTTAAGGCGCTAGATCATGGCGCGGTTCATATGGGTAGGCCTGAGCAGGGAACATCTATCGATCGCGTTAATGGTAATAATTCGGATTCATTGCGACATAGGGGTCGTCTTCTTTGCGCCCACGCCTTACGCGCGCGGGATTTCCGTACGCTACAGAATGGGATGGGATGTTGCGCACGACGACCGAACCGGTTCCTGCAACGGAATGCGCGCCGATGTTCACTCGATCGGAGAAGAGAAGCGCCTACACCGGTAGCCGAGCACTCACCGACGATCACATGCCCTCCAGTGAACGTACCCGGGCCGAGACTCGAAAAATCGGCCATCCTCGAATCATGATCCAGCGATGCACCTGTGTTGGCCCGGGGAGTAACGTCGGAAAATTTTGCGTTCTCAACATGCGCACCGGCCAGAATTACAGAGCCCTGGCCGACGACTGCGGACTTAGCGATGATGGCTTTCGGTGATAACTTCGCGCGACGCAAGATTTCCGGGACTATCGAAAGTGTCGAATTCCCCACGATCATTCATCACGAACCCCGCCTTAAAGCGTGGCACATCTGCGAATCGCCCAATGATCGCGTAACCACGCTTGATGACGTCGAGCGCAACAGTGTCATCGAGATATCCAATAATCTTGTGCAGCCCGGCAGTTTCGATAGCATCCACAACTGCTCCTGCATGTCCCGATGATCCTAAGAGGATAACGTCCATAGGTTGTCTACAGTGGAAGGTCAGTCTAACACTGGAGGCAGGGGCAAACGGACCTGGACAACCTCGCTGTACGCGATAGAGAGCATCGCAGGAAAGTCAGGCCTTCATCGTCGCCCTCCAGCTTGATGGTGAGGGCACCGAGCGACTAAATAGTGCTTTGAGCAACGCACAACGGTGACGCGGCAGCATCGGTGAAGGTCATGCGAATGCCGTGCTTGGGCCGCAGAATCACCATGGGGCGCGCCTCGATCGTCTGGCCGGGAACCAGCTCAAAATCATACCGCCGAATCAGCTCGCTCAAGATCATGAGGATCTGCAGCATCGCATAATGCTGGCCGATGCAAACGCGCGGTCCTCCCCCGAAGGGGAGAAAGGTGAATGGCGTTCGCTGCTTCACTTCCTCTTTGGTAAAACGTTCCGGGTCGAACCTCTCGGGGTCTTGCCAGTAGCGTGGAGCATGGTGTGCGCCGTAGACATAGACAATCACCGTCGACCCAGCGGGTATAACCACATCGCCAACGCGATCGTCCGAAACTGCAACGCGATCAATCATCCAGAACGGCGGATAGAGCCGCAGCGCCTCATTGATCACCTGCGTCGTAAATTCAAACTTCATGACATCGGCATAACTCAGCGGCGCGTCGCCCAGAACCGAGAAAAACTCCTGCCGCACCCGCTCGAGACAATCCGGATGCGTGCTCAACAGATAAAGAAGCCACGATAGACCATTCGATGATGTTTCATGTCCCGCCACCAGCAGCTGCATGCTCTCGCTCAGCACGAGGTCATCGCTCATGCCTTCGCCATCGCTGTAACGTGCGTCCATCAAGGTCTGCAGCAGGTCGTGGCCGGGGGGCTCGTTGCGGCGCCGCTTGATGTATTCCAGCAGCACGGCGTCAGCCTGTTTGCGCATTTCTTCATGCTTACGCAACTCGCCCGAGACCTCGAACCACGGATTCAGATACGGCTGCAGCGTCTGTCGAACGATGAATTCCTGAACCGTGCAGATGGTATGGCTAACAAGATCGATGTCTCCGTCTATCAGTCGAGCGCCAAACAGCGAACGCGCCACCATCGCGAAGGTCATCTTCATCAGGTGGGTGTAGACATCGACCGGACCGCTGCGGATCTGTTTGTCGAAATCGCGCAGCGACTCGGCAAGGGAGTCCTGCATGATCTTGGACAGCATCGCCAGCTCTTTGAAGCCAGTCTGGATGAGACGCCGCTGCGTGCGCCACGCTTCACCGTGCGTCGTGAGAAGGCCCTTTCCAAGAAAGTGCCCCATCCGTCTTACCTGGATCTCAGATTTCTCATAGTTCTCCGAATTCGTCTTCAGCACATGCTGAATCACAGCCGGATCGATCGTGACGATCGCTTCCTTCAGGCCGCCCAGGTAGAACCGGAAGGTATCGCCAAAAGCTTCGTTGTACTTCGACAGCACCACGGCCGGATTGGCAGCCATCGCCGGCGAATCCGCAAAGCATCGCAATCTGGGTACAGCGGGTATGGATGAGGGCGCGGTCATAGGACGCCGTCCCAGTAAATCTCGGTGAAGACGGAAAACCACATATCGCTGCGATGAAGCTGCAAGACTAGTGCGGGCATAGAGATAAGACGCTCAGCTTTAATCTTCATTTCCAAGTTGCTTCAAAAGTATCAGATGATGCCGGATCGCCCGAGACATCGTGGGGTGCTGCCGGTAGGGGACACCAAACTCGGCTGCGGTTTCCTTCACAATCCGTGTCAACTCGCCATAGTGCGTGTGGCACACATAAGGGCAAAGATGGTGAGCGACGTGATGGTTCAGCCCGCCCGCGAGCCAGCCCACAATCGGGTTCTCGGTCGCGTAATCGGCCGTCGTCGCGAAGATGTGATACACACCGTTATCAAACTCATCACGGCTCGAGGGGAAATAGGTGCTGTCAATCGTGTGAGTCGTCTGGAAGACCAGCGTCACGCTCAGACCGACGACGAGATGCACTAGAAGAAACGCACCCGCCACGAGCAGGGGCGATTTTCCCAGCACAAGCACCGGCAGAACGAGCATGTAAGTGAGATAGAAGCCTTTGCCGGCAAAAAGAATGACGTACTCACTCACCGAGTGCCGGGTGCGCTTCAGGTATCCGTGCGTCGGGAGGAAAAAGCACTGAAAGTCTCTAAAAAACACGTAGTCGAGAGAAAACAGCGCGTACACGAACAGCGCATAGATGTGCTGGAAGCGCTGCCAAGGCGTTCGGGGCTCATGAGGCGTAAACCGAAAGATACCTCGTCCCGAAAGCGCGTCATCTTCCCCCTGCAGATTGATGCAGGAGTGGTGGCCGCGATGGTGGAGAATCCGCCACATATACGAGCTGATGCCGCAAAGGTCGAAGACATAATTCAGCGTCTTGTTCACCCAGGGGTGCGACGAAATGGCGTTATGGTTGCTGTCGTGGGCAATATTTAGCAGCAGAAATGTTTGCGCTATCCCGCCTAGAAGGTAGAGGCCAACAAAAGTCCACGCGCCGGGCCGGAAGCAATACAAAGCGGTCCAGCAACCCACCAAAACCGCAAGACCGATGGCGATCTTGGCCCACATCATGGGGTTAGCCTTTGGCGAAACCTTCCCATCGGCAAAAAAGCTGTCCAGCCGGCGCCGCAGAACCTTGGGGAAGGAGTTTGCAACGGCAAGATCAGGCGATTGGCGCGATCCGCCGTCAGGTGGCACAAGATCGGCCACCTCCGGCTCCTGCATAACTGCCGCTTCTGGTTCGAACGTCATCTGCCCCCGTCCGCCCTCGTTTCCGAGCACGGCGCGATCCGCTTGATCGGTTAAGACCTATTCTAGAGCTAGCTTATGCCGCGGAATCTATAACAACCCTACCGAGAGCCATGACCAGAATCAAGGAAAAGACTGGCCAGCGACCAGATGGATACTGGCTTTCGTCTGCCGTAGCGATTAAGCATGGCATTCTCCCGTCGCTTTGGTACCATGGTTGCACCAATGAACCGCAAGAGATGGAGCCGCTTCCCCGGGCCGATTCCGTCCCCAATAGATGGAGCTGCGCCTATGCTCCGAAGAGACCTCGTGACTATCTTCATTTGCCGACCCAAAGTCAGACCTCAACTTAGGGGATCTGTCGTGGCGGCATGTCACGAAGATAACGCAATAGGTAGATTTTTCACCGATTCGATTCAATTTCGGAGGGTCACCCATAGATGATGCCGTCCTTGTTGGACCACCTGGACCGGCTGGCAGTTGAGCACCCGGACAAGCTTTTATATTCGTTTCTTGATTTAAATGGCGATTCAGTCGAAAGCTATACCTACGCCTCGTTTGTCTACCGGATCAACGCCATCGCCGGGCATCTGCGGAAGGATGGCCGCTTCGAGGCAGGGGACCGTCTTTTGCTCGCGTATCCTCCGGGCCTCGAAATGATCAGCGCCTTCTTCGGGTGTGTGCGTGCAGGTTTGGTCCCAGTACCCGTCTATCCTCCCAGCTCCCGGGGTTTTCAGAGCGCCTTATACAAAATGGTGCACATTGCAAAAGACTGCAATGCGGCTGCGATCCTGACCTGCGAGGAACAAAAGGCTTCCCTCAAGACCAATCTTGCCCGGAGCGCCGTATCGGCCTCCGGCGTGGACGTGGACTACATCTCCAGCCTTCCCTGGATTCCGACCGAAAGCTTCGTCGATACGGTTCCGAGCCAGCCCACCTTCGAGCCCGCTGAGATTCTCTTCCTCCAGTACACCTCCGGCTCCACCACAGAGCCCAAGGGCGTCATCGTCACGCACGAAAATATCCTCAGCACCTTCGACCTGGTCATCGATCACCCTTCGCCGGTCGTTGTTTCGTGGCTTCCGCAGTACCACGACATGGGCCTGATCGGCTGCTACCTCTACCCAGCTCTCAAAGGCGGCACAACCTACGGGTTCTCGTCCACCGACTTCATCCAGCGGCCGATCCTGTGGTTTGACGCCATCACCACCTACCGGGCCACGGCGACGGCAGCTCCGAACTTCGCCTACGACTATTGCCTGCGTGCCGGACGGCTGTCGAAAGAGAGCCTGGAGAATTGCAACCTCAGCTCCTTGCGTGTTCTTATGTGCGCCGCCGAGCCGGTAAAGCCGGATACCTACACCCGGTTCCTCGAGGCATTTCAGCCCTATGGACTGAAGTCCGAGAGCTTCTACGTAGCCTACGGACTGGCGGAGAATACTCTCGCCGTTTCGCTCGGCGGGCGTAACATCGCCTCCGTCAATAAGCGTTCCCTGGCCCTCGGCAAAGCCAGCATGACAACAGAGGTCTCAGAAATCGACCAGTCCATGCAGATTGTCAGTTGCGGCACTCCGCTTGCGGGCCTTGACGTTAAGATCGTGGACCCCGAAGGGCACTTCGCTCTCAAGCCAGGCCGTATTGGTGAAATCTGGCTCGCCGGCAGCGGCAAGTGCCGGGGCTACTGGAACAACTCGGAGCTCACTCTGAAGCAATTTCGAGCGCGGCTTGTGGACGATACGCCCTATGACGATGGCTTCCTCCGAACCGGCGACATGGGATTTTTCCACGATGATGAGCTGTACGTCTGCGGCCGCATCAAGGACATGATCATCCTGCGTGGCCAGAACTACTACCCGCAGGATATTGAAAGCGTGGTCGAAAGGGCTTCAGGTCTGATCCGGCACAATTGCGTCGTGGCCTTCCAGATTCAGGAAGACCGTGAACCCGGCCTCGCGATCGTTGCCGAGGTAAAGAACCCCAAGGCGCTGCCCGACGCGCGCAAGATTGCAACCGCGGTCCGAAGCTATCTCAACGTTGAAGTGGCCGTGGTTTCTCTCATCGCGCCCCGAGCTATTCCGCGAACCAGCTCGGGCAAGATCATGCGGCAGAAGACGAAGCAGATGTGGCTGGACGGTCAATTTACCGTTCTCTCCGACTTCTCCAACGAGAAGGACGCCGGAGACTCGGCGGCAGTTCCCGAAGCAAATACGCCGTTCGCCGAACTGAAAGCCAGATACAACCTCACCGGGCACGAAACATACAACCTCGTCGAAGCCGGATTGGATTCCCTTGACCTTGTTGTCTTCATGCACGAGCTCAAGGAACTGCTCAAGGAAAAGGGCGCCGAGATGCTGGCGCGGCAAGTCGACATCGGCGTTGTTCAGCGTGTCAGCGTGGCCGAGTTGTTCGCACTGGCTGAACAGCTTGAGAAAGCCCCTGAAGAAGCCCTCGTGCAATTGCGCCATGCCCTCGCAGTCTTCCGTGATGAGCAGAGCGCAGCAGAGAAGAAGCTGATGCATGAGGACAGCAAGCTCATCTTCGAGCCGCCGGTATCATCCTTGCCGCCGGATGCCCCCGTCATGAAGCAGGTCCTGCTCACCGGAGGCACGGGCTTCATCGGACCCTTCCTGATCAAGAGCCTGCTAGAGCAGACTCGCGCGAAAATTCATGTTCTGGTTCGGTCTTCCAATGAAAAGCAGGGTATGCAGCGCCTCAGGGCAGCCATGGAGTCCATGGGTTCTTCCTGCGATGCCCGCCTCATGGAGATTTTCGAGAAGCGAGTCATCCCTGTTTGCGGCGATCTCGGTCAACCCTCCCTCGGTCTGACGCAGGAGCAATGGGACAGCCTCGCCAGTGAGATTGACACGGTTTTCCATAACGGCGCGACCGTAAATTATCTCTTCAACTACGATCGGATGCGCGAGGCAAATGTAATCGGAACCAACGAGGTCCTGCGCCTCGCCTTTGAAGGAAGATCGAAAGAATTCAATTATGTTTCGACCACCTTCATCTTTGGTTGGGCGGTAAAGTCCGTCCTCTACGAGACCGACTACAACGCCAAGATGGAGCTTCTCGACTTCGGCTACAGCCAATCAAAATGGGTCGCGGAGCAGGTTGTTTTCGATGCGCAGAGCAAAGGGCTATCCACGCGAGTCTTCCGGCCCGCGTTGGTCAGTCCTTCTGTTACTGGCGGTGGCAACAACTTCGACATCGCGGTTCGCCTGGTAGCCTTCATGGTCAACCACGGCATCGGTGTGGATACCCTCAATCAGGTCAGCTTCGTTCCGGCCGACGTCGTCGCCAACAACATCGTTGCGATCTCCTCCACTCCCGGAACGGCGAACAAGACCTACCACGTCGTGCGGGATGATTACTCGAACATGTTGGATATCACTCGGCTGATCACCGAATCCACGGGCCGTAAATTCGAGATATTCAGCCTGCCCGACTTCGTTCCTGAGCTGGTTCGGAGATGCCGGAAAGAAGATCTCCTCTTCCCGCTCCTGGATTTTCTCGTCGGCTCCGTGGACAACATCTCGGCGATGGAATTCAAGCGCTACGACAGTTCAACCTATCAAGCTGCGCGCGACGCTTCCGTATTCGGCCAGCCCGACCCGTCTCTTGACGACACGGTCAACGGCATTCTGAAATTCATGCACCGCAAGGGCATCATTTCAGTCGCACCGCGCGAGATCGATATTGCAGCCCCGGCAGATTCTCTGCTCAGCTGTACGGACGCTCTCCCGGCTACTGCCTCTTGAAGACGAGTTTCTCGCTGAGCCGTTGACCGGTTTCCAGCGTACCCGTTGTGGTGAGCACTAACTGCTGTCCATCGGCAGTTAGTGTCCACCGGTCCTCCTGCGTCACTTGGTCATCGCGCCGGTAAACTGATTTCACAGTATGCGGATCGGCAAGCTCTAGCACCACCGTGTCATTGCGGGAGTCTTTGAGATCGTACTGCTTCCCATCGAAGCGCGCGGTATAGCTGAAGTCGCCAAGAAAATGAACCGCGCCGCTCCCTTCCATCTCGATTTTGAGCGTCAGCCCTTGCCGCATGCGCGTTTTGCTCAGGTCTTCTGTCCACTGGCCGGCAAATGGGTCTCCAGCGATTTTGGCTCCGGCTCGCGTCCATACGGTGATCTGGTCCGGATGGCCCTTGGCTGTCGTCGTAATCGTTAGCTCATTCCCGTCGGCAGAGAGCTTTTCCCGGATCGTCCCAACCACCGCTCCATTCTTCTCCTGCTGAACCTCCGCCTGTTTCTTATCGATCCTGTGCAGCTTGATCTGATCGAATGCCAGATTGCCCGGTGCAGGCGATTGGTGCCCGTTCGAGTTAACCGTGAAATCGAGGTGCTTTTCCCCAGTCATCACAACATGCACGCTGTCATGCGTAGGCGTAACCGAGAGACGATTGGCAGGATCAAGGCTGGATTGCGCGGAGATAAGAGCCCAGGTGCCGACGCGGGGGTCCGTTCCAGGCTGGATCGTGGACTGGACCGCGGCAAGTAGGCCTACCAATAGGAAAGTATGAATAAATCCTCCTTCAACGAGGCGCAAAGCACACCTGGCTTTGCAGGGCAGATAAAGGGATGCACAGCGCAAGTGTATACTCCCGCTCTCGCGACACGCGCCTTCGCAAGCCGGCCCTGGAAGACCCCTTTTTAGTCGGGATTCCCCGCCCATTCGGAAGTACCCAAAAGGCTTACAGTTGGTGACCTGGTATGACATGATTGGTGCCATGCATTCTCGCCGTTTCTGGCTGGCAGGTGTCGTCCTCATAGGATCGCTCGCGCTGCTACCCTTTTCGTTTCACGCAGAGCGTCATCTCGAGACTGCTACGCGCGTTGAAGGGAGCCAGGCCGAAGCGGTCCGCCAGGAACTCAGCCACCCGTTTTCGGTCGCCATTCGTAGACCGCGTCGTCCTTGTCATTCAGGGGCTTCCGCCCGCAGATTCTGACGAAGGCGCACAAGCCCTGGAAACCATCGTGTCGAGGCTCAAGGATGAATCCGGCGTCGCTGGCGTCGTCTCTTACCTCGAGCTGCGCGATCCCATCTTCCTCGGCAAAAACGGTGGAACATTTATCCTGATTGGGCTCGACTCCGGGGAAGGTCCTGCCGAGGCCCTCGTTCCCACGCTCCACCAGATCGCTGGTTCACTTCAAAATCAACTGCGTAGCCGGTACCCGGCTGCGAAGCTTGAGCTCACCGGTGAGATTCCGCTGAATTTCGACATTCGCAAGGCAAGTGCCGATGAGGTGCGACGGGGCGAAGGTCTGGTAATTCCCGCGACACTCGCGCTTCTGATCGTGGCCTTCGGCAGCATCGTCGCCGCTCTCATTCCCCTCGCCGTTGGCCAACTCGCCATCGCCACCACCATGGCCATCACAGGCTTCCTGGCCCAGCGCTGGCACCTCTCCATTCTCGTGCAGAATCTGGCCACCATGCTTGGCCTTGGTTTGGGAATCGACTACGCGCTTCTAATGGTCAGCCGTTTTCGAGAAGCAATCGCTGCCGGACATGATGGACCCACGGGCTCGCTGATCGCAGCGCGTCAGGCAGGCCGCACACTGTTGGTCTCTGCATCCACCGTGGCCATCGGATTTCTCGCCCTGCTCACTGTTCCCATCAGCGAAATTCGGTCCATTGGCATTGCAGGGTGTCTGGTCGCTGCGATGAGCGTCCTTCTCACCAACACCCTCGTCCCCGCAGCACTCGCGTGGCTCGGCCCCCGGATTGATTTTGGCAAATTGCCGGTTACGCCCACGCTGGATGCACGGCGCGACGCTCGCATGGGAATTCGTTGGCGGCGATGGGGAACGATCATCGTAAAGCATCCCTGGCTGGCCCTCATTCTGGCGGGTGCCCCCTTGCTCGCACTCGCCTGGCATGTCAAACAGCTCGATACAAGTGTGCCCCGCGTCAATTGGCTCCCGCAGACGGCAGAATCGGTTAGGGCACTCGATGCACTGGAGCGCATGGACCGCTCGGGCGTCGTTGAATCCCTGCGAATCGTCGTCGAACTTCCCGATTCCATCTCTCAAACCGATGCAGGATGGAATGCAATCGATCATTTCAGCAAGCAACTCGCCGGCGATCCGCGCTGCGCTCGTGTCATTTCGATCACCACGCTTGCGCAGAGCGACCGATCATCGCTCGACAATCTTTCGCGCGAAACGCGCCGCACATTTCTGGCCAGCGATGGACGGGCAGCACTCATCGAGGTAGTGCCTGCAACCTCTCTCTCCCTGCGCGATCAGGTCTACTGGGTCCGTGAACTCAGACGGACTGGTGCACCGGCCCTCACCGGAGTACCGGGCTCAACAATCCTCATTGGAGGAATTCCGGCGCTCAACGCCGACTATGAGTCGATTGTCATCAGCAGCTTTCCACACGTAACACTGCTCGTGGTCGGGGGCACGCTTTTAGCACTATTGGCGGGATTCCGATCGATCATCGTCGCTGTCAAGGCCATCGGTCTCAACCTGCTCTCAGTAGCTGCGGCCATCGGAACCTTGGTCGTCGTCTTTCAGGAGGGACACGGAAGCAGGTTCATGGGAGTTCCCGGCGGAACAGGCAGCGTCTTTCCTCTCGTTCCGATCGTCGCCTTTGCTATCGTCTTCGGTCTAAGTATGGACTACGAGGTATTTCTCGTTGCGCGCGTGCTCGAAGCGCGAAAGAGTGGGCTGAGCGAAACCGACGCAATTCCGGAGGGCATGGCCAAAACAGCCGGGCTCATCACAAGCGCTGCGGCAATCATGATCGTGGTCTTCGCAGCTTTCACTCTCGGTGACTTTCTCGTTGTGAAGATGATCGGCTTTGCCCTGGCTACAGCTGTATTGATTGACGCCACCATCGTCCGCATGGTGATCGGTCCCGCTCTGCTTCGTATCGCAGGTGATTGGAATTGGTGGCCCGGCGGTCTCGGCGCCGCCCGCGAACCCCGCGTAAAGGTAGCCAGCGAATAATCTACGTGCAGCAGCTATACGCCAGAACTCGGGGACAGTGCGAGAGTGAGAACACTGATGTCGTCTTCCTGGCCAAAGCGCTGCGCAGTTTCTGCGATTAGCTGAGCTGGCTCGAGAGTGAGACTGGCAAGCCGATCAAACCCGTAAAGCTCGCCGTCGGGTGCGCGTGCCTCAAGCACGCCATCAGAGAGAAGAACAAGGCGTTCGGACGGGGCCAGTTTGCCATTGATTGATGGGTAGATCTGATCGGGAACGAGGCCGAGAGGAAGCGCGGGCGGCGTGCTCAGTTCGCGGCCTGAGACGTAGGGAGAAACATGACCTGCGTTCGCGACGGTGTACTCGCCAGAGAGCGCGACGCGAATGCAGCACGCAGTCGTAAAGCCGAGCTGTCCTTGCGCGATGAGCACATTGTTGAGTCCGGCGAGAATGTCACCGGGATCATGTCGAGGTCTCACGGCGCAGAGCACCAAGAATCATGGCCACGCGCATCGCGGCGGTGAGGCCTTTGCCGGAGACATCGCCGACGATCGCTGTGAGCGAGCCATCGGGCGCGGGCGCAACAAAGAAAAAGTCGCCGCCAACTTCGCTCGCCGGCAAATAGACAGAGTCGACCTCAAAGCCGGGCGTCGTCTGCGAAGCGCTCTGCAGCAGAAGTTGCTGTACCGTGCTGGCTGCCTGTAGCTCGGCAGCATAGGCAGCGCGTTCCCGGGCAGTTTCGACCATCTCTGCGCAGAGCAGTGCATTCTCAATGGCCGCAGCCGCCTGAAGTGCGATGGTGTTGAGCAATTTAAGATCGCCTGCGGAATATGCCGCCGCAGCATCTGCGGTTGCCGAGCGCGATTGTGCCGACATTGCGCTGGCCTGCGCGCAGCGGAGCGCAGATCAGTGCGTGCAGCACGCACGCCGAGTCGATCGCGCGCGGATCGGCTGCGCAATCATTGACGATCTCGCCCATGCCGCGCTCGAGGATGGATGCGGCAAAGCGCGATCCGTGCCCAAGCGGATCTGGCTCTCCGGCGGAGCCCGCCGAAGGAGGCAGCGGGTTCGAGGATGCCATCCTGCTCTTCAATAACGAGAACGCTGCCATGTGTTGCGCTGATCAGTCGCTGCGCCTGTGCGAGCGCGGACTCGGCAACCGCGCTTCGAGTCGAGGAGCGCCACCAGCTGCTCTGAGAGTTGCTCGATGAGATGCACTTCGCGATAAAGGTGAAGGACTTCCGCCGCGAGCGCGCGGCCCTCTGATTCGCGCGCCGCGAAGTGCGCGAGCAGCAGGGCCGTCGTCGTTTGCGCAGCTCCGCCGGTCCCACGACATAACCCAAGGCACGTCCTTCGAAATCGACAGGAGACGCGCGCGTCGGCGGTGCAACGCGACGCTCCGGCGCATCCCCCATGAGAGGCTTGTCCTGCGCGTCGAAGATGCACGACGCTCGCGTCCGCTGGCCTTCAACAGCGCAGCGATGACACGGCCCGCTGGTGGACGCAGGCCTGAGAAGAGACTTCAGAGTGACGGCGGCCATGTGCCTCAGGCTCCAGGCGCGGAGAGGCCGAGGACAGAGCGGGCTTTGGCGATGAGAGCATCGGGATCGAAGGGCTTGGTCATGTAAAGATCAGCGCCGACCTCCTGGCCACGTTGGCGATCGAACTCCTGGCCTTTTGCCGTGAGCAGGATGATGTGGATGTGGCTCATGCCGAGCTCGTTCTTCACCGCGTTGCAAACATCGAAGCCGTTCTTCTTGGGCATCATGACGTCGAGAAAGACCAGATTCGGCTCTTCGGCGCGGATCGTTTCGAGCGCTTCTTCTCCGTTGGTTGCTGTCAGCAATTCCACGCCATCGTCTTCCAGTTCTTCCAGGGTCTGCTGGATCAGCGTACGCAGGTGAGACTTCGTCGTCAACGATGAGGATTTTCATAGGTGTCATTGATAGATGAGGAAGAGAACGTTCTCCATCCCTTTCTCGAAGCGCAAGGCACGAACCGCTTCGTCACTGGAGAGCAAGGAATTGAGAATGATGATGTCGGGTTTGGAATCGACTGCGCGAGAGACAAGCTCGGCGCCCTTGGACTCGACGACCTGATAGCCGCGCGTTTCAAGGGCGTCAGTCAGAGTGCGAATCGTGGACGCATCCTCGTCGACCACCATGACCTTCTTGCGCGACTTGCCCTGATCGAGCAGCGTATCCACCTCATGGAAGAGCGACGCCGTATCGATCGGCTTGGTGAGATAGCGATCGACGCCGAGCCGGAAACCGCGCTCCTTATCTTCGAGAATGGATAGGATGATGATCGGAATATCCATCGTGGCGGGATCATTCTTAAGCACCGCCGCCACGTCGAATCCGTTCATCTCCGGCATCATCACGTCGAGTATGACGAGGCCCGGCGTTTCTTCGCGAATCGAGGGCGAGCGCCTTGCGGCCATCCTCGGCCAGGCGCACCTTATAGCCCGCCTCGGTAAGTTCCTGCTGCAACAGCGAGCGGATGTTGGAGTCGTCATCGACGACGAGCACCGATTTGTCGCGGGCTCGTGCGTGGGAACGCGCTCGCGCAGTTGCTTGACGAGGGATTCGATATCGATCGAGCGGCGCTTGGGCAAAAGTTCCAACTGCGCGGACTGTTCGATGATTGGCAGCGTAAATGAGAAGGTGCTGCCGTGGCCCGGTTCGCTTTCGACCCAGATCCGGCCGCCGTGATATTCCACAATTTCTTTGCAGATGGGCAGCCCAAGGCCCGTGCCTTTGGGCTTATCGGTGAGCGTGTCGCCAACCTGTTTGAACTTCTCGAAGACCTTGGGCTGATCGTCGGGCGCGATGCCGATGCCGGAATCCTTCACGCTTACCAGCAGTTCCGCGCCCTCCTGACGCGCCGAGCAGGTAATGGAGCCCGCGTCCGTAAATTTGACTGCGTTCGAGATCAGGTTGATGACAACCTGAATCAGCCGGTCTTGGTCTCCGGTGATTACGGGGAGGTCCGGCGCGATGTCGCGAACCAACTCACAGCTTCTTCGCTTCGAAGAGTGATGCCGTTGCAGCGACCGCGCGCTCGATCACATCCTTGACGGAGACGCTGGCCATGTTCCAGGTGAATTTGCCGGCCTCAATTTTGGCCAGATCGAGCACGTCGTCAATGAGCTTGGTGAGGCGCTCGCCTTCGCTCACGACGATGTCAAGATTCTCAATGACCTGGTGCTTGGCCTGCTGCACCTTGCGATCGTCCTCCGGGATCAGCGGGAACAGCCGTTCTTCAAGCCGGCGGCGAATGATCTTTGCGAAACCGAGAACGGAGGTGAGCGGCGTGCGCAGTTCATGGCTCACCGTGGAAAGGAACGAACTCTTTGCGGCATCGGCCTGTTCCGCGGCCGCTCGAGCGTGGCCCGCCTCTTCAAACAGCCTCGCGTTGTGAAAGGCGACGCCCACTGCAGTGGCAATGGTAGAAAGAAGGCGCTGGTCGGCCTCTGTGAATCGGCCTTCCTGCTCGTCCGACTGTACGCTGATAACGCCAATGACTTGGCCGCCCGAAGGAATAGGCACGCCCAGGTAGGACGCCGTGCGTCTGCCGATGCTGCTCCACGCCGAGCCGGGCGCTGTTGCCTTCCATGTCCTCATTGATCAGCAGCGGCTGGCCGCTGCGAATGATCTGCGAGGTCAGCCCCGCGCCAAAGGGCCGCGGCGTGGCATCCTCGCCATATGTGTACGGGAACTGCAGCATCATCGTCGCGCGATCGAGCAGCGAGACGTAGACGATGGGCGCGCGGAAGAGGTCGCGCACCTGGTCGCCGACAAATTGGATAAGGCGGTTCTTGTCGAGCTGCGTGGCGAGCGCCTGGCTGATGCGATTGATAGTGACCAACTCGGCCGCACGCTCGCGAACTTCGTGTTCGCGCTGATTGATCACGAGATAGGCGTTGGCGTTATCGAGCGCGATGGTGGTATACGCAGCAAGGTTCTCAAGCAGGCTCAGATGCTGTTCGGTGTAAGCATTTTTCTTGAAACTCTGCACGCTCAGCACGCCGAGTACACGTTCCTGCGCGATGAGCGGCAGATAAATCATCGATGCTGGCGGCTGCGCCATGCTGCCGTCATCAAGCGTGCCGCCGGTGTGCTTATACGCCGGAATGTACTTCGAAGATTCTGCCTCAACGTCATTGATCAGAATCGGTCTGCCGATGGTCGATGCACCAGACGGGAAACTGGTTCTTGTCATCGGTACTCCGCGTGTAGGGCGCGTAGCGTTTGCCGTTCTCGATAGCCAGGCTGTATTCGATCACTCGCTTTTCAGGCCGGTAAAGGCCAACGCCGAAGATACTCGCGTCCATGATCTGGTTCACACGCTCGTAGAGCTTGAAGAGGATGGTGTTCAGATCGAGCGAGGCGGTGATCTCTTTGCCGATTTCGCTGAGAAGCTCGATCGATTCTTTCTGCGCCGTGATCTCGGCGGCCTGCGCGCGAATCTCCTCAGTGCGCTCGTTGACAGTGGCCTCAAGGGCCTTCGCCTGCGCCTCGAGAGCCTCAGTCTTCTGGCGGGCCTTGTTGCGCTCATACATGCTGATAAACCGCCACGCCATCACGCCGAGCAAAATCAGCAAGAGAACATAGAGAATATAGGCCAGCCTGGTGCGGTACCAGGGAGGCAGGATGACGAACGCATACGTGCCCTCGGGGTTACTCTGCCGTCGTCGTCTCGCGCATGCACGCGGAACCGATAGCTCCCAGGGCCGAGGCCGCTGTAATTCGCCTCTTTTTGCTTTCCCCACGCTGACCAATCCTTGTCGGCTCCCTCTAGCAGGTATTGGTAGTCAACATCATCGGGAGTTGCCGTAGAGAGGCGCAGCAAACTGGAAGCGAACGCTGCTCGAACCGGGAGCGAGCTCGCAGTTCCGAGCCATTGGCCGTGGTTGTGCCTCCGAAGACAACCTTCGAGCCGGCAGCTGACTTGCCGTACAAGAGCTGGCAGCGCGCCTGCCGTTGATGTATGTGATGCCCGGCACGAATCGGATCAGAGAATCGCCTGTGGACCAGACACTCCCATCGGCGTCGATAAACGTGGGAGTATCTTTGTAGTGCGTCAGCGGCTTGTAGGTGTCTTCATCGAGATGGAATACTTCCATCGGCATTGCGGATAACGCGCGCGATACGGCGGGCGCTGGACGATTGCATCACCGTCCATGTGCTTCCGTCGACAGTCTCATAGGCCAGGGGCGACTGCGCCCGGGGCATCTGACGGGGAGTTGAAGGCGATTGTCCAACACAAATTTCTGCGCCTTGCGATCCCAGCGATAGATGTTCTGCCCGGTGACAGCGCCGCATACACATCGCCCAGCAGATAAGCTACGCCGCCATTCGCAGCAGGGAAGCCGTAGTTCGTTGCAGCGGCTTCTGCTGTTGAGTCCCGCATCCCTGTGGGTGCAACCTTAATGCGCAGCAGGTGGCCTTTGCCGCCGCCAACCCATAAGTCCCCGTCGGAATCCTCAGCCAGACTATGTGCCACATAGATGGTATTCGGCAGCCTGCCCTCGTCGATCCATTTAGTCCCGTCCCATCGCATAGATGCCACGCCATCGCCGTGGCCGATAAAAACGCGAGATCGGTCCTTGCGCGATTGGAGGACGGCGTATGCCTGGTTGTCGAGAGAATGCAGAGCGGGCAACGCCGGGACGAGTTTGTCCCCGTCCACACGTAATATGCCCTCGCTTGTGGCAATCAGCAACTGGTCAGGAGTCTTCCCCGATGGATCCTTGAACATCTGGAACTGAAAACCCTGGTTGCCGCCGCCTATCGGAACCATCGAAGGTCGGTGGGTACGCGGATCGGAAACCAGCTTGAAAACCGCAGCGGTACCGCCACCGTTAGCCGTGTAGACCGATCCCTTATAGCGAATCGCATCCAGTGGACCATCGCGCGAAAAGATCGAGATCGGTGAGCCAATCTCCACGCGGGACATGCCGGCGCTCGTCCCAAGCCACAGCGCGCCGTCCCGGTCCTGAAACGCGCTGAGCACACCGGGATCAAGCAAACCGTCGGAAACATTGATCACTTGGCGAAGTTTTCCGTCATGGTCCACGATCACTGCGCCGCCGTCCAGGGTTGTCACGCAAAGGTCGCCGTCTCGCAGCAGGGTCGATGTGTAGACCTTGTGGGCTTTCAGGTAGTCGTCGGCAGTGGTGGTAAACGGCGTCACCTTCTGCCCGTCATAGATCGAGAGCAGCCCATCACGCTCCGAAATAACAATTCGCCCGTCATCATACGGATGGAGGAATAGCTTGCGCGACTTCGCGAAGGCCGCTCCTCCGGGCAGAGGACGCAACTCGTCGCCAACAATCTCCTCCAGGCCCACGCCGTTTTCTGAGGTATAGATGCGGCCGCGCACCATCGACAGACCCTCGAACCGTGAACCTTCGCGGACGCGCCAGATATGCATCGTCTTGCCGTCCCAGCGAAAGAGCTTCTCAAACGAGCGAAAGAACATCCCCCGCGGCGTCACGATTGTCTGCCACACGTCCGTAAAATCGCGCTCTTTCGTCGGAATATGTTCGAGAAGTGAGACGTAGCGGAGCGCACCTGAGGCGTCCGGCTCCAGGTAGCCAAAGCCGCCGTTTCCGCCGGCCCAGACCCTGTTCTGATCGTCGACAGCCAGCGACCGCACGATGTCCATGCCGATGTTGATCTTCCGCCAGGAGACGCCGTCGTATTCAATCATCTCAGTGCCCGACTGGCCGAGATAGATCAGCCCGCTATGATCCTGCGCGATCGTCCAAATCTGCCCGTAGCCGCCGATTTCTTTGTAAGAATGCGACTCGAGGATAGGCATCCCGACTTCTACGCCATGAGCGCCGGCGGGCGCAGCCGCAGAGTGGGCATTCGTCTGCGCAGCGACGACAGGGGAAAACGCGAGCGCCATGAGGGCCCGCACACCAATGCGCCGAAGATCGACAAGTCGTTGGAAATTTTGAGTTTTCAAGGTGGCGGATGGGAACAGCAGTGATGGTAATATGCAGCCGCACGCAAGTCGAGCAGAATCTCGCCGACTTCAGCCGCCAATCTTTTCTGTCAGTTCTATCCAGCGCCCCAGGGCGGCCTCGTGATCGGCTTTCGCCTTTTCGAGGTCGGCGAGGGCCGTGGTGAGAGCTTCAGAATCGGTCACAACCTCGGGGTCCTCGATGCGCTGTTCAGCAGCGCGCAGACGGGCGTCGGCTTCTTCAATGCGAGCTTCGATGGCATCATACTCGCGCTGTTCCAGGTACGAGAGTTTCCTGCGGGGTGACGCAGACGGCGCATCGGAAGGTATCTGTGGCATCTTTTCCGCTGGCGCTTCCGGCTTGGCCCTGGTCATCTCATCGCGCCACGCTTCCCATTGCAGGTAGTCGGCAAAGGCAGCGGAGTTGCCCCGCCCATCGAGGCCGAGCACGGTGTTCGTGACCCGATCCAGCAGATAGCGATCGTGGGTGACCAGTATCAGCGCGCCGGGAAATTCGAGGAGAGATTCTTCCAGGATTTCGAGCGTGGGGATGTCGAGGTCGTTGGTTGGCTCGTCGAGAATGAGAACGTCAGCAGGCTGAAGCATGAGGCGGGCGATGAGAACCCGGGCCCGCTCGCCGCCGCTTAACCGCTCAACCGGCTGATTGAGTTGTTCGCCTGTGAAGAGAAAGCGCGAGGCGTATCCGGCCACATGGAGCACTCGGTCCTGATAGATAACCGAGTCGGACTCAGGTGCGAGTGTGCGGCGCAGCGTAAGTGAAGTGTCCAGTTGCCGCATCTGCGAGAAGTAAACGACACGGAGCCCCGTTGCGCGCCGGATTTCACCACTGCTGAGAGGCAATTCGCCTGTGATGGCGCGCAGCAGCGTAGTCTTGCCGGAGCCGTTCGGGCCAACGAGGCCGAGCTTCAGACCGTTGGTGAGCTTGACACTGACATCGCGAAGAATTTCGCGATCTCCGAAAGCAATGCTCGCGTTCTCGACTTCGATGAGCTGTTTCGTCTGACGCCCGGTAGCATCGAATGCAATTCCGGCCGTCGCACTGCGAGAGCGCGCTTCGGAGTCGCGCAGGTCGGCGATGAGCGCGTTGGCGTTGTCGATACGAGCCTTGGACTTGGTGGTGCGGGCCTTGGGCCCTCGGCGCAGCCACTCCATCTCTACTCGCACGCGGTTGCGAAGGCTCTCCTGCGCGCGCTGCTGCCACTCAACGTAGGCCTCGCGGTCCTCCAGAAATTTGGAATAGCTGCCCTTTACGCGGAGCAGGCCCTCTGAGTAAATGCGGTTGAGCTCCACGACTTCAGAGGCTGTGTTCTCGAGAAAGTAGCGGTCGTGGGTCACAACGACGCAAGCACACTTTGCCGTGCGCAGCACACCTTCCAGCCATTCAATACCTTCCAGATCAAGATGGTTCGTTGGCTCGTCAAGCAGCAGAACGTCCGGTTGAGTGACCAGCGCTTCTGCGATCGCAAGCCGCTTGCTCCACCCGCCGCTGAGCGTGGAGGCCGGGCTGTCCATGCCGGGACTACCGGCGCTATGGTCCTCAGAAAAGCCGGCACGACCCAGAGTTTCGCGAAGTTGCTGCTCGCGGGCAGAGGCCGGCACAGCGGCGCGCTCGAGCGCATTTTCGATGACCTGGCGAACGGTAGCCCCGGGGGCAAAACCGGAGATCTGATGGACATAGCCGATACTGGCCCGCTTGCGGAAGGAGACTTCCCCCGAATCGGGCC
The DNA here is from genome assembly GCA_963832465.1 of uncultured Acidobacteriaceae bacterium. GTDB lineage: Bacteria > Acidobacteriota > Terriglobia > Terriglobales > Acidobacteriaceae > Telmatobacter. The sequence goes on from CAWHUJ010000001.1 coordinate 566,389, forward strand.
GCTGCTCGCCGCCGAGGATGGTGAGAAGCGTGGATTTGCCGGCGCCGTTGGGGCCGATGAGGCCGATTCGGTCGCCATCATGAACGGCGAAGTTGAGCCCCTCGAAAAGAGGAGTGGCGCCGAAGCGTTTGGAGATGTTCTGCGCAATCAGGATCGGCGGCATCTACTCAGTTTACGAGACACGGCGATCCTCCATCCGCCCTCAAACCTGTCAGTTTTGCTAGTTGTGCCTCAAATCCTCGCTCACTATCATCGCCCCCTGTGCAGCCGCTTCGGCTAGCCATGATGCGCACGTCTGCATCTGAAGAATCGTGACGGGGAAACGCCGCGGCAGCGCCAGGTGCTGCATTCGCTGGGCATCGTCAGGGAGAAGTCATGATCAGGGTCTTCGCAAAGCAGCTCTTGTCGGTCGCGTTATCCGCCCTGCTGGTTGTCAGTGCAGTGCAGCCGCAAGCGCAGCAGCCGCCACCGCAAGCGCCGCAGCAACAAGCTCCGCCGCCGGCAGGCGGAGCCGCTCCAATCTCGGCGAACGATCTGCAGCAACTGGTCTCGCCCATCGCTCTCTATCCCGACTCGCTGGTCGCGCAAATCCTCGGGGCCGCAACTTTTCCCGATCAGGTGCAGGCAGCAGATGCGTGGCTTCAGCAGAACAAGAACCTCACCGGCGACGCCCTCATGCAGGCCGTCAATAACCAACAATGGGATCCCAGCGTCAAAGCTCTCACGCAGTTTCCGTCCGTCATGGAAAACCTCGCCAAAAACCTCAGCTGGACCTCGGCACTTGGTGAGGCATATCACAATCAGGCAGCCGACGTGATGACCGCCATCCAGACCCTGCGCGCGCAGGCAAAGGCCGCCGGTAATCTCAAATCCGGCTCGCAGATCACGGTGGTGCAGCAGGCGCCGCAAACAATCGTCATCGAACCTGCCAATCCGCAAGTCGTCTACGTCCCGCAATACAACCCGGCAGTCGTGTACGGAGTGCCCTATCAGCCTCCCGGTTATTCCGCCGGAGACGTTGCCGCAGCGGCCATCATCTCCTTTGGCGTCGGCATCGCCGTCGGCGCAATGATCAACAATAGTTGCTGCGGATGGGGCTACAGCTACTGGGGTTGCAACTGGCACGGAGGCACGGTCGTCTATTCCAATCGTGTCTACACGGGGAATGCCGCGTGGCATGGTGGCGTCTACGGGCAGAGCGTCCACGCCTATGGCCCATACGGATCCGCCAGTGCCGGCCGAGCCTATAACGCGAACACCGGCACCTACGCACGAGGTGCAACAGAATCGACAGCTTACGGAACACGCTCCGCTGGCCAGGCCTATAACCCCTACACTGGCGCATCGGGAGCCACGCGGCAGGCTTCAAATGCCTACGGCAACGCTGGCGCCTCGGTTGTTAACAAGGATGGCCAGACCGCATATACCCAGCATGTAACCACCGCGGCAGGTTCGCAAGGCTCTATCCAGACGTCGAACGGTGGCAGGGCTGCTGCTTCGTCCGGCGTAAACGGCAATTACGCCGCCGGTGAGACGGCAAATGGCAACAAATATGCCGCATCGAACGGCAACACCTATCAGAACACCGGGAGCGGCTGGCATCAGACCGGAGGAACCCCGCACAACCAAAGCTATTCGTCTGCGCAAACCTCAGCCGAGTCTCGTGGATGGGGTGGGCAAAGTGCGCAACACACAGGGAGCTCATCGGCAATGGGTGGCAACGGATGGCAATCCCGGGCCGCGAGCTCACGCGGATCCATGAGCCGCGGCGGCGGTGGCTTCCGCAGATAATCTGCGCGGTGGTCGTCAGCAACATTTCTGCAGCCCATTCTGGGGAGGGATAAGATGTCGCACAAGTTTTCGCGAACCGCAGTTGCCAACCGGCTGATTGTTATCCTCGCCTTGGCGATCCCTCTCGCCGCGTGCCATCAAAAAGCCGAGAACTCCGGAGGTTCTTCAGCGGCGAGAGCTTTCGCCACGCCTGAAGAAGCAGGTGATGCACTTCTCGCGGCTGCGAAGTCGGGGAATAAGGACGAGATCCTGGCAATCTTCGGCCCCGGTTCGAATGAACTGCTCGAATCCGGTGACCCGGTGCAGGACAAGAACACCCTGCAGGCCTTCATCGGCGCCTATACGGTGATGCATCGCTGGCGCAAAATGAACGACGGCAGCGAAACCCTTCTCATCGGCGCAGACAATTTTCCCGTCGCAATTCCGCTCGCGAAGAACGCGAGTGGCCAGTGGTTCTTTGATATTGCAGCCGGTAAGAACGAGATGCTGAATCGGCGCATTGGCCGAAACGAACTCGCCGTGATCGCCGTGAGCCGAGGCCTCGTCGATGCTCAGGCCCAATACCATGGCCAGTTGCGCGACGGCGCAGCCACGCCGCAATACGCGGTTAAATTCATCAGCGACCCCGGCAGGCAGAATGGCCTCTACTGGAAATCCGAAAACGGTCAGCCCGAGAGCCCGCTCGGACCCGCGGTGACGCAAGCGACCGCTGAAGGGTACACCACCGGCGGCAACGGACACACGCCTTTCCACGGCTACTACTTCCGCATGTTGACCGGACAAACCGACAAGGCCCCCGGCGGAGCAAAGGACTACCTCGTCGATGGAAAGATGGTGAAGGGCTTCGCCTTCGTCGCCTATCCGGCGAGATACGGCGATTCAGGCATCATGACCTTTATCACCAATCAGGACGGCCTTCTCCTCCAGAAAGATCTAGGACCCGACACTGCCCAGATCGCCACTGCCATGACCAAGTACGATCCTGACCTCGGATGGGATCCCGTTGGCGACACACCGTAATTAGTAGTCTCGGCCAGATTCACCTCCGCTATTCGCAGCGAAAGTTGCGCGCATCCTGACTGTCTCCGCTGCCTGTGTACTGCGCGTGCTTGGGATAGGCGCACAGCGGACGACTCCGGCCCGGGAAAGCTTTTCCCGTTGCAATCACTGAATCCGGCGATTTCCCCTTCTCGACCCAATTAACAACCGCGCTTAGCATGTCGAACTGATCAAGCGATGGGCCGCCCCCGCAATGCGCCATGCCTGGCACCAGAAACATCCGGCTCCAATCAGCTACTTTGTCAGCGCCACCATTGGTTGCAGCCAGCGATTTGTAGTACTCCAGCGTATCGAGCGGTGAGAACCATGGATCGCTGTCGCCATGGAAAAAGAGCAGCTTGCCTCCGTTGCCTGAGAACGTAGTGAGATTCGTCGATGCCGGCTCGACCAGCGGATCAACGTCGTGAACCGCTTCCTTGTCTACGTCAAGTTCAGTCGCAGTCGTGTATGGGCCAAAGATTCCCGCGGGTCCCAGTGCAAGTAGTCCCGCGACGAAACCCTTCGTCGCGATTCCTCCGTCGTAGAGAAATCCTGGATAGACCTGTATGCCGTGGGCAGTCGTCGGGCCGGCGAACGCTTTCTTAATGGCCGCGATCTTCTCCGGTGCAATGCAACTATCGCTCTGGCCTTCCTTGCATGCAACAGCGGCAGGATCGAAATCGCAGCCCAGTGGATCGAAGATCATTCCGTCCGCTACTCCGTCCTTCGCGTCGCACTGTTTCATCAGCGCATTCATAAAGATTTTGCGATCGTCGTCGGTGAGCAACTTGTCGATCTGCGGCTTTCCCGAGGCATCCTTCGGGGCCGCATTGTTGTACGCCACTGGAATCCACTGCCCGATCGCCAGATTCGAAAGTCCGGTGCGCATGGCCGGATCACCCGAAACGATGCCGTTGAACACCGTAGGGTAGCGCTGCGAAAGAATCATCCCTTCGCGTCCGCCCGTAGAGCAGCCCACGAAATAGGAATAAGCCGCTGACTTCGCGTAGTACTGAGCGATGATTTGCTTCGCGACGGCGGCCACCTCAGCGTTAGCCATAAACGCAAAGTCGAGATACGCCTGCTGGTCGCGCATGAACGAGAAGTCAAACGGGCCCGTCTTCGCTTTGTGCCCCGTATCAGTGCTGGCAACGACAAATCCGCGAACAAGCGCAGGCTTCTCACCGGAGTACGAGGCCCCTGCGGGATAAGCGACCACGCCATTGCCGCCTCCACCACCCTGCATCATGAAGTCGCCGTTCCACGCATCCTTCTCGGGCAACGCAACAGCGAAGCCGATCCCAAACTCCTCGCCGCCTGCACCCTTGCGGCGATTGATCACACCGTCAACGCGGCAGTGCGCTGGCAAAGGACCGATGCTGGGAGCCCCCGGGTATGGGGATGGAATAGTCGTTCCCGCCGGAACTGACGCGGCTTTCGTCACCTCCACGCCATCGATCTTGAGCTCGGCGAGTGCGGAGCAGCCGTTCGCAGCCTGAGCACGAGCAGCGACGGCCACACACAAACCCGCCAACACCCCGAGCGAGAGCTTGAATCGCATCATGACTGCCTCTTCCTTGCGCTCGGTGGCTGACGCGTCAATTCCCCGCGGCCTTCAACGTCGTCATGCTCAGCTGATTGTTCTTGTGAGACGCCCCGCCATCATAACCGAGCCACTGCATCCGGCGCACTAACAGACCATCTCGGTCGCGATTGAAGGGTCAGCGCTGCTATTCCTTCAGAACTTGATGCACAAACGAGATCGCGATCGATCCCTCGCCAACGGCTGAAGCAACGCGCTTCACATTTCCTGACCGCACGTCGCCGGCAGCAAACACCCCGGGTCGGCTGGTCTCCAAGAGGTATGGCTGGCGGGGCAGAGGCCAATGCGCTTCAATCAAATCATCGTGAGAGAGTTCGGGGCCAGTCTTAATGAATCCTTTGCTGTCGAGCGTGATGCAGCGGTTTAGCCAGCCAGTGTTGGGGTCAGCTCCAGTCATGATGAAAACGTGTCCGATGTTCTTCATCTCCTCCGCGCCGGTTTGATTATTCCGGCACTTTACCCGTTCGAGGTGTTCGCCGCCTTCGAGACCGACAACCTCCGTATTGACGAGCACGCTCACGTTGGGGAGTTGCTCGATGCGGCGAACAAGGTACTTCGACATCGATTCCGAGAGGCCCGCGCCCCTGATCACCAGATATACGTGCTTCGTGTTCTCTGCCAGAAACGCAGCGGCTTGCCCCGCAGAGTTCGCGCCGCCTACCACGATCACTTCGTCGCCTCTGCACAGTTGCGCTTCAACAAAAGTTGCGCCATGGTAGATGCCGGCGCCTTCGAAGCGCGAGAGATTTTCGATCGGCAGACTCCGATAGTTCACGCCGGCGGCAATTACGATCGTTCGGCTGGAAATTGAGGTGCCATCGTCTAGCTCAACCACGTACGGTTTGCGGTCGCACCTGAGTCGGGACACTGACGTTAGCAGCATCTGCGCCCCGAATTTTTGGGCCTGGGTATACGCTCGGCTCGCAAGCTCATTCCCTGAGATTCCGGTGGGAAATCCGAGATAGTTCTCGATTCTTGAACTGGATCCCGCCTGACCTCCGGGCGAATAGGTTTCCAGCACTAAAACATCGAGCCCTTCTGACGCCCCGTATACCGCAGCCGCCAGACCGGCAGGTCCTGCGCCCACAATAACCAGATCGCGCACACGAGTTTCATCTAGCTCTTCGTTAAAGCCGAGACAATGGGCAATTTCACGGTTAGTGGGATTACGCAGAACGCTTTCACTGCGACAAATCGCAACCGGAATTTCCGCCGCCGACACGCGGAAATGTTCGAGGACGCTTTGGACCGCCGGATCCCGCTCCAGGTCAATATAAGTGTAGGGATGATCGTTGCGGGTCAGGAATTCCTTGATACGAAGGGTATCGGGCGAATAGCCGGAGCCGACCAATATTACATCGCCGATTCCCTGCGCCATCATCTCCGCTCGACGAAGAATGAAGGCGCGCATCAAAATTTCGCTCAGCTCCGCTTCGATTTGCACGAGCACGAGAACACGTTCATGAGCAATTTCGATGACTTCTCCATCTTGCGTCGCACGGATTCTTGCGATCGCGTTACGACCCGAGAGGGAAGTGATCTCGCCGGTGAATTGTCCCGGTCCAAAGTTTCTTATCAATGTCTCTTGGCCCAGCGAAGGCCGCACTGCCTCGATCTCGCCGGAGATCACCACGAAAAATGGCACGTTCTTCTCGCCCGGTTCGACCAGCACCTCTCCTTGGCGCACCGATCGGGCCCGTCCATAGGTTGCAAGGCGCTGAATCTGTGTTTGATTCAAGATCGGAAATATCCGGTCCGATCGCGAAGAGATCAACGGAAGGGGCGTCGGTTCGGCCATATATCATTCTCACTCAGCCGGCCCGCCACCGGGGGCAATTAAGTGCCCCTTTACAAGTGCCTTTATGATGGTACCGGCCATTCCGGCTACGTGACCGAAGCAGCAGGATCGAGAGCATGACGAATCCATGGACCCAGTGGTGGACTGACGCAGGTCCTCTTGCGCTTCAACCTACGTTTCCGCGCCTGACGCTCGCTTTGGTTTTGGGCGCATGTATCGGCGCCGAACGCCAATGGCGGCAGCGCGCAGCTGGATTGCGGACAAACACGCTCGTGTGTTTTGGGGCTGCCGCCTTCGTTGATCTCGGTCTCACGCTTTCCCCGGGAACGACCCAAGTCATCGCTTATGTAGTCTCCGGCGTCGGATTCCTCGGAGCCGGCGCCATTATGAAGGACGGCGGAAATATCCGAGGGCTCAACACCGCAGCCACGCTTTGGTGTTCGGCCGCCGTAGGCGCATGCGCCGGGGCTGGCGAACTGCTCGATGCCGTCTTCGTCACAGCACTCCTGATCGCCATCAATTCCGTGCTCAGGCCGCTGTCGCGTTACATCGATCGACGCTCACTCGCAGGGCTCGATACGCGCGTCTTTTATCGGTTAAGGCTCTTCTGCGCGACCGATCATCAAGCCGAAGCGGAGTATGAGGTAACGCGCGCCATCGCCTCTCATGCACTCATTCTGCGCGAACTGCGCGTTGAAGAAGTGGAGAACGCGGAAAACTCAGTAGTGCAAGCCGTTTTGGAATCGACATCCGACAGCAGCCAAACGATGAACGCCATCACCGGCGGTTTGCTGGCATTCCCGTGGGCGCAATCCGCCGAATGGGTCAAAACCGAAGCGGAAGCCGAGTAAGATTTTTACCGATCTGCTCGATCATTCTCCGTACGGCACCCAGATATTTTTCACCTGCGTCGCGTGCTGCAGAAACCAGCGGCCTTCGGACTGCGCACGCTCAAACCAGTCATATTCATGGCCGTCATTGGTCCAGACCTGTTTCATGTTCCCGATTGAGGCAGCCCGTACCATCGCAGCTTCTTCATCGCTGCGGAAGCACCAGATCGCATCAATGCCGTCATGCTCGGCCAGTGTCTTGCCCAGTTCGGCGGGCCGCCCCGCAACAAGGTTTACAACGCCTCCAGGAACATCGCTGGTGTCGAGCAACTGATAGAGGTCCGCCTGAATGAGTGGATACCTTTCCGACGGCACTGCCACTACGGTGTTTCCCATCGCGATCGCCGGCAACACCAGAGACAGCAGGCCGAGCAACGGCGCTTCGGCAGGGGCGAGAATGCCGACCGTGCCCACCGGCTCCGGCATGGCGATGGTGATATTCCGGCCCGGAGGATGATGCACTATGCCTTCGTATTTATCTGCCCATCCGGCGTAAGCAAAGATGCGCTCAATAGAAAGATCGATCTCAACCGCAGCGCGTTCCTCACCGATCGCTGCCGCAAGCCGATGTGCGATCTCGTCGCGGCGCTGGATCATATTCTCCGCCAAGTAGTAGAGCACTTGCGCACGGGCGTGAGCTGTGGTCCGCGGCCATCCGGTCGCAGCCTGCGCAGCTTCCACTGCATTGCGGATATCCTTGCGGTTGCCCAGCGGCGCCTCACCCAGCAGCGCACCATCTTTGCCGTAAACCGCGAAGGAGTAGCCCGAATCCGGCCGCGCCTGTTTGCCGCCGATGTATTGCTTCACCGTTCGATCAATCGTCGAGCCGGCAGCGATCGGAACCGTCCATCTCATCATCGTCTGCAATTGCAGCGGGCGACGCGGAAACTTGAGCCTGCGCCAGGTTGTGCAGCCACTTGGGGGTCAGATACTCCAGCATGCCCTCCCGGCCGCCTTCGCGGCCGTAACCGGACTCCCGATATCCGCCAAATCCGCACGCGGCGTCGAACTGGTTGGTGGAGTTAACCCACACCACACCGGCTTTCACCTGTGACGCCAGGTCGAGCGCGACATTGATGTTCTCGCTCCAGATGCTCGCCGCGAGGCCGTAGACGGTGTTATTCGCCAACTCAACGGCCTCCGCTGGCGTGCGGAAGGTCATCGCCGCCAGCACCGGGCCAAAAATCTCCTCCTGCGCGACGGTTGCCGTGGGATGCACGTCGGTCAGTAATGTGGGCGGGAAATAAGCACCCCTTCTCCGGCAATCGGATATCGGGCTGCCAACAGTGCGCGCCTTCGGCAACGCCCGCGTCTACCATGCTGCCGGATTGTCTCTAGTTGCGCAGGCGAAACAATCGCGCCAATGTCGATTGCCTTATCCAGCGGGTTGCCGACGCGAAGGGTCTCCATGCGGGCGCGGACCTTGGCATAGAGCGTCTCCGCGACACGTTCCTGCACCAACAGCCGTGAACCGGCGCAGCACACCTGTCCCTGGTTGAACCAGATCGCGTCCACCAGGCCCTCCACCGCGGAGTCGAGATCGGCGTCATCGAAAACCACAAACGGTGATTTGCCGCCCAACTCCAGCGAGAGCTTCTTGTGCGTTTGCGCGGTGGCCTTGCGAATGATGCGACCTACTTCTGTCGAGCCGGTAAAAGCGATTTTGTCGATTCCAGGATGATCGACAATCGCCTGGCCCGTGGAAGGTCCGCCATTCACCACATTCAACACGCCTGCTGGCAATCCCACTTCTATAGCCAGCTCCGCAAGGGCCAATGCGGTCAGTGGTGTGTTCTCCGCGGGCTTGATCACCACCGTGTTGCCTGCCGCCAGTGCTGGCGCCACCTTCCACGCGAACATCAAGAGTGGAAAGTTCCACGGAATGATCTGTCCCACGACGCCGCAAGCTGCGTAGTTCGGGAACTCCGACTCGAGCAATTGTGCCCAGCCCGCGTGATGGTAGAAGTGACGCGCCACCAGCGGAATATCAATGTCGCGGCTTTCACGGATGGGCTTGCCGTTGTCCATCGTTTCCAGCACGGCCAACCGCCGCGAGTGCTTCTGCACCTGCCGCGCGATCGCGTAAAGATAACGCGCACGCTGGTGGCCGCTCAAAGCCTGCCATGCCGGCAGAGCCCGCCGCGCCGCGGCAACTGCGGTGTCCACATCTGCCGCCTTCGCAACAGCAACCTCGGCAAGCGCATCTCCGCTCGAAGGATCATTCGTCTCGAAGTACTCGCCGCTCGCCGGTTTCACCCACCTGCCATCGATGAACGCATCGAACTTGCGGTGATGCCGCTCCAGCCACTGAAGCACTTCCTTCGAGTCTTCCGGCGCGGCGCCGTACTCCATGCTGTAGAACTTCTCGGCTATGCTCATCGCGTCTTCTCCAAGGGGCTCTGCGCACCCGTCTATGCAATCGGGTGGCGATATGCCGCCGAATAGCGGCCCGTCGCATGATGCTCCAGCTGGCGCTCGATATCAGCCAGCATACCGCTGGCGCCGAATCGAAAGAGGGACGGCTCCAGCCACGGACGCCCCAATTCGTCTTTCATCATCGCAAGCCAGTCCAGCGACTGCTTCGCCGTTCGAATGCCGCCCGCGGGCTTAAAGCCCACAGCCATCCCGGTCCGTTCGGCATACTCGCGGATAGCGCGCACCATAGTCAGCGACACCGGCAGTGTGGCGTTCACTGCTTCTTTACCGGTCGACGTCTTGATGAAATCCGCACCGGCCATCATGGCTACCCAACTCGCGCGCGCCACATTGCGCAGCGTCATCAGGTCGCCGGTCCCCAGGATCGCCTTCATGTGCACGGGGCCGCAGGTTTCCTTGAATGTCGCAACTTCGTCATACAACGCCTGCCATTCGCCGTTGAACACATGCGCGCGCGTAATCACAATGTCGATCTCCGACGCACCGGCGTCAATCGACCGCCGAATCTCCTGCACGCGCTCCGGCAGAGGCGACAATCCGGCAGGAAATCCCGCCGACACAGCGGCCACTGGAATGCCCGATCCTTCGAGCGCCCTCGCCGCTGTCTCGACAAAGGTGTGATACACACACACCGCCCCGACTCTGAGCCTCAGTTCTTCAATGTCAAGGCTTTCCACTAGCTGTCGCTGCAGTGGATTGCGCGCCTTCGCGCACAGACGTTTAACTCGCTCGGCAGAATCGTCGCCGCTTAGTGTAGTCAAATCCATGCAGGAGATCGCACGCAGTAGCCATGCCGCCTGATATTCCTTCTTTACCGTGCGACGTGCCGTCTGCGTTGCCGCGCGGCGCTCCACGGCGCTGCGGTTCACGCGCACTTCTTCTACCCAGTCCAGGTTGAGCCCGATCCGCCGGTTGGGTTCCAGCGGGCGACCATGCAGAGTAACTGGGAAGAGGTCGGTAGGATGCGTCGATATTGCTGGCTGAGCCATATTCCCTCTCGGGCTATAGAGTGATTAGTTTAAACGCATCTGGCAGAGCCGAGCGGATTACCGACGGTTCAGAGACAATCTCAAAATCATCTGATGACACATCACTTAAGCCGCCATGACTTTGGGCATGTGTCCAAAATCGATCTCAGCGGGCAATGTGGACAGAGGAAGGAAATGCCGGTATCTCATACGCAATGAACCACCATGCCGCCAGGTGAGCGTCCGCAGATCGACAGGCTTCCTCTTCCAGCCAGTTAGCGCCGACGACGAGCGCCAGCGGCGAGTTTCAGGCTGATTTCCTCACAGAGCATGCGTTCAACCGAACTTGAGCCGGTTCTTTGATTAAGCCGGCCAAAATACCAGCAGAAGGGTTGCGCATGGACTCAGTTGAGTTGAACTCCAGAAGGTGGTGGCTCGGATTTTCCGCGGCCCTTCGTATCAGGATTGTCATTTTGGGGTTGGCCTCGCTCCTCTGCTCCTGCGCGGGTCTCGTGGGTTGCGCGAGTCTCACGTCAACTCAGACCGGTACTCAAGGCGGAACACAGACCTCCGCGCCAACCATCACATCCTTCTCTGCCAGTCCGGCAAGCATCAGCGGCGGCACCAACACAACCCTAAGCTGGGCAACCTCGGGAGCGACAAGTCTTACCATCACTCCCGGAAGCTTTACATCCACCTCCGCAACCGGCTCCACGTCATTGAGCCCGTCCGCGACGACGACATACACATTGACGGCTACCAATGCCGCCGGTACCGCGACAGCGACAGCGACGGTGACAGTCACCGGGACAGGATCCAGCGCTCCGTCGATTAGTTCGTTCGCGGCCAGCCCCTCGACCATTGCGCCTGGCGGCGCCAGCACGCTCAGTTGGACAACTTCAGGCGCGACCGGCATTACCATCACGCCGGGAACCTTCGCATCAACGTCCGCCAGTGGAACCACAAACGTGAATCCGTCCGCGACCACGAAGTACACTTTGACGGCCACCAATTCCGCAGGTTCGAACACCGCGACTGCGACCGTTACGGTGGCAGCAGCCTCTGGCGGCCCGCTGGCAATCACCACAAGTTCCTGCCCAGGTGGAACGCAGAACAGCGCATACGCGGGATGCACCATCACCGCCAGCGGCGGAACGCCTCCTTACACCTTCAGCGTGAGTACGGGGGCCAATAACCCTCCGCTGCCCGAGGGAATGGCGTTGAATGCATCGACGGGAGCGATCACAAGCACGATCATCGGCGGTCAGGGTACATATGTCCCCGAAATCGTGGTCACGGATTCAACTGGCGCGCAGGCCAACGCCGACATCAGCTTCGCTATCAACGGCAGCAATGCGTTCATGGCCAACATCTTTCCGGCGACTTCGATCTTTCATCATCGCGTGGATGCTGCCACGACCAGCCTTCCGGTAGACGCTTCTCCCGCGGCTGCAATCTACAGCGCCTATCTATCAGCCGCGGTCAAGCCGTTTTTCGGCGACAGCTACGAGGGGTTCCCCAACGGAATTCCCGCGATCGAGGTTCCCTACAATCAACCGGAGGTCTCGGTTTCAACGACCGTGTATCAGTCGTATTTCACCTCAGGTCCGATTCCGTCCTATGCCCCGGTAGAAGGCACGAGCAATTCCACCGGAGACAGACACGTTCTGGTTTACCTCGAGGCGGGCGGCGGAAACAATCCCGCTCTCTACGAGATGTGGCAGGGCATTTACCAAGGCGGTCCGTGGACCGATTCGTCAAACGCGCTCTGGCCCAACGTTGCTGGGAACGATTTAACAGCTCAGGGGAATGGCACGTCCGATGCTGCAGGCCTTCCCGTGGCTCCGCTCCTGGTCAATGCCGACGAGGTGATCGGAACGGGAACGCCATCCGCGCCCAACGGCGTCGTTCAACATCCCGTCCGCTTTACGCTCAATCACATGCTCAACTATTGGGTGTGGCCCGCGACCGAGACGGCAGGAGTAGGAAGCTGCCAACAAGGCAGCAGCACCATTCCGACGGAGTCAGAGATTTCTCAATCGTCGCCGCCGTCGAGCTGCACCATGTCCGGTCCCGCCGGCGAAATCTATCGGCTCAAGGCTTCCGTCACAACTCCCGCGTGCGCCGCCACCAGCCCACAGGCGGCAATCATCATCACCGGATTCAGAAATTACGGAATCATTCTGGCCGACAACGGAAGTAGCGGAGGGCTGATCGGCACGCCCGATGCGCGCTGGAACAATAACGACCTACAGTGCTTGACGAGCCTGACGCTCAGCGACTTTGAACCGGTGAACGTATCGAGCCTGATGGTGAGCAACGACAGCGGGCAGACACAATAGCCCCAAATCTCCGAGTCACTCGTCGAACGAAATTTCAGTTCGTTGACATCGCAGCCGCTTTAGCGGGTTGGATTTTCGCTAACGACTTTTTCACACGTTTGCGAAATCCGTCCTCGTTGTCGTTAGCTGGTCCGATTTCGACGAAAGCCAGCTTCATAGAGCAGCCGCTATCCTTCGCAACGAGCCCCGCAACTCTGTCTGTGTGCTGGGTGAGCTCACCCACCACCAGAAAGGCGGCGCTGTGCCCCGAATCGCTCATCCCTAGAAGGCTGTAGTCCTTGGCATTGGATAGCGTGACCTTGACGGCTTCCCAAAGAACATCGCATGAGACCGGATAAACATCTCTCGAACTTGCAAATGCTGGGATCGAAGAAGCCAGAACCAACAGCGCTATCAGAACGAACCTCATCCTTACATCCCTTTCAGTCTAAGAAAATTAGCTGGAGGTACATTTGTAAACCAGCAGGCCGTGCGTGATGGCCGCATAATCACTGGCCAGACATGGCAATCGCAACCCGAGTTTTATCGAGAGGTCTTTGCCTGCTTGACGCCATAGCATAGTCATGAAGTCGCCGCACCATTCATCGAATCGCACTTCCCGGGTGCGTCGCCGTCGAGCTACGCCGAAGTTATGAGCCGGAGTCTATCAATGATTAGAGGTTGAGGTTCTCACTAACTCATACACTACTTCGCGTGCGCAGACTCCCAGGCGCGGACTCGTGGACGCGCCGCGGTCGAAGAGCCGTTCGTAGTTGCCCTTTCTCACCTTCTCGCTGGCGTCCTGGCTCAGCAGCTTCCAGAGTCACTCCAGAGGTCTCGATCATCGAATGCGATCGGTTGAACAAACCAATATTCGAGGTCAATGAACGTAATTCGGACTTTTTCCCTCGCGCCACCGCCACAGATAATGGGTGATTTGCAAAAAAAATGACATCCGTGTCCCGAATCTCCGACGCACTTCGCCTTATGGAGTGAAGGCAGTCAATCAAAGACGCTTCACAGAGAGGAGAGACTCACATGACACGGATTCCGAAAATTGCTCTGCTCGCCATCGCGTCGCTCGGAGCGGCCACGGCGGCAATCGCCCAAGACCATGTTGTAAAGGCCAATATCCCGTTCGATTTCGCAGTGGGTGATACTTGGATGCCTGCAGGCGAATACCTCATCTCATCGCCGGCACGGGAGATTCTTCAGGTTCGCAGCGCCGACCGGACGAAGATGGCAACCATCGTCAGCTCTCAGAGCTACAACGAGTCCCGTACAGGGGGAAAACTGGTGTTTGACCGATACGGCAACCAGTATTTTCTGCGTCACGTCCTGTGCCCGACCGTGGCATCGCTGAATGTCGATGTTCCGCAAGGAAAGTCTGAAAAGAAGGCGCACTCGCGCAGTCTCGAGGCAAATCTTCAGGACCCGGGGGAGACCCTTGTTGCAGTGCGTTAGTCATTCTTCAGATTGAGGTAACCATGCGCCCAGGAACAACCCGGACTGAACGCATGGTTATCTTCATCTTCGGGACTTCATAGAGCTTAATTCAACGTAGGGTGTACACTCACCCACAACGGCCAACCTGGAGGTGCAGGTTGAATTCCGGACGAGGCGAAATCACGCATCTTCTTTCTCGCCTGAAGGACGGCGATGTCGAGGCGGAGGGTCGTCTGGTTGGCCTCATATACGCTGAGCTGCGGCGCATTGCCGCACGCTACATGCGCAACGAGCGCGCCGACCACTCTTTGCAGCCCACCGCTCTCGTCCATGAAGCCTATCTCAAGCTCCGCAAAATGAATGCCATCGACTGGCAAAGCCGTTCTCACTTCTTTGCCGTCTCCGCGCACACCATGCGACAAATCCTCGTCGACCACGCGCGAGCACGGCAGGCCGAAAAACGTGGATTCGACTGGAACCGAGTGAGCTGTGAAGTGGACGAATTGCTTGCCGCCACTGCGCCAACTGTCGACATCATTGAACTTGATCAGGCCCTGGGTAGGCTGGAGACATTTGATCAGCGCCAGGCAAGAGTCGTGGAAATGCGGTTCTTCGGGGGACTTAGTGAAGATGAGATTGGCGTTGAGCTCGGCGTTTCAGAGCGAACAGTGAAGCGCGATTGGCGTATCGCAAGGGCGTGGCTCTATCACGAGCTATCACAGAGCCACAAGCCGTCAAAGGCGGTCGGCTCCGCCATCAGCCACTAGGGACAACTTAGCCTTCACATGGCCGGCAATGGTGCGAAGTAGAAGCACAGCGTCGTCTCGTTTCTGGTCGTGACGGATCCCTTTGAGGAATGGTGCCAGGGCCGGGCACACTGCTGTCACAAGCTGATAGGATCGCGCGGGGTAGAAGACGCCTTTCAGCCTGTCGATGATCTGATCGGCTTCAGCACGATCTATGATGCTCTCTGCTACTGCATCCATCAGCGCAAATCGGATATTCACGAGTGGTTCAGAAACCGCGCGATCTGTGGCTGGGTCGTACGCAACCGCAACTTCATCGTCTGCGTCGATCTCTCGTTCGCGATACATGTCAAAGATCTTCCCCAACCCTTTCATGCCGTAGCGCTGCGTTTCAACCGCGCGCAGCGCGCCAATACTCGATGCCCCGTACACTTCTACTCCTCGTTCGAGAAGGGCAACAACCTCCTTCGGAGAGACGGCCAGGCTTTGGTGAAATACGCCATCTATGATTCCAACGATCCGGGTGTCGGCGGGTAGCTTTTCGAGGTCTCCTCGCCCAACCGGCGGCAGATAAGTTGCTTCACACAAGTTTTGACGCGCCATTGCGAGTGGGAGAGTGGGTCCAAGGTAGATAGCGATCTCAGACATGGGTCCGCCAGAACTCCTGCGCGCGTCGCCCGAGCCTGGAATGGTTGACCGAAAACGCCTCGAGTTCAGGCACGATAACGCGCACAACCGCATAGGGAACTGCGGGCGGAGTGAAATCGACAACAATCACCTGATGGATCAATCTCCGTCGTAGATTGCAAAGGATGTGATCCAGGTCCTCCCGAACGTCGTTGTAGGCAACGGAAGGCAGCGTCTCGATACTCTTCTGTTTCGCGGAATCGTTGATCGTCCAGACTCGTCGATTGAACGTGGAGATACGGCGCGTGTGAGTGTTGAAGGCGCTTCGCTCCGTCTCCGGTGGGCATAGATCCTCCCGCGCTCCCTGAATGTCTACGCAACGAGATTGCGCGACTTCGGTCAAGGCTCTTCTGACAGCTACGCGAGCATCCGGATGGGCCCCGAGGCCGGCATGAACCATCGGGAAGCCCGGGAAAGCCTCGTCGAGGACGGCGGCGAACACAGTGGGTATCCCGATATCGGAGGTGATGTCATGCAACACGGGTCGCAGCCCGGCGCGGTCGAAGAGTTCCAACACAGGATCGTCGTCAAGCTTCAGTGAGGGAAAGACGTCAAAGTCATCTTCTCCTGAGTCCGCTGTCCGGGCATCTTCGAGGCGCCTGCGCGCCCACGGGATAAGGTGCGCTCCGATGTCGGCGAGAGTCCACGCGTCCCTCTCGACCAGTTCGCACAATGCTTGGGAAATGGCTTCTTCTCGTATGTTGCCTGCCGCTAGCCCGCTGGTGGAGCTTAGCGGCACGAATGGTCCGGGAAGCGTGTTCTGCCAGAAATACCCTGCCAAGGTGGCCGGAACGAGGATCTCGCTCTGGGAGAAGAGCTCCTGGCCGCAAACCCAGGAATACTCATGACGCTCTGAATAGTCCGGTAGAAGCTCGAGCATTGCCTCGCGTGGATCGAGGACTGTGAACTCCTTGCAGAGTGCGTCAAAGCTACCGATCACCATCGGCAACTGGGCGTACAGAGCCGTTTGCCGCTCAATTGCTTCCATGACTGCGCCAACCTTTGCATCAATCCGATCCAGTCCCTTGCCGGTGTAAACGGAGATGATGTCTCTCGACTTGGGAACGATCGCGCAATATGTCGGCACGCCGATACGGTCCATGCCGGTGATGTCGCCGAGGCGTGTCAGCCCCAGGTTGCGCGCCTCTTCGCACACCCGAAGGTATGTTTCTTCGGGCGGCACAGTGCGCTGGGTTCCGGGTACTTTTCGAAGATGGGTGGAATCGGACCGAACTTGCAGTGGCATTGGCTATCGGTTGCCGCAGCAGCGAACGCCCATCATGCCTTCAACGGGCGGCGCCTCTTCAAACAGGCTCTTGATGTCTTCGGGCGTGACATCCCGCCCAAGGGACTGCGCGACCGATTCAACTGTCTTCGGCGTTTGCGTATTTCCCTCGTGAAACTTTCGCTGGCTCGGGTTGAGCGACTTAAGGAATGAGTGATGTTTCTTCAGGTAGTCACGGAATTCTTCATCACCGATACTCATCCTTTCCAACAGCTCTTTTCGGGTGGGCATCTCTTGTTTCTCCTCTCCAATCGAATTGGATAACTGAATCAGAGCAGGTTCAACGTGGACAATAGAGAGCGGAATCTTTGATCGGAGCGCATGGAATCCATCAAGGGATCAACGCCCAGGAAGAGGACATCAGTCTGCCTGTCCTGGTGTGATCTGTCAAGATAGGTCATCGCAGCGTCTCGCTCACCGAGCCGCGCGCAAAGCGCCGCGATATAGTAGCTGGAATCCACATCCCTGTTAGAACTCTCGAGCCGTCTCAACTCAGCAAAAGCGCTCTTCCGATCTCCCATCTCGGCCAGCGCAATTCCACGCAGCGCGTCCCTCAGTTCGTGGGGGGCTGACGGATCGGGCGGGGCCTCTGTCAACACTTTCAGTGCCTTCTTGGGCGAGTTAAGCGCCAGATAGTCCGACGCCTCGATCTCGATCGCCACAGCGGAAGTATGAAACTGATTTCTAATCGCTTCTATCTGATGAATTGAGCCGCCATAGTCGCGTGAAAAATAGGCGACGACCGCTCCCGCCAAACTGGTTCCAAGTGTTTTTGGAGATTCCATGTCCGCATACGTTAGCTGAGCTCTTGCTTCAGCGAATCGTCCCCGGGCCGTTAATAGATGTAGCGCATAGGAGACGTGTGCGGGAATGTAACTGGGCTCAAGTTCTCCGGCCCGCTTGAAATCTTCTTCTGCTCCGGCCCAGTTGTGGTCCCTCAGCATTTCCACCTGTGCAAGCGAGGTGTAGGCCGCGGCCAGCGTGCTATCAATGCGAAGCGCGCGCCGGGCTGTGCTTTCAGACTCGTTCAGCAGAGCGAAGGGAGGCTCCGGCCGTCCATTGTTGATGGCCATGAGTGCATAGCTGCGAGAGAGTTCTGCCATGGCGGCCGCATAGTTCGGGTCCAGATCAAATGCCTGTTGGAACAGCTTCACCGCTCTCTCAAATCCGGCATAAGTGCCTTCACGCTGAGCATTCTTCCCTTGAAGAAACGCTGCTTCAGCGGGCAGAACACGGGAGTGCTCACTTGCCCGCTTTTGTACTGGCCCCTTATCGTTGTGGCTCCGCAACTGATACGTAATCTCTTGCGCAACATCTTCAGCCAACGATTGATCGTCCAATTGTTTGCGCGTATAGCTCTGTCCCCACAATTGAAATCCGGTTCGGGCGTCGATCAATTCGATCTGTAAGGCAGCATTGCCTCCGGCGTTCACCAAAGTTCCATTCACAACATGATCAACGTTCAATTTGCGGCCGATTAACTCGACGTTAGTTGCATCGCCAAAATCGCGAACCGTGGTTTGCGGTGCAACTCGTAAACCGGAGACCTGCGCGAGATCGTTGGTGAGGTTCAGCGTCATGCTCTTTGCGAGCGCATTCATTTGGGCGTCGCTTCCCTGGTCGACGAGCGGCAGAACCGCAATGGAGGAACCTGACGTCGCGCCGCTGAGGCCGTCATCGAAGGTGTGGGGGCGGGCGCGCCAAACCAGAATCAAGGGCGCAATCGCGGCCACCAAAAGCGCCAGCAGGCGAATCGACCAGGGGATGGCATTCCATCCTGATACAAGCTTGCGTCCGAACCAGTCTTCGCGCGCACCGGTGCGCCGCCGTTCGGTTGCGCTCAGGGCTGTCCCAGCCGGAAGAGCATCCAGGACTTCCTGAACATTGGCAAACCTGGCTGCTGGATCGGGTTGCATGCAGCGAGCGATGATGTTGATCCATGCTGGCTCGGTTGCTCGAGAATCCGAGTTGGTTAGCGCAGCTTCGATCTCGGCGCGAGACCGTCGGTAGGGTGAGGGTCTTTGAGCAGTTAACGCTTCGAACAGAACCAGGCCGAATGCGTACAAGTCGCTCGCTTGTGAGCATTCTCCCGTTTCAATCTGCTCAGGGGCCATGTAGAACGGCGTTCCTAGGGCTGAGCCACCGGCTGCGGCCGAAAGTGTCGAGACCGAAGTCGCTTGCTCCTCGCTCCGTACTAATCTGGAAATTCCGAAATCAGTCACGACGATTCGGGGATGGTTTTCTTCGCCCGAGAGAAAAATGTTCGACGGCTTCAAATCGCAGTGGATGACGCCTGCGGAGTGGGCAGCATTGAGAGCGAGCGCAATCTGTCTCGCGAAAATCCGAACCTGCTCTGGCGGCAAGGGACCCGCCTGACGAATCCGGTCCGCAAGTGTTTCGCCGACCAGCAACTCCATCGTGAGGAACGTGATCGAACTTCCCGCTCTGTCCGCATGCTCATCGGTGGGAGTGTGAGTCTCCAGATCGAAGGTTCTGCATACGTTCGGATGCGTCACCCTTCGTGTAGCGGTCACTTCGCGCTTGAAACGGGCGAGCACTCCAGGAGCGTCCGCAATGTCGGGGCGAATCACCTTGACCGCGATTTGTTGTCGAAGCTCGAGATCCACGGCCTTATAGACCTGCCCCATTCCCCCTTCGCCGAGGTAGGCGAGAATCTTGAATCGACCGCAAAGGATGTCGTCCTTTGCGAGAAACTCGTTCTGGGTAAGCATGGAAAACCGCGCTGCGCCCGGTAGCACAGCTTCTTCGAGGAACTTGCTGGACTCACGATCGGCCGCAAGCAGGCGGAGCACTTCCTTCGCTAATTCGCGATCGTCTCCGCAGCGCTCTAAAACGAACGCTTCCCGCTCTCGCTCGTCCTGAAGAAGAGCGGCTTCGAAAATGCTCTTGACTTCTTCCCAGTGAGTGGAAAGCATAGCAATCCAATCGAGTTCGGTGGTGGACCGAAGGGCCGCGTTTATCTATTCACGGGCGCCGATAAGATTTCGAGGAGTGGGAAACCGCCCGGAGAATGCGCGTTCCCTTCGTCAAGAGTTATCGCCATCATAACATCGTAGTTGCGAGGCAATTCGCGATATGTTTTAGGGAGCGCTCTAGCTTAGCCTCCTGAATCCGATCAAAATATGTGATTTGTGCTTTGATTCCTGACCCTCAGGGGATAATGACTGATTCCTCAATGTTAGAGTCAGAACCATTATGCGAGTCTGCACGCGCGGGATCATCACGTCACTCCTGTATACGCGGTGCATCGGCAAGCGCCATCGATCCCGCGAAGGCAGTGAAACGGGCTTCCTCCAGGCGCTCTATCCGCATCAATACGGTTCACCGAGCGAACCAAAAGTGAGCACGGCCTATAGCTATGTGTCCGCCAGAGGGAGCATGAAAGTCATCGAAGGCAGCTCCTTTACTACCGTTGATACCTTTCACGGCCTGCTTCCATTTCTTCCTCTCTCCCGTGAAAATGCCGATCGCAGAACTCTAACGCAACATCTGACGAAAATCTCAGAAGAGGGCAATCATTTCCCTGGGCTACTCCGAACCCTGAACCGCTTTGGCAAAATGGAAGACGCAGTTGACCTCGTGCGTGACGGGATCGGCCTTGAAGTCATAAGTGGTGATGACTGTTTGCATCCATTTCGACAAAGATCTGTCTCTCTTCTGTGCCAGAGCCGGAAAGTTTGAAAGGTAGCTCTCGTCAAACGAGTCGCCTGAAGCCATCTTCCAGGCCAGTTTAAGTTTCGCCGCCATCGCGTCCGGGGCTCCGTCGAATCTGACAGAACCCAGCCGGTACTGCGAGCCCGGAACGATTTCGAGACTGTAATTCACGATATGAGCAGGCTCATTAAAGGATGGGTGTTGAACAATCGAACAATCGAGATAACCATGGGCGCCGTATGCGTCGCGAACGGCCAGGACAAATAGGTCGAGTTGCCGCCCGGAACGGCCCTGGGATTTGGACAGCACTTTCTCGACTTCTGGCCGTGTGATCAGCGCGCCAGCCGGGAGGTCGATACTTCCGAGCTTGTCGGTTGGTATCTCTCCTCCTCTCCGGTTGTAACCGCAAACTGGAACGCTGCATCTACTGATGTGTGGACCGTTCCCTTCGGTGGTGGTGTGGGGAGGGTTCTTCTCCTGGGTCTTCAGCCGGTAAACATTGCAGCGCAGTTCTACGGAAATGCTGTCCATCCACCCGGTGGTTCACCGTGGAATATGCGTCTGCAGATTGCCTTTCTGTTTCCCAAGCTTCCGCCATCTGTAAAGGAGAAGCTGAAGGCGCTCTCGGTGAAATGATTTGACAGAGGGCGCCGTCTGGCCCCACGCTACTCGTGCGAACGCAAGTTCATCGGGCCCGGTTGTGAATAACAAATGAACATATTCAACGGGAGAAACCGACTATGAAGTTTTTTGCGCAGACATTGGCAATTGTCGCCATTTCCGGCCTTTTGCTCGCACCTTCTGCGGTACCGCAGCAAGCCCCGGCGAGCAACAGTGCTCAAGAACAAGCCACTCTGAGGCTTGCTACCGAAGTTCGCAAGCAGATCGTCTCGCTGCCGCAGTACGGCGTTTTCGACCACATTCACTTTGCCATACAGGGTGGCGATACCGTGATCCTGCGCGGCGAAGCCTCTCGCCCCGTATTGAAATCGTCGGCGGAGAACGTCGTCAAGAGAATCGAAGGCGTTAAAGCGGTAAAGAATGAGATCGAAGTTCTTCCTGCGTCTCCAAACGACGACCGCACTCGCGCAGCGGTGTACAGAAGCATCTACGGGTTTGCGCCCTTGCAGAAATACACGTCGAATCGCGGTGGAGGGAGCCGCATGCCCTCGGTGGCTCGCACCGCAGGCGGCATCACGAACGATCCTCCAATCGGCTGGCACGCAATCCACATCATCGTAAACAGGGGCAACGTAACCCTGACCGGCGTTGTCGATTCCGAGTCGGATATGGACATGGCCGTGATGAGAGCCAATCTGGTTTCGGGCGTCTTTAGCGTTGATAACGATCTGCAGGTCGCCGCGAAAGGCTAGGCGCGTCCTCGCTAGATACTGCTCATTTCCGAGGCAAGACGAGAACAATGGCGAGAATGCCGAGCAGCGAGATCAGTGCGGCCAGCACCCTCGCCAGTGATCGTCTGCCTCCGGGGAACTCCGTATTAAGAGCCTTCATGTCTCGCCAATTCTCGAGTGTAGCCAGAAGCAGAGAGACAAGGCCAATCACAATCATTGCCAGTGCGTCGCCACCTTCAGAATACGAAGTGGGTTGGAAATTCAACTGCTCCGGCGGAGATGAAGAAGTTTGCCGAGCTCAGCGCGATGTTCAAGCAGTACGCGGGCCAATATGACTTCGATTACCTGATGGTGATGGCTCAGGGATATCAGGAATCTCTTCTGGAGCAGAACAAGCGAAATCCCAGCGGTGCGGTTGGCATCATGCAGGTCATCCCCAAGGATGCAGCTGCTTCGCCGATCAACATTTTAAATGTGTCGACGGTACAGAACAACGTGCTTGCTGGGGTGAAGATGTTGCGGAACATCGAAGATCGCTATTTCAACGATCCCAGGATCGATCCCGTCGACAAGACTCTGATGATTTTCGCCAGCTACAACGCAGGTCCGAATCGAATAGCGAGGCTACGCAAGGAAGCGGCCAGCCAGGGGCTTGATCCTGACAAGTGGTTTAACAACGCGGAACTATTGGTGGCAAAAGATGTAGGGCAGGAAACGATCACCTATGTGGGCAATGTCTACAAGTACTACATCGCATTCAAACTGGCGCTGGAGGAGAAGAAGTTCCAAGCCCCGGATGCGAGGAGCAAAATGGCCGGACGAGATTAATCCAATAGCTCTCTTCCGCTCTAACTGCTTCGTTGAATGGAAAGGCATCGGAGCCAAAGAGCCCCGCGTCCGCAAATGGCAGTAACCGACGGCGCAGGACGCTTGAAACTCAATTGGGAGTACAGCTCCACTATCCAGGTCCCCCACCCCCGCGATTCTCATCAATCTTGAAGACTTCTGCCTCCCCATCCCTCGGCATGACCCTGGTAACGTTCCGCGACTCGCGGAGCCCGCAATTTGTTCGCGTCTTGCACAGTTCTATTGCCGGGCTTGTGCTAGACTCTCGTTCATGAGTTCGGTTGCCAGAATGACCGCGTGTTGTCTCGCATGTATGTGCTGCGAGCACGTGTCTTCTGGCTCGAGGAGATTGCAAAGCTGATAGGCTGAGTTCAATCGATCTCTCTCAATGACCCACCGCCAGAAGATGAACTGGCAGGTGGGTTTTCTGTTTTGGGCCCCAAGGAGATGAAATCAAGTGAGCGTACCTGAAATTCAAGTCGAAGAACTCAAGAGCCGCCTCGATAAGGGTGACGACCTGTTCCTGTTGGATGTCCGCGACGAATACGAATATGAGATCTCGAACATCGGTGGTCACTTGATTCCGCTGCCCGAGCTGCCGAAGAGAGTCGCTGAGTTGAACTCACGCCAGGAAATCGTCGCGCTCTGCAAGATGGGCCCGCGCGGAGTGAAGGCCGTTGAGTTCCTTCAGCAGAATGGATTCAAGAAAGTCAGCAATTTGCGCGGCGGAATCCGCGCCTGGTCAGACCGCATCGACCATCAAGTCCCAAAGTATTGAGATTGCGTTGCACTTCGCCCCGAAGTGAAGACGCCCTTTTCCACGTTTCAGTGGATTACAATCGCTGCGAGCAATCAGATCTTGCCACTTAAGGAGCATCTCCGTGCCCGAAACCACAAGTCGAGTTTCCCTGGGCGAACAGGCAGCAATCCAGCTAGCGAACGTAACCAAGACTGCTCCTATCTATGGCGGCATCACGCCGCGTTGGCTGGTTCGGTTATTGGACTGGAAGCCATTGGAGGCAGGCATTTTCCGGCGCAACCGCGTAGTGGAATCCAAACCGATTGAGGTTCTCTGCAGCCATCCTGCGGAATCGGTGATTCCAGAAACCTACGCCGAATATGAGGACAATCCCCGCGAATATCGTCTGAGCAGCATCAATGCGCTGCTCAACGTAGACACGCGCATCGGCGATCTCTTCAGCAATCCTTACGATCAGGTTCGGGAGCAGTTAAGGGTCACAATCGAGGGCGTAAAAGAGCGGCAGGAAAATGAGCTCTTGAATAATGCCGACTACGGCCTGCTGAACAATGTCCCGGATACTCAGAGAGTCTCAACGCGCAAGGGCCCGCCGACTCCCGACGATCTCGATGAATTGTTGACCAAGGTATGGAAGGAGCCATCTTTCTTCGTCGCGCACCCGCGTTCAATTGCCGCTTTCGGGCGAGAGTGCACGCGGCGCGGAGTTCCGCCACCGACGGTAAATCTTTTTGGCAGTCCCTTCCTCACCTGGCGCGGAATTCCTCTGATTCCAACTGACAAGGTTCGTGTCACCGGAAAGGTTCCCAAATCGAAGATTCTGCTCATTCGTGTCGGCGAACGCAAGCAGGGAGTCATCGGCCTGTTTCAACCCGGCCTGACTGGCGAACAGAGCCCCGGGCTGTCCGTGCGCTTCATGGGAATCAACGAACGGTCTCTGGCGTCTTATTTGATCTCACTGTATTGCTCGGCATCTGTCCTCGCCGACGACGCGATCGCCGTACTCGATGACGTCGAAGTGGGTCAATACCATGAATACAAGTGACCTGGACAACGTCGTATTAACACCCGAGCCCGAACCTGGACCGCGTTCGCCGGGGGCCATGCTGCCCGGACAGATCCTGCCCCGCGGCATACCCGATCCGGCGCTGCTTGCTCGCATGGCGAACGACTTCTTCACCGCTCTTCCGGGTGCTGACACACTTCCCGGGCCCGCGAATTTATCAGAATCGCCCAGCCCTGCCGCGTCAGTACCTGCCACTGTTCCCGCGATCCCTGCTGAGATTTCTTTACCATCTGATCCGCATTTCCCAGGCCTGCCTTCCAGTGCGAGCCCTCCTGCTGTTGCGCCTGCAACCGCGTCTGTCCAGGCGACCCCTCCTGTGATTCCGGGAGCACTCGGCGCGGCAACTTCAGACGCGCGGCCATTCTCGTTTCTGCAGGAGAGCCGGCCTATCTTTAGCGATCGGACGTCCCCGGTCGATGATCCATACCCGCAGGCGCGGCCAATCGTCGACTTCATCCGGCCTGAAGCAGTTCCAGGTGTTCCTCAAAAAACCGCGTTTCCACTGGAAACAGACCTCCTCCAACCGCCGGCACCCACGATGCCCAGCGCCTTCGGCTTTGTGGATTCGTCGGCTGTACCTGGATTTTCGTTTCTCGAAGAGGCGCGGCCGCTCTTCTCATCGCCCCACACAATTCCCGGCCCATTGCCTTCTCAACTGGGAAGCGAACTTCCGACAGACCTTGCCAGATCGGACGCGCAAGCTCCAACTGAATTGCGCTCCCTCGGCGAAGCCGGGCCGTCCGCCGGATATCCGTCGTTTGGTTTTCTCCAGGATGCGCGCGCCCTTCAGGCTCCTGAGAACTCCGGAAGCCCGGCAGGCATCGAGCCGGATGTGCCGCGGGAATTGAACCTCTCGTCTTATTCATTCGACGCTGCTGCACTCAAGCGTGATTTTCCAATCCTCAACGAGCGAGTGAACGGCAAGCCCCTCGTATGGCTCGATAACGCTGCAACTACGCAGAAGCCTCAGAGCGTGATCGATCGACTCAAATATTTCTACGAGCATGAGAACTCCAACGTCCATCGAGCGGCACACGAACTTGCAGCCCGCGCTACCGACGCATATGAGTCGGCCAGAGAGAAGGTTCGCCGCTTCCTGAATGCATCGTCGGTTCGCGAAATAATCTTTGTTCGCGGAGCCACAGAGGGCATCAATCTCGTGGCTCAAAGCTGGGGACGCCGCAATATTCAGAAAGACGATGAGATCGTCATCACCTGGCTCGAACACCACGCGAATATCGTTCCCTGGCAGATGCTTTGCTATGAAAAAGGCGCGCGTCTCAGAGTCGCACCTGTCGATTCGACCGGCCAGATCCTGCTCGACGAATACGAGAAACTGCTCGGGCCAAAGACACGTCTCGTCGCGCTTCCGCAGGTCTCCAACGCGTTGGGCGTCATCACGCCCGTCGGTGAAATGATTGAGGCGGCGCACCGCCGCGGTGCGAAGGTCCTTCTCGATGGCGCGCAGTCCGTTTCACATATGCGCGTAGACGTTCAGGACTTGGATTGCGACTTCTTTGTCTTCTCGGGACACAAGGTTTTCGCACCCACTGGCATCGGCGTCGTCTATGGAAAGCCCGAAGTTCTCGAAGATATGCCGCCATGGCAGGGTGGCGGAAACATGATTCAGGACGTCACCTTCGAGCGCACCGTTTACCAGCCTGCGCCTCAGAGGTTCGAGGCCGGCACTGGCAACATTGCCGATGCAGTTGGCCTCGGCGCTGCCATCGATTATCTGGATCGCGTCGGAATGCCGAATATCACTCGCCATGAACACGGACTGCTTGTCTATGCGACCGAGGCGTTGCAGCGGATACCTGGACTGCGCATCATCGGCACGGCAAAGGAAAAAGCCGGCGTGTTGTCCTTTGTGATGGACGGTTTCCGTACTGAAGAAATCGGTGACTACCTGAATCGCAATGGAATCGCGGTTCGATCGGGGCACCATTGCGCGCAACCCATTCTGCGCAGATTCGGACTCGAAAGCACAGTCCGCGCGTCTTTGGCTCTTTACAACGCGATTGAAGACATCGACGCTCTAACAACTGCTCTTTGGAATCTCCGGCTCGGTCAGACTTCGATCGCGTAATCCAACGATCTCAATTGACCGGGCATGGGCCTTGTGCTAGCTTCGCACTATGATGCTCTCATCAACATTTCGCTGTTGTTGCTGCAGCCAGCGATAGCTGGGTGAGCAACGGCGAATCCGCGGCATCATTCTTCCCACCTCATCCAGAAGCCTCTGAACTCGGCCGACGCTCTTCGACGCGCCGCCTTTAATCATTGGTCTATTCGACCATTCTGGATGAGGAACCATGCATTTTGTTGCGAATATTTCAAAGCGCGTGATCGTTGTTCTCTTCATTGCGCTCGCACTGTCTCCGCGTACAAACCCGGCCGCTCAAACACCCGCTCCAACATCTATCGCACTTCACGAGAAACCTGAAACCGTCGAATGGGTTTATCGCGTTCAATACGGGCACGGCGATGAATGGTTCCGGATCTTTAGGAAGTACCAGATCGCGATCCTTGAGAAGCAGAAGCAACTTGGATACGTGAAGGACTTCAAGGTGTGGGCGCCGAGCCTGCACACCAGTGAGGATGCCCGATGGGATTATCGCGTTGTGATCACGCGTGCCGCCCATGATGCTCCCCCCGGACAATCTGAAGATGAAGTTGCGCAGCAACTCTTTCCCGACCAGGAGACATTTAAGCGCGAAGAGAATCGTCGGTGGGAGCTCACGGCGAATCATTGGGATCTGCCGATACACGTGGTCGATCTCGACTCGAGCAATCAGCTTTCGAAGGAGAAATCAAAATGAGTAGCATTCTCAATGAAGTGCTGAAAGCAAATCAAAGTTACGCTGATCAATTCGGCGAAAAAGGCAAGCTGGCTTTGCCACCCGCGCGGCGATTCGCCGTTCTTACATGCATGGATGCGCGGCTCGATCCGGCGAAGTACGCCGGTCTGGCGGAGGGGGACGCCCACGTAATTCGCAATGCAGGCGGTCGCGCAAGCGACGATGCGATTCGTTCGCTTGTGATTAGCTACAAGTTGCTCGGTACCCGTGAGTTCTTCGTCATCCATCACACCGATTGCGGTATGCAGTTCTTCACCAATGATGTGATCCGTCAACTGCTCGGAAAGAGTTTGGAGACCGCAGAATTAAGAGCGGACGGATTCCACGATGTTGGCAAAGGTCCCGGCTCCCGGGCAGGAGAGTTCATTGAGTGGCTGCCCTTCTCAGATGCAGAGCAGGCCGTCGTTGACGATGTGGCGCGAATTCGGAACCATCCGCTCATTCCCGCGACGATCCCGGTCTATGGCTATATCTACGACGTGAAGACTGGCAATCTGGTCGAAGTGAAGAAGGCTACGCAGGCAGGCCGCGCCGGATAATGCGAGCGATGCAGTCCATGGCGCCCGCGCGCGAAATCAGTGCGGAAGCTTCGGGCGTGCCCAGCCGTAGACCCAAGTTCCCAGCAGAGCGCTCAAAATGGTCACGATCATCACCGGTAGCCCGGCTCCAACGAGCGCGAAGAGCGGGCCGGGACACGCGCCGGTTAAAGCCCAACCGAGGCCGAAAATTGTTCCGCCAACTGCGTATCTCACGCGTGTACTGGGGTCCTTGGGTTCCACGCTGATCTTCTGCCTCGACGCCGACTTCACACCCAGGGACTTGAGCAACGCTAATGAAGCCGCCGCGGTCACAACTGCAGATCCGATGATTGCGTACATCCGAATCGACTGAAATCGAAACATCTCCTGAATGCGAAACCACGAGAGGACTTCAGACCGCGTCAACACAACGCCGAATGCAATGCCAAGCAACAAGTAGATCGGTAGAAATCCGGGTCGCGCTTCGCCGATGTTTTCCGATTCCGCGCCACATCCCTGAAAAGAGGATTGGAGTTTCTGCGTCATAATCCTCCAACTACATAGGGAAGGATGAAATGGGTAGCGATCAGGCCACCCGCGAAGAAACCGATCACCGCAATCAGAGAAGGGAACTGAAGATTTGCTAATCCGCTAATTGCATGGCCTGATGTGCAGCCGGCCGCATATGCAGTTCCGAATCCAACGAGAAACCCTCCCACCACCATTGAAATGATTCCGCGTGGTGTTAGAAGTGCGGCCCATGAGAAGAGTTCACGCGGTGCCACACCGCTGAAGTCGTGAATGCCCAGGCGGGAAAGGGATGCGTGTGTCTCCGCTGAGATATTGATTGATGATGGATGGCCCAGGTGCGACGCGATGAAACCACCAAGCACGACTCCCGCGAGGAAGGCGAGGTTCCACGAGCCTGTGCGCCTCCAGTCATATTGGAAGTACCGCACCTTCGGCGCTATGGCCGCGCAGATATGGCTGAGGTTGGCTGAAATTCCAAACGCCTTATTGCCGACGAGAAGAAGAACGGGCACAAATAGGCCAATGAGCGGACCGGCCACGTACCACGGCCATTCACTTGCCAGCCAGGAAGTCATCTTTGAGCGCGCCTCCACGCTTTGGAGATCAGAAAGCCTGGTCAATAGTATCGTCAAACCTTCTTGAACGAATTGTGTTTCTCCGGCCAATCGTTAATATGTAACGAACAAGATGCTCATCAACTGGGAGGATTTCTTGGAATTGCCAGCCAATTCACGCCGCATGCGTCTGCTGACTATCTTTTTCTCTGCACTCTTCTTCATCCCTCTGGTCGAGGGCCAGAACGCGATCACGTCAGGCACATATGACTCGAGGCTCACATTCGCGCCGCTCTCTATGCCAGATCCTGTCAACGCCTACCGTTCGAGTAACGGAGCACCCGGACCCTCTTACTGGCAGAACGAGGCGGACTATGAGTTGCGCGCTCAGCTTGACACGGCCGCCAAACAATTGAGCGCAACCGAGATCATCACCTACACCAACAACAGTCCGGATACTCTGCCAAGCCTTTGGATCCAGCTCGATCAAAACATCTATCGCAAGGATGCCCGTTCGCAGGTGCTTCTAGGCGCCTTCATGCGCCGCAGAGTCAAGCCGAATGTGCCCGCGCCGGCGGGAGATGCAGTGACCTCAACCGACGGCTTTGTATTCGATTCGGTCGAGATCGAGCGTGGAAAGCTGGCCACAAAGGCGGACTACATCGTCACCGACACTCGGATGCAGATTCGACTCGCGGAACCATTGCCGGGCCGTGGTGGCAAGCTCCGAATCAACATCAAATACCACTATCAGATTCCCGGCGTGTGGGGAGGACGGACATCGTGGGGTCAATCAAAAACTGGCGAGATCTACGACATTGCTCAGTGGTATCCGCGCATGTGCGTTTACGACGATTTACGCGGATGGGACACGTTGCCCTACATCGCAAGCGAGTTCTATTTGGAGTATGGAAACTTCGACTACTACGTCACAGTGCCGTCGAAGATGATCGTTGCGGGCTCTGGCGAACTCGTGAATCCGCGAGATGTACTTACCAGAGCCGAGGTCGACCGTCTGCAGCAGGCACGTAGCAGCGATAAGACCATTTACATTCGCAGACCTGATGAAGTGGCCAACGCGGCGAGCCGCCCGACACAGGATGGCACGCTGACCTGGCACTTTCATATGGACCACACGCGCGATGTCTCCTGGAGCGCATCCCCCGTATTCGTCTGGGATGCCGCACGTATTAATCTTCCCGACGGCAAAACGTCACTGGCGATGAGTTTCTATCCGCCCGAGAGCGTAGGCCCGGACGCGTGGGACAGATCGACCGAATATGTGAAGGACACGGTCGAGCATTTTTCAAAACAATGGTATCCGTATCCGTGGCCGGCCGCGATCAACGTCGCGGGATTCTCAACTGGCATGGAGTATCCGGGCATCGTCTTTGACGGCATACCTGACCACGGAGATTTTCTCTTCTGGGTCACAGCCCATGAGATCGGTCACAATTGGTTCCCCATGATTGTCGGCTCCAACGAACGCCGGCACGCATTCATGGATGAGGGCTTCAACACGTTCATTGACATCGATGAATCTGCAACCTATGCAAATGGCAAGTACGGTCCTAAGCGAGATTCGGAATACTCAGCAGGCGGCGAGCCTCCGGATACCATCTTGAAGGTTCTCGACAATCCCGATGCGCCGTCTCTGATGGCTCTGTCAGACTCTTATGGATTCGCGCTGGGCCATCCCGTCAGCTACTTCAAGGGAGCGTACGGACTGGTCCTGCTTCGAGAGCAGATACTCGGTCCTGAGCGTTTCGACTGGGCATTTCGCAAATACATTCGCGATTGGGCGTACAAGCATCCGTCACCTTCGGACTTTTTCCGCGCGATGGAGAGCGAGTCCGGCGAAGATCTCAGCTGGTTTTGGCGTGGCTGGTATTTGAACAACTGGAAGTACGATGTTGCGGTCGACAAGATTGAGGGCAACGTTGTCACTCTGAGCAATCGAGGCCAGCTGGTCTTGCCGACTACAGTCGAGGTCACCTTCGCGGACGGCTCGAAATCTCGCACAAGGCTGCCTGTCGAAACGTGGCTTTCAAAGGGAACCTACGCCTTGACTCTGGAGAACAAAGCTCCAATTCGTTCGGTACTGGTCGATCCCGATCACCAATTACCTGACGACGATCGCAGCAACAACGAGAAAAAAGCAGATTGAAAAGCAAGCTATCCGAGTTCTGAGTGGCCGAGTGCCGATCCGAAATGCATCTTTTAGGGTCGGCACTTTCAGCGAGTGTGTTTGGCGCCCTCGTGTGCATTTTGCATTGACTTACAACAGCTAGCCCAATAGGATTGATCTCAATGATTTCTACCGGTCCGAGCCTGCGTATTGTCGCCTGTTGTTGTTGCGGCATGTCCTATGAGCGGCGCTGACTGGCCAAAGGAGCGTCTTCTCTTGAAGACGGCTTCTAACTAGAGATCTCCTCCTGAATCTCTTCTGCTTTTGAGATCCGGCCTGTCCGGCACCGCACGCATCATTGGGGTGCGCGCGCCGGTTTGTCTGCGATTAAGCCCTGCGCACTCTATACATCCATCCTCAACTTAGCCGCCGCACCTATTGGCGCGGCCGGATCAATTTCGGAGTGTCGATGAAAAGCCAGTGGTCGTCACGCTTGTTTCTTTCTCTTTTAGGTATCGTTCTCGTGTTATCCGGTACATCGCGAGCCCAGACCTTCCGCGGTGGCATCAGCGGTACCGTGACTGATGCTCAACAGGCCGCGGTCGCCTCTGCGCAGGTAGAGGCAATTGAAGATAGTACCGCGCAATCTCACAAGACCGTAACGTCGAGCGCTGGAACCTTTGTCTTCCAGGATGTTCCTCAGGGCACTTATACCGTCATCATCCATGCCTCTGGATTCGACACCCTCAAAGTCGACAAGGTCATCGTATCGGCGGGGTCGGTTCACAATTTGCAGCTGTCTGTATCCGTTGCCAAGCAGGTGCAGACTATCGAAGTTTCGGCTGACGCGCTGGCTCTGGACACAACCTCGGCTACTCAAAATTCCTTTATCCCCCAGCAAGCCGTCGCAGACGCACCACTGAACGGACGAGACTTCACGCAACTCGTCGCTCTTACGCCTGGCTACACGGGCTATTCGGCTAATGGAACCAATGGATCGCTCAACGGAACGCGCATCAACCAGGTCAATTGGCAAATCGACGGTGTGGACAACAACGATGCCTGGCACAATATTCCCGCAGTGAATCAGAGCGGCGTCTCTGGCATTGCCGGCATCCTGCTGCCAATCGATGCCATTGAGTCATTTTCAACGCAAACGCAGTCCGCTCCTGAAGCTGGCCGCAATCCGGGCGGCACGGTAAACCTCGGTCTCCGCTCCGGAACGAACCGTTTTCACGGCAGCCTCTACTACTTTGACCGTAACGAATTGTTCGGCGCGAAATCACCCTTCACTCCCAACAAGCAGAAGGTCCGTGCTTACAATGCGGGTGGCTCAGTCGGTGGTCCCATCCTTCATGACAAGCTCTTCTTCTTCGGCACGCTCGAAAAGCAGCGCTTCGTTATCGGAATCCCAGGGCTGGCTACCATGCCCTCGACTGCGTATCAGGCAGAAGCCAACGCGTTGCTGACAGAGCATAACGTCCCCGTAAACTCGGCCACTCAAAACTTGCTTCAAACCCTCTGGCCAGCTGACGCTCTCACCGGCCCGGCGGCTCCGAACAACTACAACGATCCTGACCCGGAATATGGGTACAGCTGGAATGGGCTCTTCAAGCTGGATTACACCATCAATCAGCGCAACAGCCTTTCGTTCCACTGGTTCTCGGGTGAAGGCAGTCAGGCCGCGCCGGTCGGAGCCAACTTGCTCTGGTACTACCAGGTCGCACCGACCCACGTCCAAAACTACGCGGTCGTGTTGAACACTCAGTTCACGCCCAGCATCACCAACCAGGTTCTGCTTGGCACAAACTACTTTGAGCAGAACTACTACGACGTCAAATCGGACTTCGATCCCATTTCTCTGGGCTTCAATACGGGTGCGCCTGTCCTCGGCGCTCCGAACATCGTGCTCGGTCAAAACAAGCAGCTCGGCCAGGTGGGCCTCACTGCTCCTCAGGCTCGCAACGATACTACGGCTCACATCACCGACGCTCTTACCTGGGTGAAGGGTGCGCATCAAATCCGTCTCGGTGGCGAATTCCGCCATGTCTACTTGAACCTCGCCTACTTTTCAGGCGAGCGCGGCAAGTTCACCTTCAGTGGCACGCAAGGTCCCTGGGCCACCGACCCGACGGAATCCGATCTGACTGCCGACCCGAATGCTCTGATCCTTGCCGACTTCCTCGGTGGTTATCTGTACAAGGGGTCCATCACGCGCGGAGACGAGCAACGCGACATCTATGTGAATACGTTCTCGACTTTCGTACAGGATGCGTGGCAGGCTGCCAAGAATCTGACTGTCAATTACGGCATTCGCTATGACTACGAAGGCGCGCTGCACAATGGCGACAAAAATCTTTCCATCTTTGATCCCGCAAAGGGCGGCATCGTCTTCCAGGGAGCGGGAATCGCCTCGATCTATCCTCCGATCTACGCCAACTTCAGCCCGCGCGTAGGTTTCTCCTGGCAGCCCAGATCCAACACCGTCGTCCGCGCAGGAGTCGGCCTCTTCTTTGATACACCGAACCTCAACGTCTTCTTGTCGAACAATGGCGGCAACGGTGCTGCCACTGGTCTACAGGGAAATCCGGCCGGCCCCAACCCCGTCTTGAGTCTCGGCATTCCCGCTCAGGTCATCGTCCCCGGCCAGTTACTGGCGCCACAGCAGGCTGATCCAGCAACGTCATGCCTGGTGAATGACACCACGCTCAGCCCCTGCGGTCTTTTCTCCGTCAGTCAGAACCTGCGCGATCCACGCACGCTCAACTACAGCCTCAATATTCAGCAGGCTCTCGGGCCGAAGGTCATCGCTCAGTTGGGCTATGTGGGCAGCGGCGGCCGCAAGCAACTCCTCCTTCGCGACATCAACCAGGCCGCACTGAGTCCAGCGGGAGCGAATGTGGACCAGGGCGTTCAACAGGAGAGCCGCCCTTACTATGGCGCATTTCCCAGCTACTCCGCGATCAATGAGGAAGACAGCATTGGTACCGCGAATTACAACTCCCTGCAGGCTGTCCTGCGCACCTCGGCATGGCATGGCCTCACCACGCAGGCAAGCTACACATGGGGACACAGCTTCGATGATGGAACGCAGTACCGGAGCGCCCTTCCTCAGGACAGCACGAACGTAAAAGGCGACTACGCCAGCAGCGACTACGATGTGAGAAATACTTTCACTGCGGGCGTCAGTTATGAAGTACCTTCGCCGCAACAGGGACCGCGTTGGCTGACTCGCGGTTGGCAGCTCAACAGCCTTGTCTCTATCCACGGTGGCGAGCCATTTCCGGTCTTGAGCCCCGACGACAATTCAGGAACCGGTGAAGAGAGACAGCGCGCTGTTCAGGTCAGCAACCCGTATGCAAACGTGCATCATTCGCTTGTCGATGGAACTGAGTTCTGGATCGATCCTGCTTCGTTTACTCAAGGACCAACGGGAACTTTCGTAGGAACTTCACGCAGGAACCAGATCGTCGGTCCCGGATATCAGGCGATTGATTTCTCTGTCTTCAAGACCGGCACGATTCACGAAACAATCAAGGTGCAGTTCCGCGCAGAGTTTTTCAATCTCTTCAACCACTACAACTTTGCGCCGCCGTCTAACACCGCGGACGGTGAAAGCCTTGGTCTGATCTATGACACCATCGGCGACTACAACGGAGCGCCCGGAATCGGTCCGGGAGAGCCGTTCAACACTCAACTTGGTCTCAAGGTAACCTTCTAGAGACAAGAACAGATAAACGAATCGACGGCCCGAGGAGAAACCTTCTCTTCGGGCCGTACTTTTTGCTGACTTCGCAACTCATGATTGTGACAGCATCCGTCTGATTTCAACTAAGAACAGCGCGTCGCGGTTACCCGCCCGCAATCGAAGGGATGATCGTGAGGGTATCGCCAGCCGAGATTGCCGTGCGCTCCTTCGCAGGCAGATAGCGCACGTCTTCGTCATTGAAGTAGAGATTGACGAATGCCCGCAGTTTTCCTTCACCGGTAAACAAATGCTTCTGCAATGCGGGATGCGCTTGCGTGAGCGCCGTGAGAGCATCAGCAATGGTCACTGCGTCAACGTCTATCGCATCTTTGCCATCGGCAAAAGGCCTTAATGGTGTCGGAATAAGGATCGTCATCGTTCCTCGCAATGCGTCGTAAGAGTTCTGCCCTATCGATGTGGTAACTGCCGTAAGTTATTCTTCAACGCAAATCTCTTCCGATACGAAGCATTTCTCTTCTTCATTAGTTCCCGCTAGGTAAAAGGAATTCGTGACCGTTGCTTTGCCTTGAGCAACAGCAGTAATCACATAGCAGCAACCGAGCCAGTGGGCCTCGGCAAAGTCTGTCGCCGACCACTGCGCTGGGTGATCCGGATGCGAATGGTAGAAGCCTGCGATCTCCAACCCCGCTTCGCGAGCCCTTCGCTGAATGCGAACCAGCTCTAGTGGAGCGATGTTGTAGCGGTTGTGGGCAGAATCGGTCCGGGTGTTGCCCGCCCTCACGGATTCCGTAACCCTCCATCCTTCCGGCGTGGCGTGGCCGAGAAGTGCGCCACAGCATTCATGGGGATACGTCTCTTCTCCGTGCGCGCGGATCAAGTCGTATACAGAGCGCGTTACGTGCAGGATGCTCACGCCTCCTCCCAGAAACGTTCGCTTAGGTATTTGTCTGCGGAATCAGGTAACACCGTCACAATAGTTGCGCGTCGGCCCGCAGCCGCTTCCTCCTTTGCCAACTGTTGGCATGCAACCACGGCAGCTGCTGCTGAAATGCCCACGAGCAGTCCCTCTTCGCGCGCCAGTCGCTTCGCCATCGCGTGGGCCGCTTCGGTTTCCACTTCGAGGTTGCGGTCTGCCAACCCGGGATCGTAGATCGCAGGAACGATTGCCGTCGCCATATGCTTCAATCCTTCCAGCCCGTGAAACGGTGAATCCGGTTGCATGCTGATACCTTGCACCGACGGATTGAACTCTCTCAGACGTCTCATCGTGCCCACAAATGTTCCACTGGTGCCGAGACCCGCTACAAAATGAGTGATCGTACCGGCAGTCTGCCGCCAGATCTCTGGCGCTGTCGTCTCATAGTGGGCCTTCCAGTTTGCGTTGTTTGAATATTGATCGATATAGCAGAACCGCTCCGGATCATTCGCAGCTAGTTCGCGTGCCCGCCGGATGGCCCCATCCGATCCTTCGTCGGGATTGGTCCACTCCACTTGCGCTCCGTAAGCTTGAAGAATCCGCTTACGCTCCGGCGAGACATTGGAAGGCATGGCTAGTAGCACCGGATAACCCAGCGCCGCTCCCAGCATCGACAACGCAATGCCCGTATTGCCACTGGTGGCATCGAGGATCGTCTTGCCGGCCCTAAGAGAACCATTCTCGAGCGCCGCGCGGACCATCGAAGCTGCCGCGCGGTCTTTCACACTTCCCCCCGGATTGACCCATTCAGCCTTGCCAAGCAGAGAAATGCCTGCAAGGCCTTGAACGACTCGTTCGAGCCGAAGGAGTGGCGTACTGCCGATTCGTTCCAGCAGCGAAACGCCAAGCCGATCATCGATCACACCCCCAGAGTTGCTGGAAAGGGGCTGGGGACTCCGCGCCGATTCTGGGACCATAACGGGCTCTGTTTACTGAGGCTGCGCCACGGTGCGCAAGTACGGCTTCACGGTCTTGTAGCCAGGGAAAACCTTGTCGGCTTCTTCGTTGGAAACGGCGCCGGTGATAATCACATCTTCGCCTTGACGCCAATTTGCCGGTGTGGCGACGCGATGCTTTGCCGTCAATTGCATCGAGTCGAGAACTCGAACAATCTCGTCGAAATTTCGTCCCGTCGTCATCGGATAGGCGAGGGTAAGCTTGATTCGCTTATCCGGTCCGATGACAAAAACCGTGCGTACGGGAGCGTTCTGTGCCGGTGTTCGACCGTCGGAGGTATCGCCGGCATCTGCCGGGAGCATGTCGTAGAGTTTGGCAATCTTGAGTTCTGGGTCGCCGATCAGCGGATACTTCACTGCGTGGCCGCCAACGTCCTGTATATCTGAGGCCCATTTCTCGTGGTTGGCAATGGGATCAACGCTCAAGCCGATGACCTTCGCTCCGCGTTTTGCAAATTCTCCCTCAAGTCCAGCGACTGCGCCGAGCTCCGTCGTGCAGACAGGCGTGAAGTCCTTGGGATGAGAAAAGAGAACGGCCCAACCGTCGCCGATCCACTCATGAAAGCTGATCGGGCCGTGCGTTGTGTCTGCCGTGAAGTCGGGTGCAACGTCATTGATGCGGAGTGACATTTCCGAATTCCTCCTGGGTTCTTTCACGTAACGTCGTGGGGCAGGGCAAAAGTCAAAAACCCACCAGCGGCTTGCGGGTGGGTCACGAGAGAGGCTGCGAAGCTTGGTCAGTTCTCGTACACGCACACCCGCCGGGCACAACAGCTACAGTTGCACCGACAAACGCGGGTTGGTGAGAACAGGGTCATCTTGGAGATTCGTGCGCGCTGGGCTTGTCGAACGTACGCTGCCCGCGCTTCATTCCGAGGACTCTTTGTCACCAACGCTAACTCGAATCTGCGCCACTGTCAAACCGCACATTTTACTGCGATTCAATGAACAGAAGCTGGGATCTTGCCGAATCGGATCGAATTTTCGCCAGTGCTTATAGGCCTTCTAGCCATTTCTTGTCCAAATATGCCGAATCCGAACAGGGAATCGATTTCCCTGTTATCGGGAGTTCGAATGCCACCCTCAAATTCGAACACACTTCGCAAAACGCGACCTCCAGTGGCGCAACGACGCTAATCCAAGACATACGAAGGCCAGGCGCGCGTCCGGGCGCGTTTAGGTCGACGATCTCTTGAGCTTGTTCACCCGGCCCGTACGGTTCCAGTCCGAGACGTAAATGTTGGCTTCGCGATCGATAAAACACCCATGGGCAGCGCTGAAGTTGGCTGCATTGATACTTGAGGGGTCGAGATCATAGTTGGCCCACTGAGACTTCATCGGATTATCGCCGAGAAATGCGACCGGCACATTGTCGCGGTCCAGGACTGTGACGCGCCCCTCGAGTTCCGAGACAATCGCAAAGTCGCCAAGCAACGCGATCTGGCAGGGACGGCGGAGGTGCTGCGTGACCGTGTCGACGTATTTGCCGTCCAGATCAAAGTGGCAGAGCCGCCTGTTTTCGCGATCGCACACCATCAGCAGCGGCTGGTCGTAACGCATATCTAGGGTGAGCCCGTGGCTGCAATTGAGCATTCCGGGCTCTGAGCCCTTGCCGGAATAGCTCCGGAGATAGTTCCCTTTGCGATCGAAATGAAAGATCCGCGAATCGCCATATCCGTTGGCAACAAATATGGAGCCGTCGGGCGCCGGAACAGCGGCCGTGATCCGCCATTCGTTAGGTGCCTTGAAGCCGGCTTCAGCCGGAGCCGTGATTTTCAGCACTGGCGTGCCATCGGTCTTCATCTTGACGAAAAGCCAGTTCTCGCTGGGAGTCCCCTTCTGCACCGTCGCATAGAAATACTCCGTGCCGTCCTCTTCCGCGTGGACCAGGGAGTGCACTTCCGGGAATGTCTGGGCAATCGTCTTCAGAAGCCGGCCGTCGCCGGCATAGACAAGGATTCCCGTTGTGCTTTGTGTACTGACGTAGATGTTCCCGGTCTTGTCCTGCGCAATGGCCCCGTGCGTGCCGCCGAAAGCGGTGCCCGTCGGGAGCGCACCCCAACCCGACACGACATCATACGTCCATTCGCCGTTGCCGGTTCGAATAACCTGCGAAGCCGTTGGGTTGGTATCGGGCATTTTTTCTCCATGTAGCGGTAAAGCAGAAGCAAATGCGGCAGCCCCGGCGGATGCAAGAAACGTGCGCCGCGACTCTCTATATAGAGACGTATTCATGGTGCGCTCCTCGATGTCTCCTCGCTGGGCTGAGCAAGCGTATTAAACAGGTATAGATGCCGCAGGCGAGGCATGTTCCTGAGCGGAGCTACAGATCGCGTATTCACCTTCGTCCCGCTCAGATTCAGGTAAGTAAGCTGTGTCAGCGCAGTGAGCTTCCCAAGATCGGCACCCGTAATTGCTGTGCCTTCCATGTGAAGCGCGCGAAGGTGCGTGAAAGTCTTCAGTGTGTCAACACTCGCATCCGTAATCGCAGTGCGTCCAAGTTCCGCTTCGACGATATATGGCGCGAATTTCTCGAATCCTGCAAGCTGTGCATCGCCAAACGAAGATGCGGCATCAACCGTCCGCAGAATGAGTCCGTCCGCCGGGTTGGCCGACATGGGCACCAGCTTCGCCCCCAGGCTATGCTGCATGCGAACGATCTCCGGCATCAGTTGGCTATAGTCACCAACCGGCTCCGGAGGCGGTTCAGGCGCACCTTCGCGGAGTGTGTCGTTGGAATTAACCGCGGGAATACTCGTCGCTGTTGCTGTAGCGCCCGCCTTGATCCACGCCCGAATCCAGGAGACTTCGTCCGAGGTGAGTGGCGTCCTTCCTTCGGCCGGCATGAAGTGCCGATCGCCCGGCGCCAGCGTCACCCTCGCCAGCAGCATGCTCGTTTCCGGTTTGCCCGGAACAACGACCGCGCCGTCTTTTCCGCCACGCATAACCTCGCTGTACGAGTCGAGCCGCAGACCGGCCTTTTGCGTTTCCCCTCCATGGCAGGCGACACACTTCGCTTCGAACGTCGGATGAATTCGCTGCGCGAAAAACGAATCCGCACTCGCGCCCGAGCTGCTGGTACCGGCGAACAATGTGCGCAAAGGTCCCGGCATGTAGCGGGTGAGATAGTCCGTGCCATGAGTTATCGATCCCCCCTCGTGGCCGGTCCACAAAAGTAGGATCAGCGTCGCGGTCAGCAACGCGGGATAGACGAGGGGCTGCCTGCCCGCTGCCCACGACGGCCGCACAAGCACGCATAGCAACAGTCCAATGCACAGGGCGATCGCGCCCCACATGTGACGACTCACTGTCGTGCCCGTATCGCCCGCGCCGTACGCAAGCATGTAGCCCAGCGCAAGCGTCGGAAGTGCGAGTGCCAGAGCAGCGCGAAGAACGAAATCCGCTGCTTCTCGCAAGACAGGCCGTCTTGCCCCGGCGATCTCCAGCATGGGAACCAGAACAATCAGCCCGATTGGCAAATGCAGCAGAGCCGGATGAAACCGGCCCAGGAACTGCAGCCAGTCTGCATGTGCGCGCCCGTCCAGCCGAAACACGAATGGTAACGCCACAAGCGCAAGGCAAGCGCCTGCAAGGAGTAGCCACGACCATCGCGTGATACCAATCCGTTGTATGACGCCACGAGCCGCGCCCGTGACTCGTGCGGCTACGATCACGCGAGCAGTCCTTTGATAACGTACGCTGGCTGCGGTCCGGTGAGCCGCTGGTCGAGCCCCTGGAAATCGAATGTGAGCCGGTTGTGATCGATACCGAGACAGGCAAGAATCGTCGCGTTGAAGTTGCGCACATGCACGGGATCCTTCACCACGTTGTAGCTGTAGTCGTCGGTCTCGCCGTAGGTAAGACCGGGACGTACGCCTCCCCCGACCATCCAGGAGGTGTAGCAGCGCGGGTGATGATCACGGCCATAGTTCTCTTTGCTCAATCCGCCCTGGCTGTACACAGTGCGACCGAATTCGCCCGCCCAGATCACTAGCGTGTCGTCGAGCAGACCGCGCCGCTTGAGATCGGTGACCAGCGCGTAACATGCGCGATCCGTCTCCTGGCAAAGCAGCGGCAACATGCCGACCGCGTCTCCATGAACGTCCCACCCACGCTTGTAAATTTGTACGAACCGCACATCGCGCTCCGCCATGCGACGCGCCATCAGGCAGTTGTAAGCAAAAGTGCCTGGTTCTCTGGCCTCAGGCCCGTAGAGGTCCCAAGTAGACTGCGGCTCCTTGCTCAGATCGGTCAATTCCGGCACCGACGTCTGCATGCGGAAAGCCATCTCGTACTGGGCAATGCGCGCATTCGTCTCGGGATCGCCCACATCGGCAAGCGTCTGCCGGTTGATCTCTTCCACCGCATCCAGCATCTTTCGCCGCACCTCGCGATCGACGCCATCCGGATCGGCTAGATAGAGCACCGGATCGCCGCCCGACCGCAAACCTACGCCCGCATACTCCGACGACAGGAATCCACTGCTCCAAAGCCGCGAAGAGACCGGCTGGTTGTTCTCCTTCGGATTGGTCTTCGTCTGCAGCACGATGAATGTGGGCAGATTGTCGTTCATACTGCCAAGCCCATAGGCGAGCCACGACCCGAGACACGGCTTGCCGGGATTCATGTTGCCGGTGTTGATGAACATGATCGCCGGTTCGTGATTGATCGCGTCCGTATTCATCGATTTGACAATGGTCAGATCGTCGACCATCTTCGCCGTGTAGGGAAGCAGATCGCTCACCCACGTCGCGGTCTGGCCGTATT
Organism: uncultured Acidobacteriaceae bacterium; assembly: GCA_963832465.1. GTDB lineage: Bacteria > Acidobacteriota > Terriglobia > Terriglobales > Acidobacteriaceae > Telmatobacter. The sequence continues at coordinate 608,094 of CAWHUJ010000001.1, forward strand.
GTTTGAACCCCCAATGCGACGGCGCGATCGGGAATCGCGACTGTCCGGCCGTCATTCCTGTGAGTTGCTGATTTCCGCGCACCGAATCCGGAATATCCTTGTCATACTGCGAAGCCAGGTTCGGCTTGTAGTCCAGCAGATCCATTTGCGGCGGCCCGCCCGACATGAAGAGATAGATCGCCCGCTTGGCCTTAGGCGCGAAATGCGGCACACCGAGATCGTTACGGCCCGGCGAAGTCATGGGGTTCTTCGCATCACTTGCTGCCCGTCCCCGAAGCGCGGATTCCCCGAAAAGGCTGGCGAGTGCCGCCCAGCCCAGAACCTTGCCCGATCGCCCGAGGAAACGCCGCCGCGTTTCGACCTCCGACCACTCACGCCTGAGCCCGCTGGGAACGGGAAAATTCGTCATGTCGACTTCGGGTTCGCAATCGGTACAGAGCGGATGCTGCTTCATCGGTTTCCTCTGCTATTTGTTCAATGTTTCATCCAGGTTCAACATTTCGTTCGCAACCATCGTCCAGGCTGCAAGCTCGGGTTCGGGAATATCAGCTGCCGGTTTACTTTCGCCTTCGTGCACCAGCGCGTGCGCAGCTTTCGGATCGCGTTCATAGTGTTCCTGCATCTGATCAAGCGACCTTTCGAGAACGGCAAGTGTTTGCGGCCTGGGATCGTGCGCCTGCAGTATCTCGCCCATGAGATCAATCCGAGCTTCTGGTTTTGGCCCGGCTTGGTGGATCACGCGCTCGGCGATACCACGCGCTGCTTCGACCCACTGCACGTCGTTCATGGTCACCAGCGCCTGCAAGGGCGTGTCGGTGCGCTGGCGACGAGTGCAGACCGTATCGCGCACCGGCGCATCAAAAGCGTCCATGTTTGGCGGTGATGCCATACGCTTCCTGTAGGTGTAAATGCTGCGGCGGTAGAGCGATTGGGCGTGGTCTTGCACGTAGATCAGCGTATCGCTTGTCGGATAGCTGACCTGCTCCCAGACATTTGCAGGTTGATAAGGTTTCACGCTCGGCCCACCGATGCGGTCGACCAGCAGGCCGCCCGATTGCAGCGCAATGTCGCGGAGCATCTCGGCATCCATTCGGAAGCGAGGACCATGCGAGAGCAGCAGATTGCGCGGATCCTTTTGGAGCTGCTGCGGTGTCGACTTCCCGCTCTGGCGATATGCCGCTGACATCACCATCAACTTGTACATGTGCTTCACGTTCCAGCCGCTTTCGCGAAACTCTACCGCAAGCCAGTCGAGGAGCTCTTGATTTGTTGGGCGCTGGCCCATGATGCCGAAGTCTTCCGTCGTCTCAATAATGCCGATGCCAAAGAGTTCGTACCACATGCGGTTGACCGTGACGCGCGCTGTCAGCGGGTTTTCAGGGCTGACCGTCCAGCGTGCGAGGGCCAGCCGATCATGCGGCATTCCCGCAGTCAGCGGCGGAAGATAATGGGGAGTGTTGGCCTCCACTCGTTCCATCCGAGCGGAATAATTCCCTCGCTCCAGCACATTGGCGTAAGCCAGAGCGGACTTCTCCCAGGCTACCTGCGTGATATCGCCGCTGGCGGAGAGCCGGTCAAGCTGTGCATCGAGCGCATGCATCTGTGAATAGGTAATGCGAAACGTGGGATCGATGTTGTTGAGGTAAAACTCGCTCGCAACATGCCACTGGTCTTCCGTCCACTGCGAGACCTGCTTCGAGGTGATCTCGGCGACATAATCTTCAAAGGGAAGCCGGCGAACTTCGTCCTGCAGGAGCGTGCGACCGTAGAGCCGGATGTCTTGATAGCGAAGCTCCTTCGCAGGGTTCGTATCCGGCGATCGCCAGCCAAGCTGCATCGGCGCGCTCGTTCGAATGGTTTCGCCATGCAGCGTGTCGCTTTCAACTTCGGTGGCAGTGGGCTTTCCGTCGATGAATATCTGCACTCCAGACGCGCGGCCCGAGCCGTCGTAGGTAAAAAAGATATGGCGCCACTTGCCGTCGGTCGCCATCTGCGTAGCCGTGGAAACCCGGATCGCGACAAGGGGAGTCGTGTCCGGTGGCTCTTTCTTCTCAGGCTTCTTCTCCTCGCTTTTCTTCTCTTCTTTCTTCTTTGTTGCTTTCTTGTCCGGGGGTTTGTAAGCCGCGAGCTCCTTCTTGGTCAGGTTCTGCGGCGAGGGATAATCAAACGCCTCTTTCGTCTCCGGATGCTTTTTATTCTTCGGATCCTTGGGCGACGACGGCGACGAATTGACCAGCTCGACCGTGATCACTCCATTTCGCAGCGTCAGATCCCAGCCCCGGTTGTGCTTGCTCGTATCCATCTTCGAAATGATTGCCCCGGGCTTATCATCGACGGCGAAATAAGGCGCAGAGCGGAACATGAACCATCCGCCGGCCGAAAAGGCCTGGTTCGATTCGAAGTCACCGGAGCGGTCGAATACGACGCGCGTATTCGACTGCATTCGAAAATCGGGCCAGAGCCAGGTGTTTTCGCCCCACTCGGGAGGCACAATCGTCGCCTTGAATGTTGCGGGATTCGCGTGCGGGGCGCTGTTGTGCAGGACGTCGCCCGTGCCCTCATCCAGCCGCAACCGGATGAGCAGCTTGTCGGGCGAGACCGATCGCGGCGGGTTCTTCCTGGAAGCGAGCCATTCGCTCACGAGATCGCGTTCCTTGCCGCGCATTGCCCGAAGCTTGGCGTCGAACTCCGCGCGCTTTGCATAGATGCGATCATATGCATCGCGGTTCTCAGGTTTTGGGATCCGCACGACAGGCGCCCACACCGGCCTGTCGCCATTGAACGGCTTCTCGTCTATGTTGTTGAAGAAAGCGCTAAGCGAGTAGAAGTCCTTCTGCGTCGTCGGATCGAACTTGTGATCATGGCAGACTGCGCAGCCAACCGTTAACCCCAGAAACGTTGCGCCATAGGCCTCTGTGCGGTCGCGCGCGATGTTGAAGCGCAGCTCTTCGGCGATCGTGCCGCCTTCGTTGCTGCTCTCGCCCATGCGCACGTATCCGCTGGCGATCAGCGGATCGAGGTCTTTCGCCGGAAGCAAATCACCCGCAATCTGCTCGGTGACGAAATGGTCGAACGGCTTGTTGTTGTTGAACGAGCGGATTACGTAATCGCGATAAGGCCAGATATCTCGGCTGTTGTCGTAGTGCAATCCGTAGGTATCAGCGTACCGGGTGTAGTCGAGCCAGTAGCGCGCTCGCTGTTCGCCAAATGTCGGCCGCGCCAACAGATTGTCCACGAGTCGTTCGTAGGCGTTGAGTGAGTTGTCGCTTTCAAATCTGCGAACCTCCTCCGGGGTCGGCAGTAGGCCCGTGAGGTCGAGCGTCACACGGCGAATGAGCGTGGCCTTGTCCGATTCCGGCGAAGGCTGGAGTCCTGCCTCGTCCAGCTTGGTAAGAACCAAATTGTCGATCGGATTGCGCGGCCACTCCGGGTGCGATTTCGCCTGGGGCACCGCAGGCCGCGTCGGGGCTTCAAACGCCCAGTGCGGCCGATATATCGCGCCTTGGCGAATCCATTCCTTCAGGATGGCAATCTCACTGCTGCCCATCGGCTTGGCCTCGCCCTGCGGGTCCTGCGGCATCAGGTAGTGCGGGTCGTGCGACTCGATTCGCTTGATCAGTTCGCTCTTCTCGGGATGGCCGGGCACAATCGCATCCGGGCGGCCCGGGCGTCTCTTGGTTGCGTACTCACCGAGATCGAGTCGCAACCCTACCTTGCGCATCTCCGGGTCGGGACCATGGCAGCTGAAGCAGCGAGCCGCGAGGATGGGTTGAACGTCCTGATTGAAATCAAGACTTCGGCCACTTCTTGCTGTTGATGAGTGGTGGCAGCCGAACAGAGTCAAGATGAGGGCGAGATTCCCCAGGGGGACCGCTCGCTTGAGACGGTTCCAATAGATCTCTCTCGACCGCGAGCTGCCATGCCTCATGGAAAAACCGGTTGCCTCGTTCCGAAAGAAGAGTGGGGATAGGTAAGCATCCGCCTTCTGGAATGACAGAGTTTCTCATCCCGCAATCGCTGCTGTCCACGGATGCCGTTCAGCCTAATACTCGGCGTGTTCTTTTCTGGCGGATTTTGCCAAACTTAACAGGAAATTTTCACATCGGGATCAGGGAGGCAAACAACCGCAGAAGAGATGAGAGCTTCTGCACGAAATCCTCAGATGATCACTTTGCTCCGCCAACTCCGGATGGCCTCCAACTCGATCAGGCCGGAACCTGATGATTCTCAACCGCAAGTCAGACAGCGTATCCTCGTCACAAAACTTGTATGCGAATCCTTCGGTACGTTCTCTCCGCCGCTCTCCTGTCCTCTGCCTTCACGCTCTCAACTCCGCTGCTCTCTGCAGCGGAAATGCCTCGCGTCGAGAAGACCGCGACCGGCTCGTACCAGTTACTCGTCGACGGTCATCCATACATGGTCCTCGGCGCGCAGGTCCGAAACTCCTCGGGCTGGCCCGCCGAACTCGACCGCGCCTGGCCCATCTACAAACAGCTTCACGCCAACACTGCCGAGATTCCCGTTTACTGGGAAGTCATCGAGCCACAGCCCGGTCACTTCGACTTCACCTCGGTAGACCGCATCCTTGCAGGGGCTCGCCAGAACGGCCTGCACGTAATCATTCTCTGGTTCGCCACCTGGAAGAACGGCGAGATGGACTACGCCCCGCAATGGGTCAAGGAAGACACCACCCGCTACCCGCGCATGCGCGACCGCGCCGGTGAGCAGATCCGCGTTCTCGCCCCCATCGCCGAAGCCACCCGCAATGCCGACGCCCGGGCTTTCGCGGCTCTCATGCACCATCTCAAAGAAGTCGACTCCGACCAGCACACGGTCCTCATGATGCAGGTTGAAAACGAGCCGGGCTCTCTCGAAAGCGATCGCGACTACTCCGCCGAAGCCAACAAGCTCTTCGCCGCGCCTGTCCCGGCCAAGCTCACCCAGGCTCTCAAGAAGAAATCAGGAAACTGGACCGAAGCCTTCGGTCCCGAAGAGGCTCCTGAAGCCTTTCAGGCCTACTACATCTCCACCTACATCAACGCCGTCGCCGCTGCTGGCAAAGCTGAGTACCCGCTTCCGATGTACGTGAACACCTGGCTGCGCGAGCGCAAGAACTTCGAGCGCCCCGGCGAAGCCTACCCCAGCGGCGGAGCCACCTCCAACGTTCTCGACCTCTGGAAAGCCAACACCCCCTCGCTCGACGCCATCGCCCCTGACAATTACGTCCTCGACTACGCCGGCTATCGCGACATCCTCCACAAGTACGGCCGTCCTGACAACCCGCTCTTCGTCCCCGAAACCATCTTCGGACCGATGGCCGCCCGCTACTTCTTCTACGCCCTCGAAGACCACTCGCTTTCCTTCGCCCCCTTCGGCATCGACGCGCAGATCCCCGCCGAATACGGTATCAAGCAGGAGGAGCTCTTCTCCGGTCTCGCCGCCGACTTCCATCTCATCGCTCCCGCTGTCTCTGAAATCGCCGAACTCGAGCAGAAAGATGCCATCAAGGTGGCTGTCGAAGAAGACCAGATCACCGATCTCCGCCTCACCTTTCCGCAATTCGAATCCGTAGTCACCTTCGGCACCCCAAGACCCAGCTACGGAGGTCTTTTCGGCAGCGGTACCAAGAGCAAAACCGGCCGTGCCATGATCGCCGAACTCGCTCCCGACGAGTTCCTCATCTGCGGCTTCGATGCGCTGGTCAACTTCCGTCCCAACCGCGGCTCCGAGCTTCGCAAAGCCCAGTTCCTCTCTGCCGAAGAAGGCGAGTTCGTCGACGGCAAGTGGCAGCCCGGCCGACTCCTCAACGGCGACGAAACCTTCTTTGGAATCTCTTTCCCCTCTGAAGGCAAATGGGTCAAAGTCAAACTCAAAGCCTACTGAAGAGCCAGCGACCGCTTCGCATCGGTAAGTGTGTTGGAGCACGCCTCAACATCATCACAGGAGAAAACATGATCGACTAAGCAGCAGCTTCCATACCTACATGGATGGTGCTCTCTGCCGGCTTCGGCTTCATAGTCGGCGACGGCTTCGGCGAGAGCATCGGCCGTCGCGAGTGTATCGAGCAAACCAATGAAGATCTTCACGATCAACTCGAGAAGGCACGTTCGGACCGCAAGGCATCGCTACACTATGAACCCAGGCAACAGCGCCGCGTCATCAACGACATCCACAAGCGCGGCGCCACCCTGTTGAAACCCGTCAATCAGCCTCCAGCAAAGTAAGTCACCTCTGCTTATATACCCACTAATCATCACCAACCTCGCGTCCTCATATATGTGATTAACCGCCTTACTCTACCCAATAACAAAAGGCCTCGAAGAGAACCTCCTAACTGCCGCAAGATCAATGGCCGGATCGCATCGATCCGGCCGTATCAAAGGTAAGTTAGACGCCCCGTGCATTCGACCTCCTTCGCTATTGGAGGTGGGACACCGATTAGCCGATCGTCGGGCACCGTGCTCCACCTCCGACTAGGTTCGCTCTACCCCTCTTACCGCATCAGCAAGCGGTCCCCCAAGCGGGCGCGGCAAAAGACCGCATTAGACGGTAAATCATAGTTCCGCGCATTGCCGTTTGACCGAAAGGTGAAAGTCGCCGAAGGTGTCGGAGTTGACCATTCCATGGCGGCGAGGTCGAGCCCACCCGACTCCAAGGACAATCACACCTCAGCTGAGTTGGATGCGAGCCGGGCTTTCCCTGCACGCGAGTGCTGGCCGTTTGAATTGGCGCATTCATGGTGGCAACGAAGAAAGGATGCGGAAACGATGAGAGCCGTCCCGAGAGTCAAGATGTGGTGGTCAGCCCTGGTCATTGTCGGCCGGACTGTCAAGAACCAGATGCCAGGAAGTCAAACTTCACGGGAAACGAGATCAGAGATGCGCCGAATCTCTTTCAGGCGATCCGCTCTCAATCTGCTATCTCGAGTACCGGCCGTCGCCGGAGTTACAGCAAAGATCGCCATCCTGGCGCTTCTAATTGTCGTTGACGCCACTGCCCAAACCAGCAAGACCACGCTGGATCCCAGTTCCATCACCGGATTTGAATCCTTGGGCACCTGGTCCGTTTCGGCCCTTCCGACACCCGGGTTCACGGTTTCGATAAGCGCCAACCGCACCCAGGGCAACGCTGCCTACGCGATCACGAACCCTCCGAGTCTCCTTAGAGTCGTCAGCCAGCCTATCGCCTGTTCGGCGCCCGCGCTGGCCGGTATCGGAAATTCTGGCGCGCAGCTTCTGATCGACGTGCTGATCCCACCGCAACAGAACAATCCGTTGAACGCAGACTGGATTGAACTCTTTATCGATTCAAAGTCGCGGGATCTTCCCAGAATTCCCGTTCCCCTCATTCCGGTTAATTTCAACCCCACGCGAAGGGGTGTCTATACGACTCTCGGTTTTACGGTACCCCGCGCCGTATCCAGTGCTCTGAATCACGCAGCCTGCAATGACCTTACATTCGAGCTGGATATGATTCTGCCCGGCAGAACCGTTGGCTCCCTTTTGCTCGACAATCTGCGCGTCCATTCCGTCGCGCTGACGCAGACCCCCACCGGTACGCCTCCACCGCCGGGATACGGCGGCTCAGTCAACCTCATCGTTCCAGGGGATGTCCCAGTAAACCAAAGCTTCACACTCGGCCCGACCCAAATCCCCGGCGCGTTTCATTTGAAGCTCGGCACAATTGGAGCCACTACTGTGGACTTCAAACTCGGTCTGGATGGCAGCCCATCAACGGATTGCACCTACGATCAGGATGGTACTGACACGACTGACCGGTCCTACATTTTGAGCTCTTGCACCGGCGGCTTCAAGGCTGGCGACCTTATCAACGCCAACTGGCTGAGCATGACGATTGTCAATGGCGACGATACGCAGAAGATCCGCGCACAGATCGCGCAGAATCCTCTGGGCGACCAAATAGGGGCCGGCTTGCTTCCTCCCATGCCCACCTTCTGGGGCGATGCGGATACCTGCATGCCCGCTCCGCAGGCCAATACGGTCGTGACAGTCTCGACAAGTTGCGCTGCTCAGACGGCAGAGGCGAATCAGATCATCAATAGCTATTTCAACGAAGTGAAAAATTCAGATCCGTCGCCCGGCTGGATTGTTGCGCCTACGCCCGAGTTTGCGTTGCGCAGCAAGGACGGAACGCCGAACAACAACCTGACTGGTCCGCCGCCGACGCCAAGTGATCCCCCCTTCGACGATTCGGGTGATCTAAATCCGGGTGGCTCTTTCGACGCCTACTGGCGGCTCAACGGCAATCTGAACCCAATGAATGTCTCAGGGACGGACGATACCACGACTCACTTTGACGCGACATTCGGGGCGCATGGTGTTCTCTTCGGAGACGACATCGATGTGATGGATGTGAAAGTAACCGCTGATACAGACAGCGGAGAGATTACCCCAACCTACAAGGAGGCCACCTCGACCGGCACACTGGGGCTGTATGTTTTTGGCAACGAGGTTCCCTCCGGCGGGTTTTCGGTAAATCCGAGTACTGGCTTCAGCGTGGATCCTACCTGGAACCAGGAATACGACCTGCCTCCCATTCAAATATGGATCTTCTCCATCACGCTTGGCGCCACCGCCAATGCCGAACTTAAGGCCAGCGGCTCGGCAGCCGTGGCCGGTGTGGATCTGAGTGTTACGCCAAGTATTACTCTTGGCGCGCATGCGAGCGGTGGCATCAATCTGGGCGTTGCAAGCGGCACAGTAGATGCCAAGGTCAACTTGGTCAACGTCTCGACACCCACAACCGCCCAGGCCAAGTGGGTGATCAACACCGATCCGCAGATCTGTGCAGCGACGCTAAATGGAGAACTCAAGAGCACTCTCAATCTCAGCTCAGGCGGCGGTGAACTCGACCTAGATGCAACATTCGGAGTGTGCCCGTTCTGTTACACCGACTCTGAAACACTTTTCAAATGGAGTCCCTTGTTGAGCGAGAACTGGACGCTCGTGGATGACACGCTGGACGCTCAGCTGTTCCCATTACCCGGTACTCTGTGCACCTTCCCGATTTCGACCACCATTTCCAGTCCCGCTTCGGGAGCCAATCTTAATGCGGGCGTGCCGATCTCTCTTCTTGGCTCAGCGGTACCAGTTGGCTTCTCACTGCCCACGACGGCCGTCTACAACTGGACTTTCACCCCGGCCAACAGCTCGGACACATACACCGTTGATCCGGCAACTGCCAACACCGCCTCGCCACTGGTTACATTTGGCACACCCACAGCAGGCGTCTCAACGTGGACCGTTGGCATGAATGCGACGGTATCAACAAGGAGCGCAAGCGGCTCTCAGATCATGGTGAACGGAACGGCCACACCCGTTACCTTCACTGTCTCTAATCTCACGCCGGGCGTATACATCACCGATTTTGTCGGCACGAGCAACGGTTCGCCGTTGACAACTCCGGCAAACAACGGGTCGGTTTCTCTCTACAACCCCGGCAGTCAGACGACGATCAACGGACTTGTGTCTGGCGCTACCGGAACGCTGAACACTACTTTCACTGTGGCCCAATGTGTTGATGGAACTGCAGCGTGCACCCAGCCCTGCACAGACGCCAACGCATGCTACCTGCAAACATTGACACCTGTAGACCCCACCAGCCCAACACCATCGGTTGTCTGGAACTTCCCGGGGTTTGCGACCTATTACAAGGTCACGATGACGACCACTCAGGACGGAAGCCCATATGGGACCCCGGCCCAGGTTCTCGTCTTTGTCACCGTTCTCTTATGACCCGGAAGAAACCGGAGCGAGCCATGATTAACAGGATGCTTCACTCTTTCGGGCTCACAATCGTCGTCGCCGCCTTTACAGCGGCGGCGACGGCCGGATTGGCAGCCAGTTCTGCTCCGCAGTACCATCCAGGTGATCAGAGCCGCTGGTCTCTCGATTTTCGCGTTCGCCTCGAGCAGCAGACGGCTCCGCCGATCGAAGTGCATCTCACCGGCGAATGGATCTCTACCGTTTGCGCGGTGCGCCAGGGCGAATACGACGCGCAACTCCAGATCGCCGGGGGGAACTTCGCTGGCAACGCATCAAAGAGGGCTTCCGCCGCCGCACTCGAGGACCTGCGTCAACGCCTATCCAGACCGTTCTGGGTTACCTATCGCGCTGACGGCGGATTGCTTGCCATTCATTTCCCTCGGACCGTCACACCCACAGACCGCAATCTCTTGCAGATGGTTGCCACCGAACTACAGTTCGTCCACCCCGATTCACCGCCCCAGTCGTGGACAGCGCTTGAGCGTGACGGCGCTGGGGAGTATATGGCGATCTATGCCACGACCCAACCCGGCCGAATCACCAAGCGCAAATTGAAATACCTTTACACCGACGGAGTCGCCGGAGCCCCCGCCGGGACGCTGCACCTTGTTATCGATCAATCTACCGAAACCTTTTCGCTTGTGGCCGGCAGAGTTCAAAGCGTCGACGGAACCAACCGAACAGTTATCAAACTTTCGGAGCAGCAATCCGGCCAACTTGCCACCGTCACCGAGGTCCACTTGAGCAACCTTCATGTGCTCGAAGTCCCGGAACTGATCGGAAGCCTCGAACGCGCTCGTCCTGAGGTAACAACTTCCACCATCGTCACGCACAGACCGGACCCAGAGAAGGCTTTGGCCGAATCTGACAATAACCTGCTCGAAGGCCACACCACCGATTCACTGCTCTCCGCCGCATTCAAGAACGGCACGGGCGACGTGCAACTATGCGATCGCCTCACCGCGCTTTTTCGCAGGCGCCCGGAAGCAGTGGCCGCGGCCTTGGAACTTCTAACAAGAAACGGCGCACAGAAGCAGATCACCAACGCTCTCGGAGCAGCCGGCTCAGGTCCTTCAGCCTCCGGTGATGCAATTGCCGCGCTCGCCATCCTGGCCCGCAATCCAGATCTACCTGAAACCCTGCGCGTAGATGCACTCATGGCGTTGATGCAGATACAACAGCCCCCACCGCAAGCCATGCTTATTCCCGCAAATCTCCTACACGATCCGGACCAGACGGTTCGTTCGGCTGCGCGCCTCATGAGCGGTACGCTTTCACGCATCGGCCGACCCGGGCATCAGGTGGAAGCCGATGCGATTGACGCCTCACTGATCGCCCTCTACCTTGATTCCCGTGATACGCGGGAATCAGTCGAATTGCTCGGCGCGCTCGGCAATAGCGCCGGCCCCGCCGTCGTGCCTGTCATTAAGGGGGCATTGGTTGACCCGCGCATTCCAATTCGTGCCGCAGCGGCTCGTGCAATACGCCTGATCCCTGGGTCAGAAATTAATGACGTTATCGCAAACGTCATGACCTCCGATCCCGACCCCGCCGTTCGCGCCGACGCCATCTTCGCCGCGAGGTTCCGCCGGCCCATGCCGTCTTCAATTGCAGATGCACTGCTACGCGTTGCTGCCGCTGACGCCGCAGACTACGTGCGCAGCAATGCGGTGTCACTACTGCGCCAGAATCCGGGCGCGTCGCCGCTCATTCCTGAAACCCTGACCAACATCGCCGATCGCGACAAGAACCCCGGCATCCGTCGCCAGGCAAGCGAGGCCCTCGCGGCGATTGCCTCGGCAACTTGGTCCCGGCCATGAAAGCTTCGAATGGATGAAGGCGCGAGAGGTCTAAGCGGTTGCTATGGCTGCGTCTGGATGGCTGCTGTTTGCGTAAGCAATTGGCAGCGCCTGAAGGGGATGTTGTTAAGGTCGAGCATTGAAAGCATTCAGCTGAACAGCGCCCGAGATTCGATCGGTGATGAAATCACTGCTAACGTTGCTCCGTAGCTTCCAAGTGAACTGTCCAGCGGCGCCAACAGGGTATCGGACCGATTGAGAGGCCAAGTTCTGGACAGACCCTTCTGGCCATTGGTGCCGCATCTCCTCGTGCGTATCTCCGAAAGGCCACTGCGGTATCTGCGGAACAGAGAAATCGGAGCATTTAACGCAGGCTCTGCGCAGGAGAGAATTCCTCTCGGGCCTTTCGATTGGGAATAGTCACGAATTCGACGGGAAACAGGCCATGAATCCGTTAGCTTCTCTTAAGTTATTCATTATAAGTACTTTATGGCGGAAAGCGAGGGATTCGAACCCCCGATAGCCTTTCGGCTATAACGGTTTTCAAGACCGCCGGTTTCAACCGCTCACCCAGCTCTCCGCGACGGGCGACAGCCTCAATACTTTCAGTTTACTGCATTTAATTTCGGGTTCGCCCAACTCATTGCATCCTCGGTCTCTCGCCCTATCTCGAACTCATCTCCCGGTGTTACAAACAGGGATGCATGGTCAAGCGATCAAAGCGGGCTGCGGACTCGCAACCGGGCCAACCCATAAGCCTGCGCACGCTGGGCGAATATCTCGACCTCTCGCCGGCGACAATCTCGCTCGTTCTCAACAATGCCCCCGGCGTCCGCTCTATCCCCCAGGAAACCCGTGATCGCGTCATTGAGGCTGCCGCAAAATTCAACTACCGCCCCAGCTTCTACGCACGCTCGCTTCGCAAAAGGCAGAGTTTCACCGTCGGTGTGCTCGTCCCACGCCTCAGTGACAACTACTCCACGCATGTCCTCGAGGGAGTGGAAGAATTTCTAGTTGAAGAAGGCTACTTCTACTTCACCGTCGGCCACCATCGTCGTTCCGATCTAATCGAGGAGTATCCGCGCCTCCTCATGGATCGTTCCGTCGAAGGCTTCGTCCTCATCGACACCATCCTCGAGAAAAGTCTTGGCGTTCCCGTCGTCGCCGTCGCAGGTCATCGCAAGATTCAAGGCGTAACCAACGTTGTCCTCGATCAGCGCCGCGCCGCCGAGCTCGCGCTTCGCCACCTCTATCAGCTGGGGCATCGCAAAATCGCTTTCATGCGCGGGAGTAGCAGTAGCTCTGATGCCGATGATCGCTGGAACAGCCTCATGGCCGTTGCTCGCGAGCTCAAGCTCTCCGTGCCGGCCGACTACACCGTGGAACTCAAGCTGATGGTATCCTCGCCTGAATTGGGCTATGAGCCTGCCAACGAACTGCTGCAGCGCGGCCTCGATTTCACCGCCATCGTTTGCTTCAACGACATCTCCGCCATCGGCGCTATTCGCGCCTGCATGAATCATGGCCTGCAGGTGCCTTCCGACATTTCCATCGTAGGTTTCGACGACATCCAGAGCGCTGCATTCCACAATCCCAGTCTCACAACCATTCGCCAGCCGCTCAACCAGATGGGCCGCGTAGCCGCGCGCATTCTCTTGCAGCGCATCCGCGGTCAAGCAGCCTTCCCCGACGTTGTTCCGATTCATCCTGAGCTCATCATTCGCGAGTCCACCTGCCCGCCCAATCGGCGCTCACGGCCAAAGCGCGGCTGAGGCTGCTGTTCATGGGCAGAGAGTCCACACGTCGCACCCTCGCGGTTTTGCATCCCGTCTTTGTGCTTACCGGCGTCATGCATGCCATTGGCGGACCGCTGCTGCCCTCGCTCGTCTACACGTTTCACTTGGATGATCGCCAATCGGGGCTGCTCTTTCTGCTCTACTTCGGCGGAACATCGCTAGGAGCGCTCTTGTGTCGCTCCAACTATGCACGGGCAATGGCGATCGGCTTCGGCGCAGCCGCCGTTGTCTGCCTCTTCGTGGTCTCTGCTGGCTGGCCACTTCTTCTGGTGGCTTTTCTGTTGCTCGGCGTCGGTGTCGGCATGCCGATGGCAAGCGTCAGCCTCTTTGCCGGCCGCGCATTTCCGCAAACCAACGCATCTGTGCTCACTGCTCTCAACTTCACATGGAGCGTCGGAGCCCTTCTCGCTCCGCTCCTTGCCGCGCGCGTTCTTGTCGATCACAGCTACCGATTCGCCTATGCGGGTTTGGCCTTGGCTGCGGCATCGGCCGCGTTGCTCTGCGCCGCTTTCCTTCGCGACTCACCAGAAGCCGCGCCAGCACCCGCATCCAGCAGTCGCTTCGTCAGCGTCCGCCTCATCCTCATCTTCGCCCTGGCAGCATTTCTTGAGGTCGGCATCGAGAACACTTCCGTCGCATGGCTCCCCACGTACGCTCTGCGCACGGCGCACCAAAGCGTCGTCTTCGCCGTTGCCTCTACCTCGATTTACTGGGTTGGATTCCTTGCTTCCCGCGGTCTCTCCGCGCTGCTGCTTCTGCGTGTGCGTGCCGTCGTCCTTTTTCATATTTGCGTCGGCATCGCGCTCATCGCAGGAATTGCACTTACCCTTGCGCCCTCTCTTGCTCTGCGAAATGCAGCAATGTTCCTGCTCGGTGCTGGCCTCGCACCCATCTTTCCGCTTCTACTGTCGCAGTTCTTCTCGCTCGCGAGCCACACCTCGCAATCGCGATGGATACTGGCTTCTGCCGGTTTCGGCGGTTCCGTCCTGCCGTGGCTCGCTGGCGTCATTTCCACGGCAACCGGGACCATCCGCGCCGGTATCCTCGTAATTCCTGCTGCCTTGCTGGCCATGCTGCTCGTAGTTACGGTTGCCGCCCGTCACACGGACCCTCGCGTCAGCGAGGGCTGACGCCGCGTCTTTACGGTTGCGGCATCACCAGTACTTCCACACCCGACGCAGCGTTCTTCTGGTGGAAGACCTGCTCAGTCGCCTTCTGAAACTGCTCCGGCTTCGCAGAAGGAATATCAGTAAATGTCTGCGGGTTTCTGTCCGTCAGCGGGAACCACGAACTCTGTACCTGCACCATGATGCGGTGGCCTTTTCTAAAGGTGTGAAACAAATCCGGCATGGTGAAGTCGATCTCCGTCTCTTGTCCCGGCACCAGGGGCTCGGGCTTCTCCCAGCTATTGCGGAACTTCGCGCGGAACGGCTCTCCGCGCACCATTTCTTCGTAGCCACCCATCTGCAATGGAGGAGCATCCAGAACGCGCTTGTTCGGCCGCTCTGCCTCGCCTTCATAGTCATCCGGATACACATCGATCAGCTTTACATCGAAATCTGAATCCGTCGCCGAACTCGCCACCTTCAGCTTCGGCGAAATCGGTCCAGCAATCGTCACATCCTCCGTCAGCGGATCGGTCTCATACACCAGCACATCAGGCCGCGAACTCGCGAAACGCTGATCGTCCACCATGTAGCGTTGCGGAACCGTGTCCGTCGTGTAACCGACAAACGGCACCGGATGGCTGGGATCACTCACATACGCGTCCAAGCTTTTTTCTTCCGCCGGTGGATCGAAACTCAGCTTGCCGCCCGCGTGAAAATAGAGCGTCTTCGCGCTCGCTTCCTTCGGCGGCCAGCTTTCAAAGCTGCGCCACACATCCGTGCCCGTCTCAAAAACAACTGCCTTCGGCTGCGCCGCCCCCTTGCCCTTCAGGTAGTGCTCGAAGAAAGGGAACTGGATATTCGAGCGAAAATATTCACTCGTCTTCGAGCCAAATTGAATATCGCCAAGGTGGCCTCCTTCGCCGCGAGCCCATCCTCCATGCACCCACGGCCCCTCGACCAGCGTTGTCTGCGCGCCCGGATTGAGCTTGTTAATCGCATAGAAGGTCTTGTACGGGCCGCTCAGGTCCTCCGCGTCATACCAGCCGCCTACCACTAGCACCGCGGTATGTACGTTCTTCATGTGTGGTGCGAGATTGCGGGCCTTCCAATAATCGTCATAGGTGTCGTGTCTGAACTGGTCCTCATACAGCCAATTCGACCCTTTCAGATAAACCTTGTTGAGATTCTCGAGACTCCCGCCCTTCAAATAAAACTTGTACATATCCGGCGTTCCAAAATCGAACTGCGCTGATGAATCCTTCTTCTGCGGTTCCGCCTGCGGCTTGAAAAACGCATAGAAGCCAAAATTCGCCGCCAGCATGAAAGCTCCGCCGTGATAGGCGTCATCTCCCATAAACAGGTCTGTCATCGGCGCCTGCGGGCTTGCAGCTACCAGCGCCGGATGCGAATCAATAATTGACGCCGACGTATAGAACCCGGGATAAGAAATGCCCCAGATGCCCACTTTGCCGTTGTTGTTCGGCACATGTTTCAGCAGAAACTCGATCGTGTCGTACATATCCGACGCGTCGTCAACGTCCTTCGGCGATTTCTTGTCATCGATGTGCGGCCGCATCTCCACAAAGGAGCCTTCGCTCATCCAGCGCCCGCGCACATCCTGGTTCACAAAAATGTAGCCGGACTTCTCAAATTCATCCGACGGGCCCAGGTGAGTCACATATGCGTCCTCGCCGTAAGGGTCTACGCCATATGGCGTGCGATTCATCAGGATTGGATACGGCCCTCCCGTTGCATCCTTCGGCACGTACACCTCTGTCATCAGGCGCACTCCGTCGCGCATCGGAATCCGATACTCATATTTCGTATAGTGCGCGCGAACGTAGTTCTCTTTAGGCGCATCGCCCGCGGGTTGCTGGGCATGCAGTGTTGCGGTCATGGCATACAGGCAGACAAAGCCGCCGAGGAAGCGGCAAAAAGGCTTCAGCATCGTGTGCGAATCTCCTGGCAATCAGACTACTGCAAGCTGCCGTCCGTCCGCGCAATTTCCGCGGCGGCCCTCAGGCCCTCTAGCAACGTTTCGCGCCCGTCACGCCATCTACTAAAGCAGCTTTGTCGAGCGCAGCACCAAAGCTCAAAGGAGACGCAGTGATGGTACGAAGAAGGAGAACTGGAATCGCCCGCACAATGGGCCGGACCGCACTGATAGCCGGGACTGCTCAGGCCGCCGCTGGCGGCGTCGCCCGTCGCCAGCAAGCAGCCGCCAACCGGGCCGCGGCAACCACTTCCAGGCGTGCACACGCCGCGCCCGGAATGCTCACCGACGAGGTCGTCGATCAGCTCAAGAAGCTTGGCGAACTCCGCGATGCCGGCGTATTGACGGAAAAAGAGTTTTCAGCGAAGAAGGCTAAACTCCTTCCCTGAGTGTGAGAATCATCAGCAACAGTGCTGCTGGCGCAGGCTCTTTATCGCCCCGTGCTTTCTGGAGCCTCGGGTACAACCTCTGGCTTCGTCAGAGGCGTCGTGATCGCATCCAGCAGATCTGGAGTCCCCTCGACGCGTTCAAGCGCCGGGTAGCGCTCGCCATCGTGATAGTCGATCTCCGCCGTTCGCACAAACTTGTCCGCCTGCAGAATCATGTGAATAGGTTCGCTCGATCCCTTGGCTTCACGAATCGCCTTTTTCATCGCGCTCGCCGAGAAAATCTCGCCGTTCACAGCGACAATTTTGTCGCCTGGCGCAATCCGTGCTTTGTCTGCGGGGCCATTCCACAACACATCGTTGATGCGCCCGTCCTCGGCAATCCTCAGCCCTACCGAATACCAGCAATTCAGATCATTCCGTGGGCCATTTGCTGTCGCCTCCATCGTCCGTTCTGAAGGGTTCGGCTTGTCGCGGTACACAAGCCTGTAGCCGCCTTGTTCGATGCCGGCAACATCCGCCCTGCGATTTATCTTCTCGACGCGATCGCGCAGAAAAGTCGCCCAGTCATACGGCACAACTTCGTTCAGGTCAGCCACCAGCTCATCAAAGGTGTACGGCACAATCAGCGGCCCGGTATTGCCACCTCTCGCTAGAAAAATCTTCTGGAAGTCATCCAGCGATTTCTTTCCCTGCGTTGTCTTTCGAATAAGCGTATCCGCATCCAGCCACAGCAGCTCGCCTTCGTCGTAGTAGTCCTGCCCGCGCCGCCAGTTCTCCCACGCTCTAATGCGCCCGCGCAAAACGCTTGCCGCCACTGCCGTGTCACCGGTCGAGCGCCACTCGCGCCCACGCGTATAGTCAAGGTCTGCAGCAGAAAGCGCCAGCATGTCGCGATACTGCGCCTGTGTTTTCAGTCCCGAACGCGCCGCCAGCACATTGCCCAGGTACTGCGTCATGCCCTCATAAACCCACAGCATCGCGCCCTGCTGCGCAGCAGCAAAGTCCGGCTGATACAAGCCCACCGGTCTCCGATACTTCCCATTCCACGAGTGCGTAAACTCATGCGAAAGCAGATCTGAGTCAGCCAGTTGATGATCGGCATCCGAAAGCGCCTTCTCACCTGCGCCGTTGTCTGACGATTGCCCATGCTCCAGTCCCATGCCTCCGGCAACATCCGAAAGCGTCAGCAGAAAGTGATACTGGTTGTAGTGGTGCGACGCATAGAGCGCAGTCGCTTCGCGCACAAGATTCGACACCTCCGCTAGGAAAGCCGGCCGAAGCTTCACGTCCTCGGGATAATCCGCCGCCACATCCAGATAGTGCTTCGGCGAAATCTCCGGCGCCAGAGGATACTCGTGGAAATACTGCCCCGTGAGCACCGGCGAATCCTGCAGTTGCTCCACGGTCGTCACGGCAAACTCCGTCGTGCTCCCCGGTGCGGGTACCGGATACTGCCCTGTGCTTGTCGGGGTCAGCGCAGTGCCGATGCCCCAGCCATCAGGAACCTTCAGCGAAGGCTGAATCGGAATATCCTTCACCGGAATCCCGGCCGGATACAGCAGCAGGCACTCCCATTCCATCGCTGCCATCTTCTGGCTCACCCGCGTCGTCACAATGCTGTCCAGGTGTGCATGCACAGTCGTCACACCCGCCGGAACCGTCACATGAAACTCGTACAGGTTTACGTCATCGCGCCGCCATGGCAACGGCTTTCCATTCGCCGAAAACACCACTCCCGTAATAGCATCCGCCGGTCCAAGCGGCCGGTGCGTTCCTGGAATCCACTGCGGCGTTAGAAATGTTGCGTCGCCTGCTTGCACCGGCAGATCGATTTCCGCGTGGTAAAGCTTCCGTGGCGCATCGCTCAAATCCACTGCAATCTTGATCGGCGTCTTCTGTGCAACTGCGGTAAGGCTCAAGATACTTCCAAGTGCGGCAAAAGCAGCAAATCTCCTGCTGGGCGGCATCGACATCCGTGGCATGGGCTCCTGTGTTTTCAGCTTAAAACATCGCGGCGAGGGGTATCACAGGTCGGCCTCGGCTGAATCCTGATGCCTCCCTTACGGCGGCTGTGTTACAAGCAGAAGAACGGGGAATGACTGAGGCTTTCAGAAGATCCGGCCACTGAGAGGTGTGTACCTTCCCGCGGTCAGATCCTCCTACTCCCGCCCCCGAATCCGCAGTAGAGGACTGCCACTTCTCCATGAGCGCCGGTCATTCAGTCGAGATGGAAACGCTCTACGGAGACTATCTCCTCGATCACGCCTTCGATGAAATGCGTGAGGGCAACGGAAGTGTCCGTACCCATTACAAAGCTCTCGCAGAAACCCTCGCCGGCCTTCCCAAGGATGAGCTTGAGCGTTGCAAGCAATCCGCCGAGCTCTCTTTTCTCACGCAGGGCATCACCTTCACGGTTTACGGCCGCAAAGAAGGCACCGAGCGTATCTTCCCTTACGATCTCCTTCCGCGCCTCATCACAGCGCAGGAATGGGATCGCATTGAACGTGGTCTCGTGCAGCGAATTACTGCGCTCAATCTCTTTCTGCGCGATGTGTACTTCGACGCCAAAATTCTCAGCGACCGCGTCGTGCCGCGCGAGCTCGTTTACAGCTGCAAGCATTACCGTCGTCAGATGCGCGGCCTCCAGGTACCGCGCAATGTCTACATCGCTGTAGTCGGCAGCGATTTGTTGCGCCTCAACAACGGCGACTTCGTCGTCCTCGAAGACAATCTGCGTGTTCCCTCCGGTGTGAGCTACATGCTCACCAACCGCCGCGTGATGAAGCGCACCTTTCCGCAGCTCTTTCACAGCTACGGCGTGCGTCCCATCGAGCACTATCCGCAGGTGCTGCTTTCAACGCTGCGTTCGCTCGCGCCTGAAGGCCGTCCCGAACCCAACATCGTTCTGCTCACTCCCGGCGTTTACAATTCCGCCTACTTCGAGCACACCTATCTCGCCCGCCAGATGGGCATCGATCTTGTCGAAGGGCGTGATCTCGTTACGCACGACAACATCGTCTACATGCGCACCACCGATGGCCTCAAGCGCGTTGACGTCATCTATCGCCGCGTTGACGATGACTTCAGCGATCCGCTTGTTTTTCGCCCCGATTCCGCCCTCGGCTGTGCCGGACTCTTCAACGCCTATCGCGCCGGCAACGTCACCGTAGCCAATGCCTTCGGAACCGGCCTCGCAGATGACAAGGCGCTCTATGCTTACGTCCCGCGCATCATTCGCTACTACCTCAATGAAGAGCCGATTCTGCCCAATGTTGAAACCTTCCTCATGACCGAGGAGAAAGAACGGCGCCACGCACTCGCCAATCTCGACAAACTCGTTGTGAAAGCCGTAGGCGAGAGCGGCGGCTACGGCATGCTCATCGGACCTCATTCAACCGCACAGCAGCGCGAAGAATTCGCCCGCCAGATCGAGGCCAATCCACGCAACTACATCGCGCAGCCCACGCTTGACTTCTCTCGTGCGCCATGTCTCATCGGCGATCGTCTTGAGCCGCGGCATGTTGATCTGCGGCCCTACATTCTCTATGGAGACAAAGTGAACATCGTGCCAGGCGGCCTTACTCGCGTCGCCCTTGAAAAGGGTTCGCTCGTCGTCAATTCATCGCAGGGCGGCGGCAGCAAGGACACATGGATTTTGGAGTAGAACTCAGAAACGGGATTCGGGAGAGTTCGCCAATGCTTTCACGCGTTGCTGACAGTCTCTACTGGATGAGCCGCTACCTTGAGCGTGCCGAGAACGCGGTGCGGCAACTCGACGTCGCCATGAGTCTCATGCTCGATATAGGCGGCGACAGTACGACCGAGACACGCTGGCAGCTGCTCATCGCCGCGCTTGGCAATCCTCCCGGCCTCGATTGGAACGGCAGCCTCGACGAGATGGCCGGCCGGCTCGTCTTCGATAATCTCAATCACGGTTCTGTTACGTATTGCGTCAACGCGGCGCGCGAAAATGCCCGCCAAGTGCGTGAAGAAATCTCTACCGAGCAGTGGCAGCGCCTTAATCGCCTCTACCACCAGATGCACTCGCCGCACGTGCAATCGCAGTTTCGCTCCAGCATTAACGATGTTCTTGCATCCGTTGTCGACGGCATTCATCTTTTTAAAGGCGTCAGCGACACCACAATGATTCACGGCCAGGGCTGGCAGTTCATCCGCCTCGGTCGCTACCTCGAACGTGCTTACGCCATCGCGACTCTTCTCGAGGTCTACCAACCTGGCTTTTCCGCTCCTTCGGAGCACGAGCAAGCTGGTTATTCATACCTTGAGCAGGTCGGTCTTCTCCGCTGTTGCACGGCCTTCGAAGCTTACTGCCAGGTCTACACGGCCGACCTCACGCCTGCTCGTATCCTTGAATTCCTTCTTCTCAATCGCGACTTCCCGCACGCCATCCGCTACTGCATTGACGGCATCCGTCAGGCCGTCGAGGCCATCCAGCGTTCCGGCGGTCGTCGTGCTCCAGACGAGCTTTTCTCCGGCATCGGGCGCATGCAGGCAATGCTCGGCTACACCACCATCGGCGAGATTCTCGCCGGCGATGTCGCAGCCTTTCTTCACTCCATCCGCGAGCAGTGCATGCGCGTTCACGAGCTCATGTATCGCTACTACATTCACTATTCAATCCAGTCCGCG
This sequence comes from uncultured Acidobacteriaceae bacterium, assembly GCA_963832465.1. Taxonomy (GTDB): domain Bacteria; phylum Acidobacteriota; class Terriglobia; order Terriglobales; family Acidobacteriaceae; genus Telmatobacter. The sequence goes on from CAWHUJ010000001.1 coordinate 629,615, forward strand.
CTTGCCGTCTGACAGAGCCTCGCATGAACTTCTACTCAATCCGCCACCTCACGCGCTTCCGCTACTCCCGGCCCGTCTCCGAGAGCATTATGGAAACGCGCATGCATCCGCGCTCCGACACTAGTCAGCATTGCCTCACTTTTTCGCTCTCCGTCAGCCCGCGCTGCCGCGTCTTCAGCTATCGCGATCACCTCGGCAACAACGTGCAGCATTTCAATATCCCCGGCGAACATACGCAGCTCGTTATCGTCGCTGAGTCCGTAATCGAACAGCAGCCGCTCGCCGACGTTCCTCGCTTCCTCGCGCTCGACGCCTGGTCCGCGCTCGATGACCTCATCGACTCAGGCGACTATTGGGAAATGCTCCTGCCCAGCGCCTTCGCAGTCGAAACGCCGGCACTCGTCGATCTCGCCAAGAGGCTCGATGTCGTCCGCCGCGATGACCCGCTCATGCTCGTCCATGAGATCAACCGGCGCCTCTATGAATACTTCGAGTACGTGCCGCGCTCCACGCGCGTCGACTCTCCCATCGACGAGGCCATCCTCTCCGGTCGCGGAGTCTGTCAGGACTTCGCGCACACCATGATCGCGTTGCTGCGCCATGTCCGCATCCCTGCTCGTTATGTCTCCGGCTACATCTACCGGGGCAGGGAAGACCACGACCGCTCCACCCCCGATGCCACGCACGCGTGGGTCGATGTGCTTCTGCCGCACCTTGGCTGGGTCGGCTTCGATCCCACCAACAACCTCGTCGCGCATCACCGCCACATTCGCACCGCCATTGGCCGCGACTACGCCGACGTTCCTCCGACGCATGGCATCTTCCGCGGTCAGACTGAGAGCGAACTCTACGTGGCCGTCCAGGTCGAGGCCAGCGATACGCCGCCCGCTCTCGATCGCAAACTGCCGATCCCGGAAGACTGGAGCGTCCTCGTTGAACGCGCCCAGCAACCACCGGAGCGCATTCTTCCCGTGATGGATCTGCAGCAAATGCAGCAACAACAATAAGTTGACTCTGCTTGAAGCGGGTGGTTCTCTTCGCGGACCTTCCATTCGGCAACTTTTTTATTGAATCTTCAGACCGGATCAATGAAGATGAAACCTACCCCCGATTGATAGTGCCCAGCCTTTAAGGAGCGTCCGTGCACGATGCCAGGCAGGGTACCGGCAAATACAAATCTTTGCAGCTCTCTTGTATTCAATCGGAAAGCTGTATCCGCACCGCTGAGTTCGACGGGCCGTGCATGACTAGAGCGCACCATTAAGACGCAAGATCGATTGGCAGCATCATTTTTGGAGGAACAGCGTGAAACGATCCCTGTGGGGATGGGTGTTGCTTTGCACCCTTTCCGTCACCCTCGCATTCGGCCAGACTGCAACCACCTCACTCCGCGGTGTCATTAAGGATCCCACGGGTGCGCTCGTTCCAGGCGCGACAATTCTCCTTGTCAATAACGCAAATGGCGCGTCCTTCAGCGCCACTGCGAATGGCTCGGGCCTGTACGCGTTTCCGCAGATTCCGCCTGCCAAGTACACCATCACTGCCACTGCTTCGGGCTTTGGCAAGCAGGTGAAGACCGCAGAACTGCTCGTCAATCAGCCTGCTACCGTCGATTTCGAGCTGAAGATTGAAAGCAGCACCGTCACCGTTGACGTTTCCGCTTCGGCTCAGACGCTGAACACCACGGATGCGACGATGGGCGATTCCGTCGACAACGCGCAGATCCAGGCGATGCCGATGGATGGCCGCGATCCTATCGGCCTGTTGAGCCTCCAGCCGGGCGTACTCTTCCTCGGCGAAACAATCTCGCTTACTGACAAAACTTCGCCCGAGTCGCTCGATAGCCGTCAGGGCGCCGTCTCCGGAGCACGTTCCGATCAAGGCAACGTCACGCTCGACGGTATCGACGACAACGATCAGGTCAATGGCTACGCCTTCAACGGCGTCTTGCGCTCTACCCTTGATTCGACCGAAGAATTTCGCGTAACCACCTCGAACAGCAACGCCGACGCCGGCCGCTCTTCCGGTGCACAAATCTCGCTTGTTACGAAAGCCGGAACCAACAAATTCCACGGATCGCTCTACGAGTACAACCGGCCCTCCAACACCGTCGCCAACGACTGGTTCATCAAGAACCAGCAGCTTGCCTCGGGTGAAGAGAACCGCCCCACCAAGTACATCGTTAACACCTTCGGCGGCAGCATCGGCGGCCCCATTCTCAAGGACAAGCTCTTCTTCTTCTACAACTATGAAGGGCAGCGCCTCGCCACCAATGCTGCCGTGGCGGCTACTACTCCTTCAGCCACCTTCCTCGCAGGTGAATTGGGCTACCAGGCGGTCGATGGATCGTATGTCCTGATGACTCCTGATCAGGTTGCGCAATTGGATGCAAGCTGCACGCAGTGCTCCGCTCCCGGCGTCAATCAGGCCATGCTCCAATACCTCTCTGCTGAGCCGGCAGCTACGGTCCTCGGCGGCGGTGACGGCATTAACAACGGCTCCTACAACTTCAGCTCACCGGCTCCTTCGCGTCTCAACACCAACATCGGCAAAATCGACTTCAATCCCAACTCGAAGAATCATCTTTTCGTTCGTGGCAACCTGCAAAAGGACTTCGCCGCTGCGGCTGAGAATCTTCCCGGTCAACCCGCATCCAGCGTTCTTGAAGACAACACCAAGGGCATCGCTTTCGGTTACACCTGGACTCCAACCGCAAGCATCGTCAACGATATTCGCTACGGCTATATCCGTCAGGGTTATTCAAGCGCAGGCATCGGTGACGGAGATTACGTCTACGTCCGCTTCCTCACCCAGCCGACTTCACAGAGCCGCAGTTCCATCGTGAACGTGCCGGTTAACACCATCGACGACACCGCCACTTGGACGAAGGGCTCGCATACCATCTCCTTTGGCGGCAACTGGCGCATGGTGCAGAACAACACCAGCAACAACACCAACTCCTTTAACGGAGCCAGCACCAATCCGTCGTATCTCAACGCCAAAGACGCGCCCGACCCGACCACAATCGGACTCCCGGCGGTTAGCGATGGCTTCGGGACGTCGTTCAACAACGCCTATGCCACCATCGTTGGTGACGTCGCGGAACAGGACAGCTCGAACAATTACGTCGTCAACGGCCTCACCAGCGCTACCTTGCTCCCAGACGGTTCATTCATCTCCCGTCACTTCAAGGCCAATGAGCTCGAGTACTTCGTGCAGGACTCCTGGAGAGTCAAGCCTAATCTGACCATCACCTTCGGTCTGCGTCATACCATCCTGCAGACTCCGTACGAAACCAAGGGCCAGCAGATCGCTCCAACAGTTGACACCCACGACTGGTACCTCCAGCGCGGAGCCGCCGCAGCTGAAGGGCAGGTTTATGAACCGGACCTTTTCTTTGCCCCGGTCGGAAAAGCAAACGGCAGACCTGGCTTCTGGCCTAAACAAAAGCTCAACTTTGCTCCTCGCATCGCCGTCGTCTATTCCCCCGATACCAAGACCTCAATTCGTTCCGGCTTTGGAATGTACTACGACCACTACGGCGAAGCTCTCACCAATCGCTTCAGCAACCTTGGCTCTTTCGGCCTCTCATCGCAGTTCTCTAGTCCCGCTGGTACCGTGGGTTTTGAAACCGCCCCGCGCTTTACCGGCCCGCATGATATGCCCGGCTTGCCCGTGCCTCCGGCCGATCAGACGCAGGTCTACCCCTACGCTGTCCCCGACGGAACCTTTGGCATCAACTGGGGCATCGATAATCACGTGAAGACGCCTTACGTCGAGGCATTCAACCTATCCGTACAGCGTGAGCTGCCCGGCGGATTCCTGTTGGATACAGCCTATGTCGGTCGTCTTGGCCGCCATCTCTTCCAGCAGCTCGATCTCGCCGAGCCGGTAAACTTCAACGATCCGCAGGGCGCTGGCGATTACTTCACCGCTGGAACCACCATGTCCAAAGCCTCGGACCAGTTGGGTGGCTCCTGCACCTATTGCGATGGAGTGACGCAGCACATCCCCACCATCCAATACTTCGAAGATGTCTTCCCGCAGATGCAGAATCTCGACTTCGACGGCGAAACTGCCACGGATGCGATCTACAACGATGAATGGGCTCCGCAGCGCTACACCTACGGTGAAACGGGCGCCCTCGCCGATATCGATTTTTACTGCGAATACGGACCACCGTGCAACAACTTCTGGAGTCAGCAGTTCTCGTCGCTCATCTCGCTGGCGTCCATCGGCATGAGCTACTACAACGCAGCGCAAGTCACCCTGCGTCATCCTTCTAAGCATGGTTTGACGACTGACTTCAGCTATACCTTCTCGAAGTCAATCGACATGGGCTCAGATGCTGAGCGGTCTGAAACCTCTTATGGTGCCATCCAGAACGTCTGGAAGCCATCATTGAGCCGTGGCCTCTCCGACTTTGACACCAAGCACCTCATCACCGCGGATTGGTCCTATGCACTGCCCTTCGGCACCGGAAAGGCATTTCTCTCAGGTACAGGAAAGGTAGGCAACGCCATCTGGGGTGGTTGGCAGTGGGCCGGCCTGGGACGTTGGACCAGCGGATTACCCTTCGCCGTCATCGAGCCCGGTTGGACCACAAACTGGGAACTCCAGGCGTGGGCTGTTCCAACGCAAAAAGTCAAAATCAGCAAGCATATGGAAAACGGGGTACCGCAGGTCTTCGCAGATGTCGATGCAATCAAGGCCGGCGTAACCACCGGTGGTCCCATCCGTCTGCCTTATCCGGGTGAAGCCGGCTCGCGCAATGCTTTCCGTGGCGACGGCGTCTTCGACGTCGATTCCTCGCTGAGCAAGAGCTGGGATGTTACTGAACGGGCGAGGCTGAAGTTCGCCTGGGAGGTTTACAACGTCTCCAACTCAGTGCGCTTCGACGATGGTTCTGCTTACTTCGGCAACGCGCTGACCTATCCCGGTTTCGGAACCTACGGCAACGTCCTCGGCAGCCGCACTTTCCGCCGCATGCAGTTCGGCCTGCGGTTGGACTTCTAACCTCACTCAACGCAACAACGCCGGCGAACCTTCAAGTTCGCCGGCGTTTTCTTTTTGATCGTGAGTTTCCCGCTATCTCTGACGCCCGCCAGGCGCAGTCCTTACATCCCTCAGTCCGTTAGCCCTGTCTTCTTGCTTCCGCAGCAATCTTCCGCAGCTCCGGCAACACCCGACCCAGCGCAAGAGGCGCCGCATCGCGCGTCCCCATCGCGAAGTAGACATCCCGGTAGTGCTTGTACAGCCTGTCATACACCGCCGCGGCCTTCGCATCAGGCTCAATCGTGCGGAACGGCAGGCACACAGCCTTCTGCGCCTCTTCGATCGACTTGTACGCGCCCGCCGCAAGCAGCGCAAAAATTCCCGATCCCAGGCTCGTCGGAACGCCCGCCGGCACCAGCACCGGCTTGTTCAACACATTGGCGTAGACACGGTTCAGTACTTCGTTCTTCTGCGGAATCCCGCCCGCATTGATCACGCGATCCACCGGCACTCCATGCTCTGCCATGCGCTCCAGAATAATGCGCGTGTGAAAAGCCGTGCCCTCGATCGCCGCAAATAATTCGTCTTGTGCAGTGTGCACAAGGTGCCAGCCCAGCGTCACGCCGCCAAGCTCGGGATTAACCAGCACTGTGCGGTCGCCGTTGTCCCAACTCAGCCGCAGCAAACCCGTCTGCCCGGCCCTGTATGCGTCCAGCCCCTCCGAAAGCGCAGCCACGCTCGTCTGTGCTCGCCGCGCAATCGCGTCAAAGATGTCTCCGGTTGCTGAAAGCCCTGCTTCAATCCCCGTGTACTCCGGATGCACGCTTCCTGGCACCACGCCGCACACGCCCGGAATCAGCTTTGCTTCGCGCGTTATCGCGATAATGCATGTCGACGTGCCCACGACATTCACTACATCGCCTTCGCGGATATTCGATCCCACCGCGTCCCAGTGCGCGTCAAACGCACCCACGGGAATCGGAATTCCGGCGCGCAATCCCAGCTTCTCCGCCCATTCCGTCGAGAGATTTCCCGCCGTGCGATCGCTTGTCTCGTATGCGCCGCCAATCTTTGCGCGCACGCCCTTGAAAAGCGGATCGACCTGCACGAGAAATTCCTCCGGCGGCAGGCCATCCCATTTCGGATTCCACATCCATTTGTGACCCATCGCGCACACGCTGCGCTTCAACCCATCCACGCTCGTCACGCCGCTCAGGGTTGCCGCCACCATGTCGCAGTGCTCGAGGGCAGTCACAAACCTGCTTCGCTTCTCCGGGTTGTGGCGCAGCCAGTGCAGCAGCTTCGCAAAGCCCCACTCATGCGAGTAGACGCCGCCGCACCACTCAATCGCCTCGAGCCCCGTTTCATGCGCCTTCGCGGTTATCTCTTCCGCCTCGGAATGCGCCCGGTGATCGCACCACAAATAGTAGTCATCGAGAGGCTCAAGCCCCTCGCCTACCGGCACAACACTTGATCCCGTCGTATCCAGCGCAATCGCCGCAATCGCATCTCCATCGACACCGGTCGTTCGCAGCACTTCCTGCGTCGCAGCCACCAATGCATTCATCTGGTCTGCATGCGATTGCGTCGCAAAATCAGGATCCTCGCGTCGCCGGTGCAGCGGATATGCCGCCGAAGCAGTTCCAATCGGTCCCTTTTCACTGTCCACCAACGTCACACGCACACTCAGCGTGCCGAAATCCACTCCGGCCACGATCGTCATAGAAAAATGGAATTCCTCCGGTAAGCGCTTACGGATTGACTTCCAGACTATATCAGGCCACTCCTCCTGCAATCGCGCTTGCTACTCCCCAAGCCGCGTCGGGCTCGTCTTCCCGACAACCGTGCCGTTCTTGATCGGCGCCGGAATCTGCAGGTTCTTCACCAGAATCGAAATGCGACGATTCGAGGGATCGAGTGGATTGTTCTTTATCCGCAGCAGTTGATCGGCATAGCCCCGCACCTGTGTCACCTGGTCGCCGCGTACCCCATCGTGCTGCATCAGCCTCCGTGCTGAGTTGGCGCGGTCTGCCGAAAGTTCCCAGTTGCTGTATCCGGCGCCATTCGCATACTGCCTCGCATCGGTGTGGCCTTCAATCAACAGATTGTTCGGCAGTGTCTTCAGCTCCGCCGCAAGCAGCGCCAGCAACTCCTGCCCGTTATCGCTCAGCCGTGCACTCCCGCTTTCGAAAAATGTTCCCTTGCTGTCTTCAAGCAACTCGATCCGCAGACCCTCCGGCGTGATCGTAATTTCAATCTGCTTCGACAGTTTCTCCAGTTCTTTCCGCGCTCTGATCTCTTTTTCCAATCTCTCCTTCAACAGGCGCAGGCTGTCGTTCGTCGCTGGCAACACCACATCGCCTGTCCCGGTCATCGTCGTCCCAGTCAGTGTTGCCGTGCCCCGCGGATCATTGAAGTACCCGGCGACCGCCTTCCTGATCTTCTGGTCTGCATTCATCAGCCACAGCACGATAAACAGCGACATCAGCGCCGTCACAAAATCCGCATATGCCACCTTCCATGCGCCGCCGTGGTGCCCCTTATGCGCGCGCTCCCGCTTCACCACAATGATCGGTCGAGACTTGTTCCCCATCATGCTCGTCTTCTTTCCCCTGCGTGTCTTTATGCCGCTGCAGAGTGCACGGCTGCCGGCGCTGCTTCCTGCTTGCACGCCTTTTCCATCTCATCGAAGCTTGGCCGCACGTGCGCCGGAACCGCCCGTCTCCCCGTTTCAACCGCAATGATTGGGGCCGACCCTTTCATATACGAAAGCATCAGCATTCGCAGCACGTGCAGATAGTGATCGTGCTCCTCGGCAGCCTTGCTCATATTCGCGGCCAGAGGGCCAGCCACGCCGTAGCACATCAGAATTCCCAGAAATGTGCCCACCAGCGCCGCCGCCACTTTATGCCCGATCTGTTCCGGCGGCCCTCCCAATGCGCCCATCGTGATCACCACGCCCAGCACCGCTGCCACAATTCCCAGTCCCGGCATCGCATCTGCCACCGTCGACAGCGCATTGATCGGCTGATGCGTCTCGTGCCGTTGCACCTGCATGTCCAGTTCCATCATCTGGTCCATATCAAAGGGATCGGTGCCGCCTGTGATTGCCATGCGCAGCGTGTCGCAAACAAAATTGCGCGCCGCCCGCTCTTTCAAAAACTCTGGATAGCGTTTGAAGATGACGCTTTCGTCCGGCCGCTCCACGTCCATTTCCACGCTCAGGAGGCCTTCTTTGCGCACTTTGTTCAAGAACTGATACATCATCTGCAGCGTGCTCAGGTAGCGCGCACGTGTGAAGCGCGATCCCCGCACCACCTCCTGCAATCCGCTCGCAATGCCCTTTAATACGTGGATCGGATTCGCCACCAGCAATGTTCCCAGCGAGGCGCCGGCAATGATCAGCAGTTCCGCTGGCTGCACAAGCACCTCGATATGGCCCTGCTCCATCACAAAGCCGCCCAGCACCGCTGCAAAAATCAATAAAATGCCGAAAATTGCAATCATGCGTTCCCTCTCCGAAATCCGAAGCCGAGCCGAAGCACACGCAGCCGTGCCGGGCTCTTCTGTCTCTACATCGGCAATGCAGAGAGTGAACTTCATGGTTCCTCACCCATTCGTGTTGTTCAAAACTGGTGTTGTTCGAAAACGAGGCAGCTCCAGAGCCGGCCAGGGGCGCAAAGCCGCTTTCACGCAAAGGCGGATCGCACCGCCTGAGCGCTCTGGAGTCGCTATCTGTTGTTCAAGAAAGGGAAGAGAAGTGTTACTTCGCTGCAGTGGCTGCAGCAACGCTTGGCTTGGCTTGTGCGCTCGTTTCATTACTCAACGGCAACCGTACCGTAAAGACCGTTTTTCCTGGCACGCTCTTTACCTCGATCTCGCCCGCAAATTTGTCTTTCACGATACGCTGCACAATATCCAGCCCGAGCCCCGTGCCCGACCCCTGCTGCTTGGTCGTAAAAAAAGGCTCAAAGATGCGCGGCATAACCTCTTCCGCTATCCCGGTGCCATGGTCCGTCACACTCACCGCGAGCCATCCCGGCCCAGGCTCAAGTTCAGTCCACGTCGCAATCTCGATCCTGCCACCCTGCGCCGAAGCGTCCGCCGCATTGTCGATCAGGTTCGTCCACACCTGGCTCAACGCCGATCCGCGCGTGTGGATCGTTGAGGGCGAAGCATCAAAATGCTTTTCAATTTGAATCTGCTTGATCCGCAGCTTGTGTCCCAGAATCGTCAGCGTGCTCTGCAGACTGTCGTGAACGTCCAGATCCTTGGCGGGCGACTTCTCATCGTACGCGTACTTCTTCACCGCCATCACAAGGTCAGTGACGCGCGAAATGCTCTCTTCAATGGCGCACACCAAAGACACGCTCGACACCAGCGCTCCCAGCCAGTTCAGAGTGTCTGAGAAAGCATCGGCCGCAAAGTACTCCTGCGCACACTCCAGCTCATGCTGGTCAAAGCCCATTCCCACCAGAACCGGCGCAATGGTGAATGCATTCTCCACTCCGGCTGAAGAAAGCCACTCATCCATCTTTTCCTCAGCATCGGCCTGGTCGATACTGCTCATCGCCGTGAACCGGCAGCTGCTCAGGCTGTGCTCGAGCAGACCCTTCATGCACTCGAGCTGTTCCGGCGTCTTCGGCTTTGTTCCGTGGCGCAGGCTTAGTTGCTGCAGCTTCAAAAGATTCTCGCGCAGTTGCACCGCCGCGCGTTTCGCCGCCGTGCCTGGATTGTTCAACTCATGCATCAGGCCTGCGGCCATCGTTCCCAGCGAAATCAGTTTCTCCCGGTGCAGCGCCTCGGCCTGATACGCCATCAACCGCTTCGCCATGTCGCCCAGTATCACTTCGCGAGCACTCGGGCACCGTGCCAGTACCAACCAGAACTGCTCGGCGCTGAACTGCACCAAGTCCGAATCCCGGTTGGCCGTCGTCAGAAAATGCATCTTTGGCTTGCCGGTCAGCAGCGGCGCTTCGCCAAAACCTTCGCCCTCCACAGTACCGCCTACCCGATTCACCGAGCCATCAGTCTCTACGCGTTCGGCGCGCAATTCTCCACAGAGCACCACCCAGTAGTAAGCCGCTGGATCGCCCGGTTCGCTTACGACTGCGCCGGCCGGCACCGTCACCAGGTTTACTTCGCCAAATCCCTGCAGCTCTTCCAGGTTTTCGGCCCCAGCAAATACCTTCGTCTTGCGCAGCTTGGCCGCAACCTCCTTGAGCGGAACCGTAGCTGTAAGCTGCACTCGTTTCAGTTCTGTCATTTCCCCTGATTCAACCCTTCAATGCGGGATTCCGATCTAAACCCTGCGGAAGCTCCACCAAAATCAACTTGCTGCAAATCCACCTAAAATCCGGCCAGATACTGGTGCGCAAACTGCACCGCGATTGACCCCTCACCCACTGCAGAGGCCACTCGCTTTACCGAGCCATGCCGCACATCGCCGGCTACAAAGATGCCTGGAACGCTTGTCTCCAGCAAAAACGGCTCCCGGGCTTCCTGCCAACTCTCCGGCATCTTGCCTTCGTGACGAAGGTCAGGACCAGCCAGCACAAAGCCATGCTCATCCCGCAAAATCGATGGCGGCAACCAATCCACCATCGGCTCCGCGCCGATAAACACGAACAAAGAGGTCGCCGGCACGCGAACTTCACCCTTCGGGCCCCGCAGGATCAGCGTCTCCAAATGCCCGTTGCCTTCCGCGCCAACGACTTGTGTTCCGCTTTCCACCTCAATATTCGATGTGCGTTCAATCTCATCGATTAAGTATTTCGACATGGTGGCCGTAAGTCCTTCTCGGCGCACCAGCATCGTTACCTTGCAGGCGAACTTGGCGAAGTGCAGCGCCGCCTGTCCGGCCGAGTTCGCTCCCCCCACCACATAGACTGACTCGTCCTTGCAAGCTGCCGCCTCCACCAGGGCCGCACCGTAGTAAACACCGCATCCGCTCAGCGCATCAGCGCCCGGAATCCCCAATTTGCGGTACTGCACGCCCGGCGCCAGCAGCACTACGTGCGTGGCCACTTCACGGCCATCGGCCAGCTTTATGAATCGGTACTGCCCGTCGATCCGCAGACCCGTCGCCCGTTGCGTCAGAAACTCCGCGCCAAACCGCGTTGCCTGCGTATGAGCCCTTCGCCCCAATTCTTCGCCCGAAACGCCGGAAGGGAAGCCGAGGTAGTTCTCAATCCGGGAGCTCGAACCCGCCTGCCCTCCGGGTGCCTCCGGTTCAATGACCAGCGTCTTCAGCCCTTCACTCGCTCCGTAGACAGCTGCAGCCAGACCCGCGGGGCCCGCACCCACCACCACCATGTCGTAGAACTCCTGCGCTGCCTGGGTGCGCAGCCCCACTCGGGCTGCCAACTGGTCCGGTTCTGCGTGCTTCAGCACTGTCCCATCCGAGAACAAGACCGCCGGCAGATCCTCTGGCTTTAACTCCCGCTCTTCCAGCAACTTGGTCGCCTCTTCGTTGCCTCCGCCCACGTCCAGCCAGCGATACGGCACATAATTGCGCGAGAGGAAGTTGCGGATCCGGTGATCGTCGAGCGACCAGCGGTTGCCGATCACTCGCAGGCCCTCAAACGGAGCCCTGAAGCTCGCTCTCCAGTCATCCAGCAGGTCGTTCAGAACCGGATAGAGCTTTTCTTCCGGTGGATCCCACGGTTTATTCAGGTAATAGTGAATTCGAGCAGTGTTGATCGCTCTTATCGCCGCTTCGGTATCCGCGTACGCCGTCAGCAGTACCCGTCGGGTATCTGGATAGAGCGCACGCGCTTTCTCCAGGAAATCCACACCCGTCATCCCCGGCATGCGTTGGTCGCTCACAATCAGTGCGACGGGGTCCTGTCGGGTTTTGAGCTGTTCCAGCGTATCCAGGGCGGCCTGTCCGCTGGCTGCCCGTAGAATCCGGAACTCCGCCCCATACTTCCGCCGCAGGTCCTGAACCACTGCTTCCAGAACACTTACGTCGTCATCCACCGCCAATAAAATCGGTCTCGCCATGTCTTTAGTCTAGGCCACAAGCCAGCCTAAAGTACCAAAGCCGGATGAGCCTAGTCAGTAAATATCTGCGCCTGCAATCCGCTGGTTTTTGATGACGGATTCTGATTTGGGCTGTAAGCTTGTTGCAAGGTAACATGACTTTTGGGACGGGTAGCATTCGACCAGTGGAGACCAATCAAGTAGGTACCCCCTCCTTGCGCCGGTGACCACCGCCATTGTTAGATTCCTGTCGGCGCCGCCGGCACGGATTCCGGGAATGTGCGAGCGAAAGTCGAATTTGGGAGAAAGGTCAGAGCTGATGCTTATGCCTCTTTCCACACCTTCCCGCACTAGATGGGGCGCGTGACATGAATAAGGTGATTCTTGCCGACTCTCAGGCTATCTTCCGGGCCGGAACCGCAAAGGTACTGGCAATGGACGAGGATCTACGCATCATTGCCCAGTGCACCGACCTTGACCGGATGATGCATGCCATCGCTACGTTTCCGGGTTCAATCGTCGTAGTCGCCGCTTCTTTGCGGCCAGATATGCCCAAGCTGCGGGCCCTCCTCGAGTCCACCTCCAGCCGAGGCATTGTCATTGCCGAAAACAACGAGAGCGCCAGCGCTTTCCTGCAGCAGGGCTTTCGCGGAGTCGTCTTCCGCAACGTAACGGGCCCGGCGCTTGTTGAGTGCGTCCGCCGCGTTGCAGCCGGCGATACCTGGACGCCGCCGCAGCTCATGATGCCCGAATCGCCCGAAGAAGATCTCGTTGGCGCGCGCGTCCGTGACCGGCTTACCCCCAAGGAGATGCGCATCGTTGCCCTCATCGTTCAGGGCTGCAAGAACCGCGAAATCGCCCTCCGCCTCAAGACCACTGAGCAGGTCATCAAGAACTACCTCCGCTCGATCTACGACAAGACCGGCGTCAGTGACCGCCTTGAGCTTGCCCTCTTCACCATCCATCACCGGCAACTCGCCGCCGCCGCCGCTGAAATGGGCAACAAGCTGGAAGCAGAAGAACAGGCCGCCGCGGCACCCACAGCCGTCGCGTAGAACCAGTTCCCACGGCAACAAAAAAGGCCCTCCTCGCGAGGGCCTTTCCTTTTCTTGTCTGAACTGGTGCCTTCACAGCTTCGTCGCCACGCTCTTCGCCTGCGTAAACAGCAGCAGATAATCTGGGCCACCTGCCTTCGAGTCCGTGCCGCTCATGTTGAATCCCCCAAACGGATGTGCGCCCACCATCGCGCCTGTGCATTTGCGGTTCAGATACAGGTTGCCCACATGGAACTCCTGCCGCGCCACATTCAGCTGATCTCGATCATTCGTGTAGATGGCGCCCGTCAGGCCGTACTCGGTGTTGTTCGCTACGTTCAGACCTTCCTCAAAGCTGTTCACTCTGATCACCGCCAGCACCGGCCCGAAAATCTCTTCCTGCGCGATCACCGCATCCGGCTTGATATCGGCGAAAACCGTTGGCTGAATAAAGTAGCCGCCTTCGCTCTCCACCTTGCTGCCGCCCGCCACCAGTCGGCCTTCTTTCTTGCCCGCTTCAATGTAGCCCAGAATCGAATCCATCGCGGCCTTGTTAATCACCGGGCCCATATTGTGATTCTCTGCCGGATCGCCCACCGTCAGCTTCGCGACACGCTCGCGCAGCCGCTCAACGAACACGTCGTACAGTGGGGCCTCCACAATTGCGCGAGAGCACGCCGAGCACTTCTCGCCGCTGAATCCGAAAGCCGCTGCCGTCACGCCCTCTACGGCCGTGTCCACGTCCGCATCCGCGCAAACCAGAATCGAATCTTTCCCACCCATCTCCAGAACCGTGCGCTTGATCCAGATTTGTCCGGGCTGCGTCTTCGCCGCACGCTCATGTATCTCCAGGCCCACCGTCTTCGAGCCAGTGAAAGCGATGAACCGCGTCTTCGGATGCTCCACAACTGCATTGCCGAATGTAGCGCCCGAACCTGGACAGAAGTTCACCACGCCTCCCGGCATCCCCGCTTCTTCCAGTACCTCGATGAACTTCGCTGCAATCGTTGGCGAATCGCTCGATGGCTTCAGAATCACCGTATTGCCAGTCACGATCGCTGCAGCAGTCATTCCCGCCATAATCGCAAACGGAAAATTCCATGGCGGAATCACCGCGCCTACGCCCAGCGGGATGTACAGCAGCTCATTCTTCTCGCCCGGCAACTGGATCGGCGTCTTCGCCTCGGCGAGCCGCAACGCCTCGCGTGCATAAAACTCCATGAAGTCGATCGTCTCGGCGACATCCGCATCGGCTTCCGCCCAGTTCTTGCCTACCTCGTACGTCAGCCACGCGCAAAACTCGAACTTGCGCGCGCGAATAATCTCCGCCACACCCAGCAGCAGCGAAGTCCTCTCTCCAACCGTCGTGCGGCTCCACGTTTCGTAAGCCTGCAGAGCCACATCCATCGCAGGCTGCACATGCTCGGCCCCAGCCTTCTGGTGTACTCCCACCACCTCCGCTGGTCTCGCTGGATTCAGCGATCGGATCTTCTCCGCAGTCTTGATCCTGTGGCCGCCGATGACAAGGTCGTACTCACGGCCCAGTTGCCCCCGCACCAACTCCAGTGCTTGCACCATCGCGCGAGCGTTTTCGGGCTTCTTGAAGTCGATGAAGGGTTCATTTCTGAACTCGCCCTTCGGCGAGCGTGGCTGAATTTCGGTCGCAAGTGTAAGAGTTGCCATAACCTTCAAGTGTAGTCCTATCGCTTCCGCACTGCCATGGCCGCGTCAGACTGCTCCGCCTATCCCGCTGTGCGCGAACAATCCGGCCCCACGCCGAAACTAACCCCTCCTGCCGGGGTCTGAATCCTTAACTCTCCGCTGTGCCCGCGCTGCCAGCCGCAGTGCGTCGCGCAGGCGGAGAACCGGGGTGAGCGCCATCGCGCGCAGCCCACGAGAGGGAACATGAGAAGTCTCTATCGTTTGCCGGCTTTCGCAATCGTCGCGCTCGCCGCTTTGCCTCTCTGCGCACAGCAGTCCGGCCAATACTGGCCTCCAGATGACGATTCTCCCGCTGGCGTCCAGCCTCAGCCCATACCGTCTTACTCACCCGCCGGCCAGTACGACGCCGGAGACGGTTCTGGCTACCGTTCAGGTCAATCCGGTTACGGCCAACCTCAGTACCCCGTGCAGCAGCAGGCCTACGCCGACATCCCCGGGCAGCAGCAGCCTTACGCGCAGCCCACGCAGCAGCCGCTCTCTCCCGATCAGCTGTCTCAACTCGTCGCGCCCATCGCGCTCTATCCTGACGCGCTCATCGCGCAAATTCTCGCAGCCTCCACTTACCCTGCGCAGGTTGCTGCCGCAGATCAGTGGCGCCGCTCGATGGGCAATTTATCGCCAGACCAGGTTGCTGCAGGCGCGAACGCGCAGACCAACTGGGATCCCTCCATCAAAGGCCTTACGGCCTTTCCGCAGGTGCTCTCCATGCTCGACAGCAACCTGCAGTGGACCACTGCTCTCGGCAACGCCTATTACAACCAGCCACAGGACGTTCTCCAAACCATTCAGGTCATGCGGCAGCGCGCCCAGGATGCCGGTAACCTTCAAAGCACGCCGCAGGTCGACGTGCAGGACAATCAGGGCTACATCGACATCGCGCCGGCCAATCCACAAGTCGTTTACGTGCCCACCTACAATCCGTGGGCCGTTTACGGCGCACCGGTCAATCCTTATCCCGGCTTCTCCTGGCTCAACGCTTTCGGCGCTATCGGTTCTTTCTTTGGCTCATCTCCGGTTCAATACGGACTCAGCTTCGGCATGTCGGCCTTTCTCGGCACCCCCTGGGGCTGGCTCGGCTGGGGCCTCGACTGGTTCGCACACGCCGTCCTCTTCAATCACAACGACTACTGCACGCGTAGCGCCTCCGTCCGCGACTGGGGTTTTCGCTACGGTGGTCCGCGCGCATGGGCTGGCTATCCGCATTCCATTCACGGCGGCAACACCTGGGGCAACAATGGCTACAACAACGGCTATAACCGCGCCTCCGGCAATTCGTTGAATCGCGGCGGATACCCACGCCCCGTTGGCGGTCCGGTCAATCATTGGGGCGATGCCCGCACCCAAGAGGGCTTCAATCGCGGCTTTCCATCGCGGGATCAAATCTCCGGAAGACCCATCGCTCCCACGCAACAGGCCTTCATGACCCGACCCCAGCCGCCCTTCGGCAGCCAACAGTTCGCCGGTCAGCAGCCCAGTCGCGATCAATTCGGCCGTCAATCCTTCAACTCCGGTTCATCGGCCTTTCCGCGCGACAACCACATCAGCCGACCCGGCATGATGGCCTATTCCGGGCCTTCTCAGAACTACCGTACTCCGCAGTACAGCGATCCCCGCAACGGATCAAATTCCTACGGCGAGCAGCGTTCCGGCGGAGTCCACATCTTCGGCGGCGACCACAATAGCGTCGGCAATTACGGGAACAGCTACAGCAGCCACGCCCCGCAGACCTACAGCTACAACGGCGGTGGCGGACACTCCAGCTGGGAGGGTTCAAGCCGGACCAGCTCAAATTGGAACAGCCCCGGCGGAGGCAACGGTTGGAAAGCTCCGAAGGCCCCACACGAAAGCTTCGGCGGCGGAGGTGGCCACTCCTTCTTCGGCGGTGGACACTCCTCCGGTGGTGGCAGCAGCCACTCATTCGGTGGAGGCGGGCATTCCTCAGGAGGAGGCCATTCGTCCGGTGGCGGTCACTCCAGCGGCGGCGGCCATCATCACTAACGTAAGACGGCCCACACCTCCTCGAAGATGTGGGCCATCAAACTCTGATTCCGGCTTCATCCCTGCCTTTACCGCGTCTCCGTCAGAGCCTCTGTCTGCTTGCTCATTTTCGCAGTGCGTTCCAGCTTGTCCCAGTTGAAGGGCTTTCCATCGATCGCGCGCTTCAGAGTCTTGAACAGCACAATCGAGAAAACCTGCCGATACGCGAACCGCTGCAGCCAGATATGGAAGAGCAGCCATCCATCGCCCTTATTCGCCGGATGCCGCCGTTCCAGGCTGAACGCCACCACCGACGTCACAAAATCAATCAACAGAAACGTCAGGAAGTACGCAACCAGCTTCATGAAGCTCGCCGACGATGCCGCCTCCGGATGATAGTGCCGGTCCACCATGTAGTGCACAACGCCTGCCAAAAACATCAGGTCGATGAACGGCGAGACCAGCGGCAGCAGCATCTGGAAGATCAGAATATTCGGCAGCGCAAACAGTCCCATCGCCTTGTTCTTCACAAATGCCATCCGGTGCTTCCATACCGCCTGCAGAATCCCAAACGACCACCGGAACCGCTGCCGCATCAGGCCGCTCGCATCAATCGGAGCTTCGGTAAACGCGAGCGCACGGTCTTCATACACCACCTTGTACTTTTGCTCCAGAAGATTCATCGTCAGGTCGGCGTCTTCGGCAACCGTGTTCAGCGGATACCCGCCGGCCTTCTTCACCCCCGCTGTACGCCACGCACCAATCGCACCCGGAACAACCATTACCACATTGAACAAATTCAGCGCGCGGCGTTCGAAGTTCTGGCTCGTGATGTACTCAAGCGCCTGCCACCGTGTCCACAGATTCACGCGATTGCCCACCTTTGCGTTGCCGGCCACCGCTCCAATCTCTGGATCCTCGAAGTGCGGAATCAATTTCGAAATCGCATCCGACGCGATCACCGTATCCGCGTCGATGCCCACATAAAACTCTTCATCCAGCCGTTCCAGCGCATAATTCAGCGCTGCTGCCTTGCCGCCATTCTGCTTCGTCAGCACTTCCACGCGGCCAGCGGCAATCTCCTTTGCATACGCGGCTCGCGCAACCTCGTAAGTGTTATCGCTCGACCCGTCGTCGATCACAATCACACGCAGATTTTCGTAGTCTGAGTGCAGCACCGAGCGCACCGTGCGCACAATCACCTTCTCCTCGTTGTACGCGGGCACCAGCACTGCAATGCGAGGATTGAATCCCGGCGACGCCTTCCGATGCGGCCGCCGCAACCTGTCGATCACTGCAAATAGACCTACCAGCACCAGGCGCGCGCTCATCAGCACGTCGCCGACAAAGAACACCATCACAATGAAGTAGCCGATCGTTGCCAGTGTTGAAAACGCGATCGAGTCGGGAATCATTCGCATGTACTGCCAGAAACTCAGCTCCGGCATCACCTCTGCAGGCGTCTTCCCAATCAATGCCGACACCGGCACAATCGCGTATCCATGCGCGCGTAGAGTATCAATCATTACCGGCAACGCCGCGATCGTCACCGAGCGGTCGCCGCCCCCGTCGTGCATCAGAATGATCGAGCCCCGAAACTGCGGCTTCGTCTTCATGCGGTTCAGTTGATCCAGCACGGACTGGGAGATCTCTTCGGGCGTCTTGCGTTGCCGTTCATCCCAGTCGTTCGTGTCGATTTTGTTTCCCACTACGATGTAGCCCGCGCGCTGCACCTGCACAATCGGAGCAGCTTGGTCATCTGTGTCGGGCTCCTCGTCAATGTCGTACGGAGGCCTGAAATACACCGGCCGCCTACGCAACTTGCTCGCGAAAAGCTGCTCTGTCAGCGTTAACTCAAGATCGAGTTGCCGCGGCGAAATGCTGCTGATATCCGGATGCGTGTACGTGTGGTTCCCGATCTCATGGCCTTCGCGCACCTCGCGCCGCATGATCCCTACATTCTCAAGCGCCTCTTCGCCGATGATCAGAAACGTGCCCTTCACGCCCTTCTTGTCCAGGATGTCCAGAATCTTCGGCGTCCACTTCGGATCGGGCCCGTCATCAAATGAAATCGCAACCTGGTTCGGCTGGTATCCGTAATAGGTGATCGTGTAGTTCTGCGGATAGACGTCCATCCGCTCGTCGATAATCAGTCTCTTCCGCGGGTCAGGCTCGTCCGTATCCGTTTCAACAGTTCGCTTGCCCTCGCGCGGAAGCCCCGTCACCCGCATGATGTCGCCTTCGCCTTCCACATTCACGTCATGGCCAGGCGCCACCTCGCCCAGTGCGTCCAGCGATGCAGGATTCGTCGGTCTATCCCAGACGTTCCACAGCGAGCTGTCTTCCCAGCCGAGTCTCCACAGCGCAAACGTCTGCAATCCCAGTTGCCGCGCTGCGCGCATCTCATTCAGCAGCGTCACGCCATCCAGAAACCACACCACGTGTCGCTGATTATTGTCCTCGTCGATGTATTCAAAGTGCGGATTCAGCGTGTCGTAATCGAGATTCAGATCAGCGTCAGCATCTGAGGCCCGCTGCCACACGTCAGACACCGACAGATCCGTCGTATCCACAACCTGCGGCTTCGCTGCCTTCTGCCCTGGCTTTGCCTTCGGCGGAATCGTCAGCGTCCAGTCATACCCATAGTTGCCAACTGCGCAGATCAGCTTTTCCTTCGGAACCACCTTCAGCACGCGCACCAGATTCGCCACAAACCAGTTCTGGCTCGCAATCGGTCCCGGATCGCTCTCCGCTTCGTGCTCGTCGTAATTCATCAGCACAACGCCGTCGCTGTTCGCCGCAATCTGCTTCAGCAGCGCCGAATCTGTTCCCGCTGCTGCCGTTACATAGAGCCGTAGGTTGCGCGGATGCAGATCGCTGTATAGTTCCTGGATAAACGTCGTATACCCGGGAATCGAGCTCTCCGAAAGGCTCTCGAAATCCAGTGACAGGCCGTGATATGCCGGATATGCCGTTAGAAACTGCACAATCTGCCGGCGCAGCGCAGCCCGATTGTCATCATCAGCCAACAAGTTGCCGACGCCCGCATCCCACACCTGCGTGCTTGAGTTGTAGTTGTTCAGGTGGGGAAACACTTCAGTGTCTTCACGCGCATCTGCGATCGCCCGCTTGATCCTGCCTAGATCGTCCGGATCGTGTACCGTCTGCCCAGTGATCAACGAAAACGTTCTATGCGTTTCGTTGTCAAAGATCTTCAGCACCGGCTGCGATCCATCCACATGCAGCCACTCCGGAAACAGCAGGTCGATCTGATGGATATGCTGCTTGAACGAGGCGTAACTCGACGCGTCATACGGCACGTAATAGGCCGCTCGCAATCCCTCGCCCGTGTTGAAAGGAATCGTTGAAGGCTGGCGATCGGTTTTGCGTCGCGCCGGCCGCGCCGCGGGGCGGTCCATTACAGCCTTGTAGTTGCGCTTAAGCGACGGCAGCAGCAGCTCTGGCAGCGGCTGGTTACGCAACATGTTGAAGATGAACCCCGCCAGCACCAGCGTCACTGCCACTGCGACGATGTCGAGTATCCGCCGCAGGCGCTTCCAGCGCTTTCTCTGGGGGTCGAAAAAGATTTGCTTATCCAGCATGCTCAACTTCTGATTCTACGTGAGACAAGCCTCTCGATCATCTACGCTATACAGTACGAACCGTATGCAAGGCGACGCCCCGAGCCCGTCAATCCCGCAACGCGCCGGCCATGCCCGCTCATTGCTCTGGCTTTCGCTGGCGCTTCTCGCCGGTGCTGCATTGCGCCTTTGGTTCTTCCGCCACTTCTTTGAGGCCAATGGCGACCCTCTCGTCTACGGTGGCATCGCCAAAAACCTGCTCCTGCACGGCTCCTATGGCCTCACTCTCTCCACGGGACAAGTCTTTCCCACGTTGATCCGCCTTCCTGGCTACCCGCTCTTTCTCGCGCTCTGCTTCAAGCTCTTCGGCATGGAGAACTACGCCGCCGCTGTCCTTCTCCAGATACTCCTCGACCTCGTCTCATGCCTCCTGCTTGCAGACTTCGCACGTCTCGTCGCTCCCGCAGCGTTCAAAACCCGCGCCGCTCATGCCACTCTATGGCTCGCCGCACTCTGCCCATTTACCGCGATTTATGCCGCCAGCCCGCTCACCGAGGGACCAACAATCTTCGCGCTCTCGCTCGCGCTCTGGTCGGCAGCGCGCTTCCGGCAGCATCCCCGCTGGGCCACCGCACTCACCTTCACCTTCGCTGTCACCTTTGCCGCTCTTCTGCGGCCGGATGGCCTTCTCGTTGCTGTCGCGCTTGCACCAGCAATGCTGTCTCCTCTGCGCGGCGCTTCGCCCACTGTACGTCGGCACATCTCTCGCATTGCTCTCGTCTGCGTTCTTCTCGCTGTCGCGCCTTTCGTTGCATGGACCATCCGCAACGCCCGCGTCTTTCACGTCTTTCAGCCCCTCGCGCCCAAATCCGCCACCGATCCGGGCGACCCGCTTACCCCCGGATGGGACCGCTGGGTCAAAACCTGGTGCCTCGACTTCGTCTCCACTTACGCCATAGTCTGGAACGTCCCCGGCGCCGAACTCGATACCACGCAGCTCCCCAATCGCGCTTTCGATTCGCCCGCCGAGTACAACCAGACCGCCGCGCTCGCAGCCGAATACAACGGCAACGGCTACAACCTCACCGAAGCACTCGACGATTCCTTCGCCAGCCTCGCGCAACAGCGCATCGCCGCGCATCCGTCGCGTTACTATCTCTGGCTGCCTCTCGGCCGCGTCGCTGGCATGTGGCTCCGCCCCCGCGTCGAAAATCTTCCGATCGATCTCGACTGGTGGGTCTACGCGCATCACCACGTCGAAACCCGCTTCAGCTGGGCCTACGCCGCGCTCAACGCTTTCTATCTTGTTCTTGGAATCTGGGGCTTGTTTCTGCGTCCCCGCATGGCGGTGTGGATGCTCGCTTACATGCTCCTGCGGTCAGCAATGCTCTTCACCATCTGCCCACCTGAAGCGCGCTACACCATCGAATGCTTCCCCATACTCTTCGCCCTCGGTGGCGTTGCCATTGGCTCTCTGCTAAAACCCAGAAACTAGGAGCTAGCAGCTGATAGCCGTTTCTCACTGATTAATAAACGTCGTCTTCCCATCCGTCTTCAGGGTGAACGCATCGCCTGGCAGCGCCTGGTTCATCTTGAAGTTGAAGTAGTGGCAATCCCGATGCTGTCCTGCACCTTCATCAAAGACCTGCCGCAAGCTCACGCCGCGCGCGGTATCCACCCAGATCGTCACCTTGGGAAGATTCTTCCGCACTGTCGGATCCTTCGCGGTCAACTCCAGCTTCTCGGTCTTCACACCGTCCACGATCTCCGGGCCTACGGCCTTCACATCCCACTTTTCTTCCATTTCCTTGCCACTCGCGCCAAAGCCCAGCATGATGTAGCTGCCATAGCTGCTTGCCTTCGTGATCGTCGTAACCTGATTGATCATCGGCTCAAACAACCGCAGTTTGCCATCCGTGTAGGTGTAAATCTTCGGCACCGGCTTACCATTCACTTCGTTGATGTGCGCCGCCATCTGGAAGGAACTACCCTTGCGTTCGTAAAAAACCGTGCCCTTCTGCGTATCGGTAATCGGAATGGGATCCGTCTCCACAGCGTCGAACTGAAAATCGGCTTGCGTCGAACGAAACTTCGCGGCCGCCTCATCAAGCTGCCGCAGAACCTGCTGGGTATTGTCGGCGCCAAACGCGCCCCGCGTCGCTAGAGACAGACAGGCAACCAACGCGGCCAAAATCATCTTCCTGGCTAGGTTCATGAGTTTCCTTCTGATTATTGGATGCGCGCAAACCGCTGAAGTCGCTGCAGATTCCGCTGCCGGCATTACTAGCGGGGCAGGGAACTAGCGATGCGCCCAGATCTTCCAGACGAGGTTGCCCTGACTGTCTTGTGTCGTTTCCCAGCGTTCCACGAACACCGCGTCGCCAGTCACCGGTTCGATCGCGTGCTTCAGTGTCTTTCTTACTTCACTCTCGCTCGCGTCTTGCGCAATATTCACGTCCGTAGCCCGTAGCAACACGATCACGCCGCCGCGTGCGCCGCTGCTCATCACCTGCATCGGATGCGCAAACGGTGCGGCCACCGCCGGCTTGTCGCCGAAGTCCCAGAACTGCGGCGTGACAAAGATGAACAGCAGAATCAGCGTCACCATCACATCGTAGTGAAAGGTGCCGCGCTTGTACGTCCAGTAGAAATAGCTCTTCAATACATTCATTGCGCCTTCAGTCCTTCGATCTTTTCCAGGCCGCCCATGTAGGGCCGCAGTGCATCCGGTACCAGAACCGTTCCATCGGCCTGCTGATAATTCTCAAGAATCGCCAGCCATGTACGTCCCACCGCCAGGCCGCTTCCGTTCAGTGTGTGTACAAATTCGCTCTTGCCTTTTCCCGCTGGCTTGTAGCGGATATTCGCTCGCCGCGCCTGAAAACCTTCAAAGTTTGAGCACGATGAAATCTCGCGGTACAACTGCTGCCCCGGCAACCACACTTCAAGGTCGAATGTCTTCGCAGAAGAAAATCCCGTGTCGCCCGTGCACAGCAGCACCCGCCGGTACGGAAGCTTAAGCGCTTCCAGAATCTCCTCGGCATCGCGCGTCAGCTTCTCATGCTCGGCGTCGCTCTCTTCTGGTCGCGTAAACTTCACCAGCTCCACCTTCTGGAATTGATGCTGCCGGATAATTCCGCGGACATCCTTCCCGTACGCGCCCGCCTCCGCGCGAAAACACGGCGTGTATGCCGTCAGCGTAATCGGCAGCTTTGCGTCATCCAGAATCTCGTCGCGATACAGATTCGTCACCGGTACTTCCGCCGTCGGAATCAGCCAGTGGTCGTTGTCCTTGAACTCGCCGCGCGCCACCGCTTCGGCATCCGCATCCGAGCATGCAAACAGGTCCTCGGCAAATTTCGGCAATTGTCCAGTCCCGAAGAGGCTCTTGCTATTCACCATGAACGGCGGAAGCACCTCTGTATACCCGTGCTTCTGCGTGTGCGTGTCCAGCATGAAGCTGATCAGCGCCCGTTCCAGCCTTGCACCTGCTCCCATGTAAACCGCAAACCGCGCGCCGCTCAGCTTCGCCGCGCGCTCCAGATCTAGAATTCCCAGCGCCTCGCCCAATTCCCAGTGTGGCTTCGCAGCAAAGTCAAAGTGACGCTTCTCGCCCCACTCCTTCACCGTCTTGTTATCAGCTTCAGAGGTGCCGGTCGGCACTTCATCACGCGTCAGGTTGGGAATACGCGCCAGCGCCAGCCGCATCTGGTCATCTAGGGCGGCAGCAGACGAGTCGACCTCATCGAGCCGTGCCTTCAGGGCCCTCGTCTCTTCCATCAGGTCATCGGCGTTCTGGCCGGCCTTCTTCCGCGCTCCTACCTGCTGGCTCAGCTCATTGCGCTTCGCCTTCAGTTGTTCCGCCTGCGTGATGGCCTCGCGCCGCCGCTGATCCAGAGCCCTAAAATCGCCCAGCAACTCTGCCGGATCGGCTCCCCGCGCGCGCAGCTTCGCCTCTACCAGCTCCAGATTTCCTCGTACAAATCCCAAATCGAGCATGCACTTCCAGTCTAATTGAGCAGTCTGATTGAGGGTCCGACGGTTACTGGTGGCCTAAGCTCCTAGCGGCCCGAGACCGTCATCTGGCCTTTTCCTTCGCCTTCGCCCACGCCCGCGTCAATCTGGTCCTGCCACCCCGGCAACCGCTGGTCGCCCGTGATCAGCCGTGCGCCGCGCGTGAAGGTGAAGTATGTCCATACCCACGAGGCAAACACAGCCACCCGATTCCTGAAGCCGATCAGAAAGAAGATGTGCACCACGATCCAGGTCACCCACGCCGGAAAGCCGCTCACGTGTCCTTTGAATGGCCACTTAATGTCCCCCACTGCCGCCATGCGCCCGATCGTCGCCAGATCGCCTTTGTCAAAATAGCGAAACTTCGGCCGCGGCCGTCCATCGAGATCCGCCTTGATTGCCTTCCCGGCAAAATCGCCCATCTGCATCGCCGGCTGCGCTACTCCGGGCACCTGGTGCCCATCCTGCTCAAAGTGCGCCAGGTCGCCAACCACAAAAACAGCGGGCAGGCCCGGTGGATTCAGCTGGTCGTCCACAATCACGCAACCGCGCTTGTCCAGCGGCGCGCCAAGCAACTTGCCCAGCGGAGAGGGCTGAACGCCCGCCGCCCATAGCGTCACCGCTGAGTCGATTCGTTCGCCGCCAGCCTCTACCCATCCCGGCCCTACGCCGGTCACCGTCATGTTGTTGTGGACTTCCACGCCCAGCCGCGTCAGTTCCTGCTCTGCCTTCTTCGACAGGTCCGGCGGATACGTCGCCAGCACCCTCGGGCCGCCATCAACCAACAGCACTCGCGCTTTCGTCGGATCGATGTGTCGGAAATCATGCTTCATGTAAAGCTTCGTGATGTCGCTGATCGCACCCGCCAGCTCCACGCCCGTCGGGCCGCCGCCCACCACCACAAAATTCAATGGCGGATGCCAGCCTTGCTCCTGCATCTGCCGTTCGGCCAGCTCAAAGGCCAGCAGCACGCGCCGCCTGATCTCCGTGGCGTCTTCAATCGTCTTCAACCCCGGCGCCAGCTTCGCCCAGTCATCATGGCCAAAGTAGGAGTGCGTCGCGCCCGTCGCCAGCACCAGGTAGTCATACCCCAGCGTCGCACCCGAGCCCATGCTCACCGTGCGCGCCGCCGTATCAATCCCCACAACCTCGTCCATCAGCACTTCTGTGTTGCGCTGGCTGCGCAGCACCGAACGGATCGGCTGCGCAATATCCGCCGGCGAAAGAACGGCCAGCGCCACCTGGTACAGCAGTGGCTGAAAAGTGTGATGATTCTTCCGGTCTACCACCGTCACATCCACCGGCATATGCCCCAGAGACTTCGCGGCATGCAACCCGCCGAACCCTCCGCCGACGATCAACACCCGCGGGCGTCTCTCGGCTACCTCACCCCGCAACGGATTCGCTAACTTCTCCATTCCGCCTCGCTCTGCTCATCCACTCTGCTCATCTAATGGATGCATCCGAAGGACCAGCCGACGCACCTCATTTCAGCCCTGCCTAAGGTCATCTTGTCCGGCTCCTCCGAGCCCCTGTACCATGGCACATCTCCCTGAGGATCTCATCTGCATGCCATCTCTTACCGGCTCCAGCCGTCTCGGTCGCAGCGTCACCGCCGTCATTGCCGGAGCCTTCGTCGGTGGTGCCCTTTCCGTTGCCACCGACCTCCTCCTCCACGCCATCGGCATCGCGCCCGCTCTCGGCGAAGCTTTTTCCAACCCCCTCCTCGTTCTCGCTGTCATTTACCGCAGCATGTATGGCGTTCTGGGCAGCTATGTCTGCGCTCGCATCGCGCCAGGTCGGCCCATGGGGCATTGCCTTGTACTCGGCTCGCTAGGTTGCCTTGCAAATCTCGTCGGCGCCGTTACAACCTGGAACGCGAGCCCTTCCCTCGGCCCGCACTGGTATACGGTCGCACTGGCTTTTCTTGCGCTGCCCACCGCCTGGCTCGGCGGAAAGATATTCACCGCACGGAGCAACCGCACGCCCGCGTAGTGGGGTTCAATCGCGCGCGCTCCTCGGCCTGGCTCATTGGGCACCAAGACGGAATCGTACTGAGAAAATTGGGGCCCGCCTGTCATACTTCTCGCAACGAAATCGTCTACACAATCTAATCAACCACCAATGGTGATTTCAGCCTCGAAGATACGCGTGTGTCTACGGGCCAAATAGGAGTGACTTTCTCGATGGGTCAGGGACAACGCAATCTCTTCGTGCGGTTAGCCGTAGTCATCCTTGTCTTCTTCAGCGCATTCGGAGCTTGTCAGGCTCAATCGCTTACCGTTTCCCCAAGCCCTTCGGCGCTCACCATCTTCCCAGGGCAGCAAAAAATCCCCATTACGGTGGCCGTTGCTGGCACGGAGGCTGGGCAGCCCGTAACCGTCACGCTCACCGGACTTCCAACCGGCATTACTGTTACGCCCGCCACACTCACTGCCGATGGCTCAGCGACGGTCTATCTCAATGCTTCTCCTGCAGCCGGTCAGGAAGGCTTTCCCGCCGGAGCGTCAAGTGTGGTCCAGTGGACAGCCGCCCCCACGATCGTGGCCGCCAGTGGCGCCTCGCAGGCTACCGCTGCCTTTGCGCTCACCATCTCCATTTCCAATCCGGCGTTTGTGCCGTCTACCGTCAATCTTCCCATCGTCAAGATCAACACCAATGGCGTGCCCATCGTCAGCAAGACCACCGACGTCGCCGGCACCATCACCATTACTTCCGCCGACGGACAAACTTCCTATCTTCCCAATTCGAGCGATACCGATAACACAGCCACCTTCCATGTTCGCGGCCATACCACCGCGCAAATGCCCAAGCTTCCATATCACATCAAGCTCAATACGAGTCTCGATCTGCTGGGCACTATGGGAGTCATCTGTCCCTACATCACCAGCAAGGGCGCCGCTGTCTGCGATAAAAGCAAGACCTACAATCTCCTCGCCAACTACGACGACAAAACATTCGTGCGCGATTGGGCTGCCTCTGCTCTCGCAAATGCCATTCCCATGGGCAATGGTTATCTCACTTCGCCCGCAGGCTCGCCGTCTCCCAGCGGCACCAGCACCCTCATGCCCTGGGCAGCTCACTCTCTCTTCGTCGAGCTCTATCTCAACGGGGTTTACGAAGGGAACTACCAGCTCATCGAAGAAGTAAAGGTCGACAGCCACCGTCTCAACATCACGGAGCTTTCTGAAACCGACACCACCGACGACATCACCGGCGGCTACCTGCTCGAAGTAGATCAGCACGAAGACGAGGCCTATGTCTTCAAGACGCCCGCGGGTCTCCCCATTGGTCTCGTCGATCCTGACTTTACGCCTGACCCAGAGGTTCCCCAGCAGACCAGTTACATCTCTAACTACGTCGATACCGCTGAGACCGCCCTCTACTCCAGCAACTTCACCGATCCAACCCTGGGCTGGCGCGCATACTTCGATGAGACCGCAGCGGTCAACTACTACATTGTCAACGACCTCATGGGCAACGTCGACGGTGGCGACTTCTACTCGAGCGTCTATCTCTACAAGGCCATCGACAATCCGCTCCTCTACATGGGCCCCGTCTGGGACTTCGATATCAGTGCTGGCAATGTGAACTATCAACCCATCACCGATCCCACCGTACCCTGGACGCAGACACAGGCTGCCTGGTACACCCAGTGGTTCAAGGATCCCGGCTTCAAGGCCGATGTCGCAACGCAATGGAATGCGCTCAAGAACAATGGCGTACTTTCCACATGGCTCGCGTCAATTCCCACTGAAGCAGCAACGCTCGAGCAGTCTCAGGCCAACAACTTCGGCCGCTGGCCGATGCAGGGAATCAAAGTCTGGCCGAACGCCGAAGCCGTTGGTTCCTACGACGGCGAAGTTCAGTACCTCACCACTTGGCTGCAGCTGCGCATGGCCTATCTCGATTCGATCTTCAACAACAAAGCCGCCACTACAACCGCGCTGACCGCAACCGGCGGTTTCCGCTACGGCGTGGCATCCACGCTCTCTGCCCAGGTTATCGGCGGATCCTCTCCAACCGGAGTCGTCACGTTCCTCGCCAACGGCATCGCTGTCGGCAGCGCCACGCTCGGCGCTGGTGGCGTTGCATCCACCACCACCAGTGTGCTGCCGGTCGGCAGCGATTCACTCCGCGCCGTCTACAACGGCGACGCAAACAATGCGCTCTCCGCATCGTCACCGGCCACGATCATCGTCGAGCCGCCGCGTTCGGCCACTACCGTCAGCGTCGCAGGTACAACAGCAATCGTCGCGGGCGGCCGCGCCACCTTTACTGCCGCCGTCTTATCAGACCAGGGCTCGCCGGCTCCCACGGGAACGGTCACCTTCGCCCTCGACAATGGCACAACTGTATCGGCCAAACTCAACGCCGGCCAGACTGCCACCACTTCGCTCATCCCTTCTTCTGCAGGCACGCACACGCTCACCGCTACCTATCTTGGCGATGCGAGCAACAGCACATCCAGTGGAACGACCACCATTGCAGTCGCAGCTCCTCCCGGCATCTCCGTGAGCGGTACTGACGTCTCTCTCACTGCTGGAGCAGCCTCTGGCAACACATCTACCATCACCGTCACGCCGTCCGGCGGATTCACCGGCGCCGTCACTCTCAGTGCCGCGGTTACCACAAGCCCTGCAGGCGCTTCCAAGCCGCCAACATTCAGCTTCGGTTCCACCAGCCCGGTTACCATAGGCTCCGGCGCGGCCACAGCCACCTTAACCATCAGCACCACGGCTCCAACCACGACCACCACTGGCTCTTCTCCGCAACAGCCTCTTCGGAACAGGCGGTATTGCCTTCGCTGGCCTTCTGATTCTCGGCTTCCGCCGGCACCGCCGCTCCTGGAGCACCTTCCTTGGAGTCTTTATTCTTGTCCTTGCCTTCGCCGCCACCGCCATTGGGTGCGGCAGTTCAAGCAGCAAGAGCAGGGATACCGGCCCCAGCACGACTACTGTGCCCGGCACCACTCCGGGCGCTTACGTCATCACCGTCACCGCGACCTCGGGTTCGCTCACTACGCAGAGCATCATCAACCTGCAGGTTCAATAGCCTCACACCCTACGGGTGCTGCTCAATCGTCACGCCCAGCGTGCTTGCAGCGCCCGTAGCCGCCTCACCCACCATCAGCGTCGGCGTTCCGCTTAATCCCGCCGGTGCAAACACCACTGATCCGTCAATCGCCGATGTCGCATTCGCAACCTGGGTGCTCAGCAGCGCCGCCTGTGCGCACCGCCCATGCGCCAGGCATGGCGGAGACCACGCATACAACGCCTGATACAAACTCACCGTTCCACCCGCCATCGGATTTCCATTCATATCCCGCAGCCGCAGCACAATCTGCGACGGCGTGCCCGTCACCGTCACGCTTTGCTCGGTTCCCGAAACCGCCTCCAGCCATCCGTACTCAGGTCGCGCACCCAGTACTGTGAACTGCGCGCATTGCTGCGTCCCATTCACGCACGCCGTCGTCACAGCCTGCGCTCCTTCCGCCAGCGGACCTACAGCCAGCGTCTTCGTCGCCACGCCAATAGAATTCGTCGCTACGGCGGCGCCATCGACGCTGATGCCGCCTCCAGCCGATTGCCACGTCACGCTCTGCCCGCTTGCAGGCGCGCCATTGTTCAACACTATTGCCTGCACAGTCCAACTCACCGTCGCGCCCGCAGCCACTGAGAGCGTCGGCGTCACAGCGGCAATCGTTGGCGCTGTGCCTCCCGTAAAGTGCGCCTGCAGGCTTGCTCCGTTGCTCAGCGAAGCCGTCACCACCGCAGCTGAGCCGTTCACGGCCGTCACCGTCGTCGTCGCTCCGCCATCGCCGCTCGCGGTAACTTTGCAACTCACTGAGCCGCACCCAAGCTGCGCCGTTCCGCTAGTCACTGTGTATGTCACCGTAACGCCGCTAGCCGGCGTCAGGTCCGTTCCCAGCGCAGTTACTGAGAAGGGAAGCGGCACTCCCGCCGGCACTGTATTCAACGGCGCTGTCACCAGGGTCAGCGAGTCGCCCGTGCCCGCGTCATAGCTCACGCCGCCTGAGATCACCGCAGCCGCATAGAATACCGGCAGATCATCCACTTCCACATCCACTGAGCCGGTCACGCCGCTCTGCGCCGCAGGCGCAATCGCTGTAATCTCGCTCGCTGAGACGCTCGTCACCACCGCCGCCTGCCCGCCCACCAGCACCGTGTCCGAAGGCCGAAAGCCCATCCCGTGAATCACGATCGTGCCGCCGCCTGCAGGCATTCGCGCGGGCATCACTGAATCCGCATACAGCACCCAACCCTTGTACGCATAATCCGGCCGCCCGTCGCCTCGCATATCCGCCACACCCAGACGCACCACATCATCCGCCGCAGTGCTCACCCGCAGCCAGGTCTCTCCCGCAGCATTCCCGTTCAGCGCGGGAGCACTTCCCACAGCCGCTGATCCCACCGCATCAAAGGCATCCCACACGCCAAGCGCAGGCAACGCCTTTCGGCTGCTCGGCACGCCAATCTCATTCAGCGCCTGCGTCACTACAGTGAAGGACCGCCCTGCACGCACCGGAAACACCAGCCAGTCCGTCTGCCCAATCTGGCTCAACCTCCCGCTCCACATCCCACTCGCCGCCAACATCCGCGGGGCGTTCTCCGTTCCCGCCGCATCATTGCCCGGGCCGGCCATTGCCGAGTCCGCAATGCTTACCTCCTCTTCGCGGACCGTGCCTGCCGTCATCCCCGCTTCGGTCAGCACTGGCATAGTCCCTGAAGGCAGCGGAGAACCTTCATCGTACGGCCCCACGACTTGCTCCAGCATGTACAGCGCATCGATCGCCTCGAATGTCACCTGATACGTTGCCGACTGCACCCCCGGCGGCAAAGGAATGTCGCTCAAGTCGAAGTATCCCTGCATCGCCGCATCGCTCGATCCCCACATGTTCAGCGCGTTGCCTTGTGAATCTGTCCACTCCGTCACCGCATTCCCATGGTTCCCGTTGAAATACGCCCCCGACACGAACGTTGCTGTGTACTGATACACCGGATTCCCGTTCTCATCCAGCGGCCGAGCCACCACATTCACGCCCTGCATGCCCATGCCTGAAGCAAACTTCAACGTGCCTTTGATCGAAACCGTATTTGCCGCCGTCAGAACCTTCCCGCTAAAACTCCCAATGTTCGCCGTCGTAATTGGATAAATCCTGTTCAGAGCCGCGATATCGTCATAGCGCAACACACTCGGCTGCGGAATGCACATGCCTCCCGTAGCACCACACGCTCCGCTCATCGGCTGCATTACCGGCCACCCCAGTGTGCCGCCCGTCTCCCCATCGGTCAGCGCATCGGGATTCACCTGCGCATAGCCCAGTCCCAGCGCGCGTCCGAATGCGCGCTCCAGTTCGAAGCTCATCATCTGCCGCAGAGCCGCTGTCGTCGCACACAAGCCATTCACCAGAATCACCGCATGACCGATCGTCGCGTCCGGTTCAATTGCGTCCAGCCAGGTCCACACGCCAGTGCTCTGGCAGCTCGTCGGGTCACTCGCTCCGGCTCCAAACAGACCATCGATCACCGAGCCGTCGGCATCGAAAACAATCGCGAGCGGGTACCCGGTAGCGGACGGAGTCACGTCCGCGGGTGCCGCAAAGATCCCGTTTCCCGCAACCACATTCGTGCCGCTCACGTCCTCGCTCAGCGTCCCGTCATCCGTCAGCGAAACTCCCGCCGTCGTCACCGCACTCCATAGCGCCGCTGCCGCGTCCACCATCGCTGTTGCCTGTGCATGATTCACCACTGCATTCAGTGGACCCTGGTCCACGTAATACTTCACCTGCCCGCCTGCCCAATGCACCGGCTGGCCCATCACCGCCGGGTCAAAATAGCTCGATCCGGCCACATAGCGCGGACCTCCGGCCCACGCTAGCGCGGGCACCGCCATACACGCCAGTGCCGCGACACCCGCCGTCTTTCCGCCCATGCGCATGCTTGGATAGCAGGCAGAAATGGGACCGGCCCGAGGCTCAGAATCTTGGAGATTTCTCAGAAAAGCGGCCAGCTCGACCCGGTCGCCTCGACAGCCCCTTCAGGCCGACTTTCGGGTGACTATACTTACCAAATGGTAATGATTTGGAATTACTAGAGTGCTTTACTTCAGCAGATTTTCATCTAGAATCACTTCCAGCTGGTTCATTCTTAAAGGAATGAATTGGTTACCTCTGGGGGAGGCCGGACCTGCTCGTCCGGCCTTGAGGTTTATAGCTCATTAAAAGCAGTTACTAAAACCCGAATCAATCACTGTACAGCTTTTTTGGAGGGCGCCATCGGAACCCGGCTACGTTTAGGAGATCTGCTCATTCTTGCGGGAGTGGTCACGAAAGAAGACGTGGCCCGAGCCCTCGACCGCCTCGCTGAACGCGGAGGCCGCCTCGGCGACAACCTCGTTGCCATCGGTGCGCTCACGCAGGAGAGGCTCAATCATTTCCTTCATCGCATCCCCACCGAGCCCGCCGATATCCGCTCCACCGGCATCGATGAAGTCGATTTGATGGCCCTGCTCCTCAAGCTCATCTACAAGGACCGTCTCGAAACCACGCGCCAATTCATCGACGCGATCAAGCTGCCCTACCACATCGTCCACGACCTGATTCGCATGGCCGTCGAGCGCAACCTGCTCCAGACGCTCGGCTCGCGCTATACAGATAACCCCATCGATCTCAGCTACACATTCACTGAAGAGGGTCGCCGCTGGACCCTCGATACCCTCAATCGCCTGCGCTACACCGGGCCAGCGCCAGTCACGCTCGACGAATTCAACTACCAGGTCAATATGCAAAAGCTCACCAACGAGCTCATTACATATGACCGCTCCGAAAGGGCCTCGAGGGTCTCGCCTTCGACGAAAGCCTCGTCGAGCAGAGCGGCCCCGCCATCAACTCCGGCCGCGCCATCCTTTTCTACGGGCCTCCGGCAACGGTAAAACCACCGTCGCCATGCGCCTCTCCAGCGTCTTCAGCGACGTCATCTATGTGCCCTATGCGGTCATCGTCGAGGGCCAGATCATCCGTGTCTACGATCCCAGCATCCACCTCCCGCTCGACATCACCACTGCTGCCGAGGACAACGGCCTCTCCGTCATCCGCCGCGAGGAATACGATGCGCGCTGGGTGCCGTGCCGCCGGCCCTTCGTCGTCACCGGCGGCGAGCTCACGCTGGAGATGCTCGACCTCCGCTACGACGCGACGGCCAATTACTACGAGGCGCCGCTGCACGTAAAAGCTCTCGGCGGCTGCTTCATCATCGACGACTTCGGCCGTCAGCTCGTCAGTCCCCACGCAACCTGCTCAATCGCTGGATCGTGCCCCTCGAGAGCCGCGTCGACTTACCTCAAGCTCCATACCGGCAAGAGCTTCAGCATCCCCTTCGAAGAGCTCATCATCTTCTCCACCAACCTCGAGCCCGAAGACCTCATGGATCCCGCCTTCCTGCGCCGCCTGCCTTACAAAATCGAGGTCGCATCGCCCACACTCGAGAACTTCAGACGGATCTTTCAAGCCGAGTGTGAACGCCAGGGCCTGCAGCTTACAGAAGACGTCTTGTACACCGTGGTCGACAAGCTCCAGAACGAAAAGCAGATGGATCTCGCCGCCTATATGCCTCGCTTCATCGCCGATCAGGTTGTCGCCACATGTAAGTTCATGGGCCAGCCACCTCACTTCGAGGCCCGCTACATTGACTACGCGCTCGATAACCTCCGCGTGAAACGCAACGACAAGCCCGGCGGCGCCAAAACCACGGCCCGCATCGCAGACGAAGAGCCGGTCGGCGCACGCTAAGCCGCCGCCTCTTCACCGCGCCTTAACAAGACACCCACATCGCAGGTTGCCCCGCTCTTTCGCCGCCTTCGGCGAAGGGCGGGCGCAGGCGCGGCTCAGCCAACCGTCCCGCGAATCGCAAGCCCCACAAAATCCTTGACGGCGCACCTGCCCGGTAGTTAACTTGGGCGGGTTCGACGCCGGAACTCATTCCCTGGCCCTTCCCTCACAAACGAAGAATGCTCTTAGCGCGCCTTCTGCGGCGCATCACTCGCTCCGGCCGCGAACGATCTCTATGCGAAAGGCGAGGAAAAGATTATGAAATTCATCGTGAGCTACAAAATCCCCAAGCGTTCCGTCCTTGATGCTGAACCAGCGGTTCCTCAAAACCGGTGGGGCGCCACCGCAGGGCGTTAAGCTGATCGGCCGCTGGCACGGCATGAGCGGCGGTGGAGTGTTGATCGCTGAGACCGATGACGCGAAGGCTCTTATATTCCTGGCTGGTCGCTTGGAACGACCTGCTGGAGTTCGAGACCACACCCTGCCTGGAAGATGCCGACGCTGGAGCGCTGTTGGCAGCCGTGAAACGCTGAACGCATAGCCGCGAAGCGCCGAACCTACTCGGGAGACGGCGGGTTGTCCGCATCAAGGCAGGCCGCCGATTAACCATGCAATCGCCCGGTCCATCGCGACGCGGTGGGAAAGCACGGGGGGCGGCCCCGACTGGTCCCTGACCGCTGATCTCTGTTCCTAAAGTTCCGGATAGAAATCGAAAAACGCATCCAGACTCTGCTTCAGCTGCGCCTCAATCTGCTCGCGCGACCCCTCCAGCACATGCATCGTCACATGCGCCTCATGCCCGTTGGCCAGCTTCATGTCGCGTCGCTGGATCTCCGTCACTTCGCCCTCCGGCAGCAGCCGCAATCCATAGATCAGAGTCAGATTCGCCATATCCGCATCATATACGGCGCGTCAGGATGTGTAAACCGCCCATCCTCGCCGCTCCGCTGTCGAATCCATGCCACCCGGCCCGAGCATCTACAATCGACACAGGGAACCTGCATGACAGACACTCGCGATACCGTAATCCTCGGCTCCGGCTGCGCCGGACTCACCGCCGCCATCTACACCGCCCGCGCCGGCCTCAAGCCGCTCGTTCTTGAAGGCCACGAGCCCGGCGGCCAGCTCTCCATCACCACGCTGGTCGAAAACTTTCCCGGCTGGCCCGAAGGCATCCAGGGCCCCGAGCTCATCGACAACATGAAGAAGCAGGCCGCCCGCTTCGGCGCCGAGTTTCAGCTCGCGCACCTCAACTCCGCCGAACTCGGCGCCCACCCTATCAGGCTCAAGACCTCCGCCGGCGAAATCCACACCCGCACGCTCATCATCGCCTCCGGCGCCAGCGCGCGCTGGCTCGGCCTGCCCAGCGAGCAGGCCCTCATCGGCCACGGCGTCTCCAGCTGCGCCACCTGCGACGGCTTTTTCTTCCGCGGCAAAGACATCGCCGTCGTCGGCGGCGGCGACTCCGCCATGGAAGAAGCGCTCTTCCTCACCCGCTTCGCCACCAAGGTCACGCTCCTCCATCGCCGCGAAGCCTTCCGCGCCTCGCAAAATCATGCTCGAGCGCGCCATGGCTCATCCCAACATCGAGCTGCGCACCAACACCGTCGTCGAAGAAGTCCTCGGCGTCGAAGAGAAGGACGTCAAGGGCCTCCGGCTCCGCGACGTCAACAACGGCAAGCAATGGACATCGCTCGCCGTCAGCGGCCTCTTCCTCGGCATCGGCCACAAGCCCAACGCCAAAATGTTTCACGGCCAGCTCGATCTCGACGACGAAGGCTACATCCGCACCACGGACAACATCTTCACCACGCATCAAGGAGTCATTGCCCGGCGTCTTCGCCTGCGGAGACGTGCAGGACCGCCGCTACCGCCAGGCCATCACCGCCGCCGGCTCCGGCTGCATGGCCGCCCTCGAAGCCGAAAAATTCCTCGAAGAACACGGCCACTGACTCTGTCCTGGGGGGCGGCAATGTTTCGACCATTTGTTCTCGCCTTGATGGCTTCGGGGGGCTTGTTGGCGCAGACCGCCCCATCGAATTTTCTTCTGGATCAATCCAGACCCTTCGCCTATCTGAAATTCGACCATATCGGACCACGACGCCCGGCTCAATCCGGTGAAGGAAGTGTGGGGATCTGGCTCCGTGTGGTTAACAACTGTCGCATCCCAATCGTTCTCAGGGGCGCAATCTGCTCCCGAGGGTGAGCCCGGCGTAAGCCTCGAGGATGAAGTGGTGCCGATTGAGCCGATGCTTGAGATCTCCTCTGATCCTCCAGACATCGGCAACCCCGAATGGGAAGCCAAGGCAAGACAAGAGGCTCTGAAGCTGATGCCAAGGGGTTACAGTTTCGAAGTCTCTGGCGTGGCTCGAGTCGATCCGGGCAAAGACCTGCTATTTAGCGTGCCAGCGAATCATGTGAGTGCGAATTGGTACATGCGAGTGAAGTTCGCGCTCGAAGTAAATTCTTCCTCAATCGCGACAGGCCCATTCACATATCTTGAGTTTCATAGCTACGATATTCCTAAGCAGTAGATACCTCGATGAACGAGTCGCCCGACCAATCCTCCAACTCCGATCCCTTCGCCGGCCGCCAGCCCACCAGCCACGAACGAATGTCGGGCGAGCCGTGGGACGCGTCCTACCAATACGGCCCCGCGCCGTGGGATATAGGCCGCCCCCAGCCCGCCGTCGCCCGCCTCGTCGTTCAACAAGCATTCGCAGGCGAAGTCCTCGATGCAGGCTGCGGCACCGGCGAGAACACTCTACATATCGCCGCCTCGGGTCTGCCGGTTCTCGGCGTCGACGTCGCGGAAACCGCTCTCGCCATGGCGCGAAAGAAAGCGCACGACCGCGGCATCCACGCGGAATTTGCAACAGCCGACGCCCTCCACCTCGACCGCCTCGCTCGCACCTTCGCAACTGTCCTCGACTGCGGACTCTTCCACGCCTTCGACGCCGCCGAACGTTCCGCATACGCCGCTAGCCTTGCGTCCGTTACCCAACACCACAGAACCCTTTACGTCCTCTGCTTCAGCGATCAAGGACCGGACATCGGCCCGCATCCCATCACGCAGCACGATCTGAACTCCGCCTTCACCCAGCAGAACGGATGGAGCATCATCGCCATCGAGCCCGACCGTATTCACACCCGATTCCACGGCCAGAACGGCGTACCCGCCTGGCTCGCGACAATCCAACGCATCTGAACCCTGATCACTGCAACGTGACCACTTCAATGACCCTCGCCGCCAATCTCGAAAAGGTCGAAGACGCAATCGCCGCTGCCTGCCGCCGCGCCAACCGCCCGCGTGCTGAAGTCGAGCTGATGGCTGTCTCCAAAACCTATCCTGCGCAGACCATCGCAGAAGCCGCCGCCCTCGGGCTTACCCTCTTCGGCGAAAATCGCGTGCAGGAGTTCGCCACGAAAGCCATCGTGCTCGAACCGCTCCGCCACCAGCCGCCCCTCCGCGTCCACCTCATCGGCCATCTCCAATCCAACAAAGCCGCCCGCGCCGTCGAGCTCTTCGACGCCATCGATTCAGTCGACTCTCTCCGCCTCGCCGAGCGACTCAACGAAGCAGCCGCCAAACTGAACAAGCGCCTCCCCATTCTCATCGAAGTCAAGCTAAGCCCCGAAGAAGCCAAAGCCGGCCTCGACCCCAATCAGCCGAAGCCGTGAGCTTCTCGAACGCCTGCCCGATCTCGCTCATCTCGACACCCGCGGCCTCATGACCATCGCCCCCTGGGGAGTGGCCGAAGACATCACCCGCGCCTGCTTCCGCAGCCTGCGCCAACTGCCGCGACCGCTGGGCGCAGCGCATCCGCGCCTTAAAGCTCGAAACACTCTCCATGGGCATGAGCGGCGACTTTCCCCTGGCCATCGAAGAAGGCGCTACACGCATCCGCATCGGCACCGCCCTCTTCGGCAAGCGCGCCCCCTCCACAGGAGCCGGCCTGATGCTCCGCGCAGCCGGGAAGGCGTTACTCTCGCCGTCCGCGCTCCAGCCCGGCGCAAAGAAAAACCGCCATCACCGGCATCTACGGCGAAGGCGCCGCAGCGCAATTTAAAATCGCCGTCCAAGCGCCACCCATCGAAGGCCGGGCCAACGAAGTACTCATGGGATTCCTCGCTGAAACCTTCGGCCTGCCTCGCTCCGCCATCCAACTCATCTCCGGCGAGCGCTCGCGCAGCAAAATCTTGCTGCTTCGCGGAGCGACGCTGGAAGCTGTAAAGGCGCTTCTCGGCGAATCAGAGGGATAGAGCAATTACCTCTTCCGGAGACAGCCCGCTCGTGAACACTCTCTCACCGGCGTTAACAAGCCGCAGTAGCGAGCATTGTTATCATGGCTTTCGCGCTGTCCATTCTTTAGACCCCTTTACACAACGCGGCATCTACCCCGAGGAGTGGCGCCCATGAGCACCAGACAACGGCTTGAGATTGCATCTCTGCTTCTTGTCGCATTTGTGCTGCTCGAAGGCTTGTCTTTCGCGCAGGTGAGCAAGACTTCGACGGGTGCGTCGCGCGTCAACGTTGCTGCAATACCGAAGCTGCAGGGCTCCGCTGCCCTGTTGAACGCGATCGCGGCTTCGGGCCGGCTCGAAGAACTCCGTTGGCCCAACTTCTCCGACTATCGGTCGCAACTCGCTGCCTTTTACCGTCCCGCAGGCTACACACTTGCGTGGGTGCGAGACGGCCAGCCCACCGCTCAGGCTGTTGAACTGATCAGCGTTCTTGAAGACGCCGATCGAGAAGGCCTGCGCGCCGAAGACTACGACGCCTCACGCTGGGCCGATCGCCTCACTCTACTGAACGGACCGCATGAGCAGGCTGCAGAAGCGCGCTTTGATGTTGCCCTCACGGTTTCTGCGATGCGCTATCTCTCCGACCTTCAGGTTGGCAGAGTCAACCCTCAGCATCTGGGTTTCGAGTTCGACGTCTCTCAAGAAAAACTCGACCTGCCCCAGTTTGTGCGTCACAACCTCGTCAATGGCTCCGATCTTCGCTCGGCGGTGGCTGAAGTCGAGCCCCCATTCGAAGGCTACCGGCGTCTCCGCGATGCTTTGCCGATCTACGAGGAACTCGCAAAGAAAGATACAGGAGAGAAGCTACCTCCCTACATACGCGCTCAGCCGGGCAACCTGTATCGATACGTTGCCCGTGTCGCAACTCTCTTGCGATTGCTGGGCGATCTGCCGCAGAACGCCACTATTCCGCCAGACGAAGACAAGTATGAGGGGGCCTTGATTGACGCGGTCAAACACTTCCAACAGCGTCACGGCCTGCCGCCAACGGGCGAAATTGAACCCAAAACAATCGCCGAAATGAACGTGCCTCTCAGCGAACGTGTCGAGCAGATACGCCTTGGCCTGGAGCGATATCGCTGGCTGCCTTATCACTTCATGGAATCCGCGATTGTAATTAACGTTCCAGAGTTCCGTCTCTACTGCTTCGATGGAGATCGCCCGGCCCTCACCATGACCGTGAATGTGGGCGACCAATACGATTTCCAAACTCCCATCTTCGAAAAGAACATGCTGTACGTTGTCTTTCGTCCCTACTGGTACCCTCCGTCACGCATCCTGCGCAACGAAATCATGCCCGTTCTCCTTAAGGATCCATCGCTGGACGATCTTGATCTGGAATTGATCAGAGCGAACGGGCAGGTTATCAACTCCGGCAGCATTACTACTGCAATGTTTCAGCAGATCCGAACCGGACAGCTGACAGTACGCACGCCTCCCGGTCCCGACAATGCGCTCGGCCTGGTCAAATTTATCTTTCCCAACAAGCACGACGTTCTCATTCACGACACTCCCGAGAGCGACGCGAAGTTCTACAGCAAAGCGCGTGCTGTCAGTCACGGTTGCATCCATGTTGAGAAACCCGCCGAACTCGCCGCGTGGGTTCTCCGCAACAACTCCGGCTGGGATTTGCAGCAGGTTGAAAGCGCTATGCACACAGGCCGCGATAACCTGCGAGTCAATCTCGCTTCACCGATTCCGGTAATGGTCGTCTACCAGACTGCCGCCGTGGAGGACAACGGAGAGGTCCACTTCTTTCACGACATATATCTGCACGATGCCACGCTTGAGCAGGAATTGGCGAAAGGCTACCCGTACGCTAGATGAATAAGGGGCTCTTCAGTTGGGTGGGTGCGGCTAAGGCTTGATGCTGATCGGTGTGCCGTCTGCTACGGCTCGCCAGATTTCATCCATCTCAGTGTTGTTCACCGCGATGCAGCCATGTGTCCAGTCCCCGAGCCGCCTGGTCGGCCCATGATAGTCGTTGGGCAGTCCATGGATGAACAGATCCCCTCCCGGGGACACACCTAGTTTTCTGGAGCGCGCTAAATCGCTCGAGTTTGGATAAGAGATGTGGATGGATCTGTGAAACTGGCTGTTCGCGTTGTGCAGATCAAGCACATAGCTTCCCTCGGGCGTCCTGCTGTCGCCTTGCCTCGTCTTCGGTCCCACGGGGTCGCCTCCGAGTGAAACGTTGTATGCCTTCAGGACTTCGCCGTCCTTCATCAGCAAAAGCTTCCGCTCTCCCTTCAACACAATCACAGTGTCGGCTGTGGCAGACGTCGGCAGGGGAGCATCACCTGCTGACTGCGCATGCAAGGCAAGAGGCGCAACCGCGGCAAGCGCGAGAATTACCGAACTGATGCGCAAGGCAAAAGACACACGATTGGTCATGGGAGGCCGGATTCATTTCTAGCATTGGTCCTCCTCGACCGATAGATACCGGATGGTTGGGGGTAGGCCGGCTGGGATATTGACAGGATCGTGGAATGATGGAGCCTTGTTGCTGCTTATGCGCAGGCCGCCAGCGCCGCCGCGATCGCCTCTTCCGGCTCTGGACGCACCCTGAAATCCGCATGTGCCTCTGCGAACACCACTATGCCGTCGCGATCCAGCACATACGTTGCCGGCAGCGGCAGCCGCCAGCTCGGCTCTCCATTCACAAATGGAATATTCACCAGAATCGATAGATAGTATTCGCGAAAATACTCCGGCACCGTGTATGCCAGGCCAAAGCGCTCCGCCACCGCGTTGTTCACATCCGTCAGCACAGGGAAGGGAAGCTGATGCTGCGTCACCATGAAGTCGCTCTGCCGCTGAATCTGCGGACTGATCGCCACCAGCAGCACACCGCGCTCGCGCAACTCGTCATAGCGGTCGCGCCACGTCTCCAACTCCGTCACGCAATAGGGGCACCACCGCCCGCGAAAAAACTTCACCACCAGCGGACCCAACGCCAGCAAATCCCCGCTGCGCACCACCCGGTTGCTCGCGTCGCGCAATGCAAACTCCGGAGCCCTCTCGCCTACGCGCAGAATCTGGTCCTCGATTCCCGTCGCGAATAGCTCTTCCACGGCACGCTCGCCCACGGCAAGCCGCTCCGGCTGCACCAGCCTGCGCGTATTCTGCGTGATTTCGTCGAGCTGATCCTGCAGGTGCGTCATCGCTCTTACCGTCCAAACTTCTGCTTACCGCCCAGCCCCAGGCCGCTCAGCCCGCCACGCATCATGTTTTTCGCGAGACCACCCTTGCCCATTTGCTTGAACACCTTGCTCATCTGTGCATACTGCCGCAGCAACTGATTCACATCCTGCACTGTAGTTCCCGATCCCGCTGCGATACGCTTCCGCCGCGACCCCGAGATGATCTCGTGGTTCCTGCCGCTCCTTCGGAGTCATCGAGTTGATGATCGCTTCCAGGCGGACAAATTGTTTCTCATCCACTTGGCTCGCTGCCTGCTGCATGCCCGCAAACGGCCCCACCGACGGCAGCATCTTCAAAATCGACTCTCAATCGAGCCGAGCTTCTTGATCTGCTTCAGCTGGTCGCGAAAATCCTCCAGCGTGAATCCATCGCCCAGCAGCGCCTTCTTCGCAAACTCTTCTGCTTTCTTGCGGTCCAGCTTCTCTTCGGCCTTCTCGATCAGCGTCAGCATGTCGCCCATGCCCAGAATCCGCCCAACAATCCGATCCGGATGAAACGGCTCAAACGCATCCGGCTTCTCGCCAACGCCAATAAACTTGATCGGCTGCCCCGTCACATGCCGGATCGACAGCGCCGCGCCGCCGCGCGCATCGCCATCCATCTTCGTCAGCACCACGCCCGTAAAACCCAGCCGATTGTGAAAGTCCTTCGCCGAGTTCACCGCGTCCTGCCCTGTCATCGCAGTCGGCAACAAACAGAATCTCCTGCGGATTGAGCAGCTTCTTCAGCTTCTCCATCTCGTCCATCAATTCCTCGTCGACATGCAGGCGGCCCGCCGTATCGACAATCAGCGTGTCGCAGCCCATGTTGCGCGCCTCGCGACGGCCCTCCTTCGCCAGCCGCTCCACAAGGGCGGTTCCCGCCGCTTCGCCCTTCAGGTCGCCTTCGTAGAGCTTTGCGTCAATCGACTTCGCTACCACCTTCAGTTGCTCGCGCGCCGCCGGCCGGTACACGTCCACTGACACCAGCATCGGCCTGTGCCCGCCCTTCTTCAGCCATGCCGCCAGCTTGCCGCTCGTCGTCGTCTTGCCCGAGCCCTGCAATCCCGCCATCAGGATCACCGTCGGTGGCTGTGAGGCGAACTTGAACCGCGCCGTGTCCTTGCCCAGCAGCGTGATCAGTTCGTCGCGCACAATCTTGATCACCTGCTCTGAAGGCGACAGCGCCGTCAGCACCTCGGTGCCAATCGCCTTGGCGCGAATGTGCTCGATCAGTTCCTTGACCACATTGAGGTTGACGTCGGCCTCGAGCAGCGCCACACGAATCTCGCGCAGCGCCTCGGAGATGTTCTCTTCGGTCAGCGTCCCTTGTCCGCGCAGATTCTTAAATGCGCGCTGCAGTTTTTCTGTAAGGTTCTCAAACATAGCTCAGCTCAAGTGTATCGAATTTGGCGGTTGCCCATCCGCTACTCCGCCGGCGCCACCAAATCTGCTCCAGTTTCCCATCAGGATAGGTATACGTCGTCAGTCTCAGGCGCTTCCCCGGATACATAATCGCAAAATGCCGAAACGTCATGCCGCCCCTGAGCGATTCGCCCGTCTGTTTGAATGTCAGCGGCTCGCCCAGCGGCCCCAGGCTCTGCTGAAAATCCGCAACCGCTTCAGCTGTAAAGTAGTCATTCAGATTTGGCGCCAGCAACGCGCGGTCAATCCTACCCTTCTGCAGTCCACGATAAATTTCCAGCGCCTGCTTCTCAGGCCCCGTCAGCGGAAACTCCGCAACCGCAGGCGCAACAAGCCGCGCAATCGTGCTAGCCGCACCGACGGCATCCTGGTTCGTCAGCACCGCCACTGCTACGCCGTCATCCACGAGCACCTCGTTGTCCGACACAAAGCCCGAAACTTCGCCCGAGTGCTCAATTGACCGGTGCCCATCGCGGTCGATCACTTCCACGCCCAGTCCGTAATGCGTGCCTTTGCCGTCCTTCAGCTTTACCTCAGTGAACATCTCCTTGTAGCTTTCCGGCTTCAGCACCGATCTGCGCAATCAGGCTCTCATCCCACAGCGCCAGATCATGCGCCGTCATCGCCAGCTCGCCTGCAGCAAACATCCAGCCGCGTCCCTCTTTCGGCGCCGGCCGCAGCGGTCCTAGCGCATGGCGATAGTACGGCGTCGCATCACTCCGCGTCAGCTTCGTTTCATCGCTGTTCCAAACCGACTTCATGCCCAGCGGGCGAAACAATGCTGCACCAGAAAATCCATCAACTTCTCGCCGCTCACCTTCTCTACTATCGCGCCCGCAATCACATAATTCGTGTTCGAATACTGCCATTGCGTGCCCGGCTCAAAATCCAGCGGCTTCTTCGCCCACGTATCCAGAATCTGCTGTGCCGTCTCCGGCTTCAGCATCGGAGTCATCACATAATCTTCCGGCCAGTAGTCTTGATAGCCCGACGTGTGCGACAAGATCTGCCGGATCGTCACCTCATCGCCGCGCGTCAACCCCGGCACATACTTGCCCACCGGATCATCCAGCTTCAGCTTTCCCTGCTCCTGCAGCAGCAGAATCGCCGTCGCCGTAAACTGCTTCGAGATCGATCCAATCGAGTAGCGCATCGCCGCCGTCGCTGGCGTCGCGGGTTTCAGCCGCGCCTTGCCATAAGCCTGTGCGTAAACCAGCTTCCCGCCCTTCACTACTGCCACCGACGCTGACGGCACCCCCGTCTCCTCCAGCACCTGTGTCGCAATGCGGTCCACGCGGCTCTTCAGGGCCGCATCCTGCGTGTCTACCGCCTGCGCACCCGCGCTTGTGGCAAAAGCCAGCAGCACTGCGTTTAGCAGCATTTTTCCGTTCAATCGCACGAGGCGTCTCCTTCGTTAGTCCGCTTGGTCCAGCAACTCTGCGACCAAAATAACAGGCGCCGGTACGG
This sequence comes from uncultured Acidobacteriaceae bacterium, assembly GCA_963832465.1. GTDB lineage: Bacteria > Acidobacteriota > Terriglobia > Terriglobales > Acidobacteriaceae > Telmatobacter. Next base: position 674,151 of record CAWHUJ010000001.1, read on the forward strand.
TACGCTTATCAATGGACTAGAAAACGACGCAGCTCAGGGAGTAGCGATGGATCGCTTGATTGCAGGCCACAAGAAATTCCACCAGGAAATTTTTCCCAAAAGAAAGGCCGAGTTTCATCTCCTCGCTGAGTCGCAGGCGCCCGAATTCCTCTTCATCACCTGTTCTGACTCTCGCATTGTTCCCGATCTAATCCTCGGCACCGGCCCCGGCGATCTCTTCATCACTCGTAACGCCGGCAATGTCATCCCGGTTTCCGGCAACGACGTCGACGGCGCCACCGCTACCATTGAGTACGCCGTTGAAGTTCTCAAAGTCCCACACGCCATCGTCTGTGGGCACTCCGACTGCGGTGCGATCAAGGCCGAGCTGAATCGCACCGGTCTCGAGAACCTGCCCAAGGCTTACCGCTGGCTGCGCCACGTTGAAGCCGCCTTCAGCCATCGTCAGCCCCTCAACCCAGCCGACGGCGACAACGCCGAACTCTATTCCATCATCCGCGGCAACGTCGTCGCGCAACTCCTTAACCTGCGCGCGCAGCCCTCCGTTGCCCGCGCCCTGCTCGAAGGCCGCATTCAGGTCCATGGCTGGTACTACGACATCCTCTCCGGCCGCATCGAGCGCTACGATGAAGACCAGCGCCGCTTCCTCCCGCTGATCTGACCGGCTCAGTAATAGACCGCTCGATGTAGAGGTCCTGCTAATGGGGCAGAATTTCGCCGCAATAATCCTCGGTGGTACCGGGCAAGTCGGTAGCGCAGTCGTCGCGGAGTTGCTCTCCATTCCCGAGTGCCGCGAAGTTGTGATGCTCACCAGAAAACCGGTCGCTGCGAGATCGCGCGTGCGCAATGTTGTTCTTGATACCGGCGCTCCAGACTTCGCCGAGCGCACTGCCACAGTTGCCAGCGAAGCATTGAAAGATGGCCCAGCGAGCGCTGTCAGCTGCGTGGGCGTCGGCGCCGGATCAGCACGCTGGAGCGAAGAAGAGTTGCGTCGACTCGAACTCGGTGTCGTCGGCGCTTTTGCGCGTGGCTGCCACCATGCTGGAATCGCCCAGTTCTGCCTGCTCTCTGCGGCCGGCAGTTCCCCTCGCAGTCGCATTCGCTACGCTCGCATAATGGGCTTAAAAGAAGAGACCGTGCGTAGTGTCGGTTTTACCCGGCTCGCCATCTTTCGCCCCGGCATCATCGCAGGCAACGCCCACACTCCGGCTTGGGTCGGCTGGCTGGGAAACCTCATTCCCGGACCGTTTGGCAATATTCATCAGCAGGTTCTCGGTCGCTCCATCGCAGCCGAGATAGCTCTGCACAATCGAGACTCTGGTGAAGTCACCCTCGAAAATGCAGCGATGAAAAAACTCGCCGCGCAACTCGGTAGCGCGACTTCAGAGAAGTGAGCGACCTTTTACGCTCAATGTGCACAGTCATGAAGGCGGACTCACGCGTGTACATGTGCAGCCGTTGGGAGTGGCTCGTTCACCGGAAGCCTTGTCAAGGTCAGAATCGTGATGTCGTCTTCTTGCCCGAAGGCCTTCGCGGTTTGCGCGATTCCCGTGGCAGGCAGGTTTTGCGCGACGAGGGTCGCAGTGCGCTCAAAGCCAAACAACTCACCCGTCCGCGACCGCGCTTCGACTACGCCGTCGGTCAGCAATGTCAACCTTTCCCCCGGTGCGAGCCTGTACGCGATTTCGGGATAGGTCGAATCGGCATTCAAACCCAGCGGTAGCCCTGAAACCACGGGGATCTCTTTCCCCTCGCAGTACGGTGACAGATGGCCGGCATTGGCAAAAGTGAGCGTTCCATCGGCATCGACTCGCACAACGAGACAGGTGGTAAATCCGTTGCGGCTACGGCCGATCATGCGGAGATTCATCTCCTCCAGAATTCGGCTCGGGCTGTTCGTCGTCCTGGCGACGGTTCGAACACTTCCCACCAACAACGCAACGGTCATGGCCGCGGGGGTTCCCTTGCCGCTGACGTCGCCTATGACGCCGAGAACTCTGCCGCCTTCAAGAGGGATGATCTGGAAGAAGTCGCCGCCGACCTGCTGAGCGGGATGATACTCGCTCTGGATATCGAACCCCGGCACTGTGGGCAGCGCCTCTGGAATGAGAACCTGCTGCACCTGCCGCGCTTGCTCCAGTTCCTGCCGCATCTGTTCCCGCTCGTGAAGGCCGCCGACGAAGCGCCTGAGCATGAGGATCGAGATCGCTGCCAACGTGAGCAGCAGTGCTATATTGCCGACCGTAAGAACTACGCTCCAGATGTAAACAACTGTCGGGATGTGGAAGATCAGCAACTCGTTCTGATAGAGGTAACCGAACATAGGGATGACGGCTGGCAGAGCGAGCCACCCTTCACCCCGGTGCTTGCGGATGCCGCGGTAGACAACCCAGACAATCACGGCTCCGAGGGCCAGTTTGAGGATCAACGTGACCGGGAACAGCCAACTTGAAGCGCGGAGAGGAATGAGGTGGCCAAAGAGCGGCGGACGCAAAGTGGCCGTGGAAACCGCCACGAGCACAAATAGGACGGAGGCGATGCGGATAATGCGCTTGCTCTCTTCTAGACGGAACCAGTGAGACCAGAAGACAGCCCAGAGAAGGAACGAAAGCGGGCGCAGCACCACGTCGAGAACGATGTTCTCGGTGGTCATGCTGTAAGTAGCGTAGTAGCCGACAAGGACGAGGGCGGCGTAGGCGAGGTTGGCTGCAGCAGCGAGAGAGAGCCAGAGGTAGGCCGTCTCGCGGCGATCAAGGAGAAACAGCGATAGTCCGAGGAGCGCTGCGAAAAAGGCGAGCGGGCAGACGATGAAGTTGCCGGTTTCGCCACGATCAACGTCGTACCAGTCGAGCCGTTCCATGGCGGCGATGGCAGGCGCCTGGCCGAGCATGGGCGCGCCATGCAGGCCTCCGGCGTCGGGCGAGGTCAGTGGCGAGGAAGCATCCATCCACATGCGGATTGCGATCGTGATGACGCCGCCGCGAATCTCTGGCGGTAGCCGGAACGAGCGAGGCTGCGCGTTGATCCAGGAGACGCCGGAGGCTGAGAAGTGGCCGAACTGTCCGATGAGACGCCCGTTGACGTACACCTGGTAGGCGTCGTCGACGTCCTCCGGCAACTGCATGGCAAGATTGCCCTGTTCGGCGCTGGCCGAATTGTTGTCCACCATGACCCGCATGCGGTACCACGCATAGCCGGAGAGATCCGGAAAGCCCCTTGCGGTCCAGCCGGGAACGTATCCCTGGGCACCTGAGAGGGGATCGTTGGTGCCTGCGGTCGGAGTCAGATCGGTCGGCGTCCATAACGAGTCGTCGAAATCCGGCTGCGCCCACGCCATGTTATCGCCGGGGTGAAAGGCCCATGGACCGGTGAGAGCGACAACAGAGTTGCCGATCGAGGCGTGGAATGGCTGACGTTGGGCTGCAACGCCAACAGGAGCCAGCACGACAAGGAGAAGCCACAGTCTCAGCTGCATGAGGGTCTCGATGCCTGGCAGACCCAGGGATGATCTGCGAGTTCCCCTCAGCATACTACGCAAAACGGCGCACACGGAGTGTCGAAATGCCTTCCTTTTCAATTCAGGAACGCATTGTGTGACGGCCCGGAATAGCGCACACACGCTCAGTCTGTGAACTAGTAAGAGTCAAGCGATCATCACTCCGCCTTCTTCAGTGCGTCAACGGCATGCTTTCACACGCGGGACGTACGCCGAACTCCAGCGTCACGTTATTCGCTTTCTTCACGAGCCGGAAACTGGCAGAAGTTACAGGTTCTCGCGATCAGCCTGCCGCCTGTGCTCGATCCGATTTAGCAGCCGCTGCGACGGGTGATTTCTTGCTTAGTGCTTCGGGTTTCACTTCCACAGTGACCTTCTCGATCTTGCCGGTGAAGACGAATGGCATCTCGTAGGTGAAGTCGATAGGAGAGCCAATGTCACAGCCAATGTCGAGCCCTTCGCCCAGTGAGAACTGGATGGGGATTGTTTTCTCCAGCCGACCCTCGGCGATCTTCTTGCCGTTTGCCGACATGGTGATCTTGCCTCCCTTGCCCATGCCGCCGCCGTCGTAAGCAAAATCGACGACGAGTTGCGTCTTGCCTTTGGGCAGTGCGTCCTTCGCTGTGAAGGTCGGCCTGTCGATCGAGAGGAAGTTATAAACGAAGGTCGGCTTATTGTCGCGGAGGTAGAGACCGTAGCCGCCTTCGAGTCCACCGTGCGTCACAACCATGCCGCTGGTGTTGTCGCTGGTGAGTTCAATGTCTGCCGTGATCGTCCAGGATTTGTTGGTCATCGGCGGCGAAGCGGCGTCGGGGAGACCAATAGTGCCGGGGTAATAGGTCATCAACGTGCGCCCCTCAATGAGGCTCGGCCGGCCCATGGCTTCGGCATTCATGCGGATGACGGCGCGCCAGTCGAGCGGAAGCACGTTGTACTTCGCAGCCTCCACCCACCAGAGGTCCTGAAGCTGTCTGAGTTTTTCGGGATTCTTTTCGGCGAGATCGTTGGCCTGCGAAAAGTCCTCGTCGACTTTGTAGAGTTCCCACGGCGCTTTGTCCGGATCCCATTCGCCGCGATTCGGATCCCAGGGGACGAACGAGGGCGATGAAGCCATCCATCCGTCGTGGTAGAGGCCACGGTTGCAGCCGAGCTCGAAGTATTGGGTCTTGCGTTCGCTCGGTGCTTTCGCATCGCCGAGGGTCGATGCGAAGCTGACGCCCTCGATTGGTTTCTGCTGTACGCCGTTCAGTTCGCGCGGAGCAGTGATGCCGCAGAGCTCATAGAGAGTTGGCACGATGTCGATCACGTGGAGAAACTGCGAGCGTAAGCTGCCCTTGTCCTTGATGCCCGACGGCCATGAGACGATCATCGGGTTGCGCGTGCCACCGAAGTGGCTGGCAACCTGCTTCGTCCATTGGAACGGTGCATTCATCGCATGCGCCCATGCCGAGGGAAAGTGGTTGAAGTGCTTGGGACCGCCAAGCTCTTCGATGGCTTTAATATTGTCCTGCCATTTTTCAGAGATACCGTTGAAGAACAGGTTTTCGCAGAGCGAACCTTCCAGACCGCCTTCTGCGCTGGCGCCGTTGTCGCCGGCGATGTAGATGATGAGGGTGTTGTCGCTGCCGGGCAGCTGCTTGACCGCATCGACAACGCGGCCCATCTCGTAGTCGCATTGCGCAGCGTATCCGGCAAAGACCTCCATCATGCGCGAGTAAAGGCGTTTCTGGTCTGCGTTAAGCGAGTCCCAGGCTGGCAGCCCCTTGGAACGCTCGGTCAGCTTGGTGTCCTTGGGCACGACGCCGAGTTTCTTCTGCCGTTCAAGCACCTGCTCGCGATACTTGTCCCAGCCCTCGTCGAACTTGCCCTTGAACTTATCGATCCACTCCTTCGGAGTCTGGTGCGGAGCATGTGTTGCGCCGGGAGCGACATAAAGGAAGAAGGGCCGCGTGGGCGAGATGCTGGTGGCCTGTCGTACCCATGCGATGGCCTTTTCGGCAATGTCGGTGGTGAGGTGGTAGTTGGGATCTTTGGAGCGCGGAACCAGATTGCGATTCTCGTAGAGGATAGGGTTCCAGTGATTCATATCGCCCGCGTTGAAGCCATAGAAGTAATCGAAGCCGAGGCCGTTGGCCCAACGGTCGAAGGGGCCGGCAGCGCTGGTCTCCCACGTAGGCGTGTTGTGATTCTTGCCGATCCACGCGGTCATGTACCCGTTCTGCCGCAGCACTTCGCCAACAGTGCCGCAACTCTTGGGCAGGATGCAGGTGTAGCCGTCGTATCCCGTGGCGAGTTCGGTAATGCCGGCAAACGCCGCAGAGTGATGATTCCGTCCGGTGATGAGCGCGGCGCGCGTCGGACTGCAGAGGGCAGTGGTGTGGAAGCAGTTGTAGCGAAGGCCCTCACTGGCAAGCTTGTCCATCGTGGGCGACGGAATGCCTCCACCGAATGTGCCGTACTGGCCGAACCCGCAATCGTCGATCAGGATGAGGAGAATGTTGGGAGCGCCTTCGGGAGCCTTCACAGGTTGTGGGAACTGTGCCGGGTCAGAGTCGAGATAGGTGCGGCCGATCTCGCCAGGGAAGTGGAAATCGGGCCGGGGAAGAACGTTGGGTGTGGAAGCGGGGGCGGCCTTGGGAGTTGTGTCCGATTTGGGCTGCGGCACGATGTAATCCTCCATTCCTGAACGAGTCCGGGAACCTGCGGCTCAATCGTCAGGCTTGGAAGATCGAATGTCACCTGTCACTTCCGACAGGTCGTCGTCGGACCGCGGAAGTCCTTCGCGCCGTATCTACAGGTCACTCCGCCTTCAATGCGTCCACCGGATTGACTGCGGCAGCGCGCGCCGCCGGCAGATAGCTTGCGAGGGCTGCCGCCACCACTAGAACGAAGGGAACAGCCGCAAACGTGATCGGGTCGAGTGGGTTGACGCCGAAGAGTAGTGTCTTCATCAGCTGCACAAGTCCGGCCGCTGTCGCCAGCCCAATTACAACGCCGACGCCAGTCAGAGCTAGAGCGGAGCGGACAAACATCCACCGCAATGGACCCTTCTGCGCTCCCAGTGCCATTCTGATGCCGATTTCGCGCGTGCGTTGGGAGACTGCGTACGAGATAACCCCGTAGATGCCGAGGATACCCAACGCCAGGGCCATGCTGCCTGCAATTGCAAGCATCACCAGCGCGAACGAAGTGCTGGCCATCGAATCACCGTAGATATCCTGCATCGTGCTGATATTCGCGACCGGCAGGCTCGCATTGACTGACCAGACGGCCTGTTGCATTTCCCTGATGAAGGCTTCGTTTCCGGCGCGGCTGCTGCGCATCACAAAGTAGAGAGTGCGACGGGCAAACGGTTTTGGCGGCCCGGAGTAAGTGTCTTGCATCAGTGTGGGCCAGTACACGGTAGCCGGTGAGATTTGATCCACACCGTTTTCGCGCACATCCTGCACTACGCCGATGACTTCACGCCACGGCATGCTCGGATATTCGCGGATGCGTTTGCCGATGGCTGCCGCGGGTGATCCCCACAACTCGCGCGCCAGGCCTTCAGAGACAATGTTCACTGGCCTCATGCCGTACACGTCGCTCCAATCGATATCGCGTCCGGCAACGAAGCGCGAGCCGACAGTGTGGAAATAGCCGGGCGAGACAAAGTTGAACAGACGCATGGGCGCTACGCCACCGTTGTAGATCTTTCCTTCAGGGAACATGTTGTCCCAGGCCGGCTCGGCTCCGCTCATGGGAACCGAAGCGGCAAAGCCTGCAGAAGAAACGCCAGGAAGCGCAGAGAGTTTGTCCTGAATACTGCGCTGAATCCGAGTGACGAGCAATGGATCGCCAATCGCCGTCTCCGGAATCGAGATGCGCATCACCTGCAGAGACGTCGGATCAGTGAACCCCGGATCGACATCTCGCATGGCATAAAACGTACGGATCATCAGCACAGCGCAGATCAGCAGCACCATCGCCATCGCCACTTGCGCTACCACCAGCAGATTGCGCCCGTGCTGACGTTCACGGCCTGCGCTTGAGGTGCGGGCCGCGCCGAGGAGCGGTACCTGCCGTGAAGGAGCGTAACGCAGCGCCGGAGCCGAACCGAACAGCAGCCCACAGAACACCGAAAGGCCCAGAGTGAATGCGAACGAGCGGCCATCGAGCGCGATCTCACTGAGACGCGGCAGATTTGCCGAAAAGAACGCGAACTGGATCAGCATAGCTCGCGTGTAACTCAATTCAAAGATCGACTTGAGGTGCGGCACCAGAATGTCATTCAGGCAAGTCAGGAATCCCCACATGAAAAAAAGCGTGGTGACAATCGCGAGCGGACGAGTGTAGCTGCGAGCGGGCCGCGCGGATGCAACGTTCTGGCCCGCTATGGAACGATTACCAACTGGCGGAGTAGCCATGTTCCTACCTCAAGATCTCAGCTCAGTGCTATCGACTTGGATGATTCGCCGGATTGGTTGGGCACATACTTCGTTGGAAGCACTGACTTACCACCAGGTTTCGGTCTGTACGCCATAAGTGAGCCCATCCGTCCTCTTTATGTAGGGCGTGCCGCCGACAAGACCTCGAAACCCGTTCGACCAGTTCGCATAGGTAACGAATGCGCGCAGTACCGGCCTGCCGAAGAATTTCCTGTCCGCTCCAATTTGCGGGGCGATCGTGATCTTGCGCAGCCACCCGTCGTACTGGCCCGTGCCGCTGTGTGTTTGATCGAAGCCGCCCTCGCCTGCCAATGAAAGATGCCTGGTAAAAAATACTTCAGGACGGGCGCCGAACGACACCCAGTGATTCCATCCATCCGCGGGGTCGCCGTCCTTGGTGCGCTGGTACAGAAAGATCGGCATGATGGCGAACTTGTCATTGGGTTGAACGAGCACATGTTCTGCTATGAGAAGTTGCGCTGAGCGATTGATGAACGGTGTTGGATTCTCGATTACAGTGCCGCTGCCCGGGCTGCTGAAATTGCTGGCCGCTCCCGTTCCATACTGGATTGAAAACGTGTGATAGCCGCCGTGCCACTCGAGCCGCTGATGCCGCAGTCCGAATGCGTATCCATCCGATGTGGGAATAACCGCACCAGTCGAGGTCTTGCCACCTTTGGATGTGGCGTAGTCGAACCAGCCGCCCCAAAGACCCGCGGGGCCTTTGAGATCGTAGAAGCGCACGTCGATGCTGCTCTTGGCGAGGTTGCCGTTTTGAGTGACGATATCCGGCCGCGCCGCAAACAGGAGCCCCAAAGCCACCTTTCCGATCCCGGCATTGAAGTCCTCCACTCCGGCTCCATAACCGCTCGCGTCCAGCGGATAGAAGTCGTTGATCTCAACGTGCTGACGGCGATAATATCGCTCGCCCGCCCAGAACTTGGCTTCCGGCTGGCTTTCGAACATGTGGCCCGCCCGGACAAAGGCTTCACGCAGACGGAACTGATCGTCGCCAACGCCGTCAGGGAAACTGGTATAACTCTGGGAGTTTGAGGTGTTCGCCTCGATCATTACTTCGGTCTTCATCCATGCCTTGTCGGAACCCTGTTCTGGATTGAGCCAATTGTTGACAAGGATGAATTCACCGTAGGTTTCCGCTTCATTTCCGAGCCGGTATTTTGCATCGGCTCCGGGCGCCTCGAAAGCAACTTGCTGCCCACCCACGCTGTTGAGGCCATATCCAGAACGAAAATAGCCGTGGAACTCAAATGCGCCCGCTTGTTCCTGCAGCTTCGCGATTCGTTGGTCCGCCTCTTTCAGCAGGTCGTACGTCGGTTCCGATGGCACCTGCCCCTGAAACTGCGCACCAACCTGGCCTGACTCTCCGAGGACGAGTTGTTTTGCCGCATTTTTAACGGCCAGATCCACCGTGGAGACGGTTCGTTCTTTGGCTTTTTCGCTGGCTTCTTTCTGGTTTGCGATTTGCAATTCGAGGGCGGCGATGCGCAATTCAAATGCCTGAGTCGTCGCGGCGTATTCCTGTTTCAGCTCTTCCAACTGCTTTTGTATCGGGTCACCTTCCTGAGCCGTCAAGATCGCGGGGCCAAAATGAACGACGACGGCCAGGCAGACAAGTAGCTCAAGTCGCTGCATCCCGTGACTGCCAGAGGCACCTATCATCTAAGCCATCTGCTCCTGAGTGGTCCTGCATCATTTTTGCGGTTGCCAGAACGTGTGGAACAAAGTCTCCCGCAACCATCAACCGCCGCGATGCTTCACGATCAGGCGGCTGCCACGCTGACCTGTGAAATACATCCATATCCATTGAACGAAGACACTGACGCGAAGACTCGACGTGGCAAGAAACTGCAGATGGACCGCGGCCCAGACCAGCCAAGCGAGAACCCCGCTTATCTTGACTTTGCCGCTCTGCAGCACCGCGAAACCTTTCCCGACAACGGCGAGGTTCCCTTTGTCGAAGTAGCGGAACGGCCCCTGCGGAGGCTTGCCTGCGATCTGTCGCACGATGCCCTTGCCTGCAAAATGCCCCTGCTGCATGGCAACCTGCGCGACTCCGGGTAATGGCTTGCCGTCCTGTTCCAGCGATGCCGTGTCGCCGACAACGAAGATTTCCGGATGGCCTGGCACGGACAAGTCCGGGCGGACTTTGACCCGCCCAGCACGATCGTTCTCTGTGTTGAGCCACTTTCCCGCCGGCGATGGAGCAACCCCCGCGGTCCAGATGACTGTCTTGCTGACGATCCGCTTGCCAGCGACGGTAACGCCTTCGCCGTCGATGCAATCGACAGCATTTCCGAGCAGGACTTCGACTCCCAATTTCGTCAGCCTTTTCAAGGCGGCTTCAGAGAGCTCCGGCGCAAACGTGCCGAGAGGGCGCGGGCCAGAATCGATCAGAACAATGCGCGCCGAGCCAGGATCGATTCGCCGAAAGTCTCGCTTGAGCATGCTTCGAACCAGGATTGCTATCGCGCTGGCTAATTCAACTCCGGTGGGCCCCGCGCCTACCAGCACAAATGTCAACAGATCCTGGTGGAGCGCGGGATCTGCTTCGGCCTCGGCCAATTCAAACGCTGTCAAGATCTTGTTTCTGAGCGCTACGGCGTCGGCCAGGCTTTTCAGTCCTGGCGCATATTGCTCATAGTCGTCGTGCCCGAAGTAGCTATGGGTCTGCCCGGTGGCCAGAATTAGGTAGTCATACGGAACCTGTACCGCGAGCTGATCCTGGTTGTCGACGACAACATGCTTCGAGACGAGGTCGACCCTTGTGACTGTGCCGAGGAGAACAATCGTATTCTTACTGCGCCGCAAAATGCCGCGTATCGGAGAGGCGATTTGGCCCGGCGCGAGTACCGAGGTCGCCACCTGATACAGCAAAGGCTGAAACAGATGATGGTTCGTTCGATCGATCAGAATTACCTCGACTGGCGAACCTCGCAGGCTGCGAGCGGCAGCAAGTCCTCCAAAGCCTCCACCTACGATCACGACCTTCGGAAACTCGCTCATAACTTATGTACCGGCCTGCATTTCGGATGCTAACTGGCTATCGACTGCCAGCCCATTCTCATTTCGCTGCCTACACGATCGGATGACTCCGGCCTGATGTGGTGTCCCACAGTCTCAGAAAATCTGGTGCGAGGAATTCTCTTGAATGGTGTTGGCTGAGAGAGCTTGTTGGCACGGGATTTCATATCCTTTCGCGCCCGGAAAAGGCGGGCCTTCGTTGCCGCTGGTGTGATTCCCAGGCGCCGGGCAATCTCAATCAGAGGCAGTTCCTCGGCAAAGTGCATTTCGAAGACCGGGCGATAAGTCTTCTTCAACTGGGCCGCGAAACGGCTCAAATTATCTTCCATCTCTCGCCTTATGCAGGTCTGCTCAGGCGTGCAATCACGCCCGATGATCGCATGCAAGATCTGGTGATCGCCCATCTCGATGCCGGCGTCCAATGAGTCGATCGTTCTCTTCTTACGGCGAAGGGTCATGAGCGCCTGATTAATGGCAATGCCGGAAATCCAACTACGGAATTGACAGTCGCCCCGGAACCGCTCGACGTTTCTGAAGACCTGAAGAAATGTGCTCTGCACAACATCCTCAGCGTCTTCAGCGCACTTTGTGATTTTGAATGCGACACCCATCAAGCGCTTCTTATAGGCGCTGCAAAGAACGTCATATGCCTCTGGGAGTCGAAGCTTGAGACCCTCGACCAGGGCCGCATCGGGGTCTTCGATGCGAGGACCTCGACGAATGCCATTCTGCTCCGCCGCGCGGTGAACCCAGGGTCTATCGGATGTTGGAATTGACGATTGCTCTAACCGTGGTGTTGTCATCCTTGGCTTTTCTCCGTCGCAATTCCTTATGCAATGGCACGGCCAAACCGAGCCGACCGAAGAAGAAGACGGAAATGGTTGATGCAGTGCAGGTTGTGGATGACGGACACTGCCTGCAACACAAAGATCCGTGCCAACATGCGAGCATTTGAGGAAATCCGCGTTGGCATGGATCGCCACGTACTTCTGGCCGAGTGCTCCTTTGCGGATTCAGCTGCTTGCACACGGCCATTGGCGCGCCGAACGCGCTATGATTTATCCACGCTTGCAAAGCGAGGCGCTCGCTGTTGATTCCAAAGTGCTTATGCTCCCGGCGGAGAAAGGGCCCTCGCTACATTCCAGACGCATTATGGCCATTTCTGCACAGAGTCGAATCGCCAGGATCATAAGTTGGGCCAAGTCCGTTTCCAAGTGGCCATTGGGAGTTTGCCTTCTTGGATTGACACTCAGTAGCTGTCGACACCCCGCACCCACGCCAGTTTCGCTCAATTACCTTCGAACGGGATGGATTCGCCAGGAGGAGTTGCCGGCGATCGATGCTTTGCAGCGAAAGTTCACCAGCGAGACGGGCCTGGGGCTTCGGCATCTCCATGGAGTTCAGGAAGAAACCGCCGACCAGTTGACTCTGACTCGCAGGCTCTTGCAGGAAGGTAGTTCAGGCCCGGATGTTCTGGAGATCGATGAAACGTGGCTCGGAGTGCTGCAGGAAGACTTGATCGACCTGAGGCCATATCTGGCGGCCGAAATTTCGTCCATCGGGCCCGGCCTCGCATCGAGCTACATCGTCAACGGCAAGGTTGTAGCGATCCCTTACCAGAACAATGCCGGGATGTTGGTCTATCGAGCGGATCTCCTTCGCGAATATGGCTATGCTCATCCGCCAGCGACCTGGGACGAGCTTGAGAAGATGGCCCTGCGGATCCAGGCAGGCGAACGCGCAAAGGGCAACAAACACTTCTGGGGATATGTCTGGGCCGGAGCAGCGGCTGAGTCTTTGACTTGTGGCGCCCTCGAATGGCAGATGTCCGAGGGAGGGGGCACGATCGTCGAGGGCAACCGCACCATCAGCGTCAACAATCCTGCAGCGATTCGGTCGTGGCAAAGAGCCAGGCACTGGATCGGCTGGATATCTCCGCCCAGCACCGCGCAGTATTTAGAGACCGATGCGCGCAATGTCTTTTTTTCGGGGACGGCCGCATTTATTCGAGAATGGGGAGGTGCGCTCGGCGGGCTACCGACAACCGCCGATCAATTGCGACTGGTCAAATGGGGATACAAGCTCCCGGTTGGCGAGGCCGGCTATGCAACTCTTCCCGCGGGCTCATTTGCGAGCGTGGGTACGCTGGGAGGTCAGAGCCTGGGAGTTTCAAGGTATTCGCTTCACCCTCGAGAAGATGCGGAGCTGATTCGTTTCCTTCTGCGCGAACACACAGAATCGTTCCAGAACAGCGCTGTCCCGAACTTGTCTGCCGGAGCAGCCGTTTACCACTTCTCCTCATCGCTCGACTCGCACGGCAATTCGTCGGGGCACTCAAATGCGGTTGTCGTAAGCCGGCCTTCCGGAGTAGCTGGGCGCACGTATGATCAAGTCAGCAATGCTTACTCCAAGGCGATTCATTCGGTTCTGACCGGAGAGAAACGCGCTCCTGAATCCGCCGCTGAACTCGAACAGTATCTGGTAAGAATCACCGGCTTTGCCGCCGGACCTCCACGAAAGAACCAAGTCCAGCCTGGAAGATGACGACCGTGTCCCGTTTTTTCTTTCCATCCGTGCGAACGAGCAACGAGCCGAAATGAGATCCGCAGACACCAATTTCGCGGTTGGTCCGCGTCTGACGGTGACGTTCGCTCTGCTGGTTACGTTGATCCTGGGTGGAAATGGCCTCCTGATCTGGCAATTCCATACGGCGCGGGAACAAGCAGACCGCCTGTCGGACGTGAGCCAGCAGATGATTTCGGTTCTGCGTCTTCAAACGAGTGTGGCGTCCTTTCATCAGAGGCTGGGGGAACTGGCCCAGTTGAAAAATGCCCCTGTTCTGGTCGCGGAGTCCCGGCACGCGCAGGACTTGTTGTTCGAGCAGATTCAACGAACAAGGTTGGCCCTCACTCATGCTTCGCCCGGAGCGCACGTAGATCCGCTACTCCTACCGGCCCTCGATGCGATTCAACTCAGCGTATCCACCCATGTCGAAGCTCTGGATGCGCTCGCAGAGTCAGGGGACTGGGATGCAGTTCAGCTTCGCGTAACGGACCGGCAGCCGATCGAGGTGCAGGCCGCGGCACTGGTGAAAAGTGTCGATGAGGAGTACACGGCTGAACTCTCGCGGTCCGAGTTGAATATGAAAGCCGTCCAGGGCAGAATCCTGTTTCTGGTGCCGGCAAGCGCCTTCTCCACTTTCATCATCGCTGCGGTCTTTGCCTGGGGATCAGTGCGGAAAATCTTTGAGCTTCGTTTTGAGGAGCGTGTGACCGAGCGGACCCGCATTGCGCGGGATCTGCACGATACATTGCTGCAAAGCTTTCACGGGCTGCTGCTGAGTTTTCAAACGGTCTACGATCTACTGCCCGCGCGGCCTAGCGAGGCCAGACAGACCCTCGGCATTGCGATCGATGAGGCTGCTGCAGCGATCACGGAAGGCCGGGATGCTGTACAGGGATTGCGTTCGTCCACGGCAGAGACCAGCGACATAGCCGAAGCGATAAAAGGAATCGGAGAAGTACTCGCCGCGACTGGAACAAATCCAGACTCCCGCCATCTTTCTGGTGGCGGTGGAGGGCACGCCGCAGGATCTCAGTCCGATCCTGCGCGATGAAGTCTACCGGATTGCGGCCGAGGCGCTGCGCAATGCATTCCGGCACGCAGAGGCGCGGCAGATAGAAGTCGATGTCGGCTATGACGAACGGCAGTTTCGATTGCGGATTCGAGACGACGGAAAAGGGATCGATGCCGGGGTTCTTGGTAGAGATGGGCGTCCCGGACATTTTGGCTTGCATGGCATGCGCGAACGCGCCAAACTTGCAGGCGGTGAGCTGGCCGTCTGGAGTCAGCTCAATTCCGGTACGGAGATTGAACTCCCTCCCCATTGTCAAATCTCATTTGCTAACAACGCATTTAAGAACGACGTCCAAGCAAATAACACAGCAGTCAGTCTGTACAACAGCCACATCTCCCTCGGTCCCCATGCATCTATCCCAGTAAGTGTGTGTGTACGTTCACTACACACACAACGTTTCGATCTGCATTCGTTTGAAAAACCTCGACCGACTGAGACGACGCAAATTAGCATGCTCCCGAATTGCTTTCATTATCCTTCCTCCTTCGTTCCTTCCATCTCTCTCTGGCTATTTCGCTCTACTATCGATTCACTCGCTAGTCGCTCTCCCCACCACCCCAGGGGGAAAAAACGAAACGAGACAGCCAGCTCGAACCCGCTGAATGTCTGAGTAGCAACACAGGGGGAATTTAGCATGGTCGCTCTCCTCTCTCTCCCTCTCTCTCTCTCTCTCTCTCTCTCTCTCCTTCCTCTTTACATTCGCCTCCCCGACTCCTCGATGGCTCTGAAATGGATTAAAAGAGCGACGCTGCTGCCAGAGTCTCCCCTCCCTACCCTACCCACCCTACCCTACCCTGCTGGCCATTCATTGTCTTTATTCCCTTCAGTTAACCAGCTGCCAGTGTACTGTATATGTAGTACTCGCATGGACGAGGGTGGTGGTGATGGTGGCTGCGGCGGCGGTGGCAAAAAACAACGGGGTCCGCGGGGACGGGAATTAGTAGAGCGTTCGTTGAGCAGCGTTCGTGAGGGAAATGGCGTCGTACGTTCATGTTATGATTCAATCCCGGGGGAATTTTTCTCTCTCCCCCACCCTACCTACCTTGCCAGCACACACAAACAAAACACGACTCAATTCGTCCGTTAAGCTTCTTCCCTCTATCAATTGTCCAAAACCAATCAAGGATATCTCTCTGTATATAAGTCATTTACTACACCGTCGCTTCTCTCGTCCTTCCTTCTTCCTTCTGTGGCTGTGGCTGCAGTCTTGTTAGTGAGTAGTAGAAAATCACCGAATGTTAGTTCCCGATTTTGCGACAGACGTCCACAAAACGCTCGCGCTGCAGCGCGCGCTAGCGCGCGCTGCTGCGCGAGCGTTTTGTGGACGTCTGTCGCAAAATCGGGAACTAACATTCGGTGATTCGCTTTTGAGAAGCTTCGGACCGTTCAGGACCTGATGCGCCCCCGACACATTTCTCGGAAAGACGCGCGCCTCCCATACCTGCCGAAAAAACGACGCATGCATCACCTGATGTCGAGGTTGACAAGAATCGGACCGTGCAGTACCTGATGCCCCCCAACACATTTTTCGGAAAGACGCGCACCTCCCACACTTGTTGAAAAAAACGAAGCGTGCATCACCCTATGTCGAAGTCGAAAATTGCTTCACCTAATGTCAAATAACGAAATGTCCACTTCATACTGAAGTCGCTAAATCGTTCACTTGTCTAAATTAAACAACACATCATTCTTAACGAAATTATCATATTTCCGTTTAAGATCAAATCTTATCAGTTTTTATAATATACGTTAAATATGCATCATACGAATATATCTTCATACATTTAATTGTATTTTATGTTTTTTAAATTGTATATTAGTAGTAGTAGTAGTAGTAGTTGTAGTATCTTATGACTTCTATGAATTAACCCACTATTTTCGAATTAATCGGATATTATTTAAACATCTAAAATAATCATAGGTTATTTGGTGATTAAAATCAATAACGCAACTGTCGTCTATACATCTATCTTTCGAAAAAATGGATAAATCATATATTATTTAATCACCCATGTTACTCCTATTTTTCGGATTTTTGACGAAAAACACAAGAAATGATGTAGGGTTGCTATTGTGCTGGACATATTAAATTATATTGAGTAATAAGTATTTAACAAACAGACTCTTGTACATTTTTTTATTTAATAGATGTAGCAACCCTTCATGATGACTAACCGTTGTTTGTTGATGCCTGTAGAACGTTTCCTTGATGTGGACTCTAACTCCTTCTATGCAATACCTTTACTACCAATTTTTCCACCTAGCTTGGTCTTTGAGGAGAACGCGTGTTTTTAAAGTAAACACTTCAATCACGGACGGGTAGCCGTCTCATTTTTGGGGTAATTTTAGCCAAAAATCAGCAATTTTTGTCTCGGTTAACCGCAGTTTCCCATAAAAAAATCGCCACGTCGTCGCGAAAAAAGTTGTCGCGTTGTCTCAATCGCCATGTCGTCAAATGGTTCCCACGGTCATTAGCGTTTTTGGGGTAATTTTAGTTAAAAAATAATAAGCTCCACCCACTTTTGGTTTAGATTGACCGCAGTTTCCCATAAAAAAATCGCCACGTCGTCGCGAAAAAAGTTGTCGCGTTGTCTCAATCGCCATGTCGTCAAATGGTTCCCACGGTAATTAGCGTTTTTGGGGTAATTTTAGCTAAAAAATAATAAGCTCCACCCACTTTTGGTCTAGATTGACCGCAGTTTTCCATCAAAAAATCGCCACGTCGTCGCGAAAAAAGTCGTCACGTTGTCTCAATCGCCATGTCGTCAAATGGTTCCCACGGTCACAGTCATTAGCGTGTCGCATGATCACCTCCAATCGTCATGTCGTCGCAGATATATTACATTATACTTATTATAATATAGATTATATACTAAAAAAATAGTAGGCTCGACCCACTTTTGTTTATGGATGGCTACCTTTCGTTGCGTTGTCTCAAATAAGTCATCGCTGTGTCGCTCGATTATCACATCGCCGCAGTTATATTAATATTACTCATTATTTTTTATATTAGCAGCTATACTTGATTATTTCGTCTTTCCGTTATTCCATATTTAACCATACTTTTTAATTTATTTCTTTATTTAGATAAAGAAATTGCAAATTGTTTTTGCTACCGTTAAAAAAATCAATTATATTGTAAATGAAGTGATTGACTTGGCTTATAGCATAATAAATCATATTCAATTCTGCGTCCATCGAATAAGAATCTCTTGTTGTATAAATGATTGAAAAGCAACGCATTAAGTTGCAACTTTTTATGTGATTGCTTTAGATGAAATAATCGAAATGTATATAACAACACTATCTAGATGGTATTAGTATTTTTGAAAAAATGACCCGTTCTTGTTCTTTTTAATTGCTGCTTTAAAAAAGAAATCCTAGTATATTACAAAGGTTGGTCACGTGTATAGTAATATTTAATCTACATTTTTTGTCGCTGTTAGAAAGAAATGCGGTGGTAACATCTACATCCTCCACACCGTCGTTTCATCGATTTCCTGTCTTTTCGTGCCAGACTGATTTACTTAAGCGTCCTCATCTCGTATTTTGTTAGTTTAGAGCGAACCATAGAACCGACAACATTACGAAAGTTTCTTTGTAGATTTAAATAAGTGAGGTGATTATTATTATATTGAACATGTCTCAGCAGGAATGTGCGGGAACACTTTGCCTGTATTTGATCTTCTTCGCCTGGATAATTCTTTGGATCTATGTTATCGTGATAGCGGGTCGAAATTATCCCGCCAGCAGCAGCTATATTAACAGCTCCAACATCACAAATTCAACAAGTTATATTCCACCAATAGAAGAATCACCTGTAATTAAAGGAAATTAACGAGAAAATATAAGCACACAACCTCTTGCTTCTTTGTCTTATTTAATAAAATAATGGTCGTTATTTATCTGGCTGGCATCGCGGTAGTTAATGAGGTCAAATGAGAAAAATAGTAATTCCGCCGATTGTTCAAAAAATACGCACGCAACCTCGAGATCGCAAATGGTGATCAGTTGTGTTTCAACGGTCATAGCAGCAACATGAGCTCGAGCTCACCCAACAACATTACCAATGGTCTGGTGGCTGAGGACGTTATTGGTCTGTCCTTCACTGATGACAGCAACACCATAGTTGCATCCTTCACTGACAATGATGGTAAGGATATGGTGGAGGTCGCGACGGTGATCCAGTGCGGTTGTATTATCGCCCCAATACTGAAAAAGAAGATAATAACCAAGAACACCGCTTTCAACACCTTATTACCGCTGGCAAAGGATGGTAAGGACGTGGAGGTCTCAACCACAGGCTTGGGCTCAAACACCAATTGCTTGACCTTTAGCTTCTTCATCCCCAACTATTCACACATTCCGCTGGAGTCCGAAATTTACCTCATGCGGCTCATAGCAAACAAGATCCAAGTCGAGACAGACATTAATGGCGAACGTACCATCTTCCCCTACATGACTCACATAGACCGACGAGCTTTTTACGAAGTTCTCCTGAAGAAGGAAGAAGAAGAAGGAATAAAAGAAAAATGAAGAACCCATGATAATGATCATGAGCGATATGGACATTCAAGACATGTACATGTAATTAAGGAAATTAACAAAAAAAAGTATAAGCACACAACCACAACCTCTCGCTTTTTTTCGGTCTTATTTATTCAAATAATGGCCGTTATTGGTCTAGCTGACATCGCGGTAGTTAATGTGGGAAAATAGATTCCACCGATTGTTCAAAAAATACGCACGCAACCTCGAGATCGCAAGCGAAGATCAGTTGTGTTTCAACAGTCATAGTGGTAACATGAGGTCACCCAGCAATATGGTGACTGAGGTTGTTCTGACCTACACTGACAACGCTGACACTGTTGTTGCGACCTACACCAACAATGACGGCAAGGACGTGAATGTTGCGGCTAGGATCAAGGATTTGACCAGTAACAGTACTATCATCTCAACATTGTCCAAGAGAACAACCAAGAACACAGCTTTCAAAACCGCATTACCGCTGGCAAAGGACGGCAAGAGCGTGGAGGTCTCCGTCACGGGTTTGGGTAGCAATGGCTGGACCTTAAACCTCTTCATCCCCAACTTCTCATACATTCCACTAGAGTCTGAAATGTACTCCCTGCGGATCAAGGCGCGCAAGATTCAAGCTGAGACCGTCATTAACGGTGAGCGGATCACCTTCCCCTACATGACTCACATAGACCGACGAGCTTTTTACAAAGTTCTCCAGAAGATTGAGGAGTAAAAGAAAAATGAAGAACTTAGTTCGGGAGATGGAACGGACAATGTAGATAAGTTGCTTTATCAAGTAATAAAGGCAATTTTTTAAATTTACCACGATTGTGTTTACTGCAGAAAGTCATAAGGATATTATAATATTGATATATTTTACATCCATTCTTCTAAAATATTCGTTTATGAAGTACACTGTAGGTTTGGCTCAGTCTTATATTGCGATATTAAATACTTAAAAGTTCTGCGAAAAATAGAATCGATTCGCGTAAAGGATTGAAAAGTAGCGTAAAATGTTTATTCCAATTTGACATTATTATAAGCTTTTGATACTTCATTGAGATATTCTTGAAGCTTGTCAAAATCTTTTTCATCTAAGAATATACATCTGTCTGTTAAATGCATTTCTAGTTTATAGACAGCTTCTAACCGTTTTTCAAGAATATGATCTCGCGGTCCGCGGTAGCATCCTTCCGTTGCAAGCTAAAAATAAAGGTAAAGCGTCGTTTCTTTTTCCGACCAATAAATAAATAAATAAAAAAAATCTAATTACTTACATTATCTTTAAGAAGTAGAAGAATTGCGATTAGTAAAATTGAACGAAAACGAGACATCTTCAGAAAATGTGACTATGTGCGGATCAACAGCTGCGGCCTGTCTTTTCACTTCAGTGTGGAATATAAAACTGGCTAACTAATGGGGCGAGAACAGCCAGACGGCGTCGTCAACCGTCAGTTTTAATAGCGCGCGTCTCCTTTTGTGTTTCAGTGTATTTCAAAGCTTAATATGTACATCTTCTTTTTACAATTTTTATGAGGTTATTTCTTGTATTGTTCTCTTAAGCAATAAATTTGTATAAAATGCCGCTTCCAATCTTACAAAATGTTCTAATGTAGATCTTGACATTTTATTTGTATAATAATTATTAAAGGTATGCGTCCACACACTGTTACTAATCCTTTGTTCTAAATTAATACAATCTTCCCAGGTATATTCTTTTCTAAGCGAATACGATCTTGAAACAGCTTCTCTTTCTTCATAGATTACGTCAAGTAAAAAATGCAATTGTTTTCGACATTTTTTACACTTTTGTAATAATGGATCTACAATAGGATATCGACAAGTACATCCGCTACACTTTGCTTTAGTACCGTCACACCATCTTTTCGAGTCTGTTTCGCCAAGATCTTGATTCTTATGGAAGCACATGTTGTTTTAAAGACAATCCAAGTAAAACTGAAAATGGTTCGTGTTTGTTGACGACGGTCGCAAGTAATTATTTGTTGTTGACGATCGCGATAATTGGTTTTTTCGTTTCTTTTTCTCAGCAATTATCGGTTAAGTCGTCCGACGTCTATTAGCGGTCCTCATTTCCATAGGAAAAGAAGCGGTTTTTACACATCTAAATAATAGTCCGCAACACATCAGCAGAAAAAATAAATACGAAAAAGAAGGAAATTCCTCAGCTGCGCTTATTTTTAGCTGATGATGGTACTCGCTTCGCAGTCAAATTTTCAACGAATTTGTTTCAGGTCTGCTAGTTTGAGATTAACAGCCTGGAGACAAAGCCATAATCATTTCCGCTTTGACAAACAAATAACCGCAAAGTAATTATGAGTTTGTCTCCCGTCTTTTGCTTTTTCCTTTTGAATTGTCGCGCTTCCAGTCTGATATTTGAAGTGAATGCGAACCACATCGCATGTTATGGCTCATCCCTATTTAGGTGCGTCTGAAAAGTGGACTGTGTATTCTTATCTAGTAACAGCAACAAACGATTCAGAAGAGAAAGAGTACGTAAAAAATATCATATTTTATCTTTTTGAAAAAATACTGACTTCGACAGAAAGATGGTTTGTCCTCGGTACTGATCAAGATGATTGCAAAATGGTTGAAGAACGATTATTCACCGCTCTTTATATTGCTTTATTGGATGAACGAATTCTTGTCAATGATAGATTAATTCTTAATCCGGGATGTTGTAGTATTGTATCATGGGATGGCGGCTAAATTTTAAAGAAATATCGATTATCAACAGCTGAAAAAACGCGGCAAATTTTGAATGAATGTTAACTTGACGCAAACCATATGTGGATGCAAAGCTGCGAGGCTTGAGTAGAAGAGATTGTTGTTGGAAGCGCTTAGTTTTTCTCCTGAGAACGGAAATGTAGTTAAACGGTCATCGTCTTCTCCCTCCTGCTGTTTGTCGCTTGACCTATTAGTTCACAAGACAGTTTTGTTTGTCACTTCGACGAGAGAAGAGCGATCGTAGCTATCATCACCCCGTTTATAATTTACGAACGAATATAAATTGATTAAGAGATGTCAACGAAGAGAAGTGAACGCGACTTTGTAAATCCAACACCGCCATTATTCCCGCAGGTATGAAAACAAGCTAATAATATAGGATACGCATTAATTACATCATTATTTTTTCGATTATTATATTTCAGTTTGCAAGTATTACAACTATATCCGTCCCGCTTCACATAGCTGACAATCAAAGACAAAATGAGAGTATTGTAAGAGAAAGATGGATATGCGGGCAAGAGAGAAATCAGAATCGCAGTTCATTATTGGAGGTACGAATTTCTCCCACCGATACTACAATACAATTAGATGGTAATAGAGTAAATGAAGTTTCATCGCAAGGATGGATCAATCAATTGAAAAAGTCTATTAAGAAAGTTAGAGTCAAGAAGAAGTTATTAGTTTATTCTAATACTGAATATGAACAGAACTGGCGGCAGGAGTTTAAAAATCATTTAGCAGAATATAATCATTGGCTAGAGCAAAAAATGTCTACTCCTTTACTTCAAGAACAAGAACAACTACGACAACATGAGCATGTGTTTGAAAAAGAGGAATATTTTATCAATCACCCGCCAGAAAATGCAAATGTAGATGAAGGCGAACAGTACTCCTTTTATAATGAGGATGTAGAGGAACAGGACTCTTTTGATGATATCGATTATTTCAATGAGCAACCGCCAGCAGACACGAATATAGATAGTCAAAATATTTCCGAAGATCAGTATGATTACGAGTACAATCAACCAGGAGCAAATATTGATATATCCGAACAATGAATTTTTTCAAACATTTTAATGAACAACCACAGCCAGAAATACATGTGGAAGACGAAGACTATTCCGCCGCACATTGGATTGAAATTAAGAATACATTATGTCCTATATGCGATTATATGGCGATTAACATACGAGACCTAAAAAATCATCTTTTTATAGCTCACGAAAAATTTCCATTTTTATCGTGTAATATAGAAGGATGTTATTATAAATCGACGTCATACTGCCTTTTAGAAAATCACTCAAAAAAAGAACATAACACAACATTATCGATAAATTGTCAAGTTTGTAATAAAATATTTCGAAATTTCCGAGGTTTATACAGACATTTATCCAATATGCATAGCGAATTTACATCAGTGCTTAAGTGTTTCAGTTGTAATTATGTCGTCGGTCAAAACTCTCGCGCATGTCTATCTAAACATATCGTTGATACTCACCCTGAGTTATGTACGTTTACCTGTAATCAGTGTCATTTTAAAACGTATAATGTTGCAAGTCTGAATGGACATGTTCGTGCGAAACATAGATTGTATTCTATTTTAATGTGATGTGATTAATATAACCGATTTTTAAAGAAGATTTGTTTGTTTGTAGATTAGATTTAGATTTTATCAATGGAGGAGGAGAAGCGGAGAGCGGGAGCGTCTTGAAAGCGCGCTCATTAACGGATTTTTCTAGCGTCGCATCTGTTGAACTTTGTGTTGCCACGCCGCCAATTTTCTGCATACAGTAGAGATAGGTTGATTAAGTAACAACATGAATAAATTAAAAACAGAAAGCGAATTTTTTTTCATTTTTTTTTCTATTGATATTAAGTAAAACCTTTATAAGAATAATTTTTTTCTACAAATAGTATACCTCTAACGTGATGTGATTAATATATAACCAATTTTTAAAGAAGATTTGTTTGTTTGTAGATTAGATTTAGATTTTATCAATGGAGGAGGAGAAGCAGAGGGCGGGAGCGTCTTGAAAGCGCACTCATTAACAGATTTTTCTAGCGTCGCATCTGTTGAACTTTGTGTTGCCACGCCGCCAATTTTCTGCATACAGTAGAGATAGGTTGATTAAGTAACAACATGAATAAATTAAAAACAGAAGCGAATTATTTTTCATTTTTTTCTATTGATATTAAGTAAAAACTTTATAAGAATAATTTTTTTCCACAAATAGTATACCTCTAACTGGAGTCGGCTGTTTGCTAGCCTTGCTTTTTCTCCGCCTAGCCAATCAGCATCATACTTTGCCTCATTATCAGTATCCAATCAGCTTTGCCTACGACACCACGCCACGCCATTTCCGTCCCCGCCATCTTAGTCATTACAGTTGAAGTCGAACAAGAGGAAAGAAGGGTACGTATTACTTATTTCTAATTTTCCTATCTTTGGCATTAATTGTTATAATTATAATTATTATTAATAGTTTATAAAAACTAGACAGTCTTGGTCATATAATTGTTGATAAGATATGTTGTAAGATATTCCCTCGTTTTCTTCCACCCGTTTTCCTATGAGTTATAGCGATATAGTATAATAGGTTATGGTTAGAACTTGCACTCCAGCTCTGTCTGTAGCTCCAGCGTGACCTTGTTGACCTCGAGGCTGCTCGCGGTCTTGACGATCCTCTACCCCATCACTTTGAAGATGGCGAAGAGCGAGAAGAGCACCTGTAATTGTTGCTATCGCTGTTTGATACCTCCACCTCTTCCCTCGAGCTCTATCATCGACTCATAGTCCTGATTTTATTGCCCTCTTTCACATGTTCACTTCTTTTTGTTCTTGTCCTCGCTCTTCTTCTCGACATAGTTCCAGAAACCCTGGTTCTGATTCTCATGCTGCGGTCTCCCCGACCGTGGCCTCGCTCTTTTTCTCGACATAGTTCCAGAAACCTTGGTTCTTGTTCTCATGCCGCGGTCTCCCCGACCGTGACATTGGTGGTGTCGTAGTACCGACCAGTTCCATACCTTTCTCCCGTTGCTTTCAGCAAGGACCATGGTACAGACCAGACTGGTAAAGAAGTTGTAAGGGGTTGCCCAGACCATCAGAAGGATAATCATAGAATAAAGTAGACGCATCAGCCACACGCTGCAGACTTTGTTAGGTAAATCTGCTGATGTTTCTTCATGATGGTGGTCAGAAGTTCCACATTATCGCGATAAATAGGATAGGATTTGTTTTTTTAGAAATGAAAAAACGGAAGTTGTGTCTAAAGTCGGACAGCAACATTCGAGTTCTGGCAGATGTATATTAGGTTGGCCGTTTCTGCTCCAGTCGGCTGGTTGTATTCATTAAGATCCGATGGGCGGGAGGATGAACAGAAGCTATGGTAGATGACTGAGGTGGCGACCAAGACGACCCCACCATCGTGCAAGAGCTTGACCATCGCGACCACCTTGTTTTTTAGAATTAAAAAAAAACTGAAGATACGCTAAAGTTCCAAATTATCGCGATACATATTGTGGAGTACAGAATTCTGCGGCAGCAGCAGTCTCCAGTTCAAA
Organism: uncultured Acidobacteriaceae bacterium; assembly: GCA_963832465.1. Taxonomy (GTDB): domain Bacteria; phylum Acidobacteriota; class Terriglobia; order Terriglobales; family Acidobacteriaceae; genus Telmatobacter. Next base: position 699,583 of record CAWHUJ010000001.1, read on the forward strand.
CATCCACGTCTGGTCCCTCATTTCCATGATCATGAAGTTGGTGTTGCACAGTTTGGTGTTGATCTTCTTGTGCCCGAAGCGTCGGTGTGGTAGACCGCGTGAGGGCTCTCCACGCGGAACACGTGTTGTTTCATCGCCACTGTTATTTCTTTAAACTTTAAATGAAGTAAGCTACCTGTGTACCCCTCGTGAATGGGGTGGCGCGATACTCTGTCGCACAGCGTTTTGTTTACCATAATATATTGTCGACGACCACCTTCATCCAGCAGACTTTGACCCAGTCTGTCCACCACCTTCATCTGGCAGACTTTGATGGTGACGAATTCTCATGTAGGCGTCCACCTACTTGAGAATTTGACGCGAAATGAGTGAGTTAAGTTAGGGCTGTAGTAGCAAGTAGCGGATTCAGCAAGTAGGTGAAGTAGAGGCGCCAGGCGTTGGTCTGGTAGAAGTTCTGGCAGTTCGCGACTGGCTCTTCTTCTTACTCATAATTAAATTGGGTGTACAGAATTGGATGACTTGACCAAGTATGTACTTGGCTTGAGATGACGTCCTACACCAACGTGTGAGGGCGTCTATATTGTTGCTTCCAGCCGGTGCAGCCAATCCGGGTATTTTTCCATTTTATTGTCAAAATGTACAATTATGGATGTCAAATCTTTTTTGGGCAGCCTGATATGACACTGCTCAATGTTGGCAATTTCTTCAATGTCTTTCTTGCAAATGTCTCTTAAGGCTTTACTGAGAGGTGTGATGATGGGACAGCCATACTGGATGGACCCTTCAACTAGATCATATAGGAACATGAGATTTTTTTATCCACCGCTTAGGTCAAAGTCCTACACCAACGTGTGAAGATTGATGTTTTTCCGATCGTTCTCTCGATACGAAGAAGGTCCATTGTCTCCAGGGCACCTAACTTCTTTCCCATGTGCATCGCCATCTAGATTTACCTCTTGCTTGGCCTCCAGCTCAGACATCCACGTCTGGTCCCTCATTTCCATGGTCATGAAGTAGACAGCCATGCTAAGACCGCAGATAAAGAGGATTATTATCCCCTTCATCACAGCAGAAGAGAGACTGCAGCAGTCTCTTGAGAGCTTTCAGGTACCTGTACACTTCCCTTAGCTCTGGCTAGTGTGTTGTCGCATGATTCACCGCTTCCCGGTCTTTCTGGACCTCTCCGCTAGAAATCGTAGGTCAGGAGACTCATGGAGTATATGTCAGACAAATGTATTTCTCGCAGTCTTCCTTGCCTACCTTCAAGATCTCACGGGTGGTGGTCAACGTCCATCTGTATGGATGTCAAATCTTTTTTGGGCAGCCTGCTATATATATATAATATTGGAAGGAATTTCTTCAATGTCTTTCCTTGCAAATGGGATGGAGAAGGTCTCATTGTGCACGACGGTGTTGTAGTCGGTCGGTTGCTTGACGACTTCGTAGGTGAACACCTTGTTACGTACATACTTCACGCAGTCTTCCCTGTCTACCTTCAAGATCTCACGAGTGGTGGTCAGCGTCCGCCTGCATGAGAATTTGACATGAAATGTGTGAGTTAAGTTAGGGGTAGCAAAAAGCTACAACAGTGGCTCTCCAGAAATTGCTACCTGTCGAGTCTCACCAGGTGGTCGCCAAAACTTTGACTGACCGTAGAATTGCTTTCTCGTAATTTTCGACATTTCGAATTTACTTGCAGATTTTTTCTAATTTTTGAATCTTTCCACCCACTATAACCCACTATAAGCTGCCGCTTTTGTTGAATGTCCATAATTTGTTTTTAAAAGCGATTACTTGCCTAAGGTGGGGAATGTGATTGTATGATTGTGTTTGCGTATCATCCAATCTTGGAATGTGGATAGCGTCACATACAGTAGCGTCCCGAGGACTTTGTTCATGAAGTACTTGGAAACGAATTTGTCCTTGCCTACTACAGAATTTTCTCCTGTATTACCAGCTTGAAAAAGATCTTGGTGTCGCAGTCAACACTATGTAGCATGGGTTGACATAACGTTTTTCGCTGGAGATGTCTGATTTTTTTTCTAATTTTGAATCTTTCCACCCACTATAAGCTGACTTTGTTGAATGTCCATAATTTGTTTTAAAGGGGATTACTTGCCTAAGGTGAGGAATGTGATTGAATGATAATGATTGTGTTTGCGTATCATCCAATCTTGGAATGCGGATAGCGTGATGATCTGATTAAGATAATAAGATTCTTGCGCAGTTCGAATGATGTAGTTTCTATTTGGTCCATAATTGAGGATCTTAATCCTCACCTCAATTATGTTCTCCTTCGCTGCTGCAGCCAGCCCCAGGAAGAATTGAAAATTCTTTACGTCATATTGGGACTTGTCTGGGGAATTCACCTCGACTTTTCCACCTTCGTGATGCTATGACAACGCGGCAGATAACCTTGCCTCAAACCTCCTCAATTCTAGACATTGTCGTTGGACATATTATCGAAGTATACAGATATCGATTAGATATCTATCTTTGAGCTCTAAGGGGTCATGTCCCTAATCTTACCGCAGTCGTTGGCGGCCAATATGTCAATGTTCTCATTACGATACATCTTTACGACACTGGGTGGGAGCGCTTTCAACATTTTTCCACTACTATGGCTGGAGAGCTTGGAGCATTGTCTCTCCAAAAGGTAGATGAGAGTGAGAGTGTTTTATGTACGTCAAAGCCGCCTCTGGATAATTCCTTTTAACCTTTACCTTCCCATATCTGACGGACGACGACCTCTTCTTATCCGTGATGAGTCTGATGACTGTTGCAACTAAGAGCTGCGATCGCGGCTACTTTGTTTTTGCAGACCTTATTTTTTTTGTGATATTCCGCGACACCAGCAGAACACAGTATCGGTATATATTGTTCTCGTTCTCGATTGGGATCTAGTCCCATTCCTGAGAGCTTTGTATACCTCCAGCGTTATGTAGTGTTGGACACCAAAAACGGTCGAGTTGACTGTGTGCGATATTCCGCGACAGTTCTCAATTGTCATCATGACAGACTTTTTCATATTTCATGTACAGATATCGATTCGATATCGATATCTATCTTTTTGAGCTCGAAACTGTTTATTATCTCACTTACAATGAAGGAAAGAAATCATTGGCGAACACAAACACAGTATATCTTAGTTAACCGCTTGGGTGTGTCGTATAACTTGTTTAACTCCTCTACCGTGGTTCGTCTGTCTTGGTGTAGTGCAGCCTGGTCAGTATTTGACCTTTTAACGAACCATTACGTTCGTGACGGTTTCCGTAATGAGAACTCTACATTGGACGACTTGGAGAGACACCTCCCCGGTCAGTATTTGACGACGGTCCGCAAGAATGGGTATGGTTGGTCGATCTTGCCTCCTTTTGCAATCTTTGATGTATCGGTTAAGGTTGCCACCGTCGCAGTGAGGCATTACATGGTTGGTCGACCTTGTCGTCGACTTCGTAGTGTAACAGCCGCACGACGTTTTGATGTCTGTTCTGACGCTCTTTAAACTTCTTCTCAATCTTATTCTTGAAATTCCTGGCAAGAGAATCACCGACATTGTTGAGCAACACCAGAACAGTTGCAGAATTTCAGCTTTGTCTCCATCGTTCTCCAATACTTCATACTCCAATTCAAAGAGCTGGTGAGCTTTGAGCAAGACTTGTCTGCTGGCCTTTGTCGCCGCCAGTCTGGCCCTGTTACAGTAGCGAACGAGTTTACAAGTCTCTCTCTCGTTCAAGGAGAAGGACGGCAAAGGTCTGGTGCAAAGGCCAAAAAATTGCATTTTTTATTTATCTTCAAAAATCCCATTCTCCCAGATCGGTCACAGTAACAGTTCCAATAGTCCTTCCTGCAGGTCTTGCTGCAGGTTGCAGCAGCAGCAGCCCTCTCGGCCTTGCGCCCTCATTCAAGTTTCTTGGTAATGCCGTGCTTGCAGAGCACAATCCGTTTGCTTCTTTGACGGTGGTAACATCAGCTTGGTGTGGGAGGAGGAGATGATTGTGACCTGGTCCGGGTTCCATGGGGTTTGCTCCAGTGACTCCAGCTCGGTGATTTCCTTGTTAATTGAGTCCATTAAGTCTGCGTATGTTATTTTTTTTTGTTTTTGAGATGAGAATATCGTTAATATTGGTCTTGGTCGAATCTGTTGTTACAGTGAAGCTGTAAAAGCACAACAAGTAAGAGTGGGAATCATCCCATCATTTTTTATATTGATGACGCCGGCGCAGTTCTAGAAATTCTCGAAGCTTTCAATGCTGGTAAAGATGTTAACGATGACCTTGTTTACTCGTGAGGGTCGAGACCCTCAGGTCTTGGTCCGCGTGGCTCTTCTCCTCAGTCGTGTCGGAATTCCGGTGGGCTGTGTTGGACTTGCGATACTTATCATTGATGTTGATATTTTACAGTAAAAACATCATTCCTTTGCCTATGTCTATGTGAAGATTACAATGTTTTTTCTATTTTTTTATCCGATATCACTCTCACTTATAAAAAAACGTCTGAACATGAAGACGATATTCAACTTCTTCTGAATATCTCAAATTCGTCGTCGTCTTTGTTTTCAAAAAACAGCCTATTCTGCTCATCTCCTTTTTTTATTTTTATTACGATGAGATTATAAATGGGTAAGGTGATTCATGTGATTGGTAATGAATTTCTTTAGGTGGTGATACGATCTGAATTCCTTTATCCTAAGCATCTCAGGAGGTTGAAGCTGATCTTAGTCATACTTTCTTCCGCCAAGTAGATGTGTTGTTAATCCTATGACAATGGATTGTGTATGTGTATAATGTCTATCTATCTATATAATAAGTGTAAAGGACCTGAGGCGATACGCTATTGACCGTGGGAACCATTTGACGACATGGCGGTTGAGACAACGCGACAACTTTTTTTCTGCGACGACGTGGCGATTTTTGATGGAAAACTGCGGTTAACAAAGACAAAAAATGATGATTTTTGGCTAAAATTGCTCAAAAAAATTGACTCTGACTCAGTAATAATCAATTGTTTAATTCAAAAAACGCATGTTCTCTTCAAAGACAGAGCTAGGCGGAAAAACCCAAGAGAAAGTTTTCCCGATGGAAAGGGTTAAAGTTTGCATCAAGAGAAACTCTTTGCCGATGGAAAGGGTTGAACTTTTGTTTGAAAAAGGTTAAGAATTTTTCATTACGTTCGTAAGTTATACTTAATTAAAAATAACCGCATTTACAAAATAGACATAGTTCTTCTATATTATGTAAATGAATTAGTGGGAGGAGATGAGTCGATCAGGCGATGACTGCGGGAACAAACAGCAACAACAGCAACATAAGTGTATAATATTAATATACTGACGACATGGCGATCGACGACATGGCGATCGGCGACACGGCGATGACCGTGGGAACCATTTGACGACATGGCGACGACCTTGACGACATGGCGACGACCTTGACGACATGGCGATTTGAGAGACGACGTGACAACTTTTTTTGCGACGACGTGGCGATTTTTTATGGGAAACTGCGGTTAAGAAAGACAAAAAATGATGATTTTTGGCTAAAATTACTCAAAAAATTTGACGACTACCCGTCCGTGATTGAAGTGTTTACTTTAAAAACACGCATTCTCCTCAAAGACCAAGCTAGGTGGAAAAATCGCCAGTGAAGGTCTTGCATCAAAGGAGTTAGAGTCTACATCAAGAAAACATTCTACTATCATCAACAAACAACGGTTAGTCATCATGAAGGGTTGCTACATCTATTAAATAAAAAAATGTACGAGAGTCTGTTTGTTAAATACTTATTACTCAATATAATTTAATATGATAAGTATAATAGCAACCCTGCATTATTTGTTCAGTTTTTCATCAAAAATCCGAAAAGTAAAAGCGAAACATAGCTAGAAAATTCGAAAAGATGTAAATATATTGCAAGGAAAATACGAAAAAATATATAAATAGATTTGAATTTTAAAAAAAGCATTATCACCTTGTCAACCCTGCAACCCACATTTTATCATTCAGAAGATACAAAATTAATCGAAAAAATGATGAAAAACTATATATAAACTCATATTGTTGTTATCTTATTCATATTTCGCTTTTTTCCAATTAAAAAAAGTCATTTTCTCCGTTTCCCGTCAACTGCATGAAAAGCAATCTGGCGTGTTTTGACTTTTGTCAACCACAATTACCTTCCGCACGAAGTCGTAATTATCGGCAAATGAAAAACGAAAATGTGGACCATATCTGTTTAATATTCAACGGAATATACGAAAAAAAAAGAGAAGAAAGAGAAAAACGTAAACGTAGAAACATAATTAGAAGTTGTTTTTTTCGTTTATTTCAAAAATACTAAGGACATGTTCATCGCATCATTCGATATTGTTGTAGTAGATTAATAATATTTTGATTTTTCGTAACATCTTCCGGTAATAAATTCCATCTAGAAGTTCTTGTTGTTTCAGCAAATAAAGTCGGATTTGCACCAAATCTAAGTAATAAATCCACTATCGGAAAAGAATTCTTTTTTGCTGCGGTATGAAGAGCGGACCACTTCGTCGTAGTTACCGCATTAACGTTAACTCCGTGTTGAAGAAAGAAATTACAAGCGGCGTAATTATTATGTTCTACCGCCGTCATCAGCGGAGTCCATCCGCTTGGAAAATAGGAAGTGTTAATATAATAAGGAAGCATATCCTTCGTTATAGTCAGTAACTGTTTTTCAAAAATGTACCATAAATCTTCATTTTTTAGCAGATCCCAGCAAAATAATTCGGGAGGAGGAGGAGGAATGTTCGTTGTAGCGATGTTATTCTTTGCAGCAATATTGAAATAAAACGACATTCTTCTTTTTTATGGTGTGGTGTCGATCGATCAGAATCAGACAAATCACTAAACATATAGTAATAACTCTACATCATTTTATACTGTCAACTCCTACCCTGCTACAATATATAACTATAATATGTAATTTTTTATCCCACTAATTCTTCTTCCCCTATTTTCAATTAATATGTTTATTGCTCAAACCAATCATTTTTTCTAGATACAAAAAAGCGTGAGCGCGATATAACGTACTTCACTGCAACTGATAATGAAATATTTATTCATACACATACATATACCTATAATACGCATAATACATACACATACAAGCAGCTTATTCTTTACACTATCACTATATTAATCTTGTTGTTCAATTAGGATTTTACGAAACGTTAAATTGATGCGAGAATCGAGACATTCTTTATCAATTGGAAGCGAATGGTACCAAAAATCATTTGTAGGTGGATTCATTAACAACAGCATTCCATCATTCATTGTGAGCGATACCAAAGGTTCAGACTTATCTCCCTTACGCCAGTCGCAATGTTTAAAGTAAAAACGTCTACTAGCGCCTATGGAGACAGATGCAATGGGTGCTGTAGGATCTAATTCTTTTTTCGAATCTCGATGTTCGCTAACATAGTGTTTACCATTAACATATTTATTAACCAACACGAAGTTGAAAACCAATCCACCTCCGCAAAGTCTTTCAACATTTTCCTTTATATGCTTCAATATGGGTGTCCATGGTTTGGCTAAGAGAGTTGAATTAGAATAAGAATAAGTCACTCCAGAATCGCCATATCCAGCCTGCTGTCGAGGAATAGAATGTAACCTTCCAAAGACTTTAATTTTAGCAAGATCGTCAGATAGATATTCTATTTGATCTTCTAGCTGGCGATAAATGGTGCGCGATTCTTCTCCATGCGGGTTGAAGAGGTTTGTATAACGCACGTTTAACTGTTTTCTCTTAATTTCAGTCCAATCACTTCCGCTTCTATCTAGATATTGCGCCATCACCGTAAGCGTATATTCGTTTTGGTTGTCAAAATGTGACTGACTCATATTCAGCATGTAGACAGAAATGAGAACAACCAATGCGCGTACGCGCTCCACACAGGTGAGACGCGCTTGCTGCGATAAACTAGAAAAAACGCGCGCTCCACACACATGATAACTATGCAAACAAACTAAAGATTATACAAATACAATAACGAAGTTTTTCTATTTTTCCATCACATTCTTGATTATAACAGTAACAGTATCAGCAATAAGTTTGGTACTATGACCACAAAGCGGTAGCTTCAAATTTTTTAAACATATCATCATACTCCTCCCAATTCACCAACAACTGCAGCTGCTCAGTCAGGAACATATCCAACTTCTCCTCTTCTTCCTCCATTCCTGGTGGTGGTAATTCTACATTTACTGGAAAAGTTCTGTACTGGTTGAACGGCTCTACAAGATATTCTAGACCTGCTCTCATATGACATGCTCTTCTATATGTTTCCTCACTGATGGGAGTAGATGTCTCTCGCTTTGCGAAAATAACCAGCTGCGGCAAAGCTGTCAAAAGCAACGAACCGACTTGTCTCTTATAGGGCTCCATAATATCCTGCGCTTTCAAGCCCAATTGATAAATGTGGGTGAGAACAGTCTCAACACATTTATAGCTTGCGCTCGCCTCAGAATCCTCATCTTCCTTTACACTCACAAGTTCTTGCAAGCTGACGATCAAATTTGTCACTCTTTCAACAACATCTTCGATTTGCCACATCTTCTCTCTCGAGCGGTTGTTGTAATACTGACAACAATTCGAAAAGTTTACCAAGCGCTCTATCAGCTCAACCAGCCAGTCAGCTCTACCTGCCAGTCAGCCCAACTCGCCCGACCAGCCCAACCTGCCGACCAACCAACTAAGAAAAACAAACACATCTACTACTACTCCACCAGCACAATAACGAATCTCAAATATTAATAGTCAAGATAAAGCTATTGTGCGTACAATATTCACTTTTAATAATTTAAAATGTTTTCGTCCACATGAGGATTAGAACCTCAAACCATTTGGTTAAAAGCCAAACGCTCTATCAACTGAGCTATGTGGATAATTTACATAACATAATATGACGTTATGACATAGCAATAAGACATCACAACAAAAAAGATTGTATAATATAAAAATTAATTAAAAAGTGTACAATATAATATCGCGACGACCATGGGGAACCATTTGACGACATGACAATTGAGACAACGCGACAACTTTTTTCGCGACGACGTGGCGATTTTTTATGGAAAACTGCGGTCAATCTAGACCAAAAGTGGGTGGAGCTTATTATTTTTTAGCTAAAATTACCCCAAAAACGCTAATTACCGTGGGAACCATTTGACGACATGGCGATTGAGACAACGCGACAACTTTTTTCGCGACGACGTGGCGATTTTTTGATGGAAAACTGCGGTCAATCTAGACCAAAAGTGGGTGGAGCTTATTATTTTTTAGCTAAAATTACCCCAAAAACGCTAATTACCGTGGGAACCATTTGACGACATGGCGATTGAGACAACGCGACAACTTTTTTCGCGACGACGTGGCGATTTTTTTATGGGAAACTGCGGTTAACCAAGACAAAAATTGATGATTTTTGGCTAAAATTACCCCAAAAATGAGACGGCTACCCGTCCGTGATTGAAGTGTTTACTTTAAAAACACGCGTTCTCCTCAAAGACCAAGCTAGGTGGAAAAATCGCTAGTGAAGGATTTGCATCAAAGGAGTTAGAGTCTGCATCAAGAAAACGTTCTATGGGCATCAACAAACAACGGTTAGTCATCATGAAGGGTTGCTACATCTATTAAATAAAAAAATGTACAAGAGTCTGTTTGTTAAATACTTATTACTCGATATAATTTAATATGGCAAGCACAATAGCAACCCTGCAACATTTGTTCATCAAAAATCCGAAAAATAGGAATAACATAGCTAAAAAATACGAAAAAATACACACGTTGTTACGTTGTCAACCCTGCGTGAATTTTATTATTCGGAAGGTACAAATAAATCGAAAATAAATAAATGAAAAATAGACTAATAACACCATCGTTTTTTTTCTTTTCTTATTTATTAGATCAGTCCTGCTTGTTTTAGCGAACTTGATAGAAGTCATAAGCGATAAGATTTAATAATTATACAATTAAAAGACATGGACAATACGTTCGATTATTTTAGCATGTTTAAATAGATACATCAATTTATCAGAGCGCACGTCTCTCATTCTGACGGTCCTAGAATATTCAATCGAAATTTGAATGATTTGTTCAGATACAGCGGCCTTAGTTAAGCAGTATTACCAACTGCGTTGGCCACCTGTGCGTATTAGCTGAAATGATTGAAAGCAACATATACAGTTGCGCTATCGATTTTTAATCACTAAATAACCTACGATTATTTTAGACATTTCTGATTAATTCGAAAATAGTGGGTTAATTCATAGAAGTCGTAAGCGTAAGATATGATAATATACGATTTAAAAACATAAAATACGATTTAATGTATGTGGATATATTCGTATGATACATATTTAATGTATATTATAAAAAACCGATAAGATGCGATCTTAAAAAGAAATATGATAATTTCGTTAAGAATGATGTGTTGTTTAATTTAGACGATAAGGGAAATATTTGGCGACTTCTGTATGAAGGCGACATTTCGTTATTTTTGACATTAGGTGAAGCATTTTTTCCGACTTCGACATCGGGTGATGCACGCTTCGTTTTTTTCAACAAGTGTGGGAGGTGCGCGTCTTTCCGAAAAATGTGTTGGGGGACATCAGGTACTGCACGGTCCGATTCTTGTCAACCTCGACATCAGGTGATGCACGCGTCGTTTTTTCGGCAGGTATGGGAGGCGCGCGTCTTTCCGAGAAATGTGTCGGGGGCGCATCAGGTCCTGAACGGTCCGAAGCTTCTCAAAAGCGAATCACCGAATGTTAGTTCCCGATTTTGCGGGAGACTTTGACAAATCGCTCGCGCGTCAGCGCGCGAGCGATTTGGACAAAGTCTCCCGCAAAATCGGGAACTAACATTCGGTGATTTTCTACTACTTAAGTGACGTGCAATTATGATGTCGGGGTGGGTGGGAGGGTGGGTTCGGCCTACTCATTAAATCAAAAGCCCGCAAGAGCTAACACGCGAACAGAGAGAAGAGAGAGCTTTCACGGTCGCTGACAGGCAAGAACTTCATTTTATGATCCTTCACTTTCAGAAGATACAAATACCCTCTTCTAACTTGTGTCTCTGTTACCGGGGGCCACTCTTTCTGCCCCCCAATTAATACTTGCTTTTTGCTCTCACTTTTCCTCCTTCTCTTCTCACTACGTACGGCAGTACTTAGAAGGGTAACAAACTGCCGACGCCGGCCTCGCCGGAAAAAAAGAAGAGAAGAACGATGGTCTTATTGGCAAACTCACTCTCTCGCTTTTTTTTCGAGGAAAAAGAAATTGCGAAACGCTCGCAAAAAAACTTCCTTAAGGAACCTTTTTCTACTGTTGCAGCCTGTCCTTCTCCGACTCCACGTCCTCCTCTACAGTCGCTGTCACGTCCTCCTTCGTGGTGGAGGAGGCCGGGCCCAGGGACACGGGGGTGTACAGGTGCTCGTCGGAGGCCGGCGAGTCCAAGGGGACGGCGGTGCACGTCATCACGGGTGAGGAGGAGGAGTACATGTTCTCATTTTCCTACTACGCCATGCATTCCAATTTAGTTTGCATTTGAATTACCATAATAACCTTGCAGGAAGGTGGTGGTGGTGAAGGCAATAACCGTTCGCTCAACGACCCCGCCTATACCTTCATCTCATGTCATCATCATGAGTAAAGGCAAATTTAGTGGAATGATGGGGGGTGAATTAAGTCAACCCCACCACACTAATGGGTCCATATGCACATTAATGTGATTTTTTTAGAGGGATCAAGGTACAGTTTAATATGAAAAGTTATTACCAGCCCCGCGGTTACCAGCTTCTTGATACCTGTCAGGGATGCTTGTCAAAGCAAATTGTCCCCAATCAATACATGGCAAACTGAATACGTGATAGTAATGACACACATTTGCGCATACAGTGTGTGTGTTCTGTTTCTGTGTGCCTCTGTACATAGTTGCTAACTTTGTACTATGTAAAGACACAAGACAATGCCTGTATCTTCAAGGTCGTAAGGGCAGGACCGCCGAAACATTCCCCCCCTCCCCCTGGGGGATTCGGTCGAATAGCTTCTTCCACGTGCACCTGCGAACAATGTTCGACTCTGAAATGCATTTAAACGACCCATAAAGAGGCAGGAAAGAGGCACGGGGAAATACATTCCATTTCTCCCTCCTCCTCCCTCCCCGGGTTTTCACGCCTCGATATCAAAATATGCGCTTGTTGATGTCGAGGCCCGCGTCTCCAAATTGGCCTTTCTTGACACACGCTCCCCCTCTCTCTCTATCCCAGACAAACACTACCGGGAAAATGGGTCGCGAAAAAGCAGATTTCTCAAAATTGGCAAAAACAAATTGAGCGAGGCAAGAATGGAAATTTTGAATTATTTCGTTTCAGGCGAGACACCCGCGGGCCTGCAAGTCAACTCGGATCCCCCCTGAAAAGACATTCCGACGTTATGGTCCTCCTCCTACTCCTTCTCGGCCTCGGCCACGGACTCCTCCAACTGCTACTGCTCCTTGACGACCACGGCCTCGACCTCCACCACCACCACTGAGTCAGGATCTCCCACTGATTTCCAAGCGAGGAAGAAAGGGGGAAATAAGAAACTAAAGAACAAACTTTGTAGTCCAGTGCAGTGTTGACCGCCACCACCACCAGACTCTTACTCCTGGATAATTTCTGGAGACGACCAGACACACGTGGGAGGCCGTGATGGCCACGGCAAATGACTCCTCCTCCTCCTCCTCCTCCTCCTCCTCCTCCTCCTGGACAGTCAATTTTCGAACTCACTGCGTTAGGAGGACATCAGCCAGCCCCTGAGCAGGACGAAGAAAGAGAGGTGGAAAGTTTCATATCCCCCCCAGTGTTTGCTTTTGCTGCTGCAAGGACAAAGAAAATCCGACCCAAAAATTGCTGAGCTAGCGATTTCCTCATCAGCAATCGCGTGACTCCAACAACTTTCTCGTGTAGAAAGAAGCAAGGCATGCAGTGGTCAAGAAGGCAGGAGACTCTCAGTTTGATTTTTCTCTTCTTCTGAAAAAGTGATACACACACACATACACAAATAAATACATTTTGGATTAAATAGTGATCTGTTGCTGTAGGAAGGGTTGTGTGTCACCATCCTGGATTTCTCCACGGCATATGTGAGGAGGAAAGCCATTAGTTTATGCGCGTACGCTTAATCTTCCATCATCATCATCATGCCGAAGACCTGCTTCATGATGTACGTCGTCTCATCCTCGCAATCCCGATATGTGCAAAGATTATCTTCATCTTACCATCTGCTCAGAGTGGATGGATTAGCAACATAAGCGAAAGAAACCCCTTCATGCTAAAATGATTCCTTATTTGCAGTTCCTATACGAGGTAAAAGAGACCAAGATACCCTTGTGCCAATAATTGATGGTACATCGCACATATAATAAAAGTGGGATTTAAAAATGGAAACAAGGAACCTGTAAGATCGAACCGACGGAGAATGATTTGACGAATTTATTTAGATGATAACTCAACACTGAGAGTATATTGGGTGGGGGATAAGGATCGAGGTAAGGTGGGAGAGAGAGAGGGAGAGACGAACTCCCCCTGAATAACTTCATGTGGATGGAGATGTAGGACACATCCCCCTCCGTCTCTTTGGCGTGGTCCAACACCTACTGGGGCATCAGTGAGTTCGACGGTGCCTGCGTCGACCATGGCGACGTACATGATGGCGTTGCGTGGCGAGTACTGCATGGCGATGCGTGGTGGCGCCGGTGAGCATGGCTTCGAGCTCGTGCTCGAGCTCCTGCCAGCTGGAGTACTGGTCTTGGCTCCGGGCAGAGTGTCGAGCTTGCCGGACTCGATGCGGTGGACGAGCTTGCGCGGCTCGCCGGTGGCGGGGATGAAGTAGAACCAGCGGCGGGAGACGAAGGAGTTCTCGTCGAGGCCGAGGATGCGGTAGGCGATGGGGTCGCGATGGTGGTGGTCGTAGAAGAGCCAGCCGTCGAGATGCTGGTCGCGGAGCGCGGATTGGATGGCTTCAAGA
>CAWHUJ010000002.1:0-444782 GCA_963832465.1 uncultured Acidobacteriaceae bacterium
CGATTGTTCCCGCTGCAACGATTCCGAGAACAAAACCAGCAACGCCGATCAGCAGCCACGTACGGCGCGGGACGCGCACGCGGTAAAGTCCGAGCGCCAACATGCTGCCCATCGCTATGCCGTCAAGGTGCAGAAGCGTGTGTGTCGGTGTTGCCCACGGCAGATGTGCTCTTCGCATAAAAGGTGAACACACAAGCGCCAGACACAAAGGAACTGCCAGCATCCATGGACGGCGCAGAAACCGCACCACTGGCGCCCACAAGAAGTAGTACTGCTCTTCGATTGCCAGCGACCACGTGGGCCCGATCGCCGGGGGCAACGTGAGATGAAAGAGGTTTTGCAGAAAGAGGAGATAGATCAGCCACGGCGCAGATCTTACCGCCTCCAGCACCGTGCCTCCCACAAACCAGGGTGCGTTGAGGTAGGTCACTATAAGGAGCAGAAAATAAACTGGCCAGATTCGGAGCGCACGGCGAGCGTAAAAGTTGCGAAAGTAGCGTGGCTTCTCTCGCGATTCAAGCAGAATGCTGGTGATGAGGAAGCCTGACAAGACGAAGAAAAGGTTGACGCCCGCCCATCCCCAGAGCGAAGCGTAGTAAATCCACGTACCGCCGAGTCGCAGATGGCAGTGGTATATCACCACGCCGAGCACGGCCAGACCGCGCAGACCCTGGAGCTCTGGAATGTACGATGGCAGCCAGGCCGGGCGTGCAATCAGAGAATCGGCTCTGTTACCCAGCCGCGAGCTCCTTGGCGCGTTGCGTCGCTCGCATCACTGCCTTGATCAGAGTCACGCGCAATCCACCCTCCTCAAGCTCAAGAATGCCGTCGATCGTGCAACCGGCCGGCGTCGTTACCTCGTCCTTGAGCAAGGCCGGATGATAACCAGTTTCAAGCGCCATCTTGCCGGCGCCGAATACCGTCTGCGCGGCAAGTTGCGTTGCTATGTCGCGCGGAAGTCCGACCTTCACACCAGCTTCTGCCAGAGCTTCAATGACGATGTAGATGTACGCTGGCCCAGAAGCGGAGAGGCCAGTGACGGCGTCCATATGCTTCTCATCCACGACAACGGTACGGCCCACGGTCTCGAAGACGCGCTGTGCAAGCTGCATCTGCTCGGGACGGACGAAGCGTCCGCGGCATAGGCCTGCAGCACCGGCGCCCAATGCGGAAGGCGTATTGGGCATTGCGCGAATGACCGCAATCTCGAGGCCTGCCGCCTCCTCAATTGCGCGCGTCTTTACCGAGGCGGCAAACGAAATGAGAGTCTTGTTCGCTGTCAGGGCGGGGCGAATCTCGGCGATCAGATCAGGAACCTGAAAGGGCTTCACGCCCAACAGAATCAAATCTGCCTGCTTCGCTGCAGCCAGGTTGTCGGTGCTCACATCGACGCCCCACTGCGAGCTGCGAGCCACCGCTTTTTCAGTATGCGCAACGGTGGCGTGAATCTGATCCGCGGCAAAAAGATTCTGCTTCAGAAAAGCCTGCAACAGGATGCCGCCCATCTTGCCGGCGCCCAGCACCGCGACGGAAATTTTCGGCAACTGCGCGGGAATCTCGGAGGCCTCAACGGCTATCTCGGTCATTCTCTTCCTTCTCTGGCTTCGGAGTTATGCTACGTCTCAGAATACCCGCAAACTCCCTCGCGAAGCTATGCGATGGCTTTCTCGGAAGCCGGCGGGCTCAAGAGCGGACTCACTTCTGAGTCGCGATCCAGGCATTGATCCGCTCGGCAAGCACATCGAGGGGAAGAGCACCTGAGTCCAGTGCCTGATCGTGAAAGGCACGGATGTCGAACTTCGGTCCCAGGCTGCTCTTCGCTTTGTCGCGCAGTTGCAGGATCTCGAGCTGGCCAGTCTTGTAGGCCAGAGCTTGTCCCGGCCACGCGATGTAACGGTCGACCTCAGACTGCACGCTGGTCTCGTCGATTGCGGAGTGATCGTGGAAGTACTGCACCGCCTGGTCACGCGTCCAGCGCTTCGAATGAATGCCGGTGTCGACCACCAGCCGGATGGCCCGCCAGATATCTCCCTGCAGGCGGCCATAATCGGAGTAGGGGTCCTGAAAGAAGCCGACATCCTTCCCCAGCCGCTCTGAATAAAGCGCCCATCCCTCAACGTAGGCGCCATACTCCTGGTACTTGCGGAACTGCGGCACGTCCTGCTGTTCCTGTGCGATGGAAATTTGCAGATGATGGCCTGGAATGCCTTCGTGGTATGCCATGTCTTCCACGATGTAGAGATTGCGTTCCGTAGCGTTGTAGGTATTCACGCGCAGCCGCCCCGGCCTGCTTCCATCCGGAGTTCCCGGCTCGTAATATGCCGGTGCAGCCGTCTTTTCGCGGTAATCGGGTACCGCCGCAACCTCAAAAGGCGCTTTCGGCAGATGCCCAAAAAGCTCAGGTAATTTCGCCTGCATCGGCGTTAGATAGCCGCGGAAAGCTGCAAGCAGAGCTTCACCCGAAGCAGGATGCATCTTCGGATTGTCCTTGAGGCTTGCCTGAAAGCTTTTCAGGTCCTTGAAGCCAAGCTTTTGCGCAATCGCCAGCATCTCGGCTTCGTCTCGCTTCACTTCATCGAGACCGATCTGGTGAATCTGATCGGCAGTCAGATCAGTCGTCGTATAGCGGCGAACGAGGTGCTGGTAATACTGCGCTCCATCTGGCAAAGCCCAGATGCCTGGCTGCTCGCGTCCCGCCGGAACATAGCTGACCTCAAGAAAGCGTGCAAATTGAGCGTAGGCCGGCAGCACTTTTTTGCTGATTGCGTCCAGCATCTCCGTTTTAATGCGCTCCTGCTCTGCAGCTGGAATCGAGGCAGGGAACTTTTTCAGCGGCATCGCCAGCGGTGACTCCTCGGGCTTCTGTGCAGCGAGTTGTTTCACGTTCGCGAGAGCTTTTTCCAGCAGAAACCGCGGTGGCACACGCTTGTCATCCATGCCGACCGACATATTCGCCATCACCTGATCGAAGGCCGTTGGAATCTGGCGCAAGCGCGCGATCCAGTCGTCGTAGTCCTTCACACTGTCGAAGCTCAGTTCGGCAACAAGATCCGGATAGGTCGAGTAGATGCCGCCCATCTGGTTGATCGGCATCTCCCACTCTTTGAACTGCGCGTCCTCTTCGTTATCGGCAAACTCGCGCAGCAAAAGCTCCCGGCTGGTCTTCTCCTGGTCGCTCATCCCTGTTGGGTCGATCGCCGCAAGGCGCATCAGGAAGCCCTGTTCCGTCGCCAGCCAGTCGTTGAGGGCCTTCACGGAGTAGTCGCTGATCCGGTCGTTGTAGCGCTTGTCGCCGATCTCCGACGCAAACTCCGGCGAGTGCTGCAAATTCGCTTCCCAGTACTCCTGAAAAAGGTCGTTCAGCGCCTTGCGCCGGGCCTCAACGGGAGCCGGAGCGCTGGTTTGGGCGTTCAGAACAGACGGGTAGCAGGGGACGAGAAGCGCAAATCCAATAAGGATTGAAAGCCAATGCCTAATCAACGTAAACCTCGACGTGGTAACAATGCTTGTCTTCGTCGAGTTTAGAGCACCAGACGCGCGATCCGCTCGCGCCTGTCGTCAGCAACTGGCTTAACGCCCCAGCACTGATTCATTGCCGAGGATGCGATAGAGCGTAGAGCGACTGATTCCGAGTTGGCGTGAGGAGCGCAGCTTATTTCCCCGATTCAAGTTCAATACGTGCCGCACATGCTGCCGAATTACCGTATGCAGATCCAGGCCCGCGGTACTCTCAAGGTCGCTCGTCGCAACCCGGATTTGACTGCTGGCAGGAATCCGAAGAGCCTCGATACGAATAACACCATCTCGGGCTTCAAGAAGCGCAGATTCCAGCACCGTAGCGAGTTCCCGCACATTGCCCGGCCAGTCGTATTGCATCAGGCGCGCCAACACGCCTGGAGCCAGAGAGGGTTTTGGCTGCCCGTGGCCCTTGCAGGCGCGCTCGATGATCAATTGCGCCAGCGAAGCAACGTCTTCTCGGCGAGAGCGCAAGGCCGGAACTGAAAAAGCTGCAACACCCGGCTGAATTGGCAAACTCGGGAATCGCCCCAGTGGTGTTCTGGCGGACATCACAATGCAGGCGTAATTCCCGGTCGTGTCATGCAGGTTCCTGGTCACTACCCACAGAAGCTTCTGTTCATCCGCGGAGAGCAACTCCACGCGGTCGAGGTAGAGGAAGCCTTGAATGGGTGCGGTAGCCCGTCGTGCTGCGAGCCAACGGCGCGCATCATGGCGTTGGAAGACGAAGCGCACGAACGGCGAGCGAGCATGCAGATAACGCGCCAGCGTTTGCTTGCCCGAACCTTCCTCACCTTCGATGAAGGCGATCCGCAGTCTTGGCGCGATCGCGTCAGCCTGCGACAAAAGCTTGCGCCACGCACCGCTGCCACCCGCGATCTGAAAACTTTGTAGGTGCCTCACGGAGACATCCACTTCTGCGGCCACGGGAAGCGGAAGATTCAGAAGATCCGGAGTAGATGGAGTAGATGGTGCCATGGGCCCTCGCATTCGGCCCTCTTGCGCATGAGCCGACACCCTTTGATATCGGCGTAGCCCGCAAAAAACATGAACCGGGGCGGCGTATGGCGGCTCCGGTTCAATCTAAATCCCGAAATGGGATGGCTCTAAGCGCTGGCTGTTCCCTTGATCCGCTTTGACGGCGTATCGGAGAAGATCTGGCCGTCACGGATGTGCACCACGCGATGAGCGTACTCCGCAATATCCGGCTCGTGTGTCACCAGCACGATCGTGTTTCCTTTTGCGTGAAGCTGATCGAAGAGGGCCATGATTTCCACGCCGGTCTTCGAATCGAGGTTACCGGTCGGTTCATCGGCAAGGATAATCGAAGGACTGTTGACCAGGGCGCGCGCAATTGCGACGCGTTGCCGCTGGCCGCCCGAAAGCTCGTTCGGCTTGTGGTTCATACGGCTTTCGAGGCCAACGTTGGCAAGCGCCTGCTTCGCGCGCTCAATCCGCTCCGCCGCAGGAGTTCCGTTGTAGATCAACGGCAACTCGACATTGTGCAATGAACTCGCGCGCGCAAGCAGATTGAATGTCTGAAAGACGAATCCGATCTCTTTATTGCGAATGCGAGCCAGCTCATCGTCATCCAGCTCACTCACAAGTTGACCGCTTAGCCAGTAGCTGCCTTTTGACGGCGTATCGAGACAGCCGATCAGGTTCATCAGCGTTGATTTGCCTGAGCCCGATGGCCCCATGATCGCGACGTACTCATTGTGCCGGATGCGTAGCGAGACACCGCGCAGCGCGTGTACCTGCTGCTCCGAGCCCATATCGTAGGTGCGCCACAGATCCTCCACCACGATCACATCGCTCGCGGGCGGCGCTACAGGCTGCTTATCGACCTCGGTCACCGTGCTGTTCAGAACCATCCGAGTCTCATCCTTCGGGTGTTGCTGCTGCAATTAAAGATCAGGCTTGAGCCGGCGCCGTGCGATCCGCCAGCTCCTGCTACGGCTTCTCACCGCTTACCCTCAGGCGTTGCCGGGCTGCAAAGTGACTGGCTTTTGCGTGTCCTTCTTGAGTAACGCTCCGTCTTTCAGGATTCGAAGCGTCTTATATGGCCCGGTCACCACTTCCTGGCCTTCGGTCAATCCGCCCACAACTTCAATGTCAGTTGCTCCCGTGATGCCCGTCTTTACAGTGATGAACTTGGCCCGCTGTTTGCCGTGCGAGTCCTTGTCCAGAACGAAGACTCCCTGTTCGGGCTCAGGAGCTTTAGCACCTGATGTGGTGGCAGCTTCCACCTTGCCGTCCTTCTCTCCGGGAGCCGGCGGAGCGTACATCGTCAGTGCCTGAATCGGCAGAGCCAGCACATCGCTCTTGTGAGCAGTCGTGATCTTCGCCGTGGTTGAAAGCCCCGGCCGCAATTCATCCGACGGCGAATCGAGCGTGACTACTACCTTAAAGTCCTTCGCCTCTTCCGTTCCTGTCGTCGATTGCGACGTGGCAACACCCGTCGAGCGCAGGAGCGCCTGATCGCCGACCAGTGTGACGTGCCCCTTGAACACCTTTCCGGGGATTGCATCGACCGTGACGTCTGCCGGCTGCCCAAGCCGGATGTTGACGATATCCGTTTCGTCGACCTTCACCTCAGCGGTTACGACGCTCATGTCGGCGATCGTCATGAAGGTCGAACCTTCCGTGTTCTGGATGCCTTCAACAACTGTCTCGCCTTCACGAACCGGTTCGTTTGTCACAATGCCATTGAACGGCGCGACGGCTCTCGTCAACTCGAGAGCATTCTGGTTGGCGCGCAAGGTGGCTTCCTGTGTCTGCATGTGTCCGCGCGCCGAATCGGTCTGCGCCTTCGACTGGTTCAAGCCGGCAACGGCTTGGGCTAACGAAGCAACGTCGGTGTCATAGGCCGCCTTCTTGGCGTCGTAATCCTGTTTCGCCATGATGCCTGCCTTGTATAGGCTCTGGGCACGCTCCCAGTCGAGCTTCTTCTGTTCCAAATCGGCCTGGGCATGTTCCACGTTTGCTTCAGCCGTCTTTTCCGCGGCAACGTAAGACGCAATGTCCGTCTTCGCGGCGGCAATTGCAGCCACTTGTCCGGCAACCGAGGCCTCCTGGGCCACGTTTTCAACGGTGGCTACAAGCTGCCCTTCCTTTACGTGATCACCCTCTTTTACGTAGAGGTGGGTGATCCTGCCCATGGCTGTGGCGCCGAGATTCACATAGGTCTTCGGCTTGATCTGCCCGGTCCCGCTGACCACTGTGGTCAGATCCTGCTTGACCAGCTTCGCGGTCATCACCTTGGTGTAACCCGATTGCTGCTTATAGACCATGAAGGCAACAAGCCCAGCAGTTACTACGACGGCGAGAACAATCAAAAGAATCTTCTTCATGTGAGATGGTTGCTCCAGGCTTCTCCCAGTTTAGTCTACGCAACATTTGCCGTTGCGGTTCCCGCTTCACGGGCGCATTGTCCAAAAAATGGGCCCACTAAATGGGCCTGATCGAAGGTGGCGGCTGAATTGCCGTTCCTGAACTATTTGCTTGGCTTCGATCGATGCCGGGCCGGTGTTTATCCGGGTCCGGCTGGCTGAGCCCTTACCGCCTCTGGGGAGCTTCTATTTGACGATGGCTCGTATCCATCGTCTCAAAGACCATGCAGATAGGCAATGTGGATAGGCGGTTGAGCCTTAACCATTTGGGCCGAACTGGTTACCTTCAAGGGGCGGTAACGTCCAAGAGGTGGGTGAAACTTCTTTCGCGCGTCTTGCTCGTCCCGGCTGGGACTCGTAAAATAAGGCATCGCAGGAGTATTTGAGGCTGATGATGTGGAGCGGTCGTAGCGTCCTTTTTGCCGCGTTAAGTTGCGGCGTAACCTTCCTTCCCGTGGTCGGGTTGCATGCACAGCAGTCGGCGGATCCGTCCGCCCAGTCTGCTGACCAGGATCAGACAGTTGATCCGCTTAAGAGACCCCGCAGCGACAGCGACACCTTCAAGGCCCAGAAAGCTCTCGGAAAGGAATTGAAGGGCGCTTATAAGACCTGGCTCGACCAGGATGTGGCCTACATCATCACCGACGACGAGCGGAAAGCTTTTCGGAATCTCAGTAACGACGAAGAGCGCGATTCCTTTATCGAGCAGTTCTGGCTTCGCCGCAATCCGAACCCTGATTCTCCTGACAACGAGTTTCGCGAAGAGCACTATCGCCGCATTGCCTACGCCAACGAGCACTACGCAGCGGGCAAGCCCGGTTGGAAGACTGATCGCGGTCATATTTACATCGCATTCGGAGCGCCCGACTCCATTGAGTCGCATCCCTCCGGTGGTGCCTACAACCGGCCTCTCGATGAAGGCGGCGGTGAAACTTCCACCTTCCCGTTTGAAACCTGGCACTACCGATATCTCGAAGGCGTCGGCGACAACATCGACATTGAATTTGTCGATACATGCATGTGCGGCGACTACCACTTCACCATTGACCGCAGCGAAAAAGATGCTCTGCTACACGTGCCCGGCATGGGCATGACCCAGTGGGAAGAGATGGGCATGGCCAAGAAGGCCGATCGCTTCAAGGGCGGAATGGAGAATCTCGGCACCGGACCGCTGTCTTCTGGGCAGGAGTCAAAGCAATTTGACCGCATCGAGCTCGCGGCAAAACTGTTTGCACCTCCGCCGGTGAAGTTTACTGATCTCGATAACTTCATCTCCGAACACAAGCTGATCAGCGGTCCGATCTTTCCTTTCGACGTACGAACTGACTTCGTCAAGGTCACTGACAACACGGTTCTGGTGCCGATTACGTTGCAGATCAAGAACCGCGACATCACGTTTGTGACAAAGGATGGCGTAGCCAAGGGCGTTGTGAACATCCTCATCAAGGTCACAACCCTGATGCACAAGACCGTTCAGACGCAGGAAGACACGGTCGAAGTTGAGCAACCAGCTGAGCTGTTGCAGAAGTCTCTTGATCGCCAGTCTGTTTACTGGAAGGCCTTGCCGCTCCTCCCTGGGCTCTACCGTCTCGATATCGCAATCAAGGACGTAAATAACGCCGATCACATTGGGCTCTACGGCCGTGCGCTTTCGGTGCCTACATACCACGACGAAAAACTTGCTACGTCGTCGCTCATTCTTGCCGACCAGATGAACGCTGTCGATTCGCACTCGATCGGCAATGGCAACTTCGTGATCGGTAATACCTTCATTCGTCCTCGAGTGAGTGCCGGTCCGGCCACTCCGGTCAGCTTCAACCGCACGCAGCAGCTGAATTTCTGGATGCAGGTATATAACCTGGGCATCAACGAAGCTACCAAGAGTAATGAGGCAAAAGTTACTTATCAGATCGTAGATGCCGCAAATAATAACGTTCTCTTTGAGAAGAGCATGGATTCAAAGGATTTGGGCGCCCATAGCGATCAGATTACCGTTGAGAAGACTCTCCCGGTTGCGGGACTTCAACCCGGTAAGTACAAGGTGACGATCAAGATTGATGACGAAATCTCAAAACAAGAGATTGCGCAATCGGCGCCTTTTGTCGTGGAATAGTATGTACCTCGTGCGAACTGGTTATCCGGCTTCAGATCGGGAAACTTGTGCGGGGTAACTTCAGGATCAAATACGCCAGGGACGCTGCCGGTTCACCAACACGAGTGATGATGCGCAGGGTTCATTTCGCCTTCTACATCGCGCTGATCGCCATGGGCGCCGTTCCGGTTCACGGAGCTGGTCCAGGGTCAGTCTCAGGCGTGGTGCGCAATTCTGCCGGAGTTCCGCAGATTGGCGCGATCGTGCAACTGCTGCGTCCCGATCTCAATGTTGTTGCCATCGTCTATACCGACGACAAAGGGCAGTTCACAATTCCTTCGGTTCTGCCGGGCCGCTACTCGGTCAAGGCGATGGAATCATCCTTCCTGCCGTCTCTGCGTGAAGGTGTCCATGTTCGCCGCGCTACCGTCGTCAACCTCACGCTCAATACTCTCTACGAAGTGATGCAATGGCTGCCGGTGCAGTCCCGCGCAGTAAACGCTCCGAAAGACGACTGGGCGTGGACACTTCGCTCCGCGGCAAATCGCCCGCTTCTGCGCTGGCTCGAAGATGGTCCCCTCGTTGTCGTTTCAGATGGCAGCGGGGCCAAGCCGAAGCTCAAAGCGAGACTCATTGCTACCGGTCAGCAAGGTACCTTCGGCGAAACCGGCGAGCGCCTTACAGCCTCCGTCGAAAACACTCCCTCTGACAGCCGCGAACTCCTCGCACGTGTTGACTTCGATCCGCGCACTGATGCCGGCATGGAATCTATGCTCGGCTTCCGCCAGGATCTGGGCTTCGCCGGTTCAGTGCAATCGCTGGCGGCTATTGCCATCCACCCTGAAATTGAGACTCAGGACGCTCAAGGCGTAGATGAAGTGGCTATGCGTTCCTGGCAGAACATTAACCTCGGCGACACATTGCAGGCCGAGGTGGGTGCTGAACAAGTCCTCGCCCGCTTCGATCAAAACTCTCCAAACACCATTGTGGCTGCGCTTCCATTTGTATCTGTTGGTATGCGCGAAGGCAGCGGGATGATTCGCTATCGGATGAGCACATCCGTTCCGGCCGCCAATGGCGCTGATGAATCCGAAGCCGCCTACTACCTGCCTCAGCTTGCAGCTCGCGACGGCGAACTGACGATTGAGCACGGCATGCACCAGGAGCTTGGCTGGGAGCGGCAAACCGACGACTCGGGCGTTGCCGTCATGGTCTTTGCCGACAGCATCAAGAACCCCGTGATCGAGGCTGCCTCGCGTATGGTTTCGGGTGGCACCGCATTGCGCTCGGATGATTTTCTCTACGATCAAGGCAGCGGCCTTCTCCACGCAGCCGGCCCGAATTACAGCGGGGCAGGATTCATGGCGACCGTTGAGCGCAGGCTGCCTCGCGGCCAGCGCGTCCGCCTCAGCTATGCCAACGGAGACGCTCTGGCGATGCCAGTGATACCTCGTCAGGTGTCCATCGCAGAAGTCTTCGCCGCCGCACGCCCGCGTCGTGTTCAGACCTATACGCTCTCTCTTTCCGGCACAATCGAGGGAACAGGAACCAAATGGCGCGCCACCTATCGTTGGCAGCCGGAAGACACAGTGACCCAGGTTGCGCCGTATTCCGCCGAATCAATCGAGCCGTATCTGAATCTCCATTTGCGTCAGCCGATATGCATTCGCCACGAGGGTGGCAGCAGCGTGGAGGCTTTGCTCGACGTCAGAAACATGCTCGCTGAAGGCTATCGTCCCTACGTCTTGAACGACGGATCAACGCTTCTCTTTGCACAGAGTCAGCGTTCAATTCGTGCTGGTCTGGCCTTCACATTCTGAGCCGGTATCCACTCCTCATACGCTTTGGAATCCCTCTTCGCTGTGCTAATATTTTTTAAGTGCAGGGGAGATCTCTGCTGCACGTGCCCCGGTATCCTCCTGCCGTGCGGCGCATCTCAAACTCGCTGGACGCGTAGCTCAACTGGCAGAGCATTCGGCTCTTAACCGACAGGTTGTAGGTTCGATTCCTACCGCGTCCACCATTGATTTTCTTAGACTTACGAACACCATAAACACTTCGATGACCTTCAAAAACGCCCGAATGTAGGGACTTTTGTAGGGACTGCCCTTCAAAATCCTGCGCAACTGCGGTTGATTCTGTGTGATGCTGCGATCCTTCAGCCGCTGCCTGAACTCGTTTTTGCACGATCGTCTCCAATGCATTGCGCTTCGCTTCCATTCGGATATGGCTATAGTGCTTGAGCATCTGCTTCGAGACGTGGCCGGCGATATCCATGATCGTCTGATCGCCGGCGCCGCTTTCCGCCAGTTCAGTGATAAGCGTGTGGCGGTTGTCGTGCCAGCGTCCCTCGACGCCAGCTTTCTCGCGGATGCTGTTCCACACCGTCTTGAAGGTTGTGACATGGCGCGTCGGATCGGTGGGTTGGGGCTTCCCGAAGGGGCGAAGGAAGCATGGCAATCGCATTCATTCATCAGTACCTTGCACTAGACGATGTTGCGGGTTAGCGTCCCAGGAAACGGAAGTCCGTTGACTTTGCCAATGTTCGCGGCCGCGAATTCCATCGTTGCGTTCAAGATTACCGATTCGCCCCCGATCTTGTAGCAAAGTCGGCCATATCGCAGGCTGTGGAACGAGCGATATCAGGACAGACAACAGGGAAAATCTCGATACCGTGAGGCGCGCCCATCATCTGGCGGCAGCGTGCCGAGACACCGCTCGCGAGCAACAGTCGGTAGAACGCGACGCCTTCATCGAGCAGCGGATCACACTCGTTGACGCTGATGACGGTCGGCGGCAAGCCCTCCACATCCGCACCGGTTGCAAAACTTGGCCATGCAAGCGGATTGCGCTCGTTGAAGGCCTCGATCCCATACGCTACAGTGGCGCGGTTGTCTCCGAAGTTGAGGACGATGCCTTCATTCGTGATTGACGACGGGAATTGTTCCTGTGGCCACTTGCCGGCGATGTATGGGCACAAGGAGTAGAGGCCTTGAATCAGGTCGAGTTCACGGTCCCGCTTAAGCTTCATGCCAACGGCAAACGTTAGGTTGCCACCGCCGCTTTCTCCCGCGACGATAATGCGTTTCGGATCGATGTTGAGATTCTCTGCATTAGCGTGTACCCATTTCAGGCCTGAGATGCAGTCGTTCAGACCGGCGGGAAATGGAGCGATTTCTGGAATAGCCGAGGGATGCACAGAGTTGCGGAACTCAACCATGGCCACCGCGACACCTTGGGCCGCGATCATGCGTCCCCAGGTCTTGTAGTTACCGTCAAAGCAGGAGTTCATCTCCATACGGCCGCCGTGAATGTAATATACGCACGGCAATGTTCTGTTGTTGTCCGGCCGGATGTATTGAATCTTGATAGTGTTCCCATCGGGCGAGGAGATGAGCGTCTCGGTGCGCACACTCAGGCCGACAGATGGCGCTACTTCTTCACTGTCCATCGAATTGAACATGTTTGGATTGCCACTGATATGCGGCCAAGGCAGCCGGAGTGTTCTCCTGTGCGAGCAATTCCTCACGAGCTTGTGACGTTAGGCTTCTCCGGTGCCTGAGGCATGTTGGCGAAAAATCTCTTCACACGCGGATCAAGTCGGGGATCATTCATGATCCGTGAAGATGGCATTGCCGGGTTTGCAGTCTCGTTTGCCATGGTTGCTCCATTCCGTTCCGGTTGATTGCGTACGCCGCGAGGGAGAAAGCCTGCACTGATATAGACTCGCTCCTTGCGGTCGTTTACGACTTGGGGGTGAGGCCGAACGTGTCGTCAAGCCAGTCAAAGATGCGGGCATTCGCGAGTCGATCCGCGCCGCACTGGCAGTGGGCACCAGCGCCCTCGGCCGACGTGAAACGTATCATCGTCTTCGGGCAGGTGAGGTGCTGGAAGAGAATGTCGGGCTGGCCCTTCAGATACATAGTCCTCTTCTGCGTCGAGCACGAGCGTGGGGCACGAGATCTGCTCCGCGATGCCGTCGCGCAAATTGAATTTGAGCAACTTGGCGAACGTTGCGTGTGGAGTAGGCTCGCCCATAACGAACCCGGCCTGGTCGTTGCCCCATTTCATCGAGGGAGACTTTGCGGCTTGCGCCAGAATCTGACGGTCGAGTTCGGGAGCGTCTTTCTGATTGAGAGCAGCAATGAAACTCTCGCGTTGATCTACGGGAATTCCCTTCAACTGCGATTCGCCGAAGTCATAGATTCCATCGTTTGCGACTAACGCCTTGATGCGCTTTTCAAACGCCGCGCCGCGCGGAGCAAGGTAGCCCCCCATGCTGACGCCCATGTACGCGACCTTTTCGGGGTCAACCTCGGGCAGGGCAAGCGCGTAATCCACGACAGGCTTGATGACGTTTTCCCAGTCGTGACGGAACGGCAGGCGCTCGCGATGGATCGGACCATACTGGCCAGGACCGTCGAAGACCAGCACGTTCCAGCCGCGCTCTACGCCCGCGCGAGCGTTCTCACTGTGCATTTCTTCCGCCGAACCATCAAAGCCGGTGTGAAGGATAAGCAGCGGACGTTTTACGCCAGAGGCGTCAACGCGATGGAAGTAGCCGGGCAGCGTCGTTTTCTCATACGGGATTTCAATCGGCAGGATTGGCGTGTCCAAGAGTGGGCAGCCGAGGTGATACGCGGCGATCGACTTCTTATACGCGCTATAAATGCGAGGATCTTCATGGTTGGCGTGAATGAAGAATTCAGAGTTGCGAAAATAATGCGAGGCGCGAAGATAGCCGTCGCGTGCACTCACCAGATGACCGGCAGCGTGTTGCGCATCGAGCTTCAGCGAAGACCGCTCGGCGGTGGCGTTCCACTCGTTGTACCAGGCTTCGTCATCGCCCGAAGGGATGCGCTGTACGGTGGCCATGATCTTCTCCGAAGTCGGCCGCGCCGTAGCTGGCGGCGCCGAAGGCGCGTTTGGCCTCGAACCAGTACTCTACGTTGTCTGGGAAGAAGGGATATTTCTCTGGCGTGGAGGCAGTTGTAGCTTTTTCAACTGCAGGCGGTGTGGTTAGGGTTTGTGACATGGACTGTTTCCTCTCGTTGGATTCCCTTGAAGTGAATGACCGTTCTTGAAGGAATGGAACCTGTACTAAAGCGCGGGATCGACAAGCGCACCGTAGGTGATGGCGCGCGATATTCCGCAAACATTCGGGACCGGATAAGGACGTCCAGTCATCGGGTTCCCCCCGTCTTGCTGCTGGAGCATTCCGACGACGACGATGTCATAAGTGGGATCGACCCAGAACCAGGTTCCGTGCACGCCGCCCCAGTAGAAAGTTCCCGCGCCGTTCGCGCCGCCGTTGAAACTTGCGTGCGATGGATCGAGCACGATGCCAACGTTCATGCCATAGCCGATCGCCTCGAAAGGCTGAAGGAAATGCATGGGCACGCCTGCGGGGAGCAGGTTGCTCGTCATCAGCTTGACCGAGTTTGGCGATAGTATCCGGACATCGTCGAGCGTTCCGCGATTGGCCAGCATCTGCGCGAAACGCAGGTAGTCCTGCGTTGTCGAGTAAAGGCCAGCGATCGAGAGCAGGTATTTCGGCTTCACCCCTGGGGGCGTCCCGGCCACGGCTGGAAATGGTGACTGGTCCTGCGCGAGGATGAGCTTGAGGTTCTGGTCCAGAGCGTACCGCGGCGCGATGCGTTCGCGCTGATCGGGTGCCACGTCAAAGCCAGTGTCCTTCATGCCCAGCGGCACAAAAATGCGCCTTTCGAGCAAGGTATCGAGTTGTTCGCCGGAGATGCGCCGGAGAATTGCGCCCTGCACTTCCTGTTGGAGGCCGTAACGGAACTCGGTACCCGGCTGCGATTCGAGAGGCAGTTTGGCCAGCTTGGGAATGATGTCGTCGTTCGTGCCGCTCCAAAGATCGGCCTTGGCGTACATCTCGTCCACCTTCAAATTGGTGCTGCCGAACGCGGGACCGAAGGCGAAGCCTGCCGAAGATGCCATGAGATGGCGCATGGTCATGGTGCGATCGAGCGGTACCAGCGCGCCATCCTCCAACACCTTCAGAGCCGTGAATTCGGGGATGAACTTTGTGACGGGATCGTCGAGTTCCCACTTGCCCTCTTCAAAGAGTTGCAGCATGGCGACGGCAATGATCGGTTTGGTCATCGAGGCTATGCGGTAAATGGCGTCTTCGCGCAACGGCTCACGACCTTCGAGGGTCTGATAGCCATAGAAGCCAGACTTTACGAGCTTTCCGTGGCGGGCGACCATCACGCTGATCCCGGCATAATGGCCGGCATCAATCTCGGCCTGCAGGGCGGGGTCAATGCGGTTGAGGCGCTCAGTGGAGAAACCCACAGAGGACGGCGAAGCAGTCGGCAGCGGAGTTCGAAGCCCGGGTTCGATTGCTACTGCATATTCGTTTGACATGAAATTCACTCCTTTTCTGGTTGAGAATACTTACCAATTTCGAGTGGGTCCGAAAAACGTCGCGCACACGCTTCATCAGCAACAAAGAAAAGCGAGTAATCGCTCTTTTTGATAAGATTTACCAAGAGAGAGGAAAGATGCCCAAAATTTCTGAGGAAAAACGGCAAGCCCGCCGCGACCAGATTCTTGCCGCCAGTTGGAGGTGCTTCTCCCGTCGGGGACTTCACGCCACGTCGATGGAAGACATCGTTCGCGAGGCAAACCTGTCTTTCGGGGCGGCTTACCTTTATTACAAGAGCAAAGATGAGCTTATTCTTGCCGCTTTTTCTGCTGCGTTCCAGGAGATGCGAGAGCTTCTCGTCCCCATACTGACAAGAGAAGAGGCGTATGCGCTCCCGGTTCTTGTCCGTAAAATAACCAAAATTATCACCCAGCACGCACAGCGTGACAAATTAAATTTCGGCGTAGCCTTCCTTATGGGGTGGGGCGAAGCTCAATTCAATCCCAAAGTGAAGGAGCTAGTTGGCGGAGGTCAGCTGATCTACCGTGAAGCACTCACCGCGATCGTGCACAAATGGCAGGAACGCGGCGATATTCCGGCACAGGCTAAACCTGCGGAAGTCGCCAAAGTATTGCTCTCATTCTTCCTCGGCTTCATCGTGCAGTCGGCCATGATCGGCGGAATCGATCCGGAAACCGCTGCGAAGGGGATCGAGGGGCTAATCGGAAGTAAACTCAGCTCTCGTGGCTGATATCCAGCAATCCACGCATCGGTGTGAGCTAAGGGTGGAACTTGATCCGGCTGCGCAAGCCTCGAAGGTTCTTTGCCGAACCTTTCAGACGAGAGGCTTGCGATGGTGCCTTGATCAATCCTGAGCCTCACGACGGGAGGCAAGTGATGAAAAGCGGAGTCTGAAAGGTATTGTTCCTCGCGACGGTTGCAGCTGGGATTGGCGCCGCCGTTCGTGGCATGTAAATCAATCAATCTTAGCCCGCATCGTCGCCAGGCCGATGTGAAGTCCACTCCGGAGAAAAGATATCAACACGGCGAGCTCAACCGCCGCGTGAAAAGGATCTCGTGTGAGAAGACAAGTCCTCCGGGACCGGACGGAAGAGTTTCAACAAGCTATTTATGCACTAATAACTTCAAACTCACTCGCTGAAGATCGAAGGCTGTGCGCGCTGAGGGAGTTGCGAAGCCAGGGCCATTTCATCTCAACAATACGGCCTTTTTCACCCACATAATGCAGCCCGGAACGATGCTCGCGCGGCTGAATAGGCCACCGATCACGCTGACAACTTGAAAGCCGGCGCTGCCGATCGCTCTTCCGCCAAAGTCGCGATGATTTGTACGACAGTAATGCGAAGCGAGATGCTCTTGTGAGCGAGATCGGCGAGCCGAGACTCAGCGAGACATTTTGGTTGATCGCTGCGGTTTTCGCACGATCTCGCTGTGGGCAAGCGTGTCTGGCCGAAGTGATCATTGGTAAAGTGAAGCTGCCGTATCGTGAAGGTAACCGTGTGCGAGAGCAAGAGCAAGAGCTTTAGCTTCGGTGAGTTCATGGCTTGCGACCATCTCGGAGAGCGCGGCGGCAAGCGCGATGCGCACCGTTCGAACCGCAATCCAATAGCTCTCTTCCGCTCCTTCTTCTAGGCGTGTGGTTCCACACAGCTTCGATGTAATACCTCACGACGCATTGTGTAGAGACCTCTATTTATATCGCTTAGTCAGCTGCATACTCTCAAATCACGTCGTGAAGACCGCATCGGCAGCTCACTCCATGCGGCCCACCACCCCGAACCCTTTGGAAAGGAAAAGATTGTGAGAAGAGCATTCATTGCGGTTCTTCCCTTGGCTCTGCTGCTTTGCGAACCGTGTCTGCAGAGAGCAGTTGCTGAAATATCAGATTCAACCCAGTCGCCCTCGAGATACGTGGGGCTGGATGCGACAAAGTCCGGATCGCCAGACGCCTCGATGGCGGCAACCATTCAGAGCATTAGTTCAACGCACATACCTGGAGCCCCGGTCGGAGCACTTCTCAACGTTTGGAATCCCGGCGGGTCTCTCCTCATCTCTATCGGTCCCTACCTTACGCAGGAAATGCTGCAGTCCCTTGTGATCGGAGCAAGAGTTGAGGTCACCGGAAAGATGATCAATGTCCATGGACAGAACTATTTATACGCACGTCAGCTTGATGTGGAGGGTCACCAAATCGTGATTCGTAACAACAACGGTTCCCTCGTCCGTCACCTTACGCATCCGCGTGCGACTTCGCAGACTTCAAGAAATGGAGAACTTCAGTGAGACCCCGCTATCTTGCTCTATTCTTTGTTACGCTCGCAGCCCTCGCTCTGGCCGCCTGTGGCGGCGGTGGTTCAGCCCCGCCCGCAGCGGTCTCGATTTCCTTCGGCGCCGCCCCCCCAGCATCGCTTGCCACCGGAGCTACGTCGACCATATCTGCGGTCGTGAGTAACGACGGAACCAATGCCGGAGTCACCTGGAGCCTCAGCTGCAGCAGCTCCGGGTGTGGATCCATCTCACCTGCAACCTCGGCGAGCGGCGCATCGGTCACCTACACCGCGCCGGCCTCGGCTCCTTCACCTGCCAGCGTCACCATCACTGCCAAGGCAGCTGCCGATACAACTAAGTCTGTTTCTGCGACCATTAACATCACGGGCCCGCAGCCCATCTCTGTTTCATTCGCGACTGCGCCCCCGTCGTCGCTGGTCGTGAGTAAAACGGCGTCTGTCGCCGCCACGGTGGCCAATGACTCAAAGAATGCCGGCGTGACCTGGTCGCTGAGTTGCGGCAGTGCAGCGTGCGGGTCCATCAGTCCCGCGACATCTGCTAGTGGCGCATTAGTGACCTACACCGCGCCCAGTGCCGTTCCCTCTCCGGCGACAGTGACAATTACTGCAACATCAGTGACCGATACGACCAAGTCGGTTGCAGCGACAGTAACGATCACGGCAGCTCCGCCTCCTGCCCTCGCCGATGGAACCTATGTTTATCACCTCTCTGGCCAGGACAACGACAACAACTACTATGTCGCAGGAGCCTTCACGATCAAGAGCGGAATCATCACCGGTGGTGAGCAGGATTCGAGCGACGGCGACCAATCCGCTTTCGGCCAGCTCGTCCCGTCTGGCTCCAGCATCTCGCTGGTGGGCAATACCCTTGAAGTCGTTCTTGCTACATCTAACTCTCCCTTCGGCGTCGACGGTGTCGTGACCCTACATGGCACACCAGTTTCAAACACGCGTGTCCTGGTCTCGGAGTTTGATTCCTTTGCGGCCGCAACCGGCTCCATCGACCTGCAGACGAGCGCGGCCCCTCTTACCGGAGGTTACGTCTTTGTGATCAATGGTCTCGACGATGCTGGAAACCAACTCGCGATCGGTGGCGTGATCAACATCAGCGGACAGTCGCTCTCCACCTCAAACAGCATTTTTGACTACAACGACGGGGGTACCACTCTACTTGCACAGAGCTTCGCCTCGGGTGGCGTCACCGCTCCTGATCCCTTTGGTCGCGTCACGGTCACTCTCACGCCCAACCAGGCCTCGGGAGTTTCGCCCTTCATCCTCGAGTGCTACGTCGCGGACAATACGCTCCAGGTTGTAGAAGATGGATCAAAAGATTCGTTGAATGGCGATCTCGGCGGTACCGCGCTGGCTCAGGGCGCAAATGCAGGGCAATTCGGCCCTTCGTCCATCGAAAACTTGACCTACGTGTATAGCGCCGAGGGTCAGGATACGAACGGCCCTCTCGCTCTTGGGGGAGCATTCGTCTTTGCACCGGGCGGTACGGCGACTGGTCTCATGGTGTTCAATGATCTTTCGAACAACAACGGGAACAGCTTCAGCGGTGCTTCATACCGGGTTGATCCCACTGGTCGAGTGTCGATCTCAAATATCATCCCTTCCAGCATGCAGAACATTAACCTCGGTTTCGAACTCTATGTCGATGGCAATGGCAACGGCCTTGTGCTGGGCGCCGACAACATCCAGCAGACGGGCGGCCTGGCGTATCTGCAGAATGGCCTGAGCGACTATGAAGGCGACTACGCAATCAACGTTCGTGGATTCCTCAACGGGCCAAACTATGAGCAGCCATACGGCGCCGTGGGGCCTGTAACCATTGCAACGGACAACCTGACAGGGACTACGGAGTACACATCCCAAGACCTGAACTTGAGGCCTCCACCCTCTCTAACTCCGTTTGATAACTACAGCAACGTTAGCCTGACTGGCGTGGAGGATATGACAAACGGTCTATTCCATCTCAATGGACTCAATTCGCTGAGCTTCAGCGGATCGAGCGGATTCGGCATATATCCCGTCGACGGGAACCGCGTCCTGGCGATCGAGGTGGATGATGGCGCGACTGGAATCCTTATGCTGGAGAATATAAGTCAATCGCACTAACAAATACATCAGAGCGGCCGGTGCGGAAGCACCGGTTCGCCTGGTTGGGCAGTTCTCGGGAGAAGGTCAGTCAGTGATTATCCTCATCGTGGAAGACAACCCTGCGATTCGTCAATTAATAAGGCGTACAGTAAAGCACCTCGCGAGCGCGATCCACGAATGCGCCGATGGAGCCGATGCCTTGGACGCATACACCCAATACGATCCCGATATCGTCATCATGGACATCCGCATGCCTCGCATGGACGGTCTTGCCGCAACAAGACTAATCCGGAAGTACTATCCTGAAGCGCACATTGTCATTGTCACGGATTATGACATCGATGAATTAAGGAACGCGGCCCTCGAAGCCGGCGCCCGGGGATATGCTCTCAAAGACGACCTTTGCCAGCTTGAGAGATATGTTGCCAACATCGATGCCAAGTAGTCGCGTGGCAAACTCACACCAACTTTTCCTTGTGTTGCACTGCAAAGCGGAGGAGCGCGTTTGCCCCTTCGATTTTGAGTTTTCGGCAGATGTTGGTTCGGTGGTTTTCTACGGTCCGGTAATGGATCGACAGTTCGTTTCCGATCTCCTTGCTGGATAACCCTTCAGCGATCAGTTGGAGGATTCGCCCTTCCGATACGGTCAGGTCCCGAATCAATGCGTTCTGCGAGGATTCGCCAGGCGAGTCCGGTCCGGCCAGCAACTGCAAGGCAATTGTGGAACTCACGTATGTCTTTCCTGAAACCACCGTCTTTATGGCCACCACGATTTCCTGCATTGCGCTGTCTTTCAACAGATAGCCTTTGCCACCAGCCGAAAGAACAGCCCGCACGATGTCTTCATCCTGATGAAACGAGAGAAAGATCATCTGCGTGTTTAGTTGAAGCCGTTTCACCTCTCTGGCCACGCCGAGGCCATCCAGCCTAGGCATATCGACGTCAAGAATCGCCAGTTGAGGCTTATGCCTTTTGATCAGATCCAGCGCCTCAACCCCGTCACCCGCCTCGGCGATGACTTTGAGAGATGGATCTTCCTCGACGCTGGTCTTCAAACCCCGTCGCACCACCGGATGGTCATCTGCCAGTAGAATGCGAATTTCATCAGCCACGGGAAGTTTCTCCAATCATGCCGTCGCGCCACCCCGCGGACATCCACCAATAGATTTGCATGCACCCGAACTAAAGACCGCTAGAATCGAACCCGATGAATCGAGATCAGGCAAGATACGAAACGAAGTTCACAAGGGTAGCCGTCTGCGGTCGCTTAGAACGATATCATGTCTCGCGGATGCGCCTTGCGATTATTGCGATTTTCATTGCGTGGCTCGCTTTCGTCCACTCCGCCAGAGCGCAATTCCGGGCCACGCATTGGAGTGCGGACGCTGGGTTGCCTCAGAACATTGTGCGTGGAATCGTTCAGACGCCCGATGGCTACCTCTGGATTGCCACTCTTAACGGCGTCGCGCGATTCGACGGCGTCCGCTTCACGACCTTCGACAAAGGCAATACTCCAGGTATCACCACAAACCGGTTCGCGGCCCTCGCGGAAGGTGCCAACGGCGATCTCTGGCTGGATGCGGAGAATGGCGCGCTCACGCGGTACCATCAAGGAAAATTCCACACCCTCGATGCCTCGGACGGCATATCTCCATTTTCAGTTCACGGCATCACGTCCGACAGAGCCGGCGATATTTGGATCCTCAGCAACGGCAAAATACTCAAGTGGGATAATGCGGCCATCAAGTTCGACCCCATCACTGATGATGGTGCTCTTTCCTACAATCCCCTTGTCTGGGTCGGGACGGGATTCTGGGCAGTGCGGGGAAGCGTGCTTACCTGCTTTGTGCATGGCCAGTTTTTGCATTATGAATTACCCATCAACGTACCTCCACCTGACATTCACAATGTGGCGGTTGGTGCTGACGGTGCCGTGTGGCTCGCGCTGTCGAATGCCCGGATGGCCCGATTCCTCGGTAACAAATGGCTCATGGCATCCAATTCGGTCGAGATGCCATTTGTTGATCCCACGCGAAGCTCGTGGAAGGGGATCATCACGAGCCGGCTTGAGCGGATTCTCGAACTGCCGTCTGAGGGATTCGCAAGCGGGATTTCTTACAACACGATCGTTGAAGACAACGAACACGATGTCTGGGTGGGTGCCGAGGGCCAGGGTCTTTATCGCATCGAAAAACAGACCGTCCGTACGTATTCAGTGGCCGATGGGCTTGCCGGCGCCAACGTCTATCCCGTATTGGCAGTGAAGAACGGCGACGTCTGGGCAGGAACCTGGCCGGCAGGACTCACTCAGTTTCACCACGGCGCCATCAAAACTTATGGCGTACACAACGGCGTTCCTGGTCTGGTAACCGCCTTGGCTGAAAGCCATAACGGTGACCTCTGGATTGGAACTCACAATGGCCTCGCTGTTCTGTCACACGGTCTGATAAAGGCGGAGCCTAACCTGCCCCATGCGTTTCCTGTCATACAGGCGATTTTTGAAACACAGGGCGGCGCCCTCCTGCTGGGCACTCCGGACGGAGTCTACCGCTACGATCCCGTGAGTCGGCACGGTTCCTGGTTCCAGTCGCAACCGGGCGTCTCTCTCGGCGACGTTCGCGTAATCATTCGCGGCAACAATGGCGACCTCTGGCTGGGCGGGTACAGCGGACTTACTTGCATACATGAGGGCGAGCTGACCCGATGGACGGAGCAGAACGGTCTGCCGAGCAACAGCGTGCGCGCGATCTACGAAGATTCGCAGGGGGTGATCTGGGTTGGAACCTACGACGGCGGACTGGGCCGGCTGGCAAACGGTCGGTGGACGCGTTACACCGAGTCAAGCGGCCTCTTCGATAATGGCGTTTTCCAGATTCTGGAAGACTCGCACGCCAACCTGTGGATGAGCTCGAACCATGGAATTTATCGCGTGAGCAAGAAGCAGCTCAATGACTATGCCGAGGGCAAGGAAAGCTCGCTCATTTCGGTATCCTACGGACGCAATGACGGAATGTTCAACGCCGAGTGCAACGGCGGAATGTGGCCCTCGGGCGCAATTGATAAGCAGGGCAAACTGTGGTTTCCCACACAGGATGGCGTTGCCGTCGTAGATCCAGGTCTCATTCCGGTCAGGCAGCAATCGCCCAGGATTGTCATTGAATCGGTTTTAATCGACCATGTTCCTTCGGAATTCGAGAAACCTGTCACCGTGGATACCGGTCAGGAAAGCCTCGAGATCGGGTATACCGCGCTCAGCTTTTATCGGCCTGATCAGATCGTGTTTCGTTACAAAATGGATGGCCTTGATAGCAAATGGCAAGACGTCGGCTTTCGCCGCACTGCTTATTTCTCACACATGCCTCCTGGCAACTACACGTTTCGTCTTATGGCAGCCAACAGCGATGGTGTCTGGAGCGAGGCAAAGGGTGTTCCCGTGACGGTTCTGCCACCGTTCTATCTCACCCCCTGGTTCCTGGTCGCGATCTTGATCGTGATATTCAGCCTAATCTATGCGTTCTGGAGCCATCGTGTCAGCCAACTGCGAAGAGTGCAGGCCGCGCAGCAAGCCTTCTCGCAGGAGCTCATCTACTCTCAGGAGTGCGAGCGCCGGCGTATCTCCGCCGAGTTGCATGACAGTCTTGGGCAAAGGCTAATTCTTATCAAAAACCATGCCCTTTTTCTACTGCGTCCGAGCTCGGAAAAGCTTGACGAGAACGAGCGAAAGCGGACAATCGAGGACATCAGCGACGAGGCTGCGCACGCTATCGAAGAGACGCGCATTATCTCCTATAATCTCCGTCCGTTCCAACTCGACCGGCTCGGCCTTACCAAGGCCGTCGAAGCGCTTGCGCGTTCTGCCTTCCGGCCGACTCAAATTGAATTCACAACGCAGCTGGATGACATCGACGACAGCTTTCCTGAGGATTTGCGTATCAATTTCTATCGGATCGTTCAGGAAGCAGTGACCAACATCATCAAGCACTCCGGTGCAACTGAAACCAACATTGCCGTCAAAAAGGACGAAGATCGCATCCTGCTTTCGATCCGCGACAACGGCAATGGCCTGGCCCTGCAGCCGAAGAGCGCACCTCCGGTCGGCAAGGGCGGCTTCGGGCTCACCGGAATCAAAGAGCGTGCCGCTGTTCTTGGTGGAACAGTCAAGATGCGGAGTTCGCCAGATTTCGGTACCCTTCTAAGCTGTGACTTCGATCTCACGAGGCTCAAGCGGCCCTGACGACCGGCGACGTCAGTAGCTGAACAACCAACTTGGACAATATCAGCTCTGACCGGTAATCTCTGAACAAGACCAAGCATAGTTGTTCCCTGACAAACTATCGGTCTCTGTCTTTGGTGCAAAGCGAGTTCGCACATAAGAAGCCAAAGTTGCGAATTGGAAGTGAGTCCCAGTGAGGAGTAGCCTTCACTGTGTGCCGCCAGCGAGAATGGCCGCACAGGGAGGGAGGGGAGGTCCGGACCTGATCACCCCGGATCCTCCGTCATACGAAGAGCTCGATTTTTGGGCTATGCAGTTCCCGCCAACCCCAAAACCGAGCGTAGAGTTCGGCATCCTTTCACCGAGCATTCTGGTTGGAGAAGTTTCGTTTCAACCCGCAAATGGCCTCCCGGTTCCTGCCGCGCAATCCGAGGCGAAGGAACAAGAAGGAAAACCATTCACAGATTCGAATGAGGTTTTCATGCAATACCGCGCCCAAAAGGTATTGAGGCAGAACGGGTATTTAGCAGCAGAAGTGAAGGTGGGCCACGGCGCACCGCGCCGAGCGGGTGAAAACATTCTGGTCGATTTGACGCTGAGCTCGAATCCGGGGCCGAAGTTCACCGTCTCATCCGTCTCTGCGGATGGGGGGCCGCTGCTCCAAGGGAAAGACCTGTCTCCACTGCTCGTCGTTAAGACGGGTGACGCAGCTGGGCGCGATCCGTTCCAGCGAGTTGATCCGGGCCTGCGGGAGTGGTATCACCGGTTCGGATATTTGGAAGTTCAGCTTGAACATGAACCCGTACTCGATCGCGAACATGCGCTCGTCTCCTACCACCTGCGTCAGCTAACCGTTCGCAATCTGAATCCGGCACAGGAAGCAAAAGTGCGCGAATTGCTTGGAATGAAATCTGGAGACCCGTTCAACACAAATGCTGTCGACACTCTCCAGCAAAGATGCAACAAGGAGGCCGTCTTTAACGGTCGCAATGTAGTAGACGAAGTCAAGAAGGATGTCAGTGCGAGAACCGTTGACCTAATCGTTGAATCCTTCGACTAAACAGCCGCAACTCGGACCGCGAGTCCCCACACTCGAAGACATATGCCTTTGTCAGTTCCGGGTTCGACGAACTGAACACGATCTACAATTCCGGTTCCCATTCCAATTCCACCTGCGACGCC
Organism: uncultured Acidobacteriaceae bacterium; assembly: GCA_963832465.1. Taxonomy (GTDB): domain Bacteria; phylum Acidobacteriota; class Terriglobia; order Terriglobales; family Acidobacteriaceae; genus Telmatobacter. The sequence continues at coordinate 25,199 of CAWHUJ010000002.1, forward strand.
GGCAATCACCCAGCCCACTATTGCCTATGCCACCTCAAAATTAATAAGCAGCCGGATATCATCGATTTATCAATGAGTTGCACCGGAATCGATGCAAAAGCTATTTGCAGCGCAGCTATATTTTGGCGAAGATAAGGCGAAGATTGTTTCATGCCTACCGCCACGGCAATTCGACTCGAGATTGAATCGGCACTCGCACCGAAGATCTCATCGGCACTCACTCCGAAGCCGAAGATGTTTCGGCCGGTCGTCCAAACCGGCATAGAACCATTGGACGATCTAATTCAAGGTGGATTTCCGGTAGGGGCCGTGAGCGAATTGACTGGCCCGCAATGTTCAGGGCGAACCTCAGTGGCACTTTCGTTTCTGGCTCGCATTACAGAGGGCGATAAGGTATGCGCGTGGATCGATGTCTCAAATGCTTTCGATCCGGTATCGGCCGCAGCCGTGGGCGTGAATCTGAAAAAACTGCTGTGGGTTCGTTGTGGAGTGCAACAGACAAACACAACACGAGCGGCGCAACGCTTTCTTCTGCCGGAAAAATATCTCACCTCCGCTCCGATCAAGAAGGGACTTCATGGCGGCGGATTCGGTCCTCATCCACGCACGGAGGTCCGTGGGCTTTCAGATGCCGTAGGAAATTTGTTTGAGCCTCGCTGTGCAGAGCCACAGCATCGGCCTCGCCCTCAGAAGGAAAGCTCTGAGCCGAGCCTGGCGCCAATTACGCAGGTAGTGCGTGCTCCGAAGCGGGCCAGACAATACGACGCCATTGAGCAGGGCATACGCAGCGCCGATCTGCTTCTGCAGACTGGTGGCTTCAGCGCCATCGTGCTCGACATGGGGAGCGTCGCTCCCGAGTACATTGCCCGCATCGAGCTTTCGACCTGGCATCGTTACCGGCTTGCCGCGGAGCGTACACAATCGAGCATCCTTCTTATTTCGCAATATCCCTGTGCGAAGAGCAGCGCGGAGCTGCAACTGAGTTTGCATTCAGCAGAAAAAATTGATGACGAGACGACGGTCTTTACCGGTATGCAGCCGCGCATCGAAGTGTTGCGGCAGAGATTCATGCAAACGGAAACCAACGTTATCCCATTGCGTAAGACACCGCAGAGTGCGCACACCGCACGCTGTAAGAATTGCACAACATGGGCGGTGCCACGATGACATCGCGTGCCGAACTCTACGCGTGCTTGTACGTGCGTGAGTTTCCCGCGCAGGCATTGCTTCGCCTGCGTCCGGAGTTGCACGACAAACCATGCGTGGTGATGGAGGGCGAGCCACCATTCGAGATCGTGTGCTCGCTGAATACCAAAGCGCGATTACTGGGCCTGCGGCACGGGATGACGCATGTAGAAGTCGATACTTTTGCCGGGCCAGTTATCCTGTCTCGCTCGCTGGAGATTGAAAAGGCAACGAGAGCTGTGCTGCTTGAATGTGCTGGCACATTTTCCCCACGTGTCGAAGCATCGAGCGTGGCAACAGCATTTTTCTGCGTGCTCGATATTGCGGGATCGCAGAGTCTCTTCGGTCCGCCCGAGATGCTGGCGAAGAGTCTTCGTCAGAGAGTAGCAGCCCTGGGCATCTCCACACGAGTGACTGTCAGTAGCAACTTTCATGTCGCTGTCTCTCTTGCAAGGAATGCAAAGCATTTCGCAGTGCAGGTAATACCGCGTGGGAAAGAAGCGGAAGCGCTTTCCACAGCTCCGCTCACTGTACTCGATCTCTCGGAGGGCCAGGCAGGGACTCTTTCCTCATGGGGCATTCACACGCTTGGCATGCTTGCTGCTCTGCCTGAGAAAGAGCTGACCGCCCGCATGGGCCAGGAAGGCCAGCGACTGCGCCAACTCGCTTGTGGAGAGCTGCCTCATCTCTTTCAACCTGTCGAGGTGCCTTTCATCCTCGAGGAGCGGGTCGAGCTCGACTTTCCTTTAGAAGACCTCGAATCGTTGCTCTTCGGTCTCTCTGTCATGCTCGAACAACTCATCCTTCGAGCAATGGCGCGTATTGTTGCACTCGCCTCAGTCACCATCACATTGCAGTTGGACGGTGGCAGTTCACACGCCCGCACCGTACGACCCGCGCAGCCGACCAATGACAAGCAGCTCTGGCTGAAACTTCTACACCTCGATCTCGAAGCTCACCCTCCGCACGCAGCTATTCTTGCCGTCGTTCTTCATGCCGAGCCGGGCGATCCGAGCAAAGTGCAGTTGGGACTGTTCTCACCGCAGCTACCTGAACCGGGCCGCCTGGACGTAACACTCGCCCGCATCGCTGCTCTCGTCGGAGAAGGCAATACCGGCCAGGCGGTGCTCGACGATACTCATGCGCCTGAGAGCTTTCATATCGAGCCTTTCCAGCTAAGCTCTGCAGCCTCTGAATCTCTCTCTTCGCGTGCTCACGTCTGCCTGCGCCAGCTTCGCCCGCCAGAGCCCACGTCAGTTCTGCTTGCTAACGGCCGTCCCGGATCATTCTTCTTCCGCAATCAGCGCTGCATTGTGGAGCGGGCGTATGGGCCATGGCTTAAAGGCGGCGAATGGTGGAACGAAACCATCTGGGGCGAGGAGCAATGGGATCTGGTCGCGCGTTCGCAGGACCAGGCACTTCTGTTCTGCTGCGTCGTCAGAGACATGATGTGCGATCAATGGCGTGTGGTGGCTCTTTATGACTGAAGGTTATGTTGAGCTGCACGCTGCGAGCGCCTTCTCTTTTCTTGAAGGTGGTTCACTACCCGAGACATTGGCGAAAAGGGCCTTTGATCTCGAAATGCCAGCAATGGCCCTGCTCGATCGCAACGGATTCTATGGCTCTGCTCGCTTTCATAAGACTGCACGTGAAAACAGCATTCGTGCTCATGTAGGCGCTGAAGTTGCGGTATCGAGCTTCGGTCAGCGCCTGAATCCGCCGGTGTGGCTGCCTCATCAGCATCTCTCAGACCCGCCACGTCTGCCCTTGCTCTGCAAGACGCGCCAGGGCTATCAAAATCTGTGCCAGCTCATCACTCGCTTCAAGATGCGCGAGACGACCAAACAAGAAGGCTCGGCCAGATTTGCAGATTTCGAAGAATATTCTTCAGGCCTCGTCTGCTTGACTGGCGGTGATGAGGGCCCTCTGGCTGCAGCGCTGATGCGCGGCGGTGAAGCAGCCGGGCGGGAGGTTGTAGAACAGCTTGTTCGCATCTTTGGGCCGAAGAATGTCTACGTCGAGTTGCAACGTCATCGCGAACGAGATGAAGAAGCGCGCAATCAGGCTGCACTGCGCATAGCGCGATCGTTGCGCCTACCGGTGATCGCAACCAACGGCGTGCGCTATGCAACTCGCTACGACAGAGAGATTCTCGATCTCTTTACTGCTATCCGCAATCACACCGAACTCGACCGCGCCGGACGCCTGCTCGCGGTGAACAGCCAACGGCATCTACGCCCTGCCGCCACGCTGGCCAGGCTCTTTCGCGATGTGCCGGGAGCAGTTGAGAACACGCTGGAGCTTTCATCGCGTCTGGAATTTCAGCTTTGTGATCTCGGCTATGAATTTCCGCGCTACCCCGTGTCGGACGGCGAAACCATGGATAGCTTTCTTAGGAAGCGAGTGGACGAAGGCGTGATGCGCCGTTATGGGCCAAAACGCGATGCCGATTTGCTGGAGCGAGCCAAAAAGCAGGTTGTGCATGAACTCAAGTTGATTGCGAAGCTGGGATTTGCCGGATACTTCCTCATCGTCTGGGACATCGTTGAGTTCTGCAAACAGAACGGGATTCTTATTCAAGGCCGTGGCAGCGCTGCGAACTCTGCCGTTTGCTATGCACTCGAAATCACGGCGATCGATCCGGTCGGGATGGAGTTGCTCTTTGAACGTTTCCTCTCCGAAAGCCGTGGCGAGTGGCCGGACATCGATCTTGATCTTCCATCGGAAGAAAAGCGCGAGCAAGCCATTCAGTATGTCTATCAACGCTACGGCGAATTAGGTGCCGCTATGACGGCAAACGTTATTACCTATCGCGGTAAATCTGCGGCACGTGAAGTAGGCAAAGCGCTTGGATTCGATCAGGAATCCCTGCAACGCCTCTCAGCACTAGTCGCCAACTTCGAGTGGAAGGGCCCGAGAGACACGATGGCGCATTCTTTCCAAAATGCCGGCTTTGACCTGAAGCATCCGCGCATCGCAAAGTATCTCGAACTCTGTATGCGCATTCAGGACCTGCCACGTCATCTCGGTCAACACTCGGGTGGCATGGTCATCTGCCAGGGACAACTGAATCATGTTGTGCCTCTCGAACGTGCCTCGATGCCGGGCCGCACGGTCGTCCAGTGGGACAAGGAAGATTGCGCCGACCTCGGCATCATCAAGGTGGATCTGCTCGGCCTCGGCATGATGGCTGTGCTTCAAAGATTGTCTGGAACTGATTCCGAAGCACTATGGCGATCCCATCGATCTCGCACAGCTTCCCGAAGATGATGAGGTCTATCGCACGTTGCAACGTGCTGACACGGTCGGCATGTTTCAGGTCGAGAGCCGGGCGCAGATGGCCTCGTTGCCTCGCAATCGCCCGGAGAAGTTTTATGACGTGGTGGTTCAGGTCGCCATCATCCGGCCGGGCCCGATCGTCGGCAAGATGATGCACCCTTACATGCGACGGCGGCAGAAGAAAGAGCCGCATGTCATATCCGCATCCGTCGCTCGAACCAGCACTCAAGCGAACGCTCGGTGTGCCGCTCTTTCAGGAACAATTGCTGCGGATGGCAATGGTCGTAGCGAACTTCACCGGCGCGGAAGCGGAGGAACTGCGCCGTGCCGTTGGAATGCGCCGCTCATGGGAGCGCATGAAGAATCTTGAAGGGCGACTGCGTGCCGGCATGACGGCAAATGGTCTTGACCCTGAGACGCAAGACACGATCATTGAGAACATCAGCTCGTTTGCACTGTACGGTTTCCCGGAGAGCCACGCCGCGAGCTTCGCCTTGATTGCATATGCCTCGGCCTATTTCAAGGTGAAATACCTCGCCGCATTCACTTGCGCCATTCTCAACAATCAGCCGATGGGCTTTTACATGCCCGCCGTACTGGTCAAGGATGCGCAACGTCATGGACTGCGCGTCAGGCCCATCGACGTGCAGATGTCCGATTGGCCATGCACGATCGAACACGAGAATGGTGATGAGCTTTCACTCCGCCTCGGCCTCGGATATGCCAAGGGCCTGCGGCAACAATCCGGAGAATGCATTGTTCAGGTACGGAGAACTGCATGGACTGTTCTCAATCACTGGAAGAGCTTGTCGCGCGTGTCCCGTCTCTGAATCGAAAGGAGCTCACGCTGTTGGCGAGGATCGGGGCGCTGAACAGTCTTGAAGGAGTCGACCATCGCCGCGATGCACTCTGGCAGGTCGAACGGGCAGGGAAGCTGGAAGGCCCATTGTTGGCCAGCGGAGTGAGATTCTCCGCGAGGATACTCTATGCCATGCCGCTACAGCAGATGACTACGAAGAGCGTCTGGTCGCCGATTACGCCGGAACCGGGCTTACCATTGGCAAGCATCCCATGGCGTATCGCAGACAAGAATTGCGGCGACAGGGGATGCTCTCCGCTGAAGAGTTGAAGGAACATCCGCATGGCCGATTCGTCCGAACTGCCGGATGCATTATCGCCCGACAGCGGCCCGGCACAGCACATGGTTTTATCTTCATCTCGATGGAAGACGAAACCGGCATCGCCAACGTGATCGTCACTCCGGACCTGTACGAATGCGACCGGCTCGTGGTCACGCGCAGCAAATTTATCCTCGCCGAAGGGCACTTGCAGAACCAGGATGGCGTGATTCACATCAAAGCCACTCGTCTACAGACGCTCTCAGAGCTGGCTCTGGAGGTCCGATCGCATGACTTTCATTAAATCCGCCGTTACGTCGGCCGAAAGTTCGGCTTACGAAACGTTACGAGAATACTGAAACGGCTCTTGTGAAGCCGTCTCAGCCCCTGCTCAGAACCCTGGAGTACCTGATTAGTGATTCCCCCTCCGGTGCATACTGCGCCGGAATCTCCCGCTATATAGCGCCTCAATGGCGATCCCTAAACTGAATCCAGGCTCTCGGCGCGGGGGAGCAAATGGTTCTGTAAACTGCAGAAAATAATTGCGTTATAAATCAAATGGCAGCAATCCACGGCTCTAGCCAATGGCATTCCCCTGGCCGGGTCCGGCCCTTGACGCTCGAGCATGACGACGATCAAACGAATCGTTCACATTGCTACTCAGCAACCCCAATAAATACAGGGCAATAAAATCTCGTAACGTTTCTATTGCAAATTGTGCTGCGGATCAAGTAGACTTCGTGCCGTTCAATCAAAGGCCGATTTAAGTGTGCTCATTCATGTACCAACAGTGTCTCCTCATGGACTGGAAACGAGTCTTCCAGGCGCATTTTATTCGGCCAATCCTTCTTCCCCTTAATCGAGCTAGCTGCGAATTCCGTCGGATGTTTCCGCGAGGGAAAGCAGCGTCGAGGACCCTAACTCAGACTGAGGCCTGTTGAACCAGGCCGCGAACACAACGTAGTAGAGAAATGCTTTTCGGAGGATTGCATGATGCGGAAAGTGACGCAGTTTGTCCTAGTCACCCTGTTGCTGATCGGCTGCGGGGTCAGGCAACTACATGCGCAAACCACAGCACAGATCACCGGACAATCACTGACACGCAAGGCGCTGCAGTGCCAGGTGGCCAGTGTGTTGTCACGAGTGTTGACACAGGAATTACACAGACAGCCAAGACGAACTCTCTTGGCGTCTACACTGTGTCCTTGCTGAAACCGGGATCTTACCGGATCGACATAACCGCCACGGGATTTCGTCCGCTTAGCCGGACCGGCGTCATTTTGGAGGTGGCACAGACCGCCACTCTGGATTTCAAACTGCAGGTAGGCACCAATGTCGAAACGGTCACCGTTTCAGACTCCACTCCGCTCCTGAACATCTCCAGCGATGCGATCGGTGGCGTCGTTGAGCCGGCGCAGGTCGAGAATCTTCCAATGCTCGGCCGCAATTCGAACGCCCTGATGGTATTGGAACCTGGTGTCGTCTCCACGAGGCAGACAACCGACAACCCCGTGCTGGAAAGTCACTATCAGTTCTTTTCCATGAACGGCTCGCGCCCAATCAAAGCAAATTCACCCTGGACGGCGGCAACGACACGAACGTCGCCTTCAACGGGCCGGAGTATACACGCCCAAGTAGAGGAGGTGCAGGAATACCGCACTCAGACCAGCAGCTTCGGCGCCGAGACCGGCAATAGCGCCGGGGGTATCATCAACATTGTCACCAAGGCGGGCACCAACAATTTTCACGGCAGCCTCTTTGAATACCTGCGGAACGATGCTTTTTCTGCGAATGACTTCTTCTCCAATCGGGCGGGTGCGCCACGACCGACGCTTCGCTATAACCAGTTCGGCGGAACCATTGGCGGCCCGATCCTCAGGAAACGGCTCTTCTTCTTCTTTGCTTATGAAGGGTTGAGGCAAAAGACTCCAGATGTCGTCACGACCAGCGTTCCGACGGATGCTTGAAAGAACCGGAGATTTCTCTCAGCTCTACAACGGCTCCGGGCAATTGATCACGATCTATGATCCGTTTTCAACTGTCCCAGATCCTGCGAACCCCGGACAATACATTCGAACCGCATTTCCTGGCAACAAGATTCCCGGGTGGCATGATCGACCAGGTTGCGGCCAATCTGACCAAATACTTTCCCGAGCCCAATCAGGCCGGAACTCCCGGCACCGATCTCAACAATTTCTTCTTCAGCGGTTCTAACCAGCAAAATGTGAACAACTATTCCGGACGCGGCGATTACCAACTGAGTGCTAAGACCACGCTCATGGGCCGGTACTCACTTGAGAATCTCTCGCCCTGGGTTGTTCCTGCAACATTTGGAAAAAGCAATATCGCCAGCCCTGGCTTCGTAACCAAGCCACAACACCATCCGTATGTCATCGCGAAAGTGATTCAGTCGTTCACGCCCAGCTTCTTTGGAGAATTCCATGGTTCCTGGACACGCTGGTTCTACAGTCGCAAGGCTTGTCGAATGGCTTTGATCCTACGCAGCTGGGTTTTCCGGGCTACCTCTCGGCGAACAGCATCACACTAGGTATTCCGTCGGTCTGCCCGGGAGAAATGTCCTGCATTGGTGGCTACTATAACGAGAACGACGTCTCGGATCGCTACGAATTTGAAGCCAATATGACCAAGATGTGGTCACAGCATACTTTCAAGTTCGGTGGAACGCTGGCTAAGAGCAGATACCACATGAACACGATCGACAATTCAACCGGAGCATATTCATCCAACCTTGCCTTTACGCAGGGTCCCAATCCACTTGCTAGGCAGTGCTGCATCGGGCTTCGGTTTTGCTTCTTTCCTCCTCGGCACAATGAGTTCGGGTCAGCAAAACGTGACCGAAATCATCGGTCATTACACGCAGCCGTACTACGGGCTCTACGCGGAAGACGACATTAAAGTCAATCGCAATCTGACCGCCACCTTGGGCATTGCGCTGGGATCATGAAGATCCCCGCCGCGAAGCTCACAATATGATGTCGAACTTCGACTTCACCGGTACTGCCACTCTGTCGAATGGCACGCCTGTTACCGGCGGTCTCGAATTCCCCGGCGTCAACGGCGTTCCAGAGGGCCAGTGGAACACGAGCGAAAAGGATTTCTCGCCTCGTATCGGATTGGCGTATGCTCTCGGAACCAAGACGGTGCTACGTGCAGGTTACGGCATATTCTTCGGCAATAGCTGGGGCAACGGCCGCAACGGCGGTTCAACCTCAAACAGCGCCATGCCGCAGCAGGGCTTCTACTGCACAACGTCGTCTCCAACCACATTGGATAACGGCCTGACACCGTATGCAACTTATTCGGATCCGTTCCCTGGTGGGAATTTCTGCGCGGCGACAGGAAGTTCGGCGGGCCTTCTAACGAACCTCGGAGCATCGCTGACCTACATCGATCGCGATTACAAACAGCCGTACATGCAGGGATGGAATTTCAACATCCAACGCGCGCTGCCGGGTAACACATCCATTGAGATTGCTTACTCAGGCTCAAAGGGTACGCACCTTGTTGGCACGTGGGATAAAGACCAGCTCAACCCCCAGTACATGAGCTTGGGATCGTCGCTGAATGACCAGGTGACAAACCCCTACTACGGAGTCATCACTTCTGGAGCATTGGCGGCGCCCACAATCACGCGGGGACAAGCTTTGCGTCCTTTCCCGCAATTTACCGATGTGAACAGCGCATTGGCGACCTACGGCGCGTCAAGTTACAACGCGCTGTTCGTGACGGTGCAACGTCGCTTGGCCAATGGCTTCTCCGTGTCGGCAGCCTACACATGGAGCAAGCTGATCGATAACGTAATACCCTCTCCGAACTGGGGCGGCTTCTCGGGTTCGTCGTTCCAGATCGGAATTCCGCAGAACTATTGGGATCCGAAGAGTGAGCGGTCGCTCTCCGGATACGACATACCCCAGACGCTTGTAGTTTCGTACATCTACGAGCTTCCTGTCGGAAAGGGTAAGCCCGTTTTGAACAAGGGCGGTGTCGTCAACGCAATCGTAGGGGGTTGGCAGATCAACGGGCTGACAACCTTCCAGAGCGGAACCCCGATGGAAATATATGGAGGAAACAGCAGCGGAACCTTTGCAGGCCAGCAGAGGCCCAACTGGAGCGGAAAGAATCCCACTCTTCATGGAAAGGTGACGGAGCGCATGAACAAATACTTCGACACCACCCAGTTCTCCTACAACGATCCTTTCACCTTCGGAAACGCGCCTCGGTTGATGCCAGATCTCTTCCAGCCAGGAATCGACACCTGGAATATGTCACTGTTCAAGAACTTTGACATTCACGAAGCGATCAAGATGGAGTTCCGCGCGGAGGCGTTCAACACCTTCAATCGAGTTCAATTCGGCCCACCCGACACAACGATCAACGATTCAACCTTTGGACAGATTAACTATCAGCAGAATAGTCCCAGAACCCTGCAGCTAGGACTGCGACTATACTTCTGACGACGATCTGAAACTTAAACAGGAGCACCTCACAGAGCCCTTTCTGTGAGGTGTTCTTGTTTTGCGCAGAATACATTTCGCGTGATGCCGAGATTCGATCCGGTCAGGACCTCGGTCGCGACGTGAGCACTCCAGATTCGAACCCCGCCCTCGCCCATGACTGGAACCTGCCGCCGTTCCCCTCCGGTACAAACATCTGCACACGCTCGCGTCGGGCTCGCCAGGTGCTCAATCAAAACAAATTGGATAGTGGCTCATGGCGGCTTCACTACGCCCGCATCCTACGCTCGCCTGGACGCGATCATGCCACACGGACGCAGAGCCGGTACGAGTTCTGAGTTTGGCTTTGGTGGAGAGAGCCTATTGCGGTGCAGGATTTACGCGGCTGTCAGACTGCTCGCGGAGCCTTTTCGAAATTTGAAAAGCCTCGACCGCCTTTTCCTTGTCTCCCAGCTTCTGATAAATGCGGCCCAGCTGATAGTGGATACTGCCATCATCATCGCTGGCCTCGCTCAATTTGAATTCGGCCAGGGCTTGAGGATAACGATTCGTCGCAAGGTAAATCTGTCCTAAGAGAGTGTGCACACGAGGCATGTACTTCTGTCCGGTGTCGTGGACCTTGGTTAGATATGCTTCAGCGTCGGTAAAATGGTCGCCGCGCACCAATATCTCACCGGCCAGAATATTCTCTTCGGGGTGATTTGGCGTTTCCACCAGGAGCGCCTTGTCGATCGCGAGTGCTTCCTCGCTCTTCCCACCCCCAAACAGCGCCATTGCTAAGCCGAGACTCGCGCCTTGATTGTGTGGTTCCAGTGCGAGTGCCTTCCGGTATTCGCTTTCCGCATCCTCCCAGCGCTCTTTCTGGCGGTAAATATCGCCCAACAACACATGCAACTGCGGTGAATTCGAAGCGGTTTCGCCGGCCCGCGCCAGGGCGGCAATTGCGAGCTTCTGATCGGCTTTGCTCTCCCAGTAAAGCCCACTTGCGCGGGTAGCCGGATCTGTCTTGAGTCGTCGCGCTGCGGACGAAGCAGTTCTGTAGTCGCCGGTATAAAAGGCGCATTGAGCCAAAAGCGATAGAGATTGTTCCGCCAACGCATTCAAGCTGGGTTGCAGGCTCTCGCTGCAATTCTGGTATTGACCAGACAGATAAAATGCCTCTGCTTCCTTCAGCCTCGATTGTGCCTCAGTCTGAACTGCATCTCCTGATCCGACTGGCGGTGTCTCTCCGCGCGCTTCCAGTTCCTCAGCCATGCGCAAAAGCTGCGAACGCTGGTCGTCTGAGAGCACATCGCGCAACAACGGCAAGTTCTCCTGTAGAAAGCCTCGATCCGCATGCCACAGAGCTTCCAGGTCCTTCAGCGCGCCATCAGAATCCCCCTGGATCAAACGTATGGCTGCTAGACCAAGCCGTGCCAGACTGCAGCCCGAATTGGCTTTCAATTCCTGGTCTAATTCTGAATTCGCTTTGGAGACCTCTCGCTGTCGCAACAGAACGAGACCATAGCCGGCGTGGGCACAAGGAGGAGGCGCTGATTTGTCAGACAGCGCAGATACATATGCATCAGAAGCCCGGTTGAGCCTGCCCTGTTCGGCGAATGTTTCACCGGCACGCAGCTTGGTGTATGCCGAGTCCTTATAGGTCGCCGTCATCGCGCGATCATCTGCGCTCGATTGCTGCATCTTCGCCATGCCAAGTCCCAGCCACGCATCCCCGTTGTCTGGCACGAGGTCCAGAGCACGGAGGTAGGCGTCGCTCGAGCGATCACCCTTGCCGGAAAGCGCATAGGCTCGGCCCAAGGCCAGAGGAACTTGCGGGTCTTTGGGATTGATTTGTTCAGCTTTTTGAAGGAAGGGAATCGCAGTCTCAGCGCGGTTCAACTTAAGATATTCGATTCCAAGAAAGAGCTGAGGCACGTACATGGATCCGTTGAGATGAGCTGCCTGGGTAAAGCTCTTGATTGCCTCCAAAGAGTTTCCTGCCAGATCATCCATGAGCCCAAGGTTCGCCCAAAGCTCAGCGGTTCCGGGACTTAATTTGACGGCTTGCCGATAATACCCGGCTGCAGCGGAAAAATCACCCTTCGTCTGCGCCTCCGCCGCGGCGGTCATAATCGATTGAAGACTCTGTGTGCTGTCAGCCTGCGCGGCCCACATTGCCATGCTTGAACAGGCGGCGATGAACGCGGCGCAACCCGCCTTCTTGACCCAACTCATTTGCTTACCCATACGACTTTACGGCCAATTGTACCTGCTCGTGGTCTCCTCTTGAACGTGTGGTGTGCGCCGTGTGCTCGCTCTCCATTCGCGACATCCATATCGGCAACCTCGCGCAGATCGGAGCTAATAGACCCGTGTCCCATTTATTTCAGCGGGCCAACGAGCTGCCCATTCTTCGCGAGTTCCGCCCCGGACACTCCTTCAATCGCGTTTCCGTTCCACACTATGCGGTACTGACGTTTTGCGTCGATTCCACGGAACCGCACCAGGAATTTCCGCTCACGCGCAGAAGAAGAGATGTTGAACGAGAGCGTATCTCCAGCTATCTTCACGTCCGTAATCGAGCATTGATCGAAACCCACGCCACGCTGCGCATGAAGGTCGATCAGAGCATCGCCAAGTTTAGGCGCCAGAAGCTCAACTGAGGTTGTCGCACTGCCGGTTCCCCAGTGGTAGCTCGATATCCCGCCGGGTTGATCAGGATAGCCACTGTGCGCCCAATTCTCCGAGGGCGCGACAGCGAATGTCGATCGCGCCGCGGCGACCGCTCGTTCAAGATATTCGAAGTTCCCCGTGGCCTCGTAGTAGTCCTCTAATACGATGGCTGCGTAACCCTGCCGCGCGTCACTCCATTCCTGGTCGGTGTTCTGCGTGGTAAAGCCGCCCACGAGCATTGGCGTATAGAGCGGATTGTTCCACACCTGTTGGGTGAGCAGAAGATAATCGAGCATCTTTGTTCCGCTCTCAAGATATTCAGGCTTCTTCGTCAAGTGATAGAGAGCGAGCATCGTGACCGGAGCTTGAATCGCAGCCATGTTGTTCTGCGGATACTGAGCCGTCCACGTGTCGAAAAAGCTGTAGTCCTTGCGCGCACACGAGAGATAGGTCTCAAAGTCGAACCACCGCTGGCGCGGCAACACTTCGCGCTCGATGAAGCTCATTCCTTTTTCCGCGCCGGCCACAAAGCGTTGATCTCCAGTGTCGGCGCCAAGCGTCGCAAGCAGCAGTGCCGATGCCGCTGTCTCCGCATTAAAGTCACGAAACTCTGTTCGCGGTTGGAGATTTGATGCGTAATACCAGGAGGGAATAACGCCGGATGTTTCCTGCTGTTTGAGCAAAAACTCTCCATAAGGTCGAACGAAGGCAAGAACTTCGGCTTTGCGCGCTGGCGTCAGGTCCTCTGCCCAGCGCAGCATCCAGTAGGCCGTCCACGACATCGCAAACGCATGATAGCTGTCGGAGTAACTCGCCCAACCGTCGCTGGGTATCCATTGTTTCTTGTCGAAGAGATAGATGGTTGCGAAGGCTCCGCCATTGCGCGGAGAAGACAAGGCAAGATTCAAGACGCTCTCCGCCTTGTCCATCATCGCCTTGTCGTTAGTAGCGCGACCGTGGAGGTACCATCCATAGGCAGTTCGCAGAGTCTGAAACCACGGATTAAACCAGGCGTCGCGTTCACCGTGGTCCCAGTCGCCTTTGTAATTACGATCGCTCGATAGAGTCCCGCATTGCTTGTCGCCGCACGTGAAACTGGCGTACAGACGATCGGCGTCGGCCTTCCAGGCCTGGTTTCGCCAGCTCGCAAACGAGTTCAACTCGTGACGCAGCGTGTTCCGTTGCTCGTCCGAAGAGGCAATCAACGACGGACGTCCGAGCCGCTCCCACAGCAGCCGCACAACTCTGCGATATCCCAATCGTGGCGGTTGCTCTGAAAGCACCAGGGAATAGGCGTACGGCACTATGTTATCGAGCCCGTTATCGATCGGTTTAAGCGTCTCGTCTGGAGCGCGGCGAAAGTAGCTGTGGCCATGAGGCTGGCTTGGAATTGCGCCGTAAGCCATCCATGGTTTGTCCTTCGAGGTCACGTCAAGGTCGAGAGCACGTGTTTCGGCGTGATGCAGATTCACGTTGGGCAACAGCGCGGCAAAGAGATTACCCTGCTGCATCATGATGACGGGAGACTTGAAGCTGTTCGTCGGTACGAGATCATCTACTTCGCTCTTGATGTCCTGCGACCACACAAAATCGAGCGGACCCGTATGCTCATCAACCGTCGTATGCCGTGGAGGCAGAAACTCCCATCGATCTTCAACGGAGTGCACCGCCACACCGCGATTGACCTCGAGCCGCGTTGACACGTCGACAATGTCGCGCTCGGCCGTAAGTCTGACGTGTTGAATAAAGGTGCCAATGCTGCATGTACCACTGATGACCAGGGCGTTGTCCTGCAACTCGCTCTTGGAGATAGGGCACTCTTCCGCACCAGTGCCGGTCACTACGTGTACAGACGAGAGCGACAGCACCGGCTGCCACGTGCCGTCGACCTTGACGGATAAGACCTCGCGCGCTGTGCCGGTCATCTGGGCTTCGATCTGCACGGCGGGGCCGCTTAGCTTCTGGGCATACGTCAGCGTTCCAATTGCTGCCAGGCAAATGAATGCGGCGGAATTTCGAACTTTCACTGATGCGCCTCCTGCATCTTTGTAGGCGCAGATGGATATGCGCCGCGAAATCTAGTCCTGAGCCACTGCAGCGCCACTAGCCTTGCGGTGCATGATCACGCCATAGAGACCAACAACGGCGTATCCGAGGAGCGGCACGATGTACCCTTTCGCGACGCTGCCTGTGTTCTTTGCGATCCAGCCGTGGATCGGCGGGAAGACCGCGCCGCCGACGATCGCCATTACCAGCAGCGAGCCCGCAAGCTTGGTGTTCGGGCCGAGACCCTTGAGCCCCAGCGCAAAAATCGTCGGAAACATGATGGAGAGGAAAAAGCTGCTGACCACGATGGCGTACGCGCCGGGCATGCCGGGCAACAGAATCGCAACCGCAAGAAGCGCCACATTGATGCAGGCATAGATGGTGAGAAGCGTCGCCGGCCGGAAATACTTCATCATCTGCGTGCCGAAAAAGCGGCCGGCAGCCATTGCGACCAGCGTGGCGGTGAGGTAACCAGCGGCCACACGCTCGCTGACTCCGGTGAACTGTTTCATGTAGGGAATCAGGCTGCTCCAGGTCGCAACCTGTGCACCAACGTTGCAAAAGTTGGCGATAATCGCTAACCAGAGCAGCGGATACCCGAGAAGAGCCCGAAACGAGCCATGATCGCCCGGTTCGGCATCGTGTTCGCCAACGATGTGCGGGTATTCCGTCCGCGAAAGCACAAAGGCGAAGCAGAGGACAGCCGCTCCCAGCACAATGTAAGTGGGCACGACGCGCATCAGCTCACTGTGCAGGTAAGCGGCGTAAGTGCCGGCCGAGCGCATCGCAGCAACCTGTGATGGAGTGAGCTCAATGCCTGAGAAGATGAAGCGCGCCCCAATGACAACGCCCACGATCGTGCCAGGTGGGTTGAAGGATTGCGCGAAGTTAAGACGGCGCTCAGAAGTCCCCGACGAGCCGAACTGGGCTACGAAGGGATTGCAGGCAGTCTCAAGAATCGACGCACCGCTGCCAACCACGAAGAGCGCGATAAGAAAGGGCAGATAGAGCCCGCTGATGGCCGCAGGCCAGAAGAGAATCATTCCCAGCCCGAAGGTGCAAAGACCGACGATCATTCCTGCCTTGTATCCCCAGCGGCGCATAAGAAGAGCGGCGGGAATGGCCATGCAGAAATAGCCGAGAAAATTCGCCGTCTGCACAAGCTGCGCACCCAGCTGCGACAGCTCAAACGACTTTTTGAATTGCTGCACAAGAATGTCGGTCAGGTTGTTCGACATTCCCCAAAGAAAGAACAAGACAATAATGAGCGCGAAGAGCAGCCTATGGTTCGCAGGGAACATCGGCGCCCTTGCCGGGGCGCGTTCGTGAGAGTCGGTGGGTATCGAGGTTTGCATATTGATTAGTCAGGATTCTAAAGAAGACTGCTCACTGCGAGATACACCTCAATTGGGCGACGCTCCCTTGAAACAACTGGCCGAGCAGTGAGCTACTCGGCCGTCTTGACGGAATCGACGAGAGGCAGAACCACGCGGTCCAGCTCATCGTCGGTGATTTCGTTTACTTTGACATCTTTGAAGAGTGCCCAATGTTCGACCAGCTCCACCGATCCCCCCGGTTGCACCTTGGTGAGAGGACTGAGAGTTTCCACCTCAAGAAAGTCATTGTTGGTGAAGGTCTCAAAGGAAGCGCCGAAGTCGGGATAGGTTTTGTTCGGATCGGCGGTTGTGCGCTTCACGAAGGCCTCGCCATTCAGCAAATATGCCGCCCACGTGTTCTTGTTGAACATGCCGATCTTCTGCGCCGTGCTGTTAGAAGGGTCCTGGCGAAGCGTGAGGTATTTGCGTGTGAACTTCATCCGCGGATCGGCCATGTTGGTATACGCCCACATCGTCAGCGGGTTCGTGGCCTCAAGATTCTGTGGGTGATGGCCGCGCGGAGGGAAGCCGCTGACAACGAAGCCGCCGGGCGCCATTTGCGTCAGCGACCACGCCGCGAATTCGAGCGGAAAGAGCGAGTGATTAGCGATGCGATGAAAGACCGTGACGGCCGTGCCGGTCGGTTCCATCCTCACTTCAATCTCTTTCTGCAATCCCGTTGCTGGTTCCACCGGTTCCTGGGCAATCACTCCATTTTCAGTGACCTTTACATTGACGGGAACGTTGTCGAGCGCCCAGCTCGCCACCGGATCCTCGGGCGCCTTCCACACGCGGTCGCCGCCGCGGAACTGGAAAGTTGATTCGCCACTCTTTCCAAGTTGATCGGCATACTCCTTGAAAAGATTCTGGCCGCCGACAAAGGCGTAACGAATGATACGTGGGCCCACATCGCCGGTGACGATTATTTCGACCGTTCCGTTTGAGACGCGGTAGCAGTTCTGCCAGCCCTTGTACTCAACTTTTTCCACTTTCACGGTTGCCCTCGCAGCGATAGAGAAGACCAACGTAAGGAGCAGGATTATTGCGCTTCGTGCTTTCGTCATTGCCGTCCCCATATTCTTCACCCCTAGTTGATCGACAAATGGTCCCTATCGGGAAGTCTCGGAAAAGGTGTGTGTGGTTCCGTTTGATACCAGAAGGCGACTGATGAGATGTCATCCATGAGCGGCAGATAGCGGCCGCCACTCTGCCATCCCAGTGCCTGGATGGTGACCCGCAGGTCGCGATCGAACCGGATTGGATCTGGAATATGCCAGCGATAAAGACCGAAGCGCTGCTGTGTCTGATAGAGACCGTCGGACTTCAGAACCTGCACCAGGCCTGAGTATGGCGAAGTGAAGGCATCGTACTTGTGTGTCTCCGGGTCCTCAAAATCGTACGACCCATTGAAGTAGTCTTCGGTTCCCGTGCCATTAATTGTGGGGAACTCCTTGTCTCCATCGAGGAAGAACTTGATCTCTCCCTCGCCCCACCAGCCGTTGTTGTGGACTCCCCAGGCCAGATAGGTGCCAACATACTGGCCCTTGCCCTTCACATCGTCGAGAATCGTGTAGACCTGCTTGTAGGGCAGGGGATTGACCCGCCGAAACTGCGCGTGGAAGTACGCGGCATCTGCCGGAACCTGAGCCTTGGAGTAATCAATCTGGTAGTAAATCACCATCGGCTTGTCATCCAGGTTCTCGAGAGTGAGCTTCGCCGATTTGCGAAAGGGCATGGGCCAGTAGGAATTGAACGCGCTGCCTGGGTTCACGCACACGGCAAGCGATGAAATCGGTGCATATTTGTCCCAGCCCATGGCGAAAAAGTCGCCAACCGGGACCTCGACAGAAGGATTTGTTTCGCCATCCCAGTACATGCGCAGGATGGAGAGGCGCCAATCTCCGGTGGGCGTCATCCAGATATGCTGAATCGCTCCTGAGCCACTGATATCGGCAAGCGTGAGGGTCTGGCCAGGTTCCACTCGAATCGACGGGCTGATCTTCCAGCCCTGTCCAAGATCGCGCGCGGCGGCAGCGCCTGTGCCCTGAGTCGCCATTCCGCCCTTGCCCTTCTCTCCCGTGAGATTCTCCGGGCTGATGGAAAAGGTCTGCGCGTCCGATGTGCGATAGAGGTTCGAGAGGTTGTTGTTAAGGCCGTCGTTGGGCGGCTGCTGGGCCCAAGTCGAAATAGGCAACGTGAGAATTAGGCCAAGAAAAGCGAAACCACGCATGGACGTCATCATTCCTCCGTCTGGCAGCCTGGACGTGAGAAGAGGTGCGTACCGGCGCGCCTCAACACCAGGCGAGTTTTCCAGAAGCTTGCTGAGGTCACTGTGAGAAGCCGGCCATGTCCGATGTAACGCCGTACACGCAACTTCGGTCTCACGCCCAAGGCTGTGCTTCAGGACTTCAAACTTCACTGGAGAACGTCGGCTTGCTTTGTAAATCGGCTGACGCTGGACTGTCAAGCGAAACGTTTCGAGAATTCCAAAACTACCTGCCGGAACCCCTTGGCAATCGAACAAATTTAGCCTTCGCCCGGTTGAATCAGACGGAAAGCTGGGGCGTTCTACGGTTAATAGTTTCTGAAGGCTGATGCATAGGAAGGCAAGGCGCAAACTTACGGGGCATTTTTCAATTGGAACGTTATAGGTATACTGGAATCGCTAACCAACAAACTGCCGGGTTCGCGGAGGCTTGGAACTAGTCAGACATGGCCGAAAGGACAAAGTACACAATGCGAGACGTGGCGCGTCTCGCTGGTGTTTCAACTTCAACGGTCTCCGCTGTTATCAACGAGTCAGTTGTCGTCAGCCCAAAGCGTAAAGAGCGAGTCTTGGCGGCGATGTCGGCGCTGGATTATCAGCCCGACGCCATTGCGCGAAGCCTTAAGACCGGCCGCTCCAACGCCATCGGCGTCATTGTTCCCGACATTACCAACGCCTTTTATCCCGAGGTCATCCGCGGCATCGAAGTCGCGGCGCAGGCTGCCGGCTATTCCGTGCTGCTATGCGATTCGAGTGAAGATCGAGCCATCGAGGAGAGACATTTTTCTGCACTCTTTTCCCGCCGCGTCGATGGCGTCATCCTCGCCTGCTGCGTGAATTCAAGAGCCAATGAACTGGTTGCTAGGCGCAATATTCCAGTCATTTTTATTGATCGTTTGCCGCCTTCGAGAGCAGTGAACAGCGTCTGCACCGACAATATAGCCGCAGGGCAACTGGCCGCAGAACACCTGATCAGCCTCGGTCACAAACGCATCGGAATGCTGGCTGGCCACCTGGGGCTATCACCCCATCACGACCGCTTAGAGGGGTTTCGCAAGGCGATGCAGGAAGCGCACCTGCCTATTCTCAACGAGTATCTGCTCGCCGGAAATGTCCAGGTCGATGACGGCGTTGAAGGCGGTCATCGCCTCCTCGGGCTGCCCGACCCTCCCACTGCGATCCTGGCTAGCAACAATAAGTTGCTGCTTGGAGTGCTGCAGGCAGTTGAAGAGAGAAATCTCTCGATCCCGAAAGACCTTAGCGTGCTCGGCTTCGATGACTATCTCTGGAATATGCACTTCAGCCCCGGACTCACCGCCGTAGCGCAACTTACAGGCGATATCGGTAAAAAATCCTTCGAGTTGCTGCATCAGTTCATTCAAAATCCTCCCGACGATAATGCAGCTCCTAAGCATGTGCTGATCCCCGCAGAACTGCGGATCCGCAACTCAACATCTCGCCCTTAAGTGGTTTCGAATCCCAGAAACCGACGCTCGTTCTGGCGGTTTGAAATCGATCCGACGCGAATTGCGGCGGGCACTGAATACGGGCCAATCTAAAATCGTAACGTTCCTATTGCGCGGAGAAGTGGCCTGCTGTACACTTGCTTCGCTCAAGAAAGAGGTAGGTCTTATGTCTTCCTCCATTTTTATGGTTGCCAGCGGTGATCTGCGTCTGTCGGCCAATCAAATGTGTTGGCCTGCGCAGCAAGCGGCTGAGACCGCACTCACGCATGCCGTTCAGCAGTTGGGCTTCAGCATAGAGCGGGCACATCCGGTGATTCCTGAAAAAGGACACGGGTTTATCGATAGCCAGCGGTATGGGCTGGAGATTTTTCAGCAGATTCCTCCCACTGCCCCCGTCATCGTGATCGAGGCGGTCTGGCAATACAGCCACCATGTTCTGGGAGGTCTGATTCACCATCGGGGCCCGATTCTGACCGCGGCCAACTGGAGCGGGCAATGGCCCGGCCTCGTCGGAATGCTCAACCTGAATGGTTCCCTGACGAAAGCTGGGGTGAAGTACGACACCCTCTGGAGCAAGGATTTTACAGACGCTTACTTCCTCGATCGGCTGAAGGCCTGGCTCAGTGGCGGTCGCGTCACCCATGATTCGTCACATGTGAAGTCGATGCAGTCTTGCGTGGTGCCGAAGAGTGCGGAGAACGTCGGTCGATCTGTCGCCGAAGACCTGGCAAAGAAGAAGGTCATCCTCGGCGTCTTCGACGAGGGATGCATGGGCATGTACAACGCCATCATTCCCGACGAACTGCTTCATCCCATGGGTTTCTTCAAAGAGCGGCTGAGCCAGTCAGCGCTGTATGCTGGCATGCGCAAGGTTCCTCTCGAAACTGCTGAGTCAGTTCGGCTGTGGCTGGATGCGCACGGCATGAAATTTGTAACTGGATCAGACCCAACAACCGAACTGACCGATGAGCAGATTCTCGATCAATGCAAGATGTACGTCGCGGCATTGCGCATCGCAGACAGCTTCGGCTGTGATGCGATTGGAATCCAGTATCAGCAAGGCCTGAAAGATCTGACCTCGGCCTCTGATCTCGTCGAGGGATTGTTGAACAACGTCGACCGGCCCCCGGTAACAGCCGAGGGAAATTGCCGCGTGCTGTATGAAGGCCAGGCTTTGCCTCATTTCAACGAAGTAGACGAGTGTGCCGGCGTCGACGCGTTGGTTACGAACCGCGTGTGGCGTCAACTCGGGCTCGCACCGGAAACAACCCTGCACGACATTCGCTTTGGCGAGGAGTACGACGGCGAATTCGTGTGGGTGTTGGAGATCTCCGGCGCCGCTCCCGCGCAGCACTTCGTTGGCGGCTATAAGGGCGCCTCGAGCGAACGTCAGCCGCCGATGTATTTCCCTCTCGGCGGCGGCACCCTGAAGGGAATCAGCAAAGCCGGCGAGATCGTATGGAGCCGCGTGTATGTTGAGGACAACAAAGTCAAAGCCGACCTGGGAAGAGCGACAGTCGTGGATCTCCCGAAGCAGGAAGTAGAGCGCAGATGGCAGATCACGACGCCGCAATGGCCCATGATGAATGCGGTCTTGCACGGCGTCACACGCGATCAGCTGATGGCTCGGCACAAGTCGAATCACATTCAGGTTGCCTACGGCGACAGCGCTCAGTCCGCCGATGAGGCGCTATTCGCAAAGGCAGTGGCCTTCCGCGAGCTTGGAATCGATGTTTATCTCTGCGGTGACGCCGCCAAATGAGCCTCCCGCCTGGCGTTCGGCTGGGGCACGCTCAACGTGCGCCACTCCATTAGCCCGGAAATGAAATTGGTGGCCATCGTCGAGAGGGGTTTTCATGTCGAAGAAAGAGATCAACCGTAGAGAGTTTCTTTTTGCCACCTCTGCCGCTGCAGTCGCCGCGACAGCTCTACCCGGCGCGCAGGCAGCGGAGCCGCAAGCTCCGGGGTCTTTTCAATCCCAGGCAGGCTCGCTCGTTCCTTATTCGCGCTCCGCATTGCTTTCAGCGAAGTCGGAGCCTGCAGTCCGCTCTGGCCAGCAACTCGCCGAGGTCGCATTCCCACTGGGGGGAATCGGTACCGGCACCGTCTCGCTTGGGGGTTTGGGACAACTCCGCGACTGGGAGATCTTCAATCGGCCTGCGAAGGGACGAATACTGCCCTTTAGCTTCGTCGCTCTGTGGGTCAAGGCCGAGGGAGACAGCACCAGCAGCATAAGAGTGGTTGAAGCTCCGCCGCTTCCTCCATTCCGCGGCTGGAACGGATATAAGCGCGAGTCGGGACAAGGGCTGCCGCACTTTCGCGGTGCGCGGTTCAGCGCGACCTACCCCATCGCCCACATCGATTTTGAAGATGACTCACTGCCGGTAGCCGTTGAACTGGATGCCTTCAATCCCTTCATCCCTCTCAATGTCGATGACTCTAGTTTGCCGGCCGCCGTCTTCAACTACCGCGTGACAAACCGCTCGAAAAAGCCAGTGCAGTTTGCGCTGGCATTTTCGCTCATGAACCCCGTGGGTTACGACGGCAAGGCATTCCTCGAAGACTCCAATTTCCCAGGCTTTGGCCAGAATCTCACCACCCTGCGCGAGGATTCGAACGCCGGAACCAGGATTACCGGACTCGAGATGACCTCGGGCAAATACGTGCCTGGAGACCCCAACTACGGATCGATGGCTCTAGTCACCACTAATCCCTCAGCTACTGCGAGAACAACCTGGGGTAAAGGTGCGTGGTGGGATACGTATCAGAAGTGGGTCGACGAATTTGCTACAGACGGCACGATGCAGGACTCCTCGCCCGCAAAGCCGACCGAAGACGGCAAATCCGATTACGCAACACTCGCTCCACACGCAGACCTCGCTCCCGGCGAAACGAAAACCATTAGCTTCGTTCTCTCGTGGTATTTTCCGGTGCGCCTCAACTACTGGCATGACGACAACGAGAAAATGAAAGGCAGGAAGCTGACGAACTACTATGGCACCCGTTTCAAGAGTGCCTGGGAAGTCGCCAGCCACACCGCCAGCCGCCTTCCGGAACTCGAGAGCAAGACCCAATCCTTCGCCCAATCTCTGGCTTCCAGCACCCTTCCGTCGTACGTGGTTGAAGCTGTCTCGGGTCAAGCCTCGATCATGCGCACCAATACCGCCATCCTTCTTGAAGGAAAACAGTTCTTCGGCTTTGAGGGATGTGGCGACGATCAGCACAACGGATGGATGAACTGCTCGCACGTATGGAACTACGAACAGGCAGTCGCGTTCTTATTCCCTGAACTGGAGCGCTACATGCGCACCAGTGATTTTCTGTATCAGATGCGCAGCGACGACAGCATGGCCTTCCGCGCCATGGTGCCGCTTGGCATTGAACAGTGGGACTTCCGTCCCGCCGCTGATGGCCAGATGGGCTGCATCATGAAGCTCTATCGCGAGTGGCAGATTTCCGGCGATCTCGATTTCCTGAAAAAGATGTGGCCGAATGCCAAGCGCGCCTTGGAGTTCGCCTGGAAGTTTTGGGACACGGACAAAGACGGCGTGATGGAAGGGGAACAGCACAACACCTACGACATCGAATTCTTCGGCGCCAACCCAATGATGACCACGCTTTATCTCGGCGCGCTGGTCGCCGGCGAGAAGATGGCATTAGCTGTCGGCGACAACGATGCTGCTGCGCGCTATCACGCCGTTTGGGTTTCAGGTGTCAAGAACTTCGAAACGATGTGGAACGGCCGCTTCTATTTCCAGAAGGTGACGCCCGTTGGCGATATCCGCCCCATGCCGCCCTACGACAAGGAGAACTGGAAAGAGCGCGTTGTTGATAACGGCCAGTTGAAGTATCAGTTCGGCGCTGGATGCCTCTCAGATCAAATGCTCGGCCAGTATTTCGCTGATGTCCTTGGTCTGGATATTGGTCTGCCGAACGATCATGTACGCTCGGCGCTGCAATCGGTATATCGCAACAACTTCAAGGGCGATTTCTGGACTCACGCCAATACGCAGCGTATCTACGCCATCAATGACGAGAACGGACTGGTGCTCTGTTCCTGGCCCGATGGCGGGCGTCCTGCACTTCCGTTTGTCTATTCCGATGAGGTCTGGACGGGAGTCGAGTATCAGGTGGCCGCCAACCTGATCTATCGCGGACTACTCGAAGAAGGGCTCGCAGTCGCCAAGGCTGTCAGCGATCGCTATGACGGCGTGCGCCGCAATCCATGGAATCAGATCGAGTGGGGTAATCACTACTCGCGGGCAATGGCCAGTTATGCTCTCCTCCTCGCTCTCTCGGGTTTCCGATACTCAGCCGTCGATCAGACGATCACTTTTACACCGCGCATCAATCAACAGAGCTTCCGCTGCTTCTTTGCTGCCGGCTCCGGCTGGGGAACGTATACCCAATCCGTAAACCGGTCCGCTCAGGAAATTCACCTCGAAGTTCTCCATGGAGAGATCTCACTGCAGCAGATCCAGCTCAAGAATGAAACCGGCGCAGCGGCCGTATCCGCGTCGAGCGGTACCTCCAAGCTTCGGAGCGAACCAAACGGAGAGATCATACGAATCAGCTTTGAGCAGCCAGTACGCCTCTCGCCTGGTAACCCGGTAACGCTGCGCCTTTCGCCCGCGTCCAGGAGCTAATGCGCTGTAACCCGGCCTCCCTGGCCTTAGCGGGGAGGCTCCGGGTGGACTCTCGGCCTTTACGGATCCCTCATCATTCATGGACGTCCTCGAACGGCGCGCGTGGCCGTATGCGCGTTGAGGTCGTGCCTTCCACCCCTTCGTCTCCATCAGACTTTGCCCGTCCTTGCAACGGTATCCAAGTTACCGAATTTCACCCCAAAATTGCCTTCTCGCCGGAGGGTCACGATATAGTGCAAATATCCTGTTGCCTTAAGGCGGTCACCCCAACCGTATGCGAGACGTACTCAAATTCGAATATGTATCGGCTCCTGAGAACCGGCCTCAATCGATCTCCGATGTCGGTGTGCGCGAGGCAATTCTCGAGGACATCGCGCTCAAGACCCTGTACATCTCCGGGCCGTTCTCGGTCCTCGATCTTGCTGAGCACACCCGTCTTAGCTTCGACGTTGCCAATGAACTTTTCAGCCGCCTGCGCGTCAAACTGCTTTGCGAAGTCACGGGAATGGTCAGCAACATCCCGTATCTCGCAATTACCACGCAGGGCAGAGCGCGAGCGGTAGAGCTACTCGCACAGAGCCAGTATGCCGGCCCTGCTCCAGTCTCTCTCTCCAGTTATGTTGACCAGGTGCGCAAGCAGAGCGTGCGCGATGTCACAGTGCGTCCTCCCGCCGTCGAGCGCGCCTTCTCTCATCTCGTTATCGACCCCAAGACACTCGCACAATTTGGAACCGCTCTCAACTCAGGCTCCGCCGTTTTCCTTTATGGGCCTCCGGGAGTCGGCAAAACCGCGGTGGCGGAAACGCTCTCCCGCGTTCTTGCAGAAGATTCCGTGTGGCTTCCTTACGCGGTCGAGGTCGATGGCCAGATCATTACCGTTTACGACCCGGCGATTCATCACAAAACGCCGGAATCGCAGCCCGCGGACAGCGACCTTCGCTGGGTACGGTGCAAGCGGCCTACGGTGATGGTCGGCGGGGAACTGACTGTCGAGATGCTCGATCTGCAATTCAATCCGATCACGAAGTACTACGTCGGTCCGATGCAGATGAAGGCCAACAACGGCGTTCTCATCATCGATGATCTTGGCCGTCAGCGCATCCGTCCCGAAGAACTGCTGAACCGCTGGGTCGTCCCTCTCGATCGCAGAATCGAATTTCTCACTTTGGCCGGCGGCCGCAAGATCGAGATACCCTTCGAGATGCTCGTGGTCTTTGCGTCCAATCTCGATCCCGCTGATCTCATGGATCCGGCGTTTCTGCGTCGTATTCAAACAAAGATCAGTCTGGGTACCATCACAAACGAACAGTTCTGTGAGATCTTCCGCCGCGTCGCGCAGGCAAATAACATCGAGACGACTCCGGCCCTTCTGAATGAATTGATCACCGTGATCCGCGGAACCTTTCACCAGGAACTGCGCGCCTGCTATCCGCGTGATCTGGTCAACCAGATTTGCTGGGCGGCGAAATACGAAGGCCGCAAGCCCCATCTTGATGAAAAAACGCTGATGCGCGCCGTCGAATCGTATTTCCTGCCGACCAGCAGATAGGCGTCGCACCGGTGACTTACGCGCAAAGTTAAACGGCGCTGCCTTGATGGCAGCGCCGTTCTCTTGCCGCTTCTGATTTCCTAGAACAGGTTCCAGAGAGACTGGTTGTAGACCTCGTGGTGATACTGCACCTCAGAGCCTTTCACAAAGGTGCCCAGTTCCCGCGGAGAGCGGTCTGCGGCAGCCTGCTTCAGGTCTGCGAAACGGCCCTTTACGTCGTCGCCAAGGATCGTACCAATCCAGCTTGAGGACTTGAAGTCCTCAATGGCCTGCTGAATGTGGTCAGGCAGGTAGCGCTGCGCCTGGCGAAGATTGTCGATCGACGCCTTGGTGCCATCGATACCAGTCTTGAAGATCGAGTAGAGCGTCAGGTAGGGGTTGGCATCCGGTGCCACTGACCGAACTTCGACGCGCATCGAGCGTGAATTGCCGATCGGAACGCGAACCATCGAGCCGCGATCCGTAGCCGAAGCCTTGATCTGGTTCGGAGCTTCAAAGTGGGGATCGAGGCGGCGATATGCATTGACGCTTGGATTGAGCACAAGGCAGATGTCCAGCGCGTGGCTCAGGATGCGATCGATGAAATCCCAACCGAACGAGGACAACTTCTCCTGTCCCTTCTCATCCCAGAACAGGTTAGTCTTGCCCTGCGAGATTGACACGTTGGTGTGCATGCCGCTGCCGTTTACGCCAACCACCGGCTTGGGCAGGAAGCTCGCGGTGTAGCCAAGATTGTTTGCAATCTGGCGGCAAAGCAGCTTGTAGAGCTGAATCTGGTCAGCCGCGGCAACCACTTCGCCGTAGCCGTAATTGATTTCAAACTGGCTGGGCGCTACCTCGGGGTGATCCTTCTCGTTCTGGAAGCCCATCGCGCGCTGTACTTCGGCAGCGGTATCGATGAACTGACGTAGAGGATCGAGAGGCAACACATGGTAGTAGCCGCCGGTGTTGATAAATTCGAACTTGCCGGTCTCGTGGTACTTCTTCTCAGCGTCGCGTCCGGCAAAGAGAAAGCCCTCAATCTCGTTGGCCGCGTTCAGCGTGTAACCCTTGTCCTTGAACAGGCCGTCGGAGTAGTTCTTCAGCACGCCGCGCAGATCGCCTGAGTAGGGAGTCCCGTCTTTGTCGATGACAGTGCCAAAGACAAGCACCTTGCCGTTGCCGAAGACGTCGGCCGGCACCCAGTAAAACGCGCTCCAGTCGATGCCGAGGCGAAGATCGCTCTCCTTCTGAGCCGTAAATCCGCGAATCGACGATCCATCGAATGTCAGGTTCTCGTAAGAGCCGAGCAGGAATTTCTTGTCATAATCCAGCAGGTGAAGGCGGCCTTCCAAATCGCTAAAGAGTACTGTTACGGCCTTAATGTGCTTCTGATCGGTCAGGTACTTGATCCGCTTTTCGCGAATCTCATCGATCGGCAACCTGTTCAATCGGTCAGCCTTAGCTTGCAGATTCAGTTCTTCCAGCTCTTCATAAGAGAGCGCGAGAAAGTTACGGTACTCAGTCGACATTTGTCTCCTTCTTCACCCAAAAAAGAGGATTGTTTTCATTGTCAGTTTAGGTTCTCCGGCATAAAGAACCCGTGAAGATTTCCCGTGCGGCGCCTAGTGACGGCGGGCGATAAGGATCATTAAAAGCAGAATAACAACCGGAAGCAGAGCGAGAGCCGAATAATAAAGAATTTGCCGCGGCAAGTGTCGCTTGCGCTTCTGCCAGTTGTGGATTTCCGGTCGATCTTCCACGCCGACCTGATCCAGATGTCGAAGATCGTGTGCAAAATCGCGCGCGTTTCCATACCGGTTTTTGGGGTCTCGTTCGAGGGCCCGGTATAGGACCTCCTGCAGCTGCGGCGACACTTCGGGATCGGCGACGCTTGGCGGCATGGGAAAGTTCAGCAACCGGTCGTTCATAATCTCGAGGGGCGAAGATCCTGAGAATGGCTGCCGCCCGGTCAGCATCTCGTAGAGAATTACGCCCATCGCATAGATATCGGATCGGGCGTCCCCACGTTTGCCTTTCACCTGCTCTGGCGAAATGTAATCCGCAGTCCCCAGAGTCGCTGTGAAATTGGCGTAGGTGAGGCGCCTGGCCTCGGAATCGCCGGCGATCCCAAAATCAATCAGCTTGATGTTGTCATGATCATCAACCATGATGTTTTCCGGCTTCAGGTCGCGGTGCACAACGCCGTTCTCATGGATGTACTCGAGTGCGTCGAGCACGTTGATAGCAATCCCCAGTGCGCGTTCTCGAGAGATCCGGCCCTCGCTGAGAATCTGGCGCAGCAGGCGTCCCTCGCACCACTCCATCACCATGTAGACGCGCGAGTGCTTTTCTCCGCCGAAAACGCGCATCACGCCGGGATGGTTCAGCCGCTCGCCGATGCCGGCCTCACGCTGGAACCGGTCGAAGAGTATCGGGTCCGCCTCCATGTCAGGGTGCGGAATCTTCAGCGCCACTCTGCGGTTATCGCGCGTGTCCACCGCGCGAAAAATTGACGCCATCCCGCTCTTCGCCACGGGGGCTTCAACGCGGTAATGGTCGATGAGAGTGCCGCCTTCAATGCTGTCGAGGAAGCCCATCCGGTGATATAACTCCAGGCGATTGCTCTTAATACTCTAAAGGTTCGACCTTCGCATCCAGAAAGGCGATTCGAGAGAAAGCCTTCAGATTGATGGCAGCCTGTAGGGTCGGCCGCGATACATGCCAATCTGTTCAACCGAGCGTACCCGAATCACCTGGGCCGTCGTGTTGTCGTGCCCATCGATCTCAAGGGCATGTTTAACCAGTTCCTGGGCAATCTCGTCCGCGCTCTTTTGCTGGGACGCGATCTTGCCCAGATCAAGAGCCGTGGTCTCGTCGTGCAGCCCATCCGTGCAAAGCACCAGGACGTCTCCCGGCTGCAGCGTCAGAGCGGTTGTGTCGGGCGAAACAAACATCTCGGGCCCCAGAGAGCGAATCAGGACATGCCTTGCATCCGATTCGGCTATATCTTCCGCTGAGATCAAACCAAGTTTCTTTTGTTCGTTAACCCACGTATGGTCCTGCGTAATTTGACGCGCGTGTCCATTGCGCACCAGGTAACAGCGTGAGTCGCCGATGTGAGAAACAATAGCCTGGTCGTGCCGCATCGCGCACGCAACCAGGGTGGTCGCCATCTTCTTGCCACGGAACTCCGGCGCCAGGGTCCGGTCGTGAACGGCAGCGTTTGCGAAGTGAATCAATCGGGGCAACAGGCTGATAAGCATGGCCCCCGGCTGGGCCTTGGAGAACTCATCGACAAGAACGGAGATCGCCGTAGCCGAAGCTACCTCCCCAAGATCCAGTCCGCCCACGCCGTCCGCCACTGCGAAGAGGTAGCCATGCGAACGGGCCTGTTGACGCGAAGACGGAATGAATGACCCCATGGAGTCTTCATTATTGGTACGAATCTTGCCGGGATCGCTTGCCTGGCCGAATTGAACGTCTAGCATGAGCGGCGCCTGTAATGTGTTCTCCGCATTGGCGGGAGGCTTGGTTCTGAGATGCCCCTGAGTAGCTCTGGGGGTTGGGCTGTCAGAGAAAACTCGTGCTCCTTCTCCGCGTTCAGCTAGGCGAAACTACAGTGGGCGAAAGGACGAAAATCAATTCCGCCCGATCTTCAAGCGCAACACTCAAAAAAGGCACTGGGTGGTTCCCCGTAATCCGGTTACCGGCTGCCAGGATTCCACCCAGTGTTATGCGGTTAAATGAAGCGGCTAACTCGTAACCTTCTTCGTCTCCAGCAGGACACTCTTGCCTTTGGTTTTCGAAGAACGCAGGAAGTAGAAAGCGCCGTACAAGCCCCAGACCGCGGAAATGCCAAGCGCCGCCAGCGGCTCCATCTTGGTGCCCAGGTTGAAGAATGGGCCGATCACATAGAAAGCCATGCAGGTCAGATTCGCCAGCAGACCGAAACCGGGAATGAGTGTGTGGAACAGGACGCTGCGTCCGGGCCGATTGTGATACGCCACAAGGCATAGGAAGCAACTTAGAGCGTAGAGGATGAATGTGCCGAAGTTGGAGGTCAGCGTAATCGTCAGCAGGGAATTAGGCAATGCCGCCAGCTTGTCGTGCGTCGAATATCCGAAGCTCGAGAAGATGCCGTGCGGCAGTGCGGCGATGGTGGCGTCTGTCGGAGCGCTGGCGTCAGCAAACACCAGCGATACGGCAAGGGTTCCCAGAACTGCCGAAATTACAGCGAGAGTCCAGATCGCGCGGCGAGGCGAGAGCGATCCAGCGTGCAGAATACCGAAGTGCTCCGGCGCCTCATCGTCCTTGCCCATCGCGTAGGTTACGCGAGCCCCTGTGTTCATGCAACTCAAGGTTGTGCCGATCAGCGCGAGGAAGACGGTAACCGCTTCGGCCAGCATGAAGTACTTTCCATGACCCTGTCCAAGCAGGCCATCGCCAACAATGATCATCATGTCGCCGATCGGCGCCGCCGAACCCGCCGCGCTTTGCATTGTGTACCCGGAGTTCAGGAAGTAGTTCGCGGCAAAATACTCGATCAGGTAGCAGACCAGTCCCTGAATCAGCAGTGAGGCGATTACAGCGATCGGAATGTGTTTCGTGGGATTCTTGGCTTCACCGCCCATTGCTGTTACCGATTCGAAGCCGACCAGGATCAGGATCGCGACAGTTGCCTGAATAAACACCCAGCTCAGTTTGTGCGGAGCAACCACCGAACTTGCCGTCGGATGGGTGAGGAAATTGCCTGTTGAGTCGGTCGTCGGATAGCTGATCGTGTACGGCACCGGCTTGCCGGCCTTGTCGAGAAGCGGCAGCGGCGTACCGCTGGCATCGCGCATCACCGAGCCGTCCTTCGCGTTCGTCGCAAACTGATACGTGTATGTTGCAAGCGACTGGCCGTCGTATTGGAATGCCGCCGCACCATCGGGATGATTTGCACGGTAACCCAGGGCAAGCACGCTGAACACGATCAGCGCTGAAATCTGCACAACATTGATTGCGAGATTCACAGCGGTCGATGCGCCTGCGCCCTTCTGCGCAATCCATGCCACGAAGAACGAGAAGACGATCGCTACCAGGGCCATGAAGACAGGTCCGGGATTTGATCCGCTGATAAAGTTCGGATACAGGAAGCCGACCACGTAACCAACAAAGATTCCTGTGGTGGCCACCATCACGCCGGGGTACACCCAGTAGTAGAGATGGGAGCCCCATCCGACGATGAACTTCGCAAGACGGGCATACTTGAATGCCTTGTCCTTTGAGAGCATCGCCTGTTCCGCGTAGTAATAGCTGGAACCGGTTCCGGGATAGAGTTTGGAAATCTCAGCGTATGCCACAGCAGTTGCGAGGCAAAGCAACAACGCCGCGAAGATACCCATCCACATCGCGGGAGCAGTAGAGGGTTGACCGGCGACGCCGGTTGTTGCCTGAATGAAGAACGTGAGCCACAGGAAGGCGCCGGGTGCAATCAGCGCCATCGCATTGCTGGTCAACCCCGTAAGACCCAGGGTGGCCTGCATCTGAGGTGCTTTTTCGTCTGCCATGAGCATTTCTCCTGGAATGTGAAGTTTTTCCATCTGCTCCGGTGAGGGTCCCGGATCCTTGGCTCGCCCGTCTCCAATTTCCGTAGCGGTCGATGCAGGAAGTTCCTTGGAATACTTCCCAAGCCTAGAGACGCCTTAATAAAGATGAAATGAGGAAAATTTGAATTCCGGAGAGTGCGCTCGCAAACTCATTTCGCCAGGAAATAGATCCTGTACTTGAAGCAAATGTGGTTGTTAATTGCGGAGAGAAATGATCTTGTCGAACTTTCTTTACTAAATCTTGATGCTTTCCTTATCGCATCTTGATGCTTTCCTTATCGCATCCTCACGCTCTTTTTGAGTTCATAGATATAACCCGGAGACAAAGTTTCGATACAACACATCCGTCTCCACGCTAACTGGAGTCAAATGCGACGGGGGGCCAATTTCTTCTAACTGTGAATGGAGGCAACATGCGAGTTCATATACGTTTGCTAATGACGGTGTTTGCGCTTTGCTGTACAACGGCGACTTTCGGCAGAGCACAGAACACCGCGACTGATCAGAAGCCTGCAGAACAGAAACCTCAAGACCCAGCCCCTCCAGCGCCGCTCACCACGCCCGCCATCACGGGCCCGCTGGCGCAGCAGCCGCCGGCTCTCTTTGACGCTGGACCTTTCGGCAAGATCGCATTCAACGGCATTGTCAATGCATATGGCAGAGTGCAGAGTAATGCCGTCTCAGGCGATCCTGATGGACAGGCAACATTGAGTAACGGGCAGATCTTCGTTCAAAAGCCCGACGGTAAATTTCAGTACTTCATACAGGCAGGCGTTTATACCCTTCCCTCTCTTGGAGTTCCGTATCTGTCTCCAGAAAAGACGCTCACCAATTTTTATGGTCCTGTACCGGTCGGCTTCGCCAAAATACAGGCGGGAAAAAATACCTCCTTTCAGATCGGCGCGCTTCCTACGCTGATTGGTGCTGAATATACCTTTACCTTTGAGAATATGAACGTCGAACGCGGACTGCTCTGGAATCAGGAACCCGCTGTTAGCAAGGGGATTCAAGTGAATCAGGCCCTCGGCAAGTTCACGGCTTCGTTCAGCTGGAATGATGGCTATTATTCAAACCGCTATAGCTGGCTGTCGGGATCCTTGGCCTACGCAAAAGGACCTCACGCAATTTCCTTCGTTGCGGGCGGAAATCTTGGCCAGACGGGATATCAGACTCTTGCGACGCCGGTAGAGAACAACGGCAGTATCTACAACGTCATATACACCTACACAAAGGGGCCGTGGATCGTTCAGCCATATTTCCAATACAACACCGTGCCGACGAACTCAAGCATCGGCGTCACGAAGGGAGCTTCCGCCACTGGAGGTGCGATATTAGCGAGCTATGCATTCAAGCATGGTTTTTCGCTACCAGTTCGTTGGGAATATATCTCTAGCTCGGGCAGCGCAGCTGAACAATCTGTCAATCTGATCTTTGGCCCCGGAAGCGGTGCCACTTCGGTGACTGTGACGCCGACAATTCAGCGTGGCGGTTTCTTCGTGCGCGGCGACGTCTCATTGACCCATGCAACTAGCTTCGCCCCCGGCAGCGTCTTCGGCTCGAATGGCACTGACGCGAACCAGGTGCGGGCAGTCGGCGAGGTCGGATTCATCTTTGGAAGCAACATAACGGAGAGCGCGAAGTAGCGCCGATCCGTATTCCTTCTTGAAACGGGAATTCTGCAAAAGTGAAACCCACCGGCGATGCCTCATGTAGTTTGAGGCATCGCTTCTGTTTGGACCAGATAGAGGCACGTCTAGGCATCGCTTAGACCGCCGTATTCCTCCCCCGCGCCACGATTCTTTCGCTGACGATCAGTCTCAGCCTCAGCGCTCGCTGGGATACGCTACGGCGTAAGGAATACGGGAAATACTGATAAAATTCAGGCACGATTTCAATCGGGCCAGCTTCGCGTTGGCAGGCACGAGGTCAATTGCCGGCGGCACCGGGCGTGTACATGCTCGCATCCTGGAACTCCCATTGGGATGGTTCGAAACCGGAAAGGACCGAAGCGGTTTGTCTGGTACCTACATGCCTTTGAGCAATGCCTTCAGCGCTCGTCGCGCAAAGGGCTCAAAATCGCGCACGCTGCTCTTCGTCGCCGAGTGCACAGTCGGCTCGCTGGCAGTGCTATTCGTCTGCCTGTTGGCGCACTGGTTTCAGTGGATGCTTCCAGTGGCCGCGTTGCTGTGCCTGCTTGTCGTTGTTCCCGCCGCGTTGCTGTGCGGATTCTGGCAGGCGGCCGTGGTGTCTCTCTCCGCCGTGGTCGTGCAGAGCTATTTGTCGGCCCGTCAGGCCCAATTCAATCCCGCACGCGATCCCGCGAACTCAGTCACGCTTCTTGCCTTTGTTCTCACCGCATTAATCGTGAGCCGCCTCTCAGCTCGCGTTACCGAACACGCCAAGGAGTCCGAGTCGTGGGGCGGGCAGATGCACGACCTCTACGAGTTCACTCGCCGCACGCTCCAGATGAATCTCCATGTCGAGCCCGGCGCCCAGCTTGCGGAACTGGTGCATGAGATCTTCGCTCTTGAAGCTGTAGTTGTATTCGATGCCGATCTGCACGAAATCTATCAGGCCGGCTACTGGCATGACGATCCGCAGGAACTGGCGCAGAACGTCTACTACTTCGGAACAACAGATGACGATCCTGAGACAGGCATTAGCAAGCGCGTCGTCCGCCTCGGCAGTGTTCCCATCGGCAGCATCGTTGTGCGTGGTGACACAAGCCCGTTGACCAACAACGCCATCGCTTCGTTGATCGCAATCACCTTCGATCGATATCGCGCATTCGCCAATGAAAGCCGTATTGAGACCGAGCGTCAGACCGAACAGCTGCGCGCGACCGTGCTCGACAGTCTCGCTCACGCCTACAAGACGCCCCTTACCGCAATTCGCGCCGCTTCATCTGGACTGACCGAGATGGGACGCCTGTCGCCTTCGCAGGCTGAGCTTGTGTCGCTCATCGATGAGCAGGCGGGCTTGCTGAATGATCTCACGACTCGTCTTCTCATCACGGCGCGTCTCGATGCCGGTGAAGTTTCCGTCAATGCCGCTGATGTTGAGCTCAGGCCGCTGATTGAAGAAGTTGTCGCCAGCCTCAGCGACCGTCTCGCAAGCATGAAAGTCGCCATCGACATGCCGGATGAAGATCTCATTCTCTGCTGCGATCGCCAGCTCATCACGATGCTGCTCACCCAGTACATCGATAACGCATGCAAATATTCGATCTACGGCACAACCATCACCATCCGCGCCATTCAGGCCAAAGCTGAAGTCATCTTTTCGGTCAACAGCATAGGCCCAGTCATACCCATAGCAGACCGCGAGCGCATCTTTGATCGTTACTACCGCTCATCCACTTCGTCGAATCGCGCCTCCGGAACCGGCATCGGTCTCGCCGTCGCAAAGCGTGCCGCGCTCATCCATAGCGGATACGTCTGGGTCACCAGCGACGAGAACGAAGGAACCAGCTTCTTCGCCGCAATTCCAACCCCGGTGCAGAAAAGGAAACAGTAATGAACCAGCCAGCGATACGTGTACTCATTGTTGACGACGAGGCGGCGATCCGCCGTGCCTTGCGGCCGCCTCTCGCCGAACTCGGCTTCCAGGTTCATGAGGCGTCGCGCGGCGAAGAGGCGTTGCAGCTCTTGCATTCGACCCCAGTCGATGTAGTCCTGCTCGACATCAACATGCCCGGCATCGGTGGCATTGAGACGCTGCGCCGCATTCGCGCTCTCGCGCCCAGGCTTCCCGTTCTCATGGTTACGGTTCGAGATGGCGAAGAAGAAAAGGTCGAAGCTCTCGAACTCGGCGCCGACGACTACGTCACCAAGCCCTTCAGCATCCGCGAACTTGTTGCGCGCATCCGCACTGCGCATCGCCGCGTACACGCGCCGGCTCGTGTCGAGGATGCGCCGATCGAAATTGGAGAGATTCGCCTTACGCCCGCACGCAGAACGGTAACCAGGCGTGGCCAGCCTGTCCATCTCACCCGCAAAGAGTACGACATCCTCTACTGCCTCATGAGCCGCGCCGGGCGAGTAATCACCTATGCCAGGCTGCTCACTGCGGTATGGGGCGCAGATTGCCGCGAAGAAGTGGAATACCTTCGCACCTTCATTCGCCAGTTGCGCAAGAAGATCGAAGATGACCCGTCGAGTCCTGTCTATCTGTTGACCGACGTTTATGTGGGATACCGCTTTGCCGACACCCAAATGCTTCAGGAAGCGCGCGAGAACGGAGCTGATCCTACGGGATCAGCCGGACATTCGTCGGAAAGCGATTTTAAGATGTCGGTGGATTGAGAATCCGCGAGCACTGAATGCAATCCAGGAATTTACCCGGATCGCGTCCATCTCCTACTCGTCATAATGCAGCAGGCTGAAAACGTCTAATCCTTCGAAGCGTTCGCGTCCCTTGAGAAAATCGAGTTCAAGGGCGAAGCAAAGTCCGGCGATCTCTCCGCCTAATTGCCTCACCAGCTTCACGGTCGCTTCCATCGTGCCGCCCGTCGCGAGCAGATCATCTACCAGAATGACGCGCTGTCCTGGCTTGATCGCATCCATGTGAATCTCGAGGGTGTCGGTTCCGTATTCGAGGTCGTACGTTACGCGAGCCACCGGCGCGGGCAATTTACGAGGTTTGCGCACGGGTACAAATCCTGCATTTAGCCGATACGCTAGTGCCGGCCCAAAAATGAATCCTCGGGCCTCGATTCCCAAAACCAGGTCAACCCTCTGCTCGATATAGTGAGCCGCCATGGCATCGATCAACTGCGCAAAGCCCGTCTTGTCCTTGAGCACAGTGGTGATGTCATAAAAAAGAATTCCAGGCTTTGGAAAATCAGGTACCGTGCGCACCAGTTCCTTCAAAACATCAACATCCACTTGCTTCTTTGCATCGGACATACGTCTGCGTGCTCCTGAAACCAGTCTCAAGCCCAGGCTTGAAAGAATTTTGTAAAGAGAGGTCTTCTCTACGATTATAGAGGGGCATAACGCATTGAGATTGCGTTAATGCGTCAGCGCTGAACCATCGGATGGAAGGCCTGCCTACCAGGCTCCTTCGATACGGAACGCCTCGAGGTCCTTATCTTCGCTCTCATCGAGCTGATGCTCGATCACGCGATCCACGCGGCTCCCGCGAGGCCCGCGTTTCACGCTCGCACGCAGATCGGTCAGATCCTCGGGGGTGCCCGCCGCAACGATCTCCACATCACCATCTTCTGTGTTGCGAACCCAGCCGCGCAGTTCCAGTTCGCTCGCTTCGCGATGAACGAACCAGCGAAAACCGACGCCCTGTACACGTCCCTTAATCAGAAAATGGATAACCATCGTTTCAGACCAATGCCAGTCTTTCAGAAGCCGCTCCGTCCGGCAACTCGACCTCAGTCACGCCCCTAGCAGTTCTCGCAGCCGCGTTAGCGCCGTCGCT
Source organism: uncultured Acidobacteriaceae bacterium (assembly GCA_963832465.1). Classification (GTDB taxonomy): domain Bacteria; phylum Acidobacteriota; class Terriglobia; order Terriglobales; family Acidobacteriaceae; genus Telmatobacter. The sequence goes on from CAWHUJ010000002.1 coordinate 62,266, forward strand.
ATTTGGCCGCGCTCCGCCTCAGTGGCCCGTTCCATCGCTGCTTCAAGCGGCCGCCGCGTCAGGGCAGGGATCTGATCACGAACAAACTCCGAGACCACCGCCGCCGGAAAAATACGGCTGATGCGCCGATCCACTTGGTCTGGCCGACGTTCGATCATTCCACGTTTTTCCAGCCGGTCGACGATTCCGCTCACCGTCGAGTGCGCCAGACTTACCGCGTGGCTCAGGTCTTTGAGACTGATCCCCTTGCTCCTAACAACCGCACGCATCACGCTGATTTGCGGCAACGTCAGATTCCCTTTGGCGACCTCAGTGTCGAGAGGCTTTCGCAATGCACGACGAATGCCGCCGAGGTCCTTCTCCATTTGCTCAACTTCGGCGAAAAATTGCTTTCGCGCTGCGCTCGTTTTGGTCTTCATGCGATTGCTGTCCATGCAATGGGTCAGAACAGGCCTGGAATCAGAGCCTTCACATTCCGCCTGTACTCAGGATAGGCCTGCGGAAATGTCTGCATCATCAATCGTTCCTCCTGCCCCATCTTCACGAGGAACGCGACGAGGATGAGAACAGCGCCCAGTATGCATCGCCATTCTCCTCGCGCCAGCGTAGTGCCAACAACTGCTGTCATCAATCCCGTATAGATGGGGTGACGCGTCAAAGCATACGGCCCGCGCGTGATCAATTCGTGGTTGGCCTTCACCGTAGCGCGACCGCTCCAGTTGCCGCCAAGCGCCAGACGCGCCCAAATCGCAAAGAGGCAACCCACAACCGTTAATCCCAGCCCAATTGCACCCAGCCCTTGCGACTCGGGGATGAAGCGCTCGCCCAGCCAACCCACCTCGAACCACCTGGCGCCTACGAGGCTGAATCCCAGGCCAATCAGCACAAGGTGGAAGAGCCTGACGCCTCCTGATTGCGACCGCACCGTCCGCTTGGTAAAGAGCAGGCCGACAGCCCAGATTAGAGCGACCGTCTCCCAGGCAATCGAGATCGCTGAATTCACGCTGAAAGCCATAAAAGCAACCTCCGTCGTATACGATACGTCGTATACGACACATATTGCTCTATGAATTTCAGAATGTCAACAGTAAAGAGAGGACCTGCAGTAAAGGGAAGGACCTGCGCGCCGTTCGCGGGATCCTCGCTTCCTGATCTTTAGCGCTACACTGAATCCAATGGTCTTTGTCCTCGACAACTACGATTCATTTACCTACAACCTCGTTCAATATTTGGGAGAACTAGGTGCGGATATTATGGTGCGGCGCAATGATGAACTCTCCGTCGAAGAGGTTGAAGCATTAGAGCCCGACCGCATTCTGTTGTCGCCGGGCCCCTGCACTCCGGGCGAAGCGGGCATTCTGGTTCCGCTTATTCGCCACATGGCGGGTAAGGCACCGATCCTCGGCGTCTGCCTCGGTCATCAGGCAATCGGCGAAGCCTTCGGGGACAGGTCGTTCGCGCAAAGCATCTCATGCACGGCAAGACAAGCGTCATCGAGCACGACGGCAAAGGCGTCTTTGCTGGACTTCCAAGCCCACTCACCTGCACGCGGTATCACTCTCTCATTGTCGATCAGGATTCTTTGCCGTCGGAGCTCGCGGTAACAGCTCATGCAGCTGAGGCGGATGGCAGCGTGATCATGGGGCTGCGTCACCGTACCTTGCCGATCGAAGGGGTGCAGTTTCATCCCGAGAGCGTCCTGACAGAAGGCGGCCACCAGATGCTCCGGAATTTTCTGGAAATGTGATGCAAGCCTGGCCCCTCGCAAGTCGGCGCTCATTCTTCTCACTCGCGAGTTTGATCGCGTTGTGCATCGTGTTCCTCGCACAGCGAATTCCACTGCACGCACAGACTGCAGCAGCAGAAACGCTGCCTCCGCCGATCACGGTCGCGCCCATTGCCATAGTCTCGCTCGATAGCAAAGTTCCTGGAGGCGCCGCGAGCGTTACAGGAGCGCTTGAGGTCACGGGTAACCGCGCTTTGATCGCTGCCAACGGAACAGTTGTTGCCGGGGCGACAACCACTGAGGTCACTCTGCCTCAGCGAGGTACTCTTCGCGTCTGCGCTTCCACCTCCGTCAAGCTAGCCGCTGACTCAAGTGTGCCCGCGGGCGAATCTCCCGGCCTGATGATGGCCATCGATCACGGCGCAGTCGAAACCAGCTTCGCGACGGGGCACAACGCCGACATTCTTCTCACTCCAGACTTTCGCATTCTCATCGGCGGCCCCGGAGCCACCGAATCTCAAGGTGCGCCTCGGGCAGGACGGAGACACCTGCGTCGACAATCCGGCGACCCAATGCTCCCTATGTCCTCGTAACCAGCGTTTTCGACGGAGGACTATATCGCGTGCAATCTGGCCAGCGCGTGATGTTTCAGCACGGCAGCCTGCGAGACGTTGTCGATCAGGAGAAAGAGTCCTGTGGCTGTCCGCCTGCGCCGAGCGAGATGAAAGGCAACGATTTTCCGCTAGCTCAGAGCGAGGGCCTTGCGCCCACGCCAGCGCCGAAACCGAGCTCCGCGGCAACCGCCCGCAAGCCAGAGCAGCAAACCGCCCCGCTTGTCTATGACGCAAGCAATTCCGCGCCGTCTGCGCCGCCCGCAGTCCGCACCTGCCGCCGCAAACTCCGCACCCAAGCCGGCCGCCGCAGCACATCAACAAAAGAAGCCCGGCTTCTTCAGCCGGATTGGGCATTTCTTCGGACGTATCTTCGGGGCTGAGTAGCTAGCCGTAAATCTCTCGCGCCTGCTCAATCGCGCGAATCACTGCCTGCGCTTTGTTCAGCGATTCCTGATATTCCAGCTCCGGCACTGAATCGGCCACAATTCCGGCGCCCGCCTGCACGTAGCCCTTTCCGTCCTTCGCCAGCAGCGAGCGAATGGCAATGCACGAGTCGAGATTGCCCGAGAAGTCGGCATACAGAACGGTGCCGCCATATGTGCCCCGCCGTGTCGGTTCCAGCTCTTCGATAATCTCCATGGCGCGCACCTTGGGCGCGCCGACTGAGCGTGCCGGCAGGGAAGCACGCGCGCAGCGCATCCACCGCCGTCAACTCGGGATTGAGCCGACCCTCGATCGTGCTCACAATGTGCATTACGTGGCTATAGCGCTCGACATACATCAGCCGATCCACCTTAACGCTGCCAAATTTACTCACGCGGCCCACATCGTTGCGCCCGAGGTCGACAAGCATGACGTGCTCAGCGCGTTCCTTCTCGTCATGGATCATCTCGTCTTCGAGCGCCAGATCGGCAGCCTCATTTGCTCCGCGTGGCCGCGTCCCTGCAATTGGTCTGTACTCAATCTTGCCGTCATGCACGCGCACCAGCAGCTCCGGCGAGGAGCCGGCCAGTTCGATCGCCTCAGGCCGCGATTTCTTGCCGGATCTGCTTGCGCTCTCTGCAAGCGGGCCTTCCGGCGTGAATCGCAGAAAGTACATGTACGGGCTGGGATTCACCGTGCGCAGCGCTCGGTACACCTGAAAGCTATCGGTACCAGGCTGCATGTCGAAGCGCTGCGACAGAACTGTCTGAAATACATCCCCCGCGGCGATGTATTCCTTCGTCTTCTTCACTCCTGCCAGAAAATCCCGCTTCGCGGTGCGATGCACGACCTTCAGCTCTGAGCCAGCCTTCACCCGAGGAAGCTTCGGTAATGGTCGAGCCAGTCTCTTTTCAAGATTCGCAAGGCGCTTGATCGCGCGATCGTAGGCACGCTCCGGCTGCTCCAGCGTTACATCCGCCGTCACCATCAGCCAGATCTGTTTGCGCACGTGGTCAAAAGCCAGCACTTCGTCGAAGAACAAGAGGCAAGCGTCAGGCACTCCCAATTCATCCTTCGCCAGCTTCGGCAAGCGCTCGATTTGGCGCACCGCATCGTAAGCGAAAAAACCCACGGCACCCGCGGTGAAAGGCGGCATGCCAGCAAGCCGCGCAGGCCGGTGACCGCTCAGCGCATCACGCAGCACCGCGAAGATATCGCCCTCAATCTCTGTCGCCCGCTTGCCTTCTGTGACGGTGATGTTTCTGCCGCGCGCCACGATCCTCTTGTACGGATTGAGCCCTATAAAGGTATAGCGCCCCACCTGTTCGCCGTTTTCTACTGATTCAAGCAGAAAGCACTCACGCTCCGGCCAGGCAGCCCGCAAAAATGCCGACACCGGCGTCTCCAGATCAGCGGTCAGTGTGCGGTAAACGGGAACGAGGGTGTGCGTCTTCGCAAGCGCCAAAAATTCCTTGCGTGCTGGGTGAGCAGGCTGCGTTGAGGCTTTCACAGGCTTCAGTGTAACTGTTGGGATTGGATCCGGCGCGGAACAGCGACAACGCGCAATGCTTTGACACTTCTCACGGATTGCGAGCTAGGCGAGCGGCGATCTCTTGGAGCCTACTTGGCCTCGTATTTCTCCAGCCACGTCATCAGCTCATTGGCAGGCAACGCGTGGCTAAAGAAGAAGCCCTGTGCGCCATCGCAACCTTTCTGGCGAAGCATCTCAAACTGTTCCGTCGTTGTGACTCCCTCGGCCATCACTTCCATATTCAATTCGTGGCCCATCTCGATAATCTTCTCGACCATCACGCGGTCGCTCTCGTTCAGGTGCATCCTTTCAACGATGCTCCTGTCGATTTTTAGTTCAGTCGCTGGAACGTGCTGCAACTGCCGCATCATTGCGTAGCCGCTGCCGAAGTCATCGATGGAAAGATGGAAGTTCTTCATCCTCAGACGCGTCAGCACGTCCAGTGTGCGTGACAGTTCACTGATCAAGCTGGTTTCCGTTATCTCAAGCGCGATCCGATCCACCGGGAACTCATATTTCTTTGCAAGATTGAGAAACGCGTCCGGAAATTCCAGATCGTGAAGCGAAATCATCGACACGTTGATCGAAAGTCGCAATGGACTGCCATTGCTGTCCACAAACTGCTTGGCTTCCGTCATCGCCATTTCGGCCGTATTCCAGCAGAGCTTGCCGATCAGCCCAAGTGCTTCAACCCGGGCAATGAAATTCTCCGGCAAGATCATTCCCAGCTCTGGATGGTTCCAGCGAGCGAGGGCTTCCACTCCTGTCACTTCGCCCGTCGCCAGACTGATCTGCGGTTGGTAGTAATTCACAAACTCGCGATTTTCGATCGCCTTCCGCAGCTGCTCATTCGACACCGAAATCGGCGGCGCTTCGGTTGGCTTGGCCGGAGCGTCCATGCCGGCAAGCGCCCCAAGCAAGCCGCGCAGCTCAGTTAACGGGAATGGCTTTTGCAGATGGCCCACTACCCTCAATCCCAGACTATGAGCCAGCTTTTCGGCGGTTTCCAGAACCCGCCTGTCCATGCCGCTCATCAGCAGAATTCGAGCTCGGCTATGCCGTTCTCCCAGCAGCCGCAGGACTTCGATGCCATCCATTCCAGGCATCATTAAATCCAGCAAAATCAGAGTGGTATCAGGAAATTCGACGCTCGAGAACGTGGCCGCGTCTTTCGTGGCAACACAATCGAATCCCATGGCCTGTGCAAGCGCCGTTATCAGCTCACACACAGTGTTATCGTCATCGATAACCAGGATCTTATCGGCATTTGCCATCGCTTCTCCAGGCATCGCGGGCAAATCTCTCTTAATGGCCCAGTACGGTCTGGCCGTAATTGAAATTGCTTAAAACCAAGTGCATTTAGCTGTGTTTGAGTCTAGCTTAGCCAACAAGGCTTGCGTTTTCCATTCCATGAAGAAGCCCTCTGGTTTATTAACTGATAAGGTGCAGAGCTACGTTTTGTCGAGATCTGTTCAGCGGAAAGGGGTTCCCAGGCAGGTTCCAAAAGGGTATACGCAAGCTATCCCCATGCTTGACGCGCCTTTCCCCCGGGCCTAGACTCACAGGGGTTTGGGCAAATTAAAGTGTGAGTTCGCGCCCAGAATGTTCAGATGGAAATTACGTCAGTCCGCCCAGACATCAGCCGCATTATCCGGATCGCTTCTGATCCCGTCTAACAGACGCGGATAGAGCAGCTTACTGTCTTGGCTCATCTGTTCGCACTAGAACTTTGGAGAAAATATGGCATTAGCTACGCAAACCGTGACTTTGGATCAGGAAATTAATCCATGGGAAGCGCAAAGTGCACGGTTCGATTTCGCCGCCAAAAAGCTGAATCTGGACGACGGGCTCTGGAAGCTGCTGAGAACGCCTGCTCGAGAAATCATCGTGCATTTCCCCGTGACCATGGACGATGGTCGCATCGAGATCTTTACCGGCTTCCGCGTGCAGCACAATATCGCGCGCGGCCCCGCCAAGGGCGGAATTCGCTACTCGCCCGACGTCACGCTCGACGAAGTACGCGCGTTGGCAAGCTGGATGACCTGGAAATGCGCAGTCGTCAATATTCCCTTCGGAGGCGCCAAGGGTGGTGTCATTTGTGATCCTTCAAAGCTGAGTCACGGTGAACTGGAGCGCCTCACTCGCCGCTACACCTCCGAGATCATCGACTTCATCGGGCCCGAGAAGGATGTTCCCGCTCCAGACATGAATACCAACGAGCAGACCATGGCATGGATTATGGATACCTATTCCATGCACATGGGCCGCACCGTTACCAGCGTTGTCACCGGCAAGCCAATCAACATCGGCGGCTCGCGCGGACGCGTAGAGGCAACTGGCCGCGGCGTGATGCTCGCCTGCGATGAGAGCCTGCGCTACTTGAACAGGACTATCGATGGCTGCCGCACCGTTATCCAGGGCTTCGGAAATGTTGGCTCCAATGCCGCCCGCCTGATGATGGAGCGTGGCTACAAGATCGTCGGCATCGCGGAAAAAGATGGCGGACTTTACAACCCGAACGGCATCGACATTCACCAGCTCTCCGAATACAAGTACCGCAACGGTACAACCCTGGGATTCCGCGGCGCAGAAGCCATGCCTTCTGAAGAACTGCTTGTCGTCGATTGCGATCTTCTCATCCCCGCCGCTACCGAGAACGTCATCACCAGCCGCAACGCGGAGCGCATTAAAGCACGCGTCGTGGTCGAAGGCGCCAACGGGCCAACCACCGCCGTCGCCGACGAAATCCTTGCCGAAAAGCGGGTCTTCGTCGTGCCTGACATTCTTGCCAATGCGGGTGGTGTGACGGCGAGTTACTTCGAGTGGGTGCAGGATCGTCAGGGCTACTTCTGGAAAGAAGCCCAGGTGAACGAGCAGCTCGAAACCATCCTCCGCGACAGCTTTGAAGATGTGGTGCGCTATGCAGAGGCGCACAACGTCAACAACCGTATCGCCGCGTACATGCTCGCCATTGACCGCGTCGCATTCACAATCAAGCAGCGCGGCATCTACGCGTAGCCAGCTAACCGAAAAAGCGGGATGGGTTTCTGCTCATCCCGCTTCTTCATTTGAGCCATCTTCTACGCGTCGTCGTAGTCCTCAGTCAGCGATTTCAAAAACGCCGCCAACGCCGCGATATCATCCTGCGTCAGATGCATGTTGGCAAACTGGCTCGGCGCATTGCGCAGCAGGCCCTGGTGGGCGAGCTGCGAGCTGTTGATGTAGAACGTCACCGCATCCTCAAACTTCAGACGGCTGCCATTGTGGAAGTACGGCGCTGAGTCTTCAAGATCCCGTAGACTCGGCGTCTTGAATTCCGCAATCGTATTCGAAAGGCCCTTGTCAGCCGAGCAATCCTGCCCCACCGCGCATACCACCGATTCAATTGCCGATTGCGGATTCGGTGCATCCGGGTTCTGATAAATGTTCCAGAGCCCAAGATCCGCCCACGCCGGATTCGACGCCGAGGCAGCGTGTCTAAACGCCTCGACAGCGTTGGGATGCGCAGCACTTGCCGGCATGTACTGGTCGAAGTTCGCCAATCGCTGAGCTTGCGTGGGGATTTGCAGATTCGCAAATGCGCCAGAGCCATGCACGCCGTCGTACTCGTCCTGCGAGACGCCGGTGTTATGGAAATTGAAGTCGGTGAAGTCTGGCGCCTGATGGCACGCAGCACAATTGCCCGCATGCTGCGTGTCATCGCCGCCCGCCGTTCCAATCTTCAAAAAGATAATCAAGCCCGCCAGCTCCTGTGCTCCGAATTGATAGGGCTGGTTGTGATACTTGAATGAGCCGTCGCTCGGCGTAATATAGATCGGATTCTTCAGAGCGACAACTTCGTTGTAGAGGCGCTGATTGTAGTGCGCCTTCGTCTCACCTGAGAGCGGTTCCACCGGCAGATGATTTGTGCGCAGGAAGTTGTCGTATGGCGATCCGATGTAACGGCCAAACTCATCCTGCGAGAAGAGCAGATCGCGCATATAGGTGGAGATGCACAAGGCCACTTCATCCAGAATCTGCTGATCTGTCGCCTTCGTCACGTCCAACCGTTGCGAGGGGGGCAACAACAAATCCGACGTTATGCGTGGATCAGTGCCAAGAAAGAGAGTTCCGTAAGAAAGGCCGTCGGTGCGGTCCTGCGCGAGCTGGCTCGATCCGTCGTCTTCGCGGATCACCTGCGCGATATGCGCCAATGCCTGACTAGACTGCGTCGGGTCCCAGCCGAAATTCCGGCCGGTCATCGTCGCTTCTACGAGCGCTTCCGGCGTCACAAACTCACCGTCGGCATGCAGGAACGTGGGCCCTGTGTGTGACTGCAGCGATCCGACCATCTGGATCGAGTTGCGCGGCGTATGGTCGAAGATTCCCATCGGCCGCGGAATCGGGCTCCGCGTTGTGAAGTCAGCATAAGTGCGATTGCCCGCGTTGGTGACTCCCTGAAACTCCGTCACAAAATGACAGGACCGGCAGTTGATCGACTGCCCCGCGAATGGCCCGGGCAGGTTTCCGTTCACATTCTCGACCGTGGTCACCACCGGATCGCCAACTGCCAGAGGATCATTCACGCCCGTCATGTGAGTTGCAAAATACTGGGCGAAGCGAGTATCGAGGAAGAGCCGTTCGCCAATCGAATCGGCTGCCGGGGTCTTGTCGGATTCCTGAGGAAAGTCCGGCGCCTTACCCGAACCGCAACCGGCAATGGCACCCAGCAGCACCGCGGCAACACTTGCTGCCACGAGTACCGATCCCGACGCGCGCCGTGAGAGGAGTGACTTCTTTTCCTTCGTTCTCATACTTACCTGCCTCCTCTGGGCTCACTGCCGATGGCGCTTGACCCATTCTGTGGCGGCAGGCTGCGAAGATACGCAATAATCTGCCAGCGCTGTGGCTCGGGCAGGGAACTCCATGACGGCATGCCCTTCCACGAATTGCCGTTCTTCAGCAGCCAAGCGATGTCGCCATCCGTCGCCTCGTGTTCAATGCGTGCGCTGCGCAAGCTGGGACGATTGTGCTTACCCATGGCTTCACTGCCGTGGCACTTTGCGCAGTTGCTTTCAAACAGAATCTTTCCCGCATCAATTGCTTGCGAGTTGCCCGCATAAGGGTTCACCCGCGTGCGATCTTGTGCCGGCACCTTCTTCAGCCAGCCACCGTCGGCAGCCATCAGCGATGCGCAGCAAGCAAACACAGCTAGCAGCGCGCCCTTCTTGATTGCTGTCTTCATCGCGACCCCCGACCGCGAAACAGGTCGCGGAATTGCTGAATTTCGTACGACACCTTGAATCGCCACAGCACGCCAACACTGTTGTCATTCAGGCCAAATTGCGGTGAGAAGCTGATCGTCGGTCCACGCGGAACATTGAAGTTGACCGCCGGCCCTGCATACTGCGACGTCGCTTCGAGGCCAAAGCTCCCGGCCGTTCCCAGCCCGCCGTAGAGTTCCGCACCCGCGGCAAAGTTCTGGCGGCAAAAGGTGCAGTTACGCCCGCTCGCTACCAGCGTGAGAGGGCGGCTTGCCGCTACCGCGTAGCCAAATTCCCACGGCTCATTGCTCACATTCTTTTCGGCAATAAAGTTCTCTGAGAAATTCCAGCCCTTTGCGTTGCTCGACAAGATCAGCTTGCCCTCGATCGATCGCTCAATCTCGGCCTTGCCCTGCGCGTTTGTAAGTTGGAAATCCGCAATGCTGGAGTGCCCCGTCACTTCGAGCAGACTCTTGTCAGCCTGGTTGACGTCTTCGTACTCCACATAGAGAACTGGATTGATCCAGTGCTCCGTGGGTAGAGTGCGAAATCTGTTTTCCCAGCGAAAGCCCGTGAAGACCGTCGAGTCGTTCTGCGTGGTCTGGCCTTGCAGATACACCTCAGTCGTCCACCAGCCCGTCGCGCCGTATTCAAATTCTGCTGTCGAACTGATAAACCCGTTCGTGTCCTTCGGCGCCGCCGTCAAGCCCTTGTAGGCGACTTCAAGATTGCCGGGCTCTTCCAGATAGCTCGAATAAGTAACGAAATAGGGCGGTTCCTGAGCCTCTGCTCTCATCGCGACACAGGCGCAGAGAACTGCGAGCAGAGAGAGAATGAAGCGGGCTCGGCCGAATTCAAATATGGATGTGGAGTTGCGCGCACTTCGACGCCTGCGGCATCGCGGGCCGCGTTCTTGCCAGGCCATGGAATCCCTCATTGGAATCGTGGCCGGCGTTCCACTATGCTAGGGGAACCGTCAGCTCACGTTGCCGGTTGAGCGGTCCTGGTGGCGCTTCGCCAAAAGTCTACCGCCAGGGCTGCTCGCATTTGTGTTTCGCGCATATCCTCACGCCGAGGGGAGGCGGCTTGCAGAGTACGCGCTGGGCTGAACTAAATTCGAGGACGGAAAGCTAAAAACAGACAACTGCGACTAAATTAGTCCTATATCAAACTAGCATAGCGACTGCGGTGCTGCAACCCGCTACTCTCCCAATTAACTTGATTACTGTTTTGTCCGTCAGTGAGACATTGCACAGTCTCCTTCAACCTGCGGTGCAATAATGGCCTAAACGCACGCATCGAACTGCTCAGAAACGGTATTAGCGACGTGAATTTGCCGAACTCCATCACGATGAGCCGGATCGTGATGATCCCGCTGCTCTTGTGGATTCTTTCGCCTCGCTTCCCGTGGCGGGGCCCACGGCGGGCAGGAGATGCGGCAGCGGTGCTCTTTACTCTGGCGTCCATGACCGACGGCCTCGACGGCTACCTGGCACGCAAGCGCGGGCAGATTACCACGATGGGCATGCTGCTCGATCCGCTGGCTGACAAGATCATGGTCACGGCGGCCATCGTCGCGCTCGTCGCCTATAACCCTGACGTGGTTAAGGTATGGATAGCGGTTGTCATCATCAGCCGTGAATTCCTCATCTCGGGGCTCCGCTCCATCGCTTCGTCTGAGGGATTCACGATCCAGGCCAGCGAACTCGGCAAACTCAAGACAGTGCTTCAGATCGTCTCTGTTGTCTCCGCCATACTCGCGCACCAATGGCACGAGTGGCAGCTGGGCTAGCTCGTCATCCCAGTCAAGTGGATCGCCGTCGCCGCAATCTACTTTACGGTCCTCGTCTCTACGATCTCGGCAATCGACTACTTCGTCGGCTTCTGGAAGCAGATTGACCGCGCCTCGCTCGATCGCCGTAAATCTTTCGTCCTCAGCCGTGGCAAGAGCGCTGGCACCTCCAGCTAGCTTCATCACATCCTAAAAAACAGAAAAGCCTCAGCCGAAGCCGAGGCTTATCCAATCGCGAAATCGCCCTAGGCCAGTGCAACCGCCGGACGCTGCGAAGCATTTACAGCGACGCTCGAAACAACTTCCGGCGCCGGCACGTGCGGTGTCGCCGGTTGCTGTGCGTGCCCGTTGCGCGTGAGCCGGTGGACGAAGTGATAAGGCGGCCATGGCCCTGAGAGCTGTAGCTGGCACTCCCGCATCATTGCGCTCGTGCTCGCAAACTTATTCTGATAGCGCTCCACATGCTTGCGCTCAATCAGGTGGGCGATGTCCAGCACCATCTTGCCGCTTTCCGTCAGCCTGCAGCTCACTTCCTCATCCAGCGGCATAAATAGCCGATGCATCTGAAAGCTCACCGCGCGGGCTCGGGTCTGGCGTTCACGCTGCCTTGAAGCAGTTTCACGCAGATTGGTCAGATACTCGCGGCCCACCGTTTCGGCTCCCGGGGTGCGCGCAATCTCACGTGCGCAGCAGTCATCCACGAAGATCTTCAGGTGCATCTCCGTTTTCCCACGAACCTTGTCGATATTGGAAAGAAACTGGCGCTGATTCGATCGAATGGACTTGCGGAGGCTTTCGTCGTCGTGAAAGATCGTTCCGAACCGGAAAGGCAACACCGTAGATTGCTGGAAACAATCGGCAATTACTCTCGCATGATCCACGCCGGACTTCTGACTCAATGTCTCCGACGGGTTGTGCTCGCTTACAACAATTGCCAGATCGCTTGCAGGGTAGAGGAAAACCTGATTGCCGCTGACTCCGTGAACGGATTCCATGGGGACAGGTTTGCGATGACGGGCTAATTCAGGAAAGGCTTGTTTTTCACCGATGCAGTAGGCATACCATGCCATAACTATGCACTCCGTGCGCGGACACCGGTATGCATCCGCTCGTTAGTGAAGCTCTGTGAACTCAGGAACAACTGCAGGTGCGGCGTGGGGCGAGTTCCCCCGATGAACTATCCGGAATACTAGCCCGCTGAAAATACGACTGGCAATAACCCCCAACACAAACTTCATAAAAGAAAGCGGGGAATTTCCAGGTTGCTTTTGCTTAAGTAACAATCTAGTTCATATTATGAAAATCTTGTCCCGTGTTGGGAAAGTCATGTCCAGCGGGAGCCGATTCGGAACAAACGGCCAGTGAGCCACTTCACGCCATCACTTAATGAATCAGATGCCGAATCTGCTCGAAAAGGGCGACATTGACCAGGATAGAGATCACGAGGAGCACGAGACCGATCCAGGCGAATAGATTCACCCGGCCTCGAAGCACCTGCACCTCTCCGCCCAGTTCTTTGGACTCGAGCCGGCTCTTCTCGACCGACTCTTTGACCGTCTCAACCTGGTCTGCAATCCGCTTAAGAGAAGCGGTCTGGTCGGCAACGCTCAGGCGCAGGTCGATATGGTCCTTGCGCATCCTGGTCATGGAGTTCTCAAGAGGCTGCAAATCCACGCGGGGCGCGTCATGCCGGCCGGCAAAGAGACTCGTGACAACGGCCGCGACATTGCCTTCCAGTAAAGGCAGCATCTTGCCCACGTAAGGTGCCAGGGCGCGGGCGATGCCCGCGGCCTTCTGCAGACCAGTCGTCTTGCCGGATTTGGCTGGAGCGGCTCCGGACCGTAGCGCAACGCCTGTCTTCGTCGACTGCGGGTTTCCGTCAGATGAATCCATCTTCTGCTGCTCCAGAATGACGGCGGGCTTCTCTTTAGCTTCGGTTTCTCGACTATCCGCCCGTTCCGCCTGCTCCTTGGGTTGGTTCTGACTCATGCGCCCCTTCCAATCCTCGAATACAGGGTACTCCTGCTCCCCGCTTCACAGCTGTTTGCTTGGCTTGCAACGCGTTCCGTGACTTGGATGCGGTTTCGGTCTTCGGTGCCTGTGGCGCTGTCCTCTGACGTATCCTCATCTTCAGGATCACTCAGGAGAATGATTGTGCGACCAGACCTCCGGGCGCTGCCGCGTCACCTGCAGAGAAACGTTCTTGCCGGGATTATCACCATCGGACCCCTTCTGATCACCTGGATCGTCTTCAGCTTTGTCCTGGGCAATCTGGCCCGAGCGGGGTTGCCGGCGGTTCACGCACTAAGCGGAGAGCTGCCCAAACAATGGATCGCGCAAGCCTGGGTGCCGCCGGTCCTCGCAGTTCTTCTCACGCTGGCGGTGCTTTATCTCGTCGGCAGAATCACATCTCTCGTTATCGGCCGTCAGGTATTCAATCTCTTCGAGGCGATTCTCGAACGCCTGCCCTTTGTGGCCAAGGTTTATTCCGCCGTGCGGCAACTGCTCGACACCATGATGGCCAAGAAGGAGACAAGCCAGCGCGTCGTGCTGGTGGATTTCCCGATCGTCGGCCAAAAGAGCATCGGGTTCTTGACCCGCACGCTCGTCGACTCCAGCACTGGTCAGGAATTAGCGGCGGTCTTGCTTCCTAACGCCATCAACCCGACCTCAGCCTTCCTGCAGGTTCTGCCCCTCGACCGGGTCGTCGAGACCGATCTCACCATGGAGCAGGCGATGAGCATGCTCCTCACCGGCGGAGCCGTCTCGCCGGAAAGCATCCGCTATTCCCCCTCGCAGGAGATGCAGCCGCGCTAATCCTATTCGGACGCTTTGGCGGCCTCAAGGCTCTCTTCGGCGCTTTCGCTTTCCACCGTTACCTTGCGAAGGCTGACATGGTCAACCTGCGCCCAGACCAGGCCAATCGGTACGATGCTCAGGAAGGTGACGATCAGCAGCATCGCTGCACATGCCGTGGCCGCTTCAGGCCTCACGCCATAGAAGCTTGAGATAGCCGCAGCCACTACACCAATCTGCGTAAACCAGCCCAGAATTGGAAGCTGGAAGACGCTCGTCAAACCGCTCGCAACCATTAGCAGAATGCACTTGGTCGCAGTCATCGCGGCCAGTTCCGGGCTCGCGACAAATGCCCGCGCCGTCTCCAGATAAGCAGCTGCGATTAGCAGCCACATGCCGAAGGATGTGAGCGCAACCACGCTGAAGTCTGAAAAGGACCGCATCGTGTCCAGGCCTTCGTGGAAACCCCGAATCTTGTCTCCCACGGCCTGACCAACCTTCTCTGACACCATCCCAAGAGTCTTCTCAAGAAAGCTCGCAACGGCGCCGCCGGCCATGCGTACCACCACCAGAAAAGCTGCTCCGGCAACAGTGAGTGCCATTCCCCAGTAGCCGGCCTTCTTCACCAGCTCAGGGTGGGGAAGCGCGTCAGGAGTGCCAAACCACGCAGTAAGAAGAATCGCCGAGGAAAACAGCATCGCTGTCGACCCGGCATCGAAGAGCCGCTCTACAACGTAAACCGCGATCTGGTTGCTCAGCGGCAGGCCGGTCTTCTTCGACACAAGATAAGGACGAACGGGATCGGCAACACGCCCAATCAGCGCAACAGCGGTAAATCCCATCACCTGCGTTCCAAGAAGTGAAAGCAGCGGAACCTGTTTGTTGTGGCGCAGCAGATATGCCCAGCGCACCGCACGAAAAATATAGCCGGCATAGATGCATCCGATCGCGATCGCAATCTTTCCCCAATCAACCATCCGCAACTGCGCGCGAAACTCGGCAACGTCAAAATGAATTCGGTTGTGGCCCCACACAACGATCGCGACGATCACCGCCAGCGCCACCAGGCCAAGGATCAACTGATTCTTCTTCAATCTATCTCCGTTCTTAGCAATCTTGTCTTTATTCGCCTGTATGGGGCTTAGTGGAGGCGTTGTCAGTGAGGGAATGCGTAGCACGCGCCTTCACGCGGCGATTGAATTCGTGGATAACGCGAGCAACGTACATCTGCGTCTCTCGATAGGGTGGAATGCCGTGATACCGGTCTACAGCTGCAGGTCCTGCGTTGTAAGCAGCCAGCGCAAAGGCCAGATTCTCATGGTAGCGCCTCAGCAGCGAATCAAGGTAGGCCGATCCGCCGCGTACATTTTCGTTCGGCTCAAAGCTGTTCGCCACACCCAGATCGTTCGCCGTGGCCGGCATCAACTGCATCAGCCCGCGTGCTCCCGCCCTGCTCACTGCGTGCGCATTCCCGCCACTCTCAGCCTTCACCACGCTGGCCAGCAGATCGACATCCAGATTGCGCGCCTGTCCCGCTGCGGACAAGATCTGCTTCTCATCCATCTCAGTCAACCGGTCGCTTGACGCCATTGCAACCGCCGGCCGCGCCGTCTCAGGGATAGATGCAACCGTTTGCTCTACGCCCGCTATCTCCTCCGGCTTTACTTCAATGTAATTAGCATCGCCGGAACTCGTGTAAAGCCGCATGCGCCCATCGACCTGTGCATGATGGTCGCACTCAAGAGCAAAGCCATTGGCCAGAGTAATTCGCTCGGCGCCTTGTGCTGTCGGCAGCCACAGAACCAGCGCCGCTAATACGATCGCTCGGAGATTGCGCTGGCTCTTCAACGTTGCGACCTCGTTGCCCAGTGGGTCGATCCGCCGCCTCCGCGTGAACTACGCGCTACGGCCGCT
Source organism: uncultured Acidobacteriaceae bacterium (assembly GCA_963832465.1). Lineage (GTDB taxonomy): Bacteria > Acidobacteriota > Terriglobia > Terriglobales > Acidobacteriaceae > Telmatobacter. The sequence continues at coordinate 78,305 of CAWHUJ010000002.1, forward strand.
TCCAGCACTGTTGCTACCCCATCCTCGTCGTTCGCGGGAGCTTGCTTCCAGCCACGCAACTTGGCCATCGTACGCAACTCCATCGCGGCATTGCCCATCACCACGCCCTGACCGGCCCACTCCAGCATAGCCACGTCGTTCCAATTGTCGCCGATGGCCATTGTTTCCTTTCGATCCACGCCGAGCCGCGTCGCGAGCCGTTCCAACGCCCATCCCTTTGAAATGCCAGGCGGCAACAGGTCGAGAATCGCCAGATCTCTCGCTGGATACTCCGTACGCACACACTCGCATGCGTGGACCAGCGGACTTTCTTTGAGCGCCTTCTCCGCCTTTTTCATTTTCCCGACAGTTCCAGCCACCATTCCCTGAATCGGATCCTCGCCGTCAGTCAGAGCGCCTTCGAGTGGCTTCACTACTTCAATTGCATTCCGGTTCGCTTCAACCCAAAGTGCAATGCGCTCGTGCGCCGCGTCCAGGTCCTCCAGAACCAGCTCGCCACGCCCTTCGCGGTCGAAAGTGAAAACCACGGAGCCGAACTTCTTCAGCAGCCCACAAAGACCCCGAGCCACTTCCGCGCTCATGTGGCTGCGGTCGATTGCCTGCCCATCCAGCGTTCGAGTCACTGCTCCGTTCGACGTAATCAACGGAGTGTCCGCTCGCAGGCCCAGCCCCTCGAGCAGTGGTGCCGTGTATGCCGTCCGTCGTCCGGTTGCGATCGCCAAGGTAATACCGGCTTGCTGTACCGCCTTGAGCGCCCGTGCATTACGCTCGCTTATGGCCTGAGAAAAGGTGGGCAACAGGGTTCCGTCAATATCGATGGCCACCAGGCGCACAGGAGGATGCATGCCTCTAGTTTATCTGCCTGGCGTCTTTCCGGCACGGCCTCGATCCTCTCGCGTGCCCGCCTAAAGTCACCCGGGTATGACCGCGGAAAGCTCTTCCTATCAGGATCCGGTAAGCTCTTCTTATGGAACGCATCTGCGGGCAATGCCGGGCCGTACTCGAGCAGGGAAGTGAAGCCGATTGGTGCCCCGCCTGCGGTGGTGCTCTCGTTTCTCGTTCAGAGCTGGTTCAGACCAACCCACAACCAGCGCCAGAAGTCGATCATCGCGGTATTCTTCTTCCCCGCCGCCACGCGGTCGGCGGCGTCATTACTCCTCAGTAGAGCGCTACTCGTAGCGCAGCGCCTCTGCCGGCAGCACGCGAGCTGCTGCATGCGATGGATAGAGCGTCGCAAGAAGTGAGATTCCGATCGACACTGCTGCCACGATCACTCCGTCCAGCGGACGCGCCGCAAAGGGCAGCGTGTCGATCGAGTACACCTCGGCCGAGAGATGAATAAAGTGATAGTGCCCGCCCGCCCACGAGGCGAGATAGCCGACCACCAATCCGAGGGCTGTTCCGATCACGCTGATCAGCAGCCCCTGCATCAGAAAGATGCGCCTCACCTGCTCGGCCTGCACTCCGAAACTCATCAGCACCGCGATATCGCGCGTCTTCTCCATCACCATCATCGTCAGCGCAATCAGAATATTCAGAGCGGCCACAATCACAATCAACGTAATCACGATGAACGTGACGTATTGTTCGAGCTTGAGCGCGCGAAACAGCGGCCGATTCTGTTCCATCCAGTTCGTCGTCATGAACCCAGGTCCGGCGGCTTCCTCAATCGCCTTGCCGATCTCAGGTGCGCGGTTCATATCGGCTACTTTGAAGCCGATCACTGACAGCAGATCCGGCTCATCAAAGAGACGCTGGGCATCTGCCAGCCTCACAAACCCGGTCTGCGCGTCATATTGATAAAAGCCTGAGTGATAAGTACCCGCGAGCCGAAACGGCACCCATTTCGGCATCACGCCATAGGGAGTCATCTCTCCCTGCGGGCTGATGATCGTTACGCGATCGCCTACTGAAGCTCCCAGCGAGTCCGCAAGGTCTTTTCCTAGCACAATTGGCGCAGGCTCCGTGCTTCCCTCGGGAGTCTCATGGGGCTGCAACGCTTCAACTGCACCTGGTGTTGCATTCGCGAGCAGTCGGCTTACCTTCTTCTCGTCATCCGGCAGGATGCCTTCGATTAGGGCGCCGCCATCTCGCGCACCACGTGCCACCAGCACCTGCTCGTAGAGTCCAGGCGATGCTGCGGTCACTCCGGGAACCTGGCGCAACTTCTCAAGCAGCGGTCTCCAGTCGCGAATGCCGTCGCCTTTGACGCGCATCAGTTGCACGTGAGCGCTAGCGTCCACCAGTTTGTCCTGCAGGTCGCGGCGCATGCCGTTTGTGATTGCCAGCGCGATGATCAGCGCAGCAACGCCGGCCGCCACGCCGGCAATCGAGATTGTGGTCACAACCCCGACGACGGCCTGACGCCGCTTTGCTCTCAGATACCGTGCCGCTACGAAAAGTTCAAATCGCATGCGGATCTACTTGCCCGTCGAGCCAAATACCGTCTTGGCTACGCCCACATTCTCATATCTGTCATAGACGCGGACCGTGATCAAATGCTCGCCGGTCTTTCCGTCCAGTGCAGACGCGGGCAGTTGCACATCGTAGTGTTCATGCTTCGAGTCTGAAAGCTTTCCCACCGGCGCAATAAACTTCCACGGCCCGGCGTCGAGCGAGTACTCGGCATGCGCTATTGGCGATTGCGCATCCTGGGCTTCAAAGGTGACCCTTACCTGCTTCGTCGAAGCATCCTCGCCGGCAGAGAGCGCGCTCACCGCCGGCGGCGTCGTGTCCACCTCGAAGCGCTCGCTGACCTTCATGCCTGTCAGCGCCTCACCCGGCGTGTGCGAAGGAGCATCGGAAGCCACGACCTTGATCTGATAGCCGCCGTCCGGAATCAGCGTTGCATCGAAGCTGTACGCCTTCTCCGTGATGTCGTCCTTCAGCAGTCGCCACACGTGCTCGCCATCGCCGCGCAAATAGAGCGAGTAAGTCAGATCGTCGCCATTGTCATCATGCGCCGCCCAACGCACCGTGATCGCAGTGCGGTCCTTGGTTGCAGGCAGCGGGGAAGATGTATTGCCATCCAGCGAAGACGATGAGTTCTGCGAATTCGCCGACGGCAATGAGATCGTTACAGTCTGAGGGCTTCCTTGCTGGCTCTGCGTGCTCACGCGCGCGCCCGGTACAACCACCATCTCGTCTACTACGGGCGCAGCATTCACCGGGAGATAATTCACTCCCATGCCGCCCACGTCGCCGCCGTTCGCCAGCACAACTTTCCACTGCAAAAATCGCCCAGCTGGAGAAGCAACTGCGCCATCCTTCAGCCGTTCCCAATCCGTCCAGCCGCGCACCGGCTGCTCGACGTTGCCCGAACGCGTCCAGACTTCATATCCCGCCGACCCTGGCTCTACTTCAATGCGTCCAAAGCGCGCCAATGCGCCTGCGTCCAGCACATCGCTCGCATATTCATGTTTCGCTGCTGTGCCAAGACTAAAGAGCTTTCCCGTGTTGCCGCTTCCGATCAGCACTTCAGAACCCGCGCCCTTCGCCAGGCTCAATCCCTGCTGCGCTTCCAGATGGCCCACGTCCGCATAATCCCCATTCGGCTGAATCCTGAAAATATGCCCGCGGTTTCCACTCACCGCAAGCAAGCCATCAGCTCCGGCAGCAAGCGCGTAAACAATGTCATCTTTGCCAGCCCACAGCTTCCGCGGTGCCTGTCCCTCGCGCAGCGCGTAGATCTCCGTTCCTTCCGGAAGAGTCGTGCTCGCGTTTGCAGCCTGCAATGATCCCGGCTGCACGATCATGATCGAAATGCTGCCCACTCCCTGCACCGGTAGCGGAGGCAGTGGATTGCGGCTCTTGTCACCCACGTTGGCCGCATAGATCGTGCCATCGCTTCCCACCGCAACCGAGGTGATTTCGCGATGCGGCGCATCGAACAGAACGTATCCCTTTCCGTCAGCGCTGATGCGATAGACGAGGCCAGATCCATCCGTCCCGGCGATCAGGTTCCCATGCCCATCCCAGGCCAGCGTGCGAATGTGCTGTTCATCGCTCTTGAAAAAGAGCTCCGGCTTCGCGCCTGCCTTTGTCACATCAATCCGATACACAGCAGCCGGTCCACCAGTCGCAACATAGAGCTGTCCGTCGGCGCCGAAGGTCATATCCCAGACGTAGTGTGATTTCGCCTCCGCCTTACCATCGTCCTTGTCGTCGCCGCTCTCCCCGTGCGTCTCGCTCTTCGCGGCTCCGCTGTCCGTCGTGCTCGCGGCCAACTGGCTCGCGTCGAAGACCACCGTCGCCTTCTGGTCGTCCGTCTTCGTCGTTGCGTTGGGATCGATCCTGTAGACCTTCCCGCTCGGCAGCGTCGCAACATAAAGCTGTCCATCGGCACCGACGCGCACCACCTGCACGTTCAGGTCTCGAGTCTCGAAGAGCGTGAAAGGTTTTCCGTTCTTGTCCACGCGCAGCACGGTTGCCGGCGCCCCCGTGCCCAGGTACGCGGTGCCGTTCTTATCCACGGCTACCGACCACACAAAGGTCGACGGCGTCGTCAGCACCTCGCGAAGAGCTGGTCCTTCACGCAACCTGCCGTCACTGGTAATCGCTACGCCGTCGGGCGTGCCCTTCTCAAACTCCTCGAAGCGCGACTGCGTCCATAGACGAGTGCCCTGGGCGTGAGCAGTCGCAGCGCCGGCGCCGAGCGCAACGCAGGCACCGAGAGAGAGCAGCACTGCTGCCGGCGCGCCAAAAATTCTGTTGTGAACAGAGCGGGATAAGAGAAACATGCTGCCGATGAGTCTACTAGAGTTGGCCTGCACGCGTGAGATGGGCCACGCGTGAGACAGTTCCCGCGTAGACGTCGCTCTGCCGCGTTCACCAGCTTACGACCCTCCACGAAACTGAATGATCTTTCGGCGGTCCCGCTTGCTCGGCCTCCGCTCCGGCAGCGGAGCGTATTGCTGCATCGCCTTGCGTTCCGCTGCGGCTTGCATGCGCGCTTCCTTACTCGCTTCCGTCTCGCGGAAGAGCGTCTGTGCTACTGCCGCAGGTCCGCGGATTTCGCTTAACTGAAGCACCTCGATTTCGAAATCGCCGCCCTCATTACGAATGCGCAGCATGTCTCCGACGCGCACTTCGCGCGCGGGCTTGGCCTCTATGCCGTTCGAGCGCACCCGGCCCAGGTCGCAAGCCTTCGAAGCCAGCGCTCGCGTCTTGAAAAACCGTGCCGCCCAAAGCCATTTATCGATGCGTATGCCGTTCATGCTCTAAACTTTGCATCCATCTCGCGCTGAACGCCTCTCAGGTTCGTCTTCCATTATCGCCCGTAGCCTGCTAGGGTTTTGTCCAAGAGGATATGCCCGTGAGTAAAAGTGATACTCCCCCCAGGGACACCTTCCAGGAGACTTCCGCGGCGGATGCTCAGAGTTCCTTCGACGGTTATCGTCCAGTTGTGTTAGTCGTTGATGACCAGAGCAGCATTGCAGATACCCTCGGCGAGATTCTTACTCGAAACGGATATTCCTGCATCACTGCCTACGATGCCGATTCAGCAATCGAGACTGCGCTTCTTAAGCCGCCGGAGATGCTCATCACAGATGTTGTCTTGCCAGGGATGAATGGAATAGATCTTGCCATTCACATCCGCCGCATCTTTCCGGAGTGCAAGATCATTCTCTTCTCGGGCCAGGCCTCCACTGCCGATCTGCTCACAGCCGCCAACCGGCAAGGCCACCAGTTCGTCCTTCTCAGCAAACCTGTTCACCCAACCGATCTGCTCGCCCGCATCGCCGAAAGCCTCAAGCCTCGCAAGCAGAAACCCGTCGTCACCATTTAGCGATCAAGTTAGTGTTGCGCTCCGGCCGCTTAGTTCGCCAGAACAGCGCGGTAGCGAACCTTGTTCTTTTTCACCTTCTCGATCGCTTCATTCGCCTTCTCCATGGCGAAGCGCTCCGTCTTGGCCTTTACGCCATGACGCGCGGCAACATCCAGCATCTCGCGCAACCGGTAGGGACTTCCGATCGGGCTTCCAGTAATCGATCGCAACCCCGCAATCAAAGGAAAGGCGCTCAGCGCAACCGGCGACGGAGGAACTCCGACAAAGCACAGTGTTCCCGTTGGCCGCAGAGCTTGCACATAAGTTGCCCAATCCTGATCCGCATTCACCGTTGTCACAATAAAATCCAGGCTGCCCGCAACGTCGCGCATTGCTTTAGTCTCGCGGCTGTTCACAAAGTTATGCGCGCCAAGCTCACGCGCCTCTTCTTCCTTCGCCGGAGAAGTGGAGAAAGCCGTCACCTCGGCGCCAAACGCCTTTGCGAATTGAATTGCCAGGTGCCCTAGCCCGCCGATGCCCACCACACCCACGCGCGACGATGGATTTACGCCATGCGTTCTTAGAGGACTGTAGACCGTCACGCCGCCACAAAGCAGTGGAGCCGCCTGCTCACTTGGCAAAGCGCCGGGAATCGGCACAACAAAGCGCGCATTCGCACGGACGCGATCGGCATACCCTCCGTGACGATGAACGCACGTAGCCTCCGCTGTCGCGCACAGGTTTTCCAGTCCCTGCGTGCACCACTCGCACTCTCCGCAAGAGTTGGATTGCCAGCCAAGCCCTACGCGCTCGCCTACCTTCAACGCACGCACGCCAGAGCCAACGGCAGCTACCGTCCCAATGATTTCGTGCCCGGGAACGAAGGGATATTGGCTGCTGCCCCAATCATTCGAGATAAGGTGTACATCGCTGTAACAGATGCCGCAGTGGCTGATCGCAATTTCAACTTCCTGCGTGCCAAGTTCTCCTGGGTCGTAACGAAAGGGTAGGAGCTCTGCTCCCGCGGCGTGTGCTGCAAGTCCCTGTATCTGGCTCATGGCTTTCTTGCAATCCTCGGTGGGTCAATCATGTGTCGTTGAGGGCGCCGAAACCCTATTGGGAGCCGGCCTTCGAAACTTTACAAAGATCTTCCGCGATTTCAAGCTCAGTGTAACCCGCCGCTGTCATCCACGTGCAGCGTTAGAACCTGGAAGCCCGAGAGCACGCCGCCTGCCGTCGTCTGTCCGGCCACCACCGCGGACTCGCCATTCATGTTTACATCGCGTCCGGTGCGCAGGGGCTCCAGTGCGTTGGCCATTGAAAGCGGAAGGCTGGTGAGAGTATTGCCCTGAACCCCCGCCTGTGTCTCTGGCGTTAGCAGGCTTACATAGACGCGGTCTGCCGGATGCGCATTCCGCGCCTGTGCCAGTGCCGTTTCCAAATCGGCGGGCCGCGCCGAGATCCGCGGCTGGTCCAAAGTCCGGTCGAGAGTTCCGGCGTCTGACACCAGCAACCGCACATTTCCCGCATTCAGTGAAGCCGGCAGCCTGATCGGGATCCTGACATTATGTGCCGGTTCCTGCCACGGGCGCAGCGTCGCCTCCACCACAACCGAATCACCTGCGTGCACAATATCACCGGAGACAATGCGCGCCGAGTCCAGTTGCACCTGCAGATTGCGGGGAATCGAATCAACGGTCAGGTTGATCGAATGCACCGCTCCCATGCGACTTCCATTGGAATAAAGCCTGGTGAAGCTTTCTCCGGTCAACACTGCAGCAACCAGCTGTGACGGCAGCCCCGATGCGCCCGTCGCCCATAGATCCAGCGGCGAGGCAGGGAATCCGTCCAGATCGATTTTCCCCTGAACGTGATAGCTCGTGTCGGCGGTGCTTTCGTTCGTCTCAAGCAGTGCATCGTAAATCGAAACCATCACCGCCTGCGGCGTCAACGACGGCAGATCGAGTACTTCAAAATTGAGCTTTCTCTCATTGCCCTCGGAATGAATCGCCACGTGCACGGGAATCATCTTCGCCTTCGTGCCGAACGTGCCGCGAATCGCCGCGTCACGATCCTGCGTAAACGCGCCGACGGTGACGCCCGTATTCACAATCTTGAACGCATTCAATGGCGATGCCAGCGTCGCCACCACATCGGTCGTCGTCATCGGCAACGAGACTGGGCCCGCCTGCAAAATCGGATGCCCGCAAGCCAGCAATTGTTTGGGATCGATATAGGTCACCGTGCATGTTGCCGCAATCTCCAGATCGCCACGCACCAGCTGAGCGCTGATCGCCGAACCCGGCACTACCGTGGCTCTCGCAGCAGCGGCAGACGCGCTCTCAGGGTCGAACGCATCTGCGTCGGCCGAGCTGGTGCCAGAACCGCCGGCGGCAACCGTCTCGAGTCCAGTGCCTGCCATCTCCTTCTGCCAAAGTCGAACTGCTTCAGGGCGAAAGCCGCTCATCACCAGGGGAGTTTCCATTGCCTGGAAGTTCATTCCGGGAGCTGCGTCTTTCTCAGGCGCGCTCGCCTCGTTCAGCTGGTTTTTTGCCGGTGCGGCGGGCAGGTCTCGCACCTCCAGCATCTGCGCAATCGGCGTGATGCCGGCAATCGGGTCTTTGCTGAATTGGCCAATACGATAGGAGAGAGATCCCAGCAGCTTATTGCCAATGTAAACAGGGCTGCCGCTCATCCCCGCTACCACCCCTGTGTATTCCGGCTTCGTGCCGTGGAGCTGCGCCAGGATCATGTCGTGCCCCGGACCGCGCGCTCCGCGCAGTATGCCCAGGATCTCCACTTCCATCGGCTCCGGCTTTTCTCCGGTAAAAACGGTCCACGCCGTCCCGATTAAACCCTTATGTACCTCACTCAACGGGTAAAAACCCTCAACGGGGTTCGGCGGCCCTGAAGGCAATGTATTCGTGCCAGAGGAGATCTGGGCGGAAGATGCCGCAGATCCCACCACGATTCCCAGGGTAAGTATCCAGAGCGAGATGTCCTTAAGGCAGACTTTCACGTCTATAAGAGTACAACCGGCAGCGTACAAACGAGCCAAACCGCGCCGGCCGGTTTAAGTGGCTTTCAAGGTTCTTTGACGTTGCGGGATCGCGATTGTTTCGTTTGCTTCTAACGGACGGCATTGCTGATCCCGTATGCTTCTTGAACACAGGGGTTGGTTATGTCATCCATGCGCACGATCTCTTTGGTGAGCCGTTTGCTCAATTCGACGGTCTTGCTTGTTCTCATTCCGGTTCTCGCGAGCGCTCCCGCAAGTTGGGCGCAAAGCCAGTCGCAGCCTGCACAGCAGCAACAGCAGCCGCAGCAGCCTAACGATCAGGCTTCACCCGACGCCGGCGGACCCGGGGGCGACAACGGAACGATCGCTCTGCCAAAGAGGAAAGACAAATCAGAAGACGCTCCTCCACCTGCTCCAACAGAGCCAAAGGTCAAGAATCCTCCTGAACTCGGCAACTACTCGCTGCGCGTCGAGGTGCCTGAAGTTTCAGTCGATGTAGGCGTTTTGCTCGAAAAGACCGGTCAGTTCGTTCCCAATCTCAAGCCTGAAAACTTCAAGGTCTTCGAAAATGGCGTCGAGCAGAAGGTGATCGGCTTCAAAAGAGTTGAGGCTCCCATCACGGCTCTGATGGTTTGCGAATTCGCATCGACCAATTACACCTTCATCTACGACATGCGGAACGCCGCCTGGGCATTCGCGCAGCAGCTGCGCCCTCAGGATTACGTCGCCCTGATGACCTTCGACATGCGCACGCGCATCGAGCTGGATTTCACTCAGGATAAGAATCAGCTGCTACAGGCAATCAATTCGCTGATCATCCCCGGTTTCAGCGAGCGGAATCTCTTCGACGCCTTGTACGAAGCTGAAGATCGGCTCACCCGTGTTGAAGGCCGCAAGTACATCATCCTCATCGCATCCGGGCGCGACACTTTCTCCAAGATGACGCTCGACAAAATTATGGAGAAGGTGAAGAACACGCCTGACATCACGATCTTTTCCATCTCAACCGGCGGAGCGCTGCGGGCCATGACTGAAGGCGGCCCGGGCTTCAACCAGCAGCTGCGTGATCTCGATTATCTGCAGGCCGACAATCAGATGAAGACATTCGCCAAAATGACGGGCGGCATGTACTTCCAGCCTCGTTTCCAGGCCGAAATGCCGGAGATCTTCGCCAACATCAACTCAGCCATCCGCTCCAAGTACGAGTTGATCTACCATCCCAGCGATGCCAAACAGGATGGGACCTACCGCAGGCTACGCGTCGAACTTGTCGATGACGAAGGCAAGCCGCTGCGCATGCAGGACGAGAAGCACAAGCCCCTCAAGTACGACATCATTGCGCGCGATGGATACCGTGCCCGCCAGGAAGTCGAGTAGCGAGGTCGTCGACAACAGCGCTCACGGCAATCTGCAGGATTGCCGCTGAGGACTCGTAATTTGGCGCCTTGGCGCGCAGGCGCGACGGATGGCTTGCGGCTTATTTGAACTGGCGCATGAAATCCATGACGTAGTAGCCGATGACGAAGAGCGTTGCCGCGGTGGCCAGTCCAAGCGCTACCCGCAATACAGGTTGAATCCTGTTAACCTTCGCCACTATGGCTGCCTGCGCAGCCCTCTCATGGCTAAACGAATCGTCGAGGAAGATCTGATCCTCTTCGTCCTTCGTCAGACTCGCCCGGTAAATAAAGAGCGCGGCGGTGATGATTGCCAGAGCGCTCCACACCACCCACATGACTGGAACAATCGCCATACAACACCTCCCGATGCAGGGTCCCAGAACCGGCAGGCCGTTAACACCGATCAACCGCGGTCTCGGATAGAGGGGCCGTACGGTTGCCATCATAGTCCCGTTTTGGGTGTGCAGTTGTGATAAAAATCACTCCGCCGGGAAGGTGCGGCTGATGGCGGAACGCAGTCTCCAGAGAAGTCGCCTTACTTCGACACCTGCGCAGCTCGCATTTTGGGGAACTCGGCAGAAACCCGCTTAAGAATGGGTAGCCCTCGCTCGACACCTCACTCAGGTCGCTTTTTCGCCCAAGCCCAAAATTCGATGCGAAACGGGTAGCCTCAACTCGACACCTCCGAGCAGGCCTCGACACGACAAATCCTCGCTAAATCCTCGCTGGATCTGCGACTTTTCACTCACTTTTGCCATCAATTCAGTAAGGGGTGTAACCGCCCCGGGAACTTGAAGTTCGTCTTAGACCGGCGGTAGAGTTAGAATACGTTTAGCACTCCATGGGAAACGGAGATTTTATGTCCACGACAACCATCGCGCCAGCGCCTGAAACCATTAAGAAGGCGCCACTTAACCTTACCCCTCAGGCAATCGCCAAGGTGCGCGAAATCATGGCAACTCAGGATCCGCTTCCGGCAGGGCTGCGCATCGGCGTGGTCGGCGGCGGATGCTCCGGCTTCCAGTACTCCATGGCTTTTGAGAATCAGAGCGGCATGATGGATAAGGTCTTCAGCTTCGACGACCTCAAGGTCTTCGTCGACGCGACCTCGCTGATGTACCTCAACGGCTGCACGGTCGACTACGTCGAGACCCTGGAAGCGGCCGGCTTCAAGTTTGAGAATCCGCAGGTCAAGTCCACCTGCGGCTGCGGCTCCTCCTTCAGCGTCTAACGCCATCGCAATTTAGCGCAGCAGAAAACCCGTCCTCGGCAAGGACGGGTTTTTTGCGTTTGATCCTATTGCTGCGGGTTGGTCGGCGTAGGCGTGGGCGCTGTCGGAGAGGTCGGTGATGTGCCGGAACCGCCGCCTGTACCGAAAGATGAACCGCCTGTACCGGAGCTGCCGGTGCCGAAGGAAGAGCCGCCAAACAATCCAGTTCCGCCACTTCCCGCAGGCTGCCCTATAGCTCCGGTGTTGCCACCCTGCATTCCCTTCTGATCGGAGAGCGGACTATAGGTAAACTCCCACTCGTTGTAGTGGTTCTTCTTCTTATAAGTGAGGATCGACTGTTTGTCGCTGCCCGGCGAGAAGCCGATGATTCCACCGCCACCGAAAGTCGGCGAAGAAGTTGAGCCCGTGCCTGATCCGCTTCCCGATATGCCGGAATTCGTGCCGCTATCGCTGCCTGTGCCCGTCCCGGTACCCGAGCCACCCAGCGTCGCCCCGCTTTGAGACCCGCCCAGCGTCGAACCGCCGCTTGACCCAAACGTCGAGCCGCTTGACCCAAACGTTGAACTGCCGTCCGAAGAGCCCCCGCTTGAGAAAGAGCTGCCACCGGAGAAGGAACCACCCCCGGAAAGAGAGCTGCCGCCAAGAGTTCCGCTGCCGGCAGAGCCAGTTCCGGTCAAACCAGTGCCCATAGTGCCGCCTGGACCCGTGCCGGCTGCGACTGCACCGCCCAGCGGCTGCCCAAAGAAGCCATCAGCCATCGGCGTCTTGTTTTGTCCAAACTTGATCGGCTTCCAGTCGTCTTTGCCCGTCATCGGGTCTGTGTAGCGCTTCCGCAGAAAGCGAATCTCATTCGTCTTCACAAGCGCCTCACGTTGGGCGGATAGGCGGTGAAATTTCGTAGTAGAGCTGGATGGCGCGCGACATATTGCTTGCCGCGATACATAGTCTCCATCTCGTGGTCACGCTGGATGCTCTTCCTCACCATTGGCACCGAATGGCAATCGAAAGGATGAGCACAAGCGCCAGCATGAAGAATCACTGCCACCAACATGTAGCCTTCTTCGCTGGGCTGCGGGTCGAAGTCGAAGCGGATTGTGCCATTCGGCCATACGCGAATTCAGTGCCAGCCGCAGCGGTCTGCGTGTTGTTGTAGCTCAGGTCGGTTACCTGCACGTGCCCGGCAAGAATCGAGAGCACCTTATAACGGCGATCGACAATGTCGCCGGCCTTGGCCATGAAGATGTCATCGCCCCGCACCAGGAAGGCCCTGAGCACCTTATCGCTCGACTGTGTGTAGCCGAAATACTTGAGGTCGATCGCTGGGGGTTGCGGCGTCGTTGGCGCAGGAATCACGATCGGGGCTGTAGTTTGACGCGCGCTCTTTACCGGCTGTTCAATCACTACGGGCGCCGAATCGGCAGAGAAGATATTTCTGCCGGTTCCCGCGTAAACCACGTCTTCGCTCTGCGCGAGCTTATCGAGGTGCAGCGTCGGATCAATGTTGGGATTCGACAGCCGCTGAGCTTCGGGACCAGCAGCCGAGGCGGTCCGCGCTGTGGTTTGGTTCACAGGACGCGCAGGCGCAGGGGAACTGCTCGAGCCCAGCAGCTCATAAGCAGCGACCGGCACAATCACGGCGATCAGCCCAACCAAGATGTAGACCTGCTTTTTGTTCTCGATCCCAAGCTGAAGCGCCATTGCTATTGGCCCTCCCCGCTGGGCTGAACCGCAGGCGGCGCACTGGGTGCCGCAGCGGGAATCCCGCTATTCGCCGCATCCGCTGCCCGCAGCCACGTCGAGAAGCGCAGTCGCAGATTCACCATTCCGCCTTGCTGCCCGGTCAGGGTCATGGCGCGAATCACGAAGAACGTCTGACTTCGCTCAAGTCCATTCACAAAGTGCATGATCTGCGGATAGGCTCCGCTTACGCCGGCGTCCATTGAGATTTCCGTCAGATCTCCGTCGCGCGCGCCCTGTGCGTAGAGCACCCGCGTCAACCGTACGCCGGACTTCACCTCAAGATCGCCGATGGTGGTTGCGATTGATGAATAGTTTGCAGGAATCCTCTTGTCATAGAACTCCTGCATCTGCGTCCGCGACTCTGCAACTCGCTGGTCAAGTCCGCGCAACGGCGCAGTTTGAAGATTCAGCGCCTTCAGCCGAACCTGCTTGCCCGCAAGCGCTTCAACCGAACTGCCGCTCAGATCGCTCCAGTCAAAGCCAAGGCGGATCGCCAGCCCGACGACGAGCACAATCAATGCTGCAAGCCCGATGTAGTGCCAACTCAGCGGAGAGGCGATGCGCTCACGCAACGTTGTGGGGCCATTGCTCATCGCGAGCCTCCTATGTGAGGCTGTCTCGGAGCAATCGGTCGCGGTGCGCCCGTGTACGGTGGGCGATGCGGGCTGCTTCCCGCCGTGGGATTCTGCTTCAAATCCTTCTCGTTTCCAGTGGCTTCTTGTGCTGCCTTCCGCGCTTCAGGCGGCACCGGATTGTAGTCCGCCAGCAGGTCGAAATTCACCCGGTTTGAAAGGCTCACCGGTTGAACCGGCTCCCCGGGGCCGCCTGTGGACTCGGTGCTCTCGCCAACTATCCGCGGCTGCAAAAAATGCTTGGAATGCTCGAGATTCGCGACCAGCTGAATCGCGCGGTCCCGCGGACCGAGAACGCGTAGATGGAGGGTGATATGCCCATCCTTGTCGCGCGTCGGTTCTAGGGTCGTCACCTGTACCCCACTCGGAAGAACAGTCTCCAGATCTTCCATGGCCAGCGTCCACGAGAAAGCCTTTGCGTCAATAATCTGATTCAGATTCTGCGCCTGCGCAAGCACCGAGGCATTCTGCGGTTGCCTCATCATTGCCTCGTAGTTTTGGCGCTCGTTGGCGACACGCTGAATTCTGGTGTCGATCTCCTGCTCGAGGAGTCGACTCGCCGCAGCCTTTCTGTCCACCAGATACAAGCCAACGCCCAGCGCCAGCGCCAAAGCCGCAAGAGCTGCCATCGATAGACGCAGCTTCCTCAGGATCGGACCTAGATCGGTGAATGGCCGCGTTGCGAGATTGAGAGATATCCGCATCAGGCCGCCCCCGCCAATGCGCCGGCGACCCCGGCCAGGCTTACCCGTTTTAGAGAAGTTGTTGCTCCGGTTTCCGGTCGGGGAGCAAGTTCAATTACCGTCAGCTCCGGATCCCTTACCCATCGCGCGAAATCCTCAGCTGAGCCTACTCCCGCGTAATGCAGCCATTTTGGGCGACTCGCGAGCTTGTCCTCAAAATACGCCGCGGCAACTGCGATGTCGCGCTGAACCTCGGCCAATCTCTGTGCGGAATCCGTCGGCAAATCCAGCGTGCGATAGAGCAGCAGGTCCTGCCCGTGCGCAATCAGCGTCGTTAGCGATGAGCCCGTCATACATGCGGCTAACACCGGCTCATCGGTTGCCACGGCGGCGATTGCAGCCAGACTCGACGGCAGCACAGCTCCGGGCTCATAACCAGCTGCGCGCACGGCGCTTTCGTACTCCTGCAAAATTGGTCCGGGTAACACCGCGATCAGCGCGCGGCATTCCGATGAGGTTTCGGAAAGCACTTGATAACTTACGCCAGCTTTTTCAACATCGAAGGGAACCATCTTGCGCAAACGAATGCGTAGTACCGGCAGCACTTCGGCGGCCTTGGCCGGCAGAGAATCGAAGTCCATCATGAAGACGCGCACTGCTGTGTCAGGGATAACGAGCGTTAGCGAGCGCGTACGCGGGGCAAGGTTTTCCAGTGCAGTGCGGATCGCATCCGTAATTGCTGCGGGAGAGCGCAGATTCGGCTCGTCAATACCCGGGACCAGAGACCCTGGCTGCAGCGCGGCAAATGCGAGAGCGGGAACTTCTCCGGGCGAAGATCGCACTGCCGCCAGTACGCCCTCCGGTCCGACCTCCACCGCGATGGAGGGCCGTGCGCTTGATGCGGAACCATGTTGCGACTTACTCAGGGTGGGGCTCACTATCTTGAAGCCTCAATGAATGTAACCTTGTTGATCTCTTTCAACGTCGTCAGCCCGCGGCGAACACGATCGAGCGCGGACTCGCGCAGAAACGACATGCCCTCTTTTTGTGCCAGCTTACGCACCTCAGAGGTCGGTTTCTTCTCAAGAATCAGCTCGCGAATCGGATCGGTCAAGTCAAGAAGCTCGTGGATCGCCGTGCGGCCACGATACCCCGTACCACCGCACTCGATGCATCCCGCGCCCTCACGGAAGGCGAAGCCGCTCCACTCCGCCAGATCCATGCCGCTGGCGATCAGAACGTCGTCGTTGTAGCGTACCGTCCGTATGCAGTACTCACAGATAGTGCGCACCAGCCGCTGCGCGAGGATGCAGTTCAGCGCCGAAACAAAGTTGTAGGCCTCGACACCCATGTTCAGAAATCGCCCCAACACATCGACAACGTTGTTGGCGTGCACCGTTGTGAAGACAAGGTGGCCGGTGAGGGCCGAATTGATGGCAATCTGAGCGGTCTCCTGATCGCGAATTTCGCCCACCAGAATCTTGTCGGGATCGTGCCGCAGGATCGATCTGAGGCCGCGCGCGAAGGTCAAACCCTTTTTTTCGTTTACCGGAATCTGAGTGATGCCGCGAATCTGATACTCCACGGGGTCTTCGATCGTGATGATCTTGTCCTCATCGCTCTTGATCTCATTCAGCGCTGCGTAGAGAGTGGTCGTCTTGCCAGATCCTGTTGGTCCCGTAACCAGCACCATTCCATAAGGCTCGCGGATGTAACGGCGGAAGCGGCGCAGATCCTCATCGGCAAACCCCACGACATCCAGCGTCAGATGGCGGAACTTCTCGCTCATCGATTCCTTGTCCAGCACGCGAAGAACGGCGTTCTCACCATGCACGGTGGGCATGATGGAGACACGGAAGTCGATCAGGCGGCCCTTGTAGCGAACTCTGAAGCGCCCGTCCTGCGGCACGCGGCGCTCCGCAATGTCGAGCTCGCTCATGATCTTGATGCGGCTCAGAATCGTTGCGTGGTGCTCACGCGCTATGGGAGCCATCGCCTCCTGCAGCACGCCGTCGATGCGGTACTTAACATGTACCGAATCATCGTAGGTCTCGATGTGAATATCGGAGGCGCGGCGCTCCAGCGCTGTAAAGATGGTGGTGTCGACGAGACGAATGATGGGGCTGATATCTTCGTCGCTTGTGAGCTTCTCGATCGAGATATTTTCGTCGGGGTTATCCTCGCCCGAAAGCACGTCAAACGTGAGCCCTTCACTCGCCTCATCAAGAACGCGCTGCGACTGTTCGGTTTTCTTCAGCAGGTCGGTGATCTGGGAGAGCGTGGCCACGCGCGCGATGATGCGTTGCCCCAGCAAGCCAGCGATCTCGTCCAGAACCATCAGCCGCGACGGATCGCTTACCGCGATTGCCAGGGCGTCATCATGCTGCTCGATCGGAACGAAGTTGTAGCGGAACATCAACTCGACGGGAACGGTTCGCAGCAGATCATGCTGAATGCGAAAGTTCTTCAGATCGACGAACTCGGCGCGATAGCGATGCGCCAGTGCTTCGGCCTGTGCGCGCTCTTCAGCGCTGCCAGGCGCGGGCCCTGCCGGGATCGAAATGATACTGGTGTCTGCCATTGCGGATTACCCTTGAGCTCCTGGAGCTGAGCCGAGCGAAAAGATTGGAAGATAGAGCGAAATCAGGATGAAGACGACTACGATGCCCATCACAATTAGAATCGCGGGCTCAATCAACGCCAGAGCCGCCGTGAGGGCCGTCGCGACATCTTCTTCGTAAAATTCCGCAACCGAATTCAACATCTGCGGCAGAGCGCCGGTCTGCTCGCCCACTGAGATCATCTCCGTGGCCAGGTCAGGGATTACAGTGGTCGTCGTCAATGCTGCCGCGAGGCTCTTGCCCTCGCGAACTGTCTCAATCGATGATTGCACTGCCTTCGACACACGGCGTGATGAGATCGATCTTGACGCTGTATCAAGAGAGGGCACGAGCGGCAAGCCACCCGTGAGCAAGGTTGAAAGCGTGCGCGCGAAAAGCGCAACTTGATACTTGATCCAGATCTTGCCAAAAACGGGGATTCCGATGCGAAATCCGTCGATAAAATCGCGGCCGCGTTCCGTCACAGCGAAGCGAAATCCCACCACGCCGACAATCAGGGCAACGATCGCCAGCCAAAGGACGTTGTGCTGCATCCATTTGCCGAACGTAAGCAAGCCGACAGTCATCGCGGGCAGTTGGGAACCAATCTGTTCATAAAGCTCGGCAAACTGCGGAATCACGACCGTAAACATGAAGATCATCAGCGCCGTGACCAGTGTCAGCAGCAGGGATGGATAAATAAGCGAGGCAGTGAGCTTCTTGCGGAAGGTGAGCGAGACGCGCTGAAAGGCCACGTAGCGCTCCAGCACTTCCTGCAGATTTCCGCTGCGTTCGCCGGCAAGCAGCGTCGTGGTGTAAATCGGGGGGATGCCCGACTGCGCCTCGAAGGCTGAGGAAAGGGCTTCACCGGTTTTCACGCGATTGGCAACATCATCCAACTGGGCGGCGAAGCGCGCGTCTTTCTGGCCCTTGGCCAGCATGTGTAGCGAGCCCAGAATCGGCAATCCCGCGCGGATCAGCGTAAGAAACTGCTGATTGAAGATGAGAAACTTCTCAAGCTTGACCTTGCGTTGCGGAAGCAGAGAGAGCCCGCCGCGCTCCTTTACTGAGAACACGTGATAACCGGCATGTGCAAAGCGGGCGCGCAACTCCTCGGCGGTTGCCGCTGTCTGCACCTGCTCTTGCACGCGGCCGCGCTCATCGGCCAGTTTGATGACGAACTCTGCCATAGATCGATCGGGCGGCAAGGCAAGCCATGCAGGCCAGCCGTCCTTAACTCATTGTCCTACAAAGGTAACAGTCTATCCGCTTTTGATAGACGCAAAGTTATAGCGAAGCGTTCGAACGGTGAAGCTTACGCCATGATCCCAGAGAGATACCGTCGTCGCTGAGAAGATTCATTTCCCAGCATGTATGCTGGTTCCGTTCCTCAGAAAGCAGATGCGATTGGGTATTCCATTAGATGGGGCCGTCGGCTTGGCGCCGGCTCTTACCTGGCTTGGGGCAGGGAAGCGCGCCTCGCGGCGAAGATGGCGGGCCGCTTCAATTCTGGTTGGACTCCTGCTGGTGATCTTTCTCGGTGGAATGTGTTTTGGACCGCGGTGGGGACTCCACCTGGCGCAGACTGCCCGCCCCGTTGTTCCGTATCCGCACGAAGTGGCCAGGGTCAGCTTTGCCATTGCAGGAGATGTCATTCCGCATGAAGCGGTTCGCACGGCTGCGGCCGCTAACGGAGACGGCGTGCAGGGCTGGCAGGCCCTTTTCAGTGATGTAAACGACGTGTTTCAAGCCGTGGATTTCGGGTTCGTCAATCTGGAGACACCGGTGGCTCCGGCGCACTCCCATGGTTCAAAGCCGTTCATGTTCGATGCACCGGTCGCCCTGCCCGAAGCACTCAAAGCCAGCGGAGTCAAGATCGTCTCTTTCGCCAACAATCATGTGATGGACCAGGGATGGCCCGGCTTCGCTGAAACCCGCGAGCATCTGCGCGAAGCGGGCTTGATCTTCGCTGGAACAGCCGATACAGCCGGATCCACTTTTCAGCCTGTCTTCACCGAGGCCAACGGGATTAAGGTGGGCTGGTTGGGCATGACGCGATGGCTCAACGGCAATCGCAATCCTGATAATCCCGATCTACCGCACGTCAACTTCTTCCCCTATCCCGGTGAGGCGAATGGAGCCCCAGGAGCCGATGAAGCCCAAGTCCTCGCGGAGATCAAAGCCGCTCGTGGGCATTGCGATCTGCTGGTGGTCTCAATCCATTGGGGCATTGAGTACATGCCTAATCCCCGGCCCGACGATGTGGAACTTGCTCACAAGATGCTGGAAGCGGGAGCATCGGTCATCGTCGGCCACCATCCCCACGTACTGCAGCAGATTGAAACCTACACGTACCTCCGATGGGCGAAACACCGTCATCTTCTATTCGCTCGGTAATTTTCTGTCGAACCAGTCGCGCAACTATGTCGATGGCCTGATGCCGGACAAGGAAGGCGATCCGCAGAGACTCAATGATTGGGCTGTTTCTCCGCGGTGCGACAAGGATTATGGCCCTGCCGGGATTCGCGTCGAACTTGGTCACGTCGGCATGCTGCCCGCGTGGGGTGAGAACAACCGCAATGAGATCGCAACCGGCAAGGCGAAGACAGCGGTAATCCATCCTGTCTTGATCGACCGTGAAATGCCGCGGCTTCAGGCGCGCCTTGACGAGCTGAGCAAGCTTCCTCCGCCGCTCAACTCCGATCAACAGAAGGAATTTGTCGACGTTACGACGCAATTGAAAGTGCTGGACGATCGCCGCAAACTGCTTCTCGCGCGAACTGGAGATGAATACGTGACGGAGCCGCCCAAACTCGTGCCCAAACCCTAGTATCCGTTCGCCACGAGCCACGCTTCGGTCAGATCCGGTTCCGCTTTCTTCTGTTCCTGCATCTGTTGATACGCCAGCTTCACGAGTACATCCGCTTCGATGTTCACGGGGGCGCCTGCGAGGAGCGTGTGTAGATTCGTCCGCCAATACGTTAGCGGCAGGATCGCAATCGAGATCGTGTCTCCATCGATGTCGGCGATCGTCAGGCTGATGCCTTCAATCGCGATAGAGCCCTTCGGCACCATCCACCCGCGCACGTTCTCCGGCACGCGCACTTTCAGGGTCCAGTCGGTTGTCTGCTCGTCGAAGGAGGGGTCAGTCTGCGGGATCACCGGCTCCAACGAAGTCAGGACGCCCGTGCCATCCACATGGCCCTGTACGACGTGGCCGCCCAGCGGACTGCCCGCCGCCGTTGGCAGCTCCAGATTGACCTCGGCTCCAGCCTTCAGATACCCGAGCGAACTGCGATCGAGGGTTTCCTGGGCCAGATCGGCATGGAAATATCTGGGATCCACGTCGAGTGCCGTCAGGCACACTCCGGAAACCGCCAGAGAATCACCTTCGCGCAAGCGGCCCGCGATCCCTGGTGCGTCAAGTGTCAATCGACGCACACCGCCGCGGTCTGTGAGGCTGACCAGAGTTCCAGTCTGCTCGATAATGCCGGTGAACATGAATCGATTTTACGAGATTGGTCGGATTACGCTTCTTGTTTCATCGGCCATGGATCACGAAGCAGAGAGCTCAGCCCGAGGTCATTGCCGTAGCGTTCGACTTCCACGTTCGGCAGTTGAGAGAAATGGTTCATGCTGCGAAACGCCGGAACGGCATCCGATCCCATGATCTGGGGCGATACAAAGAGATGAACGCGGTCCACGAACTCTCCTTCGAGCAGGGCGGTGTTCAGCCGTGTTCCGGTTTCGGTCAGCAGAGTCAGAATTCCCTCATCGCCAAGCTTAGCCAGGACCCTGTCGAGCGGCACGCGTCCCGCTTCTGCCGGCAACAGCTCCACACGCACTCCGCGCGTCTGAAGCTCGCGGATCCTGCTCTCGTCCTTCGAGACGGTGAAGATGACCACGTCGTTCTGAGCACCCATCACCATCTTTGAATCAAGAGGCATGCGCAAGGCAGAATCCAGCACAATCCGCAGCAGAGGACGTCGTCTCCGCAGGCCGCTGCGGTCGGTGAGCAACGGATCATCGGCGAGCACGGTATCTACGCCAGTCAGAGCCGCATCTACCTGCCAGCGCAGGGGCTGCACTGCTGCTCGCGCGGCATCACTCGTGATCCAGTAGGGTTCATGGGGCTTCTGCAGTGATGGCGGAGGAGCGATGCGCCCATCCAGCGTCATCGCCACCTTCATCAAGACGAAAGGCCGTTTGTGCTGACTCCAGCGCGCGAAGCCCTCGTTCAGGCGGCGGACCTCTGCTTCGCATATGCCAACTGCGGTCTCCACCCCTGCCGCTCGCAGCGCTTCCATGCCATGTCCGGCCACATTGGGGTTGGGATCGATAGTTGCAGCGACAACTCGAGAGATGCCGGCCTCAATTAGCGCGTGAGTACAGGGTCCTGTTCTACCGGTGTGATTGCAGGGTTCGAGCGTCACATAAGCCGTGCCACCGCGGAGGCGCTCGCCCGCGTGCTGCCTGGCCTCGTTCAGGGCAACAATTTCTGCATGATCGACGAGGTCATACTCGTGCCACCCTTCGCCGACGACCTGACCAGCCCGGTCCAGGATCACGCAACCCACAGCGGGATTGGGCGAAGTTACAGCAATTCCGCGACGGGCCAGCTCGAGGGCACGACGCATCCAGTTGAGATCTTGCTCGCGCGCATTCATATCGTTGACGAATTATTTATATCGCTTATCCAACGAGAGCGGTAACGAAGGCTTCGGGCTGGAACTCCAACAGATCAGTCATCTTCTCTCCTATGCCGATGTATCGCACCGGCAGGCTGAGCTCACGAGCGATCGCGACAGCGATTCCGCCTTTAGCTGTGCCGTCCAGCTTGGTGAGGACAATGCCCGTCACGCCCGCTGATTGAGTGAATTGTCGCGCCTGCTGCAATCCATTTTGGCCAGTGGTCGCATCCATCACCAGAAGAACCTCATGCGGAGCTTCAGGGACGATCTTCGATGCAGTGCGGCGCATCTTATCGAGCTCATCCATCAATCCTGATTTGGTGTGGAGACGCCCTGCCGTATCCACAATCAGGTCCTGGATGCCTCTGGCTTTTGCAGCACTTGTGGCGTCGTAAAGAACCGCAGCAGGATCTCCACCCTGACGCGTCTTTATCATCTCAACACCTGAACGAGCCGCCCACACTTCCAGCTGCTCGATCGCGGCTGCACGAAACGTATCTGCCGCGCACAGCAGTACGCTCCGATTTTGTTCGCGATACCACGACGCCAGTTTGCCGCTTGTCGTGGTCTTTCCCGTGCCGTTGACACCTACCAAAAACGTAATCTTTGGCGGAACGGCCGGGTTTGGCACCGGACGCACTGGGGCCTTGAGAATGTCGCTCAGCTGTTCCTTTAGAAGGTCGCGCAGTTCCTCGCCACTTTCAATTGCCTGGCGGCGTGCCCGGTCGCGCAAGGCATCAATCACTTCAGTCGTCGTTTGTACGCCAAGATCGCTCGCCAGCAGCGCGCTCTCCAGGTCTTCCAGCGAGGCTTCGTCAACCTCCCGGGTCATGGCAACCAGATCGCCGATGCGTGACGACAACGACTCGCGCGTGCGCGTCACTGCTTCGCGCATTCGCCCCAGCATGGACTCGTCAGGCTGCGGAGTCTGGTCGCCAAAAAGGGTGATAATCATCGTAAAGTTCCAGGTTCGAGTTTAATGCAGGCCCGAGCGGACCATTTGCGTCGACCGGTCGCCCGCCAATGCGGCGCTACTGTTCGTCTTTGCCCGGCCGCAGCATCAGGTGCTTGATGGCCTCTTGCGGATCTTTTCCTTCATCGAGAATCAGCTCCATTTGCTCGGTAATGGGCATCTCGATACCGTGCTGACGTGCGAGACCGAGCGCAGCGCGAGTCGTTCGCACCCCCTCGGCTACCTTGCCGCCCAGGCTTTCAAGAATCTCCGGCAGCTTCCGGCCCTGGCCGAGCGCCTGACCAACCGTGCGGTTGCGAGAAAGGGAACCGGTGCAGGTCAGCACCAGATCACCGACGCCGGATAAACCGGCTAGCGTTTCGCGCTTGCCCCCGCAGGCAACTGCCAGTCGTGTGATCTCAGCGATTCCACGGGTGATCAGTCCCGCCGTAGAGTTGTAGCCGAGGCCTACGCCAGCTGCGATTCCTGCGGCAATCGCAATCACATTCTTAAGCGCTCCCCCGAGTTCCACACCGATCACGTCGGTGGTTGTGTACAGGCGCAACCGCTCAGAAGAGAAATCTTGCTGAACGCGCGCCGCAACGGCGGAGTCTGCGAAAGCAACTGTGACCGCGGTGGGTTGGCCCTGCGCAACTTCGAGTGCGAACGTCGGCCCGGAGAATGCTCCGATCGGCAAATGGAGACCCGCCGGTTCGAGCACCGCGGCGATTACCTGTGTCATGCGGAAGTAAGTATGGTCTTCGACGCCTTTCGTCGCACTCACGACGATCTGGCCCGGCCGCATGTGCCGAGTGAGACGTGCCAGCGTCGGCCGTAGAAACTCGGAAGGGACCACTGAAACCAGGATCTCCGCGTCGCTGATCGCGCTGGGGTCGGCTGTCACCGAGAGATCAAGTGGTAAAGGAAATCCGGGTAGAAACTGCGTGTTTTCCCTTGCTTGCTCAATACCCCGGGCTTCCTCTTCGCTATGCGACCAGAGCGTAATCTCGTGACTACCGCGACGATGAAGGGACAAGGCAATTGCCGTACCCCATGCTCCCGAACCAAGAATGACGATTCGGCTCATGCGGGCCTCCCCTGACGCGACTGCGTTCCGAACCGGTTTTCAGTACCGCTGAGTAGACGACGGATGTTCTGGTGATGTTTAGCGATAATCAGAAACGCCACGATCACCTGTACGCAGATGAAAAACGTGGGCTTATCTCCGTGCACAAAGAACCACGCAAAGATCGGAAAACTGGCCGCTCCAACGATTGATGCCAGGGAAACAAATCGACTCGCCGCAAAGACAATAGCAAAGACTGTAATTGCCGCGAGCGCTGCGAGCGGTGCCGCCACGAGAAAGACGCCGAACCCTGTCGCCACACCTTTGCCACCGCGGAATTTGAGCCACATGGGAAACATGTGCCCGATGACCGCAAATAAAGCTGCAAGAGCCTCGACGTTTCGTACGGGCACGCCGGGCATCAGATGAGGTGCCACGGCAGCGCCGAGCCATACCGCGGCGCAGCCTTTGAGCACGTCGAGAAGAAACGTCGCGGCGCCCAATCCACGCGCGCCCGAGCGCATGACATTTGTCGCTCCGATGTTGCCGCTGCCGATCGTGCGAATGTCCTGTTTGCGGAAGATCCGGACTAACAGGTATCCGGTCGGGATGGAGCCAAACAAGTAAGCGGCGACGGCGACCAGGAGGCTTCCAAGGGGCATATCGAACTCGAGTTTAGCAGGTGGGGGATGAGTGCTGACTTCCTCTTCGGCTCGTTCGGCTTGCGAGCTGCCGCGCGATGCAACCCCTTAATCAACCATCACTTCTCCGGGCATAATCGGCCGGGTGCGAGGCAAGAGGCCCCGGTGAGCTGCTGTGCCCATGGCAACAAGCGTTCCAGCATAGAGCAGGAGTTTGACGAGGCTGCCCGTGCGGGTCAGCGGGAAGGTTTTCCATAGCACCAGAAGCAGTGTTTGTGCGATTGTGACGGACCAGACCGAGCCGTAGAAATAGCGGCGCTCGGTGCCTTCGCTTTTCGTCGAGCGGCCCACTCGTGGCAGCTTTCCCAGCGCTCCCAGCAGCAGAATCGTGAAGCAAAGGGGAAAGTATACGTATTGGTAGAGCTGCTTCATCGTCCATATTCCGGTTGCAGTGGCGATCACCAGTCCGGCAAGGTTCAGCAGTGCGAAATTCAACACCGCGTTCCACGCAAAGGTGTAGCAGACCTTGCGATAGAGAGGATTAGGCTTGTCTTCGTCAAATCGCAGAATGTATGGTGCAGGTTCGCAACCCGGCATCTGCCCAAAGATGCCTGCAATGCCGGTGCCCACGAGAACCACGCCCAGCCACAGGGAATTTGCCCAGCTGAACCCGTGCGCGAACAAGCTGAATGTGAGCGGTCCCGGCGTCAGGAAGAAGACCCAGATCCAGATGGGCCAGTGAAGTACCCGGTAATATCCCTTGTTGCGGGTGCGCATTTTGCGGGCATCCGCATATTCAACCCTGCCGCTGTATCGCATGGCCGGAGTCTTGCAGACACGGCGGGGACGAGTCAATGAAACCTAGCTTCTGAGTCGCCTACATCAATCTCTTGCGGACGAGATCGAGTGCCTGTTGCGATGCCCACTGTCGCACACGATCACGGTCGCCGCGAAAGGTGCGGTTGTAGGAATCAGTCTTGTGCGCATCCGACACTGCAAAATACACGAGACCGACTGGCTTTGTTTCGGTGCCGCCTGTGGGTCCAGCGATGCCCGTTACGCTCAGACCGAGCGTTGCGCCTGTTCGCTTGCGGATTCCCTCTGCCATCGCACATGCGACCTCTGCGGAGACTGCGCCGTGTTGCGCGATCAGTTCGGGTGGAACATTGGCGAAGGAAGTCTTCAGTGGGTCGGAGTAAACAACCGCGCCGCCAAGAAAGCTGCGTGAGCTGCCCGGAACGCCGGTTATCCGTTGCGCCACCAGACCGCCTGTGCAGCTCTCTGCTACTGAGAGAGTTGCCTGCCGCAGGCCGAGGTAGTAGAGAACGATCTGTTCGAGAGACTCCCCGTCGGAAGAATAGAGCCAGTCGTCGAGCGCCTCCTCCATCCGGTTCGCCAGCTCGTCGACGCGTTGATCGGCTGCCGGCTGCGTGGCTTTTGAACAGATGAGGGTGAGTTGAATATCACCGGTGTGTGCCAGGATCGTCGTTTCGATGTCCTTGTACTCGGTGTAAATCGGGGCCAGTAATTTGTCGGCCTGCGATTCGGGAATCATCGCCGCCTTCAAAGTGCGCACTGCGATATGTCTCTTTGGGAGAGCGTCTGTCAACCGTGGCAGGCACTCGGCGTCGAAAATTGCGTGGCATTCGTGCGGCGGGCCGGGCACCAGCATTATGAGCTTGCGGTAGCCTTCGAAAATAGTGTCGAGCCATTGACCTGGCGCGCTGCCGTTCTGATTGGGCAACACCGTTGCACCCTGGATCACGTCAGCCTGCTTCAGGTTGTTTTCCGGCATCGATATGCGCCAGGTCGCGGCGCGCGCATGCAGCGCTGCAACCTGTGACGCTTCGCGGCGCAGATGCAGAGACAACGCTTCGGCGGTTGCTTCCCGCGTTAAATCATCTTCCGTTGGGCCAAGCCCTCCGACCAGAATAAGGATGTCAGCGCGGCCAAGCGCAGTGCGGATTACACCGACCAGATCCTTCTGTCGGTCTCCCACGATCGTCTTGAAGCCAACCACGACGCCAATTTCATTCAGTTTCCTGGTGAGATAGAGAGAGTTGGTGTCTTGCCGGTACGGCGTGAGCATCTCGGAGCCGATGGCGATGATCTCAGCTTTCATATGTGCAGCGAATAGCTCCTTCGTCTCTACGTCTGCTGCGCATCCATCTGCTGTTAGCAGCACTCTCTATGCGCAATAGATCACACGGGAGCCGAGCCCGCGGTCCTCAGGCATTGCAAGCTACGTGAGACTAATTCCTTCTACGTCTAAGTCCACATCATAAACTGCCTCGTTCGTTGCCAGCACCGCCGTGCCGAGCGGCGAAAAGGCAACGCCCACGAGGTTGTTTCCGCTGAGCACAAGGCTGGCGTCACCGTTGGCGGTGACTCGGACGAGCCCCCGTCTGCCGCGCAGGCAGGCAGTCACATAGACATCGCCTTGCTTAGACAGTGCGAGACCCTGGGGACGGCCCAGGCCACGGAACCATGGGCGTGCTTGTCCGTGCGGGTCGATTGCCCAGATGGCGTCATTCGAGCAAAGAGTTGGCCCGGTGACGTAAAGAGTGCCCTCGTGGTCAACGGCGAGGTGGTATGCAGAAATACTGGGCTCCAGGGTGGCGTAGACGAAGATTCTGCGCTGCGGGTCGATCTTGAAGATCGTGCCGCTGCGATCGCCCACAAAGAGGTTGCCCTCTTTATCAAAAACCGCGCCCGTTGCCACACCCATTCCTTCGGAATAGAGCGTCGATTCTCCCGCTCCATCGATGCGATAGACGTTACCCTCAGCCCTCGAAGTGACAAAGAGGTCGCCATCGGGGCTGAAAGCGAGACCGGTTGCGTTCAGAATTCCAGTCACGAACGGCGTTGCACGCCCGTCAGGGCTTACGCGAACAACCGAAACCGGTGTCTGTTTGCCGCGAGGCCCGGATATCGTCGCATACACCATGCCAGAGCGGCTTACAGCGGGGCTCGTCACCGGGTGCAGTCCACTGGCCAATTCGCGGGGCACGCGCAAAGGCGCGCCGTTACTCACGCCCCTAGGCGAACGAACCTCGATCAGCCCCGTGCTTGCCTGTTCGGGTACTCGAAACGCCAGGCGTCCCGGGCGGCTCATCAGCACCTGGGCAGGATGGGTACCGACCAGTACGACCGGAAGGCCGGAAGCATGAGGCCCGAGATTGCCGCCCGTCAGTTCCACTTCGCCGAGCGGGAGCGCTGTCGGCGGCTGGATATCGTCGATGCGCGGATCCGGAAAGACTTCTTCCTGCGCGGGTTGGGGGCGAGATCGTGGCATAGTCCAGTTCTAGTGGAATAGCAGTGGAAGCAGACGCTGCACCAACAAACTTACACCCAAAGCATACAGGCCCGCGGCGACGTCATCGAAGACGATGCCCCAGCCCTCTGGCAACCGCTCAAGGCTACGAACCGGAAGCGGCTTCGTGATGTCGAAGAGCCGGAACAGCGCAAACCCCAGAAGAGCAACTTTCCAGCCGAAAGGACTTCCCAGCAGCGTGATCCATTGGCCAGCCACCTCATCGATCACCACGAATCCCGGATCATGACGCCCGCTTTCACGGGCTGCGATGGTCGCTGCGGGTACGCCCAGCGCGATCGCAACAATGATCCCGGCGAGCAAGGCGTACAGCAGGGCATTTGGAGATGGATGAAGCGATCCGGCATAGGTAGACCAGAGGAGAATGGCCGCCACTGAGCCCCAGGTGCCCGGGCCAGGCTTACCCAGGCCCGCGCCAAAAAAAGTGGCGACCGTCCAGGCCCACGCGGTCCTCTTTCCCTTCGCTTGAGGAGCGATCGTTTCAGTCTCGCTACTCATGGTTGTCGCCCTTGGTGTGGCCACCGGCGAGGCCTCCGAGATCTTCCAGCACTTCGGGATCCAGAACCGGCGAGCTGATCTTGTAGACCCCCATCGCCCATTTGCCTAGATCGATCTTGCGGCACCGGTCGCTGCAGAAAGGGAAGTCCTCATCCTTCTGTTGCACCAGCCCGCTACACGACGGGCACCGAAAGACCTTTTTAGATTTTTTCTTTGTCGCAGCCATCTGCGCCCTTCCGAATGATCAAGTCTATAGCTGGCCAGAGACGACACGCGCTACAACGTCGTACTCATGCGCTTCAGTGACCTCTGCTCGGTAGAACCTGCCCGCTTCGAGAGAGTCCAGCGCGCCAAAGTCATTGATGTAAACCTTGCCATCAATCTCCGGGGCGTGAAACTCGGTCCGACCCTCCCAGAGAAGCGGTGTTTCCTCGCTCTCGCCTTCCGCAAGCAAGGTCAGCTCACGGCCTACCCACTGCTCTTTGGCTCGCTTGCTGATCGATTGCTGTAGCTTCATCAGCCGCCGCTTGCGCGCCTCGATTGTGCGTTTCGGCACTTTCCTGTCGAGAGAGAATGCGCCTGACCCTTCTTCGTCGGAGTAGGTAAAGACACCGAGCCAGTCGAAGCTTGCGGCGCCAACAAACTGCTCGAGCACCTCGAAATCCTGTTGCGACTCTCCCGGAAATCCCACGATGAACGATGTGCGCAATACGATGCCCGGTACTGCTGCGCGTACCTTCTCGAGCGTCTTCAGAAAAATCTCCGCGCCAGCCCCGCGCTTCATGCGTTTTAGTACCTCAGGCGACGCGTGCTGCAGAGGCACGTCGAGATATTTGCAGATGTTGTCATGCTTCGCGATCGTTTCGAGCAGGCGGCCAGTGATGCGGTTCGGATAAGCATAGAGAAACCGCAGCCAACGCAGACCATCGATTCCTGCCAGTGCATCCAGCAGCGTTGCGAGACCATCTTTCAGCCCAAGGTCTTCTCCGTAGCAGGTCGTGTCCTGCCCGATGAGGGTAATCTCCTGGACGCCGCTTTCCACGAGTCTCTGCGCCTCGGCAACAACCGACTCGAACCGCCGCGAGCGAAACTTGCCGCGCAGATTTGGAATTACGCAAAAGCTGCACGGGTGATCGCAGCCCTCGGCAATTTTTATGTAAGCCGAGGAACGCGGTGTCGAAAGCATACGTGGCGTCGACTCGTCGTAAAGATAGGTCGGAAGCAGATGGGCCGCTCCGTGCCACTCCTCGCGGCTAAACCGTCCCTGGCTCTCGCGCAGATCGCCCTCGGGTCTGAAGACCTGGGGCTTGGCGTGGTGCGTGCCCGCAAGTGATTCCTGCCCGGCACGAGTGTCGGCCGAAGAACTGTGCAATATGTTGAAAGGCGACGGCGCAGCCGCCGGCATCGTCACGCCGGCCGCCTGAAGGATTGATTCCAGTTCGCCCGTTCCGACAACTGCATCCACTTCCGGAATGTTCTTGCGAATCTCGTCGCGATAGCGTTCCACGAGACATCCCGCGACGATCAGCTTGCTTGCGCGGCCCTCACTCTTGTGGCGCGCCATTTCCAGAATCGTGTCAACCGACTCCTGCTTGGCCGAATCGATAAAGCTGCAGGTGTTTACGACAAGGATCTCCGCCTCTTCGGGACGCCCGGTAAGCCGCGCTCCGGCGCGGTCGAGCAGCCCCATCATCACCTCGGAATCGACAAGGTTCTTGGGGCAGCCGAGCGAAATAAAGCCCACGGTAGGCGCCGTGGGTGAGGATTCATTCTTCACTCTCTTATTGTAACGGCGACTCGCTTGTTATAGAGGAAGCACACGCGTACGAGGTTCCCCCATGAGCCATGATCTGCCGCGCCTCGGATGCTAAAATCATTCAGTGCCGGGTCCTACGCGACGTAATCCCGCCAATCCCGCCAGGTCCGGAAGGAAGCAACGGTAACGGGCTAGTACGGGCGCAGTAGGTAACCCGGTACTTTTTTGAAGCCGCTCAACTTTTTCATGGATTTAGTGGATCGCCGCGTGCAGCCGTTCGAAGAGCCGTACCGATGACGAGCGCGGGCTGGAGTCAAAGTCCGGACCTTGCGCCGCAAGGAGAAGTCAATTGAGCCTCACCGTGCGTCCTGTGGTGGGCCGTCGCGCCAAAATAACGGCGCTCGGGACCTACGTTCCTCCCCAGGTTTTGACCAATCAAGACCTCGAGAAGATGGTGGAAACCACCGACGAGTGGATTCTCGAACGCACCGGCATCCGCGAGCGTCACGTGCTTGCAAAGGGTCAGGGCATCAGCGATATGTGCGCCGAGGCCGCGAAGAAATGTCTCGCCGCCCGAGGGATCCAACCTAGCGAGGTGCAGGCGATCATTGTCGGCACAGTAACGCCAGACATGATGTTTCCTTCGACGGCATGCCTCGTTCAGGACAAGATCGGCGCGAAGGGAGCCTGGGGCTTTGACGTTTCCGCGGGCTGCTCCGGATTTGTTTTCGCGCTCCAGGCCGGTGTGAAGCTCGTCGAAAGCGGTGCGCACGATAAGGTGCTGGTGTGCGGCGCAGACGCAAACACGCGAATGACCGATTACACGGATCGCTCCACCTGCATTCTCTTTGGCGATGGCGGGGGCGCAGTGTTGATTGAGCCGGCGGCCCAAGGGGAGATCGGTTTCATCGATTTCGTCCATGAAGTCGACGGTTCAGGTGGTGTTTCTTTGAACCTGAAGGGCGGCGGAAGTCTGAATCCCCCCACACATGACACCGTCGACAAGAAGATGCATTACATCCACCAGGATGGTCAGGCCGTTTACAAGTTTGCGGTGCGCAAAATGGCTGAGGCTACGGCTCGAGTACTGGATCGCAACGGAGTGACTGGTGCCGATCTCGGTTGCTTCATCCCGCACCAGGCAAATAAACGCATTATCACGGCGACGTCTGATCGTCTCGGTATGCCTGAGGATCGTGTCATCATCAACATCGACAAGTACGGCAACACCTCTGCCGGAACCATTCCTCTCGCCATGGAAACCGCGATTGAAGAGGGGAAGCTTAAGAAGGGCGATCTCGTTCTGCTGGCTGCGGTGGGAGCAGGCTTCACGGTGGGCGCGGCGCTTTTGCGCTGGGAGATCTAGATAGAGAGTTCGCTCATCGCGAAATCGTACTGCGGAAGCACACCGGCGTTCGCTGCTTCGCGAAAGAAGCGCTGCATCCCTTCCATGCATTCCTCATCGAGGACGTAGTGGATATTCGTCGTCAGATATGAGCGGATGCTTTCCTCGGAGAGTGGTAGTTTCTGAGCCCACTCTTTCGCAAGCGCATCAACATTGCCCAGGCCGTGATCGCGCGACTGAATAAAGTCTTCGGCAATTCGGTCTATCGCGCCGCAGCCGGGCGCCACCGCCCACACCGCCGACACAAAAGGGACTCCTGTGATCGTGTGCCATTCATGAGCCAGATCGTGGTAAACAAGCTCCTCACCGGTTTGCTCCAGGCGTTTCGCGCGATCTTCGAGCGCCAGCAACGCCGGATCGCCAATCAGGAGAGCGGCATCAGCCTTTTCGAGCATTGCATTAAGGTCGGCAGCCATCGGTATGAACACGACATCGTCGTTGCCCCACTTCCGAACAAGAATGCGCGTGTGAGCGATTGTTGTGCGGCTTGCGGTGTCCGCCGCAAGAGTCCGCAGTCGGCTTAGCGGCTGATTTGCCCGGCGGATCAACAGAAGCGAACGAACCTTGTTTTTCGATGCAATCGTGCATCCCGGCAAGATTCGCAGTTCGGGGATAATGGCCAGGCTGGCGATGGGAATCAGACCGATCTCTGCCGCACCCCCAGCAACTTGATCGGCACACTCCGAGGGCAGCATGTAGCGCATTGAATAGCGAGCGGCGAGCGGCTCATTCTGCGGCGGGTGCTCAAAATCCCACATGAGGGGCGCAGGATTCAGGAAGCGAATTGCGGCGATACGAAGACGTTCGTGGGGAGTCGAACTCACGCAGTCTTAGAGTATCAATATCCCCCATACGTTGCAGGTGTGCAAAATCACAAGTACACCTTCGTTGTTTGACTTCCAAGCCCCGGCACGTTAACTTGAGCACAAATACAGGCAATCAATTCAGGAAAGATTCGGGACACCATACGTCCCCGCGGCCTTAATCTTGTCTTCCGAAGTCTACAAATCATCCTCCAGTCCTCTCGACGAGGATCGCCTTGCATGGCTTGCTCTTTCGCTGGCTCCTGGAGTAGGTTCCAGACGTACTCTCGATGCGGTTGCGCAGCTTGAATCACCGGCACAGCTCTTCCGCCTTTCGTTGACCGAACTCGAAGCGTTGCGCCTTCCTGTGGGAGCGGTTCAGTTTATCTTCGACGGCAAAGGCCGCGACGTGGCTGAACAGGAGTGGGCCACGGTCGTTCAAGGCGGCGCTACGCTCGTGACCCACAGTTGTCGCGAATATCCGGCCCAGTTGAAGGAGATCTTCGATCCTCCTCCGGTCCTCTGGGTCCGCGGCGCACTCGACATTTTGAAGCGGCCTTCTATTGCGATCGTAGGTACGCGGCACCCATCTCCATATGGGTCAGGAATGGCAGAGATGCTGGCGCGCGATCTTGCTGCGCGGCGTCTCCTTATTGTCAGTGGGATGGCACGGGGGATCGACACCTGCGCCCACAAAGGTGCGCTCGCTGCGCGCGCCCCGACAGTGGCTGTGTGGGGCACGGGTCTCGATGTGGTCTATCCCAAGGAAAACCGAAAACTCGCGGAAGAGATTCTGGCATCGGGCGGCGCCATCCTCAGCGAGGTGCCCATGGGTACTTTTCCGGCCCCTCAGAACTTTCCGCGCCGCAACCGCATCCTCAGTGGATTGAGCATTGGCGTCCTGGTTGTGGAGGCATCCGAGAATTCCGGAACCCGGGTTACGGCTCGATGCGCCGCAGAGCAGAATCGCGATCTGTACGCTGTTCCCGGCAATGTCACCGCCAAGAATTCCTGGACCCCTAACACATTGATAAAACAGGGCGCAAAGCTCGTCGCCACCTGGGAAGATGTGTGGGAAGACCTGCCTTCGAAATTACGCTTGGCACTCGAGGCCGAGGCGGGGTCTGAATCCTCGGCGGGCCAACAGGCATCTGTTCTGCCAGAACCGATGCTGCGGCCGGAAGAGGCAATCGTCCTCGGGGTTCTGCGAGCAGATGAGTCACTGCAGATCGACGAAGTCCTGGAGCGGCTCGAAACACAGTTGACCTCATCTGAAGTCTTTACGGCGCTCTTTGAACTCGAATTAACAGGGCGCATTCGACAATTGCCGGGGAAGAATTACGTTCGAACACTTTGATAGTGTGTCGCTGGAACTTCGTTCCGGAAGGGCGCAAATTCGCTTGGCTTAAGCATCTGATAGAGGGCTTTGGAGCCTCTGAAGTGTCATCCTCGCCGCAAAAAAAACTAGCTGCGAGTGGAAACGAGGCCGTATTCCGTGTTAGCGTCCAACTCTTGAAGGCCGTTTTTACGGGCCGTACGGCTTAGCGCCCGGCAGCAACAAATATATTGATGTGAGTCACGCCGCTACAGAATAGGGCGGCTGTGAGTCCAACATCCGAGCAGTGCAGAAGGATTCGGGAAGAAGAATGGCAACGAGTAAATCACTGGTGATCGTCGAGTCTCCGGCAAAGGCCAAGACGATCGAGAAATATCTGGGCAAGGGCTTTGAAGTCCGTGCTTCGGTCGGGCACATCATGGATCTGCCCAAGAACGACATCGGCGTTGAGCTGAAGAAGCGCACTTTCGTACCGGAGTTGATTGTTTCTCCGGGCAAAGAGAAGGTTGTCGAGCAGCTGAAGAAGGCCGGCGAAAAAGCAGACGAGATCTTTCTGGCGCCCGACCCCGACCGCGAAGGGGAAGCGATCGCCTACCATCTCGCGCTCCAACTGGGGACCTCTGCCAAGGAGCGGAAGAAGATTCGTCGTGTCACATTTAACGAGATCACCAAGAAGGCCGTTCAGGATGCCTTCGCCCATGCTCGAGACATTGATGAAAATCTTGTCGACGCTCAGCAAACCCGCCGCGTCCTCGATCGTCTCGTGGGCTATCAGATTTCTCCGTTGCTGTGGGATAAGGTGCGTCGCGGACTTTCAGCGGGCCGCGTACAGACGGTAGCAGTTCGTCTGATCGTTGAACGCGAGCGTGAGATCAGCGCATTCAAGCCTGTCGAATATTGGACGCTCGAAGCTCAACTGCATCCGGAGCGCCGAGCCGACGCCAGCTTCAAGGCGAAGTTCGTCGGTATCAATGGCGAGGCGTCGCGCGTTGCCAATGGCCAGGACAAGGATGGCAAGGCGCAGTTTATCTCCAATGCGGTTGCGGACAAGTCGTCAATGGAAGCCATTGTTGCAGCGCTGGGTGATGCGAAGTGGTCGCTCGCTTCGGTGCAGTATCGCGAGCAGCAGCGCCGGCCTCTGCCGCCGTTCATCACCAGCCAGTTGCAGCGCGAAGCCTCGAGCAAGCTCGGCTTCAATGTGCGCCGCACCATGGGTGTTGCGCAGCGCCTGTACGAAGGCATTGACCTCGGCTCCGAAGGGACCACGGGCCTTATCACCTACATGCGTACGGATTCGCCACGCATAGCGCCAGATGCGGTTGAAGGAGCACGCGCCTGGATCGGTAAGGAGCTTGGCGACAAGTATCTCCCCGCGACTCCCAACGTCTACAAGGGCAAGAAGGATGCGCAGGATGCACACGAGGCGATCCGTCCGACAGATGCTTCGCGGACACCGGAGTCCGTTGCGCGCTTTCTCAGCGACGAGCAGCTGAAGCTTTACACGCTGATCTGGCGCCGCTTTATCGCATCTCAGATGGTGCCTGCTGTTTACGACCAGACGATCGCCAAGATTGAGGCTGCGGCCCGTGACGGCAAGGTCTACGACTTCCGCCTCACAGGATCAGTACTGCGCTTCGATGGCTTCCTGAAAGTCTACGAAGTTGTTGAGGAAAAGAAGAGCGATGACGACGAGGATTCGCTGGCGAACAAGCTGCCAAGCCTCGATGGTGTGAAGGCGCTCGAGCTTGAGCAGCTTTTCCACGACCAGCACTTCACCGATCCGCCTCCGCGCTACAACGAAGCGTCGCTGGTCAAGGAACTGGAAGAGCGCGGTATCGGTCGTCCTTCGACATACGCGTCGATCATCAACACCATTCAGGATCGTGAATACGTCGTGAAACACGGCGGCTCGCGTGGACGCTTCTATCCAACCGAAATCGGCATGGTCGTTTGCGATCTGCTTGTCGAAAGCTTCCCCTATATCTTCGACACCAAGTACACAGCCAGGCTCGAAGAAGAGCTCGACGATATCGAAGAGGGCAAGGAGAAGTGGACCACGTTGCTCAACGGCTTCTACGACCACTTCGAGGATGAGCTGAAAGACGCCGGCAAGAAAATGCGCGACATCAAGCGCATGGAGCAGATGACCGACGAGAAGTGCGAAGTCTGTGGTTCACCGCTTCTGCTCAAGTGGGGGAAATTCGGCAGCTTTTATGCCTGCTCCGCCTACAACAAGAAAGACCCCAATAGCTGTACCTTCACCAAGGAGAATGTCGCCGCCAAGCCGGATATGAATACGCCCGAGGCGCAGGAAGCCGGCGACGCCGACGAGTATTGCGAGAACTGCGGACGTGTCATGGTGCTTCGCCGCGGGCCCTTCGGCATGTTTATGGCGTGCCCGGGCTACAGCGAAGATCCGCCGTGCAAGACGATTCGCAAGCTGACCCAGAAGCAGCAGCAGAAGCCGCCTCAGCCTACCGGCGAAGATTGCCCAGTCTGCGGCAAGCCTCTGGTGCTCCGCCAGGGAGCCTACGGTGAGTTCGTTTCCTGCTCCGGTTATCCGAAGTGCAAATACGTGAAGCAGAACCTCATTGAAGGAATGAAGTGCCCCAAATGCGGCGAAGGAGATCTCGCCGAACGAAAGGCCCGCCGCGGAAACATCTTCTGGGGCTGCACCAACTATCCGAAATGCGACTTTACGTCGAATTACAAGCCCGTCGCTAAGAAGTGCCCAGAGTGCGGAAGCCCTTACCTCGTTGAGAAGACGCTTCGCTCAGGAATCTACCTCGAATGCCCCAACAAGAAGAAGGCGGCAGACGAGGAAGGGACGACAAAGAAGCGGGGTAAACGATCGGTTGAGCCGGAGCCGAACGCTGTGGTGTGCACCTATTCGAAGCGCATCGGGGACGCTCCTCCTCCACCCACCGCAGAAACGCATGGACCGGTAAAGGAAGAGAAGGCCAAGGGTAAACGCGAACTTCAGCCTGCCTGAGTTTCCGGCTGGTGGCGGCCATTACGCGCGGCCGGTGCCGCAATCCGTTACCATGACGTTGGAGACACTCGCGTGGAACGAATGCTCGCAACGCCGGCCGATGCAGAAATCATTCTCAAGCTCTACGAGCTCCGTACGGAACCCGTGATGAGGCAGGCACGTGCCTGGATGGCCGGCGAGTTCTGGCCCGCCACTGTCGAGGATTTTTTCGCGGTGGCTTCCAATCCAGGCAATCCCCATAACGCCTGGTTCAGGCAGGTGACCACCTACTGGGAGATGGCCGCTGCCATGGTCCTCCATGGCGCCGTGTCCGCTGACCTCTTCGTCGATTGCAACGGTGAGGGATTCTTCCTGCTGGCAAAGTTCTCGCACATTTTGGAGGGAATTCGCCAACGGATTCCAGGCTTCCTCACGAAGACCTCTGAGCTGGTAAACCGCTTTCCAAGCGCGGGGACGCGATACGAAATTGTTCTCAAAAATATAGAAGCGCGCAGACAGAGTCTTCAGCCCCGCTAGAACCTTTGGTTTTCGCCCACGCAGTTCAAATGCCCCTTGAAGATTCGCGCTTCTGTGGAGCATGATGGAAACCGTCACGGAAAATCAATCGATCGGAGTTTCCAAATGAAGAGAAGCATGATCGTTCTGGTTCTTGTAGCCTCAGGGAGCCTCGCCGCACACGCCGCCGGCGCCACGCAGATCAATGGATGGATCTCGGATTCAATGTGCGGTGCCAAGCACGCTGGCACCGGAGCCGCTTGTGCGAAGAAGTGTGTTGAAGGCGGCATGGCCCCGGTTTTCGTCGACCAGGAAAAGAAAGCCGTATGGGCGATCGACAATCCTGCTGCGGTCAAGGGCTTCTACGGCGATCACGTCACGATCAAGGCGACCGAAGACGCGGACAAGAAGAGCGTCCATATCGACTCCATCGCGGAAGCCAAATAGCCCACTTCGAAAAGACTTAATCCCCCTTCAGGCTCGCCATGAGAGGCAATCTCTGGTAGTGTCATATCCGGTCACCCGCTCAGCGATCAGGCCTCAAATCGAGTCCGACACGAGCGGGGTTGATTCCTGGTAAATCTCATGGCAAGAGCAATTTGGAACGGCAAAGTTATTGCAGAAAGTGAAGTAACTGAGACGGTCGAAGGGAATGTCTATTTTCCTGAGTCCAGCCTCAAGCGGGAATATTTTCGCCCCAGCAGCACAACATCGACTTGTCCGTGGAAGGGCCAGGCGCGTTACATGAGCCTCATCATCGACGGCCAGGACAATCCTGACGCCGCCTGGTATTACCCGGATCCGAAGCCAGCTGCCCGTAAGATCAAGGGCCATGTTGCTTTCTGGCGTGGAGTTGAAGTGGAAAAGTAGCGCCCAGCTGGAAATGATTGCTGGCCAGTAGCTTTCTTCTCAGGAGACTCCTCAGTTAGATGCGAATATTGCCCGCTGTTCTGATGATCGGGCTGCTGTCGTCATTTGCCGGCGGTTGCGCGTCACACCACGGGTCCACACCACCCGTTGGCGTTGCACCCACTCTCTCAGGCGACACCGCTCATCCTGGCGAAACCAAGGGATGGGTGGACACCAAGCTCTACTTTGGGCTCGGTCCCGCTGACCATCCCGAACAGGGCGTGAGCGAAGCTGACTGGCGAGATTTTCTGGATAAGCAGGTTACCCCTCGATTTCCTTCAGGCTTGAGTGTCATTGACGTTTACGGCCAGTGGCAGGGCAAGAATCAATCCGCGCCCGAGAGATTGCGCTCAAAAATGCTGATCATCGATTACGCGGATTCGACAGAAAATCGGGAGAAGATTCAAGCCATTCGAGCAGCATGGAAAGAAAAGACCGGCGATCAATCTGTTATGCGCGTAACCGAGCCGGCAGATGTGTCATTTTGACAAGTAATTACTGATGAGATAGTTCCAGAACTGTTCTCGAAATTACTTCAGGTTCAGGCTCACTGCTGATAGGTCTTCCAATTTCCCAATGGTGGCCAAAAGGGTCGACTAACCGGCCAATCCGCCAGCCATAAGGCTGGTCGATCACCGGAAACAGACCGTTGGCCCCGGCGGCTACTGCGTGCCCATAAACGGCGTCAGGATCATCGACCACCAGAACCATCCGCACACTGCTGCCTCCCAGGCTCGCCGGGCTGTAGTTCTTGTTGGAGGGAGCTTCATCCGCGAGCCAGAACTCTGACTGACCGATCGACATCCGTGCCGCAAGAGCACCGTCCTCGCCGGTGGTGCGGAAAAGCTCTATAGCGCCAAAGGCGGCCTTATAGAACTCGATTGCCTTCTTGCCCTTCCGTACGGTCAGCAAAGGCGCAACAGTAGCCTTTAGAGCCCCACGGCCCGGAACACTTCCCATCCATATCTCCTGTTCTTTACATAGACGCGAAACAACGCCAGGAGTTGTGGTACCTCAATAGGCTTGTAGCTGATCCAGCGGCAGGCGCACCCTGAAGCAAGTGGACCCAGGTTCAGATTTAACGCCGATGTAACCCTTGTGTTTCCGAACGATCCGCATGGCGTTATCGAGGCCAAGCCCAAGCCCCTGTCCCGGAGCCTTTGTCGTGAAAAAAGGCTCGAAGATACGGTCCTGCAGATCCGCCGGTATGCCAGGACCGGTATCCCATATCTCGACGAGGAGCATCTCCCCCTCCAGGCGGCAGCCGATGCGTAGTAGGCCCTGGTTGCCGAGCGCTTCAAGAGCATTTTCGATGATTGCTGTCCATACCTGGTTCAGTTCTGAGCCGTAGGCGCTGATGTGAGGCAAGTTAGCCTCATAATCACGCTCGACCGTTACATTGCTCATGCGTGAGTGCATCATTTGCAGCGTGGCGTCAATTCCAGCTGGTACGTCTACCTCCAGAATTGGCGCCCGGTCCATGTAGGAGTAGGCTTTTACGGCACTGATCAGGTCAAAGATGCGGTCAGTCGAATTGAGCAGCGTATCCACTGACCGGGAAGTACGCAGAAACCGTGCGAAAAATTGCAGCGCTATGCAGGTCTCTTTCGGCTCGAGAAACGAGCGGAGATTTGTCAGATCGGTTACCGTCACGCCCTGCTCGTTCAACTGCGCGGCAATTTCCCAGGAACTCTCGCATGGCAGGGCGTTCAGCCAATCGCGCAGAGCCTCTTCGCGGGATATTAACTCGCTCGTGTTTGTTCCCTCGAGGGGCGCGCGTCGGCTCAGGATGCGCTGCTCCCAATCCTGGATGCTGCGAATCTGGGTCTCATCCAGGCAAAGATTCACCAGCTTAAAGCGATTCTGCCGATTCGCTCTTAACTCCGACACCAGGCTCGAGGCGGCACGCTGAGCGGCTGAGGCTGGATTGTTCAGCTCGTGGGCGAGGTTGCCGGCAAGTTTGTTCAGCGCTGACAGCTTCTCAGCTTGCTGCTCAATGCGCGTTACTTCGCGGACGCGGTCGAGCAGTGAGGAAACCACGCGCTGTCCCATGCTCGGAATTGCCTGGAGCATTTCAGGAAAGAGCGACTTGTGGACCAGCAGGCCCCATATGTCTGACACCGCAAATCCCTGGCCGCCGTAGCTCTTCATGCGCGAAAAAGGGAGTAGGCCCGTCATCTGGCCGGCGCGACCGATAAACAGCGCCATCGGGCCAGAATGCTGTCTGCGGACATGAATCTCCCCTTTGAGGATCAGGAACATCGTATCCGCGGGGGTGCCTTCCTCGAAGAGGACACTACCTGCCTCTGCAACTACTTCCTCGCCGTGACGCGCCAACCAGAGCCGATCTTCGAGTGAGAGACCATGCAGGGGAGTGATGCGATCCAGGGCGGTAGCAATCTCCTCGGCAGGAGTCGGGTTAGCGGGCGTCATGACTGCTGGGGAAAGCATCCAGACCTCCGGGGTTGCTCCATCAGAATATCCGACAAACCTCACGGCAGCTGCCGTTGTGCTTCAGTTTTCCGGCAGGTGAGATATGATGAGTCGGTTCGAAATCAGAGCACAAGGATAGCCCATGCTGAAAACCTTTTCATACGCTGCCCTGCTGTCCCTTTTCGCCTATGCCTCCGTTTCTGCCGGCGCCGGCACCGTTACGGTTGATCAGAGCTCAAAGGTCTTCCGCCTCGACGGCGGCAATACCACCTACGCCTTC
The DNA here is from genome assembly GCA_963832465.1 of uncultured Acidobacteriaceae bacterium. Lineage (GTDB taxonomy): Bacteria > Acidobacteriota > Terriglobia > Terriglobales > Acidobacteriaceae > Telmatobacter. Next base: position 118,965 of record CAWHUJ010000002.1, read on the forward strand.
GGCGTGAATGCGCGCGGCGAATTGCAGCAAATCTACTGGGGCGGGCGCTGGCTGCTGCGGATCGCAATCCCCCGCCGCATTCCGACCGCGAGAGTGGGCATCATTCGACTCCTCCTACAACGACACGCCGCAGGAGTACGCGGGCTGGGGCGCCGGGCTCTTTCAGAGCCGGCGCTGAAGGTTACCTTCGCCGACGGCAATCGCGACCTGGTGCTGCATTACGCTCAGAGCAGCCAAGCCCGATGATCATGCTCTCGAGGTCATGCTCAAGGACATCACGCCGCGCGGTCACCGTCACGCTGCATTACGCGATGGACCCCGAATCGCGGCATCCTCGCCCGCTCGGCGACCATCGAAAACCGTGAGCCGAAGCCCATCACTGATCGAGCAGGCCGCGGCTGCGGCCTTCGCTCTGCCGCCTGCGCATTACACACTGAACTATCTCACCGGCCGCTGGGCGGGCGAGTGGACGCTGAAACAGGAGACCATTCATCCCGGCGCGCGCGTGCTGGAAAGCCGCCGCGGATCGACAGGCCACCAGGCCAATCCATGGTTTGCCATCGGCAGGGGCGATGCCGATGAAGAGCACGGCGAAACCTGGTTTGGCGCGCTTGCGTGGAGCGGCTCATGGCGCATCACCATCGAGCAGGACCAGCTCGACAAGGTCCGCGTCACCGGCGGCTTCAATCCCTTCGATTTCGGCTACCAGCTCAAGCCCGGCGAAAAGCTCGAGACGCCGGTTTTCTACGCCGGCTACTCCGCTCACGGCTTGGGCGGCGCTTCGCGTCTGCTGCAACCGCTTCACCGTTAGCCACATCCTGCCCGCATCCAATCGAGAGGCGCGAATGCCGCGGGCCGCGGCCGGTCATCTACAACTCCTGGGAAGCGACTGAAATGAACGTCACCGAGGCCGGCCAGGTGGCGCTGGCTGAGAAGGCCGCAGCCCTCGGCGTTGACCGCTTCGTCATGGACGATGGCTGGTTCGGCCAGCGCAAAGACCGACCACGCCGGCCTCGGCGACTGGTATGTCAACAAGGAGAAGTTTCCGCAACGGCCTCAAGCCGCTCATCGACAAGGTGCATTCGCTCGGCATGGACTTCGGCCTGTGGGTCGAGCCGGAGATGGTCAATCCCGACTCCGACCTCTATCGCAAGCATCCCGACTGGGTGCTCAACTTCCCCGGCCGTCCGCGCACCGAGCAGCGCAACCAGCTCGTGCTCAACCTCGCCCGGCAGGACGTGCGCGACTACGTCTTCGGCTTCCTCGACAAGCTGCTCACCGAGAACGACATCGCCTTTCTCAAGTGGGATTACAACCGCAACTGGAGCGAGCCCGGCTGGGATCAGCTGCCGCCCGCCGAGCAGAAGAAAGTCTACGTCGAGTTCACGCGCAATCTCTACTCCATCCTCGCCGAGCTGCGCGCCAAGCATCCCAAGCGTCGAAATCGAGACCTGCTCCGGCGGCGGCGGCCGCGTCGATCTCGGCATCCTGCAATATACCGACGAGGTCTGGCCCTCCGACAACACTGATCCCTTCGATCGCCTCACGCAGCAGGATGGCTTCACCTACGCCTATCACGCCGCAGGTGATGATGGCCTGGGTCACCGACTCGCCGCACTGGCCTCAACAGGCCGCACCACCTCGCTCGCCTACCGTATGCTCAGCTCCATGCAGGGCTCGCTCGGCATCGGCGCCAACATCACCAAGTGGACCGACGACGAGACGGCCACGGCCAAGCGCCTCATCGCCGCCTATCACCAGGTGCAGCAGACCATCGTCCAGGGCGACCTCTACCGGCTGATCTCGCCGCGCAATGGCAGCGAGTTCTCCGCCACGCAAACCGTGCAACCACGACAAAGTCCAGTCCGTCGTCTTCGCCTTCATCCACTCCACGCAGGAGGGGCGCGGCTTTCCGCGGCTCAAGCTCAAGGGGCTCGACCCCGCCGCCGAGTACACGCTCACGCCGCATCGAAGGCAAGGCCGCACCAGACACGCCGGCAACAGCCAGCGGCGCATGGTGGATGAACCACGGCCTCGACATGAGCGACGACTTTCGAGGCGACTTTCAGGCCGCCGCTTTCCGTCTGGACAGGAAGTGACGCTAAACGAAAACGAGTCTTTGAGCAAAGAACAACGCCGGACAGCCTCACTTGGCCGCCCGGCGTTTGTCTTTCTGATCGCCATTACCGCGTCTTCGCAACTTCTTCTACCGTGACCGGATCGAGGAAGGGCATCGATGCGCGCAGCTTCTTGCCGACGATCTCGATCGGGTGTTTGGCCTCGGCTTCGCGGAAGGCCATGAACTCCTTGCGGCCGGAGTTCTGGTCGGCGAGGAAGCGCTTGGCAAAAGTGCCGTCCTGAATTTCGGTAAGGATCTGCTTCATCGCCTTCTTGCTTTCGTCGTTGATGACGCGCGGGCCGCTCACGTAGTCGCCCCACTCGGCGGTGTCGGAGATGGAGTAGCGCATGTAGGCCAGGCCGCCGCGATAGATCAGGTCGACGATCAGCTTGAGCTCGTGCAGCACTTCGAAGTAGGCGCTCTCCGGCTGATAGCCGGCCTCGACCAGCGTCTCGTAGCCAGCTTTGATCAGCGCGCTCACGCCGCCGCACAGCACGGCCTGCTCGCCAAAGAGATCGGTCTCGGTCTCTTCTTTGAATGTGGTCTCGAGCACTCCGGCGCGCGTGCAGCCAATGCCTTTGAGATAGCTGAGGTGAGCGCGTGCGCGTTGCCGGTCGCATCCTGATGAATGGCGATGAGCCCCGGTACGCCGCCGCCTTCGGTGAAGACTTCGCGCACGCGATGGCCGGGAGCCTTGGGCGCGGCCATGCCCACGTCAATGCCCTCTGCGGGAACGATGGTCTTGAAGTGGATGTTGAAGCCGTGCGCGAACAACAGCAGCTTGCCCGGTCTTCGAGGTTCGGACCAATCTCTTCGGCGTAGAGCTTGGCCGCGGTCTGATCGGGAACCAGGATCATCACCACGTCGGCCCACTTGTCGGCTTCAGCAACGGTGTGCCACTTCAAGGCCGGCCTTCTGCGCCTTGGCGATGGACTTTGAGTTGGCGGCGAGGCCGACTTTGACCTGCACGCCGGAGTCCTTCAGGTTGAGGGCGTGTGCGTGGCCCTGTGAGCCGTAGCCGATGATGGCCACCTTCTTCGCCTGGATCAGGGAGAGGTCGGCATCGTGATCGTAGTAAGTCTTGGCCATGATTTTCTCTGTTTTCCTTTTTGCTTGCGGGGTTAGAGTTATTCAGAAGAAAGTCGCCAAGATGCTACCGCTTACATCCGGTTCGACGGCTGCGCTTCTTCGATCGATTCTGCAAGGTCATTCGGTCGGCGCCTTTCTCCTCGCCGGCGCCCATGGCTCGCAGAACGCCGCTGGTGTGATGGCCGCGGCGCATGGTCATTTTGCCGCTGCGGCAGATTTCGAGAATGCGGCCATCGCCTTCGCTGAGCACTTCGATGAGGCCCTTCGATCTTGCTCTCGACGCCGGTCATCTCAATCATCAGCGACTCGGAAGTAAGATCGACAATGCGGGCGCGGAAGACCTCAACCAGATCGAAGATCTGAGAGCGATTCTTCGGCGTGGCGGCGACTTTGATGAGCGCGAGCTCGCGCGTAACAGAGGGAGCCTGGGCGATGTCATCGACATCGACGACGTTTTCAAGTTTGTACAGGCTGGCGCGGATGCGATGGCCGGCTTCGGCGGAGGCTTCGCAGACCAGGGTCAGACGCGAAAGTCCAGCGCGCTCGCTTCGCCCAACCGTGAGCGAAATGATGTTGATGTTCAGGCGGCGGAAGAGCGAGGCCACGCGGGTCAGCACGCCCGGCAAATCTTCAACATAAGCGACGAATGTATGCAGCATAATGGTCCTTTCAAGAAGCTGATAATCGGCCTGCCGCCGGTCAATACAGTTTGCCGGCAAGTAAATCCGAGCTGTTCGGCATCGGACAATGTAGCTGATCGAACCTCCGAAACTGTAGCTTATTCATCGTCGGCGGTTTCAACCAGCGGGTCGTTGCCGGGGCGGCGAATCATCTCGTGCAAGCGCAACTGCCGGCCGGAATCATCGGGTAAACCGAGTCTTCCTTTTCGACCAAGAAGTTGATCAGGTACGCGCCCTCTGGCGTTGCGCGCCTCCGCAACGGCCGACTCCACTTCGGCCCGCGTGCGTACTGCGCGACCGGGAATGCCGTGAGCATCGGCGAGCTTGACGAAATCGGGGCTCACCAGCGGCGTGGCTTCGTAATTGCTGTCGTAGAAGAACTCCTGCCACTGGCGCACCATGCCGAGGAAGCCGTTGTTGATGATGGCGATGTTGATCTTGATTTTCTCCTGCACGATGGTCGAGAGTTCGGCCGCGGTCATCTGGAAGCCGCCGTCTCCGGCGATGACCCAGACTTCTTTGTCGGGGCAGGCGAACTTGGCGCCGATCGCGGCGGGCAGCGCAAAGCCCATGGTTCCGAGGCCGCCCGAAGTGACGAGCGAGCGCGGATTCTCGTGGTGGAAGTATTGCGCCTCCCACATCTGATGCTGACCCACGTCCGTCACCACGATTGCTTCGCCGCCGGTGATGCGCCAAAGGTCGTGCATAACGTGCGCCGCGTAAAGATGGCCGGAGTCGGGCAGATTCTTGATGTCGCGTACCGCAGCTGCGCCCTTGCTTGCCTCGATGGTCTTGAGCCATCGGCTGCCGTCGCGGCCGGAGATGCGGGGCAGCAACTCCTCGAGCACTTCGCGCAGATCGCCGACAAGAGCTACATCGGCCTTCACGTTCTTGTTGATCTCGGCAGGGTCAACTTCGATGTGGATCTTCTTCGCCTTGGTTGCATAAGTGGAGAGCTTGCCGGTCACGCGATCGTCGAAGCGCATGCCACAGGCGATCAGCAGATCGGCCTCCTGGATTGCATCGTTCACCCATGCCTCGCCGTGCATGCCCATCATGCCTAGATTCAATGGATGCGAGGCAGGGAAGCCTGCCCAGACCCAGCAGTGTCAGCGCAACAGGAATCTGGGTGCGCTCTGCCAGAGCCTGCACCTGCTCCATGGCGCCCGACTCGATCACGCCGTGTCCGGCGAGAATCACCGGACGCTTCGATTGACGAATCAGCTCAGCCGCATGCTCCAGGCCTGATTTCTCCACCTTCAGCATTGGATGTGGGTTGTAGGGTTTCGGCTTGGCAGCAGCGAAGTCGAAAACGGCCGTCGCCTGCTGCGCATCCTTGGTGATGTCTACAAGCACAGGCCCGGGCCGGCCAGAACGAGCAATCTGAAAGGCGTGTCGAATCGCCGGCGCGATATCCTCTGGACGGCTGATCAGGAAATTGTGCTTCGTGATCGGCAAAGTGATGCCGGTGATATCGACCTCCTGGAATGCATCCGTGCCCAGCACCTTACTGGGAACGTTGCCCGTAATGCAGACGACCGGAATCGAGTCCAGCATTGCTGTTGCGATACCTGTGACCAGGTTCGTTGCTCCGGGCCCGCTCGTGGCGAGCGCGACGCCGACCTTGCCCGATGCGCGAGCGTAGCCATCGGCCATGTGTGCCGCGCCCTGTTCATGCCGCACCAGGACGTGATGAATGGGAAACTTGCGCAGCGCGTCGTAAACAGGAAGGATCGCTCCGCCGGGATAGCCGAAGACATCCGTAACGCCCTCACCTACAAGCGTCGCCCACACGATCTCTGCACCGGTGAGGGGAGTTGGTGTGGTGAGGTGCGCATTTGCGGCCTGGCTACTCGTACTGTTTCCCATGGCTGACTCCTTTTGAGACTTCGATCTGCCTTTTGTGGTCATCATCTGCTCTGAACCCAATTAGGTGGTTGCGCCCTTTGAGGCCGAATTGACTCGATCGACATACTTGCGGAAAACGCCTGCAGGCCAACGCAGCTTCGGAACTGCAAAATCTTTCAAGCGTGCGGCAATTTCTGCATCGCTCACTTCAAGCGTCAGCTTTCGGTTTGCGATGTCGAAGTGAATCGTGTCTCCCTCGCGCACTGCGGCGATTGGTCCGCCAACAAATGCCTCGGGAGCCACATGCCCAGCCGTAAAGCCGCGCGTCGCGCCGGAAAAGCGCCCATCCGTAAGTAGAGCAACGGTCGAACTCAGTTCGGGAGTGCCGCTCACCGCCGCCGTCACCTGCAGCATCTCGCGCATTCCCGGCCCGCCCTTCGGCCCCTCGTAGCGAATCACGAGCACGTCGCCGGGTTTGATCTTGCCCGATTGCACCACAGCAAAGCAGTCTTCCTCGCAATCAAAGACGCGTGCAGGGCCACGGTGTTCTGTCCGGTCTGCCGCAGCCACCTTCATCACGCTGCCTTCAGGCGCAAGATTGCCTTTGAGAATCACGAGACCGCCCGTCGGCTTGATCGGCTTTTCGAAGCTGTGAATGACCACCTGGCCAGGAGTCTCCTTTGCCAGTGCAGCCTCTTCGGCAAGTGTGCGACCACTGATCGTCAGTGTCGATCCATCCGCGAAACCCGCATCGAGCAACCTCTTTGCCAGGAGACGCGAGCCGCCCGCAGCCTGAAAATGCGACGCCATGTATTTGCCCGCGGGCACCAGGTCGCAGATAAATGGCGTGCGTTTGCTGATGGCGTCGAAGTCGTCCACCGTCAGGTCGATGCCAAACTCATGCGCGATGGCAATCAGATGCAGCACTGCATTTGTTGAACCACCGCTGGCCGCCACACTGGCGATTGTGTTTTCAAGCGACTTGCGCGTGATGATCTGCGAGGGCTTCCGGTTTGCGCGTACAGCATCCATCAACATCCGGCCTGCTTCGCGCGTTGCTGCATACTTGTCGCTTGCCGTTGCCGGAACGCCGGAAAGCTGGATTGGCGAAATGCCGAGCATCTCGCCCGACATTGCCATCGTGTTCGCAGTGAACTGACCGCCGCAGGCTCCCGCGCCTGGGCAAGCATTCGCTTCCAGCGCCTCAAGCCCAGCTTCGTCGATGCGCCCCGCTGCGTATGAGCCAATGCCTTCAAAAACATTCTGAATGGTGATATCCACGCCGTTCAGCTTGCCCGGCGCGATCGATCCGCCATAGAGCATCATTCCCGGAATATCCAGCCGGCACAGCGCCATGATGATGCCCGGCATGTTCTTGTCGCAGCCGCCAATGCCCACCAGGCCGTCGAAGAGATTGCCGCGCGCCACAAGCTCGATGGAGTCGGCAATGACTTCGCGCGACACCAGCGACGCCTTCATGCCCTGCGTGCCCATGGTGATGCCGTCGGAAATCGTGACGGTGTTGAACTCCATCGGCGTGCCGCCGGCTTCGCGAATGCCTTCCTTCAGGGCTTCAGCAATCTCGCGCAGGTGTACGTTGCAGGTGCCGATTTCGGTCCATGTATTCGCGATGCCGATGATCGGCTTATGAAGGTCGTCTTTTGCAAAGCCGGCCCCGCGCAGATAAGAGCGCGCCGCCGCGCGGCTGGGGCCTTCAGTCAGGGGAATGCTTTGACGCTTGCCTTCGATGGTCATTTCGTCCTTTAGCGCCGGGTTGGCTATCTGGCTTTGAGCCACCCGGCTTCGTCGTGCTTCGTTTCAAATGTGTCCAACTCGTCCTCGTGGCGCAACGTCAGGCCGATATCGTCCAAGCCCTCCATCAGGCAGAATTTGCGAAACGGATCGATCTCGAAGTCGGCCTAGAAGCCGGCGGAGTCGGTGACGGTTTGCTCTTCCAGCGAAACCGTGAGCTGGTATCCCGGGACGTCTGCGCGTTCTGCAGCAACTGCGCTACCTGCTCTTCGCTCAGCCGCGCCAGCACGATACCGTTCTTGCCCGCGTTTGAAAAAAAGATATCGGCAAACGTTGGCGCGATCACCACGCGGAATCCAAAATCGCTCAGCGCCCACGCTGCATGCTCGCGGCTCGATCCGCAGCCAAAGTTCTTGCCCGCGACAGAATCTGCGCGCCACTTGTAGCGCGGATCGTTCAGCACAAAGTCGGGATCGGGCGCGCCCGTCGGGCGTCTGCCGCCAGTCGAAGAACAGAAACTCGCCGTAGCCGGTGCGCTCAATGCGCTTCAGAAACTGCTTGGGAATGATCTGGTCGGTATCGACATTAGCGCGATCGAGCGGCGCGGCCAGCGCGGTCAATGTATGAAAGGGTTCCATCAGGCATTCACCTCTTCTCGAGAACTTCCCAGTTGCGAATGTCAACAAAATGTCCTGCAATCGCGGCTGCCGCGGCCATCTCCGGCGAGACCAGATGCGTGCGTCCGCCGCGTCCCTGGCGGCCTTCGAAGTTGCGATTGCTCGTCGAAGCGCAGCGCTCGCCCGGCGACAAGAATGTCCGGGATTCATGCCCAGGCACATGGAGCAGCCGGGCTCGCGCCAATCGAAACCTGCCTCGCGAAAGATCCGGTCCAGGCCTTCCTGCTCAGCCTGCGCTTTCACCGCTTGCGAGCCCGGGCACGACCATCGCGTTCACGTGCGTTGAGACTTTGTGTCCGGCCGCGATCTTCGCCGCGGCGCGCAGATCCTCGATGCGCGAGTTGGTGCATGAGCCGATGAAGACGCGATCGATTGTCACTTCTTCAGCGGCGTTCCGGCTTTCAGCCCCATATATTCGAGCGCGCGCTCCAGACATTTGCGCTCCTGCTCGTTCGGAGCTGATGCGGGATCGGGCACTGTCGCCGTTACCGGCGCAACCATGCCAGGGATTCGTTCCCCAGCTCACATACGGAACGAGCGTCGCGGCATCGATCACCAGCTCGCGATCAAACTTAGCGCCAGGATCGGAGGGCAGCTTGCTCCATTCTGCAACTGCATCGATCCCACGCTGCACCCTTCGGGCAGAAGCGGCGGCTCTTGAGATAGGCAAAAGTCGTCTCATCAGGCGCGATCATGCCCGCGCGTGCGCCGGCTTCAATGCTCATGTTGCAGATCGTCATGCGGCCTTCCATCGAAAGCGCGCGAATCGCCGAGCCCGCGTACTCGATCACGCAACCGGTCGCGCCGTCCGTGCCGATCTGGCCGATGATGGCGAGAATAATGTCCTTGGCCGTTACGCCCTGTGGCAGCTTGCCCTCGACGGCGATGCGGAAGGTCTTTGGTTTCGACTGCGGCAGCGTCTGCGTGGCGAGCACGTGCTCCACTTCGCTTGTGCCGATTCCGAAGGCCAGTGCGCCAAAGGCGCCGTGCGTCGAGGTGTGCGAGTCGCCGCAGACAATCGTCATGCCCGGCTTCGTGATGCCCAGCTCCGGCCCGATCACGTGCACGATGCCTTGCTCTCGCGAATCCACATCGTAAAGCTCAACGCCAAAGTCCGCGCAGTTCTTCCGCAGCGTGGCAATCTGCGTCGCGGCAATCTGGTCAACAATGTTCAGGCGGCCCTCAATCGTCGTTGGAACATTGTGATCTACCGTCGCAACGCAGCGATCGGGCCGGCGCACCTTACGCCCTGTGAGGCGCAGTCCTTCGAAAGCCTGGGGCGAAGTGACTTCGTGCAGCAATTGCAGGTCAATGTAGAGCAGCGTAGGCTCGCCCTTAGGCTCAACCACAACATGCTGCTCCCAGACCTTCTCAAACAGTGTCTTTGGTTCAGAACTCATTTCACTCATCCTTAGTAGTTATGCGCTAACAAGCAGCGCCTTGACGGTTTCGCGGACCTTCGTTCCCATTTCCTTCGTCGAGAGCACGGTGAAGCCCTGTGGATTTGACCGTGCGAGATCGGGTGTACGGAAGCCTTCTTCGAGCACTTTGCGCACTGCGGCTTCAATGGCCGCTGCTTCAGCTTCAAGTCTCGCTGAGTGCCGCAGAATCAGCGCCGCAGTCAAAATCGCCCCAAGCGGATTGGCCAGGCCTTTACCTGCGATATCCGGCGCAGAGCCGTGAACCGGCTCGTAGAGGTTGACCTTGCCCCCGATCGTCGCTGAAGGCAGCATGCCCAATGAACCCGTAATGACCGCCGACTCATCGGAAAGAATGTCGCCGAAGAGGTTTTCCGTAAGCACCACATCGTAGTTGCGTGGCTGATTCATCAGGTGCATCGCCATCGCGTCCACGTACTGGTGTTCGACCGTCACTTCAGGAAACTCCGCAGCAACTTCATTCACTGTCGCGCGCCAGAGTTGCGAAACTTCGAGCACATTGGCCTTATCGACACTGGTCAGCTTCTTGCGTCGCTGCTGCGCCAGCTTGAATGCAACACGCGCTACGCGTGCCACTTCATCCCGGCTATATCGCATTGTGTTCAGCGCCTCGCCTGTCGTGCGATTCCACTCGCGCGGAGCGCCGAAGTAGAGTCCGCCGAGCAATTCGCGAACGAAGAGAATATCTGCACCGTCAACAATCTCCGGCCGCAACGGGCTGTTCACCGCAAGTTCCTTGAACGCGAAGGCCGGGCGCAGATTCGCAAATCCGCCGAGTGCAGCGCGAAGCTGCAGCAGCCCCGCTTCCGGCCGCTTGTCTGGGGGAAGGGAATTGAACTCGTTGCCGCCCACAGCGCCAAGTAGCACAGCGTCGGCCGCAAGCGCCGCTTCCAGCGTTTCCTTGGGCAAAGGCGTGCCATCCTGCACAATCGCCACGCCGCCAATGCGCCGTTCAGTAAACGCGAACTCGTGGGCGCCAAGGGCCGCTGTTTCCTTCATTACGGCAACCGCTTCTCCGGTTACCTCGGGGCCGATACCATCGCCCGCCACAACTAGAATGTTCAGCTTCATTCCTGCTCTCTTCGTTGTTTCTTGTTTTTGGTGCGTGATCTTCAGGAAGGTTCAGTCAAGCTCAGCAACCGGCACGGTGCGGCGTTCGCGAATCGGGTCGGGAAGCAGACCGACCAGATCCTGGTCATAGATATTCTTCTTGCGATCAGCCAGGGCAACGAAGCGGTAGTAGGTTTGTTGTAGTTCTTCTCGGTTCAGGGTGAACCCCAGTTGCTCAAGGCGATGCCGCAGTGCAGCGCGTCCCGAGTGCTTGCCCAGCACCAGGTGCGTCCGCGAAACACCAACCAGGTTCGGCGTCATGATCTCGTAGCACAAAGGATTGGCAAGCATTCCATGTTGATGAATGCCCGATTCATGCGCAAATGCATTGGCGCCGACGATTGCCTTATTGGGGGAGGGCTTGAAAGTAATGATCTGCCCGAGAACCTGGCTCGTGGGATAGAGATTATCGAGCTTGATGTTCGTGGAAACTCCATAGCGGTCTCCACGCACAAACAACGCAGCCGCGATTTCCTCGAGTGCGGCATTGCCCGCGCGCTCACCGATGCCGTTGATTGTGCACTCAACCTGTCGAGCTCCTGCAGCAATAGCAGCCAGCGAATTGGCTACAGCAAGACCGAGGTCATCGTGGCAATGAGACGAAAGCACGACGCCCTTTTCGTCGATTGCAGGAATGCGCTCTCTCACCTCGCTGAACATCGCGCCATATTCTTCGGGAGTGGTGTAGCCCACGGTGTCCGGCATATTAATCGTCGTGGCCCCGGCTTCTACGGCCACGCGAACTATATCCACCAGAAAGTCACGATCAGACCGCGTGGCATCCTCCGGTGAAAACTCCACGTCATCAACATGCGAGCGCGCCAGCCGCACCGACTCACCGGCCAGATCCAGCGCTTCTTGCCGGCTGATCTTCAGTTTGTATTCAAGGTGCAGATCGCTTGATGCGAGGAAGACATGGATGCGCGATCGATCGGCAAATTGCAGCGAGCGCGCCGCCATCTCAATGTCTTCTTTTTTCGCGCGAGCCAGTGAGGCGATGCGCGGTTTGCGGATAGCCTGCGTGATGGTCGCAATCGCAGCGAAGTCTCCTTCGGATGCCATTGCAAATCCAGCTTCAATCACGTCCACGCCAAGATCTTCCAGCGCGTGTGCCATCGTCAGCTTCTCCTGGGTGGTCATGCTGCAACCGGGAGACTGTTCGCCATCGCGCAGGGTGGTGTCGAAGAAGCTTACATGGTTTGAACTCATAGATTTACCCGCTCGTAGCCCCTTACTTGCTATGGTAATTCTCTCGCATCCCACACCATAAGGCAAAGTTATTATTTTTTGATACTTAATTAGTTTCTGTTATGTTCAATCCCAGCGCCAGAGTTGCGAACTCAATTCCTCTCTCAGGCGTTTCTTCCGCGAATTTCCGCGGCAAGCGAAGCCGATAAGGGCGTCTCTGGATGGAACTCAGCCAGCTCGAAACATTCCTCGCGGTTGCCGAGGAACGTAGTTTTTCCCGCGCCGCGACGCGCTTGCATCGGACTCAACCGGCCGTCAGCCAGGTGATCCGCAAACTCGAAGAAAGCGTCGGCGAAACGCTCTTCGATCGCGCGGCCCGGGACGGCTCGCTGACGGCTGCCGGGATGCTCCTCCGCGATTATGCGCTTCGTCTGATGGCACTTCGGCGTGAAGCCACAAGCGCAATGGATGAACTGAAGAGCCTCGAACGCGGGCAGCTGCAGTTGGCGGCAAATGAATCAACCTGTATGTATCTATTGCCTGCGGTCGACGCGTTTCGCCACGAGTTTCCTCAGGTGAACATCACTGTGCACCGCATGCTGGCCAGCCGCATTCCAGAAGAGCTGAATCTTCGCACCTTCGAACTGGGGCTCATTTCGTTATCGGCCGGATGCCGGCGCAATTTCGACTCGATCGCGGTTTATGGCGACAGCCTGGCCTTTATCGTCGGCCCCGGGCATCCCCTTGCGCCGCGGACGCGTGTCTCAATCACGCAGCTCGGGCAGCGAGAATTTCATCGCGCATCAGTCGTATCTCCGTTGCGCCGAAAGGTCATTGAGGCCTTTCAACGCCACCGTACCCCGCTCAAAATGAGCATCGAGTTGCCGACAATCGAATCGATCAAGAGCTTTGTCGCCATCGGGAATGGCGTGGCGCTGGTTCCGCATCTCACGGTGGCCCGCGAACTGGAAGCAGGGGAGCTTGTGCAGAGTCACTGTGGAAGAACTTGAAATGAAGCGCATCCTGCGCCTCATCCACCGGAGGCAAACAACTCTCAGCTACGCTGCCCGGGCCTTCCTGCGCACCGTCCGCACGCTTGCTGAGACACAGGGGCCGCCCTTTTATTACCATGTAGAGAGAAATCCGATAAACATGCTGGGCCAGTGGGTCTGCGTCATCCGAATTTCGTCTGGATGGCCACCGTGCTCAGTCGTTCATTCGATGACGCCGAAATCACAGCGGCGCCGTCTAAGGGGTTAAAGCGTTTCCGGTGCATCCCCTTCTGCTCGTGCCCGATTCGGCCATTTACAATGGCAAAAGCGGGGCCCGGCAAGAACCGGCGCACCGGAATCATGAAGCTGGTTGCCGGCCGGACGGTTGGGCAGTCGTGAGGTTCTACAAGGAATGAAGAAGATCGCCTTTGCATTCCTGCTTGTTGTGTGTGCGGCAGTGGGTCGCGCTCAAGAGAGCAGGCAAGATGTCAGTCTTAGCGGATTCGCGCTTATTGAGCCATTCAAGGCCTCTTCCACAGATGTGCAGGTCGCTGCAAACGTGGGTTACGGTGCTTTGGCCAGCTATCGGTTCATGCTCACGCCTTCAAGCGCTCTTGAAGCCAATTACGGCGTCACTTATCAGAACACGATTCACTATATGGTCAGCAACACCAACAACTATCTAGTGAACACGCGCACACAGGAAGTTTCATTTGCCTACGTGCGCAGTTTTGTTCTCAAGAAGTTCAATCCCTTCGTCGAAGCCGGCCCGGGTGTAATGATCTTTCTGCCGATTCGCAATTCGGGCACGACCTCGCTCGATGTGAAGCAGCAGACACAAGTTGGAGCTCTTTATGGAGCCGGCATTGCCTACGAGATCAGCCCCAGCTTCGACATCCGCGCTGAATATCGTGGCTTCGTCACCAAGGTGCCGACATTCGACTATTCCCAGTTGGACACCAAGCGCTGGTACAACATCTACATACCAACGGTTGGCGTTGCCTATCACTTCTAGTGATTAATAGCGAAGAAAAAAGGGGTGAGCGAGCTCATCCCTTTTTCTTGCTGGCCAGCATCCTTACTTCTGCGCTTCCTGGTATCGTCCTAGTTCTTTCACCATTGCGCAGTGCGGCTCCAAGGCCTTGATTGCCTGGGTGCCCTCTTCAGCGCTTCGAAGCTGGCAATCAACGTAGAAAATGTATTCCCAAGGCTTGCCCTGAACCGGTCTCGACTCAATCTTCGTAAGGTTGACGCCCAGCGAAGAGAGTTCGGCGAGGGCTGCGGCCAGCGATCCCGGCCGGTTTTCCAATGAGAATGCAATGCTCACTTTGTTTGACTTCGGATCAATCGAGGCATCTCGTTTCCGCCGCACGAGAAAGAAGCGAGTGTAGTTTTCGGGATTGTCTTCGATGCCCGCTTGCAGAATGGCGGCGCCGTAATGGCGGGCCGCGGCCTCACTCGCAATCGCAGATCCTCGCCGGTCGTTGGACGCAACGATCTGTTTCACGCTGCCTGCCGTGTCGTAGTAGGCGATCGATTCCATCTTCGGATGGGCCGCAAGAAAGCGCCTGCATTGAGCCAGTGCGACAGGATGAGAGTAAACACGGTCGATGCCGTCGATTGTTGCGCCCGCTACGGCAATCAGGTTGTGCCGGATTCGCAGCAGAGTCTCGCGTTCCACCTGGACATCATGTGTCAGTAGCAAATCAAAATGCTCTGCCACGGGCCCTGCGAGGCTATTCTCGATAGGAATCACTGCGGCATCGACGTTGCCGTTCGTCAGCGCCGCGAAGACGTCGGCCGATAGTGAGCAGGGAACAATGGTTGCGCCGGGGAGGAGTTTCGTCGCCGCTTCGTGACTGAAAGAACCGGGTTCACCTTGGATTGCGACCTTCATCTGTCTCTGTTGAACTTTCCTTCGATTCTGTGAGCTGGCGAAGCGCTCTACGCACCATATCACAGCGATGTTGTGTCATGATCCTGACGCAAAGTTGCATCCGGTTGCTTATCGGCGCAGCCACAGGTCCGTTGCCACGAAGCAGAGAAAGACCATCGCGATCACGCCGTTCATCGTGAAGAACGCTGCGTTCAGTCTTCTAAGGTCGTTGGGAGAGATGATCGAATGTTCGTACGCGAGCAACAGACCAGCCGCAGCTACGCCAAACCACCC
The DNA here is from genome assembly GCA_963832465.1 of uncultured Acidobacteriaceae bacterium. Lineage (GTDB taxonomy): Bacteria > Acidobacteriota > Terriglobia > Terriglobales > Acidobacteriaceae > Telmatobacter. Next base: position 134,029 of record CAWHUJ010000002.1, read on the forward strand.
CGCGAATCCGAAAGAAAACAGGTGTGCGAACCACATCAAGAGGATGAGCATCGCAACGTGCATCAGCCGCGCCGCCCAAAAGGCAGCAGGCACTCCGATCGACTGTGGCAGGCTGAATAAACCCACCGTGCGATCATGCTCGAAATCCTGGCAGGCGTACAACACGTCGAAGCCGCCGACCCACAACGTTACTGCAGCTGTGAGAACCACGATGCGCGGATCCAGGCTGCCTCGTACGGCAATCCACGCCGCCGATGGCGCCAGACCCAGCGCCAGGCCCAGCACGAGATGCGACCACCGCGTTACACGCTTCATATAACTGTAGCCAAGCAGTACCACGAGCACAACGGGAGAGAGGTAGAGCGTCAGCCTGTTCAGTTCTGCCGCAGCCACCACAAATAGGCCAGCCATCAACACGGTAAAACCAAGAACAAACTGCCTCGACAAGAGCCCTGCGGGAATTGCGCGGCTTCGCGTGCGAGGATTGGCGCCATCCAGATCGGCGTCGGCCCAGCGATTAAACGCCATCGCGGCAGAACGCGCGGAGATCATGGCAACGAGGATCCAGATGAGCGCGTGCCATGAGGGCAGGCCCTGGGCAGCGAGTAGAGTCGCGGTGAGTGCAAACGGGAGCGCAAAGATGGAATGCTCCCACTTGATCATTTCCAGGGTGATTCGCGTCTTTGCTAACAGTTCCACCTTGCCTCGCCCCATCCATCAGTGTAGCGGAGCGGGAAGGCGGAAGCGCACTCGCGGATCTGAGACGACGCTGCCCGTGAGGTCCTTCTATGCGTCCGCTTCGGCCTCTTCGATGCTGGCAGCGAGAGCAAGCACCGTTTCTACCTTGGTGACCCTGAACAGATCCATCACCCTGCTATTGGCGGCCACGACCACCAATTTCGAGCCGCGCGTCTGGCAATGGACATAGTGATTCATGACCAATCCCATACCGGCGGAATCCATATACGGTACGCCCGCCAGGTCGAAGATCGTCAGCCGCGCCGGGGCGACGTTCCGTAATTGGCTCTGCAACTCAAACATGTTACGGAGAGTGAGCGGTCCATTCAAAACAAAGATAAGCGTATCCGGCCCAGAGCCTTGCCTGAGGTCGATCGTGAGCGGAGCATCAGTGAGCATAGCCAGATAAGTGTAAGGAAGATAAGGCTGGATTTTGTTAAGGCCGCATGAATCCGTGCCACATACCCAAAGTCTTGCCGTCATCTCCGCAAGAAGAGGAGGCACCGAAGGCATTCGCCTTCGGTGCCCCGTCTCGACGTGCAAGTGCGTCAGTTTTTGGATTCGGTCGGCTGACCGGCCACCTGCAGGTAGTTGTTCACGCTAAAGACGCCGGGTACAGAGCGCGCACGTATGTTCGCCATATCCTTGTCGGCTTCTGAGTCGACAACGCCGTACAGTGACACGTTGCCATTCTGCACAGAGATGCGAATCGGCTTTGCCGGATCCATCGCGTACCGATTCAACGTGGACGCACCGTAAACCGCCCGCGCGACCGCCATTCGTGTCTGATCGTCCATGATCGAAGTGGGATCAACCTCGATCTCATCGATCACATCTTTCACGCCGGGAAAGGTGCTCGCCAATGCGACTGCCGAATCCCTGTCGACATAGGTCCGCGCGTGCCCTCCCAGAGTTACAACGCCATTCTGAACATTCAGGCCGATGGCGTTGAAGACATTTCCAAAACCAACCCGATCGTACGCCAGCTTCTCGCCGAGCTTCGCGGTCAGTTCTGCGTCTGAGACGGTTGGCCCACCAACCTGGATCTGGTTTCGGACCGCGGAGACTCCCTTAGCCTTGCTCACGCGTTTTTCTGCGTCACTCTTGTACTCGAACAGATCAACCGTTCCGGTGAGTGTAGCGATGCCGTTAGGGTCTACCGAGACTTGAACATCCTTGTATTGCTTGTTCGATAGCTTCGACTGTGCGTTTTTCTGCGCGTCCTCCTGGTCCGCAGCAAGATATGCGTGCAGGCCGGACACCGGCTTCAAATGTGGGTTCGCCAGTGCACATGTTGGCAGGCTAAGTAGGACACCAGCCATCGCGGCTTGGATCGCAACAGTCTTCAAACGACCGATTTCATGCACCATTTCAATGTTCCTCCTGCCCAGATTTGGGTCACCTAATCAATGACCCTTCACCAATGTGATTCAAACCAATACCCTTCGGTTGCGCATAAAACTGACATGGGCGCTTGTTACTCGATCGAAAGATTGATTTGATAAATTGGCCGACAATCAAAATCGGACCGCAAGTAGCAGCCGGTTGTTCTGGAATCGGAGCGAGACTGCGCACTTCACTGGTACCGGCGCGTTGCCTTGACGACCATCGAAAAGACGCCCGACTCATCGCGAGTAACGAGCAGCGACACATGTCTGTTGATGGCGACCTCAGCTTGCAGAAATTGCTGCGCAGTCGTATTCACGTCGGTGGCATAAGTGAGCGTCAGGTTCTTCCCTAGCTGCTCCTGCACAGTGATGCGCGTCGTGGAGTTTCCCAGTACACCCAGATAATTTGGATCTACTTTCACGGCGCCGGCGCCAAACAGGCGTTGAACGCGGCTGCTCACTGAGGCATTGAGCGCGCCACCAAGCAAAGCCTCTGTCGTTGGGTTTGCCGCGACTCGCTCCTGTTGTTGCCCGTAAATCTGTTGCTCGTTCTGTGTGCGTCCAAGAGCCAGCAACGCCACTACGTCTGCTTCGGGCAATGGCGGATCGCTGCGGTAGGAGACATTCATCTTGGCAGGAGAGCCATGTATGCCAAGCGTGATGTCGTAATCCTCGACCCTGGCCGTCGCATTCAAATCAATTGACGGCTCGATGCGAACTGGGTTGGTGAATGTGATATCGCCGCGTTGCAACTCGTACCGCGTCCCTGCAATGGTGGCGTTCCCTTCGGTGACGGAGATTCGTCCCAGCAGTGAAGGTGTTGCTACCGTTCCGCGCAGATGCAGATCGACATCACCGGCGAGCTTCGCATACGCGTTCTGGAAATTGAGCTGCGGTGATGACTGAATGCGGACGTCGAGTCGCACATGGTTCGACGGTGCATCCGGAGCTGCGATGGCCTGCACCTTGTTCGCCTGGTTTGCGAGAGCTGCGATATCGAGATCGGGGCTCATCGAGAAGCGCGTAATCATGATGCCCCCACTCAGCAGAAGATTGCTTCTTGTTCCTTGGAGCTGAAGGTTGGCATCGGCGAGTGAGCTTACTCCTTCCGGATACCGGATGCGGACGCCCTTTCCGGTCACCTTCAAGTCAGCGAAGATCCCATGTTGGTATGCGAGATAACCAGAAACGCTGAGCTGGCCGCCTCCCGTCGTTGCCGTCAGCGACCGAACCTCGAGCCGATTCTGGTTGAACTCGAGTGTGCCGCGCAGCTGACTCAGGCTATTTGGCAGATCTTCGAGTGCTAGCGAAGCGTTCTCGAAGGTCACGCGGCCCTGCAAGCTCGGGTTCTGCAGCGGACCATGAGCTTCAATCTGGAAGGTTGTGGTGCCGCTTGCGGTCAGATCTGGATCGAGAGTCTCAGCCAATCGCAGGTTGATCGAACCATTGGCAACCAGGTCCAGGCGCCGATCGGCCTTCAGATCGAGACTGCCTTGAGCCCTCATGTCAGTCTCTTCGCCGGTCACGTGAATTGGATCGAGAACCACCCGTTCGTTTGCCAACGATGCATGTACGGCACCATCGCCATGAAGATGGACTCCTGATACCGCGACAGCGAGGTCTTGCAGAAGAGCTTCGCCCCGCAATTGATCAGGATGCGCGAGAGGTCCGTCGAGCTTGATTGTTCCGGCAAGTTGCGATTCCCCGGTTAATCCAGGTACGCCTGTCATCTTCAGCAGAGCGCCAATATCGAACTTTGAGAAATCCAGTTGAGCCGTGGTTAGATAGTCGCCACGCATTGCGGTCCGCCCATGTGCGGCGAGCGATGCCGACTCGAATTGCGTTGAAAGCTCGTAAATCAGATTGTGGCTCTCGGTGTGCGCCACCATCTGCAGGTCACCCAGTCGTTGACCACCGATGGCGAGTCCTGTCAGCTTCCCTTCGCCTGCAAGATGCGGATCATCGATTGAGCCCGCGCCGGTGACCGTGAACTCCAGAGATCCGTCTACCTGTGCGCCAGTGTCTTTCAGCCGGTGAATCTTGCTCACATCAATCTCGGCGCTCTGAGCGGCGATCTGAAACTGCCTGCTCTTCGCGTCATAGCTACCGGAGGCCGTAAGCCTGCCGGCTTCATGACTGAGAGTTAATGAACTCACCTGCACCGTCTGGCCAGTCATTTTCCCCTGGGCGCGAAGGCTCGTTACCGGCTCTCCATCGATCGTCCAATGATCCAACTCCAGCCAACCGGAGCCATCGAGCATGTTTAATGGCCCTTCAGCATCCAATTGCGCGCTCAATCGACCCGTCACAGGCAAACTTCGGCCAATGAATGGATAGAGCTGCGCCACGTCCACGCCGCCGGCATTCACATGCAAGCGAAGCTGCGAGCTTTCGTCGAAGGCGGGATGTCCTGCCCGCATGTGGGTAGAGGGTTCGGCGGTGAGCGTTCCCGTCAAAACTAGCGTTGACTGTCCACGCACGAAATGACTGCGGTCAATCGCGATCCGCGAAGCCGAATAACTTCCGCTCGCTTCGATCGAATCCCAGGTGACGGATTGCTCCTTTCCGCCCGGGATCGGCACCTCCAAGGTCAGGTTGGAGGCTTTCGCCTCGCCGGCCAACCGGGGATCGCTCAACGAGCCTGACCACGTTCCATGAAACTCCGCCTGACCTCCCAGCGAAGCCGGCAGAGCGCTCGCTCCCATCTTTCCTTCACGTTGAAGCCCCATGTCTCTTAGGACCCTGTCAAATTCCCCCATATCGCTGGAACGGAAATCTATGGATATCGCCGTTGCCCTGGTCAGAGGATAGGCGCCGAGGTGTCCGCGCGCTTCGATCTGGCTAGCCGGCAGCGCGAGTTGGAGAAGTCTCAGATCGACCGCGCCATCCCGTTGAGTGTAAGTACCATCGATCGTTCCCGTAGCGGGGCTTTCACCCGGTATCGGCCTGGCAGACGGGCGCACATCAAGGCGAGCACCCACCGCGAGCGTGCGGTTATCTCCATTAGTCCAGGTTGCCGTCGCCGGTCCATTTAGCCGACCGTCGATTCCAAGTCGCTTAAAAGGTTCTTGCCCCACGATGTCGAGGACGGTGTCGATCGCTACATTTTTCAATTGCGCGGTAACTTTGCCGTTGACAGGCGCCGTGCCCGGCGCGGTCGATACGGGCTGCGGAGCGGCCTTCGGCGCTTCCCCTTTTCTGCCAAATCTCCAGGATCGCTTCGGAACAGGCGGCGCGGCCGCTTCCATCTGAGGACCGCCGGGAACAGGAGGCAGCCAGTGTTCCAGTGCGACCGTTCCCTCCAACTGACCGCCTTGCCGCAGGCGTGCGATGACCGAACTGATCAGTAGCCGCTCTGGATCCGCGTGCACTTGAGCATCCAAGGTGACGCCGCGTGCATTCACGCCAGGATCAACGTACGAACCGCCATCCACATGCACCGGGCCATCGATGCGAAATTGCCCGTCGCGGCCCTCGCCGGTCAGATCGACGTGCGCGCTTCCTTCGGGACAGTTTGGATATCCGGTAATCGGCTCGAGCAGGCGTGTGTCGAAGTCTCCTCGTGCGGTTGCCTTCCACGTAGGGCGTGTGAAGTCCACCAACGAGCCCGAAATTGCGAGCGTGCGATCCGGAATGCCCTTGCTTCGCGCAGTCAGCCGCAACGCGCGCACAAATACAGCATTGCGCATCAGGTCCAGTGTTGCCTGTATGTATCCGGTTACCGGTGCTGACAGTGGCTTGCTGTCTCGGGTGAGTTGCAGGTCACGCGCGCCGGTGTCAATCCGATAGCTTTCGGGGGTGTTCCGACTTGCGGCGATGTACGACACCAGCACCGAGACATCGTTCGCCGTGAAATTTAGCGGTAGATGTCGATTCTGGAAATCGAAGTTCGCGGCACGATTTTCATACTCGATCGCGCCGTCTTCGAGCGCAACGCGGCCTGCGTGCAGATCGAATAGCGTGTTCAGCCCGCGCTTGTTTGTTGCTTGCACCCTCGCGGGTCTTGGCTGGTTGGTCGATCCATCGGGGTAAACAATCAAATGGAGCGCTGGCCTAATCACCTCAAGTTCGCGCAGCTGAATCCGAGGACTGAAAAGGCCGAGCATGCTGATTCGAATGTGAAGCCGGTCAATCTTCGCGTATGGTGCCTCATCGGCCGCCTCGCGACCGTGCAGCACGAGACCGTCTGCCTCCGCTTCCAGGCGAAGGGGATGCCAGTGGAAGTTTGCGATCTCAACTCTTCCACCGGTCGCGGTCTGGATCGCCGCGATCAGCCGGTTGCGCACCAGGTTCTCGCATGCTGAGGAATTCATCCAGAGCAACGTTCCCAGCAGAGCTATGACAAAAAGAGCCGCGCCACCGCCAGTGATCCACGCCATCCGGCGCCGCTTCCGTGGAGGAGTACCTGCGGGCGTCGCCATCTGCCCCTCTTCCTCCGGCCGCCTCATTGAACCCCCTTAGTGGGCTCGACAGGTGGTTGATTCGGCGTGGCTGTTTCGAGTGAAGGATCAAGTACCTCAATGTCTCCTTGGCTGCGCATGTTGTCGAGCCAGCCGCTAAAGAGGTCTGTCACCTGCCGCTGCAACAGGATCTCCTCGATTCGGTCTGAAACTTTCTCCAAAGGCGGCGCTGGTTCGCCCGGAGGATATTCTGGTACCAGAGTATTGCGGTAGTAGTCCTGTATCTGCTCCTGCGAAACATGAATTCCTAATCGAAATCGCTGTTCGATGAACCGCAGAACTTCTATGCGAGTGCGTACGTAGCTCCTCACCTGGTCCCGCGTAAGCTGATGGGCATCGAGAAAGGCTTTCCAGCCTGCATCGCTCGCGCAGTCTGCCTGAACACAGACTGGCAGTTCGCGTCGCATGAGCATGACGCGGTCGGCGACTTGCTGCTCTGTCGGAACAAGAGACGGTTCGTCTTCATCGCGAATCTGCTGACGTATGAGCGTGCGGCCAATAATCCGCTCCAGTGCCTCCGGGGGGGTCTCAGCCTGGGTCTTGCCGGTTGGCGGCTCAAGAACCGCAAGATGCATCTCCTCGTTCAGGTCGCTTTCGAGAATCGCGTGACCATTCACGGCAGCAACCACGCGATTGAGAGTTACCGGCGTTCCAGGAGGAGCTGACTGGGCGTACCCGAAGAGATGGCCGCTCGCAGCAAGAAGCCACAATGCCAGAAGTCGCCGCAGGCAAAGCAACTCGATTCCGGGTTGGGCTTGCAGCATCGTCAAAACGACTGTCCTAGACTGAAAAAGAAGTTAAAGTGGTCGGCCTGTCCCACGTAGGGCTGGCGCGCAGGATTTGAATAGTCGTACGTCACCGGATAGATCGGCGGATTCAAACCCCAGCTGAAATCAAATCGAATGGGACCCACCGGCGTGTGGTAACGCAAACCCAGACCAACCGCATGCGTAAAGTAATTGAAACTGCATGCGCCGTGTGGGCCGGTTGAGGTGTCCGGGCCTGACGGCACGGTGGGCGGGTCCGTTTGGGGTATTGGCTGTTTGCACGCGTCGCGGTCTGGTTGGTGAATCCGCAAGGCGCTCTCCCATATGTCACCCGCGTTCGTAAACACGTTCCCCATGTCATGGAAAAGGACGAAGCTTACCGAATCCCCGACCAAGGGAAGTGTCGGCGGCGGAAGGCGAAGTTCCAGGCTGTTTACCAGTGCCCCCGCGCCGCCGATAGGGAACCCCGTCTCTGGATCTCGCGGCCCCGCGGCGTTGATCGAGAAGCTGCGTAGTGACGTCGCTCCTCCGGCGTAGAGCCGCTCCGGCAGCGGAATCAGCCTGTCAGATTCCTCCCCATATGCGCGCTCTTGCGCATACCGGCTGTTCCGGGCCAGCACCAGGCGGTTTTTGTCGAAGGCATAGTAGCTCGAGTTCGTCAGATCGAGCCGATTGAACTGTGCCTCCGAGCCGAAGATATGCCCTGAAAGGAAATTCTGAAAGCTGGTATATGAGCCTCTGTGCGCGTCAATTGGAGAGTCACGCGTATCTCTGATCCACGTAACGCCCGGCCCGGCGACGCGCACTGCCTGCGAGAGAACAGGGATCGCGGCTGGGTAGACCTGCAAACTGTTCTCCGCTACTTTTACGCGCCTGAAATCAAATTCGTACACGAAGGTGTTGGCGCGGGAAAGCCTTGATCCAGGCGTGTTGAAGCGCTCTGTCAGTCGCAACCCGGCATCCAGTTTTGACGCAACATACGTCGTTACAGCCAGGCTGTTTGCATAGCCGCCCGTAAAGTTGAGGCCGAAGTTGGGATTGCCTTTGAAATGTGGGTTCTGAAACAGCAGCGTGAGCCGCTGTTCCAGCAGGCCGTAGGTGCCCTGAATCGAAGCCGACTGCTCTCGCCCGAAGAGGTTATTTCTGGTCAGGTCGCCAAGCACCCGTGGGCTGATTCCAGTTTTGCCATTGGGCGAACAGGGAACTCCGGGCACATTGAATGTTGAGCAATTGTTCTGTGGGTTTCCCGTCTGCGCCTCAAAGCCGAAACCATAGGTGAGGGTCCATCGCCGCGCCTCCGTTACCTGGACAAGCACAGTCTTGCGGCTCGCGCCTCCGTTTGGGTTTTCGACCGCAGTGTTGACTTCATTGAAAAGCGCGAAGTCGTAGAGATTGCGTTGCGTTTCGAGCAACGAAGCCTGACTCAGCGGATCGCCCTGGTGGAGCGTGATCGCGCGTGTCACCGTATCGGGCCGCGTAAAGTGTAGTCCCGTGAGATGGACATCACGAACGAAGGTTTGTTTCCCTTCTGTGATCTGAAACACGATGTCAATCAGGTTCTGGTTGTCCGCTTGGGGCTTCTGCTGCACGTTCACCTGCACCTGCTCAAAGCCTTGATTCAGATAATTGGTTAACAAGGTATCGCGATCGCCTGCGAGGTTTAGAGGGGAGAACAACTGGCCCGGGGTGGTATTTATCAGCGCCGTCAGTTTTGCATTTTCAATGTGGTCATTGCCCTGCAAAGTGACGCTGCCCACGCGCTGCTGCTCACCTTCATCAATGTGATAATCGACTTCGATTCCTGCCGAAGCACGGGAAGACCCGAAGCGCCACTTGCCCGTCTTGCCCTCGACCGTATTCACCGATGGCGTAATCTTCACAGCGGAAAAACCATTGTTTTGATAGACCGCCTGCAACGCGCTTACGTCCGCAGCTACCAGCGCCTGGCTGTAGGTACCGTGGGCATCCAGGGTGTCTGCCTCATGAACACTCAACAGAGCCTCGAGCGTTGGGGAGTCGAAGTACTTATTTCCAGATACCGTCACGCTCGCAACGCGCCGCCGGGCTCCAGTGGCCACTATGTAGACAATGACAACCTCGTCGGCGCTCGGCGTCTGCTGCCTATGCTCCACCTTTACGTCGAAGTAACCTAGCCGTTGGAAATAATCGCGCAGCCTGCGGCTGCCCTCGTTGAGTAGATCTTCGTCTACCGTGCCTTCTTCGTAAACCGGAATAGCGCGCTTCAGTCGCTCGCCGCTCATACTTGCGCCTTCAACGTCCACCCGGACTATGGGGCCGCGATTTGCAGTGAACTGATAATTCACCTTCCTGGTAGCTGGATCATAAGTCTGCGAGACAAGTTTGATCTCTGCTTCGAGACGGTCGCGCTTCTGGTAGTGCTTCAACACGCCGCTCAGTGCGCGGTTAACTGTATCGTGATCTACCCGGCTGCCCGCCCCAAGTTTCGCTGCACGTCGAAAGGTTTCCACGCTCATTCCCGGATCGCCGTTGACCTGAACCTCACCGACTCGCGCTTGCGGCCCTGAACCAACGCGAAACGAGACATCAACCAGCTGTTCTTTCGCATCTGGGGTTAATGTTTCGGTGACGGTGGCCTCGTGAAATCCGTTATCGGCGAGCGTCTGTATCATCTGTGCCTGCGCCTGCTCGAGCCCAGCTTTTGTGAAGCGCGCGCCGGGCAGCAGACGGCTTGCCCGCTCCAGTTGAGAATTTACGGATGACCCCTTTGCGCCGTAGACGCTGACAATTCCGACAAACCTGCGCGGAGTGCCTTTGAAGATCAGCGCAACGCCATCATTTTCTCGTGTGCCCTCAACTTCGAGCGTTTCGAAGAGACCTGTCGCAAAGATCTGACGCAGGCTTTCGGAGAGATCTTGCAGTTTGAGCGGATCGCCAACTTTCTGCTCCAGTTTCTCGGGCAGAGGCTCCAGGCGATCAACGCTGACTCCCTCAAAACTGATTCGCCGCACAGGCAGACCATCAAATTCGGATAGGGCACCGCGCGTGTCGACGTGCTCCAATAGTGGATGCGGCCTTTCTGAGGAAGCCTGCCCGTGACAAATCGCCGATATAGGGAGAATGGTCGCGAGCAGCCCGACCGACAGAACCTTAAAGCTCATGCACATACCAAGGTTCCGTGCCGGAATTGCCCTCAAAGCCATCTCTCCCGAAAAAACCGCGGCACAAGGCTGCGCTGCGCAAGCTTATTGCATCCAAACCAACATCAGCAGGCAGAGATGGTTTGTTCAGTCGCCAAACTCAGCCGATTTTTGTGCTGCAACCTATACTAACGAGGAAAGAACGCCGGTGCAGCACGACCGCCTTGCGATTGCAGGCACTCCCCCGAAAGGTTACGCATGCCCCGATCGACTACTGCGAAAAATCTCCCCATGGCTCCAGCATCCCCACCTCCACTGCAGAAGGTGGAGAATGCTTCCCCTGTGCGCACTGCTGCTCCGACCAACTCAGTCGACGCTGACGCGTTGGCGAGGGCGCAGGCTGGAGACCATGTGGCGTTCGCTCACTTGTATTCCTTGCACAAGAGACGGATTTATTCTCTGTGCCTGCGGATGGTAGGAAACGCCGCTGAAGCTGAAGACCTCACACAGGAGGCTTTTCTCCAGCTCCACCGGAAAATTGCTACATTCCGGGGCGATTCTGCCTTCTCCACCTGGCTTCACCGGCTTGCGATTAACGTTGTCCTAATGCATTTGCGCAAGAAAGGCCTTCCTCTAATGTCTCTCGATGAGGCCATGGAACCGGTTCACGACGACGGTCCGGGCCGAAGCTTCGGCGCCCCCGACTTGTCACTTTCCGGCTCAATCGACCGGCTCGCGCTCGAACGTGCCGTTGGTGACCTACCGGCGGGCTATCGTTTAATATTCGTGCTCCACGATGTTGAGGGCTATGAGCATAATGAGATTGCCTCAATGCTCGACTGCTCCATCGGCAACAGCAAATCCCAACTCCACAAGGCAAGGCTTAAGCTGCGCGACGCGCTGCGCACATCGATGCAAAGGGGGGACCGCGATGACCGGCGATCCGAATGAGATGAGCTGCCAGCAGTTCCAGGCACAATTGGCAGATCTGATCGGCTCAGGAGAGGACGCCACCCGCCATCCCCACCTGCTGACCTGCGCCAACTGCCGCGCACTTCTTGCCGATCTTCAAACTATCGCGGATGCGGCCCGCCAGTTGCTCACCGCTCAGCAACCCGAGGAAGATCTCTGGGACCGAATCGAATTGGCCATTAAGAAAGAAGAGGGCACTGCCAGGGTCGATTAAGACTGTGGCAGCTCTATCTGGCCTTCCGTCCTGCGAAACGGGCCTTTCCACGGGACTACAAGGCGCCCCTCACCTTCTCGATTGCGGGGTCGATAAAGGCTCTAGATATGAAATCCTTCCGCTCTCGGGGAGAACTTTGGCCTCGCATTCTTTCCGTGCCGCAAATGGCTCATCTTGTGAGCTTTGGCTGCATCCCTGGGCCTGTCCCGCAAACGACCGGGCAGGCCTGCTCATGGGCGGTCAGATTCCTGAAACTTTTCGACTTCTGCGTTGTCTAATGTAGAAAAGTTGATAAGAGGACACTCAATGTCAAGCCAGCCGACCACTTTGCCCCCATCGAATTCTTCCTCGGGAAACAGCCCTCGTCGCATTCCGGTCCTTCCGGTGCGCGATACAGTGCTTTTCCCACACGCCGTTCTGCCGCTTACGGTTGGCCGCGAAAGTTCGATCCAGCTGATCGAATCCCTCGGGGAGGAGCGTTCGATCGTCGTTGCGGCTCAACTCGATCCGCGCTTGGACACTCCCAAAGAAGCCGACATGCACCAGATTGGCACGCTTGCCACGGTGCATAAGGTTGTCCGCATGCCGAACCAGAGCCGCTTCGTCTTCACAGAGGGCGTTTCGCGCGTACGGGTCCTGCGTTATGTCCAGACCGAGCCGTTCATGATCGCCGAAATTGAGGAACTGGAAGACGCCGAGCCTGAGTCCACGTCGAGCATCGAGGCGCTCACGCGTAACGTAGTCGCGCAGTTTCAGCAGATCGTTACGGACTCTCCCACTCTCTCTGATGAACTTCGCACCATTGCCGCGAATATCGAAGATCCCAGCCGCCTTGTGGACTTTGTCGCTTCATCGCTCCCGTTCCTAACGACGGACGAGAAGCAGAAGTTACTCGAGACTCCAGCTGTGCAGATTCGCCTCGAGCAACTCAACAGGCTCCTCGCCAAGGAAATCGAGGTTCAGCAGCTCCGCTCCAAGATTCAGAGCGAGGTGCAGGATCAGGTGCAGCAGTCGCAGCGCGACTACTATCTGCGTGAGCAGATGAAGGCCATCCAGAAAGAACTGGGTGAGCAGGACGAAGGCCAGCGCGAGGTAGAAGAACTGCGGGCGAAGATTGAAGCAGCAGGTATGCCCGAGGACGTGAAGAAGGAGGCGATGAAAGAACTCAATCGCCTCGGCCGCATGTCCCCCATGGCCGCCGACTACTCACTCACCCGGAACTACATCGAGTGGCTCGCTGTTTTGCCTTGGACGAAGAGTTCAGGTTCGAAGATCGATATCGCCAAGGCCCGCGAAATCCTCGACGAGGATCACTACGAACTTCGAAAGGTGAAGGACCGCATTCTCGACTACCTCAGCGTGCTCGAGCTTAAGCCTGATATGAAAGGGCCGATCCTCTGCTTTGTCGGACCTCCGGGAGTCGGCAAGACCAGCCTGGGTCGCTCCATCGCTCGCGCTCTCGGGCGCAAGTTCCAGCGCGTTGCCCTGGGGGGAATGCACGATGAGGCCGAAATCCGTGGCCACCGGCGTACCTATATTGGCGCGTTGCCCGGTCAGATCATTCAGAGTATTCGCCGCGCGGAAACCAACGACCCAGTGATCATGTTGGATGAAGTTGATAAGCTGGGCCGCGATTTTCGTGGCGATCCGGCCTCGGCGCTTCTTGAGACGCTCGATCCGGAGCAGAACAACACCTTCCGCGACAACTATCTCGACGTGCCGTTCGATTTGTCGAAGGTGCTTTTCATCTGCACCGCGAACATGCTCGACACTGTGCCGGCGCCGCTGCAGGATCGCATGGAGATCATTCCCCTGCAAGGCTACAGTGAGGAAGAGAAGGTACACATCGCTTTCCGCTACCTCATTCCTCGTCAGGTGAAGGCGAACGGCATCACCGAGGATCAGATAGAGTTCCCCGAAGATGCAGTACGCCAGATCGTTCGGCACTACACCCGCGAAGCCGGCGTGCGCAAACTCGAGCAGGTGATCGGAACAGTCTGCCGCAAGCAGGCGCGTCGCGTGGTCGAAGGCAAGACCGAGAAACTCGTCATCACGCGCGATGTATTGAAGGAGTTTCTGGGTGGAATCCAGGTTCGCGTTGAAACCGAGGTGGCAGAGAGGGTCAAGCGGCCCGGCGTTGCAGTCGGCCTGGCATGGACTCCAGCAGGCGGCGATATTCTCTTTATTGAAGCCAACAAAATGAAAGGCCGCGGAAGCTTCACGATGACAGGCCAGATAGGCGAGGTCATGCAGGAATCCATGCAGGCCGCGCTAACCTGGGTGCGTTCCAACTCCGCGAAGCTGGGGCTTGCTGAGGACTTCAACAAGGACCTCGATCTCCACATTCACGTTCCTGCCGGCGCTATCCCCAAAGATGGCCCGTCAGCGGGCGTGACGATGGCCACCGTACTGGTTTCGCTGCTGACTGACATACCAGTGAAACCGCTCACCGCAATGACCGGTGAGATCACCCTGAGCGGCAATGTACTGCCGGTTGGTGGAATCAAGGAGAAATTCCTGGCGGCACGCAGGGCAGGAGTGAAAACCATCATCCTTCCGGCCGACAACCGTCAGAACGTCGAAGAAGATTTGACGCGGGACATGGTCGAAGGCGTCGAGGTGCACTACGCTGATCACATCGAAGATGTGCTCGCCGTCGCCCTTCCTTCGCTTAAAGGTCGCATCGGTGTGGTCTCGGTTGAGCCGGAACGGGGCGCGAGCGTAGCCGCGTGATCGTTCAGGCGCATTCACTTAAGGGCCGGCAGCTTGCCGGCCCTTATTTTTTCCTGTAACGGTCGTACCTGCTCCAACTGCCGACTGATTGCCCGATGTCGCGTCTAATCTTCTGCGAGCGATATGCTTTCTCTTATGAACAAGGTGCGGCTGCTTGCCTTTGGGGTTTTGAAAGACGCTCTGGGTCCAGATGCCGCTACTGTCCCTGTGCCTGACGGAGCGTCGGTTGCCGATCTGCTCGAAATCATTTCTGCCCAACACCCCGGCCTCAGCCTTCGTGGCATCGCCGTCAGTGTCAATGCCGAATACGCCGATCGGGCCTGTCTCCTCCAGAATGGCGATGAAGTGGCGCTCTTGCCGCCCGTATCCGGCGGCGCCATGACGGAACTTCGCAAGCTCGCTGATTTCACAACGCCTGCGACTCTGACGCGAGAACCCATCGAAACAGAGAATTGGGTGAGCGCAGCAAAGAGCGGCGAGGACGGCGCCGTCGTTGCTTTCGACGGCATTGTCCGTAACAACTCTCGTGGGCGTCGAACTCTCTATCTGGATTACGAGGCTTATGAAGAGATGGCAGTGAAGCAGATGAAGGCACTGGCCGCCGAAGCCTGCGCGAACTTCGGTGTGCGGCAGGTAAGCATCGTCCATCGTCTGGGACGTCTCCAGATTGGCGAGACCAGCGTTCTAATTGTCGTCGCTTCCGCACACCGCTCTCAGGCCTTCGAGGCGTGTCGCTGGGTCATCGATACGCTCAAGAAGACGGTGCCCATTTGGAAGAAGGAGACTTTTGTCGATGGATCCATCTGGGCTGACGGAGAGCCCTTTCCTCCCGGAATCGGTGCGGGGGTTCCGGATGCGCCGTAAGCTTGGCCTGGCATTGTCGCTAGTCATCTCGATATCGGCGGTCATATCCGCTGTTGCATCGTCCTCGCAGTCATCCCCCGACGCTACCCTGCGTGTCGATGTCAAACTGGTCAGCGTCTTCGTCAATGTCACTGACGCAAATGGAGCCCTTGTCGGCAGCCTCACCCGCGACGACTTCGCGCTTTCAGAGGACAACCGGCCGCAGCAGATCTCTGTCTTCGAGCGTGAATCCGAGCTCCCCTTGAATCTGACGATCGCCGTCGACACCAGTGCCAGCGTCTCTAAGGATCGCCTCCTTGAGCGCGATGCCTCCAAGAAGTTTGTCCATGCTCTGCTGCGTCCGCAGGATCAGATGTCGGTATTCGAGTTCTCGACCAACGTCAGCCAGCTCGCCGACTTCACTAATAACGAAGGGGTCATAGATCGGGGCCTGAACAACATGCGTGGCGGCGATGCCACGGCGCTTTACGACGCGATCTACCTCGCCGCGCAGCGCCTCGGCACGAAACAAGGCCGCAAGATACTGGTCCTTGTCTCTGACGGCAGCGACACAGTCAATAACACGACTTACGACGATGCCCTCGAACAGGCCCTTCGCAATGAAGTCATGATCTACAGCATCATCGACGTGCCGATAGCTGCAAGCGCCGGCCGGGATACCGGCGGCGAGCACGCCCTGATTACTCTCTCTGAGCAGACCGGTGGCAAGAGCTTCTACGCGTCGGAAGGGGGGCTCGACAAAGCCTTTGCGCGCGTCAGCGAGGATCTCCGCACCCAATACCTCATCGGTTATTACCCGCGGAATCAAGAGCCGGGCTTGAACTTCCACCGGCTGCGTGTCACCATCCCCCGTGCGGCACCCGAGGCCTTCAACATTCGCTACCGCACCGGTTACTTTGCCGATACACCTATCAGCAAGCGTTGAGTGTAGTTCGGCGCAATCTCACATTGCGCAATTAATTCTCGCCAGCGATTCCACTAAGTTGCATCTAAAATGAGCATCATGACTCCCCCAGCGCCTACGCGCCGTCGCTCAAAAACTCCTCCGCCTGGCGAAACCGGCCAGGAAGCGCTCTATCTTAGATCTCTCAGCGAACGCCAGGTCACAGTTGCCGTCAAGCTGCGAGATGGCGAAACCGTACGTGGCTGGATTGAATATTTTGACGATGGTATGCTGCGCCTCACTCGCGAAGGCAAACCAAATCTCTTCATCTACAAGCAGCAGATTCAATCCATCACCGAGGCCGGCCGCCGGCGGAATCCCCGTCCCGGCAATGGAAACGGACTCAGTGAGGCAGCTTCGTGAGCGAAGGCGTTTCTTCAGCCGGAGAAGAACACTTTGTTCTGCCAGCAGCCCAGATTGCGCGGGAAGCAGGTGCGCGCCTGCGCGAATTCTTCGCACAAGGCGTAGAGACTGAGTACAAGGGCGACGTCGATCTGGTGACCGTTGCCGACCGCACAGTCGAGAAGCTCATTCGCACCCGGCTCGCGGAGGTTTTTCCCCAACATGGCATGTATGGCGAAGAGGGAACTCGCGATCGTCTCGAATGCGAATACCGCTGGTATGTTGACCCGCTCGACGGCACCACGAACTTTGCTCACGGCTTTCCTCAGTTCTGTGTTTCGATGGGACTCGAGCACCGTCCTAACGGGTTGGCCGCCGGTGAAGATGGTGTCCTCGAAGCCGGTGTTATCTACGATCCGATGCGCGATGAGCTCTTCACTGCCGAAATGGGGCAGGGAGCCTTCCTCAACGGTAAGCCCCTGCAGGTGTCACGCACGGCCCAGTTGGCCGAGGCCCTCGTCTCAACCGGATTCCCCAGCCGCAAGCGTCATTCCAGCCCTAATATCCACTTCTATCACGAGTTCACCCTGCGTTCTCATGGCGTTCGCCGAGCCGGATCAGCGGCACTTGATCTTGCCTACGTTGCCGCTGGCCGACTCGATGCCTTCTGGGAATTCAACCTGAATCCCTGGGACACGGCCGCTGGAATTCTAATCGTGCAAGAAGCTGGCGGCCGCGTTACCGACTTCTCTGGGAACGCGGTAAAACTTGCCAGCACTGAAGTCCTTGCCTCGAACGGCCACATTCACAGCGAGCTCATCGGCCTCTTTGAAGACATGTTTGCGGGCCGGGATTTGTCGCCAATTCCGAGTCCCACGGAGTGGGCCGCGCAGCGAGATGCCCGTACCGTGAAACCCTGACGCTTCCACAACATCCGGCAAGAAGGCGAATTCCCGCATCGCAAAACTCTCGCGGCGAAGAGCGGCGTCAGCCCGCACCTCTGTGTGCTACTATCAGCCTCGAGAAGTAACTTACCGGAGAGCTCAAAATGGCCTATGTAATCGCTGAACCCTGTATCGGCACTAAGGACACCGCCTGCGTAGACGCTTGTCCAGTCGATTGCATCCACCCCAAGAAAGACGAGGACGGCCACGCTGCAGCCGATCAGCTCTTTATTGATCCGGTCGAGTGCATCGACTGCGGCGCATGCGTTCCGGCCTGCCCGGTTTCCGCGATCTTCGCTCAGGATGATGTGCCGGAGAAGTGGGCTCACTTCACCGAGAAGAACGCCGCGCATTTCGGCCGCTGATCAGAGCATGAGTCACGAGACGCGTCCGCCTCGGCGGGCGCGTCTGTGTTTGCGCGCACAGCAGCCACCCTCCCCACGGATGCGATGATGAAAGCGCATGGGTGTCCTCACCTCAGATGCCGTCATTTTGCGAACCTGGCCGCTGCATGAGGCTGACCTGATTGTCAGCTTCTTCTCGCGCGACTACGGCCGCATGAAGGGGATGGCGAAGGCGGCGCTCAAGAGCCGCAAACGATTCGGCGGCGCTCTTGAGCCCATGACGGTGGTGCGGGCGTGGTTCGCCGAGCGTCCCAGGCAAGAACTGGTACGCCTCGATCAGCTTGAGATCATTAGCTCGCCCCTTTCCGCTCCCATCGATCCCGTTCGCATGACGGTACTCAGCTTTTTTGCCGAGGTCATCGACCAGACACTCCCCGAACACGATCCGCAGGAAACTGTCTTTCGTCTCCTTCTCTCAGTACTCGAACAAACCACGGTTGCCGGGCCACAGTTAGCCGGGCCCTGGATGCCGCTCACTTATTTTCAGCTGTGGCTGACCCGTCTTATGGGCCTCTTGCCGGATATCACGCGCTGCACACAGTGCGGCGAGCCTCTGCAGGCCGGCGAAACCAGCTTCAATGCTTACGCTGATGGGCTCTACTGCCCGCTCCACCGCGCCGGCAGCGCATCGCCGCTCTCTGCGGAGTCCTGGCAACTCGCGAAGCGCATGCTGCGTTCGCCCGTCTCCAATTTTGCCGCCGAACCGTTTCCACGCCGCTGCGCCCAGGACCTTCGCCGCTTCACGCTTCAGGCGCTCGAGAGACATGTCGAACGCAAGTACCGCACCGCTGAGGCTCTGGCACGCCTCTGAGCGACGGAATAAGCAGCCCTAACGGGACTGCTAAGATGGACTTGAATTGAGCAATAAGAGAGACTTCGCCAGTGTCGATCAACCCTGCCGTATCTTCTGAGAAGCAATCCCCACTCACGTTTCAGGAATTGCTCTTCCGCCTCCAGGGATTCTGGGCAGAGCGCGGCTGCGTGCTGCAGCAGCCCTATGACGTCGAGGTTGGCGCGGGGACCATGGCGCCCGAGACCTTTCTACGCGTTCTTGGGCCAAAGCCGTATAAGGTCGGCTATGCGCAGCCCTCGCGGCGTCCAGCCGACGGCCGTTATGGAGAAAATCCCAACCGGCTCTTCAAGCACACTCAATTTCAGTTGATTCTGAAGCCGCCTCCGGCCAACGTGCAGGAACTTTATCTGCAGTCGCTCGAGGCCATCGGCATCGATCTCTCGCGGCACGATTTGAAGTTTGAAGAAGACAACTGGGAGTGGCCCGCCGGTGGCGCATGGGGCGTCGGCTGGCAGGTGATGCTCGATGGCCTTGAGATTACCCAGTTCACCTATTTCCAGCAATGCGGCGGCATCGATCTTGACCCCATCTGCGCCGAACTCACCTACGGGCTTGAGCGCATCACCCAGTTCCTGCAGGATGTGGACTCCATCTACGACATCATCTGGGCACGCGATCCAATCACCGGCGCAGTCATCACCTACGGCGATGTCCGACTCGCCGAGGAACTGCAATTCTCCGTCTACAACTTCGAAGATGCAGATGTGAAGAAGCTCTGGGAGCATTTCAATCTCTATGAGGCGGAGGCGAAGTCTCTGCTTGCGCAGGCTGAGTCATTGCTTGCGAACGAGACAGCTGCATCAGCTGACAAGCGCCGCTTTCCCCTGCTTCCCACCTATGAGCTTGCATTGAAGTGCTCAAATCTCTTCAACATCCTCGACGCTCGCGGAGCGATCAGCGTCACAGAAAGAGTTGGCGTGATCGGGCGCATCCGCGCACTGGCAGTCGGAGTCGCGAAGGCGTATGCAGTTCAGCAGGCAGCCTGACCTTGCACAGAGAGTTTCACGAGAAAGTTACGAAATTATGGCTGATTTTCTATTTGAGATAGGGCTCGAAGAGGTTCCAGCCCGCATGATTGCAGGTGCCGAGGCCGAGCTGGGCCGTCGTGTTACTGACCTGTTGACGCGCGAGCGATTGCTCGCTCCTGAAGCCAAAGTTTCTACTTTCTCCACACCGCGCCGGCTCGCAGTTCTGGTCGAAGGTGTTTTGCCGGCGCAGGCGGACACTGAAGAGAAACTCACCGGCCCCTCGTGGAAGGTGGCGTTCAAGGATGACACACCCACTCCTGCCGCAGAAGCCTTCGCAAAGAAGGCTGGGGTCGCCGTTTCCGCTCTCGAAAAAGTCACGACGCCCAAGGGTGAGTATGTCGGCGCCACCGTAAAGCGTCAGGGTATCTCCGCGACGGAGGTGCTCGCCGGCGAGCTTCCTAAAGAAGTCCTCAGCATTTACTGGGCGAAGAACATGTACTGGCGCGCAGGTAAGCCTGAGCGCTTCGTGCGCCCTGTCCGCTGGATCGTCGCCCTTCTCGACTCCTCCGTTGTCCCGCTTGAAATCGCCGGCATTGCCGCGGGCAATTCCAGCCGCGGTCACCGCGTGCTCCATGGAGACGCGCCGGTCGCCATCTTCGCGGGAAAAGGCTATGCGGAAACCCTCCGCGGCGCCAAAGTTGTTGTCGATGTTGCCGAACGCCGTCAGTCGATCCGCAAGGCCCTGGATAAGGCAACCCGCACAGTCGCCGGCGCGCGCTGGCGCGAAGACGAGCCGCTCGTCGACACCGTCCTTCACCTCACCGAATGGCCCAGCGTCATCCTCGGCAACTTTGAGAGGAGTATCTTGCGCTTCCCGAGGAAGTTCTGGTCACCGTCATGCGCGACCATCAGAAGTATTTCGCAGTCGAAAATGCCAACAGCAAGCTCGCTCCGCATTTCCTCGCCGTGCTCAACACCGAGGTCGACGAAGCGACGGCGCCGCCATCATCCGCCACGGCAACGAGCGCGTGCTCGTCGCTCGCTTCAAAGACGCGCAATTTTTCTGGGACTTCGACCAGAAAACTCCACTCGCCGACCGCGTCGAAAGCCTGAAGAACGTAACCTTCCAGAAGCAGCTCGGCAGCTACCACTGGAAGACCGAAGAGAACCTCGCCATCGCAAAGAGACTCGCCGCCTTCACGAAAACAGCCGGTGCCACTCTCTGACGAGCCGCGCTGCTAGCGCCGTCGAGCTCGCTAAGACCGACCTAACCGCGAGCTCGTCAAGGAGTTCACCGAACTCCAGGGCATCATCGGTGGCCTGTACGCCCGTGCGCCAAGGACTCGGTGAAGAGGTTGCGACGGCAATCTACGAGCAGTACCGTCCCGCCTCCACTGAGGACAATATTCCTGTCGCTATGGTCGAAGGCCAGCTTCTCGGCATCGCCGATCGCATTCAGACCATCACCGCGATGTTCGGCATCGGCATGGCACCCACCGGCTCAAAAGATCCCTTCGCTCTGCGCCGCGCCGCTAATGCCATCGTCAAAATTCTTGCCGAGTCGGGGCTCACTCTCACGCTTTCTGCAGTGATGGATGCGGCTCAAACCGGCACAGCCAACAGAGACCAGGTAGCGGCCTTTTTCCGCGAGCGGCTCAACTTCTACCTCAAGGATGTGCGTGGCTTCTCCTACGACGTTGTGAACGCCGTGCTCGCCGCGGGTGCAGATGATGTTCGTGACGCCATCGCCCGCGCCGAAGCGCTTTCGAAGGCCCGCACTTCTGAAGATTTCGCCGCCATTTCCGCCGCCTTCAAGCGCATCAAGAACATCCTCCGCCAAGCCGAAGAGAAGAAGTACGAAATCGGCACGCTGACTGCCGTAAAGCTCGCTTCTGAGGCGCAAAATCTGGCGTCATCTGCTGCAACCCTCGCTCCGCAGGTGGCCCTACTTCGTAGCCAGCGAGACTATGGAGAAGCTCTCGGGCTGATCGCCACGCTGCGCCCCGCTGTCGATACGTTCTTCGACAAGGTCATGGTCCTTGACCCTGATCCAGTCGGTTCGCGGGGCACACTTCGGCGCTCATCGATGAGGTTTTGCGCGGCTTCTCTGGGATCGCCGATTTCAGCGAGATCGTCACCGGCTAGCCGAATCGCTCCCGAACGCCGAAGCGTCTAAAATCAATAGAGATGTCCGACGCGCTTTATCTGAGTCTCTGGTACCCGAATCTGCGCCTTGCCGCTCTGCCGGACAAGCTGACGGCCGTGCTCGAAGCATTCGCCGCACATGGCGGCGAGCCCCGACGTCTACTCCGCGACGGTCTGGCCCGTCAGCTGGAGCGAGACGCCGGTCTTCCAGCGCGTTTACGGATCACGCGAGCGGGGCGCAGAGCCGCGGGAGGCGGTCGAAGAAGCCCTCGAGCTGCTCCACGACGACTACGCCTACGAGTTCCAGATTGGCTGGAGCCTCTGGGAGTTCGAACCTTCCACTGCAGGACTGGATGCGCGCTGGGTCCGTACGCCGCGTCTCGTGCGCGTCACCGGCTTCGGCCCGCTCTTTGACGATGGCGCCTACGAGCAGGAAGGCCACATCCGCATCGACTTCGGCACCGACGCTGCCTTTCTTGAAGAAGACGCCGAACTCGAGTCAGTAGGCGCGAGCCACGTGGAAGAGAACGTGCGCCAGCTCGTCGACCTAACAGCCGCGGTCGAGAAAGGGTCCGGAGCCACGGCGCGCCTGCTGTGGAGCGAGCTGGGCGAGAGCCTTGCGCAGCGCCTGGCGGCACGCCTCGGCATGGGGAACTGACCCATGCGCCTCACCATTGAGCGGATGCGCACTTTGGTCCTGGTCGCGGGCATTCTGCTGGTGGCGGCGCTGGTGGCTTTTCTTGCCATCGGCAAATGGAAGAGCCATCTGAACCGCCGCGATCTGCCCAAGCGCCTTGGCATCAACATTCAGCAGGAAGCCAATGGATTCACTCATGCTGAGTTTCGCGCCGGTCATGCGCTCTTTAAGATCAAGGCGTCCAAAGAGGAGCAGCTCAGCGACGATCGGTTTCGTCTGCATGCCGTAAGAATCGAGATGTACGGCGCCGATGGCAACGTCGACAGTATTGAAGGCAGCGAGTTTGAGTACGATCGCCAGTCGGGAATTGCGCACGCGGAGGGGCCTGTAGAAATCACTCTGACGAGGCCGCCAAACGTTGGCGGGAAATCGAAGGCCGGATCTGCATCCGGCAACAACTCCGGGGACGCTGGCGAGAATCCGCCGGCTAAGGCAGGTAAGATTCGCGTCAAGACCAGCGGTCTCAGCTTCGATCAACGCTCAGGCGTTGCCAGTACAGACCAGCCGGTTGAGTTCGCTCTCGCGCAAGCATCAGGCAGCGCTGTCGGCGCAACGTATGATTCGCAGAGTGGCAACCTCGTTCTCCGGAAGGCGGTGCAATTGAACGCCGTGCGTGGCGAGGAACCCGTCAATCTGACTGCTCAGCACGCGGAGTTTGATCAAGGGGAGCAGGTTTGCCATCTCAACTCTGCCGTAGCGAAATACCGCAATGGCAATGCTCAGGCCGGATTCGCAACCATCCACTTTCGTGACGATGGATCTGCGGAGCGCCTCGACGCGACGGACCACCTCGTGCTGAACAGTCCTGATCGCGGGCGCCTCTCTGCGCCGGTGGGAACGCTACTCTTCGATGCGGACAACAACCCAACACATGGGCATCTTGAAGGCGGTGTGACCATCGATTCGGACAGCGATCCTCGCCAGTTTCACGGTGCCGCACCCACCGCCGAGCTGAGTTTCGGCGCGGCTGGTGTGCTGAATAGCGCGCACCTTGAGCGGGGTGTCAGACTTTCGACCCAGGAGCAGAGCAACGACTCGAAGACCGAGCGCACATGGACCTCTCCCGTAGCGGACCTCGACTTTAGTCACTCCTCAAAGGGTCAGATTGCCCTCAGCAAAATCCACGGAACGGGTGGAGTTGTTGTCACCGCCAGCAGCCAGAGAGGAACTGGACCCGCACTGCCGTCGCGTTTGGCCGCCGAGGAGGTAACGGGGACCTTCGGTCCTGATTCCGCTCTCTCTTCATTGACGGGTATTGGCCACGCCAACATCGTGCAGACGACATCGAATGGGACGAGACAGACAACAAGCGGTGATCGCCTCGAAGCGCACTTCATGCCCACGACTCCTTCAACGGCGAAGTCGACGAGCGGCGGAACGCAGATCGAATCCGCCACAGTCGACGGCAACGTGACTCTGACTCAGCAGCCACAAGCGCGCGAAGGAGCAGCTATACCGCCGGCAATGCATGCAACAGGGCAACACGCCGTCTACGAAAACACGGGCGAATGGCTTCATCTTACGGGAGATCCTCGCGTTGATGACGGTGGCCTTCAACTTGCGGCTGCGAAGATTGACTTCTCGCAATCCTCCGGCGACGCTTTCGCGCGCGGGGATGTCAAAGCGACCTGGCTCGGATATCAAACCACTGGATCCGCGCTGCCCGCAGCGGGTGTCTCACACCGCAATATGCCCGCCATGGGCTCTGATGGCCCGGCACACGTTGTATCGTCTGAGGCGCAATTGCAGCAGAAATCGGGCGAGGCCACCTTTCGCGGTGACGCGCGCCTGTGGCAGCAAGGGAACTCAATTGCGGCGCCAGTGATCACGCTCAACCGAGTCAGGCAGACTCTCGTTGCTCAGTCAACCATTCCGGCCAATCCGGTAAAGGTGATTCTCGTCGCGCAAACTTCGCAGGCTGCAGGCAAGCCGGCAGATCCCGGAAAGCCATCCGTGATTCGCGTGCGAGGCGGCGACTTCAAATACTCCGATGCCGAACGCAAGGCGATCATGTATGGCATCAGTAGTAGTGCTGTTGTTGCCGAGACCGCGACAGCAACCACCCATTCCAGCCAGGTTGAACTTACGCTGCTTCCTCCGGGCAACCACGCTGGTCACGATGGTGCAGCGGCTCAGATCGATCGCATGATCGCCAGCGGAGATGTGAGCATTGACTCGATGGGCAGGCAGGGAACCGGCCAACAGCTCATCTACAACGGGGCGACCGCGGAATATACGCTCACCGGATCACCGGCCGTTCCACCTCGCCTCACCGATCCTGTCCGTGGAACAGTGACGGGGCAGGCTTTGATTTTCAATAGTCGCGATGATAGCGTCAATGTCGAAGGTGGAAGCCGCCAGTCGGTCACGGAAACGACAGTGCCCAAGCGGCCTTGAAGCTGTTTGATGCGAGCTCGGAGATAGATGGAGACGTTAGTTGCCGAAGAGATCGGTAAATCATACAAAGGCCGTCAGGTCGTTCGCGGAGTTAATCTCAAAATCTCGCGTGGCGAGGTCGTCGGCCTATTGGGCCCCAACGGCGCGGGAAAAACTACCAGCTTCTACATGATCGTTGGGCTTGTGCCTCCTGAGACGGGACGCATTCTCGTTGACGATGTCGATATTACGCACACGCCGATGTACCTTCGTGCGCGCAATTTCGGCATTAGCTATCTTCCCCAGGAGCCTTCGGTCTTTCGCAAGCTCACGGTTGAAGAAAACATCATCGCGGTCCTCGAGGCGCAGCCGCTCGACACGCGCGAGCGCCGGGCCCGCGCCGAGCGCCTCATCCATCAGCTCAACCTCTCGCACATTCGTGGCACGCGCGGCTATGCGCTCTCCGGCGGCGAACGCCGTCGCGTCGAGATCGCTCGTTCCCTCTGCATCCAACCCAACTTCATTCTTCTGGACGAGCCTTTCAGCGGTATCGACCCCATTGCTGTGCTCGACTTGCAGAAAATTATCTTCGACTTGAAGTCCGGTGGTATCGGAATTCTCATCACCGATCACAATGTCCGCGAGACGCTTACCGTTACTGACCGGGCATATATCATCGCCGAAGGGAAGATTTTCCGTGCCGGAACACCGCACGAACTTGGCAACGATGTTGAGGTGCGGCGCGTCTATCTCGGGGAAGGCTTTTCTTTGGGCTGACATGGCGCGATTCGTCCACTAACGGACGTAACCAGGGGTATACGCCGAATGCCTAAAAGGGTATAGCGGCCTGCGCCGTTCAGACGTAGACTGCCGAAAAGGTCGATTGCCCAAACCGGGAGAATGCAGCACGAGGACGAGAGATTGCCCTGCGGGCTACGCCTTAGTCCGATTAAACTCGATATAACGCAAAACTGGAATCCGAGCTCTTTTCTATGGCGCTTCTGCAGCCCAAACTGAACCTGAAGGTCGCTCAGCGCCAGATCCTTACGCCGGGGCTGATGCAGATGGTCAGCGTCCTGGCGCTGAACAAGCTTGAGCTCAAGGAGATGATCGATGCCGAGATGGTCGAAAATCCCGTCCTGGAAGAGATCGACGAATCCGTTCCGATGCTGGATGAGGTGGCCGGCCGCCAGGAGAGAAAAGAGCGGGATGAGCGTCTCGAGCATCATGAGAACGGAGCTGCGGAACCCGCGGCAGCGCCCGGAGATTCCTTCAATGAGATTGACTTCGGTTCTTATTTCCAGGAGTATCTTGACCCGGGTTATCGCACTCAGCCGGAGTACGAAGAGAGCGAGAGGCCCTCGTTTGAGAACTTTCTCTCACAGCCTACGACCCTTTCCGATCACCTGGCGTGGCAACTGGGCGCTCTAACGCTTGAGTCAAGCCTGCGGCAGGCGGCGGAGTTCATTGTTGGCAATCTGGACGAAGACGGCTACCTTTCCGTCGGCCAGGATGAGCTCGTTCAATCCTTCAGACAATTTCCGGCCGCCCAGTCTCTCGATGCAGAGGCCGCGGACGACCTTATGCGGCAGAGCGTCGACCTGGTGCAGCAACTCGATCCTGCGGGTGTGGGTGCTCGCGATCTGCGTGAGTGTCTGATGATTCAGATATCGGCGCAGCAGAACGAGTTTGAGCAAGTCTACGCGCGCCAGACCGTCGACGAAGATGATGGAGCCGACAACGGCAATCTTCGTGCAGAAGCGGAGCCACACCTTCATGAACGGCGCCGCAGTATTGAAGTCGCTGCGCTCATCGTTGATCAACATCTGCATCTGATGCAGAAGCGCGATATGAAAGATCTCGCGCGAGCGGCTCAAGTTTCGCTGGTAGAGGCTCACGCCGGTGTTGAATTTATTCGCACCCTTGATCCGCGGCCTGGCAGGCTCTACAACCGCGAGCAGACTCGTCTGATCGAGCCCGACGTAGTCTTCGTCAAGCGTGGCGGCGAATGGGTCGTCACAATGAATGAGGAAGATTTGCCTAGCTTGCGGCTCAGTCAGCGTTACCGCAGGATGCTGGTTGCTGATGGGACCGATAAGGAAGTCAAGGACTACGTAAAGGAACGCTTCCGTTCGGCCCTTCAGCTCATGCGCAATATTGCGCAGCGCAAAAGCACGATTCTGCGAACCTGCGATGTAATTGTGCGCAGACAGCAGGACTTCCTTGAGCATGGAATTGAGGCCTTGCGCCCTCTCATGATCAAGGAAGTTGCTGAAGAGATTGGAGTGCATCCCTCAACTGTCAGCCGTGCTGTTGCCAATAAATACGCGCACACACCGCAGGGTGTAATCGAATTGCGCTTTTTCTTTTCTGAAGGCTCAAACGGCCCGGAGGGTGCGGACACGCCGTTACTGGTCCTCAAGCGCAAGGTGCGTAAACTCATTGAGGAAGAGGATCCGCGCCACCCGCTCACCGACGATCAGCTTGCAGCCATGCTGCAGGCCCAGGGCATTCAGCTTACCCGCCGGACGGTGGCGAAGTATCGCGAAGATATGAACATCCCGTCGACGCACCAACGCCGTCGCCGAGATGCCTAGAGTACCTGCTTTTCAACAGGTTATTCCCCCTCCAGACAACCACTCTCCGGCCAGTCGCATCCCTCCTTAAGCTGCACATAAACGACTACGAAAGATGTCTGCTGATTCCCCAGCAGCGCTTGGTGCCTATCAAGGCCTTGGCATCCCCTCGTATGTCGCTGCACGCTGCCGAGCAATGCGCAAGAGGTCGCACCAGGATGGAGTTTGTTGCTTCGCAACCTGCCGTAGAACAGGACGAGGAAGTCTTACCCACACCGAACGGCCTCACAGTCAGCGAGCACATGTCTGCGATCCTTCAGAGTCTGCAGACGATGAAAGACGGCGATTTTAGTGTCCGTCTGCCATCCACGTGGATTGGGCTTCCGGGCAAGATCGCCGATACATTCAATGAGATTGTGACGGCCAACCAACAGATGGCCCGCGAGCTGAAGCGGGTTGGACTTGCTGTTGGTAAAGAGGGAAAAACCCGTGAGCGCATTCGCTTCGAGCGCCGCCGTGGCGCTTGGGACGATATGGAAGTCTCGGTAAATACCCTCGTCGAAGATCTGCTTCGTCCCACTACTGAGGTTACGCGCGCCATCGCTGCCGTTGCCCAGGGCAATTTGACGCAGACTGTTCGTCTCGACGTCGACGGCCGTCCCCTCGAGGGCGAATTCCTTCGTTCCGCAAAGATCGTAAACACGATGATCCAGCAACTCGGCGTCTTCACTGCTGAGGTTACTCGTGTTGCCCGCGAGGTTGGCACAGACGGTAAGCTCGGTGGGCAGGCAGTTGTCCCCGGTGTCGCAGGAACGTGGAAGGATCTCACCGACTCAGTTAACTCGATGGCGAGCAACCTAACTGGGCAAGTCAGGAATATTGCCGAAGTCGCAACTGCCGTTGCCAGCGGTGACCTCTCCCGCAAGATCACGGTCGACGTGCGCGGTGAAATTCTTCAGCTCAAAGAAGCCATCAATACGATGGTCGATCAATTGCGATCTTTCGCTTCTGAAGTGACGCGCGTCGCCCGCGAGGTCGGTACAGACGGGAAGCTCGGCGGTCAGGCTGTTGTGCCGGGCGTCGCCGGCACCTGGAAGGACCTCACCGATTCAGTCAACGCGATGGCCGGCAACCTCACCGCGCAGGTTAGAAATATCGCCGAAGTCACTACGGCGGTCGCTCGCGGCGATCTCTCACGCAAGATCACCGTCGACGTCCGCGGCGAAATTCTGCAGCTCAAAGACACCATCAACACGATGGTCGATCAGCTCAACGCTTTCGCGGGCGAAGTGACGCGTGTCGCGCGCGAAGTGGGAACCGAGGGCAAGCTCGGCGGTCAGGCCAATGTGCCCGGAGTCGCCGGCACATGGAAGGATCTCACAGATAACGTGAACTTCATGGCCGGAAACCTGACCGGCCAGGTCCGCAACATCGCTGAAGTCGCAACCGCCATTGCCAACGGCGATCTCTCCCGCAAAATTACCGTCGACGTGCGCGGCGAAATCTTGCAGCTCAAAGAAACACTGAACACCATGGTGGATCAGCTGAATCGCTTCGCCGGCGAGGTAACCCGCGTGGCCCGCGAAGTCGGCACGGAGGGACGTCTTGGTGGCCAGGCGAACGTGCCCGGCGTTGCCGGCACATGGAAAGATCTGACTGATTCCGTGAACTCCATGGCGGGCAATCTAACGGCGCAGGTTCGGAACATCGCTGAAGTCACTACGGCCGTCGCTCGCGGAGACCTCTCCCGCAAAATCACGGTCGACGTAAAGGGCGAAATCCTTGAGCTCAAGAACACCATCAATACGATGGTCGATCAGCTGAACGCATTCGCGGGCGAAGTGACGCGTGTTGCTCGCGAAGTCGGTACGGACGGCAAACTCGGCGGTCAGGCGCAGGTCTCCGGCGTGGCTGGAACCTGGAAGGATCTCACCGACAACGTGAACTTCATGGCCAGCAACCTCACCGGCCAAGTCCGAAATATCGCAGAGGTCGCAACAGCCGTCGCGCGCGGCGACTTATCCCGCAAAATCACGGTGGACGTGAAGGGCGAAATTCTGGAGTTGAAAGACACCATCAACACAATGGTCGATCAGCTCAACGCATTCGCGGGCGAGGTGACGCGTGTTGCTCGCGAAGTCGGTACAGACGGCAAGCTCGGCGGTCAGGCGCTTGTGCCCGGGGTCGCTGGAACCTGGAAGGACCTCACCGATTCCGTCAACTCCATGGCCAGCAATCTAACCGGCCAGGTTCGTAATATCGCAGAAGTTTCGACTGCCATTGCTACCGGCGATCTTTCAAAGAAGATTACGGTCAACGTTAGCGGCGAAATTCTTTTGCTGAAGGAGACCATCAACACGATGGTCGACCAGCTCAATCGCTTCGCGGGTGAGGTCACACGTGTAGCCCGCGAAGTAGGCACCGAGGGCCGTCTTGGTGGACAGGCAAATGTGCCGGGTGTCGCCGGAACATGGAAGGACCTCACCGACTCGGTGAACTTCATGGCGGGCAACCTTACAGCCCAGGTTCGAAATATCGCGGAAGTGACTACCGCCGTCGCTCGCGGTGATCTTTCGCGCAAGATTACGGTGGACGTGAAGGGCGAGATTCTTCTGCTGAAGGAAACCATCAACACGATGGTCGATCAGCTCAACGCCTTCGCCGCAGAGGTGACGCGCGTTGCTCGTGAAGTCGGTACTGAGGGCAAGCTCGGCGGCCAGGCCGAAGTGCCTGACGTCGCCGGCACGTGGAAGGATCTTACCGACAACGTCAATGTTATGGCTGCGAATCTCACTGAACAGGTTCGCGGCATCGTCAAGGTTGTCACCGCAGTGGCAAATGGTGCTCTCACACAAAAGCTAACCGTCAATGCCAAGGGCGAGGTTGCGGCGCTAGCCGAGACGATCAACAACATGACCGATACCCTGGCTACATTTGCCGATCAGGTGACCACGGTCGCTCGAGAAGTAGGCGTAGAAGGCCGCCTCGGTGGTCAGGCAAACGTGCCAGGTGCTGCCGGAACATGGAAAGACCTTACCGGCAACGTGAATCTTCTCGCAGATAACCTGACGAACCAGGTGCGTGCGATTGCCGAAGTGGCAACAGCAGTCACTAAGGGCGATCTCACGCGGTCCATCCAGGTGGAAGCCAGCGGAGAAGTTGCTGAGCTGAAGGACAACATCAATACGATGATTGACAACCTCCGGCTCACTACGGATCACAATACAGAGCAGGATTGGCTCAAGACCAACCTCGCTCGCTTGACCGGCATGTTGCAGGGGCAGCGCGACCTCGCCACTGTCGGCAGGATGCTCCTTTCGGAACTCGCGCCGCTGGTCAATGCTCAACAGGGCGTTATCTATCAGATGGAAAGTGAATCGACCGCGCTTGATGGAAGTCTCATTCTTCTGTCCAGCTATGCCGACACGCCCGAGGGCTATGCGAAAGAGGTGCGCATTGGCGAGGGTCTTATCGGTCAATGCGCTGCCGAAAAGCGACGCATGCTGATAACCGAGTTGCCGGGGCACGCCGCTCCTATACGCTCAGGCCTCTTCACTGCCGTGCCCCGAAACGTGATCGTGCTGCCGGTGCTCTTTGAAGACAGAGTCAAGGCGGTAATCGAGCTGGCCAGCCTGAGCAGCTTTACAGCGTCTCACCTCGCGTTTCTTGAGCAACTGACAGCCAGCATCGGAATTGTTCTCAATTCGATCGAAGCTACGATGCAGACCGAAGGCCTGTTGAAGCAGTCGCAGCAATTAGCAACCGAACTGCAGACCCAGCAGAAGGAGCTTCAGCAGACCAACGAACAGCTCGCGCAGAAGGCGCAGCAGCTCGCTGAGCAAAACTACGAGGTTGAACGCAAGAACCAGGAGATTGAACAAGCTCGGCGCGCTCTTGAAGAGAAGGCCAGGGAACTGGCTCTGACATCGAAGTACAAGTCGGAGTTCTTGGCCAATATGTCCCACGAGCTGCGTACGCCGCTCAATAGTATTCTCGTGCTGGGTCAGCAATTGGCCGACAATCCTGACGGCAGCCTCACGGGGAAACAGGTCGAATTCGCACGCACCATCCATGCTGCTGGAACAGACCTTCTCAACCTCATCAGCGATATTCTTGATCTCTCCAAGATCGAATCCGGTACGGTGTCCGTCGACGCTGAGGAGATATTCTTTGGCTCTCTCCTTGAAGCTGTCTCGCGACCCTTCCGTCACGAAGCTGACAATCGCAGGCTTTCCTTCGAGGTTACTGGCGATCCGCGCATGGGCCGCAGCCTCGTGACCGACTCAAAACGTCTCCAGCAGGTCCTTAAGAATCTTCTTTCGAATGCGTTCAAATTCACTGAGCAGGGCAGCGTTCGGCTCAAAGTCTCCGGCGCCTCCAGCGGGTGGAGCGCTGACCATCCAGTGCTCAGCGGAGCTGGATCGGTGATCTCCTTCACTGTTTCTGACACCGGTATCGGCATTCCGGCCGAAAAGCAACGCATCATTTTTGAGGCGTTCCAACAAGCTGACGCCGGCACCAGCCGTAAGTATGGTGGCACAGGATTGGGCCTTGCAATCAGCCGCGAGCTTGCAAGCCTTCTCGGCGGCGAAATTCAACTCAAGAGCCAGCCCGGAGCAGGCAGCACGTTCACCCTGTATCTGCCTCAAACCTACGTCGGGCCGGTCACCCCCAACGTTGCAAAGTCTGAACGAAGTGGGACCGCTCATGCAACGCCCGTCTTTCTCACAACCGTCACCGCGGTCGAGCAGGAAGCCAGGATAGAGGACGATCGCCACAATCTTGCCGAAGGCGACGCGATTCTCTTGATTGTCGAGGATGATCCCCACTACGCTCGCATTCTTTGTGATCTCTCTCGCGACAAAGGTTTCAAGGTGCTACGCGCCTCGACGGGCGCTGAAGCTCTTTCGCTCGCTCAGGAATTCAAACCCTGTGCGATTTCTCTGGACGTGTTCTTGCCAGATATGCTCGGTTGGACGGTACTGAATCACTTGAAGCAGGATGCCGGAACGCGGCACATCCCTGTGCAGATGCTTACGCTTGATGAAGATCGCCATCATGGTTTATCGCGTGGTGCATTTTCATTTGTCACCAAACCGACATCAACGGAAGATCTCGACTCTGCCCTCATGCGCATCAAGCAGTACGCGGAATCAAAGCGCAAACGGCTGCTTGTGGTTGAAGACAGCCCCGCGGAACAATTGAGTACGCGCGAACTACTTGGACACGAAGATATTGACATAGACATTGCAGACTCCGGATTCTCCGCGCTCACAATGCTTGACAACCGGAGGTACGATTGCGCGGTGCTCGATCTTCGGCTGCCCGATATGACCGGGTTCGAGGTCCTGGAGA
Source organism: uncultured Acidobacteriaceae bacterium (assembly GCA_963832465.1). GTDB lineage: Bacteria > Acidobacteriota > Terriglobia > Terriglobales > Acidobacteriaceae > Telmatobacter. The sequence goes on from CAWHUJ010000002.1 coordinate 166,887, forward strand.
AGCTCCGAGATAATCCGGTGCTTAAAGATCTCCCCGTGGTTGTTTTTACTGGCAGAGATTTGAGCGTTGAAGAGGATGCCAGACTCCGCGTTCTCGCGCGGAGTGTTGTGCTCAAGGATGTCGAGTCTCCTGAGCGACTACTCGATGAGACTGCGCTCTTCCTCCACCGTGTCGTCACCGACCTGCCACCTGCGAAGCAACAGATGCTCGAAAGGCTTCACCGCTCTGACGATGCACTCGCTGGCCGCAAAGTACTCGTTGTCGACGATGATGTGCGTAATATCTTCGCCCTTAGTAGTGTGCTTGAGCGCCGTGGCATGACGGTCTTGTCGGCCGGCACAGGCAAGGAAGCCGTCGAGACGATTGAGTCGACTCCTGAACTGGCCATCGTGTTGATGGACATCATGATGCCAGAGATGGATGGGTATGAGACGATGCAGGTAATTCGCCAGAATCCGACACTGCGCAGGCTGCCAATCATTGCTCTTACGGCAAAGGCGATGAAGGGCGACCGCGAAAGATGTCTTGAAGCAGGTGCGTCCGAATACCTGGCCAAGCCGGTGAATACTGAGCAGTTGCTGGCAGCGCTGCGCATGTGGTTACACAGATAGGGCCATTTGTCTCTGCATGTCAGGCAGTGCGAACGAGGAGAACGGCGAATGAGTCTGGATCAGACGGTCAACATTTTGATGGTGGACGATCAACCCGCCAAACTCCTCAGCTACGAGGTGATCCTGGGCGAGTTAGGTCAGAACCTCATCAAGGCGTCATCCGCTAGCGAGGCCTTGAATGTTCTTTTAAAGAACGACATTGCGGTCGTCCTCATGGACGTCAGCATGCCCGATGTAGACGGGTTCGAACTGGCAGACGTTATCCGCCAGCACCCCCGGTTTCAGAGGACAGCAATCATCTTTATCTCCGGCGTTCACCTGGCCGATTCCGACAAGGTTCAGGGGTACCGCAGCGGTGCCGTCGACTATATTTCCGTTCCGGTTATTCCTGAGGTGCTGCGCGCCAAGGTCGGCGTCTTCGTCGAACTCCACAGAAAGACTCGCATGCTGGAGAGGTTGAACGCCGAGCTGGAACACCGTGTTGAAGAGCGCACCAGTGAACTGCGCGAGAGTGAAGCTGGACTGCGTACGCGGGCGGATCTCCTCGAGCTCGCATCCGAAGCTGTCATCATGCGCGATCTTAAGGGCACAATTCGATTCTGGAATGGCGGCGCTGAGAGCCTCTATGGTTGGAGCCGTGAACAGGCGATCGGTCAGGATTTGCACCGTTTGCTTCGTACGGTGTTTCCTGTGTCGCGAGAAGAAACCGAGCGTGTGCTCGCCGAAAAAGGTTCGTGGCAGGGTAATCTCGTTCAGCAAACCAGGACAGGACGGGGCATTGTCGTGGCTTCAAGAAAGACTCTCAACGACGAGCGCAATGCCATTCTTGAGGTCAACCGTGACATCACGCTGCAGCTTAAGGCAGAAGAAGCTCTTCGTGAGAGCGAAAAGCTGGCCGCGATGGGACGGGTCGCAGGAATTATTGCGCATGAAATCAACAATCCTCTTGCCGCCATCACAAATATCTTTTATTTGCTGCGCACGCATCCATCCCTCGACGAAGAAGCAAGGCGTTATGCCGAGGCAGCCGAGCAGGAACTGGTGCGCGTGTCGCACATCACTCGCCAGACGCTGAGCTTTTATCGCGAGTCGAAGCAGCCGAGCCCAATCTGTATTCAGGATCTGCTCGACGATGTCGTGGAATTGCAGAAGCGAGCCTTTCAGGCGAATCATGTCATCGTTCGCAAAAAGTATTTCGCAGCGAGCACCGTCATTGGGTTCCCCGTGGAACTGCGCCAGGTTTTTCTGAATCTGATCTCCAACGCCATTCAAGCGATGCCAACTGGTGGCACTCTGCGGCTTCATGTGCGCGAGGCCACTGACTGGTCCACTGGGCAGCGTGGTCCAGTTGTCTCCGTTATCGACACGGGAATCGGCATCAAGCCCGAGGATGCGAAGCGGCTTTTTGAGCCATTCTTCAGCACCAAATCCGCTAAGGGAACCGGCCTAGGACTCTGGATCAGCAAGGGAATCCTGCAGAAATACAATGGGCGAATCTCATATCGCAGTTTTCGATCAAGACATGGATCGACCACGTGCTTTCGTATCTTCATTCCTGGCAGCGACGCCTTGAATGTCGCTCCGCCGATCATCGGCCAGGCTACGCGCCTTGAGCGCGAAGGCATCGGAATGAACAGCCGAAGAGCATGGACCTCTGCGGATCTGACGAGCGCGGTTTGACGTTCAGGGATTTCCAGAGCTTATTGAGGTCGAGCCCCGCGGCACGTAACTTCTTCTATAGCAGAAGTTGCAATGAGACCTTTGAGTAAATTCCCGGGATTGATCCATTCTGCTTGGTTGTAGAGTCGGCGGCGCTCGTTATAATCCCGCATATGCACTGTGGCGGCGTGCATCAGCGCATTTGCAGTCCTGATCCGTTCGGACTTTTCCGTGTGCTGCCTGCTCGAATTCAGGCTCCCGCCGATTGTCCGGTGGCCAGACTCGGAGTGCCACTCTGTTGCGCAACATTTCCAGTTTCTTTTCGCCCCCCTTCGTTACCAAGTAAAGTCGCGCCTCAGAGCGCTCTCCGCCTGCGAGCGTCTTTCTGGTATACGAGTGTTGAGTCCATAGCGCGTTCAGACAGAACCACAGCGGAGGCTGACCATGGAAGTGGAGTTGACAGCCAGGCAGGTGAAAGTCCCGAAGACATTGCGGGTGCAGGCAGAAGAGGGATTGGATCGTATCGGCCGTATTCTCGGCAGGACAACGAGTGCCAACGTGATCTTTCGTGTTCAACGTCATCTGCAGATCGTGGAACTGACCATCCAAGCGCGATTACAGACGATCGTCGCCGCAGGGGAGGCGGATACCATGGAGTCCGCTCTTCGCGCCGCTCTGGCTCATGCAGAACACCAGGCTCTTCGATACCGCGATCGACACCTGGCGCGCAAGCGCTTGCCTAAGGAGGAGAAGGTGCTTACTGCGCCGCCTGTGGCGCGGCCGAAGGCTCGTGCAGCGCTACCGCTGGAGCCGTCTCCGAATGGCAAGCCGACCAGTATCAAGGCGCGGACCTCTATCGCCGTTCATAGCTTTCCGACTAACGCGACCATCGTTGAGCCCCATGTAATAGCGAGCGGCGAGGCCATCGCAATCAAACCGATGACCATCGAGGAGGCAGTTAAAGATGCTGAATTTCGCGACCGCGACCTGCTCGTATTTCGTAATCCGGGCGGTGATCTCTACGTGTTGCACCGGCGTCGCGACGGCCAAATGGAACTCGTAGAGATTCCCTGAGCACTTCACATCTGTTCGCGATTTCTCGCGAACGAGGCGGAATTCCTTTGTCTGCCGCAGTGTTTCAAAATCCGAGTTGTTGTACGATGAGCCCATGAGTCCTTTCAATCAGGCTCCCAAAGCTTCATTCAATCGGCGGAACGGTAAGCTCTCTGCGCCTGGAAAGAAGCCGGAAAGAGAGCTGGTTATTGTGACCGGTATTTCGGGCGCCGGCAAGGCTTCAGCGCTCAAGTCATTCGAGGACCTCGGCTATCATGCCGTCGACAATCTTCCCCTCGAACTTCTTACCGAATTTGCCGGGCTGGTTGGCAAGTCGAAGGAAATCCAGCGCGCAGCGATCGTTGTTGACGTGCGCGAAGGTCAGACACTCGATCGTCTCCCCGAGATTCTCAAGCAGGTGCGCAATGACCTGGCCACCCGGGTGGTCTTTCTCGACGCGCAAGACGGCGTTCTCGTTCGGCGGTATTCCGAAACACGCCGCCCTCACCCACTTCGCCGTTCAGAGACAGTGGAACGATCAATCGTCGAAGAGCGGCAGCTCCTCGACCCGATTCGCAATGTTGCCGACACATTAATTGACACGTCGAATTTCAACGTCCATGAACTACGCGCCCAGATTCAGACCCGCTTTGGCCAGGAAGACAAGGCAACCCGCCTGCTTGTGAGCTGCCTCAGCTTCGGATTTAAGAATGGGGTTCCGCTCGACGCAGATCTCGTATTCGACGTGCGCTTTCTTCCTAATCCTCATTTCGTTCCAGAGTTTCGCAAGAAGACCGGCAAGGATGCCCGCGTTGCCGCCTACATCAGGGGCTTTCCACAGACGGAGGAGTTCCTGGGGAAGGTGACGGATCTAATGCTTTATCTGCTTCCGCACTATGTGGAAGAAGGGAAGAGCTATCTGACGGTCGGATTCGGGTGTACAGGCGGCCAACATCGCAGCGTAATGATGGCCGAGGAGATGACCAAGCGCCTCAAGAAAGCTGGGTACAAGGTCAAAGCTGTGCACCGCGATATTCCGCGTTAGCCTGGGTTCGTCGCTTCAGTTAATTTCTCCCAGCCACCGCGAAAGCGCCGAGGCGTAGTCCTGTTCCGCGGTCTGCGGTCGCGTCAGCCACACGAGCATTTTGCGCGGCTTTACCCGGTCGAATGCCCCAGGTGGGTGTGTAGCCTGCTGGCGAAGAATCCACAGCGACGGAATCTCAAGGCTCTCTGCCGCTTTGTCTGATTTCCACCGATCGTTGACGAGAAGCCGCGCCGGAACCAACCTGGCTCGCGGATCGCGAAAGATCGCGTCTGCCGGCGAGTCGATTGGATCCTCCAGGATCACTCCTGCGAGATCGGGGCGTTGTGCGCCCACCTGCAGGGCGAGATTTGCTCCAAGGCCGTTCCCCACCAGCACAAGTGATTTCGTGGGAACGTGCCGGGTATCCGTCAGGTATCGAGTGGCCGCTTCGGCGTCGGCACGCCAGCGACTCTCGCTGGGATGTTCGAATTTGCTCTGCCCGTAGCCCCGATAATCGAATGCGAGGACATTGAGGCCGGCCGCATGCAGCCGGGCCAGGTCATCGATCGTATCGCTCAGGTTTCCTGTCGCACCGTGCAGGTAGATCGCCGTGCGGCCCTGCGCTGCGCCTGGTATCCACCATCCGCTCAGTTGAGGTACGCCGTCGGGTCCGGGACCAAATTGGATGCTCTCGAAGGCTATTCCCGCGCTTGCCGGAGTCTTCGTAATCCGCGCCGTGGGATGGTAAAGCAATTGCCAGCTGCCTTGCCAGAACATCAGCCAGAGTGCGCCCCAAACGCATACCAGCGCGGCAGCAACGACGATTCCAAGGGCTGAGACGAGCCATCTGCCGGAAACCGTGATTGGCTGCTGCTGTGGGGAGAGGCGCGAAGGCGTGGAGACGTGCGATGGCTGCGTCTTCTGCCTGGCTCGGGACGATTGCTTGCTCATAAATGCTTGCCCACACGCGGCGGCACACATTTATGCTAATTGGGCCGATCCGGCGGAGGCGAGACGATTGCCTCAGAGGGAGAAATCGAGATGGCAGATTTCGTGCGCATCTGTGCGCAGTCTGAATTGCCGCCTGCAAATCAGGTGCGCGAGTTTACCGTCGCAGGCCGAGCCCTGTGCGTCGCCAACGTAGGCGGCTCGATCTGCGTGATGGACGGAACCTGTCCTCACGAAGGCGGACCGCTGGGCGAGGGAAGCGTCGAGGATGGGCGCGTCGTCTGTCCGTGGCACAGTTTTGCTTTCGATGTCCACACAGGTGAGGCGGTGGATGCGCCCGAGCTGAAGGCAGAGGTTTTTGAGGCGCAGGTTGAAGGCGGCGAACTGCGCGCTAAGCTTTAGCCTCTCTACTTCTTCTTCGACTTCTTCGGCGGCACTTTTTTGCCCTCTTTGCGGGCTTCGGAAAGTCCGATCGCAATCGCCTGCTCGCGGCTCGTGACTTTCTTGCCGCTCCGGCCGGATTTCAGCTTGCCCTGCTTCATCTCCCGCATCTCCCTCTCTACGTCCTTACTGACGGAAGGAGAATACTTGCGTGTAGAGGACTTCTTTGCGCGGCTTGACGATTTCTTTGCCGCGGTCTTCTTGCTGCTCTTCTTCACGCTGCTCTTTTTCGCACCCGCTGACGTCTTCTTCGCAGCCTTCTTTTTCGTGGGCATTCATCATTCTCCTCGGAAGTCAGATGATGTGCCGGCAGAGTGCAGTTGCTTTATCAACGCTCTGAAACGGCGAAGGCCGCGAGAAGTGAACTCGCGGCCCCGCACTCTGAAGAGGGTCCAGCTAATACTTCACGATTGCGGTGAAGGAATCAGGCTTGAGGCTGGCGCCGCCTACAAGCGCGCCATCAATCTCAGACTGACTGAGCAGTGCCGTAGCGTTGTCAGGTTTCACGCTGCCGCCGTAAAGAATGCGCATCTCCGCTGCGACATCCTCTCCCAGAAGTTTCGCCACTTCGATGCGGATGATTCGATGTGCATCGGCAGCCATCTCCGGCGTGGCCGTCTTGCCGGTCCCGATGGCCCAGACCGGCTCGTAGGCAATCACGATCGGTGCGGCTGCTTCGGCCGTGATTCCTGCAAAGGCTCCCGTGACCTGCGTTTTGAGCACCTCTCCGGTTTGCCGGCTTCGCGCTCCTCGAGAACTTCGCCGATGCAGACGACTGGCACGATGCCGTGCTTGAGCGCCGTATGAAGCTTCTTGTTGACGATCTCGTCAGTTTCGCCGAAGTACTGCCGGCGCTCGGAGTGGCCGATGAGGGTGTGCGTGCCGCCGACGGCTTTGAGTTGCGGATGGAAGTTTCGCCCGTGAAGGCGCCTTCTTCAGCAAAGTAGATGTTCTGCGCGCCAACGGCGATGTTGGAGCCGCTGCATGCAGCGGTGACGGCCGGCAGCAATACCGGAGAGGGAAAGAGCGCGATCTCATCGCGGTTGTGACCGGCGACGAGGGGCAGAAAAGCATCCACAAACGCCTTCGCTTCGGCGGGCGTTTTGTACATCTTCCAATTAGCGGCAATCAGCTTCTTACGTGACATTAGGCAAAATTCCTCATCTCCGATTTTAGTGGATGAGAATTGGCCATCGGCGTGATTGAGACACACGGCAGAAAGGCTTTCATACTTTGCGGTAATTCTTCGCAAAGAAGCAGTTCACAGTTCGCAGTTGTCAGTTCACAGAGGCAATTGCTCCACAGGGAACAAGAACAGGGTTCAGATTTCAGAGATCAGGGATCAAGAGCCGCGAAATGCTCCACGTGGAGCATCGATCACTGATTCGCTGGCCTCTGATAACTGTTCTTTTGCTTCACGTGGAACAATATCGTCGGAGTTACAACGCGCTTTATTAGGCAAGGCCACTGTGGATAACTGCAAATTTCGACAGGGGGTGGGGGTATCGTCACTGGGTACGGACCGGTACACGCTCGACATTTTGAACCAGCCAGATCCCTTACCTCTCTACAGGTGGGACCAGCGTGATCCAAACCAGCAAGCGCATAGTCTTCCCCTGGTTCCACTGTGACACAGCCGAGGGAATTACTTCGCGCGGAGACGGCTCACGTGCTATGCGCCCAGTGGGAGGGAATAATGCACAAGCGGCGGCTTGAGCCTTTTGCTACTAGAATGGGCGCGACCTAATTAGGAGAGTTAACGATGCAGATGCTTAGGATTCTGTTCGCGGGCGTTGTGACACTTTTCCCATCTGCCGCGTTTGGGGATGTTTGCGTTGAGCGAATCGTCGTTCCAGACTATTCGCCCCTTGCATGGTCCGCGCGGGTGACAGGAAGCGTCGAGTTAACGATATTGCTTGGGCAGCAAGGACAGGTACTGCGGGTGGATGCCAAAAGTGCAGCACCAATGCTTGCAGATGCCGCCGATCGGAATGTCAGGCAGTGGCAATTCTGCGCTCCTGCGAGCAAGGGAGACTCAGAGGTTGTTCTGCATTACGAATACCAGTTGAAGGGCGAACGGAGTTACGAGAGGAAGCGAGCGGCTGTTGTTATTGACCTGGCGAATGAGACAGTCATCCTGACTACGAACCCGGCGCTTCCCATGCCTTAGGGTTGGGGAAAGGTCCCTATCGGCGTACGGCGTGTTGATCATTTTCCTTTACATGGCGCGAGGAGAGGACGCTGGCGGTGCAGCCGGCTGCGATGACGGCGACGAGGGCAAAGAGCGCCAAAATCGTTCCCAGCATGGCGTGAATGCGGGATTCTAGAGTGTAAGGCGCGTCGCCGAGAACGAGGTGGAGGGTCGTGTAGCCGACCGCGAGGATCAGCGCAAAGCCGAGAACGGCGAGAACTGCCACGCCGGCAACGATCAGGATCCGACGAGTCATCGGAGGTGCTTGCGGAGATGGCGCTTGCGGAGGGGTCGCATCGTCATCTCGTCTGCCTTGAGTGCGACTATAGCGCCGGCGGACGAAGGCGACAAGTAACTTTGGCAATGCCGCTTCGATGGACTGAAAGCGAAATGCAGATTCTCAGCGTACCAGCCTCAAGTCGCTTGAAGCTTTCCCACCCTGTCGCGGTGAGACTGCGACAAGGGTGGGGCAACCGCTTGAGGTTTGTGCTTTCCCACCCATGCTCGGTGAGGCTGTGCATGGATGGGGCACCAAATTGGGTGGGTATTGAGGCGGCGAGGAGAGGTTTGTGCTTTCCCCACCCTGTCGCGATGAGGCTGCGACAAGGGTGGGGCAACCGGCTACTACTTGTTCGTCAGCGCTTCCACGCCGGGGAGTTTCTTGCCTTCGAGGAATTCGAGGCTGGCGCCGCCGCCGGTGGAGATGTGGGTGATCTGGTCGGCTACGCCGGCCTGGTTGATGGCGATGACCGAATCGCCGCCGCCGATGATGGAGATGGCGGACTTGTTGGCGGCAACGGCGTGGGCGATGGCGTTGGTGCCGACGGCGAAGCGGGGGAACTCGAAGACGCCGGCGGGGCCGTTCCACACGATGGTGCGGGCGTCGGCGACGACTTCTTCGATGGCCGCGACGGATTTGGGGCCGATGTCGAGGCCCTGCCAGTCGGCGGGGAAGTTTTTCGAGGTGTCCCAGGGCTGGGTCTTGGCGTCGGCGGCGAAGTTGTCGGCGAGGATGTTGTCGACGGGCAGCAGCAGCGTTGACGCCCTTGGCCTTGGCCTTTTCGATCGCGGCCTTGGCCATGTCGATCTTGTCTTCTTCCACGAGCGATTTGCCGGTGGTGACGCCGAGGGCGCGCTGGAAGGTGTAGGCCATGCCGCCGACGATGACGAGGGTGTCGACCTTGTCGAGCAGGTTATCGATGACGTCGATCTTGCCGGAGATTTTGGAGCCGCCGATGATGGCGACGAAGGGCTTCTCCGGCGCTTCGAGGGCCTTGCCGAGGTAGGTGATTTCCTTTTCCATCAGCAGGCCGGCGACGGCGGGCTTGAGGAAGTGGGTGATGCCCTCGGTGGATGCGTGGGCGCGGTGCGCGGAGCCGAAAGCGTCGTTGACGTAGATCTCGGCGAGCGAGGCGAGCTGCTTTGGAGAATGCCGGATCGTTGGCTTCTTCTTCGGCGTGGAAGCGGAGGTTCTCAAGCAGCAGCACCTGGCTGGACTCAAGCTGGCGGGCAAGCTCCTACGCGATTTCGCCCACGCAGTCGGGCGAGAAGCCGACGTTGATGGAGTAGTCGTGCTCCTTCTCGTCGAGCAGTTCGCGCAGGCGGTCGACGACGGGGCGCAGCGAGTACTTCGGAGTTCGGCTTGCCCTTGGGGCGGCCCAGGTGCGAGGCGAGAATGACCTTGGCCTTGTGGCGCAGCGCGTACTCGATGGTGGGCAGCGTGGCGACGATGCGCGTGTCGTCGGTGATGGTCGAGCCGTCTTCGGTGAGCGGCACGTTGAAGTCGACGCGGATGAAGACGTGCTTGTTGGCCAGTTCGATGTCGCGGATGGAGAGCTTGGACATGACGAAACCTTTCGAGAGACCGGTGACTAGGGGCTAAGGACTAAGGACTAAGGGCACAGAGACTGAGGATGCAGGGACCGGGCAGCACTAGAGACTAGGGCGCGGGTCTTGCCGGAGATAACGGCGTCGAATTCGATCTCGATGCGCCAGGCGGGATTGAGCAGCGCGGCGACGACGACCATGGTAGCGGCTGGGCGAATCGTTGCGAAGAATTCGCCGTGCACGCGGCCGACGGTCTCCCAGTCTTCGACATGGGTGAGATACATGCGGGTGCGGACGACGTCTCAGAGCGAAGCGCCCGCCTCGGCCAGAGCCTCTTTCCGCGATGGCGAAGATGCGGCGGGTCTGGCCCGGCGACGTCTTCGTTGTCGGCGCCGACTGGGCCGGTGCCCGCGAGATGGACGGTGTTGCCCACGCGCACGGCGCGGGAGAAGCCGATGATGGGCTCGTAAGGAGAACCGCCACTGATGTTCTGTCGCATGAGATTAGAGGTGCAGGCTAGATGTCAGGGTTCAGGGATCAGAGTGTGATAGCTGGCTCCGATCCCTGAACGGTGTGAATTAGAGGCCCTTCTTCGAGCCAGGAAGCCGATGAGGTCGACGACGCGGTTGGAGTAGCCCCACTCGTTGTCGTACCAGCTGAGCACCTTGACGCTGTTGCCGACGACCTTGGTGAGCGGCGCGTCAACGATCGAGCTGCGCTTGTCGCCCTTGAAGTCGGAGCTGACGAGTTCGCCCGCTTCGTAGCCGAGAATGCCCTTGAGCTCGCCTTCGGAGGCAGCCTTGAGTGCGGCGTTGACGGCCTTGGCATCGGTGGGCTTTTCGCTGATGAAGGTCAGGTCAACGATGGAGACGTTGGGGGTTGGAACGCGGATGGCGAATCCGTCGAGCTTACCCGCTGTTTCAGGAATGACGAGCTTGAGGGCCTTGGCTGCGCCGGTAGAGCTGGGAATCATGTTGAGGGCGGCGGCGCGGGCACGGCGCAGGTCCTTGTGCGGGAAGTCGAGGATGACCTGGTCGTTGGTGTAGCTGTGGATGGTGGTCATGATGCCGCTGACGATGCCGAATTCCTTGAGGAGCACCTTGACGACGGGCGCCAGGCAGTTGGTGGTGCAGCTGGCGTTGGAGATGACGTTGTGCTTGGCCGGGTCGTACTTGTCCTGGTTGACGCCGAGGACGAGGGTGATGTCTTCGTTGGTGGCCGGCGCGGAAATGATGACCTTCTTCACGGTGGTGCCGAGGTGGGCCTTGGCTTTCTCGGCATCGGTAAAGTGGCCGGTGGACTCAACGACAATCTGCGCGCCTACGTCTGCCCAGGGCAGCTTGGCGGGATCTCTCTCGGCGAAGACCTTGATCTTTTTTCCGTCGACGGAGATGAAGTTGTCGCCCGCCTGAATGTCGTGAGAAAGATTGCCGAGGATCGAGTCGTACTTGAGCAGGTGCGCGAGTGTCGCAGGGCTGGTGAGATCATTCACCGCGACAAATTCGATATCGGGATTTCCGATGGCGGCGCGAAAAACATTGCGACCAATCCGGCCAAAGCCGTTGATGCCAACCTTAACTGCCATGTGTCTTCTCCTTCGTAAGTGTGAGCCTGTGAGGTTAGAATTCTGCGAAACAGTGTTGGGGTTAACATCCTGATGGCGATGCAGTAAGCGCCTGAATGCAATTCCACCAAACTCTTAAGCGTACCATCCGGGGCTACCCCGGCCCAAGATCGGAACTGCGGCCGAGAGTCTTCGGAGAGGCTTCTACATAACTATTTTGAGGCCCCGGAGTGTGAATGGTATGTGATGGTGTGCACAGCATTTGCAGCGCTGGATGCTGATGTGGTATCCGGTAGTTGAACGCAAGGTGTTGAAGGCCGCATGAGACGACGCTCCAAACGCACACCGAACATATCGGAATCGACAGGCAAGATCGGCCAGGAAATTCCCTCGAATCAACCCAGACCTCTGGTGCCGCTGTACCCGGACGATGCATCGTCGGCAAAAGCGCCACGTCAGCCGCAAACGGTAGCAAAACAGCCGGAGAGCGCAGAGAGGCAATGGAACGAACCCGCCGGATCGGGCCGGCTCGAAGTGGAGACGCAGCCGGAATCGCCGTCTCTGCCGCCACCCGAGGCGCAGGCCGTGGGGCGCTCACCGCAGGCCCCGAAAGGCTACGTCGTGCTGGCGATCGGGCTGCCGGGATCGGGTAAGACGACATGGTTTCGGCGCAGAGGCGTGACGCCGCTCTCGAGCGATCTGCTGCGCAACATTCTTTTTGACGATGTGGAGGAGCAGCGCTACCAGGGGCTGGTGTTCTCCACGCTGCGCTCGTTGTTACGGGCGAGGCTGATTGCGCGCATGCCGTGGAATTATGTGGACGCGACGAATCTTTCGGTCCACGAGCGGCGGCAGTGGATCAAGATGGCGAAGAGCTTCGGCTACGAAGTGCAGGCGGTGTTTTTTGATGTGCCGCTGCAGGTTTGCCTGGAACGCAACCGCTCGCGTGACCGCATGGTGAGCGAAGACGTGATGCGCAAGATGGCAGAGAAGCTGAAGCCGCCGGTTTTTGAAGAGGGCTTTGCGAAGATTACGGTGGTGCGCGTGAAGAGCTCGCAAGCAGAGCAGGGAAGCGTGCAATGAGCACCTCTCCTGCGGCTGCGCCGTATGTTGAGCCGTGGCTGCGCGGAACATATGCCGATGTACCCGCAGTGGGTCGCGCTGTGCTGCATGCACTCGATCTGGCGCTCGATGACCTAACCAAGTGGACGGATGGGTTGGCCGATGCCGAGGTGCACGCGCAGCCGCTGGGGCTCACCTCGGTGGCGCAGCACTTGCGGCATATTGCGCGGTCGACGGATCGCATCTTGACGTATGCCGAGGGCGGGCAGCTTACGGCCGATCAACTGCAGCTGCTGAAGGCTGAGAGCTCCGGAGACGAGACGCTGGCGGAGTTGCTGGCTGAGGTTGAGGCGTCATTTGAAAATGCCGCTGGCCGGGTGCGGAATCTGGCAAGGTCGGACTTCAACATTCCACGCTATGTGGGCCGCAAGCAGTTGCCGACCAGCATTGGCGGCGCGCTGATTCATGTAGCGGACCACACCCAGCGCCATGTAGGGCAAGTGGTGACGACAGCGAAGGTGCTGAAGGCGCTGCGAGGCTGAGCAGCTTCACTTCAAAGGGCAGGAATTGAAGACCTCATGGACGCGAGGGTGCATTGCCTCCATGAAACTGGCCGAAGTGATGCGCCAGCTGAAAGCTGATGAGCAGTGCGCCTAGTCCGAAAGCGAGCACATGGCTCGAGGCCCTGAGATCAAAAGATCCCACGCGCAGAATGAGCAGATACGCGATTGCCGCGTTCAGCAGGCCCCAGAGGACGTTGACCTTTGACGAGGAGAGTCCTTTGCCGGGAGGTTTTGCAAAAGGGGTTTGAAAGGGACGCCCCATTACGCCGGCGACATAGTGAGGCACAGCGTTTGCGGCAAAGACTCCTCCGAAGAAATACGACACAAGGTGAAGCCAGTTCATGCGTCAGTTCCTCTCTTCTGCGGCATTGCAATGATGGGCAGGTTGCGGATCAGAGTATGCGCTAGCGCAGGGTGTCGATCTCGCTGACGTTGTCGAGGATGTGGCCCATCTTTTCCTGCTTGGTCTTCAGATAGCGCTCGAAGGTTTCCTGCGGTTCCACTTCGGCGGAGACGCGCTCAGAGACCTTGATGCCGGCTGACTCGAGGGCAGCGACCTTTTCAGGATTGTTGGTGATGAGGCGAACGCTTGAGACGCCAAGCTGCTTGAGAACTTCGGCGGGAAGCTTGTATCCGCGGCAATCGGCGGCGTAACCGAGCTCTTCGTTGGCCTCGACGGTATCGCGTCCCTGGTCCTGCAGTTCGTAAGCCTTCAGCTTGGCCATGAGGCCGATGCCGCGGCCCTCCTGCTGCTCGTAGAGCAGGATCCCGGCACCTTCCTGCGCGATACGCTGGAGCGCCAGCTCCAACTGCAGGCGGCAGTCGCAACGCAGCGAGTGGAAGACGTCGCCGGTAAGGCATTGCGAGTGAATTCGCACGACGGGTGGCGCGGCGTGGATGTCACCCATCACCAGCGCGACGAGGCCTTCCACCTGATCCGCAGGCGAGGCGCAGTTTTCGCGCTCGGCGGGCAGCGTGCCCTCGAAGCCGAGGATGCGGAAATGTCCCCAGCGGGTGGGGAAATCCGCCTCGGCGATCTTCTTCACACTTTCGAATGCCATGGTCCCATTTTAACCGGTGGGGAATCGTAGTCTGCAGTGCTCATACCACGCAGAAGCCACGACTTGCCGCGCCCGGCCCTTCGAAAATTGGATGCCCGAGTGCGCGGCAGGATACATTGATGGGGTGACCGACCGCCTGATTCTGATCACTTTGCTGGTGAAGCTGGGAGTGATGGCTTCAGTGGCGAGCGTGTTGGCGCGTGCGAGCTCGTTTCGGCGGCTTTTCTTTACTGAAGATCGGCGGCCGCGGCAGACGCTGGCGCTGCTCGCGTTCTTTCTGGTGCCGCTGACGCTGGGTGTGTGGATCAGGACTACGGTTCCTAATTTTCTGGCGGCGGACATCTCATTCGAGACAATCATTTTGCTTGGGCTGTTTCTGGGGCCGGGCTGGGCGATGGTGGGCGGTGCGGTGCTGTCTGCTCCCGCGCTCTACCACGGCGAATATCTGGCGCTGCCGTTCAATGCTGCGGTGGGATTTCTGGCCGGGCTGCTGGGTCGGATTGTCGATCCCGAGGAGATCTGGTCGTTCACGCCGTTCATCGATCTCAGCCTTTATCGCTGGGTGCGGCGCATCCTTCGGCAGCCGCGCATCGACCGGCAGTTTTTGATGCTGTTTCTGATTGTGGCGGCTGAGGCTTGCCGCGACTGGATTGCGAGCCTTTTTCCGCATAAGCTCTTTGGGCTGGTTGCGAAGCAGATATGGGTGCAGTGCCTTGTGTGGGTCACGGCGCCGATTGTGGTGGGGATCGCGATCAAGGTTTGGAATGCGCTGCGCATCGAGATCAAGCTGGAGGAGCAGAAACGACTGCTGCTGGAGGCGCGGCTCGATGCGCTGCAACGGCAAATCAATCCGCACTTCTTGTTCAACACCCTGAACTCGATTGCCTCGCTGGTGCGCGTGAAGCCAGAACTCGCACGCGAGATGACGGTAAAGCTGGCTAATATTCTGCGTGCGCTGCTGAAGGATCACGATACCTATGTTCCGCTGAGCCACGAGCTGAGCTTTACCGATGATTATCTTGATATCGAAGTGGTGCGCTTTGGCGCCGATAAGCTACGTGTCGAAAAAGAGATCGATCCGCAGACACTGAGCGTGATGGTGCCGAGCATTTTGCTGCAGCCGCTGATCGAGAACAGCATCAAGCATGGGCTTGAGCCGCGCATCCATGGCGGCACGGTGACGTTGCGCAGCCGGCTCGAAGGGGATCGCGTGCGCATCGAGGTGGCTGACGATGGCGTGGGCATCGGCAACCGGCCGCAAGGAGCGCTCAAGCGCGAAGGCGCAGGCATCGGTATGAAAAACGTGCGGGAGAGGCTGGAAGTGCTCTACGGCAACCAGGCGGAGTTCAACGTGGTGAGCAGTCCGGGGCGCGGGACCCTCGTGTCGATTGAGCTGCCGGCGGAGCTTCCGGTGCAGGGCCAGACAATCTAAACCTAACGCTGGGCTTCGAGGGCCAGCACTGCGTAGGCCGTGGCTGCGTCGCTCATGAACGGGCCCGCATTCGAACCGGGGTCGCGATTTTTGTTGAGGGACCATGCGGTCCATGCGCCGGTCGTCTTGTCCTGATTTGCGACAAGCCATGCAAGGCCGCGGTGAACCTGCGCGTTGTGGTTGTGATTTGCTTCAAGAGCCAGAGTGACGATGCCGGTGGCGTAGCCGTCGGGACGAGTTTCGAGTGCGCTGCCGTCACGCCTGTGCCAGGTGCCGAGATCGCTGAGGCTCCAACCGCCGTCAGGGCGTTGCACCCGATAGAGCTGTCCTTCAAGCTCGTGCTGCTGTGCGGACGAGAGCAGATCGGGCGCCTGTGCGGAGGCCCACAAAAGGGCAACCTTGTTCAGCAGGGGCTGTTCGTCATAGTGGCTGCGCAGATACTCGTGCAGTGCGGTGAGGTTGGCGGCAATTGCGGGATCGTTGCGGTAGTCATCAGGAGCTTCGGCTACTGTGCGGGCGAAGAGCGCGGCCCAATGATATTGCGACTCCTTCGACTCCCACGGAGTGTAGTCGAAATTCTGCCAGACCCACGCGCCGGCGTCGGGTCCGGTTTGCGATTGCAGGGCCCAGGCATTTGCAAAGGCCGAGCGCGTTGCGTCGCTGAGATGACCTGCGCGCATGTCGTAGCTGGTGAGGATGACGACGTTGAGAACGGACTCGGCGTTGCGAGATTCGATTTCTTTGCCAGTGCCGTAGATCTTGTCGCTGTAGAAGGGGAGGACTTCGCTCCACATCTTTACGCGCTTGCGCACACTTTCGATCATTGCTTGTTCTGCAGGCGAGGCCGACGGTTCTGGCAGATCCTGGCGCAGAATGGGGCTGGCAAGGGCAAATGGCGCCTGCGTGTGGCAGGAGACGCAATAGGTTCCGTGATCCTTCTGGGTGCGGTCCCAGGCCTGCCACCATACTTCGCGGTTGTCGAGGTAGTGCGCAGCTGCCTGGCGATTCCAGTCTGGCGCAGTCGTTGCGGATTTGCCGGCGGCGTAGAGCGGAAGCCAGCAAAAGGCAGTCATCGTGAGCATGCCCGTGAGCGCCGAATGGATCTTCATGCTGCAAGGATACGGTGGATGGGGAGTTGGCTGGAGAGTTTTTTGCAGAGCGTGAGGGCTGCGGTCTTCCCATCCTGTCTTCCGCCGAGGCGGACGACAAGAATGGGGCAACCGAGAGCCGGCGCCTTGGTTACATGTTCCCCGGTCTCCGAAGGCAAGAGACCGGGGGCACCGCGCGGCCAGCTATTTCGCCCAGTTCCGGCGAAGTAAACAGTGCGACCGGCGATGCACAGCGAAGCGCGGTATGCTCAGACCATGGTGCGCTTCACAGTGCTGGGGTCGGGGTCCAAGGGTAACAGCAGCATTGTGTGTGGCGGCCACACGCGGATTCTGGTTGATGCGGGGTTAAGCTGCCGGGAGCTCTTTCGCCGCATGAAGGCAGCGGGCGAAGACCCTGCCTCTCTCGATGCAATTATCGTGACCCACGAGCACCAGGACCACATCAATGGGCTGGCGGTGACGGCGCGGAAACTGGGTATTCCGGTCTACTTTACCGAGGGAACGCACCGGGCGTGGATGCGCTGGCTGACGCCGCGCAGACAGATGACCTACGCTCAGTGGGTAGAGCAGTGCCGCAAGCAAGCCGCGGCCCGCCAGGCAGAGGCTGATGCCACCGAGGGCGATCCGGATGAAGTGGAGTCGACGGTTGAAGCGGAGCAGCGGGGTGTGGTGCAGACCCTAACCGCCGCAAGCGAGCCTGAAGGCGGCAAGGCGGTGGAAGAGCCGGAAAAGGACCCGACGTGGCTGCCGGCGGTGCGGTATTTTCAGGCTGGGCAGCCGTTTCAAATTGGAGATATCGCGGTTAGTCCCTTCACGATTCCGCATGATGCGACCGATCCGGTGGGCTTCGTTTTCCAGGCTGAAGGGGTGCGGCTCGCCGTGGCGACCGACCTTGGCTACATGCCGCCGAACGTGAAGGCGCAGCTGAAACGGCTGGACTTGCTGTTACTGGAGTCGAATCACGATTTGGAGATGCTGCGCGACGGGCCTTATCCGTGGTCAGTGAAGCAGAGGGTACTGTCACGCGTTGGTCACCTGTCAAATGAGGCTGCCGCGCAGTTTCTTGAGACGGAATATGACGGTCAGGCAACATATGTCATTTTGGGCCATCTCTCTGAAAGCAATAACCTTCCGGATTTGGCCCGGGTTACCGCCGAACGGGCGTTGAATGGCCGAGCAAGCCTGCTGGCAAATCGTCTGTTGCTTGCGGAGCAACATCGGCCGCTCGAACCGGTTTGTTTTTGAGTAACTTCGGGTTACAATCGTAAGCAGAGATATTCACTCTGTATCTGGGCGAGTTGGCGGCGAAGATACGCCATAGACTAAACAGAGGCGTATGTCGCATAGCGGCATCCAATTCTATGGGCCTTCGTTTCTGCTGAGCACTGCGCAGTTGTTCGAAAGTATTTGCGCACCCAACCAACGGCAAAGTGAGTCTAACCACTATGGAAAGAACCAGATGTAATGATCGGGTCGTCGGAGCGATTCTGGCAAGCTGGCGATACGATATTTCCGGAATTTCCCCCGAAATGCGCAGGGATTACGAACAGCATTTTGTCGAGTGCTCCCGTTGTGCGTCACGGCAGAAGTTTCATCGCGGACTGGATGTGGCGCTGGTCGTTCTCACGTCGTTGTCGCTGTTTTTCTCGCTCTTCGCGCTCGCGGTGCTTCAGCACATCAAGCCACTGGAGCACGTGGCCTTTAATGTCCTGGGGTTAGATACGTTCGACATGTACCACATGCTCGTGTCGGCGGCGATTGCGGGCGTGGTATTCTCGGCGACAGCCTTTGCGCTTGTGCTGATGGCAACGCCTGCGCCGACGTATCTCGGCGGCATTGCTGCGGAGCGGGCCAAAGTGCTGGAAGAGCACCTGCCGGAGTCAATCAAGTTGCGGCTGCGATAACCGATTTTTGCTCGAATAAGAAAGGCCTCCCGGGATGGGAGGCTTTTCTGTTTGTGGGATTCGCTGACGCCTCAGGACCCCCTCACCCACTGCACAGATGCGCTGCTATATTGTTGGGTGTGCCCGACCAACTAGAGGCTGCTCGACCGGATTTTTCTTCTGCTGTTGCGTTGACCGAAGATGTTGAGAGCTCTCGAGGCCTCCGTTGGTTTGAACTGTCGCTGGTTCTGTTGATTAGTTTTGGGGCCCTGATTCTTAACAGCTACTTGATTCTGCTGACTGGGCAAACAGGCCCGATGGGCTCACCGAACCTTCGTTGGGCGGCGCAGATCGTTCATGAACTTGCCTGCCTGCTGCTTCTTGGATACATCCTGGCTCGGCGCAAGCTAAGGCTGAATGCACTTGGCCTCCGATGGTCCATTCGCGATGTTGGCGCGGGAATCGCGGTCACGGTCGCTTCGTATCTGATCTATTGGTTGGGCGACTTCATCGTATACATGGTTGGCAAAGGGATGCACATATCGTCCCATAGCGGCCTGACCGCCCGCGAGGCTTTTGGGCACCCAACACTGATGGCGATCCCAGTCTTCCTCTTGAATCCATTCTTCGAGGAATTGATTGTTCGCGCATACCTAATGACAGAAGTGCGCGATCTAACCGGGTCTTCAATACTCGCGATAGTGCTGAGCGTCATCGTGCAAACTTCCTACCATCTCTATTACGGCTGGGAGCGCGCCTTGGCGTTATCGTTTCAATTCCTCGTCTTCTCCATCTACTATGCGTGGCGGCGAAGAGCTACGCCGATCATCGTTGCTCACGGAATATTTGACCTCTATGGGTTGATACGACTGTGGTAAATCGTGGGAGATGGGAGAGGATTTCCCGCGGCCTGTGAGGTTTACGACGAGGTAGAAAGGCCCGCCGGATTTGGGAGGCTTTTCTGTTTGTGGGATGGGGGGCGGAGAGGTCTAACGCATAACTTTCAATGTGCGTTTCCACCGTGTATCCGAGAAGAAATGCAGCGCAACGTGGCCCATCCACGCGAGCTGCTGGCTGACACCCGTCTTTTCGTACTCCCCGTGAGCAGCCTCAAACGACCAGTAATTAACGAGCGGGCGGCCTATTATATTTGCCCTGGGCACGAATCCCCAGAAGCGCGAGTCCAGGCTGCTGTGCCGGTTGTCACCCATCATGAAGTACATTCCGGGTGGAACCACCA
Organism: uncultured Acidobacteriaceae bacterium; assembly: GCA_963832465.1. GTDB lineage: Bacteria > Acidobacteriota > Terriglobia > Terriglobales > Acidobacteriaceae > Telmatobacter. The sequence goes on from CAWHUJ010000002.1 coordinate 186,555, forward strand.
GGTCGCCATCCTGAAGATGATTTGGGAAGGTGACGGCCCACAACTCGGTTGACCCAGGTATCTCGGCTGGGGATAGTGCGGGGAAATCATCGAGGAACTCATTGAAGTTGTCCGCCGTCGTCGGCTGTGCGGGTCCAACAGGCTCTGCAACGCCATTCACAATCACAATTCCATCGCGTAGATGAATATGATCGCCCGGTACGCCGATCAATCTTTTCACCAAGGTTGTGTACTGAGGGGTTCCATCGGCGTCAGCCGCATCAATGCCGGGTTGATAAACGGGCTTCTTGAACACCACTATGTCGCCGCGTCTCGGCTCGCGATACCTCATAAGCGGCATCCAGGAAGCGGATGGCGCCAGTGTGATCCGGTCGACAACCAGATGATCGCCCACAAGCAACGTCTTCTCCATCGAGCCTGACGGGATCATCATGTTCTGAGCCAAAAATGTCAGAATGAACATTCCCACCACCAGAACCGAGCAGACGCTGGCTACTGCCTCAAAGGCTGTCTCTTTCCTGTCGATATCGGTAGAAGCTGGGCGCTCCTCAGAGCGTCTTTTTTCGGTCGTTGTCTCGGTCATGGCGCATGAAAAGATTAGCAAATGCCCGCCGGGCTACCGCACTGAGCGGGTTGTCGCCAATTGGGAAGTTTCGACTTCGGGCGCGTGGCTTTGCCAGGAATTTGTGCTTTCCCACCCATGCGTCGCATGGATGGGGCACTCGCCTCGCAGTGCTCCGGGTTAGGTCAGGCCTTGGCAATCGGCGTGCGCAGGTCGCCGCCTGTCATTTCCTTCGGCAGGCCGAGTTTGAGCAGGGCCAGCAGGGTGGGCGAGATGTCCCGCAGTGCGCCGTCGGGACGCAGGCGATAGTGCGCGGCTTCTTCGCTGACGTAGATCATGGGCACTGGATTTGTGGTGTGCGCGGTGTGCGGACCACCGGTGACCGGGTCGACCATGAGCTCCGCGTTGCCGTGGTCGGCGGTGATGAGCCAGCTTCCGTTGCGTTCGCGGATGGCTTTATAGATGCGTCCGAGCTGGGCGTCGACGGCCTCGCAGGCTTTGATGGTGGGTTCGAGCTTGCCGGAGTGGCCAACCATGTCTGCGTTGGCAAAGTTGGCGACGACGAGATCGAAGGCGGTGTCATTCACAGCCTTCACGATGGCGTCGCCGATGGCTTCGGCCCGCATTTCAGGCGCGAGGTCGTAGGTGGCGACTTTGAGCGAGGGCACGAGCTCGCGCTCTTCGCCGGGGAAGGGTACTTCGATGCCGCCGTTGAAGAAGTAGGTGACGTGCGCGAACTTCTCCGTCTCGGCGACGCGCAGGTTGCGCAGATTGTGCTGGGTGAGGACGTTGGCGAGGATGTTGTCCATCGACTCCGGCAGGATGACCATGGGCAGCTCGTAGAGCTTGTCGTACTGCGTCATGCAGACGTAGTGCAGCTTCTTCGGAATCTCGCTGCGCGGGATGATCTGGTCGAGCGGCTCCCAGTCGATGAGGTCGCGGCCGCCCTTCTTGTTGATGCCGCTCTCGCGGGCGAGGACGCGAGTGATCTGGCGGGCGCGGTCGGCGCGGAAGTTGAAGTTGATGCAGACGTCTTCGTCGCGGATCTGCGTGATTGGTTTGCCCGCGGCGTCAACAACGACGAAGGGAATGAGGAACTCATCGGTGGTGCCGCTGTTGTAATTCTCCTTGATGCGCGCGACAGGGTTCGAGTAAGCGCCGCCTTCGACCTTACCGGTGACCATGGCGTCGAAGGCCTTGCGCTCGCGTTCCCAGCGGCGATCGCGGTCCATCGCGTAGTAGCGCCCGCTGATGCTGGCGATTTTGCCGACACCGTATTCGCGCATCTTCTGCTCGAGTTGAGCGATGTAGCCTGCGCCGGAAGTCGGCAGGGTATCGCGACCATCCATGAAAGCATGAACGAAAACGCGTTCGAGTCCATACTCGCGCGCGATGCGGAGCAAGGCGTAGAGATGCTCCTGGTGCGAGTGCACGCCGCCGTCGGAGACGAGGCCGAAGAGATGAAGCTGGCGGCCACCCTCGCGAGCGCGCCGCATAGCCGTGGCGATTGCAGGGTTTGTCTTGAGGGTATTGTTGGCGATCTGCTCGTCGATGCGCGTGATGTCCATGTGCACGATGCGCCCGGCACCGATGTTGAGATGGCCGACTTCGCTGTTGCCCATCTGCCCGTCGGGCAGGCCCACGAAATGCTCCGAGGCGCGAATCAGCGTGTTGGGGAATTCGCGGAGCAGCGTGTCGTAGGTTGGCTTGCGAGCGAGCGCGATAGCGTTGTTGGCGGTTTCGGCGCGGTAGCCCCATCCATCGAGGATGGTGAGAACGAGAGGAAGCTTGGTCGAGGGCACGGGCGGAATTCCTTGAGAGATGAGCTGCTGAAGGAAGAAGTGGAGCCGGGGTCCCGGCTCCACTTAGGTCTATGCGTTGTAGTTGAGGCTTTCGAGACCGAGGAAAGTCGCGCCGGCGCCGAGTTCCTCTTCAATCCGCAGTAGCTGATTGTATTTGGCGATACGGTCGGTGCGGCTAGCCGAGCCGGTCTTGATCTGTCCGACGCCAGTAGCAACGGCGAGATCGGCGATGAAGGTGTCTTCGCTTTCGCCGGAGCGGTGCGAAATGATCGACGTATAACCGTAGCGGCGGCCGAGCTCGATTGCATCGAGGGTCTCGGTGATGGTGCCGATCTGGTTGACCTTGATCAGGATCGAGTTGCCGACGCCCTCTTCGATACCCTTCTGCAGGCGGTTGACGTTGGTGACGAAGAGATCGTCGCCGACGAGCTGAATGCGGCTGCCGAGCTTGTCGGTGAGGATGCGCCATCCGTTCCAGTCGTCTTCGGCGAGACCGTCCTCGATGGAGACGATCGGGTACTGGCGGCTCCAGCTATCCCAGAAGTCGACCATCTCTTCGCTGGAGAGCTCGCGCTTGTCGCTCTTCTTGAAGACGTACTTGCCTTTCTCCTTGTCGTAAAACTCGCTCGATGCAGGATCGAGAGCGATGGCGATCTGTTCGCCCGCCTTGTATCCGGCGAGGTCGATGGCTTCGAGAATGACTTCAATGGCTTCAGCGTTGGACTTGAGCGAGGGAGCGAAGCCGCCTTCGTCGCCGACTGCGGTGTTGTAGCCCTTCTTCTTGAGCACGCCTTTGAGGGTGTGGAAGACCTCGGTACCCCAGCGCAGCGCATCGGAGAAACGCTCGGCGCCAACGGGCATGACCATGAATTCCTGAAAGTCGACGTTGTTGTCAGCGTGCGCGCCGCCGTTGAGGATGTTCATCATCGGTGTAGGCAGGACAGCGGCGTTGATGCCGCCCAGGTAGCGATAAAGGGGAATCTCGAGGGTTTGAGCGACGGCGCGGGTGGTGGCCATGGAGACGGCGAGAATGGCATTGGCGCCTAGCTTGCCCTTGTTCGCTGTACCGTCGAGGGCGATCATGGTTTGATCGATCAGGCGCTGATTGGAAGCATCCATGCCTTCGATTTCGGGAGCGATGACGCTTTCGACGTTAGCGACGGCCTGCAGAACGCCCTTGCCCATGTAATGGCTCTTGTCGCCATCGCGCAGCTCAACGGCTTCATGCTCGCCGGTTGAAGCGCCGGAAGGCACAATGGCGCGGCCGAGAGCGCCGCTTTCGAGAATGACATCAGCTTCAACGGTAGGATTACCGCGCGAATCAAGAACCTCACGCGCGCGAATAGCAACAATCTCAGTCATATTTGTCCTCGCAATGCGATGCAGCAGCCGGTCGTTCAGTTTTGGACGGCGATCCACGGCAAGAACTTCTCCGGCGGCACTCTGAATCGTTTTCAGAAGCTCCTGCACGTTGGGAATATCCTCTCCGTCCTGGTTGGGGCGCTTCCGGCTAAGCTGTGCCGCGTCTCCGCCTACTCACTTGCGCACGATGCTCTGAGCGGCAGTTTTGAATGGCAGTTTGATGGTTGGTTGATTCCAGGAAGCGCTCGAAAAGCTATGTTGTTCAATATGGATTCTAACAAACGGAGCGCGTTCGCTCTGGTGAGCGCCTCACAGGCCGGGCGCCTGGAGAGGCTTGCACGCTGCCTGAAGCGCGTTGTCAGTGTTGATTCTTATCGCCTCTGACACCTTATGCCGTGGTCTGGCCGCGATGTGGAGAGCGAGAACATTAGGATTAAGTTGCTAAGCCCTCTATCTGCGAGCTAATTGCAGGTTGGCTTTGCACCCATTTTCAGCGAGCAGGGTCTAAGAGAGTGGTTCTGCTTGCAAGGAGTCTCGGATGACCAGGCCGCTTCTTGTTCTCGCTTTGTTCGTCGCAGCTTCTTCAGCGCTTATTGCGCAAGATGCGAGCCAGCAGGGCCAATATTCGGGCGTCTCCACGCCTCCACCGGATGAGAGCATCGTTTCGACGGAGATCGCTCAGCCGGTTGCGAAGCCATCGGCGAGCCATCCATTTGAGCAGACCCCAGCGCAGGCGACGGTTGCACCGCAACAGATGCCGAGCAGCGCGCCGCCCGATCTTTCAATGCGCACGCCGGTGGCCGACCCGGACGGTGATGTGGTGCGCGTCGCTCCGCTGCCTCCTGGGCAGATCGCCGAAGGAACCTTGATTCGCGTACGGCTGCTAAACGATCTTTCGAGCTCATTTTCGGAGAAGGGCGAGACGTTTCGCGCACGCGTCGCGACGGATGTGCTTCAGGACGGGAATATCGTGATTCCTACGGGCTCTGAGATCGCGGGAACGGTGACGAATGTTTCCACCGGTCGTTTCGGAGGCCACGGTTCGTTGTTTCTGCGCCCGGATACGGTGACTCTGCCAAATGGCGAGACGTTCCTGTTGCATGCGATGGTGAGCAGCGCGCCGGGCACACATACACACGTCAACACCGAGGGCACGATTTCGCCGGACTCGCGCAAGAAGAAGGCAGGCATTGAATATGCAGGCGCCGTAGGCGCCGGAGCAATCGCGGGTGCGTATCTGGGCGGCCCGGTGGGCGCGCTTGCTGGCGGCCTTGTCGGCGCGGGCCTTGTCACGACGCACCTGTTAATCAGCCATCCGCAAGCGAAGCTGGATTCGGGTTCGGTGCTGATGCTTTCGCTTACCCAGCAAGTGAGTCTGGTGCCCGCCAGCGCGCACGGCGAATAGTCTCCCCGCACCTGCTACACTCCCATTTGCGTTCGGGGGGCGTGCATGTCCGATATTCAGATTGCCGGCGTCGTGGGTGCTGGAACGATGGGTTCCGGTATCGCGCATGTTTTTGCCCGTTCGGGCTTTCGCGTGGTGCTCTGCGACGTGGAACAGCGCTTTCTCGAGCGCGCTCTTGCGGGAATCCGCACCAACCTGGGCCGCGAAGCGGCAAAGGGCAAGCTGGCCGAGGCGGAGATTGAGCCGGTGCTGGGACGCATCCAGGCGACGACAAGCAGGGAAGCGCTGGCGGCCGCGCAGGTTGTGGTGGAGGCGGCGCCGGAGCGCCTGGAACTGAAGTCAGAGATCTTTTGCTCTCTCGACGCGCTGATGCCAGAGGGGGCAATTCTTGCCAGTAACACTTCCTCGATTTCGATTACACGCATCGCGGCGCTGACGAAGCGGCCGGAAAATGTGATCGGAATGCACTTCTTTAATCCAGTGCCGGTTATGGCGCTGGTTGAGGTAGTACGCGGGATCGCAACCAGCGATTCGACCTTTGCGACGGTTCGCGACCTCGCAGTGAAATTGGGCAAGACTCCGGTTGAGGTTAATGACGCACCGGGGTTTGTTTCCAACCGGGTTCTGATGCCGCTGATCAATGAGGCGGCGTTTGCGGTAATGGAAGGCGTGGCGACGCCGGAAGCGGTAGACCAGGTCTTCAAACTGGGCATGGCGCACCCGATGGGCCCACTGACGCTGGCGGATTTTATCGGTCTCGACGTCTGCGTGGACATTATGCGGGTGCTCCAGGAGGGCTTCGGCGACCCGAAGTACCGGCCATGCCCGCTGCTGGTGCGCATGGTCGATGCCGGCTGGTTGGGACGGAAGGCCGGACGCGGATTCTTTACCTACTGACCGCTTGAACCCGAACGGAACCGTCCGCGGGCCCGTTGCGTATTCGAGTGCAGGCATTTTCAAGCCTGACCCGCGCCTTTCCTGCGCCGGCTGAGTCGAAGGATCATGCAGACGTTTTCCGACACGCTTGGGCAAGTCTTTCGCGCGATAGCGGCGAACAAGCTGCGCACGTTCCTGACCATGTTTGGAATCGCGTGGGGAGTTGGGTCGTTGCTTGTCCTTGTGGGGCTCGGCGAAGGCTTCCGCTCTGGTCAGCGCCGCAACCTCGCCAAACTCGGCAATGATCTGGTGATGATGTGGGACGGCACGATTCCGGCCGTGGCGAATCAGCATACGGGGATGCGTCCGTACCAACTCACCATGGGTGATGCGAAGGCCATGAAGCAGCTGTCCGAGCTGCGAGCCGTTACGGTGGAGCTGACGCGCAATGACCTCTACGAAGTAAGCCAATGGAGCAATACATCGAGCAAGGTGATGGGCGTTCTGCCCAATTATGCCGAGGTTCGCTTCATTCCCATGGCGACCGGCCGGTTTATCAACGATGACGATGTGGCGGAGCGCCGGAAGGTCGCGGTGCTCGGACTGAAGGCGTCGAATATTCTGTTCAACGGGCGACCGATGCTGGGCGAGCGGATCACCATCAACGGGACCGCCTTTACCGTTGTGGGTGCGGTGGGAAAGATAGCGCGCGGCAACAACGACTTTGATGACCGGAAGGTTTATCTGCCGGTGAGCACCATGCAGGAACTGTTTCCCCTGAAGGGAGAAAACATTCCTGAAGACGCGCTTACCTCGATCCAATATCAGCCGACGACGAAGGGCGACGCCACGGCGGCGGTGGCGGCAGTTCATCGCGTGATTGGAGAGCGCCACGGCTTCGATCCCTCGATGGAAGATGCATTTCAGGAGTGGGACACAATTGATGAGATGAAGATGGTAGGCGCCATTTTCACCGCGATGGATGTTTTTCTCGGCGGTGTCGGTATTGTCACGCTGGGGCTGGGAGCGGTGGGCATAGTCAACATCATGCTTGTTTCGGTCACCGAACGTACGCATGAGATTGGCCTGTTGAAGGCGCTAGGCGCGACGAAGCGCAGTATTCTGGCGCAGTTTTTCTGGGAGGGCCTGCTGCTGACCGGCATCAGCGGGCTGATCGGGGTCTTGATCTCCGGCGGATTTATGGCGCTGCTGCAATATGCGTTGACAGACAAGATGCCGGGTTTCGATCCACCGCGGCTCGTGCCGTGGTCAGCGGCTCTGGCGCTGGGCTCGCTCGCGCTGGCAGGCGTGGCTGCCGGACTCTACCCGGCGAACAAGGCGGCGCAGCTTGATCCAGTGGAAGCGCTGCGGCGGGAAGGCTGAGGCGATCTTCATGCTCAGAGATATCTGGAGCCAGGCCTGGCAGGCCATGATTTATAACCGGCGACGGACGGCGATCACCATGATCGGCATGGCGTGGGGCATCGCCACAGTTGTGCTGCTGCTGGCGTATGGGGCGGGATTCAGCCATGCGGTATAGGCGATCTTCGCGCAATGGGGAACGAATGTGATCGGAGTCTTTCCGGGGCGCACGAGCGAGCAGGCGGGGGGGGAGAAATCAGGCGTGCAGGTGCAATTCACCGAGGACGACTACGACCGCATTTCGAACTCTATCCAGGGAATCGAGCATATCTCGCCGACTGTGCAGAAGGATGTGCCGGTACAGAACGATCTGCATACCTACACGTGGACGGTGAACGGCGTGCAGCCGGTTTTGCAGGATATCTGGAAGCTGAATGTGCGACCAGGGGAGATTCTTCAACGGGTCGGAAGACGAGCAGCGCGCGCATGTCTGCGTGATCGGCTCAGAGGCCAAGACGAAGCTGTTCTCAGGCGGCTGGGCGGTTGGGCGAATCGATTCGTCTGAACGGCGTATTGTTTACCGTGGTCGGCGTCCTCGCACCCAAGATGCAGGAGGGGGCACAGAGCGACCGAAATCGCCAGATCTATGTGCCGTTCAGCACCATGAGCGATATCAAGGACACGAAGTATCTCGACGGAATCTGGTTCAGCTATCAGGGCGATCCGAGGTGGTGGAAAAAAAGATGCGGGAGGCGCTGGCTGCGGCGCATCACTTCAGGCCGACAGATCACAACGCCATTTATGTTGCCAATCTGCTGACCGAGTTGCAGCCAGTTCAGCATTCTGGCTATCGCCCTGCAGGTGTTGCTCGCGTTCGTAGGCGCGCTGACGCTGGGTATTGCGGGCATCGGGCTGATGAACATCATGCTTGTCGCGGTGCAGCAGCGGACGCGCGAGATTGGCATGGAAAAGGCACTCGGCGCGCGCAAGCGGCATATCCTGATGCAGTTTCTTGCCGAGGCCTTTGTGATTACGGCCGTGGGCGGAGTTGCGGGCATCCTGCTGGCGTATCTGGTTTCAATGCTCGTCGGGCGTATCACTTTTTACAGTGCGATTGCACTGCACGCCGAAGATGCCGACATCTACTTGAGGATTTCGCCGGCATCGCTGGTTGTGGCGACCATCATCCTCGCGATTACAGGGCTGGTCAGCGGCATGATCCCTGCAATTCGTGCAGCAAATCTCGACCCCATCGAAGCCCTGCGCTACGAGTAGCTAGCCGAACAGATGCTTCAGGCGAGCTTATAGGGCTCGCGATAGGACCGCGTAAGCAATGCGCTGGCGGCTTCGTCGTTCAGAATTATCTCCTGCGTCGGATCCCAGTGAATTTTGCGCCCCTGAAGCATAGAGATGAGGCCGAGATGCCCGGGAATTGTCGAGTGATGCGCGGTTTCAACGGGCGTGATGGTCGGCTTTGCGCGAATGCACGCAATCGAGGAAGTTGCGGCGATGCTCGGTTGATTCGTAGAGCTTGATCTTGCGCAACTCATCGGGCAAGTTGTCCCCTTTGGCCCACTCGGGATTCGAGGAGTCGAAGCCGCTGCGGTCGACCCAGACCCAGCCGTCGGTTCCGATCCATTTCGTGCCCATTTGAATCGCAGGAGAACCGCCCGCGATGGTCATGGTCACGTCGTTCGCGTAGCCGGTGACCTCTTTGCGATAGGTGCACTCGATGGTGTACTTCGTGGCGGTGTTCCATATCGCATCTTTGGCAGGGAATTCGCCGAAGCCCTCGACCTCAGAGGGGCCGGTGCGATCAAAGCCGAGGCCCCAGTGAGCGATATCGCCGTGGTGGCCGATCCAGTCGAGCAACTGGCCGCCGCCGGTGTTGTAGTTCCAGCGCCAGTTCTGGTAAACGCGTACGTCGATGTAGGGCTCCATCTGTCGAGGGGCCAATCCAGGTCTCGTAGTCGAGCGTTGCCGGCGGCGGGGTGACGGCGAGATTCCACGCGGGCGATGCCGGGAACAATGGTGGCGGGATCGGTGATCTTGTTCGGGAAAGCACGAAAGCCGCTGAAGCAGGCCGGGCACGGTACCGGGAAAATCGTGATGACCGCCGGGCAGGCCGACTTCGACATGCGTGACGTTGCCGATGAGGCCGTTGCGAACGATCTCTGCCGCCTTGTGGAAGCTGGGCAGGGAGCGCTGCCAGGAGCCGGTTTGCCAGATGACGTTGTTCTTTGCAACGGCCTTCACAATTGCCTGCTGCTCCGCGATGGTGCGGGCCAGCGGCTTTTCGCCGTAGATGTCTTTTTTGCGATTGGCGGCCGCGGTGGCGACGATGGCATGCCAGTGATCCGGAATGGCGATCATGATGGCGTCGATATCGTCGCGGGCGAGCATCTCGCGGTAGTCGTGGTAGGCCTTGCAGTCCTTGTTGCCGTACGTGCCGTTGACGGTGTCGACGGCGGCCTGCAGGTGGTTCTTTCGATGTCGCAGGCGGCGACAACCTGGCAGTCGTCTTGAGCGAGAAAGGCCTTGGTGTTGGCCGGGCCCATCATGCCCCAGCCGATGACGCCGATGGTGATGCGGTCGGATGCAGGAGCGCGGAAGCCGCGGGCCCAGGCCGTGGAGGAAAGAGCAGCGGTGGCTCCTGCAACTTCGAGGAAGCGACGGCGCGTGAAGTGCGCAGTGGAACCGGAACCTGCCAGGGGATACGTCATACCACTTTCCTGCATTCGATCAGACGCGGTCGCATATCAGCACGCGGCGCAAAAATCGATGGAATTTAACGCAGGGGAATTCTACGGCATTGCGGCCGTCTCGAGCACGCAGGTTAGACGGGGGGCATCGTATCGACAACAGGCACACCGGGTGGCGGGGTGAAGTGGAAGGTGTTGTCTGGAATCTGGATGTTCGCTTGCTCGCCCGTGAAGGTGAAGCGCGTGATCGCGCCGTCGGTCTCCTCAATCGAAATGCCGGTGATGGCACCGGCAGCAGTTACGTGAAAGGTGATGAGCTGGATGCGGTTCTGCTGGCCTTTCGGAACTCCGGTGAGCACGAACTGGCCGTTAGTTCCCGGTGCGGCCTTGAGGTCAGTCATCTCTTTTTCGAGCTCGGTGTGGCCGAGGAGAAATTGCAGAGGGGAGCGCAGGTCGTCGAGCTTTTTGGCTTCGATGCGCTGCACCTGCGTGGCTCCGCGGGACCAGAACCAGGCGTACTTGCCGTCGAGCAGGAAGATTTTGCCCGCGGGTGAGGAGTAGTCCCACTTCATGCGGCCGGGCTTCTGCAGATAGAGTGTGCCGCTCTCGCTGCGCGAGAGGCCGAGGCCGTCGTAGCTCTCGGTGAACGCGGCCCGCAGGGAGTGCAGGCGATTGTAGTGATCATTAACGCGCTGCGCGAGAGTGTGAGCATCGACGGAGCTGGCCGCGGCAGGGCTCTGCGCCCGCAGCACAAGGCTGCAGGCCACCGTTGCTGCGAGAAATACGTTTGCACAGATTAGCTTCGAAACAGAGGTCATTGCACCGTCACGGTGCAGTTGGTGCCGCCCGCCGGGTCAGCCTTGATGATGCCGCCAGAGTCGAGGCAGAATCCACGATCACCGGTGCGGCCCGGCGTTGCAGGCACAGCGGTGAGGGTATAGCCCGTGATGCGTTCGGAGTTGTTCGCCGTGGACTTCTGGCAGTTGGTGATGTTAAAGATGTAACCCGACTTGATGCCAGTGGCGAGCTCGCCGGAGATGTTGCCTGCGGCGGTAGCGCTGGCAGCGCCTGTGGGATCGCCACCGAGTGCGGTGAGGCTGCAAGCGAATCCGGTCGTCGGATAGGTGGAGTTGTACATCAATTGGGCCTGCTCAATGGTCTGCAGGGACTTTTGCGCGGAGAGTTCGTTGGCGTGCTTGCGAATCTTGCCGGCGGTGGGAATCGCCACGAGCATCAGAATGAGAATGATGGAAATGACGATGAGCAGTTCCATCAGGGTGAAACCGTTCTGCCGCATCCTGTTGCTCGAATTGCGCTGCTTACAGCCGATAGTGAACGTGCGCTTCATGATGTCCAGAGCCTCACCGGAGGACCAGCACACACTCTGGTCCATCCGATCAAAATGCTACAACGGATGGACGCAGAAGGGAAATGAAGCGCTCAAACTGTGGTTACGCGGGGCAGCGTGGTTACGTGGCTAGCAGACCAGCATCTTGCGGTTGAGCTTGATGCCGTCGAGGCGGCCGAGCAGCGTGACCGCAATGCGATCAGTGTCAAAGAGCCGCTGCGCCATTGCCTGCACCTGTGCGGCGTCTACCGCATCGATGCGGGCGATGATCTCTTCGACGGTGAAGAACTGCTGGAAGTACATCTCCTGTCGGGCGAGGTTGGCCATACGCGAGTTCGAGCTTTCCAGGCCCATGAGAATGTTGCCCCTGACCTGATCCTTGGCGCGTTTGAGCTCTTCATCGGTCAGAGGCGTGTCCTTGAGCTTGCGCAGCTCAAGAAGGATGAGATCGATGACCTCGAGGGCTTTGCCAGCTGATGTTCCGGCGTAGATGCAGAGCGTGCCCGTGTCGCGATAGGGATTGAGATCGGAATAGATTGAGTAGACCATTCCGTGTTCTTCGCGGATGGTCTGGAAGAGGCGTGAGCTCATGCCGCCGCCGAGCACGGTGTTCAGGATAAGTGTGATGTAGCGGTTGCCGTCCGTGATTGGCGGAGATGGCACTCCAAGGCAGATCTGTACCTGTTCGAGCGCCTTCTTATTGCGAAGAACGACGCGCGCACTGGCTTCGGGCGCCTGCTCTTCCCGCTGCGCGTGGCCAAGCTTCAGTGCTGAGAACTTCTCCGAGACTGCGGTGACGAACTCATCGTGCTCAAGATTGCCGGCAGCGGAGAAGATCATGTTTTCGCCGAGAAAACGGCCGCTGTGGTAGTCGAAGAGCTTTTCCTGATCGAGCTTACCTACTGTGGCGGTGGTACCGAGGATTGGCTTGCCGAGAGGATGATCTTTCCAGAAGTTCTGGGTGAAGAGCTCGTGCACAAGGACGTCCGGGTTGTCCTCGTCAATCTTGATCTCTTCGAGAATCACGCCACGCTCGCGCTCGATATCGCTTGAAGCGAAGGTCGGGTTGAGCACGAGGTCTGAAAGAACATCGAGTGCGATAGGAACGTGCTCGGCGAGAGACTTGACGTTGAAACAGATCGTCTCCTTGCCGGTGAAGGCGTCAAGGTTGCCTCCGATCGAGTCCATTTCCCGCGCGATGTGCTGCGCCGATCGGGAGCGCGTGCCTTTGAAGACCATGTGTTCGACGAAGTGAGAGATGCCGTTGATCTCGGCCGATTCGCAGCGGGATCCGGACTTGATCCAGACGCCCATGGCGACGGAGCGGAGATGTTCCATGCGCTCGGTAAGAACGATAAGACCGTTCGGCAATACGGTGCGGCGTAGATTTCGCTCAGTATTCATTGTCGTTGACCATGTCCAGCGTTGTGATGCAACAGTTCAGTGCTGGCGCGCCCTCGGCTTGCGAGGAGGCAGTTGTCACTTGCCAGAAAAGATGGGATGAGCCGCGTGCCAGAGCGAGCACACGCATTCAAAGCTAACAGGAAGGCTGGGTCGGGGGATTTCGTCCACCGATTTTTGTACGTTATTTCGAAATCAAGTTCAGCCGGAACGGATCGCGGGTGAAGCAAGGTAAGGAGAAATGCTCTATGCTGTGCCCAGCCGTGAGCACACCAATCAACCAACTTGTTCGATTAGACACCAACGAGCCCAATCAGGGAAGCGATAAGGCATTTTTTGGTTTCAGTACGGAAAAACTGGCCGAGATCTTCGTTGCAATGAGTGAGCCGGCATGGCGGGGCCGTCAGGTAGCCGAAGCCTTGTATCAGCAGCGAGTTGCAGAGCTGGATTCAATTACCACCCTGCCGAAGCCATTGCGAAGCCGGCTCGCCGACGAAGGATGGGTTGTCGGCCGTCCGCGAATCGCGCAGGAGTTTTTCTCGCATGATGGGACAGAGCGCTACCTCGTGGAAGGGCAGGCCAGCGGGCAGACGGTGGAAACAGTCTGGATGCCAGAGGGCGACGGAGGCGAGGCTGGCGACGGAACGGAGGCGGGCTCGGAGGAAGTTGCGGCGGCTGCCGAGGCCCGGCAGAAGAAATGGAATCGGGCAACGATCTGCGTCTCAAGCCAGGTAGGCTGCGCTGTGAATTGCCAGTTCTGTCTGACGGCGAAACTCGGGCTGCAGCGAAACCTTACGGCAGGCGAGATCGCCGGCCAGGTGATTTCGGTTCTCGACAGGCATCATGTGGAACTGGGCAAGGATCGCGTCAACCTGGTTTTTATGGGCATGGGTGAGCCGCTGCTGAATTACGACAACTGGATGGCTGCCGTGAGGCTGCTGGTAAACGAAGTGGGCATCAGCCCGCAGCGGATGACGGTGTCGACCTCGGGCATTGTGCCGGGCATCGAGCGACTGGCCGAGGAGCCGCCGGAGGTTCGGCCCAAACTGGCGATCAGCTTGAACGCTCCCAACGACGAAGTGCGCAGCGAGGTGATGCCGATCAACCGCAAGTGGCCGATCGAGGCGGTTATGGATGCGGTGCAGAAGGTGCGCCTGCGCTCGCGGGAACGGATCACATTCGAATACGTGCTACTGGGCGGGGTCACCGACAGGCCCGAGCACGCGCAGGAAGTGGCAAAGCTGGTGCGGCGTACGGGACTGCCCGCGAAGGTGAATCTGATTGCGTGGAATCCAGGGCCAGGCGTCCCTTTCGAAACGCCGCGCGAGGACGCGGTGGAGGATTTTCGCAGAGCGTTGCTTTCCCAAAACATTTCTGCTTTTCTCAGGAAGCCGCGTGGTCGCGATATCTTTGCCGCCTGCGGCCAATTGAAACGAACCGTTGAGAAATAGCGTAGCGTCGTGTTGAAACGAGCGGCAAAACAAATGCCACCGGAGGGTGGCATTTGGGTGATGCTGAGTTGGGGATGGGGGAGGGAAAAGCAGAAGAGAGCCTGTCGCTGGAGCTCTTCACTAACCTTCGATGCGCAGGGTGAGAAAAGGTTGGCCGGCGCGGGTATTTTGATAGGCGGACGGAAATGGCAAAGGCAATGGTATCTGGAGGAAAGGCCGGGGTGCAGACTACTGCGCAGCTGGCTGCGAGTTTCCGCCATTCCTTGTTGGGCTAAGGGCCAACAACGCCGCCGCGACCCGTGCTGCGTTGTGGCGAACCAGACCTTCTTCACTCGCGAAGTTGCCCGCAACGCATTTGACTCCGAGAGCCTCGATGCGGGCGATGTCTGCCTCAATTGGGGAGGCATTTTCAGCGGCGTAACGTTCCAAGGTCTCCGCGAGAAGGGCCGGTGTTGACCAGGGCGTAATCGAAGATTGGCGCGCGCGTGTGCTCGTAGATGCGCTCGATGTGCTCTGAGGCGGTAAGCCCAAGGCTCTCGTTGGCCTGGGTCATCAGGTTGCAGATAAACACGCGCACGCCCGCGCGCGTTCGCCAGCGCCGCGGGAATCCCGTCGACCAGCAGATTGGTGATGAGCGAGGTGTAGAGCGAGCCGGGCCCGACGGTGATCAGGTCGGCGCGCTCGATGGCTTCGAGGGTCTCAGGCAGGGGCGCGGCATCGGGCGGATCGAGCATGAAGCTCGACGATGCGCGCTGGCTGGCGGTGATGTTGGTTTCGCCGCGAACGAGCGAGCCGTCGTCCATGCGCGCGACCAGCGTGGTGTTGGCCGTGGTAGCGGGATAGATGCGGCCGCGCGTGGCCAGAATCTTTGACGCCAGCTGAATGGCGTGGGCAAAGTCGCCGGTGATCTCAGTGAGCGCGGCCACAAACAGGTTGCCGAAGTTGTGCCCTTGAAGCGCGTCGCCGGCGCGGAAGCGGTGGGCGAAGAGCTGCGCCAGCAGGTCTTCTTCTTCGCTGAGCGCGACCATGCAGTTGCGCAGGTCGCCGGGGGGCAGCATGTTGAAGTCCTTGCGCAGGCGGCCGGAGGAGCCGCCATCGTCGGTGACGGTGACCACCGCGGCGAGATCGGTGATTGCGCGCGGATCGGCAGTGGGCTGCGCCGGGGCAGGCACGTGCCGGCGCAGGCCGCGCAGCAGCGTGGAGAGGCCGGTGCCGCCGCCGATGGCCACCACGCGCAGCGGGCGCATCGGCTTGCGGGTCGCGTTGCCGGCGTCTGGGCGCGCGGGTTCAGTTGCCGCTTCAGGAATCGCAGAATTCAAGACAGGCCTTACGGAATCTCAGGATACAGCAACTCGGTAAAGCGGGGATCGTCGACCATGCTCTGGAAGTCGTTATCGGCGCGCGCCTGCAGCCGGTTCTTGGGTTCAGCTCGATGGCCCGGGCAAGGTTGTCGAGGCAATCCTGGACGCGGCCGGTGATGGAGTCGAGCAGCGCCAGGCCGTAGAAGGCGTAGTCGGCCTCAGGGTGGTCGTGAGAATTTGGCTTCAACTGCTCGCGCGCCTCCTCGTAGTAGCCGGTGTTCAGCTGCGAGACGGCGTAGTCGTAGTGCTCTTCGGGCGTGAGGAAGGCGAGCTGCCCTGTTTCTCAAGCTGCCGCTGGCAGGTGCTGATGTACATCTTGCAGCGCTCGAGGATCTCGAGGGGCGCGGTGGGGAGCAGCTTTTCAAAGGCGGCCAGCGCCTTCTCGAACTTGCCCTGCTGCACCAGCTGGACGGCGGCCTGTAGTGCTTGAAAACAGGCCCCGTCCTGCTACGAGTGGCCGCCGGATTTGCGGCCGCGGGGGAGTTTTTTTTGCGGCTTGCGCCGCGGATCTGGCCTCTTGCATCATTGATTCGCCATGACTTCCGAGCGCCCAGTCATGGCATAACCCAACCGGATCGCTATGCTCAGGACCTTTTATACCCAGAACCCCCTATCCGTCAATCGGCGCGGCGCAATCTGAGGCTATTTGCCTTTCTCAGTATTCGACTTCGATAGATCGCCGGGTTAAGCGAAGGGTCGTTGTACATCTTCAGCTGGCGATAGATGCTTGAAGCGGCGCGTGCCGGCGAGCGTCTCGCGCCAGAACGTATCGAGGCAGTCGGCCAGGTCGGTGCGCTGCTCTTCAAGGATGGCCAGGCGCTCTCGATTGCGCTCAGCGTGGCCTTGCGGGGCGTCAGCGGCGCTCGGCTTCCTCGCGCGTGTGGTAGATCTTAAGCGCCAGGATGGAGAGCCGGTCGATGATCAGCCCGGGCGACTCGGAGTGCAGCAGGGCGTCGCGGTTGGGCAGGTTGCGCTCGGCGAGCCAGTGCGAGCAGCATGCGGTCGAGCTCCTCGGCCAGGTCGTTGCGGCGCTGGTTGGTTGGGTCGACGCGGCGCTTGACCTCGGCGAGCTCGGCGTCGGTGGCTCCGGGCGCGCGGGCTTCGTCTTCGATGTGCCAGAGATCGAAGTTGGCGCGATGCTGGCGGGCAACCTGAACGAGCCAGTCGTCTGCCTCGCGAGCCTCAGGCTTCGGAGGGTCAGCATGCCAGTCGCGGGTGAGGCGATCGTGCAGCGTGGCAATTGCTTCCCCTGAGAGCTTGAAGTCGCGATCCATGCGTAAAGTGGGCGTTTCCTTGTTCAGTGCCTATGGTAGAACTATCTCACGCTGAAACCAACAAGGGTTCACCCTGGAGCCAGCCCGCGGGAGACCATGCCAAACGAACCGCAGCGCATTCTCTGCATTTCGACCTATGTGAAGGGGCAGGACTTCATGCGTCAGTGTGCCGAGATGGGTGTTGAGCCGACTCTGCTGACTGTGGAGAAGCTGCGCGATGCGGAATGGCCCTACGACGCGCTGGAAGATATAGCTACGATGCCGCAGGACCTGGGTATTGCGCAGGTTCTTAATACGGTGTCGTGGATGATGCGAGGGCGCCGCTTTGACCGGATAGTCGCGCTGGATGAATTCGACCAGGAGGCTGCAGCGGCAGTGCGAGAGCACACGCGGATCCCTGGCATGGGAACCAGCACTACAGCCTGCTTCCGCGACAAGCTGGCGATGCGCACGAGCGCGCGCCGGTCGGGGATTCTGGCGCCGGAGTTCTGCGGCATCTTCAACTACGATGATTTGCGCGGCTTCATGCAGCGCGTACCCGCTCCATGGCTGCTGAAGCCGCGCGCGGAGGCATCGGCCCTGGGCATTCGCAAAATCCAGGAGCCTGAGCAGCTTTGGCGCACGCTCGACGAGCTTGGCGATGAGCAGAGCAGGTTTCTGCTCGAGCAGTTTTTGCCGGGCGAGATTTATCACGTCGACTCGATCGTGAGCGAACGCAAGGTTGTTTTTTCGGCCGTGCACAAGTATGGCCGCCCACCGTTACAGGTGATGCATGATGGCGGCGTGTTTACGACGCGCAGTGTTGACCGCAAGAGCAAGGACTGGGCACGGTTGACACGTATCAACGCGAAGCTTGGCCCCGCCCTGGGCATGGTTCGCGGCGTGACTCATGCGGAATTCATCAAGGGAGAGGATGGCCGTTATTACTTCCTTGAGATCGCCGCGCGGGTAGGCGGAGCATTTATCTCAGAGCTCGTGGAGACTGCGACGGGCGTGAATCTATGGCGCGAGTGGGCAAAGCTTGAGGTGACGAATCTGCTGGGTGAGGGTTATGTTTGCCCAGAGACGCGCACGGATTATGCGGGCAGCGTGCTGTGCCTCGCTAAGACAGCTGAGCCGGATACCTCTGCCTTCAACGCACGGGAGATTGTGTTGCGCTTGAAGAAGCACCATCATGCAGGACTGATCGTTTGCTCGGCTGACTCAGAGCGTGTGAAGCAGTTGGTAGACCAGTACGGTGTGGAGTTTGCGGAGCATTTTCTCGCCCGCATGCCGGCGCCGGCCAAACCGACGGCGTGAAGACTGCGCCTCGCCGAGGTTAGTCATCTCTCCGTTGTGTGCGGTCGATCAGGCAGCTTTCAGAGGCGCTTCCTGAATCTCATGTGAGATGGAGGATGCGATGAACCTGACGGAGTCTCCTGAGATCCTGGCGTGGCCCGAGACTGATTACGTCTTCGTGGAGAAGATTGGCCCTTTTCAGTTCACCGCGCCGCAGGCATGGCAAGACGCCCACGCATTGTCGGAGGCGCTGTCGAAGAAGAACAAGATCACGGCCTATATAAGCCTCTACAAAGTGCAGCCCCAGGTGTACCGCGCTGGTTTTGCACTGGGCGTGCCGCCGGTGAGCTTGCCTGAGGGCCTGAACTACGAGAAGTTCCGCGGCGGCAAGTACTCACGCTTTGTTCTGACAGGGCCGTATTCGGATTTGCCGAAGGCTTCGGGCCGGGTCTTTGAGATCGTGGCGGAGAAGGGAATCCGCCAACGTGACGATTACTGCATCGAGTATTACGTCAACGATCCGCGCAAAAACCCGGAAGAGAAGCTGATCACGGAGATCCTGATTCCGACGGCGTGATGTAAAGTACACCACACGGGAGAACGAGATCGATGGCAACTTCAACCGAACGGGGCGGCCGGACTATCGACCGGAGAGAGCGCCGGGTGTCGATATGGACGGGCCGTGCTCTTTCGGGCGTGGTTGTTCTTTTCTTGCTTTTCGATGCAATCGGTAAAGTGATCATGCCACCACCGGTGATGGAAGCATTTCTGCGGCTCGGCATCGAGACGCGATTGGGCTCAACTCTTGCCGCGCTGCTGATTCTGAGTGCGCTGCTCTATGCGATTCCGTGGACAAACGTGCTGGGAGCGGTGATGATTACCGGCTACCTGGGCGGAGCAGTTGCGATCCACTTGCGCGCAGGCAGCACACTCTTCGAGACGATTTTTCCCGTGCTTCTCGGCGTGATCGCATGGGTGGGCATTGTGCTGCGCGACCGTCGTTTGCAGTCGCTGCTGCCCTTCCACATTATTTCCTGAGCCGCTCGCAGGCCGTAAGATGAAGAGCGAGAACAGGCATGGAAAATAACTGGCAGTTCCCGCACCGCCGCTGGAATCCTCTGCGCCAAACCTGGGTGCTTGTATCGCCGCATCGCACGCAGCGCCCCTGGCAGGGCGAGGTTGCCCAACGGACAGCTCCTTCGGCATTTACGTACGATCCCGACTGCTATCTTTGCCCCGGCAACAAGCGCGCGGGCGGAGAAGTTAATCCGAAATACAAAGCTACGTTTGTTTTTGAAAACGATTACGCGGCGCTGCTGCCGACGCTGCCTGAGGGAGCGGGCGCCGCGCAGACGGTGGCGTCTCCGCTGTTGCAGGGCGAAGCGGTGCGAGGGCTATGCAAGGTTCTGTGCTTTCATCCCGATCATAGTTTGACGCTGGCACGCATGCGGCAGCCGGAGATTCGCGCAGTGGTCGACGCGTGGGCGCAGGAGTATACCGACATGTGCGCGCTCGACTGGATCCGCTATGTGCAGATCTTCGAGAACCGTGGCGCCATGATGGGGGCGAGCAATCCGCATCCTCACGGACAGATTTGGTCCACGGGATTCATGCCCGACGAGCCAGCCGCAGAGACAGGCGACGCAGCTTCATCATCTGCAGCGCACAGGCAAATGCCTGCTGTGCGAGTACGCTGCGACAGAACGTGCGGCAGGTCAGCGAATCATTTTTGAAAATGACCATTTCATCGCGCTGGTTCCGTGGTGGGCGGTGTGGCCGTTCGAGGTGCTGCTGATCAGCAAGCGCCACCTCGGCGCGATGCCTGAACTGGTGAGCGACGAGCGGGATGCCCTGGCGGATGCGCTGCGCCGCATTGCGACGCGCTTCGATAATCTCTTCGAGACGAGCTTTCCCTACACAATGGGTTTTCACCAGTCGCCGGCGAATGCGACCGATCACCGGGGCTGGCATTTTCACGCGCACTTTTATCCGCCGCTGCTGCGTTCGGCCACAGTGCGCAAATTCATGGTGGGATTTGAAATGCTGGGGATGCCGCAGCGGGACATCAC
Source organism: uncultured Acidobacteriaceae bacterium (assembly GCA_963832465.1). Taxonomy (GTDB): domain Bacteria; phylum Acidobacteriota; class Terriglobia; order Terriglobales; family Acidobacteriaceae; genus Telmatobacter. The sequence continues at coordinate 206,808 of CAWHUJ010000002.1, forward strand.
GGCGGAGAGTGCAGCCGAAAGGCTTCGCGCCTGCTCAGAGCAGCATTTCTGGCCACGGGAGTAGAGCGGGCTCGTTCGAGAGCAAGGCATTGCTGTGTTAGTTTTGAAGAAGTGGCCTAACAAGAGCCCGTAGCTCAGTTGGTAGAGCAACGCCCTTTTAAGGCGTGGGTCCTGGGTTCGAGTCCCAGCGGGCTCACCACTCCTGAAGGCTGCAATCCCAGAAAATCACCAGAACAAAATCCAACTCGCCGCAGTTTGTGCGCGAGTTGGCGGGGTAACGCGGTTTTTTAAGCCGCTGCCGCCTTTTTTGCCCTGGCCCTTCAGTGGTCAAGGCAAGGGAAGATCGGAAAAGTCAAAAAAATACCTTGCAAATATTAATAATCTTAAGTAAAGTCCCTTTTGTAATTGAAAAACAAGAGTTCTGATCCTCATGCCTTCGGAATCCAAAAACTCGGTTGACTGGCAAGAGGTGCTGCGGATCGCGCAGGGATCGTCCCTCGTCGTGGAGCGTGTAAGCATTCCTGACCGGCAGGTTTCGCTTGAGGGGCAGTTCACTCTGCCGGAGTTGGCGCGGCTCAGCCTGGAGGACCAGGTCTTTGTGACGGCCTTTCTGAGATCACACGGATCGATCAAGGCGATGGAGCAGGTTTTTGGAGTGAGTTATCCCACGATCAAGGCGCGTCTCAACCGGATCGCAGGTCAGCTTGAGTTTATCGATACCAACCCGGCGCCGTCGCGGGCCGAGGTGCTGGAGCGGCTGAAGAACGGCGAAATTTCCGCGGAGGACGCCATTCGCGAATTGGAGGCATTGAAGTGACACCAAGCATTGCCATCGTGCATATCGAGAATCCGTATTGGCGGACAATTCGACTCTGGTTGCCGCTCTTTCTGTTGTGGATACCACTCTTGCTGCTTTCGCCGGTGATCCTCATCGTGATCGCGGGAGTGAGTATCGCTGGCCGCATCAGTCCGATGGGAGCGATCAGCACTTTCTGGGGCATCCTGTGTGGCTTGCGCGGAACGGAAGTGCGGGTTACAGCCGACGGCAACAAGATCTACGTTCGCATTCTGTAAGGGAGCGCCATGAATACCGATCGCCGCGCCATTTTGTCCTTGATTGCCATGGGCCGCATCACGCCCCGCGAGGCCGAACGGCTGCTTGTCGTTTCGTCGGGCCGAGATGAGGCGACGGTGCGGCTTGTGCTTCTTCTTGCGGCGCTCTGGTTTCTGGTTCCGCATGCACCGCAGGTAATAACGGGGCTGTCTCACGCGATGGACGCGATTGTGCTGTGGGCCTGCACGATCGGCCGGCATGCAGTGGCATTAGCTCTGGATGTTTGGACAGGCATTGGGGGAGGAAGTTTATGAACGAGAATCGTCGTCAAATTCTGGAGATGCTGGCTGCGGGCAAGATCACAGCCGATGAGGCCGATAGGCTGCTGGCGGCTCTGGAACCGGATATGACATCTCCGCTGCGCGAGTCCGCGAGCCGCGCGAACAACCATAGCGCTGACGCAGCCACACTGAGAAGCCACAGCAAATACCTGCGCGTGCTGGTGGAAGCCGATGAGTCGATGACTGGCATGAAGGGGCCGACCACCGTGAACGTCCGCGTGCCGATGCAGCTGCTGCGCGCCGGAGTGCGTCTGGCCAGCCTTATCCCGAAGCAGGCGCACGATCACCTGGATGAGGCCCTGAATCGCCATGGTGTGCCGCTGACGCTTTCGCAGATCAAGCCGGAGAACCTTGAGGAACTGATCGACCACCTCGACGATCTGACGGTGGATGTGGATGGCAGAGACGGCAATACGACGAAGGTGAAGGTTTTCTGCGAATAGGCACAGCGGGGAAGATCTGGGGTGGCGAACAGCTCTCCATCCTTCGATGGATGCTGGTTCTTCGACATCAAAGGTAGACTCGCCGCCATGACGATTCCGACGGAGCCTATCGGGAGTATTCCCCGGTCCCCTGAAGTCTTGCGTGCGATGCAGAGCCAGGCCGCTGGTCAGATCACAGTGGCCGAGTTTGATGCGGTCATCGAGAACGCGGTGCGTGACACCGTGCAGCGCTTTGAGGCAACTGGCTCACCGATCATCACCGACGGAGAGCAGAGAAAGTCAAGCTTTGCCACGTACCCACTTGAGGGGCTCGATGCGCTTGCCTCAGACGGCGTCGTGATTCCATTCAAGGATGGTCATACGCGCCAGCTTCCACGGCTTACGCGCGGCCCATTCCGCTATGGCAAGCGTGCGGGCGAGTATGTGCGGAAAGCAAAGCCGCATACTGCGAAGCCAATCAAGCAGGCGGTTATCTCTGCCTCGGCGCTGAGCCTTCTTTATCCTGCTGATGGAATTGCAGGCTATTCGCGCGAACAATTTATCCAGGACCTAACGAACGAGGCCGAAGCGGATATCCGCTCGGCGCTGGATGCTGGCGCCGAGTGCGTGCAGATCGATTTCACAGAGGGGAGGCTTTCTCTCAAGCTCGATCCGAGTGGAGGCCTGCTGAAGAGCTTCGTGGATCTCAATAACTCAGTGCTCGATCGCTTCAGCGAAACTGAGCGGACGAAGATCGGTGTCCATGTGTGCCCTGGAGGCGATCGCGATTCGACACACTCGGCGGATGTTGACTATGCCGGCCTGCTGCCTGCCCTCTTTGCGATGCGAGTGGGCAGGTTCTATCTGCAACTGGCGAGCGAGCCGGACCGGCCGCGCGTGCTCCGCATGATCAAGGATCTGGTTGGCGCGAACAGGCGGGTATTTGTCGGGGTCATTGATCCAATTTCGCCAAGAGTTGAAACACCTGAAGAGGTGGCCGATCGCGTGCTGGAAGCCGCTGCGATCCTACCGGTCTCGCAATTGGGCAGCACGGACGATTGCGGCTTCTCGCCTTTTGCCGATGATGACTCAACGGCCCGGGATACGGCATTCGCAAAGATCAAGGCGCGAGTGGAAGGGACGAAGATAGCCGCGCAAAAACTGGGGCTCTGAAGTTTTCTAGGCTTTGCGCAGCGGCTTTTGCATTGGCACAACCTGCACGGTGACGTCGCGAATCTCTGCGAGGAAGCGGTTGAGCACGGACCCGCGGAGGAGAATGTCGAGTCGCGAACGCACCGGCTGACCGAAGATCACGTGCGAGATTGTCTCCTGCTGCGCGAAGCGGATCAGGGCATCGGAGACGCTCTTATCAGCCAAGTTGACGACCTGTGCACCGAGGTCGCGCGCCATGCGCTGGTAATCTTCGATCCTGTGATTAGCTTCGGGGTCGGTGTGTTGGAGATCTTCGCCGGGCCGCGAGACATAGACGGCGTACCAGTTTGTGGCTAGACGTCCGGCTACGCGCGCGCCGACGCGGATGAGCCGTTCGGTACCGGGCCGTGTGCTGAGGCACACCATGACCTTGTCGGGGATGGGAGCTTGTTCCAGTCCCTGGGTTCTGCGGTAGTCGGCTGCGCGGCTGCTGACTTGCTCTGCTGTGGTGCGCAGCGCAAGTTCGCGCAGCATGTTCAGGTTTCCCTTGCGGAAGAAGTTAGCGAGGGACTGCTCGACCTTTTCCGCCGCGTAGATCTTGCCTTCGCGCAGCCGGGAGCGGAGTTCTTCTACGGTGACGTCGACGTTAACAACTTCGTCGGCGCGCTTAAAGAAGCTGTCGGGTACCGTCTCGCGAATTACGGTGTTGGCTGAGCGATTGACCGAGTCATTCAGTGTTTCGAGGTGCTGGATGTTGACTGCGGTCATCACGTTGATGCCCGCATCAAGCAGCTCAATCACATCTTCGTAGCGTTTGCGGTTCTTGCTGCCCGGAACGTTGGTGTGCGCAAGCTCATCGACGATCACGGTGTCGGGATGCCGCGCCAGGATGGCATCGACATCCATCTCCTGAAGGTTGACTCCGCGGTAGGCGATAACCTTCTGGGGAATTACTTCGAGATCGCGAATCTGATCGAGCGTCTCTTTGCGGCCGTGTGCCTCTACCAGACCGATTACGATGTCGACGCCTTGCTTGCGCTTGAGATGGGCGTCGTTGAGCATGTGGTAGGTTTACCAACACCGGGTGCCGCTCCAATGTAGACGCGAAGCTTGGCCGGTTCACTCTGGCGTTCGAGCTGAATATCTGGCATCGTTCAGCCCACCTCGACCGGATGATGGACTGTTTCGACGACGGCCACCGGCAGCGTGAACCTGAAGGTTGTGCCATGGCCCAGGCGGCTTTCGACAGCGATCTGACCGCCCAGCGACTCAACAAGACGGCGCACGAGCGCGAGTCCCAGGCCGGTGCCTTTGTCAGAGAAGGCATTGAAACGGTCGAAGAGCTTGTTCAGCCTGTCGGCTTCGATGCCGCGGCCCGTATCGCGCACGGTGAACTGCACGAAGTCCTTGATCTCTTCAGCTCCGAGATAGATTTCGCCGTCTTGCGGGGTGAACCGAAGCGCATTCGACAAAAGGTTATCTAAGATTGAGCGCACGGCGCGGCGGTCGCCCTGTACGAAAGACAGGTCGGCAAAGGCCTTGATCTCGACACGAATATGCTTGGCCGCGGCTTCGTCACAATAGCGATCGCGCGCTTCATTCAGAATGAGCAGGGGACGGAGGCGCTCTTTGTGCAACTCGCGCTTGCCCGAATCGAGCTCGGCAACTTCGATGAGGTCGGACATCAAGTCGTTCAGTTTCTCTGATTCGTTGCTGGCCGACGCTATGAGTTCTGCTTGAAGGGGCATCAGCGTCCCTCCATAGCCCTGGCCGAGCGCGTATAGGCCGCGGCGCAGCTGGAGAAGGGGATCGCGCAGCTTGCGGCTGGCGATGGCAATGAACTGCGTCTTGAATCGGTCGGTATCCTGCAACGTCGTTACATCTTCAAGCGTGGTGACGGTGCCGAGGAGTCGACCGTCCGAGTCGCGCATGGGGGTTGTGCGTAGGCGGTAGCTGCGTTCCTGCTTGCCGATGCGCATGGGCAGCATCGAGGCTTCGCCTTCGGCGGCAACCGCCTTCTGCATGGAGATGGCATCGCGAATCGCACTAAGAATCTTGTCGCCCCCGGGGGTTGTGGTCAGCGCCATGCGGTTCGTGGCCGACTTCTCCGAGGATTTCGACGGCTGCCTGATTCAGCTTGAGGACGTGACCCTTCGCATCGGTGACAATAATCGGCTCGAAGATGGATTGGAGAACCGCATCGGAGAGCTGGAACTCCATCTGCCGGCGGCCGGCCTCGGTGTCGCGCAGGTCGCGCAGGCGCACGGCGATCCGGTTGAGCTCACTGACAATCACTCCGAAGCTGTCGCGGCTGTTCCACTCCACACGGTGCTCGAGGCTTCCCTCAGCGATCTTTTTCGTATCGCGGGCAAGCATTCGGATGGGATACAGCACGAGCAAGATGGTGCCGATGCCGACGATAACGGCGGCCCCCGCAAAGACCAGCGCAAGGTTCCACACGCCGGCCGCAATCAATGCGTGACGCGTGGCAAGCGCAAGGCCGACAGTAAGCGCGGCGAGCACGACACAGCCGAGAATCAAACGCTGAGTGAGATTCAGCATCTACCGGACCCCACGCCGGAATTGATTACTGCTTTCATTCTGGAGGAAAGAGGGCCAACACGCAAAATCGAAGAGTCGAATTCTGGAATCTGATCAGGGTATTCTGCACACCGAGAGTGTGTCATTGTGCCAGCGGCAGTCCAGCCCAGCCGGTTGCGGGTAAGAAACCAGCACCCAGTTGACCCCGAAGTTCTGCTTGAGGCGTTCGAAGTCGGCGAGCTGGAAGTGCTGCCAGCCGGTCTGCGCGGCCACCTGCTGCTCCCACGTTGGGCCGAGATCTGGCACCTGTGTGACGACTGCGGTGTCTTTAATTGCGTCGGCCAGCTGGCTTCGCTCGGCAAGAGCCCTGAAGCTGTGATAATCCTCTCCCGGTGCCGCGAGGTAGCGGGGGTCCATGGCGAAGTAAGCGTCGGCTGGAGTATTGATACGGATCCATGCAAAGGCCTGCAGCCAGCGATTGGATGTGGTTGTGCCCGGCAGTTCGAGATGTGAGCTGCTGTTAAAAAGAGCCCGCTGCGAGGCGAACATGCCGGCATTGATCAGGATCAGGTAGGCCGCCCAGCGCAAAGTCGATGACTTGAGGAGCAGCTTGCCCAGCAGCGCGCCCCCGACCAGCGCCATGAAGAAGTAAATTAACTGCAGATAACGCATCGGCTGCATGGGCGTGAGCCGGACGAGGCTTGGCGAACCGAGCACGACCATCGCCGCGATTTGCTGGAAGACTCCATAGGCGAAGACCGCCAGGCCGAAGCGGGCCAGAGTGGTTTCGCCCCGCTTGAGCGCGATCCTCCACAGAAGCCAGAAGAGAAACAGCGGCGCGATGGCGCCCAGCCATTCATACCAGGTCCATCGATAGAGGAAGAGGTAGGTACGCGTGTCTAGCGCCTTGCGCCATAGCGGTGTAGGTGACTCGAAGATCCAGCCCAAGGGAATTGCAGAGGCAAGAGAGTCACGCAGCGAGCGGAGCCACACGTGGACCGGGTCCAGCATCGCCATGGTGAGAAAGATGCAGAATGACATGCCGAGCGCGCCCATGATGGGATGCAGGACGAAGCTCAACACGACGAGCGGCACAGCCTGCCAGCGCTTGCCGACCAAGATGCGCGATACAGCGACGAGGATGATGCCTGCGGAGAGATTACGGGGATGCAGATGCTGGTCTGCCAAGTAGAGGGCCGTGCCGGCGACGGGCAAGGTCAACATAGCCGCAACCATTGCAACGCCGCCCCACTGTGCGCGATCGTCGTCAAAGAGGGTGCGGATAATGCTCCAGCAGCCAAAGATGATCAGCACGAGGCTTGCGAATTGCCATAGCAGCTCGGTTATCGCCACTGGAATGTGAGTCAGGTGAATGAAGTTGGCAACCCATTTATCGAAGAGGGTGGCCTGCAACTGCACGCGGAAAAACTCAGAGTCGTGCGGATAGAGCGCGGGATTGAGATCACTCTTAACTGCAGAAAGATATACGCTGTCATCCTCAACGCCGGGATGGTAGCCCATTACAGCGAACGCCAAACCGGCGAACGCGAGAATAAGGCAGGAGGTTCTCTTCAAAAATCGATCCACCGTGTTAAGCCTGTACGCCCTTTCAATAAAACTGCCAAGCGGAAGTACGCCGGTCCGCTTGTGCCCAGGGGGAAGACAAGATAGCTTACCCTCCGGATCAACGGGCTAGATTCGCACCAGACCCGGGGAGGGAGCCAGCCGGTCGGTATTCTGACCGTTTGGTGGGAGGTTCGAAGGGTATTTGCAAACTACAAACTATAATCCAGTGTATTGGACCCCGGGCTTGGCGTCTGCTGTTTATTTGTCCCGGGAACCTTTGGTGATCTGGCTCCCAGGGCTGTCTCCCCGTACAGTGAGTTAGACGATAGTCACATTGAAGGGTTGATGTAAATGAAGCTTCGGACGATGCGGGCGGTCGACTACTGGATCGGCATCCCGTTGTGCTTTCTGTGTACATGGGTTATTCGCCTGCTCGGGACACCTAAAGGACCGGAAAAGCCTCAGCGAGTGCTCTTTATCGAGTTGTCTGAGATGGGCAGCACCGTCATTGCCAACCCTGCCTTGCAGAAGGCCAAAAATGCGCTTGGCGCTGAGATCTTTTTCCTGATCTTTCAGCGGAATGCCGACAGTTTGCGCCTGCTGCCGACCGTGCCGGAAGCCAACATCATTACCATCCGCGAGAACAACCTCAAGGTTCTCGTTCTGGACACCTTGCGCTATCTCAGTTGGGTCCGTAAGGCGAAGATCGACACTGTTATCGACCTTGAGCTCTTCTCTCGCTACTCGGGCCTGTTGACCGGGCTCTCCGGTGCTCGTCGCCGGGTAGGGTTTCACCGGTTCCATGCCGAGGGTTTGTATCGCGGCGAAATGTTGACACATCGCGTGAACTATAACGGCCATATTCACATGGCAAAGAACTTCGTATGCATGGTGAATGCTCTGCTCGCGCCTGCGCCGGAGGTTCCGTACTCGAAGACGTATGTTTCGGACGAAGAGATTCGGGTGCCGCAGCCGGTTGTTTCAGAAGAGGAAAAGGAGTATGTCCGCGGGCTGATTCGTCAGGTTTATCCGGAGTACAGGCCGGGGTATCACCGCGTAGTTCTCGTGAATCCGAACAGCTCGGAGCTTTTGCCGCAGCGGCGCTGGGAGCGGGACAATTTCAGCGCACTGGCAAAGATGATTGTGAACGAGTGGGAAGACGCGCTGGTACTGATCACCGGCTCATCCAGCGAAAAGGCAGAAGCGCTAGGGATGCAGGAGAGAGTCAACCATTCGCGCTTCCGCAGTTTTGCCGGAATGCACAAGCTGATGGCAATTACTGCGCTCTACAACATCTCAACTGTCCTGGTGACAAACGACAGCGGGCCGGGGCACTTTTCCGCGATTACGCCGATCCGGTCGATCGTGCTCTTTGGTCCGGAGACACCGAAGCTCTACGGCAGCCTGGGCAACACGGAGCCGATCTGGGCAGCGCTATCGTGCTCGCCGTGCGTCACGGCGGCAAACCAGAAGAACTCCGCATGCAATGACAATGTGTGCATGCAGATGATCACGCCCGAGCGGGTGTTGCAGTCAGTGCGCGGCGTGATGAACGGGGTGGAGTCGCCTCGTGAACTGATCCAGATTGGTGACGGGCGCTAGGGTTAGATAACTTGCGTTGAGATAGGCCATAGTTATTGCGGTTCTAATAGCGGTCGTGTGATCTTACTGACGCTGTTCCAGAGGGCGCAGGCATGTCGAGTGCACGCAATGAGTTTTACGCCAATGTGCAAATCGCGCGCAAAGGGATATTCAAGCGATATGCCATGTGGCTTCTAAGTTTTTTTCTTTTTTGTCTGGTGGGTGGTGGTGTATCGCTGTGGCTCGCTCGACCGTTTCCCCTTTTGTATGTTTGGGGCGCAACTATGCTTTGCGGAATTGCGCTCTTACCTTCCCCGATTCGAAAGCTGCAAAAGATGCCATGCCCCTATTGCGATTACCCAGCTCGTGTCAGCATGTTGCCATTCCGACATTTCAGGTGCATGCATTGTCACCGAAGCCTTGGGGAAGTTGCAGACGTAAGTGACAGAGGCTGAGCCGCTCGCTAGAGTTGCGGAAGCAGCATTCGAAGAGCGAGAAATCCTGCCACTCCGAGAAAGAAAACCAGTGCCATGCGAATGCCCGGTTCGCGATTGACTTCGGGCACCAGGTCACTTGCGCCGACGTAGAGCGCCACCCCAGCTGAGACGGGAAGGCCGTAGGGCATCCAGTGCGGTGCCAGCTCGATAACCAGTACGCCCGCGAGGGTAGCCGCGGCCAGAGCTACGGCCGCGAGGAAAGCGACCGTGCGGCTACGTCCGCTGGCAAGCATGACAGAGGCCATGGTGAAGCCTTCGGGTGCCTTGTGGAGAAAGATGGCGAGAAAGATCAGCCACCCAAGGGCGTTGTTGACCACAAAGCCCGAGCCGATCGCTACACCGTCAAAGAGCGCGTGTACGCTGAGTCCGCCCAGAACCGAGTAACCGGTGCGCAGCGAGACGAACTCGTCGTGATGCGTCTCTTCGCCGTAGTGGAAGTGGGCGTTGATGGTGTGTTCAAGCAAATGGACGACGCAGTAGCCGGCCATGATGAGGATGGGGCCGAGCTGCGGGCTTAGGCGCAGGCTCTCCGGCGTCATTTCGAGTAGGGCCATGGCCATGAGAAAGCCGGCGCCGAGCGCAACAAAGTAGCGGAGGTAGCGCTCTATTCCGTGCGCGCGCACCAGGACCAGTCCGCCGGCCACGTCGGCCAGGGCGGCCAGGAGGCCGAGCAGAATGGAGAGCTTAGCATTATCCGCTGTGTCTGATATGGAGCACGTCACCATCCTGCACGACGTACTCCTTACCTTCAAGCCGCAATGTGCCTTGTGAGCGTGCGGCTGCTTCATGCCTGCCGCCAGGAGGCTGTCCCAGCGAATGGTTTCGGCGCGGATGAAATGATGCTCGAGGTCAGAGTGGATGGCGCCGGCGGCTTGCGGAGCCTTCGAACCCGCCGTTACGGTCCATGCACGGCACTCATCTTCACCGGCGGTGAAGAAGCTGATGAGGCCGAGTAATTCGTAGCTCTTGCGGATGAGGCGCACGAGGCCACTTTCATGCAGTCCATAGCTTGCCAAGGAACTCCGCAGCCTCGGCTTCGTCCATGTCGGCCAGCTCGGCTTCGACTTTGCCGCAGATTGCGGTTGCTCCGGCATTGGGGCGCTTCGCGATCTCATCGAGCTTATAGCGGCTCACGGCGGAATCGAGATCGGCACCGAGCGAGCTGCTTTCGCCGATGTTAACCACATACAATACTGGCTTTTGCGAGAGAAACATAAAGCCCTTGATGAGTTTCTTTTCGTCGGGCGTCATCTCCAGCTCGCGGAGAGGCTGTTCCTTTTCCAGGGCTTCCTTGGAGCGGAGCAGGAGAGCCTGTTCACGTTCGAGTTCGCTGGTGCGGCCCTTTTTCATGTCCTTCTCGACACGCTCGAGACGTTTCTCAACCTGAGTGAGGTCGCTGACCATCAGGTCGAACTCGACATTCTTTACATCGCGCAGCGGATCGACGGGCCCGACATGCGGAATCGAATCATCCTCGAAGGCGCGCAACACATGGATGAGCGCATCGACATTGCGCAGGCTGGTGAGGAAAGCAGTCTCTTTCAGAGCCTCCTGCCCGATGGCTGCGACATCGACGTAATCGACGGTGGCAAAAGTGGTCTTCTTCGGGGAGTAGAGCGCGGAGAGCTTGTCGAGGCGTTCGTCCGGGACGCGCGCAACGCCGATGTGGGCTTCACGCGGATTGGAGTAGCCGCGATCTTCGAGCTTGGCCTTGGTGAGGATTTTGAACAGCGAGGTTTTACCTACCTGCGGCAGGCCAATAATGCCAGTCTTCATTTGTATTCCGTTGTTGTCCCTGCAGGATGAGCTGCGCTCAGGGACCTCTTCGATGATACAGGAGCCACTTCGTTTACCGGCGTCAGAGCCGCGTGCTCTCGGCGCGCGCGACGAGGACCACCGTTGCGAGACCAAGCAGCAGGATCGCCATTTCAACGTGTTCGCTGCGATTGTGTAGCGTATTGAAGTGGACGACGGCCGGATCGCTGGTGTTGAGTGTCTCGATCGCGCCGCCGGCAGCGATGCGATCTCGCTCCATGGCAGGAATGATGCTGTATTGCGAGTAAACGGTAAAAGCGAGCATCAGCAGGATCAGGATCATCGGAGCTAGCACGGCGCGCGGCTTATAGATGTTCCACGCGGGCGCCAGCGCGAGCAAAGCAAGCGCAACCAGCCCGGAAACGAGACCAATTCCATGCAGGATGCGGAGCAGTGAGCCGACGATGGCGCCAGCGGCGTGCGTGTCGCCGGCGAGAGTGCCGAAGGTGATGGCTGCGACAACGGGAAAGAATATCTCGGCGCCGAGCCAAACGATCAGCGCGAGATAGAGCAACGTGCGCAAAAGGGTCTTCATACGTTCTTTCGTCGAGGACTAATTTCCGTGGACGGACGGTCTGCCGATGAGCCGCTCAATTCTCTTTTGAATCGGGGGGTGCGTTGAGAAGAGGTTCATGAGCATTTCGCCGGAGAGCAGAGGCGCCACGATGAAGAGATGCGCCGAGCTGGGCGATGCGACCAGCGGCACCTGGCGGCTGACGGCGGAGATTTTTTCAAGCGCGCTGGCCAGTGCGTAAGGATTACCGGTGAGATGAGCACCGGTAGCGTCGGCTTCGTACTCCCGCGTGCGCGAAACCCAAAGCTGAATCAGCATCGCGGCAAAGGGAGCGAGGAGCAGCATGATGAGTCCGCCTGCGCCTCCGCGGTCGCGACGGTCACTGCCGCCTCCACCACCGAAGACGCCAAACCACATTGCTGAACGAGCGAGGATTGTGATGGCACCGGCAAGCGTGGCAGCGATGGAACTGGTGAGGATGTCGCGATTGCGCACATGGCCGAGTTCATGAGCGAGCACACCTTCGAGCTCCTCGTCGTTGAGGAGGTTGAGAATGCCATGGGTTACGGCGACGGAGGCGTGTTTCGGGTTGCGGCCGGTGGCGAAGGCGTTGGGAGATTCGGTTGGGATGACGTAGATCTTTGGCATCGGCAGGCCAGCCTTGCTTGTAAGCCGCTCGACTACGTCATAGGCGCGCGGCAGCTGCTCGCGTGTAACCGGCTGGGCGCGGTAGACGGCAAGCGCGATCTTGTCGGAGAAAAAATAGCTGAAGAAATTCATCGCTATCGAGATGGCGAAAGCGAAGATGGCGCCGTCGCGGCCGCCGAAGTACTCACCCGCCAGCACCAGAAGAATGGTGAGCGTGGTGAGAAGAATCATGGTCTTGAAGGCATTCATGGCAGCGACCTCCCGACAACTCTATTCTCTCATCTTGAGATGTGATTGACGGCTGTCCTGATGCAGCATTCCGGGGCCGCAGCCCCGGAGCCTAATTGGATTGCCGCTTCAAGGCGCGCTTGAGTACTACTTCGAGGGCCGGCTTGACCTCGGCGTACTCTTCGGGCGAGAGCGTACCGTTGAGCTTTTCTGTTTCGAGAGAGAAGAGCTCCTCTTTCAGTGCGTTCAGCAGGGCCGCGTTCTTTGCAGTGGGTGTCGCGTATCCGGTGAATCCTGCAGTGGGAGTTGTAACAGGTTGCGCAGCAGACCCCATGGCAGTAGCTGCTGGCAAGCCTGCCGGTTTGCGCAGCAGGAAGGCGGCTGCGGCGGCAAGAAGCAGCGCCAGGCCGCCGAGGATCCACCATTTGTACTTGCTGAGCGGATCGGGCGTGTTGATCGGCTCGCCGATGCCCCCGCCGGGTTGGCTCGTGGGTGCACCACTTGCCTGCGCTGCTTCGCCCTGACCGGCGCCCTGTGCCTCGCGGGGCATTGCTCCGGTTCCAGAGACGGTGAACTCGATCGGCTTTCCTGGGGCTGCGCTGCGCCCGACGAAAGTCTGAATGTTAGGGTCTTGTTGAACGGGTTGGAAGACCAGGCCCGGGCCCGGAGTGAAGCTCATGCCCTTGGGCAACAACACACCGACGCTTTGTGTTGGCAGCGTCACCTGCGGGTGGAACGTGAACTTGCTATCGCTGTAAGGGAGCGTGTACTCGATCTGGAAGAGAGTATTCTTCTCGCCTTCGTCTGGCTGAATGGGGAAGTTGAAGGCGTAGTGTCCCTTTGTGCCAGTGGGATCGAGCTTCACACTTGTGGGCAGGCCGGTAGGACGTTGCGCGGCGGCTCCCACGATCGTCGCTTCGGCGGGCAGCACGACTTCGAAGGTGCGCGGGGTCCACTCGGTGCGCGGAGGGGAACTGGTGTTGTGGATGAAGTAGCGTTCGGTGACGCGGAGTTGGCCGTTGTCGCTCTCAATCTCGTAGACAGCGGCCTCAGCGAAGACGCCATCGACCTTAGCGGCAACGTCATAGACGGGGATATTGCCGGTTACGCCTTCTTGTGCCGCAATGAAGTAGCCTGCGCCCTGGTGCGTCACGCGGATGAGGTAAGGACCGGTCCCGGGTCCGGTGAGCGAATAGCGTCCCTGTGTATCGGTGGTAGCGTGAGCTACTTCGCTCATGCTGGCCTGCACGTCGACGAGGACAACTGGGTCGCCCGCGACGGGTTTGCCCGTGGTCTTGTTGGTCACCGTGCCGGTGAAGGTTGCGGCATTTGCTGTTGCGGCTGCAAGAAGAAGGCACACGGCCGTCGCGAAAAGATGAAGTCGAATTGCTTTCATGATCTTGAATGAAGTCCTGTCAATGTGTGGTGTTCAGGCCTGCTGCAGAAACTCGATTTCGGCCAGCAACTGGGCGGTCTCGTTCTCAAGCAGAGTGCGCTGAGCGACGAAATCTTCTTCCGGATATTTTCCTGCGCGGTACTCGAAGTTGAGATCGCGCAGGTTCTCATAGAGCTGATCCTTGCGCTCCAGCAAAAACTCAAGCCGGGTCTTTTCGTGCTGGTTGGCGAACGCATTTTCAGGCCAGAAGGTGTAGACGATCAGCGCAAAGGCCAGCAGCAGTCCGGCGATCAATCCTTGTGTTTCTGTCATGTCTCAGTTGCCTCCGTTGTTGAGGCTTGAATCGGTTTCGCGGCGAATCCGTTCACGCAGCGCGTCAATTGCGGGATCGGTGCTTGCGGGAATCTGGGTGTGTCCCGCAGACCAGCGGCGTACCAGCAGAATCGTTCCCAGCAGCGCGACAGCAAAGACCGCGAAGGGCGCGATCCACGCGACAAGATCGAAGCCTTGCGTGGAAGGAGCCGCGAGGACGGTTGCGCCGTATTTTGCGGCGAAGCTTGAAAGGATTTCCTGGTCGGTTAATCCCGAATCGATTCCCGCGCTAAGTTCGTTGCGCATTCGGCCGGATTCTGGGCAGCCTACGTGATTGCACTCACCCAATAGCTGCGCACAGCCGCACGTGCACATCATGCGATGTCCAAGGTCATCGAACCGGGCGCCATTATTGGTTGCCCCCATTGAGAAGCAGACCGCAACGGCGAGCAACGCTGTCTGTGTCGCCTTGATCCAGAAGCTGAGGAGGCCTGGAGCGCGCATTTGTCCGCGCATCAGTCGCCCCCTTTGAGCGCAGGCTCGGGTACCGCTTGCGCGGCCGGAACCCGTAATGACGCGGTGGACGGCGTCATGCTCGGCGCCAGTGCGACAAATGTTCCGAGGACCATCAAGACAACGCCTGCCCAGATCCACCCAACGAGAGGATTGAGGAACGCCTTGATGATGGGCTGGCCTGTATCCGGATTGGTGCCTTCGTAGACCACGTAGAGATCCCATCCAGGGACGGAGTGAATCGCCACCATGGTTTGCGGCTGCGAGCTGGCGAGGTAGACGCGTTTCTCCGGCGTCATCTGAAAGAGCTTCTTGCCGTTTTTGGAGACGTTCAGGATGGCGAACTCGGAGTCGTAGTTGGGATTTGTGTCCTGGGTGAAACCGACGCATTCCAGCGTGTAAGGGCCGATCGGCAGTGTGGAATGCAGCGCCAGCTCGCGCTCTTCGCTACGATTGAAGGCCGAACCCGCGAGGCCAACTACAACGATTACGACGCCGATGTGCACGATGTATCCGCCATATCGGCGTGTGTTGCGGCGGATCAGCAGTAGCGTGGCAGCAAAGAGATTGCGGTGTGTTTGCTTCGCGATGACGCCGGCTCCGCGCAGGAACTCGGAGAGGATCGCGGTCATGACTCCGGCTGCCAGCGAGAAGGCGACGAGTGCGTAGAAGTTGCCGGCGTTGAATGAGCCGTTCTTCCAGGGATGCACGCCGACAAAGAGGCAGACGATCGCTGTTCCCCAGAGGGCAATCGACGGAATGATGAAATTGCGGCGGATGGCGCGCATCGAAGTTGAGCGCCACGGCAGCAGCGGCCCTACACCGGTGAGAAAGAGCAGGAAGAGGCCAATGGGTACTGCCACGCGGTTGTAGAACGGCGGTCCGACGGTGACCTTGGAACCCTGCACGTATTCTGAGAGGATAGGGAAGAGCGTTCCCCAGAGAATGACGAAGCAGGCGGCCAGCAGAACGAGGTTGTTGAAGAGGAAGCTTGATTCGCGGCTGACCAGTGACTCAAGATGCTGCTCGCTTTGCAAATGACCGCGCTGCAGCACGAAAGTAAAGATGCAAATGGCCAGGGTGATCACCATGAAGGTGATGAACCAGTTGCCGATGGATGACTGCGCGAAAGCGTGCACCGAAGAAACCAGGCCAGCGCGCGTGAGAAGCGTGCCCAGAATGGATAGCAGGAAGGTCGAGAAGATGAGCCAGACATTCCAGCTCTTCATCATGCCCTTGCGCTCCTGCATCATGACCGAGTGCAGAAATGCTGTGCCCGTGAGCCATGGCATGAAGCTCGCGTTTTCAACCGGGTCCCATCCCCAGTAGCCGCCCCAGCCGAGAACGGCGTAGGCCCAGTGCATGCCGAGGAAGATGCCCATGGTGAGAAAGAGCCAGGTCACCAGAGTCCACACGCGCGTGACCCTGATCCATTTTTCGCCGGGATAGCGCATCATGAGCGCGCCCAGTGCAAAGGCAAAGGGCACGCTGAAGCCTACATAGCCGAGGTAAAGCATCGGGGGATGGATCACCATCTCCGGATACTGCAGCAGGGGATTGAGTCCGTTGCCGTCTTCAGGGATCGCGCCTTTTAGCAGCGAGAACGGAGGTGCCGCAAAGTTGACCAACAAGAGAAAGAACACCTGAATTCCCGCCAGAATTGTGCCTGCGTAGGCGTAAAGCTTCACGTCGGTCTTATGGGTAAGGCGGAGGACAAATCCATAGGCAGAAAGGAGCCATGCCCAGAGCAGCAGGGAGCCCTCCTGGCCGCTCCACAGCGCGGCAAACTTGTAAGGACCGGGCAGGGCGCGGTTAGAGTGCTCAAGGATGTAGGTGATCGAGAAGTCGTTATTGAAGACTGACCAGACGAGAGCAAATGCCGCGACGCTGACGGCAGCAAAGCTCGCTATGCCGGCGCGGCGCGCGGTGTCTGCCAAACGTTCCGGTGAGATTGCTGCCTGCTGGCCCGTAGCGATCAGTCGCAACGCAACGGTGCCGGCGAAGAGATTATAGGCGGCTAAAGCCAACGCAATCAGAAGGGCAAAACTGCCAAGGGTTGCCATTTGAACTCCACTCTAATTCTCGCACCTGATGCGGCCGGCGGCCCACCGCGCACGAGACGACCCATGAGGCTATCTTCCATCCATGATAGGTCTTTAGCGCGTGGTTCGGCTCACACCTTGGGTGGAGATACGAAGAGACGGGCAACCTACTGTATGCGCGAGGAGATGCGTTCCCAGGCGATCATCTGACTGGCTGCGGTCAGCATTTCTTCCGGGGCAACGTGGCCGGAGAGGAAGCGAACTGCCGCTTCTGTCTGGTTGGCGGACAGTTCCTCAGGCGGGCCGAGAACGAGCATGGGCACACCAGGAAGGCGCGCATGCATTTCGGCAACAAACTCCGGGCCATCAATTCCGGGGCGATGCAGATCGGCAATTACCAGGGACAAATCGCCAGCGAAATGAGGCTGTTCAACCATGCAAAAGGCATCCGCGGGGTCCACGACACGATGCACGTTGTAGAACCTCTTTTCAAGGGCGGACTTACGGATAGCGGCCTCGAGTGGATCATCGTCAACTAAGAGTATGGTCGTCATAATGCTCCGCGCTGCCCGACCTGACAGGGCTGAATCTACTGTATTTACTTACCAATCGGTCTGATGGCCGGTGCGCGGACGCGGTTGCCTATCGAGGACTCAGCCGAAGAGGAACTCCTTCTCTCGGAGTTCCTTGATGCTGTCCCGCAGCTTGGCCGCCTTTTCGAACTCGAACTTGCGCGCAGCTTCGCGCATTTCTGCTTCGAGTTTGGCGATGTATTGGTCGACCTCCGCCTGTGTGGTGAAATCAGGCAGCGTAGCTGCTTCTTCTTCCATTACCTCGCCGTACTCGGCCTTGAGAATCTGCGCGAGACCCATGTCTGCCTTGCTGATTACCGACTGAGGTGTGATGCCGTGCTCCTCGTTATAGGCACGCTGAATCGTTCGGCGTCGATCGGTCTCGCCCATCGCCTGGCGCATCGAGTCGGTCACACGATCGGCGTAAAGGATGGCTCTGCCTTCGACGTGACGAGCGGCCCGGCCCATGGTCTGGATAAGTGAGCCGGCTGAGCGCAGGAAGCCTTCCTTGTCTGCGTCGAGAATAGCGACCAGCGACACCTCGGGCAGGTCGAGCCCCTCGCGCAGAAGATTGATGCCGATGAGCACATCAAATTCGCCTTTGCGCAGACCCTGCAGCAGCTTCACACGCTCCAGCGTCTCAATCTCCGAGTGCATGTAGCGGCAGCGCACGCCAACTTCTGTGTAGTATCCGGCGAGATCTTCGGCCATGCGCTTGGTGAGCGTAGTGACCAGCACGCGTTCGTTGCGTTTGGCACGATCGCGGATTTCGCCAAGCAGGTCGTCAATCTGGCCCTTTACCGGGCGAATCTCGACTTCGGGGTCTATGAGGCCCGTCGGGCGAATGACCTGTTCGACGACGACGCCCGCGGAGCGCGTCAATTCGTAGGGCCCCGGAGTTGCGGAAACATAAATGGTCTGATGGATGCGATTCTCAAACTCCTCGAACTTGAGGGGGCGATTGTCCATTGCCGAGGGAAGGCGAAATCCGTAGTCAACGAGATTCTGCTTGCGGCTGCGATCGCCATACCACATGCCGTGCACCTGCGGAATAGTCGCGTGGCTCTCATCGACGAAGAGGAGAAAGTCGCGCGGAAAGTAATCGAGCAGTGTCGGCGGAGGTTCTCCGGGCAGGCGCCCCGAGAAGTGGCGCGAGTAATTCTCGATGCCGTGGCAGTAGCCCATCGACTTGATCATTTCGAGATCGAAGCGTGTGCGCTGGTGGACGCGCTGCGCTTCAACCATGCGGCCCTGGCCCTCGAGCTCGGCGACCCATGAATTCAGTTCGCTGACGATCGAGTCAATCGCTTCGTTGCGGCGCTCAGGCTGCACCACGTAGTGGCTCTTGGGATAAATCGGCAGGCGCGCGTACTTCTGCTTCACGCTGCCGAAGAGAGGATCGATCTGGGAGAGGGATTCAATCTCGTCGCCAAAGAGCTCGATGCGGTACGCAGATTCGTCGTAGGTCGGGAAGACTTCGATGACATCGCCGCGTACGCGAAAGGTTCCGCGCCGGAAGTCTGTGTCGTTGCGCTCGTACAAAATTTCGACAAGTCGGCGCGTGATGTCCTTGCGGCTGATGCGCTGACCTTTCTCAAGCAGCAGCAACATGCCGTAATAAGCTTCGGGCGATCCGAGGCCGTAAATGCAGCTCACAGAGCTGACGATGATCGCGTCGCGCCGCTCGAAGAGGGAACGAGTGGCAGAAAGGCGCAGCTTGTCCAGCTCTTCGTTGATGGTGGCTTCTTTCTCGATGTAGAGATCGCCGGCCGGAATGTACGCCTCTGGCTGGTAGTAGTCGTAGTAGCTGACGAAGTATTCGACTGCGTTGTCGGGGAAGAACTGCTTGAACTCGTGATAGAGCTGCGCCGCGAGCGTCTTGTTGTGCGCCAGGATCAGAGCTGGCCGATTGCTCTGCTCAATGACCTTGGCCATGGTGAAGGTCTTGCCCGAACCGGTAACGCCAAGCAGCACCTGGTGTTTTTCGCCCGCCCCCAGGCCTTGAACCAGCTCTTCAATCGCGCGCGGCTGGTCTCCGCGAGGCTTGTAGTTGGTTACAAGCTGAAAATCCATTCTGGGATTATAGCCCGAAAGCGAAAATCAGGCGAAAGTGATAAAATAGTGGGTTTTTTCTTGGGATAGCTCCCTGTAGGCCTTGCGTTCAGACAGGCTCGGAGCCGCCGGTCAGGCACTTGAAGGGTGAGGCCGTAATTCTTTGGTATATAAGCTATTTTTGCGGACGCCATAATCGGCCCTGTGCTACCCTCGCGTGCATCATGCCCGACAACTTGGATTTCTCCTCAGGAAGCACTGCGTCTTCGGCAAGCTCTGGAGTGCCACAGTTTTCCAGAGCCGAATATGTGCCCGGTTCACAGCCATGTGGGATTTGCGGGAAGCCTATCGGAATTCGTTCCTACGTGGTCAACTCGGTTCTGGCCTGCCGCGATTGCGCGGAGGCAAATAATGCGGGTCCCTCAACCGACAGTCATGCGGCATTTGTGCAGGCGGTTATTTTTGGCGTGGGCGCAGCTCTCGTGGGCCTCACGTTCTATGCCGGTTTCACAATCGTCACGCACTTTTACTTTGGGTATGTCGCCTTCGCAGTGGGCTGGCTCGTAGCCAAGGCGATGATGGCTGGATCAAAAGGTGTCGGCGGAACGCGCTATCAGATTGTTGCGGTGATTCTGACCTACGCAGCAATCTCGCTGGCATCAATTCCCATTCTGATTACAAGGACGATCCAGCATAGCGGGGGAGCTGAGATTGACTGGCCGAGCCTGGTGAGCTGGCTGGCCGTCTGGGGAATCGCATCGCCATTCCTGCAATTGCAAGCCGGCGTCTCGGGCGTAATAGGGCTGGTGATTCTCTTTGCAGGCCTGCGCATTGCATACCGAATGACGGCGGGGACACGATAATCGAGCATTGCTGCTGTGAATTCGATAGCATAAAACGAAGTTGCCGACCCTGAGCCAATCTGTGATTCGTGAGTGCCCCGATTGTGGATTCGATCTGACATTGGGAACACTCGCCTGTCCGCAATGTCATGCACTTGTGCATGGCGGGGAACTGAACGCTCTTGCAGCTGAGGCCCGGTCGCTGGAGGCGGCAGGACGGCTCGCCGAGGCGAGGGAAGTGTGGCATCGCTCGCTGACAATGCTGCCTCCGGACTCACAGCAGGCGCAATGGGTTCGTGATCATCTGCAATCCATGACGACAGAACAAAGTAAGCCGCAGATGAATTCAACCGCCTCGCAAAGTGCGTGGGTGAAAAGGCTTGGACCTCTCGCGCCGTTAGCGCTGGTGCTGTTGAAATTCAAGGGGCTACTGCTCGTCGTCTTCAAGCTCAAATTTCTGCTCAGCTTCGTCACCTTTCTCGGGCTATACGTGGCGATGTTCGGGTGGCGTTTCGGCGTCGGGTTCACGGTGAGCATTTTGATTCACGAGATGGGCCACTTTATCGACATCAAACGTCGTGGCCTGCCCGCAGAGATGCCGGTCTTTCTGCCGGGACTTGGCGCGTATGTGAAGTGGACGTCGATGGGTGTGACGAAGCGTCAAGCCGCACAGATCGCTCTCGCTGGTCCGCTCGCCGGATGGATTGCAGCCGCGTTCTGCTTTGTCCTGTACACGTGGACCCACGATCCGCTCTGGGCCGCTCTGGCTCGCACCGGCGCCGTGATCAATCTTCTTAACCTGATTCCAGTGTGGATGCTTGACGGAGGGAGAGCTGCAATTTCACTGGGAGCGGTTGAGCGGGCCGCGCTGCTCGCTGCGGCACTGGGGCTCGGGTTGTTCTTCTGGGAGCCGATGTTCTTTCTCGTCGCAGCAGGAGCGACATATCGCCTCTTTACAAAGGACAAGCCCGCTCGCCAGGACTGGAGCACTCTCTTCTACTACGTTGCATTGTTGGCCGCCCTCGCGCTTGTACTGCACGGCTCGCCGCTTGTGACGGCGCGCGACCTCGGCAGGTGATTGAGAGTCGAAAGATTCTCGAGGATTACTACTCCGCCCGCAGCGAAGCCATTGGATCCGCGTGTCCCGCCCGCCGCGCCGGGAGATACGACGCGAGCATAGCGATCAGCAGCACCAGCAAAGCGACAGATGTGAGAATCATCGGATCGGCAGTGCTCACGCCGTACATGAGGCTCCGCAATACGCGACCGAGGCTAAGTGCAAGCAGTACTCCCAGGACGGCGCCGGGTATCGCAAGCTTTGCGCTTTGCCGGAGGACCATCCTCGACAAATCGTGTCGTTGAGCACCGAGTGCCATCCGCAGACCGAACTCCTGTGTTCGCTGACCGACTGTATAGGCCATCACGCCGTAGGTGCCGATGGCCGCCAGCATTATGGCCAGTCCCGCAAACAGACCTACCAGCGCAAACGCGAAGCGAGGCGCGGAGACTGAGGTGTCCACGATCTTGTCCATCAATTGCACGTCGGCAAGTGCGAGTGCCGGATCGAGCTGATGCACTTCCTTGCGCAACGTGTCTGCCAGCAGCTGGGGATTGCCGCGGGCCCGGATGACAACCGACATGTCCGGTTCGGGCTGTTGCAATTCGGGCCACCAGAAGGCGGGCTCTGCGCTGGCACTGCTGGGTTGGTCCTTTACGTCGCCAACGACACCAACGATCGTCATCCAATCCGAGTCTTTCTTGGGCGCATCCTCAAAGGTCATGCGTTTGCCGACGACGTCCTCGTTCGGCCAGTAGAGGTTTGCCATCGCGCGGTTAATGACAATCACAGCGGGCGCGTCGTTCTTGTCGGCATCGGTAAAGAATCGGCCGGCGACAAGCGGAATGCCGAGCGAGCTGAAGTAGCCCGGTGTTGCCATGTGATATCGCGCATGAAATTCCTGATGTGGCGGTGGCTTTTTGCCTTCGATGGTGAAGCCGCCGATATTTTCGTCGTAGCCGGTCCAGGGTAAGTCGCTGCCGGCCCCAGCACTTTCCACGCCAGGCGCCGCATTCAGGTTGGCCGTTAGCTGCTCGAAAAACCTCGAAACCAATTCGCCTTTCTTGTACTCGGCATGCGGCAGTGAGAGGCTCGCGGTGAGCACGTGCGATTGTTGAAATCCCGGATCAAGACGGACGAGATTGAGGAAACTCCGGAGCATCAATCCTGCACCGATCAGTAATACGCAGGCAAGACTGATTTCGGAAACGACCAGGGCATGGCGCAGCCGGTTCTGATGCCTCCCCGCTGTTGAGCTTCGTCCGCCCTTCTGTAGGCCCTCCCGAGGATCCATACGCGAAGCCTGTAGGGCAGGCGCGAGGCCAAACAGGATCCCGGTAATCAGGCTGATCAGAAATGTGAAGCCAAGTACCGGAGCGCTAACGTGAATATCGTGAGCACGCGGAAAACCCGCCGGCAGCAGAGAAACGAGCGCTCTGACACCGCCGAATGCGAGGGCGAGGCCCAGGGCGCCGCCAGCGAATGAAACCAGCAGGCTCTCCGTAATCAATTGGCGCACGACGCGCGAACGCGGAGCGCCCATTGCCAGCCGCACGGCAATCTCTCGCTGCCGAGCTGACGCGCGGGCCAGCAGTAGATTTGCGGCATTTGCACACGCAATCAAGAGCACAATGCCCACGGCGCCAAGCAGCACGAGCAGCATCTGACGATTGGCGCCGACGATCTCGGAGTAAAGCGGAACAATCAGTACTGTCCAGCCCTCATCGAAGCCCGGATGTTCGCGCTTCAGTTGAGTCATGATCGCGTTCATTTCGGCGCGAGCCTGATCAACGCTCACACCTTCCCTCAGCCGTCCAATGCCCTCGACAAAATGCGAGCCGCGCTGGTTGGGGTTTCCCGCGAAGGAAAAGGGCCACCACACGTCGACACTGTCGCCATACGCAACCGCATGATAGGTATTGCCTGGATGCTCCGTTCCCGCCGGCATTACGCCGATGACGGTGAAAGGCTGCGTGTTCAGTGTGATCTTGCGGCCGATGATCTGCGGGTCTGCGCCAAAGCGGGTGCGCCATAGGCGGTCGCTCAGAATGACCTGCAAACCATTGCCGGGGATCTCGGCCTGAAAATCGAACTCACGGCCCAACTGCGGTCGCAGTCCGAGCACGCGAAAATATCCTGACGTGACGCCGAATCCGTTCATGTGTACCGGTTCGCCGGAGCCTGAAAGCTGCACATCGCCACGCGTAAAGGCGGCCATCGATTCGAAGGACTTGTTGCGCGCCCTGTAGTCACGAAAATCAAAAGGATTGAGCGGAAACTTGGGATACTGCTTGCTGGAGAGGAAAATCCTGACAAGTCGTTCAGGTTGCGGATAGGGGAGCGTCTTCAGCAGCACGCCGTTAATGACACTGAAGATGGCACTGTTGGCCCCGATGCTGAGCGCCAGCGTGGCAATCATGACGAGAGCAAATGTGGGATTTGCCCACAGTTGCCTGACGGCATACCTGACATCCTGAACGGTGAGCTCTATGAAGCTCGTGCCGCGTGCTTCACGGCAGTTTTCCTTCGCCTGCTCGTGACCACCAAAGGCCAGCCGAGCCCGCCGCCTTGCTTCCAGCTCATTCATGCCAGCCCCGATGTACTTTTCGACCTCATGGTCAAAGTGGAAGCGCAGTTCCTCATCGAGTTCCTCTTCGACCGCCTTGTGGCGAAAGAGGGCGCGTAAGCGAAAACGCAGGTCATTCAGCATGGGCAGTCTCACGCTCCTTCAAGAACTTGTGCAACCGCCACTGTCAGCTTGCGCCAGCTTTCCGTTTCCTGTTCGAGCTGCTTTGTGCCGCTCTTCGTGAGGTCGTAGTACTTCGCGCGCCGGTTGTTGTCGGAGGTGCCCCAGCTAGCCTTGATCCAGCCACGCCGTTCGAGACGGTGTAGCGCCGGGTAGAGCGAGCCCTGCTGGATGCTGAGAACGTCGCTGGAGAGCTGTTGCACGCGCTCGGAGATTGCCCAGCCGTGATGCGGCCCGGCGGAGAGCGTCCTCAGGATCAGGAGATCCAGTGTGCCCTGGGGCAGGTCGATACGTTCGGTCAAATTGGTTGTCCCCTTTCGCTTCGACAAGAGCATAAAATACTTCCTGTAGAAGTGCAAGGGGTAAAGGGGTTCGATCGATTTTGAATGCTTATGCCGGCTCGCTGTGGCCGTTGCAGTGGAGCACTCCGAGGAATTTGATCCACGGACCCACTGCTTCCCTGTATTGATGAGCTAGCACTCGCGAAATCTGATGCAGGTGGGTCATGTCGTGAGTGGTCCACGTGGCGAGGAGTTGCGCCGCGGTGACCGGGCCGAAAGAGGGATGGAGAGCGCGCTTTGTAAGATCTGATGGCTGCAGGTTCAGGCCGCGCAGAGTGTTGAGATTGGCTGCGCGCAGATCCGCAAATTCGTCCAGCAGCCGAGGCAGCGATCGTTCCGCATCACCTGTTGCGCGGCCCTGCCGGTCTACCGGTTGAAAGACGCGGCCTTCATCACCCTGCAGAATCAACTCGAGGCGTTGCATCCAGCTGTTGCGTTCGAGAAAGGCCAGATGGTCAATTACGTCGATGGGCGTCATCGTGCCGTCGCCCTCATTCTGCGTTGTCCACGCTTCGGGCAGGCTGCACAGCAGGGCATTGAGACTTGGTGGAGTACGTTCGAGCAGGGCGATCGAGTTGTGAAGATCAAATTTCATAGCGGTTGTTGAGACTCACCATTTTATGATGGATGCGCCGGGAGGGCTGTGATTCCGTGTCGAGAGTCTACATGCAGATATTCGCGGCTTCACTCCTTTTGGTGGGTGCGGCAGCATTGCTGAAGGCGCAAGAGGCGCCGGAACGAATTCCAACGGAAGACGGGATTGTGTATGGCGTGGCTGACGGCCAGACGTTGACGATGGATTACTACGCGCCGAAGGGACCAGCGCCGCATCCGATTGCCATCGTCATTCACGGCGGCGGCTACCACGGAGGCGACAGCAAGAGCGGAAGCGAAGCCTATGTGGCGGATTTTCTCGCGCCTGCCGGATACGCGGTCTTCTCGGTCAACTACAGGCTTACGCCGAAGTATCCCTACCCTTACATGGTGTATGACGTGCAGCGGGCAGTGCGCTTCATCCGTCACAACGCGAGCCGCTGGAATGCCGACCCGAACAAAATCGCTCTTGTTGGCGGATCAGCCGGAGGCTTTCTCAGCAATATGGTCGGCTTGTTAAACGCTGGTGGCGACGCGACGGCTGCGGACCCGGCGGATCGCGAGAGCGCGCGGGCGCAGGCGGTCGTGAGTCTTTATGCGCAGAGCAGCTTTGAATTTGTGCCGATCAACTCGGCCGTGCATGGGCTGCTCGATCCGCTGATTGCGCAGAAAGGTCTGAAAGAAGCTATCCGCGAGGCATCACCGATCACCTATGTGTCGAAGGACGATCCGCCGTTTCTTGAGATCCTCGGCGATCAGGACGAGTACATTCCGTTTTCTGAGGCGACAAATTTGCAGGACGCTCTACACAAGGTGGGCGTACGCTGCGACATCATCAAGATTCCCGGTGGCAGGCACGGAACGCCGGCATGGCGCAATCTGCCCAATATTCCCGACTGGGAGCACCAGATGACCGAGTGGCTCAACGCACGCCTCCGCCACGAAGGGCCAATTGGCGAGGGCATACGGCCGCGCGCTGTTGCGGCGGCCGCGCAGTAAGAAACTTACCAGGGCAGAGACTTACCCAGGTGGAAGTAGCCGCCGGTTGGTCCATCGTCCGGCAGAGTGGCGAGTGCGGCGCTCGTCTTGCCGCCTTCGCTGATTTCCATAGGAGCCTGCTCGCCGCCCATGTCGGTCTTCACCCAGCCTGGATGCGCCGAGTTGACCTTGATATTGGTGTCGCGCAGATCGTGGGCGAGATGGATGGTGAATGCGTTCAGCGCGGTCTTTGAGGCATCATAGGCAAATGATTTGGCGTTGTAGATCGGCGATTTGGGATCGGCATGCAGACCGAGCGAACCGAGAATGCTCGACAAATTCACGATGCGTCCGGCAGGGCTCTTCCGAATCAGCGGCAACAGCGTCTTTGTGAGAGCGACCTGAGAAAAGAAATTTGTCTCAAAGACTTTGGCCAACGTATCCAGAGGAACATCGGCCGCAGAGTGTTCGGGGCCAGTGCCAGGAAACGTTCCTCCTGCGATACCTGCGTTGTTCACCAGGATGTCGAGGCGGCCGTACTTGGAGTTGAAGTAGTCGTAGGCGGCCTTGTGATCTGCGGAGTTCGTTATGTCGAACTTGATCACATCGGCGTCTACGCCTGCAGCGCGCAACTTCTCGACGGCCTTCTGGCCGTGGTCGAGATCACGTGAGCCGATCACAACTTTGGTGTCTTTGCTCTTGAGATCGAGAGCCGTCTGGAATCCGAGTCCGCGATTGCCGCCGGTGATGAAAGCGATTTTCTGAGACATTTCTACGCATCTCCCTTTGCAGACTTGGATTCTCTTCGGGCGATAGAGGGTGCAGGAATTCGCAACGCCGGCCTGGACGCACGCTACAATTGCAGCCAATCTCATTGAATGGAGGCGCTATGCGCAGAGCGCTGCTTTCACTTTTTGTTTTGGTTGCCGGTCTTTCGTTTGCTGCTCCATCGCGTGCACAGGGTGCGCCACCGCAGGGCGGCGCAGATCAGCCCTACACCGTCGAGTATTACTACAAGGTGAAGTGGGGCTATCAGCAGGAATTTCTTAACCTCTTTCTGAAGAATCACTATCCGCTGCTGCAGCGGATCGTTGCCACAGGGCGCATGCTCTCAGTAAAGATTGAGTCGCCGGCTTATCACACCACCGAAGACGGTCGCTGGGATTATCGGGTGACGATCCGGTTTAAGAACTCGACGCTCGCAACCACGTCGAATCCTGATGAAGAGGCGATCATCAAGGAACTCTATCCAGATCAAGACCGATACAAGAAAGAAGAGCAGCGCCGCTTCGAGATTCTCGAAGCGCACTGGGATCTGCCGGTGACAGACATTACGCCGAAAAAACCGTGACTTGCCTCAGTCGCGGGCTCGCCATTTATGCACGAGGTCTTCTGCGGCCGCAGGCCAATCCGGAAAATGAAATGCGAATCCTGCATCGAGCAGGCGACCAGGTGCTACACGACGGCTCTTGAGCACTAGCTCTGTTTCGGTGCGAAGGAAGAATGCACCGAGTTCCAGCAGAGGCGCGGGGGCGGGAATCCCGTTGGGCATATTCCATGCCTCGCGCAGGGCTGCCATGAAGTCGCGATTGGGCAGGGGATTGGGCGCAGCGAGATTCACTGGTCCGGTGAAATCTGCGCGCCGAATGAGGAACTCGACTGCCCGCGCAAAGCCGTCTTCGTGTATCCATGAGACGAATTGGCGTCCATTGCCTTGAGTTCCTCCAAGGCTGAGCCGCACAAGGTTTGAAAAGACGGCGAAGGCACCGCCGGGCGCGGGGCTGAAGGTGATGGCAGACCGCATCGCCACTTTGCGTGTGCGCGGCGTTGGAGTTTCGAAGAATGCCGCTTCCCAGTCCTTTGCGACTTGAATTGAGAAGTTCCAGGCTTCGGGGGCGCCCGGCTCATTGCCGCCGAGTTCTCCGGTCGCTTCATCCATTGGGCGGTCAAGTGCGTGGCGGTAGATGGTGGCCGTTGATGCGTTGAGCCAGACCTTCGGCGGATCGGCGAGATCTGCGATGACGCGGTTCAGCAGCTGCGTGGTCTCGATGCGAGAGTCATAAATCTCCCGCCGATTTGCGGCGGTATAACGGCAGTTGACGCTTCGCCCGGCGAGATTGATGCAGACGTCAGCACCTTCGAGATGCTCGGTCCACTGGCCAATGTGCAGTCCATCCCAATGGACCGTATTCCATGCGGCTGCATAGGGAAGGCGCGTAAGGATTGTGACGTGGTGGCCTTGCTGCTGAAAGAACCGTGCCAGCAGCTGTCCGATGTGTCCGCTGCCGCCGGGCATGACGATACGCAATCGAGGTGTGGTTATGCCCGGAGTTGTCGCCATGCACCCAGAGTACTAAGACTGCGGCGGTCGAGGCTGTTGCGGAGGCGGCGGAGGAGGTACTGGGTAGTAGCCTGCCGCATAAAGCTGATGGCGTCGATAGTTTCGCACGCGGCTGACGATGAGAACGATGATGCCGGCGAGGGCGAGGAGCGGAACCCAGAAGAGGGCGGCCGGTTGCGATACGCGATTGCCGCCGATGCTGGCGCTGTCCGCCGCGTGTATCGAGCCGAACATGGCAACAACGTCATTGCCAACGGTGGCGTTTTCTCCCAGGCGAACCCCACCAAAAAAGTTCACCATGTCGTGTGAGACGGAGGCGTTGTCGTCGAGGCGCGTGGTGCCGAAAAAGTTCACCACATCGTGATCGGAGTGGGCGCCGATGTGGACGTTGCCGAAGAAGACGACAACGTCGTGGTCGATGTTTCCCTTCGCATTGACGCTGCAAAAGAAGCAGACGGCATCGTGCACGGAAGAACCTTCAGGCACATTGATGTCGCTGAAGAATTGCACGGCGTCGCGGTCGGCGTGAGCGGGAACTGCGAAGGCGAAGACCGCAAGGAACAGAGCGCAGGTGACGATCAATCTCAGATTCATGGCGTCTCTCGCAGGGGAAGTACGCACAGCTGCCGGGAAAAGTTCCGGGCCGAGTGGAAAATTCGGCCGGCAGCCTGGTTTCCAGTTTACGCCTGGTCTTCTCCTATCCGAGGGAAGATTCCCGCCAGTTCAGAACTCGAAGCGCATGCCCAATTGCAGCCGCCTCGGCGGATTAACCGCGGTTACTTCGCCAAAATCAGGAGAAGTTTCAACGGTATCAATGCTCGAAGGGTTCTGGTGATTGAGCAGGTTGAAGGCACCGGCGGAAAAACCGAGCCGCGGCGCCTCATCACCCTTATCTGCGGTTATGGCGAAGTCGTGACCCCAGCGCAGATCCATGTCGACGTAGGCAGGTGCGCGCTCGGTGTAAGGCGCCACCCCATCCGGTCTGGTATTGAAGAGATCGTCTCCATAGGCGTCCGTTCCGGTGAGTATCGTCCATGGCCGACCCGTGTTGGCAAAGATGCCGGCAGAGAGATTGAATAGGCTCTTCTGGTTCACGATCGCATACATGCCGATGCGCTGGCGGCGGTCGAAGCCTGCGCTCGCCCACTCGTCATTGGGGGCATACTGATTTTGCGGGAACCAGCTGATGCCGCCGGTGTTCGATCCGTAGTGGGACCATGTATAGCGTCCAAAGCCGGTGAAGTACTTGCTCCACTCGCCACGATAGGAAATGTCTAAGCCATCGCCTTCCCAGAATCCGGCGGGCTGCATCTGGCGGATCATGCCATAGGTGGGGTCGGGCCGCACCGTATAGCCTGATTCGGGAGTGGGTGCGTTGATGTCGACGGAGCGGAAGGCGTCGATGCCGCGCGACGAGTATGCACTGATGACCCCAGTTGCACGTGCGCCAAGCTGGCGCTCAATCGAGAGGCCGTATTGGATCTGGTAAGGAATTTTGGCGTCTGGCGCAAGCTGAGCCAATTGCGGCGGCACGTCTTTGACAGCAAAGCACTGGCTGATGGGCACACAACCTGAGGCAGGCAAGTCAGCGGGATCAAGCGAGAGCTTCGCTACGCTGCGCCGGGCCGTCCCATAGCGAGCGAGATCGAGTAGCGGACCAGAACCGGTGCGATCGTAGTAGATGCCGCCGCCTCCACGCACCACCACCTTCTTATCGGGATCGAGCACCCAGGCAAAGGAGACACGCGGCGAGAAGCCCAGCCGTCGCGTCGCGAGAAAGCTCTGCCAGTCGTAGCGGATGCCCGGCGTGATCGAGAATCTGTCATTCAATTTGAACTGATCTTGAACGAAGGCTCCCATCTCCTGCTGGTGATAGACGAAGCGGGTTTCGCCCCAGCCGAGCGAATAGCCCGAAGGCAGATTATCTTCGTAGTTTTGGAGCGCAGTCTGCAGCACTGTGATGCCGTCGGAGGCGAGGGTGGGTCCGAAGACGTAACTGCCGAGTGAGTTTGTGTTGTCGTCGTAGACGCGGCGATCGAGATGCGGAATGGCGAAGCCGGCCTTCAGCGTGTGACGGCCATGCGTCCAGGTGGCCATGTCGACAATGCGCAGGTTGTAATCTGTGCCAAGCGAATCGCTTTGTGCGGAGCCGCCGGTGAAGTATCCGCTGACCGAGACACGCGGGGCCTCAGCAGCGTTCACGTTACGGTTGAATGCGTGCTCGGCGATCACGGAGAACTGGTTAAGCAACACCGCGGAGAGCACTGTATCCACATGAAACTTCAAGTCGTCTTCGTGATACTCGTTGTTGTATCCGGCGCTCGCCAGGCTCTGGCCGCCGACTGCCTGGTTTTGTCCGGTCCAGTCCTGATAGCTGTACTCTGCATACGCTGAATGGCGTTCGCCGAATTGATGCGCGGCGCGCAGGCTGAACTCGGTGTCGCGTGTTGGAGCTGGCACATTTGCCTGAAACAGCCCGGAGGGGTTTTCAAGCGTGGACGCCATCGTTGCATTAACGACGGCGTTTATATCTTCTTCGGCGCGGTTGAACGATCCGAGGAAACTGCTCTTCGGCAGAAAGCGGATCGGGCCCATAACATTGCCCTCGTAGATTCGCCGCTGTTCGAAAGGCTTCGAAGGCGCAAGAGCGTTTTGCGCATTCATGGCGGAGTCGCGGAAGTAGAAGTTGAATTGTCCGTGATAATGGTCCGCCGCGGACTTGGTGATGATCTCCATCTGCCCGCGGCCCGGCCAGTAGTACTGGGCCGAATACGGGTCCTGATTAATGCGGACCTCCTGCACGGCAGATGCGGAAACCGTTGCGCGGTTCGCTTCGACGCCATCAACGATGAGGCCGGAGCCGCCCGTAGCAGTCGCGCTGTCGTCCAGGAATGCGCTCATGGCTGTTGCATAGTCGTTGTCGAAGATAGGCAACTGCTTCAGGTCACTCGACGTAAGCACCGAGGCGTCATGGTTGTCTTCGGTCGAGGTCAGGTCTTCACTCGCGTCGGCAGAGACATGGACATTTGTGGCGAGGGCTGCGATGGGCAGCACAATGTGCAGCGGCGCGGCGAAGGCTTGCGCGGCGGCCGCGGCCGGCGCGGCAAGCACTACAGGACTGTGAACGGTTTCAAATCCCGGCTCGGAGACCACGAGCGTGTAGTTGCCGCCGTGTGGAGCGCTCAATTGAAAACTGCCGTCGCCTCCGGAGTGTCCGGTGCTTGCTACTGCTCCTGAGGGGTCGACGAGATCGATCTCGGCACCGGGAACGATGGCGCCACTGGGATCGGCGACAACCCCGTGCACCGAAGGTGCGACCGGAGGCGCAGAGCTTTCGGAGACATTGCTGGCATAGAGAGAAGTAGAGGCACAGAAGAGCAAGATGAATGCGGCACAGCGCATGAGGCAGAATCTCCAAGACAACTACTGCTCAAAACTGAGGTTCCGGGCTCGAAAGCCCTATCTCAGAAAGAATTCAGTTGATTCGAAACTGCACGGAGAGAGACGGCGAGAGTCCGTGGCCTGAAGGACTCCGATACAGATGAAACGCGGTCATCTATGCGTGCGATGAAAGCGTATTCAGGGTAGCGCGCCTCGTTGTGCGCGACATTTTATGGTGGCACTGCTATGCGTTGATTTTCGCAGGACGCAATGCGGCTGTCCAGTCGGCAGGAGAATCGACGAGAACATCGGGCGGAATCGCTTCGAGGCTGCCGGGCGCAAGGCCGAAGGTGCAGCCGATGCTCCATGCGCCGGCGTTACGGGCGGTTTGCACGTCAACCTGGCTGTCGCCGATCATCACTGTCTCCTCAGGCCGAGCGCCAGCTTCCTGCATCAGCGCGAAGAGGCCTTCGGGATCAGGCTTTTTGGTGTTGAAGCTGTTGCCGCCGTAGATGTTCAGGAAATAGGGAGCAAGGCCCAGCGCTTCGCAGATAGCTTGCGCAGGCCGCACCGGTTTGTTGGTCAGCACGGCCATTGCGCGTGCCGGAGCGTCGGTCTGATCGTGGACTGAGCGCAGCGCTTCAAGCGCTTCGAGAACGCCATCGTAGGCGTAGGTGTAATCCAGTTTGTGCTCGCGATAGTAGGCGAGAAAGTGATCGTGGGCTTTGTGGATTGTTGGATCGTCGACCGGAGCGCCGCCCTCGGCAGCGAATGCGCGACGCACAAGCGTGAGCGCGCCATTGCCGATGTAGCCTGCGATCTCTTCGTCGGGTAGCGGCTTGCGGCCAAAGGCAGATAGTGTGGCATTCACGCTATTGCAGAGATCCTGTGCTGAATCAATCAGCGTGCCATCGAGGTCAAAGACCAGCAACTTGAGTGCATCGACGGGAATTGGCCGGAAGACCTGGATCATCTTTCCAGTGTACCGGGACCAGCACGCGATGAGATGTGCTGGTCCCGCTGGAATCATTCGCGGAAATAATAGTTCCGGTTTACGCCGTCGAAACCTGCCTGATTTCAGGCAGCATCTCTTGAAAGCTTCGCCCTGATCCACACGGGCAGAGATCTTTGCGTCCGAGCTTCTCGGAAAGCTCTTTCTCTACGCGAACAACTCGAAGGCCGCGCTTTACCTGGGTTTCGGATGGATAACCTCGGCGCCGTTTGCTACTGCGCTCGAAAGCAGGAGAGTTCGTCGAATTCTCTGGTAGCCATGGTAATTCTCCTGAGTGGAATATCCCGATGATAGCAGCAATTAGTTCGCGATCTTCATTCGCACGCTCTGTTCTTTGCTTCCGGAATTGCGAGGAAAGTGATGCTGGCCGGGCTTAGCGTGATGTCGCCGCGCTTGTGCTTCACGCCCTCGAGAGGAGGAAGATCGCCGGACGCCGTCACCTTCAGTTCTGTGCCATTCAACTTCACCGTCGGCGACAGCAGATCGTCGGCGGTGAGGGTGTAGCTGTTGAATGCTGAAGGCAGAGCGAACTCGCGCGGTTCGGTTTTGCTGGCGTTGATGGCCAGCACCGCAACTCCGCCAGGATGATTGCGCAGGCACTGCGCATAAACGTGAAGGCCGGGCTGGTCGGGAACGCGTTCTCCGGCATCGAGCTTGCCCGAATCCAGAACGGTGGTCCCCATCAGGCGGCGCCAGAGTACAGCGCCCCAGTAGTTGGGCCGAGGAGTAAGTGTTCTTTCATCGATCAGTGCGTAGTCGCTCGCGGCTAGCGTATTGTGGATGACGACTTGAACGCCGTGCTGCGCGAGCGTGCCCAGTTGATTGAGATAGCGGAAGGTATCAATGAAATCAGATGCCCAAGGGTTGCCGCCGCATGCTGTTTCTCCGGTCTCGGTCAGCCAAATTGGCTTGCCTGGAACGTATTGATCGCGGAGTCTTGCATAGAAGGCTTCGTCGCGATCGGTGCGCATGAGCCAGTCGTCGCTGAGAGCAGCCTCTGGCGTGGTGCCGGAAGCAGAGCCCATTGCCGCGCAGCGTTTCGAGACTCCGCCGTAGAAGTGGTATGAGAATGCATCGAGGCCCGGTCCCTCCTCTTTGAGGATGTCCTCGGTGTGCACCAGTTTCATTCCAGGTATTGCGCCGAGTGCGCCTGCTTCGCCGATGCCCCCCGGTCCAAGAACCAGCAGATCGGGATCGGCCTTCTTTATGTAAGCAACGAAGGCGCGAAAGTCTCGTCCGTATGCTGCCGCGTCGTAATCCTTTGGTGCACCGCCGAGAGAGGCAAAGGTGGGCTCATTGAACAATTCTGCAGCGGCGATGCTGCCCCCGACGCTCTTCGTGAATCGAAGAACCTTCTCCGCTTCCACGGGGGCCCAGGTCCCATTTGCGTCGCGCACACCCTGACTCACTGCGAAGGACGTTACGAGTCTGGCATCAACGGCGCGAGCAAAGTCGACTACGCCGTGCCACTGTTCGCGCGTGAGCACTCCGTTGAATCCGGCCGGAGGCTTTGCGGGCGCGGGAGCATCTGAATCTTGAAAGAACGTTGAGTTGGCCCACGTGCCGCTGACACGGAGATACGCTGGCCCGAGGGCCGAGGCGAGTTTGCGCAGGCGCGGGTCTGCGAGATTGATCGGCGCGCGGTAGCGGTAGAGCGACGGCGGCATGTTGCCCGGAGTGGGCTGTGCTGTGTCGGCCGGCGCATTTGTTTCGGATTTATAGGGCGCCCAGAAGCGGCCGCCCGTTACTTCGAGCATCTCGATGTTGTAGCCCTGAAAACGCTCATCCACCTTGCTGATGGCGGGCAACTTTGCCGGATCAAGTTTTACGGGGGTGGCCTGTGCGGTCAGAAGGGGAGGGACTGCCAGCACGAAGGCCAAGGCCGCTGCAGCGGAGGCGCAATTCAAACGTGTCATCGCGGGTCCTGGAACGTCTCCGGAATTCTAATGCAGACGACGAGAGATGATCGATGGCGCTTCGAGCGAGCACTCGAGGAAATGAATCCGCGGTTTTGGGAATTAGGTGAAGGGGGGGAGGGCTTAAGTAAAAAGACAGGCGAGGCCCTCCCAGCTTGACCTTGGACCTCGCCTGAGGAACAAACGTGTGGGCGCGGCTGCGAGAGCCGCACCGAGCTTAGTGAATGCGAACGTCGCCCGAACCGGTTTCGATGCGCACCGTTGGACCGCCGCCGTTGACCTTGCCCGTAATGTGATGCTTGTCGAAGGATCCCTGGACGGTCATCGCGGGTTCGGTGCGAACACTGCCCGATCCGGTCGACGCATCCAGAGTGAAGCCGGTGCTGCCGGGCCAGAGTTCGACCGAGCCCGAACCGGTTTCAAGTTTCCAGTCCGTTGTCGGCGCGCCCGCAATCTTGATGTCGCCTGAGCCTGTGCCAGCCTTTAGGCCGCCGTGGACGTTTTTCAAATCGATGTTGCCTGACCCGGTCTGGGCGCGGACATCGCCGGTGCCGGTTTGATCGGCAGTGATGTCTCCGGAACCGGTATTCAATGAGAAGCTGCCTTGCAGACCGCTTGCGTGAATGTTGCCGGAGCCAGTGGAGATCTTCGCATTGTCACCAACACCGCTTACAACAACATCGCCGGAGCCTGAGCCAGCCTCAAGGTATGCGCTGGCCGGCGCCTGAACCTCATAGTCGATGCTGATGTTGCGCATGTTTTCGTGGTGAGCGCCGATCTTGATGATGTTGCCGGTCTGCTCGATCGGAGGGTTCGCCGCGATCTCATGGACTCGCGCATCGTTGTTGTCGGACCAGTTATTTGAGTGAACCTTGCCGACGATGTGGACCTGATTGTCCGGGCCTGGCGTGAGGTGAATGTTGCCGGAACCGGTGTTGATTGTCAGTTCCACGCGTCCACTGACGGAGAGAGTTCTTTCGAATGTGGCATCGGAGGCGAGCGCGGGGAGGGCCGCCAGCATCAGGACCGCCGTTGCTGCTGCAAAAAGCTGTTTCATGCTGTTCCTCGATTCAAAGACGCAATACCGATTGAGATGTTTTGATCTGCAGTCACGACATCTGCTGCAAGGAGCCCGTGACCCGAATTGCAGGGCGAAAGTCTACGCTCACCTTCTTGCATCCGGCTTGCCAAAATGCCGATGAGTCGCAAGCTATTTGATTTCTTAACTTGCATACTCTTCCCAGGAGAGCCGCTAAATTCTTCGCTGTCCGTTACTGAACACCTTTGTACGAGGACGAACAGGGCAGGCGGCAAGTTACTGCTGCAGAACCACCTGATCGCCTTCCTTCAATCCGCTGACAATCTCAGTTACTGAGCCATTGGAAAGCCCGATGTCTACCTTCACTTTGCGTGAGCCATCCTTCTGGCTACGATCTGGAATGTTGACGTAAGCGTTTTTCTGGTTGTCATACGTAATCGCATTCTCAGGCACAGTCAAGGTGTTCTTGTGTTCGTCCAGCAGGATCTCAGCGTTGGCGGTCATATTGGCCTTCAATTCGCCGCCAGGGTTGTCGATGCTTACGCGCACCTCAAAGGTGGTCACGTTGTCTTTTTCCACACCCAGGGGCGCAATTTTCGTGACCTTTCCGTTAAAGACGCGATCGCGAAAGCTCTCGACCTTGATACGAGCCGGCTGCGCCATGTAGACGTGTGCAATATCGGCCTCATCCACTTTGCCCTGAACGTAAACCTGCGATGTATCGCCCTCCGTCATCACGAGGGTTGCCGTGGAGCCAAGAACAAGAATGGAGCTGACCGCATCGCCGATCTCCACATCGCGCGAGAGAATTACGCCGTCCATCGGCGCAGTAATCGTCGTATAGCTGAGCTGTTCTTCCAACTGCTTGAGGCTTGCCTCGCTTTGCATGACCTGCGCGTGGGCCTGTTTCAGTTTCGCGCTGTCTACGCCTACCTGAGCATTTGCCGAATCACGACGTGTTAACGCGGCCAGATAATCGCGATTCGCGTCGTCGAGTGCCTGGCGGCTAACCACGCCCTCTTTCTGCATCTGGAGATTCCGATCGAGTGTGGCCTTGTACATGGGCAGGTCGGGTGCAGCAGCATTCACCTTGTCCTGCTCGATATTTGCTTCATACGTATTTACGTTGGCCTGTGCGGCGGCCAATTGCGCACGCTGAGCGTCAACCTGCGCTGCGATCTCCTGCTGATCCAGTTGTGCCAGGGACTGCCCCTTGTGCACGCGGTCGTTGATATCCACGAAGAGCTTTTCCACGATGCCGGATGCCTTCGACTTGACCTCGACCTTGGTGATGGGCTGAATCTTGCCGGTCGCGACCACTGATCGAGCCACGTCACCACGCTGTACCTTGGCGATGCGGTTGGGATCGATTTGCGTGCCCTTCACCATTCGGGCTGCCACTATTCCGAGCACGACCACCAGCAGTGCAGCGGCCGAGCCCAGCCAGATCCAGATTCTCTTGCTTTTCTTCGAAGCAGCCACGCGAGCCTTCCAGGATGGGTTGAGAGAGCCGCAGCTCCCGACGTTAAATCAACGTTAAAGAGGACGAGAATGTTTACGAAGGCCTTGCAATCCGCACATCGGTCTGACGGCGAAGTCTCGAGTGTGTCAACCGGCAGTCGTTCTTGCGGCTTCGCCGGCAGGGGCCCAATGCCGCTGGGTGATCATACGCAGCCTTATGAGGATTAGTTCCACTCCCCTTCCGGGGAGGGGCCGAGCGCGTGCAATGCTATGCTCACAGGCGAGATGCACGGTCTGCCGCTTCTGCAATTTGTCGCCGTGGGCATGCTGATTCTGGTGAACGCCTTCTTTGTGGCCGCCGAATTTGCCCTTGTGAGCGTCCGCGACACACGTATCCAGCAGATGGTGGCTGCGGGCGTTCCCGGCGCGCGGGCGGTGCGACGCTTACAGGATGACCTGGATGATTTTTTGCCCGCTGTTCAGTTGGGTGTCACCCTCTGCTCCCTCGCGCTGGGCTGGATCGGCGAACCGCTGGCCGCCAATCTCTTCTTGAGCTGGCTGGAAATGCTGCCCTCGGTCCCCGAATTTGCGCGCCTGTACGCGCACCTTGGAGCCGTTGCACTCAGTTTCGCGTTCATCACCTACGTGCAGGTGGTGGTGGGTGAGCTGGTTCCCAAATCACTGGCTCTACGGCGCGCGGAGGCTCTAGCGGTGGCAGTGGCTCCGGCGATGCTTCTCTTCATGACGATGGCGCGGCCTGCTGTGAGGTTTCTGCGCAACTCAGCAGCATTAATACTGCGCGGTTTCGATGTTCCACTCGTGGAGCGGTCGGCGGTGCACTCTCCTGAAGAGCTGAAACTCATCGCTACAGCCGCACGGCGCCTTGGTGTTCTTCCGAAGTTTCAGGAGACTCTGGTTCACCGCGCCCTTGAGCTGGACGACATTCCCGTCCGCGAAGTCATGACGCCGCGCCAGCGGATCTTCTCATTGCCCTCAAACATGCCGGTGGACGAAGCGAGTGCCCAGGTTATCGATCAGCTCCACTCGCGCGTTCCCGTCTACGACGAGAGGCTAGGCCCCGAACACATTATTGGAGTCGTTTATTCCAAGGACCTCTCCAGGCTCATGTACTTCAGGCACTCGGGGCAAAAGGGGCAAGGGCGTTCCGGATTACCGGACAGGCAGGCACCCTTCGTGGAACTCCAACTGCGACAGGTCATGCGGGATCCGCTGGTTGTGCCTGAGACCAAGACTGTCCTCGATCTCATCCGTGACTTTCAGCAGAGGCGCCGCCAAATGGCGATCGTGGTGGATGAGCACGGCTCGACGGTTGGCCTGGTCACCGCCGAGGATGCCATCGAGCAGCTCACCGGAGAGATTGAAGACGAGTTTGACGATCCTGCCCGGGCCGTACTCACGACCGCCAGCGGCGCCTTGCTGCTTGACGGAAGCGCGAACCTTCGTGATCTCGAGACGCAGATGCAATGGAGCCTGCCCCGTGAGGGCGGCATCGAGACGTTGGCGGGTTTTATCTTGATGCGCCTCGGTCATATTCCGCGGGTGGGAGAAATCGTGGAATACGAGGGTAGAAGACTTACCGTGGCTGAGATGGAGGGGCGCCGTATCAGCAAGGTTCGGGTCGAGCCGGTAGAGCACGAAAGCGAAAAGTTGGGATGAAGAAGCTCCCTTTCGGGTTTAATTCAGTACTTTCTATTACCTTGGTTTAATTTCTACATAATTACTTTAGAATCTGCAGCCGATCTTCCGTGCTAATCTTGGCGCCTGGGGAAAGCAGGGGAGAACCGTATGAGACAGGACGTTTATCGCGTGGCCTACGATGAGGCAAACGCGGAACTCATCGACATTAGAGGTAAATTCGAGCAGCTCCTGGCGCGAAAATCCCGCCTGGAGGGAGTCATCGCGGTGTTGGGGCCGCTGGTCCAGGCTGCGGCATCGGCGGGGGCCGAAACCGTCGCAATTAATGCGGGACCGAGCCAGGAAAATTCCACAAGCTATAGTTTCAGCCAGGTTCCTAACCCATTGCCAGATCAGGATGAAACGGGCGGGGATCCGTTTCAGCGCCGCATCCGCAATGCGCTTCGCTCCAACCCCATGCCGCAGGGATTGCAGACCGCTGTCTAGTTGCGTCGCTTAACGTCTATCTGGAGCGCCGGGCCCGAGTTCCGTGGTTGCGCGTGAGCTTTGCGAGTTTCGGTTCAACCGGGCGAAGTGCGATCAATCGCTCGGGAGCATGATTCGATATAGGTCGCAGAATCTAGTACCTTTGTACTTTTGAGTGCATTACTTATCAGCTGAAACTGCACAACTTTCGTGCTAGTCTACGCCCCTGGAGTAACCATGACACAAGAGACTTATCGATTCGCATTTGAAGAAGCAACCTCCGAACTTCGAGAGATTGCCGTCCAGTTCGAAGTATTGTGTGTTCGCAAAGAGCAGGTTGAACAGGTGATTGAAGCGCTCCGCCCCTTGATGAATGACGGCCAGATCGCTGAGAGCATCGCCGATAAGCAAATCGTCCCTGAGCAAGCACCTTTCCTGGTGCAGTCGCCGGTTTTGGAAACTGCGCCGGTGCTCGAAGCAGTGGCGGAGCCTGAAGCCGAGGCGGTGTACGTGGAGCAGTCTTCCGACCCGTTCCAGCGCCGCATTGACAATGCCCTGCGGCATGGTTTCGGCGGCAGGGAGTCGCGGGTTATGCCCCGCGCCCTGAGTGGTCTTCTTTCGCGCGCATAGAGCGCAAGAAGAGGGCCAAGCCAGCTGGGAGATGTGGGGTTCTCCTTGAGATGGCCAGTGGTTGTCATCGGTTGCGCTCGGGCTCGCTGAGAGCCGGCGCATCGACGGGCTGGTAATTAGCTTGTGCAGGGTTTTACGCGGATCGCCATGACAGACGTGGGCGAGCGGTCCGATTGAGGGACCGGCCCACGATCAGTAGTGATGCTGTGGCAGGGAACGGGTAGTGGGGGAAATCAAGCTAGATTTGGACGACTGTCCTGGAGGAAAGATGAAACAAGAAGTCTATCGCTTCGCCTTTGATGAGGCGAATACGGAACTCAGCCAGATCCTTGGCGAGTTTGAACAGCTGCGCGCCAGAAAAGACAGGATCGAAAAGGTTGTTGAGGCTTTGAAGCCGCTCGCCGGCATTGAGGCATCAGCTGCTTCGGCGGAACGGAAGTCGGATTCACCCTCCTACTCCTACTAATTCGCTGGTTCAATAACTTAAATAGATCCGCCGGTTGCCCGAACAGAAGCAACCGGGAAACCTGCCACTTCCATTTTGGCAATGGCCGCTGACTCGTCGCCAGACGAGAGGACAGCGGCCGATGCTTTTTGTCGCCATCCCGCCCACGGTGTCTGAGACTTCGCTGCGCGAGCGGTTAAATCCTTCAGCTTCCTCTGCAGGCAATCTGGCTGCGTCTAATAGTCGGACGAGGGCCCACTTTGCATATCCGAGTACAGATCTCGACTTCTCGGCCGGCTGACGCGCCGCATCTCTTCGTCCAGGACTATCATCGGATCGTCGTTCAATCGCCTTTCCCGCAAGCATGGAGGTAAGCATGAGAGTTCGTTCGTCGGTTTTGCTGTTGCTTCTCTTGATTCCTTTTTCCCTATCGGCGCAGACCAAGAAGAAGCGCGCGGAGGTTCCAGCGGTCTTCGAGAACGCGCGTTTTGTTTACGTGCAAGCACAGGATGGCGACATCACGCGCCCGGGACTCTACCCGGAAGACCGCCAGGCGGTGAGTGATGTTCTCGATGGCCTTGAAGCGTGGAATCGTTATGCGATCGTGGTGAACAAGGACCGTGCAGATCTGGTTTTCATCGTGCGTAAGGGAAGGCTGGCGGGCGCGCAGGCACGCGGCACAATCTCCGCCGGACCCGGTCAAATTGGGGTTCCGCCTCAGAATCGACAGCCCGGCCAGTTTCCTGATGGTGACTCAATCGGAATGGCTGGCGAGGTTGGACCACCGGATGATCTGCTGGAGGTGTTCACGACAAATCCAGATGGAAAGCTTATTGGTCCGGTCTGGCAGCACTCGATGAAGGACGGACTCGACAGCCCACAGATTCCTCTACTGCGTCAGTTGAGGGACGCGGTTGAGCGCACGTATCCGAACCCGCCCGCCAAGAAACAACCCTGAAGGTGATGCACAGTTACGTTACCTGCCGCACCGATCGTTATCGGCTCGAGTGACCATTTCGCCAATGATTTCAAGAGCATGCTCGGAGAATAATGGGCACAGCAACAACGCATAGAGCGGGCGGAGGTCTATGGGGGAATTCCGTCCGGCAATCTCCAGCGAAAAACCAGATACGGCCGGGGAGCCAACACAAATGAGACAGGAAGTCTATCGAGTTGCGTACGATGAAGCCCACGCGGAACTGACTGAGATTCTCGGCAAATTTGAGCAGTTGCGCATGCGCAAGGAAAAGATCGAGAAGGTTGTCGAGGCTTTGAAGCCGTTGCTCGGGGGCAGCGATTCGCAGTTGAATGGCGTCGATCGTGTTGCGGCAGCTGCGGAACGCAAGGCAGCCGCTCCGGAGCCCGCGATTGCTTTTCCTTCGGTTGAGCAGACTGTAGCTGCATCGAATGCGATTCCTTATCCGGTGCAGCAGGCGATCGAGCCGGGCAACGATCCGTTCTCGCGGCGCGTTGATTCGGTGGCGCGCGATGTGCAGGAGTACAGCCGCCTCTTCAACACCACAGTGTCACGCGGCAATTAGCTATTTGTAATTGAGAGAGCGAGCGCTCATCCGCCACGATCATCAGGTCGGTGGCGGATGCAGCGCTTTTTTGATTTCACGACTAAGCGGTCTCATGCCCGCGTGGTTTATCGTGAGAACGAGCGATGAAGCAGATACTGACCCGTCTTGTTCTCACCCTGCCCGTTGTATGGCTGGTGGTATCTCTCGTCTTCCTGCTCATTCATCTCGTTCCCGGCGACCCGATTCTGCAAATGCTTGGCGATGGCGCAACTCCAGCCGACATCGACGCTCTTCGCCATCAGTACGGTCTTGATCTGCCGTTGTGGACCCAGTATGTCCGCTATTGGAGCGGCGTTCTGCACGGCGATCTCGGTAACTCGATCCGGCTGCACGACAGCGTCGCGCACCTGATCGCGGCCCGCTATCCGTACACAATCGCGCTTGCGGTCACCGCTCTAGTTCTTGGTCTTGTGCTCGCCCTTCCGGCTGGAATCGTCGCAGCGGTTCGTCGCGGCCGCTGGGCAGACCAGGCTCTCTCGGTTGTCAGTCTCTTCGGGCTCTCTGTTCCGGGAATCGCGCTAGGGCCCGTGCTGATTCTCGTCTTCTCCATCCTGCTGGGCTGGCTGCCGGTCTCAGGTGCTAATTCAGGCGGGGCACGCGGCGTAATTGACTGGCGGTATCTCGTGCTGCCTTCTGTGGCGATGGGCGCGTCGCTCGCTGCAATTCTCACGCGTATGGTGCGCACGGCGATGCTCGAAGAACTTGGTCAGGATTACGTGCGCACTGCACGCGCCAAGGGATTGAGTGAAACCGCGGTCGTCTGCCGACACGCTCTGCCCAATGCGCTCGTGCCAATCGTGACGGTTGTTGGTTTGCAGTTTGGAGCGCTACTGGCGGGCGCGATTGTCACGGAGAAGATCTTCAGCTGGCCCGGTCTGGGGCGCCTTGTCGTCGACGCCATCTCGAATCGCGACTATGCGCTCGTGCAGGGCTGTTTGCTTTCAATTGGCCTGACGTATGTGCTCGTGAATCTGCTCACCGACGTTATCTACCGCTGGATCAATCCGCGCATGCGCGCGTGAATCGCGATAGCCGTTCTCAGCCTTCGTGAACGGGCAGGTACACAATCTCGGCCTTAATTTCAATGCCCGTCTCCACGGTCATCATGCCGATTGTGACCGGCAGCTCGAAGCGCCGGGGACCGCAGGACCCTGGATTGAAGTAGAGCACTCCCTTACGTCTCTCGATCTTCGGCTTATGGCTGTGTCCGTAAAGCACCGCAGAAAATCGCGCGGCTGCCGGGTCGAGATGGAGCGCGCCGATATCGTGCAGTAGATACAGGTAGTGCCCCTCGAAAAGGAACACCTCCGTCTCGGGTAAGCGGCTGCACGCGCCAGTTTTGTCGATATTGCCGCGAATGGCATTTACAGGTGCAATTTCGGCGAGAGATTCGAGGATATTCTTGTTCCCCACATCACCGAGATGAAGGATGTGATCTACGCCGCGCAACGCAGGAAGGACTTCGGGGCGTAACAGGCCGTGTGTGTCGCTGACGACGCCAATCTTCATCGGCTGAAGCTGAAGATCTGGGTCCAACCTTTCCTGACAGGTATCTCTGCACGGCTGGAGCGATCCGCAAAATGGTCGGTGACTTGTCTAAGCGTGCCCGGGTTGTTCAGGTCCTCGAGAGCCATGCTATAGACGTCTGTCCAGTTCTTTTGCCAGCGCCATCCACGGCCCGCTCCCACGGAGTTGCGCTCGATGTGAGGAGCAGCGTGTTCTGCCGAGAGAGGTTGATTGCAGAAGACGCAACGCGGAGAAGCCTTGCTGCGGAAGTGGCCTCCGCATGCGCAATCTGCGATGTGCGGCTCCCACGATGGATCAACTACCTGATGCTGCGCCCGAAGAGTGGGCAGATTCATCGTGAAGCTGTTGGAGTAACCGAAGGTTGCGAGCGATCCGCAGAGATCGCAATAGGCGTAGGAATAATCGCCGAAGCCAGAATGCAGCAGGGTGTAGTGATAGATGCGACAGCAGTGTTCGCAGTCACCCTTATGCAATGTAAACATGGCAGCATCATAGCCCTATTTGCAATCGCGTGCGAGGATCAAGTTGATCGCGCAGAGCGTCGCCAAGGAAGTTGAAGCCCAGCACCGCGCCCGCAACAGCCGCGGCGGGGAAGAGAACAAGGTGCGGCGAATCGAAGAGATGAAGCCGCGCATCGTTGAGCATGGCGCCCCAGCTTGGCGCTGGTGCGGGAATGCCCAGCCCGAGAAATGACAACGTTGCCTCGGCGAGAATTACGCCTGCCATGCCGATAGCTGCTTGAACCAGAATGGGTTGGATGACGTTGGGCAGAATGTGTCTGAAGAAGATGCGTAGACCTCCTGCCCCCAGAGCGCGGGCAGCATCAACGTACTCGCGGTCGCGCGTGGCCATGACTTGTGCACGGATGAGGCGCGCATAACCAGCCCATCCGCCGATCGCAAGGGCCAGAATCAAGTTGGTAAATCCTGGGCCTAAAAATGCCGCGAACGCGATGGCCAACAGAATGCCCGGCAAAGCCATGGAGGTGTTCATCGCGAAAGTCGTCAACGCACTGTCGATCCACCCGCCAAGGTAGCCTGCCAGCCCACCAACGACGAGGCCGAGCAGCAGCGAAACGGCCACGACTGTGACCGAAACGGCGAGTGAGAGACGCGCCCCCCACAGCAGCCGCGACAACGTGTCGCGTCCCAGCTCGTCGGTCCCAGCGAGATGAGTGGCCGAGGGGCTTTCAAGCCGGTGAACCAAGTCGATTGCCGCGGGGTTATAAGGCGCGATCCAAGGTGCCGCGATGCCCGCGAGAAAAAAGGCAGACAGCAAAACGACGCCGATGAGCGCGAGCGGCTGGTGGCGAAGATATTCAAGAATCGTTCGCAGAGGATGACTATTACCTAAAGGCATTCGCATCCCAAGAATAACGCGACATTCCCACGCATGGGTGTTCGAAACTGGTAGGGGAATGATGAAGCGAATCCTCTGTGCCTCTCTCGCAATCCTTTGCTTCGCCGCTTTAGCGAAAGCGCAATCGA
The DNA here is from genome assembly GCA_963832465.1 of uncultured Acidobacteriaceae bacterium. Taxonomy (GTDB): domain Bacteria; phylum Acidobacteriota; class Terriglobia; order Terriglobales; family Acidobacteriaceae; genus Telmatobacter. Next base: position 251,555 of record CAWHUJ010000002.1, read on the forward strand.
CTCCGTATCCCATGCCGCAGTCGAATCAACTAGTGCCCGCCGCGGCTCAACAACTGCTTGCGCTCGCAAATCAGGCTCGGGCGGCGAACGGTGCCGGGCGGCTGCAATGGGACGAATCTCTTGCAGCGGCTGCGCGGGAGCACTGCATGCGCATGGCAGCGGAAGGGCCGATCGCGCATCGCTACGGAGGCGAGCTGGATGTTGCCGGGCGTGCTGGGCAAGCGGGCGCGCACTTTGACCTGATCGAAGAGAATGTCGCGGTTGGAACAGACGCAGCCGTGATTCACAACGAATGGATGAACTCGCCGGGACACCGCACCAATCTGCTCAATCCGCAAGTCAATCGCGTCGGCATCGCAGTCGTCGCCGCTCGTGGAGTGCTCTATGCTGTCGCGGATTACTCCCGCAAGGTCGAAGCTTTTTCGCAGACGCAGGTGGAGTCGCAGATCGGGGATCTGGTTCACAGCCAGGGTGGCCTTTCGATTCTTCACGACAATGCGCAGGCGCGAGCCGCGTGTCTCACAGATTCCGGTCTTCCGGCGGCCTCAGGAACTCTGCGGCCAATGTTCGTGATGCGCTGGCAGTCTGCCGATCTCAGCCGGCTTCCTTCGGCGCTTGCCGAAAAGCTGAGATCTGGCCGCTACCGGCAGGCAGCGGTAGGTAGCTGCCCTGCGCAGAACCTTGAAGGAGACTTTACGGCATATCGCGTGGCGGTGTTGCTTTACTAAGCCGTGCAGCCCGGCGCGAAGGTTATATTACGAGGCATGCTCACTGTCGCTTTGCGAGCGGTAATGTGCAGCGCCCTCTTGTGGCCGCTCTGTCTGCCTGCACAGTCGGGTGAACCAACGATTCCGGATACCGCAAGAGCAAAAGAGCTCTTCGACCTGGCGAATCAGTCTCGCGCACAGAATGGCGCTGGGGCGCTGCAGTGGGACGACTCGCTGGCAGACGCCGCGCTGAAGCATTGCGCGCGCATGATCGCCGAAGTGACTTTGGAGCATCGTTATTCCGGCGAGCAGGACCTCACTTCACGAGCGGGCGCAGCGGGCGCGCACTTCAGTGTGATTGAAGAAAATATCGCAGTAGGGTCGCACATAGCCGCCATTCATCAGGGCTGGCTCGACTCTCCCGAGCATCGCACGAACCTGCTGAACCCAGCTATCGATCGCGTAGGCATTGCGGTGGTGCAAAGCCAGGGTCTGTTCTTCGCCGTGGCTGACTACGCGCAAGGCGTGGCTGTTCTCACTCAGACCCAAGTCGAGAAGGCGTTCGCCGATCTGTTGCGCGCCAAGCACATTGCAGTAATGCAAGAGACCACCGATGCCCGGAGTTATTGCAGATATTCCGGCAAATACTCGGGCAATCAGTCACCGAGCTTTCTTGTGCGATGGCAGAATCCTGACGTCACTCATCTTCCGGAACAACTGCTGGAGGCACTGAATGCGGGACGCTATCGCCGGGCCGAAGTGGGCAGCTGCCCCGCGCAGGATGTCAACGGGCCCTTTACGGTTTATCGCGTGGCGGTGCTGCTCTTCGATTAGCCTCGGCAGCTCAACCGAATCTCTGGTTGTCCTTCCAGAAATCGGGCCAGGATTTTTTGGGAGGGCCGCAGACGAAGATGTCGGGGTGATATTCGCTCTCCTCGTTCTTCACGCCCTCAGCGTTGCCGACATGGCCGGCGACGCGACAGCCGGTGAATGCCCGATCGACCTGCTCCTGTGACCAACCAACAACGATGAGCGTGGAGGGTGGAGTTGCCGGATAAGTGCGCAGGTAAAACGAGTTCGTAAGGCTGATCGGCGGGGGCAAGTGATCTGCCGCGCCGAGATTCTCGATGGCGCCCGCCTCGCCATAGTTACCAACGAGGATGCCGTAGCTTGCCTGTTGCTCCGGGGTCAGGGAATCGCAGACGGCAGCCACCTCTCGCACCAGATCATTCCATCCAATCTCTTCGCGCAGATCACCATTCTTGCTTAACGCAAAGTTGCGCAGTGGGCCGCTCGATGCAATGGGGACGAGAATCGCCCCGTAGTAGGCCCCAAATGCAAAGAGGCAGAGAAAGAAAGCCGTGCTGAGAGAGCGCTGGAGCCAGACTGGCCGGTCGACGAGCCAGCGCTCAACAGCCACCGCCCCCATCGCGATCATTGCCGGATATGCCTCAGCCACGTAGTAGAAGCGGCCCTTGCCAATCCAGAAGAATAGAACTGGGAAGATGTACATCACCGCGAGCATGCGATTTCGGCTGCTGCGGAGGCATGCGATCAGGCCGGTGATCCAGAGTGGTATGGCGGCGATGTTGATGTCCAGAAGGAGTTGGTATTTCCAGTAGCCTTCGGCGCGGCCTTCTCCTACGTCGCGCGCGTGAATGTGCTGAAGGAAGTGATAGGAGATGAAGTCGTGCCGAGCGAGCCAGATCAGATTAGGCAAGAAGATCAGCAGTGCGATGCCTGCTCCAGCCCAGAACCAGCGGCCGAAGAGATGCCTACGGGCGCTTGTCAGGATGAGGCCGGCGATCAGGCCGACGGTGAAGAAGACGACCGAGTATTTGGACATCAACCCAAAACCGACGGCGGTGCCGATCGCAAGCCACCAGCGGGGATTGTCGGATTTGAGCAGGCGGATCGTGAACCAGCACACGAGGATCCACCAGAAGTAAGAGAAGGTCGTGTATTGAAATTCGGTAGCTTCAAAGAGCGGCACGCCAGAGAGGCCTACGGAGAGCGCCGCCGCAATTTGGGCGAGACGGCCGCCGCCAAGATCGCGCGCCATGAGGCCGCTGACCAGGATGACAATCGCCTGCGCGATGACCGAGAACAGGCGCAGACCTACGAGAGAAAATCCGAAGAGACCAAAGGCAACATGTTCGACGAATGGAGTGAACGGCGGATAAGCGACAAAACCCCAGTCCAGGTGCCGAGCATCTGAGAGGAACTGGAGTTCGTCGCGATGAAGGCCGTACCGGTTGTTCGTTGCAATGTGCAGAAGCGCGAAGGCCGCGGCAATGGCGCAGAGGATTGCGAAATCGGAACGCCTTGCGGAAGTGGAGCGTTCAAGCCTCAGGTCTTGCTCGAGAGTAGGCATACGATCTCCGGCGCTTTAAAAAGCGATTCACCGCATCATTACGCAGTCGAAGCAACTTCGGTTCCAAGTGGTGTCTGCGGAACCCTCACCGAGGCCATCCCCGCCGCTGTCGCCGCTTCGATTCCCAGATCAGTGTCTTCAAAGACAAGGCAATCTGCAGGCGGCACGCCGAGACGCTCAGCAGCCAGCAGGAAGCCGTCGGGTGCGGGCTTTCCGTTCTTATAGTCCGCGGCGCAAACCAGCGTTTCAAACTTGTCCAGCAGCTTCAACGTGCTCAGCGAAGTCACAACAGAGTTGCGCCTGCTGCCCGAGACCACCGCGAAGGGGATCTGTCCATACTGCGCATCAATGTGTTCAACCACTTCGGGAATCGCCTGGAGTTGGGGCAGCTGTTCGATGTAAAGGCTCTCCTTGCGAGCGGCCACGGCATCCACCGGCATGCTCAGCCTGTTCTGCACGTTCAGAGCGGCGATAATCTCATGCACCGGCCTTCCGCCCCATGAGTAGAAGAGTGCTTCGTCGAATGAACAATTCCATTCGGCCAGAGCCTTCTTCCATGCTGTGTAGTGGAGCGGCATCGAGTCGACAATAGTGCCATCACAATCGAAGAGGTAAGCGCGAAAGTTGCCTTCAGGTAGGGTCAATTTCATCTGCAGACAGGGGCTCCCTTATATCAGTGTTGGATGAAATGAATGATTGATTACTGCGCGGCGACTGCCTCATTCGTTGCCGGCGTGGCGCATCCGCCTTCACCGGGCTTCGTCGGTTCCATCTGCAGTGCATTGTTGAAGCGGTTGAAGTAGTTGAAAAGTCCAATTGCGCAAAGCAGCTCCACAATTTCGCCCTCGGAGTAAAAGCTGCGCAGTTCGGCGAATTGTTCGTCGGTCACTGCGTGCGCATCGCGCGTCACGGTCTCGGCGAGCCGCAGCGCGGCTTTCTCGGCCAAGGTGAAGTCGCTGCGATCTTGCCATCCTGCGAGATGCGCGAGCTGGTCATCGCTCCAGCCAAGATTGCGCGCCAGGACCGTGTGGCTGGCGAGGCAATAGGGGGTGTCGTTCACCTGGCTGGTGCGCACAATGATCAGCTCCTTGAGCTTCGTCGACAGGGTTCCCGTGTTCAACACCGCCCCGAAATGGGCCTGCATGCTCGCGAAGATCTCGGGCCGGTGCGCCATCACACGGAACATGTTGGGTACGTTGCCGCGCTGAGCAAAGACCTTGTCAAAAAGGGTGGCAAGATCGGGCGAAACCTCACTGCGATCGAGTCGAGAAATGCGGGACATCGCGCCTCCTGGGGACCTGCCTTTATGGTACCGCCCAGCCCTCAACTGCGCAGGTGCTGCGTTTTGACTCGTGCTGCCCGGTCTGTTAATTTGATAGAGGACAATTACAAGGCCACGTCACTCCTCAGTAGCTCAATGGCAGAGCATTCGGCTGTTAACCGAAGGGTTGTAGGTTCGAGTCCTACCTGAGGAGCCAGCTTTTGCCATTCAAATTACTCATATTAAAGTCTTTAAACCCCCACAAAAATTGCTGATACCAGCACCAATACCAGCGCTAGGTCGTCACTAGCTGACTTATGCGTGTTGAGGCATTGCGGCAGATCGGATGCGGTGACGCGGAATCGAGACGTTACTTCTCGCTCGCCTTGTCCTCGTTCATTACAGACCACTTCGCCTTTGGCTTCGGGGCCTCGATCCATTCCGGCAGCTTCGCTATTTCCGACTGCCTTTCTCGATGAGCCTTCTCCCTTTGACGTAGGAGTTCCGCTACTGCCTCTGGGCCTTTCTTCGACGCGTCCAGAAACTCCTGAAGGTCTTCCCTCGATGGCTGATTCGGCATATTTTGGTTCAACCTTTCCTGTGCTATCGCCTCAGCCTTCTTCAAAGATCGAGACGATTCTCGCTCAAAAATATATTCGGTGCTGAACGGGTCCCCTTAGAGCAATTCGTAGGCAGGTGCCGGGGGAGCCTCGCACGGCGTTGAACTGCATTTGAGTGCTTCAAACAATTTAGCTCGTCAGAATCAGCCCCCGTGTAATTACCGATGGGCCAGCATGACAATTGTCGATGTAAATATGAAACGCAGCGGCCTACCGTCGGAATCGGTTCATCATACTCCAAACCCATTTCCAGATTAAGTTTCCAGCGACCATGCTAGCTATCAGACTTCCGATCAGGAGGACCCAGAAGAGTCCCTCGGAGAGATTCAGGAGATAATTCCCGTGCGAGACGATCTCCGTCATCGGAAGCAGAGCAATCAGAAAGCCAAGGATCAGAGTAGGAAAATCTGAGATACGCATTCGGTAAAGAGCGACCAAGAGGCATTCTCCAATCCAAAATGACGATGTTCTACAGCAAACCCTTCGCCGTTTACGGGGCCTACAACGGAGAATCCTTTGCCTGTACTCGGTCGATATATGGGAACCATCCTTTGAACAAGTAAGAAATGCTAATTCTCGATGTTCCGTTCTGATTCGCAAACCCCGCCAGCATCACAATTCCGCCGCTGGAATCGTTCCAACTCGTGCTATGCATAAGCGTTTCGGGGGAATACTTTGATGGCGCCCTAGCGTCAATTTCGTTAGTTGGGGAATCATACGCATACGTGAGTTCGGCCTTTACACTCTCGAAGATTGCTTGCAAGACCCCCCGGCTTTCCAAGTCTGCTATCGGATCGCTAGTACAACTTACGGCTAAGAGGCCCTCTGTCCGAGAAAAGTGAAGATCATACGTCTTGCAGATCGAATAGGGGTTGGGTGCGGTATTGGTCTCCAACTCATCTCCGCCCAACGAGTCCCTCTTTGAGTCGATCACCGCGGATGCACCGATGAGGCGGGTGACTTCTTCCTTTGTCATGCCGCGATGAAAGCCAAACGAAGCAGCAGATGCGGGAACTGAGAATCCATTCAGAGAAATGACGATGAGTAAACCCAGAATTGCCTTCGCGCTCAATGTTTCCGCCCCTTGAATTTCGAGTGAGATGCCTTACGATTTCCGCGGTTGTAGGAATGTGGCGCTTTCGCCGGTTCACGGCGGTTGTACGGAGTAACGTAGGTACCGTTCTTTCGTGAGTAGCCGTGAGAGTAAACAGGCTTGGCCCAGCCCGACGATCTGCTGGGTGGGTGTTGGGATAGCTGCCCCTTGGTTCGAGCAAGCACTGGCAGTGTGAACGCAGCAATTAGAAGCCAAAGAACGCAAACCGTCCTGCGCATCGAAGACCGCACCCGCTCTCTTCCCTTCAACTGAATGTCGGCTGTTCGGCGCAGAATCTGCAGTCCCAATTTCGAGGTACCCATACGATAGTGTGGATGTGATCTCCAGCGTATCCCCACGATAGTAGGGATGGCAAGGGACATCTGCATTGCGCTCGGAGAGCGAATCCGGCAGCTACGCCAAGAACGTAACTGGCGACAGATCGACCTTGCCGAAGAGACCGGAATGCATGAGAACTACGTCTCCGATCTGGAACTAGGTCGGAAGGAAATTTGCCTTCGTATGCTCCAAACGGTCGCCCAAGCCTTTGACATGAAGGTTGCTGAACTGCTCAAGGGGATTGAATAGGCGCTGCCAACGGGGCCACCTGCTTCGGAATGTCGGTCCCATTGGAAGGAAAACCAGAGGGCTGCCGGGGAGTCTCCACCGGTGCCAGCCTGCTGCCGGGGCCCTTCAGACAATTTCGTATCGTGTAGACCGCGCATCTCAGAATCTCACGGGGAGAGTTCGCATCTGAATCCGTCCTTTGTCACTACGGCAATGTGTTTTTTCCCGCCGTATTTGTCACTTTTTCGAGCACAAAACTCGATGTAGTCCTTGGCCACTTGGTGGGCACCCGTGCCCATGAAGTGTGAGTCTGATGTGATTCCTATTCGCGTCAGGTCGAGGCGGTCCGCATCCCAGACAACCGAGAATTCACTATTCCGCTTTCACGAGGCGCGCCCCCGTCGGGTCGTAAACGTATTGGGTGATCGTCCCGTCCTTTATACGGTCGACAACATCGTTTACAACGAACAGAGGGACAAGAAACCACTCGCGTGGCTTGACCGGGTTCCCGAAACGGTCCTTGATTTCAAGGTCCAACTGTGCGGTGTCGAAGACACGATGGATGATGTTTTCGAGCTTAACGCGGCTCACATTGTAGAGAGCATACGTCGCTACAACCTCTACGTCGGCCATCAGGTATGTGGGGTCAAGCTTTGCGTTCGCAATACGAGTTTCTACTGTGCCGCCTGTGACACCGATTTTGTGTAGAACCTCACGGCGTGCTGCAATCTCGGGCTGCTCCGACTTGCTTCTCAGAACTAGGAGTCTCGTAAGGCAGTGAGGCATAGGGCTATATCAAACGGAAGTTCTCAAAGAGGTGCAGCACTCCGAGCAGACTAGGGTCGGCTGCCTCGGTAAGTCATTTGTTTCCAGCAGACAACATTCTGGAGAGGGCCTGAAGACTAGGTCCAAGACCCCCTCGTTGCCCGTCAAATTGCGTTAATGCGTCTCCGGTTCAGGTTCCGGTGCCCCCTGCATTTTCTGCAGCGGGACCGGCTGTGTTGTCTGGGCCGAAGAGCAGGTGTAGGTCTTTCCGTGCTTCCTTGGCGGCCTGCCTCATGCCGTCTGATGAGTCTTTCGCGTATATCAGGCGGGCCAATAGTTGGTTGATGGCCTTGAATTGCTTCGAGGTGATTGTGTCGGTCATTTCTGTGTCTTTCTCGTGTTGTGTGTTGCAGTGGGCCGGTGCATTATCTGCACCAGCCCGGTTTCTTATGCGATACGGAATTTCCGGATTGCTGCCAACCGTTCTGGCGTCTTTGGCTTGTGAATCTCGTCAAGCTGCTCTGGGGTGAACTGCCCGGATTGCGCGGAACCAGTTGCAGCGGTCTGGGCCGGTCCTGCAACCGTCCCCGTCGCTGATCGCTCTGGAACCCTCTGCCCAGCAGTCTGTATAGGGAGAATCATCCCAGAGAGAGGAGAACTCCCAGCAGCGGAAGCGGTCTCAGTGCGCGTTTCGGATGTCCGGTGTGGGATGTGAATTGTGGGGTTTCCGGTATGTGCTGTGGGCTGTTCGCTCTCGCTATCCGATGTACCCTGTGGGCTGTCGGCTGTAAGCTCTCCGGTGTCTGCTGTCGGCTGTAAAGCTGTGGGCTGTAAAGTTGTACGTTGTTCGTTGTACGTTGTGTGCTGCTCAGCTTCACGCTCAGCGGCTTTCTTGGCATTCACTGTTCTTGCACCTTTCAGCCTCGCGTCGTAGGAAGTCCGGGCCTTCGCCAGTTCCTTGTCCCAGCCTGCATGGTGATAGTGACCGTCAGCCTCAAGAGTGAAGAATCGGGACAGCAGGCTGTTGATTGTGCTGTCTGTGAATTGCATCCAGACTGCGTAATCTGGCGTGGTTCCGGTCATTCCTTCAATAACCGTTAGCTCGGAATCGAGTCTCACGATGCTGCGGAGCATATAAAGATCGTCCAGCAGATAGCCGCTCTGCGCGTAGCTCTCGAACAGTCGATAAAATGCGGCAGTCTCGATCGGTCTGAGTTGTTGGGTTTCCTTGATAAATCTGTCGGCGTAGTACGCCATCCAATGTGTGGGCATCGTCATTTACTGAAGGTCTCCTGAAATGTTTCGTTGTGGATTTCATCGTTTGATTGCCGGGACCAGCCTGTACCAGCCAGCCCCAAGCGGTTATTCGCACGCGGATGAAGCAGACAAGTGCGAGGCTCTATTTACGCTGCGTGCGTGAGCACCGATGCAGATCGTCTTTCCTCAATCCACTGGTACACGTCTTGGGCGAGCCAGCCGACTGCTCTATCTCCCAGCTTGATGCTGTGAGGGAAGCGCCCCTCGGCTTGCAATCTGTAAATTCGGGGTCGGCTCAATCCCACGATGGTTTGGAGTTCGCGCATCCTGATGATGCGGATGATCTGTAGTGACATAGATGTCCTTTGCGCCACTTGGCGCGGTTGTCGTTGTGATTTCAACGTGTGATCGACACACGTCGGCCTATAGCAGGGAACTGTTTGCTCCCAGCTTCCCCACGACACACGCCAGCTGTCCTCCGCAGTTTCCGTTGCGGGAACACGCCAGCGTGTGACACTTTCGGTTGTCAAAAATTGCCGCTACTGTGTCTGCCTGAGCTAACAAGCCAAGACACTGCTGGCAGAACATGAGTGGCCTCATATCGTCTGCTGCTGACGCTGTCTTGGATTGCCGCTTGCCAGAGTCGGATACTGGCGGTCAGAACCCTTAGCGGTTGAAACGGTGGGAAATCTTCTTCGAGTTACATCTATAGAATAACACAACATACGGGCAGTTGTCAAGCATAAAATGCTTGCTTTCTTGATCTTAGGGGGACTCAGGCCCCTTTACTCAGTCACTCCATACCCAGTACGCCATACTCACAGTGAGACCAACTTGTTACTTGGCAGAGGGGTCATTATCAAGCACTATTCAGGCACGTGAAGCAGTGCGAGTACAGGCGTTACGCGGCACTACTCAAAGCGGAACCTTCAGTCCGCAATTCGGTGGTTTGGCATCTGCGAGGCTGGGTAAAGCGAGGCATCGTTAAACAGTCGCCACCTGCATCACAATGGCGCGCCGCTGAGGGTCGCCCTATAGGCGGCTCTCACTAATCTGCATAGTCTGCAGTCGCGGCTAGTCGGCTGCCTGCGCTTGTGATTGCCCCGCTAGTGAATCAAGGATGTCCGACCATGCCTGCATCATCTCTATGCGTTGGGGTAGGTAGGCCGCGTGGTTGTACGCTGCTGCTACCTTGTCACGTCTCTGGTGGGCAAGCTGCGCTTCAATGTGCTCGGCAGGGAATCCAGACTCGTGCAGAATCGTGCTGGCGAGTCCGCGGAATCCGTGACCAGTCATTAGCGTCTCTTTGCCGGGTCCACGGAATCCCATGCGGGTTAGCGCATGGAGTATGGTTCCGCTGCTCATGTGCTTTGCCTTGCCTTGTCCGGTAAAGACGTATTCGCCGTTTCCGGTCAGCCTGTGCATGGTATTGAGTATGTTCACGGCCTGATGTGACAAGGGAACAATATGCGCGGTGTCCATCTTCATCCTGTGAGCTGGTATGTCCCAGCGCGGCTGCTCACCCGCTAACGTAAACTCATCCCAACGTGCGCCCACCAGTTCACCAGTACGAACGAAGGTGTACGCCATCAGCTTGATAGCTTGCTGGGTCTGGAATCCTGCGTAAGCCTCCACCGCTGCCATCAGTGCAGGTACACCCTTGGTGTCTATTCTGGCGTGGTTCTGCACTCTCTTGGGCTTGAGTACATCAGATGGGCTTACGTCCTTCGCTGGATTCCGCGACGCCATACCATGAGCGATTGCATAGCGGAAGACTTGGCCCATGGTCTCCAGTGCTCGGCGGGCCAGTTCACTCGCACCTCTTCGTTCAATTTCCTTTGCAAGCGCAACTAGCTCCGGTGCTTCGATCTCTCTAATGGGTCTGCTCCCGATGACCGGGAGAACGTCACTATTCAGGCGGGATTCCATTTGCTTGATGTATCGCGGTGCCTTGTCTGACTTCCAATGTTCGAGCCACAGCTTGCACACATCCTCAAATGTCGTTCCCTGTGCGGTTCGCTTCTGTACTTTCTTCTCTGCGGCGGGGTTGATTTTCGCAGCGAGCTTGCGGCGGGCGTCCATGTGCGCGTCTCTCGCGGCTGCCAGTGTCACCGTGGGATAAGTGCCGATGGAAAGCAGTCGTTGCTTCCCCTCGAATCTGTACCCGTAATGCCAAAGTTTCGTGCCGGTCGTCTGCACCTGCAAATACAGGCCATGTCCGTCACTCATGCGATACATCTTGGTTGCGGGTTTAGCTTTGCGCACTTCTGTATCCGTCAAGTTCACTGGCGCTCGCCCTCACTTTGTTGGTAATGAAATCGCTGTAGGAATAATACCAGCAGCAATACCAGCGAAGCTGTGGCGCTGCTGCGAGACAATGAGAGACACTGATTTACATAATGTGCAATAAAATCTGATTGTTACGTGAATCTTGTTGACTGGGCGAGATGTTGCAATACATGGGTACGGCCTCTACCTGAGGAGCCAATCTACCCCCTCTATTCTTCAGCGCCCACGCCAAATCTCAAAATTTGCACTGCTTTAGTCACCCCGAAGGGCTTTCTCCGTAGTCCGTTGTCTTTCGCGTGATCGGAGCGGCGACTCTCAAAGAAGGCGCTAGGCCACCTTCCATACGCGCACTACGACCAGATTCGAGTACCGCTCGCAAGCGCCAACGAAGATCGATCGCCTCAGCCAATCGTATGGTCCGTCGGGCGGATGGAATTGGGGAGTCGTACGAAAGTAGTACTCCTCGGGTGAAACGGACTCACCCGCAGCAATGCGCGCCAGGACCTCGGGCGAACCGTGACGAAGACCTCGGTTGCGGACCTCGATGCGGACACTATCTTCAGTTTCGATCACGTAGTGGGCGTCGAGGTGGGTGAGACCGTCGGATTCGACGAGCTGCCAATCTTCGCCACAAGGCAGGACGCGGCCGGCAATGAGAGGGCCGGCGAAACTTCCGCCCAGGATGGGAATGGTTCGACGCAGCCCGCTCGATGAGCTTCCGACTTCGAGAGGAGGGCCAACTTCCACGCGAAGCTCGAGTGCGAATTCGAGTGCAGGAGCAGGCCGCGCAGTCTTGTGCATCGGCTATCCCCAGACCTCGCGGGCAGTGTCGGCCACGAGCTGAAGCTTAGCCCATTGCTGATCCTCGGTGAGCAGGTTGCCTTCCATGGTGGAGGCGAATCCGCACTGCGGACTGATGGCGAGCTGATCGAGCGGGATGAAGTGTGCGGCTTCGTTGATGCGGCGAAGCAGATCTTCTTTGCGCTCGACCTCAGGGTGTTTTGAACTGACAAGGCCGAGTACAACAGTCTTTCCTTTCGGCACGAGACGGAGCGGCTCGAAGGTGCCGGAGCGCGCGTCATCGTATTCAAGGAGGAACCGGTCGACCGCAAGTTCGTGGAAAAGTCGCTCGGCGATGGCGTCGTATCCGCCTTCGGCGTACCAGTGGCTGCGATTGTTGCCCCGGCAAAGGTGGATCGCGAGAGTCACACCGGCGTGACGTGCGGCGGCAAAGCAGGCATTGTCAGCATTGAGCGAGGCTGTAAGCATCTGCGCAGGATCGACGCGGAGTTCGTTTTGCATCCACGCGGTCCACTTGGGATCGAGGTAATAGCTGTAGCGGGGCGCATCGATCTGCAGGTAGGAGATTCCACTCGTGGCGAGGGTGCGGATATCAGCTGCCATGATCTCGGTGACCGCGCTGAGCAGCGCGTAGGGATCCTGATAGAAGCGGTCGGTAACTCCGTATTTGAAAGAGATGGCGGGAAACTGAGTCGCGCTGGGCAGGGTGATCTTAATTGGACCCGGCGAGTGCTGACGCATGAAGGGGAGTTCACGGCCGGTGAGAGGTTGGCGCTGACGAAGAGTTGAAGTGACGATGCCGCTGATGCTGCTGACGGCGGGTTGGGGCTGCGCGTTTGTTTGGGTGTCGTCGGACCACTTGCGTGAGACTGCGTCGCCGAAGTCGAATCCTTCTACGGCGTCAGTGAAGTCGCTCATGAAATTGGTGCGGCGGAATTCTCCGTCGGTCAGGACCTCCAAGCCGATGTCCTTCTGGCGCTCAAGAACGCGGAGGACGTGTCGGTCTTCGAGTTCTTGAAGCTGCGCGGGCGACCGCTGAGCGCGACGGGCTTCGAGGAGTTCGGCGGGGCGGAGGAAACTGCCGACGTGGTCGGCGCGATAGGTTGCAGGCATTCTGGTAACTCCTTCTGTGTGGGCAGCTGGTTTCGGACTGCCGCGGCGATCAGATCAGAACATTGCGAAGTGAGCGTGCTCCGGCCTGGAGAGCCGGCAGGCATTGGCGAATGAGCGTTGTGCGATCCACTCGGGAGACGTGTGTTCCCACATTGATGGCAGCGACGACCTGATTGCTGCGCGTTAAGACGGGAACAGCGATGGAGCGCAGGCCTGCCTCGAGTTCCTCGTCAACGATGGCGTAGCCGTCCTTCCTGACTTGCAGGATGGCTTTCTTGATTTGCGGAATGCGGGTAAGGGTTCGGGTCGTGTAGGACTTCGGCTTGAGATCGCCAAGGTAGGCGTTGAGCTGGTCGTCAGGCAACGAAGAAAGCAGGACACGGCCCATCGACGTGCAATATGCGGGCAGACGGCTGCCTACCGAGAGGCCAGCGGCGAGGATACGACTAGCCGCGGAGCGTGCAACATATACGATCTGGCCGCCATCGAGCATGCTCATCGACGACGACTCGTGAAGCTGTTCTGAGATGTGCTCGAGGATCGGGCGAGCCGCTTCAACTACGGAAGACGAAGACAGATAGGAGAAGCCGAGACGCAGAACTTGCGTTTCAAGCCGGTAGACCTGGCGGGAGCGCTCGACATAGCCAAGAAGTTCAAGTGTGTGGAGAATGCGGCGAATGGCGGCGCGGGAAAGTCCGGTGGAGTGGGCAATCTCCACGATGCTGCGTCCGTCGCGATGGCTCTCGAAGCTTTCAATGACGCGGAGGCCCCGGGCAAGTGAGAGAACGAAGTCAGGGTTGCCGGCGTAGGGCGCGAACTCGTTGCCGCCGGAGGTGGCTCGTTGGGCAGCGGAATGGCGTTTTGGAGCAGGCATTCGGGACGTCAAGGCGACGGGCGATTATCGCACATCTTGTACAAGCATGCCGATTCGCGTAATAATGCCCATCATTCTGGAGGTTGGATGGCGGAGTGGCTCAGCCTTGCCGAGGCAATCGCGGCGAATGTGCGTGATGGAGACAGCGTGGCAATGGAAGGCTTCACGCACCTCATCCCCTTTGCGGCGGGGCACGAAATCATTCGGCAAAGACGGAGAGAACTTTCGCTGATCCGGATGACTCCGGATCTGATTTACGACCAGCTGATAGGGGCGGGATGTGCGCGGAAGCTCACTTTTTCGTGGGGAGGAAATCCGGGCGTTGGGTCGCTGCACAGGTTTCGCGATGCGGTGGAAAATGAATGGCCGCGGCCGCTGGAGATTGAAGAACGAAGCCACAGTGATATGGCGAATGCGTACGTAGCCGGCGCATCGGATCTTCCGTTTGCCGTGCTGCGCGGGTATACGGGTTCGGACTTCGCGCGCGTGAACGATAGGATTCGCAGCATCACGTGTCCGTTTACCGGAGAGGTGCTTGCGGCAACTCCGGCGGTCAGGCCGGATGTGACAGTGATTCACGCTCAGAAGGCGGACCGGAAAGGCAATGTGCTGCTGTGGGGCATTCTTGGCGTCCAGAAGGAGGCGGCTTTGGCCGCCAAGCGGGTCGTTGTGACTGTGGAGGAGAAGGTAGAGGCTTTGGACGCGCCGCCGAATGCGTGTGTTCTGCCGGGCTGGGTTGTGAGCGCTGTGTGTGAGGTGCCGCGAGGGGCAACGCCGTCGTATGCGCACGGCTATTACGAACGGGACAATGTGTTTTATCGTGCGTGGGACGGGATTTCGCGCGATCGCGAGGTTTTCAGCGCATGGATCGAGAAGCACGTCTTGAGCACGGAGAATTTTACTGAGTATCTGCGTGTGTTGGGCGAGTCGCAGGCGGTGTGCCAATGAGCCTTGAATACACGCCCGACGAGATGATGACCGTGTCAGCGGCGCGAATGCTGCGAAATGGGGCTGTCTGTTTTGTAGGAATTGGCCTGCCATCCACGGCGGCTAATTTGGCGCGGCTGACGCATGCTCCTGATGCTGTGCTGGTCTACGAATCGGGGCCGATTGGAGCGAAGCCTCCGGTGCTGCCGTTGTCGATTGGCGATGGAAATCTCGCGGAGACGGCGGATACCGTGGTATCGACACCGGAGGTCTTTCGCTATTGGCTGCAGGGCGGCAGGATCGATGTCGGTTTCCTTGGAGCTGCGCAACTGAACCGGTTTGCAAATATCAACACGACGGTTGTGGGCCAATATGCGAAGCCAAAGGTGCGATTGCCGGGAGCCGGAGGTGCGCCGGAGATCACTTCCTCCGCAAAGGAAGTGCTGATCGTGGTGAAGCAGTCAAAGAAGACGTTCGTGGAGAAGCTGGATTTTGTCACCTCTGTGGGATTTCTGACGGGAGGCGATTCGAGGGAGCGGGCTGGGCTGCGTGGTAAAGGCCCGGTTGCGGTGATCACAGATCTTTGCATTCTGCGGCCGGATGCGACGACCCGCGAACTGAAGGTGACCAGCATTCATCCCGGCGTGACTCGCGAGATCGTTGCAGCGAATACGGGATGGAAGATTGGCTTCGATGAGATGTGCGGCGAGACAGAAACGCCCCGAGCAGAGGAACTGCAAGCCTTGCGGGAGTTGAAGGCGCGTACAGCAGCGGCGCATGGCGCCCAGGGGGAAGCGGCATGAGAGCTGTCTTCCTGTGCGATGCGGTGCGGACTCCGATCGGGCGCTATGGGGGCGCTCTGGCAAGTGTGCGAACGGACGATTTGGCGGCCACGCCGATTCGCGAACTGGCGCGGAGAAATCCGGGCGTGGACTGGGGCGCACTGGACGATGTGGTGCTGGGATGCGCTAATCAGGCTGGTGAGGACAACCGTAATGTCGCGCGCATGGCGCTGCTGCTGGCCGGCCTTCCAGATTCGGTGCCGGGAACGACAGTAAACCGGCTTTGCGGGTCGGGGATGGACGCTGTGGGGATAGCCGCTCGGGCAATTGCATGTGGAGAGGCGGAGCTGATCGTTGCCGGCGGTGTTGAGTCAATGTCACGTGCGCCTTTCGTGATGGGAAAAGCAGAGGCCGCATTTCAGCGCTCAGCGGAGACCTACGACACGACGATCGGCTGGCGGTTCGTAAATCCGAAGATGCGCGAGATTTATGGAACCGATTCGATGCCGGAGACCGGCGAGAATGTTGCGCGGGAGTGCTCAGTGGACCGATCAGCGCAGGATGCTTTTGCATACCGAAGCCAGATGAGAGCGGCGCGGGCGATGAAAGACGGATTCTTCGGCGAGGAGATCGTACCCATCGACGTGGCAGGAAAGAAGGAGAAGACCGTCGTAGCGCAGGATGAACATCCGCGACCGGACACAACCTTGGAGAAGCTGGCTGCGCTGAAGCCGTTGTTTCCAGGCGGAACTGTAACGGCGGGGAATGCTTCAGGCGTGAATGACGGAGCTGCCGCAATGATTGTGGCTTCAGAGGACGCGGTCAACAAGCACGGACTTCGGGCGCGCGCGCGGGTGTTGGGGATGGCGACCGCAGGCGTACCACCGCGGGTGATGGGAATTGGGCCGGTCCCTGCGACCAGGAAGCTGCTTACGCGGTTGGGAAAGAGTATTAATGAATTTGACTGGATACAGCTCAACGAGGCATTTGCGAGCCAATCACTTGCGTGCCTGCGGCAGTTGGGACTTCCTGAAGATGCAGAGCACGTAAATGCTACGGGAGGCGCTATTGCGCTAGGTCATCCACTGGGAATGAGCGGCACGCGGCTGGTGATGACCGCAGCCCACCAACTTGAGAGGTTTGGTGGAAAGCTCGCACTCGCGACGATGTGCATCGGAGTGGGGCAGGGGATCGCACTGGCAATCGAACGGGTTTGAGGATGAGCATGAACGATCTTCCGATTGTTGAGCAGGCGGTGCCGGGAACGCAGCCGGAGTATCTCTACCCTCCGTATGTTTCAAGCATTGCGCGGTCACCGCGAATGCCGCTGGTTCTTCTGCCTAAAACCCTCACCGAGACAACGGGTCCCGTCTTCGGAGATGGGCTGATCCGAAAGGGTGACAACGATCTTACAGTGCAGCATCAGGGAGATCCGCTTGGGGAGCGGATCTACGTGCACGGGCGCGTACTCGACGAAGATGGGCGGCCGGTGCGCGGTGCGCTGGTTGAGGTGTGGCAGGCAAATGCTGCAGGAAGATATCGGCACAAGGTCGATATCCACGATGCACCGCTCGATCCGAACTTCAGCGGAGCAGGCCGGACGCTGACCGATGAGAATGGGTACTACAGCTTCAAGACGATCAGGCCGGGGCCCTATCCGTGGGGGAATCACTACAATGCGTGGCGCCCGGCGCATATTCACTTTTCTCTTTTTGGATCGGGGATTCTGTCGCGGCTCATAACACAGATGTATTTCCCGGGCGACCCGTTGCAGCCGCTGGATCCGATCTTCAACAGCATTCCGGATGAAGCAGCACGGATGCGCCTGGTTTCAAGGCTCGATATGGAGCGCGCAGAGCCTGACTACGCGCTGGCTTATATGTTTGATATTGTGCTGCGCGGGCATGATGACACGCCGTTTGAGGAGGGCCACCGATGACTTCGGAGATTAAGCGAATTCCGTCGAGCTCGCAGACAGTCGGGCCGTACTTCAGCATCGGACTCCAGTATCTGATCGATCGCATGGCGGAGGTAAAGTCCCTCGCGGAGCGCTCAATCGAAATTCGGGGGAAGGTCTTAGATCGCGATGGAGTGCCAGTACCCGACGCGATGCTGGAGTTTTGGAGCGTAGATGATGGAAAGCGCGGTTCAGCCGGACCGCAGGAGCATGGAATTCCCGACGGGTTCCTACGTGTGGTAACGGATGCCGAGGGAAGTTTCATCGCGAGAATCGCAAGGCCAGTTGCAAACCGGCTGGATGGCGGAGGACAGGTCCCGCCGCACGCGCTGGTCCTGGTCTACGCCCGCGGATTGCAGCGGAATCTGATTACACGCGTATACCTCGGAGATCAGATGACCAACGAAGCAGACCCGGTCATGTCGAGGGTTCCGGCAGAGAGACGCGGAACGCTGACGGCGAAGTGCGATGGTGCAGGTGCGTATCGATGGGATGTTGTTTTGCAGGGTAATGACGAAACAGTGTTCTTCGCGTGGTAAGAGATAGCGCAACTATGAGCAACGGGCTTAACTCGTTCTTGTTTACGACACCGGAGATGGCTCGCGTATTTTCGGCCGAGGAGCAGCTTCGTGCGATGATGCGCTTCGAATGGGCGTTGACCCGTGCACTGGAAGCGCATGGACTGGCGGAGGCAGGATCAGGTGCAGCGCTGGAACCGCTGCTTGATGCGGACTTCGTGGACGTGGAGCGCCTCGTTCACGATGCGAAAGATGCCGGGAACCTTGCAATTCCGTTTGTGAGGCAACTCACTTCGGCGGTGAAGACGCAGGATGAACGAGCTGCTCGCGCGATTCATCTTGGGGCGACGAGTCAGGATCTACTTGATACGGCTCTCGTCCTGCAAATGCGTGAAGGCATGAAGCTGCTCGAAGGCGCGATTGCGAAGCTGGAGGCAGCCTTGCAGAGGCAGGTTCGAGCGCATCGAACGACGCTCATGACCGGAAGGACCTGGTTGCAGGCGGGACCGCCGACGACGCTTGGGCTCAAGCTCGCAGGGACATTGGCGGCGGTGCGAAGGCACCACGGTCGCATTGAAAGTGCGGCGAGCAGAGCGTTGGTGTTGCAGTTCGGGGGCGCTGTCGGAACGCTGGCTGCCCTGGGCGATAAGGGAGGACGCATCTCCACAGAGGTGGCGCGGGCATTGGAGTTGATAGAGCCGGAGCTGCCATGGCATACCCAGCGTGATGGGATTGTCGAACTTGTCGGGGTCCTCGCAAATCTAACGGGGTCACTGGCGAAGTTTGCCCGGGATGTTGAGCTGCTGATGCAGACCGAAGTCGGCGAGGCGTCGGAAGGAACGATTCAGGAGCGCGGCGGATCATCGACGATGCCGCACAAGCACAATCCCGTGGCGTGTGCCGCCGTGATTGGAGCAAACGAGAGAATGCCGGGACTAGTGGTCACGATACTGAACGCGATGCCTCAAGAGCACGAACGGGGAGCTGGGTTGTGGCAGGCTGAATGGGAGACGGTGCCGGAGGCTTTCAGGTTGACTTCTGCTGCCCTTGCCTATGCGGTGGAAATCGCCGAAGGCTTGACCGTCGATGCGGAGCGCATGCGAGCCAACTTCGATGCAGTGCTCGGGCTCACGATGGCGGAGTCGGTGAGTGTCGCCCTTGCGCCAAAGATGGGCAGATCGGCGGCTTACGAGACACTTCGCGCAGCTTCGAAGCGCGCTGCCGATGAAAAGCTGCATCTCGCCGCTGTGCTGAAGAGCACGCCGGAGGTGGCCGCCCATCTGCGCGATGATGAGATCGATCGCTTAATGGACCCTCGCGCGTATCTCGGCAGCGCCCAGCGGTTCATCGCGCGAGTCCTGGGTGAGCCGGATGCCTGAGATTGAACACGCGGGCGTTCGGCTGTATTACGAAGTCAGCGGGAACCCGAAGGGCGAGGCGCTGGTCTTTGGCAACTCGCTTGGATCAAACCTGCAGATGTGGGACAAAGTGCTTGCGTCGCTCGAGGGCAAATACCGCGCGGTGCGATTCGATATGCGCGGACACGGCAGAACGAGCCTGGCGGCAGGACCATACGGAATTGGCGATCTGGGTCGTGATGTGCTTGGTCTTCTGGATGCGCTTGACCTCGGCAGCGTGAACTTTTGCGGGCTTTCGCTGGGCGGAATGGTTGCGATGTGGCTGGGAATCCATGCTCCACAGCGCGTACGGCGATTGATATTGGCTAATACGGCAGCTCGCATCGGAACCTCCCAGATGTGGGACGAGAGAATTGCAAACGTCGAGCGGTCGGGAATGGCCGCATTAGCAGAGACAACGCTCACGCGATGGTTTACCGCGGGATATCGCGCAGGGAACCCGCATGAGATGGACAAGATGAGAGCAATGATCGCCTCGACGAATCCGGTGGGGTACTCGGCGGCTTGCGCGGTGCTGCGCGACACCAACCTGACGAACGAGATCAAGAATATCGCGGCTCCTTGTCTGGTGATTTCAGGGACCCACGATCCCGCGACGCTTCCCTCGGATGGCCGCGCTATACAGCAACAAATACGCAACGCGCGCTATGTAGAACTAGAGGTGTCGCATCTTTCTGCATGGGAGCGGGCTGAGGAGTTCGGGGCAGAGGTTATCAGGTTCCTGGAGACGGCGGAGGTTTGCAATGGATGAGCGAGAAAGGCATGCGGCGGGCATGCGCGTGCGCCGCGAGGTGTTGGGCAGTGCGCATGTGGATCGGGCGGAGTCACTGAAAAGCGAATTGGACGCGGAGTTTCAGGATCTGATCACAAGATATGCGTGGGGTGAAATCTGGACACGGCCCGGATTGCCGCGGCACACGCGCAGCCTGCTGACCGTTGGATTGATGGTCGCCCTCAATCGGGGCGAGGAACTGAAGCTGCACTTGCGCGCTGCGAGAAACAACGGTGTCTCCGCGGAGGAAATCAAAGAGGTGCTGCTGCATTGCGCTGTTTACTGCGGAGTGCCGGCAGCGAATTCGGCTTTCCAAATGGCCCGCGAAGTTCTGAAAGAGACAGAGCAGAAGTAGATGGCACGGTTTCAGACACAAGTCGGGATTATTGGAGCAGGCCCCGCGGGATTGATGCTCTCGCACTTGCTGCACCTGAAAGGGATCAGTTCTATCGTCCTCGAAGCCAGGACGCGAGCGCATTGCGAAGAACGAGTGCGCGCCGGCGTGCTGGAACACCCGAGCGTGGAGATGCTGCGAGACGCAGGTCTAGGTGAACGGCTTGATCGGGAGGGACTTCGCCATGGCGGCATCGAGCTGGGGGTGGATGGCGCGCGGCACCGGATTCCATTCGACGAACTAACCGGGAAGTGCGTTACAGTTTACGGTCAACAAGAGGTTGTGAAGGACTTAATTGCGCGGCGGATCGCTGATGGAGGCGATCTGCGATTCGAGTGCGGAAACGTTTCTCTGCAGGGTGTTGACTGCGCTGCGCCTCAGATTCGGCTGGAGAAGGATGGGAACGTCGATGAGATTCGATGCGACTATATTGCGGGCTGCGATGGATTCCACGGCATTTCGCGATCGGCGTTTCCGTCAGGCAGCCTGACCTGTTATGAGAGGTCCTATCCGTTTGCATGGCTCGGGATTCTCGCCGAAGCGCCGCCGTCGCGCGAAGAATTGCTCTACATGCATCATCAGCGCGGGTTTGCGCTGTATAGCATGCGGTCACCGCGAATCACCAGGCTCTATCTACAGTGCCGGCCGGATGAAGAGGTTAACGAATGGAGTGACGATCGCGTCTGGAGCGAATTGCAGACGAGACTCGCATGCAAGGATGGCTGGCAGCCCAGCGAGGGCAGGATTCTGCAAAAGAGCGTGACGGGTATGCGCAGCTTTGTCGTGGAGCCGCTGCAGTATGGGCGCCTCTTTCTCGCTGGAGATGCCGCACACATCGTGCCGCCTACCGGAGCAAAAGGCATGAACCTTGCCTTTGCCGATGTCTACCATCTCTCTGCGGCGTTTGAGGCGCTTTACAAGCGAAATGATGATTCGAGGTTAAATGCGTATTCCCAAACCTGCCTTGGGCGCATCTGGAAGGCTCAAAGGTTCTCCTGGTGGATGACCTCATTGCTGCATCGCTTCGAGGACGAGACGGCGTTTGATCATAAGCGGCAGATCGCAGAGCTGGAATATCTGACGACTTCGCGGGCGGCTGCGACATCTCTTGCTGAGAACTATGTCGGACTGCCGTTTGGAGACGCGTAACAGATTAATGCGAGAAGAAGGAAGAGGCATGGCGGATTATCAGGGGCGCTGGACAACGGTTCGCGTTGACGTGGAAGAAGGGATCGGGTGGGTGATTTTGAACCGGCCCGAGAAACGGAACGCGATGAGCCCCACGCTGAATCGCGAAATGCGTGACGTCCTCGAGACACTCGAAACAGATAACGACGTCAAGGTGCTGGTGCTGACCGGAGCGGGAGAGTCGTGGACCGCAGGCATGGACCTTAAGGAATACTTTCGCGAGGTGGACCAGGCGCCGGAGATCGTGCAGGAGAAAGTGCGGCGCGATGCTTCTACATGGCAGTGGAAGCTGCTGCGCATGTATGCCAAGCCAACGATCGCGATGGTGAACGGGTGGTGCTTCGGTGGAGGATTCTCGCCGCTCGTTGCATGCGATCTCGCGATCGCGGCGGAGACGGCGGTGTTCGGGTTGTCGGAAATTAACTGGGGAATTCCTCCAGGCAACCTCGTGAGCAAGGCGCTGGCCGACACGGTCGGGCAACGGAAGGCGCTCGAGTACATCATGACTGGCGATACGTTCACGGGTAAACAGGCTGCGGAGATGGGCCTGGTTAACAAGGCTGTTCCGCTGGACGAGTTGCGTGACGAAACCATTGCTCTGGCGCGAAAACTCTCAGCCAAGAATCCGGTGGTGTTGCGTGCAGCCAAGCACGGGTTTAAGCGGTGCAGGGAACTGACGTGGGAGCAGAGTGAGGATTATCTCTACGCGAAGCTGGATCAGGCACAATTGCGCGATCCCGAACACGGACGAGAAAAGGGACTGAAGCAGTTCCTGGATGAGAAAAGCATTAAGCCCGGGTTGGAGACCTATCGCCGATAAGGTTGCACATGAGCTTGCTTGATCTGGAACGAAAACAAGTGACACGCGCAAACATGGACCGTCTGCTGCGGCCGCGGTCTATCGCGATTATCGGAGCGTCATCTACTCCCGGCTCGCTGGGCGAGAGCGTTCTCTTGAATCTGGAGCGCGCTGACTACGGCGGAGAGCTCTATCTCATCAATCCGAAGCGACCGATCATTCATGGCAGAGAGTGCCTTGGTTCTATCGCAGAGCTTCCGGAAGGCCTTGATTGCGCCCTGCTCTCTATCCCAGGAACAAGCGTTCTGAGTTCTCTGAGCGCATGCGCAGCAAAACGCATCGCAACTGCCATCGTTTTTTCGGCTGGCTTTGCAGAAGCAGGAGACGGAGGAAAATTAGCGCAGGACGAGCTTGCGCGTATTGCGCGGGAACACGAGATGCTTGTCGAAGGGCCGAACTGCCTCGGAATGGTGAACTATATCGACGGCATTCCGCTCACGTTTGTGGTCACTCCCCCGCAGGAAAGAATTGATTGCGCAGGTGCCGCAATTCTTTCGCAAAGTGGCGCGCTCGCTGCGGTGATCGCCGTCAACATGCGCCACCATGCGATCCCTTTAAGCTACTCAGTGTCAACGGGCAACGAAGCGGTGACGGGCATCGAGGATTTTCTTGAGTATCTTCTCGATGACGTCTCAACTCGAGTCTTCGCGCTGGTAGTGGAGCAGTTCCGTGAGCCCAGGCGATTCCTCGAATTAGCGAAGCGCGCGAACGAGTCAGGCAAGTTCATCGTGCTGCTGCATCCGGGACGCAGCGGTGCAGCGAGAGCCTCGGCAGCCACCCACACAGGGGCGATTGCCGGTGACTACGCTGTCATGCACACGATGGTTACGCACGCCGGTGTGATTCACGTCGAGACATTGGAGGAGCTCGTTGACGTCGTGCAGATTCTCGTCCGATGCCCTGTGATGCCGCGGGGCGGTGCGGCAGTATTTACCGAGTCGGGAGCATTCAAAGCGCACACGCTGGATCTCTGCGACGCTGTTGGACTGGAATTGCCGCAGTTATCACAGGAGTGTCATGATGCCCTGCGGAAAGCTCTGCCACCGTTCATCCCGCCATCGAACCCACTGGATTTAACCGCGCAGGGGCTTGTGGATCCGGATCTCTATCGCCGCACATTGCCGCCGATTCTCGATGATGACAACTTCGGAAGTGTGGTTCTGGGGATTATTCTTACGGATCCCAAGACGACGCAGCTGAAACTCCCCTCGATTGTGAGCGCAATCAAGGCTCTGAAACCCGATAAGCCTGTTATCTTCGCCGCGTTGGATGAGGGAGCACCGTTTGATTTTCCTGAACTCGCGGAGTTGCGAAATCTGGGGGTGGCGTGTTTTCCGTCGACAGAGCGTGCATTGCGAGCGCTGGCGCACGTCACGCGGCGCGCTATGCACCGGCGGAGCCACGATCGCGATCGGGCAGCATGTGCGGAAATTCCTCTTCTGCGCACCGGACTTTTGTCTGAGTCCGAGAGTAAGCAGATCCTGACGGCGATCGGAGTTCGCATTCCAGATGGAGGAGTCGCGAGCGCTCCTGACGAAGCAGTGCGCATTGCGCATGAAATTGGTTATCCGGTGGTGTTGAAGGCTCATTCGGCGGAACTGGCGCACAAGAGTGACGCCGGCGGCGTGCTGCTCGGAATCGATTCGGATGTAGCTCTTCGCGATGCTTGGCTAACGCTGCACCGGAACGTCGCGAAGGCACAGCCGGATCTAGTGCTTCAGGGCGTGCTGGTGGAGCGCATGAGCGAGAAGGGACTCGAGCTGATTGTGGGCGCAAAGAGAGATCCACAGTGGGGGCCGGTCGTCATGGCGGGGTTCGGGGGCGTGCTGGCCGAGCTGATCAAGGATGTGCGGTTGATGCCGGCGGATCTTGATCGGAATGGAATTGAACTGGAGCTGGCGCAATTGCGATGCGGTGCGATCTTCCAGGGTTTCCGCGGCGCACCGGCGTATGATGTCGCGGCGGTCACATCAGTCATTGAGAAGATCGGTTCTCTGATGCGAGGGTCTCCAGAGATTGCCGAAATCGACATCAATCCGCTGGTTGTCTATGAGAAGGGCAAAGGTGCAATGGCCTTGGATGCGTTGATCTCAATCGACGACGCGACCATCGGTCGAATGAAAGGTGAGTTCCGATGAATGATGTCGCACTTCTGATCGATGGCAATGCTGTTCCCGCCCAGGCGGGTGATTCCTTCAACCGTATCGATCCCGTGAAGGGATCAGCAGCCAGCAAGGCGGCAGCGGCCAAAGCCGCCGACGTCAATCTTGCGGTAGAAGCAGCCGCGAGAGCATTTCCGGAATGGGCCGCAACAGGCCCCGGCCGTCGGCGCGAGTTGCTGTTGAAATCGGCAGAGACGCTGCTTGCACACCAGAAGGACTTCACTGAATTCATGATTGCGGAGACAGGTGCGACGGGACCCTGGGCGGGATTCAACGTGGCGTTCGCGGCGGGGATTCTGCGCGAGGCAGCATCCATGACTTCGCAGATCGCAGGCGAGGTGATCCCGAGCGACGTTCCTGACAATCTCGCGATGGCCATTCGCCAGCCCATCGGCGTATGTGCAGCGATTGCGCCGTGGAATGCGCCGGTCATTCTCGGCGTGCGCGCAATTGCCATGCCGATCGCGTGCGGAAATACTGTTGTGTTTAAGGCCTCAGAATCGTGCCCTGCGGTCCATCGGCTCATCGGAGCGGCACTCATGGAAGCTGGAGTGCCGCCGGGAGTTTGTAACGTAATTACGAATGCTCCAGAAGATGCCGCTCAAGTTGTGGCTGCACTGATCGACCATCCACAGGTGCGGCACATCAATTTCACTGGCTCGACGCGTGTCGGGCGAATTGTTGCCGAACGTGCGGCACGCCATCTGAAACCGGTACTCCTCGAACTCGGGGGCAAGGCGCCGCTGATTGTGCTGGATGATGCAGACATCGACGCAGCGGTGAACGCTGCTGCGTTTGGCGCATTCATGAACCAGGGACAGATCTGCATGTCAACGGAGCGGATTGTCGTAGACGAGCGGGTAGCTGAGGAGTTTGTTCAGAAGCTATCGGCCAAAGCAGCCGGATTGCCCGTGCAGGATCCGTCACTGGGACCCACAGTTTTGGGATCGATGGTGGATGCCAGATCTGCATCGCGAGTAGCGGAACTCGTAAAAGACGCGATTCAGCAAGGGGCCTCGCTTACCGCAGGCGGTGGTGGCCACGGAACATTGATGCAGGCAACCGTGCTTGATCGCGTTACTCCAGCGATGAGGATTTACGCTGAGGAGTCGTTTGGTCCTGTTGTTACGGTTGTGCGCGTCAGGGGAGACGAAGAGGCTCTGCGTGCTGCGAACGATACAGAGTACGGCTTGTCGGCTGCGGTGTTCAGCAGAGATATAGCGCGCGCGTGGAAAGTGGCGAGGGGCGTGAATAGTGGAATCTGCCACATCAACGGCCCGACAGTGCATGACGAACCACAGATGCCCTTCGGAGGCGTGAAGGCCTCGGGGTATGGCCGATTCGGAGGAAGGGCAGGCATCGACGAGTTCACGATTCTGCGCTGGATTACGGTGCAGACGGGAGATCGGCACTACCCGTTTTAGGTAGTCGCTTCAATTCTGATGAACCGCACACCTCAGATCACAGGTCACTTTGCGAGGCGACGACACGTAGGCCCTCGAAGAGGCGATCGCCACCATCCTCTCGAAGCCACTGCACCAAGATAATTGTGCCCAACAGAGAAGAGTTCGGCCCGCCGCGGATCTGTGAAGATCGCACAACGGGCCGAGGGTCTCCCGGGGGAGGGGAGAGTTAGCGCCTGAGCAGTCTCATGCCGAACGAACCGCCAAGGCAGATGAGCCCCAGCAGGCCGATGAGGGGAAGATTGCTCGCCGTCTTGGGCAGGTTCTCTGCCGGGGCCGGTGCAGGTGCTGGCGCCGCCGCAGGCGCCGGCACAGGTGTTATCACCGCAACCAGGATTGGCTGATCCTGGGGAGGCGGGGGCGGCGCCGTGCCCGCGAAGCTTGTATTTTGCGAGACCGCGGTCTGCGGAGTTTCAACAACTTTGGTTGCGCTCACGGTCATGCCTTTCTTCAGGCCCCAGGCGTCGACCATCTGGCCGTTGACGTTGAACTTCTGTCCCTGTGGAATCTTGAATTCCTGGTTTTTCCCATCATCCAGCGTGAGAATGACTGAAAGCGGGGGGTTGACATGCCAAACCCTTCCCGTCACGCTTTGCGTTGTCGTGATCACCTGCGGAGTGCTGGTATGCACGACTGTGCGCGTAATGACCATGCCGGGTTTGAGCTGATGGACACCGAGCTGCTGACCATCGACATTCACTCGGAAGCTATCCGGAACATTATTGAAATGCCTGAGTGAGCCGTCCGCCATCTTCACGACTACATCGTTGCCCGACGCATAGACGACGGTCGCAGTTGTAATCGTAGTCGTGTGTGTGGCCTGTCCGGATGAAGTGCTCGTTTCTGATTGAACCTGTGCTGCAGCTCCTGTCGCAAAGACCAATGCCAAAGCCCCCGCGAACGCCAGTGCTGCGCGCCTCAGACTTACTGTTGAGTTCATGGCGTATCCTCCGATTTGCTGGGTTGAACTGCTGGATTCAAGCTGGACGCAGTGGAGGGTGAACCCTCCACCAGCGACGCGTGGACAATGTAGCGTTGGGGTGCATCACCGACAAAATAGAATGGATAGCAGGTAATGAGGGTGACGGACGGTTTATCACGCGGCCGTAGAACGTCAACGTCAGACGGATCGACAATCTTGATGTCGTCGACGCGATATACAAAGCTGCGCTGATCGGCGAGAAGGTTCACCTGATCACCGACCTGAATGTCCTTGAGGCCCCGGAAAAAGCCATCGCGATGTGCGGCGATTCCGAGATTGCCGGACTGGCCGGGAGCTGCGGTGCCATTGATCCTTCCTGCGCCACGATTGAGAGTGAGATCATCGGTGCCGTCAAATACCGGTACTTCGATACCGAGCCGGGGAACAGTGACAACGGCCAGCGGCGAGTCGAGCTTCATTGCAAGCGAGCGTTTATAAGCTGCAATTCGCTTGTTCGACCAGAGAGCAAAATCAACTTGTTGATCCGGCTCGTGTGCGGAAGCCGCATGAACCACGCCCGGCAGTTGGCGGGCATGAAAGCTCCACAGAGCAACGCGAGACGATGCGAACGAACCGAACTGCCAGCCTGCGTAGGCAAGCAGCAGGAGGCAGCCAATTGCGAGCAGTAATCGTTCAATGAGTTGCGACACTCTTGTCGAAGCCGATGACATCTCTTGCGTTCCGTTTCCAAGGGAATCATCACGAACTTGCGTGATTGAGGGTACCGTCGAGGTAAGTAGCTGGACCTATAAAATCCAGTAATTCAATAACGTTGAGAATCGGCGGTCTTTCAAAAGGTTGCTTGGAGTGCACAAGCAATGAGCAGGCAGCTAAATTAGAAATTCTAATTATGAATTCAGAGTAACTATGAAAGTCCTGCCTATCGTTGATTCGATTCGAGTTGAACTTTGTGAGTTGCGAGATCGACAGCCAGCGGACAATTCAGACAATCGGGGTTGCGGCCACAGTGCGCCTTTCCGACAGCGACGACAAGCGCGTGAAATTCACCGAAGTGATAAGTCGTATTCCTGGCATCGTCTTTAACAAAAGCTTCGCGTGTTAGTTGAGCAAGAGTTTCGTAGCTTTTGCGATTGTGCACGGGGGCTGCATTAAGCAGCTCGTGGCGCTCGGCGATGCGGCGCAGATATTCATCTGCGACTGGGACCGGATGCTCCAGCGCATACAACAGGATTGCATCGGCTGTTTCCAGGCCCACACCTGGCAATGCGAGCAGGCGCTGCCGCAAGTGTCTTGTCGGCTCCGTTGCAAGCATGTCGATCGATCCGGCAAAATCGTTATCGAGCATTGCAACGAAAGCTTTGAGCGCGGGCGCCTTGCGTGTATAGAAGCCTGAAGGGCGGATGAGATCCTGCAGCCGATCGAGGGATATCGCGCGAATGCCATCGATGCTGAGCGCATTAGCCTCACGAAGATTTGCGAGCGAGCACTGGACGGATTTCCATGACGTGTTTTGTGTGAGGTAGGCACCCAGCACAACTTCAAAGGGTGTTTCAGCTGGCCACCAGTGCTGCCTTCCATAGGCCGCCAGCAGCAAGTCATGCATCTGGCGCAGACGCTGAGGCGCGTTCGAGTGCCGGGAGTTCACGGCGCCTCATCTGCGGGGGATTGTAATTGTATCTTCCACTCGAGGATGCGTGCGCGTGCGGCTGCGGATTCTGCTTCGGGAATGCGACCTGCATGCTGCAGAGTGATCGACAGAGCCGCGTGTGCGAGCGGGTCATCGGGGGTGAGCGCGACGAGGGCAAGCGCAGCACCAATCGCTCCGTTCAGGTCACCTGCATCGCGCAGGGCCCGCACAAGACCGTGATGAGCTTCGAAGAGTGTTGGATTATTTTCAATCGCCGCACGAAATGCCTCTGCTGCCTGTGAGGCAGAGCCCGCGGAAAGCAAATCAAGCCCGCGTTGCAGATTGGCGTCGGCGAATGTGGCGCTCGTCTCAGTCATCGAATGCGATCATCCAGTCATAGGATAAAGGGTGCCCGGTAGAACGTGGATCGACGATCAATTGAGGAGGTGAGAGACCAGATGAAGAGTTATACGGAATATCTCGTCTTTGAAACACGCAAGCGAAAGGAAATGGTTCACATCACGGATCAAGTGGAACAGATTGTCGGTCGCAGCGGCGTCAAAGACGGTCTGTGCTTCGTATCTCCAATGCACATCACGGCGGCGATCTACGTAAACGACCTTGAGAACGGCTTGATTGAGGATATCGGCAAGTGGCTGGAGGAGTTGGCGCCGGAGCGCTCGGATTACAAGCACCATCAGACCGGCGAAGACAACGGCGACGCTCATCTGAAGTCGTTGCTTCTGCACCACGAAACAACATTGCCGGTGACAGGCGGAAGATTGGATCTGGGTACATGGCAGCGCGTTTTCTACGCGGAGTTTGATGGCCAACGCCGCAAGCGAGTGATCGTTAAGGTCCTTGGCGTGGAGTAATGTTCGTTTCAGGACATAAATGTAGAGCCAGTGTAAAGTCCCAGAAAAACACGCCGAAAAAGGGTGTAGATGCATAGCGGAACAAACTCCTGAAGCAGCAGCCCAGGGCAGCAATTGGATGGGAGCATGCCATCGGAGAAGCCGCGAATCCCGGCATCGAATAAGGAGAACCCATGTCCCTGGGTGTCTTGAATAACATTTCGGCGGTTTACGCAGAAAACAATCTCAGCCAGACACAAAACAGCCTGCAGAAGACTCTGCAGCAGTTATCTTCCGGGTCTCGCATCAACTCGGGTGCCGATGATGCTGCGGGTCTCTCTCTGGCCAACGGCCTCGACGCGTCCTCAGCAGCGCTTTCGCAGTCATCGAAGAATGCTTCTGAAGGTGTGGACTTCCTGCAGGTGGCCGATGGTGCGCTCTCACAGGTGACGAGCCTGTTGAACCGCGCAGTCACTCTGGCGACCGAAGCTTCGAACGGCGTGCTCAATACCAGCCAGGCATCCGCGGCAGATGCGGAGTATCAGCAGATTCTCACGGAAATCGGCAACATCGACACCAACACTGAGTACAACGGCATCAACGTCTTCACGACCGCGGCCAATATCTTTACCTCCGACGGCACGCTGACGCAGACCGATTCTGCAACGGCTCTTGGCAGCGTCGTCACGGCAGCCAACCTGACGGGCACCGACCTGACCTCGACAGCAAACGCAACAACTGCGTTGTCGGATATCACAACTGCGATTGGTGCAATCGCCACCGAGCGCGGCACTGCTGGCGCGCAGATCAACACCCTGCAAGCGGTTTCAAACGTCATGAGCACTGAGAGCACCAACACTCTGTCGGCTGAGAATGACGTGATGGCGACCGACTACGGTCAGGCGACGTCCGACATGTCGAAGTATCAGATCCTGATGCAGACCGGCATTGCGGCTCTTGCTCAGGCCAACAGCAGCCAGCAACTCGTGACCAAGCTGCTTCAGTAGCGTCCATGCGGCGAACGCGGAAAGACCGGCTCTCGGGAGCCGGCCTTCCGTTTGGGTATCAGCAAGTTGAGAGTCTGCCAATCTTTGCAACTCCTGGTTGGCACAACAAGTGAACTAACCGGGACGGAGGCCGCATGGGCTCAGTTGGCTTGAGTTTTGGATCGGCGACCAGCGGGCAGGGCATTGACGTATCGACCACGGTGACACAGATTCTTGCCAACTACCAGGCAATCGAAACGCCGTGGAAAAATCAGCTGACCGCATTGCAGAGTCAGGATACGGTCTTGAGCACGCTGGGCACACAGGTGTCGATGCTCTCGCAGGACATTCAGAATCTGACGGACGCAATGGGCGTCTTCGAGGGAAAGACTGGCTCAAGTTCGGACACCAATGCGTTGGAGTTGACCTCGGCAAGCTCGCAGGCCTCGGCGGCCACGCATACCGTGACCGTGCAAAGTCTGGCCCAGACCTCATCAGCTGCTACCTCTGCCGTGGGAGCGAGTGACTCACTGTCAGGCAGCGTGACGATACAGGTTGGATCGGGCACGCAGTATACGGTGAATGTCGGCGATGACTCGACCGCTTCGACAATTGCCGGCCTTGCGGCTGCGATTAATGACGCGGCAATCGGAGTGACGGCCAGTGTCCTGACAGACAGCAGCGGATCGCGGCTTTCCGTTGTGAGCAGCACGAGTGGCGCCGCGGGGACGCTAACAGTATCAGGGTCTTTGACCGACACATCCAACAGCAACTCGAATGTGACATTCAGCCAGGTACAGCCCGGCGCGGACGCGAGCCTCGTTGTCGACGGGCTAACGATCACGAGCGCGAGCAATACGGTAACCAATGCGATTCCGGGAGTTACATTTCAACTTCTGTCGGCAAATGCGAATGAATCTGTGCAGGTGGTGATCGCCAACGATAACTCGAGCATTGAGTCGGCCGTTAGTACATTTGTGAAGGACTACAACACGCTCCTGCAGTCAGTGACTGGACAGGAAGGAAATGACAGCTCGGGCAATGCGGAGCCACTTGATGGCGATCCGGTAATCGCGCAACTTCAGAGCATGCTGGAGGGCGCAACAAGTTCGATGCCTGCCAGCGGGAGCATTTCGTCGCTTTACGATCTTGGAATCACGACCAATTCAGACGGAACGCTGACGTTGAATGCGGATACGCTCGATTCGGCACTCAATGGCAACTTCAGCGACGTGCAGGGATTTTTTCAGAACAACGGGAGCTTCGGCGTCTCTTTTGCAAGCACGCTCAACGCCATGGGGACGTCGAATCCAGTAGGAATTCTGGCCTTGACACAGAAGGCGAATTCCAGCGAAGAGAGCACGCTCAACGACGATATCAGCAACGAGGAGAGCCGCCTCAGTGATATGAAAACGCAGCTCACTGATGAGCTGAATGAGGTGAACGAGACGCTCCAAGAGATTCCCAGCCAGATTAATTACGTCAACGAACTGTACAGCGCGATCACTGGCTACAACGACAAGTCGTCATCGTCCTAGCGAGGAGAATTATGGACACTTATGGCACGCGTACCCTCGAAGGAGCATCGGCAGTCGAGCTGGTGGTCGCACTCTACGATGGCATTCTGCGGTTCTTACATCAGGCCGCAGAGGCTGCAGAACACGGTAATGTGAGAGCAAGGCGGGCAGCGGTGAAGCGAGCGCTGGATATCATCATTCATCTGCAGGCCCAGTTGCGCATGGACGTTGGCGCGGCGCCCGCGCAGGCTCTGAGCGAGTTCTACGCATCTGTCTTTGCACAGATACTGCAGGCGTCGCGCTTCTCTTCGCCTAAGAGATTTGAACGTGCGATCGAGTGTGTTCGCAATGTGAGAGAGGCATGGAAGCAGATCGCGCAGCAAGGCGCAGAACCGAGAGAATGGCGATCAGTCAATTTGACGCATTCGGGTCACGCTGGGGGTATGGGGGCGCCGGCCAGAACATCTGGGGCTCCGCGCTGGACTGCGTAACAGCTCAGCTTGCGACGGTCAGCTCTTCTTCGAGCTGTTGCTTCTGGTGCAGGCTGGCGTAGTAGCCGTCGAGGGCGAGCAGCTCTTCGTGACGTCCAAGCTCAACAATGCGGCCGTGATTGAGTACGGCAATCTGGTCTGCGTCCCGCACCGTGGATACTCGATGCGAGATGAGGATCGTGGTCGCGCTCGTCATGTAATCGCTGAGGCCGTTGAGGATTTTTTCTTCTGTGTAGGTATCGACACTCGCCAGGGCGTCATCGAGGATGAGAATAGCGGGGTGACGCAGGATGGCGCGCGCAATGGCGGCGCGTTGTTTCTGTCCTCCGGAAAGAGTAACGCCGCGTTCTCCGACGATTGTTTCAAAGCCTTGAGGGAACTCCTCGAACTCGCGGCGAATATGCGCGGCTTCTGCTGCTTCCAGCATCTCTTCCGCGCTCGCCTCGGGCACGCCGAAGGTAAGGTTTCCGCGAATGGTTTCACTGAAAAGGAATGTTTCCTGCGGGACCATGCCGATGTTGTGGCGCAATACCGCAAGAGGATAGTCACGAACGGGGCGGCCGTCGATCAGAAGAGATCCTTGCGGAACTTCGTAGAGCCGAGTGAGCAGGTTCACGATCGTTGTCTTGCCCGAGCCAGTGGGGCCGACGATGGCGAGACTCGAGCCGGCGGGAATGTGAAGAGATATGTCGTGAAGAACCTTCGTATCTCCGTAGGAAAAGTTCAGATGGCGAAATTCGATATCACCCCGGAGAGCGGCATCGGAGGGAATTGAAAGATCGGCGGAGCGGTCGTCGATTGCCGGTTTAGCTCGTAGCAGCTCGTCGATACGTTTGACTGACGCCGTGCCACGCTGAAATAGATTGACGACCCAGCCCACCGCAATGATCGGCCAGATAAGCAGAATCATGTAGGTATTGAAGGCGACGAAATCCCCCGGTGTAATGCGATGGGCAACAACCTCATGGCCGCCGACAAGCAGAGTGATGATCATCGAAACGCCGAGAATGAACTCGAGTGTGGGCCATAGCATGCCCATGAGCTGAACAAGACGCTGGGCCCTCGCAATGTATCGGCGATTCAAACCTTCAAAGAGGCCGATCTGGGATTCTTCGCGGGCAAAGGCTCGAACCAGGCGAACACCGGAGTAATTCTCCTGCGCCTGGGAGGAAATCTCCGAGAAGCTCTCTTGGATTCGCTCAAATCGGTCGTGAATTCGGCTGCCGAAGTATTGCACCAGAATGCTCGCCAGCGGCATAGGCGCCCAGGCAACCAGCGTCAGATAGGGACTGATGCGGAAGAGAAAGAAGAGCGCGCCGACGGTCAGAAAGATCGTATTTGCGCTGTACATGAGCGCCGGTCCCAGAAGCATGCGCACGGCGTTCAGGTCGTTCGTCATGCGTGCCATGATGTCGCCGGTGCGATAGCGTTCGTAGAAGGCGGTGTCCTGCATTTCCAGCTGACGAAAGAGGTCGTTCCGCAAGTCGAACTCAATTTCGCGCGAGATGCCGATTAGAATCCAGCGCTGCGCGTAGAGAAAGACGCCTTTGACAAGTGCAATGGCGACCAGCGCACCGGCAAAGATGAGGATCTGCTGACGGGTGATGCCGCGCTCAAGGCCATCGATCGCTCTGCGGATGACTTGTGGAAAGAGCACCCAGACAGCATTGGTAGCGATGCAGGAGAGGGTTCCCCACAGGTATCCCCACCGGTACCGGCGCATGTACCCGAAAAGCGGCTTCAGATCACGAAGCATTTTTCTATTGTACGGGCAAACGGTTACGTAGGCGTGCGGAGCAGCAGATATCCGCCGGTCAACGCAAAGAGAACGTCGGGACTCCAGGCAGCGAGCGCCGCGGGCAGATAGTTCACGTTCCCCATGGCGCCGAAGAGGCTATCCACAACGAAGTAGGCGAGGGCCACGGCGATTGCAACTGCGATCCCGGTAAGAGAGCCGCGGCGGCCCATCGAAAGCGCAAAGGGAATCGCGAGGATGGCCATAACCATGGCCACGATGGGGTAGGCGATCTTGTGCCAGAGCGCGACGCGGAGCCGCATTGTGTCGAAGCCGCTCTGACCCAGGTCCCGTATGTATCGTTTGAGCTGACTGAAGTTCATCTCCTGCGATTGCAGACTCTCTTTCTTGAAGTAGCCAGGATCTTCGTGAATCTCAGAAAAGGCAGTCGACTTGAAGTCCTGGTAGCGAACCTGCTTCGCTCCGTCAAAGTCGCGTACCCAGCCGTTCTCAAAACCCCATGAACCGGAGGCGGCGTTCCAAAAAGCACGAGACGCGAAGATGCGGCGCGAGATAGAGAAAGAGTAAGGGTCAAACTCGAAAACCGAGACGTTGGCGAACTCATTTGTGTCGGGGTCAAAGAATTGGTAATAGAAGATGCGGCCGGGTTCGCCAGTGTGAGGCTGCCCGAAGATCCACTTCTGCTCCGGGTGCAGGAAGGTTTGAGGCGGACGTCCTTTGATGGTGCTTCGCAATGCTTCCTGCCGCCGGTTTGCTTGCGGCAGATAGTACTGATCGAAGAGGAAGAGGCCGAGAGAGAGAAGCGCCGCAATCGATACGACCGGTATAACGAGCCGATAGAGGCTGATCCCGGTTGCCTTCATAGCGATGAGTTCGCTGTTGCGATTCAGCACGCCAAAGGTGACGAGCACGGCGATGAGTACGGCAAGCGGTGCTATCTGATAAAGCATGCTGGGCGTGAGATTGATGAGATACGCACCCACCGTCGAAAGCGGAATGTGGTTGCGCAGAATGTCGCCGATGAGCTCGAAGAACGTAAAGACGAGCATCAAGAGTACGAAGCCGGCAAGGACCAGCGTGAAGGTACTGAGGAACTCGCGCACCACGTATTCATCGAGGATGCGCGGGAAGGCGCCTCGCGAGACCTTTCGGACCGAGCCTGTCTGGATCCGGTCGAAGAGTCCAGTAAGTGAAGCGCTCTTATGCTCTCGGCGTGGCCTCAAATTCGAGAAGCGCGATGTCCACGCGCTGACTTTAGAAAGCACGCGTCCGCCTGTCGCCATCTGCCACAAGAGGAAGACGCCTGCAGCAGCGAAGAGAATATTCGCCAGCCAGACGGCGAGAAATGCCGGAAGCTTGTCCTGTCTGCCGAGCGCGATGCCAGTATAGGAAAGAACGTAGTAAAGGATGACGAGCAGGAGCGTGAAGACGAAGCCGGAACTCTTGCCGCCGCGGCGGGAGATCACGCCGAGCGGCACGCCGACGAGCATCAGGACCAGGCAAGCGACAGGGTAGGAAAAGCGGCTGTGCAGCTCGAGCAGATAGCGCTTGTTGTCCGGAGCCTTAATACGATTGAGCAGCGTGCTCATCGGCAGCGCATAGATGGCTGCATCCATGCGTCCAAGATGCACATCACTCTGCGCATTGAGGGGGAGCGGCATGTCGGTGGTGGAAAAGGTGGAGATGTTGTACTCGTCTGGCCGACCCGCAACGGTTTCGTGCCGAGCGCCGTCACGCAGGCGCATTAAGAGTACCTGTGAGGAATCGTTCACGACGGTGGCTGAGGCTGCAGTTGTCACCAGCGGCGTTGTGGCGTCGGTAACATCGGCCATAAAAACCTGGCGCCAGTTGGCAGCGCCCGTTCCGGCGCGTACGTCCTGCACATAGAGTACGTAGTTGCGAAAGTCTTCGTAAAAGACGCGCGGCTGAATCAAGTACGAGGCCTGCGACGTTTCGAGCGACTGCTGCATCTCGATGATGGCTTGATTCGCGCCGGGGGCGATAAAGAGAGAATTCACCAATCCGAGGATCGTGCCACCCGCGGCTACGATGGAGGCCACGCGCACGAAATAACCGATGCCAAGGCCAGAGGCTCGCATAGCGATGATCTCGCTGTCAGCCGCCAACCGGCTCAGGCCGAGCAGAATGCCGACAAGGACCGCCATCGGAATGGTGACCTTGAAGGTGTTCGGCAGCATGAAGATGAAAATCTGCAGGACGGAACTAAGGGGAGAACTGTTGCGAACGACAATTTCAAGGATCTGCCCAAGATTGGGCATGAAGAGAATGAAGGTGAAGAGCGCACAACCAATGAAGGTATGCGAGAGTATCTCGCCGAGAATGTAGCGTGTGAGGATGCGCACAGCGGGCTCTGCAATTAGTTTATCGCGTTGACTGCGGAGCGAGCGAGGAGGGCTGCCAGCGGCGCAAACGCAGGCTGTTCAGCAACACACTGACGGAGCTCAGAGCCATCGCTGCGGCGGCGATCCACGGAGTAAGCAGAATATGGAAAAAGGGATAAAGCAAGCCTGCGGCGAGGGGAATCCCGAGCAGATTGTAGGCAGCTGCCCAGGCGAGGTTTTCTTCCATGATGTGGAAGGTGGCACGCGCGAGCTCAAGAGATGCAGGAATGGCTGAAGGTTGTGCACGCAACAGCACAACATCAGCTGCCTCCTGGGCAAGATCCGTGCCGGAGCCCATGGCGATGCCTGCATCTGCCTGCGCAAGAGCGCCGGAGTCGTTGATGCCGTCGCCGACCATCGCAACTCGCTGGCCCTTCGCCTGCAACGCTCGGATGCGTGCCAGCTTTGCTGCCGGTTCAAGTCCCGCCTCAACTTCATCTATACCGGCCTGATTGGCAATAGGGGCTGCAGCAGCGGCGGAATCTCCGGTGAGCATGAGCACGCGGAGGCCGCCACGACGCAGCGCATCGATGGCCGCAGCAGCGTCCGGTCTGAGAGCATCGCGCGCATCGAACGCCCCAATTGTCTGGCTGTCCAGGGCGATAAAGAGGCGGGTGACACCGGGCTTGGGGGGCTGTACGTTGGCGGGCACTCGCCCAAAGAGTTCGCGAAAGAACGTCTCGTTGCCGATGGTGCAGTTATAGTCTTCGACCCTGGCCGTCACGCCGCGGCCGGGGATTACCTGTACGTTTTGCGCGGGCTCCCACTTAACGTTGCGGGCACGCGCGGCTTCAACAATGGCGTGCGCGAGCGGGTGGTTGGAACGCTCCTCCGCCGCCGCGCCAATGCGAAGCAGGTCTTCTTCTTTAAAGCCGCTTAGCGGATAGATGGTAAGCAGAGTCGGACGGCCAACAGTGAGTGTGCCGGTTTTGTCGAGCACGACGGTATCCAGGCGCGTAAGGCGTTCGAGTGCCTCGCCGCCCTTGAACAATATCCCTAGCTGAGCGCCGCGGCCAACGGCGACTGTGAGCGCTGCGGGAACGGCAAGTCCCATGGCGCAGGGGCAGGCAATGACGAGCACCGCCACTGCGGTGGAGAGAGCCGTCTGCATGGAGTGAGTGGCCAGGGCCCAGATACCAAAGGTGAATGTGGCGATGCCAAGCACGGTGGGAACGAAGACTGCGCTGGCGCGGTCTGCCATGCGCTCAAGGGGCGCACGCGAGCTTTGCGCCTGCTGGACCATGCGCGTGATCTGGGCTAGAACCGTGTCTTCACCCAGCGACAATGCTTTGCAGACGACTGCACCGTCATAATTGAGCGTTCCGGTAAGCACGCGATCACCGACCTGGCGGTCGAGAGGAGTGGACTCCCCACTGAGCATGGATTCGTCGACGGTCGTGCGGCCCACGATAATTTCTGCATCGACGGGGAAGCGCTCGCCGGGAAGGACCAACACTCGATCGCCGGGGTGGATCTCTTCCAAAGGAACCAAAGTTTCCAGTTCGGCGTCTACACGACGTGCGGTAGAGGGACGAAGCTGACTGAGCGACTTCAGCGCCGATAAGGCGCGTTCTTTGGCGCGGCTTTCGAGCACCTTGCCCAGCAAGAGGAATCCGAGAATGAGCAGTACCGCGTCGAAGTAAACCTCGTGACCCTTCTGAGGAAGGATCGTGGCATAGGCCGAGTAGAGGAATGCAGCGCCAGTGCCGAGGCTCACCAGGGTGTTCATGTTGGTGTCGCCATGCTTGAGGGCGCGGCCGGCACTGATGTAAACGTTGCGTCCAGTCCAGTAAACGAGGGTCCCTGTCAGGAGCAGAAGCGCCCAGCGAATCAAATCGGGCGGAATCGAGTAGAGGAAGGGAAGCACATCCATGACGAGCCGGTCGAAATAGCCCATGCTGGAAGCAAGCGGCATGGCAAGCACCATGGCCACAACACCCGCTCCTATGGTGATGAGAGCTTTGCGCAGCGCACTGTCGTCAGTTGTTTCGGCTGAAACGGTCTCTTCTCCGGGACGGGGAAGAATGGCATCGTAGCCCGCGGAGCGAATAGCCTCGACCAGGGTCTTCGCTTCAGCCTGCGATGGATCAAACACGACGGTGGCTCGGTGACCAATCAGGTCTACGCGCGCTGATTCAACCCCCGCAGTGGACTGCAGCGCCGACTCCACATGGTTCTGGCACGCGGCACAAGTCATTCCCAGCACTGGGAGTGTGAGAGTCTCTGTGTGGTTGGTCGTCATCGAGCCCGTTATTTTTCTAAATGCGCTGTGTAGCCAGCTTTAGCAAGAGCCGAAATGATTGAATCAACCGGTGCCATCTCGTTCGATGAACTCACACGAGCGGCCCCGATGCGTACCTCGTTCACAACAATGCCGTTAACCGAAGCCAAGGTATGTGTAACCCGCCGGACACACGAACCGCAGTGCATGCCGTCGATCTGCAATGTTACCGATGTCAAAACTACCCCCCCCTGGCAATTCGATGATACGCCAGCAAATACGTTGCGAAACCACCGTAAAGTTGTAGACGCGGGTTACCGTAGATTGTCTGTAGACCTTTGAAAAGCCCTGCGTTAAGGTTGGCGGAGCCGGAGTGAGATGACCAGAGAATTTCCAGATAATCCCCTGATCGGGGTAGGCGCCGTGGTGGTAGATGGGGAGAGGGTTTTGCTGGTGCGGCGCGGACACGAACCGCTCAAAGGGCGCTGGTCGCTGCCGGGTGGTCTGATCGAACTCGGCGAAAAGCTTGAAGCGGCTGTCATTCGCGAAGTAAAGGAAGAAACAGGCCTGCTGGTTGAGCCGGTGGAGTTGATTGAGTTGCTTGACCGAATTCATCGGGAAGGCGACCGAATCCGCTATCACTACGTGATCGCTGACTACCTGTGCCGTGTCACCGGCGGCAACTTGCAAGCGGCCTCTGATGCGGACGAAGTGCGATGGGCGGAGCGCAGCGAGTGGAACGGAAGTAATCTCGCTCTCGATCCGGTCGCGGTGCGTGTGATTGAGGCAGGTTTTCAGCGAGCGAAGGGACTGGAGGCGAGGGCAACTGAGTGAATCTGAAGAGCAAGGTCGCATGGCTTTCTGGTGCGCTGCTGTTGCTCGCACTGCTTGCCTTAATCAGCTTCTGGACTCGGCCCGTAGAGGTATTTCGCGCTGCGACACGCGTGCAAATGCGCTTCAGAGGTGCGGAGAGCCGTTGGGCAACGGTTCAGGGCTATCGCATCCACTACTACGTTGCCGGGCCGGTTGATGGTCCGGTAGTCGTGCTGATCCACGGGCTGGGCGGCCGTTCAGACGACTGGGTAAATCTCATGCCGTACCTTCGACGAGCCGGCTATCGCGTCTATCTGCCCGATTTGCCGGGCTTCGGACAGAGTGAACAGCCTGCAAATTTCTCATACTCTGTGCGAGACCAGGCTGCGATCGTTGTCGCATTCCTGGACGCGATGAAGCTGAAGCAGGTGGATCTGGGCGGCTGGTCGATGGGAGGATGGATCGTGCAGCGCGTCGCGGCGGAGCATCCGGGGCGAGTGAAAAACCTCATGCTCTTCGACAGCGCCGGGCTGTATGTAAGGCCAGAGTGGGATACGAATTTGTTCACTCCATCGAATGCCGATCAGATTGGGCAACTCGACGCGCTCCTGATGCCGCATCCGCCCTGGGTACCCGGGTTCGTCGCGCGCGATATTGTGCGAGAGTCCCAGCGGAACGCCTGGGTGATGCGACGCGCGCTCGCTTCAATGCTGACTGGCCGTGACACCACCGACGATTTGCTGTCCGAGCTAAAAATGCCGGTGTTGCTTGTCTGGGGAGCAGAGGATCACATCACCCCCCCCGGTCTGGGGAAAACGATGCACGCGGTGATTCCGCAAGCGCAGCTTGAGGTGATTCCGGACTGCGGCCACCTGGCTCCCAATCAGTGCGCCGCACAGATCGGGCCTAGGGTGGTCGGCTTCTTGCAGCAGTAGAAAGCGTCGCCAAAAAGGGAAAGGCGAGCCGGAGGGCCCGCCTTCTCCGCGTTGCTGTGAACGTTAGACGCCGATGACGTCGCAGAGCTCCTTAACGGCGGCCGCGCTTTTCTTGAGGCCCGCTTCTTCTTCAGGAGTGAGCTTGATCTCGATGATTTTTTCAAGGCCCGCCGCGCCCAGCTTGCAAGGAACGCCGATGTAGAAACCATCGATGCCGTATTCACCCTGCAGGAAGGCCGCGCAAGGGAGGATCTTTTTCTTGTCCTTGAGGATCGCCTCGACCATTTCAACTGTCGCAGCCGATGGAGCGTAGTAAGCGCTGCCCGTCTTCAGATATTTGACGATTTCGGCGCCGCCGTCGCGGGTGCGCTGCACCAACTCGGCGAGACGATCAGGCGCGATGAGCTCGGTGATCGGGATTCCTGCGACCGTTGAATAGCGTGCAAGCGGCACCATCGTGTCGCCGTGGCCGCCGAGAACGAAAGCTGTGACGTTTTCGACGCTAACGTTCAACTCCTCGGCAATGAAGGTGCGAAAGCGCGCCGAGTCGAGCACGCCGGCCATACCAATAACGCGCTCACGGTTGAAGCCTGCCTGCCGGTAGGCTGCCTGCGCCATCGCGTCGAGCGGATTCGAGACAATAACGAGAATGCTCTCGGGCGATGCAGCAACCACCTTCGACACCACATCGGACATGATTTTGAAGTTGGTGTGCAAAAGATCATCGCGGCTCATACCGGGCTTGCGCGGAATGCCGGCGGTGATGACAACGATGTCGGAGTTGGCAGTTGCCGCGTAGTCGTTTGAACCGGTGACGTGTACGTCGCGCTTTTCGATCGGCATGGCTTCGAGCAGGTCAAGCGCCTTGCCCTGTGGCACGCCGTCTACTACGTCGACCAGCACAACATCTGCCAATTCCTTTGCCGCAATCCAATGTGCGGCGGTGGCGCCGACATTGCCAGCGCCTACGATACTGACTTTCTTCCGCATGCGATTTCTCCTGGGGGATGAAGCCCCGAAAAAGGGTTCAGTGCTACATGTTGCCGATGATGCGCGTCGCGAACTCACTGGTGCCCACCTTGGTGGCTCCGGCAGTCTGGCGCTCAAAGTCATACGTCACGAACTTTTGCAGGATGGTCTTCTCCATCGAGGTTTCGATCAGCTTTGCCGCTTCCTTCCAACCGATGAAATCGAGCAGCATCACGCCTGAGAGAATCACCGAACCGGGATTAATGACGTCCTTGTCGGCGTACTTTGGCGCAGTGCCATGGGTAGCCTCGAAGACCGCGTATCCATCGCCGATATTGGCGCCGGGCGCGATGCCCAGTCCGCCAACCTGTGCGGCAGCGGCGTCAGAGATGTAGTCGCCGTTAAGGTTTGAGGTGGCGAGAATGCTGTAGTCCGCAGGGCGAATGATGATCTGCTGGAAGATCGAGTCGGCAATACGGTCGTTGATCAGGATCTTCGACTTCCACGCGCTATTGCCGTGCGATTTGCCGATGCTGTCGAGAACCGACTTGACCTCAGCGTGGATCGAATCGCGGAAGGCCGCCGGCGCGAACTCGAGGCCCGGCTCAATCAACGCTGCGTTCTGTTCCACGGTAAGCCCGGGATTCGATTCCAGGTTGCCGAGGATCCAGCTCTCCCGCTCGGTCACCGTCTGTTCGCGGAATTCCTGCGTGGCCACTTCGTAGCCCCACTCGCGGAAAGCTCCCTCGGTGAACTTCTGAATGTTGCCCTTGTGGACCAGGGTAACAGTCTTGCGGCCCGTCTCAAGCGCGTGTCGAATTGCATAGCGCACAAGCCGCTTGGTTCCGAAGATCGAAATCGGCTTGATGCCAATGCCGGAGTCCGTGCGAACCTTTTTCTTCGTCTTCGCGAGCAGATCATCGTTGAGGAACGAGATCAGCCTCGCTGCGTCTTGGCTGCCTTCCTTGAACTCCACGCCGGCGTACACGTCCTCAGTGTTCTCGCGGAAGATCACGATGTCGAGCTTTTCGGGATGCTTCACCGGGCTGGGCACACCCTGGTAGTACTTCACGGGGCGGACGCAGGAGTAAAGATCGAGAATCTGACGCAGCGCCACGTTAAGCGAGCGGATACCGCCCCCCACTGGAGTCGTCAGCGGCCCTTTGATGGAGACGCGCAGGTCGCGCGCTGCTGCGACGGAGTCGTCGGGCAGCCAGTTGTTGAACTGGCGAAACGCCTTTTCGCCGGCGTAAATTTCAAACCACTTGATGCTGCGCTTGCCGCCATAAGCTTTCTCGACCGCGGCGTCGAAGACGCGCTGTGAGGCCTTCCAGATGTCGCGGCCTGTGCCGTCGCCTTCAATGAAAGGAATGATTGGGTTGTCGGGAATCTGAAATTGACCGTTGCTGTACTGGATAGGTGCGCCGTCTTTGGGCAACTCAAGCCCGTTATAGGTCTTCTGCATTTTCTTTTGCGATGTCCCTTTCCTCTATACATTTGCAGACTTGGCGCCTAGTCGGCAAATTGACGATGGGACAGAAAACCACCTTAGAGTCCGCGCCGAATCGGCCCTACTGCTGCTGATTCCGCAACTGATCGCCGTCGAAGCGGGGAATGCCGAAGTGGCCGCGCAGATGCAGCAGATCAACAGGGTTGAGATTGCCTGCGACCGTGATCAGCGTCAGGCTGCGGGGAGTCTCCGCAAGAACCA
Source organism: uncultured Acidobacteriaceae bacterium (assembly GCA_963832465.1). Taxonomy (GTDB): domain Bacteria; phylum Acidobacteriota; class Terriglobia; order Terriglobales; family Acidobacteriaceae; genus Telmatobacter. The sequence continues at coordinate 294,941 of CAWHUJ010000002.1, forward strand.
CAGCTCCACGAACATTGACGCCGTCGAGCACCACCCAGATGTCGGTGGTTCCGTTGTGAACGGGACCGCCAGTTTGTGTGCTGGTAACCAGGTGCTTCCAGCCGCGAAGATGATAAGCATCGCGAATGGAGGCGACCGCACCCTCGTCAGGAATGCCGGTCTGGTTGAAACGCAGAAGGTGTACGCTGACGCCGTCGAGCTTGCGAATGACCTGACGATCTCCATCTTCTGAGTCGGGAACCATGCCGGCTGCCACAGCCAGAAGATTGCGATCGAGGGTAAAGCTCTCTTTCATCGCCGCTTCGTGATTCAGTTCTTCCAACGCCGGGGGAACCCAGTCGAGCGGAACCGGAGATAGTTCGGCCACTGGAGGCACGGTGTCGGCAACAGGTTGTGCCGCAACTGGGGGAGGGGGGGGAGCTTGAACGGGCTGCTGGCACCACGCGGCCGCTGAGGCCAACGAGGCGCATGACAGTACGATTTCGGCGCGATACATCCGCTTCATAACTCTTCAAACTCTGAGCAGCGCGAAAAGTTCCGGTGAAATCTTTTCAACTCTCCGCGCTCGTCGACGAGCTTCGCGAACTCGGCCAAACCAGAGATTCCAGGCTGGAGATTTACCACTTAAGTATCTGTCTCATGAATAGGGAATGAATTCGGCCTCCGCTCTGTTTCGGCCGCGCAAGATGAGATACACTCATGCGGGAGCTATTGAATTTTTCGCCGCTACGGAGGGTACATAGAAATTGGGAAAAAGCATGGTGCCGAAGAAGCTTTTCTTCACCAAAGGCGTTGGAAAGCATAAGGAACGCCTGACCAGCTTTGAGCTGGCGCTTCGAGACGCAGGAATCGCTTCGCAGAATCTGGTGCGCGTTTCGTCAATCTTTCCGCCACGCTGCAAGGTCATTACCCGCAAAGAAGGGCAGAAGTACCTGAGCCACGGCGAAGTGGTGTTCGCCGTAATTGCGGAGAACTCGACCCGCGAACCGCATCGGCTTTGCGTTTCCAGTATCGGCGTAGCCATTCCGGCGGACAAAGATACCTATGGCTACCTCAGCGAGCATCACAGCTTCGGAGAAACCGAAGAGCAGGCTGGCGAATACGCCGAGGAGCTAGCGGCTGAGATGCTGGCGACCACCCTCGATGTAGATTTTGATCCGGACAAGAGCTGGGACGAGAAGAAGGAGATCTATCGCATCTCCAACAAGATCGTCAGGACCAGTAACGTCACCCAATCGGCCGTTGGTGACAAGCGCGGATTGTGGACGACGACGATCGCGGCGGCGGTGCTGATTCTCAACGACGACGAATAGGCCGCATCGCGGGTGAAGTTTTCGAGGCCAATCCTTCAAAATGGGATTGGCCTTGCTGCATAGGCGAGAGAGACGAGCGAGCAGACGATGGCAGAGAAGCGAAAGTACAACGTAGGCCTGGTGCAGATGAGCATGGGGCCAGACCCGGAGGCGAACCTGGCCGCCGCGGTGCGGCACATCCACGAAGCGGCAAACCTGGGCGCCAATATCGTGTGCCTGCCGGAACTCTTCCGCACGCAGTATTTTTGTCAGCGCGAGGATCTCCGCCTCTTCGATTTGGCTGAGCCGATTCCTGGGCCGTCGACAGCGAAGCTGGCGGAAGTAGCGCGCGAGCGGCGCGTCGTGATTGTTGCGTCGCTCTTCGAGCGTCGTGCGCCGGGGCTCTACCACAATACGGCTGTCACGCTGAATATCGACGGAACCATCGGCAGCGTCTACCGCAAGATGCATATCCCCGATGATCCGCTCTACTACGAGAAGTACTACTTCACGCCTGGAGATCTGGGTTTTCGCGCAGCGGATACTGCCTTTGGCCGCGTGGGTACGCTAGTGTGCTGGGATCAGTGGTATCCAGAGGGCGCGCGCCTAACGGCGCTGCAGGGGGCCGAGGTGCTCTTCTATCCGACGGCGATCGGCTGGCATCCGGCCGAGAAGGACGAGTTCGGCGAGGCCCAATACGACGCCTGGCAGACGATTCAGCGAGCCCACGCTATCGCCAACGGTGTCTACGTGGCGGGCGTGAATCGCGTCGGTCATGAGCAGGGTGATGTGCTTGGAAATCGTGTGAGCGGGGCGGGTCTGGAGTTTTGGGGTGGCAGTTTTCTCGCCGATCCTTTTGGCCGTATCGTGGCGAAGGCCTCGCACGACGCAGAGGAAGTGCTGTTAGGCGAGATCGACCTGGGCTTGATCGAAGAGACGCGCCGCAACTGGCCATTCCTGCGTGACCGCCGCATCGACGCTTATGGGCCTGTTACTCGGAGATTTCTTGATCCGACGCATAGCTGGAATACGGAAAACGAGCAGAAATAGACACGACAATGACTTCAGATCTCGAAGCCATGCAGGCAGCGTTGGACGAAGGGCGCAAGGCTGCTGAGGCCGGCGAGGTGCCGATAGGCGCTGCGATTGTCCGCGACGGAGCGATCATCGCGCGCGGCCAGAACAGCGTGATCCGAACCAGCGATCCTACTGCGCATGCCGAGATCGTTGCCTTACGCGAAGCAGCGTCAATTCTGGGCAATTACCGGCTCAGCGGCTGCACGTTGTACGTCACGCTGGAGCCCTGCGCCATGTGCGCCGGCGCCATGATTCATGCGCGGCTTGATCGGCTTGTTTATGGCGCGTCTGATCCGAAGGGTGGCGCGTGTGGCTCGGTGCTTTCCGTGCTTAACCATCCTCAGCTCAACCACCAGATGCAGACAGAGCAGGGAATTCTGGCGGATGAGGCGGCGGAGTTGCTGCGCGGGTTTTTCCGCGAGCGGCGCCAGGGCTAACTTCTGGTAAGCGCCCGTATGCGTTCAACCTGATTTGGCCATTTTGCGGCGAGTTCCGCGTAGCCAGCATTGCGATAGTCGGCGTAGTCGAAGCCAGGCGTCACCGAGCAGCCGAGAAGCGCTACTTTTCCGCCCTCAATGAGCCGTGTACCCTGCCATACGCCGGCGGGTACGACGAGTTGTACATGTTGCCCCGCGGTAAGGTTCTGCCCAAGCGTGAAGACTGCCGAAGTTCCGTCGGGATAGAGCTGCAGCATCTCCACTGGATCTCCGTAATAAAAGTGAAAGATCTCATCGGAATCCAGAACGTGCAACTCCGAGAAAGTTCCTGCTTCCAGAAGGTAGTAGATAGCCGAGCCGAGGTTGCGCTGGCCTCGTTCGAGATCGACGCTTTCAGCCGCGGTGTAGGTGCGCCGAAAGAAACCGCCCTCGACAGGATGCGGTTCCAACAGGAGCAGTTCCTTGATCTCGTTCGCTGTCATGGATTTCGATGGTAACAGTGAAGCATTAGAATGAAGTTATGAATGTCCAGGTATATACAGCTGCGTGGTGCAGAGACTGCCGGGCAGCCAAGCAGTTTCTTGACTCACACGGCATCGTTTATACCGAGGTCAACGTCGATCTGGACCCCGCAGCGTCAGCGGAACTGATTCGCAATGTGGGGAAGAGAGCGATTCCGCACTTTGTAATCGATGGAGAATGGTTCCAGCCGTATCAGCCGGGCCGGGGGCTTCTCTACGATGAGCTTTACAAGCGCTTCGGAATACAGATGATTTAGGTTGTCACTCGTACAATCAAGAGTTGGCATGGGCGCGCAGAAGTTGCCATGCCGGGAGCATGTCCTTTGATCGAACGCTACACACGCCCGGCAATGGGCCGCATCTGGACCGAAGAGAACAAATATCGCTGCTGGCTTGAGGTTGAGTCGGCTGCGACTGCGGTCCTGGCCGAAGATGGCATCGTTCCAGCCAGCGCGGCTGAAGCAATTGCCACGAAAGCCGATTTTTCGGTAGCGCGCATTGCCGAGATTGAGGCCGAAGTGAAGCACGACGTGATTGCCTTTACGTCGGCCGTGGCAGAGAGGCTGAAGGAGCAAGGGCTCGGAGAGCAGTCGCGCTGGCTGCATTACGGGCTGACCTCGAATGACGTTGTCGATACCGCGCAAGCGCTGCAGGTAAAAGCGGCGTCAAAGATCATTCGCGAAGGGTTGATTGCTTTTCTCGCAGTGCTTAAGCGCCGCGCCCTTGAATTCAAGCACACCCCCACAATTGGCCGTACTCACGGAATTCACGCCGAGCCGACGACCTTCGGACTGAAGCTGTTGAACTGGTACGCCGAGATGCAGCGCAACCTTGTGCGCTTCGATGCCGCAGCCGAAGGGATGCGGGTCGGCAAATTGTCCGGCGCAGTGGGCACATTCGGCCATCTGAAGCCGGAGCACGAAGAGCGCATCTGCGCACGGCTTGGGCTTGAGCCTGCTCCAGTGGCGACGCAGGTGATCCAGCGCGACCGTCATGCGGCCTATATCGCGACCCTTGCGATCATCGGCAGCACCCTCGACAAGATCGCGGTCGAAGTGCGCCACCTGCAGCGCACCGAAGTGCGCGAGGCGCAGGAGTATTTCAGCGAAAAGCAGAAGGGCTCCTCGGCGATGCCGCACAAGAAGAATCCGATCACCAGCGAGCAGATCAGTGGCCTCGCGCGCGTGCTTCGGGGCAACGCGCAGGCCGCGTTTGAAGATATCCCGCTGTGGCACGAACGGGATATTTCGCACTCGTCAGTTGAGCGCGTGATCTTTCCGGACTCGACGATCCTGGTCGACTACCTTCTTGCCAAAGCGACCGACCTTATCGACCGCCTGCTGGTCTACCCCGAGCGCATGAAGAAAAATCTCGAATCCACTGGCGGCCTCATCTTCAGCGGGCAGCTTCTGCTCGACCTGGCTGAGGCGGGCATGATGCGAGAGGATGCCTACCGCCTCGTGCAAGGCCATGCAATGCACGCATGGAAAGACGACCTTGTTTTTCGCGATGAAGTTGAGCGCGAGCCGGCAATTACATCCTTGTTGAGCGAGGAGAAGCTCGATAGCACCTTCGATTACACGCGCCAACTGGGTAACGTCGACGCCATCTTCAAGCGTGTGCTGGGGGAATGAGGCACATCACACAATGCAGCTCACGGTAGCAATAACCGGTGCTTCAGGCGCGATCTTTGGCCGGGAGCTGCTGCGCGCGCTCGAGGCAGACGACCGCGTGGACCGCGTGCACTTTGTGCCTTCGGAGAATTCGCTGCGAGTGATTGCGGAAGAGCTTGGAGTGAGCGGCCGCACGCAGTGCCTCGAAAAACTGCTCGACGTGGATCCGAAGAAGACCATCCAGCTAAGTGATGCGGACATCGGAGCAGGAATCGCGAGTGGCAGCCATCCCTCCAACGGAATGATCATTCTGCCGTGTTCGATGGGCACGCTGGCGAAGATTGCGATGGGACTGGCGGATTCGCTGATTGCTCGCGCCGCCGATGTGACCCTGAAGGAACGCCGTCCCTTGCTGCTCTGTGTCCGGGAGACGCCTTTCAGCCGGATTCATCTGCGAAATATGACACTGGCGGCCGAGGCGGGCGCCACAATTTTTCCCGTAATTCCATCGTTTTACAACCAGCCGAGCGACGCAACGGAAATGGCCCGGCAGTTTGTTTGCCGCGTATTGGCGCACGTCGGCCTCAGCCAGCCGGGAGCCTACGTCTGGAAGGCCGATCACTGAAGGGCGCGGCATTTAGGCAGCCCGGATTGATCTATGGGATTGACAGGCCGTACGGCTGGCCCGGATACTCTTTGCATGCTGCACGGAGAGAATCGCGGAACTGAGGCCATGGCCATGTGTATGTGTATGGCATGCGGACCCGTCCGTGTGACTCTCGAGCAGCGAATGCGATAAACGCAACCGATCTCGAAAGCCAGACGGCCCGGGTCCTTACAAAGGATTCGGGCTTTTTTTAGTTTTTATGGCAGCTGACCGTTCCGAGACTGAAGCATTCGCCGCCTAGCCGCACTAAGCACATCAACCGAGATCAAGGAGTCCAATCATGTCTGAAGCGAAACAATGCAACATTCGCCACCCTCGCCGTTCACGCCGGCCAATCGCCCGATCCGGCAACCGGTGCGCGCGCCGTGCCGATCTATCAGACCACCTCGTATCTCTTTCAGGATGCCGACCATGCCGGCCGGCTGTTCGCGCTGAAGGAGTTCGGCAACATCTACACCCGCATCATGAACCCGACGACCGACGTCTTCGAGAAGCGCGTCGCGGCTCTCGAGGGCGGCGCCGCAGCGCTGGCCACTGCGTCTGGCCAGGCGGCAGAGACACTGGCGCTCACGACACTTGCGGCGGCGGGAGACGAGATCATCTCGACGACCTCGCTCTATGGCGGAACCTACAACCTCTTCCACCACACGCTGCCACGGCTTGGCATTACGGTGCGATTTGTCGACGCGGACGATTTTGACGGCTCTGCGTAAGGCAATCAACAAGAAAACCCGCGCCATCTATACCGAGTCGCTTGGGAATCCCAAGCTCGACATCATGGACATTGAGACGCTTCGCCTCCATCGCTCACGAAAACCGCTTGCCGCTGGTGATCGACAACACTACGCCTTCGGCAGCGCTGGTGCGGCCCATCGAGTGGGGCGCGGATATCGTCGTCAATTCTGCGACCAAGTTTCTCGGCGGCCATGGCACGTCGATCGGCGGCGTGATCGTGGACGCGGGCAAGTTCGACTGGGCAGGCCTCGGGACGATTCAAGGAGTTCACCGAGCCTGATCCCTCCTACCACGGGCTTTCGTACTCGAGGCCTTCGGGCCGCTAGCGTTCATCCTCAAAGCGCGCATCCAGGGCTTGCGCGATACCGGCGCGGCACTGTCGCCCTTCAACGCCTTCCTGTTCCTGCAGGGCATTGAGACGCTGCATCTGCGCCTGGAGCGGCACTCGCAGAACGCCCTTGCTGTGGCGCAGCCATCTCGAGAAGCATCCGGGCGTGGAGTGGGTCAACTACCCCGGGCTGGAATCGAGCGCTTACCACGAGCGGGCGAAGAAGTATCTGCCCAACGGGCAAGGGCGCGCTCGTCACCTTCGGCATCAAGGGGGCTACGACGCTGGTAAGAAGCTGATCGATTCACTCGAAGTTATTCTCGCTGGTGGCGAATATCGGCGATGCCAAGTCGCTGGTTATCCATCCGGCATCGACGACTCATCAGCAGCTTTCGGCAGAAGAGCAGAAGGGAACTGGCGTTACGCCAGAGCTGGTGCGGCTTTCGGTGGGAATTGAAGACATCCGCGATATTCTTGCCGATCTGGATCAGGCAATTGAAGTGGCGAATGGCCACACCCTTGCCGGAAACACAGAGAAGGCGGGCGCCGCGGCGAGATGAGCAGCACCTCCCAAGCCGGATCGCAGAGCGCACCCGGTGAAGCAGTATTGTCGCCGGCCCATGAGGGGGATTTCGTTCTTGAACGAGATCTTCCCCTTGAGAGCGGCGGAGTGCTTGCCCGGCCAACGCTGCACTACGCGACGTACGGGCGGCTGAACGCCGCCCGGGACAACGCTGTATTGATATGTCACGCTCTTTCCGGTTCCGCGACTGTGGGAGCGTGGTGGCCTGAGGTCTTTGCTCCGGGCGGCCTCCTATCTGTGGAGCAGGATTTTGTTATCTGCATCAACATTCTGGGTTCCTGTTACGGATCCACGGGGCCTGGCTCCGTTGATCCGGCGACGGGCTCAATCTATGGCCCGGAGTTTCCTTTAGTCTCGATCCGCGACAACGTGCGGGCGCAGAGAGAACTGCTCGATTCGCTAGGCGTGCACAAACTGCGGTTGGCTTTGGGTGGGTCGATCGGCGGCATGCAGGTGCTGGAGTGGTGCATTCTTGAGCCGGAGCGGATCGAAAGGGCAGCAATTGTGGGCGTGGCGCCGCTCACCGCCATGGGACTCGCACTGAATCATTTGCAGCGAGAGTCTATCCAGAATGATTCGGATTGGAATGGCGGTCATTATTCTGCGGCGCGGCCTCCGCGGCGCGGCCTGGCACTGGCGCGCCAGATCGGCATGATCAGCTACAAGTCTGCGACGTTGCTGGAGGAACGATTCTCACGCAAGCCGAATCGGAATGGAGAAGATCCGTGGTCGGCAAGCGACCGCGGGAGCGGACTCATTGGCGGCCGCTTCGATATCGCAGGCTATCTGGACTACCAGGGAGAGCGTTTCGTCGAGCGCTTTGACGCGAATGCCTACCTGGCTATTCTGCGCACGATGGACATTTGGAATCCGCTTGCCGGAGGCGCCTCACCAGCCGAAATCTTCGGCCAGATTCGCGCGCGGCTCACATTCGTAGGCATTAGCTCGGATTGGCTCTTTCCTCCAGAGTCTGTGCGCGAACTGGCGGAACTGGTGCGGTCCGCCGGCGTAGATGCCAGATATTGCGAGATGTCCAGTACGCATGGGCACGACGCATTCCTGGCAGAGCAGGCGGAGTTGGTGCGCCTGCTGCAGTAACACCCTCCACCTTCAGTTGGAGGAACTCTTTTTGCTCGGGCGGTGTCTAAGGCGGTATGGCGTATCCGGAGACGCTGGCATAGGCGTTTCCGGCAGACGCCGGGGGACGACAGTGCTCGACGAACTCCCAGCAGCGTGCATCCAACCTGAAAAGCAGCCCGTGGGACGGGCTCAGAAGGCTCTTCGGGCCCTCTTTCAAAATGACCTGCCGACTTTGCTTGTCACGGGCGGCGGGGCTTTCTATAATCCTCCCAACACCGCCTCGGAAACCGTGGTAATGTTCATCCGTATGCTCGGTACTCAACCGGCACGTAGAATGGTTGAGACTTTTTCGAGTGGATGCTTGAAGATACACTCCATTTTCTGTATTTCCCAGGAGCAATAAATGAAGAAGATTGTCTTTGCATCTGTGATGGCCTTGGCGAGCGTAAGCATCGTCACCGCACCTGCATTGCACGCACAGGACAACTCGGGAACGATCCAAATCAAGGATCCAGCCGAGTACAACGCCTACCAGATGTTCTCGACGCAGTCTGATCCCAAGGCAAAGGCTGCCGCGGGGGAAAGCTTTCTTACAACCTACCCGCAGAGCGTGGTCAAAAATGCAGTGCTCGATGAGCTGATCAATACCTACCAGAAGCTGCAGGATCCGGATAAGACCCTCAGCGCGGCGAGCCGCCTCTTGCAGGTTGATCCGAACAATATGAAGGCGATCTTCATCTCGGTATTCATCAAGAAGGCGCAGTGCGCTAAGACCTCTGACGCTCAGACCTGCGACGACGCCGCAGCCCTGGCTCAGAAGGGCCTTGCCGCATCCAAGCCGGCTTCGGTTTCAGACGACGACTGGAACAAGCAGAAGGCTGCTACCGCGCCCGTCTTCCATTCAACGATCGCTCTTGACGATGCCCTTTCGAAGAAGGATTTCAAGGCCGCGCAGGATGAGTACATCGTGGAATTGAAGGGCATGACCGATGATGAGACCAAGACGCAGGGTCTGAATGACTCGCTGCTTTTGGCTCAGGCTTACGCCCAGCCCGGCCCCGCGCAAAACCTGCCCGCCGCGATCTACGAGTACGCGCGTGTTTGGGCTTACGCGCCGCAGAACTACAAGGCGCAGATCGAGCCGAAACTCGAGTACTACTACAAGAAGTACCACGGAAATCTGGACGGTCTTCAGGACGTCAAGACCCAGGCTCAGGCAAATGCTCTTCCTCCTGGGAACCTGAAGATTGACCCGGCCAAGACGCCCGCAGAACAGATTCACGATCTGCTTGCCTCCACCACCGACCTGAACACGCTGGCTCTCGCTGACAAGGAAACAGTTCTCGCCCTCGGCAGCAAGGACGATGCCGACAAGCTCTGGGCTCTCCTGAAAGACAAGCAGACACCCGTCCCAGGCATTGTCATCGACGCCTCCGGCTCCACCATAAAGATGGCCGTGACCCAGGACGCCAAGGACGCCAAGGTTGCGGACTTTATCGTGAACCTGAAAGCGCCTTTGACGGATGCCGAGCTGAAGCTTTATCAGCCGGGATTCGAGTTCAAGATCCAGCCGGCAGCTGAGCTTGACGGCACCTACGATAGCTACACTCAGATTCCCGGCACGGCCACCACCGCCGGAACAGCGCAGATCGTGCTTCGCGACGCCTTTATCCAGCCGGAAAAGAAGAAGCCCGTTCCGCATAAGCCTGCCGCTGCACACAAGGCCACCAAGGCCAGTTAAGAACTGACCACCAGCAGCAGGACACGAGATCTGCTGCGGCAAGAGAACTTCCTGGGAAGCGCCAAGGGCAGCCTCGATGAGGTTGCCCTTCTTGTTTCTATGGGACTGCGGGAACTCCAGCGAGTGATACCCTGATTGGCAGTCATGGCTGGCCTCCCTCGATCATCTGTGCGGTCTCTTCTGTTGCTCACGCTCACGGCAATCTCGGTCAGTCCGCATTTGCTTGCCCAGGACCCGGCGAGCGATGCCGGCGGAAGTACAGGAAAAGTAAAGCCGGTCCCACGAGCCAAGGCACCAACGCCCTTCGCTATCACTCAGCCCGCCCACTCGTTTGCACCCGCGGTCAGGTTCACGCCAGCCGACCAGATGAGCCGAGACGATCAACGGACTGCCTCAAACGAGGAGTCTTCGATAGCCGAGCACGCGTCGTTGAACGGCTTCGACCTGAGCGAAGGAGCGTGGCATTACGAGCAGATAGATTGCCCGGCGTTTCCGGGGCACCTCTTTCTGCGCTATACCCGAAACAATGGCGCGAGCGACCTGACGGTATTTTCGGCCTCCATACCTCGAGGCCAGAATGGCCGGGTACGCATCATCCCAATCATGAAGCGCAGTTATTCTCTCTTTGAGCCGGCGCCAATCAATGCTTTGACGATTTCTGCCTTCAACCATATCCGCGCAGAAGAGGAAGAGGCCGCCGCTTCATCTAACTGGGTGGGCAACGGACTGTGCTACGCGGCGCTGGCGGGCGCGAACCCTCAGCTCGCCTCCGCTGAGCCACTGGGTTTGGGCGCACCTTTTCCTGTGATGGACGCGCTGTTACAAACCGAAGAGAAGGGTGGAGCAGTGATCCGCTTTGTCGACGCCGCAGCGACCCCGCACCCGATGGCGTGGTCGATGGTTTTCAACGAGAAAGGGAAGCTGGTAAAAGCAACCCGCAGCCCAGCCACGATGGTCACACCTCGTCTCGTCCCCGTGACTTCTGGGGTCATCGAAACTCGACCGGTTCCGCAGACCGCGCACTAGCCGCCCTCATTCTCCAAGCATGATGCGGCTGATGGCTGAAGCGCGCCCTGTTGCCGGGTCGCAGGTGATGAGCGACGCGCACATTTTGGGATTGCCCTTGGCGGCCTCAAACTTGCCTGGCAGACCCGTCAGGAAGCGCTGGAGCACAAGGTCTTTTTCGACGCCAATTACGCTGTCGTAAGGGCCGCTCATCCCTACATCCGTCTGATAAGCGGTTCCATTGTGCAGCAGGCGCTCGTCGGCCGTAGGGATGTGCGTGTGGGTCCCCAGCACTGCAGTCACTTTGCCATCGAGGTGCCACCCCATAGCGACTTTCTCGCTGGTGGCCTCGGCATGAAAGTCCACAACAATCACCTTCGCCTTGATGCCCGCCAAGAGGCCGGTTGCGGCGTGAAAGGGATCGTTGGTGCCGTTCATGAAGACGCGTCCCATCAGGTTGACCACTGCGTAGTCAACGCCGCTCTTCGTGGTGCTTTCGAAGACACCGTAACCGGGCAGGCCGGGTGCGAGATTGGCGGGGCGCAGGATGCGCCGGGCCCGCTCCTGGCTGTCGGCGGGAACTGAGTTGAGATAATCCATCAACTCGCGTTTATCCCACACGTGATTGCCGGTCGTCATCACATCGACGCCAAGATCGAAGAAGTCATCTGCGATATCAGGAGTGACCCCGAAGCCACCGGCGGCGTTTTCGACGTTCATGATGGTCAGGTCGACATCATGAGCTTCGCGCACATGGCCCAGATGCTCGCGCACAATCTTGCGCCCTGCGCTGCCGAAGATGTCACCGACAAAAAGAATCTTCAATGAAAGGTACTCCCAGACCGGTTCAGCCTGTCTCTATGCGGACTCTTTGTTGCCCGGTTCATGATCCTTGTCGCCAGTAGGCTTTTCTTTCCGCATCAGGGGGAAGAGAATCACATCGCGAATCGACTTCGAGCCGGTGAGGAGCATCGTTAGGCGGTCCACGCCGATACCCTCACCACCTGTTGGAGGTAGGCCGTACGCGAGTGCGCGCACGTAGTCCTCGTCCATCTGGTGGGCTTCATCATCGCCGCGGTCGCGCTCGCTCAGTTGCTGCTCAAAGCGCTTGTGCTGTTCCACTGGATCGTTCAACTCGCTAAAGGCATTGCCCAACTCGAAGCCTCCGGCGAAGAACTCAAAGCGTTCAACGTGCTCGGGATCGTCGGGCTTCGCCTTGGAAAGCGGCGAGACGACCGTAGGATAGTCGTAAATGATCGTCGGTTGAATCAGAAACGGTTCGACCACAGCCTCGAAGAGGTTGTAGATCAACTTGCCGAGCGGTGCGCTCTTCAACGAGTCGTAGTAGACGCCCGTGATGGCGCCATGGATTGTCTTCAACTCTGCGATTCGTTCCGGAGCGATCTGCGAAGTCTGGCTCACTGCGCCTTCAAGGCCGGCCATTGCCGTTTGCAGTTGAGTCCGAAGCGTTTCAACGGAGGCAAAGGTTTCGCCCGAGGGCTTACCTCCCGCCTCTTCGGGCCAGAACGCCACAATCGCCTCGCGCATGGTGTAGCGCTGCCACTTGCCGAGGTCGATGGTGTTGCCATTGAACTCAGTAACGGTGGTTCCGTTCACCTCACGGGCGACAAATGCAATGAGTTCCTCAGTCAGCTGCATCAGGTCGTGGTAATTGGCATAGGCCTGGTAGAACTCGAGCATCGTGAACTCGGGGTTGTGCTGCGTGCTCACGCCTTCATTGCGAAAATTGCGATTGATCTCGTACACGCGATCAAGGCCGCCCACGACAAGGCGCTTGAGATAAAGCTCCGGCGCAATGCGCAGGAAGAGGTCCATATCGAGCGTGTTGTGATGCGTGGTGAAGGGCCGTGCAGCCGCCCCTCCGGCGATCGGCTGCATCATCGGTGTTTCAACTTCAAGGTAGCCGCGTTCATCGAAAAACTGGCGCAGCGCACGCAACACGCGGGCTCGTTTCACGAAGACCGCGCGGCTGTCGAGGTTGGTAAAGAGATCAACGTAGCGCTGCCGGTAGCGCAGTTCCACGTCTGCCAGGCCGTGATACTTCTCCGGCAAAGACAGCATCGCCTTGGAGAGAAATGTCAGCTTCTCCACATGAATCGTCAGCTCGCCCGTCCGAGTGCGAAAGAGATAGCCCGAAGCGCCGATGTGGTCGCCAAGGTCAAGCAACTTATAGAGAGCAAAGCCCTGTTCGCCGACAGCGTCGAGGCGCACATAAATCTGCAACCGCTCGCCGCCCTGCTGCAGGGTGGCAAAGCCGGCCTTGCCCTGCGCGCGAATCGCCATGATCCGGCCCGCGACCGCGACAGTCTCCCGATGGGCATCGAGTTCTTCCGCTGTGGTCTCGCCCCACTTGGCGCGAATTTCAGGGATAGCGTGAGAAGCAGGGAACTGGTTGGGATAGGCCGCCTGACCAAGCTTTTCAATCTCGGTTAGCTTAGCGACGCGCAGGTCAAACAGGCCCCGCTCAAACTCTGAATCGAACACAATCATTCCTTCCACGATGGGTCAAGAGGCTCAAAAGGGAAGTATAACTGGCTGCTTGCGGTGCCGTATCCTGATGACTGGTATAGATGCCTGATCGTGATTCCAACCCGGAAAAGAAGACAAGCGGCGCATTGGCCGATGCTGCAAAGACCTATATCCAGGTGGAGAAGATCGCGCAGATAGGCCTCGTGCTTCCCTGTGCAGTGCTCATCGGCTGGCTTGGCGGTACCTGGCTCGATCATCACTTTCATCAGTCCTGGATGACCATTACTGGCTTCCTGCTGGGTTGCGTAGCCGGTATGACGAGCGCAGTACGGATGGCAATGGCGCTTGTCAACGACCCCTCCAAAAAGCGCGGCCATCGCAGCGACTCAGAACCCCCGCCTGGTGGAAACTCCGAATGACCGAAAGTCAAAATCCGCCTGCTGACGTTTCCCCTGAGGCGCTGTACGCGATGCTGAAGCGGGCGATGCGAAACACGGCTGTGCTGGCCGTGCTGCTTGCCGCCGCAACCTGGGTCGGCTCCAATTGGCGCAATGGCGCAATGCTTGCGGTGGGCGCGGCGATTTCCATGGCCAGCATTTATGAGTGGTTGCGCCTCGCCAAGGTGATCAACGCACGCCTCGATAACCAGAAAGCTGGCGCGCATTCGGGGGTTGTTGTCCTGTTCTTTCTCCTGCGCCTGCTGCTGTTTGCGGCTGTCATCTATGGTAGCCTGAAGGTGATTCATGGCTCAGGAATCGCCCTGCTGTGTGGACTTGCGCTGGCGGTGACAACTATGGGCTGGGAAGCACTTCGCATGCTTCGCGAATAATGAATAGAAAGCTTTCGAGGCCGTGCTCCGCAGCCGGCATCGGGACGGAAAGAAACCGCGTTTCAATGGTTGAGCCATCAAGCTTGATTTCGGCAGCGAGCCACGTAGCTGGCTATTCCCCGGCATTCCTGCTGGAGCAGAACCTTAACTCCTTTGCCTTCTTCAACACCACATTCAAATACGAGTTGTTGGTAACGGCTGGCCTCATCGCTTTCTTTCTCCTTGTGCGCGTGACTCTTTCGGTTGAGAAGCCGGGCCCCGCGCAGCAGGTTGCGGAGATGCTGCACGGGTTTGTGGGTGGTCAGGCAGAAGAAATCATTGGCCATGACTATGAACGTTACATGCCGTTCATCGTCTGCATCTTTCTCTTCGTTCTTTTCAACAACCTGCTCGGTCTCATCCCGCACGTTGAAACGCCCACGAGCGTGGCTATTGTCCCGCTCGGTATCGCGTCCCTGTCGTTTCTCTATTACAACTTTCACGGAATTCGCGCGAATGGAATCGTCAACTACCTGAAGAGTTTTGCGGGTCCCGTGTGGTGGATTGCGCCACTCCTCTTCCCGGTGGAAATCATCTCCCACCTAGCGCGCGTCATGTCGCTGACGATTCGTCTTTACGCCAACATGTTGGCCAGCGATCTGCTCACGCTGATCTGCTTCTCGATCTTTCCATTTGTAGCGCCTACGGCGTTTCTGGGGTTGCACCTTCTGGTTTCGATCATTCAGGCTTATGTGTTCATGCTGTTGAGCACCATCTACATTGGCATGGCCATTTCGCACGAACACTGATCTGCTTAACCCTCGTCAACGACGAGATAAGATTCCGCCGGAGAGCGCTTCCGCTCCGGAGCAACGGTAGACCGCAAGCGTGAGGGGGCCAGCACGGTGAGCCTCAACCACCCACTGGCGGTCAATTCAAAGGGAAGCTGGAGAAATATGCGGAAACTGCAATCGATCTTTATTGCACTGGCAGCCCTTTGCTTTGCTGTGCCTGCCTTTGCGCAGGCGGGTGGCGGCGTTATCGACCTCGCTCCCATCGGCGTCGGTCTGGGCATGGGCCTGGCGGCCGGTCTCTGCGGCCTGGGTCAGGGCAAGGCCGTTGGATCAACCACAGAGGCCCTCGCTCGCAACCCTGGAACTCGCGGCAACCTGATGACCTTCCTGATCATCGGCCTGGCCTTCATCGAGTCGCTCACCCTCTTCACCTTTGCGATGATCTTCCTCAAGATCAAGTAAGGCGGGGAATTCACGCGCTTCCTCACGCGCGTCAGGATCGGCCCCGCCTCTGTGGCGGGGCTTTTTCCGCTTATGGGCCTGCCTGCTCCACCGTCGCCGAATCGCTCTTGAGAGCCTGAATAGCCTGCACGTAGCTCACCCCTGCAGGCACGGGAGCGTAGTTGGTTTGTTCTTCAACTGTTTCGAAGGTCTTGGTCTTCAAAACAATACGGCCACTCATTTCCATCTGAAAGCGCACAATCCGCCACTGACGGTCTCCCACATTGTTCTGCTCGATCACGATCCAGCCATTCTTGTAGAGTCTGCCGAGAATGCCCCAGCCGAAATCGACATCATGCAGCAGGTGACCCTCAAGCCGGGCCACGCGTTCGTCTGAGGCATCAATCCAGATTTCACCGGCCATTGCCGTAAGCACCTGCGTCTCAAGGTCGGGTGGATTAAAGCCTAGATTGGGCTGGAAAGAGAATTTCTCAACTCGGCCGGTTGGTCCCATACCCTCGCCGATGTACGTGTACTGAAAGGCGTCGGGAAGCGCACGCAGAACCTTCAGTACGCGCGCCAGATCGCCGTCCTGGGCGTCCTTGCGATGACGCTGGCGTCCTGGGTCGCTTACTAGACCTTCCAGCCGCTCCTGCTCCTTGTGCGCGTCTTCTGCGCTCAGGGGCTTGTCATTCATGGCTACGAGCTGCGCAACAGCGCCATCCCTTGTTTCAAATATCTCTTTGGTAGAAGAAAAGCGAGGGCTGCTCTTGCGCAGCCTGTAGCGCATTGGATGAGTCGTATCCTGCGCGGAAACGAGCTCTGTGGCCAGGACTTTTTTCACAAAGGCGGCATTAGGCGGGGCGCTTGCGGCAGCCTGGGAAAGGGCCATGACGGGCGCGAAAAGCGGGAGACAAGCTGCGTATAGAAGAAATCGCCTGACGGTCATTTCCCCCCTGACCAGATTGTCTCTTTTCATACTCCCATTAGACGCGAAGGTGCCCTTTGGGGTTCCGGAATTGAAGTACCCCGGTCATCTTGCGTATAGTTCGGGCAGGGCACTGACGTTTTTCAGGAAGCAATGCTAATGAAGGCATGAAGCATTAGCACGTGCACGGTCTCGTAGGACCAATCCCTGCAACCCGACTGTCCCTAGAAATCTCGGAAGGAAATGCGCGATGGCAACGGAGAACGGTCTTGCTCGAATTGGGAAAACAGTCGTGATTCGCGGCGAGCTGAAGGGAAGTGAGGATTTGATCGTTGATGGGCAGGTTGAAGGGACCATCAGCCTTTCAGAGAGTCGTCTGACTATAGGACCGAATGCGCATATCGCAGCGGACCTTACGGCAAAGGATGTCCTCATCATGGGACACCTGCAAGGCAATATCGTCGCCACCGGTCGTGTGGAGCTACGAGCAGGCAGCGTGGTTGAAGGGGATGTTCACGCTCTGCGCCTTGCGGTGGAAGACAATGCGGTTTTCCGCGGCAAGGTCGATCTGACGCAAGGGGCGAAGAACTCCGACGGCGGAACTGCCTTCTAGACGCTGCGGAGATGCAGTTTGCTCGCTCACCGCAGATGAGGATGACGAGCAGCCAGGTGGCCGCCGAGCCCGAGTTGCACATTGTGGCTGGGCTGACGGCAGGAAAGACGCCAACGTTTTGCGCTGGCTGTAAGGGGAATTGAGAGTGCTTCGCCGCCTTTTCGATAAAAAGCCGGAAGATGCAACGGCACAGGGCCTGACCGGTTCAAAAGTGACGCGTTATTCCGGTGCGTGGGCTGCATTGCGGAAGCGCCTGCAGACCGAACCAGGGCTGCGCGTGATTGACGCCGGATCAACTTCGCCGGCGAACATCAACTATCTCACCAGTCTTGGGCACAGCATCTTTTTGGCCGATCCGGTGAACGATGCCTGGAATAGCAACTGGCAAACCGGCGTGGATACGAATGATGTGCCGATTTGGGATATAGACGGCTATTTGAACCAGACCCTGCAATTTGCCGGCCGCACCTTTGACGTGATTCTCCTCTGGACGGCGCTGGACTATCTGCCGGAGCCCTTTGTTGTTCCGGTAGTTGATAAGCTGCATGAGGCGATGAACCCAGGCGGGCAGGTGCTCGCCTTCTTTCACACCAAGGCTAAGGGAGATGACACTGCCTACTGCCGTTTCGCCGTTACCGATTCCGATAACGTAGAAATGCAGACAGCACAGTCAATTCCCATCCAACGCGCATTCACCAACCGCAGCATTCAAAGCCTGTTCGCGCATTGGTCCGGTTTCAGACAATTCCTGGCAAAAGACAGCTTGTCTGAAGTGATCATCACGCGCTGATCTTCATGCGCTCTGGCGCCCAAACGGCAGCCACGGCTGAAGCTCCAATGCCGGTTCACCCTTCGGCGGGATTGAACTCTCTTCGTATCGCTCTCCTAGTTTGTATTCATCGCGAATTGACCGCACCAACTCCTGAATTCTCTTTGCATACTCTGCCGACACGAAGGCGCTCTTGGCGTAGCGGCGTTTGTAGGCCTCAAGCTGTTCGGGAAAATGCTTGCCGACAAAATCGAAGAAAGTGGGCAGAGAACAAGGTTTGAGAAAGAGTGCGCCCGCATGGAAAAAAGAGGCGTCGGCCTTCGCTGCAGCTTTCGCCACCGCTGCGATCGAGCGTCGGCTGTCTGTAATGCCTGGCATCAGCGGAGCGCACATGAGGCCCGCACGAAGCCCTGCTTCGCGGAGCCGCGCGAGAGTGTTCAGGCGAAGATCAGGCCGCGGCGCCCGGGGCTCCAGAATGCGCGCCAGCCTCTCGTCAACCGTGGTGACGGTGTGGCGGATGGTGAGCCGGTGCCGCTTCGCAATCTCCTGCAAAATGTCCAGATCGCGCTCAATCAGGGTCGACTTGGTAATGATGCCAAGTTGAAAACCGGTCGTATTTGCGAAGGCCTCAAGGATCGAGCGGGTGATGCGCTGTTTGCGCTCAATCGGCTGGTAAGGATCGGTGGCGGTTCCGAGCGCAATCTGGGTGCCTGGCTGCAGCCGCCGAAGCTCCTGGGTCAGCAGCCACGCCGCGTTCTGCTTGAAGTAAATCTTGTGCTCGAACTCCTCCGGAGTTTTGTCCAGAAACTCATGCGTATAACGTGCATAGCAGTAACGGCAGGCAAATTCGCATCCGCGGTAGGGATTGATGGCGTGCGTGAAGGGCAGGCCGCGGCCTGAGGTAACGCGGTTGAGAATCGATCGGGATTCGAGTGGGCGGTATTCGGTGAGGTGGCCAGTTGCTTCGAGCGGTGCATCTTCGGCGCGCCTGACGAGTGGGGAAGAATTTCTTTCATTCAGGACGGGAAAGAGGGAGTCTATATTCGCCATTTGTTCGCCTCTCGCCCCAAGGTACCGCCGCGCGAAAGAGAAGTCAACCTATCTGCACACCTCCGGCCCCGATCCTCCGCCCGCCCTTCTGCAAGACTGCAAAAAGGGGATAGCCCCATCTGCACATCTCTGGATCCCGCTTTCGATCCACCCTCCCTCACATATGCGAAAAACGGGTCTCCATATCTGCACACCTCTGGGGCCGGGTCTTCCGCCGGCCTCTTTGCAAGACTGCAAAAAGCGGGTAGCCGTATCTGCACTCCTCTACCCTCCTGGGATGGTTGAAGATGTATGTTGATTGAGGCGCCGAGGAAGCTGTCAGTCAGGGAGGTTTTACCGCCATGAGTTTGCTCAAGGGAACGCGCATTACGTGGCTTGGACATGCCACTGTGCTTATTCAAACGCCGGAGGGCACCACGATCATGATCGACCCCTTCATCGCGCAGAATCCGAAATATCCAAAGGGATATCAACTGCCGGAAAAGATTGACTACGTGCTGCTGACACACGGCCATGGGGATCACATCTCAGACGCGGTACCCGTAGCGACGAAGCATGGTTCTACGGTAGTTGCCATCTACGAGCTTTCTGCTTATATCGGCGCAAAGGGCGTTCAAAACACGATGGGGATGAACCTGGGCGGCACAGCCCAACTGGCCGACGTGGCCGTCACCATGGTTGAGGCCACACACTCAGCAGCTGCCCAGGATGAACAGGGTTCGCACTACGTTGGCGTCGCAACGGGATTTGTGCTCGCCATCGCCGACGGGCCCGTGCTCTATCACGCCGGCGATACCGGAGTTTTTGGTGATATGAAGCTCATCGGCGAGCTCTATAAGCCTGAAGTCGCCATGCTTCCGATTGGGGGCTTCTATACGATGGGCCCCAAAGAGGCCGCCCTGGCAGTGCGTTTCCTGGAACCGAAGATGGTGTTGCCGATCCACTTCGGTACATTTCCGCCGCTGACAGGTACACCCGCTCAGCTCGCGGCCCTGACGGACCCGTCGAAGGTTCAGGTTGTTGATTGGGCGCCCGGCCAGACTCTTTAGAAGAGGTTTACGCCCAAGCAAAAGAGGGCCGGATGGCGGCCCTCTTTATTGCCTTGTCAATCCGCTTCCGGTTTGACTTACTTTCCCGCGGCGGCTTTTCTTTGTTCGGCCCACCGGCGGCGCACGGCTTCTGCAATCCGTTTCCTGCCCTCAGGCGTCAAATTTCTTTTCTTTCTTTCAACTTTGGAAGACGAATGAGATTTGTTGCCTTTCGTTACATAGCCAGTTAGCAGGGCCCTAGCCTGTTGCAATTGAGCGATCTCGCGGTCGAGCTGCGTCAGAATCTCAGAAACTCCCACGGTTCCTCCTCTTCCTCGCTGCGCGGTCCACCTCCCATGGTTCTCTAGAGACCACTTCTCCGTGGACTTTCACCTGTGCTGTGAAAAACATACTGAAGGGGCAGAGGTTTACAAACAAAAAAGTGGCTACTTTAACACTCTTAAGAAACAGTATCGGAACTTATGAGTAACCTCATGAGACTTACTTAAACACTGTCAAATTAGACTGCAGAGACTACCGCGCGTAATCAGAATTTGTCGCAGGGTGGCTGCCTACTTTACCTCTGAGCGCAGGAAACCTCTACTAAACCGGCCTAAAGCAGCGAACTTCGTCATCTTAGTCTTTGTTAATTACTAACATCTATGTGCACCAATGAGAGTAACTTGCTTTCCAATTCTGGCTTGACGTGGCACAGGCAAAGCCAGACGCCCTGTTAAAGCCGGTGCGGCGAATGTCTTTGTTCGGGGAGGGAAGGTGCATCGGACGCCGACGGATCATTGCCGAGCCTCAAGTTGGAAGACTCAGTAGAGCAGGAATTGCGAAGCTCACGAAGGATTTCGTTCTTCTCGCGT
Source organism: uncultured Acidobacteriaceae bacterium (assembly GCA_963832465.1). Classification (GTDB taxonomy): domain Bacteria; phylum Acidobacteriota; class Terriglobia; order Terriglobales; family Acidobacteriaceae; genus Telmatobacter. The sequence goes on from CAWHUJ010000002.1 coordinate 315,813, forward strand.
GCATACTGGCCTGCGAGTCGCGTAAGAGCGTACGTGATTATGTCGCTGTGGTGCAAGCCCTGCACGGATGGATCTCGCCGCATGTTCAGCCAGAGCCTGTGCACTAACTGAACATCGTCGGGGCTCAGGGTTGGAGCGTGGGGACCGATGTAGAAGACCTTTGTCTCGCCATTTGGGCTAATGACGAAGAAATTGAATTGGCGCTTCGGATCGGGCAAAGCTTCCCAGGCTTGACCCAGGTGGAATGCCTGCTGTTCTGCGGTCAGTGAACTTGAAAGCCCGGAAACAACGGAATCGACTTCCAGCGAGTTAGCGCCCTGAGCAAGTGCCGCGAAGACGTCGCCGGCCGGCACAACGAGCAGAGAAACCTTTTTGCCGAAGCTCTCAGCTATTGAGACTGCTTTGGTGAAGAGCGTTTGTTCATGCTCGCTGAAACTTTGCTGCTCGGCGCTGAGATATTCAGGGCCGCCCGCACCCATCATGCGGACACTTAGGACAACCACGTCCCGGTCTTCAGTCTTCGTGCGGGCGAGCACCCACTTCAAAGCGACAGGATTACTCGCGTCGTGCATCGTCACGATAATGCCGCCTGGCCGAATCGCTACAGATTCTCGATCGATCGTGTCCTGATGCTCCAGCTGAAAATGGTCCTTCATCTGGCGAGCGGTCAGCGCGTGTTTGCGCATATTCAGGCGTTCTGAGACGGTGAAGATAATGAAGAATGCGGCTGCGAATGCGATTCCGCTAACGGTAGCCACCGACTTTGTGAACAGGTTGGTGACCGCCGTGGATAACAGCACAAGGAATACCGAGATGAGTCCGACCGGAATCTCGGTTTTTCCGATCTTTATGTTTGGCGGCACTTTCCAGCCGCGCTCGCCGTGATATTTCCAGCGCAGAACGAGCATTGCAAGGCTGTTGAAGGTGAACGACCAGATGACGCCGAAGGCATACGCCTCGCCCAGCGTAATTACATTGCCTCTGCTGGCGATGATGGTGAACATCTGCAGGGCGAAGACAAGGTTGACGATGCGATGGCTGGTGCCGAACCGCGGATGTGGAGTACGAAACCAGTCTGTAAGTACGCCGTCCTCAGCCACTCGCATCAACACGCCCGTAGACCCGATCATCGAAGTGTTAATTGCGCCAGACAGAATCAGGAATCCGACGAAGACGACGAATATCCGGAACGCGATACGCCAGAACATGGGGCCGACCATGTACATGGCCAGTCCGGCAATCAGATTGTCCTGATAAATATGAGTGCGCTGCCAGGTGGGTATCAGCATCGACGCCAGCAACGTGGCGCCGCCGGTAAAGATGAGGCTGTAGATGGCGATGACGATCGCGGCGCGCTTGAGGTTCTTCAGCTTCGGATGCTCAATTTCCCGATTCACCTGCGCAAGGCTTTCCTCGCCGCTCATGGCGAGGATGGAATGGCCAAAAGCCATCAGAATGCCGAAAAGGCCGAGTACAGGCACAAAGGACGTGCCCTTGAGGAACCCGAGCGCGTCATCGCTGAATTTGAGGTTCGATTGAACCGGAAGCGGGGGCAAATGAGTGCCCACTACTAAGACTGAATAGACTCCCCAAACTAGTAGCACGACCACCATGACGGTCGTGATCTGCATAATTCTCAGAGCTTTGTCGCTGGATTCCTCGATGCCTTTGATGTTTTGCCACCAATAGTAGATCGTGACTGCCGCAGCAAAGAAGGCTGACGTAGAATCCATTCCGAATTGGAAGGGATTGCCGTGCGAATCCATCAGAGCAGGCGGAAGCCAATGACTCTGCGCAGCAACCACCATCAGTTCATTCATCAAGCCTGTAATGTATTGCCCTGCCGAGACGCCCGAGATTGGCCCGGTAAGGATGTAATCGAACATCAATGCGGAAACGCTGAGTTTGGCAAACCCGCCTCCAAGCGCTTCCTTCACGACGCGGTAGACACCGCCGCGGGTGAACATCGAACAGCTTTCGACGTATACGGCTCGTACGGCAAAGCTGAAGAGCATGATGCCGAGGATGAACCAGGGCGCAGCTGGCCCGATGGCTTGCTCAGCGATACCTCCGGCATAGAAAGCCGAGGAGCCAAGGTCATTGAGAACGATTGCGGCCGCGCGCCAGAAGGAGATAAACGTGAGCATCACGGAAGATGCCACGATTAGCCGAACTCGGTCGGAGGATGGGGCTACGGTCGTTCGAGAGGATGCCATCGCGCAGGTGCCGGCCTCGAGGACGGCTGTTCAGAATCGTACGAGCGAAATTGCCTCCGCCCCTCGGCTGAGTCTATGTCCGCATCAATTGCTAGTCAATAAGAATCGCTATTTATATGAAGAATAAAGGGAATTGGCGGAAACGATCTGGCTTTCGTTACTCGTCTCCTGCCAGTTCCTTGGCATCTTCAAAAAAGCTGATGAGCACGACAACGCTCGACCCGATGAGGCCAAGAAAGAACATCACTTCCAACACGCGCATAGCGATGATCCCAAGATGCATGGGGGCGATTATAGCTGAATTTCGACCGTGATGAGCCTCACTGGAGGCGAATGAAATTTACGGTGCCGCGTTGCTGAACCGTGTCTCCGAAACGGATGCTTTAAACTCTGCCGTATATGCGGCGTAACAATTGGATGCTGTGGGCAGCTGCCGCGGTATCGGCAGGAATGCTGGAACTGCCGTTTCCACTGGCAGGGCCAATGGCTCCCTGGCGCAGCATCTTTGCCTGGTTCGGGATGCTTCCGTTGCTCTGGGCTCTTTTGACACAGGGGAACGTTGAGCGGCCTCGTTTTCTAAGACGCAGCTTTCTGATTGCCTATCTATGCGGGGCCCTCTGGTATTGCGGGAACTGCTACTGGGTTCGCGACACAATGATGCGCTACGGGGATATGCCGACGGGTGCGCCAACATTGCTGTTAATCGCATTCAGCCTGGTGCTGGGGCTCTATTTCGGGTTCTTCGGTCTTGCCGTTGCCGCTGTGAAGCAAGGAACCGGCCGCACAGGTCTCGCTCTTGCGTCTGCGCCCATTTTCTGGACGGCTCTCGAACTTGCTGCGTCTCGCATAACGAGTGTTCCGTGGGACCAGCTCGGCTACTCGCAGGTGGATAACGCTGTGGTCAACCAGCTCGCGCCGTGGACCGGGGTCTACGGGATCAGCTTTTTGCTGGTGGGCGTCAACGCGTTGCTTGCGACGCTGTTGCTGGGGTCGAGCCGAACGGCAAAGCTTCGCTGGGGAGGAGCTGGCGTGTTGCTGTGTCTTGCGACGAGCGCTGGCATCCTGGTTACGCCTCCGGCTCCAGAAGGAACGGCCATGGCCGTCTTGGTGCAGCCGAATCTCGACGTCGGTTCCGCCGATTCGTGGCCTGGCGCTGAGTGGGACAGGCAGATCGAGGGGTTCAAACGACTGGCGCGCGACACGTGCAAGAGCTACATTGCAGGTATTCCGGAGACACGCGCGCCAATCGTAGACTGCAAGGCGGCCGCGGCACATCCAGACCTTGTTGCATGGCCGGAATCTCCTGCACCATTCGCAGAAGGTGATCCCCGCCTTCTCAAGGCGCTGGGCGATGTGGCACGAGCGACGGGGGCGCCGTTGATTGTGGGCTCAATCGGCATGGATTACTCGCCGGAAGAGCAGCTTTGGCGCGATTACAACTCGGCGATGGTGGTTGGTGCGGACGGCCAACGCGTAGGCCGATACGACAAGATACATCTGGTTCCCTTTGGCGAGTTCGTGCCGTACAAGAATCTGCTCTTCTTCGCGAAAAAGCTCACGGGGCGCGTCTCAGAGTTCACGCGGGGAACCGAACGCAAAGTCTTCCGCCTGAATGGCAATCGTTATGGGGTTTTCATCTGCTACGAAGCTGTTTTTGCCGACGAGGTGAGACAGTTCGTGCGGCTTGGCGCTGAGGTCCTGGTCAACGTGAGTGATGATGGCTGGTACGGAGACACGAGCGCTCCCTGGCAGCACCTCAACATGGCCCGTATGCGCGCGATTGAGAATCGTCGCTGGCTGCTGCGCGCGACGAACAGCGGCGTTACTGCAGCAATTGATCCGTACGGACGCGTACGGCAAAGCATTCCACGCCACCAGGTGGATGCGCTGCCGGCACGCTTCGGTTTTCGGGATGACGTGACCTTCTACACCGAGCATGGCGACGTCTTCGCCTGGCTATGTGCCATACTTGCTATAGCTATTGCGGTCTTGGCGTTGCGCTCGGGCCTGCAGGCGGCAATTCAAACTAAAGCCAGGTCTTAAGAGCAAAACGTGTCGATTACCGATCTCGAATTCGCATACGCTCCCGTGCGCGACCAAGTGCGCGACCTGCGGGAGTATCTTTGACCCGGCGCGAATTCGCCGGGAACTCTCCGATACTGAAACCAAACTGGCCGACCCTGCCATGTGGTCGAATCCAGCTGCCAGCCAGCCGCTGATGCGTGATCGCAAACGCCTGGAAGCCCTTGTGGCCGACGACGAGGCGCTTGTCCGCCGCACCAGCGACATCGAGGCATACTTTGAATTGGCACGCGAGGGTGAGGATGTTCTCGCCGATCTTCGACGCGATATCGATGCCTTGAGAACATTTGCCGAAGACCTGGAAGCGCGCACGATGCTTTCAGGCGAAGCCGACCCGCTCAACGCGATTGTTACGGTGCATCCCGGCGCAGGTGGAACTGAGAGCCAGGACTGGGCTGAGATGCTGCTGCGCATGTATCTGCGATGGGCGGAACAGCAGGGCTTCAAGACAGAGATGAACGACTATCAGGACGGTGAAGAAGCCGGCATCAAGTCCGCAACCTTCACCATCCTCGGCGAAAACGCATTTGGATTGCTCGCAGGAGAGAGTGGAGTCCACCGGCTGGTGCGGATCTCACCGTTTGACTCCGCAAAGCGGCGCCATACCTCGTTCGCGTCCGTTTTCGTATCGCCGGAAATCGACGATTCAATTCAAGTCGACTTGCGCACTGAGGATTTGCGTATCGACACTTACCGCTCGGGCGGCAAGGGTGGCCAGCACGTTAACACCACGGATTCTGCTGTGCGGATGACGCACCTTCCCACTGGAATTGTGGTGAGCTGCCAGAACGAACGCTCGCAGCACAAGAATCGCGAGAAGGCGATGAAGATGATGCGCTCGCGCCTCTACGAGTACGAGCTTGAGAAGAAGCGTGTTGAGAGCAAGAAGCTTGAAGACTCGAAGCTCGATATTAATTTCGGGTCGCAGATTCGCTCCTATGTGCTGCAGCCCTATCGCATGGCAAAAGACCACCGGACAAAGGTAGAGGTGGGTGATGTGGATCGCGTGCTGGATGGGTATCTCGAGCCGTTTTTGCGGGGTTACCTGCTTGCGAAGCGCCGCGGCACCGCTGTATCAGCAAGCGCGAGTGACGAAATGGATGTATAGCGGAGAGTCGAAGCGGCATGGATAACGATCCCAGAGTGATTCACGAGATGCTGCATCAGGCGCGCACGATTGCTGTGGTCGGGATGAGCGATAAACCATGGCGCGCGAGCCGGAATATCGGGCGCTATCTGGCAGAAAATGGATATCAGGTCTTTCCGGTGAATCCGGTGCTTAGCGAAGTTGCCGGGATGAAGTGTTATCCGAGCCTTGATGCGGCGCAGACTGCGGCACAGGCGGAGCTTTCGCAGGGAATTGATCTAGTGGATGTGTTTCGCGCTCCGGAGCACGTTCCAGCTATCGTTGATGATGTGATCAGGCTTGGCATTCCGTATCTTTGGCTGCAGGATGAAGTCGTACACGACGAAGCTGTAGCGCGCGCGCAGGCTGCAGGCGTGAAATGCGTGCAGAACGATTGCATCTTTCGCGAACATGCGCGGATAGCGTCCGGCTTGTGACATGGGGGAGGAGTGCCGGGAAACTCCGAGGCACATCTTCGCGACTTACTGGCCATGTGCAGCGTCCAACGGGTGAGGGTTAACTAGCGTAAATGAAGATTCTGCGACTCATCGCCGCCGTCGCTTGCCTGCTGGGTGCGGGTTTGCAGGTGTGGGCAGAATCGGATTCGGCCAACGCGCCTCATCTCCAGGTGCGGCTGGTCGTTCCTTCGCAGACGCTGGTGCGGGGCCAGGCGGCGCGGGCCGGGCTCTACTTCAAGCTGGAGCCAGGGTGGCATGTTTATTGGCAAAACGCAGGCGACTCGGGCGAGCCGCCTCATATTCGCTGGGCTTTGCCTGAAGGGATCACCGCCAGTCCTCTCGAGTTTCCAGTGCCGAAGCGGTTGCCCCTGGGTCCGTTGATGGACTTCGGCTATGAGAACGAAGTGCTTTTTCCGTTTTCGCTTGATGTAGCGAAGAACGCGAAGGAGGGTGCGGCACAGCTTCAGGCCAAGGTGCTTTGGCTCGTTTGCCGTGAAGTGTGTATCCCTGGGAAAGCGGAGTTGAGCTTCAGCAGAACCATTGGAGGCCCGGGTGCCAATCCAAGTCCGGTTGCATCCGATGTGGCCCTCTTGGAGCGTTTTGCGGGGCAGCTGCCCAAGTCCCTGCCCGCGGGATCTACGGCGATCTTTCAGTCGACGCCAGATGGATTTCGCCTGGCCGTGAAGACGGGGCAGCAGGAGCCGAGCGCTGAGTTCTTTCCGGCTGATCAGAGCGTGGTGGACAATCCTTCGCCGCAGAAGGTTTCGCCAACCGCTGATGGCGCAATCATCGAACTGAAGAAGGACGCGAACCTTACTGCGGCGCCTTCGCAACTTCGGGGCGTGCTCAAGCTTTCGGGCGATCGTGCGTATGAGATTGAAGCGACGCCAGGCAGCGTGCCGAATGCCGGTCCTGCTGCGGCACAGCATTCGTCGGCTGCGAAGGTGATTGAGTCCGCGGGCCTGGCGTTTCTGGGCGGGCTGCTGCTGAACCTGATGCCTTGCGTCTTTCCGGTTCTCTTCATCAAGGGGCTGGCCCTGGTGCGTTCGGGCAATGAGGAGCGCAGTAACTTGCGCGCGCACGGGTTTGTTTACGCCGCCGGCATCCTCGTTTCGTTCTGGGCGCTGGTGGCCGCGCTGCTCGCGCTGCGGGCAGCGGGCGCCCGGCTGGGTTGGGGATTCCAGTTCCAATCGCCGGTGTTTCTCATCCTGATGGCAGGGTTGCTCTTTTTCCTTGGGCTGTCGCTCGCGGGACAATTTGAGGTTGGGCTGTCACTGACCAGTACAGGTGGCTCGCTCGCGTCGAAGCAGGGTTACGCGGGGAGCTTCTTTACGGGTGTGCTGGCGGTGATTGTTGCGACGCCGTGTACCGCACCGTTCATGGGCGCTGCTGTTGGATATGCTCTGTCGCAATCGCCGGCAGTGACTTTCGCCATCTTTTCAGCGCTGGCTCTGGGGCTTGCTGCGCCCTATGTTCTTCTAACTTTGCAGCCTGCATGGACTCGCCTGTTGCCGAAGCCCGGTGTGTGGATGGAGTTGCTGAAGCAGGCGACCGCAGTGCCGATTTTCGCGACGGTGATCTGGCTGGCGTGGGTGCTGGCGCAGGCCTATGGAGCGGCGTTGCTGGCTGTGCTTCTGGCTGGTTTGCTGCTGCTGGCGATTGCGGGCTGGTTCCTGGGCCGCTGGCCTGCAAGGCGCTGGGCGACGGCCGTTGCCGCGGTGATTGTGCTGGTGGCGGTGGTGCTCGGTGTGTATGCTCCCGGGAAATTGGTGATGGCCAGTTCGCCTGCGGTATCCGAGGCGGCGCATGGCGACTGGCAACCGTGGACCGCTGAAGCTGTAGCCCGCTATCAGGCAGCAGGCAGGCCTGTCTTTGTGGACTTCACGGCGAGTTGGTGCCTCAGTTGCCAGGTCAATGAGCGTGTAGCACTTCAACGTCCTGAGGTGCAGAAAGCATTTGCCGATGCCAATGTAGCTCTGCTGCGCGCCGACTGGACGCAGCATGATGAGTCGATCGCGCAGGCTCTTACGGCGCTGGGCCGGGACGGCGTTCCGGCATATGCGCTGTACGCGCCGGGGCAGAACAGCCCGCAGCTGTTGCCTGAGGTGCTTACGCCGGGCATCGTGACGGGAGCGATTGAAAAATTGCCGCGCACCGGTACGCAGGCGGCAGCCATGCCGTCTAATTTGAAGTAAGCCGCCAGCACGCCGAACCGCGCGATTCTGCGCAGGAGGTTGATACCAATGGCAGGTTTTTCCCATTTCTCAAAATATGCATTGCTCGTGGCGCTCCTTCTGCCTGCGGGTGTTGTTGCGCAAAATCTCCGCGTCGGCGCAACTGCGCCGGAATTTACTGCGACCGATTCCAATGGCAAGACCGATTCGCTGGATGCATTTCGCGGAAAGTATGTGGTACTCGAATGGCATAACCAGGGCTGCCCTTACACAAAGAAACACTATGTTTCAGGCAACATGCAGGCGCTGCAAAAGGAGTGGACCGGCAAAGGAGTGGTCTGGTTCACGGTGATCTCGTCGGCGCCCGGTGAGCAGGGCTACGTTACGGCAAACCAGGAAAATGCGTATCTGCGCGAGATGCGCGCCGTGCCGACCGCGGCGCTGCTCGATCCAGAGGGCAAACTGGGGCATCTCTACAACGCGAAGACGACGCCGCAGATGTTCATCATCGATCCGAAGGGAACGTTGATTTACGCAGGAGCGATTGATGACCGGCCAACACCCGATCCAGACGATGTGCACGGCGCAAAGAATTACGTCTCTGACGCGCTCACTGAGGCGATGGCGGGCCAGCCAGTGGCCACTCCGTCAACGCGTTCGTATGGCTGTTCGGTGAAGTACTCCGACTAGCTTCGTTGAAGCGCTCGCGAAGCGACACCTCATTCATATCGAAATTCTTCGCAATTGCGTCTGTGGAATTTCTGCACCGTCGGCTCGCCGCTGATTACCTTCCGGGGATGAGGGAGGGGGGTGGGGGGTGGGTTGCTCGCAGTTCATGGGAGGGGGGTAGGGGGTACCCCGGGCTCATACCTGAGATTTTGCGTCAGAGATTCCTGTGGCGTGTCGATCGGCAGAGTTCTCACGTATCCAGTTTGCACCGGGATAGAGAAATAGTGCGCAAATCGGAGGGATGCTCACGTGGGGCGATTGTGCTTCCGACACCCTTGGCACGATCAAACTGCGCATGGATGTATGGACCGTCGGCTTCTACGTGGCCACGGTAAGACGGATTGTCAGCTCCTGTGTTGCATGCTTCTTGATACGAACTCGAAGCTCATAAATATCCATACCGGGCGCCGACACTCGGATGTAAAACAGCTTTCCCTTCTTCGGCTGTTCCAGAGAGAAATGCCCCTTCACATCGGTTGTCGTGGACGCCAATACTGTCTTCCAGTCAGAGCTTAAGAGTTGAACTGTAGCCCCATCCACTGGTTTATCTGTTAATGGAACGAGGACGCGCCCGGCAAGCGCGCTGCTAGTGGTCACTTCTTTCTGGATGACAAGTTCGGTGGAGTGCCCAGTGCCCAGAGCCAGGAAAAGAACCAGAATGAAAACTGTAAGGCTTCGCGGATTCCTCATCATCATTCCTTGACTAACATCCAGGCTATGAACCGCCGCGTTTGGACGTGCGGATGCGGCGAATATCTTCCATCCGCTGCGCCAGCAGCTTTTCCCGGCCTTCCTGCGTGGGCTGGTAGTAGCTGCGCCCCTTCAGCGAATCGGGCAGGCAATCCATGTCGGCCACGCGGCCCTCTTCGTCGTGCGCGTAGCGGTAGCCCTTGCCGTAGTCGAGCTCCTTCATCAGCCTCGTGGGCGCGTTGCGCAAATGCAGCGGCACCGGCTCCTGGCGCGTGTGCTCAATCTCCGCTGTACCGCGCCGTAGGCCGGTGTACACGGCGTTCGATTTGGGCGCGAGCGCAGAGATAGACGACCGCTTCGGCCAGCGCCAGGTCGCCCTCCGGCGAGCCGAGAAAATCGATGGCCTCCTTGGCGGAGAGGCACAGATTCAGCGCCTCGGGAGCGGCCAGGCCGATGTCTTCGACAGCCATGCGCACGACGCGGCGCGCGAGATAGAGCGGATCTTCGCCGGCGGCGAACATGCGCGCCAGCCAGTAGAGCGCCGCGTCGGGATCGCTGTTGCGCACGCTCTTGTGCAGCGCCGAAATCAGGTTGTAGTGCTCCTCGCCTGACTTGTCGTACATCGAGCACGCGCTGCTGCACGGCTTCGGCTGCGACGGCTCGGTCGATGAGTTTTGCGCCTTCGGCCGGCAAGCTGCGCGGCGACTTCGAGCGTGTTGTAGGCGCTGCGGCAGTCGCCGCTTGAGTAGCTCGCGATGAACGCCAGCGCGTCGTCGTCGGCTGTGAGCTCCATGCGCGCCGAGGCCGCGTTCTTTATCGTCGAGCGCCCGCCGCAGCAGCGCGACGATCTGTTCTTCGGTCAGCGGCTCGAGCACATACACGCGGCAGCGCGAGAGCAGCGCCGAGATAATCTCAAAGGACGGATTCTCGGTGGTCGCGCCGATCAGGCGGATCGTGCCGCGCTCGACGTAGGGCAGAAACGCATCCTGCTGCGCCTTGTTGAAGCGGTGAATTTCATCGATGAAGAGAATCGTGCGCGAGTGCAGCTCAGCAGCCTGCGCGGCGTCGCTCATCACCTGCTTGATTTCTTTAATGCCGCTGATGACGGCGGAGAACTCGATGAAGCTGGCCTTGGTGGTCTCGGCAATGATTTTGGCGAGCGTGGTTTTGCCCACGCCGGGCGGACCCCAGAAGATCATCGAGCCGGGGTCGTCGCGCTCGATCTGCACGCGCAGCGGCTTGCCGGGGCCTAGCAGATGTTCCTGGCCGCTGAATTCGTCGAGCGTGCGCGGACGCATGCGCTCGGCCAGCGGCGCGGTGCATGCAGCGGCCTCTTGGCGGACCTTCGGGCTGGCCGTCGAACAGGCTCATCTCGCGCCCCGCGCTGGTCCGGCGTCGCTGTTCAGCCGGCCGTTGCCGCGATGCCTCGTAGAGCATCACACTGGCCGCCACTGCGGCGTTCAGGCTCTCCACCGGCCCGGGGCAGGGGATCGTGACCTCCGGTAGCGCTGCGCGGCGAGATCTCAGGCACGCCGTTGCCTTCATTGCCAATGATGAGCGCGACGGGGCCGGCCAGATCCACGAGATCCGCCGGCTTGGCGTCCTGCGCGGCCGTTGTCGCAGAATTCTTACCCGGCCTTGCGCAAGTGTGCAAAGCATTCCTCCACGCTGGCCGCGATCAACGGCACGACGGAAGACGCTGCCCGCCGAGGCGCGCACAGCTTTCGGGTTCCACGCGCTCACGTGCCCGGCAGAGCAATGACGCCGGTCCGCGCCAAAGGCTTCTGCCGAGCGCAGGATCGTGCCGAGGTTGCCCGGATCCTGCAGGCCGGCGAGGACCACGATCAGCGGCGCGGCTGTTCCGGAGCTCGAGCAGGTGCGCCCAGGTCCATTCGGCGGCTCGATCAGCGCGGCAACCGGCTGCGGCGTCTCGGTGGCCAGCGCAGAGCGCAGCAGCTCCGGCGGCACGAGCAGTATCTCGGTCTCGTGACCGGCAAATGGTATTGCGTCGAGAAGTGTGCCGTTTTCTGCGCCGCAAAGACGCAGTGGACGCGCAGACCTGCCCGCATAGCTTCTTCCAGCAGATTTGGCCCTTCGATCGCCGATGGGGCCAGCGCCGGCTCGCGGCCAGGCTGAGGCCAGCGCCCGGCGCAGTTCTTTCAGGCGCGCTATTCTGCTTACTCTGTACAATGCGAACAGGCATGCGATCGAGTCGTCTGGTCTCCTGGGCGATTCTAAGCTGTCTGTGCCAGTAACCGCGCTGCCGAAGCTTGCACCCGGCTGGTGCTGTGATAGTTTCCGTCATTGTGCTTCTGCAATTCGGGAACCCGAGGTAGACCTTATTGTCCGCGGAAATTTTGCGCGTCCATCCCGATGAACCCCAACCGGACCGGATCGATTACATCGTCTCCTGCCTGCGCAAAGGGCGACGTGGTCGCACTTCCAACCGATACGTTCTACGGCCTGGCCGTGGACCCGGTAAATCTGCACGCGGTGGAGCAAATTTACCAGATAAAGACGCGCCAGAAGCACAAGCCGCTGTCGCTGCTGATCTCCGGCCTTGCGAGGCGTACAGCTGGCGCGCGACTACTGATCCGATGCTGGACAAGCTCGCGGATCGCTTCTGGCCGGGACCGCTGACGATTATTGTTCGCGCCGGAACCAAGCTGCCGTTGCGGTCGACGGCCAATACGGGCAACGTGGCGTTGCGCATCCGGACGCGGCGATTCCGCGTGCGGTTGTAGAGCGCTTCGGATTGCCAATCACCGCAACTTCGGCGAATCTGCAGGGCGCGGCAGAGTGTACGCACGCGGCTGCGGTGCGCGATCAGATCGGCGATCGGATTCCGCTCATCATCGACGGCGGCCCGACGGGCCGAGCGCAGCCGACGACGATTGTCGATCTCTCGCTGGGGCCGGGGCGATGGGAGATTCTCGCGAAGGCGCGATTCCGACCCACGAGATCGTTATGGTGCTGCAGCGGTAAGGTTGCCGGCATGAGCGCGGGATCCAGTACGAAGAAGCGGAATTGGATCGTATGGTGTCTTGGTGCGCTTGTTTTGCTGGTGGCTGGCGCCCTCGGCTGGGGCCGATGGGTCTACAGGCAGATTGAATATTTTGCCTCTCAGGATCAGGCAGTTCCGTCGGATGCTATCGCGGTGTTTGGCGCGGCTGAATATGATGGGCGACCTTCACCGGTGTACCGCGCGCGCCTGGATCATGCTGAAGCACTCTTCAGCCGGGGAATTGCTCCGCTGATTGTTACGCTGGGCGGCGACGGCGGCGATCAGTATTCCGAAGGTGGTGTGGGCCGCCAGTATCTGATGGGAGCGGGTATTCCGGAGTCGGCGATTATTGCCGAGACCGAGAGCCGCAGCACGGTGGAAGCAGCGCGCAGACTCGCGGTGATTGCCCGAACAAACGGATTTCGGCAGATTGTGGTGGTGAGCGACGACACCCATCTCTTTCGCATCCAGGCGATTTGTGCAGCGAACGGCCTGAAGGTGCTTACCTCACCCCGTCCTCGGCTTGTTGCCACAGGTGGAGTGGATGCGGACCCGATCATCCACGAGATTCTGAGCTACACGGCGTGGCGATTGCATTTGGAGTAGGCGAGGCTAGTGGGCTGCTCCCAAGACGAAGAGCAAAAGAAGCGTGAAAGCTGCCGCGCTTAGAGTAGACAAGAAGTTGACGCTGTCGTTGTTGAGCCAGCCGCGCCGCTCGAGTGTAGCGCCGAGCAGGCTGTCGAAGAAGAGACCGAAGCAGCCGCCAATCCAGGAGACAACGAAGACAAGGCCGTCGCCGCCGAGGGCGAACGTGCCTGCTGCTGCGACCGTGGCCGCGGCGAGAATGCCCAACGCCGTTCCGCCGAGGCTGATTGCGCCGTCGGTGCCAGGGTCTACCACGCGAAAAGTTGTGATCATGCGCGGCGTGCCGCTGAGCAATTGCCCAAGTTCGGAAGAGACAGTGTCTGCCGCCGCTTCGGCGAGAGCGGCAAGCGCCGGAACGAAGATTGCGGCAGGCACCAGATTGGCAAAGTGAATTTCCGACTGGCGAAAGAGATAAGTTTGAGCAACGGCACTCGAAAGCAGGGCGGCGGCGCCGAGATTGGCCGCGACCTGCGCAGCGGCGCGGCCTCGGCTGTGTTCAGCTGTGCCGAGTTGCTGCTTGCGTTTGCGGCCCATGCGCGTTGCCATTGAAGTGATGAAAAGCAGGACCGCGATTGGAATAAGTGCGGTGCGCCATGGGTAGTAGGGAACAGTGGCGGTTGAGAACATCATGCTCGCGGTGATGGCTGCTCCGGTAAAAGCAGCGCCCGCGGTTGCAGAACGCATTCGCCAGGCGATGAGGCCGAGCAATGTGCTGAGGCCCAGTGTCCAGATGGCCACCGCAGGAACCTGAATTGCCCACCAGTGAGCTTCGAGCACTGCGGTTGCGGCGACGGCGGGCAGCACGAGCAGAAGGATGGTCTTCGATTGCCAGCGGAAGTGTCGTTGCTCCACGCCTCATCGTATCGTCGCGGTGTCTGCGGAAGAAAGTAGTACAGATGAATATCGCAGGCCGAGGCATTTACACTCATCAGCGACAGCAATCTGAGCATCACGTTTTCAATGGAGCCACTGATGAAAAGGTATTCAGGCTTCCTTGCAGTTTTTGCGGGAATTCTTCTTGGCGCCTCGATACAGGCGCAGACACCGGGCCGGCACCTCGAACTCGACCGGAAGGGTGAAACGATCGTACTCGAACCCTACGCGCCAAACATTATGCGCGTGACATTGAGCCTGCAGCATGACCCTGCGCTGGCGGGGCCAGGCTACGGACTGGTTGCGACGCCGGATGCAGAGGGCTGGAAGGCTTCTCAGACCGAGAGACAGGACATGTACCAGTCGTCGCAGATGGTCGTGACTGTCGACCGCCCAGGACCGCCGGGAGCACCACCTCCGCAGACAGTGATTGATATCAGCAAGTACTTTGGCGGCTCTACGCCGGGTGCACATATCACTTTCAAGACCGCGGATGGAAAGAAACTGCTGGAGATGACCGGCTGGTCGCAGGCGTCTCCCAATAACAAAGACGGCACTGCAAGCCTTGCCAACGATCGACGGCCGACTGATCCGCCGTTTTACGTGGTTGGCGCCAATTTTGCTTCGCCGGATGATGAGCACTACTACGGGCTGGGTCAGAACCAGGAGGGTTTTCTCGATCACCGCGGACACCCCGTGCGCTGCTGGAATGATTACAACGCGCCCGCCGCGCCGACGACCTGTGTGCCGTTTCTGATGACGAATAAGGGCTACGGCCTGCTGTGGGATAACCCGTCGAAGACGCTGATTGTTCCCGGATTCAACGAAGAGACCAAGTGGAGCAGCGAAGTTGGGGATCGCGTTTCGTTCTTCGTGATCGCCGGGAAGACGGCAGACGAGATCTTCGCTGGCTATCGTCTGTTGACGGGGCCGACTCCGTTGTTGCCGAAGGCGGCTTACGGCTATATCCAGTGCAAGCAGCGATACTCGAGTCAAGAAGAGTTGATGGCAGTGGCGAAAGGGTACCGCGAGCGGCATTTGCCCGCGGATGTGCTGGTCGTGGATTGGTTCTATTACACGAAGATGGGCCAGATGGATATGAATCCCAAGTTCTGGCCTGATCCCGCGGCGATGAACAAACAGCTGCACGACATGGGATTTGAGACCATGATCAGTGTTTGGCCGAGGTTTGTTCCCGAGGATCGCTATTACGACCAGCTGTTGAAGAACGGATGGTTTATCAGCCTGGCTGACGGCAAGCCGGTGGACGGTTTGCCGTATGACCGCGCCGGGTCGGATATTGATACGACGAATCCTGAGGCTGCGAAGTGGTATTGGGGAACGATTCGCGACAACATTCTCAGCAAGGGATTTGATTCGTTGTGGGCCGATGAAACCGAGCCGGACCTGCCGCCGAATGGCGCCTATTTCCACATCGGACCGGGCACGCAGTATTTCAACATTTACCCGCTCTTCCACACAGGCGCGCTGTACGACGGCTATCGCAAAGACAAGCCGGAGGCGCGAGCGCTGATTCTTTCGCGCGATGCTTATCTGGGAGTGCAGAGCAAGGGAACAATCGTGTGGTCGTCTGATATCGGGCCCACGTGGGATACGCTGCGTCGTCAGATTCCGACGGGCCTGAACTTCACCGCGTCGGGTTTCACCTACTGGTCGAATGACACGGGCGGCTGGCAATACCTGCCGTGGTCGCACCATTCAGCAAAGCCGCCGCTTCTTGATCCTTCGGACGCGCGTTTCAACGTCGGGGGCTATGACGATTATCCGGAGTTGTACACGCGCTGGTTCCAGTACGCGACGTTCCAGCCGATTTTCCGCACGCACGGCAGCCGAGTGCAGAACGAAGTGTGGTCGTACGGAAAGCAGGCGGAACCGATCCTGGAGAAATACCTGCGTCTGCGCTACACCCTGATGCCGTATATCTATTCGCTCGGCTACAAGAGCTGGAAGACGGGCGCTCCATTTATGCGCGCGTTGCCGCTGGATTTCCCGGATGATCCGAATGTCGCAGATATTCGCGATGAGTATATGTTTGGCCCGGCGTTTCTGGTGGCGCCGGTGGTGCAGCAGGGTGAGACGAGCCGCAAGGTTTATCTGCCCGCCGGAACTGATTGGTATAACTACTGGACCAATGAGAGGGTAAAGGGCGGCCAGACGGTCGAGGTTTCGGCGCCGATTGATACGATCCCGCTCTTTGTGCGGGCGGGGTCGATTCTGCCTCTGGGCGCACAGGTCGAGAGTACGCATGAGAAACAGGCAATCGAACAGGTCCGTGTCTATCCGGGCCGGGATGCCGAGTTCACGTTCTTCTCTGACGACGGAACGAGCTATGCCTATGAGAATGGCGCCGGCTCTATCACGCGGCTGCGGTGGAGCGAGGCCAGCCATCGGCTCACGCACGAGGGAGCGGCCGCCTGGACCGCGCCCGACAAGACGATCGTCGAGGTGATCGGACGGTAGGACCCAACAGCGGTGCCGTTTCAGGCGCCGCCGGATGCTTCTCACGATACCCATCCCGAGAGGCTCCGCGTCTAAAGCCAAGGTGTTGAAATTCCGGGAGAGAAGGCCCGTCGGTTCGGTCTTTGACGCGGATGTGGGCGGGGCCGCGGGGGCGATCTGGATCGACCCTGGAGCCCGGATCGCTGATTTACAATCAGCTAGGAAGCAGGAACGAATTTTGATGAGTCTTTTTCCCTTGAATGCACGCAGGAAGCGTGTGTGGTTGATCCAGGCATGCGTGGCCATGGGTGCATCGGCCCTCATTGCCGGATGTGGAAGCACCTACCGCCCCGTTGTGACGCCGATCAATCCGACCGGCCCCCCTGCGCAAGTTTCATCACTGGTTGCGGTTGTTTCTTCGACCTCATCGACGGCGCCGGGCTTGGCGACAATTCTCAATTATGCGGGCGACACGGTGATGGCCCAGGCTCCCATCGGACCCGGGCCTCTTTCGTTCACGGTGGACGAGACCGGTTCTGCGGGATATACGGTCAACAGTGACGGCACGCTCACCAATTTCCGCGTAGCGACTACTCTGCAGGCGAACAACGTGACCTACTCGACGTTGCCCGCCGCATCCAGCAGCGTGGGACTGTTTTCCCCTTCCACTGGTTTGTGGGTGGCGGACCTGAATGGGGACGTTATCGACGTGCTCACAGGGGCGAGCGGTGCACTGACCTTTAAGCTGGCCATTCCAGTTGCGACGACACCTACGGTGATCGCCGGATCGGCAATCCTGGGTCAGCATAACTACTCGATCAGCCTGAACAATTCCAGCACACCTGCCGGCTCCGCAATCGGCTATGACGACATGACCTGCAATACAGCGCCGTCAACCGTGACGCAGACAGGTGAGGCTGATGCACTTGAGACAGCGAGCTTTACTGTGTCAGCACGCATTCCGCTGGGAAAATGCCCGGTGTATGGACTTGCGAGCAGTGATGGCAAGCGCTTCTTCGTGCTGAATCGCGGCAGCGACACAGTTACCGTAATCAATGCCCAAAGCAATGCATTGAATAGCTGCACGCCGTTCAACAACCAGAACGGACAGCTCGTCACCTGTCACCCCACGTTGCCCTTGTCGACGAACGCGGTGACAGCTACGGGCATCACGCCGCCAAATGGAACGGCAGGGATGACTGCGACCGCTGGCCCGGTATACGCCGAATACAACACCGCCACCTCGCAGTTGGTTATCGCGAATTACGACGGCGGCACTGTCACGGTGATCGACGTGAGCCTGGATGAATACGGCAACGACAGCTCGACATTCGGAACGACGTTCACGATTCCTGTGGGAACGAACCCGGCGAGCGTCACGATGCTGAGCGACGGCAGCCGCGCCTATGCTGCGAATCAGACGGACGGGACCGTATCGGTGATCAACGTCAGCAGCCACCAGGTGACCAAGACGTTGCCGGTGACCGGCCATCCTCGCACCGTTGTTTCGACGATGAACTCGCTCTACGGCAAGGTGTATGTGGCCTCGCCTGACAGCCCTTATCTGACGATTCTGCGAACGGACCAGGACATCGTGGATACGACAGTCCTAGTGGCGGGCAATATCATCGACGTCCGCACAAGTACGCAAAACGGAGCGGTGGGCAATGCTATTGTGACAAGTCGCAGACCGGGGGCCGGTCAACCGTGCTATCTGCCGGGCGCAGCTGCGACTGCGTCGCTGGCGGCATGCCAGAGTCAGACGGCTCCCTAGCGTCTGAAGAGTCTCGCGAGCCGAATAGAATCAGGCCAGAGGAATCTCCTCTGGCCGTTTCTGTTTGGCGCACCGTTTGCAATGGAAGAAAAGGGTAAGAAAGTCAGACTTGACGTGTTGCTGTTCGACCGCGGCCTGGTGCCGAGCCGCGAACGCGCGCGCGCGCTGATCCTGGCAGGCAGGGTGCTCGTAAACGAACAGAAGTTGGAGAAGCCCGGCAATCTGGTCGCCGCGGAAGCGCCGGTTCGCCTGCTCGGGGAAGACATGCCGTATGTGAGCCGCGGCGGCCTCAAGCTCGCGGCTGCGCTCGACTACTGGAAGATCGACGTGTCGGGCAGGCATTGCCTCGATGTCGGCGCTTCGACCGGAGGGTTCACCGATTGCCTTCTGCAATGCGGAGCGGCCGACGTGACTGCCGTCGATACCGGCTTTGGGCAGATTGCGATGAAACTGCGCAACGATCCGCGCGTCCGGCTGCTGGAACGCACCAATGCGCGACTGTTGGAACCGGGTTCGCTGGCGGAGAGTGGGGGCGCTCAACTCACGTTGCTGGTGATGGACGTTTCTTTCATCTCGGCGACCTTGGTGCTGGAGCCTGTGGTGCGCGCGGCTAAGACGCTGAAGGAGGCGGTACTGCTGGTGAAACCACAGTTTGAAGTGGGTCGAGAGAAAGTGGGGAAGGGTGGCATCGTACGCGACCCGGCGGCACACGCTTTCGCGATTGAGAAGGTTGCTGAGTGTGCGCGATCGATAGGGTGGGATGTCGTGGGAACAATTCCGTCTCCGATCACCGGCGCCGAAGGCAACCGAGAGTTTCTGCTTTACGGGCGACGATAGGTCGAGGGGCGTGCCTGATACGACTGCACCGGGCCGCTTGCGTTGATCCTTTACACTAAGAACCGCATACACTGGGAACCGCATGCAGACTGTCGCGATTGTCTCCAAGCCGCACAAGAAAGAGCTTGCACGCATTTTGCCCGAGCTGGTTGCTTGGCTGAGCCGCCACAATTACAGGCCTTTGCTCGACCGCGAAGGTGGCGCGTATTGTGGCGATGCCCGGATTGTCGACCGCACGGAGATGCCGTCGCATTCGCCGTCGCTCGTGATCGTTCTGGGCGGCGACGGCACGCTTCTGTCGGTCGCTCGCATCTTTGCCACGACGGGAACACCGATTCTGGGGGTGAATCTCGGCTATCTCGGGTTTCTTACTGAGATCAAGCTCGGAGATCTATACCCCACTCTCGAAGGATGGTGCAGCAACTGCCACTCCCTCGATGCTCGTGCGATGCTGCACGCGGGCCTGTGGCGCGAGGGCAAGGAATGTGCCGCGTATGAGTCTCTGAACGAGATTGTGGTCTCCAAGGGAGACATTGCGCGCATGGGAGATTTCGCCGTCACGCTGGAAGGAAAGGCGGTGGCGCGCTTCAGGGCCGATGGCGTGATTGTGTCGACTCCCACGGGGTCAACTGCCTACAACCTGGCCGCGAACGGGCCAATTCTCACTCCTAACGTCGACGTGCTTGTGGTTACGCCGATCTGCCCGCATCTGCTCACGCTGCGCCCGATCGTAGTGCGTGGGGAATCAACAGTGACCGTGCGGGTGGAAGGCGTACCCAGCCACTGCCTGCTTACTGTCGATGGGCAGGAGGCTGTCGATTTGCGTCTGGGCGATGAGGTGCGGTGCAAACGCTCGAACAACACGGTCAATCTCGTGCGAATTACCGAGAGTGGCTTCTTTGAGGCGCTGCGCAACAAGCTGAGTTGGGGCGAGGTAAAGGGCGCTGAACTGGAGAAGAGACCAGCGGGCAAGCCTACCGGTTCAGTTCGCCCATGAGGACCTTTGCCTTGACGGCAAGGGTGTGCGCACCATCAATGTCGCCCGTGGTAAGGGCTGCCCGGGCCTGCTTGATGAACTCGCGAACCTGCGCGACTGTCTTCTGCTCCTGATCACTGAGCTGGCGGTTCAGATCCTTGAGGCCGCGTTCAGTCGATGCGATCGAGTCTTCGGTCTGATTGCGCAGGTCAGATGGATCACCCGATGAAAGCTGGCCAATGGCGGGAACCGCAGGGGCGGAATTCGATGCCTGCTCGACCGGCTTGGAATCGTTGGGCTTTGTCGTCGTGTGTTTGCTTGTGTGCTTCGCAGGCTTCTCGTCCGGCTTGGGCTGTGGCGTAGTCTGCTGGGCGGGCTGATTCTGCGGCACGGTGACGACAGGCGGCGGCAGATCCTGAGGAGATGGCGCAGGCGCGGGTGCAGGCGGCGGTGCATCCACCACCGGCGGAGCAAGCGGTTGATTCTGAGCCTGTTCCGTCTTATGGAAACAACCCGTCAGCAACAATAACAACAGTAACCCAACGCTCTTGCGAGGCGTTTGCATTTCACAATCCTTCCGGGTTCCCCATCTTCGCCGGCTGTAGATGTCGGCGAACCCCGTCCAAGGCAGCCAATGGAATCCGCAACACGAACTCAGTACCGTGACCCAACCTTGATTGTACTTCCACGCTCCCGTGGTGCAACTGGAGAATCCGATAGGTCATGGCGAGGCCAATGCCACTGCCACCTGATTTTGTTGTGAAGTAGAGATCGAATATTTTGTCTCGGATTTCGTCGGGAATGCCTGTCCCTTCATCAGTTATGCGCAGTACGGCATTCTTCCCCTGCTCTTCGAGTGCGACCCGAAGCAGGCCACCCTCGGGCATTGCCTGGGCACCGTTTTCGATGATGTTGATAAGAGCCTGTTTCAGCAGATCGGCATCGACGTTGGCAATCAACGTCTTTGCCGGCAAAAAACTGTCGAGAGTGACGTTGCGTGTTGATAATTCTTCAGTCGAAAGAGCAAGGACGTCACCGATGACCTGGCGTAAGTCCTGTTCTCTCAGCTGCAAGTCTACGGGTCGAGAGAAATCGACGAGTGTCTGCACAACGCGATCAAGCCGGCGAATTTCCACCTCAATTACTTCGAGGTGGCGCGTTGCTGGCTCGTTATTGTCACTCAATTTGTTTTTGAGCAGCTCAAGGTGGACCACGATGGCATTGATCGGGTTTTTGACTTCGTGACCGACTCCTGAGGTCAGGCGGCCAATCGCCGCCATGCGCCTGGAAAGCTCGAGCTCCGATTCGATCTGTTCTACGGATTCAAGATCATGCAGCGTGACCAGAGCGCCGAGGCCTTGCTGCGTGTCGTCGTCATAGATGAAGTCAAGTGACGCCTGCACTCTGCGGCCGGTTTCGGTACGCACCTCTTCCTGGACGAGTGTCAGGTTTGCCTCGTAGGCATCGCGCAGCGTGCGTCCCAGTACCGTTGTGCGATCGAAGATCTCGCGGGCGTGAAGGCCGAGGATACGATCTCGATCTACCTGGAGAAAGCGGCGAGCCGCCTCGGAGATGAGCACAGCGCGTCCATCTTCGGTGAAGAGCAGAACTCCGTCCTGAAGGTTGCCGAGAATCTGGTCAAGGTTCTCCTTCAGGGCAGAGAAGACCTCTTCCACGTTGCGCATGCGCTGGCCGATCTGCTCAATTTTGGTGGAGACCCTTTCGGGCATGTCCTGTTTAGGCGCGGTGTCCAGATCTTCCGCGACTGCGCTCGCCGCAGTCCAGTAGTCGAGCTGCATGCTGATTTCTTCAAGAGGCCGCAGCGCAAGATTGCTCAGCAGGAGTGCCGCAATCAACGCGGTGCCAACGGCGAAACCCGTAAGCGTGAGCGCTTCCCTGATCCAGGGCTCATAGGCCGCGCGCAGCAAAGTGGTGCGCGCTCCTACGCGGACGGTCGCGAAAGGCTCACCGTTTCGCTCCAGCGGCACGACAACATCAAAAACCTTCGGGGGCCCGAAGACCTCCTGGATCAGCTGGAACGCGTCAGCTTTTTGAGGGTCTCGTAATCTGGCCGTCCGGGGAGTTGCTTGCCCTCGTTGTCGGGGTTCGTGCTCTTGAGGACGGTGGACTGGTTGTCGGCAATATTGACATCGTAGACAGTCAGCGAATAACGGTTGACTGATTCCAGCGCTGCCTGCAGAGATGCGCTATGTTGAATGGCCTGCGCCTGGAGATCGCGCAACTCGGCGGGATCGTTCGGATTGACTTCTCGATCTCTGAGACCGGTCTCAAGGGCTTGCAACAGGGCGAGCCTGATCTGATTCGCCACCATCCGATTGGTCTGGTAAGTCTGATCGACGGCTGCGTCGAGCAACTGCGTGAAATAGACGACTGAAAGAAGTGCGGAGATAAGCAGCACCAGGCTTGCAATGGCCAACACGAGTTTGGTCTTCAGGCGCATGGTGAAAGTCTCTTATGCCGGCTGGTCTTCTCTGGACTGATCCCGTGACTGGCTGTACTCCTTCAGCTTGTTGTGCAGGGTCTTCAGGCTGACGCCCAGAATTTCGGCGGCGCGCGTCTTATTTTGCCCGGTCGACTCGAGAGTGCGCAGAATCAGCAAACGTTCGGCCTCATCGACGGTGGTGCCCACGCGAACAGGAACAACGTTGGCGTCGATAGACCTGAGAGGACTGCAACTGCGAGCTGCCGAATGCCCGGTGGCAGATGGCCGGCATCAAGAGGCGCGCCATCGGGGCAGAGGATGACCGCGCGTTCAATGGTGTTGCGGAGTTCGCGCGCGTTGCCCGGCCAATCGTAGGACATCATGCGGTCGAGGATCGACTGGCCGACGCCCGGCAACACTGCGGTTGTGCTTCTGGTTCATCTCCAGCACCATGGCCTCGGCCATGGCGGGCAGGTCTTCCAGGTGATCGCGCAGGGGCGGCATGTCGATGTGGAAGACATTGAGCCGATAGTAGAGATCGCTGCGAAGTTCGCCGCGCGCAACAGCCTCACTCGGGTCGCGATTGGTGGCTGCGAGTACGCGGACGTCGACATCCTGCTCGGTTTGCCTCCCAGTCGGCGAAGCTTTCGCTCTTCGAGAACACGCAGCAGCTTGGCTTGGGTGCCTACCGGCATTTCGCCGAGTTCGTCCAGAAGAAGTGTGCCGCCTGAAGCGAGTTCGAAGCATCCGGCGCGCCGTTCGACGGCTCCGGTGAAGGAGCCCTTTTCGTGACCGAAGATTTCGCTCTCGATCAGTGTCTCGGGGATAGCGGCGCAGTTGACGGCGACGAAGGGCCGGGACTTGCGCGGGCTGAGGGCATGCAGGGTGCGCGCTACCAACTCCTTGCCCGTGCCACTTTCGCCGGTGATGAGCACAGAGACATTGGAGGGTGCGATCTGCTCGATCAGGGAAAAGATGTCGCGCATCGCGTGCGAAGTGCCGACCATGGAACCGAGCACTCCGGTTTCACGAAGGCGTCGGCGAGCCACCTCGAGCTCGATGGCCGTTTCACGCTGCCTGGTGGCGTTGGCAAGGATGGCGCGCAGACGGGCTGCATCGACCGGCTTCTGGAGAAAGTCGTAGGCGCCCATCTTCATGGCATCCACTGCGACCTGAATGGAGCCTTGAGCGGTGAGCAAAACGACTGCGACGTTTGAAGCGACACCGGAGCCCTCTTCAGATAGCTTTGCGAGAAGACCGAGGCCGTCGAGGCGGGGCATCTTCAGATCAGTCACAACAATCGCCGGTTCCCAGGCGAGTGTTTTCTCCCAGCCCTCGACACCGTCACGCGCCGTTTCAGTCATGTAGCCCCAGCCGGAGATCAACTCGGCAAGGCCCATGAGAGCGTGCGGTTCGTCCTCGACGATCAGGACCTTTACTGCATTCTGCATAAGGGCATTCTAGACAATCCATGCGCTCTACGCCCTGAAACCGGGCGCTACAGGCACAAATCCGGAGGATTTTCGCTAGACTGATTCCATGCTGGAGTATGAGATAAGCCCGGGAGATGCGGCAAGACTTTTCCGCGAGAATAAGGCCCGTTTCATTGACGTGCGGGAGCCCTGGGAAGTTGCCGAGGCGTACATCGAGGGAAGCCTGTTGATGCCGATGGGCGACGTGCCGGCGCGTGCGCATCAGGAACTAGATCCTGACGAGCACCTAGTCGTCTTCTGTCACCTCGGGCAGCGTTCGCTGAACGTTACGGCATGGCTGCGAAACCAGGGATTTGAGAATGTTCAATCGATGCGTGGCGGTATAGAGGCGTGGTCGGGCGAGATTGATCAGACCGTGCCGCGTTATTGAAATCGCTTATCGGCCGAAGACGTACGTGATCTGAAGCAGCCCGCTGTCGATGCCGGGATTTTCATCGGCGGTGTCGTGGTTCGATATGTGGTGATAGCGATACTCCGCCCGAATTGACCTGGTGGGGGAGTGATAGAACTCGATACCTCCGCCAAAATCAAAGGTGAAGTTGAAGGAGCCCGCGAAGTCAATTGGGATTGCCTGCGTGGAGTACATGTATCCACCGTGCGCAATCAGATATGGCTGAAGGCGCTTTGCTGGCAAAAAGTTCCACTGCATGCCGATCGGTGACATTCCTTCGCCGATAGTCCAGCGACGGCCGTGGCAAAAGAGGCTGGTTGTGCCGGAGTAGAGCACTCCGTTCTGGGTATATGAATAGGAGTTCACGATGGGCGTGCAGCTTACGAGCGGAGGCCCATTGTAAGTTTCGGTTGTGACGGTCGGCGAGGTTTGTGCAACGACGAGCCGGCTCAGGGGATCGCTCTCAAGCGCGACAGGGAGCAATTCCGCGTTGTATTGCCAGTTCAGAAACCGATTGAGAATGAGCTTGCGGCTGTAGGAGACACCGATGTTCAGAATCTTCCGCTGCTCGGCAGCCCCCAGCAGCATGTGGCTTGAATCCCAGGAGTAGGCGCCAAGGATGCCGAAGGAGTTCTTTCGTGCGTAGTAGCCTTGGGTCTCCGGTAGGGTCTGTGCCTGGGCGGGCCAAGCCATCGGGATTAGAGCCATCAGCAGCAAGGCAAGCTCTGCAATCCTGCAAAGTGCATCTGCACAACGATTTTTCGCCAAGGCAAGTCCCCCGCAGCACAGACTGAGTCGGGGCCCAACCGCATATACTCTTACTTGGTTTTGACGCTGATTTCAGGTGAGTGTGCTCAATGTCTTCATCTGCTGTTGCCTATGCTGAACGAAATCACCCCAGATTCTTAGATGAGCTAAAGGCGCTCCTGCGTATCCCCTCGATCTCAACTTTGCCGGAACACAGAGAAGACTGCCGACGGGCTGCTGACGTTCTGGCGACCGAGCTTCAGCGCATTGGCATGGAAAACGTACGGACGATCGAAACATCCGGTCATCCGATGGTTTATGGCGAGTGGCTGCATGCCGCAGGCAAGCCGACCGCACTTTGCTACGGCCATTACGATGTTCAGCCGCCTGATCCTCTCGATGAATGGATTACCCCGCCCTTTGAGCCCACTGAGCGAAACGGCAACATCTATGCCCGTGGTGCCGTCGATGATAAGGGACAGGTATGGGCCCAGGTCAAAGCGCTTGAATCGCTGCTTGCCGCCAATAAGGCTCTGCCGATCAATGTGCGTGTGATTTTTGAGGGCGAGGAAGAAGTGGGCGGGGAGGGAATTGCCGCTTATGTAGCCTCGAAGCCTGCGGACCTGAAAGCCGATTTTGCGCTTGTTTCCGATACCGAAATGTTTGCGCCGGGGTTGCCGACGCTTTGTGTGGGATTCCGCGGCATGATCTACACGGAAATTGAAGTGCGCGGCGCAAAGACCGATTTGCACTCCGGTATGTATGGCGGTGCTGCACCCAATCCCTTTGTGGCGCTGGCACAGATTATTGCGGGATTGAAGGACAAGGATGGCCACATTCTGATTCCCGGATTCTATGATGACGTGATTCAGCCAACGGCTGCTGAACTGGCAACCTGGCGCACCCTGCCCTTTGATGAAGAGGAATATCGCAAGAGTGAAGTGGGCTCGGCGGCGCTTGTGGGGGAGACCGGATACAGTGTGCTGGAGAGAACGTGGACGCGTCCTACGCTCGATGTGCATGGTATGCCCGGCGGCTTTGTCGGCGCCGGCGCAAAGACGGTGATTCCTGCGAAGGCGTTGGCCAAAGTATCGATGCGGTTGGTTCCAGGCATGACGCCCTCCAAAGCCTTCTCGCAATACAAGGCATATGTCGAAAAGCTGGTTCCCGCCGGCGTTTCAGTCGATGTGCGATTGATTCATTCGGGCGACCCCTGCCTTGTGTCCACCAACAACCCGTACATCGAGGCAGCAACGCGAGCACTCAAAGAGGTCTGGGGAAAGGATACGGTTTTCATCCGCTCGGGAGGGTCGATTCCGATTGTCGGCGATTTCGCACGTCACCTGAGGTTGCCGATTGTGATGATGGGTTTCGGCCTGCCGGATGACAATCTGCACGCGCCGAACGAGAAGTTCAATCTCAGGAACTTTGAGCTTGGCATCCGTTCCCTGATTCGTTTCTTTGAAGAGGCCGGCAACTGAGAAGGGGCTTTTCGGGCGTGAGTCGGGCTGGTGGGCTGTCTGGGGCTCGCCGTCGCGTATGCTGATTGGAAACGATGGCAGAGTCTACCTCCGATTCCGAGATTCACGTTCCAGCTGAGATCGCAGAGATGATTGCGGGGGAGCAGGCGTCCTCGGCTGCCCAGGAGAATCAGGCGCCGAACGAGCCGGTGATCGTCTTCGATAAGGTGTCGATTTCGTTTGGCGATCGAACTGTTTTGGACTCGGTGTCGTTCTCGGTGAATCGTGGTCAGACTCTCTGCATCCTGGGCCGCAGCGGCGTGGGCAAGTCAGTGTCTCTGCGCTTGCTGATGGGTTTCCTGAAGCCGGATTCCGGATCGATCAGGGTAGAGGGGCAGGAAATCTGCGAGCTGAGCGAAGAGGGAATGCAGGAGATCCGCAAGCGCGTCACGATGGTCTTCCAGAACGGAGCTTTGTTTGATTCGCTGAGCGTGCGCGAGAATGTGGCTTTCCCACTTCGCGAGCGAGGCTCACTTGCCGAAGATCAGATACTGCAGATCGTGGATCGCCTGCTGGAGATGGTGGGCGCCGACGATGTTGCGAACGACCTGCCAGCCAGCCTTTCGACGGGAAGGCGGCGAGCTGTAGCTATTGCGCGGGCGTTGGCCTCACAGCCTGAGGTTGTGCTGTACGACGAACCCACGACGATGGTTGACCCGATCATCGCTCGCCGGCTTGGAACCATCATCCAGAAGCTCAAACGGCAACTGGGCTTTACCAGCATCGTGGTGACGCACGATATGCGCTTTGCAAAGCGCCTGGCAGACGTGGTCCTTTTCCTGGACCAGGGTAAGGCGGGCTACTTTGGCCCTCTGGCGGGGTTCCTGACCTCTAATGACCCAGGCATCAGGCAATTTCTGGTTCTGGACGCCTATGAACTGCCCAAATGCTGAAAATGTACTCAATTCGTAACTACTGAAGCCCAGAAACTCCTTGCATCTCCCATGTTAGGCCGTTGATTCTCAAGGAGTACGATCCCAGAAGTTTTAGATATTACTTACCTCGGCGCACAGGGACCGAACGGCCGTTTCTTGTGCCATTAAGGTTGCGAAACTGGAATGGCGACAACCGGGCTTTGGCAAAGATTCTCCGCGACCACAGCGCCGCCTGGCGAGTGGGCCGGAGATCGGGCGGAGGGTAGGCAGCGAAACCTGCAGAGCAAGGTGACGCTTTGGGTCATGGCGGATGTTGTGACCGTTATTGTCGCGTCCGCAATTGCCACCACCTACCGTAGGCACGCCGGGCCGCTGACCAATGCTCGAGATCTCTATCACGGAACCCTGGTTCATGGCCGTTCGATGGGGATTCTGCTCGCGTTCCTCTGCGGGTTTGCGCTGGCTCTGATTGCTACGAGCAAGCGCATGCATCTGTACAACCCAGCAAGCTTCACGAATTTTCTGCACGAACAGCGCCTGAGTGTGCAGGCTTGTTTGACGGCGGGATTGCTGCTGACAGGCACCCTCTACCTGCTGCACGCTGAGGATATTTCGAGAACGATTGTGCTGCTCACGATCGGCCTCGTCACAGTCGCGCTGAGTCTGAGAAGGCTCGTCTGTCGCGTGATGCTGTATCGCCGCTTCGATCGTGGACTGGATCGGCGAAATGTGGTGATTGTCGGCACGGGCCCCGAGGCCCAGGCGCTTCGGCATCATCTTGAGAGCATCGGCCATCTCGGATATACGTTTAAAGGCTTCATCCAAACCGACCAATACAAGAAGGCGGCGAACTCAGAGGAAGTGCTGGGCACGCTTGAAACACTTTTCAACCACACGCGCAAGCACTTTATCGACGAGATATTTTTCACGACCTCGTGCGAGCAGCGTGTTATGCAGGATGTGCTCGAAAAAGCCAGAACTCATGGCGTCGACTTACGGCTCGTTCCTGACCTTTATGGTGGATTAGCGTGGAATAGCCCGATTGAGTATGTCGGCCAATTTCCGACGATTCCGTTGCACTGCGGCGTGGTCCCGGAGATCGGACTTGTCTTAAAGCGCTCCCTGGATGTCGTGTTCTCAGCGCTCACGCTTCTTCTGCTCTCGCCGTTCTTTCTTGTGATCGGGATCATGATCAAGCTGGATTCGCGAGGGCCGATTTTTTACCGCTCAGAGCGTATCGGCAAGAAGGGGCGAGTATTTCGCTGCTACAAATTCCGCACCATGGTGAGCGACGCCGAGAAGAAGCTTGCAAGCGTCATTCACATGAACGAGCGGGACGGCGTGCTCTTCAAGATTGCCAATGACCCGCGTATCACACGCGTGGGGCGGATTCTACGTAAGTACTCGCTGGATGAACTGCCGCAGTTCTTCAACGTCCTGCGTGGCGAGATGAGCATCGTGGGCCCAAGGCCGCCGATTGCGAGCGAGGTTGAGGAATATAAGCTCAGCCATCTGCGCCGCCTGAACGTCACCCCGGGAATCACCGGGCTGTGGCAGGTGCAGGGGCGTCGGGATCCTTCGTTCGATAGCTACGTATCGCTGGATCTCACCTACATCGAGAACTGGAGCATCTGGCTGGACCTGAAGATCATTATCCGCACAGTCGGCGTTGTGCTCTCCGGCACGGGAAGCTGAACCATTGCTTCTGAAAGCCCCGAGCCGCTCTCCGGAGCGGCTCTTGTGTTCTTGAAGAGCTACACTTGATGTGTGAAGATCGCTCTCGCGCAGATCAATCCTACTGTTGGAGATTTCACCGGTAATCTCGAAAAGATTGTGATGGCCAGCCAGCGGGCTGCGGCTCAGGGTGCGAGACTGGCAGTCTTCTCGGAATTGGCGATTTGCGGATATCCGCCTGCTGACTTTCTTGAGAAACCGAGCTTTCTAACGCGCTGCAGACGGACGGTGGACGAATTGACTGCGGCTACCAGGGACCTTTCAATTGCCGTTCTCGTTGGTGTTGCGCTTCCCGCGCCGCCCGATGCGGGCAAACCTGCCGTCAATGCCGCGGTGCTGCTGGACAAGGGAAGGCTGCTGCTGGAGCAGCACAAGCGCCTGCTACCTTTCTATGATGTTTTCGATGAACAGAGGTATTTTGCCGCGGCGCGTTCGCAGCAGGTCATCGAAATCGATGGTGTGAGACTGGCGGTTTCGATTTGCGAGGACGCGTGGAACGACAAGAATTTCTGGCCGCGCCGCCTGTACTCGATCGACCCGGTTGAAGAGCTGATGCGTCAGGGGCCCGCGATACACATCAACCTTTCCTCTTCGCCGTTCTGGCATGGCAAGCGAGAAGTCCGCCGGGAGATGCTTGCGGCGATCGCGCGCCGTGACGGCGTTCCTGTGCTGATGTGCAATCAGGTCGGCGGCAATGACAGCCTGATCTTCGATGGCTCATCGATGCTGATCAATGCACAAGGGGATGTGATTGGGCAGGCTGCTTCATTCGCGGAAGACCTGGTTGTCGTCGATCCTTTCTGCGCGCCGCGCATTGAGGAGCAGGGGAGTGACGACACCGAGGCAGCTTATCGCGCACTCGTTCTGGGAACGCGGGATTACGTACACAAATGCGGTTTTCGCAAGGCGCTGATCGGACTGAGCGGCGGCATTGACTCGGCCCTGGTAGCGGCGATCGCCGCTGAGGCGCTCGGCGCCGAGAATGTGATTGGAGTGGGCATGCCCAGCCCGTACTCTTCCGAGGGTTCGATCAACGACAGCAGAAAGCTCGCCGCAAATCTCGGAATCCGGTTTGAGCTGGTCGAGATCAGTGGGCTTTTCCACGAATACACGCGGACGCTGGAACCCCTGTTCAAAGGGCTGCCGGCAGATATCACTGAAGAAAACATTCAGTCACGCATTCGCGGCAATCTGCTGATGGCGCTTTCCAATAAACTAGGCGCTCTCGTGCTAACGACGGGCAACAAGTCCGAGATGGCGGTAGGCTATTGCACCCTGTACGGCGATATGGTCGGCGCATTGGCTGTGATCGGCGATCTGGTCAAGACGCGCGTCTACGCCGTATCGCGCTGGCTCAACCGTGAAAGGGAAGTGATTCCCTACGACACGCTGGAAAAGCCGCCCTCGGCGGAGCTTCGGCCGGATCAAAAGGACACCGACTCGCTGCCGCCTTATGAGACTCTTGATCCGATTCTTGAAGCCTATGTGGAACGCTACGAGCCTCCGGAGCAAATCTCTCGTGAACTGGGTGTGCCTCTGGACCTTGTGCAGCACGTGGTGCGCCTGGTAGAGCGCTCTGAATACAAGCGGCAGCAGGCAGCTCCAGTTCTCAAGGTCACGTCGAAGTCGTTCGGGATGGGCCGGCGATTTCCTATTGCCGTCAAGGTTCAGGTATAAGCTAGAAGTCGGGCCTATTCCGGCTTCCTGGAGGGAGATTAAGCTTTGATTCGTCGTTCGACTCGTTTTGCAGGTGCGGCTACTTTGGCTGCTCTTTCTATTTGTCTTCTGAAGGTTTCGGCTCAGCAACAGGTTCCCGCTGCGCCCCCACCGGGCGAACCCGCTCCTCAAGGACCCGCCGCACCCGCCGCTCCCACCTTTCCTGCGCCTGATCCCGTGAACTTCACCGCGTCAGCTCCGAGCAAGGACGTGATCAACAGCTTCCTGCAGACGACCTGGGGCTATGATCCGGGCCGCATCTGGCAGATCCAGGGGATCCTTAAGACGCAGGCCGAAGGCGTCAGCAAAGTTGTCATCCTGATCGGAGACAAGAGCGGAAAACAGAAGCCCGCAGCTCTGCAATTCTTTGCCTTGCCGGATGGCAAGCACATCATTGCTGGTGACGACGTTCTGCCTTTCGGCGAGCGCCCGTTTGCCGATGCTCGAGTCACTCTGCAACAGCACGCAGACGGCCCTTCCCGTGGCTCAGCCACGAAGGACCTGGAACTGGTGGAGTTTGCCGACTTCCAGTGCCCGCATTGCAAGGATGCGCAGGCGAGTATGGATAGGCTGGTAGCTGATTTTCCGAAGGCGCGGATCGTCTTTCAGAATTACCCGCTGGCGCAGATACATCCGGCTGCTGTGACCGCCGCTACCTACGGCGTGTGCGTGGCTAAGCTTGGCGGCAGCACGGCTTTCTTCCAGTATGCTTCCGCAGTGTTTGACGCGCAGGAGGGTCTTGCGAGCGCCGATGGCGCTACGCTGACGCTGAACAGTGCGGTCACCAAGGCAGGGCTCGATCCGGCTAAGGTTGCGGCCTGCGCCGCGACCCCGGAGGCCGGCAAGCAGGTTGAGGACTCGGTAAAGCTGGCGCAGAGTTTGAATATCAACCAGACCCCGACGCTGGTTGTGAATGGGCGTCCAGTGCCGCTCGGAGCGGTACCGTACGAAACTCTCAAGCAGATTATTGAGTTCCAGGCGAAGCTCGACGGCGTGCCTCAATAGCTGTTCGCGAAACGATAAAGCCCTCATGGCGATCGGCCGTGAGGGCTTTTGATCTTGGCCGCCTCGGGATCTAGAAAACGATCAGTGAACTTCCTGAGCTCTTTGGATCCGGACCATGGGTGTGTGGCCTGCGGGCTGAGAGCCCTGAGTGATATGCGGCGTGAGAATGATGAGCAGCGTAGCGTAGTTCTGGTCAACATTCTTATCGGTCACGTCGCTGAAGCCCGGAACTTCGCTGAGGCCTGGCGTCCCGTTAATTGCGCGGCTCTCGTTGCTATTGAGCTCGCTGGCCAGGATTGCGCCGACCCCTTCTTTCAAGGTCACCACTCCCGAGAAAGCGCGGTTGTTGAGCACAGGGTTGCCATTCACAATCGTGCCGGAGAGTGACGTGATCTTGAGATCAAGCGTGAGAGCGACGTCGCCACCGCGCAGGATCTTCGGGGTAGCTTTCAGTGTTAGACCCAGATCCTGATACTCAACCTGTGGGATCGCTACGGTCCCCGATGCGCTGGCGATCAGTGACGAGAGATTTGAGGAAGTGCCCGCAGAAGTGAGGCCCGCAATCGTGTTGCCGTTGCCGATAATGCTGGAATACGACGCAAGCTGAATCGGGTATCGCGTACCACTGCGCAGGGTCTCGTCCTGTCCATCAGCGAGGCGGAGGCGAAGATTTTCAAGCTGACGCGAATCCGATGAATTGAGAGCAAAGTTCAAAGTGGCCGGGGAGGGAGACAAGCCGGAAAGAGTGAGACCGCCACCGAAGAGTGCGAGGCCATTGGAGAAGATTGAGTTCTGAACGACACCCGAAGCAATAAGAATGCCGATGATGGCGAGGGTATCCCCCGGGGCCGCGAGCCCAGAGGCTATGATCTGCTGCACCAGAGCCTGGTTGGCGTTGAGAATGGACTGCTCTTCGGTGTAGACGTTGAATGCGGTTACCTGCTGGGGCAACTGCACGCCGAGGTTTCGCTGCTTTGAGTGAGCGACCTCGATGATGCGCACGTCCAGCAAGGCCTGGCTGTCCCCATTGACCAGATCCTGCATTGTTGAGTTGAAGGCATTCAGCGTGTCCGGAGGCGCTCGCAAAGTCATTCTTCCGGTTGCCTGTTCCACAGCGACCTGTTGAATGGAGAATACGTTTCGAGCGACGTTGGTCAGCTCTGTCATCTCGGCGGAGGGGATGCCGGGCAGATAGAGGGTTTCCATCTCCTGCCGCAGGAACTGTTGGCGGTTCTGGGTCGTGTCGGATGCTGAAACCACGCGATGAGGATCGAGCGGCACTTCGAAGGTGTGCGTGACCATATTGAGCGCTCTGACAGCCTGGCTGAAGGTAGCGTCATCCAGATCGAATCGGGTCAAAGTTGCAGGTACGCTCTGATCTACAGTGGCATCGACGCCGTAGGCCTTGTACACCTGCTGGATCAACTGACGACGATCTGTCTTGAGATGAAAGCTGTGGACTCCCCCGGCGGGTTCGAGCGCGGGCGCTTCACCTGCGCCGGCGGCAGCTTCTTCATAGAGCGTCCGTGTTGTGCTGAGCAGTGCGCTATCCGCAATCTGCGTGAAGTGCTGCGCGACCTGAGGATTATTCGGATCGAGTTCTTGAGCGTGACGAAGAGCGGAGAGGGCTGCGGCGCGGTTGCCCGCAGTGGTTGCTTTGGCGGCTTGCTGCAGCAACGCAGCCACGGCGTGACTACGCGCAATTTGAACCGCCTGGTCGTAGCTCAAATTGGAGGGATCGAGCGAAGCAGCCTGTTGATAGAGGGCCATCGCTTCCTCATACTGCTCAGCCTTGAAAAGCTTGCCGCCGTTTAGGAAGAGCTTGGCAGCCCGGTCCCGGTCACGCGTGCTAACAGGCATTGCTTCCGCCTGCGCGGCGGGCTGCTGGGACGCCTGTGGGGTAGCACCTGGTGCTGCGTTTGGAGCGGGGCCCGGCGCGACGGGTGGGGCGGCGTCCTGCTGCTGGCAGTTGGCCTGCATGCCGAGCAGAAGAAGAGCGATCGCACCGCAGCATTGAAGTGAAGAGGCCTTCATGGGGCCGTCCGAGATAATGCTACGAGGTCGGCGAGAGAGGTTACGCAGGCGTCGGGATGATGATCGAGCAGCGTGTCGAAGTCGAAGTGTCCTGTGGCCACGGCAATGACGCGAAGATGGTTCTTGCGCGCCGCCTCGATGTCGCGCGGGGTGTCGCCCACGACGCAAACCGTGGCGTCGGGGCCGGCAAGTTCGCGGGCCTTTCGGGCCGCGTGGCCTACCAGTTTGTTCCGGTCAGGGAAGTGATCGCTGAAGCCGCCGAAGCGGAACCATTCTCGCAGGCCTGCTGCCTCGATCTTGATCCAACCGATCGTTTCAAGATTGCCGGTGGCGATGCCGAGCAGTGCGCCGCAGTTTGCCAGATGGCTTAACGCTTCATGCACGCCCGGCATCAGGATTGGGTCAAGTTCGTGACGGCGCTCGGCGACGCTATGTCCCATTCCTTCGAGGATAGCGCCGATCTGCGGTTCGAAAACTTCAGCAGGAATGTTGGCCTGGAGGCAGGCTTCGCGCAGAATGGCGGTGTCTGTATTGCCATGCAGCGCGACGCCGGCAAGCGTTACCTCAAAGCCGATGACCCGCTTGACCGAAGTGGCGACGGAATCGAAATGAACGCGATCGCGGCTGCGCAGGAGCGTCCCGTCGATGTCGAAGAGATACGCGTCCTGCTTATCCCAGGCAAACCCAGGCTCGATTGAGACTCGTGAATGGTCTTTCTGAGGGGATGTCTCCATACTTCAGGAGAGCGGCTTAGCCCTGGCGAAAACCCTGGCGTACAGCTCCAAAGACAAGACGTTCGCTGCGTGGCGGACGCTTGAGCCCAGCGCGAACCTCGGAGAGGCTAAGGCCGAGCTCGGCCATCGTGCGGCTCAGGGTGTTGCGATGGATGCCGAGTTCTTCGGCAGCTTTACACTGATTGCCCCGGTTAGCTACCAGCACTTCGCGCAGATACTGCCTCTTGAACTCGCGAACAGCATCGTCATAGCGGATGCCGCTGGAATGCATTTGCGTGACCAGGCTATCCAGTTCTCGTCTCACGTCCACCCCTTGCTCTTCTAGCTTGCCATACCGGACCGCATTACGGCCTAGCAAAAAAGTCATCTATTTTTGTTTCCCGGGATGCATCCACTTCGGTGACTCCTGTTCGAGCCGGCTCAGTTCATCGCGCACACGTGCTGTGAGAATGGACGGTGTAACGTTGGTGCTGAGATGACAGGCGCCAAAGAAATATCGCGGCAGCGTTGCCTCTGTCAACCATTGAGTGCCGGGGAAGAAGGCGACCGTGACGAGGATGCAAACGGTTACAAGCAGCGCTCCCTGAAAGAAGCCGAAGAGCGCTCCGGCGATGCGGTCAAGACACCCCAGACCCATCTTATGAAAGATGCGGGACAATATCGCGCCCAGAACCGAGGTGAGCGCAGCCACCAGCAGCGCAATGACGAGGAACGCGACGGCATCAGCCACTTCACGGCTGCGGACAGCCTTCACAATGAGGTGTCCGGCTGACTCGTAATTCCACGCCGCGATAATGAGGCCAAGCAGAAGGCCGCCGAGCGAGAAGATCGAGCGAAGAAAGCCCTGTGCGATTCCCGCCAATACGGCGCCAGCGAGAACACAAACAATTATCCAATCGACGAGCGTCATCAGTGGTGCCCTTGCCCTCTCACGACAACCTGAGCTCGCGCCCGGTGAGGCGCCGGAACGCCTCGAGATACTTCGCCAGAGTCCTTTGCACTACATCTTCGGGGAGACTCGGCGCAGGAGCCTGTTTGTTCCAGCGAATGCTTTCAAGATAGTCCCGCACGAACTGCTTGTCGAAGGAAGGTTGAGCTCCGCCGGGCTTCCATAGAGAGGCTTCCCAGAATCGAGATGAATCCGGAGTCAGAACTTCATCAGCGAGAGTGATGCCTTTTTCGGTGACGCCGAATTCGAACTTCGTGTCGGCGAGAATCAGGCCGTGTTTCTCTGCGTGTGCCGCCGCCTTGGCATAGATGGCGAGAGTAAGATCCCTGAGTTGCGCGGCGGCGTCCTTGCCAACCTGAGCTTCGGTGGCTTCGAAGGAGATATTCTCGTCGTGCGCTCCATCCTGGCTCTTGGTCGCCGGTGTAAACAGGGGCTCGGGCAGGCGTGATCCGTCCTGGAGGCCTTTGGGCAACGGGATGCCGCAGACAGTGCCGTCGCCGAGGTATTCCTTCCATCCGGAGCCAGCCAGATAACCGCGCGCTACGCATTCCACGGGAAACATCTTTGCTCGCTGCACCAGCATCGAGCGGCCCTCGAGTTGGTCGGCATATTGCTGCAACGGAGCAGGGAAGTCGGCGACATCCGCCGATATGAGGTGATTCGGAACCATATCCGAAAGAAGATCGAACCAGAAGAGCGAAATCTGGGTAAGGATCTTTCCCTTACCGGGGATTCCGGAGGCCAGCACGTGGTCAAAGGCGGAGATGCGATCTGTCGCAACGAGCAACAGTGCGTCGTCGACCGCGTAGAGATCGCGAACTTTGCCCCTGCCAATGAGAGGAATGTCGCCCAGGTTTGTGGAGAGGAGAGCCGTCATCGAAGTGCCTTGTTTATCGCGGCACTGAAGTTCCGATTTTCAAGTGCGAGCCTTGATTTGTCAATGCACGTGCCTGGAGGGATATTCATCCCGTTCTGAGGTGCAAGAGCGGCAGAAGGATGAAAGCAAGAAAGTCGTGTGATGGTCGTCACGGACCGGGACTTTGATTCAGGCGACACTGGATTGTCGACAAGGCTTGGAGAGCACGAAGTTAAAAAAGCTTTCCTTGAGCCGGCGGCACGAGGCAGCGGCGGAGGGAAGCCACGCTGACTTCGTTCTTGAGGGATCGCCAGTAGCTGCACGCTATCGACCTCCAGCGTCGGCTACTGGCCCCCCGATCTTGTCTCTGACTGCAGACGCCTCTGAAGAAATCCACTTCTTCAGAGGCGCTTTCTTGTGCTGGAACAATTTCGTTATGCTGTCGCGCGCTGCTGCTCGTGCGCCGCCGAGGCGGACGCTCACTATCTTGGATACGCCGGGCTCCTGCATGGTTACGCCGTAGATCATGTCGGCGGACTGCATCATGCGCTTGGAGTGCGTGACCAGCAGGAACTGCGTCTCCTTGCTGAGCGAGTGCAGCAGGTCGGCGAGGCGGCCCACGTTGGTTTCGTCCAGCGCCGCATCCACTTCGTCGAGCACGCAGAAGGGGCTGGGCTGGAACTGGAAGATGCCGACCAGCAGCGCCAGCGCGGTGAGAGCTTTTTCGCCGCCCGAGAGCAGCAGCACATTCTGCAGCTTCTTGCCCGGAGGCGAGGCGACAATCTCCAGCCCGCTCTCGGCCTGGTTCTCCGTATCGGTGAGGCGCAGGAAGGCCTGCCCGCCCTGGAACAGGCGCGAGAATACCTGGGCGAAGTTCTCGTTGATCCGCGCAAATGCCTCGTCGAACTTGGTGCGCGAAATCTGATCGATCTCCTTGATCGTCTCCTGCGTGTTCTCGATCGACTCCATCAGATCGTTGCGCTGCGTCTCGAGGAAGCCGTGCCGCTCGGCGGTCTCCTTGTACTCGTCAAGCGCCATCATGTTCACCGGGCCCATCTGCTCGATGCGCTGGCGAAGCGTCGCGGCAGGCTTCTTCTTCGGCGGCGAGCTGCTTCGCCGATCAGCCGCTCGATGTCGCTGTCGGCGCGCAGCACCTGCGGCTTCGACGTTGACCTCGGTGAGGCAACTGCGCTTCGAGATGCTCAAGGTCGGATTGCAGCTTGGCCACTTCGCTGGAGCGGCTGGCGCGATCCTCGCGCAACTGGTCGAGCTGCGGCGCGGGCCGTCTTCAATTGCGTTTCGATTGCGGTCAGCTGCTGGCGAAGCGCCTGCGCTTCGCGCGGCGAGCTTCTGCGCCTGTGCCAGCGCTTCGCCGCGCATCGCGGCCAGCTCCTCTTGCGCGCTGTGCAGTTCGGCGCTCTCGCTGATGCGCTGCTCGCGCTCCGCTTCTGCCGCGGCCCGCTGCTGCTCAATGGCCAGAACGCGGCGTTCGAGATCGGCGTGCAGCCGGTCGATGCGCTGGAAGGCCGCTTCCGCTCCGCGGCGGCGCTCTTCCAGGCCGGCCAGTTCGGCGGTGACCTGCGCGGCTTCCTGCTGCAGACCTCTCGCGCTTCTGGCGCAGCGTGGCGATCTGGGTCTGCAGCTCATCGAGCGCCGCTCTCGGCCTGCGCGTGTTCCGCTTCCAGGCGCGCGGCTTCTTCGCGCTTCTGCTCGATGACTGCGTGCTTGGCCTCGCGCGCGTCCTTGTTGCGCGCGGCCTGCAGCGTCCACTCCTGCAAGGCGGCGCTCGACGCGCTGCACCTCGGACTCCATCTGCTTCAGCGCCGCGCCCTGGTTGGCCGCGTCGCTCTCGGCCTGCGCGCCGCTCCTGCGCTGCGGCGCCTCCAGTTGCGCGGTCAGCTCTTCGATGGTGCGGCGAAAGCACGCCGCTTCCATCTCCGCCTGCGCCAGGCTCTGTCTCGAGCCTGGCGAGCTTGCTTTCAGTCTCGCGCAATTCACGCTTCAGAGCCAGCGGGCCTTCGCTGGCCGGCTTGCCGCCGGTCACGGTCGCGTTGTGGAAGCACTCACCCTCGCGGGTGAGGAAAAATGCGTGGCTGTGCTCAGTGGCGAGCCGCTGCGCTTCGGCTGGATCTTCGACCAGGTAGCCGTGCTTGAGCTTGGGCAGGATGGTTTCGAGCGATCGCCCAAAGCCATTCAGCACGCGGATCGAGTCCTTGAGCGGGAGTGAGCCCAGGCGACGGAGATGGCGCCATCGCTCTCACCGGGCGAAAATCGTGACCTGTGCGGCGGATGAATCAGAAAAGTGGCGCGGCCGTCGACTCCTGACTTCAGCAGGCGGACGCCTTCTTCGGCGGCCGCCCAGCTCTCCACGACAACATAGTTCAGTTCTTCGCGCAGAAACTCGTCGACGACGCCTTCGTGCTCGCCGCTACCTCAAGAAAATCTGCCAGTGTACCCACAGGTGCCATACCGTTTGCCCAGCGCGCCCGGCTTGAGGAGACGACGCACGGTGTCAGTGGCGTAGCTGTGATCGCGAATCAGCGCCTCAATCGAGTTGCGTCGACCCGTAGCCGTTGCATGCACGCTGCGCAGTTCGTTGGCGTGCTTGCGCAGAGCTTCTTCTTCGCTGCGCCGGGCTTGCAGGGTCTGGCGCAGCTCTGCGATTTCGCCCTCCAGGCGCTTCAGTGTCTCAGTCGCCGACTCGAAGCCGAGTTTCGCCTGGCCGCTCTGGACTCCGAGATTCTCGAGCTCGTTACGCGCCTGCCCCATCTCCGCTTCGAGGCGCTGCGCTTCCCGCTCCAGTGCTGCGAGGCTTTCTTCGGCCTGCGCCGTGCTGTTGCGGGCATTGCCGGCAAGGGTGAGCAAGTGCATTGCCTGCCTGCGAGCCGATTCCAGTTCGCGTTCGGCATTAAATACCTGCTCAGCCGCGGCACGTGCCTCCTGCTGGTGGGCCTGCACCTTCTGATGGAAGCTAGTTGCCTCGGTCGCGGCTGTTTCAAGAAAACTGCGCTGCTGAGAACGCTCTTCTGCGATGCTGCCCAACTGCGTGCGAGTCTGCTCCAGTTCTCCCGCGGCGGCGGCCATGCGCGCTTCCAGTTCGCCTACCCGCTCTGCGTTTGCACGTTCACGGGCGGCGGCGCGCTCCAACTCTACTGCCGCACTGTTGGCGCGATTTTGTGCTTCCTGCCCTTCACGATCGAGAGCATAGCCTCGCTCGGTGAGCGAGTGCTGGTTGATCTCGGCGAGTTCGATTTCCGTTGCCGAAGACTGTATCTGTTCGCCAAGCGCAGTGATCTCCTGTTGGAGCCGCGCCTGATCGCTATCCATGAGCGTCATGCGGCTTGCCAGGACGACGCGCAGACGCCCGCGAAGCTCATCGCGCACTGCTGCGAAACGTTCCGCCTTGGCGGCCTGGCGCTTCAGGCTGTTCATCTGCCGCGTTACTTCTTCAAAGATGTCGTCTACGCGCGCCAGGTTCTGCTTTGAGCTTTCGAGGCGTAACTCGGCGAGCCGCTTCTTGGTCTTGAAGCGCGTGATTCCCGCAGCCTCCTCGATGATGGAGCGACGATCGTGCGGTTTTGAGCTGAGCAACTGGCCGATGCGTTCCTGGCCGATGATGGCGTAGCTCTCAGGGCCGAGGCCGGTGCCCATGAAGATGTCCTGAATGTCGCGCAGCCGGCAAAGCTTGCCGTTGAGCAGATATTCGCTCTCGCCGGTGCGGAAGAGGCGGCGGGTGATGACGATTTCGCCCTTCTGCGGGGTGCGGCGGAACTTGCGGCGGCGGATCCTCAGCACGACTGCCTGTGAGCCGCCTTCTTGCGCATTCTCACCAGCGGCTTCGGGTGTTTCTTCTTCGCCTTCGATTACCTGGCCCGGCTGCTCGTCTGCGATGATCTCTTCCGCCTCGGCAGCGCGCTTGCGGCGCATCTCATCTTCATCCCAGTCGACCGGCCCAACGGGCTCAACCACGACTTCGGGCTCGACAAGCATAGGGCCTTCAT
This sequence comes from uncultured Acidobacteriaceae bacterium, assembly GCA_963832465.1. Lineage (GTDB taxonomy): Bacteria > Acidobacteriota > Terriglobia > Terriglobales > Acidobacteriaceae > Telmatobacter. Next base: position 356,355 of record CAWHUJ010000002.1, read on the forward strand.
AGGCATCAGGATCAACGAGAGTGAGCGTGACTTCGGCCATCCCCAGCGGTTTGCGGTCGCGGGTACCGGCAAAGATGACGTCGGACATGTGCGTTCCGCGCAGAGACTTGGCACTTTGCTCACCAAGGACCCAACTTACGCCATCGAGGATGTTCGACTTGCCGCACCCATTCGGACCCACAACAACGGCAACACCGGTCCCCGAGACTGAGAGCTCGGTGCGGTCACAGAAGCTCTTAAAGCCCAGGATGTGGATCTTTTTCAGTTTCAGCATGTTATCTCCCGAAAGTCGAGAACTGGGGACGCTGTCTCTCAACTGTCGGAGAGGGCAGGCACGGATTTCCCCACCAGACAGTCTCTATTGTCCTTCGCTTACCGACTCTAAGGAGCGGGAGAAGTGGGGTCAACGATCACAAGGGGTGTTTTTGTGGATAATAGGGGCCGGAACCACGTTTTCCTCGGGTTTCTCTGGAATTCAGCCTGAAACCTTCGGAGTTTGTCTAATTTTGCCCGACTTTTCCACAGCGGGAATGTCCCTGATTCTGCTCGCAGGAAGCCGCGGCGCGACCTCTTTTCGAATCACTTTTTCGAGGGCTCGCAGGGCTTGTGGCCGCGGGAATCCGGGACGGCTCGCCAGACGGATCGTACGAACCGAGCGGCTGGCCAACGGCTTGACGGCGATTTCGCGGTTCCCCAGTGTGTCTGCTGCGAGGGCCGGAATGAGCGTGATGCCATAGCCTGCTGCGACAAGATTAACGAGGGTGTCAAGCGTGGCAGCTTGCATCGATCCCTGAAGCCCTGATCGCGTTCCGTGCTTGTTGCCGCAAGCAGCGAGCGCCTGATTTGCCAGGCAGTGGCCTTCGGCGAGCACCATCAGCTCGTCTGCGATCGCGGACTCGTCGATTGTCTTGCGCTTTGCGAGTTCATGATGCAACGGCAGGGCGGCGAGGAGAGGCTCATCGAAAAGGGAGATCTCGGTAATTTCCGGCGCCTGCGATGCAGTTGCGAGCAAAGCTGCGTCGAGCTTGTGATTGCGCAGTGAGTCGATCAGCGGCAGAGTTTGATCTTCCCATAGATGGATCGTCAGCCCCGGATAGGCGATGCGCAGGGGCTTAAGGATAAGAGGCATCAGGTATGGAGCCAACGTGGGGATCACGCCAAGGCGCAATGGGCCGATAAGAGGATCTCGCGCAGCTTGTGCGACCGTTTGCATCTGCTTCGCTTCGGCGAGGGCCTGCTGTGCATGAGCGAGGATTCTGCCTCCTACAGGGGTGAGCTCCACGCGCTTGTTGGTGCGCTCCAGCAGAGTGACGCCCAACTCGTCTTCAAGTTTGCGAATCTGGCTGCTTAGCGTGGGCTGGCTTACCCCGCAAGCTTCGGCGGCTCGGCCAAAATGTCGATGATCTGCGAGTGCTACGAGATAGCGAAGGTCCTGAAGGTTCATATCCGACGGCGTGTTTTCACTGCTTCAATGATAGAGCGCGTCAATCACTTCGGCGGGAATGATTGTCATCTGGGCAAACGTGTCCATGGACATATCTTAATGATGTAGTTTAGAATCTGATAGATAGAGGACATTATAGAAGCATTTCTTTAAATTGCGGAAAGGCTACTTAGCGGCGCTGGCGGCGATGACTTCGGCTGCTGCGATGTTGCCGATCAGATCGGCAGGAATGTTGTGCCGGAGCCGGAGGAATTCCGGGGCGTTGTAGGCGAGATAGGTTTTGCCGGCATCGTCCTGACGCACCAGAATCTTGAGGGGAAGGTCAATCGCGCTCAATGGAGCGGCCATCATAACCGGCGTGCCAGCCTTCGGGTTGCCGAAGATCAGCAGCTTCGTGGGTGGCATCTTGAATCCGGCCTTTTCAGCTTCGCCGCTGTGATCGATTTCAGCGAAGAGCTTTATCCCCTTGGCTGCGAGGATCTCTTTCAATCGGGATACAGTCTCATTGACGCTGTGATTCGATTCGATCTCAATGATTCCCTGGGATGCGACGTCCTTCATGGGCTTCTCCATTCAGGCGGCGAGCCGTATGAGACTACACCGGACGGGAAAATCTTAGCGTGATGGTTCGAGTCGTGACGCCCGATCGTTGACGTACCTGAAGTCGAGCGTCGCGAGATTCATCTGTCCTTCGCTGACGATGTGAACGGTAAGCACATTCCGTCCGGCGGTAAGATGCAGTTTGACCAGATCGCGCGCGATGTTCCAGTGATGCCATTGCCGCCAGGCAACCGGATCGGCCGCATCGTATGTAGACGGAATTGTCAGAGGTCCTGTCGCGGGCTCGCCATTTACAGCGAATGAAATAGTGCCGCCGCGATTCGACGTGTACAGCAAATCAGTCGCGTAGCTTCCCGCCTGGGCGACATTGACCGTGATGTTGAACCACTCGCCGGGCTGAGTCCAGCCCACGTAGAGCAGATCGGGTGGGGGCACAACCTTATCGAAAGGGTTGTCATCGATCGCCGGATCGCGCTTGAACTTCGTATACGAAGTATCGACGCCCTCATGCATGCGGAATTCATTGAGGTAGGTTCCATCTGCAGGATTCAGCGCGCCGCTGCCATTGTTCTTCGCGTCACTATCGTGATAAGCGACACCTTCTCCGCCGAGATCGTAGTAAGCGCAGTACACAATCCCCGGGATCTTCTGCGGACCACCGCTGACACGGGAATCGCTGAAGGGAACTCCCTTGTAAACGCGAAGAAACTCATCTTGCAAGCCGTCAGACTGAGAGAACGAACCATTGGTCTGGAGGCCAATCAAACAAAGGCCGACAAGGACAATCTTCGCTTTCAAGGCAAAATGGCTCCGTAGAGGTGGCTTTGAGGTCGCCTTGAGTCTACATCGAGAAAAGATAAGCGGCCATGGCGAGTCCAATGAGCGCGAGGATGTAGGCAATCATCACGGCGTGTGTTCTCGCCACTGGGGCTTCTTCTCCGCGATCGAGTCTTCTAAGGAGGCGCACATGATTCCAACCGGCAAGAATCTCAACCACGACGCCCAGGGCAATGAGGGCGATGCCGAAGCGAAGGGATAGACCGTAAGACAGAACGGGAGCAGACTGTGCAATCTGTACTTCCTGCAGAAACAGCCCGAAGCGCGCGACGACGAAACCGAAGCCCATTAAGGCTAGCCCGGTGCGAATCCAGGCAAGAAGAGTGCGTTCTGCAGCGAGATAATCCGTGAGGCTGGCACGGGCGGCGGGCTGTGGCGGATTATCCATGGTGAGCTTTCCAGCGACGAAAGCGGAAGGAGACTCGGAGACCGGAGAAAGTTGGCTTTCAGTGCCTGCGATCTGCACGAAGCGATCGCAGGCATTGAAGAGAGGGCGCGCTCAGGCTACGCTTTCGATGGCGACTGATTCCAGGACGACAGGGTTGTGCGGCTTGTCCTGGGCATTTCGGGCAACTTTGGAAATCTTGTCGGCGATGTCCTGGCCTTCGACCACTTCGCCGAAGATGGTGTGATTGCCGGTGAGCCAGTGCGTGGGCGCCATGGTGATGAAGAACTGGCATCCGTTCGTGTTCGGTCCGGAGTTGGCCATCGCCAGCTTGCCCGGCTTGTCGAACTTGTGCGTCGAGCCCTTGGTCTCGTCTTCAAAGCGATAGCCAGGGCCGCCCATGCCGGTGCCGGCTGGGTCGCCGCCCTGGATCATGAAGTCGGGAATCACGCGATGAAAGACGGTGCCGTCGTAAAGCTTGTCGGTCGACTTTTTGCGCGTGGTGGGATGCGTCCACTCCTTCGTGCCCTCGGCCAGCTCGATGAAGTTCTTGACGGTGACGGGCGCGTCGGCTTCAAAGAGCCGAACGCGTGATCTTGCCTTCAGTTGGTGTTGAAGATGGCGTAGGTTCCTGGTGCAAGTGCCATAAGAGACTCCTTCGTGAGTGGATTGATATCTCGTTGAGCGCCAGCCTGCGCAAAATTCGCTGGCGAAACGCGTAAGACTATTGATTCGGTGAAGTGCCCGCGGGTGCGGCCGGAACCGGCTGGCCTTCGGGCACGATTGTGACCTTGTTCAGCACAACCGGCGTCGTGGGCTTATCGTTGCTATCGCGCTGGACGCGGGCAATGCTCTTGACGACTTCAACGCTTGGCAGTCGCACTGGCCAAAGAGCGTGTAGTGCTGGTTGAGCGACGCGGTAGCCCTGCTCGGTGATGAAGAACTGGCTGCCGTTGGTGTCGGGCCCGGAGTTAGCCATCGCGAGCCGCCCTGGGAGGTCGAAATTCAGGTCGGGATCGAACTCATCGTTGAAGGTGTAACCGGGATCGCCGGTTCCGGTGCCCAGAGGGTCGCCGCCCTGGATCATGAAGCCGGGAATCACGCGGTGAAAGGTCGTGCCGTCATAGAACGGCTTGCCGTGCACTTCTTCTTGGTCTCGGGGTCGGTCCAGTCTTTCGTCACCGTCGCCAGGCCAATGAAGTTAGCGACGGCGTTGGGGGCCTGCCTCTCAAAGAACTGGCAGGTGATGCGGCCCATCGACGTATCCATCACGACGGTGGGGCCGTTGGGCGTCATGAGCGCCGCGGCTGTTGCCTGCGGCGCATCGGGCATATCGTCGGCCGGCTTAGTTGAGCTTTGTGCCGCAGCAGCAGTTACAAAAGCAAATGCGAGTCCGGGAATGAGGAGCGTGCTGGTAAGTTTCATGCCGTGTTTGAGGGTAAATCATCGGCGGGAGAGGCTGCCAGCATCCTGCCACCAAGCCGCGCCGGATGTATCGTATCGTCATGAATCTCTTCAACCAGAAATCTTTGCCAGGGCCAGCTGTGTGCCGTGCGCTCTTTTTGATTTGCCTTGCCCTTCCGGCCGCTCAAGCCATTGCACAAGCGGATAAGACTCCGCCGCCAGCGCGAAGCCTGCAGCAGGCGAGAAAGGCGACGAGAAGCAGCATTGCCTCCGTTGCCTGCCGAGGCGCACACGCAGCAGTCGATTAACTGGACGGCAAGACGCTGAAATATACGGTCACCGTCGGGGCGCTTCCAGTTCGTGACAAGACGGAAAGATGGCCGGCCAGGTAGTGGTCACCGCTTACACTGATGGCCCCAACCGACCGGTGACCTTCGCGCTGAACGGCGGCCCCGGCGCGTCGTCGGTCTATCTGAACTTCGGCGCCATCGGGCCCAAGCATCTGAAGGGCCGGCAACGAAGGCGACAGCCCGTCTGACCCGGCTGACCTCAAGGACAATCCCGGCACGTGGCTCGACTTCACCGATCTGGTCTTCATCGATCCCGTCGGCACCGGATTCAGCCGCGCCAGCCGTGCCGGAGGCTGAGGCCAAAAAGCTCTTCTACTCCACCACGCCGGACATCGAGTATATCTTTCGCGCATAATTTACGACTGGCTGGTGAAGAACAACCGGCTCGGCTCGCGCAAATATCTCGTTGGCGAGAGCTACGGCGGCTTCCGCGGGCCGCGCATCACGCACTACCTGCAGTCGCAGACTCGGCGTCGCCATGAACGGCGTGGTGCTGGTGTCGCCCTATCTCAATCCGGCGCAGGACGACAATGGGGACCTGTCGCCGGTGCCGTGGATGATGACGCTGCCCTCAATCACCGCGGCGCACCTTGAGCGCGAGAAGAAGCTGACGCCGGAGGCCATGGCCGAGGTGATTGCCTACACGCGCGGCGAATACGCGACGACGCTGCTCAAAGGCCACTCCGACCCGGACGCCGAGCAAGAAGATGATCAGCACGTGACGGAGCTGACCGGCCTCGATCCCAGCGTTTGTCAAGTACTCCGGCGGCCGATCGAAACCGGCGCCTATCTGCGCGAAGTGCATCGCGAAGAGGGCAAGCTCGGCTCGGTCTACGACTCGAACGTGACTTCGTACGATCCGTTCCCGTTTGCGCCCGAGCAGCGCGCCAACGATCCGATCCTGGCCAGCATCATCGCGCCGATGACCACCGCGATGGTCGACTTTCGTCACGCGACCGTGGGCTGGAAGGTGGATGCGCGGTACAACGCGCTTTCGTACGACGTGGGCAGGCAGTGGGATCGCGGCGGAGACGATCTGCGCCGGGCTCGGTGCCGCAATTGCGCGAGGCGGTGGCGGCGGACCCCAAGCTCGCGTGCTGATCGTGCATGGCTGGAACGATCTCTCGTGCCCGTTCATGGGTTCGGTGCTCACGGTGGATCAGATTCCGGTGATGGGCGACCACACGCGCGTAGCGGTGCAGCGAATATCCCGGCGGCCACATGTTCTACACGCGTGAATCCAGCCGAGTTGAGCTGCGCAAGGACGTGATGGAGATGTACAGCAAGCACTGATCGTGCAGATTGCATTTCGCAATACAAGGAAGGCCCGGACAGGTTCCGGGCCCTTTCTTGTGGAGGCGAGACTGATGACCATTGACTTTCTATCCATAGATGTCTATAGATAGATCGCATATGGCCAAGAGGCCTGACCTGCTGCCTGGAACTCTCGACATGCTGATCCTGAAGACGCTCACCCGCGCGCCTTTGCACGGCTACGGGATAGCGCTGTCGATCAAGCGCCTCTCTGACGAGGTGCTGACCGTGGAAGAAGGCTCGCTCTATCCGGCTTTGCAACGGCTGCTGCTGCAGGGATGGGTGAAGGCTGAGTGGAAGATGACCGAGACCAACCGGCGCGCGCGGTTCTACACGTTGACAGCAGCGGGACGAAAGCAGCTTGGCGTCGAGATGTCGCAGTTTGAGCAGATGATTCAGGCGATCGGCCGCGTGCTGAAAGACGCGCAGGAGGCGTAGATGAATCTCATCTCCGGATTTATAAAGAAGCTTGCCCTCATCTTCGGCCGCGACCGATTCCGCACCGAACTCGATGAGGAAATGGCCTTCCATCGTGCCGAGGTGGAAAGGGAGTATGTTGCCGCTGGAATGGGAGCGGAAGCAGCTCAACATGCTGCGGCGCGGCAGTTCGGCAACACGACGCGCCTCAAGGAGCGGAGCCACGAAGTTGTCGGGTTTCGCGTTGAATCGGTCATCCAGGACCTGCGTTTTGCTTTGCGCCAGATGCGCAGGACTCCAGGTTTCGCACTCACCGCAATGTTGATTCTCGGGCTGGGCATGGGAGTGAGTGTTGCGATCTTTGGATTCGCAGATGCAGCATTGCTCGAGCCGTTGCCATTCGTTCAGCCCGATCGGCTCATGGCGGTCGATGAGGCGAGCAAGGTCTTTCAGCGTTCGAATATCTCCCGCGCCGACTATGAGGATTGGAAGAGGCTGAATCATTCCTTCACTTCGATCGATGTGTACACGGGAACGGGATTCCTCCTTCGCACATCATCAGGTGGTGTGCCGGTGGCCGCTGCTCGCGTGAGCGATGGATTTTTCAACACACTGGGCGTTAAGCCGATGCTGGGTCGCAGTTTTGTGCGTGGCGACGACCAACCGGGACGACCCAAAATTGCGATCCTCACTTACGCGGCCTGGCTCAAGCGCTTCAATGGCAGCGACGACATCGTGGGCAGGAGTGTAAACCTGAGCGGCGATGAGTACACGATTGTTGGAGTATTGCCGCGAGAGTTCGCGTTTGCTCCACGGGGCAATGCAGAGATCTGGGTGCCGCTGCTGGACAAGACCCAATGCGAAAGCAGGCGGAGTTGCCACAACCTGGATGGGATCGGAAGGTTGCGGGATGGCGTTTCACAACAGGCGGCCCTGGCGGATCTGAAGTCCATTGCTGCGCAACTGGAGCGACAGTATCCGGGGTCGAACAGAGACCAGACGGCAAGTGTGATTACGCTGACGGAGCTGATCGCTGGCAATACGCGTCCGATTCTGCTGACGCTGCTGGCCGCCTCAGGCTTGCTTCTCCTGATCGCCTGCGCCAATGTTGCAAGTCTCGTGCTGGTGCGTTCTGAAAGCCGCCGCCGCGAAGTGGCAGTACGTGGAGCGCTGGGCGCAACGCCTGTCCGTCTAATTCGTCAGTTTGTGACGGAAGGTCTGCTGCTTGCTGCAGCGGGGTGTGGTGTGGGGCTGTTCTTTGGCGAGTGGCTCATGTCGCTGTTGATCAAGCTGGTCCCGCAAGCGATTGTCGGCTATCTTCCTTTCCTGCGACTTGTCGGTTTGAGCCGGAACACCTGTCTCTTTGCACTTGGCATAACAGTTCTCTCAGCGTTTCTTCTGGCTGCGACACCGGTAGCGCGGCTCTCTTTTCAGGAGATCCGCGTTGGATTGGGCGAGGGCGGACGCAGCGCTGCGGGAAGATTGTGGAGGCGCATCGGAGGGAATCTTGTTGTGGTTGAGCTTGCCATTGCCGTGATTCTTCTTGTGGGCGCCGGGCTTCTCGGCAAGAGTTTCTATCAACTGTTGCATGTGGAGAACGGCTTTGACACTACGCACCTCGCAACCGTGCAGGTGATGGCCTCGGAGAAGTACTACACGAAGGACGAACAACTGACCGCGCTCCGTCGCGAGATCGAAGGTCGCCTGTCATCATTGCCCGGAGCTGTTTCAGTTGGGATTACAACTTCCTTACCAGTGCAGTGCAACTGCGATACCGACTGGATTCGGATTGTAGGCAAACCGTTCCACGGCGAACACAACGAGGTCGACGAGCGCGAGGTCAATGCAGCATATTTGTCGACGCTTAAGGCGCGGCTTCTGCGCGGGCGGCTGCTTAACAAGGATGACGATGCGACCAGGCCGCGAGTGGTGGTTATCAATCAGGCATTGGCCGACCGGTACTTTCCGGGAGAGGATCCGCTGGGCAAAAAACTGGCCAACGGGGATCTGGATCCGAAGTCGATGCGTGAAATTGTGGGCGTGATTGCGAATGTGCGCGAGGGTGCACCGGATGACGCGGTCTGGCCTGCGGAATACGAGGCGATCGATCAGGATTCAGACCATTCCTTCGCGGTTGTTGTCCGTACGGCCAATGATGAAGGATCGTTCCTGCCTCTGCTTGTCAGGGAGTTGCGCTCGATCGACCCCAACCTGGGCGTGCACGACGAGATGACGATGACCGACCTGATCGAGACTAGCGAGACATCGTTGCTCCACCGCTACTCAGCGTGGCTTGTGGGAGGATTTGCAGTGATGGCCTTGCTGCTGGGCGTCGTCGGACTGTACGGCGTGATCGCCTATTCCGTGAGCCAGAGAACGCGAGAGATCGGCGTACGCATGGCCCTGGGGGCACAGCGCAGCTCTGTCTACAAAATGGTGATGAATGAAGCCAGCCGTCTGACGGCGCTTGGGATTTGTATTGGCGTCGTGGCCTCGGTTGGGGCGTCGTTGCTGATGCGCAAACTGCTCTTCGGCGTGCAAGCGTGGGATATCCCAACGCTTACCGGAGTAGTTCTGTTGCTGAGCGCGGCGTCGTTAGTAGCAAGTTTTCTGCCGGCACGACGTGCCGCTTCGGTGAGTCCCACTGACGCTTTGCGTGCGGAATAGACCTAAATCAGGCGCAGGAAGTTGCTCGGGGTGATCTTCGTCCCCGGAAAGACGACGTCGAGCTTTTCTGCGCCAAGCGTCTGCGTAACAACTTCACCAAGCACCTGGCGGAAGTCCGTGGTGAGCGCGAGATCGCGCCCCTCGTTCAGTTGTTCGTTCGCAAGGCCCGGCCAGCGCCCGTAGACTTTGCCACCCTTTACATTGCCGCCGAGGACGAACATCGCATTGGCGTGGCCATGATCGGTACCGCCGGTTCCGTTTTCGCGTGCCGTGCGACCAAACTCAGACATGGTAACGATTGTGACGTTTCCGGCGCTGTCGCCAAGATCGCGCCAGAAGGCGGAGATGCTGTCTGAGAAGTCGCGGAGCCGGTTGGAAAGCTGTCCGTCAACGCTGCCCTGGTTGTGGTGCGTGTCCCAGCCGCTCACGTCGGTAAAGGCTGCTTCAACGCCCAGGTCGGCCTTGAGAAGCTGGGCAATCTGCTTCATGTTGTTGCCAAATTCTGAGTTGGGGTATTCAACGCCATCTGCCGGAGTATAGCGGCCGAGATTTGCCGCTCGCAGCATCTTCACTGCTTCGAAGGTTTCATCGCCAGCTGGATGAAAGATGCGGTCGCCGCTGTCGGCGTACATGGCTTCAAAAGCGCTGGCAGCTTGCGAAGGCGCAGGTCCTCGGCCGCCGATGGAGAACGAGTTCACGTTGTTGAGTGCAATTGCGGGCACTGTGCCGGCGAGCGTGCGTGGCACATCGGCGCTGAGGGCTACGGCCCGAAATGGCGTGTGATCGCAATGGCAGCGCAGGTCCTCGGCCTGAAGAGCGCGATTCAGCCATCCATCCTGCGTGCTCTTGATGCCTGGCGTGCCGGATTCCATGTAGTCCTGCGCGTCGAAGTGCGAGCGCGACATATCGGGCGAGCCCACGGCGTGCACGACGGCAAGGTGACCCTGGTCATAGAGCGGCTTGAAGCTGGAGAGAGAAGGATGCAGCCCGAAGAAGCCGTCGAGATCGACGACCTGCTTTTGCGGAATTGCGATGCTGGGCCGCATTGAGTAGTAGTTCTTTTCGCGATAGGGTACGACGATGTTCAGGCCATCAGCTGCGCCACGCTGGAAGATGACGACGAGCCGCTGGTTGGGTAGAGCAGCGGTCTGCGCCAGCACGGAGCGAACAAGAAAGCCCGGAATGGCTGTCGTGCCAGCGAGGGCGAAGGCTCCATTGCGGAGAAAAAAGCGCCGATTCATCTGCATCGTGTTGCTCCTTATCAACGGCGTTGAAATTCAGGCGAACCAAGCAATAAGCCTGCAAGCATCTGGTCTTCCCGCTCGAGCGGAGTAGGCTGCATGCGCAATGCTGCTGCGCGCAGAGGCATCGCGTCCTGAGCTGAGGCGCTCTGCTGCTGGAATTGCTGCAGTACCGCCGCGCGTGTGGAGTCGCTGACGCCGCCGGGTATCACCAGGGATTCGAGGCGAAGCTCTTCGGACTCCGGGCTGGGGGTTCCGGTCGACAGGGTTGAATCGGCACTACTATCTGCCTGCGGACTCCAGGAAGTGCGGATGGCTGGCAGCTTGTTTGCGGCAAGGGACAAGGCGAAGTTCATGCGATCGACCAGTGCTCCAGTGCTGACCCACGCCGATGCCTGCCAGTTGTAGCCTGTCGGCGGAATGCAGCCATAGAGCGGCATGCCCATGGAGCGCAGCGCATTGGCAAGGGGGCGAAGGTCTTGAATGTCGGCGTCGCTGGCTCGCACGGCTGAAACGACGTACTCGATCGGCGTCTTGACCTTGGTGTGAAACGCATCCGTCGACCAGAACTCCGGCGAGTAGTAGAGGGTTCTCAGGACGGAGGATATGTCGCCGCCACTGCTCATATAAGAGTGGGCCATGCGATCGACGAGATTCTGTGGCGGATCATCGCTCACAAAGCGGATCGCCAGCTTACGGCAAATAAATTGCGCTGTAGCGGGACGCGTGGCGAGATAGTGCAGCAGCTCACGGCCTTCCAGTTCGCCATGGTCTTTGAATTTCTGGCCGAGAGCTTTCTTGGTGCCCGGTTCGTGGCGATTGGGGTCAAACTCGAATTCACCGCCGCGCACCGGGCGGTCGACGGTCCATCCGGTCAGGATGCGCGCCACTTGCGTTACATCAGCCTGCGTGTAGCCGCCGTTCACGCCGAGCGTGTGCAGTTCCATCAGTTCGCGCGCGTAGTTTTCGTTTAGCCCCTCGTGAGCTTTCTTCTGGTTGCCGGGGCGGCGATAGGCGTTCATGGCAGCGCGCTCGGCAGCGGGGGAATCGGGACCAACGCTCTCGGCGTTGTCGAGATAAACCAACATTGCGGGGCTGTGCGCTGTTGCCTCCAGCAGATCTTCAAACTTGCCGAGAGCCAAAGGGCGGATTACGTCCCGCTCGAAGGGGACGAGGTAGTATGGCGTCTGCGCATTCTTGCGCAGATATACGTTGAAGTGATTGAGCCAGAAATCGGTCATCACCTCCTGCAATTGCGCAGTTGAATAGATATCGCGCGTGAGGCGCTGGGCAATTAGTTCTTCGGCAACGAGACGCTCCGGGCCCTTGAGCGCAGCAACAACCTCCCGCTGGTCCGGATTGAGGTCGGCCACGAAGAGCTCGCGCTGAGCGGGGCGCAGCGAATCGAAGAAACCGTCGAATTCAAATCGGCTCATCGCAACCAGCCGCATGACGCGATCTCGGGGCGGCAGAGCCAGCAGGGAATTGAAGAGAGAGAGGTCAACGGGAGGCGGCGGGCTCACCTGAGCCCCCGGCTTCGCCTGGTTGGCAGAGTCCACCTCTGACTGGACCGCCGCGGCCGGCACCGGTTGCTTCATAGTCGTTGTAGAGGAATCGGACGCCGCGCTAACAGCGGGGCTCATCCCGTTCGCGGGGGCAGTCGTGTCGGCTTGTTTCTGCTCCTTAGCTTCACGCTTGGCCGAAGCGCGGTCGATCTCGTTGGTATAGACGGCCCGGAGAACTTGAGTTTGGGGGATAGGGGCTTTGCCGTCGATCGCCTGGCGGATCAGGGCATTGCTGGGCAAGCGGTAAAGCAAGTCCGGCAGGTTCCACTGCATGGCAGGGAATTGGGCCAGCCGCGCATTCAGATCGGTCAGGTCGAGAGATTCTGGACGAAGCTGTTGTTCAAACCAACGGTCCAAGCCGATGGACCTGACCACCTCCAGATCGCCGGGGCGTGGGCCGAAGGTGAAGCGGTTGAGGGCGTGCAGGATGCGCTGGTCGCCCTGGATCTGCGTGGATTTATAGGCCGTTCGGGCGGTTGAGTGTACGGGCCCAGCACCGGATCTGTCCTGCGCAGAGCCGGGCAGCGGCGGGCAAACGAGGCTGAAACACAATGCGGCTGCCACTGCTTCCTTCAGGGAAGGCATCGTGAAGCTCTCCAGTACTAAAGATCGCCGTGAGCTGGCGCACAACTCCTGCTAGGAGTAACGAACGCGATTTTACGGGGAAAGTTGTGGCGGGGAAATTGCCCGAAGGTCACTTTGAGGGCAGCGGCCGGGCTCTCGCGGAATTCAGCAGCCCTTTTTGCATTTCGCCATAATGGCCGCGTGCAGGCGCTCTCGAAGAGAGGACGGGAGCTCGTAAATCTCGTGTGACCGATAGATTTGAATGGTCTTACGCGTGGTACTCAAGGTCACCTCGCAGTGCTCGCAGCCGCGCAGGTGGTCCTGCAGATCGGCACGCATCTGCGTAGTCACCACGTCATCGATCAGGTCGTCGAGTTGAGCCAAAAACTCAGTGCAGGTCACTTCTCACCAGCCTTTTTCTTGCGGAAGTAGCGGGTGAGCCTCTCGCGAAGCTGCAGTCGCGCGCGTAGCAGGCGCGACTTCACCGCCGGAACGCTCAATCCAAGCGTTTCTGCTGTCTCTTCCGTAGAAAGTCCTTCCACATCGCGCAGAACGAAAACAACCCGGAACCCCTGCGGGAGCCCTTGAATCGTCTTGCGCAAAATCTCGGCCAGTTCGGCCTGCGTATAGTTCTGCTCCGGATCCGGCGCCCAGTCGGCGAGGTCGCGAGGGACACTGCCTTCCTCGGTCTCCACGTCCTCGTCGATCGAAACCATTTTGCCAGTGCGACGCTTGCGCAAGCGCATCAGGCTTTCGTTGACTGCAATCCGGACTAACCATGTGTAAAACTTCGAGTTCCCCTGGAACTGGTCGAGCTTCTCATACGCCTTGAGGAACGCGTCCTGCATGACGTCTTCAGCATCTTCACGGTTTTGCGTAATGTGCTGCGCAATCCTGAAGACCTGCCGATCGTACTTGCGGACTAGCTCATCGTAGGCTGAAACATCACCGCTGCGCACCCTTTCAACAAGGGCTACGTCAGGATGCTGCTCGTTCTCACCTGCAATTGGTTGGATGGTCGCCATGGAGGTTGGTTGCGGGAAATCTCAGGGGGCCGGGACAATCAGAATTATCCGGCTCCGTCAGGTCCAGTGTAACGGACCACGCATTGGGGAGCAAAATGGTGAGGGACTCACCAAAAGGACTTAGCAGCAGTCTTCTTTTATGAGGATGACTTTCGACGGTAACATCACTGGTACAGGGCTGTTGCAGCGGGCCAAAAGCAGCTTAAATTGATTGTATGAAGTCCCCCGTCTCTTCAGTTTTCGCGGCGGCCGCAGCTCGCGCCTTTGCGGGCGTGCTGGCGTCGCTTGTACTTGTTGCCCCGGTTCTTGCCGATTCCTCGAGCGCCGACTCGAGCCAGAAGAAGACGGCTGCGTCCACTACACAGCACCCGAGCAGCACGAAGAAGCCGAGCAGTGCGAGCTCCGATACGAGCCACTCTGCTCATACCGCTGCCGCACATAAGAAGAACACATCAAGCAGACGGCGCAAGAGACGCACCTCACCGGAAGCGTTACGCATCAAGCGAGCATTCGTCGCCTCGACTGAGTTGCGCCCGATGGCGCAACAACTTGCCAACCTGCGTACTCCTGCGGCCTATACGGGTGTAACTAACTACGCTCATCAGCACACGGGCGACGCAGCCGGGGCAGCTTACCTGGCGCTGGGGCATGCGTACCTGCTCGATCGCCGATTTGGCGACGCGGCGACCAGCCTGCATCAGGCTCGACAGGCGAGCGATGCGCTTGCGGATTACGCCGATTTTCTGGGAGCGCGAGCGCAGCATGAAGCGGGCAACGAGAGCGGGGCAGAGGCTCTGCTGCACGGTTTTGCCGGGCGTTATCCCGATAGCGTTTTCGTTGTGGAGGCTCCGGAGCTTGAAGGCACGGTGCTGCTGGCCATGAATGATCTGGCTGGAGCACAACGCGTGCTGGATGCAGCGGCACACACGGCCTCAGCGGATCGCCCGGGATACCAATTGGCTCGCGCCCAGCTGGCACAGGCGAGGAGCGAGACCGCCCAGGCCAACATAATCTTCAAACAAGTGCTGCTGGAACATCCGCTGAGTCCCGAGGCTGAAAAGGCGCGTGCGCAACTAACGGCCACGGGCGCCGATGCGACGCTGACGGCTGCTGAGCTGCGAAGCCTGGGAAATGCCTACTACAACGCCGGCCGCTACTCGCTGGCGGCGGAACAATACAATTCGCTGGCTCGACTGCCCGGGTTGTCCGATACAGAGCGACAGAGCTTCGCCGTCGAAGCGGCAGCCTGTGACCTGAAGCTGAAACGGCTTACGCCAAGCCAGGTGCAGGCGCTGCCGGATACGTCGGACAATGTCGGCGCGCAGCGCTCATATCTTCTGATGGAGCTGGCGCGCAACCGCGGAGATGAGGCCACGCAGCAGAGCATTGTGGCCGATATGGAACAACGCTTTCCGCACAGTGAGTGGCTTGCCGAGGCGCTCTTCTCCAGCGGGAATATGTATCTGCTTTCGCGCAACTATCCCAAGGCCATCGAATATTACAGTTATCTGGCCGCGCATTTTCCGCAAAACAAGAATGCATCTGCCGCACACTGGCGTGCAGGTTGGCTGAGCTACCGGCAGGGTCTCTATAGCGACGCAGCCAGGATATTCGATGAGCAGATCAGCCTGTTCCCAGCCCTACCGAAACGGTGGGCGCCATCTACTGGCGGGGCAGAATCTACGAGACGCAGGAGCACAAACCTGCGGCGGCCGCTGCGAAGTATCGAGCGATCGTTCGCGCTTACCAGCATTTCTTCTACGCGCAAATGGCGCGGCAGCGTCTTGCTGCGCTGGGCTCACTGCAGCCGGTTGACGGATCCGGAGATGGATCGCGCTCAAGGCGCCGACAGTTCCTCCGCTCGACGACAGTTTTCCCGATGACAGCGAGCACCTGGCGAAGGCGCGACTGTTGGCCAATGCCGGGCTGAATGATTACATCGCCGAGGGAGATAGCTGCCGATCCCGATTCAGGCACCTGGAGCGCCCTCGCCGAAGCTCAGATCTATGCGTCGTTCGGAGAGACGTACCGTGCAATGAGCGTCGCTGAAGCGGGCGCTGCCCTATGCTGCGTCAGCATCCATCAAGCTCGATTCCGATTGTGTACTGGCGGATACTTTTCCCAGAACCTTATTGGGACGCAATCAAGTCGGAGTCTGCCAAGAACAACATCGATCCGTTATCTGGTTGCGTCGTTGATCCGCCAGGAGTCGGAGTTCAATCCTGCGGTGTCTCGTACGCCAATGCGTGGGGACTGATGCAGCTGCTGCCATCTGTTGGCAAGGCGATGGCGCGCGAAGAGGGGATGACGCATTTCCAGACATATCAGCTGCTCGATCCGGACACGAACATCAAGCCTCGGCATTCGTTATCTGCATCAGATGATGGACCGGTTCGGCGGAGTGCACCGAGTATGCGCTCGCCGCCTACAACGCGGGCGACAACCGCGTTGCGGACTGGGAGGCCGCGGGACCGTATCACGGCATGGATGAGTTTGTCGAGTCGATTCCCTTCACGCAGACCCGCGAGTATGTGCAGGCCATTCTGCGCAACATTGAAACCTACCGAGCCATCGACGTGTCGCCGCTTCAGAGGCCAGGGAAGACAGCCGGCCGCTGACTTACACCAGACGTAGCCGGACGGATGAGTACCCCGTTCGATACTGCTCTGTGTCGTATTTCTGATTGACGTCACCCAGCGCAGACGGCAACACTGTCGTCAAACAGGGATTAGAACTTGCAGAAGCATCATTCGCAGCCTGCGGTTGGTCCAAAAGAGCGGCGCGGATAAGGGACGCTGCTCCGTTACGTCAAACACCCGGAGGGCAGGATGTTGACCGATTTACGGTTTCTGGAAGAGTGGATTCCCGAACGGATGGACCCAGGAACGGTTTTCGTCCTTGAAAACCAGGCCAAACTCGGCAACGCGCAAAATCCCTATGTCGCGGTTATGTCTTGCCCCCGCTGCGGCACCATGGGATTGATTACGCGGCGCCAACTCTGTGCCGGTGAAGCGATGATCTGCGGCGGCGATGCCTGCTCCGCCGAATATCGCCTCGACGGTGACAATATCCTCTTTCGCATTCCACAGTAAGTAGGGCTGGTTCTCGGCAGCGGGCCGTAGATCCGCGCATGCGTGCGTGACGATCTGGTGCGCGGCGACTCGGTGCACTGCGCGTACGCCGAGACCATCGAGCGAGCGGAGTCGACGGGATATCATGAAGCTATCGGAGCGACGATCCTCGTCGCTGACCTGACTCAGCCCGGATGGCGAAATTGGCAGACGCAGCGGACTTAAAATCCGCAGACCTTAACGGGTCGTGGGGGTTCAAGTCCCCCTCCGGGCACCAGCTCATAAATTACTTAGCGACTCGATTGAGGTTTTTCGGGCAATTGCGCCCGATCACAATGACCACGTACGCGTATACTTCGCGGGTCCCGTAATTTGACTTGAAGCCAAGCGTCTAAATGCGAACCCGAGGAGATAGCGCCGGTTCTTGAATGCCTGCGCGTGCCTACTTACCGATCTTTCTGGAGGAATGATGCTGAAGCCTGCACAGTGCGAGAAGAATGATTTGACCAACACACACACCGACGGGGAAGAGTCGGCGGGCACAACGCGGCGAGACCTGATGAAGGGACTGGCGATGGCTTCGATCGTTGCCGGATTGGGGAGCGCGCGATCTGAAGCTGCCGCGCCACCACCGAGCGCTGAACGCTATCCGATGCCGATTCCCTCGACCGGTGCAACGGTACGTGCTGCGGATGATAATCCGGTCGTCGAAACCGCCTATGGCAAAATTCGCGGATGTGTCCGCAACGGCATCTACGCTTTCAAGAACGTTCCCTACGGAGCAGATACGAGCGGTGCGAATCGCTTTTTGCCTCCGCAAAAGCCCGCTCCGTGGACGGGCGTGCGGTCGTGTCTGCATCACGGCTCTGTTTCTCCGCAGGCCCCGCGCGCCGGATGGCAGAACAACGAAGAGTCGTGGCTTTTCAGCTGGGATGACGGCATCCAGAACGAGGATTGTCTCAATCTCAACATCTGGACGCAGAGCACCGATAGTGGAAAGAGGCCGGTCATGGTGTGGCTGCATGGTGGAGGCTTCTCGGCGGGTTCTGCCACAGAGCTGCTCTCATACGATGGCGAGAGTCTCGCACGTCGAGGCGTTGTGCTGGTCAGCGTTACGCACCGGCTCAATGCGATGGGCTTTCTGAACCTGGCAAGCTATGGCGATAAATACGCACTCTCAGGCAACGTGGGCATGCTTGACCTGGTCGCATCACTGGAGTGGGTGCGTGACAACATCAGCAGATTTGGCGGCGATCCGAATCGAGTAACAATCTTCGGCCAGTCGGGCGGCGGCGGAAAGGTGACAGCGTTGATGGCGATGCCCGGTGCCAAGGGGCTCTTTCACCGCGCGATCGTTGAGAGCGGCTCACTGCTGACTTCAGCGACGGTCGAGAGTTCATCGACTTTGGCGGAAAAGCTTCTGAAGCAGCTACAGCTGAGCGGTTCCGATGTAGACAAGCTGCAGCAGGTGCCGTTCGACACACTGCAAAAGGCTGCGAGAGAGGTTACGTCGATGCGGATACCTGCTTCGGGCGTCATCGATTTTCGCACTCTAGGGAGAAATCTGGGCTGGTCTCCGGTTGCCGGTAATGCAGCGATGCCGACTCAGCCTTTCGATCCGGCGGCGCCGGAGATGTCAGCTTCGGTTCCCATGATTGTCGGCAACACGCTGAACGAATTCGTGAACGGGATCAACAAGCCCGAGGCTTTCAGCATGACGCCTGAGGATCTGCAAACGAGAATCAAGAATATCTATAAAGACAAAGCAGATGATGTGTACGCGACGCACCGCAA
The DNA here is from genome assembly GCA_963832465.1 of uncultured Acidobacteriaceae bacterium. Classification (GTDB taxonomy): domain Bacteria; phylum Acidobacteriota; class Terriglobia; order Terriglobales; family Acidobacteriaceae; genus Telmatobacter. Next base: position 374,994 of record CAWHUJ010000002.1, read on the forward strand.
GGCCTTTCCTAACGCGAACAACTTTCAGCTATGGTCAGTGATCGCTACAGGCGGCGTTCGCGCGACAGCTCTGGAGCAGGTGCGACGCAAGACAGCGCAGCATGCGGCGCCAGCTTATCTCTATCGCTTCGACTGGCAGACGCCAATTCTGGACGGACGCCCAATGGCATTTCACTGTTCTGAACTGGCATTCGTTTTCGATAACACGGCCCGTTGCGAGAATATGACAGGGAACAGCGCGGCAGCACGTACTCTGGCGGCGAAGATGAGTGGAGCGTGGGTGAGCTTTGCAACCAGCGGAGACCCAAATCATGCGGACTTTCCTCGCTGGAAGCCCTTCGATGCCGCAACCAATGGCAGTATGGTCTTCGACAACGAATGCGCCTTTCGAGAGCACTTGGATGACGATTGCCAGAAGGTGATTGCACTGAGCTGATCGATTGTCCAATCCTCGGCACGTGAATAGCGGCGCACTCAAATCACGCCTAGCTGCTTGAGCGCCTTGAGCAGAAACCATGTGCCGAAGATGAGACCGAAGATGATGGTGATGGCGCGGCCGCTGCGCTGTAGCCACGCGCTGAAGCTTTGCAGTATCGCGTCTGATCGGGTGGACGGTGAGATCGAGAGTGCGAGGATCGCGAGCGGCGCAATTTCTGCGAGCAGCACAAAGAGAACAAAGACGAGAACAGAATTGCCGACACCCAGGTGTGTTTCCTCGATGGCGGTTACCGCGCCAAGCGTGAAGACGAGGAACTTCGCACTCAGAGTCATGAATCCGGCACCCGCGCCAAAAGCTGCCAGCGGAGACATCGAGCTCGCCTTTTCCAGCCACTGTGGCGGTGGTGCGTCTTCATCTTCTGCGCCCGCCGCTCTGCGGAATGCCTTTACATAGAGCAGCAGAGCCATGATCAAGAGAAAGCTCCCCAGTAGCACCTGCGGAGAGGATTCAGCGTTCTTCTCGTTGATCGAGAACACGAACTTGAAAAGCAGGCCCTGAATGAGACGAACCGCCGTCATGCCTGCGACCCACGCGAATGCTGATGCCCTGGATGAGTGCACGAGGCGAAGCGTAAGGATGGTCTGCAATGGAAGCGCAGCGCTGGCGAGAATCAAGGGCGTGAGGTCAGCCCACAGTTCGAGCATATTGTGCTCTTCCTTTCGGAGAAGACCGACGACCCATTCTCGCCGAAATCGCATCGGTGTCGCCGGGAATCTGTACAACATAAAGACTGCCGCGGGCATCCTCACCTAAGCGGGAATGTGCGATGGAGAAATTGTGTGCTGAGTGAAGACCATGTAGGGAGATGTGCGTGAAGAGGCGTCGCAGCCGCGCCACCATGCTTCGTTCTGTCGCGGTGCTGATGTTGATGGCCATTGCATCGGTGGCGGCGAAGGGCTCCGTTGCGGCCCCGGCTAAACAAGCGGTGCAGCGTGACAGAGACAGCGCTCTATGTCCTATTGCCTTCGAAGGCATCTGGTTGTTCTCGACTGACGCTAAGGACAAGGCTTCTGCTGACGAGGCTGATCTTCCCGAAGTGCTCGGCAAGATTGAGGAAGTGGAAGAGACGGAAATCGAATCACGGCTGCCGCATTTCCTGGTGACTGACCGATACTTCGGGACGTCATTGTGGCGCTGGATGGCCTTTCTGCTGCTCTTTCTGCCGGCCTATTGCATTGCCTGGGGAATTGCAGCGCTGCTTCGCAGGTTGATCCGGATATGGATGCGATGGCGACCGGATCCGTTTATACGGGATCTTCACGACTCCATTGTTTCGCCCGCCAAATTGGTTCTGACGATTCTCTGTCACAGGATTGGGATTGCGATCTTTGGTCTTCCGGTCCCGTTCCGAACGCATTACGTGCGTTTTGTCGCGATAGTGCTGACAGCGGGTGTGGCCTGGTCTGTGATGAGCGTGATCGATCACTGGGCTGAGCGTACTCAAGCCGCGGCGTCAGCCAGTTCATCCGGCGGCGGTTCGATCGTGGTTCTCGGGCAACGATTTCTTAAGGTGCTCATCGGTGTCGTCGCACTATTAGGAATCCTTTCGATTGCAGGCGTTGACATCACGGCGGCGATGGCGGGACTCGGACTCGGCAGTGTTGTGCTTGCGTTCGCTGCGCAAAAGACGGTTGAAAATATTCTTGGCGGTATCTCAATTCTCGGCGACCAGGTAATTCATATCGGCGACCTGGTCCGGATCGGAACAACGATAGGTGTTGTCGAAGCAATCAGTCTGCGCTCAACTCGAATTCGCACGATCGACTTGACTGAGCTCTCAATCCCCAATGGAGAGTTGGCGGCGATGAACATAGAAAATCTGAGCCGCTACGACAAGAGCGCCTTTCGAACCACTCTCGAATTGCAGCGCGAGACTTCGCCGGAGCAACTTCAGGCGGTGCTCGCCAATATCCGCGCAATGCTACATGAGCATCCCGATGTTGATCGTGATGTTGTGCGAGTGCGCTTCATAGGATTTGGACAAAATGGCTTCGATGTGGAGGTCTTCTGTCTGGTCCTGACTGGCGTTCCAAATGAATTTTTCGCAATTCGCGAAGATCTGCTTTTGCGCCTGATGGTAATTGTCAGTGGAGCCGGCACCGCGCTCGCGCTGCCATCGCGCACTGTCTATGTGAATCAGGATGAAGGGTTGGTCCAGAGTGGGCTTCTCGCAAAGAAGCCGATTACATCGGATCATCAGGCGACGCAGGCGGGACAGAAAGCACCTGCCAGACACTAGCGAAGATCCACGGGTTCATTTGCGGAGACTTTCAAGCGTCGGGTTTGACAGTTGCATCGAGCAGAGCTGCGGCTGTTTCAAGAAGATCTGGCAGGGGAACTGGCTTGGCCAGGATATCGAAGGTGTGGCCCCTCTGCGCCGCCTCATCTGCAAGATCCGACGTGATCAGCTGCCCCGAGACCAGAAGAACGTTGCAAGACGGGTAGTGTTGGCGGAGAAGAATGGCGAGATCGATGCCATTCATTTTGGGCAGCACCACATCGACGATGGCAAGCTCGGGGGCCCATGCTTCGATGATCTCGATCGCTTGCTCGGCGGAATAGGCTGTCTTGACAAGGTAGCCTCGAAGAACAAAAATCCTAGCAAGCGAATCGGAGATCGCGTGTTCGTCGTCGACGATGAGCACCTTATAGGCACTCGGAGCGTCGGACATGACGTCCCCCTTCGGCGACTGATCGTCGCCTCGCGGTAGCTTGATTTTTGTCTTCAGCCGGATCGAAACCTGAAGGCCGTTTCGTTCAAGTTCTCGCAACAATGCAAGCGAGTGCGCTCGCACTGCCCCCACGATACCCCAAGAATATGGATGCCGCTTAAATCAAAGAGGTTTTCCGACAGGGTCGCGCCCGCAAGCGGCGCGCTCGCGGGCCCGTGAGAACGGCTCAGGCGTGCGCGCGATGGTGCGGCTGGATCGGCTCCTCGTTTTGCGCGAGAAAACGGTCAACGGCGGCGGCCGCTTTGCGTCCTTCTGAGATTGCCCATACGACCAGCGACTGGCCGCGACGCATATCGCCGGCTGCAAAGATGCCGTCCACGGAGGACATGTAATCCTTCGTGGCGATGTTTCCGCGAGCATCGAGTTCGAGACCGAGCTCTTCGATCATGCCTGTCCGCACGGGACCAAGAAAGCCCATCGCCAACAGAACCAGATCCACATCGAGCGTGAACTCCGTGCCCTCAAGCGCCTCGAACTTCGGCGGGGGGCCTACACGCGTGGCGTGCAGCTGTTGGACATTACCGTGCTCATCGCCCGTGAAGCGGATGCTGTTGATTGCCCAGTCGCGGATACCGCCTTCTTCGTGCGAGCTCTCAGTGCGCAGCTGAAGAGGCCATAGCGGCCACGGCGTTGAATCGGCGCGGTTCTCAGGTGGCTTGGGCATGATCTCGAATTGATGGACACGCTTCGCTCCCTGGCGCAGGCTTGTGCCCAGGCAATCAGCGCCTGTGTCGCCACCGCCGATGATGAGCACGTTCTTACCCTTTGCGCTAATGGCTATTGCAGGATCGATTTCGTCGCCTTCGTTGCGGCGATTCTGCTGTGGCAGGAACTCCATCGCGTAGTGAACACCCTTCAACTCGCGCCCGGGAATGCTGAGATTGCGCGGCTGCTCTGCTCCTCCGCAGAGAAGAATCGCGTCGTAATCATTCGTGAGCGTCTCCACTGAGACATTTACGCCCACGTGCGCGTTTGTAACAAACGTGACGCCCTCAGCTTGCATTTGCTCGATGCGCCGATCGATCACGTGTTTTTCGAGTTTGAAGTTGGGAATTCCGTAGCGCAGCAGGCCGCCAATGCGGTCGTTCTTTTCATAGACGGTGACGGAGTGGCCTGCCCGGCGCAGTTGCTGGGCCGCAGCGAGACCGGACGGCCCGCTACCTACGACCGCAACGCGCTTGCCGGTGTTGTGCTCCGGGGGCTCCGGGCGAATCCAGCCTTCGTCCCATGCACGTTCGACTATGCTGCGCTCGATCAGCTTGATAGAAACGGGCGGTGCATTGATGCCAAGCACGCAGGCGGCCTCACACGGTGCGGGGCAGATTCTGCCAGTGAACTCGGGGAAGTTGTTGGTGGCGTGCAAACGGCGAATCGCGCCCTCCCAACGTCCGCTGTAAACGAGGTCGTTCCAGTCGGGGATGAGGTTGTTGACGGGGCAGCCGGTGTGGCAAAAGGGAACACCACAATCCATGCAACGCGCACCCTGCTCGCGCTGCTTCTCTTCCGGAAATGGATGGTAGATCTCGAGCCAATCGTAAATGCGTTCGTCAGCCTTGCGGCGGACAGGTTGTTCGCGATCGATTTCAAGAAAACCAGTGACCTTACCCATGCTGCACCTCTGCGGTGGCCGCCAGAGGCGACGCATTGATTGGGGAAACGTAGACAGACTCGGCGCGTGGCACTCCGAGCACGCGCTTGTACTCGTGCGGGAAGACCTTGATGAAACGCTGCTGCGCATCCGCCCAGTGTTCCAGGATCCAGGCGGCGCGCGGGCTGCCGGTCAGATCGCGATGACGTTCAAGCAGGCCACGTAGTTCGGCGATATCTTCGGCGGAAGTGAGTGGCTCCAGGTCAACGCTCGCGCGATTGCAGCGGCGCGTTGAGAAGTCGCCCTGATCGTCGTAGACAAAGGCGCGGCCACCGCTCATGCCGGCAGCAAAGTTGCGCCCGGTGGAGCCAATCACGACGACGCGTCCATTGGTCATATATTCGCAGCCGTGGTCCCCGACGCCCTCTACCACTGCGGTCGCGCCCGAGTTCCGTACAGCAAATCGTTCTCCGGCGATTCCGTTGAGGTAGACTTCGCCGCTGGTTGCACCGTAAAGCACAACGTTGCCAACGAGGATGCTCTCTTCGGGCAGGAAGCTCGAAGTCTTTGGCGGGTAAGCGATGATGCGGCCCCCCGAAAGGCCTTTACCAACGTAGTCGTTCGCATCGCCTTCCAACTCAAGTGTGACGCCGTTAGGTACGAACGCCCCAAAACTTTGGCCCGCGGAACCGTGAAAGTTGAAGTGAATGGTTCCATCAGGCAAACCCGCCGAGCCGTAGCGCCGTGCGATTTCGCCTCCAAGCATGCCGCCCACGGTGCGGTGTACGTTGCGGATGGAGAAGCTGCCGGTGACCGGTGTCTTCGACGTCAGCGCCGGTGCTGCTTCTCTGATGAGTGCATGATCGAGCGCCTGATCCAGTCCGTGATCCTGCACCTGAACCTTGCGGCGCGCTACACGAGAGGGCACGATAGGCGCATAGAGAATTGAAGAGAGATCGATGCCTTTGGCTTTCCAGTGAGCGTCAGCGATGGATGCATCGATCTTGTCTACGCGGCCTACCATCTCATCGACGGTGCGGAAACCGAGCTTAGCCATATGCTGACGCATCTGTTCTGCGAGGAAGAAGAAGAAGTTGACGACGTGCTCCGGCTGACCTTGGAAACGCGCGCGCAGCACCGGGTCCTGGGTGGCGATGCCCACCGAACAGGTGTTCAGGTGACACTTGCGCATCATGATGCAGCCCATCGTGATCAGTGGTGTCGTAGCGAATCCGAATTCTTCGGCGCCGAGCAGAGCAGCGATCACGACGTCGCGTCCGGTCTGCAGCTTGCCGTCTGTCTGTACGCGGATACGTCCGCGCAAATCATTGAGCAGCAGAACCTGTTGCGTTTCGGCGAGGCCAAGCTCCCACGGCAGTCCTGCGTGCTTAATCGAACTCAGTGGAGAAGCGCCTGTGCCGCCGGTGTCTCCCGAAATCAGGACAACGTCGGCGTGCGCCTTAGAAACGCCCGCAGCTACCGTGCCTACGCCCACCTCGGAGACAAGCTTCACAGCAATACGCGCCTGCGGATTCACGTTCTTGAGGTCGTAAATCAGCTGGGCAAGATCTTCGATTGAGTAAATGTCGTGATGCGGCGGTGGTGAAATGAGACCGACACCGGGAATCGAGTGCCGCGTCTTTGCGATCACGTCGTCCACCTTGTGGCCGGGCAACTGGCCGCCTTCGCCGGGTTTTGCGCCCTGCGCCATCTTGATCTGCAATTCGTCGGCGTTCACCAGGTAGTTGGTGGTTACGCCGAAGCGCCCACTGGCGACCTGCTTCACCGCGCTGCGGCGCAAGTCGCCATTGGCGTCGCGCTTGAATCGCTCTTCGTCTTCGCCGCCTTCGCCGGTATTGGACATGCCGCCGAGTCGGTTCATCGCGATTGCCAGAGTCTCGTGCGCTTCTTTGCTGATCGAGCCGAAGCTCATCGCGCCGGTGGTGAAGCGCTTCACAATTTCCTTCGCCGGCTCAACTTCGTCGATCGGAATCGGCTGTTCGGCGTACTTGAGCTTCAGCAAGCCGCGCAGCGTACACAGCGTGCGATTCTGGTCGTCGATGAGGTCGGTGTATTCCTGGAAGGTGGCGGGATTGTTCTGGCGCACTGCGTGCTGCAGCTTGCTGATCGTGAGCGGATTCAGCAGGTGATACTCGCCGCCTTCGCGGTACTGATAGTGACCGCCAACGACGAGGTCAGTCTCTGAGTCGGTGAGCGGTTGAAGGCGTACGCGTGCTTAAGCTGCGCTTCGCGAGCGAGCACATCGAGTCCGACACCCTCGATGCGTGAGGCTGTGCCGGCGAAGTAGGAGTTCACCAGCGACTTGTTCAGGCCGACAGCCTCAAAGACCTGTGCGCCACGATAGCTCTGCAGAGTGCTGATGCCCATCTTCGAGAAGGTCTTCAGCAGGCCTTTGTTGATGGCCTTGATGAAGTTCTTTTCTGCCTGGACGCCGGTAATGCCGTCCGGCAGCAACCCGCGGCGGCTCAGGTCGTGCAGAGTTTCAATCGCAAGGAAAGGATTGATGGCGCTGGCGCCGTAACCGATGAGCAACGCGAAGTGCATTACCTCACGCGGTTCACCACTCTCAATGATCAGAGCGACCTGCGTGCGCGTCTTGTCGCGCACCAGCCGGTTGTGCACCGCGGCCATTGCGAGCAGGCTTGGGATCGGAGCGTAGTTCCGTCTACTCCGCGGTCGGAGAGGATGAGTAGCGTGTAGCCCGATGCTACGGCATGCGCTGCCCGCTTGCTCAGGTCTTCGAGCGAGTGATGCAATCCAGCTTCACCGTCCTCGGCACGGAAGAGGGCAGGCAGCGTCGTCGCAAGCAGATCGCCGGAGGAGACGCGGCGCAATTTTTCGAGATCACGATTGGTGAGGAGCGGATGCGGAAGCTTCAGCGTGTGGCAGTTATCAGCCGTTTCATCCAGAATGTTACGTTCTGTGCCGATATAGCTGATGAGGGACATCACCAATTCTTCGCGAATCGGATCGATTGGGGGATTTGTAACCTGAGCGAAGAGTTGCTTGAAATAGTTGAAGAGCGGCTGCGGCCGATCAGAAAGACACGCAAGCGGCACATCAGTGCCCATGGAGCCCACGGGCTCTTCGCCCTTCGCTCCCATCGGAGCCAGCAGAATTCGCAGGTCCTCTTCGCTGTAGCCAAAAGCGCGCTGACGGCGCAGCAGCGTCTCAGGATTCGAGGCGATGGTGCGGGAAGGCTCCGGCAACTGCTCGAGGGTGACCTGCTTCTCCTTCAGCCACTTGCCGTAGGGCTGACGAGCTGCGAGCTCCTGCTTGATTTCCGCATCCGAGATGATGCGCTTCTGCACCGTATCGACGAGGAACATGCGGCCAGGCTGCAGACGTCCCTTCTTGCGGACGTCTTCGGCAGGCACTTCAAGTACGCCGGCCTCTGACGCCAATACCACCAGATCGTCTTTGGTCACAATGTAGCGGCCCGGACGAAGCCCGTTGCGATCGAGCGTGGCGCCGATGATCTTGCCGTCCGTAAAGGCGATCGCTGCTGGTCCATCCCAAGGCTCCATCAGCGAGGCGTGGTACTCGTAGAACGAACGCTTGTCCTCGTCTCATGTCGGGATTGCCAGCCCACGCTTCAGGAATGAGCATAGCCATCACGTGGGGCAGGGAACGGCCTGACTGATAGAGGAACTCGACAGCGTTGTCGAGCGATGCAGAATCGCTGCCTCCGGGGGTGATCACCGGAAACAGGTCGTCAATCTTGTCGCCGTGCAGCGCGTTTGCGAGCACAGACTGACGGGCGTTCATCCAGCTCACGTTGCCGCGAATGGTGTTGATCTCGCCGTTGTGCGCAACGTAGCGGTAGGGGTGGGCCAGCTTCCAGCTGGGAAAGGTATTGGTTGAGAAGCGCTGGTGCACCAAGACACAGCGCGCTTGTCACCGAAGGATTTGCCAGCTCGAAGTAGAACTTCTCAATCTGCGGAGCCAGCATCAGTCCTTTGTAGATGATGGTGCGACAGGAGAACGACGGCACATAGAAATCGTCTTTGCCTTCGATCTCCGATGCGGCAATTTCATTCTCTGTGCGCCGGCGCACATGATAAAGAAGCCGTTCGAAGGAGTCTTCGTCGAGACCCTCAGGCCGGCCCACAAAGAGCTGCTCGATGTAAGGCTGTGAAGCACGGGCCTCACGGCCGATGGCATCGCCGTTTACCGGCGTGTCGCGCCAGCCCAGGACTTTCAGACCCTCTTCCTGCGCAATGCGCTCAAAGACGCCTTCGCATTGCAGACGGCTGTGCTTGTCAACGGGTAGGAAGCACATCGCCACGCCATAGGCGCCCGGCTCAGGCAGCTGCAATGCCCAGGGAGTCGCATTCCGCTGCAAAAAACGCATGCGGAATCTGGATCAGAATGCCCGCGCCGTCGCCCGTCTCCGGGTCGCAACCCGCCGCTCCGCGGTGGGTCAGATTGATCAGAACCTCGAGACCCTTGCGGATAATGTCGTGGCTCTTTTCGCCGCGAATGCTCGCCACAAGTCCCATGCCGCAGGCATCGTGCTCGTTGCGCGGATGGTAGAGCCCTTGGGCTCAGGGATGCGTAGATGGCGTTCTGAAGTATTCATGGCGATCCTTCTTGACACGAAGTTCTCGATAAGTGCGGTAGAACGCGGGCTAAAATACACAGCTGCCTCGGCGCTTCTCGCGGGAAGCGCCAACTTGCTCGAATCTGAAGAGGCCATCGTCGTGGCCTCGTTGCGCATGGGGCATCGCTGAACTTTTAATATAACTGAAATGATGCTGTGATTGAAGTGACAGTTCTCGCTTTCAAGCGCGATGTCTGCACGGCTAGCTTAGAGCCGGCAGATCAGCAGTTCGCGCTCGTAGATCATCTCCGGCGGCAGGTGATCGTGCAGTTGATGAACAGCTCCTCATGCGCCATCACTTCCTTGCGCCACGCCGCGCGGTCCACGGCCATCAGTTCTTCGAAGGTCTCGCTGCGGGAACTCGAGCCCCGTCCAGTCGATGTCTTCGTAGCGTGGAACCCAGCCGATCGGCGTTTCACGGCCCTGCGTACGTCCATGCACGCGATCGACAATCCAGCGAGAACCCGCATATTTTCACCGAATCCGGGCCACAGAAATTTGCCATCGGCGTCCTTGCGGAACCAGTTCACATGGAATATGCGGGGAGTCACATCGAGCCTGCGCTGCATCCTGATCCAGTGCCGGAAATAGTCGCCCATGTGATAGCCGCAAAAGGGCAGCATTGCCATGGGATCGCGGCGAATCTGACCCACGGCCCCTGTCGCCGCTGCCGTGGTTTCCGAGCCCATCGTTGCACCGGTGTAGACGCCGCTGCTCCAATTAAAGGACTGATAGACCAGTGGCAGCGTGATGGAGCGCCGGCCGCCAAAGATGATCGCGCTGATGGGCACACCTTCCGGCGATTCCCAATCAGGATCGATACTGGGGCACTGCGAAGCAGGGGCCGTAAATCGGCCGTTCGGGTGAGCCGCCGTGCGTCCGGTCTCCTTGCCGATCTGCGGTGTCCAGCGCTGGCCTCGCCAGTCGAGACACTCCGCGGGAGGCTTCTCGGTCATGCCCTCCCACCAGACGCCGCCATCGGGCGTGAGCGCCACGTTGGTGAAAATCGAGTTCCGCGCCAGCGTCGCCATTGCCACGGGGTTGGTTTTGGCGCCGGTGCCCGGCGCAACACCAAAGAAGCCCGCTTCCGGATTGATCGCGCGCAGCGCGCCCGCCGCATCGGCTTGAATCCACGCAATGTCGTCGCCGACCGTCCATACCTTCCAGCCCTCCATGGCTTTGGGCGGAATCAGCATCGCGAAATTCGTCTTACCGCACGCCGAAGGGAACGCCGCCGCTACGTAGGTCTTTTCACCTTCGGCGACTCTCCACGCCCAGGATGAGCATGTGCTCGGCCATCCAGCCTTCGTCGCGCGCAATGTTCGACGCAATTCGCAGTGCGAAGCACTTCTTGCTCAGCAGCGCGTTGCCGCCATAGCCCGATCCGTAGCTCCAGATCTCGCGGCTCTCGGGAAAATGCACGATGTACTTGGTTTCATTGCAAGGCCACGGCACATCTTTTTCGCCCGGCTTCAGCGGCGCGCCCACCGAATGCATGCACGGCACCACGCGTTTCTCGTCCTTGTCGATCTCCGCAAATACTTCGGCGCCAATCCGCGCCATGGTGCGCATCGAGCCACAACATACGGTGAATCGGTAAGCTGCACGCCTATTCCCGACATTGGCGACCCGATTGGCCCCATGCTGAACGGCAGGACGTACATTGTGCGCCCCTGCATTGACCCGCGGAAAAGTTGCTTGAGGCGCCGGCGCATCACATAAGGGTCCTCCCAGTTGTTCGTTGGTCCCGCGGCATCTCGCGAGTAGGAACAAATAAACGTCCGATCCTCAACGCGAGCCACGTCTCCCGGCACCGAGCGCGCATAGAAGCACCCCGGCCACTTCTTCTTGTCGAGGCGAGCAAAGGTTCCTGCTTCAACCAAGCGGTTGCAAATCTCGTCATACTCGCGCTTCGAGCCATCGACCCAGTGGATTGAGTCAGGCCGGCACAACTCGGCCATCTTCTCGACCCAGCGGATCAGGTGCTTGTTTGTTGTGGGCGGGTGAGTGTTGGAGATGGGCTCGATCGCGATTGCGGAAGACTTCATAAGTGCCTGGCCTGCTCTCTGGTTGTAGGCTCAAAAAGCTGTACGGCGTATGACTGGCTCAACGGCGCAGTATACCAAGAATCCTATCGGGCTCTCCGTACTCCGGCCGTGACGGGCCCGTGTGCGGGCCGTCCCCGGGGCCGCCTCATTCGCACTGAGCCTGTGCCGCTGCCGTGCAATAGAATTCTCGTCGAATCATAGAAAGCGTTGTTTTCGCCGTGGAGCACCGCGGCAGTGAGGAATGGATTGTCGATGCGCACTTTGGTCTGCTCTCCGTTGATTAGGCGCTCAAATCTCAACGCCTTCCTGGCCACGCTCGCCTGCCTCGCGGTTCTGCTGCCGCCAGCGAGACGCGCGTGGACGCAGACTGAATCGAGCATTGCGGAACTTCACCGCAACTTTGCCGAGCCCCCGGATTCAAGCCGGATCATGATGCGCTGGTGGTGGTTCGGTCCGGCCGCTGTCAAGCCAGAGATCACTCGCGAACTTGAGGAGATGAAGGCGGCCGGCATCGGCGGAGTTGAGATTGCAAGTCTCTATCCCCTTGAACTCGACGATCCGGCAACCGGTTTCCACAACACGCCCTTTCTCTCGAAAGAGCATTTGGACACGCTGAGCTTCGCGGCGCATGAGGCGCGACGGCTTGGCCTTCGAGTCGATATCACTCTCGGCAGCGGCTGGCCCTTCGGCGGACCGGAGATTCCCGTAACGCAGGCTGCCAGCAAGCTCCGCGTCGAGAAGGTCGATGTGGCACCCGGCTCCACGATCGCGCTCGCGCCTCATGTCGAGGCCGGCGAGCAGAGGATCGAAGCATTTTTGGTCGCCGCGAATGCTTCTCCCGAACAGCTTTCCCAAGCACAGCCTCTCGCCTCACCCATCACGGGCAGATACGTCTTTTCGGCAAGCACACAGCATCGTCAACTCGTCGCGTTCATTGCAAGCCGCACCGGGATGACAGTGAAACGTGCATCCATCGGCGCTGAAGGCTTTGTGCTCGACCACTACGATCCGATCGCCCTTGTAACCCACCTGCGGACGGTTGGCGACCGCCTTCTTTCGGCTTTTGGCAATGAGCCTCCGTATGCCGTCTTCTGCGACAGCCTGGAGGATTATGGTTCCGACTGGACGCCAGCGCTGCTGGACGAGTTCCAGCGTCGGCGCGGCTACGATCTGCGTCCGCACCTGCTGGCGCTGGTGATGCAGACGCCGGGCCGGAGACAGCAGCGGTTCGTCACGACTGGGGCCGCACGCTTACCGAACTTGCCGACGACAATTTTCTGGAGCCGCATGCAGGCCTGGGCGCGGAAGCACCACACGCTGTTGCGCTCGCAGACCTACGGATTTCCGCCGGTCACGCTGTGCGAGCAACCGTATCGCCGACCTGCCTGAAGGCGAGGGCAAGGCAACATTCCTGATGTGGCGCGAGTTTTCCGATACGCGCTGGGCGGCATCTGCAGGGCACATCTTTCACCGACCGGTGATTTCGTCCGAGACGTGGACATGGCTGCATTCGCCCGCTTTCCGCGCCACGCCGCTGGACATGAAGGCCGAGGCGGATCTGCATTTTCTGCAAGGCATCAACCAGCTCGTCGGACACGGCTGGCCTTATTCGCCTCCATGGCGGCCGGAGCCGGGCTGGCGCATGTACGCGGCGGCGGCGCTGAATGCGCACAACCCATGGTTCTTCGCGATGCCCGACCTGACGGGCTATCTGCAGCGAGTGAGTTTCGCGCTGCGCCAGGGCGAGCCGGTGAACGATGTGGCGCTGCTGCTGCCCAATGACGATGTGTGGTCGAACTTTTTTGCGCGGATTCGAGAAGCGCGCAATCGCCCACTTCGGCTGCCGGGTTCGATGAGATCGGGCTCGAATGTGACCATCGACGAGTCAATGGGAAAAGTTCCTCGGCAACAAGGTGATCGCGCAGGTGCTCGATGCTGGCTTCAATCTCGACTTCATCGATGCGGACGCCATCAACGACGTTGGTATCCCATACAAGGTTCTGATTCTCCCCGATGTCGACCGCATCCCGATCGCAACATACGAGAAGATTCTGGAATTCGCCCGCCGGGGTGGAATCGTGATCTCAACGCGGCGCATGCCCGCGACTGCCCCAGGGTTCTTGCGCGCCGCGGCCGAGTCGAGCCAAATTCAGCTGCTCTCAAGAGAGATCTTTCAGGGAAAGATATCTTCGGGGCACTTCGTGGCCGATGAAAAGCAGCTCGGGAGCGTGCTGGCGCGGCTTCTTCCACCCGATGTGACACTCAGCCCGACCACGCCTGAGGTTGGCTTTATTCATCGCAAGCTCGCAGATGGCGATCTCTACTTCGTCGCCAATACTTCCGCTGAGCCAAAGAAGGTAAAAGCGCATTTTCGCGCTGCTGGTCGCAATGCAGAGGCGTGGGACGCCTTCACGGGCAAGGTCACTCGGTTGCCCGCATCGCAGGAGATTCCGCTCGACTTCGCGCCCTACGAATCACGGTTGCTCTTCTTCTCCGACCACGCCGTTGAAGCGCCGTTCGCGCTTTCCGGTCGCGATTCTGTACTCGCCGACCTTTCTCGACAATGGAAGATAACCTTCGGCGAGAGTGGCCCTGTGCTCACAATGGACAGGCTGGAATCCTGGGCTGCAAGTGCAGAGACTCAATTCTTCTCAGGGCACGCAACCTACGAGAAGGCCTTTGAGCTGAATCTGCCTCTACGATCGGACGCCCGCTACTCTCTGGACTTAGGTTCCGCGACTGCCGAAGCGCTGCCGTCGCCGCCCGGACAGAACAACATGCGCGCCTATCTTGACGCTCCGGTGCGCGATGCCGCTGAAGTCTTTGTGAACGGTGAGCGAGCCGGCGTTGTCTGGCATCCTCCATACCGCATCGACGTAACTGCACATCTGCATCCGGGAACGAATGAGTTGCGCGTCGTTGTTGGAAATACAGCAATCAACGGGCTCGCGGGTCAGTCGCTCCCCGATTATCGTTTGCTCTCCAATCGTTACGGGCTACGCTTCGTCCCACAGGGTATGGAAAATCTTCGTCCTCTTCCTTCAGGTCTTCTGGGTCCTGTGAAGCTGATCGTTTCAACGCCTGAGTAGTGCCGATGTTCTCGACTGATTCACCCGGCATCTGCGAGCCAACAATTACATTAGGGAGATGGCTGGAGCCGCTCATTGGAGAAGGGAACTGCGCGAGATGGTTGCGCTTGCTGTTCCTGTCGTCCTCAGCGAACTAGGCTGGATGCTCCAGGGAGTTGTGGACAACATCATGGTTGGCCGCCTCGGCCCGGATGCTATTGGCGCGGTCTCTCTGGGCAATGCGGTCTTTTACACACCCTCACTCTTTGGCATCGGGTTGCTGCTCGGACTCGACACCTTGGTTTCGCAGGCTTACGGCCGGCGCGATTACGATGAGTGCCACCGCTGGCTGGCTCAAGCCGTTTACCTCGCATGCATCGTTAGCGTGCCGATCATGCTGATCATCGGCACGTTCAGTTTTCAATTCGCGCGCTTCGGCGTGAACCCCGAGGTTGCCGCACCAGCTGCTGCATATTTGCGCATTCTCAACTGGGGCACGTTGCCGCTGCTACTCTACGGGGCCGCACGCCGTTATCTGCAGGGCGTTGGCGAGGTGCGCGTCATTACAGTCACCTACGTGCTCGCGAACCTGCTCAATTGGGCAGGGAACTGGGTTCTGATCTACGGCAAACTGGGGTTCCCGGCACTCGGCGTGCGCGGTTCCGCCATCTCGACCTGTGTCGCGCGCGTCAGCATGGCCGTTGGACTCATGGTCTTCGCGTGGCGCTACGAACGCCGACGCGGGCATCCGCTCTTTCGTCACTGGGCGGGGCCTCAACTGGAGCGTCTGCGCGAGTTGGTCCGGCTGGGCGCGCCGGCGGCGGGGCAGATTGTGCTCGAAGTGGGCGCATGGAACCTCGCGACATTCTCGGCGGGATATCTGGATCCCGTGGCTCTCGCCACTCATGCGATTGCGCTGAACTACGCAAGCATCAGCTACATGGTGCCCCTGGGAGTCTCGGCTGCCGCAGCTGTGAGCGTGGGCCACGCGATTGGAGCAGGCGACCCTGCGCGCGCACGCCGGGCGGGCTGGCTGGCTATGGGGCTGGGTACGAGCTTTATGCTCTTGTCGGCGCTCGCTTTTCTTTTCGCGCCCAGGTCCCTGATCTCTGTCTATACGCGCGATCCGCAGGTGATGGCGGTCGGTCCCACTTTGTTATGGCTTGCCGCGGTTTTTCAGGTATTTGACGGAATCCAAACGGTTTGCACCGGGGCGCTGCGCGGCCTCGGAGAAACGAGAATCCCCATGCTGGCCAACTTTGTGGGTTACTGGATACTGGGCCTGCCTCTTGGCCTTACGCTGTGCTTCTATTTCCACTGGGGAATTTACGGTACCTGGATCGGACTCACGCTGGCCCTGATTGTGATCGCACTTTCGCTTTTGGCGCGGTGGCGGCGGGATTCGGCTCGCGTTGCTCTTGCCGCCTGAGACGGGAGGGAGCTACCCGGGCTTTAGAGAACACTTTTAGTCCCGTTTTGAGCCACGAACCCCCTGTTATAGAGGAGGTTACCTATAGGCTGTGAAGCGTTTCCCTATGCAATACGGGTGAGTCGGTAAGTGACTATAATCGTTGAGGAGAGATAGAGCTAGATTTAACTCCTCCAAGAATCTTTATCTGAAGGGAATCCCGCCAAATGGCGACAGGAGACCTGGCCCTGGGTCAAGAGCAGGGCGATCTGAGCGCGCAAGCGCGCGTAATCAACGATTTCAGCATTAACGTAGCAACGGTGAACGGATCCGGCTCGCAATCCGCCAACAGCGTTCTGCTGAAGAGCATTTTCGGAATGGGTGTTCCCGTAAGCGGAAAGAACCTCTTCCCCTCCAACATCGCCGGACTCCCCACCTGGTACACCATTCGCGCCAGCAAAGATGGCTACGTGGCCCGTACGCGGGACGCGGAGATACTGGTGGCGCTGAACCCCGAAACTGCCAAGCAGGACATTCTCGGGCTGCCCCGAGGCGGCGCCGCAATCTACGAAGAGAGCCTGAACCTCAAGCAGTACCGCGACGACGTTGCCTGCTACCCGGTTCCCTTCGACAAGATCACTGCCGCCATCTGCCCCGAGGCCAAGCTGCGCAAGCTGGTCAAGAACATGGTTTATGTGGGCGTAGCGGCTCAGCTTTTCTCAATCGACCTTACGGTGGTTGAGAGCAGCCTGAAGAAGCAGTTTGCGAAGAAGCAGAAGGTATTCGATCTGAACTTCGGTGCGGTCAAGGCGGGCTTCGATTTTGCGCAGGAAAAGCTGGTGAAGCACGACCGCTTTTTCATCGAGCGCATGAATCAGACCGCGGGCAAGATCATCATCGACGGCAACGCGGCCTGCGGCATGGGTGCTGTGTTTGCGGGCGTCACCGTGGTTGCGTGGTATCCCATCACACCTTCTACTTCCTTGATTGAGTCGACGACTGATCTACTCAAGAAGTACCGCGTCACTCCGGAAGGCAAGGCGACCTTCGCCGTTGTCCAGGCGGAGGACGAACTGGCCGCGATCGGCATGGTTCTCGGTGCCGGCTGGGCGAGGCGCACGCTCCATGACGTCGACTTCCGGCCCTGGTATTTCGCTGATGGCGGAGTTTGCAGGCCTTGGCTATTTCGCCGAGATTCCCGGCGTCATCTTCGACGTGCAGCGCACGGGGCCCTCGACGGGCATGCCTACGCGCACGTCGCAGGCCGACCTGCTCTCGACTGCGTTTCTCTCGCACGGCGACACCAAACACGTAGTTCTGCTGCCTGCGAGCGTGAAGGAGTGCTTCGAGTTTGCGATGGAAGCCTTCGATCTCGCCGAGCGTCTGCAGACACCGGTTTTCGTGCTCACCGATCTCGATCTGGGCATGAATAACTGGATGTCGGAGCCTTTCCAGTATCCGGAGAAGCCGCTGGATCGCGGCAAGGTGCTGACCGCAGAGGATCTCCAGCGGCTGGGCGGCTTCGCGCGCTATCGCGATGTGGACGGCGACGCCATCGGCTGGCGCACGCTGCCTGGCACCGTCATCCCAAGGCGGCTTATTTCACGCGCGGCTCGGGCCACAATGATGCCGCTGCCTACACCGAGAAGCCGGACGAGTACTCAGCAAGTGATGGATCGGCTGTTGCGCAAGTTTGAAAACGCGCGCAAGCTGGTCCCGCGCCTGTGCTCGTAAAGGACGGAGCCTCGAAGATTGGCTTTCATTGCCTACGGCACTACGGATTTTGCCATGCGCGAGAGCCTGGATCAGATAGAGAAGGAGCACGGATTCAAGACGTGGACTACATGCGCATCCGCGCCTATCCCTTCGCGCACGAGATTCACGATTTCGTGGCCTCGCATGAGCGCGTTTACATCGTCGAACAGGATCGCGACGCGCAACTGGCAAGCCTGCTGAAGCTCGATCTTCCGGCGGAGCAGGTGGCTAAGCTGCGCAGCATTCTGCACTACAACGGATTGCCGATCGACGCCCGCACCATTACCGAAGAGTTTGTGACCAAGGAGGGCCTGTAATGGCATCCGCAACATCTACCCCTACTCCAGCCCCCAAAGTGAACCACATCGGCCTTCCGATCATTGAGTACCGCGGCGGCAAGACAACGCTCTGCGCCGGCTGCGGCCACAACGCTATCTCCGAGCGCATTATCGACGCCATGTACGAAATGGGCGTTCAGCCGGAGCGGGTCATGAAGATGAGCGGCATCGGCTGCTCGTCAAAGAGCCCGGCATACTTCATGAGCCGTTCGCACAGTTTCAACAGCGTGCACGGACGCATGCCCTCTGTCTCGACCGGAGCAATTATGGCCAATCACCAGATGACGATGCTCGGCGTCTCCGGCGACGGCGACACGGCGTCGATCGGCATCGGCCAGTTTGTTCACCTTATGCGCCGCAATCTGCCGATGATCTACATCATCGAAGACAACGGCGTCTACGGTTTGACAAAGGGGCAGTTCTCGGCGACCGCAGATATCGGTTCCAAGCTCAAGACTGGCGTGATCAACGATCTGCCGGCGATCGATACCTGCGCACTGGCGATTCAGCTTGGCGCGACCTTTGTGGGCCGTTCGTTCTCAGGCGACAAGAAGCAGTTGCTTGCGATGCTGAAGGCGGCCATTGCGCACAAGGGAACGGTGATGCTCGACGTGATCAGCCCCTGCGTGACATTCAACGACCATGAAGGTTCCACGAAGAGCTACAAGTTCATGCAGGAGAACGACGAGCCGATCAACGAGATTGGATTCGTGGCCAGCTTCGAGGATATCGCCAGTCGATTACGAGGCAGGCGAGGTCTACGACGTGCAGATGCACGACGGATCGAGCCTGCGTCTGCGCAAGCTGCATGAGGACTACGATCCTACGAATAGGGCCAATGCCGTGCGCACGCTGATGGAAGCCGAGGAGAAGAACGAGGTGCTCACCGGCGTCCTCTACATCAACACTGAGAAGCCCACGTTCACCGATCTGCTGAATCTCGTCGACGAACCACTGTCAACGTTGCCAGAGTCGGTCACGCGGCCTCCGAAGGCCACGCTGGATGCGCTGATGGCAAGCCTTCAGTAGATGGAGTAACAATGGCATCGAAGGCCTCGCAGAGATGCGAGGCCTTCTTTTTGCCGCGGTAGCCTTTCGTGAACTGTGAAAATCGGCGAAATGTTCTTGCCCTAAAATCTACTCCTGAAGCGACAGCGGCAATCGAGCCGCAACTCAAAGGAGGAGAAGTGGCGGGCGAGAAAGACGTAGTTATCGCATACGTTGATGCCTTTAATCACGGCGACATTGACAGGCTCTGCAATCTCTTCGCTCCCGACGCCCTGGTTTGGGGTGTCCTGGGATGGGGAACTATCAAGCAGGCGCGTCCCGTGTGGAAGGACCTGATGGAGTGTCTGCAGATTCAGCTCACGGTCGAAGCAATCATCGCTGAAGGCGCAGTGGTCGTTGCCCGCTATACCGAGCGCGGCAAGTCTGTGAAGGCCTTTCGTGGTGTTGGGCCCACGAACAAGACGTATGAGCTATTGGCAATGGAGTGGTTTGAAATCAAGGATGGCTTGATTCACCGCAGATGGGGCGCGCGCGATTCGGCGTCACAGGCCAAACAGCTAGGTTTCGAAGGCTGAAAAAAGAGGAGAGGTTCACTCGGCGCGGGTAGCGCCGGATCAGTGCGTAGAGCTTGCGCTGATGCGTACGCCCATGGCATTCAGCTTGGCTCGTGCCTGAGCGGCTTCGGGCGTCTGAGGATAGCGCTGGATAAGGGAGCGGAGCTCGTGCACGCCGGATTCGCGCTTGTTTAGAGCGATCAACGACATGCCCTTATGCAATTGAGCTGCAGGAGCCTTTGAGCTTCCGCTGAACTGCTCGAGCACGATGTTGTACGAGCTCACAGCGTCGTCATAATTGTGCTGGCGGTAGGCAATCTCACCCAGATAGAACTGAGCACTGCCGGCAAAGGGGTCCATCGGGTAGTACTTGATGACATCTTGAAATTCGCTGGTGGCCAGCGGATACTTTCCCGCGTTGAAGTCGGCGAGGGCTGACTGGTAGGTCTGCTGCAGCGGGGGCGCCGCATTCATCGCCGCGCCTCCGCCCGGTCCATTCGAAGCGCCGCCTGGCTGTGCGCCGGCTTCTCCACCCGGCGGCGGAGCGCCGCCTGCGGGCGCAGGGCTCTGCACATTCTGCAATTGATTTTGCAAGCTCTGAATCGACTGCTCCAGCTTGCCAATGCGAGATTTGAGTTCGTCCACTGAATCGTTCAGCGACTGGATCTGGCCCGATGTGCCATCGAGCTTGCCGTTAAGCGACTCGTTCTGGACATTCAGCTTCTGTTGCAGCGCAGTGACCGTTCCGCTCATCTGCGTGGCCTGATCAGCAGTCTGCTGCGCGAGGTTTTGCAGCACTGCGAAGCGGGTGTCCATGGTGGATTGCAACCGCTGAACCATGTCCAGCAGCTGCTGCACCTGGGTTTGAAGCTGAATCATATCCTTTGATGCGGCATGAGCGGGCATCGAAGCACTGGAGAGCATCAGAAAGACGGCCGCGCATGCAATGAGGGGCGTGTGAAATATGCGAGGTTTTTGCATCGTTCACCTATGGGGTATGAAGAAGCCGCAGCCAGAACAACACAGCGGCTGCGGCACCTTGCGTTTCAATTGGTCGGCCTTCTCACTTTCTTTCGGCACATCAATCGTCTGCCTGATGCGCCGATAAGAAGGCAGTTGAGTTAGCTGATTGGATGCATTCCAACTGGAAGAAGCACCCCGACATCTTTTACTGATCGAGTGAGAAGCCTGCGCGGCGATTCTGCTGCCAGCACGCTTCGGTTGATTCCGAGCAGAACGGCTTTTCCTTGCCGTAGCTAACGACGCGAATGCGATCAGCGGCAACACCGGCGGTCACGAGAGCGTTCTTGGCGGCGTTGGCACGATTCTGACCCAAGGCCAGGTTGTACTCATCAGAGCCGCGCTCATCGCAGTAGCCACCGATCAAGACCTTGATGCTGGGATGACTCGCAAGATACGACGCGTTGTGAGAGAGCGTTGTTTGCCCGTCGGTGCGAATGTCGTACGTGTCGTAGTCAAAGAAGACATCCTGAACATTTGCCTTGAATTCCTCTTCCGCCGACATCGTTGTGGAGGGAACCGAGACTGCCGGAGCGGCCGCCACGGTTACCGTAGTATTTGCATCGACGGTGCCGCCCGCGCCGCGGGCAACGAGGTGATACGTGGTCGTGGTCGCGGGTGTTACGGTGCGGACGCCAGTCGTCGGCACGTCGCCGATTCCGTCGATTGAGACGCTCGTCGCATCGGTCGTGCGCCAGCTAAGGGTCGCTTGCTCGCCTGCCGAGATATGATCCGGGATTGCGGAAAGTTGAGCCGTTGGCGCAGCACTAGCGGGCGGTGCTGTTTCAGTGGGCGCTGGAGGAGGTGTCTTCTTCTTGCAACCTGCTATGGCAACCATGGCGGCGAGCAGGAAAACCGGCAGTAAAACGCGCAAACGTGAAATCAAAGGTAGCTCCTTCTGCAATTTCCAGGTGACTTAACTATTTTATTCTCCCGGCGCCGATGCTCGATTGATGCCGAAAGGACTATGTCATTCGGAAACGCGCTCTTCTCGAAATCAACCCCGTGACCATCCCGCAACTTCACAAACCGGGAAAACGTTCACACGTCTCCTCAGATCTTGAAAATGCGCAGGAACAGGCTTGTCGAAACCATGATAGAGCATCGAGCGCTGCGTCAATCAGGCCAAAAGTAATACCGGGACCACGCTGCACAATGGTCCGACTACTTCCAGCTCCAGTTCGGCATGAAGTTGTTGCCGGAGTGCGACAGCTGGCGTTGATCTGAACCGTCCGCAAGCATCGACCAGATCTCCGTTTTGCCACCGACCTTGCGTTCAAAAGTTATGTGCCGGCCGTCCGGAGCCCAGGATGGGAAGTCGTTACTTCCGGCATCATGCGTCAGCTGGATCCAGCGCTTGGTTGAAATGTCCATGACGTAAATGTCTTGCCCGCCTGGTGCGCCTGGTCCGTATTTGCGATTCCAACTGAATGTGAGGAACTGGCCGTTGGACGACCATGAGGGCGAGACTGCATAGCCGCCGTCGGTCATCCGTTGAATATTCGCGCCGTCCTGATCCATGGTGTAGATCTGCGGCAGGCCAGTGCGTCCGCTCACCCATGCCAACTGCGCATTGGTGCGCGGATTCCATGTGGGAGATACGTCGGGGCCGGCAAAATAAGTTAAACGGCGTGGATTGCCGCCGCCTGCGTCTGCTACCCAAATCTCCGGATCGCCGGAGCGCGAAGAGGAGAAAGCGATCTTTGCGCCGTCTGAGCTCCATGCCGGCGACTGGTTCAGATTGCCTTCAGCCCCGGCAGGGAAGTTGACCAGCCGGTTCAGATCGAGCGAATACATGCGAATCGCCCAGCTCTGGTGGCCCAAATAGCCGAACGCAACCCTCGAGTTGTCCGGCGAGATGCGCGGCGAGAGGGCGGTGCCGCCAAGGTGCGTAATGGCGTGCTGGTTTGCGCCGTCGTAATCCATCACCCACACTTCTTTTGAGCCTGAGCGCGAGCTGATGAAATAGATCTTCGTTTCCGCGATTCCATTGATGCCGCCGCCCAGGCGGGAGATGATCTCGTCAGCGAAGCGATGGGCGATTGTTCGTGCCATGTCATCGCTAGCGGCCTCGTTGTATTGCTTGCCCAGCACCTGCGGATTGGCTGTGTTGCTGGCGTCGAAGAGCCAGCCGTAGACAATGACGCGTCCGTTATTCACTGAAAGCGAGCCAAAGGCAACCATCGTGGCGCTTGTCGGCGCGGCGGACCACTGCGCGAGATTGATCTCCTGCGGCGTACCCGGAGTCGCCTGAGGCAGAAAACTCTTCGACGCCACATCGAAGATGCCAGCATTGCTCAGATCGTTGTAGAGCGTAGAGTCGAAGGTTGCCTTCAACGAAGGCGTTTGCGGATCGACGCCGCCCAGCTTGAAATCAGCGGCCGCGATCCGAATCTTCGCGTTACCCAGGCCCGAGCCGGTGCGAACCCAATCCTGAGCCTTTGACTGCAGGCAATTAACGCTAACGAAAAGGAGTAGCGCAGAAGAGAAAAACAGGGAACGAAGTCTCATGTGGAGTGCGAAGTCCTTCCTTGCCGAGTCCTCGGTTTGCGAGCCGGGGAAACAAAAACAGGCGATGGGTCTGCGTTTCCATTCTACAAACTGCGTGAGCCATTCTGGCTAATACGTACAGTCATAGAAGACCTGAAGGTAGCTCTTCTGGTACTGATTGGGAAGCTGGGGAAAGACGTCAACACGCTGCGCCGCTCTGAGGCAGACGGTGTCCCATGTAGGACCGCCGCTCGAGTTATCCAGGCGTACATCGCCGTGGGAGCCATCGCGGTAGATCTTGAATTCGATGCCGGCTTTCGCCCCTTTGGGCGTTCGCGGATCGGCCATTGATCTGAACCCGTTGGCATCCATCTTGCGATCGATCTGTCCAACATACCATCCAAAAAGGCTGCCAAAACTCGCATCATTTACGGATGTTTGCCCAGTTGTAAAGGCCTGCTGCGTTGCGTGCGGCATCGATGAGCCAGCCTGCTCGCCGTAGTTCGCGCGATTGGTCGGCACGGGTTCCTCCTTGCGTGGAGGCGTCCGCTGTGCCGTCTGTTGTTCGATCTTCTTCTGTTTACCCGAAATCGGAATCGCCTTCTCATCTTCGGCCTGTTTGGCCTTTGGTGTTGGCGGCGCAGGTGCCTCGCTGGGCTTCTCAGTGGCCAGTACATTCTGATTGACAGGTTTATTTGACGGCAAGGGCAGGGCACTGCTCACCAGATTTACCTGAACCGCTCCGCCCACCGCGGAGCCGCCCCACATGTTGTGGTGGATAAATCCGCCGAGAATGCCGTAGAGAATGATGCCACCGACCAGCCCAAGGTGCAGTAGCAGCGAGCCCGTGGCCGGAGCCGCGATCGGCTCGGGAGCCAGTTCCTGCTCGAGTTGTTCCGTGCCCTCAAGCAGAACACTCATTGAAGCATCCCAAATTTCATTTCAACGGAATTCATCTCGCGCTGCATCATTGCCCGCCAGACTGCCGGCCCTTCGTATCAACTGGCTGCGTCACGATCGAGACGTTGGTGATGCCTGCCTGCTTGACCGCATCCATCACAGTGGCAAAGACGCCGAAGGGCACAGTCTCGTCGGCGCGCAGATAAATGACCTGATGGGCCGGATCGGTGCCGGGCTGCTGGAGTTGCGGCAGGTCATGAATGTTGATGGGCTGATCGCCGAGAAAGATCTGCTGGTCGTGATCGATGGTGACGACAGGCGCTGCTCGGTGATTTGCTTCACGGTGCTGGTTTTGGGGACGTTGACTTCAATGCCGGATTGCAGACACCGGCGCGGTGATCATGAAGATGACCAGCAGCACCAGCACCACGTCAACGAGCGGCGTGATGTTGATGTCAGCGAGCGAGGAGCGCGTTTGGCCGTTACTTTGGTAAACGCCACGTTCAACCTCCTCGGGGAAGATCGGGTCTGTAGGGGCGGCGGCTGCGTTGGCTGTGGTTGGGCGCTGCGTACCGGAATCTCTTCAAGCGAATTGAGCAGCTCGCGCGAAAAGTCGTCGATGGCCGAAGCAAACATGCGGACGCGGGCCGTAAGTTGGTTATAAGCGACCACAGCGGGCACAGCGACAAAGAGCCCGGCAGCGGTGGTGATGAGCGCCTCAGCGATGCCCGGGGCCACGGCGCGCAGCGTTCCTGAGCCAGCAGTGCCCAATCCGTGAAACGCATCGACAACGCCCATCACGGTCCCAAAGAGACCGACAAAGGGGCTGGTGGAGGCGATGGTCGCCAGCCACGTCATGCGGCGCTCAAGGCTGTTGACCGCGTTGTTGCCGGAGGTTTGCGCGGTGCGCTCGAGCGGTACGATGCTGCGCGGCGGCCCCGAGCCGCCTGTTTGCCGCTTGTAGGTCTCGTAGACATCCTCAAACACCTGCGCCAGCGGGCTTGCCTTATAGTCGTCGGCCAGCGCGGCGATTTCCTGCAGGCGCGTGGCCTTGCGGAAGGCGCGGAGAAACTTGCGGCTGTCTTTGGTGGCTTTGCGAAAGGTTGATACTTTGCCGAAGATGACGGTCCAGGAATAAAGGCTCGCGAAGAGGAGCACTGCGAGCACAAACAAGGCGACAGAACCAGAATTCGCCACCATGTCCATTAGCGCGCTTTGCGCTCCGGACGTCGCTGCGGGAGCGGCGCCACCTTCAGCCTGAAATGCGAAGACTAGAGCAGCTGTGAGAATCGCAATTCACCTCAATTATCACGGTATCAGACGTATTCCTGCCTTCCAAGTTATCGATCTGGTCCCGCACATGGAATTGCAACAGCACGGCGCGACCCACTCGGCTCGTTCATGCTATGCTGCGCTCGGGTTCCCGCTTAATTGCATTCAACATGAGCCAGATACGGCGGGAAATTGGATCCGGATGCTCGTCGAGCTGCGCGCCGAAAACTACGCTGTCATCGATCACGCCATTGCCACTTTTGGTCCGGGACTGAACCTGCTTACCGGCGAAACCGGCGCGGGCAAGTCAATTCTCGTGGACGCGCTCGCCCTGCTGATGGGCGGCAAGGCATCGGCCGAGGTGGTGCGCCACGGTTCGGAGAAGGCCGTTGTCGCCTGCGTCTTTGAGTCCACGGCGGGTGCTGAAGTGGTTCTCGAAGAAAACGGGATCGACGCCGAAGGCACCGAAATCATTCTTCGCCGAGAAATTCTCGCCAACGGCAAGGGCAGGGTCTTCGTGAACAATCAGCCCGCAACCGTTGCAGTGCTTCGCCAACTAGCGCCCGAACTGGCGCTTGTTCATGCGCAGTCGGAGACCCTTTCGAGCTTTGATCAGGCGCAGCAGCGTGTCCTTCTTGACCGCTTCGGCGGTGTGTCTGCGGAGGCCGTTGCGGCCGCTCACACACGCTGGCGTGATGCGCAAACCAGGCTCAATGATCTCCTGCAGGGCGAGCAGGATCGCTTGCGCATGGTCGATCTCTGGAGCTATCAGCGTAAAGAAATCGAAGCTGCAGGGCTTAAAGCCGCAGAAGATGAAGAACTCGAAACCGAAAAGCGCGTCCTATCGAACGCAGAGAAGCTCTACGCCGCCGCCATGAGCGCCTTCGATGAGTTGTACGAAGGCAGCAACTCTGTCGAGGCAGAACTGCGGGCTGCTATTCGCAACGTGGAGGAACTCGCACGGTTCGACGGCAAATTCTCCGATGCAGTGCTGCAGCTTCAGTCTGCGCGCGCTACGGTAGGCGACGTGAGCTCTACGCTGCGCGATTATGCAGAGGGCATCAACGCCTCTCCCGAGCGCCTCGCCGAAATCGAAGACCGCCTCGCGTTGCTTGATCGCCTCAAGCGCAAGTATGGGCAGTCGGTGGCTGAGGTGATTGCCTTTGGCGAAGATGTCGCCTGCAAACTTGCCGAGGTTGAGGACCGCGACGAAATCCTGAAGACGCTGCGCGCCGAACTGGAAACGGCGGCGAAGGCGTATCGGACAGCTGCCGCAGCCATCTCGAAGCAGCGTCAGGCTGCAGCAGGCAAACTCGCGAAAGTTGCCGAGGCGCAGATCAATTCGCTTGCCATGAAGGTTCGCTTTGAGATTGCAGTGGCCGCGAACGAGCAGGAGACTGCGTGGACTCCCCATGGCTGGGACGCGGTGGATTATCGGATTGCAACAAACGCAGGCGAGCCGCTCAAGCCACTCCACGAGATAGCCTCCGGCGGCGAGATGTCCCGCGTGATGCTGGCTCTGAAGGTTGCCGTGGAAGAAGGCGCGATCAAGCCAAAGACGAAGATCCCCGCACCTCGCACGCTGGTGTTTGATGAGATCGACATTGGTATCGGCGGCCGTGCAGCGGAAGCTGTGGGCCAGAAACTTCAGGCTCTCAGTCGCGGCCAGCAGGTATTGTGTGTGACGCACCTTCCGCAGATCGCCGCTTTTGCCGGGCAACATCTGGTTGTCGAGAAACGCGAAGAGCATGGCCGCACGAAGACGCAGATTCGGGTCCTCGACGATCGTGCGCGTACCTACGAGGTTGCGCGGATGCTCTCCGGTGCCAAAGTGACGGACACGAGCCTGCAGCACGCGGCGCAGATGATCGCCGCCAGCCGCTGAAGATGCGCCAAGCACATCGCATTACCTCGATGGCTTGTGCTATCGTTCGGCGACGCGCTTACTGAACGCCAAGGATCGCCGAAATGTCTGCGACTCTCGTGACCAAGACATCTGTTGAGAAACCTTCCCGGGCCTCTCTGCCTGCAGCTGTTTCTGTTCCCCCGCGCAACATTGCAGTTGACGCTTACCGTGGTCTTGTCATGCTGCTCATGATGGGCGAGGTCATGCAGTTTGCGAAAGTGGCGCGTGCATTTCCAGGTAGCATCTTCTGGCACGTACTTGCCTACAACCAGACTCACGTCGAATGGGCCGGTATGAGCCTGCACGACACGATCCAACCAGGCTTCACGTTTCTCGCGGGCGCCGCTCTTCCTTATTCCATCCAGAGCCGGGTCAGGAAGGGGCAAAGCTTCACGAGCCAACTGCTTCATACCATCTGGCGCAGCCTTCTCCTCATTGCGCTTGGCATCTTTCTCCGTTCTACCCACAGCGTGCAGACGAACTTCACCTTTGAAGACACGCTTACGCAGATTGGTCTCGGTTATACCTTTGCATTTCTGCTTGCGCACTGTCGCGCAAAATGGCAATGGACGGCGCTCGCGGCGATTCTCTTTGCCTATTGGCTCGCCTGGGCTTTGTACCCGTCTCCGGGCGCCGCCTTCAACTATCCGGCCGTCGGCGTCCCGGCCGATTGGCCCTACAACTTTTCCGGCTTTGCTTCGCACTGGAATAAGAACAGTAATTTGGGCCAGGCCTTCGATCTGCGGTTCCTCAATCTCTTCCCACGTCCATCGCGCTTTCTCTACAACGAAGGCGGCTATCTGACTCTGAGCTTCATACCGACTCTGGGAACGATGCTCCTCGGGCTTCGCGCAGGTGAGTGGTTCCGCTCTGCGGCTCCGGCTATTCCTCTGAAGCGGTTTCTCACCGCTGCGGCCCTGCTGATTGCGTGCGGACTGGTGCTCCATTTCACCGGCGTTTGCCCAATTGTGAAGCGCATCTGGACGCCGAGTTGGACGCTTTTCAGCGGCGGGGTGTGTTTCCTTTTCCTCGCCGCCTTCTCGTGGATCATTGACGTCAAAGGCCTGCGTCGATGGGCTTTCCCGCTCGTGGTCGTGGGCATGAACTCGATCGCTGCCTACCTGATCGCGCATCTGTGGGAAGACTTCATTGTCGAGAACCTCCATATCAACCTCGGCTATCGGGTCTTTCAGCTTTTCGGTGCAGGGCTCGAACCTTTCGTGATTGGCGCGACGGTCATGGTGATCTATTGGCTGATTCTGTATTGGATGTATCGCAGGCGCCTCTTTCTGAGGATCTGATCGCGATTCGACCGTTGCCAGCGTCACGTCGCATCCATACAATCTTTCCACCATGCGCCGCACCTGGCAGTTATCAGCAATAGCCCTTCTTGTCTGCCTGCAGGCACTCGCAGAGCAGCCGCAGCATCTTTTCTTCCGCGTCACGCTCAGCCCGCAGCTCTCCGGGCCGGTTTCGGGGCGGCTCCTTCTCTTTATGCAGCCAGGGACAGGTGCGAAGTCGATCGATGAGAATCCCTTTCGTCCCACGGCAGTCTATGTCTCAGCGAAGGAAGTGAGCGGGCTCAAACCGGGAGACTCAGTCGACATCGACACAGATAACCTCGCCTACCCCGGCGGATTTTCCTCTCTGCAGCCGGGGGACTACGAGTTGCAGGCGGTGCTCGATCAGAACCACTCTTACAGCTACGATGGCCGTGGCCCAGGCGACATCATCAGCGACGTTGTTCCGCTCAAATCGTTCAAGCCGGGCGATGGACCTGTTCCGGCAGTCATGCTCACTTCTGTCATCCCCGAGCGAGCAGCGGCTAAGTTTCCGCCAGAGTTTGAGCAAGCCGCGCATGAAGAGGAACTCGTCAGTCCGGCTTTGTCGGCGTTTTTCGGCCACCCGGTGAGCATCCGGGCCTGGGTCGTAGTTCCTCCCGGATACGGCGCCAAGGGCGCAGAAACTTACCCGACGGTTTACTGGACTCATGGCTTCGGTGGCACGCTTCCGTCGTCAGAGTATTTTGGGTCTCTCATCTACCAGCGCATGGTCGAGCACAGGATGCCGCCGATGATCTGGGTCATGCTCGATGAGTCCAGTGCCACCGGCACACATGAATTCGCCAACTCCGTAAATGATGGTCCGTGGGGAACAGCTCTCACCACTGAGTTTATTCCCTATCTTGAAGGCAAGTACCGAATGGACGCCCGCACCAACGGGCGCTTTCTGCAGGGGCACTCATCAGGTGGCTGGGCGACCCTTCAACTGCAGGTTAACTACCCGAAAGTCTTTGGAGGCACCTGGTCCACTTCACCGGATCCGAGTGACTTCCACGCCTTCAGCAGCGTCGATCTCTACGCGCCGCATGCAAATGTCTACAAGTCGCCTGACGGCAAGTCCTATCCCATCGTTCGCGATCACGGCAACGTCATGAGCACTCTTGAAGAATTCGCCCACGAAGAGAGCGTTCTCGGGGACTACGGAGGTCAGCTGGCCTCGTTTGAGTGGGTCTTTTCGCCCCGCGGCCCAGATGGCCGGCCTCTGCGCATGTTCAATCGCGATTCGGGTGAAGTGGATCCGGCTGTGGTCGCTTACTGGCGTGACCATTACGATCTTGCCCACATCGTTCAGTCGACATGGCCGGAGCGTGGCGCAGACCTTCGTGGCAAGATTCACGTCTTCGTCGGCACGGCAGACACCTTCTATCTCGATAGCGCGGCTCATCGCTTCGACGCTGTTCTGCAGGGCCTCAATGCGGATGCGCATTTCACCTTTATTCCCGATCGGACGCACTTTGATCTCTACACGATTCACGAAGCGGGAAAGAAGGACGATCGCCTGGGGCTCTTCGACCAGATCGCTGCAGAGATGTACGCGGTGGCGCGACCGGGTGTGGCCTGGCGACCGGCCGAATAAGACGTTTGTATTAAGCAGGTTGGCGATCGAAGCCGGTGGCTGCCAGTAACAAAGACTTACACCCCCAGGTGCGAGCGAAACCGCCCAAATTGACCGCTCACAGGTATACTGTTTATGTGACCAATACTGTTCTCGATTCCACCTCAAACCTGAATTCCGACGCTGATTCCTCCAGCCAGAAGAGGGTTTTGCTGCTGAAGCCGCGTGGATTCTGTGCTGGCGTGGTGCGCGCGATTGACATCGTTAACATTGCCCTTGAGACCTTCGGCGCGCCCATCTATGTGCGCCGCGAGATTGTTCACAATCGGTATGTTGTCAACGAATTGGCAGAAAAGGGCGCGATCTTCGTTCATGAGATCGACGACGTTCCAAACGGGCAGCGCGTGATCTACAGTGCTCACGGCGTCTCGCCGGCCGTTCGCGACCGCAGCAAGGGACGTGGGCTCAAGGTGATTGACGCTACCTGCCCGCTCGTCACCAAGGTGCATATCGAGGCCGTCAAGTTCGCGAAACAGGGCTACTCCCTCATCTTGATTGGTCACCGTGATCACGATGAAATCGAGGGCACACTGGGTGAAGCGCCTGACGTGACCCAAGTTGTTTCCAGTGCCGCGGAAGTTGAGACTTTGCAGGTTCCCGATCCGAACCGCGTGGCGTATCTCACCCAAACCACGCTCAGCCTCGACGAAGCGCGCGACATCATTCACGCGCTGAAGGTGAAGTTTCCGAATATCGCGGGCCCCCATTCGCAGGATATTTGCTACGCGACTGAGAATCGTCAGGTGGCAGTCCGCAACGTGGCGCACAATGCGAATCTGGTTCTCGTTGTGGGATCAACCAACAGCTCCAACTCGAATCGTTTGGTTGAGGTTTCCAGGAATCTGGGAACCGTTGGCTATCTCATCGATAACTCGCAGGCGATTGATCCGAAGTGGCTTGAGGGCGTTACCACGGTCGCCGTTACGGCGGGTGCTTCAGCACCGGAGATCCTCGTCGAGGATGTGGTGAATTACCTGCGTCTAAACGGATTTTCTGGCGTCGAAGAGGTAGAGGTCATGCCGGAAAACGTCCGGTTCGGCCTGCCGCCAGAAATCATTCAGGCTATCGGAAGCACAAACGGAGCGGCGCCCATTCCCGTGCGCTAAGCAGGTTTTGTTGTTGACGAGCGCAGCTACAACGGCGCGCCGAAGTTTTGGAAGTTCTTTGAAACGATTGTTTGCAGTGCGGAAGCAGGACGAACGCGTGGTCATGCCGACGAGGCAGTTTCCGGGTTAGCTGAGGCTTTTAAATACGCATGAGTCTGAAGCAAGTCAAAACATTTTCCGCAGCGCCTAAATTCGGACGCATCGATGCGGACCTCACCGTTGTTGACAGCGCGATCGAACAATCGCGGGACTTCCTCCTATCTCAACAGCATCCAGAGGGCTTCTGGTGTGGCGAGCTCGAAGCGGATTCGATGCTCGAAGCGGATTACATCTTCCTGCATATGCTGCTCGAGAGCGGCGACCCTGGCCGGCTTCGGCGTGCCCTCACCGAGATGTTCCGCTATCAGAATGAAGACGGAAGCTGGAGCATTTACCCCAACGGCCCTGGCGAAGTTTCGCTTTCAGTCAAATGTTACTTTGCCGCGAAGTTGATGGGCGTAGGCGCCGACGATCCCCGCCTGGTAATGTGCCGCGAATGGATTCTTGCGCATGGCGGCGTTGTGGCCTGCAACACCTTCACCAAGATGTATCTTTGCGCGCTCGGCCAATACGATTATGATGCCGTGCCCGCAATTCCACCGGAGATTGTTCTCTTTCCGAAGTGGTTCTACTTCAATATCTATGAGATCTCGTCGTGGTCGCGGTCAATCCTCGTTCCGCTGGCGATCATGTATGCGAAGAAGCCCTTCAGGAAGATTGCACCAGAGCAGGGAATCGATGAGTTGTTTGTAGACGGCCGCGCAAACTCGGAGCTGAGGCTTCACATGAACCGCGAATCGATCTTCTCGTGGCGCAACTTCTTTCTCGTTCTTGACCGCATCATTCATCTCGCCGAAGCAGTGCATATACGACCGCTTCGGAAACTCGCCCTCAAGAAGGCGGAAGAGTGGATGCTGGCGCGCCTGGAGATGACTGACGGTCTCGGAGCGATTTATCCAGCAATGCTCAACGCCATCATCGCGCTTCGATGCCTCGGCTTCTCAGAAGATGACCCGCAGGTGATCCGCGCACGCGATGAGTTTGAAAAGCTTGGAATTGAGGAGCCCGCCTCGGCGGATCTTCCCGAGCCGACCTTTCGCATGCAACCCTGCGTTTCGCCAGTGTGGGATACAGCGCAGGCGGTTTACGCGCTAGGCGAAGCCGGTGTACCCAGCAACGAT
Organism: uncultured Acidobacteriaceae bacterium; assembly: GCA_963832465.1. Taxonomy (GTDB): domain Bacteria; phylum Acidobacteriota; class Terriglobia; order Terriglobales; family Acidobacteriaceae; genus Telmatobacter. The sequence continues at coordinate 407,488 of CAWHUJ010000002.1, forward strand.
CCCCGCATGATCAAGGCAGTGGATTGGATGCTCTCGAAGGAAGTACGCCACAGAGGCGACTGGGCCGTAAAGGTTCCAGATACAGAACCCGGCGGCTGGTACTTCGAATTCAACAACGAGTTCTATCCAGATACCGACGACACGGCACAGGTCCTGCTCGCGCTTAATAAGGTCGAGAATCCCAGAGAGCGCTATCAGCATGAAGTTGCGCGGCGCGCCATCGAGTGGGAGTTTGCGATGCAGTGCCGCAACGGTGGCTGGGGTAGCTTCGACAAAGACAACACCAAGATGATCTTCCAGTACATTCCATTCGCGGATCACAACGCGATGCTGGATCCACCGACGGTGGACATTACCGGAAGAATCCTGGAGATGCTTGCAGCGTATGGCTACACGCGCGAAGACGAGCGCGTCGAGAAGGCGATCAAGTTCATTCTCAGCGAACAGGAACCCGATGGTAGCTGGTTCGGCCGCTGGGGCGTGAACTACTTATATGGCACTTTCCTCGTGCTGCGTGGACTTGAGGCGATCGGCTTCGATCAGCTTGAACCGCAAGTGCAGCAGGCAGCAGAGTGGATTCGCATGGTGCAGAATCCCGATGGCGGCTGGGGAGAAACGTGCGGAAGTTACGATGATCCCAACCTGCGTGGCACCGGAGACAGTACGCCGTCGCAGACGGCCTGGGCGCTGCTTGGCCTTCTGGCCGCAGGCGATGATCGCTCAGACTCAATCGCTAAAGGCATTCGCTGGTTGTTGGAGCACCAGGAGAAGAACGGCGGATGGGATGAATCTGTTGGCGAAGGAATCACGCGCCAGGCGCAGGTCACCGGCACCGGATTCCCTCGTGTCTTCTATCTTGCGTATCACGGTTATCGTAACTACTTCCCGTTGCTCGCCCTCACAACGTACAAGAAGGCGATGGAGCGGTCGGCGTAGAGAAATGAATTTGAGCGGTTCGCGCGCCGTTTAGAGCGGCGAATCGCATCGGAGGTTTTACCCAGGTATGGCTGTTCCTATCTCTCAGATGTGGACGGTTGCCAGCTACGTGCTGAAGAAGCGTTTCGCCGGTAATAAGCGCTACCCGCTTGTGCTGATGCTCGAGCCGCTCTTCCGCTGCAATCTGGCCTGTGCGGGCTGTGGTAAGGTGCAGTACCCGCCCCACATCCTCAAGAAGCAACTCACGCCCGAGCAGTGCTTCGCGGCCGTCGAAGAGTGCGGCGCGCCGATGGTTTCTCTGCCTGGCGGTGAGCCGCTGCTCCATCCTCAGATCGTCGAGATCGTGAATGGTCTCATTGCGCGCAAGAAGTACATTTACCTGTGCACCAATGCGCTCGAGCTCAAGCGCCGGCTGCCCGAGTTCACGCCCTCGAAGTACCTCACCTTTTCCGTTCATCTTGACGGCGAACGCGAACACCACGACTTCTCTGTTTGCCGTGAGGGTGGCTACGACCTCGCAGTAGAGGGAATCAAAGAGGCGGTAAAGCGCGGCTTCCGGGTCACGACCAATGCCACGTTCTTCGACGGCACAGATCCCAACAGCGTCCGTTCGTTTTTTGACGATGTAATGAGCATGGGCGTCGAGGGTATTGTGCTCTCGCCGGGATACAGCTACGAGATGGCGCCCGATCAGCATCGCTTTCTCGGACGCGCTCGCGTGCGTCGACTCTTTCGTGCGATTCTTTCAAATCGCAAGAAGAGCTGGAAGTTCAACATGTCGCCTCTCTTCCTTGAGTTCCTCATGGGCGACCGCAAGTACGAGTGCACGCCCTGGGGATCGCCGGCCTATAACATCTTCGGCTGGCAGCGTCCCTGCTACTTGCTGCAGGATGGTTACGCCGAAACCTTCGAGGAACTGCTGGAGACAACCAAGTGGGAAGAATATGGCGTCGCCAGCGGAAATCCCAAATGCGCCAACTGCATGGTCAGTTGCGGCTACGAGCCCTCGGCGGTGATGGACGGGTTTGGATCGCTGAAGGGCTTCTGGGCAATGGTCCGGGGCACATTCAGCACCTATCGTGACCAGCACGCGCTCAATCTGCTCAATGAGCCTGCTCCACACGGCCCCGCATCGCTCATTCAGATTCAGACGCCCGAGCGCGCACTTGAGGAAACCAACGCATGACCGCAGAAGTTGCAAAGTACACCATCGAACAGGTGGAAGCGCTTGAGCTAGCCCCTGGCACTGAGCACGAAAAGCTCGAAGGCTGGGTTCCTGAGCTTGTGAGCGACCAAGATCTGCGTGAGGCTCTCGAGAAGGCCTTCGATTATCGCGGCGACGTCACGCTAACCCTCAGGTCAGGCGAACGAATTGAAGCCTACATCTTCAATCGCCAGAGCGGCCGCACGCTTGCCGACTCCTTCGTGCAATACTTCACCCCCAGCGCGCCCGAGAAACGCAAGATCAGCTACGCCGAAATAGCGCGCCTCGAGTTCAGCGGCAAAGATCGCGCTGCAGGCAAGCACTGGGAAGATTGGGTGAAGGCCTACAACGAAAAGAAGGCAGCGGGCGAAGAGAATATCGGCCTTCATCCCGAAGCGCTGGAGTAAAAATCTCCCTTCATAGTGCGACCATGAAAGTCTTCGTTACAGGCGCGACGGGCTTTGTCGGACATCATGTTGCCAAGGCCCTCGCAGCCCAGGGCGCAGACCTTCGTCTGCTCGTGCGCAAAAGCAGCAATCTCAAAAACCTTGAGGGCATTCCCGGTGACACCGTCGTCGGCGATCTGGCTCAACCGGAGTCCGTCGCATCAGCGCTATCCGGCTGTGACGCTCTGATGCACGTGGCCGCCGACTATCGTCTATGGATCCGCGATCCGGAGACCATGTACCGCATCAACGTCGACGGCACACGCGATCTTCTACGTCTCGCGCGCAACGCAGGAGTTCGAAGAGTCGTTTATACCTCGAGCGTCGCGACCATGCACTTCCGCACCGACGGCATTGTCATCAATGAAGACACGCCAGTTTCGCTCGATGACATGGTCGGCCACTATAAGCGTTCCAAGTTCCTCGCCGAGCAGCAAGCAATCGCGGCAGTCAATGACGGGCAGCAGGTCATCATCCTCAACCCGACAACGCCTATTGGTCCCAATGACGCAAAGCCAACGCCCACGGGCCGCATCTTTGTAGACTTCCTCAATCGCAAATTTCCGGCCTATATGGATACGGGCCTGAATCTCGTCGATGTTGCTGAGGTTGCCCGCACGCACGTTGCCGCCCTCGAACGCGGCACGCCGGGCCGACGCTACATACTGGGCGGCGAAAACCTCACGCTGAAGCAAATCCTCGACAAGATGTCGGCCATCACCGGCATCCCCTCGCCAACAGTGCGTATCCCATTCGCGGTCGCCGCGACTTACGCCTTCTTTGAGGAGTGGATCACCGGCCGCATCCGCGGCAAGGAGCCGCGAGCCACGCTCGAAGAAGTGCGGATGGGCCGTAAGAAGATGTTCGCCTCTTCTGCCCGAGCGCAACAGGAATTGGGCTTTCGCATCGCTCCTGTCTATTCTGCAATGCGCGCCGCGATCGAGTGGTTCCGTGCCAACGGTTACGCCCCTCAGGAGCAGACTCAAGTAGAAGTTCAGGTGCAGAGATGACCCGCACCGGCATTATTGCCGCGATGACAGGCGAGTTGAAACCGCTGGTGCGCGGCTGGAAGCGCGAGTCTCGCGACGGCGTTGATATATGGGCTCACCGCGACGAGAACCTCTACGTCGCAGCATGCGCCGGGGCAGGGCAGTCAGCCGCCACGCGTGCATTCGCCGCGATCGAAGCCGATGCTCCGCTTGACCTGATCTTCTCTGTTGGCTGGGCTGGCGCGTTGACTCCAGCAATTTCGCTTGCAAGTGCTCACAATGTTGCTGGTGTCATCGATGCTCAGACGGGCGAGCGCTTCAACTGCGATGCTGGAGTGGGCGATCTCTGGCTCGTGACAAATTCCCGCGTCGCCGATGAGGTGGAAAAGCGCCGCCTTGCCTCTACCTATAGCGCTGCCCTCGTCGACATGGAGGCTGCGGCCGTAGCCCGCCTCGCCAACATGCGTGGCATTCCCTTCTACTGCATCAAAGGAGTGAGCGACGGAATCAATGATAACCTGCCTGATTTCAACAAGTTTCTCGTGGAGGGCAAGTTTCAGACGGCCCGGTTTACGCTTTACGCACTCCTGCGACCTTGGTACTGGTCTGCTTTGGCGCGGATGGGAGAAAATAGTATGAAGGCTTCCCAAAGCATCGCGGAGACGCTTGTCGACTTTCTGCGGTGAACGACCTCATCCCCGGGATAGAGAATGGCTACACAAATTTCGAACCCTGAACGCCTGGTGGAATCGAAGATTCCTTCGACCATGAGGGCCGTGGTTTATCGCGGCGTTAACGACATGCGTGTCGAAACCGTTCCTGTGCCGGCGATCGGTCGCGGTGAGCTGCTCGTGAAGGTAGCGACCTGCGGCATCTGCGGTACCGACCTCAAGAAGATTCACACAGGTTCACACTCCGCGCCGCGCATCTTCGGGCATGAGATGGCCGGAGTGATCGTAGCCGTGGGTGAAGGTGTCACACAGTACGAAATCGGTGAACGCGTCATGGTCTTTCACCATGTGCCATGCGACAACTGCTACTACTGCCGTAAGGGCACGCCGGCGCAATGCCCGCTCTATAAGAAGGTGGGTGTCACGGCTGGGTTTGAGCCCTCTGGTGGCGGCTTCGCAGAGTACATCCGCGTCATGGATTTCGTCGTTAACTACGGTGGTGTGGTTCGCATTCCTGACGGAGTTCCTTTTGAGCAGGCAGCCTTTGTCGAGCCGGTCAATACCGTTCTCAAAGGCGTGAAGATGCTTGATCTGGCCTCGGACGATACCGTGCTCGTGATCGGGCAGGGACCTATCGGCATCATGCATGCTGTGCTTGCCGGTCGACTGGGCGCGCGAGTGCTTACCTCTGACCTTTATCCCGAGCGTCATGCCATCGCCGCTCGCTACGGCCTTAGCAGTCCAATTCACGCCGGAACAGAGAATGTCGTCGAGCGCGTGCTTGCGGAGACGGAAGGGCGCGGCGCAGACGCAGTCATTCTTGCCGTAGGCGGTACTGCTTTGGTTCGTACGGCGATGGATGCAGCGCGTCCCGGTGGTAAAGTGATGTTGTTTGCCCAGACTCAGCGCGGTGAAGTAACCATCGATCCGGCAGCAGTGTGCGTGGATGAGAAGACTTTACTTGGCTCCTATTCATCATCATTCGGCATTCTGGACGAGGTCACCGAAACCGTTTTCGGTGGCTATCGAGATGGCTTCGATCTAACGCAGTTGATCTCGCACCGCTACCCGATGGAAGAGGCAGTGGAGGCGATTGAGGTGGCTTCACATCCCAAACCGGACTCGATGAAGATCATGATCGAGCCCGTTTCTGGCATGGGAGCAGAGTAGGAGGCGGCTGGTGGCAACAACCATGAGGGCCGCGGTTCTCCACGGGCGCGAAGACGTTCGCATCGAGAGGGTCCCGGTTCCGGAAGCAGCGCCCGGGGAGTTGGTCGTACGTGTAGGGGCGGCGCTCACCTGCGGCACTGACCTTAAGGTCTTTCGTCGCGGCTATCACGCGCGCATGATCGTTCCTCCCGCACTGTTCGGTCACGAACTGGCAGGAACCGTCGTGCAGACCGGCGAGGGCGTCGAAGATTTTTTGCCCGGCGATCGCGTCGTTGCGCTCAACTCCGCGCCATGCGGACAATGCTACTTCTGCGAGCGCGGCCAGGAAAATCTCTGCGACGATCTGCTTTTCAACAACGGCGCATATGCCGAATTTATCCGCATTCCAGCTCGCATCGTCGCCAAGAACACTCTGAATGTTCCGCGACCACGTGCCGCTGGAACATGCCGCGCTTGACTGAGCCGCTGGCCTGCGCGGTGCACGGTTTTGAAGATTCGCAACCCGCAGCCGGGCGACACCGTTGCTGTCATCGGCGGCGGACCGCTGGGGCTGATGATCCTGCACGTTGCCGCGCTGGCCGGCTGCGAAATGATCGCGTCGTTAAGCACGACGGGCAGGTGGAAGCGGCAAAGCAACTCGGCGCCGCTCACGTGGTGCAAGCCACAGCATTCGCAAGGCGATTCGCGAGACTCGCGCAACTCACGCCGAAAGGTCGTGGCGTCGATATCGCCATTGAGGCCGTCGGCGTTCCCGAAGCATGGCAGGAGGCGGTTGAGATGGTGCGCAAAGGCGGCACCGTCAATTTCTTCGGCGGCTGCGCCGGCGGACACGCAGGTCGACTCTCGACACCAATCGCATTCACTACAGCGACATCACGCTGCGCGCCACCTTCCATCACACTCCGGCCATCTGCCGTCGGGCGCTTGCACTTGATTGCGGGCGGCAAGTTCCAGGCAAGCGCGTTTATCACCGGCCACGCTCATCTCTACGAACTCAACCGCGTCTTTGAGAAGCTGATGAACCGCAGCAGCGAGATCAAGACGGCCATCGTACCCTGAGGCGACTGCGAATGACAGCCGGCCACCGATGCAACCGGACAAGAAGGTTCATGGAAGGGGAAGCTGCATTGCAGGCAGGGCGGACGACCGTGACGACCTGCTGGCGCGCGGCTGGGCTGCGCTGCCTGCCGTCTTATCGCATTCCGGCAGATCGCGCCGACGCTCGAAGAAGCGCGCGCCTGGTGCAGGCATCTCGCCGAGACGCACTACGAGAACTTCCATGTCGCCTCGTGGTTTCTGCCCAAGAAGCTGCGCCCGCACTTTCACTCCATCTATGCCTATTGCCGCGTCTCCGACGATCTGGGCGACGAGGTAGGTGACGCGAGCAGGCGCTGGCGCTGCTCGATATGTGGGGGCGAGAGCTCGATGCCTGCTATGAAGGGCGAGCGCGCCATCCGGTTTTTGTTGCGCTGAGCGAGACCATTCGCGCCTGCTCGATTCCCAAAGAGCCGTTTGCGGATCTGCTCATAGCGTTTCGTCAGGACCAGACTGTGACCCGCTATGACACGATGGATGAAGTGCTGGGTTATTGCCGCTATTCGGCGAATCCAGTCGGGCGCCTGGTGCTCTACGCCTGCGGCGACGTGGACGAAGAAACTTTCGACTCTCCGATGCGACCTGCTCTGCGCTGCAACTGGCGAACTTCTGGCAGGATGTGCGCGTGGATTACGCGCAAGGGGCGCATCTATCTGCCGCAGGACGACATGCGGCGCTTCGGCGTGAGCGATGAGACGATTGCTGCAGGGAATCGCCACGCCGGATTTCGTGCGCTGCTGCAATCCGAGGTTGATTATGCGCGGGCGCTTTTTCAGAGGGCCTGCCGCTGATCGGGATGGTGGATCGCGAACTGGCGCTCGATCTCGATCTCTTCAGCCGCGGCGGACTTGAGATTCTGCGCGCCATCGAGCAGCGCGATTACGACGTGCTCAGCGCGCGTCCGGCGATCTCAAAGCGCACGAAACTTGGCGCTCGCGCTCCGCGCCCTCAGCGGCAAGGCGCTGCCATTTCTCCGCCTGGAACGGGACCCAAGAGGAAGGCGGCTTGACTCAGGAATCTGACATCGACGAGTTAGCGCTCTACGACGGCTATGCAGTGCCGATCGATCGCCCAGCGCGAGGCCAAGAATTTCTACTACGCATTTATCGCGCTGCCACGCGCGCGCGAGAACGCCATCTGCGCGATCTACGCATTCATGCGCAAGGCCGACGATCTTGCCGACGACGAGAGTCTTCCTCACGAGCGGCGGCGGCAGCAACTCGACATGTGGCTTGCCGCGTGGCGCGCGGCCAGTACGGGAGGCGCGCACCGAAGATCCGGTCTTCGTCGCAATGCGCGATGCGACGCGCGCGCTTTAATATCCCTCTGAGCCTGCTCGACGAACTCGTTGCCGGCACGACAATGGATCTGGCGCCCCGCGACGCGAATACGCCCGACACCTACAGACCTTCGCCGACCTGTATCGTTATTGCTACTACGTCGCTTCCGTAGTCGGCTTGGTATGCATCCGTATCTTCGGATACACCGATCCGCGCGCTGAGAAATATGCTGAAGAGACCGGCATTGCCTTTCAACTGACCAACATCCTGCGTGACGTCTCTGAAGATGCCGGGCGTAACCGTGTTTACCTTCCCCTTGAAGATATGGCCGTGCACAATGTTTCGCTCGGCTCGTTGCTGCAGCGATCCAAGGGGCAGCCTCCGACGGAAAACGAGCGACGCCTTCTCGCCGAGATAGGCAGCCGCGCCGAAAGCTACTATCGCTCTGCCTCGGCACTGTTGCCTCTCATCGACAAAGAGAGCCGTCCCGCGCTTTGGGTGCTCGTCGAAATTTATCACCAGTTGTTGCGACGCATTGAGCGCAGCGATTACGACGTCTTTAGCTCGCGCGTGAGCGTGCCGACGGTGCAGAAGATTTCCATACTTTCAATCGGCATGGCGCGCGTCGGATGGGCGCGACTCGTCGGTTAGGACAAAAGGCAGGCCACTTGCGCACAGACCATAACAGCACGGTCACCATCATCGGCGGCGGCGTCGCCGGGATGAGCGCCGCCTGCGCACTGGCAGAAGCGGGATTTCGAATTCAGCTGATCGAGCGCCGCGGTTATCTTGGAGGCCGTGCCAGTTCCTATCTGCATCCAGGCGTCAATGAGGTTATCGATAACTGCCAGCATGTTCTTTTTGGTTGCTGTACTAATATCACTGGCTTTTACAAACGCGCCGGCGTCTACGATCAGATTCACTGGACAAGCGAGATGACGATGATCGAGCCGAGCGGCCGTCGTTCGCTTCTCGGCCCATCGAGCCTGCCTGCTCCACTGCACGGTCTGCCAAAGCTGCTCAGCGCGAGAGCATTCAGCGCTGCGGACAAACTCGCCCTGATGCGCGCCTTCCGGGCAATGATGAGGCCGATCGATTCGCATTCGACAGAGAGCCTCAGCCAATGGCTCGGTCGTCACCGTCAAACCAAGGGGGCAGTTGAGCACTTTTGGCGTCTGGTCATTGCCAGCGCTCTGAACGCCGATCTCGACTGTATCGCTGTCCCTTACGCAGCCAAGGTGATTCGCGAGCTTTTCCTCAACTCCGCTGAAGCGGGCAGCATGGGTATGAGCCGCGTGCCCTTGAGCGAACTGTATCAAGGGGTCGCTGCTTTTCTCGAGCAACGCGGCGGATCAGTATTACTCGGCGCACCGGTGGAAGGAATACGGCGTGATGAGAGCGCACGAGGGTGGATAGTGGAAACCCGTAACTCCAGCGTTCGTTCAGATTTTCTGGTACTCGCGTTGCCCTTCGAGGCCACCGCACAGATACTCACGATGATGCCGAAGGTCGACGGAGTAGAAGATCTCTCCGCGCAAATCGAACGCCATGAGCACTGGCCGATATGCAGCGTGCACCTCTGGTTCGATCGCGAGATCACGGATCTTGATCACGCAGTCCTGCTCGACCGCGAAGCGCATTGGATGTACAACAAGACCCGCTTGCAGCCTTGGCGCGATCAAAGTGTCTCCTATCTTGAACTCGTCGTGAGCGCGACACGCAGCTTCGCCGCGATGGAACGCAATGAAGCAATCGACCTCGCCGTGACCGAGCTTCGGGACTTCTTTCCTCAGGCTGCATCGGCAAAGCTGATCAAGGCCGCGCTGGTCAAAGAGGTTCGCGCGACCTTTGGAGTTCCGCCCGGAATCGATGCTGCTCGTCCCGGCGCAATCTCACCGTGGCATGGATGTTTTCTTGCTGGCGATTGGACTGCGACGGGTTGGCCTTCAACAATGGAAAGCGCTGCGCGTTCCGGCCATCTGGCAGCGGAGGCCGTTTGCGCGGCCAACGGGTCGTCAAATCATTTTCTTGAAGCAGACTTGAAGCCCAAGGGGCTCATGCGCTTTCTCTGACAAACGCTCATAATCCAAGCGAGCCGATCCAATGCGCAAAAACAAGCCATGCCTGCGTTGTGCTGATCGGAAAACGTACAAGTTGCACCGCAAAGATGATTGCGCTGCCATAGATCGTTGCCGGATGAATCCGCTTCGTCTTGGCCAGATCGTAGACAATCAGCGCTAGCGGGAAGAGAAGAGCGGCTTCGGTTGAGTGCACCTGGCTACCCTGTAGCCATGCGATGGGCAGTTGCCGGATGCCACCGATGATGGCCTGTGACATAGCCAGCACCATCCACCGCTTGTGAGCGGCGGGCTGCCGGCGCTTTACCCATGCCATTGCCAGAAACCCTGCGAAGATTCCAATTCGGGTAAGCAGAATAAACGATTCCGGCCCCGCGTTCGGATCCTGATGGAGCAAAACCGCGAGCGCGAGCAGCGCAGTGATCACCCAGATGGAGGCGATCAGAAATGCCCAGCTGCCAAAACGACGGTGCCAGGACAGTTTGCCTAGAATGGCAAAGAGCACCTGCGTCGCAAACGTACACAGCCACAGGCTGACAAAGACGACGTGGATGCGGATGATCGCCGAATGCATCTCGGGCCGTGTCACACCGGCAACAAAGATGTGCGGGCCATACCCAATGCCGACAATCAGCAGCATCAGGCTGCCGAGCACAAAGAATGTCCAGCGGTCAGGCCGCAGGCTCCGCCTCGCCACTGGCTGCATTGAATGGATGCTCGACATTTGACTAATCTTAGTCGCGGTAGACCTGGGCGGAAAGCAGAATCTGCGAGTCTAGTGCGCCAGAAAGTAGACGCCCACACAAACCAGTACGGCGGCGGTCCATCGGCGCTTGTCCACATTCTCTTTCAAAAAGATCTTCGCTGCGATGGCATTGGTCACGAGCGTGAGCGACGCCGAAGCAGGAGCTACGAGGCTGAGATCTAGATGATTGAGCGCGAAGAGGAGCGAAAAGAAGCCAAGCGCCAGAAACCCTACTCCCGCAAAGAAAGGCGGGCAGGTTAACACAGCGCGGATTGCGCCCTTCAAGCCGGAGTGCGCACGAATTTCATCAAGATCACCCACCGACTTCATTGCGGCGGCTGTGAGCACCTCTCCGGCGGTGGAGAAGAGAACGATCGCCGCGATCATTGCCGCCGCGGTCCAGGAGCCTGGCGTAGAAGCAGGAAAGTGTGTCATCGAACCTGCTCCTCGCGTATGGCATGCTCTTCTTCGATTTCAGCGACAGGCCTCTCAGTAAGCGATGGTCCGTTCGCGACAAAACCAACTCCCAGCGTGATCAACGCAATTCCGATCCAGCGTTGCACCGAGATCGGCTCATGCAGCCAGAAGCGCGACAGAAACGCGACAATCACATTTCCAAAAGCTGTTGCAGGGAGCACAAAAGTGAGGTCCGCCCACGAAAGTGCGGTCAAATAACTGGCAAAGAATCCGATGAGCAATGCAATCCCGGCTGCAATCCACGGTGTCAAGACAGCGGCTATCAGCGTTCCGGGATGCGCCAGAGAAATGGCGGGTAATAGCGTCATCCCTCGCGAAAGGCACGTATCTCCCAGCGGCGCGCAAAGCGCTACCAATCCAAGAATCAGATATTGTCGCGGTGTCAATGCGTGATGCGCCATTTCCCGTCTCAAGAGAAGAGGGCGGGACTCATTGCGAGCGCCGCCCCCGATTGTTACTTCAAGTTGTCTACGCGCCTGCGCTAACCGGAGCAGGTGGTTCTGCACGCTGACTACGCGCCGCCTTCACCATCTTGTTCCGTTGCGACCGCAGCTTCAGAAAAGCCTTGGCTTCAACATAGAGTCGCGGCACGTCCCGATTCACAATTGCCTTCCACACCACGCGGAAAGCAGCCTTTGGCCTGAAGTAGTACTCGTCGTAGAAACGGTGCACCATCTCCATGACGTAATCCGTCGGAAGGCCAGGATACTCGATGTGGGCCATCTGGTGTCCGCCACCGTCTTCCATCTTCTCGTTGGTGATGAAGCCGTTGGCCTTGGCGAATTCGTGGAACTCGGTGCCTGGATACGCGTGTGCGATCGAAACCTGAATCGTTTCCACGTCCAGCGTTTTGGCAAAGTTGATCGTGTTGCGGATCGACTCTTTGGTCTCGCCCGGCAATCCGAGAATGAAGTCGCCGTGAATCACCAGCCCGAGATCGTGGCAGTCCTTTGCGAACGCCCGAGCCCGCTCGACTGTGGCGCCCTTCTTGATGTTCTTAAGGATCTGCGGATCGCCCGATTCGAAGCCAACGATGAGAAGCCTGCAACCAGCGTCCTTCATGGCTTTCAGCGTATCGCGATCAGTGGTCACGCGCGAGGTGCAGCTCCACGTGAGACCGAGGGGCTTGAGCTTCTCGCAAAGTTCGATCGTGCGCTGCTTCTGAATATTGAATGTGTCATCGTCAAAGAAGAATTCCTTTACCTCCGGGAAGTTCTCCTTTGCCCATGCGAGTTCCGCTGCCACATCATCTGTGGAGCGCTTGCGCCACGCGTGCCCGCTCAACGTCTGCGGCCATAGGCAGAACGTACACTGCGCCGGGCAGCCGCGCGTGGAGTAAAGCGCGATGTATGGATGCAAAAGGAATGGCACGTTGTACCGCGTCACATCCATGTCACGCTTGTAGATCTTCGTCGCCCATGGCATCGCGTCCAGGTCTTCCACCTGTGGGCGATCCGGGTTGTGAATAATCTTGCCGTCCTTCTTGTAGCTGATGCCGAGAATCTCGTTAAGCGGCTTGCCTTTAGCAAACTCAACAATCGAATAGTCGAATTCGCGGCGGCAGATAAAGTCCAGCACTGCGCACTCATTCAGCGCGCGATCGGGATCAGTCGTTACCGGCGGGCCGACAAAGGCAATTCGAATCGACGGATTCGCCGCCTTGATCGCCTCGGCCAGGCGTTGATCACCCTCCCAGCCAACCGTCGAGGTAAAGAGCACAAGGAACTCGAAATCCTTGCTGATCTGGATCGTTTCTTCGGCAGAAACGTGGTGAGGCGGCGCATCCAGCAGCCGGGATCCCTCCAGCAGGCCAGCAGGGTAGGTGAGCCACACCGGGTACCAGTAGGACTCAATCTCGCGCGTAGCAGGCCAGCGCGAACTCGCGCCGCCATCGAAGTTTTCAAACGACGGCGGGTTCAAGAAGAGAGTTTTCAAGGGCATAGACATCTCTTCAATCTTATCATTTCCCTGATTTTTCCCAGTATCTAAAGGGGTTACCGCTGCGATGCCTTTAGCTCGCTCAACCAGTCGCTCATGTGGCCCAACGCTCGCAGCAGGTTCAGCCTCGCTTTTGCAAGGTCCAGTCCGGCATCGAGAGCGTCCTGTGCCTTCTGCGCCTCGTCGATCTGGGCCAGCTGCTCTGCTTTCGGTGAGAGTTGCTGCGCTTGCCCGTTCCCAGCACCATTCCCGAATTCGAGTTGTGCACGCACAGTCTTCAGTTGGTTGGTGGCAATTTGCTGCTTCAGGCTCGCCACCTCCGCCCGTGCATCCAACTCCCGCAGATTTCCGTTCAATTCGGCAATCTGAATCTCGTTCAGCCGCTGTGCCTGCTCGGCTTCGACCTTGGCTCGCAGCGCATCAGCGGCCGATTCACGGGCCTTGGCACGCTGCACCATGTCGAAAAGGGGTACTGAGATCGAAAATCCTGAGCTGAAGTTGTTTGCCGGCAGCGGCTTCGCAAAGAATGAGTTGACGTCGTTCAACAGCTCCGTATTCCGGTTATATTGCAAGCCAAGACTCATCTGAGGCAGATAGTTGATTTGTTCGTCGCCTTTGGCCTGCATCTGTTTTGAGTGCGCCATGATCTGCGCCGACTGCACCCCGAAAGTTGATGTACCTGTGTCATTGGCCCGAATCGCCGGAATCTCCGGAATGCTCGCGTGATCGGGCAAAATCGAGCCCTCGGGCAACCCCGTAAACACAGCAAGCTGCTTCGCGAGTGTAGCGGCTTGAGACTCAAGGTGAATGCGCTTGAGCTTTACTTCAGCTGCAGTCAATTGAGCCTGTAACAGGTCATCCAATGAGTCGACACCGGCTTCTGCGCGTTCCTGCTCAATCTTCACAAGCCGCTCTGCGGAGGCCTGCTGGCCCTGGGCTGTTTCGAGCTGACGGTTTACCGTGTCCAGTTCGATATAGGCCGCCGATGCATCCAGGGCAACCTGCTCTTGCGCATCCTTCAGCCGCGTTGCTGCCGCCTGCACGCCGAGACGGCCTGCGGAGATGTACCGCATCTGCGCAACGCCAAAGACTAGAGACTGAACCGAGAAGGAGTAGATCGACGGCGGCTGTCCCGTGAAGCCAACTTCCGGAAAGACAGGCAGCCCGGTGTCAAATTTCAACGAAGGAACGATGCCGTCCTTGGTCTCTGAGTATTCAGCATTTGCTTTGTTCAGGTCTGCCTGCGCGATCCTCACCGATGTGCTGTTACGCTGGGCAAGGTCGACGACGGTGGCGAGCGAAACCTGCGCCGTCGCGTTCGCAGCCGTGGACAACACTGCCATCCCGGTCAACGCGAGGAGCCACAAAGCGCGCTTTTGAAATCCTCTTCTCACTTCGTCGCTGATCTCACTGGAATTTCAAATCCTGTGCTGGCTTGTAGTCATGGGCGAGCGAAAGCGCCTTGGCGCGAGCATCCCTGGCTCCCGCGATGTCACCCAGCTGGTTCCTGATTCTCGCCAGTCGCGTATAAGCAACAAATGCAGGTGCGTCTTCTGTCAGCGATGAACTGACGAGGTAGTCTTCCAGCATCTTCGCGGATAAGCTAAGATTCCGGTTGGCCTTGTTCAGCACCGACGCTCCGTTGAACAACGCGACAGCGGCATGCCGGTCACGCTGAGTAGCTTTCACTCCGCTGTCGATCGCGGCATCGAGTTCGGCCCATTCTGTGCGGCGCCGGTAGAAGCTGGCCAGGGTCATCCACTGAAACGCAGGGTGCTGACTTGCGGAGAGCGCCTGCTTGAACTCGCGTTCGGCCGACGCGTAATCCTTTTGCGTTTCGGCGATGCGCCCGCGCAGTTCATGGGCGCGAACAGAATCGATTCCGTCGAGCTGCGTCGCCACACGAGCTGCTTTGTCGATACCGCCACCGACCACGCCCGGTGCAGACGCATAAAACTCGCCCAGATCGGCCAAGGCTGCAGCGTTGCGAGCATCCAGTCGCGCCGCGGTTTCAAACTCTGCACAGACTCTCTTGGCCAGTGAAAATGCACTCATGAACGAAGCGCGCGACGCTTTCTCACCAAGGGCGCGTCCCAGCCACATGTGGTAATCCGAGTTCTCACTATTCGCGCTTACTGCCTGTTCACATTCGGTAACGGCAGCGTCAAAGTGCTCCAGCGAAAACTGTACTCGGCATTTGAGATTGTGCACTTCGGCGGATGCTGGAAGGGAACTCAGCAATCTCTGAGCATCGTCCGCGTTGCCAGCCTGCAATGCTGCGCTCGCCTTCGCCAACGGGTCGTCTGCTCGCGCAGATACACCCAGCATCAGCATCGTGGCGAGCACGACCGCGATAAACAGAGACCTTCTCACTGGACCTGCTCGATCGGAAGGCCTTCCTGCAAAGGCTGTCCGTTGGTAGTCCCGGTCGCCACAACATCCCCCTGTTCGAGGCCGGAGGTGATTGCCACCTGCGTGAGATTGATGGTTCCAGTGGTGACTGGGGTGCGCTTCAGATTATCGCCGACCACTTTGTAAACGTAGGGCTTGCCGCCTTCGGAGTAGAGGGCCTCGCGCGGAATGCTCAATACATTTGAATCACTCGACGTGGTCACGGTAACAGTCACGTTCGTTTGGGGAAGCAGGCCTGCGGTGTCTCCGTCGATCGCGATCAGCACTTCGCCAACTGTGCGTGTACCGTATGTGATCACGGTGATGGGAACGCTCACGATGTGCCCATGCCAGATCTGGCCGGGCTTTGCGTCCCACTTGATTTCGATTGACTGGCCGACAGCCAGGCGTCCGATCTCCGGCTCATCAAAATAAGCACGAATGCGCTCATGTTCGAGATCCGCCATCTCGAGCAGCAACTTGCCCGCCTCGACAAATCCAGTCGGATGCGCGTCAAGGGTGTAGACAGTGCCTGCAATCGGCGCGCGAATCGTGAGCTGGGCCAGCTGCTGGCGCGCTGCCGCAGCGTTCGCCTCCGCGTCCGTTACGGCTGCTCGCGCTCTTTCAATTTCTGCCGGAGAATACCTGCTCTGCGAACTCGTTTGGGCTGCGCTGAGACTCGCCTGAGCTGTGGCCAATTGCTGGCGTGCCGACGCCACTTCACTTGCTGAGGCTGCCCCGGTTGCATTCAACTTGAGCAGTGCGTCAAGATTGCGCTGTGCCTGAGCGGCATCGAGCCTGCCCCGTGTGATATCGGCCTGGCTTGCCTGGCGCTGTTCAAGCGTACCGTTTTGAAGGGCCGCATCCAGTGTTGCCTGCGCCGCTTTCAAACCGCTCTCTGCTGTTGCGACGCGGGCCCGGGCGTCCACCGTGTCAAGTTCGATCAGCAGCTTGCCTGCGGGCACCTTGTCGCCCTCTCGCACGTGGACAGCTTTCACCGTGGTAGCCAGAGGGCTGTAGGCCTCGAACTCCTGGACGGGTTCAACACGCGCATTGGTGCTGATCGTGTTCGAAAGCACCTGCCGATCCACGCGGGCAACTCGAACTGGCAGATGCGAGCGGGTGAGTGCACGCACTGCGAAGAAGACGCCGACCAGCACCACGGCCAAACCCAGCCAGAGCCAACGCCGGTCCAATTGCTTTCTTTCCTTAGCCATCCGTCAACCTGAGCCAGTATATAAGACGCTCGCCTGACGGAAGGGGAGCGTCAAAATCGTGGAGACGCACTTCATTCGTGCCATCACTGTGGCCCGTAATGGCCCGTACAATGAGATTTATGGCATCACAACCCCGCTATACGGACGATCACGCAAAGGCTGGATTGGACTTCGCATTCCCCGAAATTGAAACCTGGCAAAATCAGTTTCCCGGCTACGAGATCATCATTGACGACCCGGAACTGACCTCGGTTTGCCCCAAGACCGGGCTCCCCGACTTTGGTTCTCTGTCCATTCGTTACATGCCGCGCAATCGTTGCCTGGAATTGAAGTCCCTGAAGGAGTACCTCTTCAGTTACCGCAATCTCGGTATTTTCCAGGAGAACATCGTCAACCGGGTGCTTGACGATGTGGTCAAGGCCTGCGACCCGGTTTGGGCTGTCGTTCGTGGCGAGTTTCGTCCGCGCGGAGGCATCGCTACTACGGTAGAAGCGCGATGGCCAAGGCCCAAGGAGTAGCTGCGCTGCCTGTAGACTCTGCGTGTGAGGATGAGATCGATTGACTGGCACTGACAGGGCTCTGCGGCGTAACTCCATTCCGGCTCTCGGCACTTTTCTGTTGCTGCTCGCGCTCAATCTGCTGAACTACATTGATCGCTATATTCTGCCCGGCGAAGTTTCCCTTATCCAGAAGGAATTTGGCCTCACCGACCAGCAGATCGGCGCTCTCACCACCGCGCTCTTCTTCTGCTATATGTTTACGGCGCCGCTCACGGGATGGCTGGGCGACCGCTTTCCACGCAAGCCTCTCATCGTCGCTGGCGCGACTCTGTGGAGCTTAGCCACTCTAGCGTCAGCCTGGGTGCACGGCTACACCACGCTTTACATCCGGCATGCTCTGGTCGGAGTCGGAGAGGCAACCTTCGGCATCTTTGCGCCGGCCATCATCTCGGACTTCTATCCCGAGCGCGAGCGGAATCGCGTGCTTTCGATCTTCTACATCGCGATCCCTGTAGGTGCGGCTCTCGGCTACGTTGCAGGCGGGCAGATGGGCTCCCTGTGGGGTTGGCGCACGCCATTTCTCGTTTGCGGGATTCCAGGCCTCGTCGTGGCACTGCTCTATCTCTTCATCGGCCGTGAGCCTGAGCGCGGCGCAGCCGACCACTTGCGCCCCACCCCTGATCGCACCAGTTTTATTGGCCTTTTCAGGAACGCAGCCTTTCTTACGGGCACATTCGGCCTTGCAACGCTCACCTTCGCCATGGGAGGAATCTCGGCGTGGATGCCGGAGTTCCTCCGTCGCTCAGTAGGATTCTCCGTTGCCAGCGCGAGTCAGGCTGTCGGTGCAATCACCGTCATCACGGGTATCGCAGGCACACTTACGGGTGGTTGGATCGCGCAGCGCTGGCTCCGCACCAATCACCGGGCACTCTACCTGCTGTCGTTCTGGTCCGTTGTCCTCACGATACCTTTCGGGGCATTGCTCTTCTTCGGACCAGCTGCCTGGGCGGTGCCGTCGCTTTTCGCCGCAGAGTTCTTCCTCTTCCTCAACACCGGCCCGCTCAATACTGCGATCGTGAACTCGGTTTCGGCTCAGGTGCGCGCGACTGCGATAGGGCTGAATCTCTTCATCATCCATTGCTTCGGAGACACATTCTCACCCCAAATCATTGGCGCGATCAGCGACCGATCGAATCTCCGTATCGGCCTCGGCGCAACGCTCATCGCTCTCGTCGTGTCGAGCTGCATACTCTGGGCAGGCGCCAAGGTCGCGCCCATGCTGGAAGAATCTCCTGCCCGCGTCGCTGGTTGACTTGGCAAAGAAACCCTTGCTCATCATCATGATGTGTCGCATTGTTAAGGTAATTTCTAGAAAAGAGATGCTGAAATGGCGCCGGAGCGAATCCGGCACACTGGATTGAGTCTAGTGCGTTCCTACCAACTCGTCGCTCTCAGCTTTCGTGCCGTAATGGCTCTCCACATAGTTGTCCAGAATCTGCTTGAACTCGGCAACAATCGTGTCGCCGCGCAAAGTCGTGTAGAGCTTGCCATCGACGTAGACGGGTGCCTTGGGTTCTTCAAATGTGCCCGGCAGGCTGATACCGAGGTTCGCATGCTTCGACTCGCCCGGTCCATTCACCACGCAGCCCATCACCGCAAGCTTCAACTCTTCCACACCGGGATATTTCTTGCGCCACTCAGGCATTGAGGTGCGCAGATAGCTCTGGATCTGCTCAGCGAGTTCCTGGAAGTAGGTGCTTGTTGTGCGTCCGCAACCAGGGCAACTCGTTACCTGCGGCATAAAGCTGCGAATCGAAAGCGACTGCAGAATCTGCTGCGCCGCCTGAACTTCCTCGGTGCGATCTCCATTCGGCTTCGGCGTCAGGCTTACGCGAATGGTATCGCCAATGCCAGCCAGCAGGAGGGGGGCAAGGCCTGCAGTCGACGCAATTACGCCCTTCGATCCCATGCCGGCTTCCGTCAATCCCAGATGCAGCGGATAGTCGCAGCGGGCCGCAAGATTTGTGTAGACATCGATCAGATCGCGCACGCCGCTTACCTTGGCCGACAGAATGATCATGTCGTGCCCGAGGCCGTAGCGTTCTGCCGCCTTCGCCGACTCCAGCGCGCTCACTACCATCGCTTCCATCATCACGTCGCGTGCAGGCTGCGGATCGGGGCGCTTGCTGTTCTCGTCCATCATGCGCGTCAATAAAGCCTGATCCAGCGAGCCCCAGTTCACGCCGATGCGCACGGGCTTCTGGTTCTCGACCGCGCACTCAACCATGATGCGGAAGTTGTCATCGTCCTTGCGGCCAATCGAAACGTTACCGGGGTTGATCCGATACTTTGCAAGCGCCTGCGCCGCGGCAGGGTATTTCTTTAGCAGCAGATGGCCGTTGTAGTGAAAATCGCCAACGATGGGTACCCGGATGCCACGCTTGTCGAGGCCTTCAACAATGTGCGGCACCGCTGCAGCTGCCTCCTCATTGTTCACAGTGACGCGGACAATCTCAGAGCCCGCCAGAGCCAGCGCCGCGACCTGCTCGATCGTCCCGGCTATATCTGCGGTGTCTGTGTTGGTCATAGACTGCACAACCACAGGGACTTCCCAGCCCACTCGCACCTGTCCGATACGGACTGTTCCCGTTTTCCTGCGCTGAATTTCCGGCATGCTGACCTCTGGTATCAGTTTACCTGCTTCGTCCAGCTCGGACGGAAGTGCTTAGAGACAGGGAACTTCCGGGTAACCTTTTCCGTTAGATAGGAGCGTACGGAGAGGCTCGTCTTTGTAATTGGCGGGCGCGTACAATGGTCGACATGGGTCTTCGTTCTTTTCGTCATTCCGCTTTCGTCGTTGCCGTGCTCACGCTTGTGGCCGCGCTGTCTCTTTCTGCACAGGATAGCCACCGCGGTCGCAAGTATAAGGCGCCTCCGCAAACCTCGCGCGTCGATGTGACCATTCTTCGCAAGAGCGATGGAAAGCCTGTCGAAAATGCAGCGGTCGTCTTCCAAATGGTCGGCGACAAGGGCAACATGGAGCTCAAAACGAACGAGGACGGCAAGACGATGATTGACGTGCTACCCACAGGCTCGTCCGTCCTCGTGCAGGTGATTGCCAAGGGCTTTCAGACTTACGGCGGAGAATACACACTCGACAAACCGCAGATGTCGATTGAAGTGAAACTCAGAAGGCCCGGTCAGCAGTATTCCACCTATGAGCAGCATCCGCAGGAAGCGGAGGCTCAGCCTTCGGACGGCAAGAAAGACTCTGAGTCCAAGCCGGACGCCTCTCAGCCTCAGCCGCAGTAGATTCTCAGCGGCATTACACTGAAAGCATCGTAATGCCTATTCAGCCTTTGAAGGGAAAAGCAGCGATTGTTACTGGAGGTGCGCGTCGCATCGGCCGTGCAATCGCGCTTGCTTTGGCCCATGCCGGCGCCGACACTACTATCACCTACCTCGAATCCGAGTCTGAAGCAGCTTTAACGATCAAGGCGATCGAAGCTCTCGGCTCTCATGCGCAGGCAATCCGGTGCGATGTGCGATCAGAGAAGTCAGTCCGCGAGATGATAGCCTCAGCTCTCGCGAACTACGGACGCATCGACGTTCTCGTAAACAACGCCGCCGTCTTTGAAAGCGCACCGCTCGACGAAATCTCGCTCGCGGAGTGGGACAGAGTCTTCGAGACCAACACCCGCGGACCATTTCTCGTGGCGCGTGAAAGTATCGCGGCTCTGCGTTCCACGCATGGGCGCATCGTAAACATCGGTTCACTGGGCGGCGTGCGTCCATGGGCAGGCCACGCGCACTACTGCTCGTCAAAAGCCGCGCTGCACATGCTCACGCAGGCTATGGCGAAGGCCTTCGCTCCCGATGTCAGTGTGAACTGTGTGGCGCCTGGTTGGATCGCTCTGGATGAGAGCAACGAGAAGGAAGCTTTGCGCTTCGCCGCGATGACGCCTCTGCGCCGCAACGGAAAAGCGGAAGATATTGCTGAGGCGGTGCTCTACTTTGCGGGCAACTCGGGATTCGTCACGGGCGAGATTCTCGTTGTAGATGGCGGGTTGGGTCTGTAGTGTGACCGGAATCAGCGATGCAATAGCCGGCTCCAGAATCCCTTCTTCGCCTCATTGCGGTCGCCGTTCGTGGTCGACTTCTTCTTGCCGGTGGCTCTGACGTCAAACGAGAGAGGTATGTCATCCCACAAGCCCTCAGGCTCAGGCTGAGCTGGCCACGCGGCACCCTCCACCGCGGCCCGTGGATTCGACACGTACAGCCTTTGCGCGGTTTCTTCACCGGCGAGGTTGGCAACGTAGTCGTACCCCTTCTTCAAGCGCGCCGGCCGCCATTCTGGATGATGCGCATCGCTCGCCAGAAAGTGGATCCAGTTCCGCTCAAGCAGGGCATTTGCAAAGGCTTCGGGAATCTTTCCGAAGCGGCCATACAGTGCCGCCGACGTAACCTGGACGAGGTGCCCCTCACGCATCCACTCGGCCAGCATCTCAGGATTCCGCTGCAGCACGGGATTGCGCTCTGGGTGGGTGATGATCAGCTTGTAACCTGCGGTCTGCAGCCGTTTCATGGCGTCTGAGAGTTGCGGCGCGATCACCATGTCGGGAAACTCGATCAACAGATAGCCCCTTCCGTTGATCGAATACCGAAAGGGATCCGAAAGCGCGTCCAGAATGTTTCCGGCGTTCATGTGGAAGTCGCACCCGAGACTCAGCTCGAGAGTGCCCTGGAGTTTCTCGCGCAATTCTGCGAGCCGCTCGTCGATCAGCTGGTCCTGATAGCGGTACTCGTCGCTGGAGTGCGGAGTGCAGACCATATGGGTCGTGCCTTCAGCCGCGGCTTCTCGCGCCAGCTGCAGCGAAATCTGCAGGTCAGGTGCCCCGTCGTCCACGCCATAGATCAGGTGCGTGTGGATATCGATCATTCAGTAACGCTTTCGTGGCCTGGAAATCAACGTGTCGCGAGTGCCCCAATCATCGAGGCAAAAATCTTCCAACCATCTGCGGAACCCAGCAATTTCTCACTCGACCGGTCAGGATGCGGCATCATACCCAGAACATTCCGCTTCTCATTCAGAATTCCTGCAATGTTGCTCAACGAGCCATTTGGATTCGCTTCCTGTGTTACTTCCCCTGACGGCGTTGCATATCGAAAAGCGATACGGTCCTCTGCCTGCAGCCGGTTGAGTTCTTCCGGCGAGCAAAAGTAGTTGCCCTCCATGTGCCCAATGGGAACCTGCAAAACTTCGCCCTTGCTGAGCTTGTTCGTAAAAACGCTGTCGGTGGTTTCGGTCCGAAGATGCACCTGCTTGCAGATGTATTTCAGTCCTGCATTTCGCATCAATGCGCCCGGCAGCAGGCCCGACTCGGTCAGAATCTGGAAGCCATTGCAGATGCCAAGCACCAGGCCGCCGCCATCGGCGAAGCGTTTCACGCTCTCCATCACAGGCGAGAACCGCGCAATCGCGCCGGTGCGCAGGTAGTCGCCGTAGGCGAACCCACCCGGAACCAGTACCGCGTCCACGCCTGCCAGATCCTCCGAGTCATGCCAGAGAAATGTAACCGGTTGATGTGCGATCTCCGCAATCACGTTGAAGGTATCGTGGTCACAGTTCGAGCCTGGAAACACCAGAACGCCGAATTTCATGCTTTTAGGGTATCAGTTGGCGGATCAGGCAGTCAGGTGCGCAAAACTCCCGATGCTAATCAAGGGTGCTCCACTGCCGACTCAGGCTCTCGCAGCCAAAACCGCCTCGTTCATCCGCCGATGTGAATCCCGCGCAAACCGGCGCTGGAACGCTCGTGTTACAGGAAATCCAAGACGCGCAAGCGGATCGCGGGGACGTGATACGGCTTCAAGCGTGTACGTTACGGCACCAGTCAGCTCATCGAAGGTCAGCATAAAGCGCTCTTCACCCTCCTCAATATGGAACTGAGTTGTTGCATAAAGAAAGCCATAAGACGTGGGGGTGTCGATGACCTCAATGATCCGGCAGAAGTTTAGCGACCAAAGCCCGAGAGAGTGAGCCTCAACGCCGACCATCTGGTTGGGCGATATTTGTGCATCTGTGTTGACCACTCTTACCCATCCCAGATTGAACATCTCCCATCGCGCAAAAAGCCTGCGCGCGGGGGCAAAGGCGGCTGCGCCATTGCCAAGGTGGGACTGAGAGTAGTCCCGGGAGAAGAATGCGGGAAATTGTGGAGAGGTGACACCGTTGGTTAGAGATAGAAACCGCGGAGCGGGCCTTCCGGCAGCTTCAGCGACAACGGTCTGCCTTCTAATCACATCTTCCGAGGGCCTTGCCACTCTGAACACGATGTCAGTATTTCATCTGAACCGCGGTAATACGGTGATGCTCGGCGTCAAGAACGACTGTGCGTTTCTACTTCAGCGCTACCATGCGCTTCCGCGTCACCTCGGCAAAAGCCTTCTCTTCTGCGGTCTCGCCCTTGAGCGAACCAAGATTGATCTCTACGTTTGCCGCCGCTCCTTCAAACGCTGCCCGAGAAAGGGCGATTGCCGTCGTCAAATCCGACCCCATATTTGGATTCGTCACGGGCTTAAGGCGCTCAGCGATGCGCCCTATCTCAACGGCGTGTTCGGCAACGCCGAGCGGAACATTCGTTGCCTGCTGCAGCGCAACAAAGATACCCGGCCCTTCATCGGGCGAGTCCTTTGCAGCCTTGTAGGCCTTCATCACAACCTGGTACGCCTCGGCATCTGCATCTATCGCTGCCTTCAACTCCTCACGCAATGTCGCGAGCCTGCCCAGCGCCTCACTCAACTGTGCTTCATATTGCAGGTATGCCTTTTTCCCTCTCGACATGCCGGCCACCATGCCGGCAAGCCCAGCCGCCATCGCGCCACTGGCTGCTGCGGCGCTGCCGCCACCAGGCGTTGCCGTCGGCGCAGCCAGCTGCTCAATAAACGGCTCAATCGCAGCGCGAAGGCCACCCACAGCCATCTTGCCGCTCATCACACCAGCCAGCCGATTCTCCAGAATCAGCGAGGAGTCGAAGTTTTCGACCTGCAAAAACCACTCCGCCGCCTGCTCGAGCGCAAGCTTAGGAATCAGCCCGACAATTTCACTGGAAGTCGGAAGCACGCCAAAGCGCGCGGCTTCGCGTTTCACGAATTCGAAGACTCGATGGATCGGTGTCTGCTCAAAGTCCGTAAGATTCATCGATACCTGGGCCTGCCCGCGCACCAGGAATCCCGCGCCCTTTACAAACCGCAGGCCACCCGTCGAAAACCGTACGGCCTTCGCAATTTTCTTCGCAATGTCGACGTCGGTCGTGTTGAGAAAAACGTTGTAGGCAATCAGGAACTTCCGCGCCCCTACCACGGTTGCGCCCGCCGTAGGATGAACGCGCGCCTCGCCGAAGTCGGGCACACGGGCTGGGTTCGTCGCAATCTCGTCGCGGATGCCCTCAAATTGTCCGCGCCGGATGTTTTCCAGATTTTGCCGCTCTGGTCTGCTGGCCGCCGCCTCGTAGAGATAGACGGGGATTGCAAAGCGCTTTGCGATTTCGGCGCCCACGTGCTTCGCCATCGCCACGCAGTCTTCGATTGTGACGCCGTCAATGGGAATGAAGGGAACCACGTCGGAGGCGCCCATCCTCGGGTGCGCGCCCGTGTGTTTGGTGAGGTCGATCAATTCGGCAGCCTTGCCGACACCGCGGATTGCCGCTTCTTGAATGGCTTCGCGCTCGCCCACCAGCGTAATCACGCAACGGTTGTGATCGGCGTCCATCTCCTTGTCCAGGAGATAAACGCCGGGCATTTTCATCGCTTCAACGATGGCATCAACTTTGGCAGCATCGCGGCCTTCTGAGAAGTTAGGAACACATTCAACAAGAGTGTTAGGCACGCTTAGAGCATAAATCAGTCGTGCCTGTTACTTCTTCGGTGGGAAGTCTTTCAATAGCTTGGCCATCGCCTTGTCGAGATTCTTCTGCATCTTTTCCTGATTGCTGCCGGGGTTGATTGTTTTCGAGGCGCGGCCCGTCCAGACGAGTTGTTTGGTATGTGGGTCGTACATATCCAGGACGAGCGTACCCGTGTTGATTGTGCTTTGCTCGGCCGTTGCCATACCTCCGCCCCAGCGGTATCCGCCGCCCATTCCATAAGCATTCCACTGCGTCGACTGCTGCACAGAGACCTGGTAAGTAACGAAGAGATCGGCGTCATCGTTCGTTGTTTTCGTCAAGCCCTTCGATGCGAGCTGCGTGTCGATCGAATTCATAATCTGCGTGTTGACGATCTGATTTGGGTACTTCGCATTTGGAACCTGTACCCACTTGTAAGTGTGGAATTTTGAAAAGTCCACACCCGGCATCGCGTTCGTTTTTACGTCCTGGGCCGTCGCGCCTGCTGCAACAGCGATCAGCGCCAGTGCCATGCCCATCGTCGGGGCCAATTTGCGAAATGCCTGAAGCATTGTTCCTCCCCTTTTCTCAGCGCCTGCCACCTTCCTGCAGTAGCCGCGCGTTCGTCCTTATACGCCACGCCAGAGGTAGTTTGTACTGTAAGATTTGCCAGTTTCGCCTCTGCCATTTCATTGCGGATGGATATTGCATCCGGGAGCCGGAATTCGCCGCAGACCGCCGAATCTCCTCCGAAACGCAGGTAGTATCCTGCTTAGGAAAGCCCTGATGTCCGGACCCGGGAGAGGATATGACCACCGCAACGGCACCAATCATCCGCGCGCCGCGTGGCAACCAGTTGCGCTGTAAGGGCTGGCAGCAGGAAGCCGCGCTCCGCTGCCTGATGAACAACCTCGACCCCGAGGTGGCCGAACGGCCGTCAGATCTCGTTGTTTACGGTGGCATCGGTCGCGCCGCGCGCAACTGGGAGTGTTTCCATGCCATTGTCCGCGAGCTCGAACGCCTTGGGGATGAAGAGACCCTGCTCGTTCAGTCCGGTAAACCGGTGGCCGTTTTTCCCACACATGACAGGGCTCCGCGCGTAATCATCGCCAACTCCAATCTTGTTGGAAAGTGGGCAGACTGGGAGCATTTTCATGAGCTCGACCGCAAGGGCCTCATCATGTACGGGCAGATGACCGCGGGCAGCTGGATCTACATCGGCACCCAGGGCATTCTGCAAGGGACTTTCCAGACCTTCGCCGCTCTTGCCGAGCGGCATTTCGGAGGTTCGCTGCGTGGCAAGCTTGTTGTGACCGGCGGCGTTGGAGGCATGGGCGGCGCGCAGCCCCTCTCAGTCACCCTCAATGATGGTGTGGTGCTCGCGATCGATGTTGATCGTTCGCGCATCGAGCGCCGGGTTGAGACGCGCTATTGTGACATGCTCACGGAAAGCCTCGATGAGGCGCTGTCGCTCTGCGAAACGGCCCGCAATGAAGGACGGGCACTCTCCGTTGGGCTCGTTGGCAACTGCGCAGACATCTTGCGGGAAATCGTTCGCCGAGGCGTCGTGGTCGACGTTGTGACCGACCAGACCAGCGCCCACGACCCGCTGAACGGTTATATTCCCCAAGGGCTTTCACTCGAAGAGGCCGCCGCTCTGCGGCTGCGCGATCCGCAGGAGTATGTGCGCCGCTCCACGGCTTCCATGGTCGTCCACGTCGACGCCATGCTCGCATTGCAGCGTTCTGGAGCGGTGGCCTTCGATTACGGAAACAATATCCGCCGCTTTGCCTTCGATGCCGGATGCGCCGAGGCCTTCCTCATCCCCGGCTTCGTGCCTGAGTACATTCGCCCGCTCTTCTGCACCGGCGCCGGACCATTTCGCTGGGTAGCACTCTCGGGCGATCCTAAAGATATCGACCGCACAGACAGACTTGCCCTCGAGCTCTTTCCCGAGAACGAAATCCTTACCCGCTGGCTGCGCCTCGCGCGCGGCCGCTTCGCCTTTCAGGGACTCCCGGCGCGTATCTGCTGGCTGGGCTACGGCGAACGGGCCCGCATGGGCGAAGCCATGAACGACCTGGTCCGCAAAGGGGAACTCTCTGCCCCCGTCGCCATTGGTCGCGACCATCTCGATACCGGGTCAGTCGCCAGCCCCTATCGCGAAACCGAGAAGATGCTCGACGGCTCCGATGCCATCGCGGACTGGCCGATCCTCAACGCGCTTCTCAACACCGCGTCAGGAGCCACCTGGGTCAGCTTTCATCACGGCGGCGGCGTCGGAATGGGTTATTCCCTGCACGCGGGACAGGTTACCGTTGCCGACGGGTCAGAGAATGCCGCATATCGTATCCAGCGCGTCCTCAACAATGATCCGGGCATCGGGGTGGCACGGCACGTAGACGCAGGCTACGACCTAGCCCGCGAAACTGCGCGCGAACGCGGCATCCGTATTCCGATGGCGAAAGAATAAGGACATGACTGGCACGATCGCAGTCGTCAACATCGGGCAACTCGTCACCATGGCCGGCCCTGCGCGGCCCAGAATCGGCGCCGAGCTGAAACAACTTGGCATCATCCGCGACGCCTGCATGCTCGTCGATGAAGGCCGCATCACCGCTGTGGGAACCTATGCCGATCTGGCCGGCGCGATTTCCTCGTCATCGATCGTAGTCGACGCTGACGGCCGCTGCGTCACCCCAGGTTTCGTCGATGCGCACACTCACCTGGTCTTTGCAGGAAACCGTGCAGCCGAGTTCGAGCGCCGTATCGCCGGTGAAACCTACCAGCAGATCGCAGCTTCCGGTGGAGGCATCCTGCGCACAGTCGAGCTCACCCGCGCCGCGACCTGCGACGAGCTGTTTGACGCTGCAAGCCATCATCGCGACTGGATGGTGCGCTCGGGTACGACTACCATCGAAGCTAAAACGGGTTACGGCCTCGAGCACGAGACGGAAGTGCGTATGCTGAACGTCATCCAGCGCCTTAACGCGGAGGGACCGGTACGCATTGTTCCAACCTTGCTCGCTGCACACACTGTTCCACCGGAGTTTGTCCATCGGCGCGGCGAATACGTCCACTGGATTGCCGAAGAGCTGATTCCTGAAGTTGTCTCCAGTCATCTTGCTGGCGCCTGTGATGTTTTTTGTGACGATCACGCCTTTACCGTAGAGGAAACACAGATTGTGCTTGCCTCGGCGCGCCGCCACGGCATGCACCTCCGCATTCACGCAGAGCAATTCCGACCGGGTACGGGAGCGGACCTAGCCGCAGAGCTGGGCGCCGCCACCGCAGATCACCTTGAAGCAGTTACCGAAGAATCTCTGCACAAGCTGCGTATCGCGAATGTGCAGCCCGTTCTACTTCCTGGATCGGTCTTCGCCATCCGCAGCACGACGTATCCGCCGGCTCGCAAGATGATCGAGCTAGGACTCGGCATCGTCCTCGCGACGGACTTCAATCCTGGATCCTCGCCTGTTGCCTCCATGCCGTTTGTCATCTCGTTGGCGTGCCTGCAAATGGGTTTGCTGCCTGCTGAAGCGTTGACCGCAACAACTATCAATGCGGCGTACGCGCTCCACCTGGGAGATACTGTCGGATCTCTCGATACCGGCAAGCAGGCGGACTTCATAATTCATGAGTTTGACGACTGTCGCGAGCTCGCTTACTTTATCGCGGCGCCACTGCGTCCGCGAGTCTTCATCGCTGGCACTGAGATGGACCTGAATTCACTACCGTAGCTGAGCAACGCGCCTTCGCGTCGCCCTGCGCTTTTCCGCAACGAAGACAAGAACACCCGCGCCAACCAAAACCGCAGTCCCGCCCACAACCTTGACCACGGCCAGCATCTTGTTGGTTTCTTCGGCGCTTGGGATGGTCGAGAGAACAATCGTAAGCAGCGTGCTTACCAGGCCCACGGTTGCCAGCGCAATCGCCAGTGGCTTGCCGCCCGGGACGCGCCGTACCTCCGGCCCAGCCGGCAATTTCTGCAGCTTAATCATTGCGGCAAACAGAAATACGTAGGGCACAAAATAGGAGATGACAGCCATACTCACCAGCACGTCGTATGCTCCGCGCACGGTGGTTCCCGCCTGACCAAGCAACGTTACAAGCATTCCCGCCAAACCATATACGGCGATGGCGACCCACGGCGTCCGGTACCGCGGGTGAATCTTGCCGAAGGCCGAGGGCAGATATTGATCGATGCCGGCAACAAAGGGCAGCCGTGACGTCGAAGAGAGAAACGCAGCAGCGCCGCCAACTGCATTCAACCCTACCAAGAGCGCCATCGGCACAAGAAGCCATCCGAGGTTCAAGTGCTGGCTCAGCGCGCGAATGCCGTTCATAAAACCGTCGGGCCCGCCGACTGCACTGCTGGGCAAGGCCACAAGCAGGGCCGAGGTGCCTCCGATATAGCCGAGTGTCAGAACGCTTCCGCCCAAGAGAATCGCCAACGGAATGATGCGACGCGGATTCTCGATCTCGCCGCCCATCGCCGAGCCAGCCTCCACGCCACCAAAGGCAAAGAAAACGCTC
Organism: uncultured Acidobacteriaceae bacterium; assembly: GCA_963832465.1. GTDB lineage: Bacteria > Acidobacteriota > Terriglobia > Terriglobales > Acidobacteriaceae > Telmatobacter. The sequence goes on from CAWHUJ010000002.1 coordinate 437,047, forward strand.
GACCAGAAAACCGCATTATCAAAAGTCCAGTGCGGAACAAAGGCACTCAATGGGTAGCGTGTGTACGGTCCAAAACGCGTGTACGAAAGGACCGCGAGAACGATCAAAACTGTAATCGGAATAATTGCGCCGAGCGAAGTCACATTATTCAGCCACTTGCCGGCGTCGATACCGCGAATGTTCAGCAGCGTGATGATCGCCAACCACGTGAGCGCAAAGATAACGTAATAGAGCGAATTTGTTGCGAGACCCTCCGCCCGCACTCCGAATGCGAAGAGAGTCGAGGCTGCGCCAAAATACAGCACTCCGGGAAAATACGGCAGGTTGCTCATCCAGTAAGTCCACGCCGCAATAAATCCCGGGAAATCGCCGAACGCTTCTCGCGTCCAGATGTAGAGGCCGCCTTCATCGGGCAGGCGCGAAGAGAGTTCCATCACGCTCGCTGCCAGCGGCACGAAGAAGCAGAGCAGCGCCGCAATCCAGATTGCGAGGATGCTTGGACCGGCTGCTGCTGCAGTTGCGGCCCAGCGCACGCTGAGGCCACTCACTACGTAGAAAAGCACGAGGTCGCGAAAGCGGATGCCTCGCTTGAGCGCTGGGGTCTGGGCCATTTAGCGCGGAGAATATCAGAGCGGCACGTGGTCGAGAAACTAAATTTTCCCGAGGTCTTTCAGCACCGCCATCGCCGCATTGCGGCCGTTGATTCCGATCACGCTGCCTCCAGGATGCGTGCATGCGCCGCAGAGATAGACGCCCTGCATTGGCGTTCGTGCCGCCAGCCGATTCGACCACATATACGGCGGCAGACACTCGCCTTGAAAAATGTGGCCGCCCGTCAACCCAACTTTCTTCTCAATATCGGGCGGTCCAAGCACCTGCGCATCGATCACTGCTCGATCGATATTCGAGCAGAAGCGTGCCAGCGATTTTAGCGCCAGATCACGCACCTCATCTCGCCGCGTATCCCATGTCCCTTGCGCAAACGTATAGGGCACATACTGCGCGAAGACGCTCATCGTATGCGTGCCCGCTGGAGCAACCGACGCATCATGCACGCTCTGAAAGTAAAGCTCGCACCAGAGATGTTGCGGCAGTTCACCACGCCGTGCAGCGGCAAAACCTGCCTTCCATTCGTCCTTCGTCAAGGGAGCGTTGATCTGCCCATAGTGATGAGGCTCGTCCGTGCCTGGCCGCGCTGTAAAATCCGGCAGTTCCGCGAGGTGAACATTCAGCTTTACTGTGCAGCCCTCAATCGGAACACGCTCGATCTGAGCCTTCCAGCCGGTATCCGCCGCGTCCCCCAGCATTCGCAGCGTCCTACGAGGATCGGCATTGGAAACAACGGTTCGCGCTGCAATTCGTTCGCCGGATTCAAGCAGTACTCCCTCGCCGGGCAGAATCTGCGCGACCGGCACACCTGACACAATGGTTGCTCCAGCCTCGCGCGCTGCATCGCAAAAGTAAAACGAGACCATGCCCATGCCGCCGCGCACATAGCCCCACATTCCGGGCATTCCGCCCAGGCGGCCTGAAGCGTGATGAAAGCGAATCGATGCCGTTCCTGCGTCGAACGGACTTGCATTCGTTCCGATCACACCTTGCCCCAGATATGCAACCTGCAGGCGTTCATCTTGCAAATAGCGCTCTACAAACTCCGCCATGGACCAATCGAAGAGCAGGGAACGGGCTTCGTTGTCGTTCCCCAGCCGCTCCTCAATCTGCTCTCGCGTCGGCGCGTCACCTATCCACGCGTCGTCGGCATTCGCAGGGCGCAAGGCATCGCGCAGCCGTCGAGTTACAGCGCACATCTTGTTGAAGCCCTCAACGTCGTCGGGCGCCAGCGCGCGAACTTCGGCTTCGCATCGCGCATCATCATCCCACAGCTGGACACTTGTGCCATCGAGGAAGGGGACAAATAGCCCATTCACCGCAGGAGTCCACTGAAAGCCGCGCCGCGCCAACTCCAGCTCTTCGACTACCAATGGATGCAGCAGCCCCGCCAGGTAAGCGCACGGCGACATGCGCACACCGGGAAAAGGCTCCTCGATTGTGCAGGCTCCGCCAACGCGCGCGCGGCTTTCAATTACCAGAACGCGTTGTCCTGCGCGCGCCAGATACGCTGCGCACGCCAGTCCGTTGTGCCCGCCGCCCACCACAATCGCGTCCCAGGTCTTCTCAGAGAGCTCGTGAACAGAAACAGGTAGCCCAATTTCGCCCAGGATGGCGGCTGTAGGTGAGGTCATGATTCCTACCGTATCATCGCCGGTTCGCGCATCATACAGAACGTGAAGAACAGATCTGCGGCCGCGATCACTCACGCGCAATCGATAAGGAGAGCTAAATGCTTCCAGTTGAATCTCAGAGCATTATCCCCAGCAAGATACTTGTCCCCATCGACTTCAGCCCTTCATCGCATCTGGCTCTTGATGCAGCGGCCGAACTCGCCGAGAAGTTCCGCTCAGAGATATTTCTCTTGAACGTGATCCCAGCCTTTCCGAATGTCTCCTTGCCGGATTCCATTGCCCAGGCCCAAATCATTGAAGAAGCCCGCCAGGCGTCGAACGACAGATTTGCGGTCTCTCAGAAGTCTCTCGGCTCGAGAGGTCTTACTGTCAGATCAAGCGTCGAGGTCAACAACGACGTTGTGGGAGCTCTTCTGGAGACCGTCGAGAGAGAAAAGATTGACCTCATCGTGATCACCACGCACGGGCTCTCTGGGTGGTATCCCAATGTCTTTGGCTCTATCGCCGAAAAGATTCTGAAGCTTGCGCCGTGCCCTGTGCTGCTGCTCCGCACGCCCAAATCCGAAGCAAACGCAAAGGTTCCGTTCGCTCACGCCATTGAGTGGTGGTAGTCAACACAGCCGGTCCGTGCGCTTCAGCGAAATGTGGCCATGGCCTTCACAGGCACCGTCACCGACCCCATTCTGCCCGTGTTCTCATCCACCACCAGGATGCGCAAATTGCTGCTCGTCTCTGCCAGCGCGACATGCTCCTCAAAAGCCATGCCATCGTGCAGAAGCTGCTGGTACGTGGCCGGTTTCAAATTGAGACCGAGCCTCTTGCCGTTCAACTTTGCATGCATCGTGGAGTCATCGCGCTCCACAACGAAGACATCGACTTTGTCCACCCAGCGGCCATTCTGTTGTGCCATGCCAAGATCGGTGGCGGCAATGTTGAGTTTCAGCTCAAAGAAATTTACGGTGCGCTCCGGAGTCGCGGTCACGCCGACTTCGCTCATATCGGTTGGCTGCCACACCGCTTCGCGAAAACGCTCCTTCATCGTGGCCGGTTCCTTTCCATAGAGGTAGCCCGTCCGATAGCGCAGCTTTAGATCGTTGCGTCCAACTACCTTAACGGTCAGATGGTGGTAGGCGTTATCGGCAGGGAAGTCTGGTGTAAAGCTGAGTGAATACGCCGCACGCCCATCGGCAACGACCTTATCCAACTCGCCTGCGATATCGCCGGACCGTCTAAATACACGCCCTCCAGTCGCTTCAGCGAGATCGCGAAATATGCCTTGAATTGGATGAACATCCTGTTGCATCTGCGCTGTGATGCGTCCAGGCTTCATTACCGGATCAGCGTCACCCAGCACTGCGAGTTCCGGTGACCGCGAGGTCTTTCCTACAGGCACTATGTTGCGCTCACGAAGATCGGCGCTGATGCCGCCGGCTTCAAGCTGTGAGGCGTCGAGTGGATAAATGCTGATGTGGGCGTCGTTTAATGCGTCATCGGTGCCGGGTGCCAGAGTTGATTCGGGAGACGCCTGCCTCTCCGTGCCTGCAGCTTGGTCGCTCCAGTCTGCCAGCACATTGTCGCTGGCGATCCACACCAAGCTCTTGTGCCCCGGAATTGCCGATAGATGACGCGCCAGGCCTCTGAAGAGAGACAGGACGTCTCGCGCCGGATTGCTCCCCATCGTACGCAGTCTCGGGTCCAGTGGACTCGCGGGGTCCGCATCACCGCCGACGTTGCCATTTAAGCTGGCCAAATCACTGATGCTGTGCACCCAATCGAAGTGCGCCCGGTTGCGTTCTTCCTCAGCCTGCGCGTTCGCAAGGTCCTGCGCTTTCGGCATCCATTTTGTCAGCGTTGCCGCAACCAGCGCATGATCCGCGGTTGGCTCAAGTAGCACATCGAAACCATATCTCCTTAGCACGTAGAGCCCGATGCGTTCGTCATCGGGCACATTCTTGAGAAAGCGCAGCATCTCAGTGCGCGTATAGCTCAGGTCTCCGAACGCCACGTTGCTCGAATCGGTCAGCAGGATCGTTGTCTCAGATTGCTCGACGTTGCGAGGCGATTCCGGTATCGTCGCTCGATTCGAATACTCCGGTTGCGATGAGTTGTGGTCTCGCGCCGGCGCTGCAACGGGCAAGCTTTCTGCTCCTACTTTGCTGAAGAATTGCACTTTCTCTTGGCGGCCGTTATCGAAGATCTGAAAGTCTTTTGCCTTTAAACCAGTCACTGGACGCTCTTTCGCGTCATAGGCAACAACTGCCACATCCACCAGCCGCGACGTCGTCCGCAGAGTGAACTCACTCCCGGTGCCGCCTGGAGGCTGTGCTGTAAGCGGCGCATCAGGCAACGTGCCAGCGGTTGTGACGGAAACCTCGGGATCCTCAGATACAACGACGGCGGGTACTGTCGTTGCCGGTGTTGATTCAGCCCGCGCCGTCATCACTGGCGGCACCTCGGTTGCATTTGTCTTTACAGTCTCGGATTCAGCCGGGTTGTCGTTCGCCGTCGCGCCGCTTTGCGCGGGTTGCGAATTGCTTGCATCTTCGGGTTCGTCTTTGGGACTTGGCTGATTCTGCGTGCCTTGCACCAGCGCCGCTTCATCTGCCGTCAAGACCTTCGCGTCCGAGCGGAAGACGTGGTAGTTCACATACGCAACATCATTCAGCGACGTCTTCAGTGGCTGCTGTCTGTTTGCCTCTGCAAACTTGTAGACCATATTCGATTGCACAGATTGGGCAATCGTCGCGGAAATGCTTCGTATCGGGCAGATGTACGCTCGATCGCCGATCTCGACCGTTCCGTATTCCACCAGAATCGCCGCACGCACCACCGGGTCTGTCGGCTTGAGGTCTGCTTCTACTTTCAGACGCACAATCGCGCCCGTCTTAGGATCAATACCCATCTCACCGTGATAGCCAACAATCTGCTGAAAGGGATGAAGCTGAGCTACTGCGGTTGCCGACTCATCGGCCACACAGCAGTAGTTCACCTCGTAATGAGAGCTTTCGCGTGGCACGGAAAATCCAAATACTGCCACGCCGCCGCTCTCTCCATTCTCCCAGTGGCTCCACGCCAGCTTGCTGCGTGCTGCATCCACCAGCACCGTGCCCATGATCGGGCCGAAGACGCCCCACGTCGTCAAGCCGCCTGTGATTTGATCCGCCTTTACCTTCTTGCTCCCCGTGTCCACCGCTTCGCGACCATTGCGATAGAGGACTGACGCTTGCGACTGCCCTGCGTAATGTATCGGCTGATAGGGAACCAGAGTTCCAAAGCCTGTGTTGTACTGAGGCGTGTCTTCAAAGCGGGTCGTGTCGCGTGTTGCGAAAAAGTTGGGCAACTGCGGAATGGTCTTACTCACGTACCCCACCGCCAGCCCCATGATGCGCCTCTGCTCGGCTAGATCGGGCGCGGACTGCTTGGGAAGCTCAGATACAGGCAGATCGAGAAATTGCGAAGCATCCGCCACGGCCGTTAGCGCTTGCCTGCTTTTCTCTCCCGGAAGCGCTTTGAGGAGTTTCGCCAGACCAGTGGCGCTGATACGCTCTGTGAGTTGCACGTCTCCGATCTGCCATGCGAGATCGGTGTCGGGCTTCGAAGCGCCTTGCGCAATCACTTCGTCCAATTGTCCGATGGAGACGCGTTTTGCGGCTTGAAGAGGAAGTGCCAGGCCAAGACAAGCCAGAAGGATCGGGAACTTCCGCATAGTGCCGCCTCCGTACTGCGACAACGCCGGTGAGGTGGTCGCTGCAGCACGGCGATGTCGTCGGTTAGGAACACGACGGCGGCACAGACCTGCGCTTATCCAATCCTCTGCAGCTTAGACAGGCAACATGCTAACCGAGTTAGGGCTATTTCACGCCAATGTCCCCATCGGCGTCGACAACCAGGTCGTCTCCCTGAATCTGGATGGAATGAATCTTCAGCCGATTCAGCGTCACTTTGTAGCCTGAGCTGACGGTCGACCCCTCGAGAGCCTTGCGCAGCAAGTCGGCGGCGTTCACCTTCATACTCGAAGGCACCTGGCGGCTCAGGAAGGGAGCCAGCAGAAAGTTCAGCTCCCGGTGGTCGCTTACCCTAAGCAGTTGCGCATCCCTGAAGCCGATAAACTCGCCCTCGCCATAGGGCTCAAGCGAGACCTCAGAGATCGGGGTTAGCGAGATTCCGAGACATGCGCCGCCCACGGCCTGCCCAAGCCGGGCGTGGGTCCGGATCTGAACCAGAATTCGATCCGGTGCAAATGTCAGTTGGGCGTCGTCGGCGTAGACGAAACAACCACTCCCCGCCCTACCTTTAAGAAAATAATGTCCTTCCGGACCACCAAAGAGTTGTTGTCGCAGCGTCCGCTGCAACGCGTCGCGGCTTACCTTTAGCTCGACGGCCCGGCAGGGCGCCGCCAGAGCAGTCACAGCCAGCAGGGCGACGCCCATACGCCGCCAAAATGTTGACATAGTAGTATCGTCCCACGCTGCTGCCCGAATTACCAGTTTTGCACCGATTTCGCACCGAAAATTTCGGACGGCGAGCCGCGCCTGTTCTGCCAGAAATGCTGTAACCGATTATAAAATAATATAGATAGGTCGATATATGGCAAGAAGCTGCTGACCGGCAGAAGAGGCTCGTTACTATTGATTTTTGGAGGATTTCTTCATAAAATAGAACCAAGAGTTCCTCAGGCCGACAAGGATCCCCAGCCAGCGTCCGAGGATTGATGCAAGACACTCCTTTTTCCTAAGGACAACAAATCAATGGCAAAGCGTCGTGGAAATCCGAACTGGGGCAAACCGGAACCAATCGGTCCAGTTGTGCCCACCGTGACCTCCTTTGAACAGATCGTCAAGGAGTTCAAACTTACCCCGGATCAGTACATCCGGTCGACCCGTCTTCGTGAATGGGCTCGCCGGAACAAGAACTCAAAGTATATTCCTGAGGCTCTCCTTGAGGCCTGGGGCTTTGAGATCGAATCGACGTTGTAGATTTCTGGCCAGTTTTCAGAGGCGCCGCCTTCGAGCGGCGCTTTTGCTGTTTAGGCACATACGAATAAGATCACAGATATATGCCAGAGGCCGACCGTAACTTCGAACTTCCGTTTACCAACGTACCCGGTGCCCTTGAAGATATTCGCGCCGGGCGAATGGTCGTAGTCGTCGATGACGAAGACCGGGAAAACGAAGGTGACCTCACGCTCGCCGCCGAGCATGTCACACCCGAAGCCATCAACTTCATGGCTCGCTACGGCCGTGGCCTCATCTGCCTGACGTTGACCGAAGATCGCGCCGACTATTTGCGCCTCTTTCCCATGACGCAGAACAACTCCTCTCGCTTCGGAACCGCGTTCACTGAGACCATTGAAGCCCGCGAAGGAGTCACCACCGGCATCTCGGCGGCCGATCGAGCGCAGACCATTCGCACCGCGATCGCGCCTGAGTCCACTCCTGCCGATCTAGCGCGCCCTGGTCATATCTTTCCGCTGCGCGCGCGCAAGGGCGTTCT
>CAWHUJ010000003.1:0-182429 GCA_963832465.1 uncultured Acidobacteriaceae bacterium
GATATATGTCGGGCTTGTCGTGATTCGTCACCGCGGTCACCGTGAGCGGCGCCTTGCCGTGCATCATCCAGGTGGCAAGGTCCGCGCCATAGCAGCCAAAATCATAGAGTGCGCCGGCGCCATTCTGCGCAGGATCGGTGAGCCAATTGAAGAACTCCGGCGGTACGTGATCTCTCGCGGACCCTGGTGGCCATCGTGGACGACGATGCGCCGGATGGCGCCGATGCGGCCTGCTTCTACTTCATCTCGCGCGGCCTTATTGCTGGCATACCAGGTTGTTTCGTAGTTCACCAGCACATGGATGTGGTGTTCACGCGCGGTCTTCCGAATTGCGAGGGCATCTTCAAGCGAGATGGTCAGCGGCTTCTCGACCATGACGGCAACGCCGTAGGATGCGGCGGTCTCAATCACACGGCGATGATCGGCTATGGATGTATAGACCAGAACGGCCTGGGGACGGCGATCTTCGAGCATGCGCGCCATGTCGCGAAAAAAGAGCTCTTCAGGCAGCGCATATTTATCGCGATACTTTGCCTGCAGAACCGGATCGGGCTCGGCGATGCCGACCAGTTGAACGTCCGGATGCTTCGGCAACTGGTTCAGAAAGCCTTCGACGTGACCGTGGGCAAGGCCCACGATGGCAACGCGGAGAGGCCCGTCGGTCTGGGCGGCAGCTTTCTGCACAAAAGCTGATGCAGATATGAAAAAGAGAACCACCAGAGCCGTGACATGGCGAACGGCGCGCAATGCTCCTGAGTTGGTTCGACCCATTCCTGTTCCCTCTCCTGATACCGGCAAAATTCTACCCTGCCATGGCTCGGGCACCGTTCGTTGACCGGCATAACTGCCAGCCGGCACGGCTGTAATCTGCTTCGCGGTGCCTTCGTCTATTGCAACAAGGATCCCGTGGCTCAATATCGCTGCCCATGCTGCGGATACAGGACGCTGGAGACGCCGGAATCCTTGCGCTGTGCCCCGTGTGCTGGTGGGAAGACGACGGCCAGGAAGATGAGGACGCCGCCGATGTGCGCCTGACCGTAAACGGGCAGACTCAGCCTGAGCGAGGCCCGCGGCTCACTTTGCGCGAGTGTGGCGCGGCCCATCCGCGCTACCTCCCTTACGTGCGCAAGCCCTCGATCCGAGGAATGATCACCGAAGCAGTAACGTGCCTTTCGGCGGTGCGCCGCTGAAGAGCCCGTTTTGACCCCGCTGGTTTGACCCTGCCTGCAAACCCTCTTACCATGAGATGAAGAGATTCCTCCCGGCTCCACGGCTGTCTGGCCTGAAGCTCCGGAGGCGGGTCAGCGTGCCAGTCTTATTGGCGCTCGGTTCGCGCCCGGAAGGCACAAACGTTGAGTTCAACAGACACCCTCGAAAACAACTCCCCAACCCGAAACGGCTGAAGCCAGGCCCGCCCTCGAACACGCACACGACCACGCGCACCACGGCCACGATCACGATCATGCGCACGATCACGAGCCATGCCGCACGGCCCGGTACTCAATCCGGAATGCACCCGCGAACTGGTGCTCGATATTCCCGCCGAAGAAGTGTCAAAGGCGTTCCGCACCACCGTCCGCAAATATCAGAAATATGCCAAGATTCCGGGATTCCGCGCCGGCAAAGTGCCGGAGGCGGTGATCAAGCGCCGCTTATGCAGCGGAGATTCGCAAGGAAGTGATCGACGGGCTGCTGCCGGAGCGCTTCAACAAGGCGGTGCACGAGCTGGGCGTGGCGCCGGTGGGCCAGCCGCAGGTGACGGAGCTGACCGTTGATGACGGCGCTCCGCTGCATGTGAAGGCGGTGTTCGAGATCATGCCCGCATTTCTCCATCGAGGGCTACCAGAACGTGACTGTGGATAAGCCATCCGTCGAGGTGACGGACGAGGAGATTGCGCAGGAGATGGAGCAGCTGCGCGAGTCGCGCGCGACCATTGAGCCGGTGGAAGAAGACCGGCCGCTGGTGGATGGCGACTGGGCGCAGATCACCTACACAGGGCAGGTTGAAGGCGATGCCGATGCGGCCGCCGATTACCGGCGAAGACACCCTGGTGGAGATTGGCGGCAAGGACACGGTAGAGGCCTTTACAGCTGCCCTGCGCGGCGCCAAGCCGGGCCAGGAGCTGAAGGCCGAGGTGATTTATCCGGCCGACTACTCCGACGCCAAGCTGGCCGGCAAGACCGTGGCTTACGAAGTGGAAGTGAAGGCAATCAAGAAGCGCACGCTGCCGGTGCTGGACGACGACTTTGCCAAGGAGCTGGGCAGCTACGAGAGCCTTGCCGACCTGGAGACGCGGGTGCGCGAGCACCTGGCCAGCCGCAAGCGCCGCAGCTGTTGAAGGCGAGACCAAGGATCGGCTGTTTGCGGCGTTGGCGGAGAAGTATCCGTTCCCGGTTCCGGAATCGATGGTGCAGGACCAGATTGACGCGCGCCTGGAGCGCGGATTGCGCGCGCTGGCGGCGCAGGGCATGGATCCGGAGCAGATGCGGAAGCTGGACTTTGCCCGGCTGCGGGTGGCGCAGCGGGACGGCGCGGTGGCCGAGGTGAAGACGTCGATCACTGCTGGACCGCATTGCCCATGAGGAAAACATCACCATCAGCGACGAGGATATGGACCACGAGTTGCAAATTGCGGCATTGCAATCGCGCGAGCCGGTGGAGGCGCTGCGCGCGCGTTTGACGGAGGACGGCGGGCTGGCTAGAATCCGGGAACAATTGCGGCGCGAAAAAACTGCCGATGTGATGTATGAGCGGCTGCCCGGCGTAGACGAAGTCCGGTACGGCAGACTGCGGTGTCGTTCCGTGTCAACGGGAAGCGCATGGCAATCAGGAAACAGCGGGGCAGCGGCCCTCACGGGAGAGCGAGAGAGAGTACTCAATGGCATTGGTTCCCATGGTGGTTGAGCAGACGAGCCGGGGCGAGCGCGCCTACGACATTTACTCCCGTCTGCTGCGCGACAACATTATCTTTCTTGGCACGCCGATCGACGACCAGGTGGCCAATCTGATCGTGGCGCAGATGCTGTTTCTCTCCGGCGAGGACCCGGAAAAGGATGTGCAGCTCTACATCAACTCGCCGGGCGGATCAATCACAGCGGGCCTGGCGATCTACGACACCATGCAGTTCATCAAGAACAACGTGGTGACGTACTGCATTGGCCAGGCGGCCAGCATGGGCGCGTTTCTGCTGCTGGCCGGGACCAAGGGCAAGCGCTTCGCGCTGCCCAACTCGCGCATCCTCATCCACCAGCCTTCGATGGGCGGGCTGAGCGGGCAGGCGACGGACATCGACATTCACGCGCGCGAAATTCTGCGCATCCGCGAGATCACCAATACACTTGATGGCCAAGCACACCGGGCAGCCGCTGGAGCGCATCGAGCGCGACGTGGAGCGGGACTTCATCATGAACTCGCAGCAGGCGAAGGAATACGGCATTGTCGACGAGATCATCGACCGGCCGCGCACGTAAGGCCGTGTGAAACCGGCATTGGCTCGGATATAACGGTTCGGAGTCACTCAGAGGGGTAGGTTAATGAAAACGCGCACGGGACCGGAAGAAGCACTGCGCTGCTCGTTCTGCCACAAGTCGCAGGACGCCGTGGCCAAACTGATCTCGTCGCCCAGCGACTATCCTCGCGCATACATCTGCGACGAGTGCGTAGCCGTTTGCAACTCGATCCTTGAGGACGACCGCGGCGAGGCGCATCCAGCGACCACTGCCGGCCACCTGCCCAAGCCGCAGGAGGTGAAGAGCTTCCTCGACGATTACGTCATCGGCCAGGACCAGACCAAGAAGAAGCTCGCCGTCGCGGTTTACAACCACTACAAGCGCATCCAGATGAACCGGATGCGCAACAACGAAGTGGAGCTGGCCAAGTCGAATATTCTGCTGATCGGTCCAACAGGCTCCGGCAAAACTTTGCTGGCACATACTCTGGCCAAGATGCTCGACGTGCCGTTCGCGATTGTGGATGCGACGACGCTCACTGAGGCCGGCTACGTGGGCGAGGACGTCGAGAACATCATTCTCAAACTGCTGCAGGCGGCCGACGGCGACGTGGCGCGCGCGCAGACAGGGCATCATCTACATCGACGAGATCGACAAGATCGGCCGCAAGGACGAGAACCCCTCGATCACCCGCGACGTTTCGCGGCGAAGGCGTGCAGCAGGCGCTGCTCAAGATCCTTGAAGGCACCGTGGCCAATGTTCCTCCGCAGGGCGGCCGCAAGCATCCGCACCAGGAATTCACTGCGGTCGACACGACCAACATTCTGTTTATCTGCGGCGGCGCATTCGTCGGGCTTGAACGCGTCGTTGGACGCCGCATCGGCAAGAAGGCGCTTGGCTTCAAGACCATCGAGGCCGAGAATGAGTCGCAGGCTGTCTCGCTCGCACCGCGATACGGAATTGCTGCGCAAGACTGAGCCGCAGGATCTGATCAAGTACGGCCTTATTCCCGAGTTCGTGGGTCGTCTGCCTGTAATGGGCGTGCTGGACGAGCTGGATGAAGCGGCGTTGATCGAGATTCTGACCAAGCCGCGCAATGCGATTCTGAAGCAATACCAGCGCTTGCTTGAGTACGAGAATGTGCGCCTGCACTTCACAACAGGACGCAACCGGCGCTATAGCGCGCGAAGCCCTGGCCCGCAAGGTGGGCGCGCGCGGATTGCGCATGATTCTCGAAGAGCTGATGCTGGATCTGATGTATCACCTGCCCTCGAACAAGCGCGTTCGCGATCTGGAGATCACGCGCGAGATGGTGGAGCGGCGTGACCTCTCGCTCTGCCTGCTTGAAAAGGCTGGCTGAGCGCTCTCAATCCCTCGACAAGTCCCCAGCCCCTCGGGTTGGGGATTTTTATTGCGGCCGGCTTCGAACGCTCTTGCGCTGGCCTTGGACGTCCAAACAAACTAGAATTGAAGTCGCAGTATTTTCCGCGCTGGCGACGGCCTCCGTTGCTAGCGCGATGCTTTCTGTTTCTCAGCCTGCGCCGCCATCCATTCCGCGGTACAATTCCCAACATGAACCGCACAATCTTCTTTGCAGCGATGATCGTCTTTACGCGTCCAATTGATAAGGTGGTGTTATGACCTCGTCCCGAGAAAAGACCGAACCCATCAAGCTGCCCATGATGCCCATTCGGGACATGGTGATCTTTCCGTACATGATGACGCCTTTCGTGGTGGGACGCGAGTCGAGCGTGCGCGCGCTGGAAGAAGCGCTGAACGGGGACCGCAAGATTTTTCTGGCAACGCAGCATGATGCCGTCGATCGACGAGCCCAAGGCGAAGGAGATCTACCAGGTGGGCTCGATCTGCAACATCGTGCAGAGCGTGAAGATGCCCGACGGCAACATCAAGGTTCTGGTCGAGGGCGTGGAGCGCGCGCAAGTCGATTGAGGTGAACGACCGCGACGGATTTTTTGTCGCCACGGTGCGCACCGGCAAGACCGAGTTCGAGATGACGCCGGCCGTCGAGCAGTTGATGCAGCGAGTGACCGAGTCTGTTTGAGCAATACGTGAAGCTGCAGCAGTCGCTGAACTACGAGACCATCATCGCCACGGTGCGAATGGATGAGCCGGCCAAGCTCTCTGACACCATCGCCGCGAATCTGCAGATGGGCATTGAAGAGAAGCAGGAACTGCTGGGCATTTTCGATCCGGCGGCGCGGCTGGCGCGCATCGCCGACGTGCTGGACATTGAGATCGAAAAGCTTGACCTGGACCGCAACATCCAGTCGCGCGTGAAGCGGCAGATGGAGCGCGCGCAGAAAGAGTACTACCTCAACGAAAAGATCAAGGCCATCCAGAAGGAGCTGGGCCGCGGCGAGAAGAGCGAGTTCGACGAGCTGCGCAAGAAGATCGAAGCCGCCGGCATGCCGAAGGATGTGCTGGAAAAGGCGATCCAGGAGCTGAAGAAGCTGGAAGCGATGCCGCCGATGTCGGCCGAGTCAACGGTGAGCCGCAACTACATCGACTGGCTGCTGGCGGTGCCGTGGAAGAAGCGATCGAAGGAGACGCGCTCGATCGACTTATGCCGAGAAGGTGCTGAACGAGGACCACTACGGCCTGGAAAAGATCAAGGAGCGCATTCTCGAATTTCTCGCGGTGCGGCAGCTGGTGAAGAATCCGAAGGGATCGATTCTCTGCTTTGTCGGGCCTCCGGGAGTGGGCAAGACTTCGCTGGGCATGTCGATTGCCAAGGCGACGGGGCGCAAGTTTGTGCGGCTCTCGCTGGGCGGCGTGCGCGACGAGGCGGAGATCCGCGGGCACCGCCGGACGTACATCGGCGCGCTGCCGGGGCAGATCATCCAGCACATGAAGCGGGCGGGGACGAAGAATCCGGTGTTCCTGCTGGATGAAGTGGACAAGATTTCGTCGGACTTCCGCGGCGATCCGGCGTCGGCGCTGCTTGAGGTGCTGGATCCGGAGCAGAACACGACATTCCAGGATCACTATCTCGACGTGGACTACGATCTCTCGCAGGTTCTGTTCGTGGCGACGGCCAACGTGATGCACACCATTCCCGCTGCGTTGCAGGACCGCATGGAAGTTCTGCGTCTGCAGGGCTACACGGAGCAGGAAAAGCTGGAGATTGCGCGGCAGTACCTGGTGAAGAAGCAGCGCGAGCAGACGGGCCTGAACGAGAAGAACATTGTCTTCAAGGACGACGCGATTCTTGAGATCATCCGCTACTACACGCGCGAAGCTGGCGTGCGCAACCTTGAGCGCGAGATCGGCAACGTGTGCCGCAAGGTGGCGCGCAGCGTGGTGAAGAAGGGCGCGAAGACAAGGAAGAGATCACGCAGCGAACGTCAGCGAGTTTCTGGGCGTGGCCAAGTTCCGCGACTCCGAAGTGCACGAGAAGAGCGAAGTCGGCCTGGTGACGGGGCTGGCATGGACCGAAGTGGGCGGCAGCATTCTGACCACGGAAGTGCAGGTGCTGGACGGCAAGGGCAAGCTGACGATCACCGGTCAGCTGGGCGACGTGATGCAGGAGTCGGCGCAGGCGGCGCTGAGCTACATTCGCAGCAAGGCGCAGGCGCTTGGGATTGACGCGCGAGTTTTATCGCAACGTCGATCTGCATCTGCACGTGCCGGAAGGCGCGATCCCCAAGGACGGCCCGTCGGCCGGCATCACAATGGCGACGGCGCTGGCCAGCGCGCTGGCGAAGATTCCGGTGCGGCGCGACATCGCCATGACCGGCGAAATTACGCTGCGCGGCAAGGTGCTGCCCATCGGCGGCTTGAAGGAGAAGCTGCTGGCGGCGTTGCGTGCGGGTATCTTCGAGGCGATTCTGCCCGCGCGCCAACGAGAAAGATGTGGCCGAGCTGCCGGACAACATCAAGAACTCGATGAAGCTGCACTTTGTCGACGTGATGGACGAGGTGCTGGCGCTGGCGCTCGAAAGCCCTCTGCCAACGCCAACGTCGTCGGAGGCAGAAGTACTGCCTACTGTTCCGCCCGGCGATGTCGTCGGAGGGCAGGTCGCGAGGCAGTAGCGAAGGTCGCTTTACAATTGGGGCCGCAGAACTGTGATTCTGCGGCTTCTTTCTTTCTGAGCATCTGCAACGGTGGGTACTCTTGCCGACGGCGTAGAGTCGCGCACCTCCTGTATCCTCAAGAAGGTCGTTGATCTGCCGCATGCGCTACACCGCCAAGTTCCTACTCTCCGCTCTCGATGCCGCGCACTTCCCTGCACCAAGCGTGCCGGAGATTGCATTTCTGGGCCGCTCGAATGTGGGCAAGTCGAGCCTGCTGAATGCGCTTGTCGGCGACAAGGCGGCCAAGGTCTCGTCGACGCCGGGGCGCACGCGCGCGATCAACTTTTTCGCCCTTCTTAACGAGCGCCAGCAGCAGCGTCTGATCTTTGCCGATCTGCCGGGCTATGGTTACGCAAAGATCTCGAAGTCCATCTCGGCGGGCTGGCCCGCATTTATCGAACCCTACCTCGCAGAACGGGAGACGCTTGGCCTCTGCATCTGTCTCGTCGATTCCAATATTCCTCCGCAGGAGAGCGACCGGCAGCTTGTCGACTGGCTGCGTGCCGAAGATCGCAGCTTTGCTGTGGTGGCCACGAAAGTCGATCGCCTGAGCGGCAACAAGCGCACGAGTAATCTTGCAACGCTCAAGAAGAGCCTCGAAGTTGACGAGATTCTCGCGGTTTCAGCGAAGACGAAGGCCGGCATCAACGCGCTTTGGAGCCGGATCGACAGCCTCAACGATCCGGCGTGAAGCACTGCTCTTCAATAGCGCCGCCTGCTTTGCGCAGCAGCGTAACAGCCGTAGCGATTTCGCCACTCTTCACCGCGGATTCCACACGCTGAGCGAAGCGGTCAGCAAAAGCTTCATCCGCAGTGAGCAGACGGACACCAAACGCCGTACGGCCGAGATGCCTTGGCGCATTGCGCAGCCACCGCCGCTCGGCGGCCTGCGATGCGTCTAGGCACGCGATTGCCATGTCATCCAGCAGCGGTAGCCAGTGTGCGGGCGCTGTGTCGGCTCTCCACGCGAGGGTTGTGGTGAGTTGCTCCGTGGCGACAGCTGCGCTTTCCTCCAGCTGCGCTCGCAACAGATCAGGCTGCACGCCGCGCTCACGCATTTCCAATTCAATCGCGGTCGGAGAAGCGCCGACACACACGGCGACGCGTTGCCGCTTTCGAATTTCATTTTTCAGAATGCGCAGCGCTTCATCGAGGGAGGTCACGAGGAAATCGACAGCGCCCTCACGAATGGCCTGCCTTTGGGCCTGTATATCTCCGGTCGCCGCGAGCGTAGCGACCCCAGCCACATTGCCTGCGACGACCATGGCGCGGCTCTGCGCATCGCACTCGCCGATGTAGAGTAGTTTGCCGCCCAGATTGGGCTCTTCGTTGCCGGGCGGGTTGCGGTCAACGGCCGAGCGCCGCACGAGGGAGGCGTAAAACCGCTCCACCTGGAGAACATACTCGATCAGATCGTTGGGAATGCTCTGCAATCGGAGTTCTCTGGGAAGGCTATTCCTGCGTGATTTCGTGCCAATTCTTTTTGCGGACAAAGAGGACGAATTCGCCTGGCTTCACAGTTACGTTATTGAGCTTGTCTGCTTCCTTCGGTTTCAGACAATCATTCGTGATCTTGATACCGCCGGAAAGAATGTCTGCGACCGGATACCAGCTCTCACTTGTAGTGTCTTTCTGGCGCGCCACGTCGCAATTGACGTAATAGGCCATAGAGCTGTCGTAGGTCGCTCTGAAGGAAATCGAAGTTGCGCCATCCGGGATGGCCACCTCAGTGTTGCCCTCGTCATCCTGCCTCACCCAGGCAGTGCTGGTTTTGCCATTGTTCTTGAGACGCACCTGGATGTTGTCGGGTGTGACCTTCTCCCCGGTTTTGCCGTCAAGGACGCGAAGCGAAATTGTGGTCTTGCCGGTCTGAGCGGATGCGGGAGCCAGAATTGCGACTAACAGAATTGCACGAATGAATTGACGGAGCATCATCTTCCTTGCCGCTACCACGCGGAATAAAGCTGCCCGTCAGAACCCTCTTCCTGCGAACCGGAGTGCACGTCGTTGACGCCGCCCTCGGTCTGATCGACAGACGAGAGAGATTCGCTCGAATCGGTCACCCAGGTTTCCTTGCTCCGGGTCATCGGGTCTTCGGGGATGCTCCGAAGGTATCCCTCCTGAACCAGATCGTCAAGAGACTGGGGGGCCTTCTGCTTATCCATAGTGTAGGAGTCGATGGCCGACCGCATCACCTGCAGATCCTCTTTGAGCACGGCCTCACGCGCCGAACGCAACGCGCCCTTGAAGCTGGGAATGGCCAGCGTCGCAAGGATCGCGATGATCGCCATCACGATCATCAGCTCCATCAGCGTAAAGCCCGCGTCTTTTCTACACATTCTGCGCATCGACCTGCCTACCAATCAGAGTACTTGGTTCCATCAAGCGCCGTGCCTTGCGACTTGGAGTAGACGTCGAAGACGCTTTGGCCGCCATAGGAATCGGTGCCTGGATCGTCCTGCATCGAACGCATGCCCCACTCCGCTTTGCCCGTCATCGGGTCTACAGGAATATGCCGCAGGAACCGCACTTTCTTGCCCTGCACGTCCACTCCATTCACCAGCGTTTCGAGGTCGGGCGGATAGTTCTGGCTGTCGACCTTGGTCTGAAAAGCGCCGCGGTCGGCTGCGTCCTTGTAATGGTCGATGGCAGCGCGCATTTCCCACAGATCACGGCGCAATTCACGTTCCCTGTCGCGCTTGATCTTGAAGCGCGCGACTGGCACGGCGGCAGTTGCCAGCAGGGCCAGGATTGCGACCGTCACGATCAGCTCGATAAGCGTTAAACCGCGCTCGGCCGAGTTGCGGAATGGACCGCCTGCCTTCATTCGCTACTTCACCGTGATCGCAGTCTGTGCCGCAGCTGCCTGCACAGGCTGCTGTCCGCTGGTCAACGCCGCCGAAGGCTGCAGACTGATGGTGGTGTCGCCGGGCGTTTTCGCCTGGAAGGTGAGGACGCAGACCACACCCGCTCCCGCAACGCCAGTCGCGCCTGGTGGTCGAGATGCATTGATCTTGACGCCGCCCTGGCCATCGTCGCGATGCACGAGAGCGACTGCCTGCCCATCGCGGCTCAGAAAGTCGCCGTCTCCTACATTGACCAGCGCCAGCTTTGCGGGATCGTAGTGCACCTGCAAGGGGACAGAGGCAATGTCCTGGGCACCGGTGATCACAACCGGGACCTGGAATGTGGCCCCGTTGGCAACGGACGAGCCGGATGTAGGTACCAGCGAGAAGCGCAGCGCGCTGGGAGGTGCCGCAGGCGCGGCTGCCGGAGCGGCAGGCGTGGGCGGCGGATTCGACGCTGGAAGCGGTTGCGAGGTGTTCTCGGTGGTCTGGCGCATCTGCGCGAGAGCCGCGGAAGATGCCCCCGCCGCACTCTCACCGGGAACGACTCCCAGGCCGGGCTGTGCGACCGGACGAGGAGGTTGAACCTGGATCATCGGTGAGGTGTCCGCGGCAATGTGACGAATCTCAACCGTCTGACCCGCACCGGTATCGATCGGTCGCAGGTTCACCGGAGTGAGGTCGGGCGCGCGGACAATGTGGGGCACCACCAGGAAGACGATCTCGTCATCCGTCTTGGTGTGATCTTTGGACCCGAAGAGATACTTGAGAATCGGAATCGAGCTGAGGCCGGGAATGCCGGTCCAGCTCTGCATATCCTGCTGGTTCAGAAGGCCACCGAGAACGGTTGCTTCGCCCTCGCGGAGCCGAATAGTCTGTTCGCTTTTCTTTTGCGCGATGATGGGCTGGGTTACACCGGAGATGTTGACGCTGCCGGATTCGGAGCTGACTTCAATCGACATCTTCATGGTGATGTCGTGGTTGTAGTGCACGGTGGGCGTCATATCGATAAGCACGCCCACATCGATGTACTGGAATTGCGTCTCAGCCAACGTGGTGGCGACCGCTGTACCGACGCCGGAAGAGAAGGAGCCCGTCGCGATGGGAATGCGCGATCCGATCTTGAGCGTCGCCTTCTGCGCATCTGTCGATCTGATCTGCGGGTTCTCCAGAATTTTGGTGGTCGAATCGTTCAGCAGTGCATTTGCCGTGGCTGCACCGATAGTCACAGCGAAGTCGTTGGCGTTGAGGTGCGCGAGGTTGTAGAGCGTCGGACTGGTGGTGGTGCTCGTGCCTGATGTAGAGGTAGAGCCAGACGTGGTCGTAGTGGTGGTTGGCGAAACGAGCTGTACACTCGCGCTCTGCGGCCATGCAATGCCCAGCGTCCGCTCCCAGTTCTTATCTACTTCGAGCACGGCAATATCTACCACGACTTCTGACCGAGCCTTGTCGAGATCGTTAATGATTTTCTGAGCCAATAGCAGCTGATCGGGAGTGCCGCGCATCACAATTGCGTTCTGGCTGGCGACTAGATAAGCGTGTGTGTCCTGCATCAGGTTGCGGATGGCCGTATTCACGTCCTGGCCGTCGTTCTGCTGCCATGCATTTGTCAGGTAGAAGGTCTGAATGGCCTGCTCTTCAAGCTCTCTGCGCTTGGTAGTGGTGTTGGCAGCTACGAAGATCGTGTTGGACGTGATCGGCTTCCAGAAGGTCTGCGACAGAGTGCCCACGATGCGCAATGCATCGAGCAAGGGCATATTGTTCAGATCAACCTGGATGCGTTTGCCTACGTAGTCCGGGTCGAAGAGCACGTTGATGCCGGCAGCCTTGCCGATTGCCTGATAGACGACCTTTGAGTCCTCAACCATGTGCAGCGTGAACGGCTCGTTCGACAGCGGCTTGAGCTGGATGGGGCTGGCCATGGTGTCGAGTTCCGAGACCGGGCCTGAGGGCTGAGGCACTCCCGACACATTCGGCACCTGCTCCTGGTGCTGCGCGCGGACCTTGGCGATCTCCTGGAGCGCGGCCTCGTTGCCCGGGTCAATGACCGAAGCGCGCAGGAACTCTGAGAGCGCTCCCTGCTCGTCTCCGGATTGCAGCAACCGCCGCCCATTGGCCATGTGAGCCGCCGACGCCGGAACCATCACCCGGTACATGGCGGTCTTGTAGGCAAGCTCCTTGGGGTTCATCGTGAAGGCTTTTTGATAATTGACAAAGGCCTCATCGAAGTTCTGGTGCGCTTCTGCAACCTGACCCTGCTTGAAGTAGGCCTTTGCTGACTGTGCCTGAGCCGCGAAGCAGCAGCACAGGGTGATCAGGAACAAAAAGACGAGGCGAAGGGTTGGGATGGGTGCGGCGGTAAAGCGCTTCATCGAACTCCCCGGCGTCACCAAAGGCTCGCTGCAACTACTCGGCCCGGGCCAGACGCGGTTTCTATCCCTGGGAATGGCCATCCAACGATGCCTCATTTTAGCAAAGCCTTTCTGCGGTGGAGTTTATGGGCAAATTCATTCCGGCGGGGCCTTTAGTATTGAAGCGCCCCGGCGCGGCAGAGTGATCCGCGCCGATGCTACGATGAAGCATCAAGGGTACTTCCGAATGCCGCGCCAGACAAGCCATACCATCGTTCAGCAAACCCGCACCGGGCCAGAAAAGAAGGCCAAGCCGCGCGACCCCGTCGCCAGCGGCGAGCGGGATGCTGCGCAGAACCGTGCGGCCAGCCATAATTACTTCCTCCTCGAGAAGTTTGAGGCGGGGGTTGCCCTGCGCGGCACCGAGGTCAAATCCATCCGCGAGGGCAAGGCCAATCTCAAGGACTCCTACGGCCTGGTCAAGGACGGAGAAGCCTTTTTGCTCAACGTACATATCGGTCCCTACTCGCACGGCAATATCGCAAATCACGACGCCCTGCGCACACGCAAACTGCTCCTGCACCGTGAAGAGGTTCGCAAGCTACAGTCAAAGACGCAGGTTAAAGGACACACGCTCATCCCCACCCGGCTTTATTTCCGCAATGGGCGCGTGAAATGTGAGCTGGCGGTGGCCAAGGGCAAGCAGGACTGGGACAAGCGTGAGACTGAGCGCCGCCGCGAAGCCGACCGCGAGGCGCGAGCCGCGGTAAACGCCAACAAGCATCGCATGGGCCGCTGACCCGGTTCGTCCCACAACACAAGAAAATCTGAGGAATGAATGAAGACTGAACTGCTGTTTGTCCCTCTGGCTGGAATCGAGACCGAAGTGCTGGCCGTGTTGGCCGCAGACGCACAAACCGCCAAAGGCCCCGACGCCAAGCCGCAGCCGACTCTGCTGACCAGCGACGAGGTTGTGAAGGCAGCGGCGGCTCAGGTGCTCGCGAGTGGCGAGTATAAAGCTGGGGCCAACGAAACTCTGCTGCTGCATGCGCCCGCCGGCCTCAAGGCAAAGCGCCTGCTGATTGTGGGTCTCGGCAAGCAGGCCAAGGCGACGATTCACGGTGTGCGCAACGCTGCGGGGACAGCCGTGCGCTTCGCCAAGCCGCGCGGCATTCGAGAATTGATCGTGGCCGTGCCGGAAGCTGCTGCCCTGCCCGTTGCCGCCAGCACGAGGGCCGCGGCCGAGGGGGCGAGCGTTGCCGACTTCGATCCGGACACCTACCGCAGCGACCGCAAAGACCTGAGCATTCAGTCGCTGAGGCTTGCCGTGGCCCCTTCTGCCGACGAGGCTACAAGCAGGGCAGCATTCGCCGAGGGCATTGCGATCGGTGAGAGCCAGAACTTTGCCCGGTCGCTGGTCAACGAACCCGGCAACAAGCTCACGCCCACGGTCTTTGGGCAGCGTGCGGCGGAGATGGCGAAGGAAGTAGGTCTGCAGGCGGATGTGTATTCCACCGACAAGCTGCACGAGTTGAAGATGGGCGCCTTCTGGAGTGTTTCTCAGGGATCGCCTGAGCCTCCGGCGCTGATTGTGTTGCGCTATAACCCGTCCGGCGTGACGGACGGCCCCGTGCTTGGCCTCGTAGGCAAAGGCATCACGTTCGACACAGGCGGTATCTCGATCAAACCCGCCGAGAACATGGAAAAGATGAAGTACGACATGGCCGGCGGCGCGGCAATGCTGGGCGCGATGCGCGCCATTGCCCTGCTCAAGCCGAAGGTCGCGTGATCGCAATCGTCTGCGCCGCGGAGAATATGCCCGACGGCAAAGCGCAGAAGCCCGGCGACGTGCAGACGGCCATGCCGATCAACGGCGAGCCCGGCAAGACAATCGAAATCATCAACACCGATGCCGAAGGGCGCCTGGTGCTGGCCGATGGCCTCACCTACGCACGGCAGCTGGGAGCCACACACCTGATCGACGCGGCGACGCTTACCGGCGCGATTGCGGGTGGCTCTGGGGCCGGTCAATGCCGGCGCCTTCTCGAACGATGACGAACCTATGGGAAGTTCAACGCGGCGCTCGCGGTTTCGGGCGAAAAGTTCTGGCGGCTGCCGCTGGGCGACGAATACGCCGAGCAGATCAAGTCAGGACATTGCGGATATCAAGAACACCGGCGGGCCGCTGCGGCGGCGCGATCACCGCGGCGGAGTTCCTGCATGACTTCGCCGAAGAAACGCCGTGGATCCACCTCGACATCGCAGGCCTGGCGTGGATCGATGAGAATCGAAGCCCTACATCGCTAAAGGGCCAAGCGGCATCGCGGTGCGGTCGATTCTGGAGTGGGTGCGGAGCTACTGAGAATAGCGGGCCAATGCCTGGAGGAACGATGTCGGGCAAAGGAAGTGCTACTGAATCGCGAATAACCCTGCATATGGTGTCGAGCCTCGACGGTTTCATCGCGAGGAAAGACAACAGCGTCGGGTGGATGGACTCCGATGCAGTCTACGAACCTGGCGCTTCCCTTTCGGCGGAAGAGATTGCAGCCTTCATCAAAGGCATCGACTGCTATGTGCTGGGCTCCCGCACGTACGAGCATGCACGTGAATTGGGATGGCCTTATGGCGACACATCGACTGTCGTTGTAACCAACAGAAAATTTACCTCGGAGAAAGATAGCGTCGAATTTTATTCGGGCGATCTCCGAGCGCTTGTCGATGAAAAACTTGCGCCGCGATTTCGAAACATCTGGCTGGTAGGCGGAGCGATGCTCGCTCAGCGCTTTCTCGCACTCGGCCTGGTGGACGAGATCAGGTTGACCATTGCTCCGGTCCTGCTGGGCGATGGGCTCAGGTTCTTCGGTGGCTCCATCCCTGAAGAGCGATGGGACTTGAAGAACGTGGTCGCCTACAAGAACGGCTTTGTTGACTTGCACTACGTAGCCCGAAGGTCCTGAGAACGCGCTGGGTCGCGTCTACATCGCGCCCTTACATTGCCTCCGGGCTTTCAATACCCAGCCAGCCGAGCACCAGCACCAGCTCGCGCAGAGCAATCGCAGCAGTCGCCAACAGGAACGTCCTGCGCGCCGGGTCTTCTTCGGTGAGGATGTGGTGCTTGTGGTAGAAGTTGTTGAACTCCTGCGCAAGCTGGAAGGCGTGCTTGGCCAGATATGCGGGCTCTGAGGTTGCGATGCTTGGTCCAGGACAGTCGTTCGACGGCCCGCGCGCAACCACAGCTCCCAAACGTCTTCGTTCTCGTCGCCGGTGAGTGCGGCAGCAGTGTCACTCGCTGCCAGCTTCGCAAACTCGGCCAGCACGGCTTCCGGCGTGGTGTCGCCCTTGCGGAAGATGTTGCGCGCACGCACCACAGCGTACTGAATGTACGGGCCGGTCTCACCCTCGAAGCTCAGCGCATCCTTGAAGTCGAAAGCGATCACCGAATTGCGCGTGTACTTGAGCATGAAATAACGCAGGGCGCCGATGGCGATCTGTTCGGCGATGCGATGGCGCTCCACTTCGTCACGGCCGGTCTGACGCGCGTCCACTTCAGCGCGCGTAGCCGCGATGAGCTTGTCGATCAAGTCGTCAGCCTTGACGCCGAAGCCCTTGCGGCCGCTGACTTCGATGTAGGGGCGGCCTCGATCTTCTTCGGAGACGTCGTAGCCGAGATCGAGTGCGCAACGCGGCGTGAGCGCCACCATCTCGTAGCTGAAGTGCGTGTAGTGGTCGGCCTCTTTGCCGTGACCCATGCCGCGCAAGGCCTGAATCACGTTGGCCTGGGGATCGCTCTGACGCGAGTCGATGACGTTGTAGATGGCCTGCGCACCGCCAAAGTGAGGATGATCAGGCTGGCCGTGCATCGTCGAAATCCAACACTCGTGTTGGGGATATGTGAAGAACGGCTTGTAGCCGAAGTCGCGGCCGAGGAGGCCGAACTTCCAGAGGTGATAGGCAATGTCTTTACCGACGTAGGTCACGGTGCCATTCGAGCGCACGATCACCTTGGCGTCTTCGTCGGTCTCGCCCTCAGCGACCGATTCAGCGCCGGGCCGCGTCATCACCCAGCAGCCTTTGTTCTTGCCTTCATTCTCGAAGTACAGCACGCCGGTGGCTTTCAACTGCTCGAAGGCCAGCGCCCAGAAGTTGAGGTGCAGAATCTCACTCTCGCGGGGCAGAAAGTCGTACTCGATGCCGAGGCGCAGCATGGTTTCAAGGTGACGGCGCAGAACGGCGGTCGAAATCACTTCGGCAACTTCGGCGGTCTCGTTGCCGCCATGCTCGATCTCGTGCAGCGTGGCGTAGCGCAACTTCTTGCGCGCCTCGTTCTCTTCGGCCGTTCCGCTGGTGTACCACTGCGAGGTCCTGGCATAGAGATCCCAACAGTAGTAGTCGATGCCCGCAACGTGGCCCTCGGGACCCGCAGCGCGCTTTTCATGGTCGGCGACAAGTGCGCGGATCTCTGCGACGCTCATGCCTTCAAGATGCAGAAACCCGACGACGACATCGGCAACCTGCACGCCGGTGTTGTCGATGTAGTTCTGCACGGTGACCTGCTGGCCCGCGGCGCGCAACAGGCGTACAAAGGTGTCGCCCAGGATTGCGTTGCGCAGATGGCCGATGTGCGCAGCCTTGTTGGGATTGATGCTGGTGTGCTCAACCAGCGAATGGACCTGGTCCTGCGCGGACGGCGTACGCTCTGCTGCGGGAACAACCCCTACGGCAAACTGCGCACGATCAAGGCGCGCGTTGATATAACCGGCTCCCGCGACTTCGAAGGAGGAAAAGCCACGGAGTGGTCCAAGTGCGGCGACAATCTCCTGCGCGATGATCTTTGGGGCCTTGCGCAGGCTTCGCGCCAGTTGCAGCGCAATGGGAGTGGCGAGTTCTCCGAAGCGCAGGTCGGGCGGCGTCTCGATGGGAATCGATTCCAGTTGCAGTCCATATCTGGCTTCGAGCACTGTCTTCAGGTGCGCTTCGAGCCGGTTCTTCAATTCGAGATACACTGATGAAAGCCTCAGAAAGCCTTGATTTTCAAGGTGATTCTAACAGAGTGATGGGCCACTCAAGGTTTGACGCTCCTCGCGTCGCACCCTAAGATTGAAAGGTAAATTGCCGGAAGATTTCTGCCCTGCCGTCCGGGCGATTCCCCGAAATAGTCTGACCATGAGTGACACCGCATCCAGCCCGACCCGGTACTACCTCACCACGCCCATCTACTACGTGAATGCGCGGCCGCATCTGGGGCACGCCTACTCCACCATCGTTTGCGATGCAATTGCGCGGCGCAAACGCGCATTGGGCATCGATACATGGTTTCTGACCGGGACGGACGAGCATGGGCAGAAGATCGAGCGCTCGGCGAAACTGGCAGGCCGCACGCCGCAGGAGTTTGCCGACGGCCATCTCTGCAGAGTTTCGCGGCCTGTGGGACCGGCTCGGACTGACGTACGACGACTTCATCCGCACAACGGAGCAGCGGCACAAGCGCGGCGTGCAGAAGCTGTTTGCCGCGCTGCGCGACAGCGGCTACATCTACAAGGGCTCGTATACGGGGCAGTATTGCGTCTCCGACGAGGCCTTTGTGGAGGTGCCTCCCGGCGCGCCTTGTCCGGATTGCGGGCGGATCACGGAGACGGTGAGCGAGGAGAACTACTTCTTCAAGCTCTCGGCCTTTGAGCGCAAGCTGCTGGAGTTTTACGAGGCGAATCCGGGGTTTATTCAGCCGGAGTCGACGCGCCGCGAGGTGATTGCGTTTGTGCGCGGCGGGCTGAAGGATCTGTCCGTCAGCCGCACCAGTTTTTCGTGGGGCATTCCGGTTCCCGGCGACGAGAAGCATGTGATTTACGTCTGGCTCGACGCGCTGGCCAACTACATGACCGCGCTTGGATACGGGTCGGATGATCCGGCGGACAAGGCCCGGTTCGCGAAGTTCTGGCCCGCCGATATGCACCTCATCGGCAAGGAGATCAGCCGCTTCCATTGCGTCTACTGGCCGGCGTTTCTGATGGCTGCGGGCATTCCGGTGCCGCATTCGGTGAGCGCCAATGGCTGGCTGCTCTTCGACCAGGGCAAGATGTCGAAGTCGCGGGGCAACATTGTGCGCGCGGAGACGGTGCATGGAAGTGCTGGGCGCCGATGCGCTGCGGTACTTCCTGCTGCGCGAGATTCCATTCGGCCAGGATGGCAACTTCAGCTTCGACGCGCTCGTACAGCGCTACAACGGCGACCTGGCCAACGGCTACGGCAACCTGGTGAGCCGCGTAGTGAACATGGTGCACAAGTACTTCGGCGGCGTTGTGCCCACTGCCGGCGCAGAAACGGCTGCTGAAACTTCACTGCGTGAACACGCTACGCGCGCGATTGCTGAGTTCGGCCCTGCCTTCGATGAGATGAACTTCTCCGAAGCGTTGAAAGGGCTGTGGTCGCTGGTTGCCGAAACGGACAGCTATCTCACCGCCAACGCGCCGTGGAAGAAGCCTCCCGAGCGCTCCGAGGCGGAGCACGAGCAGCTTCAGGCTCGCGTGCTGGCAACTGCCGCCGAGGCCATCCGCATCACTACAGCACTGGTCTACCCGATCCTGCCGGAGTCGGCTGCGAAGGTGTGGAGGCAGCTCGGGCTGGGTGAGATTCAGGATGCGGCGAGGCAGGCGTTTCTCACCCACGTTGCCTGGGGCGGCCTGAAGGCCGGAACGAAATTCAATGAGCCCGCGCCGCTCTTTCCCCGCGCGGAAAAGGATGCGATCGAGCGTATGCAGAACCTCGAAGATGAAAACAACCGCAGCGCCGTTGATGCCGCCAGCACGGGCGAGGCTGCGAAGCCTGCACCGCCGACCGTCGCGCCTTCGGTTGCCTCCACTGCGCCGCCCACAAGGCCCGAGAAGGAGGTCACACTGACGCCCACGACTGCCGTGCCGCAGGACGCGAGCAAGCCAGTTGAGACGACGAAGGTGCATGCGGTGCCAGCTGAGCTGACCACCCCTGCGGATGCTCCGGCAACTGCGCCGCTCACCCCGGAGCAGCCGCTCCCTGGCGGAATCGCGCCACTGGCTCCGATCATCTCAATTGACGACTTCGTCAAGGTCGACCTGCGCGTCGCACAGGTACTGGTTGCCGAGCGCATTCCAAAGGCGGACAAGCTGCTTCGTCTTGAAGTCGATCTCGGCTACGAGAAGCGGCAGATTCTTGCCGGCATCGCGCAGTACTACGAGCCGGAGAAGCTCATCGGCCGCAAGATCGTGATCGTGGCCAATCTGGCGCCACGCAAGATGCGCGGCCTCGAATCCAATGGCATGCTGCTGGCTGCTTCCCTGCCCGATGGCGCGCCTGTTCTCGCGGCGTTCCTCGAAGAAGTGCCGCTGGGGGCGCGGCTGAAGTAGAGCTGCCCTCAACTCGCATTCACGGAGATGACACCGATTGCTGATTGATTCCCACGCCCACCTCGACAGCGAGCGCTACGACGATGATCGCGCCGCGATGCTGGGCCGCGCGTGGGAGGCAGGCGTCGGCGCCGTGCTGGCCATCGGCATCGGTGAAGGACCGCACGAGATGCATGAGGCGCTGGACCTCTGCCGCCAGTTCAATGGGCTGCCCGGCGTGCCGCACCTCTACGCCAGCGCGGGCATCTATCCGCATAACACGCCTGAGGCAGATGGCGAAGCTCTCCTCAAGCTCGACAATTTGCTCACCGAGCCCGAGGTGATCGCATGCGGCGAAATCGGGCTGGACTACTACCACGAAGGCGCTCCGCACGATGTGCAGCGAGCGGGGCTTATTCGCCAGCTTGAGATTGCCGCAAGCCGCAAACGGCCTATCCTGATCCATTGCAGACCCAAGGACGGCATGACGGACGCCTGGGACGACCTCTTTACCGTCTTTGAGGAGCACTGGAAGCCAACCGGGCTTGGCGGCATCATGCACTGCTTCGGCGGGGGCCGGGACCAGGCCCGGCGCTCACTCGATCTGGGCTTTCTCATCTCCTTCGCCGGAAACCTCACTTACCCCAAGGCTCAACCCTTGCGGGAGGTGGCGGCGATGCTGCCCCTCGACGGCGTGCTGGTGGAAACGGACGCTCCCTGGCTCGCTCCGGAGCCAGATCGCGGCAAACGCAATGAGCCTGCCCTGGTGACGCGAACCGCCGAAACACTCGCCAACCTGCTTGGAACAAGTCCCGAAGAAATCGCGGCGGCAACCACCAAAAACTTCGCCCGGCTGTTTAACCTGCCGCCAGACGTGGGAAACTGGTAGAGTTACAGTCCGCTGTCGCCCTGGGAGAAGGGCACTTACAGCCAGATTTGAGGAACGAGTATGGCGCAGGACAACTCATTCGACATTGTCAGCAAGGTGGACATGCAGGAAGTCCGCAACGCGATCGACCAGGCGCTCAAGGAAATCCATCAGCGCTTTGACCTCAAGGATTCCCACTCCGAGATCAAACTTGAAGGCGCCGATGCGATCCAGCTTGGGTCGGCCAATGAATACAAGCTTGAAGCGGTCAAGGAGATCCTCGGGCAGAAGCTGGTGAAGCGCGGCGTTTCTCTCAAGAATCTAACCTACGGCAAGCTTGAGCCGGCAGCAGGGCAGAGCGTTCGGCAGAAGATCAGCCTGCAGCAGGGCATCCCGACCGAGAAGGCAAAGGAAATTGTCCGTCTGGTCAAGGATTCGAAAAAGAAGGTTCAAGCCAGCATCCAAGGCGATACTGTGAGGATAGCGGGCAAGGACCGCGATGATCTGCAGGCGATTATCGCCCTGCTTCGGGGCCGCGACCTGGGTGTGGATCTGCAGTTCACCAACTACCGCACAAACTAAAGTGAGAGACGCGACCAATTTGAGCACCCTGGCCATAGCGACCGCACGAGAGGTTTTCGATCTGCTGCGAGAAGACCTCGTAGCGGTCGAACAGGAGTTGGGCCGCGATGCCGCCTCGAGCGTTAGCACGATTACCGAGATTGCCGAATATCTGCGCGAGGGCGGCGGCAAGCGGATTCGGCCTTCGTTACTGTTGCTGGCAGCTCACATGCTGGACTACTCGGGGCCGAGCGCGATCCGGCTCGGGGCAGTGGTGGAGATGCTGCACACCGCGACGCTGGTGCACGATGACATCATCGATGGCGCCAGCACGCGCCGTGGCCGCCCTTCGCCGAATACGACTTGGGGTAATGAAAAATGCGTCCTCGCCGGCGACTGGCTTTACATGCAGTCGTTCAAGGTCGCGCTTGAAGAGCGCAATCTACGTGTTCTCGATCTTCTGATCGGGCTTACGCAGCAGATGGTTGAAGGCGAGCTTCTGCAAATTCAGAGACTTGGTAAGGCCGTCTCTGAAGCCGAGTACTACGATCTCGTCTATCGCAAGACGGCGTGCCTCTTTTCCGTCTCGATGCGCCTCGGCGCGGTGCTTGCCAGGGCCACTGAAGTGCAGGAAAACAATCTCGCAATCTACGGCCGCTCCGTCGGCCTGGCTTTCCAGATTGTCGATGACGTTCTGGATCTGACCGCGACCGAAGAAGTCCTGGGCAAGCCAGTAGCGAGTGACCTGCGCGAGGGCAAGGCGACTTTAGCGATCATTCACTCCATCGACCACGGCACGGCGCGCGACCGTCAACTGATCCAGCGTGTGCTTGATGACCGCAGCTTTGAGCACGTTAGCCGTGAACGCATCCAGGAGATTCTCGCCCGCAACGGATCAGTGGAATATGCGATGGCGGCAGCCGAGCATTACGCCGAGCAGTCAAGGCAGGCACTTGTGACGATGCCGGATTCCGACTTCAAGCGAGCCCTGTTGTGGGTTCCAGACTTCGTGGTTGCCCGCGACAAGTAATCTCAGGTCGTTGCCGAGGAGAAGAATGCCTTCAGAAGAGGCCATGCACAATGTGTGGACTGCGGTGGACGCTTACTTCGGCGACCGGCTCGTTCCATCGGACAGCGCATTGGATGCTGCACTCGCCGCCAACCGAGAGGCGAAGCTGCCTGCCATTGACGTGACACCCTTGCAGGGTAAGCTTCTCGAATTGCTAGTGCGCATCACGGGCGCAAAGCGCGTTCTTGAACTTGGCACCCTCGGCGGCTACAGCACGTTGTGGTTGGCTCGTGCACTTCCTGAAGACGGCAATGTGATCTCGCTTGAACTCGATCCGCGTCACGCGGAGGTCGCGAGGTCGAATTTCAGCAACGCCCGCTTGGATAAGAAAATTGAGCTGCGCGTAGGTCCCGCGGCGGACGAGTTACGCAGAATGATTGCAAGCGGCATTGCTCACTTCGACCTGATTTTCATGGATGCGGACAAATCGGGTTATCCCGAATACCTTAGGCTGTCGCTTGAACTCTCGCGGCCCGGCACGGTCATCTTTGCTGACAACGTTGTGCGCGAAGGCAAGGTGATCGAGGCTGACAATGCCGATCCGAACATTCAGGGAGTGCGCAAATTCACTGAGCTTGTCGCAGCGGAGCCGCGTCTCTCGGCCACCGTGCTGCAAACCGTTTGCGGCAAGGGCTACGACGGCTTTGCGCTGGCGCTTGTGCTGCGTTGAATCTCATTGCTTGTTGAGGTAGCGGCTGGCGAACTCCAGAAATGCAGGCCAGTTGGGAGCAGGAGTGTGGCCGAGCTCATGCTGCCGCCAGGCGAGGTCTCCGGTAACGACAGCGGTGCCTACCAGCGGAAATGTGGCGGTACCCAGATCCTTCGCACCCATGAGCCGATAGACTGGGCCAGCCGCTACTTCGGCCAGAAACATACCCTTGGCGTCAGCCCACGCATCACCGTTTGGATTGGCATATCCGTCGCCGGTGTCGGCGCCACCGCCGATGAAGAGAGGCCGTGGAGCGGCGAGCGCGATTAGCTCGTGATTATCGACTGGCAGATCTCCCGCAGTGAGCGGGCCGCCATAGCGGAGGAAATTTCCGTCGAACCAGTGATCGAGAGACTTCGAGGTGAGATTCGGAATCTGCTCGCCATAAATGTGCCGATACAACTTCGCACCGCCCTCGCCTGAAGAGCTGACATACCCGATCGCGAATCGCGGATCGTAAGCCATCGTCACCAGCGCAGCTTTACCAAAGCGTGAGTGGCCGGCGACACCTACTCGCTTTGCATCTACTGATTTGTCGGTCTCGAAGTAGTCGAGCGCCCGGCCTGCGCCCCATGCCCAGGCCTTCAACGCACCCCAATCCTGCGGACTGCGCGGCTGGCCCTTGTTCATCAGCCCAATAATCCCTTCGGTCAATCCCGCGCCATCATCCGCCTGCACGCTGGTCGCCTTGAGAATCGCGAATCCCCAGCCTCGGTCGAAGACGGGCTGAGGGTTCACTCCCCATGGTCCCGGTGCGAACGGCGTTTTGCTGTCGAGACTCGCTGACGCAATCTGGTAGTCCTTATCAAAGGCAAGTTCAAGAATCACAGGCACGGGTCCGCGGGCCTTGGCCGGAGTGGCGAGGATCATTTCGATATTGACCGAGATCTGCGGAAAAATCCCGTTATCCACGTGGCCTGAAAGCCGCCTCACGATGACATCAACGCCGCCGTAGGGAATGCGTGCGGTCTGTGTGACATGCCAGTTCACTGCGGGCAGATTTGCGGGTGTGCGCCCCAGTATCTCGCGGTCGTAGTCGCTCCTGATCTCTTCGCTCCGCTGTTTCCATTCGGCAGCCGTCGTCACCGGGCGGCCATCTTTGAATCGAAGCGGATCGGGCAACGCCGGGTAGACGTCGGCCTTCGCTTCGTCGTAGTTGGTTGCATTGGCGGCTTTCGCATCGGTCGCCGGCGCCGGACGCATTTCGCTTTCCTTTAATCCCACCCGGCCGAGCATGCGCTGGCGATCCTGCTCGGCAGTCATGTGAACGACACCGGCGCCTGCTTGCTGCGTCTGACTGTTCTGCGCTGCGACCGGTAGAACTGTGATCGCGACTGAAAAGGCGAGTGTTCCGGTATGCGACACATGGGCGCGAAGACGATCCGTGAGAAACATTGCGAGTCCTCTGTTGAAGGCCAGTGGGATGGAGATGAACGGAACGCGGCAAGGATATAGATTTTGTCCTCATTGCAGCAAGGTTGCGAATCTCCTCGTGCGCAGTTCGCCGTATTCTCCGGGTTCGCCCAGGATCCGCAGCACCCGCTCTAAGCGACTTGAAATTAACCGGATGCGCTACTCCCGGAGCGGCGGGCTGTGTTAGCCTCCGGATGTAGGCGACCGCCTTACCCGTCTCAAGTTCTGCACCTCTCCACTAACCACCGGGAGACACTTCCATGAGCGCCCTCAAGTACGACCTGATTGTTATTGGCTCCGGACCTTCCGGACAGCGCGCCGCCGTGGCTGCGTCCAAGATGAAAAAGCGGGTGGCAGTCATTGAATCCCGCTCTGTCGTTGGCGGAGTCTGCATCAACACTGGCACAATCCCCTCCAAGACCATGCGTGAAGCCGTGCTGCATCTCTCCGGCTACAACTACCGCTCCGTCTATGGAATGAACTACCGGGTCAAAGAAAAGATCACCATGGCCGACCTGGCCTTCCGCGTGCAGGGGGTGATCAAGACCGAAGTGGACGTCACCGAGGCCCAGCTCTCGCGCAATGGCATCGACGTCATCCACGGCATCGCGCACTTTGTCGATCCGCAGCAGATTCGCGCGTCGAAGGGCCACAGGGAGACACCACGCTTGAAGGCGAGCAGCATCATCATCGCCGTCGGCACCAAGCCCGCCGCTTCGCCCAAGGTTCCCGTCAACGGCCGCACCATCGTCAACAGCGACCAGATTCTCGACCTCGCCAGTCTTCCGCGCACACTCATCGTGGTCGGCGGCGGCGTGATCGGCGTCGAGTACACCTGCATGTTCGCCGATCCTCGGCGTGCGCGTCACGCTGATTGAAAAGCGCAACAGGCTGCTCGAATTTGCCGACCAGGAGATTATCGAAGCGCTCAGCTACCACCTGCGCGACAGCCGCGTCACCATGCGCCTCGGCGAAGAGGTGGAGAGCGTGGAAGAGCTGCCCGACGGCACCGTGGTCGCGAATCTTGAAAGCAAGAAGCGCGTCTCCGGCGACGCGCTGCTCTATGCCGTCGGCCGCCAGGGCGCAGTGGACGATCTGAACCTCGCAGCCGCCGGCCTTGAAGCCGACAATCGCGGCCGCATTCCCGTCGACGAGAACTTCCAGACCAAGGTGGAACACATCTTCGCCGTCGGCGACGTCGTCGGCTTTCCCTGCGCTGGCCTCGGTTTCCATGGAGCAGGGCCGCATCGCCGCGGCCCGCGCCTTCAACGACAAGACGACCACCTCCAATCCCGGCTTTTATCCCTACGGCATCTACACCATTCCCGAGATCAGCTTCATCGGCAAGACAGAAGAGCAGCTCACCGACGAAGACGTTCCCTACGAAGTGGGCATGGCCTACTATCGCGAAACGGCGCGCGGCCAGATTCGCGGCGACACCACCGGCCGGCTCAAGCTCATCTTCCATCGCGACACGCGCAAGGTGCTCGGCGTGCACATCATCGGCGAGGGCGCCAGCGAGCTGGTTCATATCGGCCAGGCGGTGATGACCCTCGGCGGCACCGTGGATTACTTTATCGACACCGTCTTCAACTACCCCACGCTGGCCGAGTGTTACAAGGTCGCCGCCTTCAACGGCCTGGGCCGTCTGCACCGCTACCAGGCGGAATGAGGAGGAACTGCGATGACCACCGCTCATCGGCGTCGTGATCACCGAGCACATCGTGGCCGGCCGGCTTGAGGACCACGACACTCGCCGGCAAGCCCGCTGCGCTTTCCGACCGATCCAGACCGAACCGACGCCTTGATCGCGCTGCCCCCCGGCGAACTGGTCGAGTGCTCGCCGCAACAGATCATCGAACGCTCGCCAAAGCCGAAGTCCAGAGCCCCGTCAGCCGCCATCGGCGTCGCCGTTCCCGGCATCGTGCGCCACGGCGTCGTCGAGGACTCGCCGAATCTGACCCAGATCAAGGGCATGCGCCTGGCCGACGAGCTTGAAGCGCGTGCTGACAGCGCGCGGCATCGCGGCGCCGGTCTACATCGCCAACGATGCCGACGCCATCGCCGCCGGCGTTGCCGCCACCCGCGGCCAGCTCGACAGGCTCACCCGCGTCTGGACCATCGGCAACGGCATCGGCTATGGCCGCTGGCCTTACGTCGAAGGCGTCTGGGAGGGCGGCCACATCACCGTCACCCTCGATCCCAAAGAGCGCTACTGCGGCTGCGGCGGCGTAGGCCATCTTGAAGGCATCATGGGCTACCGCGCCATGCGCATGCGCTTCCTCGATCTCGAACCGGAAGAAGTCTTCGCCCACGCCAGCGAGGGCGACCAGCGCTGCCGCGAGTTTGTCGATCTGTGGCATCGCGCCCTCGCCGCTGCTACCGCCTCGTTCATCCATCTCGCCGGACCCGGCCGCTTCTACTTCACCGGACACAACGTCGGCTTTCTCGAACTGCCGGTGCTGCGCACGCCATCTTGAAACCATGGTGAAGATGAGCCCGCTGTTAAGTTATTCGCTGGAGATTCTGCCGCCCAGTGACGAGACCGCACTGCTGGGAGCAGGTGTCAGCGCTCTGCGCGCCCTTACCTGGTAAAGAAAAAATGGCGCGGAGGTGGAACTCCGCGCCAGGACAACAAGTACAGTCAAGACCCCTTCAGCACTTCCGCTGGTATGTGCGCGAAAGCCTGTCGTGCCAGCTTAGATGATCTTCGTCAAAGATCGCCCACGCCATTCCCAGTCCCACGGGCAGCAGAGAAATCAGCAGGGCAATGAGCCGATCGCGCAACTGCTTCGCCGTTGGATACTCGTCATCAAAAGTGCACAGCGCGAGTCCGGCGTACATCATTCCCGGCGTCGACTTTGCGGTGAGCAGGAAGAAGGCCTGATAGGCGAGGCCGATCAGGATGAATCCCGCTGCCGCGCACATCTCGGCGAACTTCAGCGTGGGATTGTGCACCAGGTGACCGGTAATGCCCCACACTGCCGCGCAGGCCATCACCAGAATCAAGGCGAGATCGACCGCGGCCGCGAGTAAGCGGGACTCAACAGGCGCGAGATGAACCGCAGCAACAGGCACCACGGCAACCTCGCGATGAACTCGCGGCTCATGCTGAGGGTGCGCGTCCAGCTTGATCCCGGACCACTCCGGTCCGGCCCATGAAGGCTCCCCTGCGGAGGAATCTGCTACCGCCAGCATCGGTTCGGTTGAGATTGTTCCGGGATCCACCTCGAAGATGCTCAGCTGCTGCGTGGCCTGCTCGGCGGGCACGCCGATTCGCGGGCGCATCCGGCGCGTGGCAACAATCTCACGCGGAAAATGAATAAGGTTGGCCTGAATCGGTTGCGCGTCGACGGTGGTAATACCGTGATCTCCGCTGTGATCCGCGGCAGCGCTCTCCAGCTTCTGCTGCGACTCAGTCCGAACAGGCTCGGTTTCCGCAGAACGCGCTGGAAAATCGGGTTCCCACCGGACTTTCCAGGAAGTGCTCGGCCATGAGGCGCCTGGTTGCGCGGCTACCGGCTCCTGCTTAGCTGGCTGCGGGTCCGGTTCGGGCTCCCAGCGCGGCGAAGACTTCCAACTCGCTTCCGGCTCTGGCATGAACGGAGCGGCGTGGAATTCTTCTTCCTGCGCGATCTCTTCCTCTTCGGCACTTTGCAAGTTGGCCAGCGCCAGCTGTGCTGCCGCCTGAGCCTCAAGTGCGGCGCGGGTGGCGGCTTCGGCCACGCGCAGGGCAGCGCGGGCCTCGGCGGCCTGCATTTCGCTGTAGCTTGGGGCCTTTGAGAACCGCGCAGCTACACGCGCAGCTGCCTGAGCAGCGCGATCGCTAACCGAACCTGGCTGCTCATCTCCGGGATTTTCTACGACAGAGATACCTCGGCGATTCTTGTGTGCTTCGAGGCGACGATTGACTTCTTCTTTCCATGATGGCTGGGGAACGGGCTGACTCACCAATGTACTCAATTCTCAGTTTCCCTTCCGATGCAGTTCCCAAGCCGCGTAAAGCTCAGAACCACGTTTCAGGTTCGCCTGTCAGGCGGTTTTGCCCGAGTACGAACGTTGCTCCATAAGAGCCGGGAGGTCGCGCAGGAATGTGGCAACAGGACCGGGTCGAAGCTGGCCCATGATTCTTGCTGATTCCGTGTTGTGCTGTCGCCAGAGCTGCGCGGCTGACACCCCCTCGAAGATAGGCTGCATTTGCTATGCTGGCCTTGGTCTCGGGATGCATCCTCGCAATTTCGTGTTTATCACCTTGCTGGCCCTCTGTCATCCGCTACTTCGCGGGCAAGTGTTGACGAATGCGTTACCTCCCGGAGCTGCGCAAGCGTCGACCACACCGGCAACCGTTTCAGGCACAGACAGCAACGCTACATACGCATCGCTTCCTGATGACCCGGATCAAGAGCTGCTTCCCATTGCCGTGCGCGAGGCGGAACCACCGGAGGGTGTTCCCATTCGATGGGAGGCGCGGAATCAGCGGCGTCTTGGGGATATCTGGACCCTGGAAGGTGAAGTCGTCGTCTACTATCGCAATTACGTTCTTCACGCCGACAAGGTGGTTTATCACCAGTCCACCAGCGAGCTTGAGGCTGAAGGCAACCTGCGCGTCTCGGGCGGTCCTGAAGATCTGTACGTCGAGGCTTCGCACGGCGATATGCGGCTCGACATGCACACCGCGCGCTTCTACGACGTGCACGGTTCGGCAGGCGTGCGCCGAACCGGCAACACTGTGGTCTATTCGACGACGAATCCGTTTTTGTTTTCAGGCAGAGTGCTGCTGCAGACCGGCGAAGGCAGTTACCGGATCGTTGATGGCAGCATGACTAACTGCCGGATTCCCCGGCCGGACTGGGAGCTGATTTCGCGCTCGATAAGGCTCGAAAACAACACCGCCTCCACTGCCAACACTTTTTTCAAGCTCTTCGGCGTGCCGATCTTCTATCTGCCCTACCTGCGGCATCCGGTGCAGGAGAACGGCCGCACCAGCGGCTTCCTCATTCCGGTTGTGAGCAACGGGTCGTCGATTCGGGGCTTCACATTCGGCGAACAGGTCTATGTGGTGTTGGGCCGCAGCATGGATATGATCATCGGCTCCGAGTACTACTCCAAGCGCGGCTTTGCGCCAAATGGAGACTTTCGCTACCGGGGAACGGGCCTCGACAATCTCAATGTGCGCGTGAATTCCCTGCTCGACCGTGGGGTGGCCGCGACGCCGCCGCAGACCGGCATCGTGAATCAGGGAGGCGTGGATGTCGCCGCTTATGGGCGAAAAGATTTTTCGCCTGACACGCGTCTCGCCGGCAATGCTGAATATCTTTCGAGCTACACCTACCGACTCGTCTTCAACGACAGTTACACCCAGGCCGTAAATTCCGAGGTGGTCAGCGTCATCGGCTTCACGCACAACTATCACGGCTATCTCCCGTCCGGTTACTTCGGACGGCTGCAGAGCTTTGCAAGCACGACGTCCGGCGATGAGGTTCGCATTCTCCATCTGCCCAGCATTCGCTTCGATTCACTCGACCGGCCCCTGGCAGACACTCCTCTCTACTGGGGCGTTGGTTCCTCAATTGGCTATCTCACCAGGGCTGAACCTGACTTTCACGCTCGCAACGTGGGCCGCGTGGATATCTATCCGCATCTTTCCTGGCCAATTGTTGTAGGCGGCTGGAGCATCATTCCAGAGGCTGCGTTGCGGGAAACCTTCTACTCGGGCAGCCAGACGCCAGATCTCACCGGCGCTAACGGCGGCACGCCCACCATCAGCCACGATCCGCTTAGCCGCTCAGACGTCGAAGCTTCAATCGATCTACGCGCGCCGGCCGTGGAGCGCGATTTCGTGCTCGGGCACTGGAACCGGATGCTGCGTCACGTGATCGAGCCTGAGGTGAAGTACAGCTACGTGGCCGGAATCGGCAGCGAAGCCCGCAATGTGCTTCTCTTTGACACTACCGATGTTGCCACCAATACGAACGAGGTCGAATACTCGCTGACGCAGCGCTTCTATCTGCGGCCACTGCATCCCGAACCGTGCGTTGATGCGGACACAGGGGCGGCGTTGTCTAGCTGCCCGCCTGCGCAACGTGAATGGGCGAGCTGGCAGATCGAGCAGAAGTTCTTCATCGATCCCAACTTTGGCGGCGCGCTTATTCCCGGTCGCCGCAACGTCTTCGACACCACGCTTGACCTGAGCGGCATTGCCTTTCTCACCGTGCCCACAAATCTCTCTCCCGTGATCTCGCGCCTTCGGTTCGAAGCGATCGACAAGCTGCGCGCCGAGTGGGATATTGACTACGACCCGCGCCTCGGCCATCTGGGGGCTAATAATCTCTACGCCGGATACAGCGTGGGCCGCACCACATTCGGCCTGACGCATTCCCTGCTGAATGCTGTGGATGAACAAGGCAGCGCCGCCACGACGATCCGCAGCCAACAGATTCATCCCTTCCTGCAAATCGGCAAGATGAACACACCCGGGTTCAATCTGGCTGCCAATGCCGGCTACGACTTCGTTAACAAGTCAATGCAGTACGCTGGTGTGCAGGCTGTCTATAACCGGGGATGCTGCGGCTTTACGGTGGGCTACCGTCATTTTGAGCTGGGCTCCGTCGGCAGCGTCAGCCGCGACGAAACGGAGTGGCTTTACAGCTTCACGCTGGCGAACTTCGGAACAGTTGGCGACATTCGCCGTTCGAACTCCGTTTTTCATGATCCCAGCCAGCCTCCACCTTACTGATTCCGGGCTGGTTCCGGGGGCTTTACTGATGCCACTCAACAGTACTCATGGCGTGGGGCCAGGCGCGGGCAATTGGCCCTGCGCTGGGGTATTCTTTTCTAGAGGATTAAGCTTTTGTCACGTATTCGTCTTTTTGCTGGCCTGATCACGCTCAGCCTGGCCGCTGGATGCAAGGCTCAGAGTAGCCAGACCACTCAAGGTGCATTCGATCCGGCCACCAACCGCCGCGTCGAGGTTCAGATTCGCTCCCAGTACAACGTGCCCCAGGACTACGACGTCATCATCGGCGATCGCAAACCGAGCGCATTTCCCGGCTATGACACACTGCCGATCACGCTCACACGCGGAGACAAATCCACGCCCTTTGACTTCCTGATCTCCAAGGATGGCAAGACGCTGGCGCGGCTTGAAACCTTCGATCTGATGAATAACCCAGCCTTGAAGATCGACACCACGGGGCGGCCTGTGCGCGGTAATCCGAATGCCAAGGTGACGGTGATCAACTTCGATGACCTCGAGTGCCCTTACTGCGCGCGCATGCACCAGGCGCTATTTCCTGCGACGCTTGAGCGTTACAAGGACAAGGTGCGGTTCATCTACAAGGACGATCCGCTGATCGAGATGCACCCCTGGGCGATGCACGCCGCAGTCGACGCAAACTGCCTGGCAGCACAGAGCGACACTGCCTACTGGAACTACGTTGATCACCTGCACACTCACGGCCAGGAAATTACCGGTCCCGATCGCGATGTGAAGAAGAGTTTCGCGGAACTGGATCGAATTGCCCGCGAAGAAGGCGCAAACAGCAAGCTGGACGCGGCGAAGCTAGACGCTTGCATGGCGAAGCAGGACGAAACGAAAGTACGCGAATCGCGCCGTACAGCAGATGCCCTGGGCATCGACGGTACACCGGCGCTCTTTATCAACGGCGAACGCATCAACGGCGCTTTGCCAGAGGAGCAGGTATGGATGGTGATTGACCGGGCGCTGCGCGCCGCAGGCGTCGAGCCTCCTCCGCCACCGCCTCCCACGGCTCCCTCGGCAGGAACGGGCCAAGGTGGAGGCAAGTAGCATCGGATAAGGGCCGGAATCGCACCTCGATCGCTGAAGTATCCGCTGCCAAAAGCAGCCGAATCAAGTATCGCGGCGCCGGTTCATCGATTTATTCTTATGTGCGGGGAGCGAGGGAGTTTCCCAAAGGGAGTTCAGGTTGCAAGTCGAATCTCGTTTTTCTCAGCGCCGTGGCGTGGCGCCGGTTGTTGCAGGCGCGGTGCTGTTGGCCTTGGTTGCTGGTTGTCACAGGCCCCCATCTCCTGACGTGGTGGCCACAGTGAATGGCAAGGAGATTTCGCGCCGAGATGGAGCGGAACTACAAGGCCAGCGTCGGCGACAATCCGCAGCAGCCCCGCCGGAGCAGTCCAACATAGCGCGGCTGAACATTCTTCATCAGATGATCGATTACGAGATCCTGCAGCAGCGCGCCGCCAAGCTCAACCTCGCCGCCTCCGACGAAGATGTGAACGCCAAGCTCACCGAGATAAAGGCGCGCTACACGCAGGAAGAGTTCGATAAACATCTCAAGACAGCGGCATCACGCTGGACGATTACAAGCGCGATCTGCGGCGCTCGCTGACCCAGCGACAAGCTGATCAACAAAGAGATCGAGTCGAAGATCAACATCACGGATGCCGAGATCGGCGC
The DNA here is from genome assembly GCA_963832465.1 of uncultured Acidobacteriaceae bacterium. Taxonomy (GTDB): domain Bacteria; phylum Acidobacteriota; class Terriglobia; order Terriglobales; family Acidobacteriaceae; genus Telmatobacter. The sequence goes on from CAWHUJ010000003.1 coordinate 33,155, forward strand.
ATACTATGCGGCGCACAAGTCGGAGTTCAATCTGATCGAGCCGCGCTACAACTCGCTCGAGATCGTGGCCACGCCGAATGACTCCGCCAGAGGAAGCCAGCCTGAACGACAGGGCCACCAGCGAAGCCGACGCAAAGAAGAAGATCCAGGCGCTCTACAACCGCCTGCGCAGCGGCGACGACTTCGGCGCGGTAGCCGCGCAGTTCTCTGACAACCCCAACAACTCCTCCAGCGGCGGCGACATGGGTTTCGTCTTCGAATCGCAGTTGCGCAGCGATGCTGACGCCTACAACGCCATCAGCAAATTGAAGGTCGGCGAGATCACCGAACCGCTGGCGAAATACGATGGCGCGGGCCCTGGGCGTCGCGTGATCGGCTATGTCGTCTACAAGGTGCTTGCACGGGAGCCTGCCGGACAGCGTGAATTGAACGATCCCCGGGTGCAGCAGGCTATTCGCCAGACCCTCCGCGAGAGCCACGCGCAGTTGCTGGGGAACGCCTACCGCGAAGTACTGCACGATCAGGCGACTGTCCGCAATTACTACGCCGAGCAGATTCTCAAGAACGGCCAGTAGAATTTTGTTGCGCTGGAACGCGCGCTTTCTAAAGCCCTAAGGTCGGATGGGATGCTGGATCGGATCCTGGCTTAGGGCTTTGTCGAATCTGGCGGCAGCGACACTTCAAGCGCTCCTGTGCGCCCTGCCCACTTCGCGAACAGCCGCAGCCACGCGCAGGAACGCGGGGTCGCATTGGCGCGGCACGACGAGGTCGCGCGACGCATAGCGCAGTGCTCGCCGCCTGGTCTGCGTCAGGTTAATGGCCGAGTAGCCATGCGCCGCGATGCTCACTCTCATCCAGACAAAACAAAGGCCTCCGCGAGTGCGAAGGCCTTTGATGTTTCGGCGCTCGTCGCGCAACCAGCTACTTGAGGTTGCCGCTCGAGTCCATAGTAATGCCGCCCGGACCCTTGTCCTTCTTCTCTTCGTTGGCCTTGCGGGTGCCCATGGCCTTGGTGCGCCACTCTTCCGCGCTGGCCAAATCAGCTTTGCGGGTCGCTTCGTCGTCGAAGCTGAGATCCGCCTTACGCCGGTAGACCAGGTTCAGATAAGCCATGGCGTCGTCGTAGTTCGGGCGATTGGCGACCGCCTTGTTCAGATACTGGAGGGCTTCTGTGACCAAGGGGGTGTTCTCTTCCTTGATCTGCTCCATGATCTTCTTAGGCGCCTTGGCATTGCCTGCACCATCGTCGTTGATGCCGGCCGGGGCCAGGGCCTTCAGCACGTTCTCGTGCGCCAGAGTCCAGTCGATGACGCCGACGGTATAGGCGGCCTCGGGATCCTTCGGATCGACGGCGAGCACCTTCTTCTGCCAGGTCTTGGCATCATCAAGTTTCTTGATGTTGAAGTAAATGCCGGCGATCTGCTTCATGCTGTTCACATCGCCTGGATCCTTGGCGAGAACTTCCTGGAAGATGCTGATCGCCTGGTCGGCGGTCTTCAGATTCTCCGGCGTATCCAGGCCGGGAACGATATTCTGCGACAACGCCGTGGCGAGATAGGTCTTTGCCATCGGGAGGGTGGGATCGAGTTCCGTGGCTTTCTGGAAGTGCCCGATCGCCTCCTCGTACTTGCCGCTCTTGTAGGCGTCGACTCCCTTGTTCAGCTGATCACGGGCCGCTAGGCGGTTGCATCCGCTCATGGTAAGCACCATGGCAACCAGCAGAGCCGCAAGCGCCGTAATACGTGTGGGTCTCTTCATGTCCTCGTCTTCTCCTTCAGGTCGTGCCCATCACGATGCGCGCCTGGATCGTCTAAAAACTGCGGTTGCGGATGGGAGCCTCCGTAACCGGCGTAAAAAAATTCTACTCCCGCCTCCGTTCGGCCGCCTGATCTCAAAGGGCCTTTGCCCTCATCGACCGGGCTGCGCTCCCGGAGTCAGCAGGCCGACTCGGTCCACGCCCTGCTGCACGACTGATATCGATTGCCTGCGCAATCTTGGAGAATCCTCGTTGAGCCGTCTTACTGGCCGGCCTGAATCTTCGGGGTCATCAAACCGATATGGTCCACGTTTGCCGCGCGGCCGATATCAATCACATCCGCGACATAACGGAAGTCCAGATTGTCATCGCCCCTCACGAACATGACACGCTCGGCGCGATTGGAATAAATCTCCGTGAGCTTTGCCAGCAGTTCCGACTTCTGCACATCCGTCTCGTTGATCTTGTAGAGCGGAGCTGCGCCGGCACGATAGATCACCTGCACCACAATGGTGCGGTCGTTCGGCTGCTGCTGCTTCTGCGGATCCTTTGGCGGCTGCGGCACCAATGCATCCAGGCCCTTTGGCGTTACTGGCACAATGACCATGAAGATGATCAAAAGCACCAGAAGAATATCGATCATGGGCGTGACATTGATGTCGCCCATCGCGCCACCGCCGCCGCCTCCAGCTGTCATTGCCATGGCTTCAAACTCCTCGTTTTCTGCAAATCGTTAGTCAAGTCCGGCACGATCAGAAAGAACTTATTCGCCGCCAGCCGAACCTGGTTCGCGCTTCTGCGTCAGCAGACCGACTTCGTCCACGCCCGCCGTGCGCACCGCGTCGATGGCATCTTCCACTGCGCGGAATTGCGCCCGCGCGTCAGCGCGAATGTAGATGGTCTTTCCCGGCTTGTCGGCCAACTTGTCGCGGACCTTCGCGCCCAGTTCACTGGTCGCAACGTGATCCTGACCAAGGAATACGCCGCCATCGCGCGTGATCGCCACGATGATCGCATCTTCCTTATCGGCGTCCGGCATGGACACGGGATTCTCCACCTTAGCCATGTCGACGGCGACCTTTTGCTGAAGCATGGGGGTGATGACCATGAAAATGATGAGCAACACCAGCATCACGTCCACCATCGGCGTCACGTTGATGTTCGAGTTGACCTTGCTGCCTTCGTTGCGGACTGCGATCCCCATTGTTTCGGCTCCGTGCCTTGAATTTTTCCGGATGGCTTCCGGTCTGCCTTGTGACTCTGCCGGCTTGCCTGAAAATCAGTGGACAAGAGAGCGTCACCGCTCTCCTGTCCCTTCAGTCTTCCCGCTCGAGCCGACTGTGACGAACTAGCGCCGGTTGCTCTGCTTGATGAAGTAGTCGATAAGCTCGCTCGAGGAGTTGTCCATCTCCACGTCGAAGGCTTCGACTCGGCCGGTAAAGTAGTTGAACGCCATAACGGCCGGGATAGCCACAAGCAGACCGAACGCCGTGGTCACCAGGGCTTCAGAAATACCGCCGGCAACCGCGCCGATACCCGAGGTCTTCTGGGTCGCGATCTGCTGGAAGGCGTTCAAGATACCGACGACGGTTCCGAACAGTCCCACGAACGGGGCGGTCGAACCGATGGTGGCCAGAACGCTGAGGCCGCGCTTCAGCTTGGCGTGAACGATGGCTTCGGCACGCTCCAGGGCGCGCTGTGCGCTCTCGATCGTCGCCTCGGTGGGCTGACCGGCGGAAGCACGGAACTCCTGCAGGCCTGCCGTCACCACCTCTGCCAGGTGCGACTTCTTGTTGCGATCGGCGATCTTGATCGCCTCTTCCAGCTTGCTGTCCTTCAGAGCGCCGGCAACCTTGGGCGCGAACTCACGCGACTGCTTGCGGGCCGCTGAGAAGTACAGGTAACGATCGATCATCACGGCCAGAGACCAGATGGACTCGATGAACAGAATGATGGCCACGGCACGTGCCAGCCATCCCATGTGTTCCCACAATCCCATGGGGCTGAAGCTGACGGTCTGCTCACCTTCCTGCAGAAATGCCAGGCTGCTGACCGTGTGCGAAGCGAAATGTGCGAGCTGAGCGAGAATCACTGAATCGTTCCTCCTAAGGAGTTGTCTTGTGAACTACGACTACCATTGACGGTGTGCTGGGGAATGCGGCTCATATATCCGATTCGCATTCAGGTCAAAACAATGCCCTTTCCCCTGGACGGGAGAAAGGGCCAAGAAAATTCTCATCCGCCCAGGCTGAAGATCACGTTAATCGTGGTCTCCACCTCGACCGGGTCATTGTTGAGCAGGTACGGACGATAGCGCCAGGACCTGACCGCATCGAGCGCTGCCTGCTGCAACATCGCCGGGCCGCTGATCACGCGCAGGTTGTCGATCGTGCCTGCCTTGGTGATCGTTGCCTGCAGCACCACGGTGCCGGAGACGCGAGCAGCCTTGGCGATCGGCGGATAAATCGGCTGAGTCTTCTGGATCAACATACCAGTCGCAACACCGGCCGAGATGTTTACCTTCTTGGGAGGCGCAGCCTGCACCTTCGGACCGCTGCCGCTGCCGAAGACGCTGCCCATCACACCACCCGAGCTGCCGCCCAGACCTTCCATGCCCGCGACGCCAAAGCTCGAAGGCGGCGCTTCCTTCTCAGCCACCATCTTGATGTCGTGCGGAATACGGGTCGGAGCCGTCAGCTGGTTGTTCATCATTTCCGATTGGACGTGAACAACGTGAACTTCAGGCGGTGGCGGCGGCGGAGGCGGCGGTGGCGGCGGTGGAGGGGCGACCAGAAGCGTCTGCATCGCTGCCTTGGGCAGCGCTTCGGGATAGATCAGAGGAATAAGAATCAGCAGAAGCAGAATGGAGCCGTTCGTGATGAACGTAAAGAGCATCCAATACCTGCTCTTACTCTTAATTCTGTTTCCGGATTCGAACGTGGAATCTTCAAACATGGCCAGCCTCGAATCGGGTGTGATTACCTCTATTTAGACACCGGATAACGTTTAATTGTTCCCAGCATCCTTGTGGAGCCACATCAGCGTGCTCCACCTATACCAGAACGATGCAGCACTTGCAAAATTCTGCCTCACAAATGGTGCAAACAACTCAGAAACACCTACACGCGCGAGCGCTTAGCCGCCGGCAACGCCGCCGATTTTCCTTGCCCCGAACGCCACTCTTGCCACGCCACGAGCATCGGCGCGGCCACCGCAATCGACGAATAGGTGCCGATGAGAATGCCAATTACCAGCGCGAAAGAGAACCCGCGCAAAACCTGGCCGCCGAAGACGAAAAGCGACAGCACCGTGAGAAAAGTGAGGCCTGAAGTGAGAACGGTCCGGCTCAGCGTTTGATTGATGCTTCGATTCACGACGTCCGCCAGGGGCTCACGCCGGCTCATTCTCAGATTCTCGCGAATGCGGTCGAAGACCACGATCGTATCGTTCATCGAATAACCGATGAGCGTAAGAATCGCGGCAATCACGGTAAGACTGATTTCCTGATTTGTCAATGCGAAGGCGCCGATAGTTATTAGCGTGTCATGAAAGACCGCGACGACGGCCGCCACGCCGTAAATAAGCTGGAACCGAAACCACAGATAAATCAGCATGCCGAGCAGCGAGAAAAGCACCGCCTGGATCGCCTTCGTCTTAAGCTGCTTGCCGACTGTTGGCCCTACCACCTGCACATTGCGCACGGTAAAGGGGTTGTTATAGTGCGCCTGCAGTGCATTCACGATCTGCTGCCGTCCCGTATCAAGAGCCGCCTCGTTGGTCTGCTCCGGAAGACTGATGAGAATGTCGTTGCTGGCACCCTGATTGACGTCCTTGATGGGCACGATACGGGCGTCCCGGATTCCCGAGGCATCCATTGCCTCACGGATCCGGTTCGTATCCGGCGCCTGCTCAAACTGCACCTGCACCTGCGTGCCGCCGCGGAAGTCCACACCCAGCGGCACCGGGCTGCCAATTTGCGCCCAGTGCATCGCCATCGAAATGATGCCGGCGACGCTAAAGATCAAGGAAAAGCCAAGGAAATACCATTTCTTCCCTAGCCAATCGATGTTTACGTTGCGAAAGAGTTCCACTGAATCTGCCTTCCTCGCGCCGGGCCACTAAACGCCCGGCAATGTTGTTGCGCCGCCTCTTCTCTTGAGAGGCGATCTAGATCGATACCATCTCGCCGGGCTTCAGGTTGTTCAGGTGCGCCTCGAAGATTACGCCTGAGACATACACTGCTGTGAACAGGTTAGCCAGCAAACCGAAGGTCAGAGTGATCGCGAAACCGCGAACCGGGCCGTTGCCGACAATCATCAGGATCAGCGCCGAAACAATCGTTGTCACGTGCGTATCGACGATTGTGACCCATGCATGCTTGAAGCCCTGCTCCACTGCTGCTGCAGCCGCCTTGCCAGCTCTAATCTCTTCACGAATGCGCTCAAAGATCAGCACGTTGGAGTCGACGCCCATACCAATCGTCAGGATGACGCCGGCGATGCCGGGAAGCGTGAGCGTGGCACCAAAGAAGCCCATGAATCCGAGCAGGATCACAAGGTTCAAAAAGAGCGCGAGGTCGGCGTTTACGCCCGAGCCGCGATAGTAGATGAGCATGAAGGCCATCACCAGCAGCACGCCAACCACAGCCGCGGTCACGCCTTCCTTGATCGAGTCTGCGCCGAGCGAGGCGCCTACGGTGCGGTCTTCCAGATATTCAAGCGAAGCGGGCAGAGCGCCTGTGCGCAGCATCTTCGAAAGCACGTCCACTTCGTCCTGGGAGAAGCTGCCTTCAATTTCGCCCGAGTCGCGGATTGCGCTGCGGATATTGGCTACTTCGCGCACGCGGCCGCCAAGGACCACAGCCATCGCATGACCAACGTTCGCGCTGGTGTACTCATAGAAGCGGTCGCCGGCCTCGTTGGTGAGCACGAAGTGAACCGCGCGCAAGCCATTCTCGCTGGTTCCGGGATCGGCCGAACGGAAGTCGCTGCCGGCCACCACAGGAACACGCTGCAGGATGTAAATGCTGTCGGCATCCGAACCGCTCGCAAGAGCGCCCGAACCGTGAACCAGCATCTGATCTGCGGGCACTGCTCCGCCAACACTGGCCAGAGCTGACTGCTCATCCTGATACGGACCACCGATGACGGGGTGAATTTCAAGCCGCGCGGTGGACTGAATGATGCTCTTGACGCGATCGAGATCTTCGATGCCCGGCAGCTCGACGAGAATCTGGTTGTTGCCGAGACCGTACTCCTGAATAACAGGCTCGCTCACACCCAGCGTGTCCACGCGGTCGCGGATGGTTTCGATGGCCTGCTGCACGGTCTTCTTTTCAAGAGCCTGCTGCACCGAGGGCTTCATCGTGAGCGTAAAGCCAGTGTCAGAGCCACCCGCAAGGTCATACTCGTTCGAGAACTTCGAATCGAGCAGCGAACGTGCATCGCCGGCCTTCGCCGCCGCCACACCATCCACGCGGACGATCTGAGGCTGCTTCGGATCTGGCTTGATGACCTGCGAAAAGGGAATGTTGGCAGCCTTCAAGGTCTGCTGGATGCGCCCGACGAGGTTATCCGTCTCCGCGCTTACCGCCTCTGATACCACGACCTGCAAAATAAGGTGAGCACCGCCGCGAAGGTCAAGACCAAGGTGGATTCGCTTGGTCATGCTCTCCATTAATGCTTTACCGCTCAGGCCCGAGGGTATCCCGAAGATACCGTAGATAAAGACCACCAGGACTGCGACGATGAGGGCAATTCTGCCGTTGAGATTCTTTTTCATTTTTTCAATTCTCTGGTCCCCAAAATAAAACCCGAAGGCGTGCTAGGAGTCGGAGCTCTCCTGAGTGGTCACCGACGCAATCGCGCTTTTCGCGACCTCGAGCTTCAAGTTGTCCGGCGCTACGCGAATGATGATCGCGTCGTCCTTGATGGATATGATCACGCCACGAATGCCGCCGGCGGTCGTCACCCGATCTCCGGTTTTGATCTGCGAGAGCATCTCCTGCCACTGTTTCTGGCGCCTCTGCTGCGGCCGGATCATGACAAAGTACAGCACCGGAATCAGAAGCAAGGGCAAAAGCATTGTTATGCCGCCACCGGCCGCCGGTGCCGCGAGCCAAACTGCCAAACTTGTCGTCACACTCATCCTTTGCTTGCCCGCCTCGCCTTTCGCGCTGCTCGGGGCAACGGCGAGCCCGGTTCTTACCGGTCGCCACAAAAAAGATTTGTCTCCGGGAACGTTCCTGGCCTCCGAATGCGTCCGGCTCAGGTTCTGGAAGGAGGATTCGGCTGCTGCCCCGGCCCTCTTACCTGGCACCGAATGCAGCCATAAACCCAGCTACCGTCTGCTTCCTTTTCGACACAGTCTTCGCTTGAATTCGGCTCGGTCTGAAACCCCTGCTTTCGCTGTTTATTTCCCCAGCCGAAATCCAAAGAGAAGTCCTAGGAAGATAAGAAACGCGCAGACATACCTGTGTCAAGGCTACGGAGCGCAAGGCGCAAAATCTTCTTCAAGCGGCCCTCCGGCGCGGCTTTTTGCACCTGCCGCAAGGCTAATTTGTCTTCGCTGCAGGCGCGCTCTCTGACTCGTCCTCTGAGTCTTCAACCAGCACCGCCGAGCCCGGCACGAGGTTGAAACTTACCGGATCCTTGCCGATGGGATGAAACGTGATGCGCATCGGATCGCGCTGCCACTCAGCCGCGCCACATGCCTGCGATTGGCCGTCGGTGTCGAAGGCTGAAAGCTTCTTTGCCAGCACAGCTTTGTGCACCGCAAGCTGAGATACGACGGCATAGAGGCTCTTGCCGCTCGCAGTGATGCCGCAGTAGGCCGCGTAATCGCGAAACCAGACCACCTGGCTGACGCCGGGGTCATAGTCGGCCAGCTTCAGCGCCGTTACATGACCGGTGATGCGATCGACCAGCAGCCAAGGGCCGCGCTGCCATACCCAATGTGTCTGGAGAGTTGCCGAAGCGCTCGCTTCTCCTGGCAGCGTGTCGTTGAGCTTGATCACACGGCGCACCACAAAGCTGCGATCAGTCACGTCATGCGAGTCGCCGGTGGTCCACTCCTTCACGGCGCCATCCACCAGCAGAGGCCTAATCTTCAACGCCGTTTCATCGGGAGCCGCACCGGATGGATCGCCGGCCTTGGAATAGGGCACGCGCTTGAATGCGCCGAGAAAAACCGTGTGCGTCTTCTTGGCTGCGGCGTGCAGCTGACCCGTAGTGAGCAGGAATGCGAATGCGATGAGAATGCCGATGCCCGCTTTCTGTGGCCCTGTGAACATGTCTATCCCCGAGATTCTCCAGTCCGGAATTCTTTAGCCCTGCGCTGCTTCGATTGCCCTGCCTACACGAAACGCTGTTGCCTCGTGCAAATGCGCTGCCAGCATCTGCATCGCCGACGGGCAAGCCCGGCCGCGGTGGCGCCGCAGGGCACGGTCACGCCGCAGATGCCTGCGAGGCTCGCGGTCACCGTGTAGATGTCGGCCAGATACATGGCCAGCGGATCGCCGGTCTTTTCGCCGAGCTTGAACGCGGGCGTTGGCGCGGTCGGCGTGACGATGGCGTCCACATCGGCGAAGGCCCGCAGAAATTCCTCGGCCAGCAGACGGCGCACCTGCTGCGCCTTGCGGTAGTACGCGTCGTAGTAGCCCGCGGAGAGCGCGTAGGTGCCGAGCAGAATGCGGCGCTTGACTTCGGCGCCAAATCCCTCATCGCGCGAGTGCCGGTACATCGCTGAGAGAGTCGTCGGACGCGGCGAGCGATAGCCGTAACGAACTCCGTCAAAGCGAGCAAGGTTGGCACTGGCCTCCGCAGTAGCCACCAGGTAGTAGGTCGGAATCGCGTACTTGCGTGTGCGGCAGCGAGATCGGCTTGACGCGTGCAGCCTGCGCTCTTCAAGCGCGGCAATTCCCTGTTCGATCGCCGCGCGCACCTCGGGATCGAGGCCGTCGCCGAAATATTCCGTCAGGCACGCCGATGCGCAGGCCTTCGACAGGCTTGTCGCTTTCCGCCGCGTAGTCCGGCACCGGCAGCGGGCGAACTGGTCGCGTCCTTGCGGATCATGCCCGGCGATAACGCCGAGCAAAGTCGCCGCGTCGCGAACATTGCCGGCGAAAGGCCCGACGCGGTCGAGCGAAGACGCAAAAGCGATAAGTCCGTAGCGGGAGACGCGGCCATAGGTGGGCAGAACACCCACCACGCCGCAAAAGCTCGCGGGCTGGCGGATCGAGCCGCCGGTGTCCGTGCCCAGCGTGCGCGACGGCAAGATTAGCCGCCACCGCCGCGGCCGAGCCGCCGCTCGAACCGCCCGGCACGCGCTCGGGATCGACGGGATTGCGCACAGGCCCATAGGCGGAGTTCTCATTCGACGATCCCATCGCAAATTCATCGCAGTTGAGCTTGCCGAGCAGCACAGCGCCCGCTGCCTCAAGCCTGGCAACCGCAGTGGCGTCGTAAGGCGGCTGGTAGCCCTTCAAGAATCTTCGAGCCTGCCGTCGCCGGCGCGCCGCGCATGACCAGCACGTCCTTGATGCCGACCGGCACACCAGCCAGCTTGCCCAAAGCATCCCCCTTTGCCGCCGATGCATCGACGCGAGCAGCCTGCTCGAGCGCGCGCTCCTTAGTCAGGCTCAGGAAGATATTGAGGCTGGGATTCACCTGCGCGATGCGATCGTAGTAGGCGCCGGCAAGGTCAGTAGCCTTTGTTTTTCCCGAAACAATGCTCTCGTGAAGCTGCGCGAGAGTCTTCGGCTTCTCCACAAAGTTCGTCGATTTCGTTTCGCTGGGCAAACCCTTTTTCCTCGCCATCAGCCCATCGCGGGCTGGTATTCCTGTGTTGGTTGCAGCCGCGCCTCAGCGCTCAATAACCTTAGGCACTTTAAAGAAAGCCTGATCGCTCTCCGGGGCTTGCGGCATCACGACGGCGCGATCAAGCGAGGGAACGCGCTCGTCGGCCCTGAGCGACGTTGAGCTGCCGGCGTCTTCGAGTTCGGTCACCTGAGCAAGCGGGGCCACATTGGCGGTGTCCAGTTCGCCGAGTTGCTCTACGTACTCGAGAATGGCGTTCAGGTCATCCACCATGTGCGCAGACTCATCGGGAGTCAGTTCAAGATTTGCCAGTTCGGCAACCCGCGTTACGTCTTCTGCAGTTACTTTGGCCGTCATGCCCTGGTGTCTTCCTCAAGGTAAAAGTATATCCGCGCTACTCGCGCGCTTCGCCGCCGTCGCTTAATCCACCGTCAGAGAAATCGTCGCCTGATGCGAAAGTCCATTGGCTGTCGCAGTCACCGGAATTGAATACGTGCCTGCCGGAGTATTCGATCCCGACCCGCCGGAGCCGGATCCACCTCCGCCGCCGGACCCTGAACAACTCGCCACTCCGCCGATAAGAAGCGCGAGCAGCGCTCCGAGCAGCAGCGCGCGGCGTTTTCTGGAAAGCCCAAAGGGCAGCAGGACGAGCCCGCACAACAAGGGGGTGGCTTGCCATGGCAATTCCGCTGGCTTGTGCAGCTCGGCTGAGGCGCCTCCGGTGGCAATCGACACTGTAACATTGCCGGTCAGGTTCGCATTCACAGTGGTGCTCGATGGATTGAAGGCACATACGGCATGGGCGGGGAGCGAACCGCAGCTGAAGGAGAACGTCCCCGACGACCCGTTGAGCGGCGTGAGCACCAGGGTAAAGTTGGCCGCTTGTCCGCTTGAAACCGTCTGGCTCGGCGAGCCCGAAACCGCCACGGTGAAATCAAAGCCCGTACCCGACAGCACAACCTGCTGCGTCAATGCGAGCGCACTGCTGCTTACACTCAGCGTTCCGGTCTGCGACCCCGTGCTTGCGGGATTGAAGGCCACGCCTACGGTACAGCTCGCCCCAACTGCGAGCGAGGCAGGACACGTGTTCGCTGTGGTCTCAAATCCGCTTGAGATTGCGAGAACAAACGCGGGTAGCGCAATTGTGCCGGTATTGGTGAGAGTGACGGTCTGTGCGCTGCTTACTGTGCCAATTCCCGTGGTGGGGAATGTAAGCAGCGATGGCTGCACCTGTAATGCGCCCGCGCCGCCCGTGCTGCCGCTGAGAGCGACGGTCGCTGAGCCGGCATTCGACGTGGCGGCCGTCAAGGTGCCGGTGGCTGCTCCGCTCGCCGTTGGAGTAAACGTCACCGCAGCCACGCAGCTCGATTCGGCGGCCAGCGTCGCGGTGCAGGTGCTGGCTGTCACGCTGAAGGGCGCGGAGGCACCGAGCGTAAGGCCGGTTGCCGCGGTCGCTCCGGCATTCGTAATCGTCGCCGTCTGTGCGGCACTTACCTGCCCAATGGCGGTGACAGAGAAGGTCATCTGCGCAGGCGAGATGTTAAGGCCGTTTGTTGAATCAGCAGTGCCAGTGACGGCGATCTGCACCGGCTTCACCGAAAGCGTGGAAGAGGAGATGGTGAGAGCTGCAGTATTCGCGCCTGCGGTGACAGGCGTAAAGACCACCTGAGCAGTACAGTCGCTGCCGCTGGCCAGTGCCGCTCCGCACGTGGTGGAAGCGATGGCAAAACTGCTGCTTGCCACGCCAGTAAACTGGAAGCCCACGTTCGCCATGGACGCGCCACCGGTGTTGCTGACCGTAAGCGTCATAGGCTTGCTCGCAACACCAACCGTTTGCAAGCTGAATTGCAGACTCGACGGGCTCACGCTGATGACCGGAGCCTGCAGCCCGGTGCCGGAGAGCGAAACCGTATGCGTGGCCAGCGCGTCAGAGACGGTTAATGTTCCGCTTTGCGCGCCTACGACCGTCGGCGTAAACGACACATTGATTGTGCAGGTGGAGTTGCCGGCAAGCTGGCCGGTGCAGGTCGTTGAAATCTGAAAAGGGCCGCTGACAGCCGTCGTAATGGAGGTGAGGGGTTCATCGCCGCTGTTTGTGAGCGTCACCGTCTGCGCAGTGGATGTCTGACCCACGATTGTGCCTCCGAACGAGAGCGACGACGGCGACAAGGTATCGGTTGGCGCAGCGGCTCCTGTTCCGCTGAGAGCCACTGTCTGTGTTCCAGAGCCATCTACCAGAGTGAATGTGCCTGTCGCGCTTCCGGTTTGTGTCGGCGCAAACTGCAGCGCCAGTGCGCAACTGCTGTTGCCCGCGATCGAGGAACCGCACGCGTTGCTTTGCAATACGAATGGGCCGCTCACGGTCGCGCTTGTGACCGCTACAGCCGCCGAGCCGTTGTTCTCTACAGTTACTTGCAACCCGCTCGACTTGGTGTTGACCTGCACCTCACCGAAGCTGACAGTTGGCGGCGAAAGCTGAATGAAGCCGGGAGCCTGCCCGGTTCCGTTCAACGTCACCGTGAGCGATCCGGTGGGAATATTCGCGTTGATTGTGAGCTGTCCGGTGCGGGCGCCAGCCGCAGTCGGCGTAAACGTTACTTGAATGCTGCACGTGGCGCCGGCGCTCACTGACGCCCCCTGGCAATTGTCTGTCTCGCTGAAGTCACCCGTGACGCTGATCGCTGTAGGCGTCAGCGACGCCGATCCCGTATTCGTGACCGTGAGCGTTTGCGCGCTGCTCGCGACGCCATATGCCTGGCTGGCAAATGTCAGCGACGTTGGCGCGACCGTGGCTGACGACAATGATTCCCCAGCCGTCCAGAGCGGAATCTGCCACACGCCGCGCCCGTAGGTTCCCGCCACCAGCACGCTCGGCGTAATGCCCGTGGGTGAAGCGCTCAACTGCACCACCGGAGAGAGCGGCAGGCCAGTACCGAAGGCCGCCCAGCAACTTGCTGCGGAGACCGCGCAGTTTGACACCTGGCGTGTCGAAAAGACGCCGATGTCGGTCGCGAGATACACGGTGTTGGCGTCTTCCGGATCGACGACCAGCGCATTCGCAGGAGCTTGCGGCAGATTCGAGGTGATATAGGCCCAGTGCGCGCCGCCGTCCGTGGAGCGATAGATCGTGCGAATCTGCTGCGTCGGGCTGGGGAAACCCTCGACAGTGACGTAGATGGTGTTGCCGGTCGAGTCGTGCGTATCAATGGTGATGCCTGAGATATCGAGGCCCCACGCATTCATACCCAGATTGTCGTTGCTGACGGGATTGAAAGTGAGATCGCTCCACGTAGGCGTTGAGCCAGAGCCTTGCGTAAACGTCGCTCGCATGACGTGCCCGGCGCGCGTGGCTCCGCCGTCGGCCGATCCATACATGCCCACGTAGATGACTTCCCCGCCAGCCGGCAGGGCCATGGCAGCCATGGTGCGAATGAGCGCGTCACCGCTGCAGGCGCTGCTGCCGGTGACCCCGTCAAGGAACGAGCTGATGGCATTCGCGCTGGTCCATGCCGAGCCGTCTGCTGGACCTCTCCATACGCGGCAGGTGCCGACGAGCAGTTGTGACGAATCAAGCGGATCGACAAGGAACGGAGCGGGCTCCGTCATCGTGTAGCCGTCGCCGCTCACATCGGCGTTGGATACGACGGGCGTGGTCCCGAATGAAGAGGGCGTGCAGTCACTCGCCTGCGCACACTTATAAATCGACACCCCGGCCTGATTATTTACATACCAATTCGCCCTGTTCGATGGATCGATCGCTACGACTCCACCCTCGCCGCCGAGGATCTGCGGCCACTGCGCCACGGTTCCCGTAGTGCTCTTCACTCCGGCGGTTCCGTTGACGCCCAGGCCGGCCATCAGCGTGTAGGGCGACGTGACCACCTGCGAGAGACTCACAACTTCGCCAAGCGAGCCAAGCCCGGCGTTGAGATTCTGAAAGTGCGTGGCATCGCTTGCGCTACAAGCAGTGCCCGATTCGCCAATAGCGTCGGTCGAGCGCCAGAGGCCGCCATCATTGCCCACAAATATCTCAAGCGGATTGGCGGTGTTCCAGGCCAGCGCGTGTTGGTACTCCGATACCTGCGCGCTCATGCATGTGGTCGAGTTTGTCGTGTTGCGCCACGAGCAACTGGCGGCGAGGCTGCATTTCCAAAGATCGTTCGCGCCGGCCATCAGCAGGGTGTCCTGTCCTGACGGCACGGCGGCGAGTGCTAGGTTGTAGTCTCCGTTGGCAACGGTCTTCGCGCCGGATAGCGTGCTCGTCTCCAGAGCAGTTGTGCTCAACTGCGTGCCGAAGGAGATTGCCGAATTGCTGCAGGCGCCCGCACTCAACCCACACTGGTCCTGCCACAGCCCTTGATCCTGATTGTTGGCGTCCACAGTCCAGGCAAACGTGTCGCCGGTGGTTGGATTCACCGCCAGCGTTCCGCGAAAGATCGGGCAAGCGATCGAACCCACCGTTCCCAGATTCACGGGGCACATCGTCGTAGTTAATCCCGAGCCGGGCTGCGCCGTCAGCCGGGTCCACGTAATGCCGTCGCTCGATTGGTAGTAGCCGTGATAACGCACGGCGGCGATAAAGACATTCCGAACTGGATTCCATACGACCGAAGTTACGGCGTTGCCGTCAGGTTGCACATACGCATCGTTCGGCCCCTGCACGATCGCCGCCGGGGTCAACGATGCGGGCCAGCGACCATGTTGCACCGCTGTCGGTCGAGTAGTAGAGGCCCTCGTAGCTCGCGTTCGGCCGCACCGCCGCGGTAAGGCTGCCTTCGTAGGCCTGAGAGACTGCCGCCACCACGAGCTGAGGATTCACGGTGCTCCAGGAAAAGCCCGCGAAGCCCTCGCCTGCGAAAACGTATAGAAAATCGCTTGTCGACTGGATCAGCGACCATGAGTTTCCGCCGTCCGTCGAGCGCAGTATTCCCGCCCCATAGTAGGAGTCGAGCGCATCGTTTGGATCGCCCGTGCCCACGAGCACAACGCCAGTACCCCCCGGCTGTACGGTGATCGCACCAACGCTGATCGAGGCTTCGTGCACTCCGCTCAAGGCGCCCGCCGAGTCAGTGAGCGGAGAAAAGACTACGTTAGACGCATTCGACGTCCCGGCATTCTGCGAGAGCCATACGCCTCCACCGGTCGTTCCCACATAGGCCCTGTTGCCTGTCGAGTCGGATGGATCGAAGACAATGCTGGAAATCCGTCCTGTCACCAGGCCATAGCTCTGCGATACAACCGCATTGGGCCCCATTGGCTGCCAGGCAGCGCTGCCTGCGCTCGCTGCGGGCCAGGGCCTCACCGAGGCTGACCTCACTTCCACCGGCCGCAATGCGGAGACTGCCGGGCTGCTCTTTGTAACGCCGCGCTGCGCCAGGAATCGCTGCGCCTGGGCTACGCGCGGAGGCACCGCCTGCGCGGGCGCCACAACGGCGCTCAGCGTCAATGACGCAAGCGTCACGAACACATGCCACGGCGAAGTTCCTACAGCATCAGTTTTTGTAGAAGAGGGTGCCCAGCGGCGCGTGGCGCCTGCTCGGGTGACGATCCGTATTAGTTGGCCCAGCGTGCGAGTGATCAAGCCTGTTCGGGACCCGGTTTCCCTCTCCTGGGATCAATCATTGATTCATCATCCGAGGAGAACCTCGCACGATTCCACTGGAACGCACATCGCGTTATCAGCAATTTTCCAAGATTGGAATTGGGCCCATTTTAGAACACAATCAGGCAGATAATGCTTTGCCTACCGTTACTTGTGTGGCATGGGCATCGCCGCGGTTACAACTTTCGATCGTCATCAACGCGATCATGCCGCCTGATGTAAGCGGAGGCGTCGAACTTCCGCTGCAGCGCGCGCCCGCTCATAGGCCTTACCAGTCCGAAGACCGGCCGATTGAACCAGGGACGGTCGTGCTTGCCGACGATAGCCCAGGCAATTCCCGCATAGCCGTTAGGGTCGCGGCCGTCGAGTTCATAGCGGTCGTTCAGGTTCACCGCCCATTCAAAGGCCCGTCGCCGGATCGGGCGCCCACTCAAGAATCTTCTTGGCCCAGTACATGCGCATGTAGTTGTGCATCCAGCCGGTTTCAACCATCTGGCGTTGGGCCGCATTCCAGAGGTCGTCTTCGGTCTCGGCACGTTCGAGTTGCGCAAGCGTGTATCGCCGGGCTCGCGGATCGCCGGCATGCTCGAGCAGGGCTCTTGCGCGCCCATGGCTCGGCGCACTCCCAGTTATCGTAGTTCGGGTTGTGCCGCACAAAGAGCACGGAGAGTTCGCGCCAGCCGATGAGTTGATCCAAGAAACGGCTCTGGGCCTGCTCAGACGCCTTGCCCTGCTCCACCGCCTTCGTCACGGCCAGCGCGATGGTCAGCGGGCTGATGTGGCCAAAGTGCAGATATGGCGACAGCCGGCTTGTGCCCTGCAGCTCTGGATGATTGCGATTCTTTTCGTATCCAGCCAGGCCGGTCTTCACAAATTCCCGCAATCGACGCATCGCGGCGTGCGTGCCTCCTGTGAAGCTGTCCACAGGTTTCACGCGGCGGTCCAGTCCGGTAAATCCCTGGGTGATATCCCCCCTGAGCGAGAAGCTGGCTACCGCGCGGCGCGGCTTCCAGTGGACGTTCGGCGTTATCTTGGGCGGCGTCCGCAGAAAGTGCGGGAGCTGCGCCTGAAGATGGGGCCTGAAGTGATGCAGCAAAAAGTAGCTGCGATTGAAGAGCACAGACGGAACAACCACGTCGGCGTCTACGGTCCAGAACGGCACGTTCAGCTGCTTCGCCAGCACCTTGCGCCAGCGCTCTGGCACGCGGCATGGATTCTCATCACCAATGACCATCGCGGCCTGCACTTCGCTTACGAAGGCGGGCAGCGAATTGTCAGGATGCCGCCGGACAATGAAACCGACTCCGCGCTCTTCTGCGTCCTCGGCGACATCTCTCAAACCCTGCGCAAGAAAGTGATAGTGCCTCAGATTTGCGTTGGGATAGTTGGCAACGACCGAGAAAAAGACGACCACGGGCAACCTGAGCAGGTTGCCTGCCGCGATGGTTACGTCGAGCGCAGGATTGTCCGAAATGCGCATCGCTCGCTGCATCCAATGGACAATGCACCTGCCCTGCTTCGCCGGTGCGCCATCTCTGCGTATTGTGACGCGAGGCTGGTCTGCCAGGCGGGCAAGCTCCTTTGGAAGTTGACAAGTCGCCACAGTGATCCTCATTTAACTTGGCGGATTCTGTGCTGATTGCGATGACAGTTCTGCAAGAAGGGTGGCACCTTGATCATTCTCGATTCTCGGGCAACTCCCTGGCAAATAGGGATATAAGTCTCGATTGCTAAATTTGGGAGCCGGGAAACTCCCGTCCCGGGCAGTTCATCTAAACTCCCACGGCCAGATACGTTTGCAGACCGGGGCCCCTAACATTTCTGCGCTTTTTCACATTCGAGGACCGCGAGCAAGTGAAAATAAGAAATCCAGCGCTGTGGACTGCGATCCCGTACGTCGCTGTGGTGATTGTCCTGTTGGCACGATTTCACGGTGAGGCAGCAGTCTGCTGTAACCTTTGTGCCACGGTAACAGAACTTGCAGCGTGTTTTTTTTGTTTTCGCGCGGCATCGCATGCGGACAAGGATGCGCGCATATATTGGCAACTGCTGGCCGCCGCGATTCTAATTGGATCGGCCGCCGCAGATCTACTGGTTTGGTCTCAACTGCGCGGCACAATTTCGCCAAGTCCATCTCAGGGTCTCATTCTTCTCACAGACACGTTTTATTGGGGCGCCCTTCTTCTCTGCGTCTCCCTGCAATTTGACAAGCGCATTCCTGGCACGCTTCGTGGCATGAGCGCGTTCCTCTCAGTGTCCGTCGGTACCCTCTGCTTTGCCCTCGTTCTGGCGCACCTGGCGCGGTATGGCGATACTGATCCTGCCGATTTAGTCTTCATCTCGCATCTCTTCACGGCAATGGCCTTCTTTCTCGCCATCGTCACCACCATCCGTTTGCTGGGAACAGACCAGCTTGAGGAACGCCATTTCTTCTTTGTGGCGTCATCCTTCCTCTGGACGATGACTCTGACTCAGCTGATCCGGAATCAGTTTCTCCTTCAGTACGACATGCGCTGGATAGACCTTCTGCTTCCTCTCCCGTACCTGGTGCTGATTGTGCTTGCCGTCCAAGACGAGCCTTCCCGGTTTCTCCAGGCTTGGAATCCGACGGTGCGCATTTCAAGCATCATGCGCAGCGGCGGGACGGCCTTCCTCAGCTTTGGCCTGCTTTTGCTGGGCACGACCGTTTCCCGGTATCACTTCTGGCTCGGTGCTTCTGCAGCGCTGCTCTCGGTAGTCTGCTACAGCGTGCTCAATCTCATCTCATTATCCCGCGGTATCGAGGCCGAGGAGGCACTGCTGGCGGCCAAGCAGAAGTTGGAGGAGCTGGCTGGGCTCGACGGCCTCACGGGCATCCCCAATCGCCGCACCCTCGACCAGCGGCTGGAATTCGAATTTCAGGCAGCGCGACGCTCGGGGCAGCCTATCTCGCTGCTGATGATCGATGTCGATCTCTTTAAGCTGCTCAACGACTCCAAAGGGCATCTCACCGGCGACTCCTACCTCGTGCAGGTCGCTCATACGTTGCGCAATTCGCTCGCGCGCACCAATGACTTCGTGGCACGCTATGGCGGCGAAGAATTCGTAGTGCTGCTACCTGCAACCGGGGATGCCGGCGCCGTGAGAATCGCAGGGAGGCTGCACTCAGACATTGCTGCTCTCAATCTCGAACATCCTCAGGCACCATTGGGACGTCTCACGATCAGCATCGGCTGCACCACCGGCGAGGCTCTGGGGCACCTGGCTCCCAATGCGTTGATCGACGCCGCCGACCGCGCTATGTACATTGCCAAAAAGATGGGCCGCAACCGCACCGAATTCCTTCCCCTCGGCAACAGCGTGATCGATATTCAGAGCGCTTCGTAAGTGCGCCGGCGCCGCGTTTGGTGCAAACGCAAAGGGCCGCCCATGGCGGCCCTTTGCTGTCGAAATAGGCTATCTGTGGCCTACCAGCGTCCCCATGCGCGGGTCATATAGTCTGCCAGCGTCATGCCGACGAGCACCAGAAAGGTGAAAATGCCCGCGCCGACCGTGAGCTTGGTCAGCTTGGTGCTGTATTTGACGTGCATGAAGAAGAGCACGACCAGCATTGCCTTGATGACCGCGATGCCAAGCGCAACGATGGGATTGAAGACACCCATCTCCACGTAAGATGCGGCGACGGTTGTCGCGGTGAGGACAAGCAGCGCTCCGACAATGGCCAGATAGAGCCAGGGGCTGACAATGTGTGGTGTTCGTCTTTGTCGTTTGTGGTCGCTCATGGCGCAGTCCTTTATTGGTGTCTGCTGATCAGATACAGCAGCGGGAAGAGGAAAATCCAGACAATGTCGACGAAGTGCCAGTAGAGGCCGAAATTCTCAACAAATGTGACGTGGCCGGTGGTGTAGGCACCGGCGCGCGCGCGGAAGATCATGAAGGCCAGAATCACGATGCCGATGATCATGTGCAGCGCGTGCATGCCGGTCATGGCGAAGTAGAGGAAGAAGTAAAGCTCCGTGTGGCGCGCCATGTCGAGCGGCAGCGCCTTGTCGTGATACTCGTTATAAACCTCGGGATCGGACGCCGGGTTGAGGAACGACTGCAGGCTGTAGTTCAGGCCGGGGACGTGATGCTTCTCCCACTTCTCGTGATACTCGATGGTCTTGATGCCGAGGAAGATAATACCCAGCACGAACGTGAGCACGAGGCACAGCACCAGAGTGGTCTTGCGCCGCATTTCCGCCGACCAGACGGCCATGGCCATGGTGAAGCTGGAGGTGATCAGTACGCCGGTGTTGGCCGTGCCCCAGCCGATCTGCAACTGGTGCGAAGCCTCGACGAAGGCCGGGTAGTACCAGTTGCGATAGATGAGATAGGCGGTAAACAGGCCGCCAAAGAACATGATTTCCGTGAGCAGGAAGAGCCACATGGCGAAGTTCGTGGCGTCGTTCTGCTGGCCCATGGTCTCGAAGTGGTGGCGCTGGTAGGGCGGATGCTCGTGCCCGTGAGCCGCCTCCGCCGCGCCATGCGCAATCGACTGTGCTATCCGACACTGGCAACCTCTTTTTCTTTCTGGCGCTCGAGCCACTCGTAGTCGTAGGCTTCGTGGTCCATGATGGGAATCTCGGCGAAGTTCTCCGTCAGCGGCGGCGACTGAATCTGCCACTCAAGGCCGGTTGCCTGCCAGGGATTATTGCCCGCGATCTGGCCGTACTTGAGCGACCAGGTGAGATAGAGCACCGGCAGCAGATAGCCTACGCCCAGAATCGTAGCACCCGCGCGTCGAGAAGCACGTTCAGGACCTGGAACTCCGGCGGGTAGGACGCATAGCGCCGCGGCATGCCGAGCGTGCCCAGAATGAACTGCGGGAAGAAGGTCAGGTTGAAGCCGATGAACGTCACCACTGCGGCCAGCTGCGAGATCTTTTCCGGATACATGCGGCCCGGTCATCTTGGGCCACCAGAAATGCACGCCCGAGAGGAATGCCATCAGCATGCCGCCCACCATCACAAAGTGGAAGTGCGCCACGATAAAGTAGGTCTCGGTGAGGTGAATGTCGGTGCCCGATGCACCCAGGAAGACGCCGGTCATGCCGCCGATGGTGAACAGCCCCATGAAGCCGAAGGCGTAAAGCATCGGCGTCTCAAAGGTGATGGAACCCTTGTAGAGGGTGAAGGCCCAGTTGAAGATCTTGATCGCCGAAGGCACCGCAACCAGCATCGTCAGCAGCGAGAAGATCAGCACCGCGTAGTTCGAGATGCCCATGATGAACATGTGGTGCGCCCAGACAAAGAATCCGAAGACCGCGATGGCCACCGAAGAGAAGGCCACGGCCGTGTAGCCGAAGACGCGCTTGCGGCTGAAGGTCGAGACCACTTCGGAGATGACGCCCATGCCCGGCAAAATCATGATGTAGACGGCTGGGTGCGAGTAGAACCAGAAGAGATGCTGGAACAGCAGCGGGTCGCCGCCCTTGGTCGGATCGAAGACGCCGATGCCGACCGTGCGCTCGAGGGCAATCAGCACGATGGCAATGGCGAGCACCGGCGTGCCCAGCACCATGAGGATGCTGGCCGCATAATTTGACCACACAAAGAGCGGTAGCCGGAACCAGGTCATGCCCGGGCAGCGCATCTTGTGGATCGTGACGATGAAGTTGAGTCCGGTAAAGATCGAACTGAATCCCGCAATGAAGACCGCCAGACCCGTTGTGAGCACATGGGTGTTCACGTAGTGGGTTGAAAGCGGCGTGGTGAACGTCCATCCCGTGTCAACGCCGCCGGCCATCATGGTGTAAAGAGCCAAGGATGCCCGCGGCGATATAGAGATACCAGCTCAGCAGGTTGATCTTCGGCAGTGCGAGATCCTTGGCGCCGACCATCATCGGCATCAGGAAGTTCCCGATGGTTGCCGGAACCGATGGCACCAAGAAGAAGAAGACCATGATGATGCCGTGCATGCTGAACACCTTGTTATAGGTGTCCGTTGCCATCAGGTCCGACTGCGGAGTAAGCAGCTCCAGACGGATCAAGCCTGCGAGCGAACCGCCAATGAAGAAAAAGAAACTGATCGAGATGAGATAGAGAATCGCAATCCGCTTGTGGTCTCCGGTAAGCAGCCAGCTCAGCAGGCCATTCTCCTTGCTGAGATAGTTCATCTTCGGAATCCGGGCCGTGGACTGGTCGGGAAGAGTGACGATTGTATCGCTCATTGTTTCACCATCCCTTTGGCTGCGGGAGCCTCGACTCACTTTACC
The DNA here is from genome assembly GCA_963832465.1 of uncultured Acidobacteriaceae bacterium. Taxonomy (GTDB): domain Bacteria; phylum Acidobacteriota; class Terriglobia; order Terriglobales; family Acidobacteriaceae; genus Telmatobacter. Next base: position 55,564 of record CAWHUJ010000003.1, read on the forward strand.
CTCAATCTCAGGCGGCAACGTCGTCGTCGTTGTCGTCTGCTGAATGCGGTAGTCGGAATCAAGGTTCTTGATATATTCCACCAGAGAAATTACACCTTCCTCGCTGATCTGCCCCTGGTAGGTGGGCATGATCGGCGCAAAACCCTGAGTGACGTGCTGCGAAGGATTGAGGATCGCCTCGCGCAGATAGGCGTCATCTACGGTAATGGTCTGTCCGTTGGTGAGCGTCAGCGATCGAGCCGTAGGCATTGGCCAGGCTAGGACCGCGCGAATCGGGCCGCGCATTATGGCAGGCGTTGCAGCTCAGGCTGGCAAAAAGCCGCTCGCCGTTCTGCGCCAGCGAGGCGCCGCTGGTCGAGCCGGCCAACCACTTCTTGTAATCATCCGGGGTAAGCGCCACCACTTCGCCGATCATGTGCGAGTGCTCAGTGCCGCAGTACTGCGTGCAAAAGAGGTGGTATGTGCCGGGCGTGGTGGCTTCGAACCAGACCGAGCTGTAGCGGCCTGGAATCGCTTCGCGCTTCACACGAAAGGCGGGAATCGAGAAGCTATGAAAGACGTCCTGGGAAATCAGCGTGAGCTGGACGGGCTGGCCGATCGGCACATGCAGCGAGTTAATCTCGTGCTGGCCGCCCGGGTGCTCTGCCTTCCACATCCACTGCTTGCCGACCACGTAGATGTTCATTGCGTTGGCGGGCGGTGTATAGACGCGGAAGTAAATGATCGCGCCCCACACAAACATGACCAGGAACAGGCCGAGCGGAATGATCGTCCACGTCGCTTCAAGAAGCGTCGAGCCTTCGATCTGCACTGCGACAGGATGCCGCCGCTTGCTGTAAAGAATCGAAAAGCCGACGATGAGCAGAATGACGATCGTCAGGCCGACAAGACTGACGAGAACCATGAAGAAGTACAGCGCATCCATCTCCGGCGCGATCTTCGACGCCTCCGGAGGAAAGAGGGCGAAGTCCGTCATCCATTTGACGAGAAACTGCCACAGTACTGGACTTATGTGAGACATTCCGTTATCCGTTCACCTTTGCTTCAGTCACCGGTGGTTTCATTTGGGGCTCATGCGTCTGCCGGTAATCCCGCCGGAACATGATGAACATGAATCCGCCCAGCATGAGGAGCGTTAGCGCTCCACCCAGCTGCACGACCCGCGCCACAATCAGCGAGTGCTTGTTCGTCTGAGGATCGTAGTGATAGCAGTACGTAAGAATGTTTTCGACCGGCGAACCGATCCGATTGGATGAGGCTTCGTTCAGCCCCAGCAACATGTCCTTCGGCGAGTACTCGACACCCATGTAGTACTGAGCCAGCCTGCCTTCAGGAGTCACAATCTGAATCGCGCTGGCATGCGCGTACTGCGTCACGCTGCTGCCCGGCACGCTGAGCTTCACGTAGCGGAAGCCGACGGCCTTGGTGAGCGCATCGATATTCGGCTGTGTGCCCGTAAGAAAATGCCAGCCATCCGCCGTCTCAGGGCGCCCGTAGCGCTTGAGATAGCTGCGCTTCTTTGTCGCCGCAAGATCGGGGCCTTCACTGGGATCGATGCTGACAACGATGACGTCGAAGTCCTTGCCCGGCGTGAAGCGCACCATCTGCAGGGCGCTGGTGAGACCATTCAACTCTTCCGAGCAGAGCATCGGGCACTGGTAATAGACAAGCGCGAGAATTGCCGGCCGTTTGCCGAAGTAGTCGCTCAGATGAACTGCCTTGCCGGTCTCATCTGCAAATGCGAGATTGAGCGGCAGCTGCGTATTGAGGTTCTGTGAGATACCCACGCCATTCAGCACGCTGGGCTGGCTGTTGTCCGTGCCCATCTGCTTGTCGCCGTAACTTGAAACTTGAGCGAAACCTGGAGCAGCAAGCGCGCTAAACACACCCGCGACCGCGACGATGCGCACCACCATCGTTCGCCAATTTCTTCGGATTGTGTCCGCGCCCTGCTTCACAACCTGCTCCTTCTTTACCGCTACTGCTTCTGCTTTTCTTCTGCTGCTTTCGCTGCTGCCAGTTCCTGTTCATACGTGGTCCTGGCAAACCCATTCGTCAACGGCGCCGTTACCGCGGGCTGCGCATCACCGGCCATCAGAGATTCCTGCGGAGCCGCCTGGGCGACCGGCAATCCGCGTTGCGCAATCAGTTCCATTGCGCGCTCAATCGGAATCCGCACCGTGCCCTTCGAGCGATCGACCCAGCTGTAATTGTCGAGCAGCAGGTCTTCCCTCTCGTGCAGATCGGCAATATCCTGGTTGCCGTCGTCCTCCTGCAACCGTGGCGTGGGGAACCTCTGCGTAAGTTCGGCCACCTTGTGCTGCATCTCGGGATCGGTGGGCAGATTGCCCAACTGCCGGATATTTACCGACGCCGGTCCATTTGTTGTTCGGGCCCGTCTTCCTTATCCATGTGGGCGTTGATCAGCTTGCCCATGCCGTAGAGAGCAACGCCGCAAACCCCCACAAAGACCAGGAGCGCCGTGAGAAAGACCACGATACCGGTTACACGAACGTCAGCTCTGCTCATAGCCAGCGGATGCGTCGATCTCTTCCCGCTTCGGACCGGTCGGATCGAGCAGTTCGTTGTGATCATCATGCGTGTGCATGCTCAGGCTCCAGAATCTCCGCCACATGCGGATCGTTAGTCTGCACCAGCGGCCGCGTCTTCAGCTGCGTGCAGAAGAAAGCCACCCAGAAGGCCGCCAGCGCCACCGGCACTGCCGCGTACTCCAGAATCCCCCAGCTGAAATGCAGGTTCCGCGCCGCGTCTTTGAAGTTCGGCTCGATCAGCCAGAACAGGTCGAATGCCTTGGCGAAGATCATCCATTGGCACACCCGCATCAGCCGCTTCTTGTTGCGCTTGATATCGCGCGAGAGCAGCATGCGAGAACGGAATCAGCCAGTGGAAGATGAAATCGAGCGTGATGATGATGCCCCAGTGTCCGCGGATGCGATCCAGATACCAGGGAATCTCTTCCGGCAGGTTGCCCGACCAGATGATCAGGAACTGCGCAAAGGCCAGGTAGATATTCAGCATCACAAAGGCAAAGGTGAGCTTGCCCAGGTCGTGCTGCTCGGTCTGCCGCAGAATCGTCTTGAACGGCTCAGCCTTCGACAGCGAGATCGAGACAATGATGCGAAAGCGCAGCACCGAGTATCCCTGCCCAACCAGGAAGAGCAGTCCGTAGACCGACGAGTACCAGGTCAGGATCCATCGACATAACCCAGTAGATGACCGCCGCGGTCATGGTGAGCGCGTAGACCACGATGCCCGGGCCCGCTGAAATTCTCGAGCTTCTTAATCCAATAGGGCGTGTTCGCCGGGCGAATCAGCATCGCGCTTCAGGCCGAGCGCCGATCAGCCGACACGTGTAAAGAGCCCAGATCGCGAAGCAGAGCAGCATCACGATCCAGAACATTCCCGGATTCAGCATGGGGCGTTTGAAATCGAGGCAGTGCGCCTGCAACTTCAGTTGATCAAGCCGCTCTTCAGCGCGGCTGCGGTGTCGCTCACGTTGGTGAACTGCGCCCACAGGTAGAGCCTCTTCATGCAAATGGCAAAGCCATGACGAGCCAGTAAAGAAGACCAGCGGCAGGTGCGGCTCATCGCCTCAAGAGGTCGGCGGAGCAGCAAACCCCACTTGCCGCCCGAGCAATACTGCACCATCAACAGCGCCAGGCCGCCCGACTGACCAGCCAAAGGTGAGCATCAGTCCCCAGCACCCAGGCGCGCAAGACGTGGTCAATTGAGTCCGTCCTGAGGAAGGCCAGTATCGCCGCAATCACCGAGAAGACACGCCCACAATCAAAGCGCGCGTTTTCCAGACATCCACAAAGGCCGGCGCGCTCAGATCGGCGGGAAGCGTCTTGGCGTGTGATGCCGCGTGTGTATCGTGTGCCATCCGTCCTTGTCCTTACTTCGCGGCCGCTGCGGCCGGTTTGCTTTCTGGAACCACGATCTTTAGATCTGGCGCGGATTGGCCGGAGCCATTGCCGGAGTTCCCTCGCTCGCTACTGGCGGATATGCCTGCACCGCTGTCGAAGGCAATGTCCAGGGTTCCGCATAGCCGGCCGGCAGGCCTTCACCAGCTGCAATGTCCTTAAGGCTCTTCACGTCCGTGCCCGCGGGTACATCCGCCTGCGTTGCCGCCTGGCTCAGTTGCAGCGCCCGGATGTACGCCGCCACCGCCCAGCGATCGGCCGGCGTCAGCTGCGCTGAGTAGTCCGGCATCGCGCCGTAGCCGTGCGTCATGACGTAGAAGTAGTGCGAAAGGGGTTGCGACATGCGCACCTGGTCATGAAAATTGCCTGCAGGCTTGTAGCCGCGATAGACAATCTCGCCGAGTCCGTTGCCGACGCGCGAGTGGCATGGCGTGCAATAAATATTGAAACGCTCCTGCCCGCGCTGAAGAACTTCCATCGTCACCGGGAAGGGCATCTCATTCCGCTCTTCGCGATAGCCGTTCGCGCCCTGCACCACTCCCGTGTAGAAATAGCTGTCTTCGTTCTGCTGACCGCGGGCCACGGTATTGAGCACCTGCGGCCTGGCACCGCGATGATCGGCGAACATCTCCGACCCGCGCTGCGAAATGATCTTCGGCTGATCCTGCATGTCCTGGCGGCAACCGGCTGCCAGAAGCAGCGTCCCGATACCGGCCAGCGCAAGCGCGCGCATTCCAAGCGGCCGAAGTGCCTGCACCCGATTTTGATTCACGGATCCTTGTTCCCTATTTCCGCGGAGGAGGTCCATTAGTACTCCACCTCCACAACTGATACCGGACTGAAGCCGTTGAGATAGGCCTTCGTCTCCAGCAGATCAAACTTCGGATCCAGCGACTCCAGACACAGAAAGAACTTGTCCGTCGTTGCGCCATTGCGGAAGTTCGGCGCATTAAAAAGCGGATGATACAAAGCCGGAAGCTTGTTGAGAGCCATCATGCCGAAGGCCGCCGAAAGTCCAGCCCACAAAATCGTCCACTCGTAGGCAGGCACAACAAATGCCGGCCAGGAATACGTGGGGCGACCACCAATATTCAGCGGAAATGCCACTGTCGAGATCCAGGTCTCGAGCGAAAACATCGCAGCCAGGCCCATCAGGCCGCCAATCAGCGTAAGAAGCGGCACCTTGTTGCGATGAAAGCCGATTGCCTCGGCAGCCTCTTCCACCGGATAGGGCGTGTAGCAATCAAGACGCCGCCAGCCATCGTGGTGGGCTTGCCGCGCGGCCCTTACCAGGTCGCCGGGAGTATCAAATTCGGCCAGCAGGCCGTAGGTTCCTTCACGTGCAGGCATCAGTCACCAGCCTCCGCTGCCGCTTTCGGCTTGATCTTGGCCGAGGGCAGGATCATGCGGATTTCATTCATCGGAATCATGGGCAGGAAGCGCACAAACAGCAGAAACAAGGTTGTAAACAGGCCCATCGTTCCCAGAAATGTCATGTAGTCCCACTTCGTCGCGCGATACGTTCCCCATGAGGAGGGCAGGAAGTCGCGGTAGAGACTTGTCACAACGATGACGAAGCGCTCGAACCACATTCCGATGTTCACCACAATCGAGATGAAGAACATGTAGGACATATTGGTGCGCAGCTTGCGGAACCACAGACGTCGTAAGCGGAATCGCAAGGTTGAAGGCGATCAGAACCCAATACGACCAACCCATTGGCCCGAACATTCGGTTCCAGAACATGAAGGCTTCCCAGTGCGACGCCGAGTACCACGCCATGAAAGCTTCCATGCCATAGCCGTAGGCGACAATGAAGCCCGTCGCCAACATGACTTTACCCATGTTGTCCATGTGGCGGTCGGTCACCATCGTTTCGAGGTGATAGAACTTGCGCAGCGGAATCGCCAGCGTCAGCACCATGGCGAAGCCGGAGTAGATAGCGCCAGCCACGAAGTAAGGCGGGAAAATCGTCGTATGCCAACCCGGCAGCACCGCCACAGCGAAGTCGAAGCTGATGACCGTGTGCACCGAAAGCACCAGCGGCGTAGCCAGGCCGGCTAACAGAAGCGATGCTGTCTCGTAGCGCATCCAATGCCGCACCGAACCGCGCCAGCCCCAGGAGAGCAGGCCGTAGAAATATTGCGCAACCTTCGACTCCGCGCGATCGCGGAAGGTTCCGAAGTCCGGCACCATGCCGATATACCAGAAGACTACGGAGATGGTTGCGTATGTCGAAACCGCGAAGACGTCCCAAAGGAGTGGTGAGCGAAACTGCGGCCACACCGACATCGAGTTGGGATAGGGGAAGAGCCAGTATCCGAGCCACGGGCGGCCTACGTGAATCAGCGGGAACATGCCGGCGCAGACGACGGCGAAGATCGTCATCGCCTCGGCGAAGCGGCTGATCGAGTTGCGCCACGTCTGCTTAAAGAGCAGCAGAATGGCAGAGATCAGCGTTCCGGCGTGGCCGATACCGATCCACCAGACGAAGTTGATGATGGCGAATCCCCACGCAACCGGCTGCGTAATTGCCCAGATGCCAACGCCTTTGAGGAAGAGCCAGGTCACCGCCACCAGCAGCACCGTCGCGACTGCGCCCGCCACGCCGAAGAGCGCCAACCATCCCAGCGGCGTATGCGGCGTCAGCACAATGCGCGAGATCTGCTCGGTGACCGAAATGAAGGTCTCGCTCGGCGCAACAACCCGGTATTCCCCGGTTGCGGGATCGATGCCGGGGTCTCTCGGTTTCACTTCGCTGGTCGCCATTGTGACGTCAACCCTTTGCCGGCGCATGCTCCACCGGCGCTACTTCAAGTTCAGGGTTCGGGTTCAGGACTGCAGCCGTGTATTTGGTCCGCGGCCGCGTATTCAGATCGGCTAGTACCTGGTAGCTGCGCTCGTTCGCGCGCAGCTTGGCCACCTGGCTTGTCTTGTCGTTGAGATTGCCGAACGTGATCGCCGAAGCCGGGCACGCCTGCTGGCATGCGGTAACGACTTCGCCGTCGCGAATCGCGCGGTTTTCCTTGTCGGCTTCGATGCGTGGCCGCCGTGATGCGCTGCACGCAGTAGCTGCACTTCTCCATCACGCCGCGCGAGCGCACCGAAACATCGGGGTTGCGCGACAGCTTCAGGCTCTCCGTCTCAAAGTCGGAGTAGAGCAGGAAGTTGAACCGCCGCACCTTATAAGGGCAGTTGTTGGAGCAGTAGCGCGTGCCCACGCAGCGGTTGTAGACCATGGTGTTCAGGCCTTCCGGCGTGTGCACCGTTGCGCCTACCGGGCAAACCTGCTCGCAGGGCGCATTCTCGCAGTGCTGGCAGGCCATCGGCTGGAAGTGCGCGCGCGGCGCGGCCAGATCGCCTTCAAAGTAGGTATCGATGCGCAGCCACTGCATGTTGCGGCCGATGCGCACCTGCTGCTTGCCCACCACGGCAATATTGTTCTCGGCATAACAGCTCACGATGCAGGCATTGCAGCCCGTGCAGCTGTTCATGTCGATCGACATGCCCCAGGCGTTGTTGCCTTATAGCTCCAGTTGGGGAACAGCGAGGTTCCCATCTCGGTCTTGTCGCGCCCTTCGCCCTCGTTGCGCAAAGTCCGGATTGGCCTTGAACTCCTCCAGCGTCGCGTAGCGGATAATGCCGCGCGGTCCCAGCGCCTCATCGGCTTCAAGCGAATTGTTGCCAGTGCCCTCGCTGCCGAACCGCTCAGCCACGATGATCCTGGAAGTGGCTCTTGGTGATCGCCGACTGCCCCACTTGCCATCGAGCTTCTTGAATCGCGCCGGTCGCATAGAACGGCGCCGAAGTGTTGCGGATCAGGTAAGCATTGAAGCCTGCGCCCGAGCCCACGCGCCCGGCAAACTCGCGGCCGTAGCCCAGGTGCACCGTGACGGAATTGTCCGGATGACCCGGAGCAACAATCACCGGCGCCTTCACCTTGCCGCCGCCCACGCTGATCTCGACAATGTCGTCTTCTTCAAGGCCGAGCTTCGTCAGCGTCGCGCCGGAGACGAGCGCCGCATTGTCCCAGCTCAGGTTCGTCACCGGCTTGGGCAGCTCCTGCAGCCAGCCCACATTCGACCAGCGGCCGTCATAGATATTCGGATCGGGCCGGAAGATGATCTCGATCGAATCCTTCGACGAAGGTGTGGGCACAGTAATGCTGCTGTTGCCTTCGCCGATGCCGCTCTTGTCGTAAGCCGTCTCTGCAATCCATCCGTCGTGCAGCGCCTTGCGCCAGCCAGTCTCGAAGTCGCCCTTGATCGGCGGCTTCTGCGTCTCGCGCACCGCTTCGTAGGCGCTCAGCATCGGCTCATCGAGCAGCGTCTGCAGAACATCGTGCGCGGACCTGCCGCCATACAAGCGGATCAATCAGCGGCTGAACAATCGAAACCGTTCCGTCGTAGGCGCGCGCATCCGACCACGACTCAAGATAATGCGCCGCCGGAATGTGCCAGTGCGAAATCTGCCCCGTCTCGTCCACGTGCGAACCGAGATGCGCAACAATCTTCGCCTTGTTGAACGCCGATGCAAAATCCAGATCCGCCGGCGCGTTGTAGATAGGATTGCTGTTCAGAATGACCAGCCAATCCACTTTGCCCGCATTCAGATCGGCAACCAGCGCCTTGAAGTCCGCAATCTGATCGCTCGGCAGCGGAACTCGCCGGCTCCGACGCGACCGATAACCGTCTTGCCCACATTGCCCAGCGCACTGTTGATGGCCAGCGCCAGCGCCGCAACCGACTCATCCTGATAGAGCCCGGGCATCACGGCGCTCTTGCCGCCATTGGCCTTCAGATCCTTGGCAAGCGCAGCAAGAAACTTCTGCTGCTCGTCAGTCCACGCATACGACGGCGAATTCACGCCCGCCACGCCGACCGCCTTCGCCAACTCCGCCGCAAACGCCGGAATCTCGCTCGCCCGCAATCCCAGCCGATGCTCAGCCTTCAGGCCGGTTGTCGTCGTCGAGCTCTCGACCGCATACAGCCGGTTCATGCCGCTCTCCGGCTTCTTGCGGCGGGCAGCATAGTCGCCCACCAGCTTATGGAAGCCCGGGTAGGCTCGAGCCGGAAAGGAAATCTGCATCGAGCGACACGATGACATCCGCATCACTCAGCGCATATTGAACGTTCAATCCCTTCGCGAGCCACGTTCCCGCGACCGCCGGGTCATACTGCACCAGCTTCGCCTTCGGATACGCCGCCTGCACAGCCTTCCATTGCCGCGCCAGCGTGGGCGAGGTAATGGTCGCGCTCAGAAAGTAAACGCCGGACCCATCCTTAGTTCCTGCAATCTTCTGCCGGAAAACGTCTGCAAAACTCCGCCCAGCTGCGCTCCTCACCATGAAAGAGAACTTCCTTCGAGCGGTCCGGATCATAAAGGTCAAGGAGTGATCCCTGCGAAAAGACGTCTGAGGAACCGTGGTTGTAGGCGTGGTCAGGATTGCCATCCACCTTGATCGGACGATACTGATCACTCTTTACCAGCAGCGGAACCGCGCCTGTGACGAAGGGATGGACTGTCGCAAAGTAATTCGGCTTGCCCAATACCAGATCTTCCGGCGCTTTCACATACGGATAGATCGGCTCATCGGGCTGCTTGGTGCAGCCGGCCAGACCTGCGAGCGCCATTGACGCGCCCATCAGCTTCATGAAGCCACGGCGCGAAACCGGATCGATCCACTCCTGGGCAGCGCTGGGAAACTCGCGCTCAACCGCGGCCTGAAACTCGGTGGTATTGGCGAGCTCATCAACCGAACGCCAGTACTTCTTTCCCTTCGCGCCCTTCAACTCTTCACGCACCTCAGCCAGCGTCATGTGCGCGCCGTTCACATTCTGGGCAGCCTTGTTCGTTTCGTTTTCCAAGGTGTTCCCCGTCTGGTTTGCGATTCCCTTCATTGGCTCCTGGCTCATCGATGGCAAACCTCGCAGCTGGTCAGCTCACGCGGAGTGCGAATCTTGTATTGCCTCTCAAGAAAATGGCCAAGATCCATCTGATTGGTGAACTTGTGATACGTGAGTGCAGCAGGCAACATCGCTCCAGAAACGTCGCTCGCCATGCCCCTCGTCGCGGCGGTCGGGAGATTCAATGAGGCAACTTCAGGCGCCGCGCTTCCCGGATCCTTCGTCACGCAATTGACGCCCTGCGCCGTTGGCGTCCCGCTCTTCACATCCGCAACCGAACACCACACAGGTTTCTCGCTCGAGGGCGCGCTCCAATCCATGTTGTAGACCTGCGCTGTGGGCCTCAAGTTCTTTGCAGGATTGCGATGGCAATCCAGACACCACTCCATCTGAAGCGTGTTCTGCGCATACATCAGCGGCATTCCATCAACCTTGCCGTGACAGGTGGCGCAGCCGAGTCCCTTGTTCACGTGAATCTCGTGGCTGAAGTAAGCGAAGTCCGGCAGATCATGCACCTTTGTCCATACCAGCGACTGGTTCGTCGCCCAGCTGTCGCGCACCGGCTGCAATAGTTGTGCGTTGGTCCAGATCTGCGCGTGGCAGTTCATGCAGGTCTTGGTTGGAGGAATGCCGGCATAACTCGATTTCTCAACCGACACGTGACAGTACTGGCACTGCAGACCCAGACCCTGCACATGGTGCTTGTGGCTGAAAGGAACCGGCTGCTCCGGCCGCTGACCCTGACGAGTAACCCAGGGGGAGCGCTGTAACTGATCCAGCGTCACTCCAAGTGCGATCACAATCAGCCCCGTCAAAACCAGGCTCGCTCGAGCCAAAGCATTGGAGCTGCGATCAAATATCTGCGCCATGAATGCTTCCCTGCTTCGTTTTTCTTCGTTTCGTGTCGCGATGTGTGTGCGGTGTGCCGGCGCTCACATACGTGCGGTTAGCTTTTCAGTTCTAGTGCAAAGGGAGTTGTACTTAAGTTGTCCCCGAAAGATCAATATAGCAGTCGTACGCGGGCAAACGATGCTTGCGAGCGCGCAAAAATGCGAAAAAATGTTATCGGGTAAAGCATTTCGATTCCACATCATCACAGTGGGTTGTGACAGAGCGAATCGCAGAGAAAAGAAGGGTATTGCCCTGTTGCGAAGCGCACAGAGAAGAAGGAGTGAATAAAGAAAAAATATCATATTGATTCTGCTCCCCGCCACGGTTGCCGCGCCGCTCGGGACCCTCAGCCTCAACCCCGCCAGAACGCAATTACAAGGCCTCCAGCAACGATCAGGGAACCGCCAAGATAAATTCCCGGGGTGGGCGATTGCCCAAAGCGGACCTTCGCGATGATCTGCGCAACAACGAAGAACATCACGACATAGACGCCGATCAACTTGCCGAAATCCCATCGCGGCAAATTCACTGTCGTGCCATAGAGCGCGAGCACAACGGCTCCCAGCACAAAGGCCCCCACTCTGCCTGCGCCAGACGAGCGGTAGAAGCTGACCTGAAAGAACGAATCTCCCAACGCCTCAAGCGTCGCGGCGATGGCCAGCACAAACAGTGCCCCTGCTGGATTTGAAGCAAGCCGGTTCAGAAAACTGAGCAATTAAAATCCTCCTTTGCGCAGCGAGTCACATCTCCCGCACTCTTCTGCGATCGTACCAATTGATTGCATTAGAATTCACAAAGGCATTCCAACCGGCTGCTGTTCTTATCCTTCCTTCTGTTGTCTGTTGCCTTTCCCGGAGGCTGCCGCTCATTCGCAATGCAGTCATGCGGTTATTGTGCAGCATTCAAGGGCCGCTGTTTCTGCCATGCGTGACACCAGGAAGTACTCAAGGGAAGAGCCATGAAATTCGCGGGATTGCTCGTCATGCCGGCCGGATTTTTCCTTTCTATCGCAGCGATCGTCCTTTTTCCGGATTCAGTCGTGCGCACCGCTTTTGTGCTTTGCGGAATTGCTGTTGAGTTCATGGGACTATCGGTTGCGATTCGCGGGCATATGGCGGCTTCGCGTGGAGAACGACACACATGACGCCAACCCCTGCCGCGCCTCTCACCGAAGCCGCTTTCTCGCTGACGCTGGGCCTGCTGCTCGTTGCTCCTCTCGCCATCGCCGGGGTAGCTCTTATCAACGCAGGTCTCGGCCGCTCACGTTCTGCAGCGCAGGCCATGCTGGGATCGCTCGGCCTGATCTCGGTGGCCATCCTCGTCTTCGCGCTTGTCGGCTCAGCCTTTGCCAATGGCTTCTCAGGCACCGGGCACGTCTTTCACCTCGGCGGCAAGGTGTGGAACTGGGCTGGAACCGGCCCCCTGGCGCTCTCCGGCTTCGACGCCATGCCGGCACGAGCACAGCTCTCAACGCTCTTTGAATTTCTCGCCATCTCTCTGGCCGTGCTGATTCCGTGGGGATCAGGAGCAGACCGCTGGCGTCTTACATCGGGCGCAGCCGCGGCCGCTGTTCTCGCCGCAATCGTCTTTCCGCTTCTGGCTCGCTGGATCTGGGGTGGCGGCTGGCTCGCTCAGCTGGGAAGTAATTTCGGCCTCGGCGCGGGATTTCTCGATGCCGGCGGCGCTGCCACGGTACATCTGCTCGGCGGCCTCGCCGCCCTCACCGTCATCTGGATTGGCGGACCACGCCGCGGCAAGTTTCCGCGAGAGGGTCTCTCCACAGCGATGCCCGGTCATAACGCCGTCTATGTGCTCTTCGGCTGCCTGCTGGCCCTCGCCGGTTGGCTCGCGTGGAACATGGCAGGCGCACTTCTGTGGCTCGACGCAACGCCGAATTCTCTGCCAGTCACGGCGATGAACACGCTGCTCTCCGCCGCGGCTGCGTTGGTGGCAACCTTCGCTGTCACGCGAATCCGCTTCGGCAAGCCCGACGCCAGCCTTTGCGCGAATGGATGGCTTGCCGGCCTTGTGGCCTCAAGCGCTTGCGCTGCGATGGTTTCGCCGATCGATTCAGTTGTTGTCGGTCTCGTCGCCGGCATCGCCACGCCCTTGCTGGTGGAGCTCCTCGAGTTGGCCTTCTCGATCGACGATCCGGCCGGCGCGATCTCTGTTCACGGGGCTGGTGGGATTTGGGGCCTTCTGGCTGCCGGCATCTTTGCGCCTAAGCCGGGACAATTCACGGCCCAGCTCATTGGGATATCCACGCTGCTGGGGCTGGTGCTGCCTCTTCTCTATTTGCTCTTCGCGCTGCTCAATCGCTTTCTACCCTTCCGTGTTGATGCGGATGGAGAGCGGGTGGGCATGGATCTGCACGAACTCGGCGGCAATGCCTATCCAGAGTTTGTGGTTCACCGCGACGATTCGTATCGATGATCGCGTGCGACGAAACAGCGCTGAGGCAGTGAATTCAATTTATTTATCTCTTAGTAAACGAAAATCTTTAGCTCTCGAAGGCCCTCCGTTTTCGGGGTAAACTGGCGCAACACTTCAATCACATATGGGATCCCTGGGGCATCTTTTCTATCCATGGGGCCTGCTTCTGCAGGCTCTCGCAATCGTGCACTTCATTCGCCGCCGGCCTGACACTTACTGGCTCTACATCATTGTCTTTCTCGGTCCGATTGGAGCGCTGATCTACCTTTTCGTGGAAGCGCTGCCCGACGTTCAGCTCCTCAATCAATCCTTCAAGGGGATTTCGCGGGACAAGCGCATCAAGGTCCTCCAAATCACAATTCGCGACAACCCATCTGCCGGCAACTTTGAGGAGCTGGGCGAGCTCTACATGGAAGGCGGCAAACTCGTCGAGGCTCGCGCAGCCTTTGACAAAGCCATCGCCGCTCGCTCTCAAACCCTCGAGACCCTCTATCACCGCGGCGTTTGTGCGGTCCTGCTGCAGGATGCTTCGGGCGCGATTCCCGACCTTGAGCAGGTTGTGGCCAAGGATCCGGGCCACGATTTCAACCGCGCCCCGGCGTTGCTGGCGCACGCGTATGCACTCACCGGTCAAAAAGAAAAGGCTGAGGCGCTCTTTCGCAAGGTGACGATCACCTCGACGCTCTCTGAGACGTATCTGAACTTCGCCGATTTGCTCGCGTCTGAGGGACGCAGCTCAGAAGCCCGTGAGTGGGCGCAAAAAGTACTCGACAAAGAGCCGACAATGCCGCGCTACCTGCGGCGGCGCGAACGGCCCTGGTCGCGTCGTGCACGCAAGTTGCTCAAGCAGCTGCCCGCGTGATGGATGCGGTGCGCGAGGCCCGCTAGCGTTTGGCCAGCAGCAGCATCAACACGAAGATCGCCACCGGAACCACGGCGAGCGCAGCGTAGAGCGCCATCTTGCCGCTGATGCGGCGGCCGCCAAGGCGGGCTACGGTTCGGCCCGCGCGATCTTCGACGCCGACCTGCTCCTGATGCTGCAGTTCCCACTCCATCTCGCTCGCCGTCGCGTAGCGGTGGCGCGGCTCCCGCTCGAGCGCGCGGTAGAGAATTTCCTCAAGCTCAGGAGAGATCTGCGGATTGGCCGCGCGCGCAGATGGCGGATCATGCAGCACGCGCTCGTTCATCGCGACCAGTGGGTTCGGCCCCGAGAACGGCACCTGGCCGGTGAGCATCTCGTAGAGGATCACGCCCAGAGAATAGATATCACTGCGCTGATCCCCGCGCCCGCCTTTCACCTGTTCGGGGGAGATGTAGTCGGGCGTACCAAGTGATGCGGTCAGGTTCACCTGCGTGAGCCTGCGCGCATCTTCTTTCATCGCGATTCCGAAATCGATGAGCTTGATGTTGTCATGCTCATCCACCATCACGTTTTCCGGCTTCAGGTCGCGATGCACGATGCCGTGTTTGTGCATGTAATCGAGAGCATCGCAAAGCTTCAGCGTGAGTTGCTCGGCGCGTTCCACCGGCAGCTTTTTCTCCTCGTTCAGAATGCTGCGCAGCAGGCGACCATCGACCCACTCGATCACCATGTAAAGGCGGCTGCGGTCTTCGCCGTTGTGAGTCTTCACGATTCCCGGGTGATCGAGCATCTGCCCGATCTCTTCCTCGCGTTTGAAGCGCTCCACGAGCACCGGATCGGCCTCCATTTCAGGCAGAGGCACCTTGAGCGCGACTCGCTTTCCATCGGTCAGATCAGTTGCCTTGTAGAGTACGGACATTCCGCTGCGGGCAACGACCGCATCAATGCGGTAGTGGTCGAGCGTGTCTCCGGGTTCGAGATGGTTCATGGCTCCTTCAGCGAGTCATTTCGATTCTTTCATGGCGCATCGTAAAAAAGCAGTTAGGAAAGCCCACGAAATTGCTCCGCCCTGCGACTCATCGTCCGCCACACACCACCTGGGTTCCGCTTTCAGGTCGGAGCGTTTCTTTGCCGCGGTCTTATGATGGAAGGGAGACATGCTTCGAATCGTGAGAATCCTGGCGGCTGCTTGCGTTCCGGTCGCAATAGCGGTGACGGCGTCGGCGGCATTGGCCGCGGCGAAGCCGCATTTCTCACACCCAAAGAATTTTCAGGAAACCGGCTTTCTCAACCGCACGCTGGAATTTCGCAACGCTACCTACCATTTCACCGTTTATCTTCCCGACGGTTTTCAGCGGGATGACCACAAGCAGTGGCCTATCATCCTCTTTCTGCATGGGCGCGGCGAGCGCGGCGCGGAGGGCATGTGGCAAACGCAGATCGGCCTGCCCGCAGCCGTGCGCGACCATCCTGAACGCTGGCCCTTCATCATCGTAATGCCGCAGTGTCCGCAGTATCGCTACTGGACCGACCCCGACATGATGAGCATGGCCATGGCGGCGCTCGATGCGGAGACCGCCGAATTCCACGCTGACCCGGCGCGCACCTATCTCACCGGCCTATCGCTCGGCGGTTACGGCGCGTGGGAGCTCGCCCGCGCTTACCCCAAACGCTGGGCCGCGATTGCGATTGCCGCCGGGGGAATCTTCTGGAGCTACGCTCCGGAACGCTGGCATGAATTGGCGACGCTGCCCGGTGAGTACGCACGCGCAGTCGGCCGTACGCCGGTCTGGGTCTTTCATGGCAATCTCGATCCTGTTGTGCCGGTTCGCGAAGATGAAGTGCTCTACCAGGCCTTCAAGGCAAGTGACGGCCACTTCCGTCTCTGGATCTACCAGGGACTGGGCCACGATTGCTGGTTCCGTGCCTTTAACGAACCCGATGTGCCTCGGTGGCTCCTCTCGCACCGCCTCGACCCCAAAGAGCCGCCGCAACCCTTCAGCGAACGCATTATCTTTCCGCTGCATCCGCCGGCGCTGCACCTGACACAGGCACAACTCGACACCTTTACCGGTGACTACGAAGACGAGCATGGCGAGCTGGCTGTCACAGTCTTCCGGCAGGGCGACCAGCTCTTCCAGAAAAATGCCCACGGCGAAATCTCCGAGATCGCGGCGGAGTCGCTTTCTACCCTCTTCTATCCCAATGGCATAAGCCTCACGCGTATTGCTGTCGAGCGTGACCCGCAAGGACGGATCACCTCCCTGACCTTGCGCGATGACCGCCACGAAGAACGATGGGAACGAGCGAAGCCCGGCGCGCGTATCCATACCCAGCCGGAGTAAACGAGGCGGCGCCGCCCCCTTTTGCTACCGGCCATAGCCGATCTGGCGGTATCGTGTCAGATAAGGCAGACAACGGTTCATGCCTCTGCCGGAACCCCAGGCAGATTCGGCCCAAGGAGGTCACCATGTATTGCAGCGCATGTGGTCAGGCAGTAGCTCCGGGACAGCCGGTTTGTCCGCAGTGTGGCCGTCCCATCGGTGTACAGGTTCCCCTTGTGCCCAATCTCGACCTGCAATTGCAGACGTATGCAAGCCGAATCCGCGCACTCAGCATCGTCTGGTACATCTGGGGCGGCGTCTCGCTGGCTTTCGGAGGAATCGGCCTGGTTGCCGCGAACGCTTATCTCAACGGGGCCTTTGGCCCCTGGATGCGCGGGCCAGGAGGACATTGGCCATTCTTTGGCCCCGGCCTGATCCATTTCGCGTGGGCGATGATCGTCGTTCGCTCAGCACTGGCCTTCATCGCCGGCTGGGGGCTGATGGAGCGCACGCAGTGGGGCCGCATCGTAGCCATTGCGGCGGCTTTCTTGAGCCTGCTCAAATTTCCCATCGGGATGGCCCTTGGCATCTGGACGCTTGTCTCATTGCTCGGCTATCGCAACACCACGCTCTATGACCAGCTGAGCTGGCCCGGTCCGGGAGTCGGACCGGGCGTGGCGCCCGGTCCCGGCCCTCGCGCCGTTTAGCGCGTTCACTCCACTCGCAGAGCCGTCAGCGGCTCCACGCTGGCGGCACGCCGCGCCGGCAAGGCGCTCGCTCCCAGCGCAACGCACGCTACCCCCAAAATGGCGAAGATGTAACTCGTCGCGTCCAGCGGCCTGACGCCATAGAGCGACGAGCCCAACGCACGTCCCAACAGCATCGCCAGAGGAAGACCGAGAGCCACGCCTACCGCGGTGAGCACAAGGATCCTTCAGAATCATCCAGACCACCTGACCGCGGCGAGCGCCCACCGCCATGCGCACGCCAATCTCCGCCGTGCGCATGCTCACGCGATAGGCGAGCGTTCCATAGAGCCCAGTCGCCACCAGAACAACCGCCAACAACCAAAGAATCCCGCAAGGCGCGCAAAGAGAAGCTGCTTTGAGATGGTCGTATCGTATTGCGCGCGCTGCGTCATGGGCTGGATCAGTGGCAGATTCGGATCCATTTGCTGCAGCACCTTGCGCGCCGACGGCAGAATGGCAAGCGGATCGCCATGCACGCGCATCTCCACAGTGCATTGGCCCGGCCATGGGAATCTGCGCGTACATGTACCACGCCATGGGAATCGGCTCTTCGTCGATGCTGCGGTATTTGTGGTCTTTCACCACGCCGACGATCGTCATCTGATAGCGTCCGTCATCGGTTCCGATGCATGTGGCCCAGAGGATTCTGATTGGGCAGAAAGCGCTGCGCAAACTGCTCGTTGATGATGCCGACATGGGGCAGAGGTTGCCGTATCGGAGTCGGCAAAATCGCGGCCTGCGAGCACGGGCACGCCAAGCGTGGTGAAGAAATCGGGCCCGACCACATTGCTGCGACAGTTCTTGACCGCCGTTGGCCACGTCCGGCAGCTTGCCATCCACCCTCATGTCGCTGTTGTCGGACCACCACGATCCAAGCCGCTCCCCCATGACTGTGACCGATTCCACGCCCGGCAGCACGCGCAGCCTGCCCATCAGATCCCGATAGAAAGCACTCGCCTGCTCAGGATCGACGGAAGGTCGGGCTTGACTCCGAAGACGACCAGGCCATCGACCCGCATTCCCAGCGGCGTATTTTCCAGATTGCGCAGGGTGCGAATCAGAAGCCCCGCGCCCACCAGCAGCACCACGCACATGCGCCATCTGCAGCGCGACAATGATTCTGCCCGTGCGCGATTTGCCCGCATCGGCGTTGGATGTGGCCGCCGAAGTCTTCAGCGCCAGTCCGCTTTGCCGGCCAGAGCGCCACGCGCAACGGCGCCAGGCCGAAACAGCAGCCCGGCAATCGCCAGCACGCCCAGCGTGAACAGCAGCACTGTCTGATCCGGCGCCAGGCTCGACTCGATCTGCGCCCAGCTGCCCGAGCAGCCGCGTCGCCATCGCGCAAGAGCCCAGGCCAGCGCGCCGCCCGCCGACTACCAGGATCAGACTCTCCGTCAGCAGTTGCCGCAGCAACTCGCCGCGTCCCGCGCCCAGCGCCTGCCGCACTGAGAACTCGCGCTGCCGCGCCGCATTGCGCGCCATCAGCAGCATCGCCACATTGGCCAGCGCAATCAGCAGCACCAGCCCCACCATGGCCATCAACATGCGCAGCGGGTTGCCATACTTCTCGCGTATCCTGGAAAACTCTTGGCATCGGCAACGCTCAGGATCGGCGGCTTCTCGCCCGCCATCGGCGAACGCCCAGCCCCATATAGGCCGCCTGTTGAAAGACCGGCTGCAACTGCGCCAGCGCCTGCGCCTGCTCACGCCGGGAGCAAGACGGCCGATCAGTTGCAGGCACCACCACGTGGGATTGGCGATGTAGTTTTGCCATCTTCCAGCGGGATTGCCCCACGCATTCAGTTCCGGCGGCTCTGCAGCGGAATCCAGAAATCGGTCGGACTTCCCGCCTTCAACGCCTTCAAATCCTTGGGCGCAATGCCCACAATTGTGATGGGGACTGCCGTTGACATACAGCGTCTTTCCCAGCACGTCCGGATCTCGCGCGAAGCGCCGCGTCCAGTAGTTGTAGCTGATCACCGCGATCGGGCGCATGATCTGTCTCGTCCTGCTTCGCTGAATCCGCGCCCACGCGGCAGCTGCACGCCCAGGCCGGAGAAGAACGTGCCGCTGACCATGTCGCCTTCGGCTTCCTCGGGTTCTGCGCCGTAGCGCACCGCGACCTTGCTGCCCGACAGCGGAACGTAGGCCATCAGCGGCGGAAAGTGCGCCGTTCTGCTCTGCGCAGCGCGTCGTAGACGGATAGGAAAATGTCTCCTTGGAATCGATCGTGCCAGTTCCGCGCGGCGGAGTTGGAGGTCCGCAAATAGACCAGGCGATCCGGATCGGGCACCGGCAGCGATCGCAGCAGCACCGCATTCATCACGCTGAAGACAGCGGTGTTTGCGCCAATGCCAAGCGCAAGCGTGAGGATAGCCGTGATCGCGAAGCCGGGACTCTGCGACTAGCGACCGCGGAGCCCATGGCGCAGATCGCGCAGCAATTTATCCAGCCACACCCAGCGGCGCTGCAGGTAAAAGCGCTCCTGTGCTGCGCGCACACTGCCGAAACTCACGCCGCGCCTTCCACCGGGCTTCTTCTTCGCTCAGTCCCTCGTGACGCAATTCGTCGGCTTCGAACTCAAGGTGCGCCTTGATCTCTTCCGCAAAGTCTTCGGCTGTGCGCTTGCTGCTTGAACATGCTCACCCTCCTCGCCGATTGCGCGAAACCATTGCCCGGATCAAGAATCAAACCCATCGCGCGCGTCAGCCGCCGCCATTCGCCCGGTCTTCTCCGCCAGTTGTTCACGGCCTTTTGCCGTGAGCGAATAAAACCGCGCTTTGCGGTTGTTCTCGCTTACGCCCCACTTGGCGCTGGATCCAGTTCTTGTCTTCCAGCCGTTGCAGAGCCACATAGAGCGATCCATGGTCGACAAGGAAAGCTTCTTCCGACTGGCGCTGGATCGCGCGCGCGACGCCCTGCCCGTGGCATGGTCCAAAGACAAGCGTCTTCAGAATCAGCAGGTCAAGCGTGCCCTGCAACAGGGCGATGCGGTCGTCGTTCGTTCTCTCGGGTTGCCATTCTACCCAAGTATTCTCCTGCTTGGGTAGAATGTCAACCCAAAACGAACATACGAAGATTTTTCCCTCGGAGTTCCGCTAGAAGAGCTTTGTGCTGTCGAGCAACAGTGTCACCGGACCCTCGTTCACGAGTGACACGGCCATCGTCGCCTGAAACTGACCTGTCGAGCAGTGCAATCCGCGCAGGCGTATCTGCGCAACGAAGTATTCGTAAAGCTCACGAGCGCGCTCGGGTTTGGCTGCGCCATCAAACGAAGGTCGTTTGCCGCGGCGAACGTCACCGAGCAGAGTGAACTGCGAAACTGCGAGCACAGCACCACCTACGTCCTGCACGCTGAGGTTCATCTTGCCATCGTGATCTTCGAAGATGCGCAGCCCGGCGATCTTCTCGGCCAGGTACTCTGCATCGGCCTCAGCATCGCCGGCCGCTACGCCCAGCAAGACCAGGAGGCCCTCGGCGATCTCACCAACTACACGTTGCTCCACCACGACGGATGCTCTCGACACACGCTGAACGACGGCTCGCATTTGGGTTTCAGACTAGCATTGCCGCTTTTCAGCAACTGCGAATCACCGCCGTCTTCGCCGCAGAAGATCAACCCCGTGCCCGGCCTCCCAAAGTGCCTCTGAACTACAATCTGGACATGGCCTTTCCTGAAAATCGGATGCGCCGTATGCGGCGAACCGAGCCGCTGCGCGCGCTGGTTCGCGAAACTGCGCTCGATCCAGGCGACCTGATTTACCCGCTCTTCATCTGCCCTGGAGAGGGCGTGCGCAACCCGGTCTAGTCCATGCCCGGCGTCTTCAACCTTTCAGTGGACGAAGCGGTGCGCGAAGCCGAAGAGGCAGCAAGTCTCGGCATCGGCGGCCTGCTGCTCTTCGGCCTGCCCGAACCAAAGATGAGCAGGCCACCGGCGCCTGGAGCGATAACGGGATCGTCCAGCAGGGTCTGCGAGCGATCAAGCAAACCGCTGCCGCCAAAAAGCTCGTCCTGATCGCCGACGTCTGCCTTTGCGAGTACACCAGCCACGGCCACTGCGGCGTGGTTGCACAAGGACGGCGACGGCTTTGAGGTGGACAACGATCCGTCTGTCGATCTGCTGGCGCGGACGGCGGTGTCAGCTGGCGAAGGCCGGCGCGGATGTGGTCGCTCCCAGCGACATGATGGACGGCCGCGTCGCCGCCATCCGCCGCGCGCTCGATGACGAGGCCTCGCCAGACACCCATCCTCAGCTATGCCTCGAAATTCGCGTCGGCTTTCTACGGGCCGTTCCGCGAGGCCGCCGATTCTGCGCCGCAGTTCGGCGACCGCAAGCAGCTATCAGATGGACGGCGCGAATCTGCGTGAAGCGATGCGCGAGATCGAGCTCGACCTCGACGAAGGCGCGGACATGATCCTGATGAAGCCTGCCATGCCCTACCTCGACGTTGTGCGCGCTGCACGCGAGCGCTTTGACGTGCCCATAGGCGCTTATCAGGTCTCCGGCGAGTACTCCATGCTACAGGCGGCTTTTGAAAAGGGCTGGCTTGAGCGCGACCGCGCGATGTTGGAATCACTAGTCGGCATTCGCCGCGCCGGAGCTGACTTCATCGTGACCTACTTCGCCAAAGACTCGGCGAAACTGCTCGCCTGAAGTAAAGACTAGGACGGAATGCTACCGTCCTGCAGAGTTCCTCGTCGCCTTCAGTATTCGCAGCACAGCAAGCACAGTGCTCCAACTGCGCGTTGCCGCGGGTGCGCCGAAAAGGCGATCGATCTGCCCCAGATATCCGATCGTCCTCATCTGGCGCCGGTAGACGCCGAACACAATGCAACCTCTTA
Source organism: uncultured Acidobacteriaceae bacterium (assembly GCA_963832465.1). Lineage (GTDB taxonomy): Bacteria > Acidobacteriota > Terriglobia > Terriglobales > Acidobacteriaceae > Telmatobacter. The sequence goes on from CAWHUJ010000003.1 coordinate 77,515, forward strand.
CCCCGATCACTCGTACCAGCCATTCCTTGGCCGAAGGAAGTGCCACAGGAAGCGAAGGCTTATTCTGACTGGTTCTGGACAGGATGCTCACAAACCGCACTACTTCAGGGCGCATGGGCGCAGTTCCGAAAGGATTCTCCATCTCTAATCGGAGAAGATCGCTGCCATCACATATCGCAATCTCCGCTTCAAAGGGCAGCTTTTTGCGCAATTCAGCAAGAAACTTCGTGCGCGGCCCGGGTTTAAGAACAACGAGTGTTCCTGCCGCACCGATATTCACGACGCCATAGGCGGCCAGAGAAGCTGCGAGCGTGCTCGGGCGAAATCTTCGGTGCCCTCCGACGTTGATCCCGCGAAGGAAAACAATGAGTGCCATAGCGCGTCTGAGCGCCATTATCGCAGCATCAACGCGATACGATAGAGGCACTCCGGGGATTGCACCTTCATGACTGCGCTTCAGATCCTCAGCATTCTTTTCGCTACGGCTGCCGTCTTCGGACTCGTCAGCCGGCGCTGGCTCAGGCTACCCACGACCATCGGCACGATGCTGCTGACCGCGCTCGTCTCCGGCGTGCTCACCCTCTGTGCCGGCATCACTCCGGGCATTCATCGCTGGGCTGCCAATCTCGTTGAGCAGATCAGCTTCGAAAATCTCATCCTCCACGGCATGCTTCCGCTGTTGCTCTTCGCAGGAGCATTCCTGCTCGATCTCGAAGAGCTGGCGCGCCAGAAACTCGCCGTCGCCGTCTTGTCGATCATCGGAACGAGCCTCTCCTTCGTGCTGGTTGCTCTGCTCATGGAGCTTCTCAGCGGCGGCCAGCTTCCCTGGATCGAATGCCTGATCTTCGGCGCTCTAATCTCTCCCACTGACCCGATCGCCGTGCTCGAAATGCTTCGGCGTGCCGGCGTCCCCAGTCACATCCAGGCGCAGCTTGCAGGCGAATCCCTCTTCAACGATGGTCTCGGCGCTGTCATCTTCATCACCATGCTTGAAGTGGCCCGCGGCCATGCGCTCACGCCTTGGCACGTCGGCGGATTGCTTCTGGCAGAAGCCGGCGGCGGCATCCTTGTCGGCATCGTTGCCGCCTGGTGCGCCTCTCGCCTTATGCGCATGTGCGGCGCCTTCCAGGTCGATGTTCTGTTCACGGTTGCCCTCGCTCTGGGCGGCTACGCTATTGCCGAGATTCTCAAAGTCTCGGCACCCCTCGAAGCAGTTGTCGCTGGGATTGCTCTGCGACACTTCAACCGGACGACCCACCGGCAGCCCGTCGCACACGAGTCGCTTGATCGCTTCTGGGAAGTCATCGACGAAGCGCAGAATTCAATCCTCTTCGTGCTTCTCGGCCTTGAAGCAATGGCGATCCGGCTCGACGCGCCTACGCTGCGCTCCGGCCTCTCGGCGATCTTCTCTGTCAACGTCGTCCGCTTCGCTGTTGTTGCTCTTCTGCTGTGGGTTCTGCGGATTGTACGCCGAGACCATCGCGGCTCGATCCTGGTGCTGACCTGGGGCGGTCTGCGCGGCGGCCTTTCCATTGCGCTCGCCCTTTCCGTTCCGTTAACGCTTGGCCGCTCCTGGATGCTCGGCGCCACCTACATGGTCGTCTTCTTCTCCATCGTTATTCAGGGCGGCTCAATGGACTGGATCCTGCACCGACAGCGCGCAAAGGATACGGCCGACCTCGCTTCCTGATTCGCAAACCGCACAAATCCCTTTGCGCTGCGCATCTTCTATGGTCTTCTAGCAATACCCGCCCATGCTCAAACGGCTCGAAAGCTATTTTGAATTCACTCATCTGGGAACGAATTGGCGCACTGAGATTCTGGCTGGTGTCACGACTTTTCTCACGATGGCGTACATCGTGCTCGTCAATCCAGCCATTCTCGCAGCGGCTGGCATTCCCTTGCCTGCAGTCACCGCAGCGACCTGCCTTTCCGCGGCCTTCGGCTCCATCCTCATGGGTGTGGTTGCGCGCTATCCCATTGCGCTCGCCCCGGGGATGGGCCTGAATGCCTACTTCACGTATACGGTCTGCCTCAAGATGCATATCCCGTGGCAGACAGCACTCGGCGCCGTCTTTCTTTCCGGCGCGATCTTCCTTGCGCTCACCGCGGCCGGCATCAGGCAGATGATTCTCCGCTCCATCCCGCACGAACTTTACGCGGCCGTTGCAAGCGGCATCGGCCTCTTCATCGCCTTTATTGGCTTTCGCAATGCAGGACTTGTCGTGAGCGATCCCGCAACGCTCGTCGGCATTGGAAATATCCGCAACCCTACAACGGCGCTCGCGCTCTTCGGTCTCATCCTCATGGTCGCCCTTGAAATCAAGAAGGTGCGTGGTTCGATCCTGATCGGCGTGCTCGCCGTCACCGGCATCGCGTGGGCTCTTGGGCAGGTTCACTGGACGCCCATGGGCGGCGGCATTCATGCGCTCGAAGCCACTGCCTTCCAACTCGACATCCGCGGCGCGCTGAGCAAGGGCCTTCTCGAAATCATCTTCGTCTTCTTTTTTGTTGATCTCTTCGATAACCTCGGCACCCTCGTCGCTGTCACCAAGCGTGCTGGCCTCATCTCTGCAGATCACTCCATCCCGCGACTAAACCGCATCCTCTTCGCAGACGCCACGGCAACGGTCTTCGGGTCGATGGTCGGTACATCCACGGTCACCAGCTACGTTGAGTCCACAGCGGGCGTTGCCGCTGGAGGCCGCTCCGGCGTCACCGCCATCGTCACGGGCACGCTGTTTCTGCTGGCCGTTGTTGCGTCGCCCTTCGTTGGCATTGTGCCACCGGCGGCCACGGCGCCGGCGCTCATTCTTGTCGGATCGATGATGCTTGCCACGATCACCGAGATCCGTTGGACCGAGCCGCTCGTTGCCGTGCCTGCCTTCCTTACGCTGATTCTGATTCCGCTCACGTACTCGATCGCCAACGGCCTCGGCTTCGGCATCATTGCGTGGGCGGTTCTGCATCTCGTGACCGGCAACTACCGCCGCCAGGACTGGTTGCTCTACACGCTCGCTGTACTCTTTCTGTTGCGCTTCGTTTATCTGGGAGCAAGCTAGTGGCCGCGATCAAATTTCAGTCCGCTCGTCTCTCGCGAATCCTCTTCCTGCTGGTTTTTCTCTCCGCTTGCGCGCATGCGGCCGACTCCTACCGCATCGTCCACACATTCCCGCACGATGCGCAGGCCTTTGCGCAGGGGCTCGTTTATGTCGACGGCCATCTCTACGAGAGCACGGGACTCAACGGCCACTCTTCTCTGCGCATGGTGGAGATTGAAACCGGCAGTATTTTGAAGTTTCTTCCCGTGTCCGACAAATACTTCGCCGAAGGCCTCACCGACTGGGGCAACACACTCATCCAGCTTACCTGGGAGTCGCACATTGCCTTCGTCTACGACCGCGCAACCTTTCGTCTGCTACGCACCTTCCATTACGAGGGCGAGGGTTGGGGCCTTACGCACGACACAAAGAACCTGATCCTCAGCGACGGCACTGCCACGTTGCGCTTTCTCGATCCTGCAACGTTCAAGGTGGTGCGCAGCGTCACGGTGAAGGATCGCGGCTCGCCTGTGACTGAGCTCAACGAACTCGAATTTGTTCGCGGCGAAGTCTACGCCAACATCTGGCACTCTGACCGCATCGCGCGCATCTCACCTGCGACTGGCGCAGTTATTGGCTGGATCGACCTCGCCGGCCTCAAGCCCTTCGCAGCGCAATCGAACCCTGAAACTGTTCTCAACGGCATTGCATGGGATGCAGCGCACGATCGCCTCTTCGTCACCGGCAAGCTCTGGCCAAATCTCTTCGAGATCAAGATTGTCCCCGCGCGCGCAACCGGTCGCCCTACCTCGCCGCCGGCGCACCCGCATTGATCACGCAAGCTGGCGTGCGTTACTATTGCTGGCTGTCATCCCAATCACATATGGAATCTCGCCGGACTGTTCTCAAATACATTGCAGGATCAGTGGGCTCCGCTGCGTGCAGTCTCGAAGCCCTTGACGCTTTTGCGCGAGGCCTCGACGGCAACGCTGACGGCAGCAGCAAGCCGAACATCGTCTGCTTCGTTGGCGAAGGCCTGCGCTGGGATGAGCTTTCCTCGACCGGCAACAAGCTGATCCAGACGCCCAACATGGATCGCATCGGCCGCGAAGGCTGTGCCTTCCGCAATGGCTTCGTGGTCAATGCGCTCTGCCTGCCCTCCCGCGCCACCATGCTCACCGGCATGTATTCGCACACCACCGGCGCCGTCTCCAACGTGGAGGGCAAAATCCCGGCCCGCTTCCCGCTCGTCTCCGATCTGCTGCAGCAAGGCAGGCTACGAAACCGCCTTCCTCGGCAAGTCGCACATCGAAGGCGCGCTCATGGAGCACAACTGGGACTACTACTTCGGCTTCGTCGGTCAGGCCGACTACTACCGTCCCCGCATCACCGAAGGCGTGCACGGCAAGTACGGCCCCGCCAAGCTCTACGAGGGCGAATACGTCGATACCCTGCTCACCCAGAAGGCGGTCGAGTGGTTCTCAAGCAGGAACGGTCAAAACCCTTCTGTCTCTTTCTCTGGTTCTATTCGCCCCACGCGCCCTTCTACCGCCCCAAGGATCTCGTGAACGATCTCAACGGCGTGCCCATTCCCAAGCCGTCCACCTTCGACGAAGACCTGAAAGACTATCCCGGCAAGCCCCGCGCTGTGGCCGATGCGGACGACAAGATCGGCTACGTCCGAGGTCTTCAGCGACGATCCCCGCTCCCTCGAAGAACTCGTCAAAGATCACTACATCGGCGTCGAAGACAACGACCGCAACGTGGGCGCGGTCTGGCAGGAGCTGGAGCGCCAGAAGATCACGCCATCAAACCGCCATGCTGCTCAGCTCCGACCACGGCTTCTTGCTTGGCGAGCATCACCTCTACGACAAGCGGCTCATGTACGAGCCCTCCATTCGCGTGCCCATGATGCTGCGCTATCCCCGCATCGTCAAGCCCGGCACAACCTCTGACGCGATGGTCCTCAACCTCGACATGGCTCCCACGCTCCTCGACATCGCCGGCCTGCCGGTGCCCGCCGAGATGCAGGGAAAGAGCATGCTGCCCCTCGCTGAAGGCAAAGCCAGCGTCGGGCTGGCGCAAAGACTGGCTCTACGAGTATTACGAGTATCCCGGCTTCGAAAACGTGCGCCCCTGCCGCGGCATCCGCACCGAGCGCTACAAGCTCATTCACTTCTTCCTTGAGCCCGCAGGAGTTCGAACTCTACGACCTGCGCACCGACCCCGACGAGGCTGAACAACCTCTACGGCAAGCCCGGTTACGAAGAGCTCACCGCGCACCTCAAGGAGCGCCTCGCCGCCCTGCGCGCCGAGACCAACGACACCTATCAATACAAGCCTTCAGGGTTTCCGCGCCACTTCGACCTCGGCTCGACATCCGAAGCAGGCATCGTGCACCGGGACAAGTAGCACTACTCGCGCATGAGGGCGAAAACCTCGATCTCTAAGCCAGCGGAAACAATTCGATGTTAGCCGGACGCCCCACGTATACTTGCGGCAAGCTTCCGCCCTTCATCTCACAACAGGGTTCGAGACATGCCGGCATCGAGCAAGGTTCCGTGGCTTCCTCCTTCGTGGTGTGCACGCATCGGCATGCGTGTCATCTGGGGTTTTGCCTTTCTGGTGCTGTTTTCTACCGCTGGCGCTCGGGCTGCCACTCCGCGACCCGCTTCGTCCGATGTCTTTATAACGCCTGATCCGGGCGCGGGCACCGTTCCTGTTACCGGGCTATGGCGATTCAGCACCGGCGACAACCTTGCATGGGCCTCGCCATCCTTCGACGATTCCGCGTGGGAGAAGATTCGCGGCGATGATACCTGGGGAAGCCAAACGCATCCTGCCTACACTGGCTACGCCTGGTATCGCCGCTCGATCGACATCACAAACTCCACCGAGCCCCTCGCCATCGCCATGCCGATGGTCGACGACGCATATGAGCTCTACTTCAACGGACAGAAGATAGGCGCCTACGGCAAGCTGCCTCCCGGCGCATGGTGGTGGGCCCCTCCACACAGTGAGGTTTTCGCTCTGCCGGCCTCTAAAGGCGTAATCGCGGTGCGCGTGTGGAAGTCACTTCTCTCGTCCATCGATCCGCCTACGCTCGGCGGATTCAACTTTGCCCCAACCATCGGCCGTCCTCAGTTGCTCGTCGAGCAGATCCAGGGAAGACGCTTCAGGCGGGAACACCAGTCGTTGCCCCGCCTTCTCACCTCCGCAGTCCTGCTGGTCAGCGGACTGATCGCCCTCTTTCTGTTCTTGCGCCAGCGCACTGAATGGCTCTTCCTGTGGCTATCGCTCTTTCTCATTGCCGACGCATACAACGGCTTCACTAATCTGGACCCCCTGCGAAACGGTCAGACGTTTGCGCTGCAGCAGCTGTTTATTCAGATTCAAAACTCCGTATCCGACATATCTCTCTGGCTGATTCTCCTCAGCCTTTTTGGCCTCGCCAACCTTCCCCGCTGGCGTCGCTGGACGATAATTCTTGCCAGCCTCTATCTCTCTGCCCAGGCAATTGACATCACGGCTATCTTCTTGTGGGGCCACGGCGGGGCAGCCCTTCCGTGGGTCGACGCCGTTACCACCACCGTCTACAGCCTCACTCCCCTTTTCATTTTTGTGATTACGGCAGTTGGGCTTGCCCGCCGCGGCAGACGTTCACTCTGGCCGCTCGCCACAGCAGTCTTCCTCTACGGCACGTGGAACGTTGTCACAGCCATCGCCAGTCAAGGCATCCGCTTCACTCACTGGACACTCACGAACCATCTTGGAAGCCTGCACTTCGTTATCTCCGGCTACCAGTTCGACGCCCGCTTCATTCTCGACACCATTCTCTTTCTCGCGTTGCTTGCTACGGTTGCCCATCACCACTTCCTCGATCGGCGCCGACAGACGCAGATCGACATGGAGCTAAAATCTGCGCGCGAAGTGCAGCAGGTGCTCATGCCTGAAGCTACGCCTGCCGTGCCGGGCTTCACCATCGGCAACATCTACCGGCCCGCATCTGAAGTTGGTGGCGACTTCTTCCAGGTCGTCTCTCTGGCTGGTGGAGATGCGCTTGTTGTCATCGGCGACGTCAGTGGCAAGGGGCTCACCGCGGCCATGACGGTTTCGCTGATCGTTGGCGCGCTGCGCACCTTGGCCGAATTCACGAGCAGCCCTGCCGAAGTTTTGCGTCATCTAAACCGCCGCCTCCATGGCCGTATGCACGACGGCTTTGCAACCTGCCTCGCGATGCGGCTCGCGCCCGACGGAAAGGCCACGATCGCCAACGCCGGTCATCTGCCGCCAATTTCCAATCAACGCGATCTCGCCATTGAAGGTTCGCTGCCGCTAGGCGTCGTTGAAAACCCGGAGTACGCAGACGTGGCCCTGCAGATCCGCGAGGGCGAAACCCTCACTCTCTATACTGACGGCGTCGTAGAAGCACAGAACGCTCAGGGCCAGCTCTTCGGCTTCGAACGCGTGCAGCAGATGCTGCGCTCCGGCGCGAGCGTCGAGTTGCTCGTCTCCGAGGCAAGCGCATTCGGCCAGCAGGACGACCTCACCGTGCTCTCCATTTGCCGCGAAACGCGCGGGCAACAGGCGCCGGCCGCAGATCTTACCGCAGATACGACTCCTGCGATTGCGTAATCGTCCGGTTCTGCTCTCTTGACCGGCGCGGGGGTAGACTTTGGCCATGATTCGTCAGATCGCGCCGCAGTTCTTCACCACTGACATTCCCGCCGCGCTTGCTTATTACAAGGACAAGCTGGGCTTCGAATGCCTCAGCACCTGGCCCCACGAAGCGCAGGAACCTCCGGTCTACGCCATCGTCGCGCGCGATGAGCGCGCCATTCATTTCCGCTGTGCCGAACCGCCTACGCCGAATCCCGATAAGTATGCCGATGAACTGCTCGACGCCTACCTCTTCATCGAGGATGCAGACGCGCTTTATGCCGAGTACGCAGCCAAAGGCGTCGAGTTCACCCGTGGACTCGCCAACACGCCCTGGAACTGCCGCGAGTTTGTTGTGAAGGATTGTGACGGCCGCTTGCTTGCCTTCGGAGCAAACCTCTAACTGCTCGCGTTGGGCTGGATTCGCATTTCCTGTCCGCTTTCGAACACATCTCGCTATTGCCGAACACGCCATCTCGGCGCCTGCCCTTATCTACTTCCACAGAATCAGCCACTTAGCCACGCGAATAATTGGCTAGCAAATTGCCCGCAACCTTACGGGTGCCACAACTCCCGGAGACCTGCCATGAACGTTCTGATCCAGGATCTGCGCTTCGCTTTTCGTCAGATGGCCGCAAGGCCGGGTTTCACTGCCGTCATTGTGCTCACAATGGCCCTTGGCATCGGAGCCAACGCAGCCATTTTCAGCGTGCTCGATGCCGTGCTGCTGAAGCCCCTCCCCTATCGGCAGCCCGAGGGCCTGGTCAAGCTGTGGACCCGCTTCACCGGCATTGGCATGCCCAACGACCAGAACTGGGTTTCGCCTCCCGAGTTTCGCGATATGCAGCAACTCAATCGCAGCTTCACCGACATCGCGGCAATCGCCTCAGGCTCAGTGAATCTCGGCGTCAAGGGCAGTCCTCAGCGCGCTATCGGCGCATCGGTTTCTCCTTCCCTTTTCTCGATCCTCGGCGTTCAGCCGCTCATGGGCAGAACATTTCTTGCTGAAGAAGCACAGCCGGGCCGCGACCACGAGGTGGTTCTCAGCTACGGCCTATGGCAGCGTGTCTTCGGCGGCAGTCGCGATGTGCTCGGCCACACCATCGATATCGACGGCGTTCCAATGTCCGTCGTCGGCGTGATGCCCGCTGGATTCGAGTATCCGCAGGAGAGCGAGATATGGGCGCCGCTCGCCTTTGGTCCCGATGACCTCAGCGAAAATAGCCGCGGCAGCCATGGTCTTGAGGTTCTCGCGCGGATCCGTCCCGGCCTCTCCTTCGCCCAGGTCAACTCCGACATGGATCGCGTGGGCAAAACCATGATCGACCAGCACCGGTCTTATCCTTACAACAAATTCGGCTTCGCCATTCTCTCCCATCCACTTCTCGATGAAACTGTTTCCGACATCCGGCCGACACTGATCATCCTCATGACAGCAGTCGGCCTCGTGCTCCTCATTGCGTGCGCAAATATCGCCAACATGCTGCTGGCCCGCTCAAGCGAGCGCCAAACGGAGATGGAAACCCGCCTCGCTCTTGGAGCCTCCGGTTCGCGGCTAGCCCGCCAGCTCCTCACCGAAAGCGTTCTTCTGGCTCTCATTGGCGGCGCAGCCGGCCTCGCAGTCACTCCGTGGATTCTCAAGGGACTCAGCACCATCGCGAGCCATTCCCTCCCCCGCGCAATCCAGACCTCGATCGACGGCAGAACTCTCGTCCTCGCCACCCTGATCGCCGTCGCCACCGGAATCCTCTTCGGCCTCGTTCCCGCATTGCAGGCGGGCCGCAGGAGAAGCTTCGACAGGCTCAAGGGCAATCGCAGCACCGAAGGTCGCCAGCCGAAACGCCTGCGGAACATCTTCGTCATCGCTGAGACAGCGCTTTCGCTGCTTCTCATCGTCGGCTGCGGGCTCTTGCTCCGCAGCTTCGAGAAAATCCTCAAGGTCGATCCAGGCTTCCGTCCCGAGGGCGTACTCACGCTGCGCGTAAGCCTGCCCAATGTGGTCTACAGCAAGCCCGAGCAAATTCGCAGCTTCTACGATCAGTTGCTGGACCGCGTGCAGAGGCTGCCCGGCGTGGAGTCCGCAGGCGCTGTTTCTGAGCTGCCTCTGGGCGGCCTCGGCAGTTCCGGCACCACCACCATCGATACGCAATCGGTGCCGCGTGAAGACACCACGCCCGAAGCCGATATGCGCTTCGCTACGCCCGATTACTTCAAAACAATGGGCATTTCACTGATCCGAGGACGCTATTTTGAGCCACGCGACACCGAAGGCACGCCATCTGTCGCCATCGTCGATGAGACCCTCGCCCAGACCTATTGGCCAAACCAGGATCCCATCGGCAAGCGCCTGCACATGGGAGATTCCTCCGGGGCACCATGGTCAACGATCGTCGGCGTCGTCCGCCATGTGCACAATCGCACTCTCGAGGCGCGCTCGCGCGTCGAAGTCTACTGGCCCCAGAATCAGCGTCCGTCCACGGATATGACCCTGACGGTTCTTACTTCGGGCGACCCCAAAAATCTGGCGCCTACAATTCAGCGCGAAGTCTCGGCCATCGATCCAAACCTGCCCGTCTACCACATCCGCACGATGACAGAGGTGATGGGCGAATCGCTTGAACGCCGCCGGCTCGCTCTCATTCTGCTTGGTGGATTCTCAGCTCTTGCACTTTTGCTCGCTGCCCTCGGTGTCTACGGCGTCACATCCTACGGCGTCGCGCAGCGCCAGGCTGAGATCGGCCTGCGTATGGCCCTTGGCGCGGACCGGGCCCAGGTTCTCGGCATGCTCGTTCGCAGCGGCCTTCGCACCATTGCCGTCGGGCTCGGCATCGGTATCGTCCTGGCTCTCTTGCTTACGCGCCTGATGAACGGCTTCCTCTTCTCCGTCCGCGGATGGGACCCGCTCTCTCTCGGCGGAGCTTCGTTGCTTCTCGTCGCAGCTGCGCTGCTTGCAATTCTCATTCCCGCGCGCCGAGCCACGAAAGTCAATCCAGTGGTTGCGCTGCGTTGTGAATGAGCGCTCGTTGCTGCTCCAATTGTGGCGCGCGTCGTGAAGCTTCTACACTACGCGCATCGCTCTTGCGTCCTTTTGCGAAGCGCTTAGTTCACTTGCGCCAAAGTTGGGATTAAGGGAAGTCACGAGGCATACGGCTTTGGTTAAACGTGCTTCGCCAGGCCTGCGCCTCTTGTGTGTAGCTGGCGTGTAAAAGTGCTCGATGGACTCGACGAGATAAGCTCCCGGTAGAAATTCACTACCTTCACTCACGCCCTGCCCCGGCAACAGGATCACGTCACCCGCTTTGGGCAGTGAGTGCAGCGTCTCCAGTGGGACGATATTGATGCAGGCGCCGTTGCCTGCAACAAACTCCAGGCAGTCGCGCAGATGCATTGTTCCCTCACATACCTGCTGCACCTCCACGCGCGCCATGTGGGCGTTATATAGTGCAACGAGAACGGCAGGCAGGCCAATCAGCGTGCTTAGAATGCTCGCGATCGAGCCCAGATGGTCAAGCATTGCAGGGGACACGGATTTCTCCCGATCGTAGGAACCTTGTTAAAGCTCTGTTCAGAATTTTCGTGGACGAAAACCAAGGCGAAGCGCCGCAGGGTAGAGACATCCTATGCCAGCGTGCCAAAAATCCAATGAGGATTCGATAAAGAAAAGCTTCCGCCCACCGCGAGAAGAGAGCCTGGAAATCGAGCTACGCTTGCGCCGGCGTCGCGATCCCCAGATTCTCCCAGAGACGCAGCGTCGGCACCGCCTGATTGATGGTGTAGAAATGCAGCCCCGGCGCGCCGTTGCGCAGGAGTGTCTCGCACAAGCGCGTCACAACGCTGAGCCCGAAATCGAGCAGCGCTTCCTTGTCATGCTGCAGCTCTTCAAGGCGCAGCCTGATCCACCGTGGCAGATCGGCTCCGCAACCATCGCAGAACCGCACGATATTCGCATAGCCCGTAATCGGCATGATGCCCGGCACCACAGGGATAGTGATGCCCGCCTTGCTGCAGCGCTCCATGAACTCGAAGTACGCATCGGCGCTGTAAAAGAGCTGTGTCAGCGCGCCGTCGGCGCCCGCCTCAACCTTGCGGCAAAAGTTGTCGAAATCTGCGGACGCACTCTGCGCCTGCGGATGCACCTCGGGATACGCCGCAACTTCGATGCGAAATGCATCTCCATGCGTCTTGCGGATGAAGCTCACCAGTTCGCTGGCGTAATGGAATTCACCCAGAGCCGATGAGGGAGCCAATGAATCTGGAGCGGTTGCCGGCAGGTCGCCGCGCAGCGCGACGATACGCTGCACGCCCGCCTCGCGGTAGCGATCGAGCTGATCTGCAATCTTCGCTCGCGTCGAACCTACACACGTCAGGTGTGGAGCGACTTCGATTCCTGTATGGGCAGCCACGGCAAGAAGCGTCTCGTAAGTGCCGTGCTGATCGGAGCCGCACGCGCCGTGCGTGATCGAGAAATAATCCGGGCGCACCTCAGCGAGCCGCCGTATCACGTCGGGCAGCTTTGCGGCGCTCTGTTCAGTGCGCGGCGGAAACAGTTCAAAGGAAAAACCGGGGCTGCTCTCTCTCATGCGTCACGCACCGGAAAAACACCGGGCCGCCCGAGGCGGCCCAGCTCAGCATTTTTTAGTAGCGGTAGAACTCAGCCTTGTAGGGACCCTCGACCGGCACGCCAATGTAATCGGCCTGAGTCTTGGTAAGTGTCGTCAGCTTTACGCCGATCTTCTCAAGGTGCAGCCGCGCCACTTCTTCGTCGAGTTTCTTGGGCAGCGTGTAGACGTTCACCTTGTAGGTGTCCTTGTTCTTCCAGAGGTCGAGTTGAGCCAGCGTCTGGTTGGCGAAGCTGTTCGACATCACGAAGCTCGGATGACCGGTCGCGCAGCCGAGGTTCACCAGACGCCCCTCAGCAAGAATGAAGATGCCGTGCCCATCCGGGAAGGTGTAGAAATCCACCTGCGGCTTGATGTTCAGCTTCTCCACACCCTTCTCCGCGTTGAGGCGGTCCATCTGGATCTCGTTGTCGAAGTGGCCGATGTTGCAGACGATGGCCTGATCCTTCATCTTTTTCATGTGATCGAGCGTGATGATGTCCACGTTGCCCGTGCAGGTCACGTAGATATCGCCGCGTCCCAGCGTGTCTTCAACGGTGGTGACCTCGAAACCTTCCATCGCCGCCTGCAGCGCATTGATGGGATCGACTTCAGTAACGATGACGCGGGCGCCCATGCCGCGCAGCGAGTGTGCGCATCCCTTGCCCACGTCGCCGTAGCCGCAGACCACGGCCACCTTGCCGGCAACCATGACGTCAGTGGCGCGCTTGATTCCGTCTGCCAGCGATTCGCGGCAGCCGTAGAGATTGTCGAACTTTGATTTGGTCACCGAGTCATTCACGTTGATGGCGGGAACCAGCAGTTTGCCCTGCTCCATCATCTTGTAGAGGCGATGCACTCCGGTGGTGGTCTCTTCGCTTACGCCGCGCCACGCCTTCACAACTTTGTGCCAGTGCTGCGGATCGTCGGCGTAGACACGCTTGAGTAGATCCTTGATCACCTGCTCTTCGTGATTGCCCGAGGGGCTGTCGACCCACTTATCGCCATCCTCAAGCTCGTAGCCCTTGTGGATCAGCAGCGTCACGTCGCCGCCGTCGTCTACGACCAGCTCCGGACCCGTGCCGCCCTTGTGGGTCAGCGCGCGATACGTGCAATCCCAGTAGTCTTCGAGCGATTCGCCCTTCCAGGCAAAGACCGGCACGCCACTGGCCGCAATCGCGGCAGCCGCGTGATCCTGCGTGGAGAAGATGTTGCAGCTTGCCCAGCGCACTTCAGCGCCAAGGCTCACGAGCGTCTCGATCAGCACCGCTGTCTGAATCGTCATATGCAGCGAGCCGGTGATGCGCACGCCTGCAAGGGGCTTCTCAGCCGCGTACTTGTTGCGGATCGCCATCAGGCCCGGCATCTCGTGCTCGGCGATCGTGATTTCCTTGCGGCCCCAATCGGCCAGCGAAAGGTCAGCGACCTTGTAATCCTGCGCGATTTCAACTGCTGTGGCTGCCATTAAATCTCTCCTCGCATCGTTCTATCGTGATATGTTGATATGTAACAGAAACCCGCCATGGCGTCAATTGTCAAAATCCTCCGTGCCGCGGCCGACCCCAATCGGCTTCGTATCCTGTTGCTTTTAAAGGAGGAAGAGCTCTCTGTCGCCGAGCTGCAGGAAATTCTGACGATGGGCCAAAGCACCATTTCCACCCATCTCTCGCAGCTCAAGCGGGCCGGACTCGTCGAAGACAGGCGGACGGGCAAGAACAATCTCTACCAACTCGTCGCCACCGAAGAGGCGCGCGTGGTGGAAGAGATGCTCAGCCGCGCGCGCGGCGAAATTGCCGAGGCCGTGAGCGATCAGGCGGCGATGCGCCGCGTGGTGAAGAAGCGCCAGGACCGCATGCGCAGCTTCTTCGACAGCATGGCCGGCCGGCTCGGCAAAGATTATGTGCCGGGAAAGTCGTGGCGCAGCATTGCCGAGGCGCTGCTGCGCCTGCTGCCTCCGATGGAGATTGCCGACCTGGGCGCTGGCGATGGAAGCTTTTCTCTCCTGCTGGCGCAGAGCGCAGCAAGAGTGATCGCGGTGGATTCTTCGGCGAGGATGATCGAAGTGGGACGCGAGCAGGCGAAGCGGCAAGGCGCGGAGAATATCGAGTTTCGCCTGGGCGACTTTGAAGAAGTGCCCATCGCCGATGCGTCCGTAGACGTCGTCTTCTTTTCACAGTCGCTGCACCATGCGCAGCACCCTGAGCGCGCGTTGCACGAGGCCCATCGGATTCTGCGGGCCGACGGCCGTATAGTAGTTCTCGATCTGGCGAAGCATCGATTCGAAGAGGCGCGCGAGATCTACGCCGATGAGTGGTTGGGCTTCAGCGAAGCGGAAGTGGAAGCGATGCTGGAGAAAGCCGGCTTCGCGCAGGTGCAGGCCTCAATCGTCGACAAGGAACTGGAGACGCCGCAGTTTCAGACACTGCTGGCGGTCGGGCGGAAGCGCTGAAGAGAGTTCCGAGCTGACCTTCTTAAGAAGCCTTTTGCCTTTTGCTGCCCTTTGCCACCTTCCCGTTCCCCCAACAGGAGCAAAATAGCCCAGAGGTGTTTTTTCATGAGTGAATCTTCTGATCTTCGACTGAAGAGAATCCCGCTCAGGAATGGAAGTGGGCAGATACCAGCGCTGGGTTTTGGCACGTTGATTCCTGATGCAGCCGTGACGCTGAGCGCGACCAGGGACGCGCTGGAAGCCGGATTTCGGCACTTCGATTGCGCCGAGCGATACCGGAATGAGCGCGAAGTCGGCGAGGCCCTGCGGGATGGAGCTGCTGCCGGAGGAATCGCACGCGAAGAGATTTTTGTTACGACGAAGTTATGGAACAGCAATCACCGGCCTGAGCGTGTCGAGGCCGCCTTCGATGCGAGCCGCAACAGACTCGGGCTCGAGTATCTGGACCTCTATCTGATTCACACTCCATATGCCTTTCAACCGGGTGACGATCAGGACCCGCGAGATGAAAATGGCAATGTCATCTACGACAAGGGCGTTACTTTGCTCGACACGTGGAGAGCGCTGGAAAGTCTGGTGGACAAGGGCAAATGCCGTGCGATCGGGCTGTCGGACATCGGCCTCGATGGAGTCAAGTCGATCTATGAAGCAGCGAGAATCAAGCCAGCGGTCGTGCAGGTGGAATCTCATCCGTATCTGCCGGAAACTGAGCTTCTGGAATTCTGCAAACGGAACGGCATTGTCCTGCTGGCTTTCGCACCGCTTGGCCACGGAATGCGGCCGGGGCTGATCGAAGATCCGGTGATTTCGGCCGTAGCTGCACGTGTGGGGAAGACGCCTGCGCAGGTTCTGCTGGCATGGGCGGTGCAGCGCGGCACGGCTCTGTTGACGACGCCGAAGAGCGCGGCTCGGGCAAGAGAGAATTTCGATATCTCGGCCCTTCCTGCAGATGCGTTTGACGAGATCAGCCGCATCCAGACACGGCAGAGGCTCAACGAAGTGGTGAAGACCGGCATCCCTGGCTTCATCCCGCGAGCGAAATCAGCGTAATCACGGCACCGCTAACTCGCGGACGAAGCAAGGAAGCTTTATTGGCGTGCTTATACTGGCGGTATGAATTCACCAGCAACTGGACCCAGCACGGCGAGCGCTGCGGCCGTATTCTTTGCCGCTTTGGCATTGGCAGTCAGTGTTGTTGCGGCAGAATCGCCGAAGCCGCTTGCTCCGCCGCAGACCGAGCTGGTTCTTTTCCGCAACGCGACACTGGTTGACGTCACTGGTGGCCCGGCAAAGACCGGGATGGATGTGCTGGTAAAAGGGGAGCGCATCGAGAAGGTTTTCCCTGACGCGGAGAAGGATCAAACCCTGGATCGGGGCGTGCTGAGCAAAGCGCGCATCGTGCCACTCGCGGGGCGTTTCCTGATGCCGGGCTTGATCGATTCTCACGTGCACCTCGCTACTCCGCCGAACCGGCGGCAGGCCACCGCGATTCTGCGGCGGGATCTTTACGGTGGCGTGACGGCTGTGCGCGACATGGCCGACGATCTGCGCGCAGTGGGCGAGCTTACGCGGGCGAGCCTGGTGGGCGAAATCCCGGCACCGGACATCTACTATGCCGCTCTGATGGCAGGGCCGTCTTTTTTCTCAGACAAGCGCACAATCGAGGTGACTGCGGGCGCAGTGCCGGGGCAGGTCCCGTGGATGCAGGCGATGACAGACGAAACAAACCTGCCGCTTGCCGTAGCGGAAGCGAAAGGCACCTACGCCACGGCGATCAAGCTCTACGCCGCAATGTCGCCGGAGCTTGCCGCGAAGATTACCGCCGAGTCGCACCGGCAGCAGATGCTGGTGTGGGCGCATGCAACGCTTTTTCCGGCGAAGCCGTCGGACATCGTGAACGCGGGAGTCGATGTTATCTCTCATGCATGTCTGCTGGTATGGCAACCGCAGGATAAGGTGCCGGAGTGGTCACCCAAGAGGCCGACGACGGCGCTCGATCCCTTCCGGGATGGGAATAATCCCGCGCTAGCAAAGTTGTTCGCCGAGATGGTGCGTCGCGGAACGATTCTGGACGCGACAGTCTGGACCTACGGAGCGGCTTCGCCGAGCATGCCTCTACCCCCGGGTCACTGCGATGACACGGTTGGAGGCATCATCACGGGCCAGGCATGGCGCGCCGGAGTTCCGATTGCGACGGGCACGGATAATGTTGCGCCGTGGAACGACCCATGGCCGGATCTCTTTCACGAGTTTGCCGAGCTCAAGAGCAAGGCGGGCATGCCAAATGCCGCAATTCTGCAAGGCGCGACAATCATTGCCGCGCGCGCGGCCGGTCAGCAGCGCGATATGGGCAGCATTGAACCGGGAAAGCTCGCCAATATGGTTGTACTCAGCCGCGATCCGCTGACCAACCTCAACAATCTGCGATCGATTGTGATGACCGTGAAACGAGGCCGCATCTTCAGGCGCGCCGCCTTTGTCCCTCTGCAAAAAGGCGACATTACGGACGACTGAGCAAGCGTGTTGGCTTGCTCGCCGGAGAATTTTTGCCGGCGATAACGCTGCCCTCTCCGAAGTGGCTTGCTTCTGACCGGCCGACTGACCCACCGCAGCCCTCTACTTTTCTCAAAAAATTTTGGGCCCGATGTAGAGAATGGCGTTTCAGCCTCGACTACTGCATGAAAGACAGAAACCGGCAGCAAGCCAGAGCGAGAAAACGACAATGGGCTACGCAGGAGAGATCTCTCGACGCAAGTTTGTTGAAGGCGCACTATCGGCTGCTGCAGTGGCGGCTTTACCTATCAAAGGCGCCGCAGAAACCAGCGGATCCGCGCTGGAGCAGAATGCAAAAGGAGATGCAATGACGACTTTGACCCCTTATCTTTTGTTTGACGGCAACTGCCGCCAGGCCATGGAGTTCTACAAATCGTGCTTTGGCGGAGAGATGCACGCCATGAGCGTGAAGGACTCCCCGGCGAAGGGCCACATGCCCGCGTTTCAGCAGGAGAAGACGATCAATGCCAGACTCAAGAGCGGTGCAATTGAGATCTCGGCGTCCGATTGGCTGAGACCTGACGAGGCGCGAGTGCGCGGCAACACAGTCTGCCTTTACCTGAGCAACGGAACGTTAGATGAACTAAAGACGTTCTTTGCGCGGCTCTCGGAAGGCGCGGATGTTACGGACCCTCTGAAGGAACAGTTCTATGGAATGTATGGAGCGTTGAACGATCGATTCGGCGTGCGCTGGATGTTTCAAGCGAACAAGCAGAGCTAGTCAACGCAAGCAGTGGCGATCGAGAAGAGAGGATCCAGGATGAAATACATTTTGCTGATGCACGGCACGAAGGCCGGAGTATCGGGCTACCACGCATGGACGCGAGCCGATGGCGAGGCACACATGGCCGTGCTGAGAAACCTGGTGAAGGAGACAACCGAAACGGGCGAATTTGTCGCGACGCAGGGCCTTGCCGGTCCAGCCGACGCCAAGGTGGTGCGCGGCGAGAAGAATGGACTGCCTGTAACGGACGGAATCTTCCCCGAGTCGAAGGAGTTTCTGCTGGGCTACTGGATCTTTGACGTAGCAAACACGGAGCGAGCATATGTCCTGGCGGCAAAGATCTCCTCAGCACCGGGCCCCGGCGGCGTGCCCACCAATATGCCGATTGAAGTGCGGCAGTTCGGTAATCCGCCACAGTCCGATGGTCAGAAGTAGTCTGACGACCAAACGCAATGCCGTGAAATGAACAGGAGGCGCAAGCGTGAAATACATTTTGATGATGAACACGATGAAGGCCGGAGCGGGCGTCCCCGAGTGGCCACGTGAAGACCTTCTGGCGCACGTCGCGTTTATGGTGCGCCTGAATAAAAGGTTGCATGAGGCGGGCGAGCTGGTTTCAGCAGAGGGCCTTGCCTTCCCTGATCAGGCTCGGCAGGTGACAGCTGGCAAGAATGGCCTTCCGCTGACGGACGGCGTTTTTCCGGAGTCGAAGGAATTTCTTGCCGGCTTCTGGATTGTGGATGTGGAGACACCAGAGCGAGCGTATGCAATTGCTGCTGAGATATCGGCAGCACCCGGCTCAGGCGGGGCACCGCTCAATATGCCGATTGAAGTTCGTGCAGTGATGAGTGCACCTCCCCCAGAGATGATGCGATAACGCTGCGATGACGAAGCCGTGGAACGCCGATTCCGAACGGCTGCTTCGGGAACTTGCGCCGCAGGTTCTCGGCGCCGTCGCACGTCGATTTCACGACTTCGCTGCAGCCGAAGATGCGGTTCAGGAGGCGATGCTCGCCGCCTTCACGCAATGGCCGCAGGAAGGCATTCCCGAAAATCCGCGCGGCTGGTTGATCCACGTGGCCGCTCGTCGCATGACGGATCAGGTGCGCAGCGACATTGCCCGCAGACAACGAGAAAGCGCAGCCGCACAAGACGAAGAAGCGTATACGCCCATGGACACGATCGAGTCTGAGATGGATCCGGACGACACGCTGATTCTGCTCTTCATGTGCTGCCATCCCGCGCTCACGGTGTCTTCTGCAGTGGCGTTGACGCTACGCGCGGTAGGCGGCTTAACCACCGCTGAGATTGCCAACGCATTTCTTGTTCCTGAAGCAACGATGGCACAGCGCATCAGCCGCGCCAAACTGAACATCAAGGCTTCCGGCATCTCCTTTCGCATGCCCTCCGCGCAGGAACGCGGTGAAAGACTGCCGTCGGTCCTTCACGTGCTCTACCTGATCTTCAATGAGGGTTACGTCAGCAGCGTGGGGGCCCAGCTGCAGCGGTTGGATCTGGCAAGAGAGGCAATACGGTTGACGCGATCGGCCAGAGCGCTGTTGCCTGAGAACCCAGAGGTGGCTGGACTGCTGTCGTTGATGCTGCTAACCGACGCGCGCCGTGCCGCTCGCACCGGCCCGTCCGAAGAACTGATCCCATTGGATAAGCAGGATCGCTCGCTGTGGGATCGTGCAGAAATCGCGGAGGGGCAGGCACTGCTGGCCGACGCACTGGCGAAAGGCGCTGTCGGACTCTATCAGCTGCAGGCCGCGATCGCCGCAGTGCACGACGAGGCGGCACATGTTGAAGAGACAGACTGGCCGCAGATTCTGGCGCTCTATGAATTGCTGAAGAGCGTGGCGCCGAGCCCGATGGTGACGCTGAACCATGCGATCGCCGCAGCGATGGTGCACGGACCGGAAAAGGGGCTTGAGTTGCTGAGCAGGCTTGATGACGACAGCAGGCTTGCCGAGCATCATCGTCTCGATGCAGTGAGAGGGCATCTCTATGAAAGGCTGGGCGACCACGCAAGAGCCGCGAAGCACTATCGCATCGCAGCCAGCCGCACCACGAGCCTGCCCGAGCGGAATTATCTGATGACGCAGGCAGCGCGGCTTGACGAGCACAGAGACTAGCGAGCGCTCTCCGGGCTGGATTCGGTCTGCTACTAATCCAGTGCGATAACATCCAAAGAAGCAGTGACACCTTCAACTCCAACTCAAGTGAAGACGCCGCGCCTCAGCCGGGCACGCCGCACCGCGCTGTTGAAGGCGCTGGCTGATCCGCATCGCTTTCATCTCGTGGAGCAGATTGCCAATGCCGGGTGCCCGCTGGGATGCGCACAGGCACGGGCTTCGCTTGCCATCTCTCCGGCGACGCTGTCGCACCACATCAAGGAACTGGAAACCGCTGGAATTATCACTGTGAGGCGTGAGGGCAAGTTTCACTTTCTGTCACTTCGTCCCGGCGTGCTTGAGGCTCTAATCTCAACATTTCAAGGCCTTGCACAGCCCGATTGCCGGCAGGGCTGAACACCCGCAGAAGATTTTCCACAGGGTTTCTGAATCCGAGCCCAGGCATGCGTAATCAATTCGACAGTTATCGAAATGTCGAAACGATGACATTCCGGTATAAGGAGCGGAAAATGAGCAGCCTTCAGGGAAAAGTGGCGTTGGTAACGGGAGCATCGAAGGGTATTGGCGCGGAGATAGCGCGCGAGTTGGCGGCGCGTGGTGCAGCGGTGGCCGTGAACTACTCGGGCAGCAAGGCAGGTGCGGAGAAGGTAGTTGCCGAGATCAAGAAAGCGGGCGGCAAGGCGGTTGCTGTCCAGGCAAACCTCGCCGATCCTGATTCGATTGGCCCGCTCGTTGCCACGGTGGCAAGGGAACTGGGGCCAATCAGCATTCTGGTGAACAATGCGGGCATATATGAGTTCGGCCCAATTGAAGCGGTGACGCCGGAGCACTTCCACAAACAATTCAACGTCAATGTGCTGGGTCTGCTGCTCACAACGCAGGAAGCACTGAAACACTTCGATCCCAAGGGCGGCAGCGTAATCAACATTGGATCGGTTGCAGCGGCTGGTTTTGCTTCGGCTTCGGTCTACAGCGCAACCAAGGGCGCACTCGATTCGATCACAGTTGCTCTGTCACAGGAATTGGGCACACGCAAGATTCGCGTGAACTCTCTTAACCCCGGCATGGTGGAAACTGAGGGTGTGCACGCGGCGGGAATCATCGGCAGCGACTTCCAGAAGAAAGCCGTGGCGGACACCCCACTGGGCCGCATCGGCCAGCCTGAAGATATCGCATCGATTGCCGCATTCCTGGCGTCGGACGATGCCTACTGGGTGACGGGACAGGCGATCAAGGCCTCAGGCGGAGCAAGGCTCTGAGCGCTGATCGAAAGGCCGAGCCTTACTTTTGCTCGGCCTTCAGCAACTGGCGCTTGCGGTCGATGCCCCAGCGATAGCCGGTAAGGCTGCCGCCGGCGCCAACCACCCGATGGCACGGCACGACAAGCGCCACGCGATTTACGGCGCAGGCTCGGGCCACGGCGCGGGTTGCGTTTGCATCGCCGAGTTCGCGGGCGAGTTGGCTGTAGCTGCGCGTTTCACCGCGCGGAATCTGACGTAGTGCCTGCCACACGCGCAGTTGAAAGACAGTGCCGCGAAGGTCGAGAGCTTCGGCACGTCGGTTGGCTGCGGCGAGGTCAGAACCCTCTCGCACACTGGCGAGCGCGGCATCCACATGACTCAACAGTTGCGTGTCGTGCCGGATCGCCGCGGCGGGAAACTCTGCGCGAAGTGCAGCTTCTGCCTCCGCCTGTGTTGATGCGAGCGATAGCCAGCAGAGACCGCGCTGCGTCGCTCCCACGATGACCCAGCCGAATGGAGATTTCGCGGAGCACCACCCGATGCTCTCTCCTTTACCGCCTTTAGCAAAGCGCGCAGGCGTCATGCCGAGTTGCGATCCCTCGTAGGCGCGGCTGCTCGAGCCAAAGCCCGCATCATAGATCGCGGTTGTGACATTGCTTGATTGCTTGAGCGCGGCGCGCAACGTTCCGGCCCGTAACGCGCGCTGATACTGCAGCGGACTCACACCCATCGCCTGCTTGAAGACACGCTGTACGGTGAAGGGGCTGAGACCGGCGATGCGGCCGAGTTCTTTGAGACGCACAGGCCGATCGGCGTGCGCCTCTATGTGGGCCCGAACCTTCTCCAGGGGACTGCCCCACGCAGTGGGACGGCAGCGCTTGCACGGGCGGAAGCCAGCGGCTTGTGCGTCGCTGATCGAGGAGAAGAGGCGTACGTTGGTACGCAGAGGTCGGCGGCTGGTGCAGACCGGGCGGCAGAAGACACCGGTGGTCATAACGGCGTAGAAAAATGTCGCCGAAGAGTCGCGGCTGAGTATCTGCTGCCACGCGGATTCTGCATCGAGCATTGTGGTGTGGCTTTGTGCGAGTTGGAGAGTGCTGCTCATGAAGCTATCGTCGCCGAATGCCTGCTCCGCGGCTATCCGGATCTTGCGGGTAATTCCGGATTTCTATTTTGCTCTCGCTCTCAACACTGCTTCCGCGCGCTGCAAATCTTCTTCCGTGTCGACGCCGATAGTGTCGCCCGGAGCCTCTGCGACATAGACGCCGATGCCGTTTTCGAGAAGACGAAGCTGTTCGAGAGATTCAAGCTTCTCTAGAGGCGAGGGCGGCAGCGATGCAAAACGCTCGAGTGCAGCCTTGCGGTATGCATAGATGCCGAGATGCTTGCGGTAGCCGGTAAAGCCGGTTCGATCGCGGTCGTAGGGAATCGTGGAGCGAGAGAAATAGAGGGCGCGGCCATCAAGCGCGGTGACCACTTTGACGGCGTTGGGGTTGGCGACCTCCTGCGCGGGGCAAGGCACCGCCAGGGTGGCCACCTCGACCTCGGGCCTCTCAAAGAGCGCGAGTAGCCGCACAAAAAATGATGGATTGAGCGTTGGCTCGTCGCCCTGGATATTGACGTAGATATCGGCGTCGACCTGGCGGGCCACCTCTCTGACCCGATCAGACCCGCTGGCGCAATCGGGCGATGTCATGGCGACAGGAATGTCGCGCTTGCGGCAGGCGGCGGCGACCTCATCGGAATCGGTCGCGACAAGAACAGGGTCCATCAGGCCGCTTTCGTTCGCAGCACGCCATACCCACTCCACCATCGGGCGGCCGGCGATCGAGCGCAGCACCTTGCGAGGCAGGCGCGTGGAGTTGAGGCGCGCAGGGATAACGCCGGCGATGCGTGGCTTGGACATTAAGGCGAATCCAGTTTACCGGAGATTAGACCGACGCCGGTGATTGTGGTAACCCCCGAAACGTTGACCATAAATCCAGGCCCCCGTATCATCTACATAGGACGTGGCTATGAGGCCGCGGCCCCTTCGGCGGGGTAGCTCAGATGGTTAGAGCGACGGATTCATAACCCGTAGGTCGGCGGTTCGATCCCGCCTCCCGCCACCAATCCTTTCAACAACCTGGGATAAAATTCCGGCCTGCCCGTAGCGGCGGCGGGAAGACGTTTGGCTGCACGAAGGGAGGATGCCAATGATGGCTCACGAGCTTCACCTGACGGACCGATTCGTACGCGCCGTGGACTATGCCCGCATTCTGCATATCGAGCGGCGCAAAGGCACAGGCATCCCGTATATGGCGCATCTGCTTGGCGTTGCATCACTGGTGATGGGCGAGGCCGGCCATGTGGAATTCCCGGTGACCGAGGAGATGGTGATTGCGGCTGTTCTGCACGACGCGGTTGAGGACCATGGCGGCGCGCGACGGTTGGCCGATATCCGGCAGAACTTTGGCGCGGATGTTGCCCGAATGGTGGTGGGGCTTTCGGACACGCTCTCAGAAGACGCTGAGAACAAAGAGCCGTGGTTTGAACGCAAACAAGCCTACGTGGAGCGGTTGAAAGGGGAACCCGCCGATGTGCAGCTCATTTCCGCAGCCGACAAGCTCCATAACGCCAGAACGATGCTCGAGGATTACCGGGTAGTCGGCGCGGAGATATGGAAACGCTTCAAGCGCGGGCGGAATGACCAGTTAGAGTACTTCGATGCCCTGCTGCAAGTCTTCAAGGCCTCGGGAACAAACCGGATCGTGAAGGAACTGGAACGGGTGACAGCAGAGTTGAAGAGTCTCTCCGCAAGCGAGGCGGCGAACCGACAGAATCCATGATCTAACGCCTTTGTAGCAACATACTTGCGCCTCGTCCTCCTGAGGTGGCATCGGGCGCTCCGCCCGGTTTCGATACGCACCTGACCTGCGGGTTATGAATCCGCCGCTCTGGCCCTGCGAAAGCACCGCCTGGAGTATGATTGCGTCTATACAATGTGAGCGGTCTGCATCCCTCTGAGACCGCAGTGGTGGTGTCTGTGTCTCGATTCTTTCAGCGATTTGTCTTCGTGCTGGCAGTGGCTATCTTTGCCGCGCTCGGCCTCGGCTTCGGGCTAGGCCAGTTCGGCTTCTTCGGCGTCCACGCCGGCGGCGAGCAGGATGGCGCGTACCGCCAGATGCACGTCTATGCGGAAGTCCTCAAGCGGATTCAGAGCGACTACGTAACGCAGCCGAATATCGGCGACGTCACGACGGGAGCGCTGCATGGCCTTCTGGAATCGCTGGACGCGGATTCGAGCTATCTCACTGCGCCCGAATACAAGATTTACAAGGACCGGCCTGCAACCGGCGTAGCGCAGGTAGGCCTCACGGTCTCAAAACGCTATGGATACGCGACGATCGTGAGCGTTGAGCCCGGGTCACCCGCAGAGCGCGAGCACATTTCGGATGGTGACGTGATCGAGTCGATCAACGGCCAGTCGACTCGCGAGCTCTCATTGGCGGTGATTCGGATGCTGCTTGAAGGCAAGCCAGGTTCAACCGTGACACTGTCTGTCGTGCAGCGGCGCAAACAGGATGCGGACAAGGTGACGCTGACGCGCACCCTTCCCGCAGTTCCCCCCATGGCCGATCAGCAATATGAGAATGCGACGATTCTGTATCTCAAACCGGGAGTGCTGACTGCGGCGCGAGTGGATGAGATTGCCGCGAAGCTGAAGTCAGCCGGCAAGAATCGCAAGATTCTGCTCGACCTGCGCGACGTTTCAGAGCGGCGAACCCAACCAGGGTCTGCGCCTTGCGAATTTCTTTATCAAGGATGGCACGCTGGCGACACTGCAGGGACAGCAGTTCCCACGCAGACATTTACCGCCGATGCGTCGAAGTTCATTACCGCAGCGCCGTTGGCAGTGCTGGTGAATCGCGGAACTTACGGCGCTGCGGAGCTTGCCGCTGATGCCGTTGAGGGCGCCAAGCGCGGCGATGTTGTGGGCGAGCGGACCTTCGGCGAAGGCTCGGTGCAGAAGACGCTCGAGTTGCCCGACGGCGCGGCGCTGATGCTGACCGTGGCCAAGTATCAGGGCCCGGACGGCAAAAAGATTCAGGATGAAGCCGTATTGCCGAATGTTCAGGTCGGCCAGGCCAACGATGATGTCTTCGACGACAGCGGAGCGGGCGCAACCAAAGGCGATGAGACTCTGAACAAGGCGCTGGAGATTCTCAAGTCCAAGAACGGATGACTGGGATCCCCTAACGGGACTACAGGTAGCCCTTGCATGCGGTGGCACGCGCCGCCAGTTCTGGCCGGTAGCAGAAGGCCGCCTGCATGCTAGCCATTGTCTTTGAATCGGATTTCCTGTTGCCTCACCGTGAAGGGCCCTCCTTTAACGCGCGTTGGCGGGATGCCGACGAGGCCTGAAGCGCTTGGCAGCCACCCACCCCAAAGCAGACGACGATTCAGCCGCGAGCGACTTGGCCTCGGGCGATTGGGCCGCTCGCATCGCGTTGACCCCGAGCCAGTGCCGGTGTACGGCGCCGCAAAGTGGCAGGCAGGTTCGCGCTGGCGGCAATGCTCGTACTGTGCCGTCATCACTGGATCGCTCGCCGGGCTCACGCTCGTCTATTCGGTCGATCTGCCGCAGATCAACGATCTTGAGCATATCGGCCCTCGACGACGACCGACCTCTACGACCGCAAGGGCCGCATCATCGGTTCCTTTGCGCTGGAGCGGCGCGAGATCGTCAACTACGACGACTTTGCGCCGATTCTGCGCCAGGCCGTGATCTCCATTGAAGACAAGAGCTTCGAATCGCACTGGGGCATCAATGTCTTTCGCGTTGCCGGCGCGGCGTGGCACGATATCCGCAGCCATGGACGCGCGCAGGGCGCCTCCACGCTGACCATGCAGTTGGCGCGCAATCTGTTTCTCTCGTCCGAGCGGACGTCGACACGCAAGATTCAGGAAGCGTATCTGGCCATCCAGATTGAGCGCGCCTTTACCAAGCAGCAGATCTTTACTCTGTATGGCAACCAGATCTATCTCGGCAGCGGCATGTACGGCTTTGAGGCGGCTTCGGAGTTCTACTTTTCAAAGCACGCGAAGGATCTGAGCCTGACCGAGGCTGCGCTGCTGGCCGGATTGCCCAAGGGCCCGGTAGCGTATTCGCCATTGCTGAATCCAGAGAAGGCGCTGCGCCGGCGCAACCTGGTGCTGAGCGAGATGGAGTCGGACAGTGCAATCACGCATCAGCAGGCGGAGCAGGCGCGCGAGGCTCCGCTGGGTCTGCACATCACGCAACCTGAGATGTCTGTTGCGCCGTGGTTTCAGGAAGAAGTGCGGCGCGAACTGGAAAAGCGCTTCGGTGCTGAGACAGGTGCATGAGGCCGGGCTGCGCGTTGAGACCACCCTCGACCTGGACCTGCAGAAAGCTGCGAATCGCGCGGTGCTCGAGGGGCTGGCAACATATGAGCGGCGCCACGGATGGAAAGGCAAGCTCGAAAACATGCTCGCCAACGGTACCGCGCTCGACCGACTACAAGCATCCCGACTGGGCAACTGCAAGTGGTCCCGGCGACTACGTTCATGCTCTGGTGACGCGCGACCCTGCCTCTTGAAATCGACGCGCGCGTTGGCGCAGCGAAAGATCGTGCTGCTGCCGGCGGACTGGCAATGGACGGGCCAACATTTCAGCGATCCTCTGGTGAAGCCTGGCGACATGATCTACGTTCGCTTGTCAGACGCGATGGAAGCGGGTGCGCAGCGCGCATCGCTGGAGCAGGACGCGGGCGTGCAGGGCGCGCTGATGGCAATGGACAACACCTCCGGCGACGTGCTCGCGATGGTTGGCGGCCGGGATTTCGCGCTGTCCAGTTCAACCGCGCGACGCAAGCAGAGCGGCAGACAGGATCAAGCTTCAAGCCCTACGTCTACACAACCGCCATCGAAGATGGCGCGAAGCCGACAGACATCATCGTGGATGCGCCGGTGAGCTTCGGAGGCTACTCGCCGCACAATTACGAGAATGACTTCAAAGGCGCGATGACGCTGGAGAATGCCTTCGCCGAGTCGCGCAATGTGCCCGCGGTGAAACTCGCGGCACGCGTCGGCATTCGCAAGGTGATCGATACAGCACATCGTTTCGGCGTGACGTCCAACATTCCTGCGTACCTGCCGGTTGCGCTGGGCGCGGCCGAAATCACACTCGAAGAGCAGGTGACGTCCTACTCCGTCTTTCCCAATGATGGCATTCGCGTGACGCCACGGCTGATTCGCAAGGTAGACAACTACGAAGGCATCACGCTATGGCAGGATCGTCCGGAGATCAACGAAGTGATCAGTCAACAGACAGCGCGATCGATGATGACCCTCTTTCGCGCGGTAACGGCGCATGGCACGGGTGCTGCTGTTGCGCAGATGAATCACCCGTTGGGCGGCAAGACGGGAACGACAAGTGATTTCACCGATGCGTGGTTCATCGGGTTCTCGCCCTCGATCACCTGCGGCGTGTGGGTGGGCTACGACAGCCGCCAGTCGCTCGGCGAGAAAGAGACGGGAGCGCGCGCTGCATTGCCAACGTGGATAACGTTTATGCGCGCGGCCATCGCGGGCAAAGACGACGAGCAGTTCCTCGGCGACGCAGAGAGCACGATGGATCGGGCAGCGGCCACGCTGCCGATGCGGCCCGGCGCTGTCCCCATGAAACGCCCTGAAGAAGCAAGCCCGGTACATGTAGCTCCACCAGTACTGCCCTTGCAGGGTGTCGCGATTACAAGGCCGCGCACACCCGGAAATATCGCTTCGCCCTCGCCACATCCTTGAATATCTGCGCGCGCAGAGCTTCGGACGAAGGCCACTGTCTTTCGGGCCGGAGTCGAAACAGAAACTCAAGCTCGAGTGGCGTGTCTTCGGCAACCTCGATCGGTTCAAAGTCAAGAATGTGCGATTCGACACTGAAGCCCGCGCCGGCAAAGGTGGGCCGGTTGCCGACATTCGTCACCGCCTGAAAGCATCGGCCTGCGATGGTGAGCCGTGTCACGTAGACGCCAAACGCGGGTAGCAGCCCGCTGTACGGCGCGAGATTGATCGTAGGCACAAGCTGCCGCGTTCCAACTCCGCGATCGCGAACCTGCTTAGAGAGCACGCCGAAAGGTCGGCCGAGCATCCAGCGAGCGCGCTTCATGTCACCGGCGGCAACCACTTCGCGCGTAGCAGAACTTGAAACCTCAAGACCGTGAACGCGCACGGCGCGATGCAGGTGCACCGCGAAGCCAAATTCCGCGCCGAATTGCGCGAGTTCGGTAACGCCGGCTTCCGCACGCCGCCCGAAGCGGAAATTGCCGCCCTCATGCAGCGAGCAGACCCTGAGGCGTTCCACAAGAACATGCTCAACAAAGTCGCGAGCGCTGGTATTGGCGAGCGCAGCGTCAAAAGGCAGCACGAGGATGGCGTAGACGCCAGTGGCGGCAAGCAACCGAAGGCGCTCGTCGATGAGTGTAAGCAATTGCGGCGCCTTCTCGGGGCGCAGAAGCTGCTCAGGGTGCGGATCGAAGGTGATTGCAAGCGAGCGAGCATTCAGAATCGGTGCTTCGGCAACGACAGCGGAGAGAATTTCCTGGTGGCCGAGATGCACGCCATCAAAGTTGCCAATGGCCGCGGCGGCAGGGCCAAAGTCCGTGGGAACTTCGGCGAGTGAGCGAAAAATAGTTGTCCCACTCATAGGTTCACCGAAAACGTCATGCCGTCATAGGCGAGTGCCATGCCCTGCGGCAGCGCGCGATTGGTTTCTTCGTGGCCGAGATCGTGCGAGATATGCGTGAACCACGTGTTGCCCGCGCCGATGCGTCTGGCCCACTCGACAGCTTGATCGACAGTGGCGTGGCTGGGATGTGGCTTGTGACGCAGAGCGGAAAGAACGACGTGATCGAGCCCCTCGAGCAATGGGAAACTCGATTCAGGTATTTCACTCACGTCGGTAAGATAAGCAATCTTTCCGACGCGAAAACCCAGAATCGTCATCGTGCCATGCACGATGGGCACGCTGATAAAGCGGACGCCATGCACGCTTGCGTACTCTCCGACCGGCTCGATGCGCACGCGAGCACGCATTGGGTAGACCGCCGACGGAGAAAAAGTGTAATCGTAAACACGGCGGAGGACCTCTGCCGTGTCTGGCGCTGCGTAGAGCGGAATATTTTCGCCATTGCGCGCCGAGGCGAAGCTGAGCGGCCGCAGGTCGTCGAGCCCGAAGATGTGATCGGCATGGCCGTGGGTGTAGAAGACGGCGTCGAGGCGATGCAAACCCGCGCGCAGAGCCTGCTCACGAAAATCCGGCCCAGTGTCGATCACCGCTGCGCGTTCAGCACTTTGTTCATCGCGCCACTCAAGCAGAATTGAAGGCCGCAGGCGGCGATCGTGCGGATCAGTCGAGGTACACACTGTGCAGTCGCAGCCCACCGTTGGAACTCCCATCGAAGTTCCCGTACCCAGAAATGTGAGCTTTCCCTGCATCTATCGCTTGCCGGGAGGAGGACCCTGAACGCTTTGCAATGTGACCATGTTCGAGAGTTCAAGAAACGCCATGCGCGCCTCGAAGAGCACCGTCTGGACCACTTTATCTTCCGCGTCGGTGAGATTGCCCTTGGTCTTTTCCGCGAGCACAGCGAGCAGGTCAATGGTCTGGCGCGCGCCAAGCAAATCAATGCGCGGGCGCTGCCCTTCCTGGGTCCCGGCGCCCATCTGAATCATCGCCGAGAGGTACAGCTGCTGTACCAGGTGCTCAAATCCCACCGGCGGCGGTGCGCCCATCGCGGGATTCTGCGCGCGGATCAGATCTTCGATTCGCTGCGCCGATGCATCGTAGGCTGACTTCTGCTGCTGGCTCTCTTCGGCACTCGGAGGAGGCGGCAGATTGGGAAGCTGCTCTTCCTCAGCGGCAACTTCGGCAGCGAGGTCTTCGGCGAGTTCCTGAGCTTGTTCTGCAGGCACAACGAGGCGCGGACCAGATGATGAACCGGATGATGGACCCGGTGTGGTGGCAGCAGATGGACCTGCCGAAACCTCTTCTGCTGGCTTCGCGGCGGGTTCTACCGTCGGCTTCGTGTGCTCTTTCTCTTCTTCTTCCGCCTTCATTTTGCGGCGGTCAATCACTTCGAATTTCGGCTTATCGCTCATCGTGTTGTGTTTCCGTATCGCTTTCAAAATCGAGGTGCTTCGGTAAGCAAACGCGCAGTTCCTGCCGAGTACGCCAGAGGCTCATTCCGCGTTTCTGCCTCGGCCTTGATCATACCGAGTGCGAAGTTGCGGGTTCCTGCGGCAAGAGGCAGTTCCGCAGCACTGGTAATTTGGCCCACGGCTGCGCCATCAAGTTTCAACTCCGTGCCCGCAGCGGGCAAAGGGCCTGTCAGTTCCAGCGAGCGAAGATGGCGGTGCACATTGCCGCGCGAACGAATGCGCTCAACGATTTCCTGGCCGAGATAGCAGCCTTTATTAAAGTGTAACGCCCTCATCTGCGAGGTTTCCTGCGGCAGGTCACGCTCGACGATATCGACGCCATATAACGGGATGCCTTCAGCAATGCGAAAAGCATCGAGGATGGCAGAACCCACCGGGGTGGCGCCAGCCTGTAGAGAGTGCGAGCCACAAGCGCTTTGCGCCGGCGGCTGGAGTCCACAGCTCGTAGTGCTTTGCCGCACGCCATAACCGCGCAGAACACGCAGGTCGAGACCATTCCACTCGACGCGGGTTGCGCTCATTGGCTCGGGCAGCGTGGGCAGGCCAATGCGAGCGAGCACCTCATCGGCCTTCGGGCCGGTCACGCCGAGGCACGTCTCCGCGGCGCCGGGCTCCTGCCCGAGTGGTACAAGCTCCACATCGTCCATGATGATGAAGTGCTCAAGATGAGCCAGCAGCTTGTCGTACTGATCTGCCGAGATAACGAGTTCGAGATTGTCGCCCTCGCGCCAGAGTGACGAGATCGCCCTGGATACGTCCCTGCGCATTCAGCACCAGGTTCCAGGCTCCGGCGTTCGAGGCAAGGTCGTTTACGGTGTTGGTTACCATGCCGCTAAGCCAGCGGAAGCGGTCTTCGCCGCGGACACCAACGCGTCTCAACCAGCCAAGATCGTGAACGGCAACGCCGGCGGTGACTGCCCCTGTTTCGCTGGTCGGAGCGTCCAACTCTCGTGGGGTTAATACAGATCGATATTCTGCAAGCTTAGGGTATTTAACTGTCGACGCCAAAAGAGTGGCAAGCGGCGTTGTCGACTGAGTTGCCGCAATTACTGGTTCGGTCATGGGGAGCGATTCCGCGACGCATCGCCAGCTTTCGTGCAATGATTCCGCAAGGCGTCGCATCCTGATTATAGCCTCGGGATTGGATGCGCTGCGGCAGCCTGAAGACGCCGAAAAGGCGAGGAGACGGTAATGGCCAGACAATTGATGGATGCGTGTAAGCCCATGTTTTCGCTTGGCTTAGCGCTTGTTATTTGCCTGACCGCCGGTGAATATGCAGCCGCCCAGAGCGGAACCACAGCACCGAAGCAGGCTCCGCCACCGACTACTCCGGGGCAACAATCAAAGACTCCCAAGGCCGAGGAGCACATTACGCCGCAACAGGCGCAGCAGCTTTTTTCGCTGGTTGATCAACTCATCAAGTTTTCGTCCGAAGAGACCGGACTGCCGATCAAGAGCGACGTAAAACGCAAGCTGACCACTCGCGAAGCAGTGGAAAGCTATCTTGCCGAAAAGTTCAACGAGGATGAAGACGCCAAGCGAATGCAGCGAAGCGAAATAGTTTTGAAAAAATTCGGCCTGCTTGATCGCGACTTCGACCTGAAGCCCTTTCTGCTCTCGCTGCTGAAGGAACAGATTGAGGCCTACTACGACCCGAAGACCAAAACCGTAAACATGCTGGACTGGGTGAGCGTAGAGGAGCAGAAGCCCGTGCTCGCCCATGAGCTGACCCACGCCCTGCAGGATCAGCGGGTAGACCTGGAAAAGTGGAGCGATCAAACGCCCGAAGACGTCTCCACTAACTCTGCCGACGACACCGTGCATCTGGCGAAAGACGAATTGGATACCGCGCGCGAAGCCGTAACCGAGGGCCAGGCAACCGCTGTGATGATGGACAACATTCTCAAGCCAATGGGACACAGTCTGCTGAAGAATCCCGAAGTGGTGGACATCATCAAGCAGCAAATGGCGACAACTGGCGACTCGCCGGTGCTGGCGCGGGCTCCCCTGCTCTTGTCAGAATCACTGATGTTTCCATATCGCGAGGGATTGAGCTTCGAGCAGGATGTTTGGATGGACCAGGGCCAGCACGCGGCATTTGCAGGAACGCTGGATCGTCCGCCCACATCTTCGTGGGAGATCATTAACCCGCGGGAGTACGAGAAGGGTCACCTGCCGACAGTGCTGCTGCTGCCGGATATCCACCCACTCGTCGACAAGGAATACAAGCCGTATGACATCGGGCAAGTGGGACAGCTTGATGTGCATATTCTGACGGGCATCTTTGGCGGCGATGCAGCCGCGCGCGACCTGACCTCGGCGTGGGACGGCGGTATCTACTGGGCGGGCCAGAGGCGTGATGCCTCAGCTGCCGACCAGGCAAGCACCAAGTCAATTGGGTTGTTCTATCTCTCCGCATGGAAGAACTCAGCCGCGGCGGAGCAGTTTGCGATGCTCTACGAAGCGGAGCTGGGGCGCAAGTATTCCGGCGTTACGGAGATCAGCTCTGCACCGGGCGGCAGCAGCGGCGAGCAGGTTTACTCAACCGACGAAGGCCCGGTGGTGATCACGCGGCACGGCCCGATGGTTTTTGTTTCGGAAAGCTTCAACCTGGATCTTGCGCGCAAACTCACCACACTCATTCTGGACGCGCAGGGGTCCGGCGAATTGCGGCTCGCCGGCTATGCGCCGCGCGACGTGCGCAGAGTTCCGCAGTTGCAGCGGGTCTCGCTGCAAAGGCCGCAACGATCTGGTATGAGCACAGAGTTGCCCCACGCGCCGGACACTGCGCTTACCGACAGCCTTGTTCACTTCCTGTCCAACTGCGGTGTGATGAAGGGCGCCGTTGACGCGGCATTTCAGACGATCAGATGAGAAGGATGCAGCTAGACCCGAACGCGGTCAGACGCCGTTCTTCTTGACCAGGTATTCGTCGACGAGGTCGGTGACGAGCACTGCCGTGGGCACCGAGACCAGCGCTCCGACGATGCCGGCAAGTTCTGTGCCGAGCAGCAGCGCAACCAGGATTGCCAGCCCCGGCAACCCGACCCGCTTTTGCATAATGCGCGGGGTGAGAATCGAATTCTCGACCTGCTGATAGATGAGATAGAAGACCGCAACACCGATCACTCTGCCCCATGAGTCAACCGCCGCTACGATAAGCGCCAGAGCAATCGAGATGGCTGCGCCAAGAATGGGGATGACGTTGAGCAGCCCGGTAAACGCGCCCAGGGCGTAGGCGTAGCGCACATGCAGCAGAAGAAAGGTGATGGTGCTTGCCAGCCAGAGGATCACCATGAGCAACAATTGGCCCAGCAGCCACTTGCCCATCCGGATCTTGGTTCGCTGCAAAGTAAGGTCGAGGCGCTGGCGGCTCTCTGTGGAAAAGAAAGAGAGGAACCAGCGGTACGCCTGGTCACCTTCTTCAATGAAATAGATAGTGAGCACAACGCCCATGATGATGGTGAAAAGCTTGCCGGTCCAACTGGTGACCCCGACCAGCAGATCTTTTGCAGATGAGCTCGCGAGATCCTGCGTGCGCTCAATCAGCTCGTCAGAATTGATGCGATCGGCGAAAGGAATGCGGTGCAGCCTGTCGAGGATCATCGGCAGACGCGCCGGCGCCTCTTTTGAGAATGTCTGCAGGTCAGAAATGACCGGAGGCAATGCAAGAGCGGCGAAGGTGATTAGCCCGCCGATCACAATCACGAGCAAAACCAGCACCGCGATTTTGGAAAACGGACGCCACTTGCCGACGCGCACCTTCTCCACTGCGCGGACAACGGGCAGAAACACGACGGCCAGAAGCGCGCTCACGTAGAGCAGCAGCAGAACGTCGCGCAGGATCCAAGCGACGTAGCAGGCGAGCACGAGCGCGAAAACAAAAACAATGTCGCTGCGGTGACTGCGGCTTTTCAGGGTGAAGTCGGTCATCTGTCTCGTTCGTGCGGCGTCCGGCGTATCCGGCCGAACGCCCAGTAGAACACATCGCTATTGATCGCCACCCAGGATCGACCCAACAATTCCGCCAAGAAGTGCTCCACCCGCGGCAGCCGGAGTCGCCTGGCGAACATCGCCATGAGGCAGATACTCCGCAATTTGATGCGCAAGGCGTGCGATGGGTAACGTTTGCAACCAGACCATCCCCGGCCCGGTGAGCACGGCGAGAAAGAGGCCGTCGCCGCCGAAGATCATGTTGCGAATGCCAGGAACCGTCATGATCTGAAAGGAAACCGAAGCCTGGAATGCGCCGACATGGCCGGGATGGACGCGCAGAACTTCGCCAGGCGCGAGCGTTTTAACAATCAGCTCGCCGGATAGCTCAAGCCACGCGGTGCCATTGCCCCCGATCTTCTGCAACAGGAAGCCGTCGCCACCGAAGATGCCGGCGCCAAGCGACTGCTGGAAACCAACACCGATATTGACCTGCGGAGTGGCGCAAAGAAAACCGTGGCGATGGACGAGGTATTCCATACCCTGATTCACCTGCACCGGAACGATGTGACCCGGCACCCGCGTAGCGAAAGAAACTTCGCCGGGATAATTGATGGCGCGGTACTCGGTCATAAAGATGCTTCCGCCACCGGCCATACGCCGGAAAACGCCGAAGAGGCCACCACCGCCGCCCATCTGCGTGTGCGTAGTCATCTGGATGGAAGCACTCATCCAGGAGAGTTCGCCGCTCTCTGAGAACACGCTCTCGTTGGGATCGAGTTGCACATCGAGTACGGGCATCGTGGTGCCCTGGATCCGGGTCTGCATTGAGGACTTCCTCCTGCTCAGGCAGTGTACAGGTTTGCAATCCGGGAGGCGCGCCAAAATCACTGGCCGACGCCCCCGGACGCACTACTGCCATTGTCTGTTAAGGCTTGAAACGAAATTGGCACGAATTTGGTTCCAAAAAGCAGAACGCTTTAGGATGAAAAGAGCGTGCAGACGATACGAGTTCAAACACCTTCAGCAAGATATGACGTCTTCGCGGGCAGCGATCTTCTTAGAACGCTGGCGCCGCGCATTGAGCGCATTGCAGGCAAACTGCCGCGCCGCGTCTTTGTGCTGACGTCGCCGGAGATCTGGGCCCTCTGGGGCGAGACGTTTCTTAGCTCCTTCCGCGAAGCTCCGATCACGTTGTTTCTTGCCCCCGGCGAGAAACACAAGACGATAGCAAGTGTGGATAAGCTGCTGCGCCAGATGATTGCGGCCGGTGGTGATCGCGGCTCCTTGCTGATCGCCTTTGGCGGCGGCATCGTGGGTGACGTGGGCGGATTTTTGGCGGCGATTTTTATGCGCGGTATCCCTTATGTACAGGTGCCCACCACGTTCCTGTCGCAAGTGGACTCGTCGGTAGGCGGCAAG
This sequence comes from uncultured Acidobacteriaceae bacterium, assembly GCA_963832465.1. Classification (GTDB taxonomy): domain Bacteria; phylum Acidobacteriota; class Terriglobia; order Terriglobales; family Acidobacteriaceae; genus Telmatobacter. The sequence goes on from CAWHUJ010000003.1 coordinate 113,486, forward strand.
ACAGGTGTGAATCTGCCCGAAGGCAAAAACCTGGTGGGCAGCTTCCATCATCCCCTGGCAGTCTTCGCCGATATCGGAGTGCTGGGCACATTGCCGGCTCGCGAGCTTCGAGCTGGATTGATGGAGAGCGTGAAGGCCGGCATCATTCGCGACCGCTCGCTGGTGCGCTTCATGGAAGAGCAGATCGATGCGATTCTGGGTCGCGACGCCAAGGCGCTTGAGAAGGTGATCGCCGCGTCGATCCGGATGAAGGCAGGCGTGGTCAATCGCGACGAGCGTGAGAGCGGCCTGCGCATGATTCTGAACTTCGGCCACACCATAGGCCACGCGATCGAACAGGCGACCCGCTACAAAGTGCTGCTGCACGGCGAGGCAGTCGGCTGGGGCATGATTGCAGCGCTCGAAGTTGCGGTACATCGGGGCACGATCTCCGAGGCGCAGGCCGACCGGCTGGAGCAGCTGATACACGCCTATGGACCGCTGCCTGCACTGAAAGTGAACATCAAAAAGCTCCTTGCGGCCACGGGTAGCGACAAGAAAAATGTCGGCGGTGTGCGCCGCTTCGTCCTGCCTATCGGCATCGGCGATGCGGGCGTGGTGGAGGATGTAACGGGCGCCGAACTGGAGGCAGCCGCAAAGTACATGCTGGCGCAGGCCAGGGAGCGCAAAGCCTGATGCCGGCCATCGGCGCAAAGCCGCTGGGCGCGCAGGATGAAACGACCGCCGCGCTACAGGTGCAGCAGATGTTCCATTCGATTGCGCCCCGGTACGATCTGCTGAATCATCTGCTCTCTGCAAATATCGACCGAGTATGGTGGAATCGCACCGCACGCTGTTTTCGCGATGTGCTTTCCAACCCAGACGCGGCAATTCTCGATATTTGCTGCGGCACGGGCGATATGACGATGGCTCTGCTGAAGCATCGTCCGCGTGGATCGCAGCCGATTCTTGCCGCGGATTTTGCCAGAGCGATGCTCAGCCGTGGCGCGCAAAAGTTTGCTGCGCGCAAGCCGGGCGAAGCAACGGCGGTAGCTCTCGAAGCGGATGCACTGCATCTGCCGCTACAGTCTGAATCGCTGGACCTGATTGTGACCGCGTTCGGATTTCGCAACCTGGCAAACTACGAAGCCGGACTGCGCGAGTTTCATCGTGTGCTGAAGCCTGGCGGACGGCTCGGCATTCTCGACTTCAGCGAGCCGGGCGGGCTGCTTGGCAAACTCTATGCCGTCTACTTTCGCTGCGTGCTGCCGACCATTGGGCGTGTGGTGTGCGGCAAAGACGGTCCCTACAACTACCTCCCGACTTCGGTCGGCAATTTTCCGCCGCCACCGCAGATGCTTGAGCTGATGGCCGGAACTGGGTACAAAGACTGCCAATGGCAGCCTTACACCTTTGGCATTGCCGGGTTGTATACAGCACAGCGAGCGTAGACCCACGTACGAACCGGCGAAGCGCTAACCCCCTATACTGATGTGGTGCCGAGAAGCGCCCTGATTGACGCAGCACCAAGCCAGCCTGCAGGCGGACGTGTGGGCACTCCCGCGGACTCGGCTCTGAAGAGACAAGTTACGCTGCGTTCGATGGCAGCGGCAGCGATCATGACGCTGCTTAAGCTGGCCGCCGGGCTCTTCTCCGGTTCGCTGGGCGTCTTGTCAGACGCTGCCCATTCAGCGCTCGATCTCGCTGGCACCTCGCTCACTTTCTTCGCGGTACGCGTCTCCGACAAGCCGGCGGACGAGGGCCACACCTACGGCCACGGCAAATTCGAAAACCTCTCAGCATTCCTCGAAGTGGGACTGATGGTGATCTCGTGCGCTTGGATCATCTGGGAGGCGCCCAGCGAATCGTCCATCGCGATGTCGAATTGCATCATTCGATTTGGCCGGTGCTGGTGCTGATTGCATCGATCGCAGTGGACTACTGGCGGTCGCGTCAGCTGAAGAGAGCGGCGGAGCAGACAGGATCACCAGCTCTGGCCACCGACGCCTTTCACTTCGCCAGCGACATCTGGTCAACGGTCGCGGTGCTTGTGGGACTTGGCGCGAGTTGGATCGGCAGAACGCAGGGCGTGACCTGGCTCGACTACGCCGACCCCGTTGCCGCCATTTTTGTGTCATTGATGATCGTGCGCGTCACCGTTCTGCTGGCACGGGAAACGATCGCCGTGCTGATGGATGAGGTTCCTGCGGAGACAAGGCGCAGGATCGTGCGCGCCGTGCAAAACGTGGATGGTGTGCTGGCCGTAGAGCAGGCCCGGGTGCGCCGCTCTGGAGCTGCATACTTTGTTGACCTCACACTCGGACTGCCGCGCAGCTCGACCTTCGAGCACACCGATGAGCGTGTGAAGGCGGCGACAGAAGCTGTGCATCAGGTTCTGCCTCAGGCCGACGTCGTCATTCATCCGGTGCCGCGCGAAGACCGCGCTGAAAGCGTCTTCGACAGAGTGCGCGCCGTGGCGGCACGCAACAACGTGAACGTGCACGATCTCAGCATCCAATCACTCCACGGACGTCTGCGTGTAGAGCAACATGTGGAGCTGGATGAAACGATGCCGCTGATCAAAGCCCATGCCTTTGTGAGCGCACTGGAGGCAGAGATTCTCCGCGAAGCTCCGGAGGTTGACTCCGTGCTGACTCATATCGAAAGCTTGCCTGCCACCATCGAACATCAGGGCGAAAATGTTGCTGAAGACCGCCGAATCGAAAGCGCCCTGCGTGATGCGGCGCAGCATTACCCTGAAATCACAGATGTCCACGAGATCACCGTGACGCGATCCGGCGAGCATATCTACCTCGCTTGCCATTGCACGCTGCCTGATGAACTGCCGATGTCACGCGTGCATGAAATCATTACTGCGCTTGAGGATCGGCTCAAGCTTGAGCGCCCCGAGGTGTATCGAGTGACCATCCACCCTGAGCCTATAACGGACAACACCAGGTAGACTGAGCGGAGCTTACGCCGATGATCGTGCATAGCGACTGGAAGCATGACGAGGTCTTCGAAGGGCAAACAGCGAGCGGCAACAGAGTTGTCTTCGATGCGGACTCCGCTCACACGCACGGCCCAAGCCCGATGGAAGCCGTACTGATGGGGCTCTGCAGCTGCACTTCTGTTGATGTTGTCAGCATTCTCAAGAAAAAGCGGCAGGATGTGACAGGGCTGCGCGTGACAGCCAATGCGACGCAAGCCTCCGCGCCGCCGCGCGTATTCACGCACATTACCCTCACCTACGCAGTAAGCGGCCGCGTGAGTCGGACCGCCATGGAGCACGCGGTTGCCCTCTCAAAGGGGAAATACTGCTCGGTTTCGCTGATGCTGGAAAAAGCAGTGAAGATCGACTGCGACATTGTATTTACCGATGGGGAGCCTGAGCCATGAAGGGCCACGTTCTCATTAAGCTCTTCCAGGTAGCCTCGCTCGTGATGCTGCTCGTTGCGGTGGCATTGCTTTCGGCAATCACGACCATGCATTTTGCCATTCATGGCGCGGAGGTCCAAGTGCCTGCGCTCAAGGGAATGACCGTGGCAGAGGCGCGCAGTCAAGCAGCCGGTACAGGACTGAATCTCGTGGTGGACAACCGGTACTACTCAGGCGACGTGGCGGCGGGCCACATTCTCTCGCAGTCCCCCGCGGCCGGCACGGTGGTGCGCCGCGAATGGCGCGTGCGTGTATCAGAAAGTCTCGGGCCGCAGAAGGTCGATGTGCCTGACACTGTTGGCAGCGACGAGCGTGTGGCAGCGTTGCAGCTGCGCCGCGTTGGCCTCGATGCAGGTGCTGTTGCGCACCTTCCGGACAACACCGCTACTGAAGGCACAGTGATTGCACAGGATCCTCCAGCGCATGCGCAAGGCATCGAGCAGCCCACCGTGAATCTTTTGGTTGCGGCACCTGAAGACAATACCCCCGATGGTTACGTGATGCCCGATCTGGTGGGATTGCCCGTAGTGGCGGCGCAGGATCTGCTCTTGAAATTCGGCATTAAGACAAATACTCCGATCTTTGTCGATGTCCCAATCCCCCCCGTCGGAGCAGGCAACGCGCCGCCTGCCGCGCCAGTGGCGCCGGGATCAATCGTCGCGCAATTGCCCGCCGCGGGTGCGCGCGTTGAGCAGTCGACGCTGGTAAGTCTCACGGTGGCAAAGTGAGCTGCGTCGTTGCGCCCCGTCTCTGCGTCTAAGAGTAGGATGGCAGCAAAGAACGAATCAAGACTGGAAAACCCTACGGGCAACTTTGCGTCGCGCGATTTTTCGCATGCATGGCGCGCGCTGCGCCATCGCAATTTCCGCCTCTTTTTTGGCGGACAGAGCATCTCGCTGATCGGCACATGGATGACCCGCGTCGCGACGTCATGGCTCGTCTATCGGCTCACGAATCATCGCTGCTGCTGGGCACCGTCGGCTTTGCCGGGCAGATTCCGACGTTTCTGCTGGCGCCCTTCGCCGGCGTCATCGTGGATCGCATCGATCGCCACAAAGTATTGATATGGACGCAGACTCTGGCGATGGTCCAGTCTTTCGCGCTGGCGGCTGCTCACGCTCGCGCATCGCATCACCATCGGAGAGGTGTTGGCGCTGAGTGCGTTCCAGGGCGTGATCAATGCCTTCGACATGCCGGGACGCCAGTCGTTCATGGTGAAGATGGTGGAGAGACCGCGACGATCTTTCGAATGCCATCGCCATTAATTCGTCGATGGTGAACATGGCGCGCCTCATCGGCCCGTCGCTGGCTGGATTGCTGATTGCCGCAACCAATGAGGGCTGGTGCTTTCTTGTCGATGGCATCAGCTATATTGCCGTCATTGTGTCTTTGCTGATGATGCATCTGGACGAATCCGCGGAGGAGCGTCACGCCGCATCGATGATCGAGCAGCTTCGCGAAGGCTGGACCTATGTTTCTGGATTCCGATCGCCATGCGGACCATTCTGTCGCTGTTTGCACTGCTGAGCCTGATGGGCTGGCCGTTCATGGTGCTGATGCCGGTCTTCGCTGCGCAGGTACTGCATGGCGGCCCGCACACGCTGGGCTTCCTGATGGGCGCCGTGGGCGTGGGCTCGCTCGTCTCCGCGCTGAGTTTGGTGCGTCCGCAGGTCGGTGCGCGGGCTCACGCGGATGATTCCGATTGCCGCTGCGGTCTTCGGCACGGGACTGATCGCTTTCGGCTTCTCTACGTCGCTCTGCGGCTTTCTCTGCCGCTGATGCTGCTTACCGGCTTTGGCATGATGCAGGGACTGACGGCGAGCAACACGATCATCCAGACGCTGGTGGACGAGAAGATGCGCGGCCGGGTGATGAGCTATTACACGATGGCGTTCGTGGGGATGGCGCCTTTCGGCAGCCTGCTGGCCGGCGCACTGGCTCATGCCATCGGCGCGCCGCATACGGTGATTGTGAGCGGCATTGCCTGCATCCTTGGCGCGGATGGTTCTGGTCGCGGCTGCCGGGCCTGCGCAAAGAGATGCGGCCGATCTACGAGCGGCTTGGCATCGTGCCGCAGAGAAACCCGGTTGTGGAAGAAGCCGCGGAGGGTTGAAAGACGGCAATACGATGCAACCTATCTGGCAGGAATGCGAGGATGAGTGGCGATGGGATTAAGCGAAGATCTCGAACAGATAAGCCAGGCAGGAGCGCGAGCTCGTGTTTACGCGTTCGATGCTGGCAATGGCGTGGGAGCTCGGCGCAGGTTTGCACGTGCTGGCGTCCGAGCGCAGGCTTCCGGTGGTGATCGACATGCGGCGCTTTGGGCAGCCGCTGTTTTATGCCGCGCTCGAGGGCACTACGCCCGACAATGTGGACTGGGTGCGGCGCAAGAGCAATGTAGTGGCGCGATTCCATCGCAGCTCGTATGCGATTGGGTTAAGGAAAAGATCAAGAGTGAATCGCTGATCGAGAGCCAGGGACTTGCGATTGCCGACTATGCGACGCATGGTGGATCGTTCCCCGATTGCCGTTGTGGGCGCGGGCGTGATCGGCAGCGTGACGGTCTCCGGCTTGCCGCAGCGGGCCGATCACGAGCTGGTATTGAGGTGCTGTGCGGGCTGCTGGGCAGGAACTACGAAAAGCTGCGGCTGGTGAAGGAGTAGTCTTCAGCGCTCGGCTTTCTCAAGGACAGCGACAAAGAAGCCGTCTGTGCCGAACGAGCCGGGCAGCAGGCGGAGATAGCCTTCTCCTGTGATGCAGTTGCGTAGCTGATCTGTCCCTGCTTCGGTCACGACGCCCTCGCGTGCCATCTGATCGAGGCGCTGGTGCAGATGACGGTGCGTGCACGGGCTGCTACCGCAAGAACTGAAACAATAACTTCCTCGTTCTCTTCCGGCTCGATCGAACACGTGGAGTAGACGACGCGGCCGCCGGGACGCGCTGCGCGGATGGCGGCGGTGAGAATAGCACGCTGACGCTCGGCCTGGCGCGCGAACTCCTCGGGCTGCAGGCGATGGCGAATCTCAGGATTGCGCCCCAGTGTGCCGGTGCCACTGCAGGGCGCGTCGACCAGAACGAGGTCATAGACGGCTTCATTGGTAAGCGCTGCTGCATCAGCGAGGCGGCACTCGATGCGGTCCCCGAAGGGCGCGAGACGCTTGCGGAGGTGCGCGAGGCGCGGTTCGCTGGAGTCGCAGGAGACGATCTGCGCGCGGATTGCGCTCGGCGAGGATGAGCGTCTTGCCGCCAGGCGCGGCGCAGCAATCGAGAATCGATTCGCCCTGCCCATAATTTCCGCGACAAGCTGCGATCCTTCATCCTGAAAGCGGACGCGGCCCTCGCGGAATGCGGATGATGTTGTGACATCGCCATTGAGACACTTCGCGCTGCTGCGAGCAGCCCCCGGGTGCAGCGCGATTCCGTTTTGCAGGAGATCGCTTTCCGTCCGGAGCGGTCTGCTAAGTGATAGCGTATGCTGTTGCTGCCCATGCGTGCAGATTGCTTTTGCCGCGCCGAAGTAGAGTCGAATCCAGCGCTCGACCATCCAGGCGGGGTGCGCAATTGAGCGCCAGATCAGCTGCAGACTCCTCGGGCAAATCCGCCGGAGTTGCGGCGGCGAGCTTGCGCAGGACGGCATTGACCATGCCGGAGGCGAAGCGATGCCCCGCCTGCTTCGTCAGCTCCACGCTTTCATCGATGACGGCGCGGGCGGGAATGCGATCGAGAAGCGAAGCTGGAATGCACCGAGGCGCAGAGCGATGCGGACTTCAGGGTCGAGTTTCGCATTGGGCCGCGCGAGCAGAGGACGAATTGGCTCATCGAGCACAAGCTGCCAGCGCAGCACGCCGAGGACGAGCGCGGTGGCGAGATGGCGGTCCGCGGTCGAGAGATTTGCGGTCTTGTTGCGCAACAGATCGTCGGAGTGCGCGTGGCCGCGTTCAACTGACTTGAGAATTTGAAACGCTGCCTCGCGTGCCGGCGCAACCGCAGACATGGCGCTCAACCGAGCCGCGCGCCGGCTAGAGCTGCGTGCCGCGCAGAAATTCCGCCGCTGTCATGCGCTTCTTGCCTTCGAGCTGCACTTCATGAGCTCGAGCCAGGTGTTCTGCGAGCAGGCGGCAAGAGGCGGTCGCCATCGAGCGGACTTGGCCGGGCTTTGCATCGAAGCGGGCGCGCCAAGCAACCGACGGCCATGCGGTGCACAATGAGTTTCTTGCCGTTGAGCACGGTGAACGCGCCGGGCCACGGCTGGAAGCCGCGCCAGCGATTCTGAGTTCGGTCGCAGTGCGCGTGGCAAAGTTCATCTGGCCGTCTTCGCGCGTAAGCAGAGGCGCAAGCGTGGCGAGAGCGTGCTCCTGCGGCTTGGGTTTGATGGAGCCGTCGTCGAGGCCTGCGAGGGTTTCAACGACGAGCGGTGCGCCGCGCTCGGAGAGAATGCTGAACAAATCCGCGGCGGTTTGGTCAGAGCCGATTTCGATCTGCTGCTGAAGAAGAATCGGGCCGGTGTCGAGGCCTTCTTCGAGCAGCATGGTGGTGTTGCCGGTGACGGTTTCGCCTTCGGCGACGGCCCACTGAATGGGCGCTGCGCCGCGATATTTCGGCAGCAGAGAACCGTGCAGGTTGATGCAGCCGAGGCGCGGAAGCGCGAGCATCCAGGGCGGAATGATGCGGCCATAGGCGACGACGACGATGGCATCGGGCGCGATGGATTCAAGCTGCGCGCGAAACTCGGCGTTGTTGCGAATCTTTTCTGGCTGCGTGACAGCGATGCCCGCGGCGAGCGCGGTCTGCTTGACGGGCGGCGCGACGAGTTCCTGCGCGCGGCCGACGGGCTGTCGGGCTGGGTGACGACGAGCGCGACCTCGTGGCCTGCGGCGACGCAACGCTTCGAGCGTGGGCACGGCGAAGCGCGGAGTGCCGCAGAAGACCAGCTTCACGCGCTCACCAGGTTCCTTCGCGCTGCATCTTGCGAATTTTGCGCAGATTCAGATCGCGCTTGAGGCCGCTCATGCGGAAGATAAAGAGCATGCCATCGAGGTGGTCGATCTCATGCTGAAAGGCGCGGGAGAGCAGCTCTTCGCCATCCATCTCGAACCACTTGCCGTGTGCGTCCTGGGCGCGGATGCGGACCTTGGCCGCGCGCTAAATCTTCTCGCGAATCTCAGGAAAGCTGAGGCAGCCTTCTTCTTCGTACTGCTTGCCTTCGCGACGAATGATTTCGGGGTTGATGAGGACGAGCTTCTGCGCGGGGTCTTTGCCCTGCTGAGGTCGATGACGGTGATGCGCTTGGCCACGCCCACCTGCTGCGCGGCCAGGCCGATGCCCTGCGAGGCATACATGGTCTCGAACATGTCGGCCACGAACTTGCGCAGTTCGGTGTCGAATTCGGTAACGGGTTCGCCGGGCTGCTGCAAAACCGGCTCGGGATATTTCACGATCTTGAGAATCATTGCTGCCCTTGATTACTCCAAATCTGCGGTCTCTTCGTTCGTCGATCTCTGCTTTCTCTTAGAAGCTCCCTATCTGTTCGATGTATCCGTCGAAATTCCGCTTCATCTCGAGCATCGAGTCGCCGCCGAACTTCTGCTGGGCCAGTCCCGCGATGGTGAGAGCCACCATGGCTTCGGCCGCAACACCTGCGGCGGGAACGACGCAGATGTCGCTGCGCTCGTAGCTTGCGCTGGTGGTCTCGCGCGTGTCAAAGCGCACGGATTCCAGCGGCCTGCGCAGAGTGGAGATGGGCTTAAGATATCCGCGGATGACGATGTCCTCTCCGTTGGAGACGCCACCCTCGACACCACCGGCGTTGTTCTGGTCGCGGGTAAACCGCGTGGGTTTGCCGATGTCAGTTGCTGCGTAATGGATGGGGTCGTGCACCGCGGAGCCGAAGGATTTGGCTGCGACCACGCCCCGGCCAATCTCAACCGCCTTCACGGCCTGCAGACTCATTACGGACTGTGCAAGCAGGCCATCGAGCCGCTCGTCCCAGTTGGCGTAGGTGCCAAGGCCCGCAGGCGCGTTGTGCACTACTACCTCGAAAACGCCGCCGACGGTATCGCCGGTGCGAGAGACTTCCTCGACCTGCTCTTTCATGCGCGCTTCGGTAGCCGCATCGACGCAGCTAAGCAGAATCTCCTTGCGGTTCACGACTTCAACGATTTCATCCCAGGTTGCGGCGCGCTCCAACTCCACATGCCCGACGCGGATCACATGGCTGCCGATCTCGATGCCGAGCTCGCGCAGCAGCAGCTTGGCAAATCCGCCGGCAGCGACGCGCGAAGTGGACTCGCGTGCTGAAGCGCGTTCCAGCACGTACCGGGCGTCGGGGAAGTTGTATTTGATAGCGCCGGCAAGGTCGGCGTGACCGGGACGCGGCGATGCAACGGGCTGGTGTTTCGCGGGATCGCCTGCCTCGACGGGCAGCTTCTCTTCCCAGTTCTTCCAGTCGCGATTCACGATCTCGATGGCGACAGGTGAGCCGATGGTCTTGCCGTGGCGTACGCCGCTGAGCACGTGCACCTTGTCGGTTTCGATCTTCATGCGGCCGCCGCGGCCATAGCCCTGCTGGCGGCGCCAGAGGTCACGGTTCACATATTCCAGGTCGACCGGAACGCCGGCGGGAAGCCCCGAAACCAGGGCAATCAATGCCTCGCCGTGCGACTCTCCTGCAGTTGAAAAACGGATCATAACTGTATTGATTGTAACGGGAGAGCCGCATAGGATGATCCCCATGGCCTACTTCCTGATGAAGACCGAGCCCGAAGTCTACTCCTTTGACGACTTTCTGCGTGACAAAGAGACGATATGGGATGGCGTCACCAACCCCACTGCAGTGAAAAACCTGCGCGAAATGAAGCCGGGCACAAAGTGGATCTTCTACCACACCGGCGACGAACGCACCGCCGTAGGCACAGGCACCGTGGAGAGCGTGGACGCTTCAAATCCGAAGGTGCCAGTAGTAAAGGTAAAGGCGGGCAAGCGGCTCAAAACGCCAAAGACCCTCGCCGAGATCAAAGCGCAGAAGCTCTTTGCGCAGTCGCCCCTGGTGCTGATCGGGCGGCTCTCAGTGGTCCCGCTCACCGAGGAACAGTGGGATTGGTTTGTGGCCTGACTACATCACTGGCCGAACTGCCGCAGGTGGTGGTCAGCGTGAAGATAACCCCAGCGCATCCAATCGCTCTCTGACATTGCTCCAAAGATGGGGTGCGACTGGAGAGCGAAATCCCGCGGCTGTCTTGAAAATCGCTCGACCAGTTCCAGCAGGCGGCGCTTATCATCTTCAAATTCGGCGGGCGCCGTGCCTCCAATGGTCTGATCGATCTCGGGTCGGGTTCGGACGCCTTTGGGCCAATGGAGTGGGGCATATAAGGCGATCCACTTGATGAGTCCCTTGGCAGGGTTGGGTGGAACAGGCGAAATGAACTTCCCGCCCATCACGCCGAGATAGCCGTCACTGAGATGGCAGATCATCTGGGGAGCTGTCATGGTTCCCCAGCGCCGAGCCGAGTCCACCTGGACACCACTAATGCGTGCGACGATTTCAGCTTTGCATTCGGGCTGGGTGAGAGATTTCTTCAAGATAAGCTCGCGTGTTCAACAGCTGATGAGCACGGCCCAAAGGTGCAGGCCTCTGGTCAGAAAAATCGATCGAGGGAAGAAACGATTGGTATAAGGACCAGCACGCTAATCACGATAACGGTGATGCGGGCGCGCCGGAAATCGCGGTCATGCGTGCGGATTCTGTAGAACTTGATCCACCAGCGGATCGTAAGAAATGGCACTGCGACCAACAGAAAATAGTAGCCGACAAATCCAAGCAAGCCCATGAACGGGATAAACATGATGGCCAAGAAAGCAAGGATCGAAATCGCGGCAGTTCGAAGAAAGCTGGCATCGCTGCAGGCCTGATTGATCTTTGCCATCTTTGCTGCGGCTGCCTGAGCCGCAGCGGGATCAATGAGCGTTGAGCAGAAGCGGCATTGAGTCGACGACACGTCAATGGTCTGTCCGCAGTGCGGGCACTCGAAGATGCCCGGATTATCCTCCGCCACATTGAGACTCAAGCTTCCAGCCATTTTGACGGCTCCTTTCAGCGCCAGCTATTCCTTGTTCTCCTCCAGATACGCTCGCGTATTCAGCAACTGCCGCTGGTCAAGCGCCCAGACTTCCCGGTCAGCTCATCTGCGGCTTTGCCTTCGCGCGCGGAGCTCTCAAACTCGCTGGTGATGGCCTGCATCTTGGCGTCGAGATCGTCGACGAAGTTCAGCACCAGCGCCTCGGGAATCATGGGCAGCTTGGGCGAGCCGAACTCGAGCTTGCCGTGGTGCGACAGGATCATGTGCACGCACCAGCGTCCTCAGGCGCGGCGGAAAATCCGGCAGGCTGTCGATGGTCTTCTCAACAAGCTCGATGCCCATCTGAATGTGGCCGAGCAGCGTGCCTTCGATGGTGTACTCGAAGCCGGCATCCCAGGCAAGCTCGCGGACCTTGCCGATGTCGTGAAGAATAACGCCGGTGAGCAGCAGGTCGCGGTGCAGCAGCGGATAGTTGGGCGCGACGCGATCGGCGAGATCGCAGCAGGCTGACAACGTGCTCCAGCAGGCCGCCGAGCCATGCGTGGTGCAGCTGGCGGGCCGCGGGGGCCTCGCGATAGGCCTGCGCCAAGCGCGGGTCGGCGAGCAGCGTGGTGAGCAGCAGCTTGAGATTGGCGTCGGTAAAGCTCTCGACAAAGGCCATGAAGGTCGCGCCAGAGGCCGTCCACATCGTAGGTGGTGGCGGGCATCATGTCGGTCTTGTCGGCTTCGCCGGGCAGGCGCGAGCGAGTTGCTCGACCTTCATCTGCAGGCGGTCGTCGAAGCGCGAAACGCTGCCGCGAGCCTTGACGATGTCGCCGCGCTCGATATCTTTGGCGATGCGCGGGTCGGCGGGATCCCAGACGCGGCCTTCGATCTGGCCGGTTTTATCGCACAAAATCAGGCTGAGGTAGGGCTTATTGGCGCGGGTGTTGCGCGTCTGCCTTGAAAGCAGAAGAAAAAAGCCGTCAAAGACGCGCCCGTCCTCGAATCCGGCGATATCTGAAACTGAAATGTCCTTCATCCTGCTCGAAAGCTTAACGCACGTGGGTATCACTGGCGCAATCAGTGCGAAAGGTGCCCAAAGAAAAACCAGGCCGGGAAAGTTATTCCCGTGCCCGGCTGTAGATCTATTCGCGCTTACTGCTGCGGTTGCGCAGGCTGTTGTGTGGGCGCGGGTGCGGGTGCTCCCTGAACCGGCGGAATCGGCGTGGGCTGCGGCGTTGCCGCCGCGGGCTGGGCGGGTTCCTTGGCCCTGTCGCTCATGCGCGTCTTCTCAGACTCCGTAGCGTTGTCTTTCTTTTTCTTCTTGGTAGCTGTGTCGCCACCCAGACCCAACGGAGCAGACTGCGTCTGCCGGTCAGCCACTTCGCCAGATTCAGGCGCAGACGGAGTCATGGCATTTTTCTGTGCCTGCTTAGCCTGTCCCTTGGGCTGCTTGGGCTCTTTGGCGCGATCGCTGTAGCGTGTCTTCTTCGTCGGCGCCTCGGTAGTCTCAAGAGGATTTACCGGTTCCTGCGCGGCACTGGCCGTCTGCGTTGCGCCGGCATCTTCTGTTTGCAGCGCCGGCTTGTCGGGCAGCGTCTCCTGCGGAGCCTTGCCGTAACGAATCTTTTCCTTCTTGCCGGGCTTCAGCGTCGCAGTCGAGGTAGTGCTGGCAGGCTTCGCTTTAGCCGTCGTGGCCGTGGTGGCAGCCGTCGCGGGAGCCGTTGTAGCTCCCGGAGTTTGAGCCAGATTGGCTGGTGCAGTCTTCTGCCGGTATCCGTGTTCAGTCTCACGGAAGCGCGTCCGCTCCACCTTCTTCTTCTTTTTAGGGCTTGGCGGAGTATAGGACGAGTAAGCAATCGCGAAGACGGACTTATTGAAGTTCGGGCTCGCGCCGGTATCCCCGTAGCCCGGCTTGATGTCGATGTAGGCGTCATCGCGCATCTTGGTGAGATATTCGCGCATCGCCGGCTCCATCTTGCTCATGTAGTAGTTCTGCTCAACATCCTGCTCGACGTCTTTGAACTGCGGAATGCCTCCCGCCACGTGTTCATTAACTTTGAGGATGATGAAGCCCTGCTTGGTGCGAATCGGCTCGGTATATTCCCCCGCCTTCAACGGAAAGACCTTATCCTCAAGCACCGGAGCCAGTGCGCCACGCTTGTACTGCCCCAGATCACCGCCATCAGCCGCGGTGGAATTCTTGCTGTAGGTGCGCGCTAGCTGGCCGAAGTCCGCCCCGCCCTTCAACTTGGTCACGATGTCGTCGGCCTGAGCCTGCGCATCGGCTATCGCCTTGGGGTCGTCTGAACCTGCATCGCCTGCGCCGATGGGAATAAGAATCTCAGAGAGCCGCACGCTTTCCTGCTGCGCATAGTCCTGCTTGTGCTCTTCGAAGTAGCGCTGCGCTTCGCCCGGGGTCATGCTGATTCTGCGGCCGACCTCGTCGCGCATCACTTCCTGGGTGATGATGCCGTTGCGGATATTGGCCTTGAAGTCCTCATAGCTCACGCCCTGCTGCTGTGCCGCTTTTTCAAGGTCATCGAGCGAGGCCATGTTGTATTGCTTGCGGATCTCGTTGAGCCGGTTTACCAACTCGGTCTCACCGGTGACGCCAAGCTCCTTGCCCTTTGAGAGCCACAGCTGCTGGTCGATCAGGTTGCGCAGCATGTCTTTGTGCGCTTCCGAGATCTCCTGCATAGACGAGCCGCGCTGGCGCATCTCCTGATCCATCTCTTTTACGGCCCGGTCGTAGTCTGAGGTCGAGATGATCTGGTCGTTGACGCGAGCGACAATATCCTCGACCGTGGTGCCGCCGTAGGGGCTCGCCGGGGCAGTGGCACGGGTCTGCGCAAGGGCGCCGGCCGCGGCTATCGCCGTAACTGCCACAAAAACTGAGGGGAAGCGAAGAGACCTGGGAATCATCATGAACGCAAATCCGGGCACAAATTTGTTACCTGAAGCATAGACGCCATTGTAAATCGCTGGATAGCCGGAAAGCGATTCGGCGGGCGAAACGACGCCCCTGTGAGCCCCCGATGAGCAGAGGCCCGGTCTATCCATAGGCTTTATGGCTTTAACGCGGCGTCCAGCAAGCGAACCGGAACCGACGGGGCGTCTCGATCCCGCATTCCTCACTTTCTCAGCGACTTCTAACGCATCACGAAGCCGCCGTCGACTGAGATGGACTGGCCGGTGACGTAGCTCGATGCTGAACTGCAGAGCCACAGGACTGCGTCTGCGATCTCGTCGGCCCGACCCAGCCGCTGCATTGGCACGTATGTCTTCATCATCTGTTCCAGCTCCTCCCCTTGACCTTCGGCAATCATCTTGTCGGACATGGGCGTCTGAATCATGCCTGGGCACACGGCGTTAACGCGAATGCCGCGGGTTGCGTATTCGAGCGCCGCACTCTTCGTGAACCCAATCACTCCATGCTTTGCGGCATGGTAGATTCCGCGCCGGTTGCCGCCTAAGAGACCTCCCAGAGAAGAGCAGTTGACGATTGCGCCGCTGCCCTGTTCGCGCATCTGTTGCAGCTCGAACTTCATGCAGCTCCACACACCGCGCAAGTTGATCGACATGACGCGGTCGTAGTCATCGCGGGGAGAGTCGGCCGTCTCGGCGAGAACATTTTGAATGCCGGCGTTGTTATAGGCCGCATCGAGGTGTCCAAACCTGGCGACGCTCTGCTTCACCATCGCTTCCACTTGCGCATCATCCGACACGTCGCAACGGACGGCCAATACCTTGTGACCTTGATCGGTAAGATCCTTGGCTGCAGCCTGCACTTCCTTCTCGTTCCAGTCCGCCAGCACGACGGCGGCACCCGACTCAGCGAATGCCTTCGCTGTCGCAAGGCCTAGGCCGGATGCGGCGCCAGTAACAAGTGCAACCTTGCCCTCAAACGATATGTTCATGGTGATTTCCTCCGGCCAAAGGTTGAAGCCTATGCACGCGAGCATTGTACCGGCCGGATGAGTCGCCAACCGGGATGCCGCGCGAGGTGCGTCTGCGACGATTCGGCTGGCGCCAAGTACGCAACGACTCCCGGAAGAGTAGATTAAAGACATGATGAAGCAAAGTGTCGGCCTTCCCTGGGCCTTGGCGCGTGCGAAGCATGTCCCTTTAGCCGACTCCACAGAAGGTGTGCGAATGTGGCGGGCTACGCGGATTTCCGGGCGTAAGCCTTCTACGTTCAAGGACTACTGCGCCACACATGGTCGCTGCCTTCGTTGTGAATCCACTGGAATTGTGCTGGATGAGGAGCGCGGCGGATTCAGGTCGGCTGGCACGTATCAGGATGCACAGCTGTTCGACCGCTGCCCTGCCTGTGAAGGCACCGGCGTAGAGGAGACTCGGCCAGGGTCGGGAAAAAAGATCGAGTCGATCGACGGGGTTTGATCCTCGCGCGGCCCACCAAACTTCAGCAGCAAACCCCCGCCAGCAGGTAATCCCGCTACCTCCAGGGGCGAAACTTCGTCAAATAAGTGAGTGCTATACTTTAGCCCAAGACTGCCTTGCGCGGCCCTCCTGAGGCGCCTGCCGCACCCGCTGTCCGGAGGTACCTTCCGCTTATGACTCCCCGCGCCCGCAGGGCTCTTTTTACCCTGATTCTCTTCTTCACCGTCAGCGCCGTAATCGGCAGCGTCATGCAGCGCAAGGTCGGGGCGCAATCGTCGCAGGATGAGAGCCAGATTCGCGATAATCTGAAGACCTTTACCAACGTCTACGCCCTTGTTGAGCAGAACTACGCCGAGCCCATCACCGGCGACAAGGCCGACACCGCAATCTACGACGGCGCCATTCCGGGCATGCTGCGGGTCCTCGATCCGCACTCCAACTTCTACGATCCCAAAGCTTACGCCAAGATGCGCGAAGATCAGCGCGGACACTATTACGGCGTCGGCATGGTGATTGTGCCAGAAGGCAGCAAGATTCTGGTGGTTACGCCCTTCGAAAACACCCCCTCGTTCCGCGCTGGCATCCGGCCGGGCGACCAGATCTCCGCAATCGACGGCAAGACGACCGAAGGCATGACGTCAGATGAGGTGGCCAAGACGCTGAAAGGCCCCAAGGGCACGCACGTGCAGGTCACCATGATTCGCGATGGCCAATCGAAGCCGCTGGTCTTCGACCTGATCCGCGATGAGATTCCACACCCCTCAGTCGATCTGGCCTATGAGATTCGCCCCGGCATCGGCTACATCCACCTGACGCAGTTCCAGGAGACGACCGCGCAGGAAGTTATCGATGCGATCAACAACTTCCCGAACCTGCACGGACTGATCTTCGATCTGCGCGGCAACCCCGGCGGTTTGCTGAGCCAGGCGGTTGAGGTCGCTGACCATCTTCTGAGCAAAGGGGCAGACGATCGTCTCGCAGCGCGGACGCGCCTATCCCGATCAGGTGTACACGGCGACCCACGGCAACGACGGCAAGACTTTCCCGATCGTGGTGCTGGTGAACCGCAACACGGCCTCGGCGGCAGAGATTGTCTCCGGCGCGCTGCAGGATCACGATCGCGCCCTGATCGTGGGCGAAACCACCTTCGGCAAGGGCCTGGTGCAAACGGTCTACAACCTCAGTGAGAACACAGGTCTGGCGCTGACGACGTACCACTACTACACGCCTTCGGGCCGGTTGATCCAGCGCAACTATGCTGGCGTTTCGCTCTACGACTACTACTACAACCACGCCGGAGCGTCGGCGCCTGATGCTTCGAACCACGAAGTGAAGATGACCGACTCTGGCCGCACCGTCTATGGCGGCGGCGGCATCACGCCGGACGAGAAGATCGAAATGCCGAAGAACAGCGACTTTCAGGATGAGTTGCTGGTGAAGCAGGCGTTCTTCCACTTCACGCCGCACTATCTTTCAAACCGGACCGTCGATCGCAACTTCCAGGTCGATGATGCGGTAATGAAGGACTTCAAGGATTTTTTGACCAGCCAGAACATCAACTGGACTGAGAACGACATCAACGCCTCGTCGGACTGGATCAAGATGAACATCAAGCAGAACCTGCTCAGCAGCCAGTTTGGCCAGACACTGGGCCTGCGCGCTACGGCAGACTGGGATCCGACGATCCAGAAAGCTCTGAGCTTTTTGCCCGAGGCCCAGGCGCTTGAAGACACCGCGCACAAAGTGCTCGCCGAAAAGGCACAGGCACGTAACAGCGGCGCGACAAGCGTAGCCTCGCAGCAGTAAGAAAATCACGGTAAGTCAAAGGCATCCTCGCGGGGATGCCTTTTTTTGCATTCAAATCGAGAATCAGCGCTGGCTGGCTTCGCCCGCCGCAACTCGCCGATTGAACTCTGCCGACTTGTTGCGCGGCACGCTCAGCGACTGCCAGTGATCGCAGCCAAATGCTTGGCGAGCAGCACAATCTGGCCCACATGATACGGGTAGTGCGCGACTTGCCGGTTGATTGCCTGCATCACCGAGTGCGCTTCGCCGCGAATCGTGATCGTGCGTCCCAGATCGGCGTCTGTCAGCGGCTCCATCGCAGCAAAGACCCGGCTCCAGCCGTTTTCCCACATCGGCAAGCAGTGCTGCGCGGGTGGCGGCGGACGACAAACTCGCTGTCGCGGTCGCGATCAGGCTTTTCGCCATCGGTGGTCAGAAAGTCCGTCCAGCGCGAGCGCATATTGCCGGCCATGTGCTTCACGACAATCGCGATGGAGTTGCCTCTCGTGATCGAGCGTGCCAAAGAGCTGATCGTCCGTGACCTGCTCTATCGCGCGCTCGGCAAGCTTCTTGTAGTAGCGCAGAACCGCGAGCGAATCCTGAATGTACGACGTAGTGAACTCAAGCGCCATGGCCAAAGTCTACGGCAAAACCAGAGATAGCGTGTCATGGTGAGCTCGACTCAAGGTCGCCGCTCCCTGAGGGTCGCGTCGACTGAAATTCCGGGCTTCGAGATACAGCATCTCTGGTTTTGCGTGAGCTGAAATGCACCCTGACCGTCCGGCCAGTCGCTACGGCTCGTTGTTGTAGACCCCGGTTTCAATCTTGCCGCCTTCGGTCAACTTCGCGCGAAACATTCCTGGCGTGTTGAAGCTCCAGGCAAGCTGGCCGTCGGGTGTCATCGCAATAATTCCGCCGTCGCCATGCAGCGCTTCGAGTTCTTTGTGAATCACTTCGTCGGCGGCCGCCTGCAACTTCATGCCTTTGAAGTAGACAAGATTGCAAACCTCGCGCGCCACGCCAAGACGGATGAAATACTCACCCGTACCCGTACCAGAAACTGCGCAGGACTGATTCGACGCGTATGTGCCCGCGCCAATGATGGGCGAATCGCCCACGCGGCCCGGCATCTTGCCTTGCATTCCGCCGGTCGACGTGCCCGCGGCGATGTTTCCATTCTTGTCGAGCGCCACCACGCCGGTGGTGCCGTGAATGTGCGCATCGGGCGCTTCATCCACTTGCGCGACGGGCTCAACCGCACCTGCAGGCGGCACGCCGGCCGGACGCGGCGGAATCGGCTTGCCCTCTTCTCGAGCTGCTTCACCAGCGATTGCCAGCGGCTCTCGGTGAAGAAGTAGCTCGGCGGTTCCTGTTCGAGTCCGACGCTTGCGGCGAACTCGTCTGCGCCGGGGCCGACGAGCAGGACATGCGGAGACTTCTCCATTACCGCTCGCGCTGCGCTGATGGGATGACGGGTGCGCGTGACGGAGGCCACGGCACCGGCCATCAGATTGGAGCCGTCCATGATCGACGAATCCATCTCGTTGCTTCCGTCGCGCGTGAACACGGCGCCTTTGCCTGCGTTAAAGAGCGGGTCATCTTCGAGCACATGGAGCGCGGCCTCTACCGCATCGACGGACGATCCGCCCTTGTCGAGAACCGCCGCACCCGCCTCGATGGCACGCGTCAACCCTTCGCGATAATGCTTGTCGCTTTCGGGGCCCAGTTGTTGCGTTCGATCACGCCTGCGCCGCCGTGAACCTCGATGGCCCAGTGATGCGGCGGCTGTTGCGCGAAAGCAACGGTTCCAGCTAGCAACAACGCCAAACTGGCTACTTTGATTGATTGACCCAGCACAGAACCTCGCACCCCGCACCTCAGAACCGGAAAGATTGACTCGTTCGCCGGTGGAATACAGCCATCGTAGTCGCTGAGGCCAAAAAAGAAAAAGGCACGGCGGCCAAAGCCGCCATGCCTCTTCCGTTGATTCTTCCGCGGGCTAGAAGAACAGCTTTGCGGAAACCTGAAGTTGACGCGCTCCATAGAGCAGGCTGTTGGTGCCTGTCTTAAAGCCAAACGCGCCTGAAAACGTGGATGGAACGTAAGGCACGATGCAGCCCGCGAACTGCGAACCATCAGGCAGCCCAGTGACGGTAGGGCATGCCCCGGTAGGAGCAGTTGGCGACAACTGGCTGGAGAACGTTGTGTTGGTTGACGAGATGATCTCGTGATTGAAGAGATTGAAGGCCTCACCGATGATCTGCATCGAGACCTTCTCGTGGATGGGAATGTCGCGCGTGATGCGGAAGTCAGTATTGCTGACTCCCGGCCCCGGCTGGCTGTTGCGCTGAATCTCAGGCGGGCGACCAGTCGTGGGCGCACCTGACGATGAGCTCATGGTGCCGCCATAGATGTTGCCGTCTGCAGCCTTGGGCGTGCTTGCGATCACCGAAGCGGGAGCCGTCATGCTGGCGACAATCGGGAATCCTGTGGCCTGGGTCACGGTGCCGGAGAAGGTAAACCCATCCAGACCGTACTTCATCCACGGATTGTCCGTGTGGATCTGTGGCTGCCAGATCAACGTGCCCACGAAGCGATTGCGCACGTCGAGGTCGGAACGGCCATACTCGCCCTTCAGGTTGTTCGGGTCGAGCACGGGGTTGCCGCCATAGAACGTGCCGAAGGCGCCCTGCACCTGGTCGTCATCGAGTGCTTTAGCCCAGGTGTAGTTCAACAGCATCTCGAATCCATGATTGAAGGGCCGGCGCACCGAAACCGCCATGCTGTTGTACCAGGAGTTGGCCACGCTGAAGCCGGCGTTGATTGAGGTGAGTGTCTGATCGATACGGTCGGTCGTAAGATAATACGGCACCGTGACCAGGTTCACTGTTCCGTTGGGATTGGTGATGTTGAAGGAGCGAATCCCGTGCGGTGTCTGCCCCACAAGGTTCGCATCGAGGAAGACCGGCAGGTGCAGCGCACGCGAGCCGACGTAGCCGAGAGCAAGCGAGAACCTGCCCGGCATCTCCTGTTCGATACCGAGGCTGAACTCGTGCGTAAGCGGCGGCACAAAGTCAGGTGAGAGACCGTGGAAGCTCGCGCTTCCCGCGGCGGTTAGACCGGTCACTGTCGGCGCAGCTCCACCGTCAGGATAGAGTGCATCCGAGAGCGGCGGACCCGGCGGCAGGAACGGGACATTGGGGAATGCCAACGGTGCGGCGGCGGTGCATGTCGCATTGCAGCCGTTGTAGTTGTAGTTGATCTGGTACTCGCCGTTCTCAACGCGCATCGCATAGTAGGTGCTGCCCTGGTTGAGGCCGGTGAAGATGCCATAGCCGCCGCGAACAACCGTGCCTACGTGCGGATTCCACGAGAACCCAATGCGCGGCTGCACGCGATCGAGCACGTTCTTAATTGTGGTGTTGTATTTAGCCGCAAGGGCCGTTGAGGTGTTGGGAATCTCGGGACTCGGCGTCAGCTGAACGTCATAGCGGACACCGAGGTTGACGGTCCACTTCGGGCTGATTCTCCAGTTGTCCTCGGCGAAGCCGTCGTACATCTGCATCCAGAAATCGTCCGCGCCGGCCTTGCCGCTCTGAGTGCTGTTTACCTGGTCGACCGTCTGCACAAAAGTGTTGTAGCGACTACCGGCGAAAGGATCGGTGTCACCCGGGTTTCCGGCGAAGGCATCCCGGATCCAGTTCTGAAATTCCTGGGTCACAGTGCCCGAGTAGCCGTAGACGCCGCCGCCCTGGAAGAGATTGATCATCACTTCGTGCACCAGGTTGACGTCGCCGCCAAACTTGAGCGTGTGCCGGTTGTAGACCTTCGAGAACACATCCGTGAACTGCAGGCGATGCTCATCGGGCTCAGCAACGCGCGGCAGAGCATTGGGCATGCCGTAGATCATGGTTCCCATGCCTACGCTGGGGCCGGGTGCGTTGGCGCCTGCGGTTTCAAGATCGCGGCCCCACTGGAAACGAAAATCGTTGACTGCTGTGCTCGAGAGAGTTGAGGTCCAGTGAGCGATCAGAAAGCGCTCGTGATAGCTTGTGGGGCCGTTGGTGCTGCCCGAAGAGTTGGCGTAGGTAGCATTCGGCGCATAGCCATAGGTGCTATCGAAATCTGCCCAGTTGAAGTTTGCGTAAATTAGATTTCTGTCGTTGATCTGATAGTCGATACGCGGAAAGAAGAGATTCATCCGGGCATAGCGGCCAGGCGGCGGTGCGTTTCCGAGGCCAAGCAGGAAGTCGATGCCCGAAGTGCAAAGATCCGTAGAAATGGTTGCAGGGCACTGCGTCGGCGAAATGATGTTCGTCGAGGTCGGCGTTCCCGTTGGCGTTTGCGTCACCGTGTTCGTCATGTAGTAGAGAACACGACCGACACGGCGGAAACCGTTCAGCGTGAGGAAGTAGAAGAGCTTGTCCTTGATGATTGGCCCACCGACGCTGCCGCCGAAGTCCTGTTGCTGGTGGATAGGCTGAGTCAGCAGAAAGGGATTGCCGTGATTGTAGAGGGCCGTCCACTTGCTGAACGGGTCCAGCGCATTCCATGAAGGATAGCGAAGCGCGTAGAACAGATCGCCATGCAGGTTGTTTGTGCCGTTCCGGGTGATGGCGTTGACCTGTCCACCCACAGCCTGGCCAAACTCCGCCGAATAGTTTGCAGTCTCAGCCTGGAACTCCTTGATGGAGTCGAGGCTGTATACATAGGGAGCACCAGAAGCGCGGCCGCGCGCTTCGCTGAAGAGCATCTGATTATTGTTGGCGCCATCCACGTAGTTCTGGTTGTAGAGGCCGCTGATTCCGTGGAAGCTCACAAGGCCGCTGCCGCCGTCAGGAACGACGTTCGGCGTAAGCAGAACAAAGTCGCTCCAGTTGCGGCCATTCACTGGAAGATTCTGAATAATCTTCTGATCGACGACCTGCGACACCTCAGTCTTGCCCACATCAATCAGTGGCGTCTCACTCGTGACCTCAACGGTCGTCGCCGAGGACTGAACCGTCATGCGCAGGTCGATCGTAAGCGTCTGTCCAACCTGCAAAGTGAGGTTCGTCGCCTGCACTCTACCGAAGTTGCTCGCCTCAGCAGTCACGCTGTAATGTCCGGACTGCAGGAATGGCGCCACATACACGCCGGCTGCATTAGACGTGTATGTGTGTACAACTCCCGTATCCACGTTGGTGACAGTTACAGTCGCGTTTGGAATGACCGCATCGCTTGTGTCCGTCACCGTACCGGTAATTGTGCCCGCTCCCGCGGTTTGCGCTATTGCGCTGGGGAGAAGCACTGACATGAGAGAGAAACAACAGAAAAGCGCGCCAAACAGAGTCCAGCGGCTGCTTCTGCGGGTCGCGTGAGTCTGATTCATTGCGTTTGGTTCTCCTGGAGTAAGAAAGTTGCCCGCCGACATGCCTGAGTGACACGTATACGGCGAGGCTTGGTAATAAAGCTGGGATTGTCGCTTGCGAAAATCGGGACTTAAGAATGAGCAGCGAACCCGGTCAGGTTTGCTGCCTCAACTCCGCTGAAACGCCTGTGTGGGTTTATCCCGTCTTTTAATGTGGGTTATTACCACTTCCGCCGGTCCGTGCGGAGTAAAGAAAGGAACAAGATCGAACTGTGAGCTACCTTGATTAAATCGTATCCAGGCAACTTCACTGTTGATCCCATGTTAATTCAAGCATGCGGGTATCGGATAGCCAATTTGACGGGCGCTGATTCAGTGGCATCCAGATGCCGTTGAATATCATTGACCTATGTTTCCTCAATCTCGCACCATCCTGCTGCCCTTGCTCCTGCTCATCGTCTTCGCCTCGAGTGGCTTATTGAGCGCGGCATCGCCTCGCCGTATACCGGTGAAGGTGGTGGTGGTCGCCATGTTCGAAGTCGGACAGGATACAGGCGATGCGCCCGGAGAGATGCAGTATTGGGTAGAGCGCGATCATTTGGACCGTGTTTTTCCACTGCCTGCCGCGTACCACGATGTGCGCATGAATCGTGACGGAGAGATGGCAGTCCTCACCGGTCAGGGCACAGCGCATGCCGCGGCAACCATCATGGCAGTCGGCCTCGATCCTCGATTTGATTTTTCGCATGCCTACTGGCTCATCGCCGGAATTGCCGGTGGCAGCCCCGATCGCGTGTCGCTCGGCTCTGCGATGTGGGCACACTGGGTGGTGGATGGCGACCTCGGCTACGAGATCGACGCGCGAGAAATTCCTGCCGACTGGTCTACCGGCTATCTGCCCCTGCGCAAATCGCGCCCGTTTGAGCCCCCGGCTGCACCGCAGGAAAATCAGGTCTTCGCATTGAACCCGGCCCTCACCGATTGGGCCTTCAACCTCACCCGCAACATTCCGCTGGCAGACAGCGAAAAGCTGAAAGACGCGCGCAGCCACTTTGACGGCAATGCGGCGCAGGAACCGCCGCATGTAGGCGAGGGCGATCAGATGTCTTCGTCGACCTACTGGCACGGAAAGTATTTCGACGCCTGGGCCACGGAGTGGACGAGCTACTTCACCAACGGCAAGGGACAGTTTGCCACCACTGCGATGGAAGACACAGGCACCCTGCTGTCGCTGAAGTCTCTGGCGCAGGCCGGGCGTGTGGATTGGAATCGCATCCTGGTGCTGCGCACGGTGAGCAACTACGATCGGCAGCCGCGCGGCATGAGCGCTGCCGATAGCCTGGCGCATCAACGCATCGGCGCCTACAGCGCGTACCTGCCCTCGCTTGAGGCTGCGTACTCCGTTGGACATGTGGTGGTAAACGAGTTGCTTACAAATTGGTCGAAGTACGAAAAGGCAACGATCGGCTCAAAGTGAGCGCGTGCTCACAATGGGCTTTCATGCTTCGGGAAAGTCCCGCTTGGCGAAGTGCGGCCCCACGGTGGAGAATGCCTGTGTTCCGAAAATCATGAGATGGATTGCAATCTGCCGCCGAGGTGAACACGGGGCGAGTGCAATCGCAAGGACGAAGCCTGCATGCACTCTGTCTGGTTGGGCGAATTCATGGGTACCCTGGTTCTGGTTCTGTTAGGCAACGGCGTCAACGCCGCCGTGACCCTGCGCAAGTCCTACGCCGCCGATGCCGGCTGGATCGTCGTCACTACTGGATGGGCCATGGCAGTACTCTGCGGCGTTCTGGTGGCGCAGGCCTTCGGCAGTTCCGGCGCCCACTTGAACCCGGCCATCTCTCTCGCAAGCGCTGTGAACACCGGTGACTACTCCCAGTTGCTGAGCCTTTGGTCGGCGCAGATGCTGGGAGCGGTGGCGGGCGCATCGCTCATGACCCTTCACTACGCGCCTCACTGGAAGCACACTCCAGATCCGGCAGCTAAGCTTGGCATCTTCTGCACCGATGCGGCTATTCGCAGCCCGCTGGCCAACCTCGTGAGCGAAGTGATCGGCACCATGATGCTCGTGATTGTGGCCGGTGCGATCTTCTCGCATGGCGTGTCGGCGACTGGTCCAGCCGCAGGCTTTGGCCCGTGGCTCGTGGGCAGTCTCGTGTGGGGTATCGGTCTCTCCCTCGGCGGATCGACAGGCTACGCCATCAATCCCGCACGCGATCTGGGTCCGCGGATTGCCCACGCAATTCTGCCTATCCCAGGCAAGGGCGGCTCTAACTGGAGCTATGCGCCGATTCCCATTGTCGGGCCTCTGGTGGGCGGCGCGCTCGCCGGCCTATTGCTGCACTTCGCGCATCTATGATGCGACTTCGATCATGATCTTGGTGAAGCGCGCAGGCTCGCGATCCCACGCCCGGAGGATGGACGGCGCTTCATCGAGCGGCACAAGATGCGTGACCGCTTCATCCACGGGAAAACGCTTCGCCTCAAGCATGCGGATCACCTCGCGGAAATCCTCCGGCCGCGCGTTGCGCGAGCCCAGAATGTCGAGTTCCTTTTGTACAAAGAGCCGCGTCTCGTACGCCACCTGCTCTTTCGCGTAGCCGATGTAGACTACACGGCCAGTGAACGCAACCTCTTCGACAGCGGCGCGAAAGGTCTGCGGCAGGCCGATCGCTTCAATCACCACATCCGGTCCTCGGCCACTGGTAAGCTCGCCGAGTTGCTTGTGGAGATCCGCGGTTGCCGTATTGATGACGTGCGTTGCACCCGCGTCGCGCGCCGTGGCTAGTTTGGCGTCGTCAAGGTCGATGCCAATTACGGTCGCTCCGCGAAAAGCAGCACCCGCAATGGCGCCTAGCCCCACACCGCCCGCGCCGAAGACCGCCACCACATCGCCGTCCTGCACCCGGCCACGGGCCCCAGCGTGGAAGCCAACCGTGAGCGGCTCTACGAGGCAGAGCTCCTTCAGGGAAAGGTCGGCGCGATAAAGCCGCGACGCGGGAATGGCGATGGCTTCGCGCAACGCTCCATCGCGTTGCACTCCCAGCGTCTCATTGAACTGGCAGGCATTCGGTCGTCCGCGCAGACACGAAGCGCAGTGGCCACAGTTCGAGTAGGGAGAAAGCGTAACCGGAGTCCCCGGCTGCCACTCTGGGTGATTCGGATTAAGCTCGGCCACCGTCGCCGCGACCTCGTGACCCGGGATGCGAGGAAAACTGACCAGCGGATTGCGGCCGCGATAGGAATTCAGATCACTGCCGCAGAGTCCCACGCGACGTACCTGGAGGAGGATCTCATCAGCGGCCGGTACCATTGGCAGGTCTACCTGCTGCAATGCCGCCTCACCGGGACCCGCCAAAACCAGGGCCTTCATCGCGTCATCTCCACTGTTGAGCAACTGGGTGCAAGCAGATCATACCCGACAAATGACCTGAGGGTAGTGACGAGCAACGCACCTCACCGCGTTGCGGTTGTATTCTTGGCTGGAACGATCCCAAAATACGCACGACTGATACGCACGACAGACACACACGACGCGATACGCAGGGAGCCTGAGGGAAAAATGCCGCAAACTGTCTTGCAACTCGATCCGCGCGATAACGTGCTCGTTGCGCTCGCGCCGCTCTCACCTGGCGACGTTGTTGCCTGGGCGAATGAATCGTGCCGCGTCGCAGAATCAGTGCCCGTCAAGCACAAGATGGCCATCGTCGATCTTGCGCCGGGCGAAGTGATACGCATGTATGGCATGGTCGTCGGCGAAGCCACCGCGGCAATCCCAAAAGGCGGCGTCATATCCACGCGCAACATACGCCACCGTGCTGACGAGTACACCACCACCCGTCACCCTGTCTCGTTCTCGCTGCCCGATGCTTCAGGATGGAGCGCGCGCACCTTCATGGGCATTCATCGGGCAGACGGCCAGGTAGGCACGCGCAATTACTGGCTAGTATTGCCGCTCGTCTTTTGCGAAAACCGCAACGTCGACCGGCTCAAAGAGGCCCTTGAAGAGGAACTGGGCTACGGCAGCGCGCAGAACAGCTATCGCAGCTACGTGCGCAATCTGGTGCAGAAACAGGCCAGCGGCAACGGGCATGCTGCCGCAGATGCAGCGCCGGCGCGCGCAGAGCGGGTCTTCCCCAACATCGACGGCATCCGCTTTCTGACGCACCAGGGCGGCTGCGGTGGCACGCGACAGGATGCGCAGGCGCTTTGCGGCCTGCTTGCGGGCTACATTCACCACCCCAACGTAGCGGGCGCGACGGTCCTTAGCCTCGGCTGCCAGAACGCGCAAGCGACGATGCTGTTGGACGAACTGCGCGCGCGCGACCCGCAGATGACCAAGCCCGTGCTGGTCTTCGATCAGCAGCGCTCAGGCCGCGAAACGGCGCTGATGAGCCGCGCCCTCGATGAAACCTTTGCTGCTCTGGTTGAGGCCGACCGCGTCACGAGAACACCTGCGCCTCTCTCGGCGTTGACCATCGGATTGAAGTGCGGAGGCTCTGATGGGTTCAGCGGCATCTCTGCAAATCCCACCCTCGGCTATCTCTCCGATCTGCTCGGCGAACTGGGCGGCCGCACTCTACTTAGCGAGTTCCCCGAGCTACACGGTGTCGAGCAGGAGCTGATCAACCGCTGCGCCACCGATGCACTGGCACAGCGGTTCTATGACCTTATGCACGCCTATCAGGCGCGAGCACGAGCCGTGCATTCAGGCTTCGAGATGAATCCATCACCAGGCAACATCGAAGATGGGCTCACCACCGACGCCATCAAATCGGCCGGAGCCGCGCGCAAAGGCGGCATCGCTCCTATCCGCGACGTCATCGACTTCCCGCAGTATGCAACTACACCCGGGTTGAACCTGCAGTGCACGCCTGGCAACGACGTGGAGTGCGTCACCGCGCAGGCGGGAGCGGGCGCGAATCTCGTACTCTTCACCACGGGGCTGGGCACACCGACAGGCAATCCCGTTGCGCCGGTCATCAAGATCTCGACCAACTCCGCGCTGGCCGAACGCATGGGCGACATCATCGACTTCAACGCGGGCGGCGTTGTCACCGGCGAAACTACGGTTGCTCAATGCGCGGAGAAGCTGCTCAATCTATGCATCCAGGTTGCCAGCGGAGAGACGCTCACAAAGGCTGAGGTCTTCGGCCAATACGACTTCATTCCCTGGAAGCGCGGCGTGTCGCTGTAGGCGGCTCAGCTACTCAAGCACTGACGCTACAACTGCCAGCGCAGCGATTGCCGCGGTCTCCGCGCGCAAAATGCGCGGGCCCAGTGAGACGGCGCGCCATCCATTCGCGTCGAAGAGCGCTTCCTCATCCGGAGCCCATCCACCTTCGGGGCCGATCGCAATTTCGAGAGCCGGGATCTCGCTCCCGGCAGCCGCGATGATCTCCTCCAGCGCTGCGCGCAGGGTAGTTGAACGTTCCTGCTCTGCAAGCACGATGCGTGTCGCTGTCGAGCTCGCCTTCACTCGCTGGGGCAGTGGAATGGGGTCGGCGATCAACGGAATATCGGAGCGACGCGATTGCTGTGAAGCCTCATGCGCGATGCGCCGCCAACGCTCCACGCGCTTTTGCGCAGCCTGCGCGAGATGCTTTTCGCTACGCCGCGCGATCACCGGCGCCACCCCTGCGACACCAAGTTCGGTCGCCTTTTCGATCGCCCACTCCATGTGATCGAACTTGTAAACAGCCATTACCAGCGTAATGGGCAAAGCGGGGTCAGCCTCGAGTTCAGAGATGAGATTGAAGCGGACCTCGCCGTCGGCGACCGCCGCCACCTCGGCATGAAAGACGCGGCCTCCTGCAACGACATCAGCCTCCATGCCGGGCTCTGCGCGCAGCACGCGGCTCATGTGTTCAGCCTGCGAACCAACCAGAGTTGCTGTTGCCTCGTCCCAATGTTCGGCGATCCAGCGTCTGCGTGTCATAAACCTCGATATCGCGAAAAGCCCCTGTTCGTGCGCCTTTTCGCATATAGTCTAACTCTTCTCGCAAAAACACTAAGGGGGACGTTTTGACGTCCCCCTTAGTGTTGCCTACTTGGTTTGGAGCCCGTTACTTCTTCTTTGCTGCCTTCTTCGCGGGCTTCTTAGCGGCTGCCTTCTTGGCTGCTTTCTTAGTTGCCATTTTGCCTATTCTCCCTTTTCGATGGGTTGCATCGAAACTGCAATATCAACTGCAGTTGAGGAATGTATAGATTCATGCATCCTCAGTGTCAAGAAAAAAACGACATGAGAGTGGAAAAAGAGGTAACAATTTCTTCTCTTGGCGAATGGCCTTCCACCGACTCTCAGACGAGGTGATGCGACCGAAGAGCGGCGAGCGCGACACCCGCGATCATGTCATGCCATCCATGCGCGAAAATTCCCGCGCGCAGACTGCGACGAAAAATTGCAAGCAGACTGAAGAGCGCACCGAAGACTGCAAGCAGAATCATGTTGCGCACTCCCTGATATCCATGTGCAGCGCCGAAGAGAAGAGCAGAGATCGCCACGCCCACTGCGATCCTTCCACCGGCGAGCGCACTGAACTGCTGCTGCATGTAGCCGCGAAAGACTGTCTCCTCGATGAACCCTGCAGTAAAGCAGAGTCCCACCCACCAGGTAAACTCGACCGGCGTCGATGGCGCGAGTCCTGCGAGAGAGCGGACAGTTCGTTGCTCTGCGGTAGTCGGTTCGATTGGTTGCTGCGCAGTTGGAGCGTGCCCGTGCTGGATCGCGTATTCGATGCCGGTCCAGAATATTCCCAACGTGCCGAGCGTCGTGAGCGCACAGAGCCAGAAGACGAATGCAATGCCCAGATCGATGCCCAGACCGCGCAGTCCCCGGGCAACATCGCCGTAAAGCGATCGAAATGGAACCCGCCTCAACTTCAGCCCGAGAGCAACCCAACCCAGCATCAACAGCTCAACGAAGATCGTGCTGCCGTAGGTCAACAGGCGGTTCTGCTCATGATGCAGATGTGTGAGCTGGTTTCTGCCGCCGATCGAAATCGCCAGGATGCCGCCGACCAGCACAACCGTGTGCCACATCGGTGCAATGGGAGCGACAGCGGATGCATTCTGGGGCACGGATTCTTCGTTGGGCAGATTCAGCGAATCATCTTCATGCATAGCGCGACTCAGTCTCCCATGACCTTACCCGCAGGAATATCTTCCCGGGGTCGTCTTCCTTCAGCATTCAATAATGTTCAGGGCCAGGCCGGCGAGGCTCGTTTCCTTATACCGCGATTGCATATCGAGGCCGGTCAGATACATTGTCCGGATCACCTGGTCGAGCGAGACCTTGTGTTCCTCTGATTCGCTCAACGCGATACGCGACGCGTGCACGGCCTTCACCGCGCCCATGGCATTGCGCTCAATGCATGGAATCTGCACCAGGCCGCCGATGGGATCACAGGTCATGCCGAGGTTGTGCTCCATGGCAATCTCAGCGGCGTGCTCCACCTGCCCGTTGGTGCCGCCAAGCGCGGCCGTCAATCCGCCCGCAGCCATGGAACAGGCAACACCCACCTCGCCCTGGCAACCAACCTCCGCTCCGCTGATCGACGCATTCTCCTTGTAGAGAATGCCGATCGCGGCCGAAGTCAGAAAATAGCGGATCAAGCCTTCGTGATCCGACTCGGGAGCAAAGCGCTCATAGTAGCGCGCCACCGCAGGCACCACTCCGGCTGCTCCGTTAGTGGGAGCGGTGACCACACGGCCTCCCGCAGCATTCTCTTCGTTTACCGCCATCGCATAGACCGTCACCCAGTCGAGAGGCGATAGAGGATCGCCGTGAAAGCCATCGACCTCCTTCGCACGCAGCCGCTCTGCAAGACGGTGCGCACGGCGCCGCACGTTCAAACCACCGGGCAGAATGCCTTCAGTGACGATGCCACGCTCCATACACGCGCGCATCGTCTGCCAGATACGATCGATGCCTTCGCGCACCACTTCTACGGGCGCGCGGTCAGAATCCTTCGGGATGAGCGCACATTCGTTTTCGAGCATGAGCTGGCTGATCGAAAGCTCATTCGCCTGCGCTGCCGCCAGCAGATCTGCAGCGGTACGAAACGGGAAAGGGACCGTTGCCTCCCACTTCGCACTCGCCTGCTCGCCATCTTCGACAATAAAACCGCCGCCGATGGAGAAGTAGGTACGCACATCGACAATCGCCCCTCCTCCGTCCAAGGCCGTGATGCGCAGACCATTGGGGTGCTGCATCTGCGCCCCCGGCGGGAACATCGTGTTGCGGTGAAAGAGCAGATCGGTCGACTCATCGAATTGGATAGATCGCTTGCCCGCGAGGTCGATTCGCCTGCTGGACCGCACCGCGGCAACCGTCGATTCAATGGCAGCAGGATCGATCTCCGCTGGCTCATTTCCAGTCAGGCCCAGAATCACTGCCCGGTCTGTCGCGTGACCTAGCCCGGTCAGCGCCAGCGAGCCGTAGAGCTCTGCCTGCACACGCGCCACGCGATCGAGCACCTCGCGTTCAGCCAGACCGCGAGCGAAGCGGCAGGCAGCGCGCATGGGGCCCATGGTGTGTGAACTCGAAGGACCAACGCCAATCTTGTACAGGTCGAAAAGGCTAGTGGGCACGAGGTGATTCTAAGACAATTCCCCAACCGTTGTTTTCGACTGACGAAGGTCACCATGCGCAGCTTCGAGCGGATGGTACACTCGGGGCACTCATCCTTCTCACTTATCTATGCTCTTCAAGGCCCTTAGTGCAGCTGTCTACGGAATCGACGCCAACCTTATCGATGTTGAAGTGGATTACAGTGGCGCCGTCTCAGACCAGGACCACTTTCACACTGTCGGACTTCCCGATGCCGCAGTGCGCGAAAGCCGCGACCGCGTTCGCGCGGCGATCAAGAACTCCGGCTACCTGATTCCGCCCACACACATCACCATCAACCTGGCGCCCGCCGATCTCAAGAAAGAAGGCTCGGGTTTCGATCTTCCCATCGCGCTCGGAATCCTTGGCGCCTATGGAGCGTTGCAGATAAGCGACGTGAGCCAATATTTGATGGTGGGCGAGTTGGGCCTCGATGGCAGCGTCCGCCCGGTGCCGGGAATGCTGCCTGTTGCGATCCTCGCCCGCGAGAAGAAAATTCCGCACCTGATTCTGCCGGCAGCCAATGCGGCCGAGGCCGCCGTGGTCGAAGGCGTAAATGTGTATCCCGTCGCTTCCCTACTCGACGTGATTCAGCTACTGAACACATCCGTGGTCGGTGTGCCTCAGCGTGAACCCTATCGCGTTTCCACAGAGAAGCTGCTCGGCGAGTTGCACCACTTCGGGGTGGACTACAAGGACGTTCGCGGACAGCAGACCGCCAAGCGCGCCCTCGAAGTTGCAGCAGCCGGCAGTCACAACATCCTGATGATCGGGCCGCCGGGCTCGGGCAAGACGATGCTCGCCAAGCGGATGCCGTCGATTCTTGCCCCGCTTACCTTCGACGAAGCCCTGGAGACGACAAAGATCCACTCCGTCGCCGGCGTGCTCGATGCTTCCGCCGGCCTTGTCGCGCAGCGGCCCTTCCGTTCGCCGCACCACACCATCTCAGACGCCGGGCTGATCGGTGGCGGCATCGTGCCTCGGCCGGGCGAGGTCTCTCTTGCCCACAACGGTCTGCTCTTTCTCGACGAGCTGCCGGAGTTCCCACGCAACGTCCTCGAGGTGATGCGCCAGCCGCTCGAAGACCACACTGTGACGATCGCGCGCGCGTCGATGTCGCTCAGCTTTCCGGCGCGCTTCATGCTGGCGGCGGCGATGAATCCCTGCCCTTGCGGCTACTTCAACGACAAGTCGCGCGAGTGTCTCTGCACGCCGCCGATGATCCAGCGCTATATCGCCAAGATCTCCGGCCCGCTTCTCGACCGCATTGACATCCATATAGAGGTTCCCGCGGTTCAATATAAGGAGCTGCGCGGATCGGCGGCAGCCGAGGGCTCCACCGAGATTCGCGAGCGGGTGTTGGCTGCCCGGGAGCGGCAAAGGGAGCGTTTTCGCAAGGCAGGCGAGAAAATCTACTCGAATGCGCAGATGACCACCCGGCAGATTCGGTCTTACTGCGAGCTGGGTGCGGACGCCGAACGGCTGCTTGAGCGGGCAATGCAACAGCAGGGGCTCACCGCTCGTGCACATGACCGTATTTTGAAGGTGGCGCGGACCATAGCAGACCTCTCGGGAGCCGAAAGTCTCACCGTGTCCCACCTCGCGGAAGCGATTCAATACCGTACGCTTGACCGCAGTTACTGGGCCTGACGCCGCCGCGCCGTAAGCAACGGTAATACAAATGGTTCATTCGCTGGCAGCCCTGCGGAAAACGTTGAAAGCCATCTTGAAAACCTCCGCTTTGGCCGAATTTTTCCATGCGCATATCTACCTTGATTATGAGTCACTTGTAATGGCCAGCCGCATCCAAATCGACAGGCTTCCAAGGAGTGCGCGCAGAGCAAAAAAAGTGTTGACCCGCAACCGGAGCGGGCATATATTCAGGAGTGCCATCCAAAGGATAGATTGCACGGCGCGATCGCCTGTCTCTCTGTTAATTCCAGCATCGATATTGGGCTCTGGCTCACGGTGATGCCTGCGGGGCGAAGTTCTGCCAAGTAGATGGAATTCAGGGCGCTTGCTGTTCCACTGGGCAATTTTTATCGAAAGAATCGGCGCAAATCTGGTCCATGAAGGCAAAGAATAGCGTCAAATGTTAGAACTCGGCGCCCACTTTGCGCGTCTAAATCTTGGAAACAGTAGTTTGGGCGGCGCTTAATTTCAAGCTGCCGGCTGCACCGGAGGTGCCAGGTAGTACCGCTGGGCAGAGATTTTAGAAGGAGATTTTTCGTTATGCGGTCTGATTTAGTTTTTGGGGCACTTTCTCATGTGTCCAATCGTTACCAGCTTTGTCAGCTTGCGAGCAAGGCGGCCCGTAAACTGCACAAGCCGAACACGCGGCTTCAGGACACCACGAACGAAGTTCTGGTCCGCTTCCACACCACCAATCCCGCCACCGCGGCCACTGTTGCTGCACCGGCGGAACAGCCGATCGTGACGCGTCGCGCGGCCTGATCGCCCTTTGACGCTCGAGTCAAGTTGCATCGCTTTCCGGGGCGGCTACCACGCCTGGCAGCCGCGCTTTCCCTGGCATCCCACGCAGGCATCTTGACCCCACAGGATGCTTCGCGCACAAATGAGCTAAGCGATTTTTGTACGACTCCCGCCTTCGTTTCTCTGGAGCACTTCCCTCCTCTGATCCCCCTCCACCTATCCCGCCCTTGTCGCAGGTGAACATGACGATAGCCGAACTTAAAGAAAAGAACATTACCGAATTGAGCCGCATTGCGCGCACTCTCGAGATTCCCGGCGCCAGCGGACTTCGCAAGCAGGATCTCATCTTCAAGATCCTTCAGGCCCAGAGCGAGAAAGAAGGCCACATTTTTGCTGAGGGCGTTCTCGAAATTCTCCCTGACGGCTACGGCTTTTTGCGCTCGCCGGATTACAACTACCTTCCCGGGCCTGACGACATCTATGTTTCCCCGTCACAGATTCGCAAGTTCGACCTGAAAACCGGCGACTCGATCAGCGGCAACGTACGGCCGCCCCACGAGGGAGAAAAGTACTTCGCGCTGGTCAAGATCGAAGCCATCAACTTCGAATCGCCCGAAGAAACGCGTAACAAAATCCTCTTCGACAACCTGACCCCGCTCTATCCCCAGGAACGCATCAAGATGGAAACGGTGCGCGAAGCCACCAGCGGACGCGTCATGGATCTGTTGACTCCGGTTGGCAAGGGTCAGCGCGGCCTGATCGTCGCGCCTCCCCGCACCGGCAAGACGATGCTGCTGCAATCGATCGCCAATTCCATCACTGCGAATCATCCCGAGGTTGTGCTGATCGTTCTGCTCATCGATGAGCGTCCTGAAGAAGTCACAGACATGCAGCGCTCGGTAAAGGGCGAAGTCATCAGCTCCACCTTCGACGAGCCGGCAGCCCGCCACGTGCAGGTTGCGGAAATGGTGATTGAGAAAGCAAAGCGCCTGGTAGAGCACAAGCGCGACGTTGTCATTCTGCTCGACTCGATCACGCGTCTTGCCCGCGCCTACAACACCATCGTGCCGCCATCCGGCAAGGTGCTCTCAGGCGGTGTCGACTCGAATGCGTTGCAGCGGCCCAAGCGCTTCTTCGGTGCGGCTCGCAACATCGAAGAAGGCGGCTCGCTCACCATCATCGCCACGGCGCTGGTCGATACCGGCTCGCGCATGGACGAAGTGATCTTCGAAGAGTTCAAGGGCACCGGCAACATGGAAATCATCCTCGACCGCAAGCTGGTCGACAAGCGCGTCTTCCCGGCGATCGATATTCAGCGCTCGGGCACGCGTAAGGAAGAGCTGCTGATCCCCAAGGAAGATCTGCAGCGCATCTGGGTTTTGCGCAAGGTGCTCAATCCGCTGTCGCCGGTAGAAGCGATGGAACTGCTGATCAGCCGCCTTGAAAAGGTGCGCAACAACGCCGAGTTCCTGCAGAACATGAATCAGCTCTGAGCTCGCGTAAATGGCCGCATTTACAACCATCGGGGCAGGTGCCTGCACCTGCCCGTAACCTTTTCCGCAACACGCGGGAATGCTAAGATAAGAGACGTCGTGGGGCTGTAGCTCAGCTGGGAGAGCGCCTCGTTCGCAACGAGGAGGCCAGCGGTTCGATCCCGCTCAGCTCCACCATAGAAGATCTAATCTGCTTGTCTATTTTTTGAGTAATCGCAGCTTCAACACTGATTGAGTTTGTACCTTCATAATATGGTTTCCTGCTGTTCTTCACGCCGCTCGGTAATTTCGCTGTTTGCAACCCACAATCATAAACAACTATTGAGACACGAGTTCTCATCTATGCAAATCAGGGTGCAGTTTCAGAACTGATTTCTTCAGTTCGTTCACCTTGTGTATCGCTCTCCCGATCTGCTGCCGATATCGATCGTAGCCGTCATCGAGAACTCCATTCTTATGTAGAGGGCCCGAAGCATGGATAACTTAGAGCTAGCGAACGCGCATTCAGGCGCAGATCTCTCGCCCAACAGTGCCTATCGCGATCACTCTTCTGCGTGGATTCGCCTCGAAGCGTGGATCAACAGGAATGCCGTTTGGCTCGCGTTCGTCATTCTCGTTCCCGCCGTCGCGCTGCGCATTTATTTCGCGCTCGGTTGCTATCTCGCGCCGGATGAAGCGCTTCGATTCCTCGCCGCGCGCCCGGCAACGCTGCACGATGCGTACAAAGCCTCGCGTCTGCTGCCTGAACCGCCTCTCTACATCTTCGTCCTGCATTGGACGATATATTTCATCGGTCGATCAGAGCTGGTGCTCCGATTACCCTCGATCCTTGCTGCGACGGGAACGCTCTGGCTCACATTCGCGTGGACGCGCCGCCTCTTCGGCGGATTGCCTGCTCTCATTGGCTTGCTGTTCCTGGCGGTCTCGCAGTCAGCAATCGTCGCGGGAAGCGAAGTGCGGCAATTTGGCCTGATGCTCTTCTTTGTCAGTGGCGCTCTTTACGCCACCGAACGCGCCTGCAGCGAATCCTCTGTGCGCTGGGCAGCGGTGCAAGGCATTCTGCTGGCCCTCGCGTTGTTCACCGATTACAGTATGGCGATTCCTCTCTGCGCCATTGCAATCTACGTGCTCATTCTTGGTCTCTCGCGCCGCCTCTCACACAATGTGACGGTTGCCTTCGGGATCGTAGCCCTGGTTCTGGCTGCCGAAGTTGCCGTGCTCTACTTCCATCTCATTCGCGGCTCTGACGCCTTCAGTGCGGCGAACCTGTCTCCGCTCGCGCCGGCCTTCTTCAATCCCCATGCCCACACCTTTCTCGGGTATTGCTGGATATCGGTCTTCAGAACCTTTGTGTACATGATCGGCTTCGGCAACAGCTGGAGCCATCAGATCGCACTGCTTGTCTATCTCGTCTTCGCAGCCGGGATTGCAGCAATCTGCGCCGGCCGCGCGAGGACGGCCTGGCCCGCTGCTGTCTTAATCGGTGCGCCCTTTGTAATCGGTTTTGTCGCCGCGCTTGCCTGGCTTCTGCCCTTCGGCGGCACGCGCCATGAAACCTACCTGTTACCGTTTTACGCGGCCGGCCTCTCCGCCGGACTCCTCTGGGTTCCGCGAAGCAAGTGGGCTCCTGTGCTGCTGCTCGCCACAGTATCAGCTTGCTTGTGGGCTTTGGCCAACAAGGCGCAGGACCCGGGCGCGTCTCAGCCCGATCTCGATCCCCGCTACTATTCGATCGACGACATGAACTCAGTACTCGATACCCTGCACAACCGTGTGCCGGCCGGAGCACCGCTTTTTGCGGATGAAGCGACACGCCTCGAGCTCTCTTACTATCTCGGCCGCAACGACGACAGTCTCGATGCATGGGATCGTCACATGGATAACGAGCAGGTCTTGCAGGGCCACCGCATCATAACTCCGGCAGGTTACGTGTGGTCATTGCCCGACGCCCATCCGCTCGCTCTGCCTTGCAAGACAGCAGAGGCCGCCGGTGCGCAGCAAGACAGACCAATCTGGATCGTCAAGACGGAATGGCCAGTGCGGCCGGCGCTGAACTTTACACCTGACCGCGCGCTCTTCGCGCAGACCTATGGCGGAATCACCGTTGATCAGGTGATTTGCCCTTAGTCTCTAGCTAAAGAGATCCTTCATCTTGTCGAGCAGACCCGATGACGTGGGCTTGTTGTCCACTGTCATTGATTCGGCAAGCTGCTCCACCAGTTCGCGCTGCGCACGCGTCATCTTCTTGGGAATCTGAACCACGACGCGAACGATGAGATCGCCGCGGCCCTTTTCATTCAGATACGGAACTCCTCGGCCGCGAACGCGCAGTTCCTTGCTGCTTTGCGTACCCTCGGGAACCTTCAGATTCACTTTCCCGTCGATGCCGGGCACCTCGATGTCAGCGCCCAGCGCTGCCTGCGGGAAGCTGATGGGAACGACGCACCGCAGATCGTAGCCGTCTCGCTCAAAGAAGTCATGCTGGCGGATCGCCAGAACAACGTAGAGGTCGCCGCTCGGCGCGCCAGAGCGCCCTGCATCTCCTTCGCCGGCATACCGAATGCGTGTGCCCTCTTCAACGCCCGGGGGCACTTTGACGTTCATCTTGATCTCGCGAGTGACACGCGTCTCGCCTCGGCATGTGCCACATGGATCGGTCACAATGGTGCCGACTCCGCCGCAGGTGCTGCAGGCACGGGCCACCGAGAAAAAGCCCTGCTGATAGCGAATCTGGCCACGTCCCTGGCACTGCGGGCAGGTTGTGGGCCCGCGACCCGAGGAGCTTCCGCTGCCCTTGCACGTCCCGCATTTCTCGAAGCGCCGAACTTTGATATCCGTCTCGGAGCCGAAAATTGCATCCTCAAAGTTGATCGTCATGTCATAGCGCAGATCGTCGCCGCGGCGCTGCCGCGAAGAACGCTGCTGACCGCCCATGCTGAACATCTCGCCGAAGAGATCGCCGAAGATGTCACCCAGATCCACTGAGCCCGAAAA
The DNA here is from genome assembly GCA_963832465.1 of uncultured Acidobacteriaceae bacterium. Taxonomy (GTDB): domain Bacteria; phylum Acidobacteriota; class Terriglobia; order Terriglobales; family Acidobacteriaceae; genus Telmatobacter. Next base: position 152,036 of record CAWHUJ010000003.1, read on the forward strand.
TCCACCAAAGCCACCCTGACCGGCTCCATTGACGCCCGCATGGCCAAAGCGATCGTAAGCTGCGCGCTTATCTGCGTCGCTCAGCACCTGGTACGCTTCGCTCGCTTCCTTAAATTTTTCTTCAGCGACGTGGTCGCCCGGGTTACGGTCGGGATGATACTTCAACGCCTGCTTGCGGTAGGCGCTCTTCAGCTCCTGGTCGCTTACATCGCGCGAAACGCCCAATACGTCGTAGTAGTCAGATTTACTCACGTGTGTACTCAAGTTAGTTTAACTTCCTTTGCCAATCAAATGGCTATGGAGCCTGCGCCCCTGCTTTAGGCCGCACTATTCCCTTCGGTCGTCGCCGAAACGGAGGCGGCGAGAACTCCCTTTGCTGCTTCAGTCGCTCGTCTGTTTCGGGTTTGAGGCCACGCGCACCAGCGCCGGGCGCAGCAGGCGGTCACGCAACTTGTAGCCCCGCCGGATCTCTTCAGCGACATGCTGATCGGGCAAATCGTCGCGCTCGACCGAGCCCAGAGCCTCATGGTACGCGCGGATCGAATTCCTCACCCACCGAAGGCACCGGACTCACCTGCAGCGAGCGCAGAATCTCTTCCATCTGCTTCACAATCAGCTCCACGCCGGAGCGCAGCTGCTCTGTAGAACCTGTCGCTTTCAACGCAAGTTCGAAGTTGTCAATCACGGGCAGAAACTTCTCAACGACATTGCCCATGGCAAAGTCGCTTGAAGTCCTGCCTCTCGCGCTCCGCGCGTTTCCGCGCGTTTTCAAACTCGGCCTGCAGGCGCGCAGTCCGGTCGACCAGTTGGTCGCGTTCGGACTTAACCTGCTCATATTCGGCCCGAAGTTTCTCAAACTCAGCCCCACTCACTGAGCCGCCCTGCGCGCTCGTCTCGGTCTCCTGCGAGTTGGCATTTGCTTCCTGAGTCATCTCTTCCTGGGCCTTCAATTCTGTGTCCTGATTCGGCATACTTCTCCGCCATCTCCCAAAGATGCTTCCCACCTTATCTAATGATAAATTCCTCTGCGAGGATGCGTTTTTGCTGGACTTGTCCGCTTTACCGCCGCGATGAGGGGGTTTCTTTGCCACAGTTTGCCCACCTTACCACAGCCGAACGTCTGTTTGAGTTAACCCCAGGCAGATCAATCCACTAGAACCTCAATCCGCCGGAACCTCCAGGATGCGCTCGGAAAGTCTGGCGATATACCGAACTGCCTGGATCATCTCCTGATATTGGATGCGCGTGGGAGCGATCACTGCTACGGTCCCAAGATTGCCCCCGCCCAGCCGGGCGGGGGCGCCAATCAGCACCAGATCCTGCATTGCGGGCGAAGCCTCGTCCAAACCTACAACCACTCGGACCTCTTGCTGGCGGCCATCGACGTAAGCATTCAGCAGTTCTACCAGGCGCTGCTTGGCCTCAAGAGCCAGCAGCATCTGCCGCAACCGCTCCCGGTCCACTTCCGCAGCAATCAGGTTCGACAGGCCGTCGACAAAAAGCTCCGGCAGGCCGTTGGCGTCGGCGGCAAGTGCGCCTTTGCGGCAAAGCTCCTCCACTGAGGCCAGCATCTGGTCGTACGCTGCGCGTTCCGCGTCCATGCGCCGGCCTATTTCCGTGCGGATGCGCTCGATAGGCCAGCCGCGGAAATTCTCATTCAGATAGCGCGCCGCGGTTTCCAATTCCACATGGCTGAGTTCGCGGTCGAGCATCAGAACGCGATCCTGCACCACTCCCGCCTGCGTAACAAGCACGGCCAAAACCCGCCCCGTCGCCAGCCGGGCAAAATGAATATGCTCCAGCACCTGCCGCGCCGTTGAACTGGCCACCGCAATGCCCAGACCTTGCGAAATCAACGCGAGCACGTGCGAAGTGCGCTCCAGATACTCCGAGCTGCTCGTGACGCCGCTGAACTCCTCATTGATCTGCCCGCGGCGTTCTTCACTCAGCGCTGCCGCAGTGAGCCAACCGGGCATTCGGCCCTGGACAGCCGACAATCCGCGACCGGTTTGCGACTCAGGCCGCATGATCTGCTCAACGTAGAAGCGAAAGGCCGCAGCCGTAGGAACCCGCCCGGCGGAGGTATGCGGTTGTTCCAGCAGGCCACCCTCAGCCAGCGACACCATCACGTTTCTAATCGTGGCGGAGCTCATGCCTTCGCGGTTGGCAAACGAATGCGCGACCGCCTGCGACGCAACGGGTTCTCCCGTAGCAATGTACAGCTCAATGATGGCTGTAAGCACTGCCCGTTCTCTCGGAGAAACGCGCGCCTCAGGCATGGAAACTGCCTCCTGTCGTTCCCCATCCGATATTTTCGCCCCGGCAGGCGGCCCGGAAACAAACCGGCTAAATCAGATAACCCTTCTCATATCTGATGCATAGGGCCACAAATTGGATGGAGAACTCTGTTTATATTGTAGAAACCCGCCCATGCACAGTCAAGCACCCTGAAGCGGTCTCCGAAGCGATCCAGCCTGTCCCGCCACCACTTGCTAAAGTCAGTCAAAAGAGCGGCATCCGGATAGGCCTGTTTACCCATCCAACAGCACGATGTCGCCCGAGATTCATTGGCAGCAGATTGCGCTTCGTCTCGCCCTCACGCTTATCGCCGGGGGCGTGCTTGGCATGGAACGGAGTCGCAGCGGTCACTTCGCCGGCCTCCGTACCACCCTTCTGGTTATGCTCGCCGCGTCGGTCTCCATGATTCAGATGAATCTACTGATGGAGACGAACGGCAAACCGCCGAGCTCTTACGCCGTGATGGATGTGATGCGCCTTCCCCTCGGCATTCTTACCGGTGTGGGATTTATCGGCGGCGGCGCGATCCTGCGCAAGGGAGACTTCGTTGTCGGCCTGACCACAGCGGCGACACTGTGGTTCTCGACCGTCGTTGGACTCTGCCTCGGCGGCGGCCAGCTGATCCTCGGCTCAACGGCAACACTGATCGGCTTCTTCGTCCTCTCGGGACTCCGCAGAGTCGAACAGCGCGTGGAACACTTCCAGATGGCCGTGCTCAGCTTGACAGTCGCAGAAGATATTCTGGAGCCACAGGATCTGCGCACGCGCCTGGAGCGAGCCAAGTTCCGGATCAGTTCTCTTTCACTGGCGCACGACGTCGGCGAGCATCGCAGCACCTTTCAGTGCGAACTGCGTTGGCCTACGGGCGGTGCTGCGTCCGCAGTTCCCGCGGTGATCGCCGAGCTTGAGCGCCTGCCGGGCCTAAAGCGAATCGAGTGGAAAAGCATCAGCTCCGTGCCGAGCTAATACTATTGCGCCGCCGACTCGCTGTAGTAGCCCGCGCTGGTATGCACCGTGAGCTTCGGCTCGTTCGGCTGAATCTTGATCGCGTGATAGTCATCCGGCTTATCCGTAGCCGGTGGATTGAACGACAACGTGTAATGCACTGCTGAACCGGCGAGGTCGCGAGTGATTTCGCCACCGAGGTCTTTCGCCGCTAAACCGTGGCCTCCGCTACGCAATGCTAGCGCGCCTAGCGAGAGCGTTGCCGGGTCAAGCTTCGTCAGGTTCGTCATCCCCGCATTGACCTCGCCACGGAAGGCCGGGTCGCCGCCGTAGACAACAATGCGCGCCTCACGCAGCTTGTTTGTAAGAGAGACCAGCGAGCCGATGTTGGCATCGTTCTCCCCCATGGACATGTTCGGGTCGTCTGCCTTGGGCAGCGGCCATCCTTTGCCCGTCCAAAAGAGCAGCTTTCTCCCCGGCACCTTCAATGCGACATCCGCCGCAGCGGTCAACGTCTCGAGCGACTGGCTTAGCTGATCAGAGACTGAAACTGGCGGCCCTGCAGGCGCCGGAGTGGGCTTGAGCTGATCGACGAATGACGCCAGCGAATTGCCGTCTGTGCTCGGTTGCGACTGAATCTGCAAACCATCCGGCGCGAAGGCCACGATCAGCACCGGATTCGTGAGCTTGCCATTGTTCTGGCGCAGATACTTGCTGAGCTGTGTGCGCGCCGCATTCACTTCATCGGCCGTCGAATTCACCAGGTCAACCACCAGGATCACTGTGATCGGCTGCTCCTGTTCGACATTGCTCGCCTGAAACGTCGCGATCGTCTGCGGGCGGTCATTGTCGAGGAGCTTGAAATCCTGCCGTGTGAGGCCTGCCACCGGCTTGCCTGCCGCATCCGTTACCACCGCATCCAGCCGGATGCGCCCCTCAGCGTCATTCTCAACTGGTTTGGGAACGCTTGCGACCGGCCGCGGAGCCTGCACCGGCGCCGCAGGCTCCTGCGCGAAAAGCGGGGCGGCACAGAATACCGCGCAAAACGCGGCAAGCCCTGCCTTGTGGCTATTTCTCAGGTTCATCACTCGGCTGACCTCTCTGGGAATCAGTGCGAGTCTAACTCCGGCGCCCAACAAAGGCATAATGAAATGAGCCTGATCCGAGGAGCGTCCTTCATCCATGAGTCGCATCGCTGGCATGACCCTGTGGGCGTTGACTATTTTGGCTGTCGCTGCCCCCTGTGCGGCGCGCGCACAGGACGATGCAGCATCGTGGCAACACTCTCTCGCCGCATGGCGCACGCAGTATGAGCACGAGCTGGCCGCGCCTGATGGCTGGCTGACGCTGGTCGGCCTCGAATGGCTCAAAACCGGTGTCAACTCCTTCGGCTCTGCCGCGGACAACACCATCCGTCTCGGTGCGGAGGCTCCGGCACACGCCGGCATCCTCACCGTGAGCGGCAAAGATCCCGACACGGTCATTCAGCTCTTGTCGCCGCAGGGCGGATTTCCCGCCGGCATGAACATCGATGGACACCCGGCTCGCGAAGGTACGCTGAAGGTAAGCGACACCACTCCCTCAACGATCACCTGGCACGGCATTTCAATGGTGGTTCTGCGCCGCGGCGACCGCTACGTGCTTCGCATCAAAGACGCCGACTCACCAACCCGCAGCGCGTTTCATGGGCTCAATTGGTACGCGCCCGATCAGAGCTACGCGGTCAATGCCCGCTGGATTCCCTTCAAGCCGCGCCGCGTCGAGCAAATCCCGACCGTGATCGGCACCGTACTCAATATGACCGCGCCGGGCGTCATCGAGTTCCTGCTCAAGGGAAAGGTCTATCTGCTCGAACCAGTGCTCGAAGGCGGAGAGAACGGCAAGCTCTTCTTTATCCTCGGCGATGAGACCGGCAAGACAACCACCTACCAGGGCGGGCGCTTCCTCAACGCAGGGCTGCCCGATCACGGACTCGACGAGCCGGGCAACATCACCATCGACTTCAACCGGCTCTACAATCCGCCCTGCGCCTACACCCCCTACGCCACATGCCCGCTGCCTCCGCAGCAGAATCGCCTGCCGGTCGCCATCGAGGCAGGCGAACAGCGTTATGCCCCGGCTGTAAAATCAGAGTAACGACATCCACAGCCAGGCGCTGTCCCATACAGAAACGAGACATGTTCCATCCCACTGAAGACATTCGCATCCAATGGACCAAAGTCGTCCTTCCGCCCGTCTTTCTCGAAGAGGAGCGCCCCGTCAGCGAGACTGCCACCGCCACAATCTTCAATGCGCGCCATCGAGATTTCGCGCATCCTCAACGGCAGCGACGACTCGCGCCTGCTGGTGCTCGTCGGGCCCTGCTCGATTCACGACACGAAGGCCGCGCGCGAGTACGCCGCGCTGCTGCAAGTCGCGCGATTGCACGAATTTCAGCACGACTTGCGCATCGTGATGCGCGTTTACTTTGAAAAGCCGCGCACCACCATGGGCTGGAAGGGCCTGATCAACGATCCGCATCTCGATCAGTCCTACAAGATCAATGACGGCCTGCGCCTGGCGCGCCATCTGCTGCTGGATCTGGCCGAGATGGGCGTGCCCACTGGCACCGAATTTCTTGACATGATCTCGCCGCAGTACATCGCCGGCCTGGTCAGCTGGGGAGCAATCGGCGCGCGCACTACGGAGAGCCAGGTGCACAGGCAGCTGGTCTCCGGCGTCTCTGCCCGGTGGGCTTCAAGAATGCGACTTCGGGCGATGTGCAGGTGGCCATCGACGCCATGCTTTCCGCCGCCCAGTCGCACACTTTCCTGGGCCACACCAAGCATCGGCCAGTCGGCAATCTTCGTCACCACCGGCAATCCCGATTGCCACATCATCCTGCGCGGCGGCCGCAAGATCGTGAACTACACCGCCGAGAGCGTTGCAGCAACCGCCGCGCAGATGGAAAGGCCGGCCTGCAGCCCCGCATCATGATCGACTGCAGCCACGCCAACAGCAACAAGGATTATCGGCGTCAGGCGCCTGGTGTGCCGCGATGTTGCCGCGCAAATCGCTGCCGGCAACCGCCACATCATGGGCGTGATGATCGAAAGCAATCTCGTCGCCGGCGCGCAGAAGCTCGTGCCGGGGCAGCCGCTGCGTTTACGGACAGAGCATTACCGACGCCTGCATCGAGTGGCCTGAGACGCATACTCTTCTGGGAGAATTGGCTGCTGCAGTGCGCGCTCGACGCGCTGTTACGGCGCCGGTACTCGCGTGAGTCCAGCGCCGCCAGCTGATTCTATCTATGGTCTATTCGTAATTTAGTCGGCGTGCCCACGCCGCGGAATGGCCCGTTTATAGAACAACCAGATCTGGGGAAGGGGAAGCGAGTTCTGTAGTTATCGGGAATCTTTGTCCCGCCGCTTCATTGCGATCACTCGATGAGCGGTTCGTGCCGACGGGTCTTCGCCCGCGTCATAGAAAACTGAAATCTCGTTGTTGCGTTGATAAGGCGAAAGGAACTGTGTGGGAGCGCTCGTCTTCGCCGTCGCTTTCACAATGCGGCGCATGTCGAGTGCAACCAACGCGAGAAGAACCAAGGCAAGTGCTGCGAAGCCGTACAGAGAAAGGTGATTAGTCAGCGTGGGCAACTCAATGCTTGCGATGAAATCGACCATCTGCCTGCCCCTTCCTTCAATGCTTATTGCGTAGCTCCTTTGTAGCCGGATTGCACACCTGGGACAATGCGGCTTTGGTGCTATGACTCTTGGCCCCCCGGTAATTCCATACGAAAGTACCTTCCGCCGATCCGGTATGTACTTTTGGGTCCGTCTGGTACCGAGCCGAAGCCGGTTTCCAAACTCCACGCCCCCCGAAGTATCATTCTTGTCTGCAGCATCGTCTTTTTTCTTAAAGGGCCATCTGAAGGAGATTTCACGTGAAGATTCTGCCTTGCAAACTCCTCTGCCTCGCGGCGCTCTGCGCCGTTGCAGCTTCGGCTGTCGCACAGGGGACGCATAAACTGCCGGAGATCAAGTACGAAAAGTACACGCTGCCCAATGGCCTGACGGTCATTACGCATGAAGATCACAAGCTGCCGCTGGTGGCGGTGGATCTCTGGTACCACGTGGGCCCGTCTGAACGAGCGGCCCGGACGCACCGGCTTTGCGCACCTGTTCGAGCACATGATGTTTGAGGGATCAGAGCACGTGGGCGAGAAGGCGCACATCAAGATTGTGGAAGGCGCCGGCGCAACCGACGTCAACGGCACCACCAACTTCGACCGGACCAATTATTTCGAGACCATGCCGAGCAACCAGCTCGAGCTGGCTCTGTGGCTGGAGAGCGACCGTATGGGCTTTCTGATGGAGGGCCTGGACCGCGTGAAGCTCACCAACCAGCGCGACGTGGTGCGCAATGAGCGACGCCAGGGCGAAGGACGGCCTTACTACGTGGCCGACGAGAGCAGGTCTATCACCTGCTGTTTCCCAAGGACCATCCCTACTACGGGGATGTGATTGGCAGCCACGCGGATATTGAGTCGGCCCGCATTGCGGATGTGCGCGATTTTCATCAGCAGTTCTACACGCCGAACAATGCGTCCATCGCGATTGCCGGAGACTTTGACGCGAAGCAGCTGCGCGCGCTGCTTGACGAAGTACTTCGGACCGATTCCCGCAGGGCCGAAGGTCGATCCGGTGACGACGGCGACGCCCGCCGATCACATCGCAGCGACGCGCGACAGTGACGGACACGGTGCATCTGCCGCAGCTTCAGGTTGCGTGGCTTACTCCGCCGCGTACACGCCGGATGCCTACAGCGTTCGCTCGGCGATCTTCGCGCTGGGCAGCGCCAAGGCGAGCCGGCTAGACGAGGCGCTGGTTTATAAGGCGCAGACGGCGCAGAGCGTGAATTGCTTTGGGCAGGCCCTGAAGCTGACCGGCATTACGCAGTGCTCGATCACGGCAAAGCCGGGCGTGAAGCTTGAGGATCTTGAAGCCAGCTTCTGGAAGGAGCTCGACAAGCTGCAGCAGGACGGGCCGACGGCAGAAGAGGTGGAAGCGTCGAAGGCGATCGACCTGACCAGCAAGATCAGCGGTCTGCAGCGGCTGGGCGGGTTTGGCGGCATTGCGGACACGCTGGACCAGTACAACCAGTACACGGGCGACCCGGGATTTCTTGCCGAAAGATGTGGCGATGACTCAAGCTGTGACGGTGGCGAGCGCAAAGGCCGCGGCAGTGAAGTATCTGACCAAGGATGCAGCCGTGGTGGTGTATTGCGTGCCGGGCAAAAAGGTGCTGGACGATGTGCCGCGCAGCCCGGCGGATACCGACGCGGATGTGAAGATCACCAACCCTTACACGCCGGAGTTTGAAACGGCGCAGGATTGGCGCAAGGGCAAGCCGGCTGCCGGCACTGCGCCGGTGCTGCATCTTCCTGTGCCGATGGAGTTCAGGCTGGAGAACGGGTTGAAGGTGATGCTGGTTGAGGATCACGCGCTGCCCGTGGTGAGCGCGGCGCTGGTGTCGCGCGCAGGCAGCGAGAACAATCGAGCCGGGAAAGAGCGGACTGGCTACGCTGACCGCGGAGATCATGGGAGACGGTACGGCGTCGCGCGACTTTGAGAAACTTGCCGAGGATCAGGAGAAGATCGGGACCAATATCTTCACGCGCGGCAAGCATGGATTCGGAGCGATCTGTGCGATGACGCCTGCTCACACCATGCGGACGCGGGATGGATCTGCTGGCCGATATCGCGCAGCATGCTGCGTTTCGCACCGAGGATGTGGAACGCAGGCGTAAGCAGCGGCTGGTTCAGCATATCGCAGGAGACCGACAACGTCGGAGCATGGCGCTGCGCGTGGGGCCGAAGCTGATCTTTGGAGATCAGCCCTATGGCCTCACCAGCGGCGGAACAACCGAAAGCGTGACTGCGCTCACCTCCGCCGACATCGTCAGACTTCTACAAGAGCCACTATGGCCCAAAGGACTCAGTGCTGGTGCTGGCCGGCGACGTGACCCGCACTGACGCTGAGAAGCTCGCGAATCAATATTTCGGCAAATGGACGGCAAACAGAGCCGGACCTGCCGAGATTCCCGCGCCTCCTGCGCCGCAGCCGACCCATATTGTGATCGTGGATAAGCCAGGAGCGCCACAAACCGCTCTCTACGCCTTTGGCCTTGGCGTTCCCAGAGCTCCCCTGACGCTCAGGCCCTCGACGTGCTGAACTACACCCTCGGCGGCAGCTTCGCAAGCCGCATCAACATGAATCTGCGTGAGGAGCACGGTTATACCTACGGCGCGCGCTCCGGCTTTACGCAATATCGCGAGGGCGGTCAGTTCTACTCAGGCGCGCTCGTCCGCACCGATGTCACCGCTCCTGCAGCGAAGGAGATGATGGCCGAGATTCGCAACTTCCCGCAGAAACCATCCACAGAAGAGGAGCTCAGCGCCGCGAAAGAAGCGTTGGTCCGCTCGCTGCCCGGAAAGTTTGAGACCACAACCGCCGTGGCGAATGCGATCAACTCCATCTACATCTACAACCGTCCGCTCGACTACTACGCAAAGCTGCCTGAGAAATATCAGGCCATCTCTGCGGAAGACATTGCGCGAGTGGCAAAGGCCTACATCCATCCCGATCAGCTCGTCATTGTGACGGCCGGCGATCGCACCAAGATCGAACCCGGATTGAAAGACGCAGGCCTGGGTCCGGTTGAAGTGCGTGACATGAACGGCAAGCCCGAGAGCGATCAGAAATAACCATCACCCATCCATCAACAAGAGGGGCGCAGCGCAAGCTGCGCCTCTTCTTTGCTCCGCAAACCCGCTCAAGATCACGCCTTGGAGATTCGCCCCGTGAGAATGGTTGCCTCATCAAAACAAACTCACCCGCTAACACCGCGGACTGAGCGGCAAACGACGCAACGGAGGCAACCCCATCTAAGGGACGGCTCTCCAAACCCAGCAAAAGCCCTCGCCGGTCGAACGGGCTCAGTTGGAGAAATACCGCATGTATACCAATTTCCCGGGTTTCACCATCGCGTTAGTGGCTTTCGCGCTGATCGTAGTGGCGGTGGTTCTCGTTCTTATCCGGAACATTCACGCCGTGCGTTTGCGCCGGCAACTCGGCGAGCCCCGCTATCAGAACGCAGTAGCCGAGCGCGCTTATCGTTTGCGCACCCAGGCGCGCCACGAACGACCACCGAGGCGTTTGGATGCGATCCGTCTGCGTATGCTGTCTCCGGGCGACCGCAAGCGATTTGAGCAGGAGTGGGACGCCGTCGAAACGCACTTCGTTGCACGTCCGGCAGGTGCCGTCTCTGAAGCAGATCATTTGCTCCGCGATGTGATGGAGACGCGCGGGTATCCCGTCACAGACTTCGAAAAACGTGCTGCAGATTTCTCAGTCAATCATCCCGTCGTTACGCGGCACTATCCGTTAGCCCATGGCATCGCCCTCCGCAATCGCAAGGGGCAGGCGACGGCAGAAGATCTGCGTAATGCGATGACCCACTACAGGGCGCTCTTTGATGATCTGGTTGGCGAGCCGATTTCGGCATTTGCAACTCAGTTCGACTACATCCCGCGGCCGACCTTCAGATCCTGAGACGCGCGCAGCCGCACAGAGCAGCCAGCACCGCCCAAAACGCTATCATTGGGTCAGCGCAGGGATAGGAATGTCTGACCCCACCATATTTGTTTCAGCAGGCGAAGCCAGCGGCGAGCACTATGGTGCTCTGCTGATCGCAGCTCTGCAACGGCGTCTCGCGCAATCCGGGCACAAGGCCAGTTTCTTTGGCATGGGGGGCACGCGCATGCAGGCAGCGGGGCTCGAATGCGTTGTTCGCGCCGAAGATATGGCCGTTATGGGCATCACGGAAGTCGTTCGGCATCTTCCCCGCATCTATGGTGGGTACAGGCGGCTCAAGCGATCAATTCTTGATCGCCGTCCTGATGTTGCAGTTCTCATTGATTTTCCCGACATTCACTTCAAGCTCGCCAAAGAGCTTCGCCGGCTTGGTGTTCCCGTCATCTTCTTCGTCAGCCCGCAGCTTTGGGCGTGGAAAAAGCATCGTCTCAAGCTCGTCCAGGATTACGTCGACAGGATGCTCGTGATCTTCCCCTTCGAAGAACCGTTCTATCGCGATCACGGTGTTAAGGCCGAGTTTGTCGGCCACCCGCTCGCGGAGCTTCCCATGCCGGCAATCTCGCGCGAGGAATTTGGAACATCAGTTGGCTTGAATTCCTCTCGCACATGGATCGCTCTGCTGCCGGGCAGCCGCCCCCGGGAGATCCGCGATAACCTGCCCGGTATACTTGCCGGAGCCCATCAGCTCAGCATTCAGCGAAACTTCGACTTCGTCCTTCCCCTGGCGCCCACACTCGATGAAAAGCAATCGAGGGCAGTCGAAGACCTCGTCCGCAAGAAAGCTCCGGACCTTTCGATTCACTTTTCCAACGATGCGCGTGCGGCGCTCTATCACGCGCGCGCTTCGATTGTGGCCAGCGGCACCGCTACCGTAGAGGCGGCGTTGATCGGCAATCCGTTTATCGTGGTCTACCGCGTTTCGCCCCTGACATATATGATCGCCAAGCGCGTGGTCACGGTGCCCCATGTCGCCATGGCGAACCTGATCGCGGGCGCACGCGCGGTGCCGGAACTCATTCAGGATGAATTCACAGCCGCAAATATCGTCCAACAAATTGGGGCATTGCTACCCGATGGGCCTCACCGCGAGTCCATGATGAAGGAGCTTAAACGGGTTCGGGCGCTGCTGAGCACCGGCCCGGGTAAGTCGAATGACTCGTCCGGCGCAATCGACAGGGTAGCGGCAATTACTCTTGAAGTCCTGGGTATTTCTTCTCCAGTCCCCGAATCCGTGCAATCCTGATCGGTGGCTGAGACGGGCCAAACTCCGCCGGCGGTTATCGACGCGATTGACCAACTGACTGACATGGGTTTGAGAAAGCGAATGAAAAAATCTGGATCGCCGCTCCTCCGCTTTTTGAGCGTTTTTGTCTTTGTGACCGCTGCTCTGGGAGCCACACATCAGCTGGATGCCCAGCGCCCCGAGCGGTCCGCGCTCTCGATCACCGCCTATATCATCGACGCCGAAATCGACACCGCAACCCACCACCTTACTGCGAAAACTGTGGTCGTCTTCACTCCGCCGGAAAGCGCAGATCAGATCAGCTTCGGCTTTCACCCGGCCCTCAAGATCACCAAAATCTCAGACGAAGCAGGCAAGGTTCTCACCGGAGAACGCCTCGCCGACGGCACGATCCGCGTGACGCCTGCCAAGGCCTTTTCCGCCGGTCAAAGCGCGCGCTGGACATTTGAATACGAGGGCGTGATCACCGGCAAGGAAGATGGGCCCGTCGAGGGCCTCAAGCTCGCGGCAATCGAAGAGCCGATCACCTACCTGCTCTACGCGAGCCGCTGGTTCCCCACTACCGGATTTCTCACCGATCGCTTCACCGCGCAAATGCGCATCAAGGTTCCGCAGGGCATGAAGGTATTTGCCAGCGGCGCGGTCGGCGCGTCCCATCCGGTTACTCTCTCCGATGGCAAACCCGGCGATCAATTTGACTTCGACTGGACCCGGCCCGGCTTTCCTGGAACCGTCATTGCCGGACGTTTCGTGGGCCCCTTCAGCGGCGGATCAGGCAATGTGAAGGTCTACCTCACCGTTGCCCACCAGGCCAACGGCAACCAGGTTGCCGAGACCGCGGCAAAGCAATACGACTTCTTCACTGAGAGCTTCGGCGCGCCTGAAACCGCACACCTCAATCTCGTGGAACTGCCCGACGACACGCTTCCCGCCGCCTGGGCTCCTGAGCTCGCCGCCGTTATGGGCTCCCGTATCGCGGATCGCTCCGGTGTGCGCCTCCTCTCCAACACCATCGCCCACCAGTGGTGGGGTTCTGAGGTCAGCCCGCGCACGCTCAACGACGCCTGGATCACCAACGGTATGGCCCGCTACGGCGAGTTGATGTATCTCGAAGAAGAGAGCGGCAAAACAGCCCTCATGAACGCGCTGCAAGACGTCTCGGCCGGCGCGCTTGCCTATGACACCATTCCCCTTTCAAGCGTCGGCCGGCTCAGCCCCTTTTCGCCCGAGTTCCAGTCGATGACCCTCGAAAAGGGAGCAATGATCTTCCACATGCTGCGTGGCGAAATCGGCGATAAGGCCTTTCTGGCTACCTTGAAGGGCTTCTTGAGCCAGTACACAGATAAGTCGGTCCGGTCCGAAGACTTCTACAACGTCGCCGAGGCCCAGAGCCAGCAGCAGCTCACGCCCTTCTTCGCGCAATGGATTGACGGCACCGGCGCTCCCACCTTCGACAAGAAATACACCGTCTACCGGCTCGGCAACGGCAAAGGCTTCCGCACCATCGGCGAAATCAACCAGGATCTCGACCTCTTCCGCATGCCAGTCGAAGTTCGCGTCGAGACCGACGGTAAAACCGAGACCCAGAAGATCGACGTCGTGGGCACCGATTCACAATTTGTGATCGACACCTTCGGCCGCCCCCGCAAAATCAGCATCGACCCCGGCGATTGGGTGCTCAAGTCGACCCCCGACCTGCAGGTGCGCATCGCCATCCTCAAAGGCCAGCAGCTCGTTGCCCAGGGCGACCTGACCGGAGCGCTCGCCGAATACCAGAAAGCTCTGACCGCCAACTCACAAAGTTCGCTTGCCAGCTATCGCATCGGCGAAGTGCTCTTTACCCAGCGCAACTATCAGGCCAGCGTAAACTCCTTCCGCGACGCTCTTCGCGGCGACGGCGACCCCGCCTGGACCGAGGTCTGGAGCCATATCGAGATAGGCAAGATCTTCGACCTCACCGGTCAGCGCGATCGTGCCGTGAACGAATACCGCCTCGCCGTCCAGACCAACGACAACACCCAGGGCGCGCTCAACGAGGCCCGGCTCTACCTGCAAAAGCCATACAAGCGCCCAGACAGCGAATAGGGTCCTTGGCGTTCGCACAAAGCAAACGGCCAGCCCCTCTAAAGGCTGGCCGCAGTTTTCTGAACCCTGATCAATGGCTGGGAGTAGCCGTAGAACTGGGAACGCTATTCGACGCCATCAGGATCTGGATCTTTACCGGCGCCACGCCCGAGCGGACCATGCCCAGTTTTGCAGCAGCCGCATACGACAGATCCATAATGCGGTTGTCGTAGAGCAGGCCGCGATCCGTGATGCGAACCACCACCGAGCGATGGTTGCGCAGGTTCACCACCCTCACCAGGCTGCCGAAGGGCAGCGTGGGGTGGCAGGCCGTCATTGCGTTCATGTCGAAGGTTTCGCCGCTCGCGGTCTGGCGCCCGTCAAAGACCGAGCCATACCAGGAAGCGACGCCACGCAGCAGGTGCGCAGGGACCTTCTTCTCCGCTTGAGTGTCCTCAGTGAACACCGGTGTGGGACGCACCACCGGGGCGGGAGCCGCCGCCGCCGTCGGCTTGGACAGAACCGCATCCGCCTGCACGGTCCTAATCGGAACCAGCATGCCCGCCAGCGCGATACCGGCAACCACCACCAGCAGCCAGAACTGCCACGATGATCTTCCGCTCACGTTGTTCGCGTTTCGTGTCATAAGCATTCGTCCATTTTACCGGCTTAGAGCCGGTAACCTCAAATTCTCGTGAGAGTTACAGGGCGAACAGCAGGCGTATTGCGGTAACGCAAACTCACCCCATGCGTCCTTGTAAGGATCTCAATCAAAGCAACTTATGGGAAACAAATGCTGCAATCACGGCAACTGCAGATTGTGAGACCTTGAAAAGGAACGGCGGAAAAGCCAGCGGCGCACCCGGTCTCGGAATGTGTGACCCGGGCAGCTCAACCGGCTCCCGTCATCAACTTCGAAAGGCTACCACCCTCACCTGGGAATGCCTAGAATCGTTTTCCGGCCTCCATGCGTCCTAAAGTAAGCGGCATGGGTTACCTCAAAGGAGACCGGCGGGCATGAACTTTCGCGCGTGTAGCGTCTTAAGCCTAATTATTGCTATGAGTTGTCCTGCTTTTGCAGCAGCACATTCAAGTTCGCAACCCGCTCAGACCGTCGCCCACACCCCGGGTCAGGGACCGATTCCTCCCGCCATTCTTTCTGCAAAAAGCATCTTCCTCTCGAATGGTGGATCGGACAGTGGGCTCTTTCCGGAGCCTTTCACCGGCGATCAGAGCCGCCCGTATGCGCAGTTCTATGCCGATCTGAAGGCATCGGACCAGTTCAAGCTGGTTGACGATCCGGCAGACGCCGACCTCGTGCTCGAACTTTCTCTCATCGCTCCGCCCGGCCCCACCCGCGGAAGCAAGCAGTATGGCGCAGCCGATCCCCTGCCTCAATTCCGGCTGGTTATCTATGACCGCAAAAGCCACTACGCCTTGTGGACCCTGAACGAATCCATCGAGCTCGCATTCCAGCAGAAGACACACGACCGCAACTTCGACGATGCGCTCAAGTTTCTCTTCGAGGACTTCCTGAAAGTCGCCGGCAAACACATGCCGCAAACCCGCTGACTCGCGCGAACACTCTCGCCGTCATTTGCGAATTAATTCATCGCTCCTGCTAGCTTCAGCCTTGTGGGCAAATTCTTGGTGGGCCAATTGACAAAGCCCGCAGGGAGAACGCAGATGAAGCTGAGTGCTCAGGGAATTGCACTGCTCAAGAGGTCAGAAGGATTTCGCAGCCGCACCTATCTCGATGTGGCGGGCCGCGCGACCATCGGCTATGGCCATCTCATCGGCGCGCATGAAATCTATCCAGGCGAAATCACTGCGGCTCAGGCCGAGGCCCTCCTCGCCGCAGACGTTGCTCAGGCCGAGCAGGCCGTCTCCCGGCTCGTCCGCGTTCCACTTACCCAGGGCCAATTCGACGCGCTCGTCGACTTCACCTTCAACCTCGGTGCAGAACGCCTGCGTACCTCCACGCTCCTGCTCAAGCTGAATGCGGGCGACTATGATGGCGCCTCATCGGAATTGCTGCACTGGGATCACGCCGGAGCAAAGGAGATCGCAGGCCTGAAGCTTCGCCGCCAGGCTGAGTACCAGCTCTGGAAGCTGACGGGCGATGCTTCGCAGGAAACTGCGGCCTGAACGATGGAAAGCAATTTTCGGCTCTTAGCGGAATCAGTTAATAGGCTGCCAGAGCTCGACGCGGTTTCCTTCAGGATCAGTGAGCCAGCCAAATTTGCCGAAGTCGTACGTTTCGCGTTTGGGATCGACGGCAACGCCAGCGGCGATCAGGCGGTCGAGCACTCCGTCGAGGTCGTCGACCTGGAGATTGATCATGGCTTTCTGCTCTGGCGGAAAGTAGGCGTTGTCGTGCTTGAAAAGCGAGAAGACAACATGCGGATGCTGCGTTGGGGGAACGAAGGCGAAGGATCCTCCCTCATTCACAAGGCCGAGATGCTGCTCGTACCACTGGTAGAGAGCCTTGGGGTCATTTGCCCGCAGAAAGATACCGCCGAATCCCGTGATTGAAGCCATGCAATCTCCTATGAAAACGGTTTGTCCATCATACCTGTGAGTCTTGAGCAAGCCCAGTGCTTCGACGCTGCGTTCCCCTGAGAATTCTGTTAGAGGTAACGCGAGTTGGCCTGAAAGGTGCGTGCAGCTTTCGTCTCTGGCAACCTCTGCCGCGCGTACCGCTGCAGGGTACCCCCCTCCCCCCTCCTCCACCCACCCCCTACCCCCCTCCCTGGCGAACCAATGGGGAATCTCGCAGAAACACTTGCGAAGAATTTCGGGGTCTTGTGATCGGAAGGTCTAGTGGACGATCTCGGAGACTTTCAACTTCTCATCGGGCTTCAGATACCCCTTGCGGCGAAACCAGTCTTCCATCGCCGGTTGCAGGCGATTGATCTGAATACGATGGCCGGCCTCGAGCACGCCATCTGTCACCGGAAGAGTGTCATCAAAGATGGCATCGTTGGTGAAGTTGCGCATCGCGAAGGTGTCTATCCAGTGGAGCGGGCAGGGATGGGATGCTCCGGCCGGGTCGATGCGATGGATGGAGAGCCGCCGCATGAACATATCTGAAGTGTATAACCCGAGCTGCACACCTTGCTCGTCGGATCTACCATCCCATGAAAGTCGAGTCGTGCTGCTTGAAGAGCTCAGCTAGAGCCTTTGGATTCCGATCCTGCAACGCGTGAATCGCGTCAATGAGCCGCAGAATTCCCGGAGTCATAAAGAGCAGATAGCGCACCGGCCCGGGTCCGGGATTCCAATAAGTGTGCACTGTCCCGCGGGGAACAAGGACGCCTGAGCCAGCCGGCACATCAACCACTTCTTCGCCCCTTTTGACGCACAACGCGCCTTCGAGTACGTACCACGCCTCGTCGTCATTGTGATGGACATGGCGCGGCGCAATCAGCCGCGGGGGATCGAACGAGCCGCCTTCGTCCTTCCACTCGGCGACGACGAAAGAACTCTTTGTTGAGCCAAGGATATTTCCTTCCAGGGGTGGCGCAATCATGGCTTGCTCTTACTCCGTTCAGCATTTGGGTGCGCGCCGCTACTTTTCGGGCGTCACCTTGGCATCCTTTGTTTGCTCGGTTTCCACCTTGAAGCGTTTGTAGTCGTAGTCCCGCTCGGTGAAGTGCTGCCGGTAATTCTTGAGCAGCAGAACCCGCGCCTGCACCATTCCCTCGGAACCTACGGGCAGCCACAACTCACCATTCACGAGGCCTTGCTCGAAGTGAAAATTCGAGCCCTTTTGCACATTGGCGAAGAGCCCGCCCGCGACATGAAAATTTTCCGTGAAGCTGGCGTCGAGGTGGACGACCTGGCGATCGGCTTCATCGATCCACACCGTGCCTTGTACCTTCTTTGACGCGTCCTCGGCGATCCCGTGAGTCTTGGCGTCTTTGCGGCCAACAAAATCGAAGACGATAGTCGACCGGCCGTGATAACTTTCGCGCCGCTCGTTACGCATATCCATAATCTCGAGCAGCCGGCTGATCGTGATGCTGGGCCCCTCGAGCGCTTGGCCGCGCGGCGTCTTCTCAGCTTTCTCCACCAATTTGGTGACGCGGTCGGTTTCCTTCTTCTCATCGTGATCATCGAGCGGCTTGCCGTTGTGCTTCACCAGCCGCTCGATAACGTGCCCGTTGACGAAGAAATCCTCGTGCTCCTCGGTTTCGGTCTTCGTTACCTTGCCGTCGGAGTCGATGTCTTCAACCGTGTCGAGTGAGGTAAAGGTATAGGACTCGCGGATCTTGTCGAGCTGCTTCTGGTGCTCTTCCACCTCGCGCAGCAACTCGTGAATCTCAGGAAGGGGCTTGCTCGCCTGGGGCACATCCGCCACGAGCGTTGCGGGCACCAGAAAAAGCATGAGACTCATACATTCCGAGAAGGTTCGCCGCATGAAATCGTGATGCCCCGTGTGAATGTCGCTTCGCGCCGATCTGGCTGAGTCGCGTCAAGGGTGTTTCGAAAGTTATACCGCCAGGCTCGAAGACTCTCCCTTCGATCCTGCTGGCATGCTATACCTTTGATGCAAGGACCGAGCCGTAAAGCAGCCGTGCAGACGCTCCTTTGGAGGAGACAACCCTGTGTTTCGACTGATGATTCAGTGGATTTTGAGCGCGGTTGCACTGATGATTGTTTCGAAGATCGTACCAGGCTTTTTCCTTACTAACCTTCAATCCGCATTCCTCGCGGCTCTCGTGATCGGCTTCCTGAATGCAACGCTCGGCTATTTGCTCAAACTGATCACGTTTCCCCTCACCATCCTCACCTTCGGAATCTTCCTGGTGGTGATTAACGCGGCCATGATTCTGCTGGCGTCGAGCGTCGTAGGCGGCTTCACTGTCTACGGCTGGGCTCCTGCATTCTGGGGAGCGGCGGTGCTTTCTATCCTTAGCCTGCTGATTCGCGCCTTCGCGCAGGACTAGTTTTTTCTCTCTGCTCTCTTGGCTCGTTATTCGCTATTGCGCGGCCGCCGTCGCCGTTGCGGTCTTCACTCGCCGATGAGGCTTGGCGCCTGATTTCTGCTTCGGCATCGGATGCACGCTGGCGGCTGGCTGAACCGCTACCGGCTGTACCAGCGTTGGCTGAACCACTGGATGCGCAAGCACCGGCCTGTTCAGCGTCTGAGGAGTGCGCATCGCACCAGCGCTTGAGAAGCCTCCGGGGGCGGCAACGTGCGGCATCACAATGACCTTCGGCGCCTGGTAGGGACGAACGCGCGAGTAGACTCCCCAGCCGCCGCCGACCACCACAAACACAATCGCCGCAGCAGCCGCTCCTCGCGCAATGCCGCTCTGCGCCCATCGTCCCCTGGACAGAGGCCAGGACAGCACGCGCGCCCGCGCCGGGGCTTTGCTCAGCGCCTGCTGCACGCGGTTCTCAAGACCCGCAGGAGCCGGCAATGCGGCGATGATCCGCAGTGTCTCTTCAGCTTGACGGCCCGCCTCCATTGCGCGGACATCCTCTATTGGCGAATTCATCGGAGACTCCTCGAATGATTGAGCAGGTCGGCCATCAGGTTGCGCGCGCGAAACAGCCGCGAGCGAACGCTGGACTCGGTAATGCCGAGCACCTCGGCAATCTCAACGCTGTTCAGCTCGTCGAACGCCGAGAGCATGAGCACCTGGCGCTCTTTGGCGCGGCAGTTTCTCAACGCAGGCCAGCACGTGCGCATGATGTTGCGCGGCGGCGGCGCGTTCCTCTGCGCTAAAGGCCGCCGGCGGGCAGTACGCGCGCCAGCTCCGCCACATCATCGGTTTCAGGGCGGGTCTTGGCGCGGCGCTTGCGGTCCAGCACGATATTCCAGACGATGCGGATCAGCCAGACGCGATGATCGCGCACTTCTCCAGCGTGTCGCGGTGCCGCAAGACGCGCAAAAAAGCTTCCTGTACCGCATCTTCGGCATCGGCGGGATTGCGCAGGACGAGAATAGGCCACGCGGTAGAGGGTCGCCGGCGTACTGGCTCACAAGTGCCGCAACGCGCTTCCTCATTCTGCGTGCTGGCGTTTTGTCCTGCACGGACGCTGTATGCGATCTCCATCCAACCTGCGTAAATTGCCTGGCTGGCGCTCATACATCACCAGACGCAGGCCGACTCCGGCAGCGCTCACACCTGCGCCGGAATCCCGCAATCAGCCCTCGCAATCGACCCTGCCCTTACTGACCGGACTTACCGGAGAGCTTCTGCGCAGCAATGGAGCCAGCTGCCCCATCCTTATCGCTGTCCTTCACTTTGGCCCATAGAGCCCGCGCCTGATCCTGCTTGCCTTGCGCGACATAAAGATCGGCGAGATCCAGCTGAGCCACTGCGGCTGAAACGGTGTCAGACGGCTTGGCAATAATGGCGTTGTAGAGGTCGATCGCCTGCGCGTCGCGGCCGGTCTGGTGGTACAGACCAGCCAGAGCCAGCTTGGCAAGGTTCGCGATATTGCGGCTTGTCGAGTCGCCGGCTTTCTTGAGCGACTCTTCGGCAGGGCCATTCTGGCCAAGCTCTGCGTAGGTCACGCCGGCAAAGTACTCGGCCTTGGTCCCCTGAGGAAGCATTCCATATTGCTGCGCGACCGCCACGAACTGCTGATTCGCAGCCTTGGCCCGCTCAGCGCTTGTGGCGTAAACGCCTTTTATCGCCGGGGCGCCCGGCTCAGCCAGGGGCGACGTGTACGTATCCAACGCGGCGCCGAGCGCTGTATCGGCGGCGGACGAGCGAACGTTCCAGAAGATAAGGCCAGCAGCAACGAGCAGCACGACCGCAGCGATTGCGACGGCCAGACGAGCTACGCCGGAGCGATGGCCACTAACCCAGCTGACTCTGCTTTGAGTTGCCTGGACAAATTTGTCGCCCTTAAGGGCGTGACGAGTTTGTGTATCCACGAGGTCTTGTTGTCCTTCTTTCAATCACTTGCAGGCGGGTCCAACCAGGAGGGCGCACAACGACTGCAACCCTATTAGTTTACAGCGGTCGAGAAGGCGAGTCCACCGCTGCGGAGCTGGATTTCAGGATTGGGCGCTTGCTTAGCGAAGGATCTCGATCAGCAGAACCCAGCCGTCGAGCAAGGCACTCAAAAATGAAAAAATAATTCCGACAACGAGCCAATAGAACCCGCCCCACCGCCCGATGGCCAAAGAGATTCCCGCCAAAACGAAGGGCAGGTTTGAGACTTCAGCAAGGGCATAGTGGAAAATCCGGGCCCACGGACCGACGTACGGATTTTTCGATAGGGCGCGATGCTGGGTGAAGGTTGTGACCGCCCAAAGGACCACGCCGAGGACAATAAGCGCCCACCCCAGCACGGTGCGATTGTGGGCAGGCACCAGGCAGAGAGTCGACGCGATAAGAACACCCGCCAGAGTCGCCAGGGCTCGCGCCGATCTCGCCACCAGCGGCTTTTGCACGACAATTTTGGGAAGATTGATTGAGATAGCAACGAAGATGAGACCGGCCAGAGCTGCGGAGGCACTGACCTGCGCCGAGAAAAAGGTAGACCACACCGCCGGGTTATAGGCTATATCTTCCATTGCTCGGATGCCAGCCAGTCTAACAGCGCCACGCAAGCGCGTTTGCCGCTCCGCCGCCGCCCGAACGCTTGCTCAATCAAAGGCGCGGAGAATAGCCTTAGAACCATGTACGAGGAATTCAACGTTACCGATCGGTGGAGCGGCGAAGACCTGCACTGCCGCTGGAAAGCAAATATCGTTGCAATCGCGACCAGACACGCTGACGCGGTGGACGTTCGCTTCGACGTGAATGAACGCCCCATGTGGATCGCGCTGCCCTGCGATGCCTGGGTCGAACAGAAGAAGCGCACCGGGAAGGTCATCACCGACCAGCTGGCTGCGCAGATCGCCGGCCGGTATCTCAAGCAGTTAGTCGAGGAAGGCTACGACGCGCGCCGCGAGATATACACAATGAGCGTGCCCGAGGTACTGACGCATCTTGATGCCGTCGTCGCCGAAGCCAGAGCACAGGGCTCCATGCCGAGCCTGCCCGTGGGCGTGGAAGAGACCGGGTAGGTCGAGCCAAGACATGTCGGAGATGCAAGATCTACTGCTTCAAATTGCCCGTTGTGAGTTGATCAACTGTGCCCGCGTAGATACTCATCATCCCTGTCACAAGATCGTCCATCTCCAGGAAGACAAGTTCTTCCAGGTTCCCGAGCCATGGTCCGGACGAATTCATTCGGCGCCAATCCTCTTCATAAGTTCGAACCCTTCTATAAACGAGCTGGAAGATTACCCTGAGACTGCTTGGGAAGACCCGCAAATCACTGAGTTTTTTCAGGATCGGTTTGAGAATCCCGCGCTGGGATTGAAGGCTCGTCTCAAGGACGGAACGCGCACAAACGTAATCAGGTTTTGGGCGGCATGCCGTGCGCGAGCTAGCGAGATATTGCAAAAAGATAGACACACAGTGCGACCAGGAATTGATTTCGCGCTGACCGAAGTTGTGCATTGCAAATCGCGCAATGAGGAAGGGGTCAAAGAGGCACGTGACACTTGTGGTCGACGTCACTTAAGGGCTGTGTTGGGGGCATCGAGCGCTCCAGTGTTCGTCGTCTACGGAGAGTTCGCACGGGAGACAATTCGTGATCACTTCAGTCTCCTTCAGTTAACCGCAACGAGACTCGGCGAAGCAATGATCGGTAGCCACTTGAGAAAGTTTGTCTTTCTGCCTCATCCGAATGCACGCAATGTGCTCAAGGGCCTTCTTGACAACATAGGCAACGAGGGCATCAAGCAGATTCGAGGCCATCTCAGAGCCTCCTGGCATGAATCAGGCGGAAAAACTGCATGAGAAGCAACGCCAAGGCATAAGCATCACTGCTCCTCCCTAGTCATGCCGCAATGCCCGCATCGGCTCCACGCCGGCTGCACGGCGCGCGGGGATCCAGCTTGCAGCCAGCGAAACGGCGGCCAGCAATGCGACGCCGCCGCCGAGCGTGATCGGATCGTACGGCACGACGCCGTAGAGCATCGACTTGATAAGCCGCGCGAGCGCAAGCGCTCCGGCAGCGCCAATCACAATGCCAAGCGCAGTGACGACAATGCTTTCGCGCAGAATCATGCCGCGCACCTGCCTGGGCTGCGCGCCGAGCGCCATGCGGATGCCGATCTCATTTATGCGCTGCGCCACCGAGTAGGCCATGACCCCATAGATGCCCACGGCGGCCAGCGCCAGCGCGAGCAACCCGAAACCGGTCGTGAGCGCGGCCAGCGTGCGCTCGATCTGCAAGGTCGCCTCAATCTGCTCCCGCTGCGTGCGCAGAAAGGTCACGGGCAGATCGCGGTCAACAGCCTGAACGGTGCGCCGCAGGAGCGGTGCAAGCTCAGGGGGCGACATGGCCGTACGCAGCTGATACGTCATGCCGCCCACGTCGTGTTGCTGCACATACGGCAGAAAGAATTGCGGCGGTGGCTCATCGCGCATCGACGCATAGGAGCTGTCTGCGCATATCCCGACAATGCGGTACCAGATCTGCGCATCATGCCCGCCTGGCGCCGTATCGGTGCGGAAGACCTTGCCGATAGGGTTCTGATTGGGGAAGCGTTTTTTTGCGAGTGCGCGATTGATGATGGCGACCTTAGGCGATGAAGCAGTCTCCTGCGAGCCAAGACCACGGCCAGCAACAATCGGGATGCCGAGGGTGGCAAAGAAATCGTTGCCGACGATGTTGTAGAACTCGGCCTGCTTTTTGTGCTTATCGTAGACTTCGCCTTCGAGAAGAAAATCGGTGTTGTCCATGCTGTCGGCGAGATATGCCAGCCCACCCAGGGTGGCGCGCTGCACGCCGGGAAGTGCAGCAATGCGGCGTTCCAGGTCCTGATAGAGGAGGATATCTTTGCCCGCCGGATACCGCGCCGCTGGAGGATTGATTTCGAAGAGAACCAAATGGTCCGTGTCGAAGCCAAAATTCTGCGTGCTAAGCGCGGTAAGTGTCCGCAGGAAAAGCCCCGCGCCGACAACGAGCAGCGTGGATAGCGCAATCTGCACCCCCACGAGAGTCTTGCCGCTGAAACCGCGGCGACGACGAGTCGTAGTCTGCGCGGTCTCTTTAAGAGTGCCAGATACCTCAGTTCGCGCTGCGAACCACGCCGGCGCAAGGCCGAAGAGAATGCCCGTGGCGAGAATCACGAGTGCTGTGCAGGCAAAGACACCCCAGTCAAACGAAACCTGGACGACCGGGTCATCCCACGAATTGCTGAGCAGCAGCGGCAAAACGTTGCGGCAGAGATAGCCGAGCAACAGTCCTCCGCAGCCGCCGAGCGCTGCAAGAAGGAGGCTCTCTGTGAGGAGCTGCCGGATTATGCGGCTGCGGCCGGCGCCGAGCGCCAGGCGAACGCTCATTTCCCGGTGCCGCTGTGCGCCGCGTGAGAGAAGCAGGTTTGCGACGTTAGCACACGCTAATAGCAGAACAAAGCCCGTCAGCGCGAGAAGCACGTAGATCGGCTTGCGGAGGACGCGGTCTGTCCAGTGCAGTCCGCGGCTGCCATCAGCAAGCATGAGACGCGGGATTGTTTCGCCACTCTTAATTGTGACTAAGGCCTTGACTGAGGCCTGGAACTTGACCGTCAGCGCAGCCTGCGCCGCCACGACAGACATTCCAGGCTTGACGCGACCAACGACGTTGACCCACCAGAAATCTGCATTGGCGAGATCATTTAGTTTCTTTCCCTGCGTGCGCAGGAGTGGTTCAAGACTGATGGGGACGAACAGGTCCGGTGAAGAGAGAACGCTCTTGGTTCCGGTAAAGCCCGGAGGATTAACTCCAACTATCGTGAGCTGCTGCTGGTTGAGCGTGATGACCTGGCCGAGAACCTGCGGCGAGCGCTGGAACTCGCGATCCCAGAGGCTATCGCTTATGACGACTGCGCTGCCGGCGCCCGGCACTGCATCATCGGACGGCTGAATCGGTCGGCCGAGCTGCGGCTGAACCCCAAGGGCGCTGTAGTAGTTGCCGGAAACCATGTCCACACTGACCCGCCGCGCCGTACCGCGGATCGTCGCGTTCATGCCGGTTTCCTTGAAAGCGGCAAGGTTCTCAAGGCCCTCAGGATGCCTGGCCATCTCGAGGTAGACAGGATACGGATATGAACTACTGGTGGTGCCGCCACCAGGGGCGGGGTCGAAGTCGCCCCAGATGTTGTGAGTTGCACTCTTGTCGTCGCCAGTCCAACGCAGGAGCTGGAGTTGCTCAGGGTGCGCAATGTTGAGCCGGTCGTAAAGCAGGGATTTGGCAAGGGAAAATATCGCGGTGTTCGCGCCTATTGCTAACGCGAGTGAAAGGGCGGCAACCGCGGTGAAACCGGGGCTCTTGAGCAGCAAACGAGCTGCGAACCGCAGATCCGCGAAAAATTCGTCGAGCCAGCGGAGGCCGAGAGCGGCGCGCATGCCCTCCTTGTGCGTGAGTGGATTGCCAAGTTCGACGCGCGCCTGACGGGCAGCAGCCTCAGGCGCCATGCCGGCGCGAACAAGATCGGCTGTGCGGTTTTCGAGATGGAGCGCCAGCTCGACTTCCATCTCGGACTCCAGGCGGCGACGAGAGGCGAATGAGCCGAGAGTCGAGCGCAGACGAGCAAGAACTCTGCGAGTTTGAGAGACAAGCGTCATGCTTCCTCCGGCGTCGCACGCAGAATTCCGTTAATGATGCCGGACATGCGATTCCACTTTGCCGTCTCGGTCTCGAGGCGCTCCCGGCCAAGATTGGTAAGCCGGTAGTACTTTGCCTTGCGGTTGTTCTCGCTCTCGCCCCACTCACTGTCAATCTCCCCGCGATGTTCGAGCCTGTAGAGCGCGGGGTAGAGCGACCCTTGCTGAATCAGCAATTCTTCGCCGGAGATTTGCTGGATGCGGAGCAGCACACCGTAGCCATGCAAGGGCCCCAGGGAAACGGCCTTGAGGATCAGCATGTCGAGCGTGCCCTGCAGAAGATCTAATTGGGCATCGGATTTGGGAGGCATAGAGCGGCTCTCTCCTTGGCTGTCTAGGAGAAGAGTAGGGCGGCTCTCCTAGATTGTCAAGGAGGGCCGTAATCAAGAAGGCCGAGATCGCGGCAAAAACAAAAAGCCAAGCCCGGAGGCTTGGCTTTGTAAGAATAATGCCGGCGATAACCTAATCTCCCACACAGTTACCCGTGCAGTACCATCGGCCCAGCGAGGCTTAACTTCCGTGTTCGGGATGGGAACGGGTGATCCCTCGCAGTATTGTCACCGGCAAATTGTCTGAGGCTCTACGGCCTCAATCTTGATGGCGCTTGGCGGGTGGTTGCCCGCAGCGCCGCGGCATCTGATTTGTCCCGGATTAGTTCTCCCGGGCGCGATCAGGAACGCAACAGCAATCTGGCGCCAAAAAACTTAAGGACTCATTGCAACGAAATTGATTGGGATTATTACAAGGCTTGAAGAATGTCCGCTAACTGCGCGGAGTTAATTCTATGGACAAGCCGAACGGGCGATTAGTACTGGTAAGCTACACGCATTACTGCGCTTCCACCTCCAGCCTATCAACCAGGTGGTCTTCCTGGGCCCTTCAGGGAAATCTCATCTTGGAGCGTGCTTCCCGCTTATATGCATTCAGCGGTTATCACAACCGAACTTCGCTACCCAGCCGTGCCCTTGGCAGGACAACTGGAACACAAGAGGTTCGTCCATCCCGGTCCTCTCGTACTAAGGACAGCCCTCCGCAAATTTCCTACGCCCACAGCAGATAGGGACCGAACTGTCTCGCGACGTTCTGAACCCAGCTCACGTACCGCTTTAATAGGCGAACAGCCTAACCCTTGGAACCTTCTACAGCTCCAGGATGCGATGAGCCGACATCGAGGTGCCAAACCATTGCGTCGATATGAACTCTTGGCAATGATCAGCCTGTTATCCCCGGCGTACCTTTTATCCGTTGAGCGATGGCCCTTCCATACAGAACCACCGGATCACTAAAGCCTGCTTTCGCACCTGCTCGACTTGTAGGTCTCACAGTTAACCACTCTTATGCTTTTGCACTCGACGACTGATTTCCAAACAGTCTGAGAGTAGCTTCGCGCGCCTCCGTTACAATTTAGGAGGCGACCGCCCCAGTCAAACTACCCGCCTAACTATGTCCCTCTCCCGGATCACGGGAGGAGGTTAGAATCACAGCACTCGCAGGGTGGTATCTCACCGTTGGCTCCGCCGAATCCGAGAATCCGGCCTCAAAGCCTCCCACCTATCCTGCGCAGCAAGAGCCATAACTCATAGTTAAGGTGTAGTAAAGGTGCACGGGGTCTTTCCGTCTAGCTGCGGGTAACCGGCATCTTCACCGGTACTACAAGTTCGCCGAGCAACTCGTTAAGACAGTCGTACGATCGTTACGCCATTCGTGCAGGTCGGAACTTACCCGACAAGGAATTTCGCTACCTTAGGACCGTTATAGTTACGGCCGCCGTTCACCGGGGCTTCAATTCAAAGCTTCGCTTGCGCTAACCTCTCCTTTTAACCTTCCGGCACCGGGCAGGCGTCAGCCCCTATACGTCGTTTTCGACTTAGCAGAGACCTGTGTTTTTGTTAAACAGTCGCCGTACGCGCTTCACTGCGACCCTCCTTACGGAGGGCGATCCTTCTCCCGAAGTTACGGATCTAATTTGCCGAGTTCCTTAACGAGCTTTCACTCGAGCGCCTGTGGATATTCTCCTCGTCTACCTGTGTCGGTTTGGGGTACGGTTCCCTTTGTTCTCCTTAGAGGATTTTCTTGGCAGCGTGGAATCATCATCTTAGCCCCATAAGGGACTGCTTTATGCCTCACTGTTAAGCCCCGACGGATTTGCCTATCGGAACCAGCTTACGCATATCGACCGCTATAGCCATAGAGCGGCATGATTATCCTTCTGCGTCACCCCATCGTCAAACGAACATTGGGAGGTCCGGAATATTAACCGGATGTCCATCATCTACGCCTTTCGGCCTCGACTTAGGGACCGCCTAACCCTGAGCGGATTAACCTTCCTCAGGAAACCTTAGACTTTCGGCGCGGAGGGTTCTCACCTCCGTTATCGCTACTTATGCCGGCAGGGTCTCTTCTCAACGCTCCACATGTCTTCTCAGTCATGCTTCGCTGCGGTTGAGAATGCTCTCCTACCACGCACACCTAAAAGGTGTGCATCCGCTGCTTCGGTGTACAGTTTTAGCCCCGTTGTATTGTCGGCACCGGACCGCTTGACCAGTGAGCTATTACGCTTTCTTTAAAGGATGGCTGCTTCTAAGCCAACCTCCTGGCTGTCTGAGCGTTCCGACTTCCTTTCCCACTTAACTGTAACTTGGGGACCTTAGCAGGCGGTCTGGGCTGTTTCCCTCTCGACGATGGAGCTTAGCCCCCACCGTCTGACTCCCGGACTGGTTGTCACTGGCATTCGCAGTTTGGTTGGATTCAGTAAGCCGGAAAGCCCCCTAGTCCATCCATCTCTCTACCACCAGTGCAAATCATCCGAGGCTAGCCCTAAAGCTATTTCGGAGAGAACGAGCTATCACGGAATTTGATTAGCCTTTCACCCCTACCCACAGCTCATCCGAGCTTTTTTCAACAAACACCGGTTCGGTCCTCCAGTGGGTGTTACCCCACCTTCAACCTGGCCATGGGTAGATCATCCCGCTTCGCGTCTATTCCTGCCAACTGAACGCCCTGTTCAGACTCGCTTTCGCTTCGGCTCGCTTACGCTTAACCTTGCTGACAAGAATAACTAGCCGGCTCATTATGCAATAGGCACGCGGTCAGACATTCCCTTGCGGGCATAGTCCTCCCACTGCTTGTAGGCACACGGTTTCAGGTACTTTGCACTCCCCTCGACGGGGTTCTTTTCGCCTTTCCCTCACGGTACTGGTTCACTATCGGTCAGAGACTAGTATTTAGCCTTACGGGATGGTCCCCGTGGATTCAAGCAGGGTTTCACGTGCCCCGCCTTACTCAGGTATCCGCTTCGAGTCTGGATAGTTTTCGCCTACGCGCCTGTCACGCTCTATGGATCCACTTTCCAGAGGATTCGACTAACAACCAGATTGGTAACTCTACTGTTGCGGACCCTACAACCCCCGAAGCACCGAAATGCTACGGGTTTGGGCTGTTCCGATTTCGCTCGCCACTACTTTCGGAATCGAGGTTTCTTTCTTTTCCTTCAGGTACTGAGATGGTTCACTTCCCTGAGTTCGCTCGTTCCCGCCTATGTATTCAGCGGGACGTTCCCGAGGTTTGCTCGGGAGGGTTTCCCCATTCGGAGATCTCCGGTTATAACGCCTGTGTGCGGCTTACCGAAGCTTATCGCAGCTTGCCACGTCCTTCATCGCCTGTCTCTGCCAAGGCATCCACCGTGCGCCCTTAGTAGCTTGACCATAGAATTAACTCCAGCGCAGGGAGCCGAATCACTTCGGTCCTGTTCGAAGTCAACCTATTCTCCGCCTTGAGTGCGGTCTTGCGTATGCTCGCGCGCTCAGTCACCGCCACAACTCCTAAAGACACTCTTCTTACTTGAACACTTGCCTGAGATCGCTGACTTGCGACGACATATTGCTTGTGCTCGGCCTTGTATTCGAGCATGCATTAGAATCTTTCGCCTTCTCACGGCGCCTCACGGCGGCATTCGACGATGCGCTTTCCATGCACTTTACCCAATCAATTTCGTTGTCAAACATCCAAACCTTCACTCTTGTCGGGGAAGGCCAGCCCTGAGGCTCTTGAAACCCGCTGCAACGGATCTTATGAACGATCTCAGCCTGCTTCTCCGATTGCCGTCACCTCAATGGCGCGCAATCAGGAAACAGTGAATGAGGATTATGGTGGAGCTGACCGGGATCGAACCGTTGACCCCCTGCTTGCAAAGCAGGTGCTCTCCCAACTGAGCTACAGCCCCATGTTGGGTGCCTGCGGCTAGATGGTGGGCCTGGGTAGATTCGAACTACCGACCTCACCCTTATCAGGGGTGCGCTCTAACCAACTGAGCTACAGGCCCGGCTTGGCGGCCTCCTGCCGGCCTCAACCTCACCGCCAGAAGCCCGGCGGCTCTCAAATACCTCATTCATTGCTAAAAGGTTTCGAGGACAAGGTTGAACGTGCTGGGCAGCTACGCTACCCATGACTATCGCTTGAAGAATGACCAGTAAAAGAAGGCTTGTGTCGAGCTACCGAATCACCGTCAGGTAACGGCGAATCGGCGTACATGGAATCT
>CAWHUJ010000004.1:0-1004739 GCA_963832465.1 uncultured Acidobacteriaceae bacterium
GGCCGAGCGGGTCGAAGCCGGCCTCCTTCACGAGCAGGAACTCGTTCACGGAGAGGTCGCTCGTGAAGAGCTTCCTCGCGCGCATCTCCGCGAGGCGCTCGCGCGCGTGCTGCGGCAGGTCGCCGGGAGCGTTCGATGCGCCATCCGTCGTCGTCCTGCGTCGTCCGTTCGCGTACTCGTCGGCCTCGAGCGCGGTCTCCTCGGCCTCTTCGGCGGCGCGCTCGACCTCGTGCGTCGTCGTCCTCCTCGTCGAGGTCGTGTCGCGCCGCTTGCCCACCGACATCATCGAGAGCATGAGCGGCGGCACGTCGGCGACCGGCGTGCTTCCAGCCCGGGATGCGCCGGATGCCGGTGCCGAACCAGCTGACGTCGACGTCGAGGTCGTCGAGCTTGCAGCCGCCGTAGCCGCAGGGCACCTCGCGCACCTCGATCGTGAGGTCGCTGCCGACGACGAACTCGGCGCCGGCGGCTGCTGCGCCTGCGCGATCACGCGGTTCGTCGACGATCTTGCGCGCGGTCTCGACGACCGCGTTGGCGCTCGTCGAGCTCGCCGCTCGCCGCCCGGTGCCCGAGCGTGACGTGCCAGCCGTGGTACGGCAGAACTCGAAGAGGAAGCCGCACGGCTCGAAGCCGTCCTGCGCGAGCGCCCAGAGATCCTGGCCCGACAGATCGGTGACGATGGGCTGGCCCGGCGGGTGCGTCATCCACGGCGCGCGCACCGCGGTGCCGACGACGGTGAACTCGATCACCTCGCCGCCGTCGTCGCCGCCCTTGCCGCGCGCGCCCATGGTGATCATGCGCTCGCGCAGCTGCGACGCCGATGACGGCGTCGGCGCCGACGAGCGCCGCTTCCTGCGCAGAGGCGCGCGAGCGCGAGCGCGCCGCGACTCGCGGTGCGCCGTCGCTGATGACGGTGATCTCGCCGGTCTTGCCCTTGTAATCGGGGATCTGACCGATGTGGTAGATGCTGCTGCCCATCACCTGCGCGATCGGCTCGCAGCCCGCGTCGCGCGCGAGGAGGAACTCGTTGACCGAGAGGTCGCTCGTGAAGAGCTTGCTGTGCGGCCCGGCCTCCTCGGCGAGGCGCTCGCTCGGCGCGGAGCGGGATGCCGCCGCTCGCGACGCTGCGCGAGGCTCTGCGCGCAGATCGATGCTCGGCGGTCGAGCCATCAGCCGCTCACCGTGAGGACGAGCGTGCGGGCGCGGGATCTGGTGGTCCGCGCGGATCGCGACGACGGCGGTGCCGACCGCGCTGAACTCGAGCACGCTGGGGCCCCAGGTGTGGTTGGTCTCGTCGACCGTGACGCCGACGATGCCCTCGGCGTTGAGCGCCTCGGCCTCGGCCTGCATGCGCTCCATCGCGAGCTCGCGCGCGTCGTAGAGGGCCTGCGTCGGGCCCGGCGAGCTCGCCGTTCTGGCATCGCCTGCGTGTCGCGCGGCTGGGCCGACGTGGTAGACGCAGTTGCCCATCACGAAGCCGAGCGGGCGGTAGCCGGCGTTGAGGAGCGTCCAGAAGTCCTGGCCCGAGAGGTCGCTCGTGAACGGCTTGCCCTCGGCGCGTGCGGAACGAGCCCTGCGCGCCCTCGTGCTGCACGGCCGTGCCGATGGCGAGGAACTCGATGATGTTCGTGCCCCACGCGTGGACGTTGACGGTCAGGCGCACCGCGACGATGCCGTCGGCGCCGAGCGCGTCGGCCTCCTCCTCCATGCGCTCCATCGCGAGCTCGCGCGCGTGGTAGAGCGCCTGCGTGAGCGGCGTGAGCTCGCCCGGCTGCGCCGTGCGCGAGCGGCTGGGCGCCGATGTGGTAGATGCTGCTGCCCATCACGAGGCCCGAGCGGCTGGAAGCCGGCCTCCTTCACGAGCAGGAACTCGTTCACCGAGAGGTCGCTCGTGAAGAAGTGCTTCGCTGCCGCATCGCGCGAGGCGCTCGCGCGCGTGCGCGGGGATCGCTCGTGCCCCTGCGGGAGGTTGTGCGCGCCTGGCTGGAATGGTTGCGCCATGCCGGCGACGGTAACAGTCGCCGAAGCGGGCGCGGGAGGCTCAGCGACCGGCAGTCAGATACGTGTTCGGGCGGCCCGTAGTTGAGCCACGGGTCCGGTGAAGCCGCCCGGGCCGAGCACGGCCACGCTGGCTCGGGTTCGCTGGGGTCGACCGCGATCTCGAGGGACGAGCCCGGGGTGGCCTCGACGATGCCGCGCGGGACGAGAAACACACCCTGGATGACATAGGGCGCCACGCCCTGCACCTCGATCTCCAGCGTCATCTGCCGCTGCTCGAAGCGCTGCATGCCCACGCGCGTGTTGGTCGCCATCTGCGACGAAGACAGGATGAGACCGCGCCCCCGCAGGCCGCTCTGCGTCAGGCGGTTGCGCCCCGACGCCGCCATTCCCTTGGTCACCGCGACGATGACGAAGATGAAGGCGAAGATGACGAACGGGATGATCGCGCCCACGAAGGAGACGCTACCCGAGTGCGCCGGCGAGGAGAAGGCTGTAGAATCAAGCTCGTAGAGAGGCACCCACCCCCATGCACAGCTTGCGCTTCATCCGCTTGTCCACCGTAGGTTTCGTCGGGCTCGTCGCGATCGTGCTGTCGGCGAGTTGCGGAGGCAACTCGGGCGACTCCGGCTTCGGCGACGGCGGAGGCGGAAGTGGCAGCGGGGGTGGCGGCAGCGGGAGCGGCGGAGGCAGCGGCGCCGGGAGCGGCAGCGGAAGCGGCACCCTTGTCGGCGGCGACTCGGGCAGCGACGAGGGTGGCAGCAGTGGGGACCCGACGACGTGCGCGGGCGCGGCGCAGCTCGCACTCGTACATCGGGTGCGACTACTGGCCGACGGTGACCGCGAACAACGTGTGGTCGATCTTCGACTTCGCGGTCGTCGTCGCCAACGGCGGCGCCGACGGTCGCCAACATCACGGTGACCGGCCCGGGCAACACCAACCAGACCGCGACCGTGCTGCCCAACTCGCTCGCGAAGATCTACCTGCCGTGGGTCGGCGTCTCAAGGGCCCCGACGCCGACGAGTGCGGCGCGGCGACGCCCCTGCTCCAGCAGCGTGCTGGCGCGCAGCGCGCGCCTACCACCTCGTGTCGAGCGTGCCGGTGACCGTCTACCAGTTCAACGCGCTCGAATACAACGGCCAGGGCGGCCCCGCCGGCAAGGACTGGTCGGCGTGCCCGGGCAACAGCATCTGCGCCATGTACGGCGTGGCCGAGGGCTGCTTCTCGTTCTCGAACGACGCGTCGCTGCTCCTGCCGAGCACGGCGATGACCGGCAACTACCGCGTCATCGGCCACGGCGGGTGGGCCGCAGCGATGATGGGCGCCTACATGGCCATCACGGCGACGACCGACAACACGATGGTCACCGTGAACGTCTCGACCACCGGCGCCATCACCGCCGGCGGCGGCATCCCCGCCACGGCGGCTGGCGGAACGCTCACCCTCTCGCTCAACGCGGGCGACGTGGCCGAGCTGGTCGGGGGCAGCGCCGACACGTCCGACCTGAGCGGCTCGCTCGTGACGGCCAGCGCGCCCGTCCAGGTGATCACGGGCCTGCCGTGCCTCGACGTGCCCGACATGGCCGAGGCGTGCGACCACGTCGAAGAGGCGAACTTCCCGGCCGAGACGCTGGGCAAGGACTACGTCGTCCCCCGCCCCACGGGCCCGCACAACAAGGTCGTCGGACAGCTGGTGCGCATCTACGGCAACTTCGACAACACGACGCTCACGTACCTGCCGTCCACGCCGCCGGGCTGCCCCACGACCGTCAACGCGGGTCAGGTCGTGACCTGCGGGGTCATCGACACCGACTTCGAGGTGCAGGGCAACAACTCGTTCGCGGTCAGCATCTTCACGGAGGGCGCGTCGGTCGTGGACCCCACCACCATGGCGCCCAACCAGGAGGGCGATCCCGACCAGAGCATCATGGCCGCCGTCCCGCAGTTCCGGACCAGCTACGTGTTCCTCGCGCCGACCGACTACGAGGAGAACTACGCGGTGGTGGTCACCAGCATGGGCGCGCAGGTGATGCTCGACGGTTCGTCCGTGGGAGCCGCGCCCACGCCAATCTCGGGGACGACCTACGGCATCCTGAGGCTGCCGCTGATGGCGGGCGTCAACGGAGGCGCGCACGTGCTGACGGCAACGGCGCCGGTGGGCCTGCAGGTGATGGGCTACGGCTCGTACACCAGCTACATGTTCCCGGGCGGCCTGGACCTGCAGCACATCTCGCCGCCGCCGCCCCCCGCTCAGTAGGCCACGCTCACCAGGGGCCGCCGACGTTCGCCCAGTCGCAGCCAGTGGTGGCGACGGCGATGGCAACGGTGGCCAGGACGAGGAGCAGGGCGCGGATCCGCGGGGAGCTGAAGTTCATCATGGGGGTGCACTGAGGTAGCACCCGTTCGTACATGTGCAAGTCGTTACGCAGTTCCTTCTGTGCGAGCAGAACGGGCGCCGGAGGGCCTGGTAGGCTGGAAGGAAAGGTGGCGACCCTCACGATTGGCCTTGGCGATGCGCAGGCGCTTCGCGCGCTCTACGACCAGCACCTGTCGAAGGGGCGGGCCTTCGTGTCGGGGGCCGACTGTACAAGGGGTGTGGGGGCGCTGGAGGCGTGCGTGCTGGTGCTGGAGCACGCGGGACGGCGGCACGAGCTGCGAGCGGAGGCCGTGTTCGTGAAGGACGAGGGGCTGGGGTGCGGCGTGGGGCTGCAGCTGGTGCCGCTCGATGCGGCCGGAGCGGCGGCGCTGAAGGCGTTCGTCGATGGGGGTGAGGTGGAGGGCGGGGGCGAGGGCGAGGCTGAGGTCGAGCGGGAGCGAGAGGGTGAGGTCGAGGCAGAGGCAGAGGGCGAGAAGGAGGCGGGGGGAACCCAGACGCTGCAGGACCGGATCCGGGGGCTTTCGCATACGGAGCAGCAGAAGGTCGCGGCCGGAGGGGGGATGCAGGAGCGGATCGTGCTGGAGCGGACGTTCGGGGCGAACGTGTGGGAGTCGCTGCTCGGCAACGCGCGGCTCACGATCCCGGAGGTCGCGAAGATCGCGCGCAAGGGGACGCTGCCGCGACCGCTGGTCGAGACCATTGCGGGGCATCCGTCGTGGATGGCGGCGCCCGAGGTGCAGCGAGCGCTGCTGGGCAATCCGCGGGTGACGGCGGCCATCATCGGCAAGATCCTCGGGTCGATGGCGCGCTCCGAGCTCACGCTGGTACCGCAGCAGACGGCGTATTCGCAGGGCGTGCGGATGCAGGCCCGCAAGCTGCTGGGCAAGGGCGGGTGAAGGTTGACGCGGGGCCCGCACTGCCGTTCATTCTGAAAGACTTCGCCATGGCCACGGAAACCCCTCTCTTCACCACCCCGCCCACGATCATGTTCGTGGGGTCCGACGCCGACCTCGCAGACCTGTGCGGCAAGGCGATGCCCGCCGTGTCGCTGCTGCGCCTCGGGCACGCGGCGGGCGCGGTGCAGCGGATGACCGTGACGCGGCCGCTGGCCGTCATCATCGACGGCTCGGTGTCCGACGCCCACGCGCAGGACATCGCCGAGTGCGCGCGCGACATCAACGCGGGCTTCGTGCGGGGCGGGACCGTCTCTCACAACGCGCTGACCGAGGCGATCACGACGGCGGTGCTCGACGCCGAGCAGCGGCGCGCGCGCGATCCCGTCCCCTGGGTGCCGCCGGCCGAAGACGAGGACGATTGACCGGGGCGGGAGGTCAAAGCGAAGGGGAAGGCGGCGCCGCGACGCGCCACCGGCTGCACCTGGTCGACGGCACCTACGAGCTGTTCCGGGCGTTCTTCTCGAAGCGCCCGCCCCACGTCGGCGCGCGCGGGCGCGACGTGAAGGCGACCGTGGGCGTCGTGTCCTCGATGTTCGCGCTGCTCGGCGACGCCTCCGAGCGCGTCACGCACGTCGCCGCGGCGTTCGACAACCCGGTGCGCTCGTTCCGCAACGATCTGTTCGATGGGTACAAGACCGGCGACGGCGTGCCCGAGGAGCTCCTCGCGCAGTTCGATCGTGTGGAAGAGGCGATGCGCGCGATGGGGGTGACGGTCTGGTCGATGGACCGCTGGGAGGCCGACGACGCCCTCGCCACGGGCGCGACGCGCTGGGCCGACGCCGACGAGATCGAGCAGGTGCGGATCCTCACGCCCGACAAGGACCTGGGGCAGTGCCTGCGCGGGCAGAAGATCGTGCAGGTGGACCGGCTGCGCGGCAAGCTCATCGACGAAGACGTGCTGCTCGCCACGCGCGGGATCCGTCCCGCCAGCATCCCCGACTGGCTCGCGCTGGTGGGCGACACGGCCGACGGCATCCCGGGACTGCAAGGCTTCGGCGAGAAGACGGCCGCCGCGCTGCTGCGGCGCTACGATATACAGGGCCATACGTATTCAGCGTGAGAAGGAGGAGCAGGAGACGAAGGAGGCGCTCAAAGGTTGCACGGCGAAGGCGGATGACGCGGAACAAGTTGTGCTCGAGATGTGCACGGCCGCTGATACAAATGACTTCGCTACAGGGACAGAAGCGACACAGGAATCTCCTTCGACCGATGAGTCTGACACAGACAGTGGATCAGAGGGAGTGCCTAGCCCTGAGAAGGCCGCACCATCATATCCGGAGCACATCAAGGACGAGCTTTAATCATGTTCATATTGGGTTCATGTGTCGTGCACTGTGGTAATCACGGGATGATCATAGTTTATAGTATTTGGTATTGAGAGCTGTGACAAATCTCATCTTGAGCCTTGGAAACAAGTTCGAGAGCACGGAAAGCAAGGGAGTGCATCGTTATAGTAATAAAGCAGCGAAAGAGAGGGGAAATAAATAGGATTATTATAAACCATATATTATACTACATAAATAAGACTATTTATTATCAGGGTCATCAATGTGCTATCAGCAGGTTGAATCAAACATTACGGACTTTTACATACAGGCAGTGTATACAGTACATTCGAAATACAGTACATTACATACATACAGTGCATTCGAAATATAGTGCATTACATGCATACAGTGTATACAGTACATTCGAAATACAGTACATTACATACATACAGTGCATTCGAAATATAGTGCATTACATACATGCAGTGTATACAGTACATTCGAAATACAGTACATTACATACATACAGTGCATTCAAAATATAGTGCATTACATGCATACAGTGTATACAGTACATTCGAAAATTATAGAATGCAATTGTTTTCATGTTAATTGAAACATACTCCAGAATAGATCACATAAATCACTTAGCTCAAAAAGCAAGCAAAAACATGAATTATGGTTCATAAGATAAAAAATAATTGCACGTCAAATAAATACAGTGGCGTACCCACGCACAGCCTGCTATGGGCATTTGCCCAGAGGAGGACCCAAAATCGATGGGCAATGCCCAGAGGACAAAAGGCGATAAAAATTCAATTTTTTGCAGGATTTTCACTAGGCAGTAAAAAAAAAAGGTCGCCAATTTTTTCGACTTCTAAAGGACTGCAACCTATGGATATCTATAGCAATTGAAAAATGCCCAGAGGACGGAAAAATCCTGGGTACGCCACTGAAATAGGAATAATTTTTTAATATGGGAATTATGTCAGTCATCAAAAAAATACTGCAACAATTTTCTTTTCTGTTTTGATTGAAATTTGATATTCGAACGTGGTAAATTGAAATGATATCAGTCCATTAAATAATTATTATAATTTATGCTTAATGCAGCTGCGCAAATAAGTGAAATTGTGTTTTATTGATGTCAAATATACGGCGAACGAGTCAAAGAACTGCAATTATTTTTCACTATTGTCATATTGACGGCGAACGAGCCAAAGAACTGCAACTGTGCTTACTGTTTTCAGATTCACGGCGAACGAGCAAAGAACTGCAATTGTTTTTCACTGTTGCAAAATCTACGGCGAACGAGCGACTGTGGTATAGCGTCAAAAGTTGGGACACGCGCGGCAGGTCACGTGTCTGGGCGGACTTAGCGCGGCAGGTCACGTGTCTTGGCGGACTTAAAAAATGCGCAATTTGGTGAATTATTGCATTATCTTTATTTGTATGGTAGCTATTGCATATATTTTATTGCCAAAATCATTCAATTTCACTAAAAAATTCAAATCGTTGAACTATAATTTAATGAAACCTTCGATTTTGCTTTCGTATTTTAATAATGGAACCAATGAATTTAAAAAATTTGATTCAACTTTTGCGCCCATAAAACAATACAGCCAAAATCCTAATAAAAATTGTGGCTTTTTGACTGTTAGCTTAATGGGAGGACTTGGAAATTTGATGGGCGAAATTGCGACTCTTATCGGCTTATCACTGGCGACGAATCGAAAAGCGGTCGTGCCTGAAGGAACAAAAGATTTATTTCGATTTTTTCCAAATTTGCCTCAGTACCTCATCTTAAATAGTTCCCTAGTCGTTAATGGATCGTGGAAGCCGATCGTAGCAAAAACTGGGGAATGTTGTCATTTCGATTTTTCGGTCGTTGAACGAATTACGAATTGTGAGACGAATTACGTTCTTAACGGTTATTTTATGGCTTGGCAATATTTTGATAAATATTCAGAAAAAATCAAACATGCATTTACGATTAATT
Source organism: uncultured Acidobacteriaceae bacterium (assembly GCA_963832465.1). GTDB lineage: Bacteria > Acidobacteriota > Terriglobia > Terriglobales > Acidobacteriaceae > Telmatobacter. Next base: position 8,599 of record CAWHUJ010000004.1, read on the forward strand.
CCACTATCACTGATAAGGCAAAAAATCGAATTAATGAAGCCTTAAAAATAAAATTTAATATTTCTCGAACGAATTCGATCGTAATTGGAATTCATAATCGTAGGGGAGATTTTGTTCATCCGAATCACCAAAAATTTGGTCGAATGCCAGGGTCTGATGAATATTTTCGAACCTCAATGATTTTTTATAGAAGAAAACATTATTTTGAGGAGAAAAAAGTGATTTTTTTTCATCGTCAGCAACGATTTTGAATTTAATTTTAAAACTTTTGGAAATTTGGGCGACGTTTTGGTTTTAAAACCTGAAGGCGATTCGATAAATGACATGTGTTTATTAATTAATTGCGATGAATTAATTTTATCAGCAGGAAGCACTTATAGTTGGTGGGCTGGGTATTTAAATGGAGGTCCTGTGGTCATTTCAGCTTTGGTTGCAAAAAAAAATTCGACGCTGTCGCAAATTATTAATCGTGATTATTATTTGCCAACTTGGTTACAAATTTAATTCCTACTAGAATAAAATTCCTACTCCTTAAAAGTTTTTTTCCAAGTAATACTCCAACTACTCAAAAGCTTTTTTCCAGAATAATATTCCCACTTCTTAAAAGTTTTTTTCCCGAATAATATTCCAACTTTTTAAAAGTTTCTTCTTGAATTGTACTCCAACTCTTTAAAAGTTTTTTCTCGAATAGTACTACAACTCTTTAAAAGTTTTTTCTTGAATTGTACTCCAACTCTTTAAAAGTTTCTTCTTGAATTGTACTCCAACTCTTTAAAAGTTTCTTCTTGAATTGTACTCCAACTCTTTAAAAGTTTTTTCTCGAATAGTACTCCAACTCTTTAAAAATTTTTTCTCGAATAGCTCCAACTCTTTAAAAGTTTTTTCTCGAATAGTACGCCCACTAAACGTATGATAAAAGCGATAAAATCGATGTTTTCGAAGTTAAATAAATTTTGCTTATCAAACCTACCTTATGATACTTATTACAAACACTTTTTCTTCCTTCTGTTAAACTATAGAAAATTTTATGCGAACAATACCCCCCCCCCCCCTGATAAAACGCTCATGAACAATACCCCCCTTGATAAAGTGTTCTTGAACAATACCCCCCCCCCGCTTGATAAAGTGTTCATGAACAAACAATACCCCCCGCTTGATAAAATAAACGATCATGAACAATACCGTTCACGTGTCTTCTCGCAGTTTCAAAAAAAAAAAAATTAATCAAAAAAAATTTTTCTTTTCTGTTTGATTGAAAAATTCGTATTCATTTAAAATTTTTGATTGTGATTTTTTTAATTAAATATGTTTTATTGTTATTATTGTAATTAAATATTTTGCAACAATTTCCATGATGGGCTTAATAATGAAAAATTTTCCGAAATTTTCTTTTATCACCTTAATTACTTTTTTTTGTATTGCAGTTATTGCTTATCACTCGTCGCCAAACGAATTCAAAAAAACATTACGATCATTTAACCAAAATTTCATCAATTCTTCAATTTTCTTTTCATTTTTTGGCAACAAAACCAACGAAACTTCGATTTTTTTGCCATTTTTTAGAAACGAAACAAAAAAAATTTCGATGCCAATAAAAAAATTTGAAAAAAATTTGAAAAATAATACGAATTGTGGCTTTTTGATCCATAATATCAATAATAATACGAATTGTGGCTTTTTGACCGTTAGCTTAATGGGCGGACTTGGAAACGTAATGAGCGAAATCGCGACCCTTATCAGCTTATCACTGGCGACGAATCGAAAAGCGGTCGTTCCAGAAAATGAAAATTTGAAAATTTTTTTTGATTATTTTCCAAATTTAATTAATTACGTTACGATTAATAATTCGATAATCGAAAAAAAATCGTGGGAAACGATCGAAGCAAAATCCGGACCCTGTTGTCATTACGATTCTACGATTTTTGATCGAATTACGAATTGTGAAAAAAATTATTTTCTTCATGGTTTTTTTGTTTCTTGGAAATATTTTGAAAATTATTCAAAAATTATCAAAAATGCGTTTGCGATTAATTCTCTTATCACTGATAAGGCAAAAATTCGAATTAATGAAGCCTTAAAAAAATTTAATTTTTCTCGTACGAATTCAATCGTAATCGGAATTCATAATCGTAGAAATGATTACGTTGATAAAAAAAATTTAGAATTTGGTCGAATTTCAGGGTCAATTGATTATTTTAGAGCCTCGATGATTTTTTATAGAAGAAAACATTATTTTCAAGACAAAAATGTGATTTTTTTTTTCGTCAGCGACGATTTTGAATTTAATTTTAAAAATTTTGGAAATTTTCGCGACGTTTTTGTTTTTAAACCCGAAATTGATCCAATTAACGACATGTGTTTGTTAATTAATTGCGATGAATTAATTTTATCTGCTGGTAGCACTTATAGTTGGTGGTCTGGGTATTTAAATGGAGGTCCTGTAGTCGTATCTGCTTTGGTTGCTAAAAAAAATTCAAATTTCTCCAAACAAATTAATCGCGATTTTTATTTGCCAACATGGTTTCAATTTTAAAACAAATCCGTATGTATGTATGTATGTATGTATGTATGTATGTATGTATGTATGTATGTATGTATGTGTATGTATGTATGTATGTATGTGTATGTATGTATGTATGTATGTATGTATGTGTGTATGTATGTATGTATGTATGTATGTATGTATGTATGTATGTATGTATGTATGTGTGTATGTATGTATGTATGTATGTATGTATGTATGTATGTATGTATGTGTATGTGTATGTATGTGTGTATGTATGTATGTATGTATGTATGTATGGATGTATGTGTGCGCTTGTGTCAACAATTGGGTGTCAATCGCGATTATTATTTGCCAACATGGTTTCAATTTTGAAGCAACTGTGTATTTTTTTGCAATGTTTCAGAAAATTTTTCGTATTATATTTCATGTTTTTAGTGATTAAATATTTTTCATCTTTTTTTATGTATTTAAATGTTTTTTGCTCCAATAAAATTTTGAATTTTGCCTTAAAGAAATTCTCGAATATTTTAGAACAATTTAAGTATGTTAGTATGGAGTTTTTTTTGAACTATCGATTATTGTCAAATTCCAGGTGTAATTTTGAAAAATTTATACATAAATATGTATTAATTTAAAAATACTAGCCACGTGTAGATCGAGTAAAAAAAATTGTTGCGATCTTCCATCTATGGGTCTTCCGGGAGATCAATATGCAAATGAAATATGGACGAAATGCTGATCGAATCTAAAACGTCATCTTTGAGTCTTCCCGGGAATCCCTGGGATCCAAGGGATCCGGGATCAGGGGATCAGGTGGATCCGGGGGATCCCTCGGATCCGAGGAATCCCTGGAATCCAAGGAATCCCTGGGATCCGAGGAATCCATGGGATCCAAGGAATCCCTGGAATACCGAGGAATCCCTAGAATCCAAGGAATCCCTGGGATCCGAGGAATCCCTGTATGCAGCTTTTTCGTTATGTACAACGAGCAAAGCAATTTTGTTTCTAGTCATAAAATTGCCGAGTGATCTCATGATCGTAAAAGTTGCCAAAGCAAAGCAGTATCATTTTCAGTGTTAGAATTGCCGAGTGATCGTAAAAATCGTAAAAATCGTAAAAATGGCAAATTGTCTGCGTAGGATTGTCAAGGACATCTGGAAGCAACGGATAACTGGCTATCAGATTTCAGAACAATATTTTGCTTAATGCAGCTGCGCAAAGAACTGCAAGAATTATGTTTTACTGTTGCAAAAATCAACGGCAAACGAGCGGCTGTGGTATATCGGCAGCAGTTGGAGTATGAGCAGATCGGTAGCAGTTGGGGTATATCGACAGCAGTTGGGGTATATCGGCAGCAGTTGGAGTATGAGCATATCGGTAGCAGTTGGGGTATATCGACAGCAGTTGGGGTATATCGGCAGCAGTTGGAGTATGAGCAGATCGGTAGCAGTTGGGGCATGCATTGATCGTCAACAGTTGGGACATGCACAGATCGGCAGCAGCTAGCACATACACAAAGTGGCAGCAGCTAGAACATGCACAGATCGTCAACAGTTGGGGCATGCACAAAGTGGCAGCAGCTAGCACATGTACATATCGTGGGACATGCACTGATCGTCAACAGTGGGGACATGCACTAATTGACAGCATCTAGGTCATGCACAGATCGTCAACAGCTGGGGCATGAACAAGCTGACAGCATCTAGGACATGTACAGATCGTCAACAGTTGGGGCATGCACAAACTGACAGCATCTAGGACATGTACAGATCGTGGGACATGCACAGATCGTCAACAGTTGGGGCATGAACAACATTTCCTGGGCGAACTTAAAACAATGCGCAATTTTCTGAAGTATAGCATTATCTTTATTTGCATCGTAGCTATTGCATATCGTTTAAGGCCAAAATCGCTCAAATTCCCTAAAACATTCAAATCTTTTAACCGCAGTCTTATCAGACCATCAGTTTTTCTTTCATTTTTTAACAATGGAACCAAAGGAATTTCGACCGGAATTTCATCCGGAATTTCATCCGGAATTTCCGCCGGAACTTCGACCGGAATTTCATCCGGAATTTCATCCGGAATTTCGTCCGGAATTTCCGCCGGAATTTCGGCGCCCGTAAAAAAAAATCGCGAATATTCGAAATGTGGTTATTTGACGGTCAGTATGATGGGTGGACTTGGAAATTTAATGGGCGAAATTGCGCACTTATTGGAATATCAATGACAACAAATCGAAAAGCGGTTTTGCCTGAAATCGTACAAAATTTGTTTCGAGTATTTTCCAAATTTAATTAATTACGTCACCATTAATAATTCGATGGTTGTTAACGGAACGTGGGAAGGAATCGGACCAAAAGCGGACAATGTTGTCATTATGATCCGACGTTGTTGAACGAATTACGAATTGTGAGACGAATTATTATCTTGAGGGTTATTTTATGGCATGGCAATATTTTGATAATTATTCGAAAGAAATAAAACACGCATTTACGATTAATTCAACGATCAATGAAAAAGCTAAAGATCGCATTAATAAAGCTTTAAAAACATTAAATGAGTCTCGTTCGAATGCATATCGTTATTGGAATTCATAATCGACGAGGGGATTTTGTTTCGCCTGACAAATTCGAATTTGGTCACATGGCAGCGTCAGATGATTATTTTCACGCATCGATGATTTATTATCGCAGAAAACATTATTTTGAAGACAAATCAGTCATTTTTTTGATTGTCAGCAACGATTACGAATACAACTTGAAAACTTTCGGAAATTCCACAGATGTTTTGGTGATGAAACCTGAAGAAGCGATTGACGACATGTGTTTGTTAATTAAATTGCGATGAATTAATTTTATCAGCCAGTTCTTACAGTTGGTGGGCTGGATATTTAAATGGAGGTCCCGTGGTGATATCGTCTTTGGTTGCTAGAAAAAATTCAACTCTCTCCAAGGATATTAATCAGGATTATTATCTTCCAAGATGGTTTCAATTTTAAAACAACTGTGCATATGTATGCGTGTGCGCATGCAATGCACATGCGTGTGCGCATGCACATGCGTGCGTGTGCGCGTGCGCGTGCGTGTGCGTGCGTGTGCGTGCGTGTGTGCGTGCGTGCGCGTGCAACTGTGTGTCAATCGCGATTATTATTTGCGACATTAGTTTAAATTTTGAACCGATTGTGTATTCTCAGCAATGTTCCTCTTCATATGATAAGTCCATGTTTTAGTGATTAATATTTTTCATGTTTTTTACGTATTTAAATGTTTTTTGCCCTTATTACAACGTCTATGGTTGCTTTGAAATGCATTAAATAATGAAAAAAATCGATTAATAAAATGTTCAAATTGCGTGTGTCGACCCTCAGAAAACCTCTTATTTAAAAGGGATCGACCCTTAAAAAAAGCCTCTATTTTAAGCTTAAAATTACGTGTGTCGACCCTTAAATAAAACCTCTATTTTAAGCTTAAAATTGCGTGTGTCGACCCTTAAATAAAACCTCTATTTTAAGCTTAAAATTGCGTGTGTCGACCCTTAAATAAAACCTCTCTTTTAAGCTTAAGGCTGTGGCACGAGTAAGTGCCATTCTTTCATTGCGTTTTTCGATGCCTTTACGGCAGTTTTTGTGGAACAATTAACATTTAGGTCCTAGCGGAGATCTCGCCTGAAACAGCCCCGTTGAGATTTTTTAAATTGCTTCAGGCGTTCTTCTGCTATAAAGCTTTTTCTAGAGCCGAAATTTTGTATTTCTGTAACAACCTTAGCAAATTATTCTTAGGTGTGAGGGGAGCAAACGCAGCACGTTGGAAAAAAATTTGCATATTGAAAAAACTTGAAATTCTTGACATTGTTCAACTTTGCATGTGTCCCATTCAATGAATTTTGCGAATTTCGAAAAAAGGCTGCGTGCAAGTGTACTTCTATTTTCGAACTTTATTTTAAAAACAATTTGATCACTCAAATTGCCACACAGCGCCTAACAACTGGCGAACGGCAACCCTATCGATTTTAAGAAATAAGCAAGTTTTCAAAAAAATGGCTCCTGTATTTTTCACAAATGTCCCTAGGATGTTGCTCCCGAAGTTTCATGGCTGGATCTTCAGCCGTTAGGGAGCTAACTGGCGAACGGAAATGGCACTTACTCGAGCCACAGCCTTAAAAGGTATGTGCCTGTATAAAAAGTATAAAGTTTTTTTTTAATGAGGGACGAAAATTTTATTTATTTTTGGTATTTGCTTCGAAATGAATAAAATTTTTTATTGGTCTGAGACTAAATTATTTTTAATTGTTTTAATTTTTGGTGAGGAATAAAATTTTCAAATACGTAATTTATAATTAATTTATTAATTTATTTGATAATTTGAAAATTTATATAATTTATTTTAAAATTTGAATAAAAAACGTCAATAATTTATTTCATAATTATGTAATTCATTTTATTTCATAATTTTGTAATTCATTTTATTTCATTATTCTGTGATTCATTTTATTTGATAATTTTGTAATTCATTTTATTTCATAATTTTGTAACTCATTTTATTTCATGATTCTGTAAGTCATTTTATGTCATTATTTTGCAACTCATTTACATTTGAAAGTAAAAACATATTTTGCATATGTAGTTGAAAGCTGTTCAAATATTTTAGAAAAATTCCGGGTTTGCATTAAAAACGTAACGAATATAAAAAGAAAACAGGGATCGGAAAATAGATTACAATATAAACTAGCATAATTCTAATATCGTTTCAAATTCCAATGTCGCTTCAAATTCCGATGTCGCTTCAAATTCCGATGTCGCTTCAAATTCCAATGTCGTTCCGGTTCAAATATCGTTTCAAATTCCGATGTCGCTTCCGGTTCAAATATCGTTTCAAATTCCGATGTCGTTCCGGTTCAAATATCGCTTCAAATTCCAATATCACAATTAGGATATTCCAATTCTTGTTTTCCAATTTCGGCTTCCAAGATCACATTTTTTGGGATTTGATAAACACGAAAAAACTTACCATTTAAGCTTATTTTTCTGTTCAATTGATTTTACGCAAAACTTTTTGAATCCTGTTTAATTAATTTATTTATTAAATTAACAACTATGCATTTACTTTATGGTAACTAACAAATTCTATATGAAATAAAAAGTTTCATGATAATGGCATAAATTCGATATGAAATTTCAGAATAATGGCATAAATTTTATATGAAATAAAAAATTTCATGATAATGGCATAAATTCGATATGAAATTTCAGAATAATGGCATAAATTCATATGAAATAAAAAGTTTCAGAATAATGGCATAAATTCGATATGAAATTTAAAATTTCAGGGTAATGATATAAATTCTATATGAAATTTAAAATTTCAGGGTAATGATAAAAATTCTATAAAAGTGTCCAAGAAGGTAAATAAAAGTCCCGATCGATCAACGAAGCAAGTGACGAACGTTTTCTGGCATACAAAGCTGAAATGATCACCGGTCCACGGTTCAAATATCCAGCCCACCAACTGAATTTTACTTGCTGATAAAATTAATTCATTACAATTCGCAAAAAAACTCAAAATCAAAAAATTCGTCCCAATTTGGTTTCAAAACCAAAACGTCAGAAAAATTTCCAAAATTTTCCAAATTCCATTTATAATCATCGCCCAACATTAAAAATAAAATATTTTTGTCTTCAAAATAATGTTTTTGACGAGAAAAATAAATTGCGGTGCGAAAATAATCGAACTCCGCCGCAATATAGCCAAAATCGACGTTACTCTTATCAGTATAATCACCTCGGCGACTGTGAATCCCAATTAAAATCGTGTTTGATTTGTTGTAAACGAGTTGATCGAGATTTTCATTTTTGAGGTTTTGATTTTGGAGGCTTTGATTTTTGAGGTTTTGATTTTTGGAGGTTTTGATTTTTGAGGCTTTGATTTTCGAAGTTTTGATTTTCGAGTTTTTATTTTTTGAGGTTTTGATTTTTGAGGCTTTCATTTGTTTGCTTGCCACGATTTTTTTAAGCATTTATCAAATTTGCGAATTTCAGGCTCTGCTCGATGCGATTTTGTGCAGCTTTGATATAATTTGCGTGAAAAGTAAATGCGTGTAAAATATCCTTAGAAATTCAATCCTAAATCCCACCGGGAGCTATTGTTGAGAACGGCTTGGAAACTGCCGGCGAGATCGCTCAGGCGCGCAACGACTCTACGCCAAATAAAACACCTCATCCATCATTTGAAAGCTCTCTTCCGGTCGAAGATCGACGCTCGGCTCGAAGAATTGCCCCATTTTTTTCTGCCACGTCAGGTAGGCTGGATCATTTTCCATATCTAGCCAGACCGACTCAAAGTCTTGAGTCCGCAAGGTGAGAAACAAGAGACGGTCGCGGCGGAAGATCGAGTACTCGCTGATTCCAACTCGTTTGAGCAGCGCAATCAATTCCGGTGGCACCAACCGATGGGCCTCATCGTAAGCCTCTTCCATGCCGGATCTCAATTTCAAAATGAAAGCATACCGCTTCAGCTCATGGGGAGCGAAGCCATCCCGAAAGAGGGGGGATTCGACACTCATTGCGTGGATTCCTTTCGGTAAATCAGATCGACGATCACCGCTCCGATCAAAGTTTGCGATATTCGACAAGTACCATCGCAAACACGTCGAACGCAGGAACGTGGAATTGAGCATACGGCCCCGTTTCAGTGAAAGACATCTCTTTCTGATCTGGCAAACGAAGCACCCGCTTGGCTTTGCCGCCATCGGGAATTTTGACGCGGACTGTCGCGTCAACGGCAACCGCCGGCGTCTCTTCCTGCATATTGAGAAGGCCTACGAGCAGTCGCTGCTCTTTCTCCTGGCGATATACCGTGACCTCGACCATCGGGTTGGCATCGGCTTCGAATTTGTAAGGAGCGGGCAGAGCGGTCTGAAGCAAATGGCGAACCAGAGCGCTGGCTGCGGAGCCACCGAGCTTCTCAATAGGGGCGGCCACCCATATTGCTTTTCCTTTGCCGAACGAATTGACGACGATCGCAGGTTCTTTGCCCGCCACGAGCGCGGGCGGGTTACTCCAAATTTGAGCGAAGTGTGCGCCGATCGCATAACCTTCATCTGGAACGGCGAGGGGCAACGTGACAGTAGCGAGCACCTCCGCACCATTCTGGCTCTCTGCCTTCACCATCGAGCCGGGAAATGACGCATGTTCCTGCGGCCAGATGAGCTTTGCCACCTCAGCATTGCTTGGGCGCGAGATAACGTCATCGATGTTCCAAGCCAGCCAGCGTAACGGACACCCAGCACGTCCTCGAGGAGGAATCTAGGCGCCGGCTGACCGACAATTTGCAAGGAAGAAGGACCGCTGGCGTAGAGAACGCCTCCGCTTCTGACAAAATCGCGAAACAGTCGGCCTGCTCAGGGGTCATTTCGAGAACATTTGGAACAATGACCGCGCGGTAACGCGACAACTGATCCAGAGTCACATTCGTCACGACCCCGTAAGGAATGTGCGCATCCCTCAAGATTCGCGCCGCGCCAACGAGCGCCTCTCTGTGGGGTAACTTCATCTCCGCGACATTGGGAACGGGCAGCCCGAGACGCGGCCCTCCCTGTGTATGAATCGGGGCGGCCATCGCTGCGGGGACCTTGTTGATCGAGGGATCGTACATCGACGCCTTATCGAAGTAGATGGCGACATCTGCCTGAAGATCCCCGCCCAGATATTGCTCGTAAGGGTCATGTTGGGCATGGACTCTGCGAAAGAAATTCATACGCATGTGTATTCAATCTGCCATTCGGCTTCAAAGCGTCGATGAAGAGGCACGCCCCGGAGTGAACAGCAGGGATAGTAGATTCAAGCAGCGCTTGCTCAAAAGGCTTGGTTGTCTCGAAATCCCCCAGTCCGATAGTTCGAGAGGTCATAAACTCGAAAGGCCGGGTACGGGTCAAACCATCGTAGGCTTTGCATACAAGAGAAAACTCCGTGGCTCCGCCATAAAAATCACCGCTGCAAAAATCGGATGCGTCGTTCTGTTCGAGAGAGACGCCAAACTGCCAGGGTTCGAAGATGGTGCTGAACTGGTGACCGACTAGAACCGGGCGGATCTTGTTGGATCGTCTGCGTCACTTCCATTGCAAATTCGCGCATCCAGCGCTCCCGCGCTTTTTGGAAGGTGCGCCATGCAGGATCCGTCCAATCTACGATGCGCGGCGGCTCCGCGCTTTCTTCCTTCCAGAATCTCGCCGTGCAATGCGGGCAATAGCAGACGGTCGGCCAGAAACGTCATGTCCGGGAAAATGCCGCCGAACTCGTAGTTACTTACCAACTCCTGCAGGCAAGCCAGAGCGTGCTCACGATAGGGAGAGTTGATGCACACCGTCCCCATGCGGCTATAGAGGATCGGATCATAGCCGCCTTCCGGAAGAATTCTCCAGTCCGGATGGGTTTGGTATGCCCAATCGTCAAAGACGAGGCTGTAATACGCAACACGAGTTATACCTTGGATTTTGCATTGCTCCATCACTTCGCCAAAGTAATCGCGGCCTCGCATGCCCTTGTGCATCTGGCCCAGCTTCGGTGCGCCACAAGCAGAGTCCGGCGTGAGAATTCGCATACTGCATGAGCGATTGGAAACCAGCCGCCTGCGACGGTCTTCACATACTCTGCGGCGTCGAACTCGGTAAGCAGATCATCCCAATCAGGAACGTGTGTGTCGATCAGAAGGCGCCGAAATGTGCGCGACGGCCACTCTGCTGTGCGGGGAGGAATCTGCGCCGTGACATTTGGCTTTGCCGTTACTGCCGCATTCTTTGCGCCGGGTGCACGGCGCCCATGTTTTGCTGTCCATGAGCACTCGGCATCAGCGAAGCCAGCGCTCCCAGGCCGAGAGATTTGTTAAAGTTTCTTCTATTCATATCGTACCCTTCCCTTGCCCACACCAGAACTGAGTCACTTCGTTTCCTTGATTAGCTGTTCGAATGCCACGCGCTCTTCGGAGTCCGGATCGTTGACCAACTCGCACGAGTAATTGAAAAGCATTGTGGCGCGATCGGGCAGAGTGTATGGCTTCCACTCCGGTATGCCTGGATGGCTTGGATTTCCATTATGCGCAAATGCCGCCCAGGCCCCGCTCATGTTCCGAGCCAGGTCATAACGCCGCGGGTCTGGCGATGGACCAAAGAGCTGGGGAGCGGCGTCGACATTGTCGAACACGAAGGGCACTTCGAACGTATGGCTGGAGTGATAGTTTCCATCAAATCCAGGTGCTTCCCATTCAAACTCGTAGCGGAAGACAGGAACGCTCGGCGCCTTACTTATCTTCAGCTCCGCAACCGATCGCACCTCGCTGCGAATTCCAGTTCGCGGGATACCCAGCACGATGTCTATACGCGATGCGGAGGGATGGAATCTCCTGTAAAGCTCGATAGCTTTCCCGGCCAACGCATCGCTAAGACCCATACGGCTCTTCAAATAATCCATCAGAGCCGCGTCGTCCTTCAGATCGGGAACGCCAGTCAGGAGGAACAGATATGCCACTTCGGTCCGGTTGTTGCCAATGATGAGCGGGATCTGCTTCGAGATATCAGGCGCATCGGGGGAGAACGGGTCTCTCGGCAGGACGATTCCGTCAACCATCGGTACAAAGTTATGGCCCTTCGCTGCATCCTGCAGTTGCTGCGCTGGAATCCTATTCAGCTGGTCAACGACGTGATCTTTGATCGCAAGCTTGGCTAGAATGTCTGCGGTTGTTGCTGCTGCCTGATCTTTTGGGAGACCCTTGACCAGAATATCGAACTCAATGATGGCCTTGTGAAACAAGCCCTGAGCTGACGGCATCGCAAGCAGCGCAGACACTTTCCAACCGCCGCCCGACTCGCCAAAAATCGTGACATTGTCTGGATCACCGCCGAAAGCCGCTATGTTTTCATGAACCCACCTGAGCGCGGCGACAATATCCAGCATTCCAGCGTTTCCAGACTCAGAGTATGCCTGGCCGGCAACATCGCCCAGATACAGAAAACCAAATGGCCCCAGACGATGGTTGAGCGACACCACCACGACGTCATGGTGACGCGCGAGATTGGCACCGTCTGTCCAATCAGAATTGCCGGCCCAGAAAACTACGCCACCAGGATGCATCCAAACCATCACTGGTCGTTTGTGGCCAGCACCAGGTTCGGGAGTCCAGACGTTCAAGCGAAGGCAATCCTCGCCCATATTCAGAGGTTCAACCGGAGCAAGGCCTCGCAGAACTTCGGCATAAATTCCTTTCAGCGGCGGATCCTGGAACGCTATTGGTCCGAATTGGGATGCATCTCTTACTCCAGCCCAAGGCTCAGGCATTTTCGGCGCAATGAAGCGGTTCGCGCCTGCAGTTGATGCTCCGTATGGAATTCCGCGGAAAGTGCTGACGCCCTCGGCGACGAAACCGCGTACTTTACCTGCTTTGGTCTTTACCACCGGTTTCGCAGCAGCCGTACTTGTACTTGGCGCTATGAGACTTGCGGCGAAGGACCCAGGCGCCGCAAGCATAAGTGAGCTCATTGCCGTCGTTTTGAGAAAGTCGCGCCTTGTAACCATCGATTGAGAGCTATCTATGATGACCTCAAGGTTCTGTCCCATTTTCATCTGTGGCGATCTATCCTCTCGCTGTTCTCAATTCCGAAATCTTCTCTTAGCTGTCGGACACACGCGTCACTTCTGCCTCCGAACGGGAGCTTACACGCCAAGTTCCGCCTTGGCTTGTGAAAACTGCTCTACAGCAAATTCGAGATCCGCCCTGGTATGCGCAGCCGAAATCTGCGTGCGTATGCGCGCCTTCCCCTTCGGTACCACGGGGTAGGAAAATGCGACGACGTAGATCCCCTTCTTCAACAGCAGCTCTGCCATGCGCGAAGCGGATTTTTCATCACCGAACATGACAGGCACGATAGGGTGCTCACCGGGCAGAATATCGAAGCCTTCCTGCTGCATCTTTTCGCGGAAGAAACGTGTATTTTCTCGCAGGAATTGCCGCGGCTCGTTGGATTGCTCTAGCAAATCGATGACCGTGAGCGATGCTCCTACAATTGGCGGAGCAACGGAATTTGAGAAGAGGTATGGACGAGAACGCTGGCGAAGCAATTCAATGATGGCTTTGCGTCCGCTCGTGTAGCCACCACTGGCGCCGCCCAGCGCCTTACCCAAAGTTCCCGTGATGATGTCTATGCGACCCTCGACGCCGCACAGTTCCGGCGTACCGCGACCGTGTTCGCCGATGAAACCTACGGCATGAGAATCGTCCACCATCACCATCGCGTCGTATTTCTCGGCCAGGCCGCAGATCTGGTCGAGCTTGGCAAAGTAGCCGTCCATTGAGAAAACACCATCGGTAGCAATCAGGCGTTGACGCGCAGATCCTGACTCCTTCAGTTTCGCCTCCAGGTCCTCCATATCGCCGTTGCGGTAGCGATAGCGAGCAGCCTTCGAGAGCCGGATACCGTCGATGATGCTGGCATGATTCAGTTCGTCGGAGATAACGGCGTCTTCTGCATCAAGCAACGTTTCAAACAAGCCGCCGTTGGCATCGAAACAAGAGCTATAGAGAATGGTGTCTTCTGTACCGAGAAATTCGCTGATTCGCGCCTCAAGTTGTTTGTGAATCGACTGAGTGCCGCAGATGAAGCGCACGCTGGCGAGGCCATAACCCCAGTCCTGTAGAGCCTTCGTCGCTGCCTCAACAATCGCAGGATGATTTGCGAGACCAAGATAGTTATTCGCGCACAGATTCAGCACCGGCGCCCGATCAGCAATCGAAACCATCGCCTGTTGCGGTCCTACAAGAATGCGCTCTCGCTTGTAGAGACCAGCGTCTTCAATCTCCGCGATTTTGTTCTGCAGATAAGCTTCGACCTTGCCGTACATCGTGTCCCTCTTTGCCAGTGAACAGCTTCGATTTCCAACTGAATCCTTACGGCGCGCGTCGATCCGGAAACTACAGCGACCGCGGCGATTATTTGTTTACCTGATTTCGTAACGGTTTTCCCTGCAGTGCGCGGATCGCTTCCTCAGCTGCCAGCCGTTGCAGTTTGGGTACGCTTGTCTCGCTGAACCACGCCACATGTGAGGTCAGCAGGACGTTTGGAGACTTCCTGAGCCGATGATCTTTCTCAAGAGGCTCAGACTCGAAAACATCCAACCCCGCTGCCGCAATCGTTCCATTCTGAAGTGCCTGAGAGAGGGCTACGGTGTCAATCAGCCCTCCCCGTGCGGTGTTGACAAGAATCGCCGTTGTCTTCATTTGGGCCAGGCGCTCTGCATTGACCAGATGTCTGGTTTCCGGCGTGAGCGGAAGGTGTAAGGAGAGGATATCGGCTTGACGGAACAGCTCATCGAGTGATCGGAATGCGACCCCATCAATGTCAGGCGGAACGTAGGGATCATAGGTCGCCAGTTTGAAACCGAAGGCCTTCGCCCGATCCAAAACGGCGCGCGCGATCCGCCCGTAGCCAGCCGTTGCAAACGTCAATTCGTTGAATGACGGCATCGGTTTATCCGGAGTAATTCTCCACAAGCCTGAACGGGTTCGCGCGTCAATTTGAAAGAGTTGGCGAGCAAGTGCAAGCGCAAGAGCCACCGTGTGGTCTGCAACTTCGTCGATACAGTAATCCGGAACGTTGCAGACAGCGATTCCCTTTGACTTGGCGGCCGGGAGATCCACATTGTCCACGCCGATGCCGTATCGGACGATAACCTTACATCGATTCAGGCGATGGATGACTTCCGCCGTGACCGGTGCGAATTGAACCAATATTCCATCAGCATCTGCGGCAGCGCGCAGCACATCTTCGGGAGTCTTGCATTGAGCATAAGCAAGATCAAATCCCGCCTCTGTGAAGGCATCCGTTTCCGGAATGATGTTGGCGAATCCACAATCGGTGATCACAATTTTCATATGAGGTAATCGTGAACCACGGTTCCCGGAATGAGGGTAAAATCGGCGCGCCAGAAATAGCCGTTACCAGTTTCGATAACAGGAAGTCGAAAGAGAGGCGCAAGTACATTCGCCCGGAGTTCGACAGAGCATGGACCGCACCAGCACTCATGAATCTTCACATCGGACAACTCACGGCTTGTGATTTGCTGTACGGCGGGCCGCCCATCGATGTGATGGATAAGCTTGAAGTTGAGACTGAGGGAAAAATCATACGTCGCCTTTTTCAAATCGGCTATGTCGCCGTGCATTTGCTTGTAGCCCATCGTACCTGTCACCACATCAATTCCGTTGCGCTCAAGTACGCCTACGATCAGATCGGAGCGGAATTCCACTTTGGCGTTTGCCCAACGTTTCGGTTGGCCATGGATCTCCCGTCCCTGGGCGAGCCCACCATCGCTATTCAGAAAGAGGAAGGGTGAAAATCCGCCAACAGCTTTTCCAGGGAGTTCAGCACCGATCATCACGTTGCATTCGCCATACTTTCCCAGCCACTCCACATCATTCATGTTGTAGATATGGATCAAAACCCAATCGCTGATCGGCCGCAGCGGCTCTGGCAAGAGGCGGCGGACAGCCTCCGGAGTTGTGCGATAAGTCAACGTCAGAATGTCTGCGTTGCGAAAGGTAAACGGAAAGGGTGGCGCGCTCGGAGCGTCCAGAGGCGTTGACCAAGGCTCGAAAGGATCGTGAGCTTTCATCACTTTCCTGCCTTAAGACGCGGGGCGTCGGCTGGCGGCTCTTTCCCAACGCGTTCGTAATATTCCGCGGGTATGTCTTTCGGGTCCTTATAGATGTACCAAATGCAGGGATCCTCTGCCTTTTCGGGGTACTCCGTTATCCGCATCGGATGCCCATAATTTTCAATGGACATCACTTCGTTCACCAAGGCGCAGTGGGCACAGTAATGACAGACCCCCTTCTTTCCCCAGGTCCATGGGTGAGCTTCTTTAGAGAATCCGAAGAGCTGCGGGTTCGCTTCGGCTCCGCTTTCGACACGCTGA
Source organism: uncultured Acidobacteriaceae bacterium (assembly GCA_963832465.1). Taxonomy (GTDB): domain Bacteria; phylum Acidobacteriota; class Terriglobia; order Terriglobales; family Acidobacteriaceae; genus Telmatobacter. The sequence continues at coordinate 25,065 of CAWHUJ010000004.1, forward strand.
CGAGCTACACCTCCGCTGCTGCACGGATTGAGTGTCAACTTGTACCGATCCTCTTCCTCCGTGACTTCAATCTCACCCTGACGGCCGGGTCCCATCAAGTGCCCGCGCAGTCCTTCAACGCTCAATTGGAGCTGCGTCTTAACGTCAGTTGCCATCACCTTGTCATAGCGCTGAGTGTAGTAGCTGCTCACGACATATCGCATCGCCTTCTCGACTTCGGCCTCGCCATAAGTGTCGGCGACATACGTGAAGAACGACCAGCACCAGTTGACGTACATATCGTGTACAACCTGCCACTCGAGCCGTGCGTACTCAACAATTCGTTGGGCCTCGAGCAAATCGCCACGCTCCATGGCAGCGAAAGCTTGCTTCAACGTCGACGTACCCACTTCGTCCGGCTCGTCCACGCGAAGATCCCGTCCGAGCAACTGCGAGATTGTGATGTTCATAAAATAGTCCTCTGCGACTCCGGTGAACGAGATCGACAAATCCCGGGAAACCTTCTCCGACTAACCAGCCTGCGATGAAGTGCCGGCTCCGGCACCGGCGAAGGAACGACGCAACGCCTGTGTCCATGCATTCTTGAATTGGACTGTGAGCGACGCCTCCGGGCAGAAAAGATCGAACCCGTGGTATCCCCCCGGAACAACCATAAGCTCCGTTGGAACTCCGGCTTCGAGCAGTCGGCGCGAGTACTCCACGTCTTCTGAAACGAAGAGATCGATCGATCCGACGCCGATGAATGCTGGAGGAAGGCCAGCAAGGTTCTCGACCCGTCCGGGAACGGAGTTAACCGGAACCGTTTTGGATCCGGCAGGGATACCGAGCAGTGACGACCAGGCGAAACGGTTCGATTGCGCCGTCCAAACATAATGGCCAATGTACGGTGGTACCTGCCGGGTAGATCCCGTGCGATCATCCAGTTCCGGATAAATGAGAATCTGCTGGCAGAAAGCGAATTCTTTACGCTCGCGAACCGCGAGTGTGAGCATTGCCGCATGACCGCCACCCGCGCTCTCGCCTTTCACCGCAATTCGCGTCGTATCGATGCCGAGTTGCCTTGCATTTTCGTTCATCCAGCGCAAGGCGGCGTAGTTATCCTCCAGGGAACCAGGAAATCGCGTTTCAGGTGCTAATCGATACTCAACACTGACCACGACGCAGTCGAGCTTGTTTACGAGTTCAATTTCGGCCTGCGTGATGGCTCCGCTCATTAACACATAGCCGCCCCCATGTATATGCAGAATTCCAGGCTTCGACGCACCGGGTGAAGCGCCGACCACATACACTTTCACTTGGGGTTCACCCTTTGATCCTGGAACGAGGTGCTCAGTCACGCCCGGCAAAAGAGACGAAGGCGCTCTGTTTTCATCTGCCGTGCGCGCCAATCGAAGAAGCTTCTCGTCAAATGACGTTGTCGGTGGGCGCCTTGCCAAACCGGCGCGAAATTCAGGATTCACATAACTGAGGGGATCCCCGACTGCATCGGCCGGTGCCGCAGGCTCATGCGTTTGAGAGAATGCGACCTTAGCCAGCCATGGCGCCGCGAAGAGCCCGGAGGCGCCCATAAGAACATTTCGTCGAGTGTAAGCCACGTTTTCCCTCCCACTAACGCAGACAACCAGCAACACGGCGTATTGAATTGCAAACCTTTTCTATTGCGCTTGGAAAATGCGATCGGCCCAGTCTCACTCATGGCGCGATGCAGGCAAAGTTGGCGGCGTCGTTGGTATCTCCCGAGCCCGAATATTTTGCGACTTTGGGATAGGCGCAGAGCGGCCTGGTGAATGCGGGACTGTTCGTGCCGTTCGGTCCCGCTTGATAGTGCGTGGCGACTACGTTTTCAAGAGGCGAGCCCTTCTCGACCCAGTTTTGAAGCGAATCGAAGAGGCCATATTTGGGACCTGTGGAGGCCTCGCCGCCATACTGCCCAAGACTGTTCGCGCCAGGGCCAAGGCCGCAGTGTTCCATGCCGGGCACCATGTAAAGACGTGCGAAACTCGCGGTCTTTTCCGCGCCCATCTGCTTCTCGACGCTTTCGAAATAAAGGACCGTGTTCCCGGCGGGACGGCGGGATCATCCCAGCCGTGAAAGAGGATCAGCTTTCCGCCACGCGCCGCAAACCTGCTTAAGTCGGGATCGGTAGCGTCCAGATCCGTCGCATTTTTTTCCTTCGACCGACGCAACAGCTCATCCGGATCCGCTGTGAGTATATTGATTTTCGGATCGGCGACCATGTAACGGACATAGTTGTAGACATAGCGGATGCCATACGACTGCAGCGGATCTGTTCCGATGATCCAGTCTTTCCAGCCTGTCTCGTCTCCCATGGAAACACCGGAAGAGATCACGGCGCCTTGTTTGTCCCTCGCTCCTGCGTAGAGCAATTTCAGTGTTTCGATCTGCGGCTGAGTGAGACAGGTGAGCTCATCATCCTGCTTGCAGAGCAGCACCTGAGGATCGAAGTGACACTGCGAGGGGTCGCCGACAATGCCGTCCTTGACGCCATCGAGCTCGTCGCATGCGGCAAGCACGGCCTGCTTGATGGCTGGAAGCTTGCGGTCGGGGATGTAGTCCACAGGATCGGTAAGCCTCTGCACCATACGCACACCTGCCGCAACTCCGGTCGACCACGCCGCGGCTGGCGCTCCGGACATAATCCCGTCGTAGTCTTCCGGAAAGCGCTGGGCTTCAATCAAGCCTTCGCGGCCGCCATCGGAACAGGATTCAAAGTAGGATTTATCGGCGGCCTTGCCGTAATAGGCGCTTATAACCTGCTTTCCGCGCTCGGCGGTGAGGTGAATGGCGCGCCAGCCGAAGTCCTTGACCTTCTCTGGATGGCCAACGGCCCAAGTGGAATCGGTCCCTTCAGCCTGGTGGCCCGCGTCAGATCCGACTGCGGCAAAACCGCGTTTCAGGTAGGGTCCCATTTGCTGGAAGTAAAACGTGCCTGCAAAGCCGCCATTTCCTGTACCGATCATGTGGCCGTTCCAGCCCTGCACTGGAAGCCACACCTCAAAACGAATCTTTGAGTCGGGCGTAGGGTGAATCTGGCCAGCCACACGGCAAAACGGAGGAAGGTTGTGTAACCAGCCCGAGCTGGTGGTTTCAAAGTCGCCCGATGTGACTGTATCGGCGAAGGTGATCTGCGTATCGGGCAACTGCAAGTCTTTGAGACTGGCGCAGTCGGAGGCAAACGACAGCGAGGATGATGCGAAAAGAATGCAGAGTAATCCACGCGCAATTCTGGACATAGTTCGTCTCCTGACGTTGTTAACACGTAAGCATGAAGCCGCCACATACATTGATTGCTTGCCCCGTAATGAATGCCGCCGCATCTGATGCAAGAAACACAATAAGGTTCGCGACATCGTCGACTGTGCCAAGCCGCTTTAGTGGAGTAGCATTGATCCACCCTTCAGTGAGTTCTTGCTGAGTTTTCGCGGTGATGCGCGTCAGCTCGGCGAAGTTTTGCTTCCACATACCTGTCAGTACAACGGCGGGACAGACGGTGTTAACCGTGATTTGTTTGGATCCATAGGCAAGCGCCAGCGATTCTGTCAGGCTCGCGACGGCAGCCTTGGCGGCTGCATAATGAGCGCTATTCACACGCCCTTTGCGGCCCGCATTCGAACCGAGATTGATAATGCGTCCGCCAGCACTACTATCCATGGCCTCTGCAGCGGCCACGCTCAGAAAGTGCATCGACCGCAGATCGGTTTCCAGCACCTCGTCCCAACCCTCAGGGGTTATTTCGTTGATTTTGGTGAAGTGGCAAACTCCTGCCGAATTGACTACGATGTCGAGCCGACCGGTCAACCTTAAGGCTTCCTCTACCACTTCACTTGCCGCAGCTGCGGGGCGCAGGTCTTTAACAATCGCGTGATGATTTCCGGGAAGCAGCTTCATGAATTCCCGGATCGAATTCTCGTTCCGATCGACGGCAATGACCTGTGCCCCGGCAGTCGCTAGCCTGATTGCCGCTGCACTTCCAAGACCGCCCCCGGCTCCAGTGATGAGCGCAACCTTCCCCTTGAATCCGTAGGCAATCACAAAGAAACGCTCCCGTTGCGAACTTCATCCATCGCAAAAGTCATGGGCCTGGTCCACTTGGCGTCAACTGCTCTTGCAGTCGACTACAAGAGAAATCGCCGCATCGGACCCCGCCATCAAATGGAAAGTGGTGACACGTTGAATCGTGAGTCAAGGGGAACTTCGTTGTCGATAAATAAGAGCCCACTCTCGACAATGTTCGCTTATCGAAACAAGATCCCGGATTGGGCGATTCCAGATATCTTGTTTATGGTCAATACGTTAATCAGTATATCCGGCTCGATTTCGGGCTTTTTGACTGCTGGGACGACCTGCTTGGATGGTTCGCTACGTGAAACGCACTGGCATTCGAATGTTTCGCGATCTGTTGGGAGACCCCGCGAAAGCTATGGAGTCAGCGCCCGCGCGAGCCTGTAAGTTTCTCAGATCGTTCCGCCAGATGGGGAGGGTGTGCACCTCAGAGCCATCGTTCAGCGCACAGGACTCAACAGAACGACCGCATTTCGAACATGAATAGATGCCGGAGATGATCGATACAGAGCGAAGATCAGGATTCCACGCGCACAGAACTTTCGTATTGCTTACGCAAGGCAGGCTGCATGCGACCTCTTTTCGCCAGGTACGGTCGTCGGATTCCATTTGGAGCTTCTGCTTCTTCGTGCCCCCCGAAGAGAATCGGAGCGACCAAACATGGCAGCAGTGGTTCGCCGGTGAACTATTCAGGTCACATGACGGCGCCAATTTGCCAGGGCACAAATTCATTGTCGCCGTAACCCAGTTGCTCGCTGCGGGTCGCCTGGCCTGAAGCGGTCGCGATTAGCAGAGCGAAGATGCGTTCGCCCAAACTCTCAATCGTTTCTTCTCCAGTCACGACGGTGCCGCAATCGATGTCCATGTCCTCTGACATGCGGCGATACATCTCTGTGTTGCTCGCGAGTTTGAGTGAAGGCGCCGGCTTGAAGCCCGATACCGAGCCTCGCCCAGTGGTGAATGCGATCAGGTTTGCTCCGCCAGCCACCTGACCTGTGACCGCAACCGGGTCGTAGCCGGGCGTATCCATAAAGACCAGCCCATGTTCGCTAATCTTTTCGGCATATTCATAAACTGCCTGCAACCGCGAGCTTCCGCCCTTGGCAACTGCTCCAAGGGATTTCTCGAGAATGGTGGTGAGTCCGCCCTGCTTGTTTCCATGGGAAGGGTTATTGTTCATTTCTGCATGATTACGATGGGTGTAGTCCCTCCACCATGCGATGCGTTCCAGCAACCTGTCAGCAACCTCGGGAGTGACCGCGCGGCGAGTAAGCAAATGTTCGGCGCCATAGATCTCGGGTGTTTCCGAGAGAATAACCGTGCCGCCATGCCGCACCAGAAGGTCGGCGGCGGACCCAAGTGCGGGATTGGCTGAAATGCCGGAAAAGCCATCCGATCCTCCGCATTCCAGGGCCAACATAAGATGCGCGGCAGACTGCGAAGTGCGCGCTGCCTCGCCGACGGCAGGCATCATTTCTTCGACTGCGTTTATACCTGCCTCAATCGTGCGGCGAGTGCCTCCAACCGCCTGAATCGTCATCGTACGAAACCGATCAGATTGAGCCAGCCCTTCGCGTTCCAAAAGGGCAGGAATCTGATTGGTCTCACAGCCCAATCCAATCATCAAGACCCCGCCTACGTTCGGATGTGTCGCATAGCCAGCGATGGTTCTCGTCAAGTAGCGATACCCTTCTGCGCTCGAATTGAAGGCGCAGCCGCCGCCGTGCGTAAGTGCGATTACACCATCTACTCCTTGGAAGGGATCCATCGAGCCGAGCGATGAGAAGTGTTGAGCTACTGCCTTGCACACCGTCGCCGAACAGTTCACGGAAGAGATAACAGCGACGTAATTCCGGGTGCCAACCCTTCCATCAGGACGGGCATAACCCAGGAAGGTGGCACGTTCGGCTTCGGGCAGTATCTTTGGCGCGATAGCATCGACGCCAACCGCGTAGTCGCGGGCAAATTCTCCGACCGAAAGATTGTGCGTGTGCACATGTTGCCCCGGAGAAATATGCACGGTTGCGAAGCCGACGGTCTGGCCATACTTTATGACGGGCTCTCCCTCCGCTATTGGGGCGATAGCGATCTTGTGCCCCCGAGGAATCTGGTCTTGAACAGGAATGCCTTCGATCTTCGGCGTGAGAGCAGGGTCGACTCGTTCGCGCGCGACAGCAACATTGTCGGCCGGGTTCAGGCGGATCAGCGGCAAAATGGTTTTCTGAGACACTGTCATTTAGCTTCCTTTGACGCGAACATATTTGTCTTTTGGTGATAAAGCCTGGTCATCACCTCGAAGGATGATTCGAGGTGTATCCGCATGGCCAGTTCCGCCTGATCGGGCTTGCCCGAGCGAACTGCGGCGACGATTGCGACATGCTGGTCGGTCACCATGGCAAGGTGCCCGGGCACCGGTGCAGAAAGCTGGCGCATCCGGTCCAGATGGACCTTCGCCATGGTGATGAATTTCCAAATACGAGGCAATCCACTCATTCGAGCGATGGTCGAGTGCAGCATATCGTCCTCGACCAGGTAGCGGTCGAGCCGATTGGTTTTCAATAATCTCTGCATCCGCAGGAGAATGGCCTCTAACTCAGCTCCTGCGGCATAGGAGTAGCGCAATGAGGCGCGCCGCACGCTTTCAATCTCCAGCGCACGCCGGATGATGAAGCCCTCCTCCGCTACCTGGGAAGAGATGTGGCTGACGTAGGTCCCCGAATGCGGGATAACATTCACCAGCCCTTCTTCCGCCAAGCGCTGAATGGCTTCTCGAACAGGAGTACGAGAGAGCGAAAGCTGTTTGCAGATCTTCTTCTCTACGATGGGCGCACCCGGTTGCATCTCCAGCATGATGATGGAGTGGCGAATCAAGTCATATACCTGATCGGCCTTCTGCTGCGGGGGATCTCCTGTTGCTCCTGCTTTTTTCACCATATTGTTTGTCTACGGTTTGACAACTCATATATGAGATGACATAAGAAATATATAACGCATTCATCGAAAAAGACCGCTGCTTCTTTGGCGCTAAACCGTTGGGGCGAAGGGGATGGCAGGTCTGCGAAGCGTGCCGCCGCTGCAGACTCAGGAGACCGATGTGAGCACGATTAATTATTTAACGCGCATTGAGTTCGGTGAGGGGGAAGTTGCCCGCTTGCCGGAGTTTCTTGCTGCACTTGGCGTTAAACGTCCGCTCATAGCAACCGACAAAGGGTTGGTGGCCTCCGGTCTGGCGGGCAAGGTGCGCGATCTCGTGGGCGCCGGCGCGGTGGTTTTCGACGAAACGCCCGCCAATCCCACGGAAGAAGCGGTGAACATTGCATTTGCTTTGTACAAATCAAAAGGGTGCGATGGAATTATCGGGCTGGGCGGTGGTTCATCGATTGACCTGGCCAAAGCCGTACGGCTCTTGACCGGCCATCCGGGACCGCTGGCGCAGTACGCCGCAATTGCGGGCGGCGCGGCACGCATCCATGGGAATATCTGCCATCTCATCGCTGTGCCCACGACTTCAGGTACCGGGTCCGAGGTCGGGCGCGCCTCGGTCATTATCACCGCCGACGGCCGCAAACTCGGCATTCTGTCGGGGTTCATGCTGCCGACGATCGCTCTTTGTGATCCCGAACTGACTTATGGGCTTCCTTCACGGTTGACTGCTGCAACTGGGATGGACGCCATTTCGCATTGTCTGGAGACCTTTATGGCGCCGGCCTTCAATCCACCAGCAGAAGCTATTGCTCTTCACGGGCTCGATTGCGGATTGGCTTTCATCGAGGCGGCAGTCGCAGACGGAAGCAACGTGCTCGCGCGGCGCCAGATGATGGTATGCGCTCTGGAAGGCGCGATGGCATTTCAGAAGGGGCTGGGTGCTGTTCATGCGCTTACTCATCCCCTGGGCGCGATTCGGGAGTTGAACCTGCACCATGGGACGCTGAACGCGGTGCTGATGCCTGCAGTCCTGCGCTTTAATCGCGAGGCGATAGGGCAAAAGTGGGATGTCCTCGTCCGCCACATGGAAGGGCCGCCAGATCAGATTATCGAAGCGCTGAATGGACGCATTAGAATTCCATCGGGCCTGCGCGAGATGGGCGTGACCGACCAGATGATGGAGGCCGTCTCTCACGCGGCATTGCATGACCATTGCCACGCAACCAACCCGCGGCGGCCCACGCAGGACGAATATCTGGAGATCATGCACGCAGCAGCCTAGAGCAGCGTATTCGATTGGTAAGTTTTCGTTTGGAAGGCAATTACCCAGAGGGAACCGGGCACAAGCAACACTGAGTTTAGTGGAAGAACAAATGAGCGAAACCGTCAGTTCGCGCCGTAAGATCGCCTCGGCTGGTTTAGAGGTCACAGCGCTTGGGATTGGTACGTGCCCTCTGGGCGGTTTATATTGCGATGTGCCCACTGCCCAAGCCCTGGAGGTTCTGACCACGGCGTGGGACCTGGGCATTCGCTATTTCGACACTGCACCATTCTATGGAAATGGCCGTGCCGAACACCTGATCGGTCACATCTTGCGCGAGCGCGATGGAAGTCATGTCCTTTCCACCAAGGTCGGCCGCCTCCTGATGATCGAACGTGCCGGCCGCCAACTGCCTCCAGAACCACCGAAGAGTCCGCTTGCTCCGACTTTGTGGAATAATCTGCCATTCCGCGAGATTTTCGACTACAGCTATGACGGTGTGATGCGAAGCTATGAAGATAGTCAGCAGCGCCTGGGCATGCCGCGGATCGACATGCTCTATGTACATGACATTGGGCGCGTGACCCACACGGATAGTCATGATTATCACTGGGCAGCGCTGACCAAAGGAGGCGGCTTTCGCGCCCTTCAGGAGTTGAAAGCAGCCGGCAATATCGGAGGATTCGGCCTCGGCGTCAACGAGTGGGAAGTGATCCGCGACGCGCTTGAAGAGACTGATCTGGACTGCTGCATGCTCGCAGGACGCTATAGCCTCCTCGATCGGACCGCGGAAGCATTCCTGCCAATTGCACAGCGCCGAAACGTGGCATTGGCCATCGGTGGCGTCTACAATTCTGGCATTCTCGCGGCTCCGAAAGACGGGAGAAAGATATTCAACTACGCCGACGCCCAACCGGAAATCGTGATGAAGGTTGAAGCATTGCGCGCGGTTTGCGACGACTATGATGTACCACTAGCTGCTGCAGCGATCCGTTTTCCGATACGCCACCCCGCAGTAACCTGCGTAGTGATCGGCGCCAACACGCCAGTTCAACTACGCCAGAACGTGGATTGGTTCAATGCGGATTTGCCTGACGGCATCTGGGCTGATATTGATGAAGCGCTCAAAACAACCAACGCTGAATACCGGAGAAGAACATGTTGAAATCGATCAATCCCCTGTTGACCGGGGAGCTCCTCGCGATTCTGTCTGACATGGGACATGGGGATGAAATCGTTATCGCCGACGCAAATTTTCCCGCCGCCAGCCTGGCGCGACGCCTAATCCGGTTGCCAGGTATCAGTTCAACCGATGCGCTGACAGCGGTGTTATCTGTGCTTCCGCTCGATGATTTCGTGGATCGTCCCGCTGCTGCGATGGATGCACCCGGCCAACGCCCGGCGATCTACCCGGAATACGACGCTGCTCTCAAGAAGGCTGAAGGCCGCGCCATTGCTCTGGAACCAGTGGAGCGTTTTGCCTTCTACGATCGAGCCAAGGCAGCCTATGCCGTGATCGCCACCGGAGAACTGCGGCTATACGCGAACATCATCCTGAAAAAAGGCGTCCTGCGTCCCTGAAGGCTGTGGCTCTGAATTGAAGGCACAGCTGCGGTAGAACTTGCACATGAAAACTGAGAGATGAGTTGATGAATCAGCTTCCTTTGGCTGAGGGCGGTTTCGGTAAGGTATGGCGCGATGTAACGCGGCGGTATTTCCTCCGGTCGGGATTTGTCTTTGGAATCGGATTGGGCGCATTTCCGAAATTGAAGCTGCTTGACCAACTCCAGACGTCCGCGAGCGATCCTCGGCCGGTGAAATCGATCAATCCCCTGCTGAGCGGGGAGCTCCTCGCGATTTTGTCTGACATGGGACATGGCGATGAGATCGTTATCACCGACGCAAATTTTCCCGCGGCGAGCATGGCGCGACGCCTAATCCGGTTGCCAGGTATCAGTTCAACCGATGCGCTGACGGCGGTGTTAACTGTGCTTCCGCTCGATGATTTCGTAGATCGTCCCGCTGCTGCGATGGACGCGCCCGGCCAACGCCCGGCGATCTACTCGGAATACGACGCTGCTCTCAAGAAGGCTGAAGGCCGCGCCATTGTTCTGGAACCAGTGGAGCGTTTTGCCTTCTACGATCGAGCCAAGGCAGCCTATGCCGTGATCGCCACCGGAGAACTAAGGCTATACGCGAACATCATCCTGAAGAAAGGCGTCCTGCGCCCCTGAAGGGAAGACCGCAATGCTCGACGCGCATCAGCATTTCTGGAAAGTCGATCGAGGCGATTACGGGTGGATGACGCCTGATCTCACGCCTTTATACCGGGACTTCGGTCCCGGCGATCTCGCGCCACTACTCGCGGCGGCTGGGATCACGCGCACGGTCCTGATACAGGCAGCTGAGACTGAGGCCGAAACCGATTTCCTTTTGGAAATTGCGGCGCACACTGATTATGTGGCGGGGGTCGTAGGTTGGGTCGACATGCTGGCGGACGATTTTTCCGCACGCTTGGATCATTTTTCAAGCGCTGCCAAAGTGGGTAGGCATAAGGCCTATGTTGCAAGAGCACGATCCAGGCCTTATCAAGGATCCACGCTTTCGTGCCGCGCTGGTGGAGGTCGCTCGTCGCAGATATTCCCTTCGATATTCTCACCTTTCCTCGACATCTGAGCTCGATGATCCAAGCAGCCCAGGCTACGCCCGGACTGCATGCGATTCTCGATCATATCTCGAAGCCCGACATGACCCGTTGCATGGACCCGGAATGGCGCAGCGAAATCGAGGCGTTGGCGGCCCTGCCAGGAGTGCATTGCAAAATCTCCGGGCTCGTGACCGAGGCAGGCACTGACTGGAGTATCGAACGCATCCGCCCGTTCGTTGAACTTGTGGCGAAGGCCTTCGGCCCCGACCGCCTCGTTTTCGGCTCGGATTGGCCGGTGTGTACGCCCGCAGCGTCCTATGCGCAGGTGCTCGATGTGGCACAAAGTGTCCTGCGAAGCCTTTATTCTGCCGAACAGATGCAAGCGATCATGGAGACAAACGGCCAACGTTTTTATCGGCTGAAGCCGCGATGAAATCGAGCAGCGGTACAACTAATGTTGCTATTCCAGCGTCCGCCTAACTTGATCAACGCTTACTTCTTGCGCGAGCCGCACATGAATTGCATAATTATCCAAACTTTATTGAATGCCGAGGATGAGCGACTGTCTTCACGACGCGTCAACAAATGTTTCTAAATCGGTCGTATCCCGCTCGCTACTGGCATGGTCATTGTGAGGACGATTCCCGAATGAGCAATACTGAACTTCGCAGGGCAATTCTGTGCTGCGCTTTCACATTGATATCCGCCTCCTCCGTGCGCATCTTCGCTCAGGACGATAAGACGCCCGCGGACCAGCAAACTGGAGCCACCAAATCTAAAACGGAACCCGCCCAATCCGCGGCTGATGAAAACAAATTCTCTCCCCTGCCCCCGGAAAAAAGCGCGCTGCAGTCAATCGTGCTTGACGGCAGGACGCTTCACTATACCGTCACTGTTGGCGCCTATCCTATCCGCGATCAAAGCGGAAAGTCGTCGGCCAGGTAGTGGTCACCTCTTACACCATGCCCGGCGAGCAACCGCCCCGTCACTTTCGCGCATGAACGGCGGCCCCGGCGGCTCCAGTGTCTACCTCAACTTCGGCGCCATCGGCCCCAAGCATCTGCAGTTCGGCAACAGGGCGATAGCCCCTCCGCTCCCACGGTCCTCAGCGACAATCAGGGCACATGGCTCGACTTCACCGATCTGGTCTTCATCGATCCCATCGGCACCGGTTTCAGCCGCTCGCTGGTTCCCGACGACCAGGCAAAGACAGCTTTTCTATAGCACCGAAGCCGACATTGAGTATCTTTCCCGCATCATGTACGACTGGCTGGTCAAGAACGACCGCCTTGATTCGAGGAAATATATCGTCGGCGAGAGCTACGGCGGGTTCCGGGGCCCGCGCATCACGCTACTATCTGCAATCCCAGATCGGCGTGGGCATCAACGGCATGGTACTCGTCTCGCCCGCCCTGAATTTCGCAATCAGAGAACGACGGATTCATCTATTCGCCTCTGCCATGGATGCTCACGCTGCCCTCCATCGTGGCGGCCAATCTTGACCGCCAGAACAAGCTCACGGCGCAAGCCATGCAGCCGGTCATCGCCTACGACGAGGGCGAGTACGCGACAACTCTAATCAAAGGCAGCAGCGATCCCGAGGCCACTGATCGGATGGTCCAGAAGGTGACGGAATTGACCGGTCTCGATCCTGAATTTGTGAAGCTCTCCGGGGGACGCCTCGACGCCACGGCTTATCTGCGCGAAGTCCATCGCGAGCAAGGTACGCTAGGCTCGATCTACGATCCCAATGTCACCATGATCGATCCCTTTCCCTATGCTCCCGAGCAGCGTGCCAGCGATCCCGTGCTGGCCACCATCATCGCGCCTGTCACCACCGCAATGGTCAGCTTTCTCACCAATACCGTGGGCTGGAAGGTGGACGCACGCTACAATGCACTCTCCTACGAGGTCATCAAGCTGTGGCAGAGGGGCGATGCGCAAGACGGCGCAGTCACGCAATTACGCCAGGTCGTGGCCGCTGATCCTGATATGCGCGTACTGATCGTCCACGGCTGGAACGATCTCACGTGCCCGTTTATGGGATCGGTGCTGAGCGTCAACCAGATGCCGGTCATGGGCGGTCCGAATCGCGTCTCGGTGCATGAGTATCCCGGCGGTCACATGTTCTATACGCGCGAAGACAGTCGCATCGCTCTGCACAATGATGTGCTGGAGATGGTGAGTAAGCACTAAAGGGAGGTTAGTACCAAGACTTGCTCAGCACAGAGCATGGCCGAAAGGACAACTTCGCTTAGTGCGAGCTGATGGAGTAGAGCCGCACCGGTCCGAGAAGTCCCGAAGGCAGCAGAGGCGCATCAGCTCTGTATGGCTTGAAATCGGCGTACGTGTAGCGTGTTGCACCGGGTTGTTCATCGCCGATTAGCCGGTTCACCCAGGCATTAGTCACCTTCACTACCAAGTCGTTTGTCCCTGGCTTCAAGGCTGAAGTAAGGTTCACCCGATACGGCGCGTGCCAGACAACACCCAGGGACTTTCCGTTCACCAATACCTCAGCAAGATTCTTCACGTCGCCCAGATCCATCAACACCTGAGCGTCTTTCGCTGACCAGCCCGCTGGGGCATCGAATGTCCGGGTGTAGGTCGCGGTGCCGGAGAAGTACTTCACTCCAACGTCGGAACTATCGCTCCAGGAAATGAGTCGGTCGACCAGAATCGAACTCGGAGCTCCACGGTTCGGCTCAAAATCGATTTTCCAGGAGCCATCGAGTGTCTCGAGTTCCGTCGTTACTCCGGAAGGAATTCTGCGGTTCGTTGAAGCCGTTGCCTTACGGAAGACGACGAAGATACTGCCCCACGGATCGAGATTGAGAGGAACAGTGGTGCGGTCTTCATGGATTCTGAAGCTCGCGGGCTCTGTCTCGCCAGTTTCCGGATTCCACAATTCAGCTTCCTTCCCGGAAACGCGGAATGTCGCATCAACCTGTTGAGCTTTCTCTCCGCGATTATTGACGAAGTATAGGTCTCCATCGCTAAGTTTTCGATGTACAAACTCCAAGATGCGTATCGGCCGCCGGCTTGGTGTGCTCAAAATCAGGCGCTATTTGCCTTGCCCGCAAGACGTCACTGAGTTTTTGGCCCGCATAAACTCTTCCTTTGCCGACGCTGTGAGTGCCCGTGCCGTCGCCGAAAAGTTCCTCACTCAGTCTCGCGAATTCGGCCTGATCGTCGGCGAGGCTGGGATCGTCTGTGGGCTTCGGTCCGGCCACGACTGCCCCTTCCTCAACCAATGTGTGAATCGCGCGAAGCGCGGGTAGTGACATGTGCACACTGTAGGGATCGAGGCCAAGTACCCTGTAGGTCATCCCGCTTTTCGTTGTGATTCGTCCGTCCACGACGCTTAGCTCGTGAGTCAGGCCGTCGGCATTGATGTAATCGAACGCGTAACCGGTGGGAATATCTGGCGCAGCATCGCTGAAGATGGCGGTGAGGTTCGAATCTTCTCCGTAAAAATAGACAATGTCGGCCGCGAAATGCCCCTGTTGCAGCAGATAGCTGGATCGAGAGAGGTAGTCCACCCACGGGCGCGCCTCTTCTGCCCACGTCTCGTTACGATTGAACCATTGACCGTAGGGCCCGAGCGTCATTCCGGGCGCAGAGCGATCGCCTACCAGCGGTTGGTGCACCGACTCGGAAATGACAAATCGATTGATGCCGTTTAGGAGCTCTTGGTCTGCGGTCGGCTTCAGCGTCGCTGGCGACCATGCCCACGGAGCGGCGGCGGCGGTCATCGACTCAGCTGCGGCAATGTTTTGTCCATAGATATGTGCCACCGATGCTGATTCACGATCGTCCGCATTGGCTCCATATTGTTCCTTATTCACGCCTGGGCGTTGCGTCCACATAGCACTCATGGGTACTTCGTTGAATTTTTTTACCTCCATGCCATCGGCGACAAAGGCACGCCCGTCTTCATGCGATTCCCCGTAGTGGCCCATGCCGTCGCTCGTGAAGGACGGCTTCGAGTTCGCCATAGTGCTCATTTGCAGTCAGGTCAGCGATCGTCTTGCGAAAGTCCCAAAGAAATCGATCACTGGCTTCCGCGCTCTCGACAACTCTGCCGACGAGCACCGGCATCCATGGAATCGGATCATAGCCGCGCAGTTTCTTGAATTGCGCGATCATGTCGTCGGTCCAGTTCTGGTAGCCGGCTTCCCAACTGTCGTTTACGACGTAACCGATTCCCCGCTTGCCCATTTCGATCCGCGCCCACGGCTTCCCGGTAGCTATCGAGATACTTTTCGAAGTAGTCCTTGACATAACGGTGATCCAGCTTGTCGACCTCGAGCCCCGTGGTCTCTGCCGTTGCAGGATGATTGCGAATGCCGAGCAGCGAGTATCCGAAACGCAAAACGACCCACTCGCCCGGCGGAGGAGTCCAGTCAAGCTCCCGTCGGGACGCATCCTGGCAGTAAGGTCAACAACGTCCGCCTTTGAAATGGCCTGCCCGGGGGTCGACTGCCGGGGTGGCGCAAAGAGGATAAGTCTTCCGTGGGAACGAATCCTGCCTTTTCCTCCCATCGGTTAACCCGTGCCCCCGCATGCAGCACGAGTTCCGCAATTTCATAGTCGGTGGGCTGTTTGGGAACCGCGAATATCGAACAATGTCGGATCGATGCCGTCGCCCATTCCGGGAGCGACGGTGGCGCCGCAGGCTTGAACATTAACCGAAAATACTTCGCCGTCACGGGCGGGAAGGAGACGGTGTATTCCGGCGGAGCAGCTGTTTCATAAATGTTTTTGTCCGCAGGGAATGTTGCAACAACATGGAAGCTCTCGCCATCGTCGCTTGCTTCTAGAACTTTATCCGCCGCGCCGCCTCCCAAAATTGCTTGCGAAAACGGGTCAAGCTCGTGCACAAC
Source organism: uncultured Acidobacteriaceae bacterium (assembly GCA_963832465.1). GTDB lineage: Bacteria > Acidobacteriota > Terriglobia > Terriglobales > Acidobacteriaceae > Telmatobacter. The sequence goes on from CAWHUJ010000004.1 coordinate 40,864, forward strand.
GATCGTGAATGCGCGGATCGTCTCGGGCTGGGCGAACTCGTATTGAATCCAGGCGTTCTTGCCGGGGTCTGTCGGGATGGGGAGCTTCATTGTCTTCACGAGATCACCGTCTGCGAGTAGGCTAAAGTCTGGCGATCCTCCGCTCGCCGTCATCTTTGGGTGCAGCGTCTCAATCGCAATCTCATCTTTGGGTTTACGGTAGGCAATCACTACCGAGTCCGCATAGAAATCGGGGATCGGCTTCGCGCCCGGGGGTGGAGTTGTCACATCTGCGACTGGCAAGGCTTGAAATGCTCCGCTGTTTGAAGGCGGATGTGCCAGGACACCGCGGAATCGTTTTCCTCCTTCTACTAAAGTCTCGCTCCAGACAAATTTTTTCATGCCCTGCGATGCCGGTACCCACGGGCCCCCTGACTCGCTCCATCCCGGCGATCCGGCAATCGCCATTTCCATTCCAAACTGATCCCCAAGCTCGAATCGCATATCCGAAGGCGTCTTTCCACTCCGGGGTCATATATAAGAGCCGGGTCTGGACAACCTGAGGAGCGTTGTGCGCCACATCAAAGTTCTGAAAGCCACCCAAACCGACCCTATGCATCCACTCCAAATCCAGCTTGATCCCTTCTTTGGTGACGTTTCCGTTCATCCAGTGCCACCAGACGAGAGGACGAGCTGAATCGGGAGGATTTTCAAATCCTTGCAACAGCGAGTCCTGGGCCATTGCAGCGCCTGGAAGCAGAACCGCCATGAAGATGACAAGGCTCAGAGCAATGCAAAAGTGCAACCTCCCCGACAGGACACTCGCGCATGGGATTTGCCGCTCCATTCGATTGAATCGCGAAGTCATCTTTCACCTCTTATCGCCGCGAAGATTCAGATGATGGCTACAGTTTCGTCACCGGACGGCGATCACATGCGCGCAGTAAGAGTCTGCGTTTGACGTGCTGACTTTCGCCTGGGCGCTCGCGAACATTGTCATTCCGCCGAATCCGACACTGACTGCTCTTCATTTTTCCGTTTCTGAATTCTTCCCAGAGAAGCGCGTTCTTGTCAATGACTAAAGAGCTGCCTCTCATCATTTGTTGTGCGCCTACCATGTTGCCGTTTAATGTTGCTAATGTGCCATTTGTTCGCTATAACGAATCATCACATCGAGACAATCGTGCATCCAGTAGTAAACACATATGAAACATATGTTGTTGATGGTCGAGATCATCCATACGGTCTGAAGAACTTAATAGACGGCAGAGATCACTGCATGAGACGCTTTCGTCCGTCGGGACCGAATGTCTTTGAGAAAGCCGTCCGCGATCGACAGTAATCATGCGAGGAAAGCCCAAAACGAGGAAAGAGCAATGCACAAACGCAGAGACATGTTGAAGGCCGTCGGGGCAACTGCGGCGGTTTCGATCATCCGCCCCTTCCATGCTGCTGCCGAAATCGCCGGCGATCCCGATCGGAAGATTCTTTATCGTTCCGATCACATGGAGCTCACATTGTCGTCGACCGCACCGGAGTTCTTGAGCTTGAATGTGGATGGGCTGGGAAAAGGAAGGCGCGGAGCAAACAGCCTTGCTTCCGGCAAGTCCGATGGCGGCTACAGAGCCTCCGTTTTTGACTCGCGTGGCGCGCGGCGAGTGGAATACCGTCCCGCAGCAGCGGCAAGCCATGCTCCGGCCCCATGGACATTTGAATTTAGTGGGTCGCGAATCATTCTTACCTCTAACTGGTCCACGGAGTTTGCTCCGCAACCTGTCTTCTTCCCTTTCGAATTGCCGCAAGTTTTCACTACGGTGCTTGGTATTTTCCGACCCGACGCACTGCTGGCAACGCCTGCTGTCATTCACTTTCCAGGGCAGGGCGCAGTGCGTCTGACTTCGAGCGTTCCTGATGCCGGATTGACCTACACCTCCACTACTCCTCACGAGTTCGGAATGACCTATCGCCCTCAGAGGGCAATGCTGTCACTCCCTGCTGCTTCAGCAGAACGCCGGCATGTTGTCTACACGCTCGATGTGACTGCCATTTATCCCGAGGTGCGAGGCATCGAGGGTGACCCCCGCTTTGATCCCTTTCGTCGCAACTGGCTTAATATTTTGCAGATTAACCCGGCCTTTCGAATGCTCTGCAACAATACAGCGAGCGGCTCCTGTGCTTTCTGCTACTACGAGTATGCCGACATTGCGGCCCTGACCCCGCCCTTGGCCGAAGGGCTCACCGCATGCGACCTGATGCGGCAGACTCTGGACAGAATCCTCGCTGGAGAGACGACTTATGGAATGCCCGGAAATGGCTCCTATCCCAGCGTATCTGCAGACACCTATCCCTCAATGATCATTGCCGCTGCGAGCTGTATACGTGACGGCAGCAGGGATATCTGGCTGGAGAAGAACTACTCCAGGATACGCAATTGGGCCGACGCCATGCTTGCTACCGACACCGATGGCAGTGGGCTCATCAAATACAGCGTCAGCGGCAATTCCGGGATCTGGAAGGCCCATCCGGATGGATCGCCTTTCTTCCTGCCCTCCAACTGGTGGGACGATCTCGGCTTTGGCCACGAAGACGCATATGCAAATGCCCTCGCCTACCGCGCTCTTCCTGACATGGCGATGATGGCCAAGCGGGTGGGCAGAACCGATGATGCCACGCGTTATCTGGCAGCGGCGGAAAAGCTGCGTGGGGCCTATTTCAAACGCTTCTATAATCCCGCCACCGGAATTTTGGCAGGATGGCGCAGCGCTGACGGGCAGCTCCACGACTACTATTTTCTCTGGGTGAATGGTATCGCCATTCACTATGGGTTGGTAGAACTGCCCCAGGCAAATGCGATCATGGACAAACTGATCGGCAAGATGAAGGAAGTCGGCTACCACAACTTTTCAATGGGTCTGCCAGGCAATCTTGTTTCGGTTGCTCCAGAGGACTGTATTGTCAAAAGCGCCCGCTGGGGCTGCGGTTCCCAATCAGACAATTCAGACGGCTTTCAGAATTACGAAAATGGCGGGGCTACCGGCTCGTTTGCCTTTTTCACATTGGCGGCCCTCTATGACCTGGGCCGTAAGGCGGAGGCCGATGAAATTCTCTTTCCAATGCTCGACGCCTACGGCAAGTGCGGATTCGAAGGAACCGATTCACTCGGTTACTCCGGCGATTGGAAGCGATGGGATGGGACATTCAAGGGTCTTGAAGGTTACCTCGTCGACAATTACTACACGATGCTCGCGGTTCCGCTGCGGCAGGCCACGATACGCTCCCGTAACAACTTTTATCCGGCGACAACTCTGGCATGACCAGAGGGTTCCAGAACGAGGGAAGAGCAATGCACAAACGCAGAGACATCTTGAAGGCCGTCGGGGCGACTGCGGCGATTGCGATCATCCGTCCGTTCCATGCTGCTGCAGAAATCGTCGGCAATGCGGATCAAACGATATCGTACAGATCCGATCACATGGAGCTCACATTATCGTCGACCGCGCCGGAGTTCGTGAGCCTAAATGTCGACGGGCTCGGCAAGGGGAGACGCGGCGCAAACATCACTGCTTCTCCCGAGTCTAAAAGCGACGGCTACAGAGCATCTGTTTTCAACTCAAGACGCGCGCGCCGAGTTGAATACCGTCCCGCAGCAGCGCCAAGCGATTCTCCGGCCTCATGGACATTTGAATTCAGCGGCTCGCGAATGGTTCTTACTTCTAACTGGTCCACGGAGTTTGCTCCGCCGCCTATCCTTTTCCGCTTCGATCTGAACCAGGTTCATAGCACCGTGCTCGGAGTTATGCGGCCCGACAAACTGCTCGCGGCGCCTGCCCTTCTGCACTTTCCAGGACAAGGCTCCGCGCGTCTGATCTCCAGCGTTCCAGAAATCGGATTGACCTACACTTCGCGCCGTACTGAAGGACATCAGTCACGCTATGACGCGACTGCGGCGCTCTCGCTTCCCGCGGCGTCGGCTCAGCACCAGCGCATCGTTTACACGATGGAGGTCACCGCAATTTATCCCGATGTACGAGGCATCGAGGGCGACCCGCGCTTTGATTCGTTTCGCCGCAATTGGCTCAACATCCTGCAGCTGAATCCCTCGATTCCAGCGCTCGCCAACAATACAGCCAGCGATACCTGTGCGTTTGCCTATTACGAGTATTCCGACATCGCGGCCATGACACCGCCCTTGGCTGAGGGTCTAACTGCGCGCGACGTGATGCGGCAGACTCTGGATAGAATCCTCGCTGGAGGAGCATCCTATGGAATGCCTGGATACGGCTCCTACCCCAGCGTATCCGCGGATACTTATCCCTCGATGATCATCGCCGCTGCGAACTGTGCGCGTGACGGCAGCGGAGACGCCTGGCTGCAGAAGAACTACTTTGGGATACGCAATTGGGCTGAGGCGATGCTGGCCACCGATACCGATGGCAACGGGCTCATCAAATACAGCGTCAGCGGCAATTCCGGGATCTGGAAGGCCCATCCGGATGGATCGCCTTTCTTCCTGCCCTCCAACTGGTGGGACGACCTAGGCTTTGGCCACGAAGACGCATATGCAAATGCCCTTGCCTACAGAGCTCTGTCCAACATGGCGATGATGGCCAAGCGAGTCGACCGAGGCGATGATGCCACGCGTTATCTGGCAGCGGCAGAAAAGCTGCGCGCCACCTATTTCAAACGCTTCTACAATCCCGCCACCGGGATATTGGGAGGATGGCGCAGCGCTGACGGACAGCTTCACGACTACTATTTTCTCTGGGTGAACGGTATCGCCATTCACTATGGGTTGGTAGAACTGCCCCAGGCAAATGCGATCATGGACAAACTGATCGGCAAGATGAAGGAAGTTGGCTACCACAACTTTTCAATGGGTCTGCCAGGCAATCTTGTTTCGGTTGCTCCAGAGGACTGTATTGTCAAGAGCGCCCGCTGGGGCTGCGGTTCCCAATCAGACAATTCAGACGGCTTTCAGAATTACGAAAATGGCGGGGCTACTGGCTCGCTTGCCTTCTTCACATTGGCGGCTCTCTATGACCTGGGCCGCAAGGCGGAGGCCGATGAAATTCTCTTTCCAATGCTCGACACGTACGGCAAGTGCGGATTCGAGGGAACCGATTCACTCGGTTTCTCCGGCGATTGGAAGCGGTGGGATGGGACATTCAAGGGCTATGAAGGTTACCTTGTCGATAATTACTACGCGATGCTGGCCGTTCCACTACGGCAGGGCGCAATGCGCTGGCGCGACGGCTTCCGTCCAGCAATCCTGACTTGATCAACCCGTTTTGCGCGTCCACTTCCGTGTAACGCGCCGCATCTCGCATTCAGCGAGGGGCTAGCAAACGTTCGAGCGCACTCATGTCACGGCATCCGCCGCTACCCGCACCGCCAGCTTTCCGAAGTTTCTGCCTTGCAGCAGACCCATGAATGCCTCAGGAGCGTTCTCCAATCCGCTCACTATATCTTCGTGATACTTGATCTTCCCTGCCTCGAACCACTCCTGCATCTGCTGTCTGAATGCCCCGAAATTTGATCGGTAGTCCTCGAATATGATGAATCCTTGCACTCGGATTCGCTTCTTCAACAACGCGGTCATCACTTGGGAAGTTCGGCACTTGGACTCTGCAGCAGAGTCGCCATTATAGGTAGCGATCAGGCCGCACAAAGGAATTCGGGCACGTGCATTGAGCAATGGCAGCACTGCATCGAAGACCAAGCCACCAACGTTCTCAAAATACACATCAATACCATTCGGGCACGCTGCCGCGAGTTCCTCCTTTAGTCTTGGGCTGCGATGATCGAGGCAGGCGTGGAATCCGAGCTCTTTCACTGCGTAGGAACACTTCTTCGGCCCGCCAGCAATCCCTACTACGTGGCAATCCTTCAGCCTGGCGATCTGCCCTACGACAGAACCCACAGCACCAGTCGCAGCAGCAACCACCACCGTTTCACCCGCCTTTGGCTGTCCAATGTCCAGGAGTCCCTGATAAGCGGTAAAACCCGGCATGCCGAGTACGCCGAGCGCGTAGGAAGGGTTCTGCGGGTGTGCTCCAAGATTCAAGACACCGCTACCATCCGAAATTGCATACTCTTGCCAGCCATTTTGACTCAGAACCCAGTCGCCGACAGCAAATCCCGACAGCTTCGAGAGCTCTACACGGCTCACAGTCGCGCCCACCATCAATTCCCCTATGCCTACCGGCGGCGCGTACGAGGGCGCAGTACTCATCCGCCCGCGCATATAAGGGTCAAGAGAGAGATACACCGTCTGCAAGAGCATCTGCCCCTCGCTCGGCGATTGAAGTGGCTCGGCCTCCATGCGAAAGTCAGAAGCTGCGGGTGCGCCGGCGGGGCGAGATGCAAGTACGATCCTTCGGTTTGTTGCTCCATTCATGTCTATCCTCGCCTCTCATTCGCAGGATTCCGGATGTTTCATCGGCTTGCAGGCGCCGAATCCGCCGTTTCGATAACGAACGTGACGACGGTGAGTGGTGGCCTACGTCGCGATAAGAATCCTCATCTCATCAGACTTCGCAACGAAGTATGACCGGCCCAAGGAGGCCGGAAGGCAGCAATTCCGGCGGCTTTCCAGTTCTTTTCCGTTCCGCGCACAAAGGACATCCGCTATCTCCGAAATCTTTCGGCAGACTTTGCTCGTAGGTTGCCACGTTCGTTAGGGTTAGGCGTTTATCAATCGGCAGCTTTCCGTCTCCAATCAGGCGGTTGGGCCACAGGTTTACAACTTCGACTTCCAATTCGTTGCCTTTCTCCCTCGCGACATCACTAATTGCGACCTGCCACGGTGCGGTCCACACCACGCCCAGATCTTTCCCATTCACCCGCACCTGCGCCAGGTTCTTAACCTCTCCCAAATCGAGGTAGAGAGGCCCACGAATTCCATGGGGTATGTCAAAAGTTTTTTTGTAGATCGCTGTTCCGCTGTAATAGCGAATGCCCTCTTCGGGGCGCGTCGACCAATCTTCCAGTTGCTCGAAGGTGACCCTCTCTGCCCCCCCCCAAGCCGGATCGAAGCTTACTTCCCAAGGGCCGCCTAATGTGACAATGCCTCTGGTTTTCGTGAAATTTCTCTTGCCTGCCGCGGGTTGAGCCGCGTAGGAGTCTCTCCGGAAAACAACAAAGTAACTCTGTCGCTGGTCGAATGTCATGGGCACTATTGTGCGTCCATTCTCTTCGCGAAATTCCTCGAGCTTCCGCATCGAGCCAGAAATGGCATCCCACAGTTCAGGTGTCCTTCGATCAATACGGAAGGTGATTTCCAGGCTCACTTGCCGGTCGCTTAGGTTGGCAATGAAATAAATATCCTCCGAGGCCGAACGGCGGTGGATCCAGTCCAATTCAACATCTTCCGGCAGTCCTCCCATCTCAACATCGGGCGGGAGTTGGTCTGCATTCATGACTTCCTGAACAGTCTTACCCCAAATCACTCTGCCGGCGCCCACCGTGCGAACCCCTGATTCAGATGCGCCAGTTCCCCAAAGTGCGTCCGCCTGTTGTTTCACCTGCTCATCGCAACGCGGATAGTCGGTCATCCCTGGCGCGTGCTGTGGGCGCGATCCGATAAGCGTCGCGCCACTCTCCACCAACTCTCTGAATCTCGTTATGACGGTAGGCGTCATCGACAACCCGACATTTTCCGGGATAACCAGATAACGGTAGTTCATGCCGTCCGCCAGCACGATTCGGCCATCCTTTACCGTTGCCCGCGCCAGCAATGCTTGCGCATTGATCGTATCGAAGTCATGTCCGGCGACAGGCTTCCTGTCGATCAATACGAAGTTCGGAATTGCCTCTCCGCTGAAGTAGAGAATGTCAGCTGCGAATTTGCCCTGCTGAAGCATATATTGGCATCGGGCAAGATAAGCGAGCCACGCGTGACTCTTCTCCCACCAGGTAATATTTCGATCGAAGTGAGTACCTGTATGCACCCACTGAAATCCCGGTTTCGCACTCAAGTCCGGCTGATGAACATAAAAGCAAAGAACGTTGCGGGTCAGCCCGGAACAAAATGCCCGATCTCCGTACGATTTCAGAAAGTATGGGTCCTCAGTCCAGTCGTCGTTGAAGCAGGTATACGCTTCAGCCTGGCACAGTGGTTTGCCGTAAATGTGCGACGCAGTCGCCGCCTGTCGGACTGAGCCATAGTTGCACGCAGGAAAATCTGATTCGGAACTGCGAAAGAAGTTGGCAGAGACACCTTCGACAAGTCCCGATGTAAGGGGATACGGGAAGCGAGAGGCCCAAAACTCAGCCATGGGAATATCATTCGTGCCTTCGCATTCAAGACCATCGATGTCATGCGTGTAAAAGGGGCCGCCAGATTCAGGATGGGTGCCAAGGCCGCGCTCGCGCGACAGCTTATTGAGACGTCCGTAATAGTTCTCCGCCACAAGGTCGGCCAGCGTACGCCGGTAATCCCACCGGACTCGCTCGGTCACTTCCTTACTTGTTACGGTCTTACCCGCCAAGGCCGGCAGGTAGGGTGTTAGATCGTAACCACGGCGGGTGCGAAAATCTTCATTGAAGCGCGCGGTCCAGGAGGGGCTGCCGATCTCCCAACTATCAATGTGGGTGTACTTCAACGTACGTCCCGCCAACGGCCCCGCATCATCGATGAGCTTGGTGCCGGTCGATGCGAAGTGACGGTCCATTGCTGCTGCACTCAGAGGATCAATTTCCCAGGAAGGCTCAACGGGGCTGGACGGTTCACTGACACGCACTTCCGCCAGGGTGAATCCAAAGCGCAGGATTGTCCAGGCACCTTCCGGCACCTGCCATTTCAGTTTTCCATCCTGAAATTTGCCGGTTAAGTCTACCGCCTCCTGAATATTCCAAAGACCGTCCACACCTACCCGGCACGCAAGTACAGCAATGTCGCGATACCAGTCTTGATTGTCCACGGGTTTCGTAGCGCCTGTGACGCCGTAGATTTCTTTCAGCCTGGGTTGAGGCAGTGCGGCATCGAATTCACTCGGCCCTTGAGCAACCGTTTCGGCCAGAACCAATTCCTTGATGGCGTCGTCAGGGCTCACCCATGGACCGCCGGCGTCCCACCCACTGCAGAGATTGACTCCCATCTCAATTCCGAGGCGTGCAGCTTCTCGCACGGCGTGCCGGAAATTCTCTCTCCATGGATCACTCATGAACGGATTGCCCTTTGGTGCTGGGGGACCGCCAGAGCCCGCGTCGAAGAGAAGAACCCCAGAGATTCCCTGCGCTTTCATCTCTTCAAGATCCTTCGTGATGCCTTCTTTGCTGCTCGCACCATCAAGCCACCACCAATAAGCCCATGGCTTGGCGGAGTCCGGTGGCACTAAAAAATCCCGCTCCAGCAGAACGTGATCTTCCTCTTTGAACGTTTGCCGATTCCGAAGCGCCCAGGCAGGCATTACACTCAGGGCCAGTCCGGTGGCAGCCCCACCAGCCAGGAGGGCGCGCCGTGTAATTCCCTCGGGTTGATTATTGTCGTGCGTTCTGACAATCTTCCCTTTGTCTTTTTCCTGCCTGCTTGATTCCGCCGTATTTTCCGGATCGAATTTCACAGAGCCTCCGTGCCACCAACAAAGCGTAGATGAAACGATCGTTGACCTCAACCACAAATCGCATAATCGGCCATTTTTTACATTAGTTACGCGGGATTATCCATTCGACTGTCACCACACAAAGGTGTTATATTTCCACTGCGCTGCCCACACTATCAACAAAGGTTGCTACGATGCTGAGCGACAATTATCGTTTCTCGGATTTCCCTGCACAATGAGAAATCCTTGGAATCGCGATTCTGCAACTCAAGATCAGCAACGATGCTAGCGAAGAATTACTACTCAGGGGGGAGTCTCCGTGCATATCAAACTTCGTCCGCTCTCACTTAGACGGGTGTTGTGTTGCCTTGCCGTTATGGCGTCGCAGATCTTCGTATCTGGGGCCGATGCGCAAGATCCCAAAGTCGACGTCGTCTCAATCGATACTGGTCGAGTTCAGGGATCTGCAGATGCGGGAGTGATCTCCTTCAAAGGCATTCCCTTTGCTGCTCCGCCCGTGGGCAAGTTACGCTGGCGTCCACCGCAACCCGCGGCCAAATGGAACGGCATTCGCCAAGTCACTCAATTCGGTCACGATTGCATGCAGGTTCCTTCAATCTTCTCCAATTCACCCGCGGAAGATTGCCTTTATGCAAATGTGTGGGTCCCTGAGCACCACGGCCAGAACCTTCCTGTGATGGTGTGGATCTATGGGGGCGCCTGGGTTGTTGGCGGAAGCTCGCTTCAGGCCTTCGACGGAGCCGAGATGGCGTCGAAAGGGAATGGTCTTTGTCAGTTTCAATTACCGGCTTGGACGGTTTGGATATTTCGCGTTTCCTGCCTTGACGAGAGAGAGTAAAGACGGCCTGCTGGGCAACTATGGTTATATGGACCAGATTGCCGCTCTGAAGTGGGTGCAACGCAATATTGCTGCGTTTGGACGGCAATCCCCATGAAGTGACTATTTTCGGCCAATCGGCCGGAGGGTTCGCCGTTCAGTCGCTGATGACTTCGCCGCAGGCCAAAGGGCTTTTTCAACGAGCCATGGTTGAATCCGGCGGCGGCGGATTGATGCGCAATTGCACAGGGTTGTTTAACGGGCTAAATGGCCGGCCTTCTGCCGAACAGATGGGCGTCAATTTCGCCAGGAGCAAGGGGATTGACGGTGTTGACAGCGCGGCTCTCGAAAAATTGCGTGCGCTCCCGGCGGAGGCCATCCTCGACGGGCTGTCTGCGGAGAACCTCCAGACTGCCGCATTCCACATACGCCGGCCCGTATGATCGATGGAAAGGTTATTGTTGATCAACCGCCAAAACTTTATCAGCAAGGCAAATACCAGCATGTGCCAATGGTTGTCGGTGCGAACAACGGCGACGCCAGCATCTCTCATGCAACCAACGAGGAAGAGCTGTTTGCTCCATTTGGGCCGGATGCGAAGGCTGCGGAGCAGGCTTACAACAGTGCAACGTCAAAGGATTTTCTGTCTCTGAGGAATGCGGTTGGCGCAGACGCACTGTTCGTTGGGCCCGAGCGTTTTGCAGCACAAACACTTTCCTCCCAGGGCGACCCGGTCTGGGAGTACCGGTTCAGCTATGTTCCATAGCCGTGCGGAAGATGTTGCCGGCCGCGCCCCACGGTGGGGAGACTCCGTTTGTTTTTGACTGCACGGCATGGTTCATCGCTGGGCTAATTTGACCCCGGAAGACGAAAAGATGGCTCAGGGGAGATGAGCACTTATTGGGCAAATTTTGTGAAGACCGGAAATCCGAATGGCGCTGGGCTGCCGGACTGGCCGAGGTATAACTCAGGCACGGATATGCTGATGGATTTTTCGGAGAACGGGCCAATCTCAAAACCAGACCCCTGGAAACAAAGGCTGGATCTTACCGAGAAACTGGAGGCGCAACAGCTCAAGGCAGAACACTAGTCGCGTCACGCACTGAGATGATTCTCCATTGCGGAACTGCACTCTCGAAACCGATCTCTGTGTGTGATTTTCGTCATATTCGAACCTGCTTGCTCTTTTTTGGTTGAACCCCCGATTGCGGTCCACTTCGGGACTCGGCTAAGGCCACAGGCTTCGTCAATCCTGGCGACATGAACAGCAAGGAAACTTGCCGTCGCTAATACCGCTTTGCGGAAATATGGGGAGCCCATTGAATGACATCACTGCGAATCACAGCTCTAGATGCTATTGATCTTCGATTTCCTACCTCGACGTCTCTAGACGGTTCCGATGCTATGAATCCGAATCCTGACTACTCGGCTGCATATGTGATTCTCGAAACCAATAGGGGCCTTGAGGGTCATGGATACACATTCACCATCGGGCGCGGCAACAACTTATGCGTTTCCGCGATCAAGGAGTTCGAGAGATTAATCGTGGGCAGAACCCTTGATGAAATCACATCGAATATGGGCAAATTTTGGCGCGCTCTGGCCGGAGACAGCCAGTTGCGTTGGACTGGTCCGGAAAAAGGGGTAATTCATCTTGCGCTTGCCGCTGTTGTCAACGCCGTGTGGGATCTCTGGGGAAAGGTCGAGGGAAAACCAGTCTGGCGCCTCGTGGCCGATATGGATTGCGAAGCGCTGGTACACTGTCTTGATTTTCGCCACATTACGGATGCGCTCACCCCCGAGGAGGCTGCGTCCATTATCAAATCCAAAGAGACAAGCCGCCAGGCTCGAATCGATCGGCTTCTGCTTGAAGGATATCCCGCGTATACAACTACGCCGGGATGGCTTGGCTATTCGGATGAGAAGCTAAGGGCGCTTTGCAACCAGGCTGTCGCAGAAGGCTGGAACTCGATCAAGCTGAAGGTCGGCGAAAACCTGTCGGACGACAAACGTCGCTGTCGCATTGCCCGCGAGGCCATCGGCCCAGGCAGAAGGCTTATGATCGACGCCAATCAAGTTTGGGAAGTCGATGAGGCTATTGGATGGGTGCGAGAGCTACTCGAATTCGATCCTTATTGGATCGAGGAACCCACGAGTCCCGACGATATTCTCGGCCATGCCAAGATCAGTCGGACGCTGTCTCCGCTACGAGTTGTGACCGGAGAGCACGCCCACAACCGAGTGATGTTCAAGCAGTTCTTTCAGGCTGACGCGATCGCGGCAGCCCAAATCGACGGTTGCCGTCTGGGTGGGATAAACGAAGCAATAGCGGTCATGCTGCTCGCCGCCAAATTTGGCAAGCCTGTGTGTCCGCACGCTGGGGGAGTAGGCCTCTGCGAAGTCGTCCAGCATCTTTCCATGATCGACTACGTTCGTCTAAGCGGCTCGTTTGAAAACTCCATGATTGAGCACGCGAATCATCTTCATGAACATTTCTTGCATCCGGTCGAAGTTCGCTCGGGTCGCTACATGGCCCCGTCTGCCCCTGGTCTGAGCACCGAGATCAACGAAACAGCCAGGCTCGAATATTCCTTTCCCAACGGGCGCGCGTGGAAAGCGTTGTGAGTCAGCGTCGCAACCGTTAACGAAGTCGGCGACGTTCGACAGAACAACGAAGGAGGGCCTTCAAGGCTATTCAGCGTCAAACCAGCGAAATCCATGACGCTGCTCTTTGGCTGCCTCGGCGAGCATGCGGAGCGTGTCCTTACGCTTGTAATTGCCGCACGCAACCAGAATGAGATTGACCAGCGCCATGGGCGCGACATAGGAGTCGATAAATGACCGGCTTTCAACCGAAGCCACAAAAAATTCATCGGTGAAGCGGGCGATGGGAGAAACATATGTCCCGGTGATTCCGACACAGTACGCCCCATTCGCCCGGGCACGCTGCAGACCCTCGACGGTTTGGCGAAGCCCTTTGCGGAAGCTGATGGCGATAACCACATCGCCTTTTCCAATATGCGCGGGACAGGTGAAGGGTGCGCCCCACCGCGGTGGCGGCAAGAACAGGCAATCCGATTAGCGTCAGATGGTGCTCGAGGTAATGGACCAGGTTCTCGGCAAGATCTCCGCCGAGAATAAGAACGCGCCGCGCGGAGTGAATCCTGCGGGCGAGGGCCTGAAACCGTTGCATATCGACGCCGATTGTAGAATTCATTGAGATTCTTGACGTCCTGTTCCAGCATGGCGCGAAGCGGGTCTGACTCGCCTGATTCCTGGGGTCGGTGTTCTGCATGCCATCGAGCGACGTAGCGTTTGCGATCGAAAGATCGTGAAGGTAGTTTTGAAAGGCACGATAACCGTCAAATCCGAGGCGCTGCACCATGCGAACCAGCGTTGCAGGATCGATATTCAAACGGGCGGCCGCCGCGCGCACGCTTGGCAGCACGAATTCCCTGGGGTTCTCGAGAACCTGGCGCAGGGTTTCGCGCCATCCGGAGCTCAATTCGTTAATGCGCGTTTGAATGGCGACCGGGTGGGTCGATTTATCGAGCTTCTCTTGGACATCACTTACCGCGACTCCTTGACGACGAATGATATTTGTCACTGAAGATTCGCGCCGCGCGACGGCGGATAACTTGGCTGAAGGCTTCGATTTTATCAGGCCAAAGGAGGCTTTACCAGACCGAGGCCACCTCAGCCGTCATACACCTCGCGGATTGCTCAGAGCCAAGTCTTCGCCACAAGCAGTGCGCAGATGAAACGAACGTTGAAGCGCACGGGAAAACTATCTTCCGTCCACGGGACAATGTTGACGGCATCTGTAAGAAATTGCTATGTTCGTCCTGCGCTCATTCAATGAGATCAGCTGCAAGGGGGTTGCAGAGCAACTAGGAAGCGCAGCTTTATGTGCTGTCGAGCGAAGCCGTGTCTGATTTTCCGATTCGAACACTCGCTCGGGCAAGAAGGATGCTTCACACCGAACAGCCCCGTCCTTTGATCATGTCGGTTGACGAGATCTCTATGGGAACAAAAACACGATCCTATTTCTGTCGAGTTGCTGCCGTGATGGCTGGCATCCTTGCGCTTGTATTTCCGGTGGCGACGCAAGAGCGATGGAAGGTTCTGCCGCCCACGCCGAAATTGCCACGACCATTGCGAAGTGGCTACACGGCCGTGAACGATATTCATATGTGGTATGCAGAGTATGGTGAAGGCCCACCTGTCTTATTACTCCATGGCGGTCTGGCCAATTCAGATTATTTTGGCCCTTTGGTGACTTCCCTCGTACAACATCGGTTCAGAGTCATAGTCGCCGACACGCGTGGCCAAGGTCGCAGTAGCCGCTCTGCTCGACCTTACAGTTACCATCTCATGGCGTCTGACATCCTGGCGCTTATGGATTATTTGAAGCTCAGAGACGTTGATTTAGTGGGCTGGAGCGATGGAGGTATCATTGGCATCGATATCGCGATCAATCATCCTGAGCGACTCAGGCATCTGTTTGCTTTTGGTGCAAACGCTGATCCTTCAGGGATAATCGTGGGAGGGGATCAAAGCCCGGTCTTCGTCGCGTACTTGAAAAGAGCGCGCGATGAATATAAGAGCCTTTCACGAACCCCTGACCAATACGGCGTGTTTCTGGAGCAAATCGGTAAGATGTGGGAAACGGAGCCTCATTATACGGCGATGCAACTAAGCGGCATTAAAGTACCGACAACGATAGCCGACGGGCAATATGACGAGATCATACAGCAGAGCCACGATAGATATATGGCAACGACAATCCCGGGCGCGAGACTAATTATTCTTCCCAACGTCAGTCATTTTGCAATACTGCAGAATCCCTCGCTATTTAGTTCCACCGTGCTTGCGGCGTTGAGCGCTCATTGACTTTGCCATCGGCCCGAAACAACCTCCATCGGTCACTCAGAGCCTTTGTGATCGCGCTGGCAGTTCTCTTCGTTTTTCATAGTTTCTCGAGCAGGTAAGACGCGCCCTCAAAGGACTTCTCAAATCCCGTGATAGCGTAACCAGAACCCAATTTCTCAACCAGCTGATTTCTGAGCTTGAGTTGCAGTTCGGGGTCCTTGTGTTGCGAGACGATGGGGACTGCAATTCGAACGACCTCAGCCAAAGGAGCAGGTTTATTGCCACTCAGAACCTGAGCAACATGAGGGCTGTCCAGGTCCCACTCGATGAGAAGACGATCTGTCGGCAATCCACCATGCAATGGACTGCTGGTGATTCCGTACAAGTTGGGAATGTAGCGGCGCGCGATGCCGCCGAGCTTCTCGATATTGAAATAGGCGTTGCGGCTCAGCATCGGATCAAAGGTCCACTGAATGACTTTGATGCACCGGCGAAGAGCATCCTCTCGCTGGGCCAGCTTGAGCATCGTCCCAATGCCTTGGTTCTCGTAATCCGCCAGAACACCGACGCGATGAGAGTGGAGGCGCAGTAAGCCCGGGGCGGTGAAGAACGCGAGAGCTATGCCGATGAGCCTGCCCTCGTCGAAAGCGCCGAGGAGCTGGCCCGTGAAGCGGCTGGCTATCACGAGCATGGCACGTGACTCGAGATCGATATCGCCGTAGCCCCAGATCGTTCGCTGAAGGTCGACTGCCTCATCGAAGTGTTCTGGATCGACAAGCGGTTGAATATTGATCACGGCAGATTCCCAGACCGTACCATAGACGTGCGAGTATCTGCGACAAATCTTACTCGGTCCGCCGCCTTCGATGCCCAACGCGGATCCCAGGTGGTTTCGCCGCTACAGACCAGGGCGCCACCCACAACCAGAACCTCATTCACTCAAAGTCGGCGCACGGCCGTCAGGCTCCGCGGCTAGAAGATTAGACCTTCAGGCAGCGGGTCTTCGCTGTTCAGAATGAACTGGTGCATGCCGGTCAGGTAAGCGCTTCCCTCAATCTCAGGCACCGCCCCTGTAAACGATCCGACTCCAGCAGGACTGATAATTCTTCCAGTGAATTTCGTACTAAGAAAACTCTCGACGACATAATCTTCACCTGCGTGCAATTCACCTTGCACAAAAAGATGCGTCATGAGTGCGCCTGTACCAGCTCCGCAGGGCGAGCGATCGATGCTTCCCGCTCGCCCGACAACTATGTCTCTTGCGTGGTGATCGCCTAGATCTTCATAGATCATTACCAACTCGAAAGAATTGATAGCGGCATTCTCAGGATGGCTCATTTTAAATTGGCTATTGGCTGCGGCCAGAATCTCTACCCCCACTTCAGCAAGCTCTCTTGCACGCTGCGGTAGGACAGCGGGGTCGGACAGAGGCAGGTCTCTTGCATTCACAAGAACGAAAAACACGCCGCTATAGGCTAGAGCCACGGGCAGAGCTTTCGCGGAATCCAATTGGAGTTGCTGAGCACCGCATGAGAATGCTGGTGGCATCCGAATCGCTATAGACTTCAGCTTGTTTCCGTCATAATGCGGCATCGCCGACACTGTGCCGGCAGGGACTTCCAGTTTGATCGAGCCGCCTCCGCTCAGCGGACTATAGGGAATGAAACCCGTCTCGAGACCGGCGGTGATGAGGCCGATGGAACTGTGAACGCAGGCGCGCAGGTATCCGCTGCTTGTCAAAAAGAAGGCCCCTGCAGCAGCTTCCGAGTCCGCTGCAGGGGTAAGGATTGCACCCGACATATCCTTGTGCCCCCGGGGTTCAAGCATCACGAACTTGCGCAGCGAGTCAAAGTGAGTCCGAAAATACTCCATTCGGTCGGCAACGCTCTTGCCCTGCAGCTGAGGGACGCCCGCGATAACAGTTCGCGTGGGGCCGCCAGCGGTGTGCGTATCAATGGTTGTCACAACCCTCGTCGCATTCATCCCTCTGGCTCCTTCTCCTCAAATCTTGCATGTTTGCGCGCCATCGACGATTACGCTTGTGCCCGTGATGTATTTCGACTCATCGGAAGCTAGAAAAAGTGCAAGATGAGCAATGTCCCAGCTTTCCCCTTGCTTTCCGGTAGGACACAAACTATCGCGCTTCTCAGTCATTTTCGTGATGTCACTTCCATAGGCTTCGGTCAGAGCCGCGACGACGAACGGGGTATTCATCATGCCGGGAAGGATTGCATTAGCCCGAATATGCTGCGGCGCATACTGTACCGCAATCTCTCTCGTTAGCGCGATCACTCCCGCTTTCGACACTCCGTAAGACAGAGATAAGGCGGGCAGCGTGCGTATCGCATTAATGGAAGATATGTTCACGATGGCCCCTCCTCCCTGGCGTTGCATATGAGGAACAGCAAACTTACACAACATAAACATGCTCTTGAGATTAACGTTGAGAGTTTTATCCCAGGCTTCCTCACTTGTTTCATCGAGTCCGCCTGGCAGTTCGATGCCCACATTGTTATGCAGAATGTCGACTCTTCCGCTCCACTCAATACACTCTTCAATGACTCCTCTGCAGTCTTCCGACCTGCTCACGTCGGCTTGAAGCGCAATGCACTCTCCGCCTTCCTTGTCGATGATGGCTTTCGTCTCTTCAGCGGCTTCCAACCTGTAATCCGCGAGCACCACCTTGGCGCCTTCTCGTGCATAGAGGATTGCCGCGGCCTTGCCGTTTCCAATCCCCTCTCCAATGGAACCAGCCCCTGTCACAATTGCGGATTTTCCGCGCACTCGTCCTGCCATAAGTAACCTCATCGCAAAATCTGCGCCGGAGTTTCCATTGCGCACCCAGCAGCCGCCCTCGAGAGCCCGGCAAATTCCTTCCAAATGGCATGAGCAACAAATGTTGTTCTGTCTTGTATATCAACAGACGACGCGTTGTTTCGACTTTACGACGAATCGGATGGTCAGTCAATAAAGTAGAGATCTTCCTGCATTTCGACTATGTACAACATATGATGATTACACTCCATTTTCCATTGACAAAGTGTGATGCCTTAGGGAGAATTCAGACACTGAAATGACAACTTTCACTCGCCGCTCCGCGCTACGCTCTCACCTTGATTCTTCACCGTCAAGGATGAGAGCATGAGCGGGACACAATTGTCTGAAAAGCAGAAGCCTCTCGCGCTGGTGCGCGCACTCACGGCTAGGGACGGCCTGATGATTGTGATCGGGTCGGTGATCGGCTCAGGAATTTTCCTTGTTCCGGGCTTTATCGCGATGCAACTCGGCTCTCTGGGGGCAGTGCTCGGCGTATGGCTCTGCGGAGCAATGTTGAGCATCTGCGGGGCATTTTCACTAGCGGAGCTGGGTTCCATGTTCCCTGGCGCCGGTGGGCTATATATCTACTTGCGTCGCGCATATGGCCGCGGTGTCGCCTTTCTGTATGGATGGGGTCTGCTCACCATGATCCAGACGGGCAGCATCGCGACACTTGCCGCAGGCTTCGGGCTCTACCTCTCGCGTATCATAGGTCTTTCTGCGAGCCAACAGAAGGTAGCCGAGGCAGGATCCGTGCTCGTGCTCACGGCAATCAGCCTACTTGGCTTGCGCGCGGCCAAGCGCTTCCAGAATGTAAGCACCGCGGTCAAGATTGCGGGATTGATTTTGTTTGGAGCCCTGCTCCTCTGGCGCGGTCATGCTGCTAACTTGACGGAAAGTTGGAACGTTGCCACGAATTGGACGAACCCGCTGCCCTTCGGCGTAGCTTTGATCTCCGTTCTATGGGCTTATGAGGGCTGGCATGTTGTGTCGTTTACCGCTGGAGAATTCAAAGATCCGGGTCGCAGTCTTCCCGCAAGCCTGATCGGTGGCACCGTGATCGTCGGCGCGATTTATATTTTGCTGAACCTGGCGTACTACGCTGCGCTGGGTTCGGCGCACATACGGGGAACCGACAGCGCAGCCGCATCGGCGACCGTGGCGTCCTTTGGAAACGGCGCAACCCAATTCGTTTCCGTCTTGATTGTCGTTTCGATCCTGGGCGCGATGAACGGCATGATCCTTACAGGGCCTCGAGTTTACTATGCCATGGCGCGCGAGGGAGATTTTCTACCTGCGTTCGGCAAACTCGATCGTGTTTTTCATGCACCGTCGCTTGCGATCATCGTGCAGGGAGTTTGGGCGGTAGCTCTATTGCAGATGGGAAACTTTCAGCAGCTGTTGACGCACGTAGTTTTCACGGCGTGGATTTTCTATGGCCTCGCTGTCGGTGGCGTAATCATACTGCGCAGAAGATTTCCCGATGTGGTGCGCCCTTTCAGGACGCCCGGTTACCCCATAACTCCCTCATTGTTTGTGTTCGCGGCCGGAGCCGTGGCGGTGAGCACTTTCTTAACCCAGCCGCGAAGTGCTTTGACCGGAATAGGGCTGATATTGCTCGGCGTCCCGGTGTACTTCGTTTTCGCATTCAAGAGGAAGTTCAGCGCAGAACAAGGCGAAACAACTACTGAATGAACCGCGACCCAAAGACGCCATGGCGTATTGGAAGAAGATCGGCACAAGGTTCAGACCACGATCTCACGCCCAGTTTGCGCAGAACGAAGCAAAGCATCCAATACCTCAACCACGCGGGCTCCAACGGTCGCATTCGATCGATTCTCCACGGTTTCTCCACGCATCAAGGCTACGAATGTTCGAAGCGGCTCGATGCATTGGTACCTTGTGTCATCATCGGTCAACGGCATGGAGAAGTTCTGACCATCGTTGCGCCGTAGTTCCAAACGCGGCCTCTCGATGTCGAGCAGAAGCATTCCTTCACTGCCAAAGATGGAGAGGCCAAGCTGCCTTGTGGAGCCTTCCGGTTGCGTTCCAACCCCCTCAACTACCCCGATTGCACCACCCTTAAATCGACATGTGGCGGCGTTATATAAGTCCGCTCCGGTTGGAGATGCGCCAGTGAGGGCAAATATCTTCTCGATCTCCAAACCCGTGATATACAACAGCAGGCCGAGCGCGTGAGTTAGCTGCCCGTGAGCGTACCCACCACCGCTCGCCGGATTGCTCCACGTCTCAACCTGGGGCTCCAGAAATGCCCCTTTCGCCCACGCGGCACCGGTTCCACTGAATAGATCTCGCAGCGCAGTCGCCATATGGCAATGCACGAATTCAATCCTTCCAATCTGACCTGCTCCGACCTTCGCCTTTGCCGCGCCCGCAAACTCTGCATAGTTCCAACCGTAAGGAATCAGAAAATGCAGATTCCGCTCCTTCGCCAGGTTCGCGAGATGCCATGCCTGCTTGGCACTCGTTGCCATGGGCTTTTCACATAGGACATGGCATCCTGCCTCAAGAGCCGCCACTGAATGCCCAAAGTGAAGATGATGCGGAGAACTGATCACCACACCATCTAATTGGCCTTGAAACAGCAGTTCCTGGTGGTCCTCCGTACCGAAAGGGATACCAAAACGGTCTTGTACGCGACGAATACGCTCCGCCCCCAGGCCGCAGATGCCGACCACTTCGACACCTGGAAAACTCCTGAGAACCGGAATATGGTTCTCGACAGCCCACGATCCTGCACCAATAATGCCGATTCTCACGTTCGTCATACTTCGGCGCCTCCGATGCTCGAATCGTCTGGTGCTTCTTGGCACCTCGTCTTCTTGCCTAGCCTGAACTATGCGCAACATTCTGAGTCACCCAACACCTGCCGCAGTGGAGCCGGATGCAGCTGACATCCGAATCGCACGCGCCATGTATTGCACGCTTGAGGTCCCGGATTCCCTGCTATCGATCAAGAGACAGCAGTCTTGCTTTGAGCCGTACGCAACAAGTTCCTTAACAGAATGGTTTCGCTTAGAATGTCGACTTCGTTACATCGCTCCCATTCAATCCACGTATACTCGACAGCCATCCACCCCGAATACTTTTGGCGCCTTAGCGATTCAACATATTTTGCAAAGTCGATCGAGTTTTCCCGGAGGGGCGCCTGAAGCCGTCCTTCGCGCGCGCCGCGCACATGGACGTGGGAGGTCCGGTTCACTAGTGTCAGCACCGTTTCGTTCGAAATTCCCTGACGAATGAAATGCGATGGGTCAAGCGTCAACGTAAGCGTTGGTGCGAGTGCGAGGAGCTGAAGAGCCTCTTCAGGTGTGGGCACGATGGATCCGAGATGTGCTTCAACTGCAAATTTGACGCCGGCGCGCTCCGCAGCCTGTGCTCTCCATTCCAGTTCCGCGGCTGCGCGTTTTAGAGAATCGTGTTTTGGCTCCTCGGAAAAGTGAACGCCAGGCAGGAGTGTAAGGTGCGACGCGCCGCATCGAACCGTAAACTCCAGGATTCGATGAAAATACTCGACCGATTTTTTCCGCGCATCTACATCCGGATCGTTCACCGCACTTTGATCGAAGGCAGCTCCGGGAATTCCGAAAACATCGGCGGGCTGAAGCCCTTGTGTCCGTAACGCCGCAGAAACTCTCCCCGCACTCGCGCCGGGATTTTCGAGTGTCTCGTCAGGACGCAAGTGCGAACCAGCATGGAACAGACCGATGTCTATCCCATCCATCCCGATTTCACGAGCCAGCCTTAATGATTGCTCCCACTCAAGAAGAGGGAAGCTGTAGTCTGCCACAGCCAATTTCAGTTCCATAGTTCTCCATGTGGTTCCGCAGTCATTTGATGGGCTTTGTTTTCTCCGGCTTGATGATGGCCCTGAGTATCTTGCCGTTGCGAAAGTCCACGATGACGTCGTTAATCTCAGATAGTGGACGCTGTGCGCTCAGCAACGGATCAAGGCGGATTGCGCCAGTTTGCGCCAGGTGAATCGCGCGGCGAATGTTGTCGCGAGTCATCCCTCGACTTCCCACGATTGTCAATTGCTTCAGCACCAGACTGAGCGAGTCAGCGACAAAGGGCTGGGATGTGAATCCAACTAAGATGGCACGGCCGCGAGTCGCGAGCGATGCGATTGCCTGTTGGTCGACCTCGGGGTTAGGTACCAATTGCAATGCAACGTCGACTCCCTGGCCATTTGTTTTTTCCTGAATTGCTCGTACGACCTCCGCCGTTTCTCCTCCGACGATGGCATCATCAGCTCCCAAGGAAAGAGCTAGATCCAGTTTTGCGGCTGAACGGCTGACGGCCAGGACACGACAGCCATGCATCTTCGCGATCTGAATTGCAGACGTCGCCAAGCCGCCAACACCAAAGATCGCTACCGCTTCTCCAGGTACGATCCTGCCGACATCTTCCAATGCGTGGAGGCATGTGGCAACGGCGTCCGTCAAGACCGCTCCAGCTTCGAAAGATAAGGAGTCGGGCAGAGGAAGGACATTGGCTTCGGGCACCAATACGAACTCGGCAAACCCGCCATCTTGCGTGACCCCGATCCGCTGCGCTCCCCGCACGCAACAGAATTCTTCACCATCTCTGCAGGATTTACATTCGCCGCAGCCGCAAGCAATATAAACAACAACCCGCGTGCCAACTGTCGCGCTTGTGCAGTCAGCGCCGACTTCAGCAACGGTGCCAGCGATTTCGTGGCCGAGAGTCCGAGGCAAACCGGACTTCAAGCCACCGTGGATAATGCTCAGATCGGATCCACAAACTCCGCATGCTTCAACAGCAATCACAAGCTCTCGCGGTCCCGGCCTCGGAATCGGGTGTTCTTCAATCGAAAGCGTTTCATCAAAACCATTCAGCCGCGCGACCTTCATACGGATCAGCATCTTCTCCTCTACGGCTGTAAACTCCCAGTTTCGTAATTCCGCGATTTGCCTCAAACCTCTCAAATGAGATCCCTCCATCAAGACGGCGTGATGATTTGCACCTGCCCGGCACCATTCATCAAACGCGCGATTGACCGGCGCTCTATCGAATTTGAAGACGCAGTTGGATACCGGAAGATCCTTCGCTTTCCGATCAAGGACTTGCCCTGAAGCTGCAATCAGCTGGACGCGCTTGTCGGGCCGGGGCGTCAAGGCGAGCAAAGTAGCAGGCCCTTCCTTCAGGGTCCCATTGGCGACAGCGGACACCCCGGCAGCCGCACAGTAAAACGAATGCGGGACCAGCTTTTCCGTCTTCACAGCTGAATATCGAAAATCCATCTCGCCCGAATTCGACAGCAGTGCCTCATCCTTCGCGTAATCCAGTAAGTCAATCTCACAGTAAAACGAGGTCCCGCTCAGGCGCTTAGCGATAATCATCGCGAGACCAGTACACAAATCGCCGGTACAAGCAAAAGGAACACCACGCGTGGTGAGCCGCGATACTGCGTAGCACCCGAGAACGCCCAATGCTGGATTGTCTCTCCAGCCCGCGCTGTGACAGTTCACCGCGCCGCCGTCCAACTGATTGGATTCGACAAATTCTCAAGAGAGAGGGCAAGACGCACCGATGATCGAAGAGCATCGTCGGTCAGCAATTCGCAGGAGAACACACCCTTCGTGCGACTCACTTCCTCCGACAACGTCTCTTCCGAAATTCCAGCAAATGTCTCCTGAACGATAGAAACGGGAATCTGCTTAGTGCTATGCAGACTATTGTGCAAGAGAACATCGTCATCGAAACTGATGTCCAGCATGCCTTCAAAGGGCTCTCCGATTATTCCCAAGTGGAGCCGTCCCAACGAAGTTGCGACTGCACCCGAGCGCAACTGTTCCACGATTTGGGCACGCACGCCGCTCTCCTGCCAATGACCGGTGGTCAACAGAAATGGTCTTCCCTCACGCATGAGGGCGTTCGTAAGGGCGAGCGTTCCAACATTTCCGCTATGGCTTACGAGTGCTGCTGCGTCATATTCCGGTGGCAGGGCCTGCGTTTCGTGCGCATTCCAGATGACTAGCGACACATCCGGCAAACCTGCTGGGTTCCACACCGACATCGGCTTTCACTGCCATCATCGGAATGAGCAGCAACACATCGATATTCAATGCCGCCAGGTGGCCAGCGGACTCACGGGCAGCTGCGACACCATCCACCAGGCCTCCGTCGATGACAACAAAGTGTTCGCTCAGAAACCCAAGGATCTCCCGATACCACTGATTCTTATGCTGCCCAAAACCAGGTGGCATGCCCGAATAGTAGTCAAAAAAGAGACCCTGAACTCCAAGTCGGTATTTGTCTGTCATATTTAACCCAAGCGTTGCGAGTAGCCCTTCCAACCGCCTGTGACGTGGATCAGTTCACTGGTGATGTAGCGCGCCTCATCGCTGCAAAGAAATTCAATGACGTCC
Organism: uncultured Acidobacteriaceae bacterium; assembly: GCA_963832465.1. Classification (GTDB taxonomy): domain Bacteria; phylum Acidobacteriota; class Terriglobia; order Terriglobales; family Acidobacteriaceae; genus Telmatobacter. Next base: position 65,325 of record CAWHUJ010000004.1, read on the forward strand.
GGCAACGTCGTCAGGAGTGCAGGTCCGGCCCAAGGGAATGCTGTCCTCCACCGCCTTGTCAAACTGTTCCTGCGTTATGCCAGAAAGCCGCGCCTTTTCTACAAACCACTTCTCCATTCCTGTGCCGCGCACCACTCCAGGTGCAACGGCATTGACAGTGATATGGAATTTGGCCAATTCCATCGCAAGACAGCCCGTAAAGCCCCACAGTCCAAATTTGGAGGCCATGTATGGAGCGGAAAGCGCATTGGGGAATAGTGTGGTTACGATATTGATGATCCTTCCGCCACGACCTAGTTCGCTCATGACCCGCGCTACAGCCCGGCAAGTAAAGAAGGACCCGGTCAGGTTGACTTTGAGGACGGATTCAAACTCGTCATCTGTGATGTCTACGATCCGTTTTTGAAGGTGAATCGCTCCTCCATTTATCAGCACATCGATTCGGCCGTAGCGTTCCATTGTCTTGCCCACGCATTCATCCACCGAAACGCTTGACTCCAGATCGCATGCGATACCAATGCCATTGACCGTTTCCGCAACTTCCTGAGCAGCAACTCGATTCAGGTCGGCCACGGCGATACGAGCCCCCGCTGACGCCAGCCGAAGAGACACGGCTTTGCCGAGGCCCCCAGCTCCGCCCGTTATTAGGACCACCTTGTCCAACAAGCGCGAGGTCTGCATAGGCGATTTTTCGAGTTTCCCTTCTCGAGAGGATTTCTGATTTTGTGCACCGCAACTATAAATAGGCCTTACCACTTCACGCAAGATAGACAGAAGAGCTGCCCTTCTAGTGACTCGGCTATTTGATCCCTGCACGTGCGATTTTTTCCCGGGCACGAGGTGGATAATGGAGTCCGCTTGAATGCCCGTCTCGTTTAACTTACGTATTATTTTCAATTATCTACGTCCACATCGAAGATCACTTCGGGGCCCGGCTGCTGGAGACGAAACGTCCAGTTTTTCGAGCTGACTCCCCCATTTGACCCGATAGAAATTACAGTGCTAGAGTCCTAAGCAGGTTTCCTGGTCATCTGGCCACATGTCTTTCGCGGAAAGCGAAAAGGAGCAGTTGCATGCAGTTTCCAGCCACGGCCATCAAGCAAGAGGCTGCTTCCGATCTAGTCGTGTCGCAACTATTGGCAATGGTCAAGGCGGGAACGCTCAAGCCGGGAGATCGCCTTCCTTGCGAACGCGATATGGCGGAGATGTTCAAAGTGAGCAGGCCAACGGTTCGGGAGGGAGTTCGCGCATTGGCGGTGTTGGGGGTTCTAAAGGTCCGCCATGGAAGCGGCATCTTTGTTTCTGGACTGGAAGCTAAAGAGATCCTCGGGCCGCTATCTTTCTTCCTCACATTGCACGATGTTCAGGTTGAGCAGCTCTATGACGCACGCCGGCTTATAGAGGGAGAAATTGCGAGCCTCGCTGCGCGAAATGCGACGCCTGGCGACATTGTCGAGCTACGACAACTGATTGCGGAACAAGAACAACGAATCGGCGACCCACATGCGTACAGAGAGTCAGATGGCAGCTTCCATCGCAAGCTGGCCCAGATTGCAAGCAATCCCTTCCTGGCACGCGCCGCCGAGAGTCTCGGTGTGCTGGGTCTTGAGTTCAGGAAGACCGCCTCGGAAACCCCGGCCGTTCTTGAAAGCAGTATTCGAGATCACGACGTCATCGTCGATTGCATAGCAGCGGAAGATACGGATGGCGCTCGCATCGGGATGCAGGCACACATGATGAATGTTCTCCGTTCCACCAAGGCAGCCGCAGCTTTGACGTTGGCAGCAACTCGGAAATAGCTAAACGGCAGATCACGAGCCGTGCACAAGAATGTTCGAAAGGTGATTGATCGATGAGCAAGGCAGCAACAGCGAACCGCCTCACCGTGCAAGCTCTCGAGGCAGGTGAAGGAATTCTCAGACTCGCGCCTACCTGGGTACCGCGCGTCTATCTGCAACCCGGCCGCAGGCTCAAACTCGATCAGCGCGACCTATATGCCTATGGCGCTCATCGCGGCGGCATCGACGAACGCTGGTTCGCCTCCACTACGCCGGCGATGAACGACAACCGCACGCCCGACGAAGGGTTGAGCTATGTGGTCTTCGAGAACGAGCGCTTCACTCTGAAAGAGGCGGTCGAGGCCGAAGGACCGAGGCTCGTGGGTAGCGCGATTTGGGAGAAATACCATCGCTGGCCGGTCTACAGTAAGTTCTTCGACAATATGGGCCCGATCATGCACCATCTCCACCAGAGCGACGCGCAAGCTCGGCTCGTGGGACGGGAAGGCAAACCCGAAGGCTATTATTTCCCTCCTCAATTGAATGCGAATTTCGGCAATTTCCCTCATACCTATTTCGGGCTTGAGCCGGGAACAACACGAAATCATGTTCGCTCCTGCCTCGAAGCCTGGGACCGCGGCGACAACGGAATTCTGGACTACGCAAAAGCTTATCGACTCAAGCCCGGCACGGGCTGGCTCGTGCCCCCTTGCATCCTGCACGCGCCCGGTTCCCTGCTGACTTACGAGCCGCAGTGGGGAAGCGACGTGCTCGCCATGTTCCAATCCATGGTTGAAGGCCGGCCGGTTCCGCGCAGCCTGCTCACGCAGGATGTTCCCGAAGACAAGCGCTTGGACCTCGATTTTCTGGTCGATCTCGTCGATTTCTCCGCCAATACAGACCCCGAATTCAAGAAGCATCACTATCTGGAGCCGATTCCGGTTTCCGATACCGCGAGTGAGGGTTATGTCGATCGATGGATCGTCTACGGAACCATCGATGGCGAACAGAAATTCAGCGCGAGAGAGTTGACCGTCAATCCGGGTGTGCGCTGCACGATTCGCGACGCCGGGGCAAGCGGCCTTGTTGTGACCGAGGGCCATGGGCGAATCGGCAAACTCGACCTCGATTGTCCTTCATTGATCCGTTTTGGGCAGATGACCCAGGATGAAGTCTTTATCTCCCACGAGGCCGCCGTGGCGGGGGTCACCTTCGAGAATCATTCGAAGACTGACCCGCTGGTGGTACTGCGTTACTTCGGGCCGGATGTACACACCACACTGCCGGCCATTGGAGACCACGCTGAGCAATAGAGTCACGCAGTGCGAAGAGGTCATTCGGCTTTTGAGGAGGTTGGAACAATGCGCCAGCAGCATTTTGAGGAATCCAACAGCAAGATTCAGGAGCGTTCAGAGACCTGAGGAAGAAATCGCCGCGCCACTTTGACTCTCGGATCAAACTCTCGTGGAGCAACTGGGGATTCGGGCGTGAGTCGCTGGCCGACTCGGCGGCACGGCTAGCCAAGTCGAAGGTTCCCTACATCGAACTGCACGGCAACCACTACGGCCCCGATCTCGGTTACAAAGTCGATGAGACGCTAAAGATTCTGGGCGACTACGGTTTGAAGGTCTCCGGCGTATGCGGCATGTTTTCCGCGGACAATGATCTGGCGTGCAATCGCGCGGTATGCCGTCAGGCCGCTATCGACTATCTCGATCGTGAGGTTCCGTTCACCAAGCGGTCGGCGGCAAGTATTTGCTTGTCGTGCCCGGCGCCGTGGGCCGACCCAAAGCGTATGACAATGTCGAGTTTGAGCGCTCCGCAGAGACGCTCGCAATGCGCGGCGACCTGTTTGCAAAACATGGCATCAAGGCCTCCATCGAGCCTATCCGCTCCGCTGAAGTGAGCTTGGTGCACACCATTGCAGATGCCAAACGCTACCTGGCCCAGGTAGGTCACCCTGCCATCGGCCACATCAATGGCGATGTCTATCACATGCAGTCTGAGGAGCGGCATATCGGCGACGCTATCGTGGACGCCGGCGACCAGCTGGCAAATCTGCATATGGCCGACAGCAACCGTTGCGCCATGGGCGAAGGATCAATGGACCTGGCAACCATCATTCGCGCCCTCTATGTCATCGGCTACAACCAGGGCGACCGATTCGTCACCTTCGAGCCGCTCGGCCCCGGGGGCGATCCCTATCCTGCGATGCACGGCAACCCCGACAAAGCCGAAACTCGATGCGCTGGTCGAAACCAGCATCCGCTATTTCCGCGACTGCGAAGAGATGGTGCTGGCCGATTAGGCACGGACCTCATCTACCAGATCGCGACGGCAGTTCTCTTCGCAGTTCCCGGCTTGTTAAGACATTTTGCTTTGAAGGAAAGATCAATGGTTCTCCCGTGCACGCTAGTGGCCGCGTATGTATGGCAATCGTCCAACAGGCTCATTTCCCTTGCTCCCTCTGACCTGCTCATTATCGCCATCTACTTTGTAATGGTCCTCGGCATCGGCATTTATCTCCGGCGATACGCCAACACCTCCAACGATTTCTTCATGGCCGGCCGCGAAATGACGGCATGGGTCGCGGGCCTGAGCTTTCTCTCCGCCAATCTCGGCGCCATCGAGCTCATGGGCTGGGCCGCATCCACCTATCAATACGGAATTCTCGCCGCGCACTTCTACTGGATTGCCGCCTTCCCTTCCATGGTGTTTCCTCGGCCTGGTGATGATGCCGTTCTACTACATCTCCAAAACGCATTCGGTTCCCGGCTATCTGCAGCTGCGCTATGGCGAAGGCGCGCGCGCCTTGAGCGGCATTTCCTTCGCCGTCATGACCATCCTCATGTCGGGCATCAATATGTATGCCATGGCGCTGGTGATGAAGGTCGTGCTGGGCTGGAACATCCATTTCAGCATCTGGGTTTCCTCGCTCACCGTTGCCGTTTATGTGGCCCTGGGCGGCTTATATTCCGCCATATTCAACGAGGTTCTGCAGTTCTTTCTCATCTGGCTGGGTGCGCTCATCATTCCCGTCCTGGGCTTGATCGAAGTCGGGCGGCTGGAACGGTCTCACCGCGCGCATTTACGAACAGCATGCACTCGCAACGACTACGTGCATCTCTGGAGCACGCTCGGAACTCTTCGTCGGCAATCCCATGGGTGTCCACTGGACTGGCGTCGTCTTCGGCCTCGGCGGCGCCATCGCCTTCGGTTACTGGACGACAGATTTTCTCGTCGTACAGCGTGCCATGGCTGCCAGGGATCTGCGCTCTGCGCAACTGGCCCCGATCATCGCCGCCTACTTCAAAATGGTTGTGCCGCTCATCGTGATTCTTCCCGGCTTGCTCGGCCTCGCTGTTTTGCCCTTCAAGCTGGTGCCTGAAAGCGCCGTGCACCCTGGCCTGCACAGCTACAACGAAGTTCTGCCTCTGATGCTGGCTCGCTATGGCGGACCCGGCATGCTCGGCCTCGGCATCACAGCTCTGATTGCGGGCTTTATGTCGGGGATGGCGGGTAACGTAAGCGCATTCGCCACGGTGTGGACCTACGACATCTACCAGCCATATATCAAGAAAAGCATGACTGATGCGCACTATGTCCGCATCGGTCGCTGGTGCACAATCCTCGGCGTGATCCTCAGCATCGGTACTGCTTATTTTGTTACCCACTTCAATAGCATCATGGACTACATGCAGGCGCTGTTAGGCTTCTTTATCTGTCCGCTCTTCGGGACCGTCATCACCGGCATGGTGTGGAAGCGTGCTACTGCCAAGGGCGGATTCTGGGGTTTGCTCGCTGGCACCTGCTCTTCCGTTGCCATGTATACGGCGGTCAACATTCACCCGACGTGGCTCCGGTACATAGCCCTTTCGCCCGATGCCAAGGACATGGCTGAAAACCTCTACCGCGCTCTCTGGTCACTTGTCATCTCCATCGGGACGACGATCGTCGTTAGCCTGTTCACCGAGCCAAAAGCAGAGGCGGAGCTTTCCGGTTTAACCTGGGGAGCCACCATGTTTCCTAAGGACGAGCATCTCCCCTTCTGGAAAGGTCCATTGTTCTGGGGCGCCGGCGTCGGCATCTTCTTCGGCATTTTGCAGTGGATATTCTGGTAGGCGCACCTGGCTAAACCGCTGCGGAAACACCTATGCGAGGCGTAGGAAAACCTAGGAGTAGGCAATGCGAGAACGACATCAAATGCTGCCGGTCTGGTTCTTCATCGGCATCTTGTTGTTCATCTACGGGATCATTATCCTTTTCACCGCGGCGCTCGATTGGGCGCGTCCCTCAGATACTGTCTTGTCGAACTATCACCCCGCGTTGTGGGGTGGCCTGGTGCTGTTCGGAATCGGCGGCTTCTACCTGGTCCGCTTCTGGCCGCGGGGCCGATAATTGGCGCGTCCTCGCAGTCCGTCGAGCCGATCCCATGCGGCACCGCTAGCCGAGTAATCCAAACGCGATTATCCGGTCGAGTGACTACCGCACGCTATTGGCAGCGGGACATCTCAGTCGATCTTTCCGGGCGGGGATCAAGAGCGGCTCCAGGCGATAAAGTCCTGTCGCTGTTCGCCCAACCTCTCGATGCCGAGAGTGACGACGTCTCCCGCCCGAAGGTACCACGGTTCGGGCTTCTGCCCCAGGCCGACGCCGGGGGGCGTGCCGGTTGTAATAATGTCGCCCGCCTCGAGAGTCATGAACTGAGAACAATAAGCGATGATTTCCGCAACCGTGAAGATCATCGTCCGGGTCGATCCATTTTGCAAGCGTCGGCCATTGACTTCAAGCCACATGGAGAGGTTCTGCGGGTCTTCTATTTCGTCTGTGGTCACCAGCCAGGGACCCACTGGACCGAAGGTCGGGAAACCCTTCCCCTTGTCCCAGGTTGCGCCACGCTCCTGCTGCCAGTGGCGCTCGGAAACATCGTTCACTACGCAATATCCCGCAACATGAGAGAGCGCGTCTTCCTTCTCGACGTAGCTTGCGCGAGTACCGATCACAACGCCGAGTTCTACTTCCCAGTCAGTCTTCTTCGAGCCGCGCGGAATGATCACGGGGTCGTTCGACCCCTGAAGGCAGTTAACCCATTTATTGAACACCACCGGTTCTTCAGGGATCGGGAGGTTCGATTCAGCGGCGTGGTCGGCGTAGTTGAGACCAATTGCGATAAATTTTTGCACTCCGCTCACCGGCACGCCGTAACGCACATCGCCCTCGACAAGCGGCAGCGAAGCTGGATCGATCGCGGCGAGCTTCGCCAAGCCAGCATGGCAGATCTCAGCGCGGCCGATGTCTGATATATAGGCGGAAACGTCGCGGACGCGGCCTGCGGAATCGATGAGCCCGGGCTTTTCTTGTCCACGGGCTCCATAGCGGCAGAGCTTCATTCAATAATCCTCAATCGGTGTAAGTCTGGTTCTGCTGTTCAATCATTTGCCGATGAACGCGCTGTAAACCAGCGTGCGAAGTTGCGCTACCGCATACGTTGCGGCAGGGGCGCTCATATGCTGCGTCATTCCTATCACGACGATGTCCTCTTTCGGATCTATCCAGAAACTGGTTGATGCTGCGCCACCCCAGTACAACCCACCATTGCTGCCTAATGTCGTTGCCGCCGCCTGGTTTTCGACCACTGCGAAACCAAGGCCGAAACCTGTTCCCTTATCAATATCCGGAATTCCCGCCGGCGCCAAGTGGTCCTGCCCCATAAAGCGAACCGTTGGCGGGCTGAGGACACGCACACCATTCAGTTCGCCGCCGTTGAGAATCATTTGCGCAAAGCGCCAATAATCCTCTGCAGTGGCGACAAGCCCGTAGCTACCTCCCTTGCGCTTGTGATTGACGGTATAGCTGTTCACCGACCAGGGTTGGAGAATCGGGTTGTCGCCCTCGGGGTGCCCATGAGCGTCGTCGAGCGGCGTCAGCTTCCCATCCTTCATCCAGTAGACAGTTGCCAGCCTATCCGCCTTGCCCGGCCCGAGCCAGAAGCCCGTGTCTCTCATCCCCAGCGGGTCGAAGATGTGCTTCTGCAGATATTCGTCGAATGGCATTCCTGAAATCACTTCGACCAGCCGCGCCTGCACGTCCGGCCCCACACTGTAATCAAACTTCGTTCCCGGCTGGTAGCGCAAAGGGATCTTGGCCAGTCTCTTCATCATTTCGTCCAAAGTCACGTCTACTCCCAACAGATCGGCCTTGGTATATTGCTCATCGAATTTGTCACCCAGCAAGCCATGCGTGAAACCTGCCGTGTGCCGCATGATGTCGTGAATACTCGGCGGACGGTCGAGAGCAACGGTTTCGTCGAGTGGCCCGTCGGGGTTCCGCAGCACCCGCAGAGTAGAGAACTCCGGCAGGTATTTCGAGATGGGGTCATCCATTTGAAAGCGCCCCTCTTCGTAGAGCGTCATCAGGGCGGTCGAGGTGATCGCTTTGGTCATCGAGTACTGGCGAAAAATCGTGCCCTTCTCCATCTTGCTATGCCTATCCAAATCGGCATCGCCCAGCGCACTGAAGTGAACGATCTTGCCGTGGCGTGAAACCAGGATGACGATGCCCGCCAGATCGCCCTGAGCGATCTTTTCGGAATAAAATTTGTCGACGTACGCGAGGCGTTCGGGCGAAAAGCCTTCATCCTCGGGCCGCGCGGTAGGCAGGCCCTGCGCAATTACGCTCACAGCAGTTAGTGCCAAAGCAACAACCACGAGATGCATCCTGATTCTTCTCACCCTCGGTCCTCCATCGTGTACTGATTTGACTAAATCATCCCAGCTAGACTCTCGGCGCCACTGCGAAACGTCTGCCCGCGAAGAAGTCGGCATTGCGTGCTAGTTGCTTTGGATTTGGGCAAATGGCCCAGAATCTCCATTGCTCGTTCCCTTGCTCTTCGAGCAAAGAAGCGAAGTTCGGCGGTGTCAGCTGAATTCGTAAGGCGTAAGCGCGTCCGGCGTCATAGAAGCCATGCCTCCGTCGACGAGAAGATCGGCGCCTGTAATGTACGACGCTTCCTCCGACGCGAGAAACGCAATTGCGGCAGCGATTTCATGTGGATCGGAACAGCGGCGCATCGGACAAGCGGATCCGAAGATTGGATCCCACTTAACGCGATCTCCGCCAGCGGCGCGGTCAATCACATCGGTCCACACATAGCCGGGGCTTATCGAATTGGCGCGGATGCCGAACGGCGCGAGATCGAGTGCCTGACATTTGGTCATCGCCAGAATCGCGCCTTTCGATGCATTGTAGGTCCAGCGATTCGGCTGTCCCTCGTGCCCTGAAACGCTGGCAATGTTGACAATCGAACCCCGCCCGCTGCGCGCTAGAGCATCAACCGCACGCGCGGTCAGCAGCGCCGGACCCATAACGTTGACATCCATTGTGCGCTGCCATTGATGCTCGGTGGCATTGACGCCGGCGAGCAGAAACACAGCTGCATTGTTTACCAAAACGTGTAATGCGCCGTTTGTATCTACCGCCGCCTTCAGAAGGCGATCATAGGATTCGCCATCGGTCACGTCACTGACCAGCGGTTGGCATCGATCGGCTAGTTCGCCCAGAATCATTTGTTGCTGCGCGAGCCCTTCTGGCTTTATATCAACCGCCGTTACCCGAGCGCCTTCGGCCAGGAATTGTCGTGCGGTGGCAGCGCCGATACCCCCGCCCGCGCCTGTAACCAACACAGAGCATCCGGCGAACCGGTCCTTTCGCGCGATTTGCGCCACCGGCGCAGATGCGCGGGTGAATGGCGTCGGATCTTCATAATGCGTCAACGCGGCAATCAGTTCCCCTTCGCGTCTGAAAAAGACTGACGCCACTTTGCGGATATTTGCGGCCTCCGCGATCCGTGAATACGGCATGCCTTTCGATTGCTGCTTCGGAGTCGTCACCAATGACGCGGCCAATCTCGACCGTCAGACCGGGAAATTGGGCCGCTGCAGCGGCGTAGTATTCGCGGATTTCCCTGTGCCCTTTCCGCCTGCTGGTGGTGCTTGCCCAATCAGCATCGGGGGTGAAGAAAGACATAATGCGATCGAGGTCCCGCGATGCCTCAGCGTCCCACAATGCACGTGCGATCTGTTTCATTGCCTTCACAATACGCTCCCCCAGCACCTGCTCATTGCCTCATCTTGAGGCGCTTCACCCAGCCATGATCAGGCTCTCCCGACTGGAACCAAGACTATGGAAACATTTGTTGACTTTACATGAATGGATCCACCCTTTGGTCAGATTCCGCATTCCTATTCTTGTCCGCATCCGGAAAGCATTGGTAGGTTACCCGACCATAGTATTCGATTGTCAACAAAGGTTGCGTTCGCGTAACCTTGGCTATGCCGTCCTGACAACTGCATGGTTGCAAACCTGCCCCTTCCCGACAATGCCTGATCGGTATTGAAGGCACGAGGAATCGAATAGGTTGCGACAGTGATCGACGGTGATTGCTGTTTCTGGGGGGAACTTTCGATTGGCGAAATATGATGGCGTTTTTTCTCCCGAACTGCGCTGCGTAACTCTTGGTTGCAGAGATTGGTTTCACAAGCATCTTACGGAGGTCAAGGTGAAGAAGGATTGTTCACTGTTGCAACGCACTCCCGCTGCCTTGCGACGTACATTTTGTCTGACGGCCCTCTTTATCGGGTTCTTGCCATTAACGGCCTCCTCTCAGAGCTTCACCATTCAGCAGATGCTAAGTGCGCCATTCCCTGTGGGCCTGTCTGCTGCTCCAGCTAAGGGACGGATCGGGTGGGCTGCGAATCTTGATGGAAGGCGCAACATCTGGCTGGCGGAGCCGGTCGCGAACGGAAAAGGCTACACCTCGCGGCAGCTGACTCATTACTCCGACGACGACGGACAGGAATTGACCAATTTGGTTTGGACGCCGGATGCCGCGAATATCATCTACGTCCGAGGTGGCGACTCGCAGGGTCCAACGCATCCGGTACCGAACCCGGCATGGTCCCCGCGGGCGATTTAAGCAGCAGATATGGGCGATAAGCGCAGATGGAGGCGAACCTCGCCTCATCGCGGATGGCAATTCCCCGACGATTTCTCCCAATGGCGAAATACTGGCCTATCTGGCAGGGGGGCAGATCTGGACCGTTTCGCTGGCCAACCCTGGTGCGAAACCGGAGCAGCCTCTCCAGATGCGAGGCACGATAAGGGGATTGCGCTGGTCTCCCGATGGCACACGCCTCGCCTTTGTGAACGATCGGGGCGATCACAGTTTCATCTCCGTCTATTCCGCTGCTGAGAAATCCCTGAACTACCTGGATCCCTCAACGGATCTCGACTACGATTTCGTCTGGTCACCGGATTCCAGGCGCATCGCATTCTTGCGTATTCCCTTTGTCAAAGCGCCGTTTGAGTATCAGGTGCATCGCGCAGGACCACCGTGGTCGATTCGCGTCGCAGACGTTGTCTACTGGCGACGGGCTCGAGGTATGGCGCGCGGCCGATGGCGTGGGGAGTTGCTACTCATCCCACGTCATCGGAAGACCAGTTGCATTGGGTCGCGAGCGATCGGATTGTGTTCCCGTGGGAGCGCGATGGCTGGCTCCATTTCTACTCTGTGCCAGTTGCAGGCGGGACAGCTTCCCTGCTGACGCCAGGCGATTTTGAAGTCGAGCATGTAGTTCTAAGTCGCGACCGCAGGATGCTGGTCTTCGACTCGAACCAGGGAGATATCGACAGGAGGCACACATGGAAGCTGGGATTTGCTGAAGATGGTTCTTCTGGCCTTCCCCAGGCGGTGACCAGCGGCAGGGGCATTGAAACGCAGCCTGTGATCGTCAGCAGCAACGCAACTATAGCGGTGCTGCGCTCCGATGCGCATCTTCCATTGCGCGCGGCAATTGTGGAAGGCGGCAAACTCGTCGATCTCGCTCCGCAGACGATTCCGCCGGACTTCCCTGGTGCCGGTTTCGTAGAGCCGGAAGAGGTGGTCTTCCCTGCAGCCGATGGACTTGCGATTCGCGGCCAGCTATTTCTGCCTCCGAGGATGAAGCCGGGAGAACGCCATCCTGCGGTGGTGTACTTTCATGGCGGCAGCAGGCGGCAGATGCTTCTCGGCTGGCACTACGGGGAATATTATTCGGGCGTCTATGCTATGAATCAGTATCTCGCGAGCAAGGGATACGTCGTGCTCAGCGTGAACTATCGCAGCGGCACCGGTTATGGACTCGACTTTCGCGAAGCATTGAATTATGGACCGGCCGGCGCCAGCGAATTTAATGATGCCATGGGCGCGGGGTTGTACCTGAAGAACCGCAGCGATGTGGATGGCAAGCGCATCGGCTGCTGGGGCGGAAGTTGGGGAGGCTACCTGACTGCACTGGCCTTGGCCCGCACCTCGGACCTGTTCGCCGCCGGAGTGGATCTGCATGGTGTCTTCGACTGGGGCTCCATTCTCCCTGAATTATCCCCGGATACCGCCTCGCCGGAACATATGCGAAAAGCGCAGATCGCGTACTCCTCTTCCCCCGTCGCGTCGATATCAACCTGGCGATCCCCGGTGCTCATGATTCACGGTGACGACGATCGTAATGCACCGTTCGCCGAGACTGTGCAGCAGGCTGAGGCCCTTCGCAAGCAAGGCATCGACTATGAAGAGCTGATCTTTCCGGATGAGATTCATGGCTTCCTGCTTCGACGAACCTGGCTTCGAACATTTGAGGCCACCGAGGATTTCTTCAGCCGCAAGCTAATCGGGAAGAATTAGAGAACGGGCGACGGCTTCAGATGTTCAACAACAGGGTGGGCAACTTCAAATACAAGGAAACCGAAATGACCTTGGGGCGTTTCACACTTCTCGTGGCCTGCATGGCCGCAATGATGTCCTTAGTCCTTGGCGCACCAGTGGCGGCGCAAGACTCAACGGCAGCGTCGGCGCAGAGCACGTCCGCGACTTCGAGCGGGCCGGCCTCACAGACAAATTCGCAGGAAGCGTATACGCTTCCGCCAGACACGCTGGCCAAGGCAATCGCGATCGGTCGCATCCGCAATTTTGAAAATCTTGCAGGGTCGCTATGGGGAATCCTGTTCGTATGGATCTTGCTGGCAACAGGCGTATGGTCAGGGATCGAGAGATGGGCACAGCGCATTTCGAGTAGGCGATGGATTCAGGGGCTGGTGTTTTTCTCCATATACCTTGTTGTCTCGGCCATAGCCACTTTCCCTCTGGGCTGGCTTGTGCAGCACAACGAACGTGCATACGGAATCAGCGTACAAGGGTGGGGAAGCTGGATCGGCGACGAAGGAAAGACACTGGCGCTGAGGCTGCTGATCAGCGTCCCGCTTCTCTTGCTCTTCAACTGGATTGTGCGGAGATGGCCGCGACGCTACTGGTTCGGTAGTTGGCTGGTGACGCTTCCGATCATAGTGCTTGTGGTCTTCGTGGGTCCGCTGCTGTCGCCCATTTTCGACAAGTTCGAGCCGCTGCAGAAGAACTACCCCGCTCTGGTCTCGGAACTTGAGAAGGTGGTGGTGCGCACGGGTACCAACATCCCTCCGGACCGCATGTTTCTAATGAAGGCGAGCCTGAAGACCAACGGGCTGAATGCCTACGTGAATGGAATCGGAGCGACAAAAAGGATTGTGGTTTGGGATACGACGGCTGGTCGGGTTTCCAACGACGAGGTGCTCTTCATTTTCGGGCATGAGAGCGGGCACTATGTACTCAATCACGTTCAGAAATATATTGTGATTTACTCCGTCAGTCTGTTTTTTGTGTATTGGGCGTGCGCTGGGTTTGCCGCATGGATGGTCAAGCGGTTTGGAAAAAGCTGGGGCACAAGCGAGCTTGCATCGCGAACGGGGTTCGTGGTGTTGCTTTTCGCAATTTCGATCGTCAGCTTTCTGCTCGAGCCGGCAGCCAACGCCGTGGCCCGACACTACGAGCACCAGGCCGATGTCTTCGGACAGGAGGCAATTCATGGGATTGTTCCCGATCCACAAAAGACGGTAGTAGCAGCATGGGAAGACGTGGGGAAGGCGTGGCTTGAAGATCCGCATCCAAATCCGCTCATCGAATTCTGGCTCTACAGCCATCCAAGTGTAGAAAAGCGCGCGAACTTCGCGGCGCATTATGACCCCTGGAAGAACGGTGGCCATGGAAAGTTCTTCAACCATTGAGACCGGACATCCGCAATCGCAGCGTCCCATTCCTACTACGCAGTCGATTGTCACGCGCAGTTCTGGCCGCAGACATCTCTCGGCTAGAAAATCTGATCATCGTCGAGAGAGATGGGAGCGGGACGTTTCCCATTCTTCTCAGTACCTGAACAGTTTCATAAGCGCCGCCAGCTTCTCTTTGCCATCGAACCGGTGCGAGCGCCACAGCTTGCCGCAAGGCACCCTGGCGTGCCTGCGAACGCAAAATTAGCGTAACTAATTGATATTATTGAAATGTGAGAAGTATGAGGAAGTGCGGAATTGGCTGCCCCCGAGGTCCCGGTTCTTATTGCTTCTACTGGCTTTAGCGATTTTTAGCCCTACATTACCCCGATGTATACCCACAAATTTCAGCGCCTTTGGTGGAACGAACGCTGAAATAAGCTAGCCATCACGATTCCCCGGCGACATTGTTCACTTTGAAGCAATCTGCCCCAAAAAGTAGGCGCACACCTGTCATGGTCTTACTCAACCAGCGAATACAGCTTCAGCGGTATTTCATCAACGGTTCAGCCGCCAGTACTCTTCATTGAGGACGCTGGCGAAGCTGACCCAGGTCAGATAAGGAATCATTAACCAGGCAGCGGTCGTCGAAACGCGAACGAATGCCAATGTCGTGAGCAGAATGAAGGTCCACAGGACGATGACCTCCACTAAGGCCCATCCGAGTTGATGCCACCGGAAAAATATCAACGACCAGGCAAAATTGAGAGCAAGCTGACTCACGAAGAGAGAAATTGCAACGGGCTTCCACGGCGAGGAAGCTGCGATGCTGACCTCCCACGCAGCAATTGCCATGAGAGCGTAAAGCAAAGTCCAAACCGGGCCGAAGATCCAGTTTGGCGGAGCGATGGGTGGGCGGACCAGGGTGCTGTACCAACCGCGAACTTCGCTACCGGTCCACGATGCACTAGTTCCGGCAACCGTAAAACAAACAAGAAGCCAGAACGTCAAGGTGATCCAACGCATCACTTTTCCTCATCTCACGATGCCCGATGGCAGGACAATCGGACTAATGCTGCCTTTGATAGTCTGGGCCTTGAGCGCAAAAGTGCTTTCTCAACTGATCAGAGCGGTATCGAAAGATATTCTCGATGTCTGGGCGCACGAACCAGCTATGCACGAAAGAATCAAAAGGAACGGCGTAGTTCACGAGGTCCCGCACTATCGTCCCGCCGTCGGAGGGATCAAACATGTGTTTATGAATCCACTTGCGATACGGACCGCGCAGTTGTTCATCCACGAAAAAATGCGGCGGCTGCCAGCTGCTGATGCACGTGTGCCACTTGACTGGCAGGCGGTGAATCAGCAGCCTGTAATCGATCAACGTTCCTTCTCGCATTTCAATCGGCCCAGGTGTGAGGATTTTGAAATTCAGCCAAGGCGGCGTAACCGTCTCGAGATTGACCGCGTCGGCAAAGAATGAAAATACTTGTTCGGGCGGCAGTGGCAACCAGATTTCGCTTTTGAATTCCCGGATCTTCATGTTCCTCTTTGGGTGTTCTTGCAATCACGGCTTTCGAGGCGCGTCGTTCGTCGGCGAATTCTCCCACAACTGCGGTTGTTCTACGATCGCTTTAATCATGCCGCTGAAAATCAAGCCGTGCAGCGGCAGCACGGCATACCAGTAGAACCTGCCCAGGAGGCCTCGAGGACGAAAAGTGGCGGTTTGAACCAATGTCTCTCCCTGGCTGGAAGGAACGCTCTTGAACTCCAGCCAAGCTTCACCGGGCAACCGCATTTCGGCAAACAGTAGAAGGCGCCGCCCGGCTTTGTCGGCCACAAGCACCCTCCAAAAATCCAGGGCGTCGCCAGCTTCGATATCGTCGGCGCGCGTGCGACCGCGGTTGAGACCTACTCCTCCGGCTATTTTGTCGAGTAGCCCGCGTAATTCCCAGAGCCAATCTGCGTAATACCAACCGGTATCGCCGCCGATCGCCCAAACGCGCTGCCAAACTGCCTCGCTCCGGGCGCTCACATTGCGCATGCGGATGTCCTGAAAGCAACCATGAGTGGGAACTGTAACGGAGTTCATCAATTCGAGACTCGCGCTCGACGAGGCGAAGGAATCCTTCCAGCCGCTGATGACATTGTGGTGTTCCGTTCTTTCCAGGGCCAGCGCGACGGCGTCTTTGTAGGTTAGAAGAGCGATGCCGAGTTCATCCGCTAGATTGTTCTTGCGGGCCACCACGTCCACCTTCATGCTGTCGACGAGATTGACG
Source organism: uncultured Acidobacteriaceae bacterium (assembly GCA_963832465.1). Classification (GTDB taxonomy): domain Bacteria; phylum Acidobacteriota; class Terriglobia; order Terriglobales; family Acidobacteriaceae; genus Telmatobacter. The sequence continues at coordinate 81,493 of CAWHUJ010000004.1, forward strand.
GCCAGCGCGAAGGAAGTTGAAGTGATGAAGTAGAGCCAGTAGGAAGATAGTCTGGGCGTCATGACTGGAACGATGATGATATGACGCTTCAGACCGCGCACGGCGGCGAACTGCGCGAGCATATCGCGGTAAGTGAGAACCTCTGGGCCGCCAATGTCGAAATCCCGGTTGAATGTGGCTTCTCGAAACATCACCCCAACCAGGAATTGAACTACGTTGCGAATGGCAATGGGCTGGCAGCGCGTGCACAGCCACCTGGGCGCTATCATTATCGGCAGCTTTTCCGTCAGATCGCGAATGATCTCAAACGAAGCGCTGCCTGAGCCGACAACAATGCCTGCGCGCAGGACTGTCACCGGAATCCGGCCCCCTCGTAAAGTTCTTTCCACCGCAAGTCGAGACGAAAGATGGGCGGAAAGCTCAGTTTCGTTAACGATGCCGCTGAGGTAGATAATCTGCCGGCAGTCGGTAGCATCCAGGAGTTGTAGAAAATTCCTGGCTGCACGCAATTCCTTTTCGGCGAAGCTGCCAATGGCGCCCCCCATCGAATGAATCAGGTAAAAGGCAACGTCCAGGTCCAGGGGCAGAGCCCGAGGAACGCGGTCGTCAAGAAAGTCAATCTCAAGTGTTTGTATTTGTCCCTGCCCGTTGGCCAGGTCAAATCGCGAGATGTCGCGGACACAGGCGTAAACCTCATGCCTCTGCTCGAGCAAGACTGGAATCAAGCGCCTGCCGATATAGCCGTTGGCGCCGGTAATGAGGATCTTCATGACTGCAAGCTCACCCCCCACCGCCCGAATTGGCTCCGCGACGCCAGCCCAATTGTGCTGCTTCTTCTCGGCTCAAACGCAAAAGATAGAAAAATCCGTTGGGGCTCTCGATGTGTTCAAAGACGTCCCGAACGTCGGAGCCATGAGGGAGAAGCGGGTTGATGGCTTCTATCAGTTCGCACTCATCTGCAAAGACACGTGCAGCGCTCTCGGTTCGGAAACCGCCGCGGGCAGCCCAGGGGCGAATTCGCGCGATATAACGGAAGTTGTCGCTGCTGAGGTCGAGTGCGCATAAGAGATGCACTAGGAATCGCCGTCCCGAAGGCGCAAAAACCCGCTTTTGCCCGTCCTGACTCATAGGCATTCAACGGCGCGGCGCCGAGCTCGGACCACGCGGTAAAGAACGATGCGGTTATAACGCTGCGCAAGAATGCAGGGCAGATTCGCAGCCAGGGCATACGCAACCATCACCAGCCGAGCCCAGGGCGGATTCCATAAAAAGAAGAGCGGCACGCAAAGAAGCATGAGCCAATGCGCCACTTCGGCGCGCCGCGTTTCGCGGAGGAATTGCTCAAGGTACGGCTGCATCGCGGGAGTGGATTCTCCTCTTTGCGAAGCCTCCAAGCCACGGCGCTCCATCAGGGAGCAGGGACTTCCAATTTGCGAATCCACAGCCACTCCCGATACAGACGGCCCTCTTGTTCCCATCTGCGCGGAGCGGTGATCCAGCAATCGTGCGCAAAGAGGCGTGCAGGCAGGCGCAAAGCCGCAGATCCGACTGCGAGATGAATCAGTGGCCAGCCCAGAAGGTTGGCCGTCCAGATCAGCGCAGTCATACTGTGCGGCCCTTCCACACGGCTTTGCGGCCCAGAGCCCGCCGTGCTGCGGCGCGCCCAAAGATAAAGCAGTAGTACGCCAGCGGCAACGGGTAGAAAAGACAAGTCAAGGCTCCGTAGCTGCCAAGCCGGCGAGTGATCCAGGCGATCTGCACGCCAAACAAAGCGTAAGCGAGGGCAAGGTCGAAACGGCCATAGTTGTAAGGCATGATGAACAGCAGCGCGGTGGACCAGAGGGCGGAGATCCACGCGATCGCCAGCACAAGAACCACGCATCCGGAATCTGCTGCTCCCTGAAGAAAGGCCTTTGCCCAGCTCTCCGACATCTGGTGAAGACCCTCGGGAAACATGCGCATGTGTAGAGTGTCCTTGCCTCCAAAGCAGAGAATTCGCATGCCGCAGGCGCGAAGCTTGTGTGCCCATCGGAGATTCTCGAGGACGGCGCCGCGAACGGCTGCGTGCCCTCCGGCTTTGAAGTATGCGCATTTGGATAAGAGGAGAGATTGACCGAAGAGCCGTGGCCCAGCGATAGCGCCGAATCCGCCCGCGCCGGCGGCCATCAGGACGTTAAAGAAGAGCGAAAGCTGCTCGTAGGCGGCATCCATAGCATGGTACGGCAGCACCGATAGAACCAGATTGCGATCCTGCTCTCGTGACCAGCAAGAGACTAGCCGGTCGAAACCCCTCGGCCGGAAGTAGGTATCGGCATCGAGAAATAGAAGGAGTTCACCTGTGGCGCTCTGCGCGCCCTGGTAACAAGCCCACGACTTGCCTGTCCATCCGGCCGGCTTTTCTACCGATGTGAGCACACGAGCGCCGCGGCTGACAGCCACGCTCGCGCTATTGTCGGTGGAACCATCGTCGACAACCAAAATCTCCGCAGGGCGGGTCACCGAACCCGCGAACGAGTCAAGAAGGCGCGGCAGATTCTTTTCCTCGTTTCGCGCAGGAATGATGATGGAGACACTCTCTTCCACGCGCGGCTCAGCAAGCGGACATGAGGGAATCCGCCGGATCAGCAGAAACCCGGCCGGTAGTCCAAAGGCACAAAGGAGGGCAGACAGCATCATAGTGTTTAACCTGCGTTCTGCTCGGCAATCATGCGTGCTACATGCTGGCCGCTGAGCGCAACCATGGGCATGCCCGCGCCGGGGTTCACGCTGCCGCCTACAAAGAAAAGATTGCGGAACCGGGAACTCTGTTTGGGAGCCTTGAAGGCGAAGTTGCGTCCGCGATCGCAGACCACGCCATAAATTGAGCCACGGTTGGACGCGTAACGTGCCTCGATGTCGAAAGGCGTCCAGAAATCTTCGACGACGATATGCCGGCGTAGATCGGTGAGTCCCATGCGTTCCAGCTTGTCGAGGCAGATCTCCTTCAGCGCAACATAATCTCCACGGGTTGTGGGCCTGCTATCGTCGAGCGCGGGAATATGAGGAAGGATCTTAATGTTGTCGCAGCCTGGAGGTGCCTGCGATGGGTCGGTGCGCGTTGGCGCTACGACATAGAGCGTCGGATCGTCCGGAAGTTTACCGTCACGAAATACTCTGCGGAAGTGCGCGTGCAGATCCTTCGAGTAGAAAAAATTATGATGTGCCAGTTGTGGGTATGTACGGTCCAGTCCGATATGCAGGATAATTCCGGAGCACGAAGGCTTAAAGCGGCGCAGTTTTCTCATCGTAGCTAGGGGGGCATCGAGCAGCTTCTGCATTGCGGGAATGACTTCCATATTGGAGACCACATAGTCGGCGCCTAAAATGCTTGTGTTTCCGTCGGATGTGCGGACATGCACGCCGTTCACTGACCGTCCTTCGTGATCGATCTTGATGACTTCGTGCCCGAGAAGCAAGGTGACGCCGCATTCTTCCAGACGGCGTCGGAAAGCGCGCGCCAGTTGGTAAAGGCCGTCCGAAACATACCAAAGTCCAAATTCCATTTGGATATTCGGCATAAGGTTCATGAATGCAGGCGAATCGAGTGCGCTCGATCCGACATACTTGATGAAATACTCGAAGATGTCGCAAAGGTATGGATTGCTCAGCCTCTTGTGAATGCTGCCGGCCATCGACCGTAGATAATCGAGCTCGCGCGCATCCCTTAAGCCATAAAAGCGAATGAACTGGCCGAAGGTATCAAGACCGCGGCTAAGGTAACCGCGCTCGACAATCTCATATTGCCGGCGCGAGTAGGCCAGAAACTCGTCGTACTCCTCGAGTACACGCGAGCCAAAACGCCTCAATTCTTCGCGCATCTTTTCTCGATCTTCCCAAAGATCGAGAACCGTTCCGTCCTCAAAGAAATTGCGCCATTGCGGATCTACCCTCTGGAGCGTTACGTAGTCCTCAAGCCGCTTTCCATCGCCCTCAAAAATCGGTCGAAAGATGTGTGGCAGGGTAAAGATCGATGGACCTTGATCGAAACTGAATCCGTGCGTCTCTAATCGATTCAGTTTGCCGCCCACATGGGAATTCTTTTCGAGCACAGTTACCTGAAAACCTTTGCGGGCAAGCATGATGGCTGCAGACATACCGCCAAGTCCGGCTCCGATTACAACTACACGCTTCTTTACAACGGTGCTCATAACCCTCGCACCAGGCCTATGGTGATGTTTTTGGGGGTATCCCCGACGTGGAATGAACACTCGTCGAAGTTGGGTGGACCTAGGTGCGCCTTGGGATTGTTCGACGCCCCGACCGGCTCCTGTGGAATGCCCAGAAGGTTGCGATCGAGCTTGTGGTTGCCATTCAAGTCCTCATACACACTCACCGCATAAGTGCCGGGCGGCAGATCCGTGTCGATGCTCATCTGCTGTGTCCCTGCAGGAATCGGCAGGAAGCCGTGACGGATCGCCTTGTCACGGTCACCGGGGAATCCCGAGGACGAACTGAAAACGAGGTAGGCTAGATCTCCACGTGCGTCATGAGTCAGGCGAACGGTCACGGTGACATGTGCTTCCGGTTTGGATTGGGCGAACAGAACAGTGCTGAATCCGGAGACCAACACGAGAACCATGCGAATCAGACGACCGGTCAGGCCGGAGCGCCCATGTCGAAATCGAAGCAGGCCCGCAAGTTGGCGCCTTGTGCGGTCGGAATATGGAAACCAATGGATTTCTCGTGAACGCCGGTCGCTGGCCAGCATAATGGTTCTGACTCGAGAGAATGCGCGAAGACCTTCGGGGCCGTGATAGCGGCCGTAACCGCTGAGCCGGTTGCCTCCAAATGCCGCGTGGGGATTGGCAATGACACGAATGACATCATTGACGGCGCAACTGCCCGCAGAGATTCTGGTGGCAACGCGTCGTGCACGGGCTCGATCACGAGTCCAGACACTTGCACTGAGGGCAAATGCGCTTTGGTTGGCAAGTCTGAGCGCCTCCTCTTCGTCAGCAAATGGCGCGACACAGAGCACCGGACCAAAACACTCCTCAGTCAGAATGCGAGAGTCTGTGGGAACGTCCGTGAGCAACACTGGCTCGCTACCGAAGCCACCGCTGCACTCCAGCGGACTGTGCACGATGGCTCCGCGGGCAATTGCATCTTCGATCTGGGCGTGCAGCTCGGTTGCCCTTGCGCCGGAAGCTGGGCAGAGGTCGGCAACCGGATCAGTGCCTACACGGAGATTCGCGATGCGTTGCCTCATCCGTGCGACAAACTCTTCGTAAATCGATGCTTCCACATACGCTCGCTTGACACCGACACATACCTGTCCGGCGTTCAAGAAAGCGCCGTAGGTGATGCCCTCAATGGCGCGTCCCAAGTGACAGTCCGCGAAGACAAGGGCTGCGTCCTTGCCGCCCAGTTCCAAGATCGTGGGAATAAGATGTTTTGCTGCGCGTTCGGCTACCATCTGGCCATGGTGGCTGCTGCCGGTGAAGAAGATGATGTCAGGTCGAGCCTCAATCAGAGCCGCAGACTGCTCGGGGTCGTCGTGCAAAACCTGGACCAGATCCTGCGGCAGGTCTGACTGCGCACAGAGCCTCGCAACGAGAGCTGCAGTTTTCGGAGTGCGCTCTGAAAACTTGAGAACCACGGCATTGCCGGCTGCGAGTGCGGTGATCGCGGGAATCATCGAGAGCTGGAACGGGTAATTAGAAGGGCCGAAGATCAAAGCGACTCCATGAGGCTCCAAATGCGACTCAAAACGAGCGCCGCGAAAGAAGTATGCCGGCTTGCCCACTTTGCGAGGACGCAGTATTTCAGGTGCGTAAGCTTCGTAATAGCGCGTCATTTCGAGCGTTACAAGCACATCACCGGAAAGCGCGTCAAGGACAGGTTTCATGGTCTCGCGGGCAATTGACTCCGCGATCGACTCGCATTCCAGTGCAATTGCGCGGCGCAAGCGGCCGAGAATGGCGCAACGTCGGGATGCGTCAATCCCCGCCCACGCGGGCTGCGCCGCACGGGCGCGACCCAGAATCTGATCAGGCACGAGTGGTCTCATGTGAGCGCAAGCTCCGATGGCTTTTCGGCCGGATGAGGAATCTCATACTTCTGGCAGATGAGATTGGCTGAGATACGAGCCGACTCGAATATAGTCGGCAGTCCGCTGCCGGGATGCGTGCCGCCGCCTACGAGATAGCAATTCTCAAACATCTCGAACTGGTTGTGCGGGCGCATATAGAGCATCTGGTTCCAGCTGTGCGCCATGTTGAATGTCGCGCCGAGAAAGACGGAGTATTTGCTTTCCCAGTCCTGCGGAGTGACGATCATCTCGCGCTGGATGTGCGGCGTCACATCTCCATATGGTGTGCGCTCGCGCAGAGTGCGAAGAATATAGTCCCGCATTTCCTGCTTATGCTCCTCCCAGTCGATGCCGCTGGTGTTGTTGGCCACAGGAGCGAGAATATAGAGCGCGGAATGACCGGGCGGCGCGCCAGATGGGTCGGTCTTGCAGGAGTTGCGAATGTAAAGAGACATGTCTTCGAAGCTGCCGCGGCCTTGCATGATCGCTTCGATGTTCTTCTTGTAGTTGCGGGCGAAGACGATGGTGTGATGCTCGGCATCGTAAGCTCGATCGAGACCCAAGTACATCATGAAAGTCGAACACGAGAACCTTCGCTTGCGCAGCGCCGATGGCTTATAGCGGCCGAGATCCTTTTGGTCGAAGAGCGTGGCCATCGCGTGGCCGAAGTCCGCGTTAATGATGACGTCGTCACAATGGACCTTTTCGCCGCTTGCCAGCTCCACTCCTATCGCGCGACGGCCATCTACAAGAACGCGGGAGACTGGCGCGGAAGTGTGAATCTCAGCGTCTTCTTCCCTTCCGACATCGGCAAAAGCGTGTGTGATGCGAGACAACCCGCCCATCACGTGATAGACACCGTGGGCGTGCTCCGTGTAGGGGATCATTGTGAAGAGGCCCGGACAGTCCCAGGGCGACATGCCCAGATACTTCGATTGAAATGTGAATGCAAGACGAAGCTGTTCAGAGCGGAAGTAATCGCCAAGTACGCTGTACAGCGATCTCCCCGCAGCGATATGCGGCACAGCTGCAAGCAGCGTGGGACTGATCATGCTGGCCAGCGTACCGTAAGGCTTCCGCAGGCATGGATAGAGCTTCTTAAACCGCATGCTCTCGCGTTCGAGAAAACGATCGAAGTTGGCGCCCTCTCCCGGGAAGTGCTTTTCGATCTCCGCCTTCATCGCATCGGGTTGCGGCCGTACGCACATTGTTTTGTCGCAGAAGTTGAGTGAGTACATCGGGTCGAGCTCTCTGAATTGCAGATAATCGCTCGATTTTCGTCCTCCTTCGGCGAATAGCTCGTCGAGAAGGAACTTCATCATCAGGAAAGTGGGGCCGAGGTCGAAGCGATAATCGCCGAGACGTACCTCAGCGTTGCGTCCGCCGATCACATCCTGCTTCTCAAAAACCTGGACACGGAATCCGCGCTGTGCGAGAAGCATGGCAGCGGCCAGTCCTCCAGGACCCGCTCCTACAATCACTACACTCTTCTTTTTGCCACCACTTCGATACTGGCTCATGTCATGACCTTAGAAATGCCGCGTGAAGACTCGATCTCTGTTGACCTCACGCGTCCGAATTGATTGCTTGTTATGCAAGAGAGGCCATGTTCCTTGCGCTAAAGATCCGAAACTGACCTTGAATCGGTCCCCACGCTCGCGCAGACGGAAAAGGCCCGGCAAGCGTGGAGATACCGGCGCGCGTAGCACAGCAGGTAGGGGGAGGGATAACGCGCGCCCAGTCGACCTCTCAGGTTTATTCCCGGCTGCTTACTACCTATGGCCCGCCAAGGAACAGCTGCGCCCACAACAGGTGCACTACATCGTGGGTGCCATGGGGGTCACACCAGCTACCGGCTGATCTTGTGTGAGAAGCAGCGTGGGAGCGATCCCTGGTGGGTTGCTGCTCGGATTAGGATCGAGGGCCACAGCCGTATAGATGTTTCCAGCCGCGAGAGGCACTCCTGAGGCACCGGTGTCAATTGCGACCGCTGATGGATTGCCCGCAGCGGTGACGCGCACCTCGTAAGAACCGGCAGGAACCTGCAGATATTTGGTCACCGTTCCAAATGTAAAATTGGGTAGCACGGGAGCGACCGGGTGCTTCGGGTCGTTGATGGTGACACCGGGCGCAGTCACGTACACATCTACGGGCCCGGCAAGCGTCGAGGCGTGCACGACGCGAACCTTGCAGTTGCCGCTCGTTGGGGGAGTGAGGTCATCATTTTCAACTGCCGCCTGCAGTTGGGTAGGCGTGTTGAGAGCGATGACCGTGTAGTACTGATTCTGCATCAATGTCTGACTCGCGCTCAGCACGGCTGAAGAGTCTTTTCCGGCAGCGAAAACCTGGATTTTTCTGTTGGTTCCGCTCGGAACCTTTGCATATGCGGACGTCGCTGTGCCAAAGCCTGTATTCTGTGCTGCAAAAGCACTTCCGATTTTGACATCTACGTTCGGAGCACCAGCAGAGGCGTGAATAAACTTGACGTAGGAATAGCTGCTGTTGCCTCCACATCCGCTGAAAAGCAGAACAGATGCTACTAGGATGAAAGCGCCGAAGCGCCCGACTGAAGCCTTCATAGGAATCCTCCGGCTCTTACCGTGGGCGTTGGGAACGTGCACTCACATTGGGAACAACAGAACTGTTGGTTGAGAAGTCAGCATCCCGCCCGTCCAGGCAATAGCTCATGGCTCGACGTTAGAGCCAGAGAACAAGAAGATGGCCCCGGTTGAACTTCTGCAGGCAGATTGATTGTTCGCTGCGCAAGAAATCGGCGCGTTTTTTGCGGATCAGTAAAGACGGGGAGAACCGATGCCCGAAAAGGCCCGCGCAGGGCAGAGTGTCGATGGCTATCGGGGAATGCCCGTTGTGACCACCATCGCGGTGCAGGGAGTCTTATCGAGGCTGCGATAGGTGTGCTTCTGCATGGAATCGAAATAAACGGAGTCACCGGCCAAAAGCTGGAACGTCTCCACGCCGATCTTCATTTCGAGTTTGCCTTCTATAAGGTACAGCAACTCTACTCCCTGGTGATAATGCGCTACGACTTTATCCGGAGGCAACGGATGAAAGTGAGCCAGGTAGCCGCTCAACTTTCTCTCGTTTACTCGGAAGTCGAGGCTTTCAAAATGCCAAGGAACATGAGTGGATTTCGGGTCTGATGGAAATACCTTCCGCTCGTCGCGCCTCACCACGGACACAACGTGACGCTTCCTCGGATCACTGAAAAAGTAGTCCAGTCCGACACCGAATACCAGAGCAATGCGAGTGAGCGTGGGTAAGGTGGGCACCAGCCGACCATTTTCGAGGCGCGACAGCATGGCGGACGAAAATCCGGTGTGCTCAGCCAACTGCGCAAGGCCCATGCTGCGGCGGAGGCGCAGAGTGCGCAGCTTGTCCGCAATCGCATATGGCCGAAGCGATTCTTGAACAACATCGACGTCAGTGGACTTATGTTGTACCATTCGACGTTTCTTTGATGTTGGCTCACGTCTGTCAGCCATGAATCAAATGTCACCCTCTTTTACTGACAATCAACCGCTATTGCTTGAGTGTCAAGTGCACAATCGAGAAGCGCAATCTGACATTCATGCCAAAGTCACTTTCAGGGCAGCGGCATAGTCGGCTGTCGGGCGATAGTTGATTGGAAGCATCACTCGGAGGGCGTCTGCTCGTTGGCTCCAGTCGACTGTTGCGCCGGTTCCAAGAACTTCAACACGGGCCACCTTACCTGGACTCGTTGCGGCCGACGATCCGAGCGACTGCACAAGGATCGGTTGCGTCGGCCAACCAAGCACCATGGCGTAGATGACGCTGTTTGCTTTGTTGCGAGTGAAACGAATGTCCCGCTCGCCCAGCTTGTTCACGCTCCCGCCTTGGAATGATCCGGCCATTACGAGATTTGGTCCTTCGCCGGAAATCTTCCATGGTCGTGTCTCGTAGATGGCTTCGCCATTGACCTCCATCCACGAGGTCACGCCATCGAGCACAGCGATCTCCTTGGTATCAAGCGTTCCGTCGGGTCTCCCGGGCAGGTTGAGAATGAACGTGCCGTTTTTGCTCACGGTATCAATGAGCCAGTGGATAACATCGCGAGGATTCAGGTAGCCACCGTACTCGCCCGGTTTTTCATATAGAGAGCGCAAGTAGTGCCAGGCGCCAATGCAGGTTTCCGATTGCCACGGATACTTCATGATCTCGGCGGTTAAGCCTCGTTCATAATCAGCCACCATGGCTTTGGCGAGGCGATCGGGAACATCCTTGACATTCAAGACAGCCTGCATCTTGCCGTCGTTCATCTTGAGGCTCTTGTTATAGAAATACGCGCCGATATTCATCCCACCCCAGCCCAGAGGCAGCAACGAGTCGTCAAAATACAGAAGGTCAGGATTGTGCTGGTCGATTAAATCGCGCGTCCTGTCGTAGAAGTTCTTCACATAGGAAACATCCGGTAATGCATCAGCCGGGTGTTTCACGCAGTAGAGGCGTTGCGGATTGAGTCCCTGCCACCACTGCCCCCTGCCCTCCGCTTCCGTGAGCGCGCCATCGTATGGAACACCCGCCAGCGGTCCCGATTTGTCCGCACCGTGAGAAGGCTGAAACCACCACCAGTTCCGAGCCTGATGGACCGTCACTCCGAATCGCAACCCCTGCTTGCGCGCTGCAGCAGCCCATGTGCCCACGACATCACGGTGTGGACCGATAACTGCCGAGTTCCACGGCTGGTACTTCGAATCCCACGCGTCGAAATTGTCGTGATGGTTGGCAAGCGCCACGAAGATCCTTGCGCCGGCCTTCTTATAGCGCGCTATCAACTCATCAGGTTCCCAATTGAGCAGCGTCCATTGGGCGCAAAGATCTTTGTAACCGAAACGCGAGGCCGGTCCGTAGTGCTGCAAATGATATTGATACTGGCGCTGGCCCTCAACGTAGATGTTGCGCGCGTACCAGTCCCCAGCTTCTGCCACACACTGCGGACTCCAGTGAGCCCATATTCCGAACTTGGCATCGCGGTACCATTCGGGAGCCTCATACTCGAGCAACGACTCCCACGTTGGCTTGAAGGGGCCGTCTCCGGAAAGGTTTGGGATGGGTGATCGTAGAGGAACGTCATCCCACATGCCTCCTGCCACCTGCAACGGGGCTGGATTGTAGTTCCACGCCGGCTGTTGCCAGTTGGCTTCGTCCAGTTTTGTCTCCATGACTCTGCCATCGCTCACCTTGTAGAAGACTCTCTTGTCAGGCGGCAATGCGCAGAAGTCTGCATAGTCCTGGGTGAAGCGGTGGAATCCTTCCGGGAGTTCAGATTGGCCACTCGACAATGTCTGCGCCATGGTTGGAACAGCTTTCGATGCCGCGGCCATCGCAAGCGCCTTACAAAAATCTCTTCGTTGCATACCTTCTTGAATGCTCCTCGAAACCTCAACGCGTGAAAATCATTGGGTGCATGAACCTCGCCCTCACTTTTGGGCGGTGGTCGAAGCCGGAGTAGCGGGCTGAAACAGCCGCGGCGCAAAGTCCTTCAGGTCGCGGCGCCAGGTTTGCCACTCATGGTCCGTACCGGGTGACTCGTAAAAAACGTGCTGAATTTTTCCTTCATCGAGACCTGCGTGTAGCCCCTCGAGCCCGGATTTCATTCGTTCGGGTTCGTTTGTTCCCACGCCAATCCAGAGCAGATGAACCCGCTTGGCAAAAGCGTTCGGATCGGCAAGCGCTCCGTTGTACGCAGTCTTTGTATCGAATTTGCTGCCGGGTGCAGCAAGGAAAGGATTACCTGCTCCGCTGAATCCCCCGATATACGAGAACAAATCGAGGTGATTGAACGTGACTTGAAAAGTTTGCATGCCGCCCATGGAGAGTCCGGCCATGGCGCGGTGATCGCGGTCGGGTAGTGTGCGGAGGGTCTTGTCGATGAACGGAATCAGAACTTGAGTCATGTCGTCTTCGAATGCGCCCATACGCTCCTGCATGACCTTGATAAATTCCTGTCCGCCGAATGGCTTTCCCGTCAAATCGGGGACTACGTAGCCCTCGCGAGTTGCATAGCCGTTCGCCATTACGACGATCATGGGCTTCGTGCTTCCACTGGCGATCAAGTTGTCGAGAATGAAATTCGCTTTGCCCTGACGGATCCAGCCAGTCTCGTCCTCACCTCCACCGTGCTGCAGATAGAGCACCGGGTAGCGAGTCTTTGTTTGCGCATCGTAGTCAGGGGGCAGGTAGACAAACGCGCGCCGCCACGAGCCTGTGACGCTGGAGCGATACCAGACTTCGCGTACCTGCCCGTGTGGAACATCTTTCGGGAGGTAGTAATCCGCTCCAACCTCAGGGACTTCCACTGCGCTGGCCCACTTGCTGCCGCCGAAGTATGCGGTGCTACCGGGATCGCTCACCTCCGCGCCGTCGACGGTGATCGTGTAGTAGTGAAGGCCTGGAGCCATGGGCGACGTCGTGAACGTCCAATATCCATCGGCCTGCTTTTCCATATCGGCTTTGGGGCCGCTCCAGAAATTCACCCGAACCTTGTTAGCATCGGGCGCCTTGAAACGAATCTGTACACGTGAGTTCCCGTCGACCATCGGAAACGGCGCGTCCAGAACATTCGATGTCGCCGGTTTGAAGTCGTCCGCACCTTGCGCGTAGCAAAAGCTCGCGGCGAACAGCATCAAAAACCATATCGATCTCATCCCCACCTCCGTAAACGTCTTCTCCGCCGGGCAGGATCACCCGCGACGGCGCCTCTTTGGAAATCCGAAATTCATAATAGTTCACGAATCATTGGGGAATAAAGCGATTTATTCGCTTGTGCAATCTTCGCCAGCCGCCATATATTCTTGGTTGTTCTCAGATTTTGATCCGTTAGCGTCGCGGGCTCTGGAAAACGTTTGCCCTCCAATAACTGGCAAACTGCTCAGCCGGACTATGCCCACGACACGAGAGAGTCGAATGATCGCTAAATGCAGGAGTCTTAGATACAGGGGGCTCGCCTTAGCCGTGACCCCGCTATTGCTCTTCACGGTGCTTACGGCGCAAACGAAGCCCGTGAATGCCGCCATCGATGTCTCCAAAACCGGTGCGCCGATCTCGAAGAACACCTATGGCCAGTTCCTCGAACACGGCGGGGATATCGTCAATACGGGCGTCTGGTCCGAGATGCTGGTCGACCGCAAGTTCTTCTATCCTGTCGCGACGTCCGCACCCACGCCTCCGCCTGTGATGGGCAACGCCGGCGGCAATCCGCGGTTTAACCGCAAGCCCACGCGATGGTGGGCTCCCGTTGGCGGCGATGGCGTCGTCACGATGGACACAAATTCGCCATACACCGGCGATCACTCGCCGCTAATCAAGCTCGCCGCCGAGGAGCCGCACGGCTTGAGCCAATCGGGAATCGCGGTTCGCAAAGGCAAAGCCTACACGGGACGCATCGTTCTCCGCGGCTCTGCGGGCGCGGTGGTCAAGGTTACGCTGATCTGGGGTAAGGAAGCAGGTGATCGCCAAACCGCCACAATCCACGCCCTCGGCCAGGGATACCGCAAGTTTCCGCTGCGCTTCACTGCCGCGGGTGATACGGACGATGCGACGCTGGAGATCACCGGAACGGGCGCCGGCTCGTTTCATGTCGGCACGGTTTCGCTCATGCCAGCCGACAATATGGATGGCTTCCGTCCTGAGGTGGTCGCCGCGCTCAAGCAACTCCGCTTCGGCGTGCTCCGCTTTCCCGGGGGCAACTTCGTCTCCTCTTACGAGTGGCGATACGGTGTAGGCGACATTGACAGGCGCCCGCCTATCTTCGATCCCGTGTGGCATGCGGTGCAGCCCAACGATGTGGGCACGGACGAGTTCCTCACGCTCTGCCGTTTGCTCGGCGTCGATCCCTATATCACGGTCAACGCGGGCTTCGGGGACGCATGGTCAGCGCGCGAGCTGGTCGAGTACACCAACGGCGCGGCCAACACGCCGATGGGCAAATGGCGCGCCGACAATGGCCATCCCACGCCCTATGGCATCAAGTTCTGGGGAGTCGGCAACGAGCCGTGGGGCGATTATCAGATGGGCGCCATGTCACCGCCGCAATTCGAACTCAAGCACAATCTGTTTGCGAAAGAGATGAAGAAGGTAGATCCCTCCATCAAGCTGATTGCGGGCGGCGCGATGCCTGACGTGATGGAAGGTGCGGACCAAGCAAGGCGGATCAACGGCCAATATGTGCCGGACTATCTCTCTGCGGCCGACTGGACCGGCCAGATGCTGCTCAACTGCCTGGACAATATCGACATGGTTAGCGAGCACTACTACGCATCGGGAACGCAGCACACCGACATGAAGCTCCAGAAGAAGGTACCGATCGATCCTCCTCTTTCGCTGATCGAGTGGGAACGCGCGCCGGCAGTGCAGGTCCGCGCCAAATATGAGCACTATCAGGAGTATCTCAAGCGCATTCCAGCACTCCGTGCTAAGCCAGTTCCAATCGCCATTGACGAGTGGGCTTACTTCGGGGGCGATCGGGATGGCTATAAGGTTGTTCCCGCCTACGCCTGGGCCTTCCATGAGATGTTCCGCCACTCGGATATTTTCCAGATGGGAGCGTTCACTTTCGCTACCGCAATGATCAGCGAGAATCGCACCGAAGCTACGCTCAACCCCACGGGCATGCTCTTCAAGATGTACCGCGATCACTTCGGCACCATTCCCGTAGCGGTGACCGGAGACTCACCACAGCCGAAACCAGCCTTCCCGGCCGGCGGAGATCAGCCGGCGGTCAACCCCGGAAGCCCGACCTATCCGCTGGATGTGAGCGCCGCGCTTAGTGAGGACCACAAGACCCTCGCCATCGCCGTGCTCAACCCATCGGACTCCGAACAGAGCATCAAGCTAACGATCAACGGAGCGAAGCTCGCAAGCGCAGGCCATCTCTATCGGATGGCCCCTGACGAAATTAACGCGACCGTTCAGGTCGATAAGAAGCGGGAGGTCCAGGTCGAAGGCCAGTCGATCGGTTCGCTGCCTGAGACGATCACGGTCCGCCCCTTTAGCGTCAACATCTACTCGTACCCGATGCAATAACCGAACCGATTTTCAAAGAGGGTCCCATGAAAGCGACGAAACTGTTCTTTGCGTGCGCACTTGCCCTTGCCTTCGCGCCGTTCACGCAGCTCACTGCCCAGGTGCAAACCATCGTCCCCGATCCCGTGCCTGGCGCAAAGCCCGTGACCGTCGAGCACATCAAGATTCACGGCGCTGCTCTTGAAGGCAACCTCGAAGGAGACGCGGTCGATCGCGATGTGATCGTCTTTCTGCCGCCGAGCTACGCCAAAGACAAGAAGCGCCTTTATCCCGTTGTTTATGCGCTCCATGGCTATTCGATCGGCGCCGAACAATGGACACATGAGATCCACGTCCCGCAGACCATCGAAGGCGCCTTCGCGCGGGGATCGCAGGAGATGATCGTCGTACTACCCGATTCGAAGACCATCTACAACGGCTCCATGTACTCAAGCTCGGTCACGACCGGCGACTTCGAGAACTTCATCGCCCATGACGTCGTCGCCTACATCGATGCCCACTACCGAACCATTCCCAACCGTGCCAGCCGCGGCCTCGTCGGCCACTCCATGGGCGGCTACGGTGCGTCGCGCATCGGCATGAAGCATCCCGATGTTTTTGGCGCGCTTTACATCATGAGCCCCTGCTGCATGTCTCCTATGGCCGGCGGCGGACCTGGCCCCGCCGATCAGATCAAAGAACGTGCGATCGCGAGCGAAAAGAAAGTCGCGGCAGCCAAGTCTCCCGCCGACCTGGCCGCCGCAGTCGCCGGGATTCGCAGTCGGCACAATATGCAACCGCCGCCGCTTGGGCGCCCGATCCCAAGAATCCTCCGCTCTACTTCGATCTGCCTACCAAGGACGGCGTTCCGCAACCGGAGATCGTGGCGAAATACGCGGCCAACGCGCCGCTGGCCTTTGTCGATCAATACATCGGCAATCTCAAGCAGTATCGCGCCATCGCGATGGATGTGGGTGATCAGGATGGGCTGCGCGTTCGATGCCATCAAGCTGCACGACATCCTCGACAACTACGGAGTCGCAAACACCTTTGAGGTCTACTCCGGCACGCACACCAGCGCTGTCGCGGATCGCTTCCAGAACCATGTGTTGCCGTTCTTCAGCAAGAATCTCTGCTTCACGGCGGATTGCCGCTAACTTATTCGAGCCGATCAACAGAATGGAAGGTTGGCATCGCACATGTGGCACAAGAGAATATCAATGCCTGCTGAATTTTCGTTTGAGGTTCAGTTGTCCCCGTTGTCGTTCTGTTCATGCTATCCTCGTCGGCTAGGCGCAAATGCCGGGCCAGGATGCACCCGGTCCTCCGCCTGCTCACGTGGAGCAGACAAGCCACGGGACTCCGCGCGAACGCAGGCAATGAAGTTCATCGATGTCACAGTGTGTACGGACTCGGTGATTCACGTCGTCGCCACGCCTGAGCCTCCGCTCCCGCGCCGCCGCGTCCGTGGATGCTCGATGCGCGGCAATCCTGCCCGGGAGCGCCGTTCACCTTCACGCAAGACGGGAAAGCAGCCCACCTAAAGACAGCACAGCTTGAGGTGATCGTCCAGCTTGAGCGCGGACAACCTATCGTTCCAGACCGCCAGCGGAGAATCGCTGCTGAACGAAGGGAACAGCATTCCGCGCACCTACGAGCCAGTCGAACTGAATGGCGAGCACACGTACCGCGTCACGGACCGATTTTCTCCCACAATCTACAGAGGCTGCTCTACGGGCTGGGCCAGCACCAGAACGGCATGTTCAACTATCGCGGCGCGACGGTCGAACTGGGTCAAAACAATACCGATGTCGCGATCCCGCTGCTGATTTCGAGCAAGGGCTACGGGCTGATGTGGAACACGGCGGCGCTCACCTACTTCGACAATCGCTTCCCGCTCGATTTGAAGCTGAGCTGCCATCGCCGGCAAGTCGATCGACTACTACTTCCTCTACGGGCCGGAGATCGACGGCGATCATCCACGAATACCGGACCATGACCGGCCACACGCCCATGCTGCCGAAGTGGGCCTACGGCTTCTTTCAATCGAAGGATCGCTATGTATCGCTCGACGAGATTCGCGCGATCGCGCAGCGCTACCGCGCGGAGCAAATCCCGCTCGATGCGATCGTGCAGGACTGGTTCTGGTGGAAGACGGAGGGCGATCCGGTCTTCAACTCCAACTATCACGACGTGGCGAAAGGATCTCGATGCGCTGCACAAGGAAAATGTGCATGCCATGATCTCCGTCTGGGGCCTGCTCGATCCCGATTCGGAAACATACAAGACGCTCGATGCCAAGCACGAACTTGTATCGCGGGCGCGCATGTCTACGACGCCACAAACCCCGAAGCGCGCGATATCTACTGGGAGCACCTGCCGGGCAAGCTGCTGGCGCAGGGATGGGATGCATTCTGGCTCGACAGCGCGGAGCCGGAAGAGTACTGGCCGCACATGGGCGATGCCATCCTGAGCAGCCGGCAGCTCGCAATCGGCAACGGCGCTGAATACACCAACGTATTTCCGTTGCTGCATACTCTTGGGGTGCAGGACCACTGGAAGGCGCAGAACCAGAGCAAGCGCGTCTTTCTGCTGACGCGCTCCGCGTTCCTTGGCCAGCAGCGCGTGGGCGCCACTGTCTGGTCAGGAGACGTGTACGGCACCTATTGGGGGCTGACTCACCAGGTCCCGGCCGGACTGAATTTCGCGCTCTCGGGTATCCATATTGGACCACCGACATCGGCGGATACTGGCCGCCCCACGAGGATCCGCTCGCCGATCCCGCATTCCAGGAACTCTATGCGCGCTGGTTCGAGTACGGCACGTTCTGTCCGATCTTCCGCACGCACGGCCACCGACCGCACAACGAACTGTGGAGCTTCGACAAGGTCGAGCCCATCCTGGTGAACTACGATAAGCTGCGTTATCGCCTCATGCCGTACATCTATTCGCTGGCATGGAAGGTAACGAGCGAGGACTACACGATCCAGCGACCGCTGGTGATGGATTGGCGCACGGATCCGAAGACCTGGAATCTCGGCGACGAGTTCATGTTCGGCCCGTCCATCCTGGTCAATCCAGTGCTGAAGGCGGATGCTATCCAAGCGCGGCGTCTACCTGCCGGCAGCCGCCGCCTGGTACGACTTCTGGACCGGCAAATCGTTCAGCGGCGGCCAGGAAATCGAAGCCGACGCTCCGCTGGATCGAATGCCGCTCTACGTGCGCGCGGGCTCCATCGTCCCGATGGGGCCGCAGATTGAATACGCAACGCAGGATTCTGACGGGCCAATCGAGCTTCGCATCTATCGCGGAGCTGATGGCCAATTTGATCTCTATGAGGATGCCGGCGACGGCTACGAGTACCAAAAGGGTCAGCATTCCGCAATTCCTCTCCGCTGGGATGATCGCCACTTAACTCTCACCATCGGCGCCCGCGAAGGCTCCTTTCCCGGAATGGTCGCGCACCGTCAATTCCGCGTCGTGCTGGTCGGCGCCGAACATGGCGCCGGCAATGATGTGACTGATACACCGAATCTGGCCGTCGATTATGATGGCAAGGAAATTCAAAAGACCGTTCAATGAACATCACCGCAGTGGAGCGGACCCGTGACTTGGGCTTTGAAGGCGATACCGTGGTGGTTTCATCGCCGTTGGTTCCCAATCCGACACAAGTGGGTTATGCGTGGCAGTCGAACCCCGCTGCCACCCTTTTTAAGGGCGCCGGCCTGGCCGCCGAGCCTTTCCGCACCGATTACTGGGCTGGAAAGACGGAGGGAGTCAGACCGTATTGACGTATGCGAGAGAACTCCAAGAGTGGCTCGCACGATGTCGAAGATGGAAAGAACATGATGCGAATTGCCGAATGTGTGCTTGCGTGTGCAGGAGCGCTTGTCTTTGGTTCAACCGTGCAGAATGTCGTTGCCCAGGCCTCTCAAGACCTGCCCTACATGAATACTCAGCTTTCTCCTGAGCAACGGGCTACCGACCTGGTGCGCCGCATGACTCTCGCGGAGAAGGCTTCGCAGATGCAGAACAACTCGGCGGCGGTGCCGCGGCTCAATGTTCCCGCATACCAATGGTGGAGCGAGGCTCTGCATGGAGTCATCAACGAAGGCGTAACCGAGTATCCGGAGCCCATCGGCTTGGCTGCCACCTTCGATGCGCCGGGAATTCACACCATGGCGGCGCAGATTGGTATCGAGGGACGCATCAAGCACGTGCAGAATCTGCGCGAAGGACACACCGGCATCATGGGTGGCCTGGATTTCTGGTCGCCGAATCTGAACATCTTCCGCGATCCGCGCTGGGGCCGCGGACAGGAGACATACGGCGAAGACCCGTTCCTCACCGGCCGCATGGGCGTTGCTTACGTGACCGGATTGCAGGGCGACGATCCAAAGTACTACCTGGCCATCGCGACACCGAAGCACTATGCCGTGCACAGCGGGCCGGAGCCGACGCGCCACTTTGCCGATGTGGACGTGAGCAAGCACGATGAGGTCGATACCTACGAGCCCGCTTTCCGTGCGGCCATCGTGGAAGGCAAGGCCGGATCGGTGATGTGCGCGTACAACGCAATCAATGGCCAGCCGGCATGCGCCAACCAGTATCTGCTGCAGGACCAGTTGCGCGGCAAATGGGGATTCCAGGGATACGTGGTCTCGGACTGCGACGCGGTGCAGCGACGTTGCCGCCAATCATCGCTATCGTCCAACGCAGGCGCAAGGCGCGGCCATCTCCGTCATCCGCGGCATGGACAACGAGTGCGTCACCTTCACCTCGAGGTTTGGCGAGCCGGTCGAAAAGGCCTATATCGATGCGGTGCAGCAAGGCTATCTGCCGGAAAGCACGCTGGATCACGGCGCTGATTCGTCTGTTCACCGCGCGGATCAAGCTCGGCATGTTCGATCCGCCGGAGATGGTTCCTTACGCCAAGATCGATGAGAAGGAACTGGATAGCGCCGAACATCGCGCGCATGCGCGCAAGCTCGCAAATGAGTCCATGGTGCTGCTGAAGAACGACGGCATGCTTCCCCTCAAGCCGGGGATCAAGAAGATCGCCGTCGTCGGTCCGCTTGCGGACCAGACCAGGCCGCTGATCGGAAACTATGCCGGTCAGCCCACGCACATCGTCTCCATCCTCGACGGCCTGCATGCTGAGTTTCCCAACGCCGCCATCACGTTTGTCCCCGGAACCCAGTTCCTGCGCACCGATGGAACCCCTGTGCCCGACAGTCTTCTGACCACTCCCGACGGCAAGCCCGGCCTCAAGGCTGAGTACAACGAAGGCATGCGAGGGGGCCCCGGTCCCTGAGAAGAAGCACTGACGCCGATCGCCAGCCGCACCGAGCCCAACGTCAATCTAACCGACAGAAACCTGCCGCCGGAGATTGCCGGCAAGAAAGACCTTCGGCGTGCAATGGTCAGGATTTCTCACGCCGCCGATTCGGGCGACTTCCTCCTCGGTATTCGGGCCGCGGGTTTCGCAAGGCTTACCGTCGACGGCAAGCAGGTAGCAATGGCGTTCGGCGGCGGCGGCGAGATCTCATCGAGCGTCGGTCGCGTTCACCTGGAGAAGGGCCGCAAGGTTGCGCTCGAGATCTCCTACGGCAGCCGAGACGGCAAGCCCATGCGGAATTGATCTGGACGAAGTCGAGCAGCGCGCCGTCGCCTGAAGCCATTGCCGCGGCGAAGAACGCCGATGCCGTCATCGCCGTCGTCGGCATCACAAGCCAGCTTGAGGGTGAAGAAATGCCGGTGAGTGAACCGGGATTCCTCGGCGGAGATCGCACCAGCATCGATCTTCCGCAGCCGGAAGAAGAACTGGTCGAAGCCGTGGCCGCCACTGGCAAGCCGCTCGCCGTGGTTCTCATGAATGGCAGTGCCCTGGCCGTCAACTGGATCAACGAGCATGCCAACGCCGTTCTCGAAGCGTGGTATCCCGGCGAAGAGGGCGGCGCGGCAGTGGCTGAAACGCTGAGCGGCAAGAACAATCCCGCAGGCCGGCTGCCGGTTACGTTCTACACCGGCGTCAACCAGTTGCCAAACTTTGAAGATTACGGGATGGCCAACCGGACCTACCGCTACTTCAACGGCAAGCCGCTTTATCCGTTCGGCTACGGGCTCAGCTACACGACCTTCAGGTACAGCGATCTCAGTGTCCCAGTGCAGCCTGTTGCAGCGGGGCAGCCAGTGGGCGCCGATGTGACGGTCACCAACACTGGCAAGGTTGCGGGAGACGAGGTCGTGCAGGTCTATCTCAAGTTCCCCGCCGTGTAAGGGTGCACCGCTCATTGCTCTCCGCGGATTTCAACGCATTCATCTCGAAGCTGGCGCGAGCCAGAAAGTTCATTTCGATCTTGAAGCCCCGCGACCTGGGCATGGTGACGAGGATGGAAATCCGATCATCGCTCAAGGGGATTACACGATCAGCATCGGCGGAGGCCAGCCGGACACGGGAGCGCCAGTCGTGACCGGGCATTTCCATGTCGATGGCCAGTACGCGTTACCTGAATGATCGCGGCGGATTATTGCGGCGCCGGCACAAGCTTTCAGTAGCAAATTGATACGGCTTCCTGGTTTAAGCAGCCCGAAGCGAAGGGAGAATATTCATGTCTGAATCTTCAAGCCGCACGATCTTCACCAGGCGCGAGGCCCTGCTGCTTTCAGCTGGCGCGGGCGTGGGCTTCACAACTGCTGGATCTGCGTGGGCTTCAGATAGCATCAAGACCGCCGCTCATCAGGAGCCCGGCAATGTATCTACGCCACCTTCCGCCGTTGCTAAAACGCAGTATGGCAAGGTGCGCGGATTTCTCGTGGCGGGGTCTTCACCTTCAAAGGCGTGCCTTACGGCGCAGACAACCGCCGGCGAGAACCGTTGGCTCCCGGCAAAGCCGCCCACGCCCTGGACTGACGAGTATCCTGCTCTCGTCTACGGCGCAAACTGCCCTCAGAACCTGCACACCTGGACCAGCACCGAGCAGACCTTCCTCTTCGACTGGGATGACGGGTGGCAGAGCGAAGATATGCTCAAGCTGAACATCTGGACGCCCAGCCTGACCGGCAAACGTCCCGTGATGCTCTACATGCATGGCGGCGGATTCAGCTTCGGCTCCTCGTATGAACTCCCCTCGCACGACGGTGCGCAGATGGCGCGGCACCACGATGTCGTGCAGGTTTCCGTCAACCACCGCCTAAACATTCTCGGCTTCTTCGATGTCTCCGAGATTGGCGGCTCTGCCTATGAAGACTCCGTCAATGTCGGCATGACCGACCTCGTGGCGGCGCTCAAGTGGGTGCAGGAAAACATCTCCAACTTCGGTGGCGATCCCGATCGGGTCATGATCTACGGCCAGTCCGGCGGCGGTTCTAAGGTCACCACGCTGATGGGCATGCCTTCTGCCGCCGGCCTCTTCCATCGCGCCTCGGCGCAATCCGGTGGCGGCGGCAACATCCCCACGCAAGGAGCAGCAGCGCGAAGTCGCCCGGCTAGTCATGAAAGACCTCGGACTTGCGCCCAACGAAATCGATTCGCTCCAGAAGATGGAGTGGAGCAAGCTGGTCGCTGCTGGCAACGCGGCTGTTGCCAAGATCAATCCCCCTGGCCCGTCCCATGTTCGGACCGGGAGCGCCGGGCAAGCCGCGCGTCGGTTGGTCGCCTGTGTAGATGGCAAGGTGATCAACATGCGCTCTTTCTTCGACGCTGCGCCGGAAATATCGAAAAACGTCCCCGATGCTGGTCGGCTCCGTCAGCGAAGAAGGCAATCAGATGACCTCGCAGCCCCACAGAGGAGCGAGTGGCATGCCAACCTCGCCAAAGCCTATGGCGAAGAGAAGGCCACCGCCATCATCGCTACGCTTGAAAAAGGCCTATCCCGCATAAGCCGATCCGAACCTTGTCTTACATGTGCAGCGGCCGGCCCGGACTCAACGGTCTCTCGATGCGCAATAACGTGGTGAAGATGGCGCGGCCTGAAGCACGAGCTCAAGCGCGCTCCTGCCTACGCCTACTACTTCACATGGCAGACCACGATTCTCGACGGCTTGCCCGGGCGCCTGGCACACCGCCGAGCTGCAGTTCTGCTTCGATAACACCAAGACGCTGCGAACAAGGCACCGGAGACACTGCCGAGGCCCAGGCCTTGGCCAGAAAGATGGCTGCGTCCTGGGCGGCGTTTGCCGCAACCGGAAATCCAAGTCTGTCCGGCCTGCGATGGGAGCCCACCGAACCCTGAAACCAACACAGACCATGGTCTGGGATAACGATTGTCGATGGTCAATGACCCTGACGGGGAAGCCCGCAAGATCATTTTGACCTAGGAGGGTTGGCGCGAAACGAGGACACCTAGTCGGAGAAAAGGATTAATTTGCGGCTCGATACAGCTCAGGCGAAATCGACCGATTGGGTGCCTCTTGACTAGCATCCATATCCGGTTTTAAGGATGATATCGAGAGATCAATTTGGAGTCGGTTCAGATGGACACCAAAGATATCGCAAAGATCAGCATTGATCGTTTTGCTGAACAGTTTCGCAAATCCGAAGCAGTTCTCTTTTGGCAACACCTCGACGAAAATCCCAGCGCTAGGCAGATGCTCACAGGCTTGTATGAAGCGGGATGCGAGCCTCGTATGCTAATAACCCTGGCAGTCCTTTACTGCAAAGGCGAGGAACTGGGCGTAACCGAGATCACGAAGCGGGCGACCGGATACTCTACGCAACAATTGGCAAGTCTTTCCGAGGGCCTGCTTCAAGCGGCAAAAGACATCCAAGCGCTGAACGAATCCGCAATGCCAGGTGGCGTGACTCTTTTGAAGCTAATTCGGGTACTCGGCGGCGGCGAGCTCTTGGAACAAACTCTTGCCTCGGTGCTCCCGTCAGAGCAATTGGATTTTGAATTCACGCGGCTACCGGTCGTTCTGTCAGCTTACTCGGTCTTCTTGAAATCATGGCCTCACCCGACCTATCGCGCACTGATGTCCGATAGCAGTCTCGGCCGGAAATTTTTCCTTGCTGAATTTGTCGTGTATGTCGAAGCCGTTCTCGGGCATGCAAATTGGAACGCAATTGTTGCTGTAATCGCAGCGGTCCATTTTGCATTAGGTGAGCCAGAAGGCGTCAATACGGATGTCGAGAACCTCAGGTTACAAGTCGAAGCTTTTCGGAAGGAAAAGCCTCACGTCTACGCGGACATAAAAAGCTGGGCGGAATCGATAGGTTCTCGCCGTCGCCACACGGCATAAAAAAGAGTCTCCGATCTGCTGCGGGGCGCTCCTCGGCGTGGTTCACCAAAGCTGCCCGAACACTTCTTTCATCATCCGAAATAGGCGGGCGATCTCCAGGTCAATCCCAAACGCCGCAGGGCGAAGCACCGCATGAACCGATGGTTCGGGCGGTCTCCGAATAGATGCCTCTTCCATAACTAATTCATAATAAATATGTTGTAAACGTTTCAAAACGTTAGTATATGACACTCATATTTTCTGATTCATTTGTGCTATATATATTGGCAGATGGATTGAGCGACTGCTAATTTGCTTCGATCCGAATTCTTTCATTCACCTCGAAGGAGAAGAGTTATGGCAATCACCCGTTGGGATCCGTTCCGTGAAGTTGCTGCACTCCAGAACCGGGTCAATTCCCTTTTCCGCGATTTCAATGAGGGCGAGAGTTCGTTGACGACCACCAATTTCGTTCCCGCCGTCGACATCTATGAGGACGAGAAAAAGATCGTCCTGAAGCTCGAAGTGCCCGGGATCCAAGAGAAGGACATTGACGTGCGAGTGGAGAACAATACCCTGACCGTGAAAGGCGAGCGCAAGTTCGAAAAGGACGAAAAGGAAGAGAACTTCCATCGGATAGAGCGTAGCTACGGCAGCTTCTTCCGCTCGTTCTCGCTACCTTCGACCGTGAACGCCGAGAACGTGGCCGCCAACTACAACGCCGGCGTCTTGAAGCTCGAGCTGTACAAGAAGCCCGAAGCCCAGCCGAAACAGATCAAGATCAACGTGGGCGGCGTTGTCGAACGGAAAGAAGAGCCTGCATTGGTCGGCGTGCGGTGATGCAGAGCCGGTTATTCGGGGTTCGTCTTCCATTGGTCGATTCCGAACCATGACAGCAGAACCGTCACATTCATGACTTAGAGTTCAACTGGAATCGGGCGCCGGGTTCACTGCCTTCCCGGCGCAATCTTTTGCATGATTACCTAGCGGCCACCTTATTGCGCTTCTCGGCAAGCTGCAACTCGATGTGCTCATCTTCATGCAGCACGTTGGAGGTCACGCCGCGCAAGCCATGGCCGATCATGCGCCCTTTGTTAGCCGAGCCGATGGAGTGAATACAGTACGCTCAAAAGGCTATGCACGCGGCTCAAGCGCGAACGGTGGTATGTCAACAGCTTCTGGGTTTTGCATAGGATTTTTCAACCTCTCTACAAGGGCATGCGATTGCGTACGTTTTACTTATGGAGCTAGGTGGCTTCTAATGTTTTGGAAGATCGCCTCGGAGCCATCTCTCGAGAGATGGCACATCTCCGGAGTTCGTTTAACAGCCGTCTGTTCATCTCACGTCGGGCAAGGCCCGTACTTGATTTTTATAGATGTTGTGGCTGCCCCCCAGGGATTCGAACCCCGATATGCTGATCCAGAGTCAGCTGTCCTGCCGTTGAACGAGGGGGCAGTAGTGAGAAGGCGGTCTCTGACGCAAACCGCTCTTGACCATGTCCGGGACAGAGTTCCCTTTTGTGAATGGTCAACTCCTTCATCATAAAGGGCAATGAAGCACCGGTCAAACCCGGCTAATTCCCCCAGAAATGGTGACATGCAAGGGTCGTCTCGCCACCGCACAAGCGCTCTCCGTTCTTGCTCTCATGTAGAATCGGACCCAGCGAATGGAGACATTTCTCAATCTCGCCTGGGCTCTCCTTGCCTTGTCGAGCGTCTGCCTTTGGGCTCGGTTCGAGCGTCGAACCGGGGCCGACAGACGTCTGCCGATTGTCGCTCTCCTCATGCTGATCGCCGTATTGTTTCCCGTAATCTCTGTCAGCGACGATCTGTGGTCCCTTCAGAATCCTGCCGAAACAGATATTCTCTTGCGCCGTGATCACCATGGCGTGCCTCCGCATTCGATTCTTCCAACGCTCACCGCGGCATGCGAGCCCGGGTTCACGGGGGTGGTCTTCGCCTCTGGCCGGGCAGATGCTCTGCCACAGGAGCCTGTCGCGGCACCGTCAGCAGTCCCGACCGGATTGATCCAGAGTCGTCCCCCACCAGCCGTCTAAACGCTTCTTCCGTTTTTCTTCTTGCCAAGACATACGAAAGTTCACACGCTGCGCCGATAGTTCGTTCGGCGAAAGGATGCGTATGAAGCAACTACTCTCCCTGCACGGCCGTGCCGTCAAAGTGCTTATCCTGCTCGCGGCGATTCCCTGCGTTGCGCAGGAAAATCTTTCCTGGCAGCAGGCTAAAGCGCGTTTCGAAACGGCGAACCCAGCGCTCAAAGCGGACGCGCTCGGCGTCGATGAGATGCACGCCGAGGAAATCACCGCCTACTTGCGGCCAAATCCGCAATTCACACTCTCCTCCGATGGAACTCAGATCGCGCCTCACAATGGGACCTGGCAGCCTCTGGCCGGCACAGATGTCGTGCCAACGCTGAGCTACCTTCACGAGCGGGAACACAAGCGCGAATTGCGCCTGCAAAGCGCCAAGCAAGGCACGCAGATCGCCGAATCCCAGCACGCCGATCTACAGCGCACGCTCGAGTTCACCCTGCGTGCAGCCTTTGTTAATGTCCTGCAAGCTAAAGCTCTGCTTGAATTGGCCAATGACGACCTCGACTACTACGACCACATCATCGCCATCAGCCCGCGACCGCTTCAACGCCGGCGACATCGCGCAGATCGACCTCGACCGCATCGAGCTGCTGCGCGTGCAATACGAGTCGGAAATGCAGACCGCCATCGTCAATCTGCGCACCGCGAAGATCCAGCTGCTCCAGCTGCTCGATGACCGCACGCCCGTGGAGCAGTTCGACGTATCCGGCACATTCGATTTCTCCGCCGATCTGAAGCCCCTCGACGACTTTCGCCAGATCGCGCTCGATGCCCGCCCCGACCTGCAGGCCGCGCTTCAAACAATTCAGCAGGCGCAGACCAACCACAAGCTGGCGGATGCCAACGGCTCCACCGATCCGACGTTCAGCGGCTGGTACACCTGGAACCCCTCGAACAACAATCCCAACGCCATCCAGACTCTCGGCGCCAGCGTCAGCATTCCGCTGCGCATCTTCGACCGCAACCAGGGCGAGAAACAGCGCACGCTGATCGACATCGATCGCAGCCAGCAGTTGACTGAAGCCGCCCGCGCCCAGGTATTCAGCGATGTCGATTCCGCCTACGCCCAGGTCGCAAGCGACATCGCACTGCTCAAGCCTTACAAGGACAAATACAACGACCAGGCCATGCGCGTGCGCGACACCGTCACGTACTCCTACCAGCATGGCGGCGCTTCGCTCATGGACTTTCTCAATGCGCAGAGCGACTACCGCGCCGTGCAACTGGCATATCTGCAACTGATCGGCTCCTATCTGACCGCTGCCGGGCAACTCAATCTTGCTGTAGGACGCGAGGTAATTCAATGATCACCATATTCTCTATCAGAAACGTCCGCCTTGCATTGCGCTATCTGGCCTTGCCGCTTGCTCGCATGCTCTTCCGGCTGCAAGAGCAACGACACGGCGACGGCGCCCTCCGCCAGCCAAGGTTGTTCCAGGTGGCCGACATGAACCTGATCACCATCGACAACGACGACGTTGCGAAGTTTCCCGCTTGTCGCCGCCGGCCAGATCGACGCACCGCATCCGAGGTTGATGCGCCACCGGCACGGTCTTTCCCGACATCTCCCGCGAGGTTCCCGTCATCTCGCTGGCCAATGGCCGCGTGGTCGACATCAAGACGCGCCTCGACGACAACGTGAAGAAAGGCCAGTTGCTCTTCAGCGTGCAAAGCCCCGATATTACCAATGCCTTCAATGCATATCTGAAGGCCGTCAACGACGAGCAGCTTGCCAACAAGGCCTATATCCGCGCCGACAGATCTGTTCAAGCACGGCGCCATTTCGCAGGCCATGGTGGAGCAGGCCGAAGACGCGGAAAAGAATGCCAAGGCCGATCTCGCCGCGGCCGAGCGAGCAGTTGAAAGTGCTCGGCGTCGACAAGGACCATCCCAGCCGCATCGTCAACGTCTATGCGCCCATCTCCGGCGTCATCATCGGCCAGAACGTGACCAATGCGGCCGCCGCCGGCGTCATCTCTCTCCGGCTCCGCGACCGCCTTCACCATCGCCGACCTGTCCACCGTCTGGATTCTCTGCGATGTCTACGAAAACGACATCTCCAAACTTCAACTCGGCCAGCAAGCGACGATCAAGCATCAATGCTTATCCTGACCGCCCCTTGACCGGCCGCATCAGCGACATCGGCCCCGTCCTCGATCCCTCACTGCGCACCGCCAAGGTGCGCATCGAGGTTGCCAATCCCGGCTTCCTCAAGCTCGGCATGTTTGTCACCGCGACCTTCACCAGCAGTAAGAAAGAGACGCACGCCGTCGTTCCCGCCGATGCCGTGCTCCATCTGCACGACCGCGACTGGGTCTATGTTCCCGCCGGCGGCAATCAGTTCCGGCGCACCGAAGTCCATGCCGGCAAGATGCTCGACGGCAATCGCCAGCAAGATTCTCTCCGGACATCGAGCCCGGCCAGCAGGTCGTCACCAATGCGCTTCTGCTTGAAACCGCGGGGAACCAATAGATGATTCGCGCACTGGTCGATTTCGCGCTCAAGAACCGCTGGCTGGTCCTCGGCGGCGTGGTGGTGCTCACCGCCTGGGGCGTCATTTCGTTCCGCGACCTGCCCATCGAGGCCTATCCCGACGTCGCCAACAACTACGTTCAGATCATCACCCAGTGGCCTGGCCGCAGCGCCGAAGAGATCGAGCGCCAGGTCACCGTGCCGGTTGAGATTCAGATGGCCGGCATTCCCCACCTCACTCATCTGCGCTCCACCACGCTGGCCGGCCTCTCCAGCCTGATGCTGATCTTCGACGACGACTCCACCAGCGACGTCAATCGCGAGCACGTGCTCGAGCGGCTCAGCCAGGTCAGCCTGCCCGCCAACCTCGTTCCGCAGATGGGCACCGACTGGAGCCCGGTCGGCCAGATCTACTGGTACACCCTTGAAAGCACCAATCCCGCCTACGACGTGATGGAGAAGAAGTCGCTCGAAGACTGGCTGCTCGAAAAGTCCTTCAAGAGCGTCAACGGCGTCGTGGATGTGTCCAGCTTCGGCGGCCCGACCAAGGAGTACCAGATCAGGCTCGACCCCGAAAAGCTCGTCGCCTACGGCCTCTCGCATCAGCCAGGTCGAGCAGCAGATTCGCCACCAACAACACCAACGGCGGCGGCAGCTTCATTGAGCAGGGCGCGCAGCAGATCAACGTGCAGTCGCTCGGCCTCTATCACCAGCGTGCAGGACATCGAGAACACCGTCGTCAAGAACGCAGAACGGCGCGGCCGTCCAGCATCAAAGACATCGCCACCGTCGTCGCAGGGACCCAAGATTCGCCTCGGCCAGATCGGCCGCGCCACCCACTCGCCCGACGGCACAATCGTCGACAATCCCGATACCGTCGAAGGCATCGTGCTGCTGCAAAAGGGCGACGACTCCGATCCCGTCCTGCAGGGCATTCACGAAGAAGTCGGCGAAACTCAACAACGGCATTCTGCCCAAGGGCGTGAAAGGTCGTTCCCTTCCTCGATCGCTCCGATCTGGTCAAGTACACCGTCGAGACCGTGGAGCACAATCTCACCGCGGGCATGATCCTTGTCTCCATCATTCTCTTCCTCTTCCTCGGCAATGTGCGCGGCGCAATCATCGTTGCGCTCACCATTCCATTCGCGCTGTTGTTCGCGGCCATCTGCCTCGACCTGAGCCACATTCCCGCCAACCTGCTTTCGCTTGGCGCGCTCGATTTCGGCATGGTGGTCGATGGCTAGCGTGGTCATGATCGAGAACATCGTCCGCCATCTCTCGCAGCAAGGATGACACGCGCACCCCCGATCAGAAGATTCGCGACGCCGCGCACGAGGTGCAGCGTCCGGTCTTCTTCGCGCGCGGCATCATCATCACTTCGTATCTGCCCATCTTCACGCTGCAGGCCGTCGAGGGCCGGCTCTTCAAGCCCATGGCCTGGACGGTGACGCTTCGCGCTGATCGGCGCGCTGGTCTTTGCCATCCTCGTCGCGCCGGTCATGGCCGGCCTCGCATTCCGCAAGGGCGCAAAGGAGTGGCAAAACCCCCTGATGCGCTGGCTCACTCGCCACTATCGCATTGCGGTTCGCAAGGCGATTGTGCATCGCAACATCACGCTCGGTATTTCGCTCGCGCTTTTCTTCGTTGCGCTCTATCTCACCTTCGGCGGTCCCATCGGCTCGGAGTTTCTGCCGCATCTTGATGAAGGTTCCATCTGGGTGCGCGGAACGCTGCCTCCCAGCGAAGGCCCCACGGCGAGCATCGACTTCACCAACAAGGCGCGCATCGTGATGGCTTCCTTCCCTGAGGTACGCCAGGTGGTCAGCCAGACTGGCCGCCCCGACGACGGCACCGACACCGCCGGCTTCTTCAACACCGAATACTTCGTCGATCTTAAGCCCAAGGAGCAGTGGCGTCCCGTCTTCCACCAGAACAAGCAGGCGCTCATTGCCGCCATGGATAGACGAACTGTCGAAGTTCCCCGGAGTCATCTGGAACTACTCGCAGCCTATCTCCGACAACATGGAAGAGGCTGTCTCCGGCGTCAAGGGCGAGCTTGCGGTCAAGCTTTACGGCGACGATCTACGCACCCTTGAGAGCACTGCGGAGGTGATCCAGAGCCAGATGGCGACGGTCAAAGGAGTCGCCGACCTCGGCATCTTCCGCATCGTCGGCCAGCCTAACCTCAATTTCACCGTCGATCGCGAAGCCGCAGCGCGCTGGGGCATCAACGTGGCCGATATTCAGGACGCGGTTCAGACTGCGGTCGGCTCCAATCCGATCACCCAGGTTCAGCAGGGCGAAGCTCGCTACGATGTGACGCTGCGATATCAAAAGCAATATCGCGATACTCGCGAAGCGATCGAAGGCATACGCCTGCTCGTCTCCTTCAGGCGAGCGTGTCTCTCTTGCGCAGCTCACACAGGTCTCCACCGACGATGGTGCAGAAGCGATCAACCGTGAAGGCGGCCAACGCTACATCGCGATCAAGTTCTCCGTTGAAGGCCGCGATCTCGGATCCACCGTAAAAGAGGCCATCAGCAAGGTTGAAAACAATGTGCACCTGCCTCCCGGCTATCACCTTGAGTGGGCCGGCGAGTACGCTAGTCAGCAGCGCGCAAACAAACGCATGGCGCTGGTGGTTCCCATTACCATCATGGCCATCTTCCTGATCCTCTACACAATGTTCCGCTCGGTGAAGTGGTCCATGCTCATTCTCATTTCCGTGATCATGTCTTCCGTCGGCGGACCGTTCGCGCTCTTTCTCACCCATACCAACTTCTCGGTGTCATCGGCCGTCGGCTTCCTCGCTCTCTTCGGAGTCTCCGTTGAAACCGGCGTCATCATGATCGAGTTCATTAATCAGCTTCGGGCGCGACGCAAAGGCATGGAGGAATCAAGCGAGACTCACATCGTTGAAGCTGCCGTGGAGGGCTCCGTCCTTCGGCTCGGCCTGTCATGATGACAATGCTCGTAGCCACACTTGGCCTGTTGCCCGCAGCGCTTTCCCATGCGATCGGCTCGGACTCTCAGCGCCCGTTCGCGATCGTTATCGTTGGCGGCCTTCTTGCCAATCTCGTGATCGGCGTCTTCCTTATGCCTGCTCTGTATGTGTGGATGGCTCGACAGGACGATGATCTGCCTCCGGTCGACATCGGCGAGGACTTCTAGGAATCTCCGGGCTACTCCTCGCGAAGCACTTCAAGCGGGCGTAGTCCCAGGATTCTGTAACTCGCGACCCACCCCGTAGCGGTCGCGAGTATCGCCGTTCCCACGAGTGCGCCCAGGGTTGCATACCAGTCGACGTGAAACTTCAAATCGAATCGGTGCAACATTACACGCGTGAGGATGTTCGCAAAAATCACGCCCACCGAACCGGCCAGCAAACCCAGAACGCTGAACTCCACACTGAAGGTGCGCACAATCCGCATTCGCGTCGCCCCCAGCGTCTTCAGCACTACGGCCTCGCGCATTCGCCTGAATCGTGCACTGGCAATACTGGACGCCAGAATCATCACTCCTGCAAGAATGGAAAACCCGGCCAGGAAACGCACCACATATGTAATCTGATCCACCACGGCTTCGATCCGATCCATCATGTCGGCGAGATTGATCACCGTAACCGTGGGGTACGCGGCGAAGAGCGCACGCTCCAGCGCCGCAACCCGATCTGATGCGACATGCACTCCGCCATACCACGTCGCCGGCTCATCTTTTAGCAATCCGGATGGCAGAAGAAACGCCACCCGGCTCGCCGGATGCTCTCCATCCGCACGAAAGATTGCCGTCACCTTCAGATCCCGCGAGCGATCGCCCACTTCAAGTTGCACAGATGATCCGACGCGCAGTCCAAGCCGTTTCGCGGTGCCATCTCCAACAGCCATCTCCAACGCATTGGCGTCGTTCCACCACTTCCCTTCAATTACCTTGTCACCTGCCGGCGCGGCATCCGCCCAGCTCAGCTCAGCGTTTTCCAGCATGCGTCGCGGAAAGTGCTGATCCTTCAATTCATCGAGCGGCTTGCCGTTGAGCCTCTTAAAACGTCCGCTCACAATGGGCATCATGTCGGCCTGCGTCACGCCGGGCTGATGTTGCAGGAACGCCTTCACGCCTACGACTTCATCGGCAGCAATATCGATCAGAAAGATATTCGGCAAATTCGGTGCAGCCGTCTCCCGTAGATCGCGCAGCAATCCTCGCTGCGTCAGATAGACCGCCAGGATCAGCATCACTCCTGTGCCTAACGACGCCAGCACCGCCGCCGACTGGTTACCCGGCCGATACAGGTTTGCAAGTCCGTGCCGCATCGATGACGGCAACCGCAGCCGTACACGATTCAGGAGCGCGCGTAGCAGCCACAGGGCCGCCGCAGCAAGCAGCAACAGCACAATCAGCGCAGCCGTAAACAGGACGGCGAACCACCCGCCGACCTTTACTGAATCTGAAAGCGCCCATGCAATGGCGCCCAGCGCCAACACCACCACAGCGGCGATGCCTATCTGCAACCGTCGCGCCCACCAGCGTGCGAACCAGGCTCGCACTCCCGGAGCAGCCTGCTCAACAAGTCGTCGCAACACCAGCACTGGCCGCACCTGCCGAACATCGAGCAATGGCGGCAGACAGAAGAGCAGCGTTGTCAGCAATCCCGTACCGAGTCCAGCCAGCGCGGCGCGCCATGGGATCTCCATGTGCGTGTGCACGGGAAGCAGCTTGCCGAAGACAGCCGGCAACGCCAGCATTACACCGATGCCCGCGGCGACGCCCAGCAGACCTCCCGCGAACCCCAGCCCTAACGTCTGAAGCAGGAAAATCCGAAGCAAATCTGCCGATCGCGC
Source organism: uncultured Acidobacteriaceae bacterium (assembly GCA_963832465.1). Classification (GTDB taxonomy): domain Bacteria; phylum Acidobacteriota; class Terriglobia; order Terriglobales; family Acidobacteriaceae; genus Telmatobacter. The sequence goes on from CAWHUJ010000004.1 coordinate 115,242, forward strand.
GCCTAGCGCCTTCAGAATCGCCAGCATGTCCATCCGCTGTTCAAGATGAGCATGCATCGCCATCGCGACTCCAATCGCGCCCAGAACCATCGCAACAAGGCAAATCAGACTCAGGATTCCCGTAGCGTTATCGAGTCCGCGGCTCAACGCCGGATTCCCCTCCTTGAATTCAACGACCTGCGCATCCGGCAGCATTGCTTCGACCTGTTTGCGCACATCGGCCATATTCGCATTGCGCGGCAGCTTCAGCAGCAGGCGCTCACTTGCTCTGCTCCCCGGCGCGAGCAACTGCGTCCTGTCCAGTGCCGCGCGCGAAATCATCACACGTGGACCAATGCCGGCGCCGGCGCTCATGCGGTCCGGCTCCTGCCGCAGCACCGCTGCAATCTTGAAGTTCCGTCCGCCAAGCCGCAGCGTCTGCCCTACGTGCGCATTGAGTCGGATCAGAAACTCCTCGGCCACTACGGCCGAGTCGCCATCAAGAGCCTGCTGCAGGTTCATCGCCGGCTCCAGTTGCGCCTCTCCGTAATAGGGGTACTCAGTCGGATCGACGGCCTTAAGCGTCACTAGAAGAGGAACCGGATCGGGCGGTACAGACGCCATCGACACCGTCTCCACCACCATCGTGGAGCGGGCCCCAACCCTCCGATCGAAGTCTGCGATCTTCCGCTCTTCCTCTGCGGTCGGTTGCCGAAAGATGCGCGCGCTCAAGTCGCCGCCCATCAAAGTCTGCGCTTCGCCCGTGAGCGTCTCTCGAAAGCTTTCGCTGAAGCCGCGCACGCCCACAAGTGCCGCGACGCCGACTGCAACAGAAAGCACTACGAAAGCAAACTTGCCCGGCGCGGATTTAAGATCGCGCCAGCCGATGGCCGCTGCACGCTCCCAGCTCAATGCGCGTTTAGCCATTGGTGCTTCTCTCTAATGCTTGCGCCATCACTTCTCCCGCTCGTGCGACCACGTCTTCTACAATCGCCCCATCCTTCAAGACAATTCTTCGATCTGCCTGTCCCGCAATCTCTGGATCATGCGTTACCAGCACCAGCGTCGTGCCCGCTTCGCGGTTACGCTTCAGCAGCAGGTCCATCACGAGCCGCCCATTCGCTGAATCGAGATTGCCCGTGGGCTCATCGGCCATCACAATCGGGGGATTCACCACGAATGCGCGCGCCAGCGCCACGCGCTGCTGCTCTCCCCCGGATAGTTGAATTGGATAGTGGTCCATGCGCTCGGCCAGCCCCACTGCATTCAGCAGTTCGCGCGCACGTTGCAAACCGCTTCCTTCGACATTCAGCTCAAAAGGCAGCAGAACATTTTCGAGCGCCGTCAGTGTTGGAATCAGTTGGTAAGACTGAAAAACAAATCCGATCTTGCTTCCACGCACAGCTGCAAGCTCGGCCTCTACGAGATTATGAATCGGCGTGCCGTCCAGCCAAATCTCTCCTTCGCTTGGAGTGTCCAACCCCGCAAGCAGCCCCAGCAGCGTGCTCTTGCCGCTTCCGCTGGCTCCCACGATCGCCACGAACTGCCCGGCTGGAATCTGCATCGTGATTCTTCTCAGAATCTCCACCCGCCGCGATCCATTCTGAATCCACTTCTTCACATCCCGGACTTCAATCACCCGGATCCCCCATCTGCGCCGACACTTTCCTCGCTTGTTGAGATATACGCAGGCTGCACTTTCGCCGTTCCTCGCCGCGCACGTCTACACTGTTACCGTGGACGCTCGCCGCTGCCTGCTCATCTACTTCAGTCTTCTGACCCTTTGCACTCCGCTCTTTGCGGCCGACCGCCCAATCCTGGTCTGCTACGGCGACAGCATCACCGCAGGTTACGGCCTCGCCAGTCCTGATCAGTCTTATCCGGCTGCGCTTCAACGTCAGCTTGATAAGCTCGGCTACCGCTACCAGGTAATCAACAAGGGCACAAGCGGCGCAACCACCAAAGATGCCGTTGCCAATCTTCGCTCTATCCTCGCGCTTCATCCCACCGTCGCCATTGTCGAATTCGGCGGCAATGACGGCCTGCGCGGTCTTCCTCCCGATCAAACCCGCAATAATCTTGACTCGGTAATTACGGCACTTGTGAGCGCACATATCAAAGTGCTGCTCGCCGGCATCACGCTGCCTCCCAACTACGGGGCCGATTACATCAGCGCTTTCAATCAGGTCTTTCGCGATCTCGCGGCGAACCATCGCGTAGCATTTGTGCCCATGATCTACAAAGATCTCGTGCACGTTCCCGGCACTATTCAAGCCGACGGCATTCATCCCACCGCAAAGGGTGGAGAGATCATAGCCGGCACGCTTGTTCCTGCGCTGAGACCTCTGTTACAAAAGTAAATCCACCGATTCCTTCAGCCCATCACAACTACCGGTTGAAATAGAGTCCCCGCCACACGCTTTGCGATCCCCAAGAGCTCCCGCTGACCGGCGAAGAAGCGCACCATCGGCGCGCTCGAAAACTCCGGAAGGTTGGCCTGCGCTCCGTTGCGCAGTCGCCCAAGCACATACTCGTCCCCAGTCACAGCCGGCATTTCTGGTAGAAGACTGCGCGGATGCACACATGCGCTCACCAATGCCTTGTTGTTCCCCGCCAGCGCTTCCAGTTCCTCCAGAGTATGCGCATCCTCCAGCGAAAAAACGCCGGCGCGCGTGCGGCGCAGGCTGGTCAGATGCGCGCCGCATCCCAGATCCTGACCAAGCTCATGCGCGACCGAGCGAACATAACCACCCGCGCTGATCTCCATGGCAAAGCAGGCTTCGTCTCCATCCAGTTCCGCAAGCTCGAAGCGCGCAATGTGAATCCGAGCAGGCTTCAACTCTACCGGCTTCCCCGCGCGGGCCAGCTTGTGTGCTGGCGTACCACCAATTTTCTTTGCTGAGAATGCAGGAGGCATCTGCTGCATCTCGCCGTGAAAACGCGCTGCGGCGGCACAAACGGAATCAAGCGTCAAGTTTGGCTTAACTTGCTCGCCAATCAGGACGCCTTCCGCGTCGTAGGTGTCTGTTGCGAAGCCAAAGCGGATGCGCCCGGTGTACGCCTTCTCTGCAGAGGAGAAATATTGGGCCAGCCGCGTGAACTTGCCTAACAGCAGAGGCAAAACACCCGTCGCCATCGGATCCAGCGTTCCCAGGTGCCCAATTGATCGCTCGCCTGTGATTCTGCGTAATCGCGCCACCACATCGTGACTCGTCATTCCGCCCGGCTTGTCGACCACCAGAAGTCCGTTCACCCAGATACTCTAGTCGACCATATGGCGTGCGGTCACAAGCTAGGCGCCGTTTGCCGCACGAGTGAGAGGAATTCAGAGCGCGTTTCCTTCTGCCGAAAGCAGCCGACCATCGCAGAAGTCACCGTCGACGAATTCTGCTTCTCTATGCCGCGCATCATCATGCACAGGTGTCGCGCCTCAATCACCACGCCTACGCCCTGCGGAGCAATTGCTTCCTGAATCGCATCGGCGATCTGGCGTGTCATTCGCTCCTGCACCTGGAGCCGTCGCGCAAACACCTCTACCAAACGAGCAATCTTGCTGAGCCCGATTACTTTGCCCTTCGGAATATACGCCACGTGCACTTTGCCGAAGAAGGGCAGCATGTGATGCTCGCAAAGCGAGAACATCTCGACATCCTTGACGATCACCATCTCGTCATAGTCCACATCGAACAAGGCTCCACGAAGTATCTGGGTGGGATCTTCCTGATAGCCCTTCGTCAAGAACGACATCGCCTTTTCCACGCGTCCCGGCGTCGCCAGCAGTCCATCGCGATCAGGGTCTTCGCCAAGCCGGCTGATTATCTCGCGATACATCTCCTGGGTCGTGAATTCGCTCAGAGACTCTTCCCTGTCGGCAACTCTACGCACAGGCTTGCTCACTACGATCGGTCGCGCCATTGTTTCCCTTCCTCTCGGTCCGCACCCAGACGTTCTTCACCTTCGAGCTCACGCGCTGTAGCACTGAAAGAAGTTGTTCTCCGTCTCTTCGACGCGCACGTAATCCAGACTTCCCTCTGGCAGCGCATTCTTCAAAAGCTCAAACACCGCTCTGCACAAATTCTCCGTAGTCGGCACACGTTCGGCGAAAAGTGGATCGAGATTCAAATTGGCGTGATCGAAGCGCTCCAACACCTTCCTTCGCACCACTGCATCCATCTGCACCAGGTCCACCACCGTACCCGTCTCCGGATTCACCGGTCCGCCTGCCAGCACTTCCACAAAATAATTGTGCCCGTGCCCATACGGATTGTTGCACTTTCCATACGCCGCCCTGTTCTCCTCAGTCGACAATGCATTCGCATGCAGCCGGTGACTTGCGCTCAACATGTAACGCCGCCCGAAGTACGCCCTCACGCTTCACCTCGATACTCGGCGAAAATCTCCGGCGTCTCGTAGACTCGCACTTTTTTCAGCTTCGCCCCGGCTGCCTTCGCAACTGAAGGCTCAAGACGCTTCCAAGCTGCAATTGCAATGTTTTCCGTGGTGGGGTTTACCTTCGCAAATTCCGGAACCTCGAGGTTCAGATGTCTATGGTCGTATGCGCTCAGCACTTCGCGCTCCATCACATCTTTCAACCACTTCAGATCCACCACAAAGCCCGTCACCGGATCAGGCTCGCCTGCCAACGTCACTTCCAGCGTGTAATTGTGCCCATGCCCATTGCGATTCGCGCACCGGCCAAAGACCTCTTCGTTCTTCTCCGGCGACCAGGCATCATTCCAGTAGAAGTGCGATGCGGAAAATGTCGCCCGGCGCGTCAACTCGATCATTCAAGCCCTCAGAAACCCGCTCATACGAAAGGATGCCGCAGCCTGGCCTGTCGCTGCATCCATTTGCTATCGACGTTCCCACATGAATTTCATCTCAATGGACTTAACCAACATGTTCCCGGAAAAAGTCTAGCCAGGATAGCTTCTGCCTTTCCAGCTTACCTGCTTCAACACCTTGTGCCTGAACCAGCTTCGATACAGCAGTCCGACAAAGAGAGGCAGACCCAGCGGCGAAATTGCGCAATCCACAAATCCGAAGTTAGACTTCGCTACCCGCGCGTAAAACCGGATGAGTGTCCGTGCCCACAGCAGCAACAGAACCCACCCCGCGCCAAGCCACTCAAGAGAATGAGCCGAAAACCGCGCGCTCCAGAACTTAATGGTCAGCAATGGCAGCCCGATCAGCAGCGCGAGATCCAGCGCACGCCACATCGCAGTCGCCAAAGCATTATTAAACAAAAGAGCGAGGTTTTTTGTCCAACCTTCTAACATTGCAGAAGTTGTTCGATACATCATTGTGGCAACAGCGTCATCCGCGTAGCGAAAACGGAGCCCCACTTTCCTCCGTTTCGCCAGGAACGCTAGCTCAACATCCTCAAGCACTCTGTCAGCTACCGCCGCATGGCCCCCCAGCTTGCGATACGCCTCGCGCTCGACAAGCAGGAACTGTCCATTCGCTGCGGCGATCCTCTGGTTAGGGTCGGAGACCTTCGCTGGCGGATAAGCCAGCGCCAACTCGCTGAAGACCAGCGGCATCAGCATCCGCTGCCAAAAGCCACTCACGATCTGCCGCGGGGAATAACTCAGCATGCCCACTTTATGCCGCACCGCTTCGTGAATTGCCCTGCGCAGGTCGCCAGGGTCGTGCACTGTGTCGGCATCGGTGAACAGCAGCCACCGGCCTCGCGCCGTCCGTGCCGCTGCCCAGATTGCATTCGCCTTTCCCGTCCAGCCCTTCTCGAGCTTCGGCGCCTCAAGCACCGTCACCCCTGCGAATCCGCGCGCAATTTCGGCAGTTCTGTCGGTCGAATGGTCGTCGACAACGATTAGCTCCCAGTCACGGCCGAGCGCGAATCCATCATCTGACTGCGCCACCAGCGACTGCAGGCATTCCCCCAGACAATCCTCTTCATTCCTCGCAGGGACAATGACGGAAAGCTCGAGCAACTCGGCCGGCTCAGGCTGATCAAAGACCGCCCCCGTGCGCACTGGAGTCTCAGGCGCGCTTGCTTCTCCATCTGCCAGCCCCAGAACCGGCGTCCATGTGCTCTCGCCGCTCTCTTTCGGATCCTCTCGCCGCGCCACCGCTGCCCTTTCGCCTTAACCCTATCGCTCCGTATTATAGGGATGTGCGGCTCAATCGCTGGCTCACTCTCATCTTCATCTTCGCTCTCGCTCTGCTTCCCGGCTGCAATCGCGGAGCGCATCCAGAGCAAACGGGCAAGCCAGCTCCCGACTTCACCGTCTCCGACGGCTCCAATTCAATTCACCTCGCCAGCTACCGAGGCCAGGTCGTGTTGATCAATTTCTGGGCCTCATGGTGCGCTCCCTGCGTGGCCGAGCTGCCCTCTCTGCTCCAGCTTCACCGCGACAACCCCAACCTCACCATCCTCGCCATCAGCATCGATGAGGACCCCGAGGCCTACGCCAATTTCATCCGCAATAGGCACGTCGATCTCACGACCGTACGCGATCCCAATCAGACCGCAGCCAGCCTCTTCGGCACCACCATGTGGCCCGAGTCCTATCTCATCGATCGCCGCGGCGTCATCCGCCGCAAATTTGTCGGCGCCACCGATTGGTCCGATCCCGAGATCCGCACTTTCATTCGCAGCCTCTGAGCCGCTTCGCCACCACAGGCCCTTGCTATCATCTTCCTATGACCACGGTGGACATCCTCTTTCGCTACGCAACTCCACCCACTGAGGCCGTGACCTTCGCGCTCGCCAACGCACGCGATGTATACGGCATTCGCCGGCTTGCCTTCGACCGCGAGCAGCGCACCCTGCGCGTGGAATACGATGCCACGCGGCTCACCGCCGCCTCTATTGCGAAGCTGGTGCGCCAGGCGGGCCTCGATATCGAAGAGGAAGTGTCGCTGATTCCGCCGCAACCGGCTCCCGAACCCGCGCCCGCAGCCTAAAGCCAGCGAATTGCAGCCCGTTCCAAGGCCTGTTATTCTGTGTCAGGTCCAATCAGTGCGCCCGTAGCTCAGCTGGATAGAGCGACTGACTACGAATCAGTAGGCCGGGAGTTCGAATCTCTCCGGGCGCACCATAGAAACCACAGAAAGCAAACAGATTAGAGGCCACTTGAGAGAATCTCTCTGGTGGCTTTTTTATTGCTGGTGGCTGTTTTGATGGCTGTTGAGGCTTCCATTGGCTGTGGATGTCTGCTTCTTCTCCTCCGGTGGCTGTTCCTGCTGACTGGTGTATAGTTCCTGTCAGTTGAAACAGCCATGGGAAAGAGGGAGAAAGCCATTGAAAGCCAAACAGGAAAAGGTCAAGGGAGTGTACGAGCATCCGGCAGGTTCGGGTGTGTGGTGGATCATCTATTACGTTGACGGCAAGAGGCACAGAGAAAAGGCCGGTCGTCGCAGTGACGCCATCAACCTGTATGCGATTCGGAAAGCTGACTCTTTGCGGAAGAGGAAACTCCCCGAACTCCAGCCGTCCAAGGTGGTCAGGTTCGGTGACCTCTCCCTTATGGCTGTGGAACACGCCAAGGCACACCTCAAGACGACCCATGACTACGTTGCCAAGGATGTCGTCCTGAGGAAGCCATTCGGAGAGAGACCAGCAGACTCGATCACCCCACAGGAAATTGACCAGTTCCTGTCCCGGCATTGCAAGACCCCGGCAACGGCAAACAGATACCGGGCATACATCTCACTCGCCTATCGGCTGGGCATGGAGAACGGTAAAGTTCAGATCAATCCGGCACGACTTGTACGGCGTCGTGAGGAGAACAACGCTCGCCTCAGGTATCTCAACAAAGATGAATACAACACCTTGCTGAAGGCGATCCAACAGAAGTACCCGGATCATGTATCCGCGTTCGTGGTCTCGGTGTACTCGGGGATGCGTTGGGGCGAACAATACAGCCTTACGTGGAGTCAGGTTGATCTAAAACGAAAGGTCATCAGACTCACCAAGACCAAGAACGGATCAGCACGGAACGTACCATTGAACTCGATAGCGTTGGACGCCATGGAGCAACAACGGAAGAGAGTGCCACATGCAGCCAGTGACGTGGCGTTTCCCCGACCGGGACCGCATTCGGATACCCGCTGGTGGTTTGAGCCGTCGCTGACTGAAGCAAAGATCACTGGCTACGTGTGGCATAGTAACCGGCATACATTCTGCTCTTGGCTTGCTCTTGCTGGCGTGAGCATCAGGGAAATTCAAGTATTGGCCGGTCACAAATCCATAACAATGGCCGCCCGCTATGCACACCTTTCACCAGAGGCTACTGTGTCAGCATCGGAACGGCTGGTGACAGCGTAGGTTCGTTTATGCAGCCATCTCCTTGGGGGACTCGTAGTGATTCCCTTGTGAGAACTGGACAAGGGATCGATGGGTAATGAGCACCTTTTTACCGATTCGGCGAGTGTCCAACTTTTTTGCCGCTACCAAGTAATCAAGGTTGCGAACGCTGATAGACAACTGGTGTGCTGCGCCCTTCCGGTCGTAGAGCAAACGGGTGCCCTCGTACTGGTTTCTTGTTCAACAGGTGAGAGAGACGGCCACGGAAAATCTCAGGGGGCAGATAGTAGCGAACCTCGCTACAGAGTGGACATGTCGCCACAATGAAAGAACTCGGCATCGTTTCCACTGGGGCGGGTACGTTCTGGCCGCAGCCCTTGCACCGGATGGTGTAGTCGCAGATTCGGGCATCCGGCAGGTTGAACACATGGCCATTATAGGCGAATATAAGGCGAACATATCCACAGTCACGAGTCGCATGATTTGGCGTGACTGTCGCATGATTTATGACGGTAACTCATTGATAAGTAACACTGTTATCCGAACCGTCGGTGCAACTTTGGTGCTGTTGCTGGCCAATGGAGATTCTGTCAGTATCTGGTTCAAGCCTCCTCAAAGGTGAAGCCAAACAGAGGTGCTGGGTTCCCCGCTCGGCACCTCTAAGACATCAACGCAGGATCAACAGGCCAGCATCACGCGAAAGGGAACGACCGATGGCAATCAAAGTTGAAATCAAATTCAAGGCAGGAGCGGTTTGCTGTGGTGGTGGGCATGACGATCCCAATGAACCGGCCCAGCCGCACGTAGTGAACGATGCAGAGGAGCTGTCTGTATGTGAGATGGGCCACATGACGTGCCGACGGCATGTATGCAGTTGCTCTATACCGTGTGAGAAGTGCGGAATGGAAAACGTGACGTGGGAACATGAATGCTTATGACAGACGCGCCCGGTGGCTACTCGTTCAAAGTTGCCGATTCCGTTGCCAAGGTGGCACACCGATCGATTAGGCTGGTCAGCAACCGGAGACAAGCATGAAGAATGTAGTTGTTGCTATTGTGTTCATAATGGCCGCGTGTGCAAACGCACAAACGGCAAAAGCTCCTCAACCAGCGAAGCAACCTTCGGCAGTGCCTGCTGCACCAGCACAGTCCCATGTGGGCAGGTATCAGTTGTTTTTCAGCCCGCACGCCCGCGCCGATGTCTATTTGGTAGACACCGAAACTGGGAAAATCTGGAAGCCAATTACGATAAGCAACGCAAAGGATACTAACCTGAAATCTGCGCCGGAAGTGTGGGTCTATCAGGAGCGCGTCGATAGCGAGCAGGATTTTGACGCTTGGATGGTGATGCACGCGCTGCCAGCGGCGGCTACTACGCCATCGCAATAGACACATCAGCACCGCGCTGACGTTCCGGGTGGTGAATGATGGAGGGAAACAGCCTTGAAATTCTCGATTCCGTTTGCCTGCTCATCGTGCGGATGTGATTTCTCAGCTTTCGGCTACGGCGAGGAGCAATTCCCGCCAGCGAAGTGCCCCAAATGCGGAGCAACAATTCACATTATTGACCGCCTATCGATCAGCATCGTTGCTGACCGTCTCTTGTATCGGAGTGGGACCGAATTAAATGCTGGTGATCCGACGATTTCAATAATATGCAGCGCCATTGCAATCGAGTCTGCGCTCACGAGCGTGTTTATCAAGTGGAAGAAAATCGATCACGAGTTGAACGGCGGAACAACGACAGATGTCGAACTAGATTTGTGGACACAGGAATACCGGGACAGGACGAAACAGGGCGGATTTCCGAAACCTGCGAATTTTGTAGCAAAGTTTCTCACCAACAAGACGTTTAAGGATTTCGTGGCCGACTTCATCGAGAGAAACGATGAAGTCGCACTCATCAACGCCTGGCTTTCCTCAACAGGAATCCGACCTAGATGTTTCCCACATCCAGACAGAATTGTTCTTCAGGCGTAATCGGATCATGCACTGGGGTGAAGTGAGCTATACGAAGGACGACGCTGCGGCTGCATTGACCGCCGCGTACAACGCTTTCGCTGTTCTTCAAGCAATGGACAAGGAACGAGCTGGGGCAATGGAGCGTTTTTTCACAGAGGATGCTTCACTAAGACGCGATGGCTGAAGAAAGAAGACGATGAGCGAATGAATGAACGTTCCGCCCAAGTGTTTCCAAAGGAGAGAACCAACCAATGAAAGTAGTCGTTTTAGTGGTTCAAGGTAATTATGTTCAAACGGTGATGGAAGGATCGTCGCCACTCAATCTTCCACTCGTCGGGGATGTCGTGTACACGTTCAACAGCTTTGCGACGGTTACGCGTCGTACGTTCTGGATGCCGAACAGCAAGGCTCTCGGTGTCTACCTTGACGTTGAGTTTTTGCCCGCTGGTGAGCAGCCGCAAGTACCGATGGACAAGATGGTCAATCTCAAGGTCAATAAGAAGGCTTCAAAGGTAGTAAAACTCAAGCGTTCAAAGTGACGCTTCTCTAGACCTTCGGACGCATGTTGACAACGCCGGTGAGGTTACACCAACAAGCTGGCTACGACGTGCGGCCCCAAGCCTGCGCCTCAATCTTCCAGACGTCATCGCGATTCGCAAACGTGAACGCAAGGGTACCGGTCCGAGCGACGGACTGACCCTTAATCGTGATAGTGAGAGTCCCCGATATGACGGCGTATGCGGACGCCCCCTCGACATTCCAGAAGCCCATCTCGTAAGACAGGTGCTCGTGGGTCACGCCAAAATCCTTGCGCCATTTCTCTACGTCAGCGAGCCAATTGGCCGGAGCATTTGGGTTCAACCAGCGATAGGGCGCAATGCCGTCGATGATGATCGCGGTGTCCCCGAAGACGCTGAGGAAAAGATCAGTGTCTTGGGTGTTGAAGCCGTTGACGAGGGCGTCAATTAGAGTCTGGATTGCGGCTGGTGGGTTGTCGGTCACGGTGATCCTCCGATGCGTAGGCGGCTATTCATCTGACGCCCATGACAGAGTTGGATGCGGAGACTGAAACGACCCCAAGGTGGTGGCTGTTTTGATGGCTGTTGGGATTCGAATTTGGTGCTAATCAGTGCAACATAGTGCAAACTTGATACTTTCCCTATGTGCTGAATTTAATAGCTTTATTCCGCATCCTGCGACATTGTGCGACATCCTGCAAAGAGGCGTTTTTCTGACTACGAATCAGTAGGCCGGAGGTTCGAATCCTTCCGGGCGCACCATACAGGACAAAGATTTCGTGAAGCGGCCTCTTCCGGGCCGCTTTCGTTTTTGGGAAATCAGCAAAGAGCCTCGGTTACGGCTTCAACGCCTTCGCCTCCGTCACCTCAAGGTCGGCCTGCACCGGCAGCTTGTCGCTCGATCCACCCGCCAGCACGCGCACTTGTTCCTTCTCCACCTGCCAGGAGTGGCTTGCTGCATCCCAGTAGGCCAGGTCCCGCGCTTTCAGGGACATCGTTACCTCACGCTCCGCACCCGCCTCGATCCGCACTCGCTCGAATCCCTTCAACTCCAGTTGCGGCCGGGCCACAGCCGAGCCCAAATGCTGCACATAGATCTGCACAACTTCGTCGCTTGCCGCGTTGCCTGTGTTCTTCACTCTCACTGTCACCTGCACCGTACCCTCCGCCTCACTGCTCACATTCAGCTTCAAGCCCTCATACGCAAACTGCGTATAACTCAGACCATAGCCAAACGCGTAAAGCGGCTTATCTTGCTATACATATAGGTGCGTCCATGCAGCAGGTCGTAATCCATCAGCGGCAGCAGTTGCGCATCGCCCGTGTTCCACGTTTGCGTAAGCCGGCCCGCAGGCGAATAGTCGCCAAACAGCACATCGGCCAGCCCGTGACCTTCTTCCTGGCTGTTATGCGTGATGTGCACAATCGCCGGCACGTTCTGCTGGCTCCAGACAATCGCATACGGAAAACTCGCGCGCAGCACCTCAATCGTCTTGGGATTGGCAGCGAAAATCTGCTTCACCAGCTCTTCTTGCTCCAGCGAAATCGTCTTGCGATCCACGGATCTCTTTTCCATTCGACGGCACCGGGCACTGATTCCATCCCCGCATTGCATTCAGGATGATTGCCCACCACCACAATCGCCACATCGGCCTTCTGTCGCCATGGCCTGCGCCTCCGCCGTTGGACCCATCGCTGAAAAGCACCTTCACACCCGGCCTGCCAGCCTCGCGAATTCCATCGTCGATGCTCACAAAATACGGCGGCGTACCACTGTACCAGTCCAGCAGCACCTGGTCTGATCCACGGGCCAATCACCGCAATCGTCTTCAGCTTCTTGCGGTCCAGCGGCAACGTATTGCCTCTCATTCTTCAGCAGCACGATGGATTCATCGGTCGCCAGCCGTGCCAGTGGCTTTGCTCTGCTCCTGATCCCACGGCGGCGCAATCGCATCGGCTTCATGCACGTTCGGCCCCGTTGTCAGCTTGCCAATCTCGCCGTAAGGGTCCGCGCCCGGCGGGTCCATCTCACCCAGCCGCAGATACACGCGCAGCAGGTTTTTCTCAACAGCATCAATATCCGCTTCAGTCACCAGACCATCCTTCAAGCGCTTGTTCAAGTCTTCCTTGTAGGTATCGAGAAAATGATTGATGCCCGCCTTGATCGCGGCCGCCGCGCCGTGCTCCTTGTCGGGAAAGCCTTGTGCGCCGTAATCAGCAACCCCAGCGCGCCGCCATCCGTGCAGATGAGGCCGTCGTTGCCCCACTCCTTGATCATCACGGCTTTCAGCACGGGGTTCACCATCATCGGGATGCCGTTCCACGCGTTGTAGCGGCCATCACCGCACGCGATCCGCCCTGCTCAAATCCCATGCGAAACGGCACAGAGTAGTATTCGCGAAACAGCCGCTCATCGAAGTCCGACGAGGAATAACGACCGCCTGTTCTCATTCTCATTTGCCAGAAAATGCTTCATCAGCGACGCGCTCAGCCAATGCTTCGGATCAGGTCCTTGCAAGCCTCGCGCAAACGCCACCGTCATCGTCCCCACCAGAAAAGGATCTTCGCCGCATCGATTCCTCGGTCCTGCCCCAGCGCGGATCGCGGCTCAGATCCGCATTAGGCGCGCGTACCACCACGCCACCCCGATCATAAAGCGGATTCTGATAGTCGTACCGCGCCTCATAACCCTCTAGGCTCGCGACCTTCATCAGTAACGCCGGATCCCACGTTGCTCCCAGGCCCTTTTCCTGCGGAAACGTCGTCGTGGGAACCGGTTGCCTGCCCCGCCCGCCCCATCCAGCAGGCCCGCCCAGCGCCAGGCCATGCAACCCTTCAACCTGTCCAGAGAAAACCAGACCCAGCCGCGGAAACTTCGGATGGTCCGACATGAGTTCGATCTTTTCCTCAAGCGTCAGCCGCCCCAGCAGGTCGTTGATTCGTACACCGTCCGATAGCTTCGTATCCTGAAATGGATACTTCGGCTGTGCATCCACTCCCTGCCCAAATCCCAAAGCCGTCGCCGCAACTCCAAGCGCCAGCGCACACACCAAGGCCCTTACCTGCGTCATCAGAATTCTCCAGAATGAACGAGGCAAAGGCTATCACACAGCACGATTGTGCTTCATCCCGGATAAATCGATTGATTATGGCGCCGCAAAAACGAAAAGAGCGAAGCGTCGATCCGCTCCGCTCTCTAGAAAACGTGGAATAGTCCTGAGTTAGTACAGCCTGAAGTTCACCTCAATCGTGATCATCACCGGCACTGGGGTACGGCCATCCTTCATCGCGGGCTTGAACTTGTACTTGCGCACTGCTTCCAGCGCCTTTTCATCCAGCCCCATGCCCAGCGCACGAATCACACGCGGGTTTTGCGGATTTCCCTGCGCATCCACGATCAGCGAGATCAGGCAGACGCCCTGGTACTTCGCTCGGCGCGCCTCGTCAGAGAATTCGGCTTCCGGCGTGAAGATCGGCACTGGAGCAGAGACACCGCCGCCGACACGGTAGAGACCGCCGCCCGCGTTTCCGCCGCTGCCGGGTCCGAAACCATTGCCATTGCCTGAGCCGAGTCCATTGCCGTTGCCGGTGCCCATGCCGGCGCCCCCACCCTGGCCATTCGAGGCCAGCTGCACGTTCGCCGAGGTCGGCATGCCGATGTTCGGCATATTCGGGTTATCCGGCAGTTTGATATCAGGCTGGACATTGATGGCAGATTCAATCGCCAATTTCGGCTTGTCCAGAACCGGAACCTGAGGAGGCGTAATCGGATCCTTGATCTTCGGGGGTAGCTTCCCCTTACTCGGATCTACGAGCTCATGCGCTCCACCGCCACCACCGCCACCCGCGGAATCGGCAGCCTTGGGCGCTTTAAGGTCGAAGTTCCCCACGTCAATGTTCGTCATCTGCATCGGAGGCTTGACGATGGGCTTCACCACCTTGATCCCCAGCCAGATCGCGAAGGCCACGATCAGGATGTTGAAAGCCGTCGAGATTCCGACCGCCCGCGGATCAGCCTTCACCGCCATTCGGTCAGGCACCGGGATCGGCGTCGAGGTGAGCTGCAGTGGTGGAAGCTTTACAGGGAAAAGGGCATCGCGGAGGTTCTCATACAGCGTCTTCCAGACAGGCTGTTCATCGAACGCTTTTCCTAGAAAAGCGTCGAGTTCGTGCCCGTTTGAAGTAGGCGCCGCGGCTTCAGTATCTGGCTGTGGCTGGGAAAGGATGTCGTTTACCATGTGTGCCGCTGGGCCTGCCGCCCGCGTTTGTTCCGCTGAGAGCCGACCTCCCAGACTTGTCCATTCATTATGCTCGACACTGGCCGCGCTTGTCTTCTGCGCAGACTCAGGCGCATCATCCCTTGCACCCTCCAGAGTCTCATACTTCTCTGAGGACAGACTTCCCATAAACAATAGACGACTGATCCCTGTACTCGTTACCGTTATTTCTTTCCTGAACATTTACACTGAAGATGAAGAACTCTGTACCTGCATCCAGGGAGTGAAAATGTCTCCAGCGCCTGAGTTGAAGGCGACTCTGACTCTGCCTCAAACCGCCTTCCCAATGAAGGCCAATCTTCCCCAAAATGAGCCACTTCGTCTGGCGCGCTGGGCTTCCATGCGCCTTTATGAGGAGTTGCGTAAAGCCGGCAAGGGCCGTCCCGTTTACCTGCTCCATGACGGTCCTCCCTATGCTAATGGCCCCATTCATCTTGGCCACGCTTTAAATAAGGGACTTAAGGACTTTGTTGTGAAGTCGAAGACCATGGCGGGCTTCGACTCCCCTTACGTTCCGGGCTTCGATTGCCATGGCCTGCCGATTGAGATCAAGGTCGACGAACAACTAGGCCGAAAGAAGCTTGAGATGCCGGCTCCTGCCGTACTGGCTGCCTGCCGAGCCTACGCGCAGAAGTACATTGACCTGCAGACGCAGCAATTTGAGCGCATCGGCTGCTTCGGCCGCTGGGACAATCCCTACAAGACGATGTCCCGCGACTACGAAGCCCGAACCCTGGAAGCCTTCTACGGCTTTCTCGAAAAGGACTTCATCTACCGCGGCCTCAAGCCGGTTTACTGGTGCATCCACGATCGCACCGCCCTTGCCGAGGCAGAGGTCGAGTACGAGTCGCACACCAGCCCCTCGATCTACGTCCGGTACAGACTCACTTCGCCACCTGAGGCCATCGCACCAGCGCTGGCGGGCAAGAGGGTCTGGACGATCATTTGGACGACAACCCCGTGGACGCTGCCCGCGTCTATGGCCGTGGCCTTTCACCCGGATTTCGATTACGTCGCTCTTGAAAGCGGCGAAGACGTCTATATCGTCGCTGCTGAACTAGCAGAGGCCGTCAAAGCTGCTTGTAATCTCGCCGGTGCAGCCGAGATCGCCCGCTTCAAAGGCACCGCGCTCGAGCACAAGCTTTTCAAGCATCCCTTCCTCGAGCGCTCCATCCTCGGTGTCCTCGGAACCTACGTCACTGCCGACACGGGCACTGGAGCAGTCCACACCGCGCCCTCGCATGGTGCAGACGACTTCTACACGGGCCAGCGCTACGACCTCGACCAGACCTGCCGCGTCGATGCGGGTGGATACGTTCACGTCGATCGAGAAGGCGTGGCCCCATTCCGAGTTGCCGCCTTTCGAAGGCAAGAAGGTCTGGGACGCAAATCCCATCGTCCTCGAGATGCTCAAAGAGCGCGGCGCACTCCTCTCTGCGTCATCCCTTGAGCACTCTTATCCGCACTGCTGGCGTTGCCACAATCCGGTTATCTTCCGCGCGACCGAGCAGTGGTTCATCTCGCTCGATACGCCAATCAAGACGGCCAGTGGCGAAGAAAAGACCTTCCGCCAGGTCACCATCGACGAGATCGACAAGGTCGTCTGGGATCCGGCGTGGGGCAAAGAGCGCATCACCAACATGATCGCCACGCGGCCGGATTGGTGCATCAGCCGCCAGCGCATCTGGGGCGTTCCCATTGCGGTCTTCCTTTGCGAGAGCTGCCAGAAGCCCATTATCGATCGCCGCGCTCAATCGCAAAATCGTCGACCTCTTTGAGCGCGAAGGCGCCGAGGCGTGGCATACCACCGATATCGCCGCTCTGCTGCCAGCCAACGCGCAGTGTGCTCATTGCGGCGGCAATCACTTCCGCAAAGAGATGGACATTCTCGATGTCTGGTTCGATTCCGGCGCGAGTTGGTTCGCTGTCTGCGAGTCCGACCCTGATCTGCAAGACGCTTATAAGAATTTCCAGGAAGGCAGGGGCGCCGAGGTGCTGTACCTCGAGGGTGGCGATCAGCATCGCGGCTGGTTCCACTCTTCCCTGCTGACCTCGGTTGCGCTGCGCGGCCGCGCGCCTTACTCGCATGTTGCGACAGCCGGCTGGACGCTCGATGAGCAGGGCCGCGCCATGTCGAAGTCGCTCGGCAACGGCGTCGATCCGGTCGATATCGCGAAGCGGCTGGGTGGCGAGATTGTGCGTCTCTGGGTTGCGTCCGTCGACTTCCGCGAAGACATGGCGGCCAGCGAGAACCTGATGCAGCGCTGCGCTGAGCTCTATCGCAAGCTGCGCAACACCTTCCGCTTCCTGCTCGGCAATCTGCATGGCTTCGACCCGGCGCGCGACCGCGTCGCCGAGGCCGATCTGCTGCCGCTGGATCGCTACATGCTGGCCCGCACGCGCGAGCTAACCGAAAAAATTCTCGGCTGGTATGAGGCCTTCGAGTTCCATCGCGTCTACCAGGCAGTGAACGAATTCGCCATCGTCGACCTGAGCGCGTTCTATCTCGACGTGCTCAAAGACCGCATGTACACCTTCGCGCCGACGAGCCAGGCGCGCCGCTCGGCGCAGACCGTGCTGTGGCAGATCACCGAGGCACTGGTCCGGCTGGTCGCGCCGATCCTCAGCTTCACCGCCGATGAAGTCTGGGAATATCTGCCGGCCGTCGCAGGGCGCGAGGCCAGCGTGCATCTCGCGCTGTTTCCCAAGCCGGAAGAGATCTTTTCCGAGGACCCGGCGCCATTGCTTGAAGAGTGGAAGCAGATTTTCGACGGTCCGCGACCGGGCGCTGAAGCGTGCTCGAAGAGGCCCGCCAGGATAAGACGAATTGGCAAGGGCCTTGAAGCAGAGCTTGGAAATTCGCTGACGCCGACGAATTCCTGACCAAACTACCGTGTCGGAGCAAGATCACGCGCTCGAGGTTTAAAGGAGATCCTGAACTGTTTCCAAGGTGACTGCTCATGTCCCGATGTCAGCGGAACGAAGACTCGTTCGCTCCTGCCCGCCAGCCGGCCACAAATGCGCCCGCTGCTGGAACTTCATGCCCGAGGTCGCCGACTACGGCATCTGGCAAAACGTCTGCACGCGCTGCCAGACGGCACTCAAAGAAATGGGCATCGCTCCACCGCAAGCCGAGGCCGAATCCGGTGAGGCAGCCAAGTGAGCTTTCCTCCGCCGCGCCGTCTGCCCTGGCTGCTTGCTCATCTCGCGCGCTCATCCTGCTCTGCCGACCGCCTCACCAAGATCCTGGGTCTCGCGCGCACATTCCCATCGGCGGAGCCATCCCCGTCATTCCCCGCGTTCTGCGCATTACGCACTGGACCAATGAAGGCGCGGCCTTCTCGCATGTTTGCCGACTCGGCCTCGCCCCACACCGTGCGCTGGGGGCTGATCGCCTTCTCGCTTGCTCGCAGCGCTCGCCGTCCTTGTCGCGCTGGTTCGCCTCGGCAGCCGCATCACGCTCACCACAGTCGCGCTGGCGCTCATCTTTGCAGGCGCGCTCGGCAACGTGCACGATCGCATCGTCTACGGCTCGGTCATCGACTTCATTGAGGTCCACATCTTCACCTACCACTGGCCCGACTTCAACGTGGCCGACAGCTCCATCGTCACCGGCGCATGCCTGCTGCTTCTCGATTCTCTGCTCCCGAAGAAGGAATCGGCATCGAACGCGCGAGTGTCATCTTGAAGGTGTCTATCCGATTCGCCAGCAGGAACCAGCCTACTCACCTATCCGTAGTTACTGGAAACAATGTGTTCGCTAAAATACGCTCAATGCACCACCGAACCTCTCGTCGCGGTCCTTCGCAGGTTGCGATAGCCCGCTTGGTGCGCGTGCATGGTTTGTTCATTGCATTTGAAGAGGTCCACATGAAGAAGTGTCGTGCCGTGTTGCCGGCGTTGTTTGTTGCAGTCCTTGTTACCCTTTCGTCTTTTGCCGCTCAGCCGCTGCATGCGCAACGCCTACCCGACACGGTCCTTCCGGAACATTACTCACTGACGCTCACTCCAGACCTCAAAGCCGCGACATTCTCCGGCGTCGAGACCATCGACGTCTCCATCAAAGCGCCAACCAAACACGGTCACGCTGAACTCCGCCGAGATCGCCTTCCAATCCGTCACGGTATCCGCGGCCGGGAAGCAACAGACAGCCGGTGTCACTCTCGACGAGAACAAAGAGCAGGCCACTTTCACATTTCCCAGCGCTCTTCCCGCCGGCAAGGCGTCGCTCACGATCCGCTTACACCGGCATTCTGAATAACGAACTGCGCGGCTTCTATCTCTCCAAGACAGAGCCGCCGCAACTACGCCGTCACCCAGTTCGAACCCACCGATGCGCGCCGCGCCTTTCCCGTGCTTCGATGAGCCCGCCTTCAAGGCCACCTTCGACATCTCGCTGGTCGATCGACAACGGCGACACCGCCATCTCCAACACCCCGATCGTCTCCGACACACCCGGCCCCGCGGCAGACAAGCACACCCTCACTTTCGCCACCACGCCGCAGATGTCCACCTACCTCGTCGCCTTCCTGGTCGGCGACTTTCAGTGCACCTCCGGCGAATCCGGACGGCGTTGCCATCCGCGCCTGCGCCACGCCCGACAAAGTCGCGCTCACCCCTTACGCCTCGAAGCCGCCAAGTATGTCCTGCACTACTACAACACTTACTTCGGCATTCCCTACCCGCTCAAGAAGCTCGACCTCATCGCCGTTCCCGACTTCGAGGCCGGCGCCATGGAGAACTTCGGCGCCATCACCTACCGCGAGACCGACCTGCTGCTCGATCCGCAAATCGGCCTCCATCGACGCAAAGAAAAACGTGGCCCTGGTCGTCGCCCACGAGATGGCGCACCAGTGGTTCGGCGACCTGGTCACCATGCAGTGGTGGGACAACATCTGGCTCAACGAAGGCTTCGCCACCTGGATGGAGAACAAGGCCGCTGCAGCGATGCACCCCGAGTGGAACATCGGTCAGGATGTTGCGGCCGACATGGACGGCGCCCTCAACATCGATTCTCAGCCCACCACGCGCCCTATTCGCGCAAAGGCCGATACGCCCGACGAGATCAATGAGATGTTCGACGGCATCGCATACGACAAGGCTGGCAACTGTCCTCTCATCAGTCGAGAACTTCATCGGTGAGGACGCCTTTCGCCGCGGTGTGCACAACTACCTCACGGCGCACATGTATGGCAACGCCACTGCGGAAGACTTCTGGAATGCCGAAACGGCCGCCAGTCACAAGCCAGTCGACCGCATCATGAACAGTCTCATTACCGAACCAGGCGTTCCTCTACTCACCTTCGGCGAGCCTGGCAACGGAACGGTTTCTGTCTCGCAGCGCCGCTTCTATCTGAGCCCGAGCATCCAGCCTGACCCGGCGCAGAAGTGGACCCTCCCTGTCTGCTTCAAGACCGCCGCTGCCTCGCAGAAATGCGAAGTTCTCACACCGCAATCCGGATCGCTTAAGATTCCCAATGCTCAGCTCTTCTTCGCGAACGCCGGCGCCAAGGGATACTACCGCAGCTTTTACCCGGCGAGTGCTTACAAGAACCTCGTTGCCCACGCTGAATCTGGCCTAACGCCGGAAGAACGCATCAATCTCCTCGGGGATGAGTGGGTGCGTCTTCGCGCAAATCAAGCTACCGCCGGCGATTACCTCGACCTCGTTGCTGCAGTAAAAGACGATCCGAACGCTCAGGTCATCTCCTCCGCCCTCGATGGCGTCTACGTCATTTACCACGGCCTTGCGGCAACATCTGAAGAAAGGACCCAGCTTTCCGGCTGGATCCGTCGCAACTTCGGTCCGGTCTACGCGC
Organism: uncultured Acidobacteriaceae bacterium; assembly: GCA_963832465.1. Classification (GTDB taxonomy): domain Bacteria; phylum Acidobacteriota; class Terriglobia; order Terriglobales; family Acidobacteriaceae; genus Telmatobacter. The sequence continues at coordinate 136,069 of CAWHUJ010000004.1, forward strand.
GCCTCGGACCACCCTCCGAGAACGATTCGCCTGATAAACGAGAACTGCGCGCGCAACTCTTCTCCGTTCTGGGCTTCTACGGCGAGGACCCTGCGGTGATTGCCGAGGCGCATCGTCTCACCGAGCAGTATCTTGCCGATCCGGCTTCTGTCGAGCCCACCCTCCGCCAGATTGCGCTCGCCGTCGCCGCCCGCAATGGCGATGCTGCCCTCTTCGAACACTTCCAGAAGATCTACGAAACCTCGACCGATCCTGAGTCACAGATCAGTGCTCTCCAGCGTCTTGCGCAGTTTGAAGATCCTTCGCTCGTCGAGCAATCCCTCAACTTCGCTGTATCCGGTAAAGTGCGCAATCAGGACGCAGCCTATCAACTCGCACTCGCCCTCGGCATCGATAAGAACCGCGATCAGGCCTGGCAATTCATCCAGTCGCACTGGGACCAGGTCCAGGCCCAGTTCACCACCGAAATGGGCGCCCGCCTCGTCTCCTCGACAGGCTCCTTCTGCTCCGCTGCGAGCCGCGACAGCGTCGAGCAGTTCTTCACATCCCACAAGGTCGCGGCAGCCGACTCGGCGCTTAGACATGCTGTTGAAGTTATCAATGGCTGCATCGAATTCCGCGCTATGCAGGAGCCGCAGTTGAAATCCTGGCTCTCCTCACAACCGGGATCATAACCCTGCGCCGGTGTTGCCACAGGGTTTCGTACGCTGCAATCCACAGCCGGAGCCCGCGTTCGGTTTGATTAAGATGGACACATGGCCCAGTTTCCCCCCGGTCAGACGCTGCTCATAGACGCGGACGATACGCTGTGGGAAAACAACGTGTACTTTGAGCGGGCCATCGCCGCCTTCATCGAATTTCTCGATCACCGCACCTACTCTCCGGCACAGGTTCGTCAGACTCTCAACGAGGTAGAGCGGGAAACCATCCTCGCCCACGGTTACGGGTTGAGCAGTTTTACCCGGTCACTCGTTCGTTGCTACGAGCGTCTCTCCGCTGCGCAGGTTACAGAAGATAAGGTCCGCCGCGTCGTCAGCTTCGCGCGGTCCATTGCAGATCAGGAGATCGAACTCCTGCCCGGCGTTACCGAAACTCTCGCTGAGCTTTCGAGCCGCCACCACCTCATCCTCATGACAAAGGGCAATCACGCCGAGCAGGCTGAAAAGCTGGCCCGCTCAGGTCTGGCTCCGCACTTCTCCGGCGTCGAGATCGTCCCGGAGAAAGACGCGCCGACCTACCGCTCCGTCGTCGCCCGTCATCAACTTTTGCCTTTCACGACCTGGATGATCGGCAACAGTCCCAAGAGCGACATCAATCCCGCGCTCAACGCCGGGCTGAATGCCGTCTTCCTCTTTCACAAGGACACATGGATTCTCGAACATGCTGAAATCAAAGTCGCGCCGCGAGGCCAGCGCCTCTTTGAGCTCGATTCCTTTGCCAAACTCTGTGGTATCTTTTAGCGATTGAAATCGCCTGGAGTCATCTTGATGGAACGGAACTCGATTCCGATAACCTCTAGTTTCAAGGCGATTTACCCGATCCCTCCTCGGGTCCCGTGGCCGCTCCTCTTCGCGTCGATTGCCGGCGCTGAAGGCCTGGTTCTGTGGCTCGTGCCTGAGCCTTTTCGCGATTTCCTCGTCAACCTCGTCATCGCCGCCTGGCCTATCTACCTCTGCCTCTGGATTCGCAAGATCGACAACCACTCCTCATCTCTTTATTGGGCACTCGCCTCGTTTGCCACGGGATTTCTCTTTTCCTGGCTGCTCTGGGTCGTCGTCATCTTCGAGATTCGCGAAGAGCTTCTTGAGCACTACAACCGGCGCGAGCCAATCGGCCTTCGGCTCAATGTTGTTCTCACCGCTCTCTTCTCTTTCGTATATTTCCAATACCATCTCAACCGGATTGCGAAGGCCAAAAGCGAACAAGCGCAAGAACTTGTCGCCGCAGGCCATACGTCTCCAAACTGACAACATTAACTGCATTGCTATCAGGTAACAATCTCTATAGTCACCTTTCCAGGACCCGCAGGCCATTGTCGCCGAGCAAGTTAGTTCTTGACGGCTGTTTCTCGCCAAATAGACAATTGCGCTAAATGGGCATGTTCACAGCACCACCACCCATGATTAGGTTCGTGACCCGCTTAAACCTCCCCTTGGGTCAGTTGTGTCATAACTTGTTGAATCTTAGTTCGATGGATAGCTCTGCGGGTTTCCACGGGACAGGGGAGTATGGACGCTAAATACTATGCATATAACCAAACCAGGGGGTGTTTCCTTAGCGGCTCTCTCACGCCCGTCGATGCCGGGCTTGAGCCCCTCCGGGTTCTGAAAGTTCTCATCGAGGGCCTGACGCCCGATGCGAAATCCGGTCTTTGGTTAACTCACTTTCGCAGCGTTCCGGTCGCTCGCACGCTTTCACCCTTTGACCTTGTCTATCTCGACAGCGACTTTCGTGTGGTTCATGCCGTTGAGCTCTCTACTGACGGTGAGTTTGCCCCGTTTCGCGGCCAGCCCTCCAGCGCGCTCGTTCTTCCCTATCAGTCCCTGGCCTCTACACAGACGCGTACCGGCGACCAGTTGATCGTTCGCCTTGCCGAAGATTCTCAACCCGCATCAAGCCATCGCGCTGCACCATCAACTCGGATCATCGAGGCTCCGCTTGCCGCGTCCGCGGCAACAGCCACCGGGGTCGCGCGCCAGGTTTCGTCGGCCGGCAAATCCACTTCACCGCTTGATCAGTTTCTGGCTCAGCAATCGGCGATCTCTGCGGGGCGTGGCCGCGTTCAGCAGACCGCGAAATCGCTGCTGGAACTTTCGCAAGCCGAACGCGCCGTCCCCGCCGTCCAGGCGTCGCTTGCACAAAGCGCTTTGCCGGTGGTCGAAGCGGCAACTGCCGCCCGGCCAGCGATTCATGCAGTTCCCTCGGCACTTCCACAATCGCCGGAGCACCGTTCCGGGCCGACGCGTACTACACGTATTGCACCTCCGCCGGCAACAACATCACCAATTCAACCGGGCGGCAAGACCACCTGGAAGGTGGCGCAGTTCCCAGCGCGCAATACAGCTCCCGCCACTTCGGATGAGCTGTTCGATTTCGGCGCTTCCGATATTGAAGCCCCCTCGCAGCCTCCCGAGAAGCTCTCGCTGTTGATGCGGACTCTCCGGCTTCAGTTCATCAGAAACAATCGCGCTGCGCTCGAAGATGACGCGCTCGCCGAGCAAGCCAAGAAGCCTGCTCCTTCACCGCGATCCGTTCCTGATTGGGCATTGCGCTTTCTGCGTTGGCTGTATCCAGAGCTCGAGATCTCCACAGTGTCAGAGGTGTCCGTCCGACCCTCTTATAACGCCAAATCGAAATTCCGGCAGGAATTCAAGCCTTCGGCGGACCTGAAGTTCTTCAACTGGATCTATCCGGATCTCAGTTTCGATAGGCCGCAGCCAGAGGCTGAGACCGGACCCGTTGATCGTCGAGTTACGGCTCGGCTGCTCAAGCCAGGCTTGGTGGCCTACTACTTCACAGGCGGGCCACCGCGCGCGCATAAAATCGCAAACATCAGTGTCACCGGCTTCTACATGAATACCGATGAGCGCTGGATGCCCGGCACCATAATTCGCATGACGCTGCAGATGATCGGCACCAGCGGCGAAGGTCCGACGGACACTCTCACCGTCCACTCCCGCGTCGTGCGCTGGGGCCCTGATGGCGAAGGCTTCGAGTTTGTTCTCGCTGGTTTTCTCGACGAGCGTCTGCCTATTTCTTACGGCAGATCACCGCGCATCACTCACCGGCTCGAGTCCAAGTAGTTATTGCTGCGCCCATGCAGCCTCCGTGCATGCCTTGACGCACGCCCTGAAGCTCTGCTCTACTTCAAGTACCGCTATGCATTTCTGCTGCGTCAAATCGGCCTGTTCTTGTGTCATTTGTCCGCCAGGGCCGATTCCCGCGTGCCGAATTATTTGGCCCGGTTAATACGCGGGAAGCACAGCCTGACAGAATTGGATCCACAGCAGTACCGGCAACTCAGGCCACCTCCCGCAGACGCGGCTGGTGGCTTTCGCATTTATACCTGCTTTGTTCTAGGAGATGGTCTTGGAATCCGTCACGCTCTCAAGTATTCAGACTGCCCGTGCTCGCATTGGCGAAGCGATTCATGTCTCTCCCTGCCAGCTTTCTCACCATCTCTCCGAACTCGTCGGATTGCCTTTGCACCTCAAGCTCGAGAATCTTCAGCGCACCGGATCCTTTAAAGAGCGAGGTGCCCTCAACAAGCTCCTTACTCTCTCTGAATCTGAGAGAAAACGTGGAGTCATTGCCGCCAGCGCTGGCAATCATGCACAGGGCCTCGCTTTTCACGCGGCTGCTCGCGGAATTCGTGCGCAGATCGTTATGCCTCTCGCTACGCCACTGGTGAAGGTCGCGGCCACGCGGAACTACGGTGCGGAGGTCATTCTCCACGGCGCAAGCTATGACGAGGCATGTGACGAAGCCCTCCGCCGGCGCATCGAATCTGGCATCACCTTCATTCACCCCTTTGATGATCCGCACGTCATCTCCGGCCAGGGCACCATCGCTCTCGAACTCCTCGAGCAGGTCCCCGACATTGAAGCCGTCGTCGTTCCAATAGGCGGTGGAGGGCTCATCGCCGGTGTCGCCTGCGCACTCAAGGAAACCAATCCCAGAATCCGCGTTGTCGGTGTTGAGCCCGAGAAGCTTCCCTCAATGTTGCGCGCACGCGAAGCGGGCGCGCCTGTCACCATCGCCGCTGAGGCCACCATTGCGGATGGCATCGCCGTCCGCCGCGTTGGTGATGTTACGCTTCCACTGGTGCAGCGCTATGTCGACGAAATCGTCACCGTCGACGACGAAGAAGTAGCCAGCGCAATCCTCATGCTTCTGGAGCAGGAGAAGACTCTCGCCGAAGGGGCAGGTGCAGCCGCTCTCGCCGCGGTCGTTCAGTCCAAGGTCAACCTTCGCCACCGCCGCACTGTCGTTCTCATTTGCGGCGGCAATATCGACGTCACACTCCTCGCCAAGATCATCGAGCGCGGTCTCGTGAAGGATGGGCGCCTGCTGCGGATTCGCGTCTATCTGCTGGATCGTCCCGGCGCACTTCTCAACCTCACGCAAATTCTGGCTCGCGAGCGCGCCAACATTGTCGAGACGGTGCATAACCGCGCATACTACGGCGTCAGCCTGGGTGAAACCGTCATCGATGTCACGCTTGAAACACGTGGCGCCACGCACATCACCGCAATCAGCCACGCTCTGCGTGAGGCTGGATTTCGCTTCGAGCGGATTCAATAGAGGACGCACGCCCGTCCCACGCCGATCTGGTTCGCCGCGCCGCAAACCAGATCAACGCCACTGCGCCCGCGAGAAAGATCGCGTTCCCGATCCTCACAGTGGCATTAACCGGACCTACTGCAGGATGCTGCATGAATGCGTGCCAGCCATAGGCGAGAGCAGCGCCTGCTCCTAGTCCGAGGTGATGCTTCAAGCCCCAACCTGCCCTGCGTGACCAAACGAATATCACGATCAGCAGTGAGCCATTCAATGCCAATAGCGCCGCAACCGCGCCCCATCCCCATGCTTGCGGTACCAGAAGTGCCAGAGACCCGCTCACAAGCGTCAGCATCCCCGCTACCCAGGCGGCCGGCGTCCAACCAGATTCCTTTCCCCTCACTTTTTGCGGCAACATAAATGCGACCACACAAAATCCGATTACCGCGGCCGCCGCTCCGGCAAACTGCACGGCCGTCGCCATGTAGTGGTCCTGCCTGTATCCGATGATCGTCGAGGCCACCGCACCCAGCGCAAAAACGATAGCCACGATCGTGATCCCGATCCGTCCCAGCCACGGCGTACGTGCACGGTCTGGCACCGTCGCCTCAATCAGGGCAATCGGCGTGCAGATGCTCCAGCCAGCATGGACATTGAACATCCACAGAGTCCACCATCCACCGATACCGAGCGCGGGAATATATGCGGGTGTCAGCAATCCAAGGTGAAGATGCAGATAGTCAGGATTGAACAACGATTGCGTAGTAAAGGCCTCTTCGAAAATTGCGTATGCACAGCCCAGCAGTAGAATGTTCGGCCAGCCTCGACCAGTTCTCCGCACACTCTCGCGAATCAGCAGCGCGCCGCCGCCGTAGAGAGGCGCCAGCACTATAAGCGCTGGCAGCAGTGTGATGGGTAGATTGCCGAGTAAAAACTCGGCCACCAGCGGCGCCGTGAAGAATAGCCCGATCGCGGGAGCTATGCCTCGCCTCCGTACCTTCCCTGTCTTCACTCCCGCGACTGAGTCTTCCTCTTGCAGTGCAGTCCCCTCCACACTTCCTCCGTCAATAAGAATGACGCCCAACTCTGCAGTTCTCCGGACAATTCTCCACTACTATAAAACCAGTTTCTTCTCCTGCGGAGATCCATGTACACTCCACGCTTCAATCAGATCGCTGATCGCGCCTTGCTCATCGAGACCATGCGCACGCACTCCTTCGCAACTCTCTTCGGCCCCCTCTCCGGACAGCCCGACACGCAGCCCGCCGTCGCCACCCATCTTCCCCTTGTCATCAAAGATCAGGGCGAGCACGGAATCATTGAAGGCCACTTCGCGCGCGCAAACCCTCACTGGTCCCTCCTTGATGGCCGTGAAACTCTTGTCGTCTTCGCAGGCCCGCACAGCTACGTCTCACCCACGAACTACACCGATCCTCATTCGGTTCCCACGTGGAATTACATCGCCGTTCACGCATACGGCGTACTCACAGCGATTCACGACGAATTGGAGAAGAGTGCTTTGCTGCAGGATTTGATTCAATCGAACGAGCCCGCATACGCAGAGCAGTGGCGGTCGATTCCTGAAGACTATCGTCGCCGCATGCTTACCGGCATCGTCGGATTCCGCATTCCTATTTCGCGCATCGAGGGCAAATTCAAGATTAGCCAGAACCGCTCAGAAGCCGATCGGCGTAATGTGTACGCGACGCAGGCCTCTGGCTCTCTCGATGAGAAAGCTCTAGCCTCCTGGATGCAGCGCCTCGGCATCGTCTAATACTGTGGCGCCTCGCTTGAAAACATCTTGCGAATAGCCTTACACTCTCCGTGGGATGACTCTGCCCCGCTATCCCGCCCTCTTCCAGATCTACACCAGAGTGCGCCTGAACGAGATTGGTGCAAAGCTTGGCAGGGCTGCCACGCTCGACGACTTCCCTGACGCCGAACTGGACCAGATCGCTCAACGGGGCTTCGACTACGTCTGGCTTCTCGGCGTCTGGCAGACCGGACCGGCAGGACGCCAAGTCTCGCTTTCCAATCCCGAGTGGCTTCAGGAGTTTCGCGAAACGCTTCCGGATTTCCAGCCCTCTGACGTCTGTGGCTCCTGCTTCGCTATTCGCGACTATCACGTGCACGAGGCCTTCGGTGGTGATGAGGCTTTGGCCCGCATTCGTAAACGCCTCGCCGCGCGTAACCTTCGGCTCATGCTCGACTTCGTCCCCAATCACACTGCACTCGACCACGTGTGGGTCGATGAACACCCTGATTTCTACGTAGCGGGAACCGAACAGCAACTCTCGAGCGCGCCGCAAAATTACTGCCGTCTCTCCACTCGCAGCGGCGATCGCATTTTCGCGCATGGCCGCGATCCCTATTTCCCCGGCTGGCCCGACACGCTGCAGCTGAACTACGCCAACCCTGCAATGCAGAACGCGTTGATGGGTGAACTCCAGCGCATCTCCTCTCAATGCGATGCGTTGCGCTGCGATATGGCGATGCTGGACATACCAGACGTCTTCGCACGAACCTGGGGTCTCAAGGCCGAGCCGTTCTGGCCCAAGGCCACGGCGTCAGTACATAGCCTCAATCACGATTTCCGATTTATGGCAGAGGTCTACTGGGACCTCGAGTGGACACTCCAGCAACAGGGCTTCGACTATACCTACGACAAGCGGCTCTACGATCGCCTTCGCGAACACAACGCCGGTACTGTTCGCGGGCATCTGATGGCCGGACTCGATTACCAGGACAAGCTGGCCCGATTCCTTGAGAATCATGACGAGCCCAGAGCTGCCGCAACATTCCCCTCATTCCCGATCCACCGCGCCGCTGCAATCATTACCTTTCTCACGCCCGGCTTGCGGTTCTTCCATCAGGGTCAGTTCGAGGGCAAGCTTGTCCGAATCTCAATGCATCTTTGCCGAGGCCCGGTTGAAGCAACCCAACCGGATATAGCGGCTTTCTACGCTTCTCTTATCAAGCTGCTCCGGGACATATCATTTCGGTCTGGAAATTGGCAGCTGCTCGCCTGCCGTCCTGCGTGGGACGGAAACTGGACAGTGGATTCTTTCATCGCCTTCAGTTGGACAGGACCGCAGAATGAACGCAGACTCATCGTTGTCAATTACTCTGACCATCAGAGCCAGTGCTACGTCACGCTTCCCTGGACTGACCTTAAGGCTCACAACTGGCGCTTGGAAGATCGCATGAGCGCGGCAATCTACAATCGGCAGGGCGCCGATCTCTCCGCACACGGGCTCTATCTGGATTTGCCGCCGTGGGGCTACAACGTCTTCGCCGTTCAAGCAGTGTGATTGGGATCGATCCTCTTCGCCCGAGATCAGCGTCGGCGCTAATCGACTCCACCTAGGCTGGAAGATTCAAACCATTCTTGCGAATCACTGCTCTCAGCGCTTCGCGATCCAAACTGAGATCCGCCACGAGCTGCTTCAAACGCCGATTCTCTTCTTCGATCTGACGCAGTCGTTGGGTGCCGCTCACTTCCGCGCCTCCCAGCTTTGATTTCCAGCCGTAGAAGGTCGCGACGCTGATTCCATGCTCTCGGCAGAGATCCGCAATCTTCACTCCATCCTCCCGCCGCCTCAGGATCTTGAGAATCTCATCATCGCTGAATCGGCTTTTCTTCATATCCGTCCTCTAGTTGCTCGTGCAAGAGAACTCCAGTCACCGACGCTTTCTCGGGCATCGGTTGGAGGAAAAGACCTACTCAGCAACAATTCAAGTTCACGAATTGATACGGATAAAGTGATACGGCCTCGCCGCGATCCTGCTTTCACAGGACCAGCTTAGTCCGATGATTCCCCACCGCAACTGTCAGAATTAACAGGAGCACTGAGTCACCGCATTCTCGAGACCAGCGGCTTACCAGCCATCTGCGAAACGCGCCAGTTCCGCATCTCTCTCCAGCCTTTGCAGCTGCAGAGGAGCCTCCACTGAAACGCTCGTGCCTCGTCCGAGCGCAGACCTCACTGAGACTCGGCCTCCGATTGCGGCACCCCGCTCCTTCATCGTCCCCAGTCCGAGCCCGCTCTGCACGTCTCCGGCATTGAAGCCCCTCCCGCCATCGACAATCTCCATCCGCAGGACTCGGTTTCTCTCACATACCCGCACTTCGGCCCACGAGGACCCGCTGTGCCGGATCACATTATTCAGCGCTTCCTGGGCGATTCGATAAAAGGAAAGTGCAACATCCGCATCAGGATCTATCGGAAGCCGTTCAAACCTCAACTCAATCTTCAGCGAATGACGGCGCGCGATACTTTCGGATAACTCCCCCACCGCCTCGGCAAATCCAAGATACTTCAGCGTCGAGGGTAGAAGTGCGTGCGACAAATCGTGAACATCCGCAATCACGCTATCCAGCTCACTGCGCGCATCAGCCAACTCTCTTTCAAACCACAGTTCCTCCTTCCGCTGTGGCCCGCTTAAGCCACTGAGTTGCATTGCGATCAGTGACAAGCGCTGCCCGATGTCGTCGTGAAGCTCCCGCGCGATCCGCCTGCGCTCATCCTCTGCCGCCTCAATGGCTCGTTTCAAGCGCGGGACGGTGACCATCTTCCGCCTGCGCTGCGCAAGCCACCACGCACCTGCAAGCATCCCGCCTTCAGCTATCAGCAAGGCCGCAACTTTCGAACGATTCGACTTGTTATCTAACTGCTGCAATAGCTGCATAAATCGCACCAGATGTTTCTACTTCCTTAGATTGAGCGCAGTGATGCCTCTTTGCTGAACCGGTGCCTTGTGCTGTCACAACTAAGCGGCCGGAACGAGCTGCTCACGGATTGCCAGCTTCAACAAATCCAGATTGCTGCGCAGATTGAAGTCCTGCATGATGCTGTACTTGTGGAATGCCACGGTTCTCGTCGTCAGGCTCAGCATATCCGCGGCTTCCTTCATGGTGAGCCCTTCGGCCAAGAGTTGTAGCACTTCTCTTTGCCGCCGCGTGAGAACCCTGTCGCCGGGAGAGCTCCGGGCCGCGAATGAATTCTCTCTGTAGCTGCTGCGCCATGCGCGGGGTCACATACGTGTGACCGCGCAGCACTTCACGAATTGCGACGAGTAGCTCCGTTCCGGCGCACTTCTTCAATAGAAAGCCTGATGCCCACTCACGAAGTGCTCGTACCGCGATGCCGACATCTTCATTCATCGTCACCACGAGCAGCCGCGCTCTAGGTAGCAGCATCTTCAGCCTTCTGCCCGCATCCATGCCATTAAGCAGAGGTAATCCGAGATCGAGCACGATGAGATCTGGTCTCAGCGCCATCGCCGTTGCGATCAGCGCCTTGCCGTCGCTCACAGTCCCGACTACTTCGAACTCAGGTTCAAGAAGTTTTCTGATTGCATCCATCAGCAGAACATGATCGTCTGCTAATAAAATCTGAGGGCTCTTCATTAGAGATATCTCCTCGCGAGCATTGGGGGTGTTGCCTGTGAGAGGAAAGAATTCAGACTCACACATAATTTCTAGTTTTGAGTCCGCTTGCTTGCTGGAACTTTAGACGACTGTCTTTGGAAGGAAGTGAAGGTTCCCAACGAACAATAAGCACACCAAGCATATATCAATTCGATAATTTGCAATCCTAAATTTATAGCTTCTATTAGAGCGTTCAGGCATTCCAATTATTTTCCAGTTATCGGATCACCAGGGTGTTCCAGCATGCATCCAATCACTCGGCGCAGCGCAGATTCTGTAGTGGAAACGCCACTACTCCTGGTTCTTGTGCGCCTGTAAGAATTGACAGTACTGCGTTTCCTTCTCCTTCACTATTCTCTTTCATGGCAACAGGCTCCTAACCACTCTCGAGCGCGGCGGTGTAGCTGTCCTCCGCGATATTCCGTCAGCAACCATTTCTTCGCATAGGTCTTGTTCGAGCCATTTCTTGGGAGGGATTTGCCATGCCCACAACAAAAGAGGCGCTGCGTCTGCAGGAAGCTAACGATGGAGGCCAGCCTTGGAGGCTTTGGGGACCCTACCTCAGCGAGCGCCAGTGGGGCACCGTCCGCGAAGACTACAGTCTTGACGGCAATGCATGGGACTACTTCAGCCACGACCAGTCTCGCTCGCGAGCGTACCGCTGGGGTGAGGACGGCATCGCCGGCATCTCGGATGATCAGCAAAAGCTCTGCTTCGCCATCGCCCTCTGGAACTTTAAGGATCCCATCCTCAAAGAGCGCCTCTTCGGTCTCACGAACTCCGAGGGCAACCACGGCGAAGACGTCAAGGAGTACTACTACTACCTCGATAACACACCAACTCACTCATACATGAAATATCTGTACAAGTATCCCCAGAATGCCTATCCATACGACAACCTCGTTGCCACCAACCGGCATCGCTCGCGCAATCAACTCGAATATGAACTCATCGACACCGGCGTCTTCGACTGACAACAAATACTTCGACGTCCTGATTGAATACGCTAAAGCCGACGTCACTGACGTTCTCATCAACATAACCGTCAGCAACCGCGCAGCAGATCCCGCTTCCCTCCTTGTTTTGCCGACGCTCTGGTTCCGCAATACATGGACGAGCGAAAATCCTGACAAGCCTCGCGTCGAAAAACTCCGTGGCGCCACCGCCGGCATCGTTGCACACGACACCGAACTCGGCGACTACATCCTCTACTGCGACAAAAAGCCCAGCCTTCTTTTCACAGAGAACGAAACCAATGAGCGCCACTACTCCGATCCCAACTGGAAAGGCTATGCGAAAGACGCCTTCCATCAATACCTGATCCACGACGACAAAGCCGCCGTCAATCCCGACGAATACGGGACGAAGGCCGCCGCAGTCTATCGTCTCGAGATTCCCGCACAAGGCCACGCGTCTGTCCGGCTCCGCCTCAAACGCAAAGACGTCGCGCTCCTGCCGTCTCCTTTTGGCGGCTTCGATCAGACTTTCAAAGCGCGTCGGCAGGAAGCTGACGATTTCTACAGCTCAATTACGCCAAGGCAGCTAACGCCCGATCAGCGCAGCGTCATGCGCCAGGCTCTCGCCGGCATGTTATGGAGTAAGCAGTTCTACTTTCTTGACAACGATCGCTGGCTGCGCGAGCACGGCAACAACGTTCATCGCAACGCGGGCTGGTCGCACATCCTCAATTCCGATGTAATTTCCATGCCCGACAAGTGGGAATACCCGTGGTACGCAGCGTGGGACCTGGCCTTCCACACGGTTCCTCTTGCCATGGTGGACATCGAATTCGCCAAGAAGCAACTCGATCTCGTTCTTTCTGAGGTCTACCTGCACGGCAATGGGCAGGTTCCGGCATACGAATGGAATTTCAGCGACGTCAATCCGCCCGTTCACGCGTGGGCCGCGCTTAACCTCACTGAATTCGAAATGGCGCAGAAGGGCTCGCGTGATCTCTCTTTCCTTCGCGGCGTCTTTCATAAGCTCCTGCTCAACTTCACCTGGTGGCTCAATCGCAAAGACGCACATAACCGCAATATCTTTGAGGGCGGCTTTCTCGGTCTCGACAACATTGGCATCTTCGACCGCAGCAGCCCCCTCCCCGGCGGCGGTTATCTCGATCAGGCGGATGGCACGGCGTGGATGGCCTTCTACTCCCAGAGCATGCTCAAGATTGCCATCGAACTGACGCGCGATGATCCCACCTACGCGGAAATGGCCACCAAATTCATGGAGCACTTCCTGCGAATCGCCGCCGCGATGGATCAGCTTGGTCCCGACTGTCGCGGTCTGTGGGACGACGAAGACGGTTTCTTCTACGATGTCATGCGCTCACCCGATGGAACGGCGACCCGGCTCCGCCTGCGCACCGTGGTTGGCCTCTTGCCTCTCTGCGCGACAACCGTCATTGAAGAAGATGTACTTTCACTCAATCCCGAGGCGCGGGCCCACGTGCGGCGCTTCATCGAGCGCCACCCGGAACTCATGACAAGCATCGCGCTTCCCACCAGGCCCGGCTACATGAACCGCCGCCTCCTCGCCATCGTCAACGAGGACAAGCTGCGCAGAATGCTCTTCCGCATGCTCGATGAGAAGGAGTTCTGGGGCCCTTACGGCATTCGCTCCATCTCCAAGGTCTACGAAAGCGATCCCTATCGCATCAATGTCGCGGGAGCCGAATATGTCGTCAAGTATCTACCCGCAGAATCCGACTCAGGGATGTTCGGCGGAAACTCCAATTGGCGCGGCCCCGTATGGTTCCCCATCAACTTCATGATCCTCCGCGCATTGCATCAGCTCTACCTCTACTACGGTGATGACTTCAAGGTGGAGTGCCCAACTGGCTCCGGCAATAAAATGACCCTGCTCGAAATCAGCTACGAACTCGGCCGTCGTCTCATCGGCATCTTCACGCGCGACGCCGACGGTCACCGTCCCGTCAACGGCGGCGAAACTCTCTTTGACCAGGATCCTAACTGGCGCGACCTCATCCTCTTTTACGAGTACTTCCACGGAGATATCGGGGCCGGCATCGGCGCCAGTCACCAGACAGGCTGGACCGGCACTGTTGCCCGCCTTGTTCAGCTCCTGGGAGGTCTCGATAAAGAGGCCATTTTGCGCTCAGCTTCGGTTCGCGAGGCGATGGTGCAGGAGGAGTAATGGCCTCATCTCCACTAGGACCGTTGCGTCCCGTCTCGTTTGCAGTCGGTTGCCCGGCACGGTACTATAGAAAGGCAGGCAAAACAGACGTACTCCCACCAGGCTCACCCCTCAGAACAGGTCTGGCAGGTATTTGGAAAGAAAGCAGTTTTGCCGGATCGCGGAAGTGGTGAAATTGGCAGACACACCATCTTGAGGGGGTGGCGCCCAAAAGGCATAGGGGTTCAAGTCCCCTCTTCCGCACCAAAGATTTCTCTATTCCGGTTCGCCGGGCATTGGAAAGCAGCTCAGCAAATGCAGATTCTCTTCTGGTTCGTCGTCGTCGTGCACATTATCGTCGTGCCTATTCTCATCGGCGTCATGCTGCTGCAGCAGGGTCGCTCAGCTGATCTTGCCGGCGCCTTCGGCGGCCAGGGCTCGCAGACAGCCTTTGGTCCTCGCGCCGCGGCAAACGTGCTCACGCGGCTCACCACTTGGTCCGCAATCATCTTCATGTTTACCTCGCTCACGCTTACCGTTCTTTACATGCGCGGCAGCAATCGCACCGGTTCAGTTCTGGACGGCACCAAGCCAGCTTCGGCTCCGGTAAAAACGGGCAAGTAGCCTCTTCCGCTTTCTGCACCAAGGCAGGCTCTTAGGCCTGCCTTTTCACTTTCCTGCCAAGACGCGCCATGATTCTCGAAACCTTTCCGGTCGGCCCGCTTCAGTGCAACTGCACTTTCCTCGGTGATGAAGCCTCAGGCGAAGCCATCATTATCGATCCAGGAGAGGAGGTCTCCCGAATCCGCAAGCTCCTCACATCGCGCGGGCTCAAGCTCAAGCAGATCCTCATCACACACGCCCACATCGACCATGTGGGCGGAGCCCTCCAGCTTAAGCGCCTCACCGGTGCGCCAATCTATCTCAACGAGAATGACCTTCCCTTGCTCGCGATGATGAATGACCAGGCCGCCTGGCTCGGTGCCCCCGTGCCGGAGACCGCTCCGCCAGACGAGGGCCTCGCCGACGGCCGCCAGGTTGGGCTCGCAGCTTTCCCTGCCAACGTCATCCACACACCGGGCCACACTCAGGGCTCCATCTGCCTTCACTTCGTTCCGCTTAAGATGGTTATCGCCGGCGACACGCTCTTTGCCGGCAGTATCGGTCGCACAGATCTTCCTGGCGGAAACTCCGCTCAGATCATCGACTCAATTCACACCCGACTGCTCAATCTGCCCGATGAAACTCGGGTCATTCCGGGCCACGGAGCTGCAACGACCATTGGGCGTGAACGCCGCACCAATCCTTTCCTTCAGCCGTAACAGAATTTCGCTGTTACGTTATATATATATTGCATTTTCAGCGCTTTATGTTTCGATAGCTCAACAATTAGTTCACTTGGAATCGCGCCTTTGTTACCACCTCGATGCATTCCCAATTTGGCTTCATTTTTGGTTACCCACGGTGCTGAGGTCACTCAGTCAGCATGTGAAAGTAGCTAAGACGGAAATGAATGCTCGCAATTCCAGACTTCCAGCAAAATCCCTGTATTCTCCCCATATGGCAACCACCTTCGTTGGGCCTCGCATCCGCACTTTGGACGGCTGGCGTGGTGTCGCCATCTCCATGGTGGTCGCACAACACGCGATCCATTGGGCTCGTTTCCCGGATGCAACTTGGGCGTTTCTGGGTAGTACCGGAGTAAATCTGTTCTTCGTTATCAGCGGCTTTATCATCACCCGGCGTTTCCTGGACGAGCTCGACGGGACATCCACTATCGACCTGCGCCGTTTCTATTTCAAACGCGCTTTTCGGATTTTGCCACTGGTTTGTGTCTATCTGCTGATTGTCGTGTTGCTTTTCGCGTTGATACGGTTACAGGACTTTCAACTATCCGAGATTCCGGCCTCTCTGTTCTTCTTTCGCAACTATCAGTTTGCTGCAACCGGAGAAGGTCTCTTCACCGCTCATTTCTGGTCACTGTCCGTGGAGGAACATTTTTATTTGCTCTGGCCTGTCATTTTTCTTTGGTTAGGCAAGCGCAGAGGCCTCTGGTTCGCGCTTCTCGGCGCGGTTGGATGTGCAGCTTGGCGATACTACGATTGCATGAATCCCAACTCCTGGCTTGGGAGACACCTTCCGGGTCACGCACTCTGGCTGCGCCAGGCTCGAACCGATGCCCGATTTGATGGCCTTCTGCTTGGCTGTGCCGCCGCGATTCTTCTCACCCAGCCTGCTGTTCGCTCATTCATTGATCGCAATTTTCCGAAAGAAACCCCGCTGATCGGAGCAATTCTTCTCCTGCTGAATATTTTAAGAACCAATGGATGGACCACTCTGTCCTCCAATCTCCTGATGGTTCTGGTCATCGCTTCCACACTGGTCGTCACCGATGGTCTATCTCACAAGTGGCTTAATTCGAGAGTCCTAGTCTGGATCGGAACGATCTCCTACAGCGCTTACATCTGGCAGGAACTCTTTCTCACGCGAGCTCACTCCGCAGATGCTCCTCTCGGCGCGCTTGGATTTTTTCCGTTCAATATTCTCGCAACTTTTCTCATTGCGACCCTTTCGTTTTTCTTGATCGAGAGGCCTTGTATCGCCCTCGGCAGGCGTCTCTTGGAAAGGCAGCAAGAGCCTATCTCTGAAGAAAAGGAAGTAAGTGCATGATCTTCGGGTTGCACGCCCGGGCCGTAGATCGGCCCAGCGCTAGCCGAGGTATTCGAACATCATCCGCGCTCCGGAACTGAATTCCTCCTCGGGCCCCAGAAGACTCACAACCAGCCAGCCCGATTCATCCATGCCAAAGAAGTACCCCGGATGCACCCAGATCCCTTCCTCCAGCAAATCCAGAACCGTTCGCTGATCGGGCTGCAAAGCAGGAATCCGTAGGATCGCGTACCACCCGCCCTCCACGTCCAGCCTTCGAATTGCGCTCTGCCCTGACAGTAGCCGATCCAGTTCCGCAAGATTCGTTTTCACCCGCGCCTTAATCTGGCTCTGGATTCCCTCACGACTCGCGAGCCACTTCGGCAGCGCCCCTTGCACCGGCGCATTCATTGAGAGAAACGTATCGGCGATTACCTCCAGCCGGCGCAATGCTTCATCTCGCTGCGGGCCATTCGCTACGATCCAGGCCGCCTTCATCTGCGGCAGCCCGGCGATCTTGCTCAGGCCGCTTACCACGTACACGGCGACTCCCTCAAGACCGGCTGCAAAGCTGGCCGCGGTTCCAACGAAGGCATAGTCCAAAAATACTTCGTCGACAATCAGCGCGAGGTCGTGTTCTCTGCAGAGCTCTGCCAGCTCCGCTGTCTCCCAGCTCTTCGTAAAGTGCCCTGTCGGGTTGTTCGGATGCACCAGTACGATTGCGCGAGTCCTCGGTGTGATTGCCCGCCGAAATCCTTCGGGCTCAATTTGCCAGCCGTGGTCATACACCAGTGGAGCAGCCTTCAGCCGAACATCATCCAAACCAGCCAGAAAATCAAACAGGGGATACCCCGGTTGTGGAACCAGAATCTCGCTCTCCGGATCGCAGAGCAACCGGAAGAGGTAGCTGTACGCTTCGCTGGTGCTTGTTGTCAGCACCACTTGTCCTGTCTCAACGTGCACGTCGTGATCCGCGTAATACGCGCACACCGCTTCTCTTGCCTGCAGCAGCCCCAGCGGCTGCGGATCGTAATCGAGAACGCGCTTGTCTGCGAGCGCGGCCAGCAAGTCGCGATCATATTCGAATCCGCAGCGCGTCGGATTCGACGCCGTCAGGTCTGCGATCGGCAGCCCGGCTGCCACGCGTCGCCGGTGTGCGAGCGACAGTTCACTCTCTTCCGTGTTCCATGCCGTTCTCTTCGAAAAGCTCATTGCCCTTCCATCGCGATTCACTCGTGCACAATAGAACTGTGCCCCTTCAAGATACACGGGCATCGGGAGAACAACGTTGGCTCTGCGTGCGGTGATCTTCGACTACGGCATGGTGCTCACCGGCGCACCAGACACGGATGCCCACGATGCAATGATCCGCATCACCGGCCTTTCACCGGAGCACTTCGAAGCTCTCTACTGGGCCGATCGCCACGCCTACGACGAAGGTAAGCTTCTCCGGCGCAGCCTTCTGGCAGAAATTCCTGCGCGACGCAAACCTGGATCTTGGTCCCAAAGCCTTTGACGAGCTCAACCGTCACGACGCCCGCATGTGGACCACCCAGAATCCCGCCATGGTCGCCTGGCAAGCGCGTCTTAAACAACACGGACTGCGCACCGCCATTCTCTCCAATATGGGCGACTCCGTTCTCGAAAGCATCAAGCGCGAGTTTCAATGGATCGATAACTTCGATGTCCTCGTCTGGAGCTATCAGCTCCATCTCGCCAAGCCCGATCCTGAAATCTACCTCTATACTCTGCAACAGCTCGGCACGCGTCCCGACGAGGCCCTCTTTCTCGATGACAAGCAGGTCAACGTCGACGCCGCGCGAGAACTCGGCATTCAAGCCATCCAGTTCTCTACTGTTGAATGCCTGCGCCGCGATCTGATCAACGCCGGCCTGGATCAGGCTCTCCCTCTTCCTTAGCTCCCTCGGCCTTAACATTTCTTAAGATAGCCGCCTGCATACAACCCCGCCTCTGATCCACTACACTTGCTTGCCGTCAGCCTAAGCTGTCAAATTCTCGCGTCACCGGTGACTGCGCGGAACTGCGCCACCCATTCGCGAACAATTGCTGTGCTCTTCAGGAGGGGTCTCTTGCAATTTGCAAAGGTCGTGGAAATTTATAGTCTTGCCCGGCAGAATATCGCCCATAGTCTTCTTGCCTGCGCAGCCATCGCTCTCTCAGCGTCGGCGATTTTGGCGCAATCCGTTCCAGTCGTTACCGGCGATGCCCGTGTAGACAAGCTGCTGAGCCAGATGACGCTCGAGGAAAAGCTCACCCTCATCCATGGCACCAAAGAGAACCCTTCGGTCTATCAGGGACAGGCAGGTTATCTCGCCGGCATCCCGCGCCTCGGCATTCCCAGCCTTCGTTTCGCTGACGGACCTCCCGGCGTTCTCACGCGCCATCCTTCGCAGGGCGAAACCGCCACGATGGGCGTGGCAGCCACCTTCAGCGTGAAAGACGCGGAGGACAACGGCATCGTGATTGGCCGCGAAGACCGCGCTCTCGGCATCGACGTCTCACTGCAGCCTTTCGTGAACATGGTGCGCGATCTCGAATTCGGCCGCGCCTACAACACTTTTGGTGAAGATCCCTTCCTCACGGCGCAGATGGGCGTCGCTGAAGTGAAAGGCATTCAGGCCCAGCATGTTATGGCGCAGATCAAGCACTACGTCGCCTACGACTCCAATGCCTCCAACATCTTCGTCGATGACCAGACGCTGCACGAGATCTACGTTGCGCCCTTCGATGCGGCAGTTAAAGCGGGCGTCTCGTCGATCATGTGCTCCTACAATCGCGTCAACGGCACCTTCGCCTGCGGAAACAAGGACACGCTGACCACCATCCTTCGCGATCAGCTTGGCTTCAAAGGCTTTGTCACCTCCGACTGGGGCGCCGTCCACAGCGTCGACTTCATCAACGCCGGTCTCGACATGGAAATGCCCGGCGGCCAGCCCGGCCCAATGGGCGCCTTTCTGCCTTCGTTCTTCGACTCGCTGCCTCCGCCGCCCCCGCTTCACATGGATCCGAAGCAGGCCGCAGAAATGAATGAAGCGATGTTCGGCGGCCACATTCCCGAGGAGCCCGCCCCTGTGCGTGAAGGCATGGGCGATTTCGGCAGGAAGCTCAGCCCGAAGAAGATGCCCGAAGCCATCAAGGACGGCACCGTAACCGAGGCCACCATCACCCGCGCGGCAGGCCGCGTGCTCTACGAAATCGTCCACTTCGACTATCTCGATGGCCAGTCGAAGCACGACGTCACAGCGCAATCCATTGACGCCAACGCCAAAATCATCGAGAAGACCGGCGAAGATGCGGCTGTCCTGCTCAAGAATCAGGACGGCATCCTCCCGCTTAAGTCTGGTGATCTGAGCTCAGTCGTCCTCATCGGTCCTACCGCCGGACAAGTTGATTCCATCGGCATCAACGGCGAACGCTCAGTCGGTCTTCCCAGCCGCCAGATCAGCCCCCTCGCTGCGATCGAGAAGATCTCCGGCAATTCCGGTGTCCAGTTCGCCGTAAACGACGACATGACTGGCACGCCGATCCCTGCATCAGCGTTGAGCCACGATGGTCAACCGGGGCTCGCACGCAGCAGCAACGGATCTGCCCAGACCGATGCAACTCTCGACTTCACGCTCAAGGGCAACAATGCTCTGCCTGCGAACTCGACGCCGACCTGGAAGGGCACAATCACGGTGCCGACCGCGGGTAACTATTGGATCTACCTGCAGGCTCTCGGCACCAATGCGCGCATCTCGATTGATGGCAAACGCCTCGCCGCCACCGGTGCCTTCCAGGGTGGCGTTCATGGCGACATCCTGCAGGCCAATCAGGACAATGTTGTTCCCACCACCGACGGTCTCGACAACGTCCGTCGCGCCGTCGATCTCACCGCCGGGCCGCATACCATCGAAGTCGGTACGGGTCTCGACAGCTCGGGCTCGCCGGTGCAGGTTCGCCTTGCCTGGTACACACCCGAGCAGCGCGCAGCCGACCATCAGGCCGCTATCGATGCGGCGAAGAAAGCCAAAGTCGCGGTTGTCTTCCTGTGGACGCGCCTCACTCCGGTATTCGGTCTGCCAGGAGATCAGGACAAACTTGTCGAAGAAATTGCCGCCGTGAATCCCAACACCGTTGTTGTGCTCAACGTCAGCCAGCCTGTGAAGCTGCCGTGGGTCGACAAAGTGAAGGGCGTGCTCCAGATGTGGTGGCCCGGTGACGAAGGTGGTTGGTCCACGGCCAACATCCTGCTCGGCAAGACGAGCCCCGCCGGCCGCCTGCCCATCACTTGGGCAAAGAACCTCACGGACTATGCTGCCACCGACCCGAAGTTCCCCGAGCGCTCCGCCAAGGGCGTCGATGGCAAGACCACTTATACAGAAGGCGTCAACATCGGCTATCGATGGTTCGACAAGCAGAATGTCGAGCCGCTTTATCCCTTTGGCTACGGACTCAGCTACACCACCTTCGCCTATTCGGGACTGAAAGTGAAGAAAGCATCTGATGGCGGACTCGACGTAAATGTAACTGTGAAGAACACCGGCAGCGCGGACTCCGACGAAGTGCCGCAGGTCTATCTCGGCGCGCCTGCGGAAATCCCTTCCGGCGTGCAATTCCCGGTTCGCGCGCTGGTTGCCTTCGACCGCGTCCACATCCCCGCAGGCAAATCACAAACCGTTACGCTGCACGTTGAGCCACGGCGGTTGCAGTACTGGTCGACTGCCGAACAGAAGTGGATCACCGCTAAAGGCAAGCGCACCGTGAGCACCGGTTCATCCTCACGTGACCTGCCGTTGCACGAAACCGTCACCGAATAATCCAGCCTTTAGACACAACAACGCCGGAGCGTCCTCGCTCCGGCGTTTCTTTGATCCCGATCCCTGTCTTCTGTTCCCTGCTTTTACGCCATTCCCACCAGATTCGCCGCGATGATAATGATCACAATCCCGATCCACAGCAACCGCACGGGCCGCGCGCCCACGCCCTTCCATTCGCCGAGCGCGAGTCCCACCACTCCGCCGCACAGCACATAGATACTCATATGCAGCATCCAATTCACATAGGAAATGTTCTGCGGAATATTCGCCGCGCCCCACGCATAGAAGAAGAACTGCAGATACCACATGATGCCGCCCGTTGCTGCCAGCAGCGCGTTCTTCCTTAGCATTGGTCCCCGCTGATTGAGATCGTCGCGCACCGAAACCTTCTTAAGCGTCGCCAGCCTGAAGAAGCAGTAGCTCAAGTTGATCACCGCGCCGCCACCCATAATGAAGACATAGCTCGGCAACGCCGCATACAACGGACTCACACCCAGATGCAACGCTGCAGACTCCATCGGCTTCGCCGCATCGATCGCAAACGACATTCCCGAGGAAAAGATTCCGCACATCACTGCGAGCAGCAGGCCCAGTGTGAGGTTGAATTCCTGAGCATCTCCGTTGCGCGTCTGCACTTCTTTCTGATGCCCTGCGTAAGACACCACCGCAACGCCGATAAGCGCCACCAGCACCCCGGCCATCGTCATCATTCCGCTCTTCGTCTCAAAGAGAAACCCCAGCTGTCCATGCATCATGGGGGGAATCAGCGTGCCCACGACGAGCGTCACGCCAATCGCCACGCCGATGCCGAGACTCATGCCAAGATGCCGCATGGTGAGCCCGTAGCTGACATTCCCCACGCCCCACATCGCGCCAAAGAGTGCAACCTTCAGCAGCAGGTGCGGGTCCATCGATGCATAAAATCCCCTGAAATTCGGCAACAGCAGCAGGCTCACCCCAATGGGCAACAGAATCCACGAGAAGAATCCCGCAACAGCCCACGTCGTTTCCCACGACCACTTCTTTACTTTTTCAATCGGCGCATAAAATGATGCGGCCATCGCCGCCCCCAGCACATGCCATCCGATTCCGGCAACAACTGACATGGATCCCCTCTTTCAATTCCCCACTGCTTAGCTGTTTCAATGCACCTTTACGTCAAATGCGTAGCTTCCTGCCGGCAGTTCAAAGCCGCTCCGGCCGCCCTGCTTCCCACCCTTGACCAACTTGCTCTGCGCCAAGGGCGCACCATCCAGGCTGCACTTCGCCGCCAGATCGGCGCCCAACCAGCCAGTCGTATTCGCAGGCACCGTCACATTCCA
This sequence comes from uncultured Acidobacteriaceae bacterium, assembly GCA_963832465.1. Classification (GTDB taxonomy): domain Bacteria; phylum Acidobacteriota; class Terriglobia; order Terriglobales; family Acidobacteriaceae; genus Telmatobacter. The sequence goes on from CAWHUJ010000004.1 coordinate 158,709, forward strand.
GGCGGCGCGCTCGCCCTGCACCGTCCAATCAGAATGAATCGGGCCATAGCTTGAGCTGTAATCAAACGCAATGTGCCCCAGGCGCGCGTCGAAAACTGGGTGCAGAACTACCGTATGAAAGCCCGCATCCAGCGGCGTCGCATCCACGCCCGCCGCGTAGCGATAAATCCAGTCTGCAACCGCGCCATATGCGTAGTGGTTGTACGAGTTCATGCTCGGGTCGTCCTTCATCTGGTCGCCATTCCAGCGTTCCCACGTTGTGGTCGCACCGTGCTCAATCAGATAGCCCCATGAGGGATAGCGCGTATTCATCAGCAACGCGTACGCCACATCTGCGTGTCCGGTCTTCGTCAGTTCTTCCAGCAGATAGGGGGTTCCAAGAAACCCCGTCCCCAGCAACGCGTGATTCGCTTCAATTTTGTCCACAAGCTTCTGCGCCGCTGCCGCACGCAATGCGTCAGGAAGCAGATTCATGTGCAGAGCCAGCACGTACCCTGTTTGCGTATCGCCGCCTTTGCTCTTCGCATTTGGATTGTTGATCCGTCCGAAAGGTGACGGAGCGTTATCTGCGCCTGCGATAAATCCGTCGCTGTGAACATACTGCTTCTGAAACGAGGAGCGAATCTTTTCAAATAGCTGTGCGTACTTCTCTTCGTCGGCCTTCCGCCCCAGCGCATGCGCCATCTCGCGCATCAGCGTCACGTCGTACGCCCAATACGCGGTGGCAACAAGTCCAAAGTCCGTCGGCCCCTCCGGCGAAAGCCAGTCGCCAAAGGGCGTGCCCGAATCCTTCTTCCAGAGCCCATCAGGATTCGCAGCCTCAATCGCCGCGAGGTACTTCTCCATCGCTGTCCAGTTCTCTTCAATCACACGTGTGTCGCCTGTCTGCAGCCACGACGTCCACGGAATAATCACACCCGCGTCGCTCCATCCCGCTCCAGTGCCCATGTTCTCTTGCTCAGTCCCCGGCGCGTAAATGCCATAGAAGGCTGTTCCCGCCTGTGTCCCACGCATATCGCCGCCAAATTTTCGCGTGAACGCGGCAAGATCCATGTTGTACGTTGCAGTTCGCCAAAAGACCTGAGCATCAGCCATCCAGCCCAGCCTCTCATCGCGCTGCGGACAATCGGTTGGCAGACCCACAAAGTTCGATCGTTGTCCCCAAAGAATATTGCTCCATAGCTGGTCGATCATCGCATTGCCGGTCGAAAGCTTGCTTGTAAACGGCGCATCAGTATGCAGAACCAGCGCGCTCACGTCCTCCGTAGAAGGAGGCGCCGACAGTCCCGTGATCTCCATATAGCGGAAGCCGTGAAATGTGAAGTGCGGTTCCAATAGTTCCCTGCCCGACTCAGCTTCATTGGGCTTGCCACTCAGGATGAACTCGTCAGTTGCCTTGGCTGTGCGCAGATTATCCGTGTACAGCGTACCGTCAGCATTCAGAATCTCCGCGAAGCGCACCCGCACGCGGGTTCCAGGCTTCCCGCTCACCCATAAATACTCCACGCCTGAGAAATTCTGGCCGAAGTCGTATACATAGACGCCAGGTTTTGGCTCTGTCACAGACTTTGGCTGCATCCGCCGTTCGGCTCGAATCGGCTCGAAGTTCTGAGAAACCATCTCCACCGGCTGCGGACGAATGACAGCCACATCCTGCCAATCAACGGGCTTGAAATCGGCCGTGTTCCAGCCGAACTCCATTAAGCTCCTATCTTGCGTTTCGCCGTCATATAACTCCGAGTGCAAAATGTACGACTGCTTCGCCTGCCAATCCGGTCCAGTGCTTACCCATTCCACGCTGCCATCCGTGTGTTCAATGCGCAATTGACCGCGCAGCGCAGGCGGCGTCACTCCGTAGTTGTTCGGCTGTTGGAACCACTCAAGCGGAGTCTCATACCATCCAGGCGCAAGCAGCGCACCAATCGCATTCTTCCCGTCGCCCAGCAGCGCAGTTACGTCGTAGGTCTGATACATCACTCGTTCTCGATAGTCCGTCCAGCCCGGCGCGAGCATGTCCTCGCTGACCCGCTTGCCATTCAGAAACACTTCATAGGCGCCCAGAGCCGTTGTATACAGCCGTGCCGATTTCACCGGCTTGCTCACATCAAAGACATGCCGCAGTGCCTTCACGCCATCCGGAATCCACGGATGCACGGATAACTCTTCTGCAACTGCCGCTTTCCATGCGCCATCGTCAAACTGCTTTTGCTGCCAGCCTTCTCCGGCATGGATAGCCGTCTTCCAGGAGCCATCGCTGCCAAACGTCACCACCTTCCCATCCGCGTACTCAACCACCACAGTCGCCATCATCGGCGGCGCATCTTCTGTAGCCATGCCGTTGGGATTAACCACGTAGTGCACGGTTTCAATTGCAATCGTGTTCGCACCCGCCGTCATGCTCTTCGTCACATCTGCGCGCACAAATTTCTTCCATGGCATCTGCTTATACGGCGGCAGCGGGTCAGCCTCCAGAACCTGTTGACCATTCACCCACGCCGACACTGTGTCCTGCCCCGTTGCATACAAGGTCGCGCGCCGCACCTCGCCCGCAAGCGTCACCACCGTGCGGTATGCATACCTTTGCTCAGATCCCTTCTCAACTGCCAGCGCCTTCGCATCGGGACTCGTAATCCACTTCGCCGCTGCGCCGCGCACCGCCGCTTCCTCTGCCGTCTCGTATCCGATCCAGTTTGCGCGCCAGACATCCTGGCTCATCAGGCCCGTTTCCCACCATCCTGCTTCGCTCGGCTCATAGGCGTTGCCCGCGGCATCCCAGACTGTCACACGCCAGTGGTAGCGCGTGCTCGGCGACAGGAGCTTACCGGCGTAGATCACATTCAACGATTGCCCGCTGGCAACGCGCCCGCTGTCCCACACATCGCTCATGCCCGCGCGCAACAATTCCGCACTGGACGCCACCTGCACTTGGTACGCCGTCTGTTTCGCGCCCCGCGTTGGATCATTCAATTGCCACGAGAACCGTGGCGCCGCATCGTCGATCCCCTGCGGCGTCGTGAGATTGTCTACCTGCAGATGCACGGGCCCGTTCGCAGCCGTCGCGGTCCCCGTACTCATCACCAACGCCAGCATCGGGCCAAGAGCCCACATCATTCCGCGCGTTTTCATTTCCGCACCAACCCGGCACAGGAGCGCTCTTCCGCGCCCGACGGGCATCTTTTCTCAAATGAAACAGTTTCCGCCAAGAACCTTATGAAACCCTGCAGGTCTTTGTCAAAGCATTTCGTCACGCTCGAGTATGCAACTGCTGAGGGTCGTCGCACGCCGCCGTTACACTGGCTTCATGGCCCTTCGCCTCTTCGCTGCCACAACAAGTCGGGGCAAATTGCGAGACTTTCGCACCGCCGCAACCACACATTCGATCGACATCCAGCCACTCAGTGGCCTCGCTACCATCCCCGCACCCGAAGAGGACGGCGCCACCTTCGCCGAGAACGCCACACTCAAAGCGGTCTACTACTCCAGCTTTGCTCCCGGTGAACTCGTTCTGGCAGACGACTCCGGCCTCGAAGTCGACGCTCTTCACGGTGCACCCGGTGTTCGCTCTGCGCGCTTCGCGGCGGACAGCGGCCTCACCGACTCACCCGACGCGAACGACAATACCGATGTCTGGAACAACATGATTCTTTTGCAGCGCCTTGCCGGCGTTCCCAGTGACCGCCGAATCGCCCGCTACCGCTGCGTCCTCGTCGCTGCACGCGATGGCCAGGCGCTTCACAGCGCAGAGGGCTCCGTCGACGGCATCATTCTCGAAGCTCCTCGCGGCACCGGCGGCTTCGGTTACGATCCGCTCTTCTTTCTGCCCGCGCTCGACCGCACTATGGCCGAAATCGATCTCGAAACCAAGCTCTCGCTCAGCCATCGGGGACGCGCATTCGCCGCGTTATTGCCCCTCCTAAATGCCTGACTCAGTTGACTCACTCGCTGCGTCCCACACTCCGCCCCGCTTTCCTTGACGGTAGCGGGAGCGGGGTCGAATAATGTTGTTGAGACAAGACATAGCCTCCTCTTCGCTCTGCGCGAAAAGCCTCATCAACAAGCCCATTAGGAGCCGGGAATCGCATGGCAACTGCTCAACATACCTCCACGCCCGCGGTACGCCAGGGCGTCCAGCCACTGCGCGCAGGTCAAGGAAGCAGCTTCATCTGGCGCAAGCTGCATTCGCTCTTGGGCGTCATCCCCATCGGCGCCTTCCTCATCGAGCACCTCGTCTCCAACTTCGAGGCCACCAAGGGAGCCGTCGCCTACGGTGATCAAGTCAAGTTCCTCAACTCGTTGCCGCTTGTCCGAGTGCTCGAGTGGACCTTCATCTTTTTGCCCCTGCTCTACCACGGGCTCTACGGCGTTTACATCTGGATTCGCGGCAAATCAAACATCGTCTACTACCCCTGGGCCGGCAACTGGATGTACCTCGCGCAGCGTTATACCGGCGTCATTGCGCTCGTCTACATTGGCTACCATGTCGCCACGCAGCGCTTCATGGGCGTCAGTCTGCCAGAGAATCCCTACTACGCCTTCGCCAAGGTTCACAACGAGCTGACTAATCCGCTCATCCTTGCCTTTTACATCGTGGCCATGATCGCCATCTGCTGGCACTTTGCCTATGGCATCTGGCTCTTCGCCGCCAAGTGGGGACTTACGCCCGGTGAGGTCTCGCGAAAACGCTTCGGATATGTCTGCCTCGCCTTTGGCGTTCTGCTCGCCGGCATCGGCATTGCCAGCATCTTCGCCTTCATCGGTCCACAAGCTGCTGCGCAGGCAGCCGCAGCGCAGCTTCACTAAGAGAGGAATCCGGATGTCTGCCTCGACCGCCGAACCCCGCATCGACTGGCAAGCCTTCAGAGAGGCTGTCCCCGAAGTCGCGACCGGTATGGCAGCCATCAACCACGCGTTTAAGAACTCCGGCATTGAGCGCGAGATCTTCGAACTCCTCAAGATTCGCGCCTCGCAGATCAACGGCTGCGCCTTCTGCCTGCAACTCCATCTCAACGACGCCCGCAAACTGCGCATCGCTGCCGCGAAACTGGACCTCGTCGCCACCTGGCGCGAAGCTGGAATCTTCTCTGCGCGGGAAATGGCAGCTCTCGAGTGGACTGAGCGTGTCACGCTCCTCGCGCAGCATCACATTGACGACGATCTCTACGCACGCGTGCTCTTGCACTTCTCTCAGAACGAGCTCGCCGCTCTCACTACGGCGATCGCGCAAATCAATTTTTGGAACCGGCTCGCAGCGCCTTTTCGCTTTACGCCGCCGATTCCCGCTGCAGTAAAAGAAGAAAACTCAGAACCCGTATCTGCCTCCTGAGATTTACTTCAGGAGAGCAGGTTCGAAAGGATTCGACAGAAAAATGGCGGCACCCAGAATCATCGTGATTGGCGGAGGACTCGCCGGGCTTGCAGCAGTCATCAAGATCGCCGAAGCAGGCGGCAACGTGGATCTCTTCTCCATCGTCCCCGTCAAGCGCTCGCACTCTGTCTGCGCGCAGGGTGGCATCAACGCCGCCAAGAACCTCAAGGGCGAGGGCGACACCACAGACAAGCACTTTGACGACACGATTTATGGCGGTGATTTTCTCGCCAATCAGACGCCAGTCAAGGCCATGTGCGAAGCCGCCCCAGGCATCATCGACCTTCTCGATCGCATGGGCGTCCCCTTCAATCGCACTCCCGAAGGTCTTCTTGATTTCCGCCGCTTCGGCGGCACACTTTACCACCGCACCGCTTTTGCCGGAGCCACCACCGGCCAGCAGCTTCTGTACGCGCTCGATGAGCAGGTTCGCCGTTATGAGTCCGAAGGCCGCGTCAAGAAATACGAAGGTTGGGAGTTCCTCTCCGCAATTCTCGACAGCAAAAGCGCAGCCCGTGGCATCACCGCGCTGAACTTGCGCACAATGGAGCTCGCCGCATTCCCTGCATCCGCCATCATTCTCGCCACCGGCGGCGTCGGCGCTATCTTCGGCAAGAGCACCAATTCCGTCGTCTGCACCGGCTCCGCGCAAGCTGCCGTTTTCCAGCAGGGTGCCTACTACGCCAACGGCGAATTCATCCAGGTACATCCCACAGCGATTCCCGGCGAAGACAAACTCCGCCTCATGTCCGAATCTGCTCGCGGTGAGGGCGGCCGCGTGTGGGTTCCACGCACACAGGGAGACAATCGCCCATTCAAACAGATCCCCGAGTCCGAGCGCTTCTACTTCCTTGAAGAGTGGTATCCAAAATACGGCAACCTCGTGCCGCGCGACATCGCTACCCGCGCCATTCATAAGGTTGTCTACGAGAATGGCCTCGGCATCGACGGCCAGCCGATGGTTTATCTCGACCTCACTCACATCGATCGCGCCACTCTCAATCGCAAGCTCGAAGGCATCCTCGAAATCTACGAGAAGTTCGTCGGCGACGATCCACGCGAAGTGCCGATGAAAATCTTCCCGGGCATGCACTACACCATGGGCGGCCTCTGGGTCGACTTCAATCAGATGACCAACGTCCCCGGCATCTTCGCCGCCGGAGAATGCGAATACCAGTACCACGGAGCCAACCGCCTCGGTGCGAACTCGCTCGTGAGCTGCATCTTCGGTGGCTTCCGCTCCGGCCCTAACGCCCTCGCCTACGCAAAGAGTCTGCCTGACGCTGAAGGCGACGGTGGCGCCGCAGCCGAACTCGCGCGCCAGACCGAGATCAACAAGAAACTCATGAACAATGAAGGCACTGAGAATCCCTTCAAGCTATGGCGCGAGCTTGGCAATAGCATGACGGAGCACGCCACCGTCATCCGCTATAACAAAGGACTCAAACAGGCTGACGAAAAGATCGTCGAGCTCCAGGAGCGCTTCAAGCGCGTCAATCTCAGCGACCGCAGCCAGTGGGCCAACACCAGCTTTGCCTTCGCCCGCCAGTTGTCGAATATGCTTGAACTCTCGCGCGTTGTCGTGCAGGGCGCACTTCTGCGAGATGAATCACGCGGCGCGCACTACAAGCCGGACTTTCCAGACCGGAACGACGAGAAATTCCTGAAGACCACCAAGGCAAGCTTTACCGGCGATCCAGCCGGTCCGCGCCTCGAATACGAAGAAGTCGACATTCAGTACATCAAACCGCGTCCGCGGCGTTACGACGCGACGAAATAGGCAAAGGACGCGGGTTTCGACTCGTACGTCCGCCGATTAGGAAGAAAAGATTCAGCTCTCGAGGGAACATGGCATCCAAAACGGTCCAAATCGAAATCAAGCGGCAGGCAAGCCCCGATGCGCCTGCCGTGTGGGAAAAGTTCGAGCTTCCCTGGCACTCCGGCATGAACGTCATCTCGGCCATGATGGAGATCGCTGCCAATCCCGTCACCGCCGACGGCCGCGGCACCACGCCCATCACCTACGATTCGAACTGCCTCGAAGAAATCTGCGGATCCTGCGCCATGCTCATCAATGGCCGCGCCCGCATGGCCTGCTCGGCACTTGTCGACAACCTTGAGCAGCCCATCAAGCTCGAACCGCTCTCCAAGTTCCCTCTTGTCCGCGATCTTCAGGTCGATCGCAGTGTGCTCTTTGAAAACCTCAAGCTCGTCAAGGCCTGGGTTCCGGTCGACGGCACCTACGACCTGGGCTCCGGCCCGCGCGTCTTCCCGCAGGATCAGGAAGTGAGCTACCCACTCTCCAACTGCATCTCCTGCACCTGCTGCATGGAGGTCTGCCCGCAGTTCAACGTAGAAACCGGATTCGTCGGCGCGGCTACCATCGCCCAAGTCAAGCTCTTCAACAATCACCCCACTGGCAAGGTTCTCAAGGAAGAACGCCTGCGCGCTCTCGCCGGCGACGGCGGAGTACAGGAGTGCGGCTTTGCGCAGAATTGCGTTGAGGTCTGCCCCAAGAGCATTCCACTCACCAACGCCATCTCCGATGTCAGCCGCGATGTCACGGTACAGAAGGTGAAGGACTGGCTCCGCGGCTGATGCACGCACACACTCAGCAGAAATGCCCGGCTCCCTCAAGGGACCGGGCATTTCCGTTCTTCTCGAAGTTCTTCCAGAGCAGCCGGCTAAAAGCTCGCAATCCAGTCCTGCAGCAATGCCGGGAAGCATCCCGTCACGACAGTGGCCGCAGCAATCACCAACAGAACCGCGATCGTCACAGGATGCGCCTTGATCGGCGTCTCGTCCACCGGACGAGCTACATACGCCCGCTTCAGCACCTGCAGGTAGTAGTAGAGCGACACCGCGCTCATTGCCACCGCCAGCGCTACTAGTCCAATTGCGAGATTCGAGTGGTTGACGCGCAACACGGCGGAGAAGAGATTAAACTTCGCCCAGAAACCCACCAGCGGCGGAATTCCGGCAAGCGAGAGAAACAACACCAGCAGCACTCCGGCCAGCAGCGGATTGCGTTTATACAACCCCGAGAAGGCATCCATCTTGTCGCTTCCCGTCGCACGCTCCACTACGCCAACTACGCCGAAGGCTCCCACCGTCGTCAGCCCGTAGGTCAGCACGTAATACAGAACGGCGTTCCCGCTCAGAGGCGAATACGAAAAGAAGGCCAGCCCCAGCAACATGTAGCCCGCGTGCGCCACTGTCGAATACGCCAGCAAGCGCCGAACACTCGTCTGCGCGAGCGCCACAAGATTGCCGATCGCCATCGACGCCACTGCCATCAGCGTCAGGGTCAGCGACCAGGGCGCGTACAGTCCGACCCATCGCGGCACTTCGTTGGTTGGAACCTGGATCGAAAACTGCGTGTTCGGAACATACGCATGCGCCAAAGCGCCACCGATCGAGATCAGCAGCGCAAAACTCGCGACCTTCGAAACCGAGGCAATGAACGCTGCCGCCGGTGCAGGCGCACCCTCATACGCGTCCGGAGCCCACAGATGAAACGGCGCAGCCGCGATCTTGAATCCCAACCCCGCCGCCACCATCACCAGCGCCAGATACAACAGTGGCGACGCCTGAATGCCATTTGCTGTATACGCCGCCTGAACAATCTTGTGCAGATTTGTCGATCCGGAAAATCCGTAGAGATAGCTGAACCCGAAGAGCAGAAATGCCGCCGACATTCCTCCAAAGAGGTAATACTTCATCGCCGCTTCCGCGCTCTTTCCCGAACTCTTCGCGAATGCCGTCAGGATGTATAGCCCCAGGCTCAACAATTCGAGGCCGATGAAAATCACCAGCAGATCTTGCGCTGACGCGATCAGCATCCCACCGGCCGCCGCCATCAGCACAACTGCGACATACTCTGCCGGGTGCCGTGTAAACTTCGTCTCGATCAGCAGCAACAGAGTCAGCACCGTCAACACGATGATGCCGATCTCCGCCACCGTCGCCGGCCCGGAACCAGCCAGAACCAGATCGTTGACTCCTGCGTAGCTGAAACCGCCGCTCGGCTGGAGCGGAATCCCCAGCAACGCCAGCCCGCATCCCAGCACACCCAGCACGGCTGCGACGGTCACGCGTGTTCCGCGTTCTGCGTGACGCAGCAAGCCCAAATCCACCACCAGCACCAGCAGCGCGGCAATTTCCAGCGCCGTCTCCGGCAACGTTGCTAAGAAGAGGTCAAGGTAATTCATTGTCCTCCTCCCGCCACAAACGGCAGTGCCTTCACCGCTGGCTCAATCACGTCGAGTAGAACTCGCGGATAGAGACCCACTATCAGGCTTGCAGCCAGCAGCATAGAAACGCCGGCAATTTCCGGCCAGGTAATCGCCGCCAGCTCATGTCCGTGCTCGTGGAGGTGCGCGCTCGGCGGCACATCGCTGAAGAATGCCTTCTGCATGGCACGCCACGTATATGCAACGCCCACCACGATGCCGATGCCGCTCGCCGCGGTCCACCACGGCTTCGCCGTCCACGACCCCGTCAACACTTGCAGCTCCGCAACAAAACCGGAGAAGCCCGGCAGGCCCATCGACGCCACGCCGGCGATGACAAAAGCCCAGGCAGCGAACGGTAGCCGCTTGGACAGGTGCATCGTCTCCAGCTCAGCAAGCTGCCGTGTGTGTGCGCGCTCATAGACGATGCGTCCCACAATCGCGAACAGAAGACCCGCGATGACGCCATGCGAAAACATCTGCAGCACCGCGCCCGTCAAGCCAATCTGGTTGAGCGTCATCAGGCCCAGCAGCACAAAGCCCATGTGGCTCACGCTCGAGTAGCCAATCACAAATTTGAAGTCGCTCTGAACCAGCGCTACCAGCGCGCCGTAAACAATTCCAACCACCGCTAGCACCGCGAAGACATCGCGCCATGAACCGATGCCCAGAAGCGACCATCCCCATGGATCCATGCCATGCGGAAACAACGACATCGCCACGCGCAGGCACCCATATGCACCCAGCTTCATCACCACACCGGCCAGCAGCATCGAGGCCGCCGTGGGCGCCGCGACGTGGCCGGTCGGAGCCCATGTGTGAAACGGCCACATGCCCGCAAGAATTGCAAAGCCCACAAAGACCAGCGGGAAAACCCACATCTGAAAGCTCACCGGGAATCCAGCCGCACCCAGTTGTACCAACCCTGTTGAACGCCCACCTGCCGCTGCATACGACGCCAGCAATCCGATCAGCACCATCGCCGAGCCGACGAAGGAATACAGCGCCAGCTTCATTGCTCCATACTCGCGCCGCGTCGATCCCCAGATCGAAATGAGGAAGTACTTGGGAACGATCGCAATCTCGTAGAAGACGAAAAGCAGGAACAGGTCGTAGCTGAGAAACACTCCGTAGACGCCGCCGATCAGCGCCAGGTAAAACGCGAAGAACTCATTCGTGCGCAGATCGATATTCCAACTGAAGAGAACGCCGGCCACCGCGGCCAGGCCCGTCAGCAGCACCAGCACCAGGCTGATGCCATCCGCCGCCAGCGTGTAGCGAACCCCCATCAACGGCACCCAAGGTGCGTCCACAATCACAATCCGGCCCAGTCCCGCGCCCTGGGCAAACCCCATGACTGCCAGCACCAAGCCAGCCACGGCAACAGCTAGTGCAATCGCTCGCGCAAGCGCAGGCTTTCCCTTCGGAAGCAGCGCCTCCAGCAACGCACCGGCAAATGATAGATAAATCGTCCAGGCTAACATCTGTCTCAAAATCTCCAGTGCGTCAGCAGGTTCACTACTGTCGGGTTCACGCTGTCCACCACGAGTTGCGGCAGCAGACCCAGCAGAAGCATGAGCCCAATTACCGGCGCCATCGCCAGCCGCTCTCCACCGTGCATATCGGCGAAGTTCGCCCACTTCTCCGGCACCGGTCCTGCAAACACTTTCTGGATCACGGTTAAGATCACCGCTGCCGTTACCAGCAGACCCAGCACTGAAACTGCGGCCGAAACCCAGTTCAGCGCGAACACTCCGCGGAAGATCAGAAACTCACCCACGAATCCATTCAACCCCGGCAGACCCAATGACGAAAACAGCGCAATCCCCGTCAATCCAGCAAACACAGGCGCCGGCTTGCGCAGCCCACCAAACTGATCGATGCCCCGTTCGCCCCCGCTCCGTTCCTGCAACATGGCGATAAACCAGAACAGGGCGGCCGCAGTCACGCCATGATTAAACATCTGCAGGATCACGCCATTCAGCGCCGCAGCCTGGCTCGTCAATACACCTGCGCCTGCCGCCGGAACAGCCAATGCAAAAATTCCCAGTAAGCAGTAGCCCAGGTGATTCACCGACGAATACGCGAAGACCCGCTTCAGATCCTTCTGCGCCGCCGCAGCCCACGCGCCCATCACAACTGTCACAACAGCAAGCACCAGCAGCGGCGTCCGCATCTGCGCGATCTGTCGGCCAAACAACGGCACCGCAATGCGCAACAAACCATAGACACCCATCTTCGACATCGCGCCCGTCAACAACATCGTCACCGGCGAAGGCGCCTCAGCGTACGCCGCCGGCAACCATGTGTGGAATGGAGCCAGCGGCACCTTCACCGCAAAGCCCGCCAGCACACCCATCGCCAGCCCCATCATCACGGGACCGAGATGCGCTGTAACCTTATCGCTTAGTTCACCGCTGGCGGCCATCTGCGCCAGCGCGATGAAATCCATGCTCCCGGTTGAGAGAAACACCGCCAGAAACGAGAGCAACAGAGCCACGCTTCCCGCCATCGTATAGACAAAAAACTGTGTCGCTGCCGGGCCGCGATTTGCTCCACCCCACAGCTTGATCAGGAAGAACGCAGGAATCAGGCTTAGCTCCCAAAATAAAAACCAGTGGAAGAAGTTCAGCGCCGTGAACGATCCAAAGAGGCCCGCTTGCAGCGCCAGCACCAGCGCGAAATAGAGATTCGGCTGCCTGTGCACGCGATGGGCCGCGTCCACTGACATCAGCGTCACAATGGCCGACAACACCAGCATCAGCGCGCCCAGACCATCGACGCCCAGGTAATACTCGATACCCAGTGAAGGCGCCCATGCCGCTCGCTCTACCAGCCCAATCGAACCATCGCCCGGGATCTTCGTCCAAACCAGCAGAGCCAGTGCCAGCGCGGCCAGCGTCGTGATCAATGCGACGGTGCGTGCATGCCGCCCCGTCATAAGGGCAATCACCGCGCCCACCAGGGGTAGCAACGTTAAAAGCGTCAGTACAGGAATTCCGCTCATCCCCGGCTGCTCCAAATCAGGATCGCTGCCAGCACAATCACTGCCAGAGCCAGCAGCCGCAGATACGTCTGCACTCTGCCGTTCTGTACCCGCGACAGTAGACCGCCGCTGTTCGACAGCTCCTCGCAGCCCTTATCGAAACCGCCGTTCACGATGTCCGTATCAATCAATCTGTTCAAATGAGCCCATCCGCGAAAGAGCAGAGTAATTCCCGCAACAATCCCACCCCACACGCGCCGGTCGAGCCAGTCAGCAACCTTCGCCCACCATTTGTAGAACGCAATCACCGTCACGCCGTAAAGCTCATCCACATAAAACTTGTCGCGCAGCACCGCCCATACCGGCGGAATCGCTTTCTCCAGTGCGTCGGGCGCTTCGGCATCTACTCTCTTGTTGCCGTAAACCATCCAGCCCAGCCCGAGGCCGACAATCACCACAATCGTCGACGTCACCATCAACGTCATCACGCCGGGTTCAGCCTCAATCCCCGCCGTTGTGCTGTTCTCAAGAAACGCGCGGAACCACGGCCATGCCGGCGTTCCGAGAGCGCCCAATGTCACTGCGAAGAACGCCAGGATCGCCAAAGGAGTCGTCATCACCGCCGGGCTCTCGTGCGCATGCCCATGCCCGCGCCAGTTGCCGAAAAAGACGTAGCTCACTTGCCGCGTCATGTAGAACGCCGTCAGCAGCGCGCCGAACACCAGCAGGAAATACGGCCAGCGCGCGGCCTCCCATCCATGTGCCGCGCCGAGAATGCCATCCTTTGACCAGAACCCTGCGAACGGAACCAATCCCGCCAGCGCCAGCATGCCGGCGGCGTACGTTACAAACGTCGTCCGCATCGGCCCCTTCAGCGCGCCCATGTGGCGGATATCCTGCTCCTCGTGGCATCCGTGAATCACTGAACCCGCGCCCATGAACAGCAGCGCCTTAAAGAATGCATGCGTAATCAGGTGGAACATTCCCACCGCCACACCCCCCATTCCCAAACCCGCCATCATGTAGCCAAGCTGCGAAACGGTCGAATACGCGAGGATGCGCTTGATATCGTTCTGCGCCACCGCAATCAGAGCCGCAAACACTGCCGTGATTGTGCCCACCCACGTCACCACCGCCAAGGTAGCCGTAGTCCCGGTCGATAACCCGGCAGACATCAGCGGATACACCCGCGCGACCAGATACACACCGGCGGCCACCATCGTTGCCGCGTGAATCAGCGCCGAAACCGGTGTGGGACCTTCCATCGCGTCCGGCAGCCACACATGCAGCGGCAACTGGCCGCTCTTACCTGCCGCGCCGGCAAAGATCAGCAGCCCAATCGCACCAGCTGCCGTCAGCCCCAGTGCCGACGGTGTCTGCAACAGCAGCCCCAGCTTCAAGGGCTCCATCGAGCCTGTGCCGCTGTTGTAGAAGAGCAACGTGCCTGTCTGCGCAAACAGCCAAACCATCCCGAGCAGGAAAAACACATCGCCAACGCGCGTCGTCAGAAATGCCTTCTTCGCCGCAGCAGCAGCAGAAGGCTTCTGGTACCAGAACCCGATCAGCAGATATGACGTCAGGCCCACCAGTTCCCAGCACATGAAGAGCATCAACAGGCTGTTGGCAATCACCACGCCCAGCATTGCCCCGGCAAACAGCGAGAGGAAGCAAAAGAACCGGGTGAAGTTTTCATCATGCTCCATGTAGCCGGTCGAGTAGATAAAGATCAGCAGGCCTACAAAGCAGACCATCACCAGCATCACGGCTGAAAGCGGATCGAGAACCCATCCGAGATCAACCGGTGCTCCACCCACCTGGATCCAGGTGAAGTTCACAGTCTCGCGCACCGCGAATCCATGCGCCCATCCACTCACCACATGCGCAAACGCGGCCAGCGCAATCAGCAGCGAGATACCTAGCGAACCGATCGCCAGCGCTGCTGCAGGTTTACGCCGCGGCTGCTTCAGCAGCGCGATCACTCCGGCCGCAACCATCGGCAGCGCAGGAACCAGCCACAGAATCTGCGTAATCGACGAGCTGGCGATCTGCGGAGTAAACGAAATCCCCTCTTGCATCACCGGCTCATCCTTTCATCCTGTTCATCTCATCAAGATCCGCAGTCTGCACATGGCGATACACCGCAATCACCAGGCCAAGGCCCACTGCTGCTTCTGCGGCTGCCACTGCAATCGAGAAAATCGCGAACATGAATCCCGTCAGCGCCTCGGGATGTTCTCCATAACGCCAGAACGCAATCAGGTTCAGATTCGCCGCATTCAGCATTAACTCAATGCCGATCAGCACCAGAATCGCATTGCGCCGCGTCAAGGCGGCGCCCAGTCCGATCGCGAAGAGCAGCGCTGCCACCATCAGATAACTTGCGAGCGGCGTCACTTGGCTTCCCCTTTTTCATGCATGGCCACAACCACCGCGCCAATCAGCGCCGCCGTCAGCAGCAGCGCCACAATCTCCAGCGGCAAAACATACCGGCCGATCAGCACCTCGCCGATCTGATGTACCGTCACTTCGGGCGCCGGTGCTCTCCCGGCAAAACCGGCGTAACCCGCAGAATCGCCCAGCCCATCACAGCGAAGACGCCCGCTGCCACTACTACGCCGGCAAACCAGTTCTTGCTGAAGATGCCGCGCTCGTCAGTTGGTGTCTCGCTGCTGCGCGTCAGCAGAATCGCAAACACAATCAAAATCGCTACCGCGCCGATGTACACCAGAATCTGCGCGAAGCCTGCAAACTGTGCATCAAGCTGCAGAAAAAGAAATGCCAGCCCGGCAAATGCGGCCGTTACCGCAAGGGCGCAGTGCACAAGGTTCTTCAGCAGAGTCGCCGACAATCCGCCCGCAACCGCCAGCGTCGCCGCTACCCAGAAGGCAAAGCTCATCGAGCCGCGCTCCTCTCTGCAACACCGCTCTTACTCTGCATATCGATAACTCCTCGGCCCGAAGTTCTGCCTGCGCATCGAAGATCGCCCCAGCACGATATAGGCCAGCAAAAGAATCGCCGAGCACACAACCCAGCGCGCCAGGCCTTCGCCCATGAAATGCCACATAGCCGCCACCACCAGATTCAGCAGCGTCATCGGGATCACGAACTTCCAGGCGAAGTTCATCAGCTGATCCTGACGCAGCCGCGGCAGCGTTCCCCTCACCCAGATCAGTACCAGAATGCCAGCCATGACCTTCGCGAAGAACCACAGCCATGAAGGCACCCACTGCAACGCCGCCACGGGAGCCGTCCAGCCTCCAAGGAACAACGTCGTTGCTAACCCCGAGATCGACAGCATCGCCAGATACTCACCCAGGAAGAACAGCGCAAACTTGAATCCTGAATATTCAGTGAAGTAGCCCGCCACCAGTTCCGATTCGCCTTCAGGCAAATCAAAGGGTGAACGGTTCGTCTCCGCTGTACCCGCGATGGCAAACATGATGAACGCAGCCAGACCCCAGGGCGTGAAGACATTCCAGTGTGCAACGCCCCACGTGTGATGATTCTGCGCCTCAACGATCTTCACCAGCGAAAGCGATCCCGACATCATCACGATGACTACGCTCGACAGCAGCAGCGGCACTTCGTAGCTGATCATCTGTGCAACCGCGCGCATCGCGCCCAGCAGCGAATACTTGTTCCGGCTCGACCATCCCGCCATAAAGATCGAAAGCTCGGTTGATGCGCCGACAGCGAAATAAAACAGCAGGCTCGAGTCCATGTCGACCAGAACCATATTTCGACCTACGGGCAGCACCGCGAATCCCATGAAGACCGCAACCACCAGCACCAGCGGAGCAAGAAAGTGCACGACCTTATCTGCTCTTACTGGAACCACATCTTCTTTGGTCAGCGACTTGATCGCGTCGGCAATCGGCTGCAAGATTCCAAACGGCCCTGCGCGATTCGGACCAATGCGGTTCTGCATCCGGCCCAGCCCCTTGCGCTCCAGTACTGTCGTGATCGCAAAGATGCTGGGAAAGACCACCAGAATCGCTACCACGCCGAGCAAAACCGCTGCCAGCGTGCGCCATTCCTCGGGCAGATACCCTACCAGCCAGTCTCTGAGCAGAACGAAGATCTGATCGGCTTTCTCGAGCATCACTTACTCTCCCCGCCGTCAGGCTTGGCGTCCGGCGCGGGTTCTGCCGGCTTCACTGCCGGGGCGGCAGTCTCTGCCGGCTTCGAGGCAGGCGCGGCGGCACTCGCAGGGGCGGCCGCCTTTGCCGCCGCATCGGCAGCAGCCTTCGCAGCAGCGGCTTCAGCTGCGGCCTTCGCTTTGGCTTCTACCTTGGCTTTCTCTTCAGCCAGCCGCGCATCCACCTCTGCGGCCTCTGTCGGATGAATCTCGTGGTAGTACTCGTTCGACTCTGCCAGTTGCTCGCGATCCAGCAGCAGTCCGCCAAAGCGATCGTCCGTGCTCAGCTCAAACTCGGTGTTCATCTTGATCGCTTCAAACGGACACACCTCAACACAGATCTGGCAGCTCATGCAGACGGAAATATCGATATCGAAGCGCGTCGGGATAAATCTGCGTCTTGCCCACGTAATCCGGTTTCTTGTCCTTGCTCTTCTCGATGATAAATGCACTTCGGCGGGCACTCTTTTTCGCAGATCTGGCAGGCCACGCAGCGCAGCCCCTTCTCCCAATCGCTTCCGTCATACACCAGGAAAGGAAAGACGCGCGCATTCTCTGCCGTCGGAATCCGCTGCTCCGGATACTCCACCGTCGTCAACCGTTCTTTCGAGACAAAGCTGCCGGCAAAATTCCTTGCCGTCTCCGCCAGCCCCTTCAGTATTCCCTCACCCAGCAATTGCTGCCTCCATGCTCCGCACGCTTATCTGTCCACTTCTCCCAGCACAATATCCACACTGCCGAAGATCAGCACCACGTCGGCCACGTTCTGGCCGAGGCACATATCTTCGAGAATCGTCAGATTGATCAAACTCGGCGGCCTCACGCGATAGCGATATGGATTCGGCCCACCGTCGCTGATCAGATAAAAGCCCAGCTCGCCCTTCGGCGCTTCAATGCGGCCGTAAGCCTCGCCAGCCTTGGGCCTGAAGTTGCGAATCTTCGCCTTGGGATCCATCACCGGACCGCCTGGAATATCTTTCAGCGCCTGCTCCAGAATCCCAATCGACTCGCGCATCTCCAGCATCCGCACCATGTAGCGGTCGTAAATATCTCCATGATCCCCAAGCGGCACGCGGAACTTGAACCTGTCGTAGATGCCGTAGTGATCAACCTTGCGAATGTCGTAGTTCACCCCTGAAGCGCGAAGCATCGGCCCGCGTGACGCCCGCATTCACTGCAAGCTCTGCTGAGAGCACGCCCATTCCCTGCGAGCGCGCCATCAGAATTTCGTTGCTCCTCAGAAACGCCTCAAACTCGTCCACAAATGACGGGAGACCTGCCACCACTTTGCGTGCTTCTGCGAGCCAGGCCGCAGACGTATCCACGCGGCAGCCGCCAAAGCGCATGTAGTTGCACATCATGCGCGAACCGGTCAGCGTTCTCGAAGAGATCCAGAATCTTCTCGCGCTCGCGAAACGCATACATCAGCGGAGTGCCGCTCGCGCCCATCTCCTGCAGCAGAAAACCGATCGTCGACGCGTGGTTCTGCACTCGCGTCAGCTCCGCCATAATCACGCGCAGATACTCCGCGCGTTCGGGAACCTCCTGCCCTGCCAGCTTCTCCACCGCCAGCGCATAGGCCCAGTTGTTTGTCATCGAGCAGAAGTAATCGAGACGATCCGTGTACGGCATCGATGCCAGATACGTCGTCTTCTCGGCGATCTTTTCATGATTGCGATGCAGGTAGCCAAAGACCGGCTTCAGCTTGATAACCCGCTCGCCATCCAGGACCACATCCATCCTGAAAACGCCATGCGTCGACGGATGATGCGGCCCCATCGCCAGTTCAAGCAGTTCGCCTTCGCCATCGGGCTCCACGTGCGGAGGCCGGTTCCAGCCCTCCTGCCGCGCAAGGCTCATTGCAATTTCACTGGTGGAAGAAGTCATTGGCCTGCCCCTTCCTTCGCAACTGCCGCCTGGTGCTCCTTCGCACGCAGCAGCACCTCATCATGCGGCGTCGGCTCGTACTCGAAGTCATCCGGATCCACGTAATCGCGGCGCATCGGGAGATCCTTGAACTCGTCCCACATCAGAATCCGGCGCAGATCCGGGTGTCCCGTAAAGACAATCCCGTAGAGATCAAAAACCTCGCGCTCCTGAAACTCCGCCGAGCGCCATACCGGTGTCAGAGAAGGCATCTCCACTTCATCGGTCCGGTTCACTGTCCGCAACCGGATGACCACTGGCCCATGCTTCTTGGCCATCGAATAGAGGTGGTAGACGCTCTCGAGGTAGCCCGACTCAACATGCTTCCGCGTCTCTTCGACTGTTTCCTCGACCGTTTGCTCTACGCCGTCAACGGTCTTCGTCACTGGCTTCGTCACCTTCACCTTCTCGGTGATCTCCTTATCCAGCCAGTCCACTCCCGTCACATTTGAGAGATAGTCGAGCGCCAGCTCGGCATCGTCTCGAAGAAACTTAGCCACGGCAACCGCGTGAGCCGCTATCGATCCGCAGCGAGTGCTCCGCCGCCGGCCCCGGATTCGGCACCACTTGAACCGCAGCCCCAGGCACCGCAGCTTCAATCGCTGCCTTGATCTCTTCAACTGTCTTCACTTGTTCACCAGCCAGCGGCACAGGGCCAGACGCTGTGGTTCACCGGCGGCTCAAGATCATGAGCGCCTTGCTCTGGCACCGGAAACTCACCCGGCGCGTCCGCATCCAGAAAGCGCGGCCGCTCTTCGCCCGTTAACTGCTGGCCTTCGATCTTCTTCTGTAGCGTGATCAGTGCGTGCAGCAGCGCCTCCGGCCGCGGAGGGCAGCCCGGAATATGCACGTCCACCGGAATATACCGGTCGATTCCCTTCAGTACGTTGTAACCCTGCTTGAACGGCCCGCCCGAGATCGCACACGCACCCATGGCGATGACATACCTTGGCTCCGCCATCTGGTTGTAGAGCCGAACCACCTGGGGCGCCATCTTCTTCGTTACCGTACCCGAGATGATCATCATGTCGGCCTGCCGCGGCGACGGCCTGAAGATCTCCGCCCCGAAGCGAGCCATGTCATAGCGCGCCATCGTCGTCGCAATCATCTCGATCGCGCAACAGGCCAGCCCAAACTGCATCGGCCAAACCGAGCTGCGCCGCCCCCAGTTGTAAAGCTCCTGAAGAGACGTCACGAAGATGCCCTGCTTGCCCAGCTCGATCTTCAGTCCCTCATCAACCGCCATACCTTAGCTCCGCAATTCCCCGGAATCTCGATCCACTTTTCCCTAGTTCAATCGCTTTGTTTCGATAATCTCCGGCAACAGGGTCTCCTCAACCCAAGGCCCGCATCTCCAGAACACAACCGCCAACGTCAGATAGATCGCGATGCGCACAAGCAACAGAATCAATGACAATCGATATGAATCGGAGATATACGAATCCGACGCAGAAAAGCCAAGGGTGGATCCTCCGATGGCGTAATGCCCGAGTGAGCGAAGCCGTTCTGGCAGGTACGTGACCTCATTCAGTGCGCAGGCACCCCATAAGAGCGACAACGCGCGACTGACGAGGACCACGGCTTCTTTTCGCGTCATAAGCTCCACCTCAAACCAACCTAAATCGCGGACAAGTCATCGCGACTGCGGCCAAGTCCCTGCCCCTTATGCCCAGGTCAGCACGCCTTTAGCCCACGCCCAGGCAAGGCCCTCAGCAAGAAGCAGCACAAAGATCAGCATCGCCATGCACGCCGCCACGCCAAGTCCGGTAAATGCCACCGCAAACGGCAACAAAAACACCGCCTCAACGTCAAAGATCAGAAAGATGATTGCGTAGAGGTAGTAAGCCGAGCGGAATTGCACCCACGCGTCGCCCTTCGACTCAAGTCCGCACTCGTACGTAGCGTTCTTTATCGCGTTCGGCTTGGCGGGCGAAAACACCTGTCCCCAAAGCCACGCGAGCCCCAGCGGAGCGAGTCCAAATCCCAGGGCGGCAAAGAAAAGCACAACCAGTGAAAAGTAAGGGCTTGAGGCCATATTTGCTTCGCAATATCTGTCAGAACCAACCTAACAGTTTCGGCCCTGCTTTGGCCAAGCTGACGGGCCTTCCCGAGCGCCAAACAGCCCCATTTTCTCGCCATTCATCCCACGTTGTGAACCATTGGCTGAAAACCCACTTTCGCGCGCTTGGCACCGCTTCCATCCATCTTCCGGTGGAGACATGTGAACCCTCTCGTCTGCTATCGTTTTCCTTTCCAGCGCACCCTCTGTTTCCTCGCCGGGACGCGGAAAAACGAGCACTCCCTGAGTTGCCACCGGAGACTGCAACAGGATGTACAAAGCCGTGCCGCGCCAACTGCTACTCGCCGTCTTGATTGCTGCATTGGGTCTTACGGTCACCTTTGCAGTGCGCGCCGCCAAAAACTCTGAGACGCCTGCTCCCACCACCACACCTGGCGCGGCCGCTGCGACCGATCAGCCTCCTCTGGCCGACTACGCAACCCACGTCTCTCTGAGCGGGCCGACCACTCCTTTTCACGACTCAGTCTCCGCTCGTTACAACTACGCCTTCGGCGAAGACACTCCATTCCTTCCCTCAAACGCCACGTCAGCGAATGGACAGTTCCTCAGCCCCAAGAGCTTCTACACCGCCGAATACTGCGGGCACTGCCATCAGGAGGCCTATCACCAGTGGCGCCAGTCAGTGCACTCCAACGCCTTTCGCAATCCGTGGTACCTCAAAAATGTGAACATGCTGATCGACGAGAAGGGCGTGCAGTATTCGCGCCACTGCGAGGGATGTCACAATCCTGTCGCGCTTCTCTCGGGCGATCTCTCGCAAGGCATGCCGAAAAAGCGTCCCTTTGAAGACGAAGGGGTCACCTGCTCCACCTGCCACTCCATGATCGCTACGGACACCACAGGAACCGGCAGCTACATCATGGGCACACCCGCAGTACTCGTCGATGAAAAGGGTGCACCCGTCGCCGGCCCTGTATCCGACGCCGATATCCTCGCTCACCTTGACCGCCACTCAAAGGCCGTTATGCGGCCGCTCTACAAGACGGCCGAATTCTGCGCCGCCTGCCACAAGGCCTCGATTCCGCGCTCACTCGATGACTACAAATGGCTCCGCGCATTCTCTGTCTACGATGAATGGCAGGGCGCGAGCTTCACCAAACAATCACCGCTGCCCTTCTACCGCAAAGACAGCGTCTCCACCTGCCAGACCTGCCACATGCCGCGCGAGGCTGTGCCCGCCGGCTCATCTGACCCTGGCGCCAAGAACAATCAACTCGCCAGCCATCGCTGGCTCGGCGGCAACTCGCTCATGCCCGCCTACTACAAGTACGATGAGCAGGCCAGGAAGCTCGCTGACTTCCTCAAGAATGGCGCGCAAAACACCGGCGTTCTCAACGTCGACATCTTCGCGCTGGAGAAGGACAGCTCAACGGATAACAAGCTGATCGCTCCTCTCGGGAACAGCAACTTCTCCATCGCAGCCGGCGAAACACTCATCGCCGATGTTGTCATCCAGAACAAGGGCATCGCGCACTCTCTCATTCCCGAGCAGCGCGACTTCTATGAGGCCTGGGTCGACTTCTCGGTGAAGGACAAAACGGGCAAGGTTCTCGCCCAGAGCGGATTCATCCAGCCCGACGGCAACCTCGATCCCTCCGCGCACTCCTTCACCAATCGCCTTATCAACGTCAAAGGTGAGCTCAACGACATTCATCAGATCTGGCACAACCGCGTTCTCGCTTATAACAACAGCATCCAATCCGGGCGGTCGCAACTCGTCCGCTATCGCTTCCGCCTTCCCAAGGACATCTCTGGCCAATTCACCATCACCGCTGCAGTTCGCTATCGCCGCTTCAACCAGCACTTCATCGACTATGCGATGCAGCAGAAGCACTACCCCGAACCTGTCCTCGACATCGCGAGCCAGACACGTACAATCCGCATCGGCGACAACGACCCGGTTCCGCCGTCCCCCGATGAGAACAAGCCCTGGATGCGCTGGAACAACTACGGCATCGCACTTCTCGACGCACAGCAATACGAAGCATCCCTGCACGCCTTCGAGCAAGTGGGCGCGCTGCGACCCGACTACGCTGACGCCTACACCAACATGGCAATTGTCGAAATCTCCTGGGAACGCTACGCCGACGCCGGGCCGCATCTCGAAAAAGCTCTATCGCTGCTGCCGGGTGATCCCCGCGCACTCTACTACCGCGCTCTCGTCGAGCGCTACTTCGGTCAGGGCGATGCTGCCATTGCGGACTTCCAGGCGATGCTTGCGCAGTATCCGCGCGCCAAAGACGGTCTCCGCGAGCTAGGCTTCAGCTACTTCCAGCAACACAACTACGCCGCGGCGCGCGACGCCTATGAGCGCCTTCAGGCCATCGACCCCGATGATCTCGCCGCGCACTATTCTCTTGCAATTATCTATCGCCGCCTCGGCGAAAAAGAGAAATCGGCGATCGAGTCCGCGAAGTATGCCGATCAGAAAGACGACCCGCCCGCCAGCGTCTACGCTCTTGAGTTTCTGGGCAAGCACCCTGAAGTCGCCGCGGAAAGCGTCACCTGGCACGTACACGATCTCACTGGCGATCCCGTAAAGCGCTCCGGAAAAATCGAGTACCACTACATCCCTGGCGCGGGGATGTAAATCAGCGCAGGCCGTGGCGCTGTGAATTGCGCGCGGCGCACCTCAAGCCTCTATTGCAGGCCCTTCAACCAGTCGCCCAGCACCCCACCGAGCCGGACGCCGACACAAGCAACGGCCACCTCGATCCCCAGGCTGGCCAGATGCGCAAAAAATGAATACATAGCTCCCGCGAGTCCTCTGCTTCTTATCGATCGATTGGAATGGCGCTTTAGTTCCCATGCTACACGGATGACGTGCTCCGCCACGCCATCTTTGCTCTCCGGGTCGGTACTAAGGAGACCCGAAGAAACTGCCGGCTGAGGTCCAAGAGCCCGCGCCACTCAGGCTGAAGAAGTTAGCCCGCTATACCGCTCGCGTTTTCACAAAGGCAAACCGCTCTTTCATCATCAGAAAAGGCTTTTCGAAGAAGCGATAAGAAAGCGCCGCAACGCCAATCGTCGTAGGAAATGCAAGCACAACTACCCAAATCGAGCTTCTGTTCCCCGTTAGTCGCATGCTTACTTTTCCTAGCAGAAGCAAGCAAGGCATGTGGAAGACGTACAGCCCGTAAGAGATCTTTCCCAAATATTGAAGGATCTTCCGATCCTTGCAGGCACTCCAACCATGGAACCCGACCAACAGAAGTACTACGGCTAACCCAGCAAGCAGGAGTTCTGGAAAGATCTCTCTCAATAGCGCCACTCCATCGTGGCTATTCGGATTGAAAAACCGTTCTACGACTACCAGCCAAAGGAACGCCACGCCGATCATCGCGAACCTAACGCTTCCTCGAATTCTCAGCTCTCTGCCTCCCATGAACAGGCTTACCGCAACGCCCAGTGCGAAATACTGCAGATGCACAAAAGAGTTCGCCCACATTCCAGGATCGACGTCAACGCGTCTGTGGCACAGAAAAACCACCACAGCCTGGCTGAGGAGCCACGCGATCGCACTCACAATTGCCAGGCCACGCCGGCCCAAACGGCGCATCAGCAGGGGCCACACCAGATAAAACTGCTCTTCGACAGGTATGCTCCACAGCGCGATGAGCCCGCTTGGCAGATAATCGTGAATCGTCGTGTACCAGTCGCCAACGAGAAATAGATAGGCCAGCAGCGCAGTTACCGGAAAGGCGCCGGGAGCCCGAAATCTCAAGTCAACGAAGCCCACCAGGAGGGCGAGGAGATAGAGCGGCCATATGCGCAGGCATCGGCGCACATAGAAGGCTCCAAGATGCACTTGCCCTGTCGTGCGTTTTTCGACCGTCAGCAATTCCGTAAAAAGGAACGCGCTCAGCGCGAAGAGAATCGGAACCGCAATGGCATTCGCGTTGAGTACGGCAACGAGCCAGGCAGGCATGCCTGGACTCGGATAGAAGGTGTGCCCCAGATACACCATCACGAAGGCAACAAAGCGCAAAACATCCAGCTCAGGTCGGTAAAACCTTCTCGACGGCGCCTCGACGGCCGTTCGCTGGCCCGCAACCGGGGGATCCAGTTCCTTTGTCTGCATCGGACTTGCTGATTCTACGGTATGTTTGTCGGTCCGCTACGCACTGGAGGGGTCCACTTATGGTGACTCCGGATGGTTCTCGGCTCAAAAAACAGGTTTTGCAACCACCCACCCGCTCGCTATAGTTGCTGCAGAGATTCCCTCTTTGTTCTCTGTGAGGTTCGTGTTGCGTCAACGCACCGGTAGCGCCGCTCTGCTTGGTTTCATGCTGGCCGTCTTCCCGTCGGTCTTGCTCGGCGCTACGCAGAAGACCGCTGTCCAGACCGCCGCTTTACCGGGAACGGTATCCATCCATTTGAGTGACAGTGTCGCGCCGCTCAACGGCCCATGGAAATTCCAGGTCGGCGACTCACCCATCGACCCCGCTACCGGTCAGCCGCTCTGGGCACAGCCGGGCTTCGATGACTCGCACTGGGAGAACGTCGATGTCACGCCGCCCTCTGGCACCTTCGATCCCATCGCCGGCACCGCCGGCTACGTACCCGGCTGGACTGCTCGCGGCCACAAAGGTTATTGGGGCTACGCCTGGTATCGCATCCGCGTTCGGATCGAATCTCACGCCGGAGCCAAACTCGCTATCGCCGGCCCATCCGACGTAGACGACGCCTACGAGATCTTCGATAACGCAAATCCCCTCGGCTCCTTCGGAGATTTCTCCGGCGAACGACCGAAGATCTTCACCACTCGCCCAAAGATGTTTGCTCTGCCTGCTGGCGACGCCGGCGCTACCCGCGTTCTCGCCTTCCGTGTCTGGATGGATCCCTACACGCTCACCCAGCTCGACGACGTCGGCGGCTTCCACAATCCACCGCTGGTCGGCATCGATGAAGCCATCGCCGCTCAGCAGCAAGTCAAATGGGACGAACTCTACCTCGCCTACGCTGGGACCTTCATCGAAGGCCTCGTCTTTCTACTTCTCGGCGTCATCGCACTCAGCCTGATCCTCTTCGACCGCTCCGACCACATCTACTTCTGGATCGGCGCGATTATGCTCGTTCAGGCCGCCAACGCCCTGATCACTGCCACCAGCACATGGACCGAAGCGATTCCTTACGTCTTGATTGCTCCTGTCCGGCGAATCGTAATTCTTCCGCTAGTTTTCACCGGATGGGTTATGGTCTGGCGCGTCTGGTTTCAGCAGAAGCGCCCCACGTGGGTTCCTCGCGTGCTCCTCGTCCAGCTTCTGGTTCTAATGCTGTCAAACACCATCGGCCAGAACTTCATCTTCATCTCAGCCTCCGTCGATCACGCATTTCAGATCGTGTCGCTGCTGACGCGCCTGGGCATTGCCTGCCTGCTTCTACTCGTCATCTTTACCGGCATACGTGAGCAAGGACTCGAAGGCTGGCTTGCCGTTCCTGCGGCATTGCTAGCCGTCTTATCCGAATTCTCTGATGAACTGCAATTTGCCCACGTTATCAATATCTGGTTCCCTTTTGGCATCCAGTTCACCACGCGCCAGCTCGCCAACCTCTTGCTGGTTGCAACGCTCGCTCTTCTCCTGCTGCGCCGTCTGGTGCTCAGCCTGCGTCGCCAGCGCCTCATGGCTCTCGACATCAAGCAGGCCCAGGAAGTTCAGCAAGTCATCCTGCCGGAGAACCACACCGCCGTTCCGGGCTTCTCGATCGAAAGCGAATACCGTCCCGCGCTCGAAGTCGGCGGCGACTTCTTCCAGATCATTCCCAATACCGCCGATGGCAGCTTGCTCATCGTCGCCGGCGACGTCACCGGCAAAGGCCTCAAAGCCGGCATGCTCGTCGCACTTCTTGTCGGCGCCATTCGCACCGTGGCGCAATTCGATCCCGACCCGCGCATTCTCCTCGATGCGCTCAATCGTCGACTGCTTGGCCGCGGCGAATCCTTCGCCACATGTCTCGCGATGCGCATCGCCTCCGACGGAGATGTCCTGCTCGCCAACGCCGGCCACATCTCGCCCTATGTCAACGGCAAGTCGATCACTATGGAAGGCTCGTTGCCGCTCGGCATCACTGAGGCGCCAGACTTCTCCATCTTGCGCTTTCAGCTCAAGCCGTCGGACCGTCTGATGCTCCTCTCCGACGGCATCGCCGAAGCCACTGACGCCAACGGAAACCTCTTCGGCTTCGAACGAGTCCAGGCCCTGCTTACTCAGACTCACAGCGCCGCCGAAATCGCGAACGCAGCCCAGGCCTTCGGACAGGAAGACGACATCAGTGTCATCTCGATCATCCGTACCGCGGTGCTCGAGCCCTCTCCCGCCTGAGCACCGCATCTGCTACCTCACTGCGCCGCGACCCTTCCCCGATATGCCTCTGCGCCCGCCTGCGCAATGTTCACTACCAGCTGCACCACAACAATCGCGCATGCCACGGCCATCGCCGTATATAGTCCCTGATTGATCGAGTGCAGTGTCGATCCATACCGCGCCTGATCCGCTTCAGGCCTCAGCATCACCAGCACATGGCCGGGTGCGGTCACGATCGGAACGAGGGCGATGAGGCCCACTACTTTGAAAACGAGATGCTGCCACGCGCTCTGTACCTGCCATTCGTCTCTCAGCAAGTCGATGGCATGCCACGCCAGCTGAAGCACGTTAAGCCCCACCAGCCACCAGTAAAACGTCATCCACGCCGGCGCCAGCACGTATGGCGTCGTGTGCAGAAACAGCACGCCCGGTCCCAGCAGCAGAAATGGATGGTGCGGAATCAGCAGCAACCAGGTCAGGAACAGGAATCCAAACACCACCTCAGCCACAGCCTGTGCATAGCTTCGCCGCTTCGCGCCTGGCGCAACACGATGCTGCCCTGGATTGAGCTGGTCATAGGGATGCTCAAGCGGTGGCAAGCTACTTGGCGACCAATTCGCTGCCAGGTTGGGGAACTCAGCCGGCACGTGTTCTGGGTAGTACTTTGCCACCAGCTCAAGCGCAGCAAACACCACCGTCACCCATCCCGCTGACTGCACAAGCACGCCAGGAATCCTCAACACAGCATGCAGCGCAGCCGAAGTCGTCGACGCCTGATCAACCGCGAGCTGTACACCGCTCACAACCAAAAACACGGCGACTGCCCAAAACATCACCAGCTTCAGCACGTACCAGTACACCGGGAACAACGTCGGCCCGATCAGGTACTGCTGCGGCTGATATCGTGCTGCCATCTGCATCGGCGGCCCGATCTGCTTCAACCACTCCTCCGCTTCGCTTTGTGTCAGCGGGCGACCGAGCTCTTCTTCCTTCTCTTCAAGCTGCGCCTCAAGGTTAGCCCTCAGTTCGGCAATAATGTCGTCCTGCCGCTTCCATGGCAGGTGCTTCTTCACTGCTTGCAGATACCGCTCCAGGAGTTCCATAACCCGCTCCTTCTCGCCTATGCTCTCGACCTACTGAAGAATGTTGTCGATGGATGCGTTGATCGCATTCCATTCGTCGAGCAGCTTCTTGAAGATCGCCTCTCCATCGCTGCTCAGCCGATAAAATCGCTTGTTCCGCTTGTCCTCTTCACGCCACTCGCTTGCCAGCAACCCCTGCGACTCAAGCCGCCGCAACAGTGGGTAAAGAGTGCTTTCGTCGATTTCCAGGCCACGCTCGGTCAGCGCCTTGCGCAACGTGTACCCGTAATGCTCCTGCCGCAACTGGGCCAGCACCGCCAGCGTCAGGCAGCCCCGCCTCAACTCCAGCCTCAGGTTCTCGAAGAGATTCTCCGCGATCGTCATGCTGTACCCCACACACTGTATGAAACATACTGTATGTTACACAGTGTATGACGTCAAGTAAAATCGTGTTTTGATTTAGATAATTTTTTTAGGCTTTATTTTTCTGTTAGTTGCAGAAAGTTATTCATCTGTTTTAGAGGTTCTCCGGCAGTGCCGTTGCCGCTCTGCCCGGCGCGACAATCCCATATTTCAGATCCAGAAAGCTCTGCAGCTCTTCGGGCAGAGCTGCCGACAGCTCCTGCCAGGTCAATACCTTCAGCCTTGTGCGCGTCTCGGCCGTGCGCACTGCCGTTATCACCTCAAACCACGCCTCGCGTAGGTCTGCACGCCGCGCATCGTGCATCACGCAGAAACTGCTTCCCTGCGCAAATGCGGCAAGCACATTTCGGATCAGCTGGTAGCTCGCATATCCTTTCACCCACTCACGCGGCATTGTCTGCAGTACCCGCTGCTCATCCGGCGCGCCTAGGATTTCCTGCTGCGAATACTCCTCCGGAAACTCGGTCTCCAGCTTCCGTCGTCCAACCGGAATCTCCACCGCAGGCAGCCTCTCCCGATCGAATACCTCATCGAAGTCCCGGTATCGCTCCACCACATTCACTTCGCATATCTGGAAATCGGCCTCCGTGAGCTTGGCCTCCACCAGCAATCCGCCCCACTGCATATCGACTTCAGTCCGATCGAACCTGCCGTTCTGCAGCGGCACCCGCGCCTTTACGCCGAATGCCGGCAAGCTGGTTCCTTCCACCCCCAGCATCTTCCTCACTTCGTGTGACTCAAACACCGCCGGCGTGCAGAAGACATTCATCAGCAGCGCATCCGAGCTCATCGACGAATCCAGCTCCCTCCACCGTCTCTCGGCCTTCGGCAGAGATCTCCCCTGCGCGTGCACCTTGTCGAAGCGCCGCATCCACTCCGGCCGCGCTTCGATCGCCGCGTACGCCGCGTCGAAAAAGTTCCCGTGTTTGCCCTCTTCAGGCGCGTACACAATCACAGGAAAGCCGCCGTAGCTCTCGACGTGCGCCCTCTTCACCGCGTACAGCCGGTTCCGGGCAATCAGTTCCTGCCGCAATCGCGCTGCATACGCATTCAATTCCATCGCCATAGCACGTCAGCCCGTTTCCGACTCATTCCAAGGTTGGAGCAGGTTCGCCACTCCACCGTGCGAAAATGGCAGAAGTGACTTCCCGTTTCCTAGTTCTCACACTACTCTCGATAGCGTTCGCGCCATCGCTCTTCGCCGCCACTTCCGCTGCCGATGAAAAGGCAGGAGCCGTCCTCTTTCGCGATAAAGGATGCGAGCATTGCCACGGCGTAGCCGGAGTCGGCACCAAAAAGGCGCCCTCTGTCGCCAACATTGGTAAGGACAAGAGTTGGACAGCCGAGAGGATCACTCAGCAGATTCTCAACGGTGGCCGCAAAATGCCGCCTTTTGCAGACTCGCTGACCGACCCTGAGGTCGCGCAGATCGTTGCCTATCTCCGCGCGAAGCACAAACCCGTGCCTCCTCCGCCAGCGCCCGACGCCGGCACAAACTAGCTGATCACTGGCGCATTCGCCACGCCGGCCGTGCCAAAGATGCGCCTGTATCGCTCGATCTGGTCTGCCGGTCCCATCGCCTTGGAATAGTTGTCCGAAAGCTTCACCGCAGGGCGACCCTCCACGTCACTCAGCTTGCATACCAGGCTCACCGGGTCAAAGCTGTCGTCGCCTCGCGGATTGCAATTGCGAAAATCATTCGTCAGAAACGTGCCCCAGCCTGCGCTGAAACGAATCCGCCGTTCCGGCACCCAACTTGATCTCATCCACAAAATCGCCGCGCTCGCCGAAAATCTGCCGGCGTCGCGCCGTTCCGCAACCTGCCCGCCAAAATAAGCATGCAGCGCCAGGATCACATCTACATCCAGCGAGTCCGAAGCAATCAGCCGTTTCTTCCGGGGATCGCATGCCCCGCGCTTCCAGCCACGCAATGTACTCATCGCCGGCAATAAACGGGTCCTTGCTGTCGATGCGCTGGCCCGTCCACTGCGTCACCCACTCCGGCGCATCGCGTAAAAACTGCGTCGTCCCGAACGTGTCCGGCAGCAGAATCAGCAATTCGCCCTGATACGTCTGCTGCCACAGCTCCAGCAGCTGGTACTGCGCCTGCTTCACTCCTCGTCCGTCTCTGCCAGCGCCGCCATCGCCATCGGCAATTCATGCGCATTGGTGCCGATCGCCTCCAGATCGTGCTTGTACGCGAGATATGTATTCGAGCTGCCCGCAAAGTTCGAGCCCAGCACATCGCCATCGCCGTCACGACATACTCCTGCCACAAAAAACTGTGCCGCCGTCGCGTACCAAAGTCGCTCACACTCAAACCGGGCACGCCGCGCAGCCGCTCCATCTTCTCCCAAAGCCGCGTCTTGGCGCGCGCATACAAAATGTCCAGCTCAAACTCCGAGAGATTTTTCAGACTGGCCCGCGTCTTCAATTCGTCGATTGCAGAAAGCGCATAAATCTCCCACATCGTCGTCTCCGTCCAGAGCCCGTCGAACCGCAGCGAGATCTGCCCATCCTCGACCGTAAGCTCAAAATCCGAGAGACGGAAATCATGCTCCAGCCATTCCAGAAATGCCGGCTCAAAGATGCCGCGCCGCCCATAGAACGTGTTGCCGGCCAGCCAGATCAGCTCCGACTTGTGAAGCGCAGCTTGCGCGTCGCCTCCAGTTGCTCGCGCAACTCGATCCAGGTCGACAATATCGCCCAGCGGCACGCACGTCGTCCGGTTGGTCAACGTGAACGTCGCTCGCGTCTTCGGAAAGTGCTTCCAGATGAACTGCAGCATCAGCAGCTTGTAGAAATCGGTATCCAGAAGCGATCGCGTAATCGGATCAAGCTCCCAGTTATGGTCGTGCGCGCGCCTGGCAAGGTTAATAATCACGGTGAACTAACTTTAAAACATCGCCCAGCGTGGGCGAATGCTTAGTCCCTGCCCCCCTATTCGCCTCTTCCATCGTCCTCCCGCACCGCGTCCGGCAACACCGGCATCGCTCCTGCCTGCGAGGCCATCCACGAGCCCCAGCGATTTCCCGCCTCGTTGAGCACTTTGAGATCTGCGCCTTGCAACAGGTAGTGCGTCATGGCCGCCGTAAAGGCATCGCCCGCGCCAATCGTATCAACCACCTTCGATCGGAAGCCCCGGGTGCTCGTCCCATTCTTCCCGCTTCACCAGCAGGCTCCCGTGCGCACCGCGCGTAATCGCCGCCATCTCGATGTTGGGAAACTCCGTCAGTAGCCGGCCAGCGCCAGCCCGCAACTTCGACGCTATCGGTTCGTCTTCAGCAGGCAGTCCCAAGCAGCCCCAACACCAGTGGCACCTCTGCGTCGTTCATCTTCACCACCGTCGCCAGTTCCAAGGGACTCCTGCAGTCATCTCCGCAGAGTAAAACGGCGCCCGCAGATTCACATCGAAGACGCGAACACATCGCGATGAAGTCTCCGCCGCTAGCGTCTGAATCGTCTGCCGCGACCCCGCACCTCGTTGCGCCAGCGAGCCAAAGCAGATCGCATCCGCCCGCTGCGCCAATCTGCACCCAGTCATCCGTCAGCTCAAGAAAATCCCACGCTGAGGGTTCATGAATCGTGTACTCGGGCTGCCCGTCCACCGCCACTGCTACGGTCACTTGCCCGGTGTCGTGTTCTCCATCTACCTGCACGTGGCTCGTGTCCACCGGCATCGGATCAAGCATTTCTCGATTGCTCTCCGTCCCAGGTCGTCGCGCCCGATCCGGCTCAGCATCGCTGCATGATTTCCCAGCCGTCCAGCCATCACGGCAAAGTTCGCAGGCGCCCCGCCAAGCAGCGCCCGCTCCGGAAAACACATCCCACAACAACTCGCCAATGCCCAGAATCAATCGTGGCGCCGTCAACGTTGAGCCATCCTGTCATTCACCTCGTTGCTCACATCAGATTTGCCATTCCGGTGCGTTCGGCAACGCACATCTGCTCCATCCTCGAGATCAAATGCTGCATTCACCATCGCAATATGCGAAAACGCCTGGGGAAAATTCCCTACCAGCCGCTTTCGCTCAGGATCATACTCTTCCGACAGCAACCCCAGGTCATTACGCAGCGTCAACAGCCTCTCAAACATCGCGCGCGCATCCTGCTCCCGTCCGATCGCCTTCAGGCAGCTCACCATCCAGAAACTGCAAGCAAGAAAGACGCCCTCGCCGGATGGCAGCCCATCGTCCACCTCAGCCGTGTCGTACCGCAGCACCAGTCCATCGCGCATCAGCCTTCGTTCAATCGCCTCCACCGTACCCTTAATACGCGCATCGCTCGCCGGCAGAAATCCCACCAGTGGCATCAGCAATAGCGACGCATCCAGTTGATCCGATCCATACGCCTGCATAAAGCTGCTGTGCTTTTCGCTATACGCTTGCGCGCATATCTGCGCGTGAATCCTGTCGCGCAGCGCCTTCCAGCGCTCATTGGGCGCCTCATACCTGTGCTGTTCGGCTAGAAGCACCGCGCGGTCAAAAGCCACCCACGCCATCACCTTGGAATAAGTAAATTGCTGCGGCTCTCCGCGCACTTCCCATATTCCCTGGTCCGGCTGCTCCCAAATTTTTTCCAGATGTTCCAGCAGTGCCACCAGCACACGAAAATCCTGCTCCGTGTGCCGGCCCACGCTGTTCTGCGCATGGAAAAAGCAGTCCAGCATCTCGCCGTAGATATCCAGTTGCACCTGCTCGGCTGCTGCATTCCCCACCCGCACCGGCCGCGACTTTTCATACCCTGCCAACCACGGAATCTCCCATTCCACGAGTTGCCGTTCGCCCTTCACCCCATACAGAATCTGCACCTGGTCAGGACTTCCCGCCAGCGCGCGCAGCAACCAATCCTGCCATGCTACTGCCTCATCTGTGTACCCTGCATTTGCCAGCGCCAGCAGCGTAAACGTCGTGTCACGCAGCCAGCAGTAGCGATAATCCCAGTTCCTGACTCCGCCAATTTCCTCCGGCAGCGACGTCGTCACTGCCGCCACAATCCCTCCCGACGATCGAAATGTCAGCGCCTTCAGCGTAATCAGCGAGCGCTCGATCACATCCGTGTATTTCCCGTCAGGATTCAGCCTGCTCGTCCACTCAAGCCAGAACTCCTCTGTTTCCTTGAGTGCTTCCTCCGCATCAATCCGTCGCGGATTCTCCCGGAACGAGAGCCCGTAGGTCAGCGTGAACCGCACCCGCTCGCCGGCCTTCACCGCAAACTCTGCCACGCTCGTCATATCTTCGCCGCGCACCGGCACCGAGGCATGAAGCACTGCGAGATTCGGACCTGCGATCGCCTGAATCCCGTCCTTAATATGCGTCACCCAGGGAACCGTCCGGCCATAATCAAACCGCAGCACCAATTCCATTCGCATCGCCATCTCGCCCCGCACGCCTTCCACAATGCGCACCACATCTGAATTCCGTCCGCGCACCGGCATCAGATCGATAAGCCGCACCACTCCTTCCGGCCCCTCAAAGGTCGTCTCCAGAATCAGCGTGTGCTCGCGATACTTCCGCGTGCTTCTCCATCCGACGTTTGCTGGCGCAATCTTCCACCGCCCGTTCTCGTCATCGCCCAGCAGCGCCGCAAAGCACGCCTCCGACGAAAAATCCGGCCAGCACAGCCAATCGATCGACCCCTCACGGCTTACCAGTGCGGCCGTCTCACAATCTCCGATCAATGCGTAATCTTCGATCCTTGCCATTGGCTCCCTATTGCTCGCGGTAGTTCCGCATTAATCCGCCATCCACCACAAACGTCGACCCGGTAATATACGACGCCTCATCCGACGCCAAAAACGCCACCAGTCCCGACACGTCCTCCGGCTGCCCCATCCGTCCCAGAGGAATATTCCTCAGCAGTGCGTCCAGCAGAGTCTTGTTCTCCAGTAGCGCCTTGTTAATCGGCGTCGCAATCGCGCCCGGCGCCACATTATTCACCGTGATCCCCAGCGGCCCCAGTTCCATTGCCAGGTCACGCATCAGCATGCGCAATCCGCCCTTGCTGCAGCAGTAGCTCGCAAATCCCGGAAAGACCATGTCCTCGTGCACAGAGCTGATGTTGATAATCCTTCCCGGCTTCTTTGCGTCTTTGAGCCGCCTCACAAACATCTGCGACAGAAAGAACGGCCCGCGCAAATTCACCGCCATCACCTCGTCATAATCGGCTTCCGTTACATCCCAGAAATCCGCCTTCTTCTCCATCCCTGCGTTATTCACCAGAATGTCCGCCGAGCCGTACCTCGTCCAGGCCTCATCGACCAGTGAGCGATTCGCCTGCGTGCTCGTCACATCAGACTGCACAATTACCGCTTCACCGCCCGCACTCGCGATCGCCTGCTCCGTTACCTTCGCCCCATCAGCTGACCCCACATAGTCCACCACCACCTTCGCGCCCTCTTTGCCAAGCCGCTCGGCGATCGCCTGTCCAATCCCCGAGCTCGCGCCTGTCACAATGGCGACCCGGCCCTCCAGTCTCTGCATACGCGCTCCTTTGTCGTTGTTACAGCTACTGCTTATGGCTTTGATGCTGAATGATCAAAGTATTGTCCGGCCAGTGTCCCACAACCCTCCCAGCCGTGACAGGGGCCCTCCAATCGCGGTACGCTGTCATCAAGCCGCGCCACCATTCGGCCTCAAGGAGTGCACGCGTACATATGCCTATTCAGACGACCTCCAATATCTGGCACAACGGCAAGCTCATCCCCTGGGAACAGGCCAACATCCACGTCATGAGCCACGTGGTCCATTACGGCTCCAGCGTCTTTGAAGGAATCCGCTGCTACGCCCAGCCGCAGGGATCGGCGGTCTTTCGCCTGCCCGAGCACATGCAGCGCCTCCTCGACTCCGCCAAGATCTACCGGATGGAACTACCCTTCTCGCTCGACGAGCTATGCGCTGCGGTTGTCGACGTCATCGAGGCCAACGGCATCGCGCCCTGCTACATTCGGCCCATCGCGTTGCGTGGTTACGGCGAAATCGGCGTCAACCCCAAGGGCTCGCCCATCGAGGTCTACATCGCCAACTTCCCGTGGGGCAAGTACGTCGCAGGCAGTGGAGGCGCCGATGTCTGCATCTCCAGTTGGAACCGCCTCGCCCCCAACACCATGCCCGCCCTCGCCAAGGCCGGCGCCAATTACATGAACTCCCAGCTCATCCGCATGGAAGCCGACATCAACGGCTACGCTGAAGGCATCGCCCTCGATGTGAATGGCCTCGTCAGCGAAGGCTCAGGCGAAAACGTCTTCGTCGTGCGCAACGGCGTCCTCTACACGCCGCCACTCGCCAACTCCGCGCTCTCCGGCATCACGCGCGACAGCGTGCTCACCCTCTCGCGCCACCTCGGCCTCACCGTAATCGAGCAGTCGATCCCGCGCGAGCTGCTCTACATCGCCGACGAAGTCTTCTTCACCGGAACCGCTGCGGAAGTCTCGCCCATCCGCAGCATCGACCGCGTAATCATCGGCGACGGCAAAACCGGCGAAGTCACCCAGAAGATCTCCGACGAGTTCTTCTCCATCGCCAACGGCCTCAAGCCCGATCGCTTCGGATGGCTCACCCCCGTGAACGTCACCGCCTCCGAGCCAGTCACGGCATAAATCAACGCCATCGAAACATAAAAAGGCGGCCCATCGTGGGTCGCCTTCGCCTTTGTGCTATTACCAGAATTGGGCGAAACTGTGTTCAACCGATGCAAGAGAAGTGTAGAGGATTCTGGATTGCGTCCTTCAAAGTTACATATTCAACGAACACTGGCAGCACTATGGATCTCGGCATGTGTGTGGCTGCTGATACGCACGATTTTGGTGAGAAATGCTCCAGTAAGGGCATTCGGAGATGTAGAGGAAGCCGAATTGCTATCTATGGTTGCCCTATCTGCTCCGTGTTCCCTACTGATCGTTCTACTTGGCAAATTCGTCTCACTTTCGTGGTGGGCATATCCAGAGAACGACGCACGAACGATTTTGTCACTTTGGCTGTTCTTTTTCTTAGTTGGTGGCCTTCAATGGTTCGTTGTCGTTCCACGGATTATCGAGAAAGGTCGTGCCATCTATACCGATGCTGTTAGCGGCACTCGCCTAAAGCGATAGGCAGGAAACCACGTGTGGCCGCGTGGAGGCTAGCTGGTTGCCCCCCCTTTCGCCCGCTTTGGGCGAAGGGTGGGAAGGCAGGTGGCCCCGATCTCAAAGTCGGTTTCCAAATCATACTGACGGTGACCTCGGTCCCTCTTAGTTGAGGACCGGGGAGGACACCAGCGCCCTTCTCCCACCTCCACTCTCGCCTTGCGCAACATTTCCACCCCTGTGCCACAGTAGAAGTCGGCGAAGCCTCTAGAGTGAATCTGGCCGGTTCAATCTGTCGGGCATGTCCCCGGTCCGCACCACTCAGGGGTACCCCACCCCCCCTATGAATATTTGCACTTTCCCACAGAAAGCTTGCGAAGAATTTCGCGCTTTCGTGGCGTGGCTTCTCCGTCTCCTGGCGTAGCGCATTCACCGCATCTTCACCGCCACTGGTTAAAATCAACCCATGAACCCCTGCCGCTCGTCGTTGCCGCGTACGCTCTTCGTCTGCCTTCTCGTGTGTCTTCTTCTCGCGCCCGCTTCCGTCTCGCGGGCCCAGGCATTCACTGGCAAGCCGAAACTCATCGTCATCATCGTCATCGATCAGTTCCGCGGCGACTACCTCAATCGCGACCACGATAAATTCAAGCCGCGCGGCTTCCGTCTCTTCACCGACCAGGGCGCCTGGTTCACCGACTGCTATTACGACTACGCCAACACCAAGACCGCTCCCGGCCACGCAACCATCGGCACCGGCGCGTATAGTGACGGCCACGGCATCGAGACCAACGAGTGGTGGGACGCTTCCCGCTCCGACACTGCCAAAGTCACCTCTGTCGAAGACGAACGCTACCAGCTCGTTGATCTCCCCGCATCCTCGATTCCGGCCAACCAGCTTGGCGCCGCACCCGACGCGCTCAAATACGTCATCGGCGCATCGCCGCGCAACCTCCGCGCAACCACCCTTGGCGATGAGCTGCGTCTCGCAACACAGGGCCGCTCCCGCGTCTTCGGCGTCTCGCTCAAAGATCGCGCCGCAATTCTGCCCGCCGGACAATCGGCCAACGGAGCCTTCTGGATCGACGGCGACAGTGGTCAATTCACCACCTCCACCTACTACATGGAGCATTTGCCACAGTGGGCAACAGCCTTCAACACCAGCGGCCGCATCGCACAGGCCGCGCACGAAGCCAAGGTCGACGGCACCACGCAGTTCTTCGACCTCGTCGGCCGCACCCCCGCTGCGAATAGCTATGAGCTCGACTTCGCTAAAGCTCTCATCACAGGCGAAAAACTCGGCCAGCGCGGCGTCACCGATCTCATCACCATTTCCCTTTCCGCCAATGACATTCAGGGCCATCAGATGGGTCCAGACTCAGACTCGCAGGAACAAATGATCCTCGCGCTCGATCGGGACATCGAAAACTTCAACACCTGGCTTGATCAAACCGTCGGACTGAAGAATGTATGGCTCGCCCTCACCGCTGATCACGGCGTTGCGCCCGTCCCTTCGGAGGCCGCAAAGCTAGGCATCAATTCCGCAACGCCCAGCACCAAAGCTCTCTATGCATTCCTGAATGACAAGCTCAATCAGCGCCACTCGCCCGGCGCCGCAGCCGACTACATGATGCCTGGCCCTGATCTGCCCTATCTCGTCCTCAACAAAGCGGCATTCCAAAAAGCCAACGTCGACGAGAAGACCGCCGAAGATGAAGTTGCCGATCTTCTCCCCGACGCCATCGCCGCACAGGCTCCAAAAATCACAGAGCCGTTGCCGGTACAGCATCGCCTACCGCCGACGCCGCAATTTGTCGCTGCATATACCCGCCTGCAACTGGCCACCGGCCAACTTCCTCCAACGGAGTGGGGCCGCCTTCTCGCACACAGCTATGCGTGGCACGGCAACTGGTACGTGATGCTCGTCCTCGGCGCTTATCAGATGGCCGAAAGCCGTAACACTGGCGGCACTACCCACTTCAGCCCGTGGTCCTATGATCGTCACGTTCCGCTCGCCTTCTACGGAGCTCCCTTCATCCCCGGCGAGTATCATGGACGTGTAGCCCCGGTTGATCTTGCGGCAACATTTGCATCGCTCGCTGGCATCAATCAGCCGTCCGCATCGGTCGGCCAGGTTCTTACGCAGGCCGTCAGAGCAGGCACGATCAAGCCGGCACATTAAAATCTCATGGTCCAAGGAACAAGCCGCGCGTGAAACCCGACATGAAAGTGAAGTTCGCCGGGTTGGAACTCGTCAATCCGGTCATCGCAGCCAGCGGCACCTTCGGCTATGGCATCGAGTTTGAGGAGATCGTCTCCCTCGAGCGCATCGGGGCCTTTGTCACCAAAGGCCTCTCACTGCAGCCCATGACCGGCCATGCCGCGCCGCGCATTCTGCAGACTCCCGCAGGCATGATCAACGCGATCGGCCTGCAGAACATCGGTGTTGAAGAGTTCATCGCCCAAAAGCTGCCTCTTCTCGCCAAATACCCATCTTGCCACTGCATCGTCAACGTCTTCGGATACACGGTCGGCGAATACCTTGGCGTAATCACGCGCCTAAATGACGCTCCCGGCATCGCTGCCTACGAACTCAACGTCTCCTGCCCCAACGTGCACGCCGGCGGCATGAGCTTCGGCGCCGACCCCAGTTCGCTGCAGCATCTTGTCGAGCTCGCCAAAGCTGCGGCAAAGCGCCCATTGATCGTCAAGCTCTCGCCTAACGTCACATCGATCGCACAGATGGCTCGGGTGGCCGCAGCAGCTGGCGCAGACGCGATAAGTCTCGTCAACACCTTCCTCGCCATGTCCATCGATACCGAAACGCGCAAACCCCGCCTCACCAATGTCACTGGTGGACTCTCAGGCCCGGGCATCAAGCCAATCGCGTTGCGTATGGTCTACGAAGCAGCCGCGGCAGTTCCGATTCCAGTGCTCGGTCTCGGCGGCATCCTCACACCTGAAGACGCAGTCGAATTCATGCTTGCCGGAGCCACCGCCATACAGGTCGGCACCGCCAGCTATGCAGACCCCCGCGCCGTTGAACGCCTCGCCAAACGACTCGAAGCCTGGTGCCGCAGTCATCACGTCGAGCGCGTCTCCACCCTCACCGGCGCCATCGACGTTTCGCGAAGCTAGTCGCTCGCTTGCCCTCGGTCTTATCGACTTGACGCCGTAGTTTGCACTTGCCGTTCGCCCGCAACTGGCATGCTTAACTCTTCGATCGCATTGCGCAGGCGCGCAGTGAGCTCGTCTGCCTGGCGGATAGTGAGTCCCTTGGTGGGGATCGGCTCGCCCACGGAGAGAATTACAGGGCCTGGGTAGAGATGCCCAGTGTGCATCGGCAGCACGTCATAGACGCCGCTGAGCGCAATGGGAACAACAGGCACCTGCGCTCGAATCGCAAGAAATGCCGCTCCCGAAAGAAAAGGCTGCATCGTTCCGTCTGGAGTACGCGAGCCTTCGGGGAAAACGAAAATTGGCATGCCCGCGCGGAGTGCCTTCACACCCGCACCAAGGCTGGAGAGCGTGGAGTGTGCATCGGTCGTGTCAATCGCGATTTGCCCCGAGCGATTGAGATGCCAGCCGATGAATGGCATCGTCCACAGCTCCCTTTTCGCCAGAATGCGGAATTGAAAGGGCAACGTGGCGAAGACGATCGGCGTGTCCATATAGGAGGTATGGTTGGCCGCGTAGACAGCGACCGGATGCTGGCGAAGAATCTCTGCGCCGCGGACGGTGAGGCGCATGCCCGCGATCGAGACGCAGCCACGAGCCCATATCTGCGCGATGCGGTGCTGCAGTTGGCCGCTTTTGTCGAACAGTGATACAGCAAGCGAGCATGTACCGCAAAGCGCGGTGTAGCCAAAGAAAAACGGTGCGCGAAAAATGTTGCTGCGCCAGCGCGCGAGCCGCGGAAGAGGATTGGGCCGGCTCATGCTCCTCCCTCGGCGCGTTCGAGAATCAGTGGGCGAGCCTCTCCAACGAGATACACGGAGCCCGACACAACAACGCGCGGAACAGAACTCAGCCCTTCGGCCAGCGCCAGCGCCTCGCCAATCGAGCCGGCCGTGGTGGCAGGTGTTCCAGTATCCTCCGCAGCGGCGAGAAGATCGGGCATCGGTGTGGCGCGCGCCGAATGAATTGGCGCGAAAATAACGTGATCGAAGAGCGGAAACAGAATCTGCGCGAGCTCAGCAACGGGCTTGTCGCGAAGGCAGCTGAAAACTAGCGTCGAAGGCTTTGCGCCTGCACCGTGCTGACGTTCCAGGCTGCTGAGTGCGGCGCGCAGTGCCCAGGCTCCAGCTGGATTGTGCGCCACATCCAGAACCCACTCAACTTCTCCAGCCTTGATCACCTCTAGCCGCCCCGGCCAGCGGGTGTTGCGGACGCCGTTGGCAATCGCTTCCGGCGTTAGGGCCAGACCGTGACGTGAGGCAAGCTCAACCGCTGCTCCAATGGCGAGCGCGATATTGCGGTGTTGATGCGCGCCATGCAGCGGCGAGGCAATCTCGACAGGTGCACCGAGTGCCTCGATGGTATACGCGTCCTGATCCGCTTCAGATGCGAGCGCGGGCATGTATGGAACAGCGCTGATACCCCGCACATTGAGATCGGTAGCCACTTCTCCAATCGTCGTGTTCGCCTCCGGGTGCTGTGGAAGCGTGACGAGCGTTCCGTTTGCGCGAAGGATTCCGGCCTTTTCGCGGGCGATTGCGGAAATCGTCGGACCAAGCCACTCCGTGTGGTCCAGAGAAATGTCGGTGATGATCGACAGCAGCGGCTCCACAATATTTGTCGCATCGAGACGGCCGCCAAGCCCCACTTCGAGAACAGCAAAATCAATCTTCTCGTCCGCAAAGTAAACAAACGCCATCGCCGTGATGTGTTCAAAAAAGCTGGGCAATTGCGCCAGCTTCCCTGCCTCTATCAGTTCCTGCGCGACAGCGTGAACTCGGAAGTACGCGGCGGCGAAGGCCTCGTCCGAGATTTCCTCGCCATTGATCCGAATTCGTTCGTTCGGCCGTGTGAGATGTGGCGACGTGTAGAGGCCGGTGCGGAGTCCTGCCGTCTCCAGGATCGAAGCGAGCGTCGCAGCCGTAGAACCCTTGCCATTTGTTCCCGCAATCAAGACCGAGCGGAACCGGCGATGAGGATTGCCCAGCGCTTCGAGGAGAGTTCCTATCTCCTTGAGCGAAAATTTGCGCCGCGGCTGACCTGGCTGCGTATGCAGTTCAGGAGTCATCGCGCTCAGCTGATCGATTGCGGAGGAGTAGGACATGAAGCTTAAGTATAAAAGTTCACAGCTCTTAGTTGATAGCTGCCACCGCGAGATCGAGCACCCGCCCTGTCGGCAGTACCAAGGGGTACCTCTCAATGCCCGCCGACCTTGAGTTACTTTCGCGATCCCTTCAGAATTCCTGAGCAACATCCAGTTCAAAGCCGTGTTTCAGGTGCAGGACCAATAAAAGAT
The DNA here is from genome assembly GCA_963832465.1 of uncultured Acidobacteriaceae bacterium. GTDB lineage: Bacteria > Acidobacteriota > Terriglobia > Terriglobales > Acidobacteriaceae > Telmatobacter. The sequence continues at coordinate 200,778 of CAWHUJ010000004.1, forward strand.
TCGGGGTAGCCGCGGGAGCAGGAAAGCTGCGGCCCCTTGCAAGATGGAGAGCCGCTATGTCCCTTCGTTCGATATTGCGTAATACGCTTTTTGCCGCATCGATTGCCACGCCCATGCTGATGGTGTCTGCAACCCAGGCCCACGCTGGCGTTTTTATCTCTGTTAACTTTGCTCCACCGGTGTTGCCTGTCTATGCGCAGCCGCCGTTGCCCGCGCCTGGCTATATCTGGACCCCAGGCTACTGGGCTTACGGCGATGCCGGCTACTACTGGGTTCCCGGAGTTTGGGTGCTGCCGCCGCAAGCGGGCTTCCTGTGGACGCCCGGCTACTGGGGATACGCGGGCGGCGCTTACACGTGGCACCCGGCTACTGGGGCCCCCACGTCGGATTCTACGGCGGCGTTAACTACGGATTCGGCTATGGCGGCATCGGCTTCTTTGGTGGCGAATGGCGCGGCGGCGTCTTCGCGTACAACAGCGCCGTGGCCAACTTTGGCAGCGTGCACGTGACAAATGTCTACGTGAATCGCACCATCATCGAGCAGAACACAATCGTCAACGTGAACCACGTGAGCTACAACGGCGGCGGCGGCATCGCGGCTCGGCCCTCGCCGATGGAGATGCAGGCGGCAAACGAGACTCACTTCCAGCCAACGTCAAACCAGATGCAGCATGAGAACTTCGCGGCACAGGATCGTGCGCAGCTTGCGTCGGTAAACCGCGGCCGGCCCGGAACGATGGCGGCGTCGAATGTCAACTCGTATCACCAGGTGGCGCAGCAGCATATGCAGTCTCAGCCGATCTCGGCCGCCGACCGCGAGGCCGGAAGCCAGCTACAACCCCAACAGCCGCGAGGCCAACCAGGACCAGCGCATCGCCAACGGTCTGCGCAGCGGCCAGATGACCTCCGGCGAAGCGGCCCAGGCGGACCGCACGCAGTCGAACATCGACCAGCAGGTGCATAACGACCGCGCCGCCAACGGCGGCAAGCTTACCGGCCAGGAGCGTCAGCAGATCAACGGCGAACAGAACGCCGCGAGCCGCCAGATCTACAACGAAAAGCACAACGGCAACACGGTGAAGCCGAACGAAGTGGACAACCGCGAAGCCAACCAGCAGCAGCGCACAGCCAACGGCCTGCGCAGCGGCCAGATGACTTCCGGCGAAGCGGCGCGCACCAACCAGCAACCAGGCAAACGCCGCGACCAGCAGGTGCACAACGAACGCACAGCCAACGGCGGCGCGCTCACCGGGCAGGAAAAGCAGCAGGCCAACCGCGAAGAGAACAAGAACAGCAAGCAGATCTACAACGAAAAGCACAACAACAGGACCGCCAAGCCTCCAAAGGAGCGGTAAAGTCGGAGAAGCGATCGCCTGACAAAAGGGCTGGCAGAGATGCCAGCCCTTTCTGTGTTCCGCGCGGATATTACTTGTTGGGCCGCACGTTGGTCGCCTTCACATACTGATTGCCGAAGCTCTCTATCTCGTATTTTCCGCTCTTCTTGTTGAAGCGCACCTTGGCCGCGATGATGAACTGCCCGGTGCCTTTGCCCTCGGAATCGAGAGTGACTTGAAGATAGGTGAAGGGATAGTCGACGGAACGTCCGTTATTGACAAGCTCGCCGAAAGACATGCGGCGCGCAGTCACGACCGTAATGATGGTGTTAGGGCCCTGCTGACGTTTGCGAGCTACGGCGAGTTGAGTGCCTACCGAGCCGACGGGCTGAATGCGGCCACGATCCTGCTTCTCAAGCACGCTGAGCAGGGCATCCTGCCCTTTGTCCTTCAGCAGTTGCGCATAGCTGTTGAGCTCCTCATCGCTCGTGTAGCTGGTGATACGGAAGTCAAAGGGTGTGGCTTTGCCGCCCACTGAACCGCCGGTACCGACCGCGACGCCGGTGAAGGACTCTGGGGCCATCTCAGGGTGCTGCTGAGCGAATGCCGGTGCGGACAGCGCGAGCATCAACAGCGCAGCCGAGAGGCGCAGGGACTTAAACATGCAGAAACTCCTTGTGGAGAGAATTGTGAGGCCGGAAAGAATTTACAGCGCAGGATCGCGGGGCCCGAATTTCGCAAAAAAATTATAGAGGCAGCATTCCGGCGTAAGCCGCTTCAGGCTTCACCCCACAATCGCTGTTAACCCCAGAACTCCGTCAGCCAAAGCTTTGTCCCCATCGATTTCTATTTGAGGACGAGCTACCTCGCGTGCGATCCCCTTCGTGAAAATGCGCCATCCAATCTCCTGAGGCAGCGCTACTCGACATGCAATTTGTGCGGGTGTATCAGCCACGAAGGCCCATCCATCGCTCCCCTTCTCCAGGACCCACCTTCCGCCGCATTCGCCCGAAATTTCCAGCATGATCTTCGTGCCGATCGGCGCCTGCGCATGCCGATACGCATAGGGCAGGCCTCTTGCAAAGCAATCCAGCACGGGGTAGTAAAGCTCGCGGGTCATAATGCCGGACCGACCGGTTGCCAGCCGGATCTGCTGCTGATGGTGCCACCGCTCAGTCAATTCGCGGGCCGTATCAAACCAGTTGAGCGATACCTCTTCACCTGCCCAACTGACGTTGAAAGCAGAACGCGCGAACGGATCGAGAGACTCGTGAAATTTGGCAGATTGTTCACATGCGACTGCCATCAGGTCGATCAGTACAGCTGGACTCAAACGTCGATAGACTGTGACGCCTTCCCGATTCAGCCGATTGACCAGTTCAGTCACCTCCTCGGCTGATTGAGGATTGGCTTTCTCGATAAACCAGGAATCTCGCACCAGAGACAGTTTGCGCAGAGCCGTATCCAGCAAATGCGCCCCGACGTCTCGCACCTTCCATCGCGGAGCGACCGTCTGCAAATCCCACTCATCATCCCCCAGAGCCTTCAATAGCTCGATGAGCCGTCCATCAACAACCCGCAATAAATGAGCGCACAAGATCGGTTGAGACCCACTGATCGGAGAATCCGGCTTCATCGCCCCACCTTAACAAACCCTCCCGCAGGCTTTCCTCGCAAGATCCCCTGCTTCAGCCCTCTAAAGCCCCTCCACCGGCCAGGATTCTCTCGGGAAGGCTTTGGGGGTTGCCCTCTAAACCGTCTCTGCACACTGCCCAGGCGCTCCTTCCGAGCGCCTTTTTTGTGCCTGAAGTTACCAAGGTTTGATCGACAAAAGGCATGCAATCAGTGGGTTACTTAAGCGGTATATCGTAATTTAGATCCCCCATCAGTAATCTTACTTTTTGGTTACGAAATCACATGTTAGACTTCATTGAAATCACACTTTTGGACTACATTAGTTTTCAAAAGCTGCTTCAACACAGACTTTGTGTTTCCTTAAGCCTTGGGATACTCGGGACTTACAGCGTAATAGCGCGTTAGTAACCATACACCGAGAAGTTCGTGACAATCCATCACCGCCGAAACGTACAAAGACGGCGATTAGATTGGCCACCACCCCTCGCCAATGAGATGCGGGGACCCGGGGCCCGAAAACGAAGGTACTGCTGAGGTAATCGGATGTTTAACATTTTTAATCGCAATTGTTTCAACGAAGTTTTCCAGGGCCCCGGACGCGGCCTGCGCTCCTCATCGAATCAACCTGCCTCCAACGGCAGCAACTCCAGGCCTGTCCTCCGCAGTCTCTACGGCATTTCCGGTCTCGTCGCTCTTTGCTACATCCTCACCGGGTGCGGCGCTCAGATGACGACCAACGGCTCGGTCTCGCAGGGCAGTTTTAGCGCCTCTCCCAGCACCGTCGATTTCGGCTCTGTTAGTGTCGGCAGCTCTGCGAATAGCAGCGTCTCGCTTGTGAACTCGAGCTCCGATCCGGTAGTCGTCTCCAAGCTCTCGATCTCAGGCGATTCCCAATTCACCCTCGTCGACGACAATCAGCTTCCGCTCACGCTGGCCGCCGGCACTACCACCTCCGTCAAGGTTCACTATGGACCGACGGCTGCCGCCAGCGACTCGGGCACTCTCAGCATTACCAGCAACTCGATGACGGTTCCCACGGCGAGTGTCAAGCTGCACGGTCAGGGACTCTCTGGCACCAGCAGCACCGCTGTCAGCGCCCTCACCTGCACCGCCGCCTCTATCACTGGCGTTGGCACTGACTCCTGCACCGTGACCATCAGCTCTGCGGCTCCGAGCGGCGGATTCAGCGTTGGCCTTGGCAGCAGCAGCGCGGTCCTTACGGTTCCCTCTTCGATCAGCGTTCCGGCCAATGCCACCACCGTCTCCTTCACGGCCACGGCGGCAGCAGTGACCTCCACACAGTCGATCATCCTTACGGCCAGCGGCGGAGGAGCCACGAAGTCCTTTACTGTTCAGCTCAAGCCCGGTTCCGTATCTTCGGGCGGCGCTGGCACTCTCGCCATCAACTCCACCACTGTCGCTTTTGGCAACGTCATGGTGGGCAGCTCCGCCACGCAGTCCGTTACTCTCACCGCTACCGGCTCTGCCGTCACGGTCAGCAGCGCAACCGCTACTGGTGCAGGCTTCGCGGTCTCGGGAGCAACCTTCCCCATGACCGTCAACCCAGGGTCGCCGGCAACGCTCAACATTGCGTTCAGCCCCACGAGCGCAGGCGCTGCCTCCGGCAAGCTCACCATCGCTAACAACTCATCGAACCTCAGCAGCGCGTCGATCACGCTCAGCGGTACCGGCACCACGCATGAGATCGCGCTCAACTGGACCGCACCGACTGAAACCACAGACCCGGCTGTCGGCTACAAGGTCTACCGCACCACCAGCGGCAGCTCCTCGTACACGCTGCTCAACTCTTCGGCGACTTCGCAAACTACATACACTGACACGACGGCAGCATCCGGCACGACTTATCAGTACTACGTCACCAGCGTCGATAGCGCTGGCGCCGAAAGCACTCCGTCCAACACCGCCACCGTCGCCGTCCCGTAGTTCCTCGGAAACCGCGACAAACTCCTCGTCCAAGGCTCGGAATTCTTTTTGAGCCGAGCCTGGACCAGAACCCAAAGCAGGCTTTCAGGCCAGTGACGCTCTGCCAACGGGTTCACGCAAGCGCAAGAGATGGCGATGCCGCCGGGAACTCTCCCGAGTCCCGAGCGGGCACGCCGCACGGTGCCTTGGCTTCAGGCTTCTTCATCCTCCACCCGAGACTCTAATTGGGATGGAACGCTGAAGGAGCCTGTCTCTCTTTAAGCGGAAGCGCTCACAACGCGCAGAATCTCACTCACCGCATCGGCAGCCTCGCCCCGTTCGCCTGCCAGGCAAACCGCGCCGCTCACCGCGCGTTCAAATGAACCCACCATCTCCGGCGCATCAGCAAGGCTGTGTGGAGTATTCCGAAGCAGCGATAACACCGCCATGCCCTGCGGAATCTCGCTCACACTCCACGCACCCTCTGGCTTGTATTCGAGAAACACTATCCATTTCACTGGCGCTGACGCCATCGCAACATCCGAGTCGTATTCTTCGGGCAACATCGGAAACTGTTTCGGGCTTCCGTTCCGCATCAACAGCGGCCGCGGATACGCATGAACACGGCCAGCAGGATCAATCAGCGCATACTCATCGGAGAAATAGCGCGCTCCCCTACGCAATAATTCCGCCACCAGCGAAGACTTCCCCGCGTGCGTTCCCCCGGGCAGCAACAAGCCCCGCCCGCCAATCGACACCGCGCCTGCATGCACCGCACGCAACCCGCGCATGCACTTCAGCACCGTTTCATCAATTGCATTGATCACTGCATCGGCCAGTTCCCTCGGCTGCTCGGCCTCCGCCACCGGTTCTCCATTTACCCACAGCCGGAACCGCTCTTCGCGCGGCGCCAGGTGCAGCGTCAGGTCAGGCTCGTCATCGCTCGCGCTCTCACGTGGCAGATGCGGAAAGACAAACCGATCGAGACTCGCCCGCGCCTCCTCACCTTCTGCTGCAAGATCGATCGTGCAGCCAAAAGCGCGCACCCTGGTTGATGGAATTCTGGACATGAATGGATATGGAAAGAAGTCGTCCTGCTTCTAAAGAATAAGTCGCAACGACGGTGTGCACTCCACCGCCATTGCGACAAGATCCTGCACAAAGGTACCGCTCGTCAGAATCGCGAAGCGAGATTCTCAGGCTGTGACTGGGGAAAAATTAGGAGCCCGTTCATAAATAATCTTAAGGCCCACGAGGCGCCGGATCGTTGTCCATTGCCTCCCCAGGAATTCAAGCGTTGCAGCGGCTCTTAGTTGCTTGAGCCGGTGTGTTTGTTGACGTGCGCGTGCGGGCGATGGTCCCACTTGTCATCTCCGCCGCCGCCAAACGACCGTGCCTGCTGAGCAAACGCCCGCTGATCCGCCATGGTCATTGAAACCACCAGCGGAAGAGCGACCGCACCCAGAATGGCAAGGCTCTGGCGCCGCGTGACATTCTGAGAACCGGAAACCGTCACCAGTTTCTTCTCTTCCAGTTGCAAAATGGCCTGCTCGGCAACTTCATCGGTGACATTCGAAGCCAAAGAATTCCGCATCTGATCCGCCACCTTCGACAGCGTAGTCGGACCACTGCACGCATCCCACGCAGCGCCCGCCGTAGCGTTCAGCGCGTAGACCTGCTCACTCTTCGGATCGACGATCACCTTTGAACCGTCAGGCAGCCCATTTACAACTAGATCACTTGAATTTGCGCGCTCTATTTGCATTTGGAGCCCTCTCTACTGAATTAAAAGCGGCCCTGAACGACGGGCAGCCAATGCCTGAGTATACCCCCAGGCAATTTGAGCTAAAGCCTTTAAATTTCAATCATTTAGTAATCCGGTATCGCTCACAGGTAATGCATCGTTTCTGGTGCCTTTGGTGGAATACGCTCTTGCCCGCTTGGTAACCTAGCCAGACGCACCGCGACCCTGAACAATAGCTGACGGTGGCATTAACTGGCACACCTTAAAGCTCATACACCATCAACAGACAGTCACCTGCTTCATTGCACGAAGGGCCCACAACCGATGCCGGCAATCCCAGCTTCGCACCACGCTGACACTCCGTTTTCCGCCAAGCCTGTGGATTCTTCCCGCAACTCGATTCACGCCCTCGCCCGCTCGCTCTGTGAAGCGCCCACTTCCGAGGCCACCACCCGCATCGCATCTCTGGCCCAAAGTGTCTCAGACTGGGACGAATTCATCACCCTCGCCTCAGAGCACCGCATTCTGTCGCTCGCCTATACGCGCCTCGCGGCCTCCGGCGTGCCTCTCCCTTCAAGCGTGGAATCCAGCCTCCGCGACGCATGGCAGCGCAATCTCTTCCACTGCACCGCAAATGCTGCCGAACTCGCTCAGATTCTTGATGTGTTCCAGCGGGAAGACATTCCGGCGCTGCCCTTCAAGGGCATCGTCCTCGCCGCATCCGCATACAACGACCTCGCAGCGAGGAATGCCGGCGATATCGACATCCTGGTCCGACTCGAAGATCTCCAGCGTGCCACGAGCCTCCTCATCGCCCGCGGATTCGCTCTGCTCACGCCCGTCCGCAAAGATGGTTCGCCCGCCCTCACCAACAGCCACGAGTACCACTTCGAGCGCGCATCCGACGGCATGATCGTCGAACTGCGATGGCGCCTCGAACTCACCCAGCCCCGCTATCGTCGCGACGTCGGCATGAAATGGCTCTGGCCGCGTCATCAAACCATCCGCATCGCAGGTGCTGACCTGCCCAACATAGACCCCGAGTCTGCCTTGCTCGTCCTTTGCATGCACGGCAGCAAGCACGTTTGGTCGCGCCTTGTCTGGATCAGCGACGTCGCTCATCTGCTCGCCGCCTTTCCCACACTTGACTGGTCACGCGTCAATCGCGATGCCCGCCGCCTCGGCCTGCGTCACGCCCTTGCGCTCGGCGTCCTGCTCGCTCATCGCGTCTGCGCCGCACAAATCCCTCCCGCCGCGCTGCGCCGCTTCCAACAAGACTCAACGGCCAATCGCCTCGCATCTTCGCTCGAAGAGATCCTCTTCGATCACCCCGGCCAATTTCCCACTGGTCGCGTTCCATACAACGTCCAGCTTCTCGACCTCAGCGACCGTCTTCGCCTCGTCGTCTCGCCCGATTTCTATCGCCCCAACGAACATGATCTAGCCTTCCTTGATCTGCCGCGCCCTCTTCACTTCCTCTACGCCTTCCTTCGTCCTCTACGCATCCTCCGCGACAAATCCGCGCGCTGAGCTCGCACGGAACCGTGAAGAAAATACCTCTCGCCGTAAAAGATTTACACGTCCTCATGTGAGAAACCGGCCCGCAACCGTGCGGTTTTTGCACGCTTTTCCACAGAAATCGCATCGATCTCGCTGCATAAACCCGCTTTTCACGCTGCTAAACCGTTTTGGCGATAAAATTGCATTTCATCCGGTAACCGAAGCATCTTTTAGTTCTCTCCGCTCTCTTGGCGCAAACGGTCTCTCCCTGCACGTTGTGGAACTCCGCTTGATTTCGTCGCTGATCTGATCTCTCCCTCAGATCGTTGATCGAATCACTCTGCGCTCATGAGAGACGCCACAGGAATGGAGTCCATGAGGGTGTACAGGAAGTACTCTCAGAAGTCCGACCCGTAAACGAACGCTGTTTCCTCGCGCCAGGCACGGTCCCCCACACAATTAATCGCTCTCGCCGTCGCTCAACGCCGCCTGCACTGAGTCAGGCTGCGCCACACACCAGTGAGAGTTTTGCCCACGCGCAGTCGACTTTGCCGCCAAGGAGATACCTCTGTGATCGATACCTAGCCATGTCCTCTTGCAGCAAGCAGTAGCAGTGAATCTCCCCGGCGCTTCCTTGTTGTGAATTGCTCGCGCCCGGTGTGCTCATGTTCGGTGTGCTCACGTTCGGTGCTGAGCCCGATGCAGCCGTTTTTTGTGAGGAGTTCAGGTGTTGTCTTTGTATCGCTTGTTTCTCTTTCAGAAGTCCCCAAGTCCGCACTCGCTGGACATGCAGTCGCTCGATTTGCGTTCAATTCGCCTGCAGGTCAGCCGCGCCATCACGCGGCATCGTCTCGTCTGGCTCCGCAGCGGCGCATTCGTCTTCATCAGCGCGCTCGCTCTTTTCCTCTCCGGTTGCGGTGCCTCTATCTCCGCCAAAGGGGCTGATGCCCTCGTAATCAATCCGGGCTCCATCTCTTTTGGCAGCCTGCCCGTAGGCTCCTCTGCACAGGCTACGGTCACCTTAACCAATGAGACGCTGAAGGCCGTCGATGTCAGCAGCATCACGATCTCGGGCAAATCTTTTGCGCTGCCCAGTGGAGTCAGCCTACCCCTGCATATTCTCGCCGGCGCCTCTTATACCCTCACCATCACCTTCACCCCCACGCAGGCGGGTTCAGCCTCAGGTGATCTCGTCGTCTCCTCCATCGCTGCCGGGGCAACAACTTCAAGCAGCGCAATGATTCCTCTCAGTGGTCAGGCCACGAAGAGCACCGGTGCCGCCCCCGCCTCCGCCGTACTCACCATCAACGCCACCGCAGCATCCTTCGGCGACGTCGCGCTTAACACCACCGCAACGCAGTCGCTCACGCTCACCTCCACCGGCTCTACCTCAGTGGACATCAGCTCAACCACCATCACCGGTGCGGCCTTCGCCTCTTCAGGATTCATCACACCCGCGACACTTCCCCCCGGCCAGTCCGTCACCATTAACGTTCAATTCACACCCACATCCCTCGGAACTGCCACCGGAGCCCTCGTTATCAACAGCAACTCCACCGGCAACAGCACGCTATCTCTGCCTCTCAACGGTAACGGCGTCTCAGAGGTTGTCCAGTTGAGCTGGGATGCGCCCGCGAACTCCGGTGGCACCATCGCCGGCTATCGAATCTACCGCTCCGTCAATGGAGCCGCGCAGTACCAGCTGCTCAATTCCTCGCTCACCGCCTACACCGAATTCGCAGACAGCGCCATACAGACAGGCCAGACCTACGACTACTACGTCACCGCCGTCGACAACTCCGGAGTTGAAAGCACGCCCTCGAACACCGCTACCATCGCCGTGCCCGGTACATGAGCGCCACGAAGCATCGCCTCGTTTCTTGCGAAATAATTCCGCTGCCTGGCGCAAACTGGTTCCGTGAGAACTACGGCGATGAATTTCGAACTATGCGTTGCTAATTCCGAGCGGTGAGGGCAAGGGGTACCCCCCTCCCCCCTCACCCACCCCCTACCCCCCCCCCGGCTTCCCGCGCAAAATCAGGGGAAATCCACAGAATCCGTTGCGAACAATATCGCTTCCGAACTCCGACGATTCTTGTCGATGCTTCTGTCCCGCCAGTTGACGACATGCAGCATTGCGCACTCCATCGCAGTCTCCAAAACAAGACTCGGAATGTTCCGCGTGGAACACTCCGAGCCTGTGACTGCGATGAACTGTGTTCTGGCTTGTTGCTCCGAGCATGGAACAACTATCCAGTGACAACGGCCCATTGACTCATTTCTGCCCGATGCCCCACGCGAGCTTCAATCCCACTCTGAAGTTGAAAGGCAGACTCACATACCCGATGGGAGCGATGTGTTGATTGTCGGTCAGATTTTCTCCCTGCGCATAAACACCCAGCCACTTCGCGATCTGATAACTCCCGCCCAGGTCGATCTTTGCGTACCCGTGATCCAGATTCCGGTTCGGCAGGAGCAGACTGTTGCCGCCTTCGGCATCCGCGTACTCAAGAAACGTTGAGTCATCGCTGCGGCTCACAAACGCACCAGTCAGGGCAACCGTGAACGTATGGCTCGCATAGTTCGCACTCAGAAATCCCGTGTGCGGAGGGCGCCGAAATGGGCGCGCGCCCTTGAGCGGAGACACCGCGCCAATCGGAATGCCGTCATACGTCGGCGCATAGCCGCCCAGATATGCCTCGTTGTCGCTGTCGAACGACCGCTGCACCACTGAGTCAAGATACGTATAGCCGCCACGCAAAAATATGTTGCGGCCAATGCCACCCTCGAGCGTCGACTCGATGCCTTGTGCCCGGAAAGCCGACGTATTGACTGAAAGGCCGTAGTCGTTGGTGTAGTAATAACCCAGCGCGTTGATCAATTGCTGCTGCTCGTCAGGAGTAAGGCCGGGAATCACGTTCGGCAAAAGTCTTCCGCCAACAGATTCAATCTCCTTGCCAAACTGATTGTGAAAATACTTGATCCTGAGAATGATCCTGTTGCTGAGGAAGCCCTGTTCACCTCCGCCGTCATACGTCCGCACTGCCGGCGCCGCAAGCGGACCGATGTGCAGTTGCTGAGCAATGTCTGTAAATCCATTCGTGATCAGAAATTGATAGAGCGACCCGAACTGGTCGGTCAGCGCAGGCTCGCGTACCGCATCACCATAGTTGAAGAGCACACGCGTGCCGCTGAAGATTCCGTTGCGCGGTCGAAACGCGTACGCCGAAAGACTGGCACGCGGCGAAGTTTCTGTTCCGAAGAGCGAGTAGTGCTGCAGGCTGCCGCCCAGCATGTAAAAGAATCGGCTCTTGAAATCTCCTTGCACCGCGGCAAGGTAGTCGTAATTCGTTCGCTCCGCTGTCTCGCTAATAAGGTAGGTAGGAATATACTCGGCGCCACGCTCATCCTCGAAATGGAATCCGATCAGCCCGATCAAGTGCGGAGTGAAGTGGTAATCACCCTGATAGATCAGCTGATCGCGATTCGAAACAAACTGTTCTTCAAAGGGATACTCCTGCGCGTAGTCAAGTACGGCCTGTCCCGTCACCGAATAGCCGTTGGCTCCAGTGATAGTCACCAACTCGCCCAGGCTGTCGCCAAAATCATCGAAGTCACCCGATCCGCTCTGCTCCCACAGGTGGTATTGCTCACGCTTGCGCGCAAGGCCATAACGCACCATGTTGTGAAAACTCGCCGTCGTCTGGTTGTCGATGGAAGCGCTCAGCAAAATGTCCTGGTCCTTCTGCGTCGCATTGTCCGCGACGTGGTAGAACTCCCACGAATTTGGCACGCCGGTCGCCGATACGCCATAGTGCAGCGTTCCCCGCAATTGCGTCTTCGCGCTCGGCTGGTATCCGAGGTTGGCCGTCGTCGTCGCTACATGAAACTCATCATTCGGCAGATCGTTCGTGGTCTGGAACCAGTTGAAGTCGCCGAGATAGTCGAGTTTGTTGTGCGCGCCGGCCAACTCCAGATCATCCTGAAAGGTTGTGAAGTTGCCCACGTCGCCATGAAACAGCAACGATGGAAAACTGGTCGTCCCGTGCGGCGTCGACAAGCTCACAACGCCTGTGGTCGCATCAGCACCGTATAGGTTGGAGTTGGGTCCGCGATAAACCTCTGCGCCCTGAATCGCTGCGGTTGAAAGAGACCCAAAATCAAATCGGCCGCCCAGGTCACTCGCGTTTGCACCGTTGAAGAGAACCTCGTTGCCATCCGAGTTGCCGCCGCGAATGAAGAGCGATGCCTGCGAGCCGCGTTGTCCAGCCTGTGCAACAAACGTGCCCGGCATAAGGCGCAGCGGAGTGACCATGTCCGTTCGTAATTCGAGATCCTGCGGGCCAAGCACGGTCGTCGCCGCACCGGTCTGAGGTTGCGGCGTCGGCGTACCGGTCGCCGTCACCACGATCGACTCGCGTACCCACGCGGGCTCAAGAACGACGTTCCGCTCCACGCTGTCAAACTGGGCTGCGTAAAAACCAGGCGTTTCAATCTGGCGAAAACTGCTCGCCGAAACCAACAGATAGAAGCGCCCAGTCTGGCCCGTCGTGAGCTCGAAGCTTCCATCACTGCCAGACACCGTAGTCGCCGCGACCGATCCATCGTGAAGCAGCGAAACTGTGGCGCCTGGCACCTTGGCGCCTGAAGCATCGGTCACAACGCCACGAATCGACGCAGCCCAAACCGCAGCGCTGGCAAATGGAATGAGCAAAGAGAGAGCAAGAAAAGCGCGCAGAGATGCGCGGAAAGCCCTTGGAACAATCATCGTTCAGTCCTCCGTTCCCCTCGGAACGCAAGTGAGATGCGGCGCCAAGGACCGGTCTCCTGGCTCGCGCCTGGTCAGCCACCTTCCCAGAGTGCCGGGCCACAAAAAAACCCGGTTCTCCAGTGGTATCTTGGCGCCTACCGCATCGCGGTGGGTGCCGGCTGGCCTCCCTGCATCCATATACGACGGGCATGCAGGCATGGCGCTCACAGTTGCGGGGCAGCGACGGAATTGCACCGTCTTCCCGAGCATCCTGGCGAATGCAGTTATTGAGTGCGCCGCTCTGTAAGAAGCGGCAGGAACAGCGTGAAACCCAGTTGTACGTCTTCACCGTTTATAGAACTCAAGCCTTTGCCAAGTCAAAGAGTTGCACTTGCCGGAAAACGGGATAGAAGCAGCTCAAGTGTAAGATTGATGATGTGGCCCCGTAGCTCAGATGGATAGAGCAGCAGTTTCCTAAACTGCGTGTCGGCTGTTCGAATCAGCCCGGGGTCACCACTCAACGACCCTCCGGCGTCTCCCACTTTCCAGTTTCCGCCGAGCGGAAGATCGCTTCAATCACTTTCATATTGCGGACGGCCTCTTCGAGGGGCACGGGCACTTCCGTGTTGTTCAGGATTGCGAGCGAAAATTCCTCGCCCTGCAAGGTGTACTGGTCGCAGATTGGAAACTCCTCAACGCGAATGCCCGTGCCCAGGGGGTCGCCACTGTCGACGAAGATGCGCGTCGGCCGATCCTTCGGCGCGTTAAAGGGAATCTCGATTTCGATGCGTCCTTTCGTACCGAGAAACTGCACCCGCTGATATGGAACCATCTGTGTGCTGCAGGTAAAGATGGCATGGCCCCCAGCAAACTCCATCAGCGCCGAGGTGAGCCGATCAATCTTCATCGCCGGGTCGCGATCGATGGCTGAGACCACGCGCTTCGGTTCCTGCCGGAATGTATAGCGCGCAGCCTGGATGCAATAGCAGCCTATATCCATCAACGCTCCCCCGCCCCACTCCACACGGCTGCGAATATTCGCGGGATCTACGTTGAAATAGCTGAAGCAACCCACGACGGCACGCAGCGGGCCGATATGTCCCTGATCGATTAACGCCCGCGTTCGCAACCACTGCGGGTGGCTCCGGATCATGAATGCCTCACCGATCTTGACACCGGTACGATCGCGGCAAGCTAGAAGTTCTTCAGCCTCCGCGACCGATAGGCCAATCGGCTTTTCGCAAAGTACATGTTTGCCAGCCTCCGCCGCCTTGATGGACAACGGAACGTGCAATTGATTCGGAAGCGGATTGTAGATTGCGTCGACATTCGGATCCGCGATGAGTTCCTCGTAGGATCCGTACGCCGTTGGGATGCCAAGTGCAGCAGCAGCCTCTTTCGCCTTCGCCAGATCGCGCGATGCGATCGCGGTTACGGTGCTGTGCTGCCCGAGAAGCATAGCGGGCAGCACTTTCCGAAGGCCGATGTTAGCGGTGCTTAGAACTCCCCAGCGAATCTTCTGACTCATCTCGCAATCATAACGCTGCACGCTACCGTCATTCGCGCTTGCGGACGACCGGGACGGCAGGCCGCAGATCGACCTGCTTCGTAGTAATTGAGACCTTCGCAGGCGTCAGTTCAGGCCCATCCCAGCCCTCCTTAGAGGCCTCTATATGAATTTCACCAGGCCGCTTGGTTGATTGCACAATGAGCTGCGCGAGGCCATTGAAGAGCGAACGTTTCGGCTCCTTATCGCTCTGCTGACAATTGGGGTCTCCGTTGCCAACACCGAGAAATACACCTTCGCCCTCAATTTTGAAGGCGATTGAGTTGTCTGCAGTAGGAACGGCGCGGCCCTCCTTGTCGAGAGCTTCGACGGTGAGGATGACAACATCTTCGCCATCGGCGTTGATCTCTTTGCGATCGGGCGTGAGGCGGATCGCGACGGTTTCGCCGGTGGTTTCGCGCTTTTCGGTCAATACCAGCGTGCCACCTTTGAAACCACGCGCTTCGATCACACCCGGGGAGTATTTGACCTTCCATTCGACGTGGCGAAGACGCGGAACTTTCTGTCGGCCCTGGCTCCTTCCATTGACCAACAGTTCCACTTCATCAAGGTTCGAATAGACCCAAACCGGAATTGCTTCTCCTTCCTTACCCTCAAAGTTCCAGTGAGGAAAGAGATGCAGCGATGGTTCGCTGCGCCACCACGCTTTGTAGTAGTAGAAGGTGTCTTTTGGAAATCCACATATATCAACGATGCCAAATTGCGAGCTCACCGATGGCCATCCGTAAGGCGTCGGCTCGCCGCGATAGTCAAAGCCCGTCCACGCGTAACCGCCAGCTTCCCACTCACGCGAACCGTAAAAGCTCCACCACTCTTCGGCCGTTTCACCCCAACGCACAACGCCATCGTAAGAATTGATCGTGTTTCGAAGCGGATCAGTGAAGTAGTTTCCGCGCGTCGCGATGGCGCTCGATGTCTCTGAACCGAAGATTGGCCTGCCCGGGTGCTTCTTGTGGAACTCATCCGGCATCTTGATGTTGTAGTTGAAGCCGATGATGTCGAGCGGAACTGAAACCCCCTGCTCGTTATTGCCATTCACCGCGGCCGAAACGACGCGCGTGGGATCCAGTTCATGGCAGCGCCGTACCATCGTCGCAGCGATCTTCGCTCCCTCATCGGCCATCGCGTACTGCAGGGTGAACTCCTCGTTACCAATCGACCAGATGATGATGGAGGGAGAATTGCGATAGCGCTTGATCATCGTTTCAAGCTGATCCAGCCCCTCAGGATTCGAGCTCATCTGGCGCGTTTCGCACATCATCGTAATTCCCATGCGATCGCACGCTTCGACAAGTTCTGGCGTTGGCATATTGTGCGATGTACGGACGGAGTTGCAGCCCATTTCCCTCAGAATTCTCAGGCGATACCACTGCATACGATCGGGCAGCGCTGCACCAATACCCGCGTGATCCTGATGATTGCAGGTACCCTGAATCTTCATTGACTTGCCGTTGAGGAAGAATCCTTTGTCGGCGTCGAAAACTGCGGTGCGCACGCCAAAGCTGACACGCTCGCCGTCCCGCACCTTCCCGTCGGTTTCGACGGTAACGATGGCGGAATACAAATTCGGCTCATCGACCGACCAGAGCGCGACGTTGGCGAGGGTAGCCGTGGCGGTATAACTCGCCGTACCGTCCGGTCCAATAGACTGCGCGGGTGCAGAGGCAGTACCAACAGTGTTGCCGGCAGCATCAAGAATTTTCCAACTCACTCCCGCGATTTCTGATTTCTTCCCTTCATTCACGACCACCGTAGCGAGGTTGAGCTTTGCACTTTGTCCGTTCAACTCTGTGCGCACGAAGCTCTCCACTTGCCGAGGTGCAGTGAATCCGACTTTGTGAGCCATATGTGGCGGTAAATACCTGCGCCCTCGTAAAACCAGCCGTCGCCAAAGCTGGCATCAACTCGCACAACGATGTAATTGGTCTTCCCGAACTCGATGAAATCGGTGATGTCAAAGCTGAACGGCACATAGCCATTATTGTTCCGGCCGATGAAGCAGCCATTCACAAAGACGATCACGTCCCGGAAAGCACCGTCGAACTCGACTGAGACGAGCCGCCCTTGATCGCTTGGGGAAATGTCGAACGCGCGGCGATACCAACCAACGCTCGTATCGGGATAGCGACGCCCCAGCGGCTTATATCCGTGCGACATCTGCTCATCGTCACGCACAAAGGGCAACTCGACGGCCCAATCATGCGGCAAATTCAGAGTGCGCCATTTAGAGTCGTCAAAACCTGATTTGGCGAACTCGAAGTCGCCCGTCTTTGCGAAATCTCCCTGACCGTATCCGAAATTGAGGTCGCGCAGTGGATCGCTGCCATTGCCGAAGGTGAACTTCCATCCGAAATCGAACAGGAGACGCTCACGTGGCGCGACCGCAGCGAGGGCTTCAGCGGATGCAACCTGCGGATAATCGGCAAGCAATGAAGCTGCGCGGCCCCACGCAGAGCGCGCGGCGAGGGAGGTTGCAGAAAGAGCGAGTCCTGAACTGAGCAGGTCACGGCGCGAGATACCAGGCATGAAAACCTCAAGAAGAGAAAATCCCGCACCTGGATTTCGGCGAAGTTCACAGGCGGGTAAGGCGCAACTATAAACGAACTGGGCCACGCGAGTAAACGGTTTCATCCCCGCAAACTCTAGTGAAAACGACGTCTACGCTTGGTTCAGTGAAGCGAGGACCAATAGTGCTCGATGTGTTAGATTTGAGGTTGGTAAGTAGCAATTTGCCTTCGCTGGAGAGGTGGCCGAGTGGCTGAAGGCGCACGCTTGGAAAGCGTGTTTAGGGGAAACTCTAACGTGGGTTCGAATCCCACCCTCTCCGCCATACTGAATGGCTTGTAATGAATGGTCCCGCAAGGGGCCGTTTTCATTTTGTGCTAATTTGTGCTCGAACCGCTACTTCGGCGTCAAAGCTTTATCGGCTCGCGCGGCGGCCACAGACGCGGCCCTACCGGCTGCCGCATAGAGGTTGATGCGGGAGTAAACGCCAAAAGATGACCCATCGTCCAGGAACCCGCCGCCTGGACCTTCAGTCTCAGTGAGAATCCGATCGGCTTCTTCCAGGGACAAGGCCGGGAAAGCAACTGTCAACAAATATCCAGCCTCTGGTGCAAGCTTGCCCACATCTTCAACCGAGCCACTTGTGGCCGAGTAGACAACGGGCAGGTTGTAAGTTTGTGTCCCCGCATAAAAGGCCTCATTGCCTGCAGGGTTGTTCAGCCTCCCGGTGTCTTCATGAGCACAAACGTCTATCGGATTGCCGCAGGCCGCCTGCAGTATCGACGCCGCATCAGAGCGCGCTGCCTGGATCGCTGCGCGAAAGTCTTTGATCGCGGGGGCACCCTGCACGGTACGCCCCATGTACAGAGGATCATTCGCTAGAAGATGCGCCATGTCATATAGAGCCAGAGTACGACCGCCGAGCACGTCCATCGCATAATGTGCGCCAACAATGATGCGATCGTTGCCATACTCAGCGGCACGCACGACCATCTGTTGATATCGCTCCGGAACCAGCATGGCGAGGACCAGGGCTCCCGTGTAGCCGTAGGTTGTGTGGCCGCTTGGATACGATGGGCTGTTGAGCAGATTCATCATTGGGCCGCGGTTGTAGACGTTGTTGTCAGCAGGAACATTGAAATAGTCCGGTCCGATAATGTATTCAGTGCGCGGTTCAGTTTGAAAAGGGCGCGAGTTCCCGTACGCGTCTGCGCCTGAGGTGCCAGCGGGCATGCCGTAGTTCTTGCCGAACATGTCGGGATTGCCGTTTAGGTTGGCGAAAAAAGCCTTCGCTTCGTCGGAAACGGGCATTTTTCCGTCGGTCGTTTCGTTTGCAAAGAAAAACTTCGCGGCATTGGAATGTAATCCGCTGATGCTGACAGCGTAGATGATCACATCCTGCACAGGCTGCGAAAACTTTGTGAAGTGCACGCGGTCAATGTAGTGAGCTCGCGCGACGTAGGCGCCCCCGAGGGTTGTGCCTAGTCCATCGGATAGCTGAGCTAGATTTGCCCCTGTGATAAACGCATCCCGAAGTGCCTGTTGTTGTTGTTCAGGGAACGGCAGTAGGGTCTGCTGTCTGATCGCGCCAGTCTGAATGCCACCCGTGACGGTATAGTTGGCCGCCAGTGCTGCGCTGCCTTGCGCCGAGTTTGAAAGCGCTGTCACCGGTGCGAGGCCTTTCAACACCGGCAAATCGGTCTCCGACTGCGCTCTGCCCATCGACGGGAGAAGCAGAGAGAGCACAGCCAGCAGCAAAAAGGCAGGGGACAACGCACGCCTGGCATCAGGAGCAGCGGATTCTCGGGTCACTCTCATGCGGGAATTCTACATGGTATGTACACGCTCCCCGGATTGGCGATTGTCATAAGGCTGTAGTCAGAACTTCAAGGAGAAGCTATGCTCGTTGCAGCAATGATGGCAGTGCGTAGGAAAGTAAGATGACAACTTCCGGCGACATTCGAATTGGCATTTCCGGCTGGCGGTATGAGCCGTGGCGAGGAGTCTTTTATCCGGAGAAACTGGCTCAACGGCTCGAGCTCCAGTACGCATCGAGCCAATTCAACTCAATCGAGTTGAATGGCTCGTTTTATGCTCTGCAGAAACCCAAGAACTTTCAGCAATGGTTTTCTGAGACACCAGAAGGCTTTGTTTTCTCGGTAAAAGCACCGCAGTTCATCACACACATTCGTCGATTGAGCGACGTGGAGGTTCCGCTCGCCAATTTCCTCGCATCAGGTTTGCTCTGTCTCAAAGAGAAACTCGGACCTATTCTGTGGCAGTTTCCGCCAAGCCTGAAGTTTGACGCCGCTTTATTCGAGCATTTCTTTTCCCTCTTGCCTCATTCTCACAAGGAGGCAGGCGAAATCGGAAAAGACCACGACAAGTGGCTTGATGGACGAGCGTGGATCGAAGTCGAGAAAAACCGCCCTCTTCGACATGCGATTGAGATCAGGCACAAGAGCTTCGCCTGTGAGGAGTACATCGCTCTTCTTCGGAAATACGAAATTGGGCTCGTAGTAGCGGATACGCCGATGTGGCCACGTCTGATGGACATCACGGCTGACTTCGTCTATTGCCGGTTGCATGGCAGCGAGAAGCTTTACTCAAGCGGATACACGGGTGCTGCACTTGATGACTGGGCGCGACGGATTCAAGGATGGGCCCAGGGCAAAGAGGCAACCGACGGCGATAAGGCGAGCGCGACGGATGCCCCGACCGTGGACTCGCGCGATGTATTCGTCTATTTCGACAACGATCTCAAAGTGAAGTCTCCTGAAGATGCGATGACGCTGCGACAAAAAATTGATGCCCTGAGCTCCCGAGAGGAGGAGCCAGCGCCTGCTTGAGACAGCGACGATGAATGCTTTGGTCTTACGACGATTCACGTCCGGTGGTACTCGCAGTGGGGGCACCGGATGCATCGTTGCACAATGTAAGGGAATTGACGTACCTGCAAGCAACAGATAAACGGTGATGTTGCATCACATTCGGCTGAACGACTAGCAGCCAGATCTACGGTCGGCACAATCCCCGCTAACACTGGAGGTCCGAAGTGCAGGTTCAGTGTGCACGCTTATCTGCCGGACTCTTAGCAAAAGATCCGCAAACAATCGCTGAATCACTCGCCTCCGCAGAGTTTTCACCTGGAGGGGCTGCCTCAGGCATACGCCTGCTCGCGTTTTACATGAGTCACGCCGCTAAAGGGCTAAGCATCAACCAGCGGCGCAATCTTGAGAAGGCAAAAAAGTTGCTCTCCGAGCGGTTGGCGCAGGACCACCGGGAACGTGAACGCCGCCAACGTCTGAGCTAGACGTGTCTCCGCTTCGGGGTTGCCTGAGCGCCCGCTTTAGCCAGCACAGCTTCGGTGAGCCGTTGCTTGGATCGCGTCATCGCCTGCCACGGATCCCGCTGTAGACGCGTCTTCCATTGTGCAAATTCTGAAACCTGAAAAAGTGGCCGGCCGGCGCTGTCCAGTTCCTGCCAGTCGAGGGTAATTGCAACAGGTGCGCCTGCGCGTGCACGAGGTGAGAACGGGGCTATAGCGGTGGACTCGCGGTCATTCCTCAGATAATCGAGATAGATGCGATTCGTGCGATCAGCCTTGGTCATCTTGGTGATGTAGCGGTTCGGAGCATTGCGCTCCATCGCTGCAACAACGTCATATGCGAATTGCTTAATGACCGGCCACTCGTGTTGAGGCACGATCGGTACAACAACGTGTAGACCCTTGCCTCCGGTGCTCTTGAGAAAACTCGTCAGTTTTAATGCCTTTAACCGATCACGCAATTCTGCGGCTGCGTCAGCAAGAGTTCTCCAGGAGATTCTGCTGTCTGGGTCGAGATCGAAGATGATGCGGTCGGGGGTTTCGAGCGCTCCATTCTTCGAACCCCAGGGATGAATCTCGAGCACGCCAAGCTGCGCAAGACCGAGCAGGCCCTCACCCGTTTTCAACGTAAGATATTCCTCCGTCTTTCCAGTCTTCCTGTTTGGCACGGGAACACTGTTTACACCGGGAGGCAGCCCTCCAAGACCAACATGCTTCTGGAAGAAGCACGGCTTGCCGATTCCGCTCGGGCAGCGAACGATGCTGAGGGGACGATCCTCAATCTGCGGCAAGAGGTGCTCTGCAACCGCGACATAGTATTCGGCGAGGCCCTGCTTGGTTAGACCGCTTTCGGGATCGAGGACCTTGCCAGGATGCGTTATCGGCAGTTTTGGCGGTTTTTCCATTCGAGATTGATCGATCTCCTGAGTTACCGGCGCCTTTTCTTTCCTTAACCGTTCGGCCCGAGGGCTTCCTGCGGAAACTGCGCGCTCGCGAACCACTTCGCGCGCCGGTTTGTCTTCGCGCAAACCTTTGAAAGCTGCCTGTCGCACAAGATCGTCAGCGGTCCAATTCGCAAAGGCGATTTGGGCAACAAGTTGTGGCTTGACCCAATGCGCGTCGCGCGCCGCCTCTCGTGGAACCTCAACGAAGGGCACCGCTTTTTGCACAAGTGCATCGAGACGCGAACGCAACATCCGATGAGTTTGCGCTGTAAAGCCCGTGCCCGAGCGTCCGGCATAGCGCAACTTTCCATCTTCGTAATAGCCGAGCAGCAGCGCGCCAATTCCGACGCCTCCCTTTGCCGGCAACGTGAATCCCCCGATAACGAATTCCTGCTCCTGCGTGCACTTGATCTTGAGCCAGGCATTGGCTCGCCCGGCGCCGTAGTTTGCAGCAGCAACTTTTGAGACAATCCCCTCTGCTCCCAGCTTGCACGCCTGCGCGAAGACGGCCTCGCCGGGCGCTTCGATATGTTCGCTGTATCGAAGGCTCATCTCGGTGCCAGATCTTGCAATCAGGTCAGCAAGAAGTGATTTTCGCTCAATGAGAGAAAGCGAACAGAGATTGCGCCCATCCAGATAAAGCAAGTCGAACGCGAAATAGATGAGCTGTGCCTTTTTGCCTTCCTGAAAGGCTGCTTGCAGCTCCGCGAAGCTTGTCTTGCCTTCCGAGTCAAGTACTACAACTTCGCCATCGATAATGGCATCGTCTACGTCGAGCTGCGCTGCTTCGCTCGCGATCGCTCGCATGCGCACAGTCCAGTCCAGGCCCTTGCGCGTGTAGAGAGTCGCGGTACGACGACGCTCGTGATCGCGCTCTCTGGTATGAACGTGAATCTGAATTCTATAGCCGTCGAGCTTTAGTTCATGGACCCACTCGCCTCCATTTGGCGGTGCGAGAGCCTGCTGTGCAAGTTGCGGAGCGACGAATCCAGGAAAGGGCTCCCTTGGCGCCGATTGAAGCAATTTGTCTAAACGGGCGAGCCGCCTCTTCGGTCGCTTTGCCGCAGTCCTTGCGGTCTCTCTGGGAAGCTGCTTCGGCTTGGTTTCTTCGTGCGGCCTCAATCCCTTGCGCGAATCCCAGACGTGATCCTGATTTTCGGCAATCTCATCCATAGTCCGACCGGTAACAGCGCTGTCCGGAGCCACTTCGGTGACTGCCGGTGCGTCTTCCGGCTGGGCGAACTCATCGCGCTCTTTGATCAGGAGCCAACTGGGCTTATCAGAGTGATCCCGCGCAGGGTTGCGCTTCATACGAATCAGCGCCCACTTCCCTTTTAGCTTTGTCCCGTGCAACTCAAATTTCAGATTGCCCTCTGCGAAACCGCGGTCGGCGTCTTCCACCGGAGTCCACGTTCCGTAGTCCCAGATCATTACGGTTCCGCCGCCATATTGCCCCTTGGGAATCGTGCCTTCAAAGCCGCCGTACTCCATCGGGTGGTCTTCAACCTCGACGGCGAGCCGTTTGTCGCCGGTGAAGTAACTCGGCCCCTTGGCGACGGCCCAGCTTTTCAGAACCCCTTGCCACCCAAGGCGAAAGTCATAATGCAACTGCCGTGCGGCGTGTTTCTGGATGACGAAAGGCTGTCCCTTGACGGCGGCCTTGCCTTTTGTGCCTCCCCGCGGTTCAGATGTGACTTCGAAGTTGCGCATGGAGCGATAGTGCTCCAGTTGGCGGTCCACCGCTTTTGCGGATCTGGATTTCGACGCGGTTCGAGCGGGCATTAGGCGTCCTTATGTTTCGCTCGCTGGGTTTACCAGTACAAGACTCCGTTCAACGTCATCTCCGGTCTTGCCACGCCGTCAAGCGCGCCGAGTCTGAGTCACACTCTGCCCCAATGAATCCATAAGGTCAATCACATTCGTGATTTTGACGGCTCCATTAGGATCGCCGCGGCGGATACCAGGCTTTCTCCGATGCGCAGTTTCAACCTGCGGAGATCTTGAATTTGTGCGCAATGTTCCGCAGCCGAGCCACGAGGTCGGCTGCAAAGGCATCTACATGCCGGCAGACGGAGCAAGAAAGATGACCGCAGGCCTCGACGGAGCAGGCAGAGCCGAATAAATCAGGCTGTAACCGACGGCTACAACCACGATCGCGTAGCCGAGAAGGTTAAGCGCGGCCCACGCTCCCGCCGTAAAGAGCACCACGATGATCCAGGGCAGGAAGGTGAGCGCAAAAACGGCTGAAGTGCTCCCATTCCGAGCTCAACAAAGACGTTGAGCCCCTCATACGCTCCATATGCCTCCGGGATGACGTGATATCCGCGCAATCGTACAACGGAACCAGAGGCGCGAGGGGGGATCGTTCCTCTGAGCCAACCTGTCAGGCACTTGCGCGTCTATTGACAGCGAGCATGAATTTCAAGTGACTGAGCCGAAGGAGAACCCTGCCGGAAATTGCGAAGGCCTTTATCTACTCCATTTGGGGCGTCGATGCTGAGTACATTTGTGCCGATTGAAGGCGTCCTCTACCGCTTGTGCTGGCACATTTGGTATCGGTTCCGGCCGCCGCACGAATGGCTGCGACCACGCGCAGTCGGAGCATCTCCAGTTTGAAGATGCCGTTGTAGGGCACAGGATTTTTCGCGTGAATTCACCCATGCTCCCAACTTTACTCTCATTTTCATCGTTAGTTCGCCAGGTGAATTTGAACCGCACCACTACTGCCAGCGCCGGTCTACATCAAATGACTGCACGGAGTGCAACAGCCACGCTCTTACGTGCATTCCTTACAGCTGCAGTGGTCGTCCCGACTGCGTCCATCGCATACGCGAGCGCTGACTTCTTCTGTATTCCCGGTTGATCGAAAGCGACACTCTCGATCCCGCCACCGAAAAGCGTGTGTTTCTCTTCAAGCCGATCAAGCGCCGCCTCCAGTTCAGACTCGACTGCTTCGGCCTCATCGGCGATGACAATCACCTCGACATTGATCCTTTTGTATAGCACTGAAAATACCCCCAGCCTGCGCGATGTTATGCCTGCCCCGCGCGAAAGAACATTTATGGGCAACTCGAGAGGAAGCGACATGAAAGCGGCGTTTGCGTTATTCCCGCCGAGAACCACTCAGAAAGGAATCTTCTTTTCGAATCTTTTTCCGCGCGCGCTTCCGCGCAAGGGCCTGTTTCACTCGACGTTTTTCGCCCGGCTTCAGGTAATACGCGTGACGTTTCACTTCTCGAATGATGTCTTCCGACAGAACCTTACGTTTGAATCGGCGGAGCGCATTCTCTATTGATTCGCCCGGTTGCAATCGAATCTCGGCCATACTACCTCTTAGAGCAAATCGTCACGATACGGGTCTCGTATGAGCGGATTGCCTGTCACAGCGTCAATTCCGCCAAAACCTTGAAGCTACCCGCCGACGTGATTGCCGGAAGTGAACTGCCGCTCAGTGCCCTCTTCATCCGCGCCAAGATCGAAGGGTGCTGCTTCCTCCGCAGCGTACTGGCGCAGTTCAGCCACGTCCGCACTGCCCGCAATAGCCTTCTCTTGTTTCCGTTGATTCTTTCGTTCTGCCTTGTCCCGCTGTTTCTGCTGCCGCGATTGTTCTTTTTGGCGCTTTGTAAATGTTGATCGACCTCTTGGCATACATATCCCTTGGAATTTCTTTGTTTCCCCCGCGAGCTTCTGATCTCTTATTGGCTGAAGGGAACACCAAACGTGAGGAGAGCCTTGTGAGGCGGCCTAACTTGTGAGCCAATGATTTTGGGCGCTTTCCCCATCTCTTTCCAGACCTGAATCGCCTGGCCATTCATATAAAGCAGACGTATCTGCTCGCGACTATCTCCCCGGAGACTATAAATGCTGATTGTCGTCAGGAGGCGTGCCTGTCCAGACTTGTGCAAGTACGGTTTCATGCTGATGGCTGGCGCGTTCTCGATGGTTTGCAGGTCCACCACGCTTTGCACTACGACCTGATATCTCGGCAGCGCCTGGCTGTGCCTGGCGATAAGCCCGCGAAGAAGATCGTTCGATGTGCCGCTGAAATCATATTGCGGGATGCTCATTCTGCTCCTCGGATGGAAAACCAGTAGTACCTTCGCCAACAGAACATGCAGCGAACCGGGTGGAGAGCAAACAAGCCGAAGAGGCCATCGATCGCATGAGGCTCACCCGGCTTGAATTGAACCGAGTTGCAGCGAGGGCACATTCTTCGGATCCAAAGCACATGCGGAAGCCAATTCGGCCTGGTCATCGCTGCAACGGTCATTCGGAACATCCTTTCAGTGAACAAGGCGCATCATTGCGCGGTTCCATCTGTGTCGCTGGCATTCGATTCCAACCAGGCCAGAAGCGCACGAATGCTGCCCGTCGCCAATGCGACGGAAGAATCTGCCGCTCCGTAATACAGGTTGATGGTGTCGCCATCGGCGTCGATGGTTTGCCCGCAAGGAAACACGACGTCGCTGACATCGCCGCCGCGCTCATAAGGAGCTTCCGGACCAAACATCCAGGAGTCTCCTCGCTGCAGGCAGACATCCGGCTTTCCAGATCGAAGAGTGCGAGGCCCAGACGATAGATGCTTCCCGATGCAGTTTGACGCACGCCGTGATAGATCGCGAGCCAGCCCTTGGCGTTTCGATTGGCGGGGAACATAAGCCGATCTTGTTCGCATCCCACCATCCGCCCCGCCGCGCTTCAAGCATGATTTGTGGCTTCCCCAGTGCCGCAGGTCCGGCGAGTAAGAGATCCACATATGGGCTCCCAGCGTCGTTACCGGCCGATGAATCAATGCCCAGCGGCCGTCGATTCTTCGGGGCAACAGCGCGGCATCCTTGTCTTCTGGCTGCATGATCACGCCGAATCGTTCAAAGCTCTTGAAGTCTTTGGTCAGTGCCAGTGAGACTCCGGGGCCGCCTCGCGAAAACGACGTATATGCCACCGCGTATTGTCGAGTTCCGGAACGTAGGTGATGCGGGGATCCTCAATCCCCCATATTTCTTCAGGAAACTCGCGGGGTTTGCCATCAAGCGTCGGCTCCGCGTCAATGCGCCATCCATCGATCCCATTGACTGAACGCGCGGCGCAAAGATGAGAGAGCCCGTGCGGTCTTCAACGCGGCAGAGCAGCAGCGTGTCTCCGTTGGCCAGCCTCACAGCTCCCGGCGTTGAACACACTGTTGACTGGATATGGCCAATGCTCCCGGCTCAGAATCGGATTGCCGCCATAGCGGGTGAACAGGGGAATCTCCGCACTGTGCTCTACTGCCGCTGGAGACTCGGTGCCGCTGAACCTTGGAACTAGTCGGAGTGTTGACTGAAACTCAATGGGAAACGCTCATTTCCTGGTACGTTTCTGTTGCGTTTAGCCGATCGGCTGCCTGCATTTCAAGCAGTGCCATCAGGAACGAGAGTGTGGATTCCGCTCCCTGATTTTCATTCACGCGATCGGGATGAAGTCCGTCTCTGCATCCGCCTGTGGTCGCATCATAGAGCGGCACCTGCAGATCGTTCTTGCCGAGAAACCAACCGAAGACACTGCGGCTTCCGTAGACCAGCGCTCGTCGCCGGTCAGCCGTGTATGCTTCAAGACAAGCGGAGATCGTCGCGCACGCTTCGACTGGCTGTTGATCGAAGCGCGCCTTTTCTTCTCCCTCCGCAAAGAATCCGCTCGAACCAATGGGCACAAAGATCCATCGCAATCCTCGCGGTGCTGGATAGCTCAAGCCACTGCAGCGATTCGATGCCAGCCTGCATCATACTCCGGTTGTCACTGTGCCATCCGGCCAGGATCAGCGCCTGCGGCAACCTGGCATTCGAATAGGAGAGACTCTTCTCAAACCAATGCCAGTTTCCGGAGCGGCTGCGCTCGTAAATATCGAGCAGCCGATTGGCCAGCGTGTTGCGGGCGCCTTGAATAGCTCTGTCTCCCGGGAACCAATCCAGATAGGCCTGCATACCCAGAACGCAAAATGCCCACGCGCGCGGACTGGTGAATGTCAAGTGCTGCGGGAACTGCAGCTTCAAAGAGTCTTCCGGCCGCTCCACGCAATCCCGCATCTTGCGATCGGCCGAGCACTGTTCCCAGCGCCCAGAGTGCGCGTCCATGGCTGTCTTCCGATCCAACGTCCTCCAGCCATCGGCGATCATAGCCCAGGAAGTTTCGGAATCGTCCCGAGTCGGAGTGGAATGCGAGCCATAGAAAAGCAAGGTAGCGTCGAGACAGATCCGGATACTCTGTCATGCGCCATACGCTTCGGGCAATCTCATCCAGCAGCGTGGACACAATCAGCGCGCGCGCGTTGTCGTCGGTCGTGTAGCCTTCGCGGGTATTGGGCACAGTGAAAATCGCGTGCTGCAACATTCCCGTGTCGTCGGTCATCGCCAGCAGATGGCTGCATGTTCAGCATGGGCAGGTGTTCGGCTAAGCTGCTCAGTCGCGATCGGCGTCTTCCGGCTGGCGGCCTTTGGCTGCGACAACGCTCCAAACGCGCACGCTGAAAGCTTGCCATATAGGCGCGTCGCCGTCTTGGGCCACGTCGTTCCGCGCGAGTGAAGATAGGCGCGCTTGCGCATCGCGTGGCGCTCTGCATCGTTATCCAGCAAGCGCAAGAACAGCTTCCGCGATCGCGTCGGGATCTATCAAATGGAACGATCACACCCCTCTTCTCGGCCAGCAACTCCTTCGCATGCCAATAGGGTGTAGAGATGATCGCTTTGCCTGCTCCAAGCGCGATGGCGAGTGTGCCCGAGACAACCTGCGCCTCCTGCCGATACGGCGTGATGTAGATGTCCGCCGCGCCCACATGCTCGACGAGTTCCTCCGCGCTAACAAAGCGATTGTTGAGGATCAGGTTTGATCGCAACGCCAAGTTCATCGGCCAGCGCCTGCAGCTCTTCGCGATAGCGCTCGCCCTCGCGTTTGCGGAAGGTGGGGATGCGTCACTCCGGAGACGATGTACACCACATTCGGATGGCGCGCCAGAATCGCGGGCAGCGCCCGAATCACATTCTCAATTCCCTTGTTCGGAGACAACAGTCCAAACGTCAGCAGAACGGATTTGCCCTCGGTGCCGAACTTGTCTTTGAAATAGTTGGGATCCATGAACGGCAGGTCCGGCACGCCGTGGGGAATTACATCGATCTTTCCGGCGGGACTGCATACACTTCGCGCAGAAACTGCGCCGCTTGCTCGCTCATGACAATCACGCGATCGGAGAGCTGCGCGATCTCTTCCAGAACGATGCGCTGATTTGCGTCCGGCTCGCGCAGAACCGTGTGCAGCGTCGTCACCAGCGGCATCTTCAATTTGCGAAGAAGTGCAAGGATGTGGCGGCCTGCGGCGCCGCCGTAGATGCCGTATTCATGTTGCAGGCAAACCAGGTCATTGCCATTGAAATTGAGAAAATCGGCGGCCCGCTCATAGGAAGCAAGATCCTCCTGCGCAGTTCCAGGCGAACCTGCTTGGGATAATCGTAGCTCTGAGTCGGGATCGTTGACGGGAATTGCGAAAATGCGTCCTTCTCCGAACTCGGCATCGAGCGCAGTGCAAAGATCGGTTGTGAAGGTGGCGATTCCGCATTGACGAGGCAGGTAATTTCCGATAAAAGCGATGCGCGTTGGCAACGGCAGACGGCTCGCATTCAGCGTGGTGCGCGAAGAGGGACTCAGAACGCGCTCTTGTGACATTTCGGGGAAAGACATCTTGGTCCTGCTTTCAAACGGTCTAGGTCCCGGTCAAAAGGAAATTGCATCGTCTCCAATGGAAGAGCAGGCATATGGGGAGGATCCAGGCCTGCTTCGACGGACGGCCGCGGGCCTATCTAGAGGCGA
This sequence comes from uncultured Acidobacteriaceae bacterium, assembly GCA_963832465.1. Lineage (GTDB taxonomy): Bacteria > Acidobacteriota > Terriglobia > Terriglobales > Acidobacteriaceae > Telmatobacter. Next base: position 229,840 of record CAWHUJ010000004.1, read on the forward strand.
ACACGCTGAAACGTCGTTTCCTGGAGCAAATCCGGTGTAGTGTCTCTCTGGATTTGGCGGGATTGCAATGTAACCTTTGCGACGTAAAAGCCCGGATACTTTGCGACGCGAACGGCATCAATCTCCGCGGCATTGAATCGATTCGATAGGCCTCTTAGTGCACGGGATAATGCTCGATCGGTTGCCGCTTGCGCGCTTGTCCCCAGGCCCCTTCGACTGCAGGGAAGCATGCCCCAGATGTAGTGCCAACCGGCCTGGCGAATCATGGTGCTGAAAACCGGTTCGAGAAGCTCTTCCACCCGCACCCAGTGATCGTCAATGGTCTCCGTTAGCGGATCCAGACGGCCCGGGAGGATGCATCCTTTGCGCAGGAGAACGGAATGGCGCCTCACAATCGCGCACTCTTGGAAGTCTCCGGCGCAGCGATATGTCTGGGATCAGACGAGGTCACATTCGAAGAGAACTCCGGTTGAGTCGGGGCAGACTGATCGAGCCCGCTCTTAGCCAAACCCTCTCTACGTATTTCCGCGTCCTCAGATACCTCTCCCGCAAAACCGGTTGCGTCGGGCAGGCTTTCCGGTTGATAGAGATGAATTCTGTTGTGACGGTGGGCAGTAAGATGATTCTTTACATCGCTTTTCTTGATGAGATTCACGGCAGCTCCGGTCGTTCGGTTGCGTACTTGGAAGACGCTCGTCCGAAGCGATGCAAGAAATGCCGAAGGCGAGAAGGAAAATCAACTCTCCTTTAACCATACGCCGAATTACGCTGGTGCGCCGAGAACTCCGGAACTTTGCTCGCAATCTCCCGATCGCCGGTCAGGCTGAGGATACTTCCGATCACTAACAACGAGCGAGTGTTTCAACTCTATCTCGCTTACAAGCGAAAACTGCTGTACTGCGTTGCTGTATTGAGTTGGCCGGTAGGTGACGAAGCCTATCGGTACCACGAAGCCGTCAGCGCCCGACGCGGAAGTGGCGGAGGTGGTCAAGCACGCCATAGAGATTCGCGATCCACAAAACCAAAACGATGACCACCAGGCCATTCAGGATCGATTTGATTTGCCCCTGCATCGGGATAAACCGGTTGACAAGCCAAAGCACAAGCCCTACCGCGACAATTGTGATGATGACTGTGGTAAGCGGCATTTTTAAACGCTCCAATCTTATTGGTCTGCTCTCAGAGCACAGACAGAAGTTGCAAGTATTCTGGCCGAATCGCCTTCCCCCTTCTCGACTAAGGTTTTCCCTTGGGCAATTGCATATGCACGAAGGATGGCGGCAGCCCCTAGAAGTACAAGCGCCAAACTGACTAACTTGGCGTGGGGGTCGCATAGAAGAGAAGAACAATACTCTGCTTCATCGTTATTCTTTCAAGGCCATTCAGATATAGCTGAGCAATAGTGCTCACCTCGAAGAGTCGAGGACTATATCGCTTGCGAAACCGTGCCGACGAGCACGTCTGAAGCGCGAACTATCCGGATGAAGTCGCGTCGGTGGGATTATGCCAATCACCATCTGCAGCGATCAATGCATTTGCGGTCACTCAAGTAGCCTGTAATCAGCCAATATTATTCATTTGGAGGGGCACCAAGTCCCTGAGGACCATCTGTATAGATGGTACATAGCTTGCAAAAAGGCAGGACATTTCAAGTAAGGTCGGCGCGATCGAAGAGCGTGACCGGCACCTGGGGGCCGAAAGAGGTCCTATCCGGGCGGCGACCTCCGCCGAGCTCTATGTCCTGCAAGAGTGAGCAGTAGAGATCGGACTAAAGTGTCATTTCTTGGAATGATTCGAATGTAAGCATTCCCGACTGCCAAATCACGGAGAGCAAGAGTTGGCCGGTAGAGGTGTAACCCATGGCAAACAGGCGTGCCAAGACAATCCTTCTGCTCGAAAGTGACCTAGAAAAAGCTCGCCTGATTCTCAAGATGTTCAGCGATTGGAACTCGTACATCTTTGAGATGACTCATGTCGAGTCCATGGGCGAGGCCGAGACGTGTCTTGCAATGGGCTTAGTTGACGTTGTCCTATTGGGTCCGGGAACGGTCTGCTCCCAAGGATTGGCCGCGGTCAAGCTGATCCGTGCGGCGGCGCCACGTATCTCGGTTGTTTTACTTTCGACTGCAGACGACGAGGCGATTGCAGTCCAAGCCATTCACGAGGGTGCGCAGGACTATTTGATTGAGGGCAAGATCGAGCCACGCGAGTTAATACGGTCCCTTCTTAATTCCGCTGAGCGCAAGATGATCGAAGAAGCGCAGTTCATCGAGAAGGAACGCGCTCAAGCCACGCTCGATTGCATCGGTGACGCCGTGATCTGCACCGACACATCGGGCAAGATTACATTTCTCAATCCCGTCGCAGAAAAGATGACTGGCTGGCCTCTCAAAGATGCTGCGGGACGGGCAATGGCCGAGACATTCAGGATTGTTGACGGCAAAACGCGGGAGACCTTTCTGGATCCGATGGCCACGGCGACATCCCAGAATCGAGCGGGCCAACTGCCCATGAACTGTGTTCTCATCCACCGCGACGGACACGAGATCTTCATCGAAGACTCGGTGGCTCCAATCCGTGACCGCGAAGGGCGGGTTACCGGTGCAGTTATCGTATTTCGGGACGTGACGGCAACGCGCAAATTGGAAGAGAAGTTGACGCATTCCGCCGAGCACGACTTTCTTACTGGTTTGCCCAATCGAATGCTTTTCAACGATCGGGTGGGCCAGGCAATTGCCCTTGCGCGGCGCCAGTCGGGCAGGGCAGCGGTGTTGTTTCTGGACTTGGACGGATTCAAGCAAATCAACGATTCCCTGGGACATGTGATCGGCGACAAACTTCTTCAGTCCGTCTCAATTCGGCTGCTGGATTGTGTGCGCGGTCCCGACACGGTGAGTCGGCTCGGAGGGGACGAATTTGTCGTACTGCTTCAGGAGTTACACACCCCCGAAGATGCTCTTATCACAGCGGAAAGATTGTCGAAGGCGGTGGCGGATGTTCATCTCATCGACCAACACCGGATCTTTATCACCACAAGCATTGGCGTGAGTCTCTATCCAAGAGATGCGAAGGATGCTGAGACACTCATCAGGAATGCGGATGCCGCGATGTATGACGCGAAGAAGGAGGGGAGAAGAGTTCCTCATCTACGGCACCTGACCGACTTTCCCAGCTTTAGCGAGGACAGCAGGTCGTCAGCCTCTGTGACAGCGTCGTTTGGGGAAATTCGCGGATCCTGAGCTTTTCAACCCGCTTCTCACGTTCTTCCAATCTTGATTTCAGTTTTTCTCTCTGATCCGCGCGCCAGCAACGCTTGGTCATACTCAGGCCCAAACCTTTGCCGCATGCCTGCTGTTTTTCTGCCCAAACAGGCGATGATCGTCGATGACCGGCTTGGTCTATCCGTCTCGAGAGTGTTTTCGCTTCAATGTGCAGCTCAAGAATGGACCATTTCCCATATCTAGAGGACTGTACCGCCTTCCCGATCGAAGCGATCTGGATTGTAGGGGCCTCCAGAAGGTGCTCGAGAAGATGTGACCCGAGTAAGAAACGAGCGGGCCGATGGCTCCGGGCTTGAACATTCTGGAAGGAAGCGAGCAGAATTGAACAGACCTGCCTGCAATGCCCAAGAGGATTTGGCCCGGAAGGAAGGACGTAGCGTGGTCGATCAGCCCCAAAGTGGTTTTGCGGCCCTTCTCGCGAGAGCCCGGCTGGGTCAGAGAATCGTATTGGCGCCCAGGGATCCTTTTTTTTCCCAGGGAGACCCGGCGGACTTCATCTTCTATCTTCAGAAGGGACGCGCTAAAGTCACTGTCGTTTCGCCATCCGGTAAGGAAGCCACGATCGCGCTGCTTTCAGCAGGCGACTTTGTGGGAGAAGAGGCGCTCGCGGCTGTGCCCGGACTGCGGCTGGCCACGGCCAGCGCCACGACTGCCTGCACAACACTCAAAATCAAGCGGGAAGAGATGATCCGCACGATGCACGAGGAACATGACTTCTCCGACTTGTTTATGAAGTTTCTGCTGGCACGCAGCATGCGCACCCAGGCTGATCTTGTTGATCAACTCTTCAACTCCAGCGAGAAGCGCTTGGCCCGCATCCTCTTGTTGATGGCGGAACTCGGCAAACCGGGCGAGCGGGAAACCTTGATTCCCAAGATATCGCAAGAGACGTTGGCCGAGATGGTCGGCACCACTCGCTCCCGAGTCAGCTTCTTCATGAACCGCTTTCGCAAACTCGGCTTTATCGAATACAACGGCCGGATTCGAGTTCACAAGTCGCTACTCAATGTAGTTCTGCACGATCGCTTGCCAGAATAGCGATTTCACGCTCCGCGTCCGTGATTAGCGGAGTCGTTTCTGATGCGCATGACTCGCCATCTTTGGCGCATGTAACCTTTTCGTGCGGGAATACCTCTTCATGAGCTCTCAAGGTATTTCAACTACTGTTCAAAATTGACCAGCATAACGACTCATTGAAGCGGAATACTCAGCCTAGCAGCCATCTGCAAAAGCAGGGTGAGGTGAAACATGCCAGAGACAACAGCAAGAATCCTCCTCGTGGATGACGAGCCCTCGATTCGAGCGTCGATGGCGCTCGTACTTACGAAGTTTGGGTACCGTGTGCGATCTGCGGTGGACGGATTCTCCGCATTGCGCGAGATTCGTGAAGAGATGCCGGACATCCTTCTCACCGACCTAAATATGCCCCGCATGTCAGGGTTCGAGTTGCTCTCAGTCATCTGGCGGCGATTTCCCTCTATCCAAAGGGTTGCGATGAGCGGGGCTTATCCAGGCGAGGACATGCCTCCCGAGGTCACCGTTGACGCCTTCTATCAAAAGGGCAGCGGCGCGAACGTACTTTTGGAGACACTAAGAGCCCTTCCCCAGAGAACGCAGCTTGCCGCACTACCTCACGCCAACACCCATATTCGGATCCATCGAGCCGAGCACGACTCATCCTCTGAGGCTTGCGTCACAATCGTCTGCCCGGAGTGTTTGAGAGCCTTTCCCCACGCTATCGCAGGAATGAATGGATTCACGCGCGAAACGAACTGCATCCATTGCGGCAGTTCGTTTCAATACACGATAGTCGAACCTGCCGGCCAAACACGATTGCAGGCGCGTCGACGCAAGGCCTGTGAAGGGAGCGGGGCACAGGGCGGCCTGTCTCAGCGATTGAACGTCACCTTCTCCAGCAAATCCGACAGGCGCGAAAACTCTTGAGACATCGAAAAAAGCCGAAGAGATGCTGCGGTTCGACCTGGATGATGAGACGGAAACGATTCGCAACCACAGGCAGCGGGTGAAACAAGCAGAAGCACTCGGCCATTATGCTTTGGCCGAACAGCTCCGATCCATCATTCCCCAGGAGCAAGAGAGCATCAACATGACCTTGCGACGGCTCCGGGCATCGCGGTTCCCAATGCCCTTTCCGAGGGTGCTGCTCGCCTTCACGTGAGCAGAATTGAACAGACGGTGGTTCCAAACTCGGGCGATCATGAAAAGAGACTGATCGCACTCATGGTTGACCCTTGGGGCGGATTGCCCCATCGCCTGAGACGCGATGCGGGTTCCCGCGCAGGTCAGTTTTTCCCGCATCAAACAGTGGCCCGGGAGAAGTGGCCTGAAGAGAGGTAACAATTTGGCGACCAACAACAGGACCCCGTTCGACTCCGCCGCTTTCCTCTCAAAGACAGGTCTGGGCCGAACCGTTATCGAATTGAAGCCAAAGCAGACTTTTTTTTGCCAGGGAGACACGGCAGACTCTGTGTTCTACCTGCAGAAAGGCCGTGCAAGGATCACAGTCGTTTCGCAAAACGGCAAAGAGGCCACAATTACACTCGTCTCTGCTCGCGATTTTGTTGGAGAGGAGTCTCTTGCCGCGATCGTCGGGTTGCGCATGGCGACGGCTACCGCTGTGACCAGTTGCACGGCCCTCAAGATCGGCAGAGACGAAATGATTCGCGTGATGCACGACGAGCCTGCATTCGCCGACATATTCCTCAAGTTCCTGCTGGCGCGCAGTATGCGGACCCAGGCCGACCTTGTCGATCAGCTTTTCAATTCCAGCGAGAAACGACTGGCCCGCATTCTTCTGTTGATGGCGGAATTCGGCAAGCCCGGTGAACCGGAAACCTTTATCCCTCCGATTACGCAGGAAACACTGGCGGATATGATCGGCACTACTCGTTCCCGTGTCAGCTTTTTCATGAATCGCTTTCGCAAGCTCGGCTTCATTAGCTACAACGGCCGCATTCAGGTACATAAGTCGTTGCTCAATGTAGTTCTGCTCGATCAATTACCCGACCACAACGCGCAGAAACCCGCTCTTCGCGCTGTTCCATAGGCTGCCCGCATTCGCCAATTTTGTGCATGTGGCCGAGATTCAGGTCCCCTAGATGAGTTCGCGGGGTCGACACTACCTGACGGCCAGGAGAATGGCTAATCTCTTTCAAAGTTCGTCATCCGAGGACGCATCAGTTTTATGTCCTTCGCCAGACCGAGAAGCGCCAATACGCGGATGATCCAATAATTAAGGTCCAATTCCCACCACACCATGCCATGCGTGGCTGACACGGGATGTGCGTGGTGATTGTTATGCCAACCCTCTCCTCCGGTCAACAAGGCGACCCACCAATTATTTGTTGAATCGTCCTGGGTATTGAAGCGCCGCGTGCCCCACAAATGGGTTGCCGAGTTGACGAGCCATGTGACATGGAAGCCAATCGTCACCCGCAAGAGCACGCCCCAGAGCAGCCACGAAATGCCAAGCTTCCATCCACCGACCGCTGCCCCGCTACCCATCAGCGCGATGCCACTGAATGTGATCGGCATCCAGTGCCAGACTGCTAGCCAGCGGTAAAAGCGATTCCGCTGCAGATCGGGTGCGTAGCGCGCGATCATGGCGGTTTCGTTATGCAACGCGCCTCGCAATATCCAGCCCATGTGTGACCACCACTTGCCGTCGCGTGGTGAGTGTGGATCGCCGGGTCTATCGGTGTAGTGATGATGCATGCGATGCACGGCAACCCAGTAGATGGGACTACCTTGGAGCGCTAGCGCGCCACAAACTGCCATGAAATGTTCCAACCATTTCGGAGTGGTGAAACCGCGGTGCGTAAGCTGGCGATGATAACTGACTGCGATGCCTACGTTCTGGCTCAAGAGCCACATTGCAAGAAAGATTGCCAATGAAGACCAGTGGAAACAGAATAGCGCTGCCAGTGCTCCCATATGAAAGGTCGCAATCACGACAAAGAAAACCCAGTTAAAATCAGTCGATTTGCTCTGCTTTAGTTCGGACTTTAAGCAGACGTCCAGTTCTTGAGCATCTGCAATCAAAGTTGACACGGAACTTCTGCCCCCCTCTTCGAATCGATGGCTTCGGTCGCGCGAACGGCACTGTGCTTACCCGTAGGCCGCGTAGGCGCTCCATCCATTTTTAGCAGCTTGCCGGCAAAGTGTCTGAGCAATACTGCACACAGAGCTTCGTATTCTCAGAGCTACGCGGCGCTGAGGCAGAATCTTGACCGACAAATTGGCGTAGCATCAGTCTCAGCGGAACTCTCCCACCAGCGATGACCTGGAGCGATTATCACAACGCGACGAAGCATAGTGTTGAATCGCTTCGGCGAGCGCGGCCCGTTCTCGACTGGGCGAACATGCCTCATCCTTTTCGTCACTACGAGGGCGTACCGATTCTCGATCTGCCCGCAGATCCGCCCGCTCCTCAGATTCCGGCGCTCGATGTACTGCTAGGTGCCACTGGCAGCACTTCCACGACCGACGGACCGGCCTTCCTCTCGCAACTACTCTTCCACTCCGCAGCGATTAGCGCGTCCAAGCACGTCCCGTCCACTGGATATGAATACGCGCTGAGAGTGAACCCGTCCTCTGGGAATCTGCACCCCACAGAATTCCACTTTGTCACACGAGGTCTGAAGGATTGGCCAGATGGTCTATATCACTACGATCCATCCAGACACATGGCGGAGCAACGCGCGCGCGGTGCCTTTGAAATAAAGTTGACAGGTCGCCATGCGCCGATTGTCTTCGTTTTGACAAGCATTGTGTGGCGCGAGGCATGGAAGTACGGGGAGCGTGCCTATCGATACTGTTTGCACGACATTGGGCACGCCTGGCAGGCACTAGCACTCTCTGCTCGGGCGATCGGCTGCGGTACCTTCGCTGCCGGAAGTTTCTCGGACGATGAAGTTACCCAGTTGTGTCGCCCGAACACGGATGAATGGCCAATGCTGTTAGTCAGCCTGCATGGTGGGTCGATTCCGGTGATTAAATCAGACTCCGGTGAGACGGTGTGGTTCGGCGGACAGGCGAACCTGCTTTCGAAGGAGACGATCCCTTCGCCACTAATTAACGACATCCACTTCGCAACAAGACAAACCAGAAGCGAATCCCGTAGAGGTTCCTTTATCGGGCCAGCTGCAATTGGCTCCCGCGAAATTGAGCTGCCGCCACCGGCTTCATCGACTCGCAGCTTTGGCGAAGTTGCTCGCATGCGACGTTCGGCGCTCGACTTCGTCGGAGGAAAGCGATCGATGTCACTGGCGGCGCTTTCTGCCATCCTCGTCCGCGCGGCCCAGCCGCTGTCGGCAGATTTCACGAGCGCGCGTTTCATTCAACTATATTTGTATGCTCATCGCGTCGATGAGTTGCAACCCGGCGTCTACAGGTTCTTGCCAGAGCGTGCCGGGTTGGCGCGGGTGAAGAGTGGTGATCAGCGCGTGGCGGCGGCCGCTCTTAGCCTCGGACAGAGCCTAGCCGGCAATTCATGCGTGACCCTTTCGATGATAGGCGATCTCGATCGTGCCACGGGCATTTTTGGCGACCGGGGTTATCGCTATGTGCATTTCGAAGCTGGCGCGATTGGTCATCGTATGTACCTGGTCGCCGAAGCTTTTGGATTAGGTGCGACCGGCATCGGCGCCTTCTACGATGATGAAGTGCACCGTCATCTCAACTTGACGCCACAACAAGGACAAGTCGTATACCATTTCGCGATTGGTTATCCCATCTCCGATCCGCGTATATCCGCCTCCAGTCATACGCAGAGAACAGCGACGTAGGTGCCTGCAGCCTACCGAAGTAGCAGCTATGAGTTCGCTCCCTTCACACTGCGACGCTTTGTGTCACGAAATGCTCTGTCCATCCCCACTAAACCGCCAGCCCGGCACAGTTCGGGCCTATGTCCTTGTGCCCCAAGAGCAGCGCGCGCCAATCGGGAGGTCAGTGTTTGCGTCCGCCGCCTCCGGATGTGGTCCTCTCGCTGCGCGTCGGCTTTCCTTCTCCGTGCTGAGCCCCCATACTCACCATTTCATCGTCGGTGGTTGCCTGCTTGCCCGTCTGTTGCGCATCAGTTTTTGGAACGGGTTTGGGGTCGACCGTATCCACATGTGTCGCGGTACTAGCTTTCTTTCCGGCGTCTTGCTTGCCGCGCCCTTCCTGACCCGCGATTCCGTCAATCGCGCCAATCGAGAGCCCTTTGCCGCCGTTCATCTGCGATTCGACGGGATGAAGTCCGAAGGAGGTCTGCCAAGGGCCGCGCATATCCGTGTCGCCTTCATCGCCGTCACCCGTTGAGCCATTGAAGTACTCGTCCACAATGACGGGCGTAACGGCAAGTCGTCCGATTGAGAAGGGCGACTTTTCCAAACTTTCCAGAGCAGCCGAAAAGGCCTTTAGATGCGTGACTTCCCGTGTCATCAGGAATTGCAGTGTCTCAATGGTTCCTGGGTCGTCGGTGTAGTTGATCAGGCGCTCATAGACGATCTTGGCGCGAGATTCTGCGGCGATGTTGCTGCGCAAATCGACATCGAGCTCGCCTGTGATCTTCAGATAATCTCCGGTCCACGCATTTCCCACGGAGTTCACGAGCGCAACGCCTCCTCCTCCAGCGATTCTTAAGAGTGGATCGGCTTCAGCGGCTTGGCGATTTTCCTTAAGAGGTTTCAAGTGCATCCGGATGAGTGCACCTACGACTTCGAGATGGCTTAGTTCCTCCGTGCCGATGTCCAGCAAGAGATCGCGCCGCTCCAGATCGTCAACGCAGTTCCATCCCTGAATGGTGTATTGCATGGCAGCGGCGAGCTCGCCATTGGCGCCGCCAAACTGTTCAAGTAGCATATTGCCGAAGCCAACATTAGGCGTTCCGACGTTGACGGTGTACATGAGCTTCTTAATATGGTGATACATTTAATGCTCCTCAATAGTGGTCCCGGGGCCAACTCGCGCACACGGTCGTCGTGCAGCTTTAGTCGGCCGGACTAGCCGAATTTGGGACCTCGAAAAGAACCTGTTTCGAAGTCCATGTAGCTCGAGTCAGCTTGCATCACGCGGCGTTATGGGCCGCAGCTCTCTTTGCAGAACCGTCAACTCCCTTGCTTCGGCCCATGGCACCGGCTGCAGCTGGGTTCACTTTCTCAGAGAGGGATGTCAACTGCGCATCCGTTTGCTTTTCCTCTTGCAGCGTTTGTTCCAGCAACCGTGCGTGTCCCGACTCGCCTAGTTGCTTTGCCATCGCGATCACGGTCCCATAGCCAGCAATCTCATAGTGCTCGACGCGCTGGGCCCCGCCAATGAGCGCGGCATCGCGCACCGGCCCGTCGTATTCCTCGATCGCTTCCGCGCCCTCTTCAACAAGCCCTTCCATCGCTTTGCATTTTTTCCCCTTCGGATTTTCGCCCAGCTTCGAAAAGATGCTTTCGAGGCGTTCGACGTGACCCTTCGTCTGCTCAAGGTGTTTCTCGAATCCCGCCTTAAGTTCAGGACGTTCAGACGCCTTGGCCATCTTCGGCAGGGCTTTGACCAATTGGTTTTCGGCGTTATACAGATCTTTTAGTTCGTCAATGAAAAGCTCTTTCAGTCCTTGCTGCGGCATATCTTGTCCCTCCTCGGGTCATACTGCTTGGGGCTTCGATGCGCAATCGACTCCGCGAGGTTGAATCATCGTAGATTCGGGAGGAGGCGAAGCTGGAAGTCAGGAGATGCGTTCGAGTTGGGAGGAACCCGTGATTTGCTGCTTTTGCCTTTCTGTACGATACTCTTAGGGCCATTGATCTCCACGCTTTCTGGGACTCAGACCTTCACGGGCCGCAAACCAGGGCGTGAGACGCAGGAGCAGAGCGCACATTGAGATCCCGTTCAGCCAAACCGCCGCTTTCGATGGAAATCGCAAGGAGAACACCTTGCCTGTCGGCCGTCTCAAGGACTTTCCGACGGAAAAGGCTGCTTGGCGCGAGGTGGATAGGCGCGGCCTCCTTATCCGAATCAACAGTGAAGAATCTGCTACTCGCATCCGCTTCAATGCTCTCGCGGAATACTATTTGAAGGCTGATTTCGGCGATGATGCAGTGCGGCCGAAATCGGCCACCACCATCTCGATCGTAGAGCATTACGTCAGGGATTACCTCGTCGTTCGCTGGGGCGATGAACTGGCGAGCGACATCGGGCCCCTGGAAATTCAGCGTTGGCTGAAGTCGCTTCACTCCGTCAACGGACTAGCTTGGACTACTGTCTCGAAGATCCGCGGCATTATGCACAGGGTATACAAGATCGGCGTCCTGCATGAGCGCGTTGAGAAGAATCCCGTGGAACATGTCGAGACGCGATCAAAGTCCCCTTACAAGGCTATCGTTATCACGCCGCAGCAAACCGTTGCTATCCTCGCTAGGCTGACGAACGTGCTTCATTACACACTCGTCTTGACCTGCGCTGCGACAGCGCTTAGGGCATCCGAGATTGTCTCGCTCCGTTGGTTGGACATTCTATGGAGCGATCAGCAAATCCGTAAATCGAAGCGATGGGCCAAGCGCCAGGACGGCGAGACCAAGACGGCGGCCTCGAATGGTTACGTACCGTTGCATCCCGTATTGGCGGAGTATCTCAAGAAATGGCAGATGCGGACTCCCCATTCGAAAATCGGCGATTTCGTGTTTCCGTCGCTACTGAAGGATGGAAAGGTTCCTGTCGCCGCCTCGTCTTTTGTTAAAGATCACCTGCGACCGGCCGCAGTTGGCGCCGGGGTTGCCCTTGTGAAAGGGCAGCGGTTCGGGCTTCACATTCTTCGCCATTCCCTATCCAACTGGCTAGTAAACAAGGCCAAAGTGGAACCGAAGACGGTGCAGGGCATCCTGCGTCATAGCAAGATACAGACGACGCTCGATCTCTACACACAGGATGATCTGGATGAAAAACAGGCAGCGCAAGGTGCCTTCCTAAGCGCAGTCGGACTTGGAAGCCGTCAAGTACAGTGAATTGTGGATCGGATTGTGGATTGTCACTACAGGAACCATACAAGCTTAAGTCTTTTGCTTTGTATGGCGGGGACGACGGGGCTCGAACCCGCGACCTCTGCCGTGACAGGGCAGCGCTCTAACCAAACTGAGCTACGTCCCCAAGATTGTTTTTCAACAATTTGGATCTACGTCACATAGAACCTGGCGTTTTTCTTTGCCTGATTCTACCCTATCGCCATCGCGGAAGGTTGCGGGGAGGCGAAGGTCACCGGACCACCGAAACGGGCACCACAACGACTGCACTAAGTCTATCAGAAGATTGGGCTCGCGGCATCCACAGCTGCCGTCCGAGCAAGATGCAGCGCACATCGCCGAGGCGTTTCACCGCATGTCTTCGATCTCCATTCCGAGGAGCAACGATCCAAGACATTTTCCGTGCGCGTCCAGCGCGAGGGAACGTGTAACGGACTGCGTTTCCCGACGCTGCAGGACAAAATTCAGTGCTGACAATCCTGGCAGTGAGTAGCGAGTCACTGGTCGATCAATTATTTCTGCAAATACCGCCCCGACGCTTGCGGAGGTGACGTTCTCTTCCAGGAGTGCGAAATCCTTCGGATGGTAAGCAATCACTGATATCGTCACGATGCTTCCCTTGTCGCCTGTGCGCGAATGCGCGATCTCTCTCAGCTTCATCTCACGAGACCTCGTACGTAATGGTGTGCGTAACTTTCTCGCGCGGAATGAGTGTGGAGAACATCGCAATCACTTCGCGGGTTGAACCGGAAACACCCCCGCCCCCAGCCGGCCCATTGGTATAGAGAGCTTCGACCTCTCGCATAATCATCGAAGCAGCCTTCATCGTCGCGGCCCTTCCAGCCATCCGTAGGCGTACCTCCAACGGTTCCAGCGGCGGCCGCGCTTCCGAGATTCGTGTTCCAAAAACTGCATTGACCCCGATAAAGTCGCACCGAAAATCATGAAATGCGATGTCACGCAAGCGTTCGGAGACGATGTCTCTCGCCAGTTGGGCACGTGCGAGCGCGCCCGGGCCGGCGTATGAAATCTGACCCTCGCCGATGTATCCATCAAGACAGCCAACGGAAACTTTCAGCATCTCTGGCCGCGGGCCGCCTCTCCCGCCGGAGATCTGCACTCGATCAGGCCCTGCGTCGCGAATGGACACCTGCGTGAAATCGGCTACTACATCAGGCGTCGCATAAGCGGCTGGGTCCTGGATCTCATAGAGCAGTTGCTCGGCGCAAGTGGCGGTAGTGATCATGCCACCCGAGTTCTCTACTTTTGTGATCACGGCAGAGCCATCGCGAGAAACCTCGGCAATTGGAAAACCCAATCGAGCAAGGCCAGGCACATCCTTGTAGCCAGGGTCTGCGAAGTAGCCTCCCGTAATCTGTCCAGCGCACTCCATCAGATGACCAACCAATGTGCCTTGCCCCATCAGGTTCCAGTCATTGCAATCCCACCCGAACTCATGAATAAGCGGGGCCAGAAACAGCGATGGGTCTGCGACGCGGCCAGTCAAGATCACATCGGCATGAGCGGCCAGAGCTTCAACGATTGGATCAACCCCTAAATACGCGTTCGCTGAGACCAGCTTTTCGGCCACTGAACCGGCATCGATTTCGTCTTCAATGAACCTGAAATGTCCATCGCGAATTGCAGGCAAAACATCGTCGCCAGTGACTGCTGCGATTCTCAGTCCGCGCAGTCCAAGCCGGCCGGCTATGTCGCGCGTTTTCGCCGCTGCGGCCAGCGGATTCGCTGCGCCCATATTACTGACGATGCGGATGCCGTTCCTAACGCACAGTGGCAGCACGGCCTCCATCCGCTCCTCGAGCAATGGATCATAGCCGGCGTTGGGATCAATCCGCCTTGCTCTCTGGGCGAGCGCAATCGTCCGCTCCGCCAGACACTCAAACACGAGATACGCGATTTCGCCTTTCGCCGCCAACTCTACAGCGGGGTCAATGCGATCGCCGGAATAGCCTGCACCCGCGCCGATTCGAATCGTCTTCACTGCATGCCTCGCGCAAGTCTCACAGAGGAATTACTCCAAAAGCAATAGCCGCTGCGGTCATAATCAGCGATGCGCCGAACAGCCATGGAATCGTAAAGCGCTGGTGCTGCCCAAAACTGATCCCCGACAAGCCAACCACCAGGTATGTCGCCGGCGTAAGGGGGCTCACCGGAAATCCGGTTGTATGCACTCCCAATAACGCTGCTTGTGCAACAGAGATGGGCGCCACGCCCAGCGTTCCAGCTACACCGGCGATCACTGGCAACACCCCAAAGTAGAAGGAGTCTGGATCGAAGATCAGGCTGAGCGGCATCGAGAGTATCCCCAGAACAACGGGAATATAATGGCCGCTTGAGGGAGGAACAAGCCGCACCGCGGCAGTCGCCATCGCGCTCAGCATGCCTGTACCCTTCATGATTCCCGTAAACGCTCCGGCCGCAAACAAAATACTCGCCATCAGGATCGCTGCTGGAGCGTGCGCGGCAAGACATGTTTGCTGGTCTTTCAAGTGAGGAAAATTCAACATCAGGGCGAGCACTGTGCCCAGCATGAAGCACACTGCAGGATCGACTTTCCCAGTCAGCATGACAACCAGCACACTGAGCGTCAGACCAATGTTCAAATAAAAATACCTGGGCAACGCCGGCGACAACGGAACATTGACACCTGCCTCCGCCTGCTCCTCCTGCTTCTTCAGACGCCTCTCTTCTCGGTTTCCCAGTATCCACGCAACAATAAACACAAAGAGCAGTCCCACCGCTTGCACGCCGATCATAGGGAAGAAAATGCGGGTTGTCGGAATATGCAAGGCCGCTGATGCCCTGAGCGTCGGGCCAGTCCATGGCAGAAAGTTCACCCCGGCGGCCATCGAAACCACACATGCCAGAATCCGGCGATCAATGCCAACCTTCTCATATAGAGGTAGCAAAGCGGGTACCGTAAGTAGGAACACGACGGCGCCGGACCCATCGAGGTGAACCAGTAAAGCAAGCAACGCGCTGCCCGGAACGATCCGCGAGGGCCTGCGGCCAATGCTTCGCAGCAACCACGCAACGAGCGGTGCCAACATGTGCGCATCCGTCATTACGCCAAAGAATAAGATCGCAAAAACGAACATGCCAATTACGCCGGAGATCCCCTGGATACCCGCAACAATAAAGCTTCCCGTCGAAAGCCCGAATCCGGCCAGCAAAGAGGCCAGCACGGGAAAGCAAACTAATGCGACTAGGGGGGACACACGCTTGCTCAGAATCGCAGCCTGAAGACCGATTATCGTGGCTATACCAAACAGGGCGAGAGACATGCTCAAACGAAAACTGTGAGATTTTCTGTGCCCAGCCAGTATATGCGGCTGACAAGGAAGACGATAGTTCATCCCGACCGAAGAGCCTTGACCAGCCTGCGCAACACCACGCTGGGACTGGCGCGGTCAATCCTTGAGCATCATCCGAGAAGCTTCAGCAGCAGCTTGATGATCTCCTTAAATGGCATGACCGTGAGCAAAAGTGGAACCATGGGAAGGATCGCTGCCACGACTAGATGAATGAGCGTGCGGGGATCGATGGGAAGCACCTTCATGCTTTCAATCAGGCCGTAACTGTTGCCGAAGTCGGCCAATGACTGAATGTCGGCAGTACCTAACACAGCCTCATTCTGCGGGTTCTGGCCGAGGATCCACTTGCTATGGAAAGAACCTGTGTAGGCCGTGCCCAGAGCTCCGTATTGTTCCAAACCGACCCGCTTGACGCGAAAGAGCCTTCCGGAAAAGACGGTGAGGGGCGCAACGAGGATGCTAATGACCAAGAAAACATACACAGCGACCACGGCGCCGAAGGAGCTCAGCGGCATTTTGTTGTATAAGACTTCATTAGCAATGACGCCGGAGAGATTACATGAGAAGGCCAGGAGGATAATTCCAAAAAAACGCTGGGCCTCACCTACAAAGCCGAGGCCACCCGCGTGATCCGGATGCGTAGGATACAGTTGCAAGTCCAGATGGTCCATCGCCGCCAGGAATTGAAACCACACGAATAGCCGCCAGAGCCAGCGAATCGTTAGAAACTGGAGAATCGGTAAGGAAACACAGACGTACCACCAGCCTGCCCAGGTGAGCGTCACTCCAGAATTTGAATAGAGAGCATACCAAGTGGATGCATGCACAGCTGTGAGCATAAATGCAGCAACCGAAAGCACAACTGCGAGCACCGCGATAATGACTTCGGCAACGCGTGAATCCCGGCGCCGCAAACCGCGGACGATACTTTCATCGAAACGGCTGTAATCTGGGGGCAGAACCAAGTTCGCCCTGATAAAGTGCTCGGCCGTGTCGGCAATCCGCGGTCCCAGAACATTCTCCGCAAGAAGAAGAAGTGGGACTCCTAGAAGAAATCTTGTATAGGCGCTGAAATCACGCAGGAATGGCACAGGAATCTCTCGTCCATAGGCAGTTCCCTGCAGCAGGGCAAGAATTAAAAGTGGCAGCCATGTGATCGCGATGCTGAAGACGGCACGCCGTTTCGTTAGTGGCATCTCCTTGCGAATGGTCCCAACTCTCCGCTCCAGGTGAAATAGAGGACCACCTTCCATCAGCAAGAACGGACGGTTGTTCCGGTAGCTTTCTTCAGGCATCGGCATTCCTTCCACAAAAGGATCATTTGCCCGTCATAGCGAGGTGTGCCGAATCACTTGCAAGCGCGCTCTCGCCAGAATCGTCATATCGTCTGACTGGCCTAATGAAACGACCAGCCCACCGAAGTAGAACCCCCAAGGTCGTTTGCCGGAGCTCCAGCGACTGGCCGATTGTCGTAGTTGTCGTAGAAACTGAAGCGGACGTAAAAGTCGCCGAGAAACTTGTAATAGACATTCTGATTGAGCGTGAGGCGAACATGACCGGGCGACGTGAGGCTCGGATAGACCCACACGGTCGTATCAAAAGTGGTGGAATCAAAACGAAATGTTGAGTATTGCACTGCGAACGCCGAATCCAGCGAATGTGAACTGCCTGTACTAATCGCACCTGCTGCGTTGCGCTGGTGAGTGTATCCGAGGCCGCCGATCGCTGTCAGATCGGTACGATTGGTAAAGAGAAGGCGTTTCGCAAGCGCTGCGCCCCAAGTGGATTGTAGGGCGATCTTCTGCTGCGAACTGGAGAGAAAGTTAGCGATTCCTCCCCCATACCAGTTCGACCCTTTTAGCTGATAGAACGCCGAAGTCTTTACCGTGGCCTCGTTGGTATCCGGCGCATTCTCTTGTGTCGTGAACTGGGAACTGGAGTTCAATGAGTAGATCTGTTTCCGTGACTGGTAGGTGAGCCCGGTTTGGACTGTGAGGTTATTCTGCGAGCTAGAGCCGGTCACGCTTAGCCCTGCGTCAATGTTTCCGCGCATACGCTTGAGAAATGTGCTTCCCAGTTCGCTGATTTCGATTACGGAATCATGTGGCAGTACCGCGTGGTCGGAGTCGACGATATTCAGTGCATTTTCCTGAGTGGATTTCCCAAACGTGCCGACGTAAGAGCGCCCATTTGGATCAACCACAACGAAAAGTTGCGAGCTCTCGAGACGATCGACCTTGGCCCAGTCAAGAACAAAAGAGGAACTGCTGTAATCGGGTTTGACAGAAAGCTGCCCTTTATCGAGTGATTGAATCTCGCCCGTTATTTTGTCTCCATTCTTCATGTAGACCACGTCAGTTTTCTTTCTGGAACTCGCCGACGCGCTTTCCGAAATAAACAGCACACTGATGAATATTGCCGCACAGATCGATGGCGATGACTGTCCGAGGGCCCGTAACGGCCTAAGCCAGGGTTCGCTATCGGATCTAACCCTCCATGGCTTCTTCATTGTTGCTTCGGTGTTTTCCTTTCCGATCCTGCGCTTGAGAGGGGAGGCTGAGATAGGCAATGCCGAAGACGAAGATTTCCCCTGGTCCCGTCGGCTTGCATTGGGACCTGTCGGAGGTGGACGCTTGAATCTCGGGAGCACTTCGATCTTGGTGCTTTTCCACCACCGCCCGGAACTGACGATTGCTAAACGGAAAGGCATCCGGGGGTGCGGAGAGGCAATGCTGAAACGTCCAGCGTGGCTTCAAAGGAGGCCTCCTATCAATGAAGATGGGAAGATCAAGGACCCCATCGTTGCAGAAAGCTTAGCCAGCCTTTCCTGCTGCGAAAACTGTCAGATCATGAAGTTTCGAACCATATACAGAGCCGCTCGTGCGCGCAAGAAGAGCCTCTAAGGTCGGAAGGGCATCCGACAAGGTGAACGGCCCATCTCTGGCAATGCGCCGCCTAATGACGGACTAAGTCTCGCTACGGTCACACCATAGAGACGGCGCGGGAAGATATTCAACTGTCAAAGGATGAAGGATAGGTGTGCGAGTAGACAGCACCTCCGCCTCGACTCGCCCGGCCTGAGGGCGCCAGGCTGCCGGCGAGAAGGGCCCAACTTCACGCTTGAAGCCACAGGCTGGAGTGAAGACTAATGTGAAAGAGGTTAGATTTCTGCTCACGCGGACCAGGCCACGCGATTGTTGCGACTGGCAGAGGTAAACCCCATATCGGTGGAAATTCCGCGCACACACTGCAGCAGATGATTTGCAATCGAAGGCAGCTTTTGAGCTGTCACTCGGAACGACGGCCCGGAGACGCTGATCGCTCCGACAGGTTGGCGTTGCGCATCGAGCAAAGGCACAGCAATGCAGCGCAAGCCTTCTTCGAGCTCTTCATCATCGACTGCATAGCCTCGGCGACGCGTCTTCTCAATCTCTGTGCGTAACGCTTCTGCAGAGGAGATTGTGCGATTTGTGAAGCGCTCGAACTTCGTGCGGCGCAGAATGTCGTTGATTCTCTCCTCCGGCAGAAAAGCCAGAATCGCCTTACCCACCGACGTACAGTGCACCGGATTGCTGGATCCTATACGCGTAATCATGCGCACCGACCGGGCCGGCTCAATCTTGTCGATGTAAATCACCCTCGCCTGCTCAAGAACGCACAGATGCGCGGTCTCTTCCGTCTCAGCAACCAACCTGCGCAAGTGGGGCTGCGCCCGCTCGCGCAGATCGTATTGCTCGATGGCACGATTGCCGAAATCAAAAAGGCGAAGGCCGAGCCTGAATTTGCCATTTGTGGTGCGCTCAACCATGTGGTGACGCTCGAGCACCATCAAAAACCGGTGCGCGGTGCTCTTATGCAATTGCAAAGACGAAGCCACTTGCGCCAATCCCAGCGGGGTTTCGCTTTGGCCAAGAAGATCCAGAACCGCAAAAGCCCGATCCAGGGCCTGAACCTTATACGTGCCTTGAGGTGTTGCGTCTCGCATTTTGGTCCTCTGTTTCGCGCCTTGATTACGTTTACAGTTTCTCAAGATATGAGACTGACGTCAAGAACGTGGTACGCTCGGATTTCTTCCGGGACTGATTAAGGCTGCAAAAGTAGCTCTCAGGCAGTTACGGCGTCGCCTTCGCCGGGCGCCAGAAAGAGGTTGGCCTCGAGCCCATGCTGACGGGTATAGAGATCGTAGTATCGCCCGCCAAGGGCGTAGAGCTCAGCGTGAGTTCCCCGCTCTACGATCATTCCCTGTTCAACCACAAGGATTTGATCTGCGCGCCGGATTGTCGACAACCGGTGAGCGATGACAAATGTAGTCCGACCCTGCATCAGCTGAGCGAGCCCCGCCTGAATCATTGCCTCTGATTCGGAGTCGAGAGAGCTGGTTGCCTCGTCGAGAATGAGTATGCGCGGCTGCGCAAGCAGAGCGCGTGCAATTGACAGTCGCTGCCTCTGGCCGCCGGAAAGCTTCACCCCTCGCTCACCCACCACAGTGTCGTAGCCGTCGGGAAACCGCTCGGCAAACTCGTCAACACGGGCGGTGCGGCATGCAAACAGGAACTCCTCTTCTGTGGCCTCCGGCCGCGAAAACATGACGTTCTCGCGAACCGTTCCGTCGAACAGAAACGACTCCTGCAGCACAACTCCCAATTGCGAGCGGTACGTGTGCAAGTCCACCGTAGCGAGGTCGATGCCGTCCACCAAAACGCGCCCGCTTGATGGCGTATGAAAGGCACACAGCAAACTGATGATGGTCGACTTGCCAGAACCCGACGAGCCTACAAGTGCCGTCACTGTACCCGGCTCGGCATTGAAGCTCACGCCATGCAGCACCGGCTTGTCTGTCTCATAAGCAAAGTGCACATCTTCGAAAATCACCTTCCCTTTGATCGGCGGCATCTGCGCGTTGCGGCCAGCAACCTGATTCTCTTCAAGCTCGGCCATAATCTCACTGGTGCGGTCGAGGCCGGCAAAGGCTTCTGTGAGTTGCGTGCCGATATTCACGATCTGGAAGAGTGGCGCGATCATGAAAGCCAGGAACATGTTGTAGCTGAAGTAGTCGCCCACCGTCCAAGTTCCGCGCAAAACGCTGTGCCCGCCGAGCCACATCACCAGTGCGGACACCAGTCCCAGCACGGTCGTGGACGCAGAAGATAGCACGCTGGTCATGGTCAGCGATTTCATTACATTCGAGAGCAGACGATCCACGCCCGCTGAGAAGACCGTGTGCTCGCGATCTTCAGCGTGATAGCCCTTGATTACCCGCACGCCGCCGAGGGACTCCGTGAGTCTTCCCGTGACTTCAGAATTGATCTTGGCGCGCTCGCGGAAGATCGGCCGGATCTTCTTAAACGCATACTGCAACACAAAAACGAAGGCGCCAACGACCGAAAAGACCGTGAGGGTTACAGGCACGCTACGATGGAGAAGGAAAACAAAAGCCAACACTGCAGTAAACATGCCGCCAACAAACTCAACCAGGCCTGTTCCGACGAGGTTGCGCACGCCTTCGACGTCACTCATGATGCGCGCAACCAAAGTGCCCGTACGATTCTCATCGTAGTACGCGACAGAAAGCAGACCCACGTGCTTCTGTACCTGGCGGCGCATCTCAGCAATCAATCTCTGACCGGCCTTGGAGAGCAATTGCGTCAGAGAATACGACGTGATGGCCTGCACTATCATCGCGCCGAAGACGAGCGCTATGATGCGCGGAAGCAAAGCTGGATCGCCAGTGGGCGAGAGAACCTTATCGAGCAACGGCTTCGATGTATAAGGCAGCACCAAACCGGCGATCCGGTTCACCAACATGAGGCAGAGACCGGCGACCAGAAGCCCTTTGCGCGGCGCAACCAGTTCCCGAATCTGCGGCCACAACCGCTTCATATCGATTTTTCGTTTGGGTTGTTCTCCCGGTGCCCCGCGCGCACCGCGGCCGTGTGACGTGCGCTCGGCACGCATTCCCATACCCATACCACCGCCGCGCATCGTAACCATGCATTACTCCAGCCTCGAGCGTCTGGCCTCGATGAACGACTTAACGCACATTGCAACGTAAATCAGCAATAGGACCGCCATTGCGAGTTGGGCGCCGAGAGCAATCTTGTCCGGCTCAATTCCCAGGGACCGTGCGCGACCGTACCCCTGCAACGCCCGCCATGCGGCGCCCAGAAATCCAATCAATCCTATTGTGACGTTGATGTGCATGAAGAGCTTGCGACGCGCTTCGCTCGGGCTGATCGCCAGAAATCCAAAAATACCCAGCGCCAGCCCAAACCACGTCGGAATGAGAGCTGTGGGATGCTGGCTACCAGTACCGAGATAGCTCACCAGACCCAATGCAATCAGCAGCACAGCAAACAGAATCGAAACCTTTGCCATAAAATCCTCTTTCGAAAAACCATGCCGCTGACCTAGTCCTTGGATGACACCAACTGCCGGCCGATGCACAATCTACAGGCTTGAGTCACTATTTCGTCTACCTTTGGATGCGCGCCGATCCACCTCTTGCGAGCGACCGTACCTGATCCAGCGTAGCCATCGTCGTATCGCCGGGGAAAGTTGTCAGCAGAGCGCCGTGTGCCCAGCCGAGCCTCACTGATTCTTCAGGTGATTCGTCGTTCAGCAACCCATATATGAAGCCAGCCGCGAAGCCATCACCGCCGCCGACGCGATCATAAATGTCCAGTTCCATCGTGGGAGCCGAATAGGTCTTACCGTTCACCCAGGCAACGGCGCTCCAGCTATGCCTGTTGGTCGAATGGACTTCTCGCAGCGTCGTGGCCACGGCTTTCACGTGTGGAAGCTTGCGAACCACGTTATCGATCATCCCGAAGAATACGCTGGGATCGAGCTTCGATTTGGCCGCCACCTCAGGCCCCGCAATGCCCAGACCCTTCTGCAAATCTTCCTCATTGCCAACAAGCACGTCAACGTTCTCGACGATCTTGCCGATAGTGTCAACTGCGTGCGTGTCACCGCCATGAATCTTCCAAAGCTTTTCGCGGAAATTCAGATCGAACGACGTGACTGCGCCGGCATCTTTCGCAGCTTTCATCAACTCTGCCGCGAGCTCTGCTGTATGAGGTGACAAAGCGGCAAAGATTCCACCACTATGGACCCAGCGCACCCCTGAGGAAAATATCTTCTTCCAGTCGAAGTCACCCGGCTTCAATTGCGCCGCTGCCTCGTTGCTGCGGTTGTAGAACACCACCGGAGCACGTACCCCAAAGCCGCGGTCGCTGTAAACGGTAGCCATGTTCGGCCCGGTAACGCCATCATGCTTGAAACGCTTATAAAACGGGCGCACGCCCATCGCCTTCACACGCTCGGCGATCAGGTCGCCAATCGGATAATCAACCATCGCCGATGCAAGCGCGGTCTTCAGCCCGAAACAGTCTGCAAGATTGGCCGCCACATTAAACTCGCCGCCACTCACATGGATCTTGCACTCCGTCGCCTTGCGAAACGGCACAATGCCTGGATCAAGCCGGTGGATAAGCGCCCCCAGCGAAAGAAAATCCAGATCCCCATTTTTGCGAATCGTCAATCCAGCGCTCATCGATTCGTGTCTCCGCTCTTCCGCGCAGCGTCTAATTCAATACTTCAACCAGCAGACGTTGCCTGCTTCACGTCCATTAGCACTTGTTCGGGTGTCCACTCGTTGCCCGGATAAAATCGCACTACCCGGCCATCGCGCCCAATCAACGTTGTCGACAAGGTATGGTTGATAGTGCCGTCAGCCCCCGGTGTCAATCCAACGTTGAAGTAGAGAGCCATCTGCTTGAGCACGGGTTCTTGCGGCACCGCGAAATCCCACTGGGCAAAGGCGTCCTTCGCATCGCTTCCAATGTATTGAGCGCCGTAGGCACGCAGCCTCTGGGGCGTGTCATGTTCGGGGTCAAAACTCACGCTCAGAAGGTGGATTTTGCCGCGTAGATCGGCGTCAGCGGCCGCTTCTTTCCCAATGGCAGCAAAGTTGCGCGTTACCAGCGGGCAGAAATTGGGCAAAGGGCAGCGCGTATAGATAAAGGTGATCAGCAGTTCCTTACCGCGAAACTGGCTGAGATGGATTACCCGGCCATCCTGATTGCGAAGCGCAAAGTCAGGCACCTCGTCCCCTGGGGTTGGGACATGGTAGACGACGGCGGGCTTATAGTCAGCCTTGCCCTGGGCAACCACTACGATGTGATCGAGAAGAACATCAGCGTCTGCGCCGCGCGAAACAAGCAAATCCGCAGTGAGCACATCGCCTGGGTGCAGTTCGCTTAGGATGCTTCCATCCTTAAGTCTGTAGGGCATCGTCATCGCATCCATGAAACCCGGAATCGCATCGTGATCGAGCATCACTTCGCCAGTCGCAGGATTGGTCGAGATCACCTTGCCCCGCAGTTTGTAGACCTTATTCGAAGAAGCCGCGGAATTCCGCCGCGAATCTTCCTGACCGGAACGACATCCGGCGAGCAGAACAATTGCGAGAACAGAGGCAGCAATAAGTCGTTGAATCACCTTTCAGTGTACAACTGGGGCCGCATCGCATACTTCGGCCGTCAGTGGGGATGGCGTGCCGCCAGCGCGCCAGCGTATAACCCATTTATGGGGACCAGCGCGGGGCGCCTAGTCGACAAATGGCTCGGAGATGGAGGCATCGTACTGGCCGCCAGCGATCGAGCAGCCCGCGCTTTGCAACGTGCTTACCATCGTCGCCGCCGGGATAGCGGTTTAACCGCATGGCCTGCACCGGCGATTCAGTCGTGGCCTGCCTTCACGCGCACCGAATGGGAAGAGCGCGAATCAGAGAACCGCATGTTGCTCACCACGATGCAGGAGCAATCTCTCTGGGCTGAAATCATCAGCCGCGAAGCCCACCTTGCCACCGTGCTTGAAGGGCCGCGCGAGAGGCTTGCAGCGCTCGCCATGCGGGCGAACGAGCTTCTGGCGTCCTATGCACCCCGCTACCTGCAACCTGCCGCGCGCAGCGGCTGGGATCGTGATCACGGTATCTTCAGTACCTGGCTCACTGCTTTTGATCGTATCTGCCGACAACAGGATCTTCGCAGCCCGAGCATCGCTCCGCTCAAACTGATCGATCTCTTGAAGATTGATACCGCAGAACGACCGCGCGCCCTGATCGTCGGATTCGACCGTCTGTTGCCAGTGCAGAGGGAGATACTCGACGCTTGGGGCAGCTGGCAACAGATGGCTCCTGAAGTCATCGCGAATGAATTGCATTACTACGCCGCTGAAGATGACGCTGCTGAACTGGCCGCGTGTGCCGCGTGGTGCAAACGTCACTTGAAGGCCAATCCGAAGAGCCGATTGTTGGTGATCGCGCAAAACATCTCCGCCCGGCGAGGCGAGATTGAGCGGGTCTTTCTGCAGCTCTCGACATCAGGCGAGGTTCCTCTCTTCGAGTTTTCTCTCGGTGTCCCTCTTGGAGCAGTCCCACTGATCCGAGCCACCTATCTCGTGTTGCGCTGGTTGAGCGGGACGCTCCTCGAGAACGAGGTCGATTGGCTCCTCTCAATGGAGCTTACGACTTTCGACCGCGTGGAATCCGTTGCGCTGCAGCGCCACATGCGGCTTTTGCGCAGGCGCGGCCTAGCTCGTACTGATTGGTCGCTCGATGCGTTCGCACGGCAGAGCGCAATCTTCGAAGGCGCACTCGGCTCCTGGTACCGGCGGATGGTGCGTGGCCGCCAGAAACTGACTGACTTGCAGAAGCGAAGGCGTAGTCCCTTCGAATGGGTACGTTCAATTCCCACCTTGCTGGAGTCGCTGGGCATACCGGGCAGCCGACGCCTTGCCAGCGCTGATTTTCAAGCATGGCATCGCTGGGAACAGGCGCTAGATAATTGTGGCGGCTTGGGCTTCGATGGCCGGCGCATCGCTTGGAGCGAGTTCCTCAGGACCCTTGAGCATACGCTCAGTGAAACTCTCTTCACTCCCGAGTCCAGTGATGCGCCAATTCTGATCGCCGGACCCGCAGAATCCGCTGGGCTCACCGCAGACGCAATCTGGTTTCTCGGCGTTGACGAGGAGAGTTGGCCGGCGACGGGCACCGCGCATCCATTCTTGCCTATCCATGTGCAACGTGAAGCAGAGATGCCTCACTCAACGAAGCGTGCCGACTGGGACCTTGCCGAGGGGATCACAGGCCGGCTCGCAGCGTCTGCACAGGAGGTGTGTTTCAGCTATCCGCGCCGCAGGGGCGAAACCGAAGCGCACCAGTCTCGTTTGGTCAAAGCAGTCGCTGGCGTGGCTCAGGTCATTCCTGCCGATCTGACTCCGCCACTCTTGCCGGATTGCGCCGCTGTTTCATTCCACGACACGAGTCGGATTCCTTTCCCCCTTGAGCGACTGCAAAGTGCTCAGTTGCCCGGCGGAGCGGCCCCCCTGACCGCCCAATCGCAGTGTCCATTTAAGGCTTTCGCTACGGTGCGGCTAGCCGCGCAGGGCTGGGACGCCGCCGAATACGCTCTGAGTCCTTCACAGCGCGGAAGACTTCTGCATGCCACGATGCAGTCGATCTGGAGTCGGCCGCCAGATGGACTGCGATCACTCAATGATCTAAGAGCCGTCGCGAACAAGACAAACTTTGTTAGCGCGCACGTTGAAAAGGCTCTCCGCACCGAGGCGCTTACCGCTATTCTCGAGCGTATGCCGAAGCGCTATCTCGATCTTGAAGCTCTGCGGCTGACTCGCCTCGTCTGCAAATGGCTTGACTATGAAGAACAGCGTGTTCCGTTCACCGTCATAGAAACTGAGGCGAAGCACGCCGTGAACATCGGCGGTCTGGCTCTCACCGTGCAACTTGATCGCCTCGACCGCCTCTGCGACGGCTCAGTCGCTGTCATCGACTACAAGACTGGGAGTGCTGCCGCACTCAAGACGTGGGAACTGCCTAGACCCGAGGATGTTCAATTGCCGCTCTATGCCTCGTTCGCTCTTGAAGGCGAGAAACCTGGCGCGTTGCTCTTTGCCAAATTGCGTGCCGGTGACAGCCGATTTATCGGCCACGCGCGGGATCCACGCTCAACTCTCCGCGCAGATCTTGCCTCATCCGATCAACTTGTCCGTCAACCGCTCATCGAGGCGCAGTTACGGGCTTGGAAGGAAGCAATCGAACGGTTAGCCCACGATTTCCTTGAGGGCGCGGCTAGCGTTGATCCACGCGACTTTCCTCACACCTGTGAACGGTGCGATCTGCATGCAGTCTGCCGTATCCACGAGAATCGATCCGAACCGCCGCCGGAAGAAGGTGCGGAGGGCGAATCTGATGACTAAGCTCGCGGCCGGAAGGTTACTTCCGCCCGATCAGGTTGCGCGGCGGCGCGCCCTCGATCGCAGCCGTTCCATTCTTGTTCAGGCCCCTGCTGGCTCCGGCAAAACCGATCTCCTCACACGCCGGTTCCTAACCCTGCTCGGTGAGGTCAACAATCCGGCCGAGATCGTAGCGATTACATTCACGAGAGCTGCCGCTGCCGAGATGCGCCACCGCATCCTTACCGAGCTAGCGAAAGCCGAGAGTAGTGACGTCGACGAAGCCGACACCGATCAATTCTCCATGCAAACGTTGGCGCGCCGGGCTCGCGACCGCTCTCGCGCGCTTGGCTGGCAACTCACGGATTTGCCGGCGCAGCTTCGCATTACAACAATCGATTCCTTCTGCCGCGAGTTGGCGATTCAGCAACCGCTGATCTCTGGTTTCGGCAGCGACCTCGTCGTCAACGATAATCCAGCCGAGCTCTATCTGCGTGCGGCTCGACGTACCCTCCAGAAGATTGACGGCGATGATCCGTCGCTTGCCACCGCGCTTGCTGACCTGCTGCTCTGGCGTGACAACAACTGGCACGAGCTTGAGAACCTACTTGTAGAAATGCTTCGCCAGCGTGACCGATGGATGCACGAGTTCCTGCTGCAACGCGATCCTGACTGGGAGACCTTGCGCACGCGACTGGAACTGCCATTTCGCAAAGCTGTTGCAGAAGCTCTTACTCGAGTCGCCGCCCTGCTCAATGGCGTTCCAGACGTCAATCATGAAGCGCCCGCTCTCGCGCGCTTCGCCCATGAGCATTTGGGAGATGCATCGTTCGAAGACCTCGTACAACTATCGGCGCTGCCAACCGCACCTTTTGCAGACGGTGAGGATCTTGAAGACGCGCGACGCGCCTATCTCGACTTCGCAAAGTTGGTGCTAATCGGCGATGGGAGCTTTCGGCAACGATTCGGAACACGTGAAGGCTTCCCGGCTAACGCTTCGGCGGAGAAAGCACGGCTAAGCGCTCTTATCAGCGAACTGAACCGCGTCGAAGGCCTTGAAGAAGCACTTGCCGATCTGCGAAGCCTTCCTCCCGCGCGCTACACCGAGAATGACTGGGAGATCGTCCGAGCCTGCTTCACAGCATTGCGGCACTCATCTGGCGAATTACTCGCAGTCTTCGCAGAAGCCGGAACTGTAGACTTTGTCGAAGTTGCACAAATTGCACAACGGGTTCTTGCCGGCAGCGACGGCCGACCCGGCGATGCAGCGATTGAAATCGCCGACCAGATTCGTCATCTACTGGTTGACGAGTCACAGGACACCAGCCGCCGCCAGCATCGCATGCTCGGTAGTGTTGTAGCCGCATGGCCCGACACGACCGGACGCACGCTCTTCATTGTTGGCGATCCAATGCAGTCCATTTATTTCTTTCGTGATGCCGACGCTGAACTCTTCATTCGTCTGCGCGATACAGGCCTTGATTTAGCCGGCGAGCCCCCATTTGGTCTCGACCCCGTCCGTCTCACAGCCAACTTTCGTACCGCTCCCGACTTGGTTGATCAATTGAACAACGCCTTTTCCTCCTGCTTTGCTGAGAACGACGGCAGCGGCATTGGATTCGCGCGCGCGATTCCTGCCCGGGAACGAACCCTGGCTTTCGGACCGCGCATGGAGGTGCATGTTCATTTCATGCCCCAAACGAGGAGCGGCAATGCGGCAGGCACTGCCGATGCTGCGCAGAAGGAGCGGACGGCGAACGCACGTATCGCCGCTCGTAACGCGGAAACGGCCGAGATAGTGAGCGTGATTAGGAGACATCGGCGTCACATTGACGCAGCAAACCTCAAGGGGGAAAGATATCGTGTTGCGGTACTCGGCCGCACGCGTGACGCGCTGGCTCCGATTGCGGCGGCGCTCCGCGAAGCCGACATTCCCTTTCGTGCCGTCGATCTTGAGAAACTACGGGACCGCCCCGAAGTTCTGGATGCGTTGGCGCTAGCCAGAGCTCTGCTGAATCCGGTCGATCGCGTGGCGTGGCTCGGCGTTTTGCGCGCGCCGTGGTGCGGCCTGCCGCTGAGCGAGTTGCACGCGCTTACCAGTGCGGATGACCCAGTTCTTCTTCGCCGCCCGATGGCCGACCTTATTGCCCAGCGCCTTCATCTTCTGACCGCTGACAGTGGGAGCGCAGTTCAGCGCGTTCTGGATGCAACTGCCACAGCGGCCAATCTACGAATCACATTGCCGACTGCCTCGCTGGGTACATGGTTGGAGCAAATTTGGCTCAGCCTCGATGGAGCGCATTGTGTCAATGCCGGCGCGCGAGCCAATCTCAATCTCC
Source organism: uncultured Acidobacteriaceae bacterium (assembly GCA_963832465.1). Taxonomy (GTDB): domain Bacteria; phylum Acidobacteriota; class Terriglobia; order Terriglobales; family Acidobacteriaceae; genus Telmatobacter. The sequence continues at coordinate 259,059 of CAWHUJ010000004.1, forward strand.
TTTGGCGCTGTCTCGACGCTCTACCGCGAGGCGCCGAGGATCTCCTCGGTCCGGCGCTGGATATCGCACTTGATTCGCTCACCGCTCAACCCGATCCAGCGGTCAGCGACGATTGCGGCGTGCAGCTAATGACGATCCATAAGTCAAAGGGCCTCGAATTTGAAGTCGTCATCATCCCGGAATTGCAAGCAGGTAGCTCGATATCGCGCGGCAAGATGCTTTCGTGGTTTGAGCGCGGTTTGGCTGAGCCGGACGAATACGGAGAGGTCACGGAATTCCTCATCGCACCGCTGCAGCCCAAAGGCACAGATCGCGGGAAGGCAAAAGCATGGGTAGATCGCGCGTATGCGAAACGTGAACAGCAGGAGATGCGACGCGTTCTGTATGTCGCCGCCACTCGCGCGCGTGAGGAGCTTCACTTCTTCGCTCGCCCTGAATACAAGGACACACACGACGGCCTCTCTCTTGTGGAACCCGCAAAGTGTTTGCTCGCCACTCTATGGCCTGCATTCGGAAACGAGGTGCAGGTGCGATTCAGGGAGTGGAGCACTACTCGCCTGGCCGCCCAACGATCAGAGGAAGGCGTGATACAGTCGATCGCCGCCGCGGGCGAACTCGTTGTGATGCCACCCCCAACGGGTAAACCCACCGTGCTTCGGCGTCTGCCACCGGAGTTTCAGTCGTCCAAGGATGGAGGTCGGCACGTCAGGACTGGCCATCCAGACGTGATGGGAGACGGTGAGGCAGCACTGTACGCTCGTCACGAGGGCGGAGCGCTCTCACGCGCGCTGGGAGCTGCCGTTCACAAACTGCTTGAGGAGCTTGCTCGGCTGCGCGCCTCGCTCAACTGGGAGGACGCACGGGCGGCCTTGAATAAGTTGCGGCCACGTATCTCGGCGCAGATTCGCTCCATCGGTGCGACACGGAGTGACGCTGAATCCATTTCCACAACTGCGCTGAACTACGCGCTGCAGGCTTCGAACGACCCTTATGGCCAGTGGATCTTATCTCCGCATCTTGAAGCGGCCAGTGAAACCGCGTGGACAGGCGTCGTTGCCGGAGCGCTACGGTCAGTTCGCGTTGACCGGATCTTTTGCGCCGGAAATGAGCCGCTCACCGAAGGCGACTCTACCTGGTGGATCGTCGACTACAAGACGGCTCATAGCGAAGACCTTGGCCCCTTGAACGCCAAACTCGAGCTCCGCAATCTCTTTGCGCCGCAGCTTGAGGCCTATGCGGTTGTCCTGCGCAATCTGCATGGGAGGGACGCACAGATTCGCGCCGCACTCTACTATCCGCGCATGCTGATGTTGGATTGGTGGGAAGTACAGTAGTGATCTGAATCAGAATGCCCTTCAGCCCGCAACCTTGCCTTCTTCTTTCTCTTTCTGCTTGGCAAGACTGTTGCTGTGACGCACGTCGGCACCCTGCACCCAGAAAATTACGTCCTCTGCGATGTTGGTCGCATGATCGGCCACACGCTCGAGAGCGCGGCAAATCATCAGCGCATTGAGGGCTTGCGGGGCAATGTGGCTTTGCTCTTCCATCACCTTGGTCAAATTCTTGTAAGCTGCGCGATTCATCGCATCGACAGCATCGTCCATCGTAAGAACCGACCGTGCAATCTCTGGATCGGCTTCGATGAACGACTGCAGGCTCTTGCGTACCATCTCCGCTGCCAGTGATGCCATCTTCGGAATATCAACCGGAAGATCAGCAATAGCCATCTGCTCCATGTTGCGTACACGGTCGCTGATGCTCTTGGCCGCGTCTCCCACGCGCTCTAGGTCTGCGTTGATCTTGATCACGCTGAGAATGAAGCGCAGATCAATCGCCATCGGCTGCTCCATTGCAAGCAAGTCAAGGGCAGCTTGGTCAATATCGCGCTCTAGCCGATTAATTGCGTTCTCACTGCGGCTCACCAGATCACAAATCGAGAGATCGCGCACACGATACGCTTCAATGGCGCGCTGAATCGCCTGTTCGGCGAGTCCCGCCATCACCAGCAGGTTCTCCTTCAGCTCATCGAGGCTTTGTTGAAACCGAATGCGTGTCATCCGAACCTGCCAGTAATGTAATCCTCGGTGCGTTTGTCGCTGGGATTAGTGAAGATCTTGTGTGTCGAATCAAATTCGACCATGCGCCCATTCAGGAAAAATCCGGTCTTCTCTGCCACACGGGCGGCCTGCTGCATATTATGGGTCACAATCACGATAGTGTACTGCGACTTAAGCTGAAAGATAAGGTCCTCTATTTTCGACGTCGAAACTGGATCCAACGCCGATGCAGGCTCGTCCATCAGCAGTACTTCGGGATCTACCGCCAGGGCGCGTGCAATGCAGAGCCTCTGCTGCTGGCCGCCAGACAGGCTGGCGCCCGATTTCTTCCTCAGATCGTCCTTGACTTCATCCCATAATGCCGAGTTTTTCAATGACTTCTCAACAATCTCATCGAGAACGCGGCGGTTACTATATCCATTCAGCTTCAGGCCCGAAGCCACATTGTCATAAATCGACATCGTGGGAAATGGGTTGGGCCGCTGAAACACCATGCCGACGCGTCGGCGAATCTGCACCGGCTTGGCCCCCTCGTAGATATCCAGGTCGCCAATGCGAACTGATCCGGTCACGCGCGCAATGGGATTGGTCTCATGCATGCGGTTCAGGCAGCGCACAAAAGTACTTTTGCCGCAGCCAGAGGGGCCAATCAGCGCTGTCGCGTGGTTTGCAGGAATATTTAAATTGATGTCCTGCAGCGTGTGATTGTTGCCGTACCACGCGTTCAGGTTGCTTACCTCGATGCCGACGCCCACCTAGCTTGCCCCTTTCAATGTGCCCCGGCTCGTGACGAACCGCACAAGCGAGACAGCCAAGACAATCAAAACAATCAGAACTAGCGACCCAGCCCATGCCAGGCGATGCCATTCCTCATAAGGCCCCGTGGCATAAACCCAAATCTGCAGAGGCAGTGCCTCGATCGGTTGATTCAGGCTTGTGCTCATAAACGCGTTTCCGAAGGCCGTGAAAATCAGCGGCGCCGTCTCCCCCGCCACGCGCGCAAACGCAAGCATGCAGCCGGTAATGATGCCCGGAGAGGCCGTCCGCAACGTAATCGAGAGCACTGATCGCCAGTTGGGAACGCCGAGCCCGAGTGCCGCCTCGCGCACGGCATGCGGGACCATCAGAAGCATTTCCTCAGTGGTGCGGCAAACAGTCGGAATCATCATGATGCCCAGCGCAACGCCGCCCGAAAAGGCAGAGAAGTGTCCCGTAAAGGGCAGGAACCAGATCTTCGGCTTCACTAGTAACACATAGATGGCCATGCCCATTACGATGGATGGCACGCCGTTGAGCACATCCGCAGTAAAACGAATCGCATTCGCAAGCCTGGTGCCGCGTCCAAATTCGGCGAGAAAGATGCCGCCGCTGATTCCGATCGGAACACCAATCAGGATCGCCAGACCCAGCAGCACTCCTGACCCCACAATCGCGTTCGCCATGCCGCCGCCATCCTCGCCCACAGGCTTCGGCACCTTAATAAAGAAGTCCAGATTAACCGCGCTTGCGCCTTTAAAGATCAAGTAAACAAAGATGAGCACCAGCGGCGCGATCACCAGAATCGTCGCCAGAACCGAGAGCGCTGTCACTAGCTGATCGGTGAACGCACGCACCTTCGATCGGAATTGATATGCTTCGCTCTTCAATTCCCGGCTCCTCAATGCGCCTGCGACGGCGCTCCGCGCGTGACGGCCCACACCAGCAACTGTGCAATGGCGTTCACAATAATGGTCACGATAAACAGCGCAAGGCCTATTTGAGTCAGCGCGCTGTAATGCAGGTTGGTCACTGCCTCGGCATATTCATTGGCAATCACCGCCGCCATCGAGCTGCCATTCGATAGCAGCGAACGATGAATCTCAGGGGTATTACCGATAACCATTGCTACAGCCATCGTTTCGCCAAGGGCACGGCCGAGCCCAAGAATAATTGCACCTACTATTCCGATCCGCGCATTTCGCAGCACGCCCATCCTAATCATTTCCCAGCGCGTGGCTCCCAGTGCCAGCACGGCTTCGCGCTGCGAGTGCGGAACAGCACGCATTACTTCCCGGGTTAGGGAGGAGATGATCGGTAGAATCATCACCGAAAGAATCACGCCCGCTGATACAAACCCCAAACCGGTGGGATTTTCGTCGGTAAATAGACCGGTCCATCCAAAAAGGTGGATCAGTGCGGGATTCAAATGTTCGCGCAGAAGCGGCACGAGCACCGTGATTGCCCAAAATCCATAGATGATGCTTGGAATCGCCGCTAACAGTTCTGTAAGGAACGAAAGCGGACCTCGCATCGCGCCCGGGCACATCTCCGTAAGAAAGATTGCCACGCCGATTCCCAGAGGAACCGCGATCAGCAGCGCAAGAAACGATGAAACGAGGGTGCCATAGATGAAGGGCAGCGCACTGAACTGCCCGTTAACTGGATCCCAATAAAGCTTTTGATGGGTGTCAGGATCAATGAATGATTGGAAGAAGAAGCTCAGGCCAAACTTCTGCCAGGAAAGCTGCGAGCCCGTCACCAGCGCGTAGAGAATGAGCAGGACGATCGCGAAGATGCAAAGCGCGCACAGCACCATGAGACCGTGAAAGGCTCGATCTGCCACAACAGAATTGCCGCGCGAAAGCAGGAACTTTCGAACTGCGGAGGGTTCCGCGCCAACGGGCTTTTCCGGCCCTGAACCTTGAGGGGGCGCAGTTGCCGCCGACTCAGGCTGCTGTGACTGAGAGATACGGATCTCTGGCACTTGTCCTATCACCTTAGGTAGGCTACCGATCGAAGATGAACAAGAGGTTACAAGGCCGCAAAATCAAGCGCATACAGTGCGAATATACCGTGAAATCGGCCTCGAAGCGGCATTCTCAAGCACAATCGCGTGCCCGCTTGAGAATTGGATGCAAAAAGCAGAATCAGTTTCCCCATTGGATTCCTTTTCCTTTAGTCTTTTGCACGGAGTCTTCTGAACATCTCATGCGCCACTTTCTTGCCGTCGTTGCCCTGCTCTTCTCGTCTCTTGCCCTTCAGGCTCAACACGCCGATCAACCCGATCCTTCACACAGAGCCTGGCACGCAGCTTGGGCTACGCATCCAACTGCACCGTTACGAGAGCCTCTCGTCCTGCACTTCCGGCGGACGCTAGATCTGCCATCCGCGCCGGCCAATTATCTGGTGCGGGTAAGCGCCGATAACCGCTTCATTCTCTATGCAAATGGCCGGCGCGTGGGCGACGGACCGGCTCGCGGCGATCTCATCCACTGGCGCTACGAGCGTTTCGATCTGGGCCCATTTCTCAAGGCCGGCAGGAATCTGATCACGGCAACCGTCTGGAATTTTGGAGTCTACGCACCGATCTCCCAATTGAGCGATAGAACCGCTTTCTTGCTTGAGAGCGAAGCAACCGGCGACGCTTCGATCAGCACCCCTAAGGACTGGCTCGTCGAAGAAGAACCGGGCCAGACGCCACTCGATCGCACCTGGGTCAGCCTGCTCACCTATTTTGCTTCCGGTCCCGGTGAACAGATCGATGCTTCCCGGTATGACTGGAACTGGAATTCACCTTCAGCCGACGGCGCCGCATGGGTACCCGTTGGCACGCCGATGCGCGACAGCATCTTTCCGGTCAACGAAGCCCATTCCGCCGATACCACAGGTGACAATCCGTGGGGCCTGATCCCGGACGAGCTGCCTCACATGGAGTTTTCACCTACGTCCGCAGGTCAGGTAGTGCGTGCCGATCTTGCAGCGTTGAATGCTTTCCCAGGGGCTCCAGTCACGGTGCCGGCGGGCGCCCACGTCCACGTTCTCCTCGATCGCAAGACGCTGACTACTGCATATCCGCACCTGATCGTCTCGGGCGGCAAAGGCTCCAAGATCCGCTTCACTTACTCCGAAGCACTCTATGACAAACAGGAGCATAAGGGTGACCGCGACGACGTCGGCGACCGGCTCGCGCGCGGTCTGGCTGACAACTTTCTCCCAGACGGCGGACCGCACCGCACTTTTGAGCCTCTGTGGTGGCGTACCTGGCGCTTTCTCGACCTCGATATCCAGACCGCGAGCGAGCCGTTACAACTTGAGTCACTCAAAGCCTCGTTCACCGCCTATCCCTTTGAGGAACGTGCGTCGTTCAATGGCAGCGATGCAGACCTCGACAAGATTTGGGAGATCAGCTGGCGCACCGCTCGGCTCGATGCCCATGAAACGTACATGGACACGCCCTACTACGAGCAGCTTCAGTACATCGGAGACACCCGCATCCAGGCCCTCATCTCCTATGCCGTGGCTGGCGATGACCGTCTCGCACGTCAAGCGCTGCGGGCATTTGACGCCTCACGCTTCCCCGAAGGACTCACCCGTAGCCGCTATCCTAGTTCCCTGCCGCAGACGATTCCTACCTTCTCGCTGATCTACATTGGCATGCTGCGCGACTATTGGCTCTACCGTCCAGACCGTGGCCTGGTAAAGTCTCTGCTACCCGGAACGCGGTCGGTGCTGCAGTGGTTTGGGGGTCATCAACAGGCAGATGGCCTGCTTGACAAGCTGCCGTGGTGGAGCTTCATCGACTGGGTTTCATCTGGCGACACTCCGACCTACGATGCCCGCAACGAATCCTGCGTCACAACGCTTGAGTATCTCGGCGCGCTCGAAGACGGAGCTGACCTTGAACACAATATCGGCGATCCCGTAATCGCGAGCCGGTATCAGGCTCGTGCGTTGCGGGTGCGTTCGGGCCTCCACAACAAATGCTGGAGCACCGAACGCGGGCTCATCGCCGACAACCCTGACAAGAAGGTCTTCAGCCAGCAGGCGAACATTCTCGCCGTTCTCTATGATGTGGTCCCCAAAGCCAGCCAACAGGCAGTGCTCCGCAAGGTTCTGGCAATCGAACCTGGAACGACGCCCGACGGTATCCTCAGCGCCTCCTACTACTTCCGTTTCTATCTGGCGCGCGCCCTCGATCATGCCGACATGGCCGACGAGTACCTTCAGTCGCTCGATCCATGGCGAAAGCTGCTTCCGCTCCACTTCAGCACCTGGCCGGAGATTCCCGGTGATACTCGCTCGGACTCTCATGCATGGTCAGCCCACCCCATCTATGACCTGCTCACGCTTGTCGCGGGCATCAAGCCGGCCAGTCCTGGCTTCGCCACTGTCCGAGTCGCGCCACATATGGGCAACCTCGCCTCGATCACGGCCAGCTATCCGCACCCGGCAGGAATGATCAAAGTCACCTACCACCGCTCGGGGAAAGCTCTGGATGCGACGGTTGACCTGCCTGGCAGCCTCTCCGGCACCTTCCTCTTCGCTGGCAAGTCCTGGCCTCTCAAGCCCGGAACAAACCATATTCAGGTGCCGTAGCCGTTCCCGGCGTTCAAAAGGACGGGAACCGCCGTCAAGGCTTTATCCCGCAACCTCTTAAGCAAATCGATCTATTGAACGTGGGGAACGCCGTTCCCGGAAGTGTGATTGACGTGTTACAACTCCTAGCATGGCAAAGGGCAAGGGTTCGACTCCCCCGGGTCACGTCAACCTTCGAATGCTGGCCGAACACCTGGAATTGTCACAAACCACGGTGTCGCTGGTCCTCAACAACTCTCCGTCGGCAAAGTCCATTCCTCATGAGACCCGTGCACGTGTCATCGAGGCGGCTGAACGGCTCAACTACCGTCCCAACTACTTTGCCCGCTCCCTCCGTCAAAGTCGCTCCATGAGCGTTGGCGTACTTGCCCCTGACCTGAGCGAAGGCTATTTCACCCGCGTCATGAGCGGCGTCGTCGAGCAGCTAACCAGCGCGAACTACTTCTATTTCACCGCCTGCCACGATTGGAAGCAGGAGCTCATCGAGCAGTATCCGCGCATGCTGGTCGAGCGCGCCGTCGACGGCTTTCTCCTCCTCAACACGCCTGCAGACAATATCGATGTTCCGGTGCCCGTGGTTGCCATCTCCGCCCACAGCGTCTTGCCCAATGTCACCAACATCGTGCTGGACCACCACGCGGCCGTCGCGCAGGCGTTGAAGCATCTTTATGATCTTGGCCACCGCAACATCGCCTTCATGCGCGGCCCAAGGGCAATTCCAGACTCAGATTTCCGCTGGGAAAGCATTCAACAAGTAGCCGCCGAGATGGGCCTCCGCATTGATCCGGCTCATGTAACCCGCATCGACACTTCGGGCTGGTCGATGAATACCGGCTATCATCCAATGGCGCCCGAGATTGGCTACAAGCCAATGCAGGCCCTGCTCGAAAAGTCGCGCAACTTCACGGCGATCTTCTGTTTCAACGATATCGCCGCAATCGGCGCCATTCGCGCACTGAAAGATGCTGGACTCTCAGTGCCCGGCGATGTTTCGGTCGTTGGCTTCGACGACATCCTCTCCGCGGCCTACTACTCGCCCTCACTCACCACCGTGCGCCAGCCACTAACGGAGATGGGCAAACGCGGGGCCGAGATCTTGCTCGACCGCATCGGAAACCGCGAGAAGGAGTATCCCGCAGAGATCATCGTTGCACCGGAATTTGAAGTCCGAGAATCAACCGGCCCAGCGAACGGAAAGGCCTGAAAACCTAGGAGCAATACGATTCCATCCACCGGCTGATATACACCTGTGCGTGACGCTCGCCACAATAATGGCGCGCGTGGGGCGCGTCGGCAGCTTCTTTCGTCCATTTGAAAACCGTCAGTTGCGCATCACTGCAATGGATCACGATCCATCGGAAGGCCTTCTCACTTTCCGTTCCGCAGATTTCACATCGATAGATCTTGTCGATCACCGAACCTCCCCAGTCTTACCACCATTCTTCTCAACCGCCCTATTCAAGCATTTGCAGATTCAGAGGCTCCTCGAGCAGACAGTCCATTTGGCTGATCTTCGCCAGAGCCCTTTTCAGAGCCGATGACTTGCACGGCTCGACTGTCACCACGAAGGGCAACGCGTGAGCAGGGTAGCCGGCCTTCTGCACAATAGCGCGAATGTTGATGCGTTCTCCCGCCAGTGCGCCGGTAATCTCCGCTACGATGCCGGGCCTGTCCGCAACAAGAAATCGAATATAGTGCGGAACTTCAAACTCCGCACCAATTCGCGCTGGTACGGAGGGAATTTCGACCCTTCTCGAGCCGTGTGCCAGGGCCAACAAATCGCTCACCACTGCAACGGCAGTTGGATGACCGCCTGCACCGTGCCCCGAGAAAACCACATCCCCGCCGTAACGGCCCGTCAACACCACCATGTTCTCGGTTCCACGCGACCACGCCAGAGGAGACCGCTGATCGACGAGCATCGGACCGACCGTAGCCGCAACTGTACCCTCGCGCTCTTCGGCACGCGCAACTTGGCGGATCGTGCAGCCAAGATCGCGTGCGTAGCTGAAATCGATCGCAGTCACAGAGGTAATTGACTGCGGCACAATCTCCTCAGGATCAACAACCACTCGCAAAGCCAGCCGCATCAGAATTGCCAGCTTGGCCCGTGCGTCAAATCCGCCTACATCTTCGGTCGGATCGGCTTCGGCGTACCCCTTGGCCTGCGCCGTCGCCAGCACCGTCGCATACTCGGCACCTTCGTCCATTTTGCTAAGGATGAAGTTACAGGTTCCGTTCAGGATCCCTTGCATGCGCTCGATGCGGTCGCCGGCCAGCCCCTGCTCCAGCCCGGGAATTACCGGGATGCCGCCAGCCACTGCAGCACCATATTTAAGATGACCGCCTTTGGCAGCTGCCAGCGTCTCAAGCTCTACGCCATGAAATGCGATCAGCTTCTTGTTTGCCGTCACCACGCTTTTGCCTGATTCAATTGCGCGCCGCACCCAGTTTCCTGCCGGATCTAGACCACCCGCCAGTTCAACCACAACATCAACGTCCGAAGCCAGCACTGCGTCGGAGTCCTCACTCCAAACCACGTGCTGTGGCACCCACTCGGCCCTTTTGCGCGCCACGTTCCTGTTGAAGATATACGCCAACTCCAACCCTTCAGGCCTCGACTCAACCAGAATGCGGGCAACGGAGCTCCCAACTGTGCCAAATCCGAAAATTGCGATTCGCAGTGGCCTTTTCGGCCGCGGCCGCGATTCAGGCGCAGAGGCAGTATTTGACGAGACTGTTGTGGCTTCTTTCACCAGGATCGATTCCTTCTTTAGTGGGTAATAGGAAGATTCGTAATGTTTCGATGATACCTGAGCCGTACCTTCCCTGAGGATTCTCCCGTGCATTGAAAATGATGTAGCATCTAGGGCAGATGCGCCGCTTGTTTTCCATCTTGCTGGTGGTCTTCTTCGGCCTCGGCCCGCTTGCCATCACTCTGCAAGGCAGTGACGATCCACGTCTGCCTGCCTGCTGCCGGCGTGGCGGAGCGCACCATTGCTCCATGGACGATGCAGCGCTCGCGCGCATCATCCACGACAGCGGTGCACCGGCGATTTCAGCCCCATCGCATTGCCCCCTCTATCCGCTGAGCGCCCCTGCGGCAATCGCATCGGTTCACGCGCTGGCGGTTCTCCGCGCCCCATCGATCGCGCTTTGCCTTCAGTCTTGTCTGCTGCCTGCTCAGCGCGTACACGCGCTCAGAAGTCAGGCGCTCTCCCGCGCTGTTCGTGGCCCTCCTGACATATTCCTTGGCTGATACCCGTCGAGCCCAATTTCTCTTCGCTTGAGAAGCCCAGAACGGGCCCGCACCACTTTGCCTGAACTCGACGAATCCCCATAGCTCCGCGGCGCTAATTCCCGCTATTTGCAATGCGGAGCGCCCATTCCTGTCGGTCGCTTTAGATTTCGGAGGTCGCTATATGCGGTACTCACGCCAATTTGTTGCCGTTCTCTTTCTGCTCGCTTCGGTGCCTGCGATGGCCACCGTCTTCGGCGAAATTCAGGGTATCGTTCACGACCCGCAACATCGTCCAATCGTCGGCGCGAAGGTTGTTGTGCAGAGTGTCAACTCCGCATATACGCTCTCGTCGATGACTGGTCAGGACGGCAGCTTCCGTTTCCAGACCGTACCCTTTGGCACGTACAACGTCATCGTGTCCCAAACTGGCTTCGCCTCGCTTACGCAGGTTTATGCTCTTGCGTCGGGAACGTCCCCCATTCTTCACTTTCAACTATCTGTCGCAAACGTCAATCAGTCGGTGACAACTGTCGGAGAACAAGACTCCGCCAACGTCGACTCGGCCACGCCGACCACTACTGTGAGCCGCGCGGACATCAGCAACACCCCGGGTGCCAGCCGCAGCTACGGCATGGAAATGATCACCGACTACGTCCCCGGGGCCTACATGACGCACGACATGCTGCATATGCGCGGGGGCCATCAGGTGAGCTGGTTGATCGATGGCGTCGAAATCCCCAATACGAATATCGCCAGCAATCTAGGGCCGCAGATCGACCCAAAAGACATCGACTATCTTGAAGTCCAGCGCGGAAGCTATGTCGCCGACGTGGGTGATCGCACGTACGGTGTTTTCAACGTCATGCCACGAAGCGGTTTTGACCGAAACAATGAAGGCGAACTCACTGTTTCCTTGGGAAACTTCTGGCAGACCGACGACGAGCTCAGCTTCGGTGGCCACTCCGAAAAGCGCGCCTATTACGCCAGCCTGAACGGCACGCGCAGCGACTATGGACTATCGACGCCTATCAGTTCGGTCTACCACGATGCGGCGAACGGCTATGGCGGCTTTGCGTCCCTGATGTACAACAGTACGCCGCAGGACCAGCTAAGGTTGATCATGCAGCTCCGCACGGATTACTTTCAGATTCCCTTCGACCCGGACCCTGACAGTTATGGGAACCAGCTCCTTCCCTCTTATGGCCTGCGCGACGGGCAGCACGAGACCGATGGTCTTGTCGCGTTCACCTGGGCGCATACCTTCAACTCATCCACCGTGTTCGAACTCTCGCCCTTTTATCACTACAACAGCGCCAACTACGAGCCGAAGATCGACGATTTCCCCATAGCTACCACCTCCGACCGCGCTTCAAACTATGGGGGCGCCCAGGCGAACATCACAACAAATATTGCAAGGAACACGATCCAGGCAGGCTTCTATGGCTGGGGGCAGCACGACAGCTATCTCTTCGGATCGATCTTCAATGATGGGAGCTATCAGAACTTTAGCGTTCAAGACTCTGCCACTGGCGGCCTCGTCGAGGGGTACATCTCAGACAACTACAAAGCGACATCCTGGCTGACGCTTCTCGCCGGACTCCGCCAGTCGTACTTCACATCCAGTTTTTCGGAAGACTACACCGTGCCGCGAGTTGGGGTTGCTCTTCAGATTCCAAAATTGAACTGGGTCTTTCGCGGCTTTTATGGGCGCTACTATCAGCCGCCGCCTCTACTTACCGCAACCGGGCCGGTGGTCGACTACGCGAACGCGAACAACACCAGCTTTGAACCACTGCACGGTGAGCGCGACGAGGAGTACCAATTCGGTGTGCAGATTCCATACAAGGGGTGGTTGCTCGACGCCGACCATTTTCAGACCCGTATCAACAACTTTCTCGACCATTCGAACATCGGGGAGTCAAGCATTTACTATCCCGTCACCGTCGATGGTGCCCTGGTTCAGGCCTGGGAGTTGACCCTCCGCACTCCCCATATATGGCGGTACGGGCAGGGTCATCTCGCGTACTCCAACCAGATCGCGCAGCAGCGCGGGAATATCACCGGAGGTCTGGTTTGCATTCCAATCGGTGATCCATCCTGCGATGCAGGGTTCGACTATTCCCCGGTTGATCACGACCAACGAAATACCCTGAATGTGGGCTACAACGCGACGCTTCCATGGCGCGTGTTCGCTTCCACGAACGTTTATTATGGTTCCGGCTTCAGCAACGGATACCCTGGTCCGCCATCGCCCTACTCCGGCGAATATCTACCCAGCCACACTACCTTCGACTTGTCCGCCGCAAAAGACATTGGCGAGCGCTTGTCGCTCTCCGTCTCTTGCCTCAACGTCGCCAATTATCGGGTTCTTCTGGATAATAGCCTCACCTTCGGCGGTTTCCACTACAACGATCCGCGCATGATCTATGCGCAGCTTCGTTATCGATTTCATTTCTAAGCGAGGCTCATTCCACCACGAAAAGGCCGGGCAGGCTCTCGCCGGCCTTTCCTTCCACGATATTGGTGAAGGCCTGGGCATTCAGTGGCCGTTCGGGGCCAATGTAGACCGTGCGCACGCCACCTTGCCGCGCCCAACGCACAAAATTAGCTGCCGGATACACAGAGCCGGAAGTTCCAACCACGATCATCAGCGTCGCCCTTGCGATCTCGCTCGCAATACGATCCATTTCCAACGGAATCTCGCCGAAGAAGACAATATGCGGACGCAATCGCCCGCCGCACTCGCAGCAGCCTACCTCGTCCAGGTTGCGATAGACCTTGCGATCTTCAACCGGCGGCCTGCCGCACTCGCGCTCGCAGCGGGATTTCGTTAACTCACCATGCATGTGCAGCAGCCGCTTTGACCCGGCACGCTCATGCAGATCATCCACATTCTGCGTGCATAGAAAGAATCGGTCGCCCAACTTCGCTTCAAGCTCCGCGAGCGCAACATGCGCTGGATTTGGCTTCGCCTTCTGGGCCGACGCCCGCCGCGCCGAGTAGAACGCCCACACACCAGCCGGATCGCGCTGCCATGCGTCGGGTGTGCACACATCCTCGATACGATACCCAGCCCACAACCCATCTTCGGCACGAAACGTCGGCAGCCCGCTCTCAGCGCTGATGCCCGCGCCTGTCAACACAAAGAGGTGATCCGATGAATGAACCGCTATTGTCTGCGTATGTGACATCGCTGAGCTGTTCAGAATCAAGAGCTACTGGCTTATATTCATGGTTCCAGCAGTATCTTGCCGGTCGTCTTGCGGGCCTCAAGATCGATCTGTGCCTGCGCAGCTTCTGCAAGGGGATACATGTGTTCCATACGCAGCTTGAGTTCACCCGTTGCCACCAAGTCCAGCACCTTTGCGGCGCGCCATTCAAGCTCGGGCCGTGTAGCAATGTAGTGCCACAATGTCGGCCGCGTAACAAAAAGCGATCCCTTGCTGCTGAGCTGGATCAGATCGAAAGGCGGCACCGGCCCGCTGGAGCCACCAAAAAGCGCCAGCATGCCACGGGGCCGAAGACAATTGAGACTCTTCTCGAAGGTCGTCTTGCCTACCGAGTCATAAACAACATCCACGCCCTTGCCGCCCGTAAGCCGCTTTACCTCGGTTTCGAAATCCTGCTCCGCGTAGAGAATCACTTCAGCGGCGCCCGCCTCTTTTGAAAGCTCAGCCTTCTCCTTGGTCGACACAGTGGTGAACACACGCGCGCCCAGCCGTGTCGCCATCTGCGTCAGCAACAGTCCTACTCCTCCGGCTCCCGCATGTACGACGGCTGTATCGCCTGCCTTCAGTGGATACGTGGAGTACGCGAGATAATGCGCCGTCATACCTTGCAGCATTGCTGCGGCCGCCTGCTCCGGACTCAGCCGCGAAGGCACCTTCACCAGTTGTGCGGCGGGCACAAGGGCATACTCGGCATAGCTGCCCAGCACTCCTACCGCGGCAACAGAATCGCCCTCTTCAAATCCGCCGACTCCCGGCCCCAGCTTTTCTACAGTGCCAGCAGCTTCACTCCCCGGAGTAATCGGCAAGGTCGCCTTGTAGGTACCCTTGCGAAAATAAATCTCGATGAAGTTGACCCCGACGGCTTCGACACGAATCAACACCTGCCCCGGGCCTGGCTCGGGGATCGGCAGCTCAACCGACTTCAAAACCTCGGGGCCGCCAGTCTCGCTAATCTGAATGGCTTTCATGAGGCCAAGAATGCACTCCTAGGGCAGCTTGCTGCAAGAGCTAAACCGCATCTCGCAAACAACTCCTGGAAAAACAATGGCCCCGCCCAGAGAACATCCAGCGGGGCCAAGGGACTCATTCTACCGCTTATCCTTCCGAAAGCAGGCTCGGTTCTTCAGGAGCACGCAGCCGGATGATGCGGTCAATCGCGTAAGGAACGCGCTGCTGCGAAGTGTAGTAGTGACGCACCTGCAACTCGCCCAGCAATCCGATCGCAAGCATCTGGATGCCGGCAACGATCATGACTGCGGCGATCACGAACATCGGACCATGTTGATCCATGATGTTCATGTGCGGGTTCAACACTTTCATCGCCAGCAAAATCATTGAAAGAATGCTGCCCGTGACGATACCCAACGCGCCAAATGAACCGAAGAAATGCAACGGTCTGCTCATGTACTTGAGCAGAAATCGGATCGTGAGCAGATCGAAGAAAACGCGGAATGTCCGACCAATACCGTAATGGCTCTTGCCCCGCTCGCGGTGCACGTTCTTGATGGGAATCTCGCAGATCGATGCGCCATACCAGCTTGCCAGCGCAGGAATAAACCGATGCATCTCACCGTACAACGGAATGTTCGTGATCACCTCACGACGGTATCCCTTGAATGTGGTGCCGAAGTCGTGAATGTCCACGCCAGAAAGCTTCGCCATCAACCAGTTGGCGCAGCGCGAAGGAATACGCCGCATCACAAAGTTGTCGATGCGTTCCTTGCGCCAACCTGAAACTACGTCGTAGCCCTCTTCCAGCTTCTCGATAAAGTTAGGGATCTCATTCGGATCATGCTGCAGGTCGCCGTCCATGGCGAAGATAAACTCGCCCGACGCGTTGTCAAAGCCAGCGGCCAGTGCTGAGGTCTGCCCGAAATTCCGGCGTAGCTTCACTACCAATACACGGCTGTCTACCGCGGCAATCTCTTCAAGAAGCTTGTAGGTGCGGTCGCTCGATCCGTCGTCTACAAGCACAAGCTCAAAACTGCTGCCCACCTGCTCCATTACCTGCTTCAGACGGGCATAAAGGACGGTTACGTTTTCCTCTTCATTGTGAAAAGGAACGACGATTGAATACTTCGGCATATCAATAGTATAGACGCGGTCTAACTAAAAAAGGCGCAAAACATCCCTGCAGAAGCAAGAACGTAACTCGCAGAAAACTCAATTGATTGTGACGATTAGCGTCTACCGATCCAATTCATCAAGCATGCCCTGCATCTCGCTGAGAGCATGCCGGTTGCCGCTTCGCGCTGCGCAACCGATCCCCGACTTGAGCCGTTCAATCGCTTCAGGATTGCGCCCAGCTTTCGCCAGGGTTTGCGCAGCCATGAAGTAGCCCGCAGTGTAATCCGGATCGTTCGCCAGGAGAGTGTCAAACTCTTTCAGCGCTTCATCCACTTCACCTCGATTCGCCAGTTCCATAGCGATGCCGTAGCGGGCGAAGCTGTTTTTTGCGTCCAGAGCAAGAATCTCTTTCAGGCCTGCAATTTTATCCATTGTGTTTGTTTGTGCTCTTTTTGTGTGCGGGCAAAGCCCGTGTAAATTTGCGTAATTGGCGTGGATTGCCGAAACTGGAAACAGCGTCCCGTGCACCGGCGTCCACTCGATTCATTGTAGCCGGTCGGCAATCCTCACGGAGAAGACAGCCCTCGGAGCAAGAACACAATGAGTTCCAAAGATTCCAACCCGATTGTGCGCACCGTAGCAAGCACGCAGTCGGAGATGACGGAAATTATTCTGCCCAACGACGCCAACACACTCGGCAACCTCTTGGGTGGCCGTCTTATGCACTTTATCGATCTCACCGGCGCCATGGCCGCTTACCGGCATACGCGGACCCATGTTGTCACCGCCGCGATGGATCACATTGACTTCATCCAGCCGGTCCATGTTGGCGACCTGCTGATTCTCAAGTCCAGCGTCAACCGTGCCTTCAATACGTCGGTCGAAGTTGGAGTTAAGGTCTGGGTCGAGCATCCGCAAACCGGCATTCTCCTGCATGTGGCCAGCGCTTATCTGGTCTTTGTCGCCATCGACAAGGATGGCAATCGTCAGCGCGTGCCAGAAGTTCTGCCGGAAACGCCGAACGAAATCCGCCGCTACGCCGATGCATTGCGTCGTCGCGAGCATCGCGAAGCCGAAGCGGCACGACGCAAGCACGAACGCCGCGCCCAATCCGAACAGACCGCCAAATCGTAACCCCGCGGCAATCGTTACCAGGAAAGTTCAAAAAAGGAGTTACACCACAATGGCTCATTCTCACGCCATGCCCGCCCCAGCAGCTTTGCCAGGAGTCTCGAAGATCATTGCGATCGGGTCAGGAAAGGGTGGCGTCGGCAAGACCACCGTTGCTGTCAACCTCGCCATCGCGCTTTCCAAACTGGGCAAGCGCGTGGGCCTCATTGACGCTGACGTCTATGGTCCCAACGTTCCTCTTATGATGGGCTCGTCACAGCCGCCGCGGGTCGTGGGCGAAGCGTCAAATTCTGCCCAACGACACTCACGGCATCAAGACAATGTCGATTGGATACATTTCTCCGGGCGACAAGCCCATGGTGATGCGCGGGCCGATGCTGCATCAGATCGTTCGCCAGTTTCTGCAGGATGTGCAGTGGGGCGAGCTCGATTACCTCATCGTCGACTTGCCTCCCGGCACCGGTGACGTCGTCATCTCCCTCGTGCAGACCGTGCCACTTACCGGCGCCGTTGTCGTCTCGACTCCCAGCGACGTGAGCCTGCAGGATGCGCGCAAAGCTCTGGAGATGTTTGCTCAGGTCAATGTTGAAGTGCTGGGGCTCGTTGAGAACATGAGCTATTTCACATGCCCGCACTGCCACCATGAGATAGATATCTTTTCCAAGGGTGGCGCCGAACGAACAGCGCAGCAGTTCAAGATTCCTTTTCTCGGTTCAATTGAACTGATCCCTGCAATCCGCGAAGGTGGCGACCACGGCCTGCCCGTAACACTCGCTGGCCCGAAGAGCCCGCAAGCTGCAGAGTTCTTTTCTGTCGCGCAGAAGCTGATGGAGCGAGCTGACGCTGCGGCAGCTGCCAGCAAAGACGTGATTGAAATCAGCTAGGCACAAGTATCGAGGGGCGCAGTAAACGTGGCGCTCTTCAATACTTCCAGTGACCTTCCTTGAACTCCCAGTGGTCCTCGTGTTTGACCCATGTGCCCGGCATCCATACGCCGCCGGGTCGCGGCGGATTCACCCAATGTCCCAACGACCACCGATACTGATTTCCGGTCCATCGGTAATATCCGGCTTTCCATACGAAGCCAGGGTGCGGCGAATTGCCCTGCCGCTCATTCAGCGGCGGAGGAGGCGCATCCTTGGGCGGGTTATTCAACGCACGCAAATCGCGAAGGCTCAGTACACACAACAGCAGAAGCAGAGGTTTCGCTCTCACATTAAATCCCTCCCTTCGCTTCATTCTCTGTCCATATCGGCACATCGGTAGATGCGACGCACTGAGACTATCCCGAAGGAGCCCCAGCACAAAGAGAAAACGGGCTGGTCGCCCGTTTTCTCTTTGCTTCTTATACTTGCTCTACCGCCAGCGCCCCTCCACAAAAACCCAGCCGTCGTGACGATGTTCCCAGCGAGGGGCGACCCACACAGCGTGGGGACGCGGCGGCGCCACCCATACGCCACCGCGCCAGACGTAGCGATGGCCATCCCATGTGTGATAGCCGGGCTGCCAAACCCATCCCGGATGCGGGGCAGGTCCATAGTGCTCCACCACCGGAGACGGTGGCCCGATGTGAACGTAGACTTGAGCATTTGAAGCGGCAGGAAGCATGATTCCTGCAAGCAAAACCGCAAGCGCAATCTTTTTCAAAGTCAAAAGCTCCTTTCATCTTCCGAGTCATTGCTGGAGCGAGTGATAGGTATCTTCTCCGGCATCTCTGACCTTTGAACCAGAGTTGGCGGCAAAAGTTGCGTCTGAACGCTCTTCAGGAATGAAAGGTGATCGAGTGTATAACTATCTTGCGCTTAGAGTTACTAAGGTTTCTTCGGCAAGGGCCTGCGCAGCGGCACTGCAGGCAACCCGGTCAACATCGTGATGCGTGACCAGGCGGATCGCGTCGGGACCAACCGAACTGATCAGGATGCCGCGAGCCTTAATCCTGCGCACGAGTTCATCGGCACTCTGCCCACCTTTGAGCCGAAAAATCACAATGTTGGTTTCAACCGTAGGGAGATCTATCGAAACACCCGGAATTTGCGACAACGATTCCGCAAGCAACCGCGCATTGGCATGGTCCTCATGCAGGCGAGCCGGCATTTTCTCGAGAGCAATAAGCCCCGCCGCCGCAATTACTCCTGCCTGACGCATGCCGCCACCGAGTGCCTTGCGATAGATGCGCCCGCGATCGATCAATTCTGCCGAGCCCGTCAACATCGAACCGACCGGCGCGCCGAGCCCCTTCGACAGACAGAACATTACCGTGTCGAAACCACGCGTCAACGTCTTCACATCCACACCCAACGCAGTTGACGCATTGAAGATGCGCGCTCCATCCAGGTGCAGCGGAAGGCCCCGCTTCTTGGCTTCGGTCCAGATTTCTTCCATCACTTCAAGCTGCGTGCAACGCCCACCTGCGAGGTTTGCCGTGTTCTCAATCTCGATAAGACCAGTCGATGAGTGGTGCGTGCTGCTGCCCTTGATCCTCGGCTCGATATCCTTCCACGTCAACGTGCCGCTTGAGGTAGAAACTGCCCTGATGAGGCAGCCGGAGAATTGCGCCACCATCCCCATTTCCCAATCGAGGATGTGCGAACGCGATTCGCAGATCACTTCCTGTCCGGGCTCAGTATGCAGCCGGATCGCAATCTGATTGCCCATCGTCCCGGTAGGCACAAATAGCGCCGCCTCGCGGCCAAAAATCTCGGCCGCGCGTTTTTCCAGCTGATTGACGGTCGGATCCTCGCCGTAGACGTCGTCGCCCACTTCGGCCGCTGCCATCGCAGCGCGCATCTCCGCCGTTGGGCGAGTCACTGTATCGGAACGCAAATCGATCAAATCCGCCACCGTAGTCCTGTTCCTCTTTATGGAATCTGCGCCATCGGCAGCTCAAGTACCGGCGAAACCTTACCATCCTTCGACGCATACGCCCAAAGGCCGTGAAAGTTTTCGCGCAGGTCGGGATGAGCTTTAAGCAACGCGCTCAACACTGCGATCGCTTCGGTGCGCGACGCGGCCGGATCGACAATGCCCAGCGACTCGTAGGTCACGCCCAGGTCTGCTTCGCGCAACGACGTATCCACGCGGATGCCATCAATCTTCCACGTGCGCGCTCCGTCCGCGAGTGAAAGCGGAAACCCTCCTGGAGCGCCCTGGATCTGTCCCTGCTCACGAACCAGCTTCTCCATGTTCGGTGACGAAATGAAATCTACCGGCAACAGCAAATAGCGCGCCAGCTCATACGAGTAGAAAGCGCTCCATGGCGCTCCCGTTCCAGCCAACGCCCGTCCCCGCGACCAGTACCAGACACCATCGTGACCGCCCACAATTCCCTGCCGAATCGAAAGACCGCCAAGTTTCCAGGCCGGAGTCGCACCTGTTGGATCCCAGACAACAATCATGCCTATCTGGCCACCGAGAGGAGCTCCCACGGCGCTCGCGATCAACACGCCGTATTTTCCCGCCGGCAACGCACGCATGCTAATCGTTACCGTCAGCGATCCGCTTGTGTTGGCGCAGAAGAATTGTGTGTCGGCGACCGCCGTCTGCGTCGAGGCATCGAGCAGGTAAATCTCCTGCAGCTGCGCTTGCCCCCCCTTGAGTAGAGGGAGCCCCTGTTCGATCTCGTTGTGGATACCGTTCCAGTCAGACGCCACCGCCGGAAAGAGACTCGCCTGGACCGATGAGTAATTCTCCTGCAGAATCGCGGTCGTCAGGCCCTGTCCCGCCGCAATCAGTGCGTTACGGTCTGCAGGCTGCATCTCCCCCTGAGTCGTGCAGGTTGCGGCCCAGCCCACCGTCGAGGCAGTCAACACCAGCGCAGCTACCCATGCCTTCCAACAGGGTCGCATCGATTCCGGTTCCCTCCGCCACGAAACTTTCTGAGCGTCCGTCGGCATTTTTTAGTCTAATAGAGTGGAGCGGTAAGGTATCGGCCAGGGAAACCGATTCTCATGCAAGCATTCAAAGCTTATCTCGGGCCCGCGTTCGTTGCTGCTGCGCTGTGCTGTGCCGTCACCGCTATGACACAGACGCCGGCGCCCCACAGGCACAACGCACACACCATTCAGACTCAAGCGGCCGCCACGCCCACACCTCCACCGCCACCGCCGCCAAACTGGCCCATCAACGACACCCCTGCTCCCCCGTCAATCAAGTGGAGCGCAGCAGGCCTTAGCATCGAGGCGTCCAATTCAAGCCTGAAACAGATTCTCGATGGCATAGCCACCGCCACCGGCACAAAGATTGAGGGATTCAGCGCGGACCGGAGTCAGGATCAGCGGGTTTTTGGAAATTTTGGCCCCGGACGGCCTCGCGACGTGCTCAGTCAGCTTTTGCAGGGATCCGGCTACAACATTGTGATGATCGGCGACCAGGGAACCGGCGCGCCCCGGGAACTCGTCCTTAGTGGGCGCAAAGCCCCCGGCGCATCCGGGCAGCAGGCGACATCTCACCCGGCGCAAGACGATAGCGACGATGACAGCTACGACAACCAGGTTGACACGATGCCGCAGCCCCAGCCGCAACCGGAACAGCCCGCCGCTGCTCCTGACGCCGCTCGGACACCGCAGCAGATTCAGCAGGAGTTGCAACAGCGCCAGCAACAGCTGATGCAACAACAGAACCAACAACAGCAGCCACAAACGACCAATCCGCCGCCGAACTAGTTCATTCGTCTTGTACTTGTTGGGGAAGAATACCCGGCAGTCACCTCGCCGCCGGCCAGCTATCTCTATCGAAGAGCTTTATAAAATCCCGGCCGTCTCAGGCTGAGATTTCACGGGTAAAGTACGCCTCTGCGGACGCATCATCGCGAAGCCGACGCGGAAAATTCCATAAGCGGTCAAAACGCCGAAAGCCATAGATCCGATAGTGGCACAGACCAACATCGTCAAATTCATTACATCTGCCATGGGGGTTGCTCGATCCAGTTTACTGCTCAAAATTTACAACGATTGTTACTTCTCAGTTATCGGCAAAATCTGCCGTCAGGAAACAAACGTAACGTCGATTCAGCGATTCTCGCAGAAATTTGCACGCGTTGACCCTGGTTTCTGTTGCCAAATAGAATACCCCTAGAGTGCTTGCAATCAATTCAGAAGCGTATTGCATCTCTCAGAGCAATCGGCCTGCCACGCCTCCTGTTGCCTAACCATGTCCATCTCTCACATTTCGGTGCGCGGGGCGCGCCAGCACAACCTGCGCGATATCCACGTGCGCATCCCCCGCAACACGCTAACGGTGGTCACTGGTCTGTCCGGATCCGGCAAGAGTTCGCTCGCATTTGACACGATTTACGCCGAGGGCCAGCGTCGCTATGTCGAAACGCTGTCGGCCTACGCGCGTCAGTTTCTCGATCAGATCGAGCGCCCCGATGTCGATTCCATTGAAGGCCTCAGTCCGGCAATCTCGATTGAGCAGAAGACCACCAGCCGCAGTCCGCGTTCGACGGTCGGCACCATAACTGAGATTTACGACTATCTCCGTCTGCTCTACGCCTCGGTCGGCACGCCGCACTGTCCCAATTGCGGGCGCCCTATCGCCCGCCAGACAGCCGACCAGATCGTACAGCGCGTTCTGCAGCTTGGCACGGGTGAGCGCGTTACCGTCATGGCGCCCGTCGTACGGGGCCGCAAGGGAGAGTTCAAGGACCTCCTTGATCAACTCGACCAACAAGGCTTCCGCGCTCGTGTCGACGGTGAGATGCAGGATCTCTCCGAGCCAATCGCTCTCGACAAACGCAAAAACCACACCATCGAAGCCGTGGTCGACCGTATTTTGCTGAAGCCGGCCAGCGACGCAGCTGCTACCCCTGGCAAACCCTCTCTTGAGAAGCGTCTCGACGCAGCAGTCGGCAAGGCTCTACAACTCGCGAATGGCCTCGTTCTTGTCGTGCTGGCCAGCGGAGACGAACAGCTCTTCTCGTCTTCTATGGCGTGCCCGGACTGCGGCCTTGACTTGCCGAAACTTGAGCCGCGCAGCTTCTCCTTCAACTCCACATTCGGCGCCTGCCCTGAGTGTCACGGACTCGGCTCACTCTATGACCTCGATCCCGCCAAGGTCATCACCGATTGGTCGAAGCCCCTGCTCGACGGTGGCCTTGGCCCGGGCTCAGCTTCGCAGTACCTCCTCAAGCTCATCCAGCTTGCCGCAGACCGCTACAAGATTGACCTCAAGAAACCCTTTGAGGATCTGCCGCCGAAGCAGCAACACATCCTTGTCTATGGGCCGCCGAAGGGCGAAGGCCCACGCACAGGCTTCCATGGCATCCTCGCCTACCTGCGCGACTCCATTACTGAGGCGCGCAGCGAGGGCTACCGCGAGTACATGATGAACTTCATGTCCGCGACGCCTTGCCCCGTATGTCGGGGAAAACGTCTAAGACCCGAATCGCTCGCCGTCAAGATCGGCGGCATGTCTATCGCCGACTTCACAGCGTTGCCCTTGAATCGCGCGCTCTCCGCAGCCATCAATTTCACCTTCACAGCCAGAGAAGCTCTCATCGCCGAGCGCATCCGTCGCGAAATAGCCGAACGCCTGGAGTTTCTCTGCGCGGTCGGCCTCAGTTATCTCTCGCTTGATCGCAGCGCTGCAACCCTTTCCGGTGGCGAAGGCCAGCGCATCCGCTTGGCTACGCAGATCGGTTCCCGCTTGCGCGGTGTGCTCTATGTTCTCGACGAACCTTCCATCGGCCTGCACCAGCGAGACAACTCCCGCCTTATCCAGGCGCTAACGCAACTGCGCGACCTCGGCAACACAGTCCTCGTCGTCGAGCATGATGAAGACACTATCCGCCACGCTGACTTCGTGGTGGATCTTGGCCCCGGCGCTGGTCGCCTCGGAGGCCACCTAGTCGCCGAAGGAACGCCCGCGCAGATCATGGCCAATCCCGCCTCGCTCACCGGCAAATACCTTTCCGGCGATGCAGGCATCGTGCAGCGACCCGAACCACGGCCTCTCACCAACAAGTGGCTCACCATCGCCGGCGCGCGCGAACATAACCTGCAGGACCTGACGATCCGCTTCCCTCTTGGCGTCATGACCGTGGTTACAGGTGTGAGTGGCAGCGGCAAAAGCACTCTCATTAACGACATCCTTTACCGCTCGCTGGCGAAGAATCTCTACGGCTCACGTGAAGAGCCCGGCGCGCACGAAACGCTCACCGGCGAAGACCAGATCGACAAGGTTATCCGTATCGATCAGTCGCCGATCGGCCGCACGCCCCGGTCAAACCCGGCGACTTACACGCAGGTCTTCTCGCCGATCCGCGATCTCTTCGCCATGCTTCCCGAGGCACGCGAACGCGGATACAAACCCGGGCGCTTCA
The DNA here is from genome assembly GCA_963832465.1 of uncultured Acidobacteriaceae bacterium. Classification (GTDB taxonomy): domain Bacteria; phylum Acidobacteriota; class Terriglobia; order Terriglobales; family Acidobacteriaceae; genus Telmatobacter. The sequence goes on from CAWHUJ010000004.1 coordinate 283,461, forward strand.
GCTTCAACGTCACCGGCGGCCGCTGTGAAGCCTGCCAGGGTGATGGCCAGCGCCGCATCGAGATGAATTTCATGCCCGATGTCTACGTGCAATGTGAGGTCTGCAACGGACGACGTTACAACCAGGAAACACTCGCCGTTAAATTTCACGGTTACTCCATTGCCGACATTCTCGACCTCACCATTGAGGATGCCCTCGCCGTGCTTGCCGACGTGCCACTGGTGCGCCAGAAACTACAGACACTCGTTGACGTCGGCCTCGGCTACGTTCATCTTGGGCAGAGCGCCACAACACTTTCCGGTGGAGAGGCACAACGAATGAAGCTGGCTCGTGAGCTCTCCAAGCGCCAGACGGGTCGCACGCTTTATCTTCTCGATGAGCCGACAACCGGCCTGCACTTTGACGACGTGCGGAAGCTGCTCGAAGTGCTCCACCGCCTCGCCGACCTCGGCAACACCGTCATCATCATCGAGCACAACCTTGACGTCATCCGGAACGCAGACTGGATCATTGACCTTGGTCCCGAGGGCGGAGAAGACGGTGGGCGCCTTGTCGGTGAAGGTCGCCCAGCAGAGATAGCCCGTACGCCCGGCTCCTACACTGGCCAGTTTCTCGCGCGTTACTACGCTTCGCATGATGGGCAACTGCAGGCGATCGACGGCAAAGCGCGATCGAATGGCTCCTCAGGTAAGAAGACCCGCTCCATCAAGGCAGAAAGTGAAGATACTGCTCACTCCACTGGGACAACCTCCGCTGCAAAGCCACGCAAACACGTGAAGAAACCGGTGGTCCAATGAGCAACGAACCGGAGCAACATCCCCATCCAGAGCTTGTTTCGCCTCACGCCCCTTCAGATGCCCCAGGGGACGCTGCTCAGATATCTCCGGCGGATGAGCGCTCCTTCGAACCACCCTTACTCGCCGAAAACGGCGATGACTTTCCGCTCTTGCTTGAGATTGCGCCGCCCTCGGCTCCACAACAAGAGAGAATCCCCAACTTCGGGCATGTGGCTATCCTTGTGCTGATAGCAGCGTGCGGTCTCTTCGCAGCTGCACTGCTCGCTCAATTGGGCGTTCACTTTCATCTCTTCGGCGTAGCAAGCGTTGAGCAAGCTGCGGCTGAGATTCACTACACACTCGGCACCGAAGGGCTTTTCTACATCCTCACCTTCATCGGCTGCCTCGTAATCTTCCCCATCGTCTGGCACAAGGGACTGCTTGATGGTGTCCATTGGCACGCCTCCGCGGCCATACGCCGAAGCCGCAATCTCATCACCGCGGCAGTCACTTGCTTTTTGCTCGCTCTCGTCAACGGCATGCTGATGCCCGGACCCGTAGACGCACCTATCGACAAGATCTTCCGCATGCCCGGCGCAGCCTGGATGCTCTTTGCCTTTGGCGTTACACTCGCGCCGTTCTTTGAAGAGCTTGGGTTTCGCGGTTTCCTGCTGCCGGCCCTGAGCACGGGCGTTGAGTGGGCTGCGGCAAATTTTTCAAAAAAGAATTCGCTCAATTCTAGCCGGGAATCTTATGCTGACTGGGATGTGCGGGGCTTGCTTCTCTCGACAATTGTCTGGACCGTTCCTCTTGCCGCTCTTTACCCGGATCCTCGCTTTACTCTGGTTGGCCGAATCCTATTTGTAGCTCTTTGGATCGTGACCATGTTTGTTTGGTGGGCCGCGAGTAATTCTTCAATTGAGAAACGTGCGCCGAGGTATCAACTCGATGACGATGGCCACCCGCAGTGGTCCATGCCAGCAATGGTGATCGCCTCGGTGCTCACTAGCATTCTGTTTGCGGCCATCCACGCCGACCAGACGGGCTATTCAATCGGACCGTTTCTGCTGCTTATCTGCGTCAGCCTCGTCCTTTGCTGGGCCCGGCTCAGCACGCGTTCCCTCGCCGCTAGCGTTCTCGTGCATGCCTGCTACAACTTTCTGCTTTTCACGGTCATGCTCGTTGGCACGGGTGGCTTCAAACATCTAGACAGGATGTAGTAAACCTGCCCCAACGCCCGCCGTTACAATCGTTGTTGATGACCACTGCCACCTACGCCCGTCAACTGCTCGCCGTTCTCGCGCGCATCAGCTTTAAGCTTGGCCAGTTCAAGCTCTCTTCCGGCGGCACAAGTGACTACTACATCGACTGCCGCACCACTACGCTCCATGCCGAAGGAGGCCGACTCACAGGCCACTCCATCCTCGAACTCCTTGAGCAACACGGAATCGAGGCTGAGGCCGTCGGCGGTCTCACGATGGGCGCCGATCCGATAGTCTCGAACGTTGCCACCGCCAGCGCTTGGCGTGCGCAGTCCAATCCCGGCTCTCCTCTCCTGAATGGCTTTCTTGTCCGCAAGGCGGAGAAGACCCACGGGACCGGCCGCCGCATCGAAGGATTCTGCCGCGAAGGCGCGCGCGTCGTCATCGTCGACGACGTCTGCACTACCGGCGCCTCCACCATTAATGCGATTGAGGCCGCTCAGGAAGCGGGCATGAAGGTCGCCGCGGTTGTTTGTATTGTCGAGCGTGAAGAAGCCAATGGCCGCCCCGCCGTGGAAGCGGCAGCCAAAGGAGCGCCGTTCCTGCGCCTTTTCACTGCCAACGATGTCCGCGCGGAGCATGTAAAGCAGCTCGCATCCGCGAAAGCCTGAGCCTTTAGCACCGCAAAGAAGACGGCCACCCGGTCTCGCCGAGTGGCCCTTTCTATTCCAGAGTTACAAGTACAACCAAGCGCCGTTAGCGTCCTGTGCCGGAAGCGGGCGCTGCTGGAGCCTGATCGCCGGCCATATTTGAAAGCAGCTGAACCTGCACACGCCGGTTCGCCTTGCGGCCGTCGCGAGTGTCGTTGGAGGCAACCGCCTGATCCTTGCCGATGCCGATCAGGTAGAAGCGGTGCGCGGGAACGTTGTATTTCGACGCGAGATACTGCACCACTGCGTCAGCGCGGCGCTGGCTCAGGTCGTAGTTGTATTGCGCGGAGCCCGTCGAGTCAGTTCCGCCGGTCACTTCAAGGATGTAGCTCTTCGCCGAGTTCAACTGCCCTGCGAAAGTATCAAGCTGCTCCTTATCATCAGCGGTCAGTGTCGACTTGTCGAAGCCGAAGTTCACCGTCACATTCGCCAGAGGCTTGTAGTTGTCGAGGTTCTTCACCACAGAGTCGAGTGAGTCCGCGCGGTGCACTGCGTCATTCGCAGCGGTCTCGGCATCTCCGGCTGCCTTGGTTGCATTCTGCGCATTCTGCGTCGCGGCGTCAGCAGAGCCCTGGGCCGTCTTGATCCCCGCCTGTGCACGCTCATCCGTGTCCTTGATCGCGCGGCCGTTTGCAGCCGTCTGATCTTCAAGCTTGTTGGTGTGATCCACAATCGGGGCGGTCTGGGTTCTCACCCAGTTCTTTGAGGCGCAGCCTGTTGCGCCCATCACTGCCAAGGCCGCCGTTCCCATCCACAACGCAAATCGGTAGTTAGCCATCGTCTCATTCCTCCCGCTCCCGTGTCTGGTCTAAGGCCATACCTTGGGCAGCGATGTTTCGACTACTGCACAAAGACTTTGCACCTTGCTCGCCAAACAGTGGCGAAATGTCTATACACTTGAAATTAAATGCCTTACGCGGTTTATCTGCCCCAGTTATCCACGTTCAATACTGTGTAATTTTTACTTTGAATGGTAAGGATTGCCAGGAAATTTCACTTCAAGCGCTGATTCCGCTTTACCCGCTATGCTAAAGATCTGGCGGTTCTTCAAGCTGGCCTTCCGATGGATCTCTACGAGAAAATCCGGACTCTTCCCACACAGCCCGGTGTCTACCTCTACAAGAATGCCGACGGAGAAGTGATCTACGTAGGTAAGGCGAAGAATCTGCGCTCCAGGGTCCGTTCTTATCTGCTCGAAGCGTCGCAGGCTAATGCCAAGACTGGCTCGCTCATGCGCGAGGCCGTCGATCTCGACTACATTCTCGTCGCGAACGAACACGAAGCTCTGGCGCTCGAAAACAATCTCATCAAGCAGCGCAAACCGCGTTTCAATATCCTTCTGCGCGACGACAAGACCTACCCCTACGTGAAGCTCACTCTCGCCGATCGCTATCCAAAGGTCTTCGTCACGCGCCGTCTGCGCAAAGACGGTTCCAAGTACTATGGCCCTTACTTCCCCGGCAATCTCGCCTACCGCGTCGTGGAACTAATCCACCGCAGCTTTCTCATTCCAAGCTGCAAGGTCGACCTCTCGCGTTACCATCCGCGCGCCTGCCTGCAGTATTACATTCACCGCTGCCTCGGCCCTTGCGTAGAAGGCTTTGTGACGCCTGAGGCTTACGAGCAGGCAGTGCGAGACGCCCAGCTCTTCCTCGAAGGCCGTCACACCGAACTCGAACGCTCGCTAACCGCCCGCATGATGGCTGCCGCTGAAGCAGAGCACTTTGAAGCCGCTGCACGACTGCGTGATCAGCTCGCCACAGTGCATCAGTTGCAGGAAAAGCAGCGCATCGCCACCGCAGAGCAAAGCGACGACGCGGACGTCTTTGGCTATCACTACGAAGATGGCTACCTCGCAGTAAATCTCTTCCACATGCGCGCAGGCAAGATCGTGGACCGCCGCGAGTTTTTCTGGGAGGACCTGACCGAGCTGCTCGAAGCTGCTGAAACTGACACTTCAGCCGAAGACACGGCCACCACTCCCGATGCAGCGGCCTTCAACGCCGGCGCGGTCTTCTCTGCGCTACTCAAACAGCTCTACATTGATCAGCAATACGTTCCCCGCAGCATCCTCATCCCCGTCGACTTCGACGATCGTGAAACACTCGCCGCTCTCTTGAGTGAGCGCACCGGCCATCGCGTAGAACTCGCCGTGCCACAGCGCGGAGAAAAGCGCTCTCTCGTCGATCTCAGCGGCCAGAACGCGAAGCAATCCTTTACCCAGCGCTTCCGCGTGCTTGAGCCATCTCGCAAAGCCATTCAGGAAGCACTCGCCGACACTCTCATGTTGCCCGAGCTGCCTCGCCGCATTGAATGCTTCGACATCTCTCACATTCAGGGTGCGGAAACAGTCGCCTCCCTCGTCGTTTGGGAAGATGGCAAGATGAATAAGTCCGCTTACCGCAAGTTCAAGGTCATGACCGTCCTCGGCGTCGACGACTTTGCCTCCATGCGGGAAGTGGTGCACCGCCGTTACCGTCGACTGAAAGAAGAAGACAAGCCGATGCCTTCGCTTGTCCTCATCGATGGCGGTCTCGGGCAGCTTCATGCTGCTGCCGAGGCGCTCGAATCTCTCGGTTTCACATCGCAGCCGCTGGCCTCGATCGCCAAGCGCGAAGAGGTGATCTATCTCTACGGCAACGAAGATGAGCCGGTGGTTCTGGACCGGCGCTCACCGGTGCTGCATCTCATCCAGCTCATTCGCGATGAGAGCCATCGATTCGCTGTCGGCTACCATCGCCAGCGCCGCGCCATGCGCGATCGCGACTCAGAACTGCTGAATATCCCGGGCGTTGGCCCGCAGACACGCCAGCGTCTCATCACGCACTTCGGCAGCCTGCGCGACGTGCAGCAAGCTACCGCTGAGTCCCTCGCCGCAGTGGTTCCACGCAGAACTGCGGAATCCATCTGGCGGCACTTCCATGAGCCGCAGCCCACGGCATAGGTGCTGGGCAACCGCACCGCGCTCTACCGCTTCTATGCTCTGGAGCGCCCGCGGCCCCTCGCCGGGCAGGCGTTCCACGCGCGAGCAGAGGCGCCGGGTTTTCGCGATTTCCCTGGCTTGCAGGCGACGAAGGAGAATCGCAAAGGCAGTCGTCAGACTCTGCTCCCGCTCCTGTGGATAGCCGTTTCTTCCTGACGCGATTCTTATCACCGCTCATGCTACCCTCACATCACCGCATGAGCCAGACTGCACCTGCAACCACAAAATCCATCCCCGCCGATTTGCCGCGCGTACTCGGCGCGAGTCAGGCAACCGCGATCGTAGTCGGCACCATCATTGGCAGCGGAATCTTTCTCGTTCCCAGTGAGATGATGCAGGACGCCGGCTCCTCCACTCTTGTTTATCTCGCCTGGATCGTCGGCGGTCTGCTCTCACTTTTTGGCGCCATGACCTATGCCGAACTCGGCTCAATGCTGCCTTACGCAGGCGGCGAGTACGTCTACCTTCGTGGCGCATATGGAGACACCACCGCGTTCCTTTACATGTGGACCTGGTTCGCCGTTGCCAAGCCCGCGTCGATCGCTGCCGTCACCAGTGGTCTCGCCCGCACACTCGGCGTCTTCTCCACATTTCATTGGCTCACGGCGCCCGTGCCCGGCCTGCCTGTCCTCTGGTCTCAGATCTTCGCCATCGGCGTCACTTGGTTCATGACCGGATTGAATTATCTAGGCATTAAGAAAGCCGGCGATTTTCAGCTCGTTTTCACCATTCTCAAAGGAGCTCTCATCGTAATCGTCGCCGTGCTCTGTTTTGCCTCACCGGCAGGCTCGTGGAGTAACTTCGCCACATCTCTTCCCCATGCAGTCGGCGGCTTTGGAGGTTTCATGCTCGCCCTCATCGCCACTCTGTGGGCCTATGACGGGTGGAACGATCTCACGATGGTCGCAGGTGAAGTACGCCGTCCCGAGCGCAGCCTGCCTATTGCTCTCATCGGCGGACTCTTCATTGTCGGCGTGCTCTTCATGGCCACCAACGCGGCGATTCAGTACATCCTTCCGGCCACGCGAATTGCCGCCAGTGAGCGTCCAGCGGTCGCCGCACTCTCAGTAGTCGCCGGCCACAAAGGTGCCGCTTTCGTCGCCGCCGCGATGGCGCTCTCCATCTTCGTCACCCTCAACGGAACCGTCATGTCTGGCGCGCGTGTTCCCTACGCAGCGGCTCGCGACCGCCTGTTCTTTCCGCAGTTCGCGCATGTCCACCCGCGCTTCCAATCGCCTTCGACAGCCCTCGTCGTGCAGGGCATGCTCTCCACGATTTTGCTTCTCTTTCTCAGCCGGTTCCAGCAGCATTTTGAGCTTGCCGTCTTCGCCGAGTGGCTCTTCTATATGCTCACCACCACTACGGTATTTTTCTATCGCCGTCGCCGGCCAGATCTGCCCCGTCCCTATCATGTGTGGGGATATCCTGTGCTGCCCGCAACCTTCGTCATCTGCGCTGCAGCGGTGCTCGTCTGGAGCTTCGCGGGAAATCCCAAAGGCTCCCTGATTGGCACCGCTCTCATCCTCGCCGGTCTTCCCGTGCTATGGATCGTGCGAAGGCGCTATGGCGCATCCGTAGATCTCGAAGGGCGTGACTGATCACAGGCCGCGTGCGAATTTTCGCGTCATGTCGAGCGAGTCCGTCATCTGATTCGTATGCTGGAAGCTCATCCGCTCGACAATCCCATCTGGCATTCTCTGCGTACCGGCCATAACGACCTCGCAGTCGGTAATGATCTGGCGCGGCGGTATCCCGCAGACGTTGGCCCCCTCAGCGGCATCGCCAATCAGTCTTCTGAAGCCTACGAATCGCTGCGCGAGCTAACCGGCCCCAACGGCGCACTCGTACTCTTCCTTGAGGAGCCGGCACACGATCAGTCAGGCTGGACACTGATTCGCACCGGCACAATGAGCCAGATGATCTTTAACGGAAGGTTACCACCGATCGAAAAGCCGATTCCGCGCGAGGCAAACATGCGGCTCCTCACATTCGACGATATCGATGCAATGGTTGAGCTAGCCGAGTTGACCGAACCCGGTCCCTTTCGCCGCCGCACTGCAACCCTTGGAAACTTCTTTGGCATCTTTCAGTCCGGGCGCCTCGTCGCCATGACTGGTCAACGCACTCGCCCCTCACGCTTTGTTGAAGTCAGCGCCGTCTGCACGCATCCCGAGGCACGCGGCCGTGGCTACGCCTATGCACTCATTGCCAAAGTCGCGGAAGACATCCTGCTTCAAAATGCGACACCCTTCTTGCATGTGTTCGCAGACAATGTTTCGGCAATTCGAGTCTACGAGCGGATCGGATTCGTGAAGCGGCGAACGCTGTACCTGGGCGTCTTCAAGAACAGCGGCTGATGGGGCCACCCGTTTCGCTTTCACCATCAGCTACCATCTAGACTGGCATGTCATCAAAGCCAAAACTGGGACAAAATTTTCTGCACGACGCGCACGCCATCGAGCGCATCGTTGCGGCTCTGGGCAATTGCGCAGAGTGCACTGTCGTGGAGATCGGACCTGGAAAAGGCGCACTAACCCGCCTCCTCGCCCAGCGCGTGCGGCACGTGATCGCCATTGAGCTTGACAACAATCTGGCCCCAGCTCTTCGTGCTCAATTCCCTGCCGACCGTGTGACTGTCGTTCATCAGGACGTGCTCGGCTTCGACTTTGCGTCAGCGTCCGCCAGTGCAGGCGAACGCTTCGCCATCGTCGGCAACCTACCCTACTACATCACGTCGCCTATTCTGCTTAAGCTCGCTGCCTCTGCAGCTTCGCTCGATCGCGCCGTGTTGATGATGCAGCGCGAAGTGGCTGACCGCGTTGTCGCCGCGCCGGGTTCGCGCGACTACGGCGTGCTCTCTGTTTCGGTACAAATGTACGGCCCCGTTGAGAAACTCTTCACGTTGCCGCCCGGCGCGTTTTCTCCTCCGCCTGAGGTACACTCATCCGTCATTCGATGGCGCTTTGCTCCGCGCTCTACGGAATTGAACGTGGATGAGGCGCGCTTTCTAACTTTCATCCGGCAGGCCTTTGCGCAGAAGCGCAAGACCCTGGCCAACAATCTGCGCGCCGCTGGCTTCAACTCCGCTCAAATAGAAACCGCGCTGAGCCGCACTGGAACTCCCTCACAGGCGCGCGCAGAAGAACTCCCACTGGAAGCCTTAGCCACCTTATGGCGCGCTCTAGAGTTCTAGCTCTTCTCAGGGTCCTGTTACTAGAGGTACAAACTCGTTGAGGTTAAACGGCCGCATCGATTCACCCGGCGGCTGAATCGTAAGCACCAGAGCCAGGGAAGTCGGCGGGCCTTGAAAGTAGGGCACATGAATCGAATGCCATCCCGCGGAGAGCGTGGTTATAGCGGTCCCCCGCGCGGCCGAGTGAATCCCATCTAGATCGATCAAAACCCGGTCGTCGATTTCAAGTTGCGCTCCATCGTCCGATTCGAGTTTGAATGAGTACTCACCCGGGTTGGTTATATAAAACCTGCCATAGTAGTCGACCCCAAACCACACGCTGCTGTGCGTGATACCAGGAATGCCGCCCATCCTCGTAATGTCCTGGTTGGCAACGTCGAGGGTGCTCGTATACAGCGAGGCAACTGGATCAAGCTCCGCAAAATCTCGCAAAGAGTTCGCCGTTGTCGGAAGTTCGTAAACATCGCCGCAAAACGAGTTCTCGCTGGGAGTAACGGAGCCGAACGCGCGGATATCGCCTATAAGCTTTTTCTTCTTTTCCGCCTCGCTCGTTTGATCGGCGATTGCCAAAGGCCGATAAACATCAACAACGCCCAGATTCCCTGTGTTCCGATCCAGCACTGCGAGACGCGCCAACGCAGGCGGCTTTTGACCCGGGGCTTCAAGAATGCTTTTAAACCCATGCTCTGGCAACCGGGCTAGATCAACGCCGTTCAGTTGATGGTCGACAGTTGCGTGCTCATAATCGGCCACGTCCCCCGCATTGTCGAAAACACACATGCCGAAATCGAGCTGTACCCGTGGAATCGCCCCGTTGATCCCGATCTGTCGAATCGATTCCGGCTTGATCTGAACCGCATAGTGTGTACTCTTTGCTCCGGGCGTGTCGAGCACGCCGGCCGTAATCGCAAGCGTCGGTGGAGTCAGCGGATGATAGCAGGCAGCCTCGTAAAGTGCCGACGGAGTTACCAGCTTTTGCAGATCCTTTTGCGTTACGGTTTCCCGGGTAAAACCGACATAGTATCCGCGGCGGAAGGTAAGCTCGACATGAGGACGGGTCGTCTTCACCAGAACTGTGTGAAAGCCGGCTTCGGGGGATGCCTGTATGGCGATCTGGTAATGTGCCGTGGCATCGAGCGCGCAGACTGCGCCGGAACTTACATGAAAACCTCCTCCTGAATGCTCCTCCCGATCCCTCTTCTCCGGTTCAATTGCGCGAAGGTACAGAATGGGTCGGAGAATCTTCCTGCTATGCTTTGCGGTCTCGTAGACTTCGAACTCACTGGCGACCAGATCCCTGATCGGCAGATTGCGCCGGTCTCGCGCTACCACGTCGATGACGGCTTCGCGTGACTCGATACGCAACACAGTTCCCGATTCGTCGTCCAAGCTTGGAGAGATCTTCTGTGCGCGTAAACATAGGCAATGCAGAGACGCCAAGCAAAGCACCAAAACGGCGGACACAACAAAGACGCGGCTTTCGCGCATGATGGGGATTTTTCCTTAGAACTGAACGGCTCGTCAAGCATAACTCTTCTCAACTGCCTATTAGCTTGATAAGTTATAGGCAAATGTGATATAATAACCTTCGGGAGATAGTAACAAACACTCCGATAAGTTGCCCTTAGTCGTCATACGAAAAGGAAGTACTATGACAGCCATTTCCGCTTCGCCCCGAAAGCTCTATCTGATGCAGTTGGCAGCCATCACCGTGCCTATGGGAGAAGGCCGGACCATCGAAATGTCGATGGGTTGCTATCTCATCGAAACGTTGGACAATCGCCATATCCTGATCGACAGTGGCATGGCGCCTGAGGACCGCGCTGCGTCCACTACTCCCCCGCCTCATTACGAGACGAACGTCATTGACCAACTCTCCCTGATTGGCCTCAAGCCGGATGAGATCGATATGGTCATCTGCACTCATTTTGATATAGATCATGCTGGATATCATGACCACTTCCCACGGGCCGAGTTCATCGTCCAGCGTTCCCACTATGATCTTGCCTGCAACGGCCATCCAAGATTGCAGAAAGCACGCCGCCATTGGGATCATCCTGCGCTTCGGTATCGCTTCGTCGAAGGTGACGTCGAGTTGTTCCCGGGAGTGACACTGATCGAAACCAGCGGACACGTGACTGGACATCAGTCGGTTCTCATTGATCTGCCGCATACAGGTGCCGTTTTGCTTGCAATCGATGCTGTGCTTCTCGGGCGGCTGTTCACGCCTGAAAGAAAAGCTGGCCCATACGATGACAACGAGGCCGAACTAAGTGCAAGCACAAAGAAGTTGCTTGCAATCGCCGACCACCAAAATGCAGCTCTCGTCGTCTTTGGCCACGATGGCACGCAGTGGCAGTCACTCAAAAAATCTCCTGAATTCTACGACTGACGCAAAAAGACTCAGGCCGCGAAGATCATCTCCGCGGCCTGAGCATATCACTGCACTATCGGTCCTATTTATGTGGGCTTCCACCACCGCCATGAGCCGCAGATCCGCCGCTCGGATGGGGAGCGCTTGGAGCCGGTCGGCTGGGCGCGGGTGCATGGCTCGGTGCCGAAGGCCGCGGTGCACTGTAAACCGGAGCGCTATAAACATTCGAGCGAGGAGCGTAGCCGGCAGCTGGCGGCATGGGCCGCGATGAATAGCTTCCTCCGTTATAGGTCGGCGGTCGCGCGATGACACCCTGCGAGCCGGTGTCGATTCCGTAGCTTGGCCGGCTCATGTTCATATTGCTGCCCTGGTTCCTGTTCTGGACAAAACTTGAACCGGGCGAGGCGGGCGGCAAGTAACCGGCACGAGGCGCAGAGGGCCGCATCGAAGATGGGGCCACCGGTTGCAGAGGCCTGACTGTGTTGCCTGCCACGGTGACCGGGCCGTTCCGGACTCGGACTGGGGCGCCGTGTACTCCACCGTTCCCGCGGTTCACATTGACGATCGGGTAAGGTTGATATTTGCCGCCCGCAACATGAACCGAGGCTGGCGGTATAGGGCCGCCACGCGGCCGCTGCGGTGGATAATAGCGGTTCGGTGCATTATGGATGTTGATGATGAAAATGCCGCCGCCCCACCACGGACCGCCGAAGCCGGGCGCCCATCCCCAACCGATACCACTGTAGTAGCCCCAGGATCCGTAAGCGTAGGGCATGAATCCCCAGGGCTCGCCGCTGGCCCAGACGTAGCCATAACCGGGAGTCCACATCCAGCTTCCGCTGCCATAGGGGTCCCAGTTGGCGTTCTCGGCTTCGTTGGGTGACCAAACATATCCCTGGCCCGGGACGTCGTACCAGTTCCCGTTTGCGTCGAGGTCGCTCCAGGCGGGATTGCTGCTGTCGGGAACGGAACTCGTCGCGGCGGTTTGCTGGGCTTCCTGAGCCGTGAGCGCCTGATCGCGGTCGGAGTTCCAAGCGTCCCAAGAGTCCGGTTCGATAACGTCGTTGGCAGTGTAGTTTCCAGGCGTGTCGGCGCTCAGTTTCAAGCTCTGTCCACCGTGCAGGTCGGCAACCAGTGAGTTCGCACCGCTGAGCTGGGCGTTGCCGGAAAAGACCGCCAGTTCTCCCGGTGGCGTGTCCAGATTGAGCCGCAGAATCGTAAAACCGCTGGCGGTCGCGACGTTGTCGCCGAAACGAACGCGGAAGCTGCCGGGCTGCGTGCTGTTTTGGATTTCAAAGTACGTAAGCCCGCCGTTGGCGATCACTTCAGTATCGGGAACGCCAGCCTGCTGGCGAAGGGTGCTGAGCGTGATGGAACTGTTGGGCGAGACGCGCGCGACGCTGCCGTCATCAAACTGAACCTCGGCTCGGCTGTCCTCTGTGGTCGTGATCTGCGCACCCTCGAAAAGCGGCGCATTCAGCGGCGCCTGCGCGGCCAGTACCTGGTTGCCCTGAGAGAGCTGCACCTGTCCTTCAACGTTGCTGAGCCGTGCGGCGCGCGTTCCCTGCCCGGGCTGATTCTGACCGGGCTCCTGAGCGATCGAGACGCCTGCCGTCGCCAGCACGCTCAGAAGGATGAACGCCAACCCAATGATTTTCCGACCTTGTTTCGACCGCGCTGATTCTGCGTTTTTCATGGCGCCACCCGCTTTCCTCGACCCCGACCTGACCCAAAGGGACTTCGCTTCAAGCTCCCTGTTGTCCCAACAAATATTGGACACCCTCGGGAACCGAAAGTCGCGGTAAATCCATTGTCTTACTGGCTAATTTGACTCTGCCAAGAGCATACCTGCGCGTTTGCGCACGCGCTCCATTACCGATGGGTCATCTTCAAGTTTCTGAAGGATTCCGCGGATAGCGCAAACCTGCTGGAGGCGGCCATCTTTCACGCCTTCAGCGAGATATTGCATCTCCTGGTCAAGACCGAGAGGGTCGTGCTGGAGCAGCAATTCCAACCTTGCGCCGGCCAGGATCGTGGAGGCTACGGCAATCATTGATTCGCCTAGGGACTGTATCTCGTGATTTTTCGAATAGTTGAATTCGCAGGATTCGGCGCCCTGGGGAGTGGTAAAGGTGAACTTCTTCGTTCCCTGGTAGGCGACTTTGAGATGGCTTTCGCAGCCCTCGTCGATGCGCTTCTGCCGGTGCATGACGTCGAAGACGTGGGCGGTGAAGTCGTCACTGAGGCGAATGTCGCGATCGACGTTGCCGGGTTCGATGTAACGCATATCGCTGGGGTTCACGACGGCCCCGCGTACAGAGTGGAAATGGCCGCTGCCATCGGCGTGGAGGACGAGGGTCCAGCTGGCAGGAACGAGACTGGGGTTGGAGTAATCGACCTGGAAGACTGCGCCGGGTTCTCCCTGCATCGGCGAGGCGAGCAGAAAGGCCGCCGCCAGTGCCAGCACGAGGAGCCTCATTAGCTGGCCCCCTGATGAAGCAGCGTTTGCGCCGTATGAATGTGGCAAATGGCGATGGCGAGCGCGTCGGCCGCGTCGGGCGGCTCGGGCAACACGTCCAGACTGAGAAGGCGCGAGACCATGAACTGCACCTGTTCCTTTTTGGCGAGACCATAGCCTACGACACTGGATTTGATGCGAAGCGGCGCGTATTCAGCAACAGGGATGCCTGCTGAAGCCGCCGCGAGAAGGGCAACGCCGCGTACCTGGCCGAGTTTGAGCGCAGATTTGGCGTTGACGGAGTAGAAGACTTCTTCGACGGCGACGACTTCGGGCTGCCAACGCTCGATTTCGACGCTCAACTCGCGGAAGACCTGGGAGAGGCGTTCGGGAAGCGGCTTGGCCTTGGAGAGCCGGATCGCTCCGAGGCACTTGCAAAGAAGTTGGGGCTGCCGGCCGACGTCAAGGGTCTCCACAACGCCGAAGCCGGTGATTTCCGTCCCACAGTCGATCCCGAATACCCGCATTTGCAGCCAGTTTACCGCACCCATGGAAGCGCTCGCCCGAGCTGATTTTGAGGCACCGGAGGTGTGCAGATAATTACACCCGTTTTTTGCAGAATTGTTGAAGAGGAATTTTGCGACCACTCTGGGGGGTGTCGAACGAATGACAGCAAAGACGGAGAAAAAATGCGATGAACGCGGATGACTGGAAAGATGTGATGGGAGCGGGCGAGCTGAAAGAGCTTGCCGGGTTCCTCAAGTTCCTGGGACGGGAGGGCGAGGCACAGGCATTGGGCCCGCGCATTGCCGAGCAGACGAAAGCCCAAATTGCTCCGAGCGCGGATCCGGGCGTGGCTCCGGCGCCTGCGAAGGCGGGGCCGCTTGGAAGGCGCGGGCAGAGATCGTGGCTGCTGCCAGAGGAGACGCAGCGATTGCGCGCCGAGCTGGATGAGATCGGAGTGGCCTTTCGACTCTGCAAGAGGGAGACGCAGCGGCCGGAGGGGTGGATGCGCGCGGTTCGACAGGCTGTCGGCGTTCCGGTTATCGAGCTGGCGCGGCGCATGGGGGTGGCAAAGTCCCAGGTGTTTCGGCTCGAAGAGTCGGAGCAGCAGGGGCGGGTGCGGATTGACTCTCTGCAGTGCGCGGCGGAGGCGATGGGGTGCGAGCTGGTGTACGCGCTGGTGCCACGCGCAGGGAAATTTGCCTCGATGGCCGCGATACAGCGTGCTGAAGAAGAAGCACGACACGAACGCGAAGTAGAGCGAAGGAAGATGCAGGCGAGAAAACCAAGGAAGTCTTCCGTCGCGCCAAGAGGAGAAACGATACGGGAGGAGTGCGAACGCCTGGGGATTGCCGACGAAATCTATGGACCCAGACGATGACGAGCCGGTGCACAGAGTTAGAAGAGACAGCGGCTCCCTTTGAGGCGGTGCGGAAGCAAATTGGAGGCGTGCGAGGATGGCTGCGCACGGTGAGGCAAATCGAGGCCGTGCCGCTGAGAGAAATCGCCGGACGGCTCGGCGTGTTGAAGCGCGAGATTCTGCGGCTGGAGATGGCCGAGGCGAGCGGGCGGATCACGCTGGGGCGGCTGCGCGAAGTTGCCCAAGCGATGGACTGCGAGGTGGTTTACACGTTTCTGCCGAAGGAAACGACGTTTGCTGAGCTGGCTCAGCGCATACGGACGGCAAAGAGAGAGACACGGCAAGAGAGGATCAAGAAGCGAGAGCGGAAGAAGATCGAGAAGAGGTACAAGCGGTACGGAGACGTGAGCGCGCTGACGATTCTGGCGCTGGAGGTGAGGCGGGAGTTGAGGAGAATGCATGTGCGAGTGGAGGGTAAGTCAGTTGTCAGCAAGTCAGAAATAAGATAACTCGATTGCACACGAGGCCAGTGGCTCGTTGTTTTTTGTTCACGCCTGGGGGAGGCCGCATGGTATAGATGGCGGATAGCTGACGGAGCGAGGTTGGATGAAGAAAGTCGCCCTGGCATGGACGTTGCTGCTGATCTGCGGTTGTGCGTCGATGCGCGCGCAGAGCTTCGATCTAGTCGATGGACGGATGCCGCTGGCGTCGCTTGACGGAAAGTGGCGATTTCATCCGGGCGACGACATGACGTGGGCGGACCCCAGCTTCGACGATTCAGCGTGGCCTTTGCTGCGCTCGGACGCGGATTGGGGCCAGCAGGGATATCCAACCTTGTCGGGATTGGCCTGGTATCGCTTTGCCGTGAAGGCGCCGAAAGGGATGGACAAGATTGGGCTGATGTTGCCTTACATCTTCACCTGCTACGAGGTGTATGCGAATGGCAGGCTGATCGGCGGGGTGGCAAGATGCCACCCAATACATTTCCTTATATCGCCGGCGGATCCTATCGGTATTTCGTGCTTCCGCCACCAGCGAGCGGAAGCTCAGAGGTACAGATCGCGCTCCGGGTATGGCATTGGCCTGGATGGGCAAAGTACTACGGCGGCGGACCGGGTTTTGGTGGGGGCGGTCTCGTTGGAATCCCGGAGCATTTGAAGCAAGTCGCCCAGTGGGGAAATGACGAGTTGCTCTGGGCGCATTCGGCGTCGATGGTTCTGGCCGTAGTGGAGGTACTGGCGGCGCTGGGAGCTCTGGTCTTGTTCCTGCTGCGCAGAAAAGACAAAGAGTATTTGTGGTTCTGCCTGATGGCATTAGCGACGGCGGCGCCGAATCTTGCCCAAATAGTCGAATGGGACAGCGCCTACGTAATTAACGTAGAAATGCGCGACATGTTGCTTGGAATTGCACTTGCAATCCAGAACCTGGCAACTGTGCTGTTGATTGAGCGGCTTCTGCGTCCGAAGAGAACCTGGTTGTTCAAGCTGGCGCTGTTTGCCATCGGGACAGCGCTGGCGGACGCGCTTGTCGCATCGATTTTTGGAAGCCCCTTAGGCGTGAGCCTTGACGCCGCGGTGGCGATGCTATGCGGCGCAGTTCTGGCGGTATGGATGCTGCGGGTGACCTATTTGCGCGCAAGAGAAGGCTCGATCGATGCTCGCCTGTTGCTGGCGCCGCTGATTCTTTCGATTGGAGAGAATCTTCTGGAGGGCATCGCCTGGAGCACGTTTGCCGCGGGATGGCAGCATCAATTCAATACAACGATCTACGTGACGCGGACCCCCTTCGTAGTGACGACATCGCAAGTGATAGAGCTGCTGTTTCTGTTCGGCATTCTGGGCGTACTGATTCTGCGATTTGCGAGGACGCGCAGCGAGGAGGAGCGGTATGCGAGTGAGCTCAACGCGGCGCAGGATGTGCAGCAGTACCTGATTCCCACGCAGGTGCCGCCGTTGCCTGGCCTGCAGATTGAATGCGCGTATCAGCCAGCACGGGAAGTGGGCGGTGATTTTTTCCAGGTGCTGCCGGATGAGAGCGACGGCAGCGTGCTGATTGTGATTGGAGATGTGGCAGGAAAAGGCTTGCAAGCGGGAATGCTGGCGACGCTCATCGTTGGCGCAGTGCGAATGGCTGCGAAGTTTACGACTGAGCCCCGGCGAGTGATGGAACTACTGAACGAGCGACTGCAGGAACGCGGCCTGGTGACATGCCTTTCGATCAGAATTGAGAAAGATGGGAGAGCTACAGCGGTGAATGCGGGACATCTGCCGCCCTATCTGAATGGCACCGAGTTGGAGATGGAGGGAGCGCTGCCGCTGGGGGCGATTCGCGAGACGACGTTTGCGGAGCATCGATTTCAGTTGAAGGATGGCGACGCACTGATGCTGATGTCCGATGGTATCGCGGAAGCGCAGGACGAGCATGGACAGCTTTTCGGCTTTGAACGAGTCGGCACGCTGGTGAAGAAAAGAGAGTCTGCGGCAGGGATGGCGGAGGCGGCGCGGATATTCGGACAGGAAGACGACATCACGGTGCTGCGGGTGATGCGGATGGCGGAGGCATAGGCAAAGTGCCAGGCCGCCTGAGCGTGTTTCCGCGCTTAGTCGTCCTGCCAGAAGCGCGCGTCTGTCCACACGTACCAGAAGACGAAGGCTCCCATGACGACGGCGACTCCGAGGTCGGCCCAGGGATGAAGGCTGGGAAAGTGAGGCGCGCCGAGGAAACCCGCGACGATGCCGAAGCAAAGGACAACCGCGACGATGAGCCGGCTCTTCCACGCAACCATTACGTCAACCCCTGCGAAGAGGCGCCAGAGGAACTGAACGATGGTGACATCGATCAACAACCACAGATAGGCTGGGGCGAGCGAGGCATCGACAGGAGGAAAGACTTCGTTTTGGAGAAGACCGAGGGAGTAAAAACAGGCGAACATGAGAAACACTTCACAGAGATCGACCAGAAATGTCGGCAGGCGGTAGGCGATTTTTGTCCGGTCGGCGCGGGTTTCGACGCTCGAAGTGAAGGAGAGGATGTAGAAGGCGCAGGCCGAGATGCCGACATAAAGGGAGGGGTCGTGAATACGGCGAACTGTTGAATCTTCTTTGAAGATGCGGATCACGCCGAGCACGATCCCGGTGCCGAGCACAGCGGGGTAGATCAGCCCGTACATTATGTCCTTGAGGGACGAAATGATTCCGGGCCGCGCATACTTCTCCTGAAACCTGGCAATGAGTGTGAGCACCAGCCGCGCCTCTCAAAATTCAGATGCTTGCGCGGGCGCGAGTGTGTGCAGAGACAACAACGGCCCGGGAATACCCAGGCCGTTGCCGGTGAACTGTTGGGATTGGACTAAGGCACATCGCGCGACTGCGACTGCCGGTTAGCCCAGCGATGCGTTGCCGGGACTTACGTTCCGAAGCAAAGGGGCGCGATGCCCTAGGCCTCAGTCACCTCACGTAAGAAACTACTGGAACAATCATTTTGCATAGGCTGGATCAACCTCCTTTCCCGTGTATGGGTAAGGTAGAACGGGCGGAGCGTTGAGTCAAGAGGGAGGGGCGGGGCTGACGGGTTGGCGAAGTCTCTTTCGTCGGGCTGAAGCCCGACGCTCCCTCCCATTCCCCACCCATCGCTGCGCGATGGATGGGGCACCCCAATCCGTGGGGATTTAGGCGAGGGCAGCGTTGAGGTTGTCGATGGCTTCGTCGATTTCCTGCGTGTTCTTGAAGCCGACGGTGACGGCATCGACGCCTGCGTTCTGGAATGCGAATTTCATTGCAGCGGCGCGGTTGGCGTGGCTGTTGGAGAATTCGCCGCCGCCGATGAGTTTCATGCTGACGACGCCCATTCCCTGGCTGTGCACCTGCTTGACGTGCTGGACGACTTCGCTGACGTTGTCGGGGTTGTTGTTGTCATCCCAAGTGGGGCCGTCCATGCGCGCGCCGGCGTGATTCATGCGGATCATGGCGATCTGAAGCCACTGGTTGCCGGGCATCTGGCGCAGGGCAGGAAGGCCGTGGACCGAGGCGCCGCGAGTGAGGATGGTCTTCTTCTGCTGCTGCTCGTTGACGCCGTCCTGCCAGCGCGCGGTGGTTGAGACCCAGTTGTCGGTGTGCTGCCAGTGGAGCAGCATGATGTCGAAGTAGTCAGTCTGCGCGGTGCGGAGCATGTCGTCGAAGCGCTTGGCGGGATCGACGCCTTCGTCAGTGGTGACCTTGGACATGAGCTGATAGCTGTCGCGCGGAAGACCCTTGAGGGCTTCGCCGAGCATGGCGGGCGTGGCGTAGGCCTCAGCGGTTTCGTAGAAACGAATGCCGCGATCGTAGGCATAGCGGATGAGCCGCGTGAATTCCTTTTGGCCCAGCGCGGCCTGCACGTAGCCGTTATTGGTTCCAGTGCCGAAAGCGAGGCGCGTGACCTGCAAGCCGGATTTGCCGAGAGTGACTTTGCTGGTGGCAGTGGCGGCTGCGGCATGCAGAGGAAGAGCGGGCAGAGATGCAACGGCGCCGGCAGCTATGGATGTCTTGATGAAATCACGCCTGGTGCAGGGAGTCATGGGAGTCTCTCCTGAATATGCGCTCGGCCGCGAGGATGGCCGCTTGCGGGAATGGTAGCACGGGCAGGATTCTGGTGTCGCAGGAGTTAGCCGGGTTGCCGGGCGAGGCATGAAAATTCGGAGTTGACATAAAGATTGGTTCGTGGCAACTTACGGTAAGTGGACACTTACCTACAGGCCGGATTGGATGCGCTGGGCGATGCGACGCGCATGGCTATTTTTCAGAGGCTGGCGGCTGGGCCGTTCGCAGTGAATGAACTGGCAGAGACGCTGCCGGTGAGCCGGCCAGCGGTGTCGCAGCACCTGAAGGTGCTGAAGGATGCGGGGCTGGTGATGGACAGCAGAGCGGGAACAAGGCGGCTGTATCAACTGGATCCCGATGGAGTGGCGCGGCTGCGCGCGCATTTTGACCAGATGTGGACGCAGGCGTTGAGCACGTTTCAGGAAGCGGCAGAGAAATCAACGATGCCCGAGAGGCGGGGAGGAGAACGAGATGCAAAATCCCGTGGAAGAGGCCGTCGTGCGCAAAAGCGTACGCGTAAAGGCTCCGATTGAGCACACCTTCAAGGTGTTTGTGGAGCAGATGGAAAGCTGGTGGCCGCAAACACACCATATCGGCAAGACACCATTTGTGGCGCTGTTTGTGGAGCCGCGGGTGGGCGGGCGCTGGTATGAGCAGAATGCGGAGGGCGAGTTGTGCGACTGGGGCAGAGTGCTGAAGTGGAATCCGCCACACCTTGTGACCCTGTCGTGGCATGTGGGGCCGAAGGAGCACGAGAATCCCGAGGCGAAGTGGGGATTTGATGAGGATCTGTCGAAGGCGAGCGAGGTGGAAGTTCGCTTTACTGACGAGGGCCGGGGCGTGACGCTGGTGGAGCTGACGCACAGCAAGCTGGAGCGGCATGGCGGCGATACGCAGAAGCTGCGTGCGCTGTTCGATGGACCGGGGGCGTGGCAGGGGATTCTGGATCTGTTTGCGCAGAAGATTGCCGCGCAGGAAGGAGCGAAGGGATGAAGACGACTCTGTTTTTGCGGATCGCATCGGTGGCGGTAATTGTGCAGTCAGCGCTGCACACGATTGGCGGCGTCTTTGGCAAGCCGGTTCCGGGAGCGGGCACGGTAGCTGTGGCCGCGATGAAGGCGAATCAGTTCCATGTGGATGGCGTGGACCGCACGTATTGGGATTTCTTCATGGGATTCGGGCTGGGGATCACGATCTTTCTGCTCGTCGAGGGCGTGGTGTTCTGGCTGCTGGCGAATCTGGCAGCGAAGGGTGTGGATGTGCGGCCGATCGCGGCAACGTTCTGTGTGGGATACCTGGCGCTGACGTTGCTGGCGTACCGCTATTTCTTTGCGGGGCCGCTGATCTTCGATGCGCTGGTCGCTTTGCTGCTGGGGCTTGCGGCGTTTGCGGCGAGACCGGCGAGAGTGGAGCGTGTCGTCGAAGTAAGCGCGTAAATCAGAAAGAGAACCTGTCATTTTTGGGAAACCTTATGGCCGGATTCAGCCGCGAGCATTTGGGCTTTGGCCAACAATGCGTCCAGCGCCGAGCGGGAGAAGAGCTTTCCCTTGAGCACGACCGCATGGATGGCGCGAGTATTGTGAACGTCGACGAGCGGATTTTTGTCGAGCAAGACAAGATCGGCGACCTTGCCAGCCTCGATGGTGCCGCGGCGATCAAGCTGCCCCATGAACTGAGCAGCATTGCGTGTCGCGGCCTGAAGAGCGGCGAGCGGGGGCAGACCCGCATCTACGAGAAGCGCGAGCTCATCGTGAATGCCAAAGCCGGGATAGCACTGGGAATTCATGGCGTCGGTTCCAGCGAGGATGGGGACCCCGGCTCGATACATGAGATTGACGAGTTGCTTCGACTCGGCGAATTCCGCTTTGCTTAGTTTGCCCATTGCCGCGCGTGCTTCTGGCGGAAAATTGCGGTAATAGCCCGCGTCCCATCTCTCTCGAACCGCCTTGCTTAAATAGCTCAAGCGCGGGTCGCTTGCGGGTAGAGGATCGTCGATCTGCCCCTGCAGCAGAGTGAGCGTGGGACATTGCCAGGTTCCGTTCTTCACAAATCGCGCGAAGAGCGCTTGAGCGGTAGAGTCATCGAAGGTTTCAACGATTCGCGTGTTCTGAGCGATGATGCGTTTGCCGATGTCCACCTTTTGTGATGGTGTTGTTTGCGGCTCGCGAAAGAGCGCTTCGAGCCTTTGTAACTCGGCGTCTATCCCCTTCCCTTCTTTGGAGCAGCTCAGGGCTACTCTGGTGAGGTGCTCGATGCTCTTCTGGCCGGAATCTGAAGCTTCCTCGACTGTGACGGACTCAGGCACATGCCCTTCGAATGGGATGCCGCACCGGGCAGCTTCATCAGCAATCGCGAAATATGCGTTGCGGGGAAGCCTGCTGTAGACCTTGATGAAGTCTGCGCCTCGTTGTTGCTGCTGATCGACAACTTCGCGTGCGTGGGCTTCATCGGCGACCACGATTGAATCAGGCCAGACCGGATTTGGGCCGTCGACGATAGGGCTGCCGAGATAAATAGTTGGCGACGGATCTTGATTCGGCGAGGGATTTGACGCTTGCTTTGCCCGCCATGCGTGAGCGTCAAGCGGACCCGACATGTCGCGGACGCCGACAACTCCGTTGACGATAAAGAGAAGATGACTCCAGGGAGCGCGATCGTCCGATGCGCCGTGGACGTGCATGTCCCACAGTCCGGGGATGAGGAATCTTCCGGCGCCGTCGACGACTACGGCGCTCTTCGGGATGCGTTTCTTGCTTGAAGGTTCCACTGCGATGATGCGGTCACCGTCGATGATGACCGTCATATTCCGCTGTAGCGCGGGAGTGCGTCCAGTGGCGTCGATGACGGAGACTCGCTTGATAACGAGGGATTGAGCCCAACTGTGGCCGGCGCACAACGGCAGCAAGATGAGCGGACCCAGGCCGACGAGGAGAGCTCTTCGCACCGAAGACGGCGTCAGGCAGGAGACCGTAGTTCTGGTCATTCTGTTCTCACCTTGCGCGGCCAGTATAGCTGCCTGCGTAGCAATTGTTGCGACGAGACTGCGTAAAACGATTCGGAGCTGAATAGCCGGTAGACTGAAGCAGTATGAAGAAGATTGGCTTCCTCTCCTTCGGTCACTGGACGCCCTCGCCGGGTTCTCGGGCGCAGTCGGCGTCTGATGTTTTGCTGCAGTCGATTGACTTAGCGGTGGAAGCGGAGCGGCTGGGAATCGATGGCGCGTATTTTCGTGTCCATCACTTCGCCCGGCAGCTGGCGTCGCCGTTTCCGCTACTGGCCGCGGTTGGCGCACGAACACGCGCGATAGAGATTGGCACCGCAGTTATCGACATGCGGTATGAGAACCCCTATTACATGGCGGAAGATGCAGGCGCGGCGGACCTGATTGCTGGTGGGCGTCTGCAACTGGGGATCAGCCGTGGCTCACCGGAACAGGTGATCGAGGGCTGGCGGTATTTTGGCTACTCGCCGAAAGAGGGCGAGGACGATGCCGCGATGGGCAGGCGGCACGCGGAGGAGTTTTTGAAGCTGCTACGCGGCGAGGGGTTCGCGCGGCCGAATCCGCGGCCGATGTTTGCCAATCCGCCGGGACTGCTGAGGCTCGAGCCGCACTCGGAGGGATTGCTCGACCGCATCTGGTGGGGCTCGGCAACAGATGCGACAGCGGTTTGGGCGGCGAAGCTGGGCATGAATCTGCAAACTTCAACATTGAAGTTCGATGAGACGGGCGAGGCTCTCCATATCCAGCAGGCGAAGCAGATCAGGGCGTACCGCGCAGCGTGGAAGCAGGCGGGACACACGCGGACGCCGCGCGTGTCGGTGAGCCGAAGCATCTTTGCGTTGGTGAACGATCGCGATCGCATGTATTTTGGCCGGAGCGACAACGAGAGCGACACGGTGGGCTACATCGATGAGACGACGCGGGCGATTTTTGGGCGCAGCTATGCCGCGGAGCCCGAGGTTCTGATCGAAGAACTGAAGAAGGACGAGGCGATCGCAGAGGCAGACACGATTCTTCTCACCGTTCCGAATCAGCTGGGCGTGGCATACAACGCGCATGTGCTGGAAGCGATTGTGACGACGGTGGCTCCGGCGCTGGGATGGCGGTAGGAGCAGGGGTCGGCATTGATATCAAGGCAGCGGCATCCGTGGCGGTTTTAAGCGAAGGAGAGGACGGGGCGTACTTCGACGCCACCGAAACGCGCGACAGGAATGTTTTTTGCGATCTCGATGGCTTCATCTCTGCTGGGTGCTTCGATGAGGATGAACCCGCCGATCGGTTCGTCGATCTCGATGAATGGGCCGTCGGTGACGGAAGGGCTGCCATTTGGGAATCGAATGCTGGCCGCGGCAGCGGGAGATTGAAGGGCTTCGGCTGCGATGAAGTGCCCCTGGGCCTTGAGCTTCTGGTCATACGCCAAGCTGCTGCGGTTGAGTTGCTGCATTTCTGTTTCGGATAGTGCTTTCATCTTGTCTTCATCGAGAAAGACTATGCAGAGAAATTTCACGGTTGCCCTCCTTCGGGCGGACGGATCAGAATCCTCTTCTTGGCGCCGCATCCAATGCATCGCACATCGATAGTGCCAGCAATGGATACGCTGTGCCGCTATAGGTGATGAACTGCCAGCCGTCACGATTGAGGGACCGCGTGTACCATCTGCCTGAAGCGCGCTGATTGGCGAGCAGCCACGCAACACCGCGCTGGATGTGCGGATCGCCGGCGGGAATGCCGGCCTTGCGCAATGCGATGATAGCGAGGCCGGTCATGTGCCCGTCGCTGGGCGGATTGAGAAGCTCCGGCTCTTCCCTCAGCTTCTGCGCGCGATTGCCTTTGCCCCATTCCTCGGGGCGGGCAAAGGTTCGAATCGACCATCCTCCATCCGGCTGCTGATGGCTGAGGACCATTGCGGTCAGCTCGCTCATTCGCTTGGCATCGAGGAGCCCAGGATATTCCGTCGCAGTCCAAAGCAGGTCAGTGCGATCGTAGTCGCCCTGCAGGTTGCGCTCGGAGCGCAAGAGTTCTTCGAGGCGGCGGATGTGGGCTTCGTTTTGGGTTCCCTTCTGCGCCGCGAGCCAACCGGGCGCATTGGCCACCGCGCGGGCGGCTACGGTGGCAAGTTGAAACGTCTTCGACTCGAGCGGAGGATTGTTGTCGTCGTCGATGTACCAGTCCCCGGTTTCGCGCTGCAGCTTGAACATCAGGTCGAGAGCCTGTGCTGTCTCTGGAGAAAGCGAATGCGTAACGTTGGCATCCCAAATGGCCAGCCCGGCAGCGATATAGACAACCTGCGTCGGCTCCTGTTGCCACTTTGGATCGCCGGGAACGGGAGTGAGCTGTTCATGCAGAGCCGTGACGAAGTAGTCGTGCAGCTCTTTTTGCGGCGGTCCAAACTGCGACGTCAGCATGGGGCGAACCACCATATATGAACCATTGGTATGGCAGGCTACGCAATGCCACTCGCTGGTCCAGGCGATGGCTCCCTGCTCGAGGTAGTTGAGCGCCAGTTCTGCCGAGAAAGGGATCTTTGGCTCGTCTAATGACGGCCTGTAATAGGTGACGTTCTTGTAGTGGTATTGGTAGAGGAATGGAACGTGCCACGTCTGGGCGCTTTCTGTTTTCTTTAACTCGACCGGCAAAGTGTTGTTGCCATAGCGCCAGGAACCGTTAATCTCGTCGCCGCTGGTTGAAATCTTGCTGTCGAAGACGCCTTTGCCGTTGTTCGCGGTAAAGCGCAGGTGAGCTGCGTCGAAGTGCGACGAGTCAATGCGAATGTCTTCCGGGAAGAATTCGATATAGAGGTTCGTAGGCTGCCACTCACCTTTTCCCGTTTTCGCCATTTGCAGCACGGTGCGGTGCTGCTCTGTGCCAGCCTGCATCGATCCCTGCCATGTGACGACGGTTTGCTGGGCGGCAAGCACATGAATAAACGGAAGCGCGACTAGAAATGTAGCGGCGAGAATGCGTTTCAAGACAGGCTCTCCTGCGTTGCGCGCAGATTTTGGAGCGGTTTTCAACCGCAGTCATAGTACTCCTCGGCGAGATGTAGGCGCCAGCTAAAACGTTTGAGCAGAGTTCATCAGGAACGAGATGTCTCCGACTTTATAGATGACTTTGCCGGGGCCTACCGGTTTCGGCTGAACCTCGCCTGATTGGACTTTCGCAAAAGCTGAAGCGAGGTCGCCGAGGACGGAGGGCGGGGCAACGGGCACATTATGAGCACCGAGCACCATCTTGACCTGCGGCTGCAGAGCAGCGAGCTTTTTAACTGAGCTTGCATAAGCGGCGAGATCGGTCTCAGGCCGATATATCCAGATAGTCCCCTTGTAGTATGTGTCCCCAGTAAACAACAGCCCATTGGATCGGTCGAAGAGACAGATCGCATCGGGCGTGTGGCCCGGTGTCGCCAGGATTTCGAGCGTTCGCCCTCCGAGAACGATGCGATCACCATCGTGCATCCACTTAGCAATCTTCCAAGGCTGCGTGGAGTAGGTGCCCGGATCAAAGCCCGCAGGGAACGCGCCGCATACCTGACCGGGAGCGATCTCAGCCTGCGCATCCTGTGTAGTGCCCTTTGCGCTCTTGCGGGTGAAATCGGTGTCCATGCCGTACACGGAGCCGAACTGCCAGTTGCTGCCCACGTGGTCATTGTGCGTGTGGCTGTTGAGCACGATCAATGGCAGTGGTGTGAGCTTCGCGGTCAGCGCTTTCAGATCGCCAATCCCCATGCCTGTATCGAAGAGCACGGCCTGCCTGCTTCCGAGGATGAGATAGCCAATCGTCTCTTCAGATTGATGCGGCTCGAAGATTGCAAAGACGCCCGGCGCAACTTTATAGACTTCGAACCACGTATCGGAGAGGGGCACGCGCTCAAGGCGCGCGAATTCCGGGCGTCGCGGCTGACTGCACCATGCCGGTTTGTCCTGAGTAGACTGCGCAGGGAGAGCTTGTCCGCAGGCGGATGCGAGAGCAGCCGCGAGAATGGCGCATGCAGTAAGCCGCGACAGCACGCTGAATTTTCGGAGTCCCAGTAATGGCAGCGGTTTCATTTGAAAGAAATTATATGAACCGATGATATAGCGGCCTCTTGACTTACCAGCTGTGGAGCCATTCATCGTCGTGGCCGATGCGGACATTGGTGTTGAAGAGCTCGCTAAGGCGCGCTTCGGTGAGGAGCTCAGTGCGTGGGCCATCGCCGACGATGCGGCCACCGCGCATGAGGATGACGCGATCGATCTCAGGCAGGATGTCGCCGAGGTGATGCGTGACGAGGACGAGGCCAGTGCCTTCTGCGGCGAGACGGCGCATGGTGTCGCGCAGGTCGCGCTGAGCCGCGAGGTCGAGGGCGTTCGATGGCTCGTCTAGGAGGAGCTGCTGCGGCCGGTGCACGAGAGCGCGAGCGATGAGGATGCGGCGCTTTTCTCCGGCGGACATTTCGCCGACGAGCTGCTCGAGCGAGATGCGAGGCCTCAATGCGGGCGAGGGCTTCGACGGCGCGCGTGCGCATTTCATCGGTGACGTGAAGGTTGGGCCAGAGCGTGGATGCGGAGAAGAATCCGGCGATGACGGCGTCGAGGCCGGTGGTGACGGCGGTGCGCTCGCCGGGCAGCTCCAGGTGCCGACGACGCCGAAATGTTTGCGCAACTGGGTCAGGTCCCAGCGGTCACGGCCGAAGATGCGGACCTGCATGCCGGGCTGGACGATGGGGTAGATCTGGCAGGTGATGGTGAGAATGAGCGTGGATTTTCCGCAGCCGTTTGGTCCGAGGATGGCGACGTGTTCGCCGGCGCGGATGGTCAGGTTCACGTCGTGCAGCACGACGCGGTCGCCGCGCGCGACGTTGACATTTGCGAAGATCGAGAAAACGATCGCAGATCGATGGGCGAGGTTGTTTCGGGCCGAGTCTCTGTCATTCGATTCACATTTGCTAGATTAAATGGGTTGATTCCTTCACTCCCGGTGGTGGATCGAGCGCCGGGGTTCAAACCGTATCGATGAGCGAAATTTCCCAATTTGTTATTCCCCGTGGATTTCGATTCGGCGCAACCAAAGCCGGGCTGAAAAAGAGCGGGCGGCCGGATTTTGCGCTGATTGTGGCCGACGAGCCGGCCAGCGCGGCGGCCGCGTTTACGGCTAACAGGGTTGTGGCTGCGCCGCTGGCTCATCGACAAGCGAGCATCTGACGCGCAACCGGCGGCAAGGTGCGTGTGGTGGCCGTGAACGCGGGCAACGCAAACTGCGCCGCCGGCCAGGCGGGCATTGACGCGGCGCGCGATACGTGCGTCAGCGGCTGCGCAGGTTTCGGCTGCAAGCCGGAGGAAGTGTTTCCTTCGTCGACAGGCATAATCGGCGTGCCGTTGCCTGTCGCAGAAGCTGGTGGCCGCGCTGCCGGGGCTGGCGGCGAACCTCGGCGCTGAGAGCGATCATTTTCATCAAGTCGCCAAGGCGATCCTGACCACTGACCCGGTGGAGAAGACAGCTTTTGCGCGCTTTGAGGTTGCCGTCGCGGAGTGGACGGGCCAGGAGAGATCGCAGGAAGTGCGCATCGCCGCGGTGTGCAAGGGCTCGGGCATGATTCATCCGCAGCTTGTGCCGCACGCCACCATGCTGGTCTACATTATGACGGATGCGGCCATCGAGCCGGCGGTGCTGGATGGCTATCTGCGCGAAGCCGATTGAGATGAGCTTCAACCGCATCTCGGTGGACGGCGACACGTCGACCAACGACACGGTGTTGCTGATGGCTTCGGGGGCGAGTGGCGCGACGATCGGAGCGGCAATGCGGAATTTGCCGAGCGCGCTGACGCGCGTGTGCACGTCGCTGGCGAAGCAGATTGTGGCCGACGGCGAGGGCGTGCGCCACGTCGTGGAGTTGCGCATCGAGCGGCGCGGCCAGCGATGCCGATGCGCTGAAGGTCGCGAAGGCCATTGCACATTCGCCGCTGGTGAAGACTGCGTGGGCGGGCAGCGATCCGAACTGGGGCCGGCTGATGGCGGCGATCGGCTACTCGGGTGCGGAGATCGATCCGGAGCGCATCGACATTTGGTTTGGGAGCAGCGGATTTGCCGCGAGGGCGGACGCGCGGCGGAGTTGGACGAGGCCGCGGCGCATGCGTATCTTAAGCAGCGAGAGTTTTCGATCATAATCGAACTCAATCAGGGCGCAGGCACGTGCGTGTTCTGGACGACCGACCTGACGCCGAATACGTGCACATCAACGCGGATTATTCGACGTAAAACAGCGGCTAGCTAGTAGCTGCCAGCTCAAGGCCCAGGCAGGAGCGCAGATTGATTTCGAAGGAAAAGTTGATTGAACTGTATTCGGCGATGGTGATGTGCCGGATGATTGCGGAGCGCGCGGGACGGCTGGCACGCGAAGGCAATTTGTCGACTGGGCTCGACCTGGGTTTGGGGCGGGAGGCAACGATTGCAGGAATTGCGATCGACCTATTGCCGGAGGACACGCTTGAGACGACGCGCGACGCGTACGCTTCAAGCTTTGTGAAGGGCATGCCGCTGGATGCGCTGTTCGCGAGCGCGGTGCGGTCGTCGAATGGAAACGGGCATGGCGGCGCGCGTGAGAAGCATGTTGAGAGTGCATGCGCGGCAGCGAAGACGCACAAGGCGGCGAAGGACGGAAGGATTGCGATTGCCTTTTGTGACGCGGAGCAGGCGCATCCGGGAATGTGGCGTCGGAGCCTGAGCGCGGCGAGCCGCCATGATCTGCCGGTGATCTTTGTGCGGCATGAGAAGACGAGTGCCGCGAAGGATGCCAAGCCGAAGCGGGTAACAAAGCGAGCCGCGCTGCCGGAGGCGCTGGAGTTTGGCGTGCCGGTGATCTATGTCGACGGGCACGACGTGGTGGCGGTGTACCGCGTAGCAAGCGAATCGATTGCGCGCGCGAGGCAACGGCGCGGACCCACGCTCATTGACTGCCTCGCCGATGCCTCTGCACCGCTGGCGAGTGCAGAGACCGCACTGAATGGCTTTGCCGACCCGATTGCGACGATGGAGAGCCATTTAGCAGCGAAGGGCTTCCTGAGCCGCGGGCTGCGCAAGAAGATTACCGAGGGACTTACCCCGGAACTCGAGAAGGCAACCCAATCGCTGGCATAAGTAGTCCAATCCAACAAGTTCAAATTGCGTTCTGTTAGGCGCACGACTCCCTGGGATCGCGCTTGAAGTTTTCATACCAGGAAGCGACTTGTTCTGAGCCATCTGGCGCGAGGCCGGATGGTAGAGTGAGGGTATGAATCTGCGCAGATGTGTGGTCATGCCTCCTGCAGCGTGGTGTGCAATTCTGCTGTTGGGAGTCATCACGATCTCTGTGAGCGCATTGGGCGCTGAAATGCCGCCAGCGGGTGACGGCGCAAGCGGGCCAAAGGATCCGAGCAGACCGATTCCGCAATGTCAGCCGTCGCAACTCGCTTCCCCTTACATACCTCTCGATAGCTGGATCTATCCGGCGGTGGTGCGGCTCTACGGTCTCGGATTTCTGGATCACGTGTTTCTGAATCTGCGGCCGTGGACGCGCGGAAGCGTGAGCAACATGCTGGACCAAGTGGGCGCGAATATCGACGACGCAGATGAGAGCCCGGCGAAAGATCAAGCGCAGGATATCTATGAGGCGCTGATGCGTGAGATGAACCTGGATACACAGGGCCCATGCACGGACCTGCACGGCACGAGCCGCGTTGAATCGGTCTACTCGATGATTCGCGGCGTGAGCGGCACGACGCTGAACGACAGCTTTCACCTCGGACAAACGATCGTGAACGACTACGGACGTCCGGTGCAGGGGGGATTCAACAACTACACCGGCGCGAGCGGCTACGTGGCGGCGGGAAGGTTTTTGCTGTATGGCCGCGGAGAGTTTCAGTATGCGCCCTCGGCTACGGGATATTCAGTGCCGCTGTCGCAACTGCTTTCGCAGATTGATGGGGTGGTGTTTATCAACCCGGTGACGGGATTGCCGTACAACCAGGCGACGATTCCGATGGGTCCGATCGACACGATAGCGCGAGGACGGTGGCTTGAGGCGTACGGGTCTGTGCTGCTGTGGGACAACGTCATCTCATTCGGCAAGCATGATGTGTGGATGAGCCCGAATATGGGCTCGAGCTTCGCGTATTCAAACAATGCGGAGAATATCTATTCGTTTCGTATGACTGGTGGATTCCGCTGCTTTCGTATCTGACTGGCCCGTTGCGTTATGACTTTCTGGTGGGATCGCTGAAAGGTCACACCGATCCAAATGAGCCGTGGGTGCATGCGGAGAAGATCAGCTTCAGGCCGACGCGGAATCTGGAGTTCGGCTTTGAGCGCACGGTGATCTGGGGCGGCAAGGATCACGTACCGATCACGCTGCACTCATTTCTGAAGAGTTTCTTCAGCTTCTCTGCGCCCAACTTCGATGTAAAGGACAGCCGTGACGATCCTGGAGCGCGGTTCGGGCAATTCGATTTCTCGTACCGGCTGCCGTTTTTACGGAAATGGCTGACGCTGTACACGGACTCAGAAGTACACGACGATATCTCGGCAGTCGACGCTCCACGGCGCGGCGCCTGGGGTCCGGGACTGTACCTCTCGCATGTGCCGGGTGTGCCGAAGCTGGATATCCGCGCGGAGGCGGCGTACACCGATCCGCCGATTTCGACGAGCAATGGCGGCCATTTCATGTATTGGGAGGTGATCCAGAGACAGGGCTACACCAATAACGGCCAGATCTTTGGATCGTGGATGGGGCGTGAGGGCAAAGGCGGCCAGGCGTGGCTGACCTATCACTTGAGCGGCAATGAGTGGATACAGGCGAGCTACCGGAACCAAAAAGTTGCGAAGGATTTTATTCCCGGCGGGACCACTCTGAACGAAGGAAGCGTGCAGGTGGTGAAGCGGCTGGGAAGCGATCTTGAGTTGAACGGCAGCTTCACCTACCAAACGTGGAAAGCGCCGGTATACAACACGGGAGTAGCGGTGTATCCGACGCCGAACCAGAACGTGACCAACACAACGATCAAGTTGACGTGGTATCCGGAGAGGAAAGTCAGCTTTTGAGAGCGGCTAGTGGCTGTGAGCTTTCCAAGCTCGATGATCCCACTCCCACCCTTCGCCAACCGAAGGCGAAAGGATGGGGCAACCGCTAGAGGCTTTGTGCCAAGGTTTGCGTCTTGGCTTCGACGGCAAAGGTGTCGGGGTCGACGATAGGAACAACGTGACGCGAACCGCAGCTGCTGCAGCCCCAGTGCCCTTCAAGGAAATACCAGATGAAGTAGAGCACGCCGGGAAGGATGAAGCAGGCGAGCAGAAGAAGGCCCATCTTTGCTGAGCCGCTTCGCATGTATCGTTTCAGTCCGATTGACTGGCACCGCGTACAGCAGACCGCTTCGCTCACGGGAAGCCTCCAGAATCTGGAGTTTACCCGGGTGCAAGCGAGCTTCAATGACACTTTGGCGTGAGGGTAATCGACACTTAGGGG
The DNA here is from genome assembly GCA_963832465.1 of uncultured Acidobacteriaceae bacterium. GTDB lineage: Bacteria > Acidobacteriota > Terriglobia > Terriglobales > Acidobacteriaceae > Telmatobacter. The sequence goes on from CAWHUJ010000004.1 coordinate 315,570, forward strand.
GAACCGAAGGGCAGCTGCTGGCAGAATCCCCTTGTGCCGCGGTTCTTTTCAGCACGAGTAAACTCGTGCCCTGTTACAAAGCCGATTGTTTGCGGCGTGTCAGAAGCCATGCATCTGGCAGGAGGCGGCATCCAGTCAGCAAGCGCTATGACAGGTTCGCTGGCAGGCGCAGGCTACTTGGCGCGGGGATGGGTGCGGTCGTAGACCTGCTCGAGCTGGGCGGTGGTGAGCTGAGTGTAGCGCTGCGTGGTGGAGAGGCGTTCGTGGCCGAGGAGTTCCTGGATGGCGCGGAGATCGGCTCCCTCTTCAAGCAGATGAGTGCCGAAGGCGTGGCGCAGAGTGTGCGGATGTACGTCTGAAGAGAGTCCGCGCAGGATAGCTATGCGCTTGACGATGCGGCCGACGCTGCGGGTGGTGAGGCGGGCATCTCCGCCGGGGCGCGCGAGGCCGCGCAATTGCAGGTTGATGAAGACCGCAGGTGTGGCGGCGTTGATTGCGGCGAGTCGGGCTTCGCGCTCGGCGAGGTAAGCGCGAAGTGCGAGCGCAGCTGCGTCACCGAGGGGTACGTAGCGCTGCTTCTGCCCTTTGCCGCGAACGAGAATGGCTTCGTTAGCCCAATGGATGTCTTCAAGGTTGAGGCCGGTGAGCTCGGCGTTGCGCATGCCGCAGCCGTAGAGGAGCTCCATGATGGCCTTGTCGCGTGCGGGCCAGCTTGCGGCGTCGTCGCCGACGGTATCGACGACGCGATTCATCTGCTCGATGGATGGGACGCGGGGCAGGTGTTTCGGCAGTTTGGGTGTGGAGACGAGAGATGCAGTGTTCTGCTCGACATGGCCGGAGCGGGCGAGCCACTTGAACCAGCTGCGAATAGCGGCAAGGGACCGCGCGATCGAGGCCTTGGTGAGTCCGCGATCGTAGAGTGTGCCGAGGTAGGCTCGGATTTGTGTGTGCTCGATTTTGGCAGCGATGCTAGTGCGAGGATGGTGCTTCACCATGTACGCGGTGAAGCCATGGAGCTCGCGCTGATAGGCGCGCAATGTATGAGCCGAGGCGCCACGCTCATTGGCAAGCATGCGTAGATAGTCCGCTACGAGACTGCCCAGCTCGGATGGAATTGCGGCGGCTTGTTCCGAGCTCATGCGAGTTCCTTTGCCGGATCGGGCGCGGGATCGGGAACGGTTGTTGGCGCATCGTCAACGGTGACGCCACCGCGAGAGACAATGCGGAGGCCTCCGGCGTGACGCGGGGCCGGTGGTTTGGCGGATGACGGTGAGTCTTGCGTGCGAGCTTTGGCGCGAGGGTGGTGTTTGCTGTGCACCTGTTTGAGCCGGCCGAGCGCGAGGTGTGTGTAGACCTGCGTGGTGGCGATGTCTGCGTGGCCGAGGAGCGTCTGCACGGTGCGAAGGTCTGCTCCATGCTCAACCATGTGCGTGGCGCAACTGTGACGGAGACGATGAGGGCTGGCGGATGAGTTTGCGGCTTTCACGAGTCGCCAGATCCACTGGCGGGTGAGCGGCGCGCCACGCAGAGAGAGAAAGAGGCGCGCGGCCTCGTGACGCACATTCTTACGCGTGCCGATGCGAGCAAGATTTGGACGGCCTTCGCGCAGGTAGGATTCGAGTGCCTGGATGGCTGGGTCGCCGAGAGGAACGATGCGTTCTTTGTCGCCTTTTCCACGCACCTGCACGCGGCCTGCATCGAGAAAGAGGTCACTGGTGGAGAGCGAGGTCAGTTCAGAGACGCGAAGGCCACCGGCATAGAGGAGCTCAAGAATTGCGCGATCGCGCAGAGCCGTGGCTCGGGCCTTGGGATGCGTAGCGGCAATGCTGGCTCGCATGAGCATTTCGTTGACTTCAGGTTCGGCGAGAGACTTGGGCAGAACCTTCCAGGCTTTGGGCGACTCAATGTTGACGGTGGGGTCGTGGTGAATGCGTCGATCGAGCAGCAGCCACTTGTAAAACCCGCGAAGGCAACTAAGCTTGCGCGCGGCAGAGCGGGATTCGACGGCGTTGGCGCGCAGGTTTTCGAGGAAAGCGGCGACATCCTGCTGGGTTGCGGTGAGCAGAGTGCCGTGACGTTTCTCGAGGAATTCGGCGAAGGTGTTCAGGTCGCTCGAATAGGCTTCGCAGGTGAGAGGACGCAGGCCCTTTTCTACACGAAGGTAAGCCTGATAGCTCTGAAGCAACGAGGGATTGGTCTTGGCCCGCACAGTTTTGATTATCTGTTGAGGAGATTTGGGTTGTGGTTTCGGGAAACGGTAACCGTACCACGTTCATCAAGGAATCAAGAGCAACAACATGATTCTTGGTGCGCGTTGAGGACGAATGGCCGATGTTGTTGATCCATTAACGTGCAAAGACAAGGGCGATTGGACGAAAATAGAGTTGGATTCTTTTTGAGTGAATTGAGGAAAGCTTGGCACTGACGCAGAGTGAATCAATCAGGTGGGCCGCGGACGAGTTTGAGCGGCTGGTAATGGAAAGCAAACCGCGGATCGCGGTGTTTGATTGCGATGGGACGATTTGGGGCGGCGACGCAGGCAGCGGGTTCATGAATTGGACACTGGAGCAGGGGCTTGTATCGCGCTCGACGAGCGACTGGATCGATACCCGGCATCGCTCGTATGTTGCGGGCCAGGTGGGCGAGGTGCAGATTTGTGGCGAGATGGTGCAGATGTACGCGGGCATCCATGAAGACGAGATGCGCGCAGCAGCGAGCCGTTATGTGGAAGAGTTTGTGCGACCGAGGGTGTTTGCGGAGATTGCCTCACTGCTTGAAACTCTGCGCAAGACCGGCGCGGTGCTGTGGGCCGTGAGTTCGACGAACAAGTGGGTGATTGCAGAAGGTGTGCGGCCGTTTGGGATTCCGGAAGAGCGGGTTCTGGCTGCCGAAGTAGCTGTAGACCACGGAATCCTCATCAGTACGCTTGTGGACGTACCCACGGGTGAGGGCAAGGCAAGGTCTCTGAGGCGTGTGGGCGTGCCGAGGCCGGACGCGGTATTTGGGAATTCGATTCACGATCTGGCGATGCTGGAGATGGCGGCGCATCCCTACCCGGTGAACCCTTCGCCTGCACTAAAGGAAGCGGCGGCGAAGAATGGCTGGGGATATTTTGTGCCGAAGACGGCAGAAGGCACGGCGACAAGTGTGGGCGGAGAATGAAGGGCGGCTTAGTGTAGATGGGCCAGGAAGAGCAGCCGGGAGGATTCGGCTGTATCGCTGCAGGACAGGTACACTGATACGGTGGAAGACGCTCAAACGCATTCCAGTTCGCGGCCTGGAGCACTTCGTTTTGTGGCGGCCGCGTTGATTGTGCGGGCAGGCGAGATTCTGATCTGCCAGCGCAGGCCGGACCAACCGATGGCGTTGCAGTGGGAATTTCCGGGCGGAAAGATTGAGCCGGGAGAAACCGCGGAGCAGGCTCTGAAGCGCGAGCTCAACGAAGAGCTGGGTATCACTGCGCAGGTCGGCCCACGCGTCACTCACATCCGGCACAACTACAGGCATGGCGGCGCCGTAGACCTGCAGTTTTTCTCAGTACAGACCTTTGAAGGCGAGCTGGACAACCGGATCTTTCAGCAGGTGAAGTGGGTGAAGCTGGCTGAGCTGCCGGAGTATGACTTTCTGGCGGCAGACCGCGACCTGATCAAGGATCTTGCGGCGGGAAAGCTGCTGTAGACAGCGGTGGTCAGTGGTTAGTGGCCTTCTGGGGATAGATATCGAGGGGGGAAAGTTCACCGCCCTCCAATTTTGAGTTTGATTATTTCTGCGGCAGCCGGATTCCTCGAGCATGCTTGTTTATTAACAGTAACTTCCTGTTAGGCGGTGATACAGCCAGAACCGGCAGTTGAGGTCTGCTGTCAAATCGCCTGCATTGTTCCGGAGGCTTCTGTCTGTTTGCAATGGCCGGTCGCAGTAAACTTAACGGCGCAAACTAAGAGGATGATATGTCGGACGTGAAAGCCGAGCCTGTCTCGTTCTGTCTCAACGGTCTCACCCGTTTCGCGTTCGGAGACCGCTGGCGTTTTGGGGTTGAGTGCGAGGTGCAGGATTGTGACGTGGACCCTTGGGGAACGCTGCAGCCGTTTGGTTCCTTTTGGCTGTGGGTTGAGGGTCGCGCCATTGGCAACACTGACGTTTCAGAACAGCTGGTCTTGGGTTTTTCCACGCTACGAGCCTCTGTGGGCTACTCGGGCCAACGAGCCGACAACCGATTTCCGGGCATGACCAACCTTGACAAGCTAAGCCTTGTGCGGTGGGTCGGATGGGGAGATGATGACGAATTCCGTCCTGAGCTATGGGGCGGCAAAAGCCCCGACCAAGCGAGGACCGAGGACGTGAAACCCTACTGGGTAGTTCCCCCGGGTGACTCTCCCTTCTTCGATGACTGGGAAGCCATATTGCTCGAACGAGAAATGACTGAAACGCTGATTTGGAGACATCAGCGAGGAGGGTTCTCATCGTCCCAGGAGGTTGAACTTTCATTGGGCCTCTTTTCGGAGGTCTGCACCAAGGCATGCGATTGGTTTGACCACCTCCAGCAAGAGCGAATGGGATCGACCTTGCGAGGACCCAAGGAAGGCGAACGCCCTCGGCTCGTTAAACGTATCGACTAGTCGGAAGGCCGTCTGGCTGGCGGTCGGATAGTGGTCAACCCGTCAAATTACCGTCGACGAAGACCTGTCGCCGGGGCACCCACGTACAGCTGGCGCACCCATTTTCGTGCTTATTGATGGTTCCCTAAATGCTTTTCGTGCGGATTGATGCTTCCCAAAATGCGTTGCGCACTCAGTGACCGGGGATCATACCCCAGAGCATGACGAATGTCATGCCAATGACGATGATGCTGGTGCTCCAGGCAATGACGTTCCAGAGGCGCGAGTTCTTGTGGTCGCCCATGAGGTCGTGGCGATTGATGAGCAGCAGCATGAGGATGATGACAACGGGAAGCAGGATTCCGTTGAGAACCTGCGAGAGGATGGCGAAGCTGATGAGCTCTTTCTCGGGCAGGACAAGGACGGTGACGGCTCCGCCAACGATGAGCAGCGTGTATAGCCAGTAGAAAAAGGGCGCTTCCTTGAAGGTCTTGTCGACGCCTGACTCGAGGCCGAGGCCCTCGCAGACGGTGTAGGCCGTGGAGAGAGGAAGGATCGAGGCTGCGAAGAGCGAGGCGTTAAAGAGGCCAAAGGCGAAGAGCAGGAACGCGTAGTCGCCGGCGAGCGGGCGCATGGCTTCAGCGGCATCGGATGCGACCTGAATAGCGCCCATGCCGTGCGTGTAGAGCGTGGCGGCGCAGGCGACGACGATGAACCAGGCGACGATGTCGGTGAAGAAGCTGCCGATGATGACGTCGAGGCGCGAGGCGGGGTAGTCCTTGACGCGAATGCCTTTTTCAACGATGGACGATTGCAGATAGAACTGCATCCACGGCGCGATGGTGGTGCCGACGATGCCGATGGCGGTGTAGACGTAGAGCTTGTCGTGCCAGACGGAGCGGGGTGGGAGGCGCACGGTGGCGAGCAGTGCATCGTGCCAGCTGGGCTGCGAGAGCACGCCGGCGAAGATGTAGGCGATGTAGACGAGGGAGGCGACGAGAAAGATCTTCTCGGTGCTTTTGTAGTCGCCTCGGAAGACGAGGAACCAGACAAGCGCTGCGCAGAGCGGGACGGAGATGAACTCTGAGACGTGAAAGAGGTGGAGCGAGCCGGCGATGCCAATGAATTCTGTGACGACGTTGGTGTAGTTGATGATGACGAGGAGGACCATGAGCACGAAGGTGATGCGCAGGCCAAACTCTTCGCGGATGAGATCGCTGAGGCCCTTGCCGGTGACGACACCCATGCGGGCGCACATCTCCTGCGTGACGATGAGGGCGAGGGTGATAGGGATCATGGTCCAGAGAAGCGCGTAGCCGTATTGCGCGCCTGCCTGGGAGTAGGTGAAGATGCCGCCGGAATCGTTATCGACGTTGGCGGTGATGAAGCCGGGGCCGAGGACGGCAAGGAACATGAGTATCCGGATTCGCCAGCGCTTCCACATCCCTGCGGGTTCCTCGATCGATTTCCATTGCGTTGTTCACAACGAAGATAGCAGGCGAAGCGGGTATGGGGGAACGCGCAGGTTGGCGGATTTGAGGCAGGGTTAGCGAGGTTAGCAGCATCGAATCGCCCGTTGGAGATTCGCTACGGCTGCTGCCAGCAAAGTGCCCGCTATGGTGCGTTGCGTGGAAACTGTTATCTTGGTACATTTGTACCCATGCAACAGGAGAAACAGCTACGCGAACCTGTGGAAATGGAGCGGGTGCAGACGGGCGTGCGGATGGAAAAACGCATGCTCAAGGTACTGAAGGCGGTCGCCGAATTGAAGGACATGACCCTGGGCGATCTGCTGGAGGGGATCGTGCTGCATGCGTTCGAGGGAAAAGCTCCATTCAGTTCGCAGACGCTGAAAGAGATTGAGCAACTGCGAGCGCTTTATGGGATGGGCCTGCGGGCGAGCGACAGCCACAACCTTAAGGAGCGGCGCCGATGAAAGCCATCCTTCTTTGCTGCGCGCTGACTGCGAGCGCGCAGCAAAGAGTGCGCGGGAGACGACGATGCATACGAAGACGACATTTGATCTGAATGTGGCAACGAGTTATGGGAAGGCGTTTGCGCTGTTCGGGCCGGAGGGCGAGCGAGTGTGGGCAGGCAAGGACTGGGATCCGCAGGTGGTATGGCCCGAGCCGGCGCGCGATGCGGCAGGAATGGTCTTTACGGTGTCTCATGGGCCACTCAAAGCAGTGTGGGTCAATACGGAGTTTGATGAGAAGGCGGGAAGGTTGAAGTACGTGTACGTGATTCCGGAGATCATGGCAACGACGATCGATGTTCGGCTGCGTGATGATGGCGCGCGGACGCGTGTGACGGTCACGTACGAGAGGACGGCTCTGACCGAGGAAGGCCGCGCACATGTGGAGGCGTTGACCGAGGGAGATCGCAAGGCGGGAGTCGAGTGGCAGGCGGCGCTGGATGAATATCTGGGCATGAAGCATCCGTAGTGGATTGCCAATTCGAGGCGAGTTCAAGAGAATGCCGTAGTGCGCATTCCGGAAATTCAAGGACGCCTCAAATTCGACACTCTGGGAGAGAGAATGACGACGAACGGAACGGATCGCGGAGATAAGACGACGCGACGGAAGATGCTGGGGAATATTGCAGCGGTGGCTGGGGTTTCGACGCTGCTGGGAACAAGCGAGGCGGTGAACGCGCAGCCAGGAGCGGCGCATACGCCGGAGGAGCTTTTTGGACCGGCGCGTCTGAGGGATTACAAAGCACGGCGTTCGTCGAGTTGGGACAGAACGGGCGGCAATGGCGATTCGGTTGTGGTGGAAGCCGGCAAGGAGGCGGTGATTCTGGACGTGAAGGGTGCGGGCGTGGTGACGCATCTGTGGTTCACCATCAATTCAAACGACCCGATGCACCTGAAGAACCTTGTGCTGCGCGCGTGGTGGGACGGTGAGAAGAGCCCCTCGATCGAGGTGCCGCTTGGAGATTTTTTCGGGCTGGGCCTGGGAGAGTATTTCAACTATCAGTCGGCGCTGCTCGTGGTGGCTCCGCTGAAGGCGCTGAATGCGTATTTCAAGATGCCGTTTGCGAACGGGGCGCGGATGACGGTGGAGAACCAGGGCAGCGTGCGGACGGACAACCTGTACTTTGCGGTGGATTACGTGACGGTGGCGGGACTGCCGGATGACCTGGGACGTTTCCATGCGCAGTACCGGCAGGCGGCGCCGTGCAAGGGGCTGCGTGATGACTGGAAGTCGAATGGCGACCCGGGAGCGAATGGCGTGAAGAACCTGGATGGCAAGGACAACCACGTCTTTCTTGAAGCGACGGGCAAGGGGCATTTTGTGGGCGTGACGCAGGCGGTGCTGCAGAACCAGACCGACTGGTTTGGCGAAGGCGACGACATGATCTTTATCGACGATGACACGATGCCGACGATCAACGGGACGGGGGCGGAGGACTACTACAACGGCGCATGGGGTTTTGGAGAGGCTTTTGCCAACCTGCACCAGGGCGCGCCGTACATAGTGGACGCGGGACAAATTGGAGGGCGATTTTGCCTGTACCGGTGGCATACGGAAGGGCCGCTGACCTTTGAGAAGTCGATCAGGGTGACGATGGAGCACGGACACGCAAATTCGCGATCAGACAACTTCTATTCGGCGGCGTTCTGGTACCAGACAGAACCGCATGCCGAGTTCCCTGCCCTGCCGAAGCCGGATGCGCGGGTGCCGAAGGTGTTTCGTGTGGGTGGACCGGGAGTGGCTTGAGGGCACTACAACTTCATTTCCATGTTGAGGACGCGCGTTCTGACGGTGTCGCGTTTGACGCCGTCAAATGCCATTGCTTCGGCTGTCGCTTGCGACTCCATGGATTGCTGAAAGGTCGTCAGGTTCTCTGGCTCCATGCGGATCGTGACTTCATTCCCTGAGATCGAGAAATTAATTGGCGAGTGGAGAGTATATTTGCGGAACAACTCGCCATGCGTCCGGAAGCCTGCTTCCCACTTTGCGGGGTCCTGAACCTGCGCCGTCACGATGACCTTAGGCATATTTGTCTCCTTTGCCCAGGATTTCGAGCTTTCTCGGATCGAACGATGGCCAGTGTACGCGGCGATTGCGTTCCGTCTACTGTCAGTTCTGACGGGACGCTGAGTCTCGGGCGAGTGAGCTGCGTCACAGTTTTTCGCGGAGGAAGGCGATGACGTGATCGGCGTGCCACCCCACGGACGAAGACCTGTCCGTGGGGACCCCGGATGTGGGACTTCTTAAGTCCGACGGATTATAGCTTTTCGCGGAGGAAGGCGATGACGTGATCGGCGTGGACGACGCCGACCATGTGGTTGTGGGAGTCCACAACGGGGACGGCGTGGAGGTTGTATTTATCGAACATCTCGGCGAGTTCGTTCTGCTTCAAGTCGGCTGGGCAGGAGAGAATCCGGGCCTCGGTGAGCACGGAAAGCCGCGCGCCGGGCTGCGCCATGACGAGGCGCGCGAGAGAGATGACCCCGCGTAGCGCCTTCTTGTCGTCGAGAAGGTAGATCTCGGTGATGCTTTCGGGGTCGCCGTCGAAGTTGCGCAGGGCCTGAACGGCGTCGGAGACCGTAGCGTCGACACCGAGGGCGACAAAATCGGTGGTCATGGAGCCGGCAGCGGATCGCTCATCGAACTCGAGAAGTTCTTCGACTTCCTCGCGCTCTTCGGGCTCCATCTCTTCGAGGATGGCGTCGGATTGCTCTTCAGACAGCTCGGCAAGAAGGTCGGCGGCTGCGCCGGGGTCCATTTCTTCGACGATGTCGGCGATGCGCTCTTCGTCGAGTTTCTCGAGAAGCGACTTTTGCAGCTTGGGATCGACCTCTTCGAGGGCTTCAGCGGCGACTTCTTCGTCGAGCGATTCGAAGACGGCATCGCGCTCGGCGGGTGCGAGGTCTTCGAGGATCTCGGCGAGATCGGATGGGTGCATTTCAGCGAGACGCTCGTGCTCGATGCGGAGCTTGACGCGGCGCGCGGGGTCGACTTCGATGACGTCGACGAAGTGCCAGGGGATGCCGCGATAGCGGAAGCGGCGAGAGAGCGTTTCAAGGGATTCGCGGGGAAGCAGGCCTTTGAAGACGCGACGGAAGGCTCCGCGGAGACCGACCTCGACCTCGGCGACACGGAGGAGATGGACTGCGCCGTGGCCCATCCATTCAAGATCGACGTCGTTGACGCGGACCACTTTGCGGCCGTGAATGTCGATGATCTGGCGGTCAATGAGGTCCTGCTGCAGGAAGAGGAAGCTGCCTTCGTCCTTGAGCGGAGTGAGTGAGTCGGTGGTGCGGAGCTCGAGGATGCCGGCGGGGGTTTCCATGACGTCCTGCGCGGGGACGAGCATGAGGCCAGCGCGGGTTTTGAGGACGAGGCCGGCGACTTTGCCGCCGTCCGGGCCGGTGGCTACGGCGACATCTTTAAGGCGGCCACGCAGCTGCCCCTGCGCGTCGGTAACGGGTGTTCCGAGAAGCGCGGTGAGGCTGACGCGAGCTGTGGCACGGTACTGCATGGGTTGAGTGTAGCGGTTTGCGGGTGAGTTGCGGTGGCGCTGCATTCCGAGAGGAACAGCGCCAGTTAAGAGAGTCGATGCCGATGCTAAGGAATCCGGAAGCTCTGATGCTGCGATTGCAAGGCTTCTGTTGGAATGGCGTACCCGCTTTCGAGCAGGCTGAAAATCTGCGCCTGGGTTGCTTGCGGCGGGGTGTATTCCACCCAATATTCGAGTGTGCCGGGGCCGAAGGAGTTTATCGCGCCTCGCAGACTGAGAGTCGTTGTCATGTATTCACCCGGATGCAGGCAGATCCAGTCCTTCTCGACTCTTTGCGGCAGAGGCCGACCGGGTAGTCCATAGCATCCGCCACCGATTCCCCCACCTGTGCTCGGATCGTCTGGAATCCATCGAACGCTGGTCTTCACGCCGTTGTCTGGGGAACAGCCCGCGGATAGCACCGGCATGGTCACGGCAGTGTTTCCGTCGTTGGTGAGTGTGACCCGGAGGGCCGCAGGGTTGCCGTCGTCGGTGGTGGCGGCTATTTCGACGGTAAGAGCCAGTTTTGCGAGAACGGGCGTGTGAGGGACGGTTTGGCCGATGGCGAGCATTCCAGACTCGACTAACACCAGCGAGGTGGCGACTACCAGGACGGATGCCTTCATGCTGCAATCCTCTATGCTTTTCAGACGGCGAGAGTTCTCGAGTGTACTCAATCGCGAGGCATTGCTTGACACTTTAAGCTTCAACCGTGAAACTGCGAGCTAAGGTTTCCCTGAACAACGGAACAGGACTGGCATCAAGTTTCCGGCAGGGTGGAGCGGCCTTTGGACAAAGCACAGGGTGGTCGGTTGAGGTTTTCACTGAGCTCAACCATGGAGAGCGTGAGCGAGGTGGAAGCCGCCGCGGAGAAGTATGCCAAAGAGGCCGGCCTCGACGAGGACGAAGAGTTCCGAGTGACGATGGCGGTGCGGGAGGCCGCCGTGAACGCGGTGCTGCACGGCAACGAATACGACCCGGCGAAGAAGATTTCCGCCAGCTTTGAGAACACCGGCACATCGCTGGTGATCACAATCGCGACCAGGGCAAAGGGGTGGATCCCGATGCCCTGCCCGACCCCCTGGCTCCGGAGAACCTGCTGCGCGGGACGGGCCGCGGCATCTTCCTTATCCGTTCGTTCATGGATGAGGTACACTTTCGACAATTGCAACCCGGCACCGAGTTGACCCTGGTGAAACACCTGGCGCCGGCCGGCGAAAAACCCTGAATCGAATTACGCACGAAACGTTGCGGCGGAAGACGCAGCGCTGCGGCGCAGCCTGACGCGAACGGCATTCGGAGCATTCCCCGACTCACCCTGCGGAAGTGCTATAACCGAATTACGAAAAAGGAGGAAATTCCGTGGCACTGACAATTTCATCCCGTGAAGTGGACGGCGTGACCGTTCTCGACCTCAGCGGGCGGATCACTCTGGGCGAGGGCAGTGTGCAGTTGCGCGACGCCATTCGCGGCCTGATCAGCAAGGGCAGAAGAGGATTCTGCTGAATCTTGGCGACGTGAACTACATCGACAGCTCGGGCCTGGGCGAGCTGGTAAGCGCATTCACCACGCCAAGAACCAGGGCGCCGACGTGAAGCTGCTGGGCCTGACCAAGAAGGTCAAGGACGTGCTCCAGCTGACCAAGCTCTACACCGTCTTCGACATCTACGACGACGAAGCCAGCGCCATCGCGTCTTACAAGTAACGGCTACGGCTGCGGCCTCCAAGCAAAATGAGAGGGCCATCCCTGCACGGGATGGCCCTTTTTGTGTGACCAGGCAGTTCAAAGTTCCTAGTTCACAGTTCGAAGGCCGCGGTGTCCCTAGAATTTGACGCTGGGCGACCTGCTGGGCGGCGGGGCTGGCGGTAAAGTACGCGTTGTTTTCCTTGAAGCCAGATATGCCTGCCCAGATGTTGTTGGGAAATTGCAGGATGTAGGTGTTGTAGATCAGGACGGCGTCGTTGTAACGCTTGCGGGCAACGCTCATGCGGTTCTCAGTGCCGGCGAGCTCATCCTGCAGGCGCATGAATTGATCGCTGGAACGGAGCTGAGGGTAGTTTTCAGTGAGGGCGAGCAGGCGACCGAAGGCGTTGTCGAGCGTGGTGTTGGCGGCGATTTTGGCTGCTGGGCCCTGGGCATTGAGCAGGCCGGCGCGAGCGTTGGCAATGTCACCAAAGACGGTGCTTTCTTCCTTGGTGAAGCCCTTTACGGTTTCGACGAGGTTGGGGATGAGGTCGGCGCGCCGCTGCATCTGGTTTTCAACCTGCGACCAGCTTGCTTTGACGTTCTGGTCGAGCGCGACCATCTGGTTGCGTGCACTGATATAACTCGCGCCCACCATGAGCGCGGCCAGCACCAGGACACCGAGAATTCCGAGGACTACCCAAAGTGCACGACTCATAGAATGCCTTTTCTCCTATGGCCTCCGCTTGGGAAGCCGGTTAAAAAAAGAAGCCAAAAACTACCAGTCGCCGCCGGCGCCACCGCCGCCGAAGCTGCCGCCGCCGAAACCTCCGAAACCGCCACCGCCACTACCGCTACCGCCTCCGAAGCCACCACCGCCCCAGCTTGATCCGCCACCGCCGGATCCGAACCAGGGACCGCCCCGGAAGCCGCCGCCAAAGAGGCCGGCGAAGAGGAGAAAGCGGAGCAGCGAGAATCCGCCGAAGAAGAGGAAGATGAGGAGGAGGACGATGATGGGGCCGAAGTTCGAGTGACTGTGAACCTGCTGCCGAGCGACGGCGGGCGCGTCAGTAAGAGTTACTTAGCATCGGCAGCGATGACCTGCGCAAGCTGGCCGACGGCAAGGGTCAGAGCGCCATCATAATCCCTCTGGCGCAGATAAGGGACCATTTCGCGGCCGATATCGCCGATTTTTGCGTCGTTGAGGATACCTTCGAGGCCGTAGCCGACATCGATGCGATATTTGCGGTCGTCGACGGCGAGAAGGACGAGGACCCCTTTGTCGGAGCCCTTTTACCAACCTTCCAGGCGTCTTCGAGCTCGTTGGCATAGTCGGCGGAGTCATTGCCGTCGAGATTGTGGACGGTAACGACGGCGATCTGGGTGTTGGCTGCGGAGTGGTCAAGCTGGGCGGCGATGCTCTCGATCTCGGCGGTGGCCTGGGGCGAGAGGACATGTGCGTAGTCGCTGACGTAGCCGGTGGGGCGCGGCAGATCCTTAACTGCCTGGGCATTGAGGGCCGGGAGGCAAATAGAAAAAAGCCCGGCAAGCAGAAACCAGGGGGAGCCCGGCGCGGAGGGCGAAGAACGTTCATCGCTCTTAATTGTACGGGGAAGGACCATGGGCAGTTCCATGCCGGCAGGCACTGGCACGGCAACTACTACACTGGAATGGCGATGACTGAGAAGAAGGCTTTGCCGATTGCCCGGATTGATCACACGGAAAAGAAGCTCTTTGACGCGGTGCTGGTTGATGACTATGCGTGGCTGAGGGATAAAGAGAATCCCGAGGTGAAGGCGTATCTCGATGCCGAGAATGCCTATGCCGAGGAGGACACGGCAGCACTGGCCGGGCTGCGCGAGACGCTCTACAAGGAGATGCTGAGCCACATCAAGCAGACGGATGTGTCAGTTCCCTTTCGCGACGGCGGCTGGTGGTATTACTCGCGCACGGAAGAGGGGCTGCAGTACGGCGTCAGCTGCCGCAAGCGGGGAGATGAAGCCGGACCCACGAAGGATGCGACGGAAGAGGTGGTGCTCGACGCGAACAAGCTGGCCGAAGGGCTCGCCTTTTTCGCGATTGGGAGCACGGACATTACCGACGACGGCCGTTGGCTGGCCTACACGACGGATACGACGGGTTTCCGGCAGTACACACTGCACATTAAGGACCTTGAAACGGGCGAGACGCTGCCGGGAACGGTGGAGCGCGTGGGCTCAGTAGTATGGGCCGCGGATAATCGCACGCTCTTCTACACCGTGGAGGACGAGGAGCAGAAGCGGCAGTTTAGGTTGTACAGACACACGCGCGGCGAGGAACATGCGGGCGACGTGCTGGTTTATCAGGACGACGACGAGCGCTTCAATATGGGCGTGGGCCGGACGCGCGATGGCAAGTATCTTGTGATGGAGTCAGCGAGCCACATCGCCACGAGTGCCACGTGCTGCGTGCGGATGAGCCGGCGGGCAGCGTTCACGCTGATTGCTCCGCGCGAGGACGACCACGAATATTCGGTCGACCACGCAATGGGTTGTGGTATATCCGCACCAACGACGCGGGCGTAATTTTCGCCTGGTGACGGCGCCGGTGGAGACGCCGGGGCGCGAACACTGGACGGAGCTGATTGCGCATCGCGCGGACGTCATGCTGGAGGATGTGGATCTCTTCGCGGGCTTCTTCATCGCGTGCGAGCGCGAAGATGGGTTGCCGCGGCTGCGGTTGTGGAGATTCACGGGCGAGGGGCCTGAGGCGGCGCCGGCCGGCGAGATTACTTTTCCTGAGCCGGCGTACAGCGCGTATCCGCATATCAATCGCATCTTTGACACGACAGAAGTATCGGTATGGCTATCAGTCGCTGGTGACGCCGAGCTCGGTGTATCGAGTACGACGTGGCGAGCGGTGGATCGACGCTGCTGAAGCAGATGGAGATTCCCGGCGGCTTTGACCGCACGCTCTACGCGAGCGAGCGCGTGCATGCGACGGCGCCGGATGGCGTGCAGGTGCCGGTGTCGCTCGTGTACCGCAAAGACAAACGCGAGCGCAGGCAGAAATCCGCTGTATGTGTACGGCTACGGGTCGTATGGGTATTCACTGCCGCTGGGCTTCAGTTCGAACCGGCTGAGTTTGCTGGATCGCGGCGTGGTGATGGCGTATGCGCATATTCGCGGCGGCGGCGACCTGGGCGAGCCGTGGCACGATGCGGGCAAGATGCTGGTGAAGCGGAATACCTTCACCGATTTCATTGCCGCGGTGGAGCACCTGACTGCAGCGGGTTATGGCGATGCGAAGCGCGTGGCGATTGAAGGGGGATCGGCGGGCGGGTTGCTGATGGGAGCGGTGACGAATCTGCGGCCGGAGCTTTTCCGCGTGGTGCTGTCACATGTGCCGTTTGTAGACGTGATGAACACGATGCTCGATGCGTCGCTGCCGCTGACGGTGCCGGAGTATGAGGAGTGGGGCGATCCGAACCAGGAGCAGTATTTCCGGTACATGCTGAGTTATTCGCCGTATGACAACCTGCAGGCTGCGAGCTATCCAGCAATGCTGGTGAAGACGTCACTGCACGACAGCCAGGTGATGTATTGGGAGCCGGCAAAGTATGTGGCGAAGCTGCGGACGCTGAAGACGGACGGCAATCCCCTGCTGCTGGTGACGAATATGCAGGCGGGGCATGGCGGCGCGAGCGGACGCTACGACTATCTGAAGGAGATCGCGTTCGATTACGCGTTTCTGCTGAGGGAGCTGGAAGTGGAGTGATAGAGTTCAAGCCGTAACCAAAAAGGACGCAGATGCGGACCTCGCGCAAGTTCTTGTTCATTTTCTGTGTCGTATTCATGGCTGGCATCTCGTGGGCGCAACAGGCGCCCGTTTCGACGCCGCAAGCACCAACTACCGCAATTCCTGGCCACAAGTGGGTCCACGCTCCCACACCTGTCGTTTCGCCTGCTGCGCAGTTTCCCGAGGAAGCGCGACGCCGGAGATTGAACGGGATTTGCCTTGTAACCACAACCGTGGATACGAAGGGGATGCCACAGGAGATCAAGGCCGTTCGCTGTACGGACTCAATATTCGTCTCCAAGAGCGTCGAGGCGGTAAAAAAAGTATCGATTCAAACCGGCCATCGATGCCGATAGTCAGCCTGTCGAAGCCGCGATTCGAGTCGAGATCCAATTCATGGTGCTTGGAGGACATGGTGCAGACGTGCAGGTCAGTTACGCCGTGCGTACGCCGCCGGGCGTCATCTCCGCTCAACCCGATTCGACCGGAGTGTATCCACTTATCGGAACAGTAGAAGCGCCAGAGCTAGTCAAGTTTATCGACGATGGATATGGAATGGCGGCATTTTGGGAGCCGGCGAATGGTTCCTGCGACGTCGTGATTGAAATCGCTGCGGACGGTAAGCCTTCCAACGCAAAGGTTACTCAGTGTGAGAGGCCCATTCTGGAAAAAGCCGCGACGCAATCTCTACTTGAATCGCACTACGCACCTGGACGTATCAACGGCACGCCTGTGCCTGTGCGGGTGTTGATCCATCTTGAGTTTGGAGGCTTTTCCAATCCATAGATGCACTGCTGCTGCGGGAGCTTGGCGTGGGGTGACGGCTCTCTGGGATTCATTGATGAATGCACTTGCTTATTCCGGCTCCGTGACCACGTCGAGATCGCCTTTACGCACCGCCTTCATCAGGGCCGCGTGGTCTTTTTCACTTTGATCGGCGTACGCGACGGAAAACGCTGCAATTGCCTTATCGAAAGAGTCGCCCTGCCCCAGGTAGCCGCTGATCAACGCCGGCTCGCCCGAGCGAGCGTGAGCGCGAGCCAGCGTAAAGCCGCAGAGCTCTGCGTACTGAAGCATGTCAGACAATCCAAAGAGCTCGACCATGATTTTGACTTTCATGTCTTTGAGTTGCCGGATATAGAAATGACGGTCGTGTTTGCCTTCGGTCCACCCAAGGAAGAGGTCACTGGCAGATTGCATCAGAAGGGCGCCTCTTACCACTCGCTCCCCGTGATGCCGGTAGATGCTTTTGCCAGCGTACGGTTCGAGCACCGACGCGTTTGCCTGTTTGATCTGCAGGAATAGCGGGTCGTTTTCCGCGGCCATCAGCAGCGCGATGCCGCAAAAGGTGCCGACGCTACCAACCCCGACAACCTTGAGCGCCATGTCTCTCATCTCGAAACGATCGAGAAGGACCCGCCTGTCATGAGGCAAAGTTTCGCGGTAACGCGCGAAAGCATCTCGAATGTTCGCAGCATATTGCTGCTTGTTGGCATCGGGCCAGTGGTAGATCAACGGAGGGTTGTCACGGATGGTGACGGATTCGCTGGAAGTGTCGGCCAGCGCGGGAAAATCGTGTTCCGCGACACTTTGTTTTCGGGACTTCTCAAGCCGCTTCTGAAGCCGTTTGCGAGAGTCGGCGTCTTTTATCCTGGGCAAGATATCGTCGACATCCATACTGGCGTACCACACGTCGAGCGCCCGCATCTGGCTGAATGTAGCCATGTGCTCGCGGTAGTAGCGACTACAGGCCAGAGCTGCATCATGAGCGTCAGATTCGCTGAGGCCGTTGCTGCGGCACGCAAGCACGAAGCTCGCGGCGAGTCGCTTGAGATCCCACTCCCAGGGAGCTGGAAGAGTTTCATCCAGGTCGTTCACGTCGAAGACGAGACGCCGCTCCGGCGTTGCGTAGACCCCGAAATTCATCAGATGTGCGTCGCCGCAGGCTTGAACGCGCGCTCCCGTTGCCGGTGTGGTTGACAAGTCGGCAGCCATGTTGAGGGCCGCACCGCGATAAAACGTGAAAGGCGACTTCATCATGCGGCCGTGGCGAATGGGAATAAGGTCCGGGAGACGTCCCTTGTCGGACTCCTTGATCAGCGACAGCGGATCGATGCGGTTGGCCTTCGGCTTCCAGGCGGCGTGTGAGCTGCGCGGAACCTTCTTCCGCAGCTGCTCGCCCTTCGCATAGAGCTCCGCGCGCGAGGGTCGCGGCGGAACTTCGAATGGCATCGGTTTGTGATGAGCAACTGGCGCTGACGAAGCTTGACCGGTTCTGATCATGAAGATCCTCCGATGATCGGTCCGAGTGCGGCGCGCCCCGGGCCAGCGTCCTAGAGTGCTAAGACGTCTGGCGGTTATACGCTCCGTTTTAGAGGGCTTCAACTGTAAGAACTGACAGCTTGCTTTCCCACGTCTCCAACGACAGGAGACATGGGGCACCCGTTTTCGTGCGGATTGACGCGGCCTGAAGTGCAGGTCCTTCGCGTCCAGCCCCACAGACGTGGACCTGTCTGTGGGGACCCCGTTCGCTTACCCCATCGCCAACAGCCGTTGGCGACAGGGCCCCAAGCTTGCTTCGCTCAGGATGACGCAGCCTAAGTTGGAAGGTCAGGATGACAGAACTGGTTGTGCTGCGCGGCCGAGACGAGATGGATGCGCCCAGAGGCCGAGGCCGGGGTTGGCGATGAAGAAGACGTCTTCGCCGTCGATGATGTTGTGGCCGTGGCTGAGGGCTTCGGGGTTGTAGCTCTTCATCATGGTTGCGAGATCGGCGTAGCGGAAACCGACGCCTTCGATTTCTGCTCTGGTGAGCTGGCCGGGACACCAGGTGATGGTGAAGCGCCCTTCGGATGAGCCGTGGATGAGATGCGCGGCGGCACCGAGCTCCGCGGCAATGTCGGCGTTGTTGTTCACGGCGTCGAGGGTAGCGGGCGTGCCGTGGTAGCCGTATTTGCGGATGAGCGCGTCGATGGTCTTGTCTTCGCCGAATTCCTTGACGCCGGGGGCAAGGATGATGAGCTCTGCTCCATCGGCGAGCGCCATGCGCGTGCGATAGACGGCCTTGTTGCCGAGCCAGGTGGAGTGGAATTCGTGCGGGTCGAGATAGACGACAGCTTTGCGGATGGGCTCAGCGACGATTTCGAAGTTGACCTTGAGGCTGAGCTCGGCGGCGCGATGGAAGCATTCGAGGTCGTCGCCGATGAAGAGGCCGCGGACGGCGAGGCCGCCGGTGTTGTTGCGGCCGACTACGGTCTGTACATAAACAATGGGCAGATCGCGGAGGAAGCGGTCAGAGGCGTAGTTGAGCACGGCGCGGACGGGGTTGTCGGCGCGTCCCATGATGCGTTCCATGCCGTAGACGGCGCCGAGGTAGTGGCTGCGATTGATGCTTTCGCGGCCGCCGGCGCCGACAAGAATGTTCTTGTTGTAGTTGGCCATGCCGATGACTTCATGTGGGACGACCTGGCCGATGGAGAGAATGAGATCGAAGCCGCCGTGGAGGATGAGCCTGTTGACCTGCGCGGGCCACGGAAAGTTGAGCTTGCCTTCGGATTGTTCGCGAATGAATTCAGCAGGCACTTCGCCGAGGGTTTCGATATCGGTGCGCCAGTTATGAACGCGAAAGAGCGAGTGGGCCAGTTCGCCGAACATGCGGTTGATTTGCGCCGGTTGCATGGGAGCATGCGTGCCGAGGGCGGGCAGAACGGCTTTGAGGTGCGGCGCCGTAGTAGCGAGCGGCGGCCTGGGTGAGCTCTCCAGCATGGGAATGCAGGCGCGTAAAATCCGGCGGAACGGCGAGAACGTTGTTGCGGGGGCCGAGTTTGGCCAGGGCTTGGGCGAGCAGATCGTTCAACTGCTGCGGGGCGAGGTCGGTGTCGACGCCGCCCACGGCGCAATAAAGGCTCATGCTGGTATGTTCGCTCTTCGCAGAAGGTAATGTAAATGCGGAAGGATGGCTGGGGTGGTTTATGCGGCTGTTTGTCGGGATTCCGCTGGCAGAGGCGGTGGGCTCGGAGCTTGCGGCGATGGTGGCGCAGTTGAAGCGCGGCGATGACGGCTTGCGCTGGAGTGCGCCGGAATCATGGCATATCACGCTGCAGTTTCTGGGGAATACGACCGAGGAGAAATATGTGTGCGTGGCCGCCGCCCTGCGCTCGGTGAAGGCAGCGCCGGTGACCGTGCAGATAACGGAGCCCGGCATCTTCGAGCGTGCGGGCGTCTTCCATGTGGAGGTTGCGCTGACGCAGCCATTGGCGGATTTGCAGAGGCGTGTTGTAGCTGCGAATGAGGCGTGCGGCTTTGCGGCTGAAGCGCGGCCATATCATCCGCACATCACACTGGCGCGCGTGAGAACTCGTACCGGGACCGGGATGGAGCGCCGCCCTGACGCGTTGGAAAGACTGAAAAAGCAAGCACCGCCGTATGCGAGATTTTCGAGCTTTATTGCTGAGAGCTTCACCCTTTATGAAAGCATTTCGAGATCTGGCGGATCGCAATATCAGGCGCACGAGCGGTTTCCGCTTAACTAGTGAATTAGTTGGATTCAGAGATGTTGCGCTTTGGTATTCGGCTGGAGCGGTTGGGCTTTGCATCAGGCCGGGTGGCATGTTTGATGGTGAAAGAGGCACCACAACAGGCATACAATACCGGTGACGAAAAACGAGGCTCTGGGCGTTGACCGCACCGAAGCCCAACCATCATTCCCGCACTCACCGAGACCGACCTTTTCAAGGACTCATCGGATTCAAGGACTCATCGGAGGTTCGACGCGATGCGCAGATGGGCCGTGCTCACGCTTCTTCTTGGAACTGCTCTGCCAGCAGTTGTTGCACAACAACCGGTAACGGTCGGCCAGCTTGAAGGCATTCTGACGCAGTCGCGGAGCCTCTCCGATGACGATATGGCGCAGAAGCTTTCCGATCTGAAGCTGACTGAGCGGCCAGGCACCGCAAAAATTGCTCAATGGGAAGCGGCTCTGGCGGGCGCGAAGTCGCAGCGCGCGTTGGCTGGACTGGCGGATCGAGCAGCGTTTCTCGCGCTCCCCGCAGATGAGATTCCGTCGCTGGCGACTCCGGCTTTGGCTGAACAGCGCCGAATGATGGAGCTGACGGCTGCATACGTGAGCAAGGCGATTCCGGAGCTGCCGAAGTTCTACGCGACACGCACGATTACCCACTATGAGGATGCGCCGGGAAGCGCGAGCGCGGATGAGCCGATCGACGGCGGAGCGCTGCACGCAACGCGCATCACGCGCGCGACGGTGCTGTATCGCGAGGGCGAGGAGGTTGTGGAAGCGGGGCCGGTGAAGACGGCTTCGGCGAGCAAGCCAGATCGCGGATTGCGGACCTGGGGCGTTTTTGGACCGATTCTGGGGCTGGTGCTCGTTGATGCGGCGCAGAACACACTGGCGTGGAGTCACTGGGAGCAGGGAGCGAAGGGGCCAGTGGCGGTTTTCCGCTATGCGGTGCCTGAACAGAAGTCGCACTACGAGGTGCGCTACTGCTGCGTGGCGTCAACGTATGGCCTGGAAAGCGATTCTTTCTCGGCAATGAGCGGATATAGCGGCGAGATTTCGGTAGACCCCGCGACCGGAACAATCATTCGGTTGACGCTGGAGGCAAAGCTGCTGCCTAGCGATCCAATAGAACGGGCTGCTTCGGTGGTGGAATATGCGCCAGTGGAACTGGGCGGAGCGCAGTACATTTGCCCGGTGCATGGAGTTTCAATCGCGGTAGCAAAGTCGTTGAAGATGGCGCATGACCCGAGCGGACGGGGTTATCCGGTAATGGGTCCTCTGCAGATGCTCTTGAACGATGCGAATTTCGATCAGTATCACCTCTTCCAGTCGAATGTGCGAGTGCTTTCGGCCGATGAGGAGCGCAAGGCAGGCAGTGCTCCCGATGCAACATTGCCGGTGGCGCCGGCAGCGGATATGCGGCCGGCTGACGAAGAGCTGGCGGATGCTCCTGTAGCGAAACCCGGAACGGGGACGGCGGTGGCAGGAGGCGGAGAGACGGCGGAGATCAGCACGAGTGCTGCGACGGCTCTACCGGAGGGACCTGCACAACCAGCGGGGCAAGCAACGAATGCGCCGCCGTCAACATATACCCTGAGGCTGAATGCGCGACTCGTGGATGTGAATGTGGTGGCTCTAGACAAGAAGGGGCACCCGATCGCAAACCTCAAGCCCGAGGACCTTGAAGTTTATGACAACGGCGTTAAGCAGGATATCCGCACTTTCAACCGAGCGGATGAAGGTAGCCAAGCCGATGCAGGAAGCGATAAGAACGCGAATGGAACGCAGGCTACGGCCGCCCCGGCGCAGCCGACGGAGTTCTCAAACCACGGCGCGCAACAACCCTCCGCGGATGACCGCAACACGGTGGTGTTGCTGGTCGATGGCAGCAATCTGGCTTTCACGGATTTCGCCAACGCGCGGCAGCAGGCAGAGGAGTTCCTTAAGAAGCTGCCGCCGGACGAGAAGGTGGCACTGTATGCGTTGCGCTACCACAGGTATCAAATCCTCAGCGAGCCGACGACAGATCACGCGGCATTGACGGCGAAGCTGGCAAAGTGGATGCCAACCTCTCAGGACATGGCGAATGCGCAGGATGAAGAACAACGCAACCGTCAGGATATTGAGTACGTGCACGACCCGGAAGACATGCTGAGCGTGAATGGAAACTTCACGCTGGATACGGGTAGTCAAAGTGAGGCTCTCGACCCCAAGCTTCGCGAGATGGGCAGCCGGCCCGGCCCGAATGCGCTGACACTGCTGGTGGACGTGGCGCATCACCTTGCCGGGGTTCCGGGACACAAGAGTCTGATCTGGATCACGAGCGACAACGTGCTGGCCGACTGGAATAAGACGTCAGTCACGATTGAGAAGGGCAGCAAGTTGATCGAGCCCGCTGCGCTGCGAACGCAGGAAGCGATGAATAACGCACATGTGAGCGTATACCCCTTGGATGCTTCGCATCTCGAGGCGAATGTTGTCGGCGTGAATCAGGCATCGCGCAACGTGGAACTGACTCCGACGTTTGAACGGAGTCCTGGCTCCAATCCAGCTGCCGTGGCAGCCGAAAACGCGATGGAGGGCCCGGAGTTCACGGCAACGATGGATACGAATCCTTACATCCAGAACCGCGACATTGCGACGGGAGGCAGACTGATGTCGCAGATGGAACAGGATATGCATCCGATTCAGGGCATCTTTCGCGAAATTGCTGACGCGACAGGTGGACGGGCTCTGAGGCGCGCGAACGACATGGTGGGCCAGTTTAACGGCGTGGTAGCCGATGGCCACGCGACGTATCTGTTGAGCTTTACACCGGCGACACCTGCTGACGGAAAGTATCACCTGCTGACCGTGAAGTTAGTGGGGCACAAGGATGCGGTGCTGCGCTATCGCACCGGATACCAGTATGACGCGGAGCCAACAACCCTGAAGGAACGATTCAAGCGCGCGATCTGGGAATCGGCCGATGCGAATGAAATTTCAGTGAGCACGAAGCCAATTACGGATGCCGATGGCGAAGCGCTACGCGTGACAGTGGCGGGAACGGATCTTGCGTTGTCGCAGCAGAGTGCGGTGTGGACGGGCAAGCTGGATATCTTTGTGGTGCAGCGGGACGACGTGGGACAGCACGCGACGGTCTCAGGAAAGACAGTGGGATTGAGACTGAAACCAGCCACGTATCAGCGCGCGATCAGCGAGGGACTGACCTTCGATGAACGCATCGAAGCAAAACCGGCTGTCGGCTCGTCGCTGCGCATTGTGGTGGTCGATGTGAACTCCGGTCGCATCGGTTCTGTCACGGTGCCGGCGTCGGCGCTGGTTGCTTCGGCACGTTAGAGTCAGCGGGCGCCGGGAATGGGCAGGCGCCGTGGCAGGGTCAGTTTCGCCAGGTCACCGGAAGTCTGCTGAGGAAGATGCATGCGTTCGCGCACTCGGCGAAGGAGTTGGACATATTCCGGCTGATTCGCGAGGGTGGCAAGGCAGTCGCATGCCGCCAAACCCATCAGGTTGTAGTCATTCCTGTCGAAGGCAGCATTGAAATAAGTGAGGGCCTCGTCGGGCTTACCCAGTACCAGATACGTCCTGGCGAGGGCGAAGCCTGAAGCGTGCCCGCGGTCAAAAGCGTCTTTCTGCGCCTGGCGCACGCCCTCGAGCAAACCCGCATTTCGATTGCTCTTCCAGCCACGTGCGGCGGCATCTGCAAGCGCAACCTCGTCAGGATCATGGGAGATGGCTGCGGCATTTTGAAGGTCGGCAACGAAGGCCGCGTAGTCTCCATCTTCGAACTCGAGGCGGGCGAGGTAGCGGCTGGGCTTCACGAGATTCGGCTGAGTGAGTGCGAGTTCACGTAGCGTGCCAAGCGATGCGCGTCGATTTCCGGGCTGGCTCGCGCGAATCCATGCATCGTCAGCGGCCACTGCAGGATTGCCGGGTCCGAGACGGAGAGCCTCATCAGCCTGGGCAATGGCATCGGCAAACTGCTGCCTGTTGAGAAGCGTGGTCGCGTACCAGTGATGTGTTTCCTGCTCATTGGGCGCGAGTGCCAGGGCACGCTTGAATTCCCTGTCGGATGCGGGAATGTCCCAGTTTTTCCAGAAGAGTGCGAAAGCCAAGGCGCGATGGCCGGCGGCAAGATTCGGATCGAGCTCGATTGCTCGCGTAGCGGCGTTTCTCGCCTGTTCATAGGCCTCATCCTGATCGACGTGGCCATACTCGGGCAGAAGCTCGTAAGTTTCTGCAAGGCCCGCATAGGCCTGCGCGTACTGCGGGTCGAGAGAAATAGCGCGGCGGTAGTCGTCGGCTGAGCGTGAGAGGCTGTCGGCGGTGCGCAGGCTCCACTGATAGCGTCCCTGCAAATAGAGACCTTCGGCGGACGGAGGGGGAATATGCGTTGAAGTGCCCGAGCCGGACGCGGTCAGGCGCCCTCTCGCCGAGGCGATGAGCGACGAGTGATCGGCGACAAAAATAGTTCCGATCGCGAAGACGAAGACAGCTGCAGCGATGCCAGCCCACTCAAGAAAAGGGCGGTGGACGACCGCCTTGTGGGCTACCGGCTCTGCTTTGGACGACGGAGGTGCAGGCGTTGGAGCAGAAGACGCAGCAGGCGATGCCGCGGGCGCATTCTGCACAGCGGTGTCTGAGAGGGCTGCCGATGATGGAGCCGGCGGGGCAAGACCCAACTCACCTAGGAGCCATGCCCGCAGCTCTTCGGGGTAAGCGAAGACTCCACCTCGTTCTCCGCCGGGAACTCTGTGAATGGGGAGGCCGCGATCGTGTTCCCAGCGCTTGACGGTTCTCTCGGCGCGGCCGAGGAACGCAGCGATCTCCCTCCAGGAGACGAGGGTTTTCATATTTTCGGGGCCCGAGGAACGAGAGGTAGACATGGCGGTCCCGTAGCGGTGGTCTGTATTTAACGGCGTCTACCGTGATGATAGGGACAGGGCCATCAGGTGTCCATAAAGGGGAAACGGGGTAGTAAGCGGGCGTACTCAACCGGCAGGTGCCGGAAGGAACGTTGCGCGCCGCCTTTCCGTGCACTCTGGATAGTTATCGCGATGCCGCGCCGCCGGAAGCGGGCCTGGCTGGAGAATCGTCGGGAGAGCCGGGGGCGGCCGGCAGAAGCCGGTAGCCGTCACGGGTGCGGATGTGGTATTTCTGCAGGTCTTTGCCCACGAGTTTGACCCTGATGGAGCGCCAGCCGCGATTGGGATTGGGTTGCGGATAGTAGCTGAGCGTATAGAGATGAACCAGGTCTTCGCGAATGGAGCCGAAGGCCTGCCTTTCCTCCTGCCAGTTGCGCGCGAAGTAGGCTTTGCCACCAGATGCCTTGCTGACGCGCTCGAAGGCAGCAGCAGAGACGGGATCGTCCTGAGCCTGACGGGTACTGATGATGTAAATGATGGTTCCCGTTGATTGAGCAAGCTCGGCAACATCTTCAGGAGGAACGGAACTGGCGTTATCAGGGCCATTGGAGAAGACGACGATAGCCTTTCGTCCCTGGAGCGGCACGGCATCTTTCACCGTGAGCAAAAGACTGTTGTAGAGTGCGGCATCATCGCCTGCAACCGTGCTTCGCACCCCGTTGACGACGCGGTATTGATCAGACGTGAGCGGAGTCATGCGGGAGAGGTTGCGGCTATAGGAGTAGAAGGCCACCTTGCTCGCGGTATCCATTGAACGGATGAAGTCGGCGATCGCGTCCTGCGCAAAGACGAAGCTGCGATACATGTAGTTGCTGGTGTCGAAGAGGATGAAGACGTTGGCCGCGCCGAGTTGCAGAGGGCCGGCAGCAGCCGAATTAGCGCTTGAGTCAGCTTTGGGGGGAGCGGCTTCCTCGCGAGGCCCGTTGCCTTCTTCGAAGGTCGATATCTTCTCGGAAATCTTGTCTTCGGTGACTTCGAAGTCCTGGGGGCGCAGCCCATTGACGTAATTGCCCTTGTTGTCAGTGACGGCGACGTTGAGCTGGACCAGGACGACGTTGACACGGAGGTTGAGCGGATCGTCCTGCGCGGCAGAGGATGTGGCTCTGCCCTGGGGAAAGACGAAAAATGCGAGAGCAACGATGCCAGCGAGAAGGGTCTTTTTCATAATCAGTCCAACAAGCGATACGCCGAAGCGGTGTGAGTACCTGTCTGCAAAATTGGTCTATTGCCGGGCAACGAGGTTTGATGTCTGCAGTGGGATCTTTCCCTCTCGAAATTCATTTCCGGTCTGATGCATTGCGCGAAGTAATGCGGGCCAGTCATCAATGTTGCTGGCGAATATGTTGACGACCATTCGCCGGGTGAGCGCGGGGACCAGAATGTTGAGCGTGACGGGCGAGTAGCCCATTTCGTCCGCGAGGCGAGCCCAGTAAAGATTGTTGGATTCCCAGGATTCGGCGAGGAGCCGGCTGGCAGCGCCGCTGTAGGCGGGAATCGGCTTGGTGTTTGAAAGCCCGCGGGAAGTTGTAAAGAAGAGCTGCGGATGCGGGGTTCCGAAATCCTGAGACAAGCGAGCCGGATCGGCTTCTGCAGGATTCTTTTGAAGGAGCTCAGCCAATTCGCGGCCGGCAGGGCCAGCGTCGGCCGCCTGATCGGGATATTTCTTCAGGTACTGAGCGGCGAGATAGAACTCCTCCGCAGGGGCAACGAGGGCGATTGCGCTCTTGACGGATTCAGGATTCGCAAGTGCTGACTGTATTTCATCGAGCCGCTCGGGGGCCACGCGATCGGAGAGAATCGAGAGGACTTTGCCACGCAGCTCAGTATTTGCCGCAGACTCGGTGAGAAGATCCTCGCCTGCGCGCTGATAGAGCGCCACTGCGTGCAGCTCAGGGCGATCGATGGCCCACCAACGCGGCACGACTGCGTCGACGATTAGGTCGGGGACGGCCTCTTTCCAGATGAGCGCCTGCACGTTGCCGGGCGCTATGAAGTCCTGCTCGATGGCGGCGAGGGCATAGGGAAGATCAGCCAGAGAACCCATGAGGTAAGCGCCGCCGCCGGCGGTGGCTCCAACGCCGATGAGGCCGGGCTCACCCCAGATGTGCTCGACGCCGAGCACCGACACAGATGTGAAGTCGTGCGAGCGGACGAAGAGCGGATTGTTGTGCAGCACCTCGGCTCCGGGCGGCTCATAGAAGGCATAGTTGAGGCCGACCAGGGTGTCACGCAGGAAGGGCGTGAGCTGGCCGCGCGCGGCTTCAAGTTGAGACGGGTTTCCAGACTTGATGATGCGGGCAAGGTCGGTGCGGATCTGGAGCTCGGCGTGGCGGCTGGTATAGACGACGGGCGACCACTCAACTTTCTCGCTGCCGGTGAAGATGGGACGAGGCATCTCGAACTCGCGTAGATTACCGGCGAGAGGGAGAAGCTGATCGCCAACGGCGGCGCCGTGGGCCATGTCCCCCAAGCCGTCATACAGGCCAAAGAGCGTGTCGAGCGAAACGAGATGCTGGTCGTCGAGGACGGCCTGGATGCGCCGCTCCAGCTCTTCGTGAACACGCTTGCCCTCGTCGCTGTTCTGAGCCGGACCGGCGAGCAGATCGACAATTTGATCCTGCGTAAGATTGCCGCCATTGGGGCCGGCGTTACTGGAAACCGCTCCGAGCATCGACTGGAGGGATTGACGAGCGGCCGCGAAGATCTGCGGTGACGTGGAGGCACCGATGAAGGGCTCCACGGTGCTTCGCCATGTCTTGCTCAATTCCTGCGGGGGGATTTGGCCCTGCCGAGCAAAGATCTGCCACAGGCCGATGTTGGCCTGAAGAGCGCCGAGCGCGTTTGCGCGCAGAGCCTGATTCGAGATGCCGCTAATGTGATCGGCTGCATTTACGAAGTGAGTGACGGAGGCGTCGTCGAGCTGAGGAAACTCGGCGAAGATCTGGAACCAGGGACTGAACTGTGGAAGGCGGTCGGCAATGAGCTTGTCAGTGTCAGTGGACAGACGCTGACCGGCAGGCTTGCCGGCATTGATTGCCTCAAGCATGAAGAAGGCCTGCACCGGGCTGTTGCTGTCAGGAAGATTTGTCTGCGCGACCAGCAATTCGAGGAAATGCTCGGGCGTGTCGAAGGCAAGGCCTTCATGGGTCCGCCCCGCAGGCACGGCTTCTGACTTAGGCAGGGATCCGAAGATTGAGCCCCAGGCTTCAAGGCTTTCGTGAATGGATGGAGTGCCGTTGGGTTCCCACTGGAGCGAGGTGTAGAGGATGAGAAGTTCTGCGTTTCGCGGAAAGACTCCATCGGAGGCGTTGAAGCGAGGGGTGCTCGCGCGATAGGCCTCGTAGAGGGTTTTCAGGCGGCCGTCGGCGGTGAGATGCGCCTGCTGCGACTGGCTGATGCGAGCCATAACGTCGTAGTAAGCAGCAAGCCAACCACGATCTTTGCTGAGAAGATGGAAGATGAATTCGCCCGGTGCGGTGACACGAGCTCCAACAAGCTCTTCCCAGCCCTTAACGTCGTTTCCGGGGACGACGACTTTGCCGTCAAGGACATCGATGCCGCTGCCATAGAGACTGAAGACTCCGCTCAGAGAGACGAGCTTACGCACGCCGGGCGAAGCAAGAAGGGTGAGCCGCGTCTCCTCGTCGCAGTGAGAGAGCGCAGCGTAGAGGTTGTCGACACTCTGGTCGCGCAAGAGAAGGAGAAGGAGATCGTTGTCTTCCCTTTTGTCTTTGGCGGAAACATTTGCCCAGTCATGCGGAGTGTAGAAGATGGGGACTCGCGTTTGCGGATACGGATAGTTGAACGGTGTGTTCTTGTTAAGGGCCTCTTCGAATTGCGTGAGGGGAAAGCCGGAGTCAATGGTGAGGAAGGCTCGCTCGGGATCGGCGGTGACCAGCGCGATGTGATGTTGTCCGCACGCACCGCGCATGCGATACCCGAGAACAGAGATGAGGCGCCCCGCGTCGTTGCATTCAGCAACGCGAATCTCGCCATCAGGTCCAGCGATATCTGCCAGTTCCCTCGCCTGATGGACGTAACGGTTGAGCAAAATCAGGAATTCGGTGGGACGATGGGTTTGATATCCCAAAAGCGACACGTTGAGAGCAACTTCAGGCAGCACCTGTGCGGGAGTGACCTGCTGACTTACGCCGGCCATGCGGAGAAATGAACGCAGCGGGCCGGGAATCACGATCGAATCGGAGCTTGGCCCAGTAGGTTTGATCGCACGAGCGGGCAGAGCACCGGATAGGCAGAGAAGAGCCAGGGTGTTGTAGACGACGCAGGAACGGAGAGGAAACGTCATGAGAAACACCCCTTGAAACTGGTTACGCCAGCCCGGATGCACTCTATAAAGGGACGAAGGAAACCGCGATGCTGATCTCAACAGGCGGCCCAAAATCACAACGCTGATTGCTTCGTGGGGATGATACGCGGACGGCCCGTGTGCCGAGGGCGCAACCTCATATAGATGCAGGGAAAATCTAAAGCGTAAAGTATGCCCTGCAACAGACGCTCTGCTTCTGAGGCAACGGATTAGGTCACGCGGACCGGTGAATCATGATTGCGAAAGACAATTCTGGCCTTTGCGAGTCTTTTGTATCTGGCGCTGTGGTGCGGCGCATGGATACGCTCGGGGCTCGCGCCAGCAAGCATACTCCAAATCGGAAGATCATGGCGAGCAGGAAGGAAGAATCTTCAAGGCAGGCCAATTCCGTGGGACAAGTCGGCTGGCTAAAGCTCCGGTATAGTAAGGGATTAGCATGACCTCCGGGGAACAGACCAACACATTTCTAGTGCACTTTTCCGGACCGGACAGGCCGGGCCTGACGGCTGCTATCGCCGCAACTCTCGCGGCGCACAAATGCCGCGTTCTTGATCTGGGGCAGGCAGTGGTCCACGAGAATCTCTCGCTGGGGATCCTGGTGGAAGTGATGGATGCGGCTGAGGTCGCTGCGCTGCACGCCTCTCTCAATGAACGCACTCACGAGTTGGGATTGACGACACGCTTTACTGCCGTAACGGCGGATGCCCTGGCGCACTGGAGTCATCACAGCGCGCACCGACACCACTTCATCGTGACGGTGCTTGGGAGGCGGCTTGATGCGGTACACGTGGCGCGCATCAGCGAGACGCTGAGGGCGAAGGGAATGAATATCGACCGCATTGAGCGGCTCTCGGACGAGTTGTCGCCGGAGGTTGGGCAGCCCGGCGCATGCGTTGAGTTTGGTGTTAGCGGTGACCCCGCGCAGGAGGCTGCCCTGCGCGCTGAGTTTTTGCGTATTGCGCAGGAACTGTCGATTGATATTGCGGTGCAGAGAGAGAGCATCTTCCGGCGTAACCGGCGGCTGTTCGCCTTCGATATGGATTCGACCTTGATTCAGGGCGAGGTGATCGACGAGCTTGCGAAGCTGGCGGGCGTCGGCGCGAGCGTGGCGAAGATTACGGAATCGGCGATGCGCGGCGAGATCGACTTTGATGAGAGCTTTACGCGGCGGGTGGCTCTGCTGAAAGGACTGCCAGCGGAGAAGGTATACGGGCTGCTGGGAACGATTCCACTGGCAGAGGGCGCGGAGCGGCTGATACGCACGCTGAAAATGCTGGGGTACAAAACGGCGATTCTTTCAGGTGGATTCATGTTCTTTGCGCGGTCATTGCAGGAGCGGCTGGGCATCGATTTCATCCACTCAAATGAACTGGAGATTGTGGACGGAGCGGTGACGGGCCGTGTGAATCCGCCGATCATCAATGGGACTCGCAAGGCGGCGCTGTTGCGCGAGATTGCGGAACGCGAAGGAATCTCGTTGGAGCAAGTGGTTGCGGTGGGCGACGGAGCGAACGATATTCCAATGCTGAACCTGGCGGGGATGGGCATTGCCTATCGCGCGAAACCGCTGGTGCGGGAGAAGGCGGATCAGTCGATCTCATGCCTCGGGCTAGATGGGCTGCTGTACCTGGTAGGCGTGCGCGACAGGGACCTGCGGGGGCATGAGAAGTAATGTTCGTTTTCGAACAGACCTGTGCGGCCATGGACATTCGCGCGAAGTGAGCGGCGGTCCGGCAAGGGCTGAATTCCTTTTTTGCTTCATCTGCTGTAAAGCAATAATCAGATTATTCGAGCGTTCGAATGCCTGTTACCGTCCAATGAACATCGTCGGAGCGGGACCAAAGCGTTGGTACTCGAAATGCTCGCTCTCGATATTGGACCGGCTTTCCTCTTCCCGAGTAATCAGGAGGCGCTGATGCAAGTTGTGCTCCAGGATCTCCGTTTTGCGTTCCGGCAAATCACCCGCAACCCGGGCTTCTCACTGACCGCAATCCTTTCGCTCACACTTGGCGTCGGCGCCACAGTTGCCGTCTACAGCATCCTGTACGATGCGGTGCTCCATCCATGGCCGTACGCCGGTATCGAGCGAATCGCCGACGTCTGGATCACGGATAACGCCGGCCATGAGGGAACCTGGAACCTGACCGGCCCGCAAATTCGCCAACTGCGGCAGGCCCACGCGGTCGAGGATGTGGTTGCCTCAAACTATACGAACCAGACAGTGACTGGCGGTGATGTACCCGACGACGTTGTTGTGAATGAGATGACGGGGAGGCATTTCCAGTTCCTGGGGATGCTGCCGATCCTGGGGCGGTACATGATGCCGACGGACGCCCCTGATGGCCAGGACCCTCAGCCTGTGGCGGTATTGGGCTACAAGTTCTGGCAGAGGCATTATCGTGGCGATCCCGGAGTTGTGGGGAAGACCATCCAACTCAACCATAAGGCCTACACGATTCTCGGCGTGATGCCGGTTCGCTTTACGTGGAGGGATGGAGATGTCTACGTCCCTTTGAAGATGGAGTCGGATCAGACTCACCGGTATAGTCCCGAGATCAAGCTAAAGCCGGGCGTCAGTCTTGAGACCGCTGCCGCCGAATTCCGACCCTTGTTTCAGGAATTCGACAAGCAAACGCCGAATGTCTTTCCGAAGCAATTCAAGATAAGTGTTCGCGGGCTGGCGGAAACCTACACCCACGATCTCAAGAAGACGATGTATCTCCTATTCGGGGCTGTTGCGCTGTTGCTGGCTATCGGCTGCGGCAATGTCTCGATTCTTCTGCTCGCCCGCGGTACGGCTCGTCAACATGAGTTTGCGGTCCGCTCGGCCGTGGGCGCGAGTGGATCCCGCATCATGCGCCAACTCCTGACCGAGTCGTTGCTCTTATCTCTGGTTGGTGCGGGGATGGGTGTGTTTGTCGCCTATCGAGCGCTGGGGTTCATCATCCCGCGCCTTCCCGACCACTCGTATCCGTACGAGGCTGACTTCCACATTAATCTGCCTGTCCTGTTTTTCAGCGTGGGGCTGGCGGTACTCAGCGGGGTCATCTTTGGTCTATTCCCTGCGCTGCAATCGTCGCAGCCGGAGATCAGCCAGATCATGCAGGCCGGCACCCGCCGCCTTACCGGCAGTGTGAAGGGCAGGCGCATGCACACTGCCCTGATTGCGGGCCAGATCGCTCTGACATTGCTGCTGATGACGGCGGCCGGCGCGGCCATTCAGAGCTTTCTTCGCATGAACACAGTTCGGCTCGGTTATGAACCGCAGCACACGATGTCGGTCGTAATTCCCATACGCGAGAACGCGCACATGACCTGGGCGGATCGCGCCCGCTTTATCACCGAGCTTCGCAACAAGGTCGCGGCAACGCCGGGGGTGCTTTCCGCAGGAATCTCAAGCAACGCCACCCCGCCCGATAGCGGCTTTACGCTTCCCGTTGAGATTTTAGGCAAGCCGGCGGCGCAGACGCAGGAGGCTCATGTCGAATTTGTAGGCGCCGAATACTTCTCCACCTTGCGAATACCGTTCGTCAGCGGGCGTGTCTGGGACCAGAGCGAGATAGATCGCGGCGCTCCGTTGGTGCTGGTGAATCAGGCGTTCGTGCGTCATTATCTCTCGGGCTCAGATGCGGTGGGGCATGCTCTGCGCGTTCCCCAATTCGCTACTTTGCCTCCCATGATGTTGGCTGCAAATGGAATCACGGGATGGCTGCAGATTATCGGCGTAGTAAGCGATTCGCTCGATGACGGGCTGAACAAGCCGGTGGCGCCGGCGATCTACGTGCCTTACACGTTCGTGATGCCGCCGTTTACGCAGGTCCTGGTTCGTGCCCAAGGCGAACCGCTCGCACTGCTTCACAGTATTCGCCAGCAGGTAGCCACTCTCGATCCGGATCAGCAGATACTCAGCGATGTGCATGACCTGCAAGGCTGGATCGAGCGCGAGCCGGAATTTCAGCGCGGACGGCTCATTTCCATTCTCTTCGGAGCTTTCGCATTTCTAGGCCTGACCCTGGCGGCAGTAGGGCTCTACAGCGTTGTCTCCTACACTGTGCTGCAACGGACAAGCGAACTGGGCGTGCGCGTTGCGCTGGGAGCGCGTCGCCGCGATGTGCTGAGCCTGGTCGCACTGTCGGCTGGAACCAGCGTAGGAATTGGCATCGTTGCTGGACTTGCGCTGAGCCTTAGCTTGAACCGCTTGATCGCGGGTTGGATCGAGAGCGGCACACGCGATCCGTGGACGATGCTGGCGGTTTCGCTGGTCCTCGTTGCAGTCGCTGCATTAGCCTGCCTCATCCCCGCGCGCCGCGCCACGGCGATCCAGCCCATGGTTGCTCTGAGGCGGGAGTAGGCATTGCATGCAGCGTGAAGCGATGGCGCCGGCGCGCTGGCTTCGACTAGCGTGAGATGCTCCGCATGGCGAGAACAAACGGAACAATCTCGAACAACACGGCTACAAGTGACACGATGATTCCTACCCACATCACAGTCTTGCGCGCTTTTCTGAACTCCGCGTCGTGCGCATCGATCTTGGCGAACTTCCACCACCACCGAGCCGACCAGATGGGGATCCCCAACGAGAGGCCGAGAAAGCCGATCGAACCGAGCATGGAAATGATGGGAACGAAGCGAAGTCCAAAGAAAACCGGGAGCGCGAGAGCGGTCGACCTCATGTAACTTGCATCACTGCAAGCTTGATTGATCCTGGCCAAGAGCGCAGCAGCCGAGCGGGCTGCTTCGCGGTCAACCTTCACGCCGCAGAAGCGGCAGTTCTCGGCCTTCGCGTCGATTGTTTCCTTGCAATTCGGACACTCGAAAATGCTCGGCTCGCCCATAGCCGCGCCAATGGTAAACCCATCAGACATGTAGCCCCCGCACCAGAGCAACGTTCGGTGAAGCCAGATTTTACAGAGTTCAGCTTCCCGGCATAATACACGACGCGTTGCGGCGGCCCACGACCGATTGCTGAAGTGAGTTATTGATTTCGTGGTGGGCGGTCAGGGACTCGAACCCCGGACTGTTCTCTTGACTCATCGCGTCCTTCGGATTCGCGATGCAATTCAACCATTCGCACCATCAAACAGCTTGTGCGGGGGTGATAGTCTTTGGGCCTGGCTTACGAGCGGCGCTCTCGGGCTTTCAAGTGAGGTAACAGTTGGAAGATCATGATCGCTCCTTTGAATCACCGCGGCCGAATCGGCGGCAATTTCTCTCTACCGCCGGAAGCACAGTTGCTGCCGCTGTGATCACACCTAACGGCGGGCTGATAGGCGAGCTCACTTCACCGCAACCCTACCAAAAGGAGAGCAAAATGGAAGGCACCAAACCCAGCATTGTGTTCTGCCACGGCATCTGGGCCGACGGCTCATGCTTCAGCAAGGTGATGCCAACTCTTCAGGCCGAAGGGCACCAGTGCATTGCTGCACAATACAGCCTCAACACAACGGCGGACGACATTGTCACCGTGAAACAGGCGCTGAGCCGCGTCAGCAGTCCAGCGATTCTCGTGGGCCACTCTTATGGCGGAAGCGTCATCACGGGTGCGGGAACCGACGAGCGCGTTGTCGGGCTGGTGTACATCGCAGCATTTGCACCGGACGCCGATGAAACGTCGCAGACGCAGCCGTCCAAATTCCCGAAGACAGACGTTCTCTCTCACGTCGAAGTCGCCGACGGGCGTATATGGCTGCTTCCGGCAGGTATGGATTCTTTCGCTGGTGACTTGTCGGAGCAGGACAAGAAACTGGTTTGGGCAACGCAGTGCGTACCGGCTCCAGACCTGTTCGACGCAAAGGTCGCAGGAACGGCCTGGAAGACGAAGCCAAGCTGGTACATCGTGGCGAAGAACGACCGCACTATCCAACCTGACTGCGAGCGCTTCCTCGCAAAACGCATGGGTGCCTCGACGACAGAGGTCGAGAGCAGCCACGTGGTGATGCTGTCGCAGCCGCAAGCCGTGATCGATGTGATTCGAAAAGCGGTAAAAGCAACCCAGGGAGCGAAAACAGCAGCCTAGAGTGGCCCAGCTCTGAAGTTTCAGATCGATCCGGGGCAATTCACGCAATTTGTTGGTTTCATTGATGGTGGGCGGTCAGGGACTCGAACCCCGGACATCCTGCTTGTAAGGCAGGCGCTCTAACCAACTGAGCTAACCGCCCACTTGAGGTGGGAAGGCGTTGAAGCCTGTCTTCATCATACCAGCGGCGATGGCGCGAGCAGGCCAGCGCGTGGGGAGAGATCGCGCAGATTGATACACTTGGCCGGTGAGCCGTCTTATTGTGAACGCCGACGACTTTGGGCTGACCTCAGGGGTGAATCGCGCCATTGTGGAGCTGCACCAGGCAGGCGTGCTGACGAGCACGACGCTGATGGCGCGGGCTGGCGCGACGTTTGAGGCGATCGAAGTAGCGCTGGCGAACCCCGGGCTGGGCGTGGGTTGCCACGTGGTGCTGGTGGATGGCGAGCCGGTGCTGCCGGCGGAACAGGTGCCGACGCTGATTGATGGGGCGACGGGAAAGCTGTATGCGACGCTGGGCAAGTTTCTGTCGCGGCTGCTGACGGGGAGAATTCGCGCGGCGGATATTGAAGCCGAAGCGGCGGCGCAGATTGGGCTTCTCAAGGAGTGCGGGCTGCGGCTGACGCACGTGGACACGCACAAACATACGCACATGTTTCCGATGGTGCTGGAGCCGGTGCTGCGGGCGGCGAAGGCCGCGGGGATCGGTGCGGTGCGAAATCCTTTTGAGCCGGAGTGGGCTGTGCATGCTACTCCGCGAGCGCAGACAATGCGCGTGGCTGAAGTGTTTGCGCTGCGGAGGATGGGGCCCTACTTTCAGCGGCTGATCGCGAAGCACGCGTTTGCCACAACGAATGGGACGATTGCGGTGGTGGGCACGGGGACGCTGGATGCGGATGCGGTGCGCTCGCTGCTGCGGCAGTTGCCGGAGGGCACGTGGGAGTTGGTGACGCATCCGGGCTATAACGACGCCGATCTGGATAAGGTGCGAACGCGGCTGCGCGCATCGCGCGATGTGGAGCGGAATGCGCTGGGCGCAATCAGGGAGTTTCCAGGAGTTGAATTGATATCGTTTGCTGGGATTGCGTTAGCTGCTAGCTCCTAGCTACTAGCTGCCAGCTTGAGTGTTGCATCTTCCCTGCCCCCACGGACGTCCAAGAGAAGAGCGATGGGAACAACCGAGTGATAGGAACGGAGGCAGCGAGCGCATGCGGATAGGGATTACGTGTTATCCGACATACGGCGGGTCAGGCGTAGTGGCGACGGAGCTGGGCATCGAGCTTGCGGCGTCAGGCACGAGGTGCATTTCATCTCCTATTCGCAGCCATTCCGACTGAATGGGCGGAATGACGGAATCTATTATCACGAGGTTCCGGTTTCGAATTATCCGCTGTTCGAGTTTCCTCCGTACGACCTGGCGCTGGCATCGCGCATGGCGGAGGTGGCGGAGTTTTACGATCTGGATCTGCTGCATGTTCACTATGCGATTCCCCACTCAGTAAGCGCGCTGCTGGCGCGGCAGATGCTGGCCGCGCGGGGCGACGGTTGCCATTTGTGACGACGCTGCACGGAACGGACATCACACTGGTGGGACTGGACCGCAGCTATCTGCCGATTACGCAATATCTCGATTCAGGAGAGCGACGGCGTAACGAGCATCTCGAGTTACCTGAAAGAGAAGACCGTGAGCGAGCTTCGGCGTCACGCGGCCGATTGAAGTGGTTCCCAACTTTGTGAACTGCGATGTGTACACGCCTTACAAGGACGAAGCGGTGCGGGCAGAGGCGCGCAAGCGGCTGGCGAAGCCGGATGAGGCGATCCTGATTCACCTCTCGAACTTCAGGCCGGTGAAGCGCGTGGTGGATGTGGTGAAGGTGTTTGCGCGCGTGGCGAAGCGAGATGCCGGCGAAACTGGTGCTGGTAGGCGACGGGCCGGACCGATCTGCGGCGGAGTGGCTGGCGCACGATCTGGGGATCCAGGACAAGATTCACTTTCTGGGCAAGCAGGAGCGCGTGAACGAGCTGCTGCCGCTGGCCGATCTGATGGTGATGCCGAGCGAGCTTGAGTCATTCGGGCTCGCAGCGCTGGAAGCGATGGCATGCAAGGTGCCGGCGATCGCGACGCGCGTGGGCGGAGTTCCAGAGCTGATTGACAACGGCGTTTCAGGCCTGCTGTATGAAGTGGGCGATGTTGAGGGCATGGCCGCCGGCGCGATTGCGCTGCTGACGGATCGCGAAAGACTCGAAGTGATGCGCGACAACGCGCGCAAGACAGCGCGGACGCGGTTTTGCGCAACGCTGGTGCTGCCGCAATACATCAAGTATTACGAGCAGGTGCTGGCGACGGCGGAGTGAGGGTTAGTGCGAATCCCACCCATGCTACGCATGGATGGGGCACCTATCTTCGTGGCAATTGATCCTTACTTCGGGAGAAGCAGGTCGTGGAGCCAGGGGACGGGCAATTCGCCTTCATCGAGAGCGCGATTGTGGAAGTCGGCGAGAGTGAAGTTCTTACCTTTGGCCGTCTCATAGGCTTTGCGCAGTCGCCACCAGTCTGATGTGCCAACGAAGTAGGTGGGCAACTGTGTTGAGCTGAGTTTGGCGCGTTGCAGTTTGCCTTCGGCCTCGGCGCGGGTCTGGAATGTGTCGTTCATCATGAGCGACATGGCCTGATCGTCAGTCATGCCCATGGTCTGCATGCGGATGTCAAGAATGGCGTTGGCGATGGCGCGCAGCCAGACCTTGAGATAGCTGAGATGGTAGCGGGGATCGTTGTCGGCGAATCCCTGATGCATCATGACCTGTGCGCCGTACTCAGCCCAGCCTTCAACATAAGCGCCGTTGCCGTAGAGGCTGCGCACGAGGCGGCGCGTAACGGGTTCGATGGCGTTGGCGTGTTCGGCCTGCACGTAGTGGCCGGGCAAGGCCTCGTGAATGCAGAGCCATTTGAGCACCCAGTTGTTGTACTCGCGCAGCTTTGACTCGGCTTTAGCATCGGGCGTGCTGGGATCGATGGGCGTGACCCAGAATTGCGCTTCGGCATTGGGATCAAGCGGTGGTGCGGAGTGAAAGCCTGCAACGGAGTAGATGCCACGCATGAAGGGCGGCGTGGGAATGACCTTGAGATTGTCGTGCGGACTGAGCGTGACGATTTTGTGCTCGATGATGAACTGGCGGATGCCGACGAGGTTCGTCTGCACGGTCTGGATGAGTTCGTCGCGCTTGGGATGATCGTCAGAGATTTTCTCGATGACTTCGCTGATGATCTTGTTTTCGCGTTGCTGCCGGCTCAGATCGGCGTGATCAGTGTGATCAGGATAGTACTGTTTGTGGAGCGGAATCGCGAGCTGCAGCATCTCAGCGCGAGTGGATTTTAGCGCGGCTTCGGCCTCGGCGAGGACCTGATCAGGAGTGACCGGGGTTTCCATCACAAGGCGGAATTTCTCAGCGTAGAGCTCTTTGCCGAGGCGCCAGGTGCGATCGGTTTTGCGTTTGGCAAGATCGCTGTTGAGCCATTGCGAAAAGCTGTTGAGGGCGGCGATCGCGGGTGGCGCAACCTGGTCGAAGCGCGCCTTGAGCTGCGGGTCGCTCTTGACGGCATCTGCGACTGTGCTCTGAATGAGATCGACGTTGCCTCCGTTTTCATCAGCGGCGACTTTGATGAAGATGGGATCGGAGTCGAGGAGCTGAGCGCGCGCCTGGCCTAGAAACGTGGGGATGGCCGCGATGCGGGAGAGGACATCCTGGATGCGGACGTTTTGTGGGGCGAAGTCATCAGTGAGTGGCTGAAAAAGCGCGTTGCCGACGAGCTCTACGTAGACAGTGGGATTGTGCCGGTAGTTCTGGATGCGATCGAGCTCGAGAAGACTGCCGGCGATCTGGTCGTCGATGAGCTGCCAATCGGCGGCGTCTTCAGCATTGAGCGAAGCTTTGGGAACTTCAGTGCGGAAGCGCTGGCGCCACTGCGTGTAGACCCGGCGCTGCTCTGCCATACCGGCGGGGCTCATGTCATCGAGGAGCGCGTCGAGGGCGATGGTTTTGCCAGTCTTGGGATCGAGGTGCTGGTGATAGCCAGCCTCAGAGGCAGCCGAAGGAGAGAGCGCTAACGTCTCGTGGATGAAGTCTTCGCATAGCTTTGAGAATTTCGCGCTGGTGGCAGAGGCCGAGGCTGCGGTTTGCGCTACTGCAAGAGTTGAGGCAACGCTAAAGAGCAAGGCTGGAAGCAATCGCATGGTGCCAACGATTCTAGCGTGTGGTCTGTGCCGAAGGCAGCAGGAAAGTTGCTATGCGACAGGATCAGATTCGAAGCGGGGTTCGAAGCCGAGTGCCTGCCAGAAGGCGCGGAGGAGATCGATGGTGGTGGGGCTGGTGAGCGGCGCGGTACGGATGAGAATTGGTGACGACTCATCGCCGGGGTTGCGCTCGGCAAGTTCACCGGCCTCAGCAACGATGGCTACGCACTTATCGGCCCGGTAGGTACAGGCCGCAAGATCGGCGATGGAAAGTCGTGTGGTGGGCGTGGCGAGGATGGTGCGCGGCGGCGCCATGCGATCGATAAGGCAGAAGATCTCGAGCTTGGATTCGAGCTCGTCTGGAACGCAGTCGATGACGAGATCGGCATCACGCACCGCGTCTTCGACGGTGCTGACAAAGGAGACGCCGGGACCGGCGCCGGAGGCTTGCTGCAAGACGGCGGGGCCGAGACTCTGGCGCAGCTCCTCGCGAGCATGGCGCAGATTTGCCGGCATTACATCTTCAAGAGAAACACGAAAGCCCGCGCGGGCAGCCGAAAGCGCGAGCCACCGGCCGAGGGGGCCTGCCCCGATGATAGCGACGGTGAGCAAGGCTTACTTGGAGCTCAGGACCTTGAAGACATCTTCGATGCTGGGCTTGGAGCGGACGAGATGCTCGTTGACGAGAGCACGCTCTTCGGCGGGAAGGGTGGGAGCCAGGGCCAGCACCCGGCGCAGGGTTACAGCAACGTCATCGATGTAGTTCATGAGGCGGATGGCTTCTCCGGACAGCGGCATGGGTTCCCTCGTTCGATCTGAAATGCAGACTTCATTGTAAGAGGTCGCGGCGGGCAGGGGGAAACCGCGGCAAATCGACGTATCCTGCTACTTCTTGAGCCAGCGAGCGATGGAAAAGGCACTGGCAATGAGGCAGCCAGCGATGAAGACCCCCATCGTCCATTTGAAGGTGTCGGAATTTGCGACGTGCAACACCTGGCGGCCGAAGCGCATGGCGAGAAGGGCAAGCAGTGTGAAGCGGACGGCGCGAGCGAAAAAGTTGATGGTAAGAATGCGCCACACTGGATAGTCGAGCGCGGCGGTGCCGGCAATGACAGTGGTGAAAGGAAAGGGCGGTGGAGCGAGTCCGCCAATGGCAACTGCAACCGCGGCGTGGTTGCCGAATCTCTGCTTGAGGCGGTCGTAGCGGCGCTTGCCGGCGATCCGGGTGATGCCTTCCTCGCCAAATTTGCGGGCAACGAGTGCGAGCAGCAGGGCGCCGATGGTCGATCCAATTGCAGCCGCGAGAATATACCAGATGAAAGCATGCCGATCACGCGCGACGAGGAGAACAACAACGAGATCGTTGCCGAAGGGCAGGATGAGGAAGGACGAGTCGAGGATGCCCATGAACAGCGGACCGAGGTAGCCGATGTGCAGCAGGAGATGAAGGAGAGGATGAAGGAATCTTGGCAAGACCGGGGTTTACCTCAAGGGGCTGAAAGACCGTCACAGGTAAGATTCAGAATTCGGCGTGCGCGGTCGCTTGTGCAGACAGGAAAGAAGTTGCGTCTAAACGCGCCGAGGCGGCCCACCCTCCCACAAGGAGTGGACCGCCTCAGCGTATTCCGGATTTGGCGGCCGGAAACTTTAGAGAGTGCGTTTGAAGAGCGGCGTTGCAATGAGCAAGGTGCCGATGCCGAAGGTGAAGAGAAAGATGAGATCAGGGTAGATGGCGGTAAAGCCTCCATCCTTGAGCAGGACTTCTTTGAGTGCCGTGAATGGCGTAAGTAAAGGGATCGACGACTGCGAAGGCTCGCAACCAGGCGGGAAAGGCAGCGATGGGATAGATCGCGCCGGAAGGAAAGTAAAGCAGCGTATTGAGCACGCCGAACATGGCGCGGGGCGTGAGCGGATCGTCAACGCGCACCATCATGAGGAACATCATGCCGTTGAAGGCGATGGAAATGCCGAGGATAAGCAGCAGCATGTAGAGCATCGACAGGGGATGAAAGATGACACCCAGGCCGGCCATGAGCGAGCCGATAACGGTGAGGCAAAGTCCGGCGAGCACAGCCTTGATGGCGCCGGCGAGGTTGAGGCCCATCACAAGCTCGAGCTTGGTGATGGGGGTGACGAGATAGCCCTCGTGCACGCCGCGAGCCTTGTCGTCGATGTAGAACATGCCGCCGCCGATCATGACGGAGATATACATGGCGAGGGCGATGTTGCCGGGGAGCAGGAACTTC
This sequence comes from uncultured Acidobacteriaceae bacterium, assembly GCA_963832465.1. Classification (GTDB taxonomy): domain Bacteria; phylum Acidobacteriota; class Terriglobia; order Terriglobales; family Acidobacteriaceae; genus Telmatobacter. The sequence continues at coordinate 357,399 of CAWHUJ010000004.1, forward strand.
ATGTAATCGACATAGGGATAGAGCTCGACGATTTCAAGCGCGATGCTGTTTGACGAGCGCGAGCTGAATGACGGGTGCGTTGAGCGCGTCGACGAGCGACTGCATTTCAGCCTCGAGCGAAGCGCTCGTGAACTGGTCGGAGTTGTCGACGACGAGGCCGATGCTGCGGCGCGTCCTGCGCGTAGACGCGGCGCGAATATTGCGCGGGGATGATGACGGCGGCATCGATTCTGCCGGTGCGCACATCTTCGCGCGCCTGCACTTCGTCGTTGTAGTCGAACGGTTTTGAAGGTGTTGATGTTGGCGGCGACGGCGTCAAAGGCTTCGCGAATCTTGACGGACTGCGGACCGTGATCGTAGATCGACGACGGCGACACTTGGCGCCGCGGATCTTGCCGCCGAAAGCGTTGCCCAGGATGACGAGCTGCACGAGGGCAGCATCATCGACATGATCATGAGGACGGGCGAGCGGAAGAATTTGCGCATCTCGCGCTCGAAAATGGCAAACATTCTGTTCATGGCTGAGCTCCCGGGCGTGGCGGCATGGTGAAGACGGCCTTGACCTGCTCATCGCGCAACTGGCGGCCGGTGTAGTGGACGAACACATCGTCGAGAGTGGTGTTCTGCACGCTGAGCGAAGTGAGTGTTTCGCCCAAGCGAGGCGGCCAACTCCACGAGCTGCATGGTGGTTTGCGAGCCGGAGGAAGTGAGCACGCGATAGAAGCCGGCGACTTTCGGCCTGCACGCTGGTGACTCCTGCGAAGATTTTCAAGGCGCGACTTGCCATCATCGGTCTTCGCGGTCGAAATGTACTTCGACAACATTGGCGCCGGGCACGCTGTGCTTGAGCTCGATCGGGCGTGCCCAGCGCGACCAGCTTGCCGTGATCGACAATGGCGATGCGGTCGCAGAGCTTGTCGGCCTCTTCCATGTAGTGCGTGGTGAGCAGCATGGTGAGGTTGCGCGTCTTTCTGAGGTTGTCGAGCATCTCCCAGACGGCGATGCGGGAGACGGGATCGAGGCCGGTGGTGGGCTCGTCGAGAAAAAAGATGTGTGGATTGTGGACGAGGCCTCGCGCGATTTCAAGACGGCGGCGCATTCCGCCGGAGAGCGTCTTGGTCTGCGCGCCGCGCCACTTGACGAGGTCGACGGCCTCGAGCACTTCCGCGATGTTCTTCTCGCGTTCGGCGCGGGGAACGCTGTAGAGCTTGGCGTAGATGCTCAGGTTCTCTTCGACGGTGAGGTCAGGATCGCTGGTCAGCGCCTGGGGAATGACGCCGATCATGCGGCGCACAGCGTCGGGATCTTTGGCCACATCGTGGCCGGCCGACGATCGCGCGTCCGCCGGTGATGGGGATGAGCGTGGTCATCATGCGGATGAGCGTGCTTTTGCCTGCGCCGTTGGGGCCGAGCAGGCCGAAGATTTCGCCTTCGGCAACATGAAAGCTGACGCCTTTGACCGCTTCAAAGTCGCCGTAGCGCTTGACGATGTTCTCGACCGAGATCGCACTGGACGCGTCGCCAGCTCGGCCTGCCGATAGCCGGACCTGCAGCGTCGCATCGTCTGGTTGCTGTGCGCTCATTGCTTCACCAGCTTGGCTTTGGGAACGTAGACTTCGGCCGTCATGCCGGGGACAAAGTTTTCGCCGGGATTGTCGATGAGCAGCTTGATCTGCACGGTCTTGATATCGCGCTTGCGGCCGCCGTTGATGTCGCGCTGCGTGGCGAAGTCAGCTTCGGCGGATTTGGCGATGACCTTGCCTTCGACGGTTGCGCCGCTGGGCATGACGACATGCAGCGTGTCGCCGAGCTTGCACTGCGTCGGCCTGCGTCTCCGGCAGCGGCGCATAGACCCAGGTCTGCGTCAGATCCATGACGGTGACGATGGAGCCGCCGGCGGCGACAACTTCTCCCTGGCGCGCGGCGCGGACATTCACGTTGCCGGTGACGGGCGCGAACACCTGCGCATAGCCAAGCTCAACCTTTGCCTGCTGGGCGAGGGCCTGGGCAGTTCGGCACCTGGCGCGCGTGTGAGTCGACGGTGCGCGCAGCGACCGCAGCGAGCAGTTCATGGGCCTGCGCCTGCTGCAGCGCGGCCTCGGCAGCGGCTAGATTGTGCCGCGGCAGTTTCGACCGCCGCCTCATCGGCCTGCAGGCTGGTTAGCGGCCTCGTCGCGCGCTTGCGCGCTCATGATTCCCTGCTGGCGAGCGCGACAGTGCGTGCTGGTGTCGGCCTGCTGATGATCGAGATTGGCGTGGGCCTGTGCGAGAGCGGCCTGCGCGGCGCTGCACCTGAGCTTCGGCGTTCAGCGGTGGCGCTGACTGTTTCGCCCTGCTTCTGGCGTTCGGTTTCAACGGTTTCGCTGAGCTTGGACTTCTGGCTGGCTGCGGTCGCTTCGGCGGCCTTGCGCGCGGCGGCGAGGTCGTCACTCTCGATGACAGCGATCAAGCTGGCCTGCCTTCACGTCCTGGCCTTCGTCGACGGTGAGCGTTTGAATGCGGCCGGGAATTTTGGAGCTGACGACAACTTCGTTGGCGTCGACGGTGCCGATCAGCTCGAGGTCCTGAAGTGCGTGCGGTCAGCAGATACCAGACCAGGGATCCCAGCGTGAGAATCCCCAGGATCATAAAAACTCTATTTCGTGCGTTCATGGTTGACCTCGAATGTGAGCTTGGATCGGACTTCATTTCAGGCATTGGCGTGTCGGCGAGCACGCGCGCGGCTAATTACCGCGCCATGCTGGCGCGATCGATAAACATGGCCTGGCCCAGAAATTCGACTGACCGCCTTGCGCGCGCACTCCAGTGCTTCGGGCGTCAAGTGGATCGGTGTGAGTGAATAATCCGGCAAACCGGCGCGCTGAGAAAGTAGAAGACATTGGCTCCTGGCGGACAACTGATCTGCAGCCAGTCGACGTCGAATGAGCTCGCCGGATGCGATGCCCTCGCGCATCAGCGCCTGATACATGGCGTACATCGGGCCGAAAGACGCGCTTGACGAGGAGTGGAAGCGCGCCGGATTCGCCTTCCTTCATGCGCACCATCTCCTGCTGCATGATGCGCTGGAACGCGTGTTGCGAGAGGATGCGGTCGAAGTGCGCAAGCGCGATGCGCAGAAGGCGCTCGCCGGGCTGAGCAATCGCTGAGGAAAACCGCCATGGTGCGTGTCGCGAACGCTGTCGCGGCGATCATCTTCGAGGGCGGCGAGGTAGAGGTTTTCTTTGCTCTCGAAGTAGTAGTAGAGCAGCGCCTTGTTGACGCCGGCGGCAGAGGCGATCTGCTCGGTGCGGGCACCGGCGAGGCCGTGCGCGCTGAACTCCTGGAGAGCGGCGTCGAGAATGCGGGCACGGGATTCTGCCGCGCGTTCGGCTCGCTCGGAGGATGCTGTGGCTTGAGTGGTCATGAAATTAACTAACTGGTTAGTAAAATAAATCAGAAAATGGCGTGTTGACAAGAGACGGTCAAGATTCGAGAGGTATACGTATTATAGTTAACCAGTTACGAGACTTTAATGAAGTATTTGATTCAGTGATGACCTAGAGATTTCCACAGGGAAAGGGTTTGCCGGATCGCGGAATTATTGGCTCTCAGTCGGATTTTGGCTTGCCGTGAGTCGTGCATTCTGAGGTGCAGAGATCGGGATCCAAGAGGCGGGGGCCAGGGCCTTCGGAGGCGAGCTTGTCCCAAGGGTTGCGCAGGGGGCAGACGCCGAGGGAGAGGCAGCCGCAGCCGATGCAGCCATCGAGCTGGTCGCGCAGGCGGGTAAGGCGGGCAATGCGGTCTTCGAGGCTGGCGCGCCAGCGTCTAGAGAGGCGAGCCCAGTCGGCAGCATCCGGAGTGCGGTTGCCGGGGAGGGTTGCAAGGGCTTCGCGGATCTCGGCGAGGGGGATGCCTGTGCGCTGGGCCACCTTGATGATCGCAACTCGGCGGAGGACTTCGCGCGGATAGCGGCGCTGATTGCCGGAGTTCCGCCAGCTGTGGATAAGCCCCTGTGCCTCGTAGAAGTGGAGCGTTGAGACGGCTACTCCGCCGCGGCGGGCGACTTCACCGACCGTTAGCTGGGTAGAGATGGGCTGGTGGATTTCAGATTTCATGCAATGCCCCTTGACCTCAAGTTTACTTGAGGTTTTAGGCTGGATTCAATACGGCAGGATATTCAAGCCAGCCGTCGGGGAGTGAAGAGATGAGCGGCAAGATCAACATCGGTGTCATTTACGGTTCGACGCGGGTGGGGCGCTTCTGCGACAAGGTGGCGGCGTGGACTTATTTGAAGGTTGTTGGCCAGGGCGGGTTCGAAGCTGAGGCGATCGATCCCCTGCACGTGAAGGATGGCGCGGAGCTGCAGCGGCGTATCGGCGAGTGCGATGGCTTTGTGGTGGTGACGCCGGAGTACAACCACGGCTACCCCGCTCCGCTGAAGGCGCTGATTGACCAGGTGGGCGCGGAGTGGCAGGCGAAGCCGGTGGCGTTTGTTTCGTATGGCGGAATCTCGGGTGGGTTGCGCGCGGTGGAGCAACTGCGACAGGTTTTTGCCGAGTTGCACGCGGTGACCATCCGCGACAGCGTTAGCTTTGCGGGAGCGTGGGAGCAGTTTGACGAAGGCGGCGCATTGCTGCGGCCTGAGCGGGCGGAGCGGTCAATGGCGACGATGCTGGAGAGGTTGCGATGGTGGGCTTCGGCTTTGCGCACGGCGCGAGATGCGGAGCCGTACAAGGCTGGCGCTTACTAGGGCCGGTTGCGCGGGTGTTAACTCGTTTTTGAAGATATCCGAAGAAACAGGGAGAACTCCCGAAGAAACCCGGTGCACACTCGAACCATAATTGCAAACACTGCAGCGGCAGCCTTGCTACACTGAGGCCATGCTTGAGGAACTGGAATTTCGGCGTCTGGCGGATAGCTCGATCGATGCCTTGAAGAAGCACCTGATTGCCCGTGAAGAGGAAGATGAGGCGGGTTTCGAGGTTGAGGAGCAGAATGGCGTGCTGAATGTGGTCTTCGAGGAGCCGCCAAGCAAGTTTGTGGTGACGCCGAATACTCCGGTGCGGCAGATCTGGATTTCAGCGCTGGCGACGAGCTTCAAGCTGGACTGGGACGAGAAGGCAAAGGCGTTTGTGCTGCCGCGCACGGGCGAGGCGCTTGAGCCGCTGGTTGACCGGCTGATCGGGGAGAACCGGTAGGTCTGGAATCGAGGCAATGAGGCTTCGCGGTTGCGGCGGGCAAAACGGAGGCTTGCGGTTGATAGATCGCGGTCTACTCCGGTTATTCGCGATGCTGTTTGCATGTACCTGCGCGTTCGCACAGGGCCAGGTATCTGTCGACGCCACTGTCCCCATACACAACCGCCCGTGGAATCCTGATGCCGGAGAAGGAGGGGGCGTTGGCCGAAGGCTTCCGTTAGCCGTGACTGTCAAGCCAATGGATGCTTCGCCGGATTCCAAGGGAAGGACCAAGATCGAATTCGTTCTTACAAATTCCGGCAAAGAGAATCTCAGTATCCCCATATCGCCTCACCCGGGGGATTTGGAACCACCTAGCCCAGAGGTGGAATATAGCGTAACGCACCTCAGCTTGTTCTTAAGTGAGGTCCATTCGCCCGGAAGCATATTATCGGGCGGGGCCGACTTATTCGGCGCTGCCAAATTAGCTGGCACACTAGTACCCCTCAGTCCCGGTAGCTCTCTGCACGTCATAGCTTATGTATCGCTGCCTTTTGGTTCCGCGATGAGACCGGATGAAATGAGGCTCATCGCCGGAGCGATTCTCAACATTGAGAGGGTCGAGAAGAGGGATGGGCGGATGCTCTCCACGCTGCATGAAATTGGCTCCGCCTTCTCAAAGGAGATCGAGCTCCACACCCTGATTGACGTTCGCTGAACAGAGGACGGAATGTATGCTCTTCCGCTCTGTCGCTCCAAAGGCGGGAACGACAAGGGCGGGCGACCCCTGGCAACGCCGGAATGAAAAGCGGGTCCGGCTTGGAGGCCGGACCCGCGTGTGGGAGCTAGTACTACTTGAGGGAGTAGACGGTCTGGAGGACCTTTTGTTGCAGGCTATCTGGGAGCGGCGCGTAAGAGAGTGCGGCCACCTCGCCTTCGCCGGACTTGACGATCCAGCTGAGCATGTCCTTGAGCACGTGCGCATTGCCTGCGTTGGTTGAGTCGACCGGGATGAGCAGGTAGGTGAAGCTCGAGATGGGGTAGGAGTTCGCTCCGGGAGCGTTGGTGATGGAGACGCGGTAGTCGGCGGGCATGGCCTTGATGCTGCCGGCCGCGTCTGTGACGCCATCGATGGAGGCCTTGACCCAGTTGCCAGCAGGCGTTCTTCACCGCGCCGAAGGTGATCTTGTTCTGCAGCGCGTAGATCAGCTCAACGTAGCCGATGGCGCCGGGCATCTGGCGCACCAGGCCGGCGACGCCTTCATTGCCTTTGCCGCCAACGCCCGCGGGCCAGCTGGGCGAGGTGCCTTTGCCGGGGCCGTCGGCCCATTCCTTGCTCACCTTGCTCAGATAGTCGGTAAAGATGAAGCTGGTGCCGGAGCCGTCGGAACGATGCACGACGATGATCTTTGGTCGGGCAGCTTGACGCCCGGATTGTCCTTGGCGATGCGGGCGTCGTTCCAGTTGCTGATCTTGCCCAGGTAGATGTCGGCCAGCACGTCGGCGCTGAAGTTGAGATCGCTGACGCCGGGCACGTTGTAGACGGGCACAACTGCGCCGAGCACAGTGGGAATATGGATCAGCTTGATCTTGGAGGCGGCAAGCATGTCGTCGGTCATGGGCATGTCGGAAGCGCCAAAGTCGACCAGGCCGGCCGTGACCTGGCGGATGCCGCCGCCGGAGCCGATGGACTGGTAGTTGATCTTCGACGCCGGGGTGCGCCGCGCTGTACTCGCTGAACCACTTGGAGTAGATCGGGATAGGGAAACGTGGCGCCCGCACCCGTCAAGCTTCTGCGCCTGGGCCGACGCCCAGGGCGAGGACGAACAGTCCGACGGCGATCAGACTTCTACGGAATAGCTCTTGCATTCAATGGCAAATCGAAGAGCTTTCGTCCAAATTGATGCAAAAGTGGCGCTCCGACTTTGCTCTGCTTTCAACCTGATTTCTGAGGGCAATGTTACGAGGAGTTGAATCGGGCCAAATTCAACGTCCTTAATGCAATTTCTACGGACTATTCAACGGCTTGTCGTGGCGGAACTGCAGGCTCTTCAATACGCTGCGGCTGCGTCACGACGGGCAGCGTGAAATGGAAGGTCGCGCCGGCGCCGAACTCGCTTTCGGCCCAGATCGCGGCCGCCATGGGCCTGCACGATGTGCTTCACGATGGCCAGGCCGAGGCCGGTGCCGCCGGAATCGCGTGAACGCGCCTTGTCGACGCGGTAGAAGCGCTCGAAGATGCGCTCCAGGTGCTCGGAGGCAATGCCGGGACCGAAGTCCTGAACGAAGAACTCAACTTCGTCTTCAAGCAGCCGCGCGCCGACGCGGATTCGCTTGCCGGCCTTGCCATACTTGAGCGCATTCTCGATCAGGTTGCCGAAGACCTGATTCATAGCGTCGGGGTCGGCCATGACCTGAGCATCGGGCGCGCCGGCCGACTCGAGTTCGACGCCCGAGTCGACCACAATGCCGCCGAGAGATTCGATGGCATCCTGCACCAGCGCCGAGGCGCGGATGGGTTGCCGGGCGAGCTTGTAGTCGGGGCTCTCAACACTGGCCAGCGCCAGCAGATCTTCGGTGAGCCGATTCATGCGGGTGGCGTTCTTATAGATGATGCCGAGGAACTCGCGCGTGGTTTCCGGATTGGGATCGGGGTCCTCGACGAGCGTCTCGACATATCCCTGAATGGATGTGAGCGGGGTGCGCAGCTCGTGGCTAACGTTGGCGATGAAGTCGCGGCGGGATTTCTCGGCAGCCTCGATACGCGTGACGTCGTGCAGCACGGCGAGTGCGCCGCCGCGAAGGCAACGGAGCTGCGCTGATTTCGAAGATCCTTCCGGGAGCGAGATTGCTGGCCCGGCCGAAGCGCACCTCGCGGTGTTCGAGTGCTCCGCGCACGCAGGCGAGCAGGTCGGGATCGCGGAGGGAGTGAACGAGCGGACGGCCAGCGTGAATCTGCGTGCCTGCAATGCGCTGCATCACGGCATTTGACCAGCGGACGTGGCCCTCGGGCGTGACGGCGACGACGGCCTCCTGCATGGAGTCGAGCATGGTGGCGAGCTCGAGACGGCGGCTCTCAATCTCAGCGAAGCTCTGGCCGAGGCGCTCGGCGGTCTGGTTGAGGGCGGCTTCCATTGAGGTGAGCTCGTCGCCACCAGAGGTGTGAAGACGCGCACCTAGATCGCCCTGCGCGATGCGACGGGCAAAGGCAATGACGCGCTGAAGGCGGCGCAGCGATGCGGCTTGCGGCGAGGACCGCGAGAATAAGAGCGACAGCGAGTGCGATGAGGCCGGACCACAGGGCTTCGCGGTCGAGCAGATGCAGCCCGGCGCCTGCTGCCCTGACGTGCACGAAGCGGCGCAGGATGAGCTCCATCGCCACCGTCTGGAAGGCGAGCAGGACGAAGAAGAGAAGAAAAAGCCTGGTGAATATTTTGCGGGTCACGATTTATGCCTGCCTGGCCGCATCGACACGCAGCGTGCCAAAGGCTGTTGGCTACTGGCCTTTGGGGATCTCGAAGCGATAGCCCGCGCCGCGCACGGTTTTGAGATAGCGCGGGTTTTCCGGATCGATTTCGATTTTCTCACGGATACGACGCACATACACATCAACCGAACGCGGCGTGACGAAGCGCGCATCGCCCCAGACGGCGTCAAGAAGATGGTCGCGGCTGAAGACGCGGCCAGGGTGCCGTGCGAGGTAATCGAGGAGGCGAAACTCCGTCGCCGTGGTTGTGGTTAACTCGCCCCGCACCTTGAGCTGCATGGCGTTGGCGTCGATGATGACTTCTTCAAAGCTGATGATGGCAGGCGCGGTTGGGCGCTCAAAGCGGCGCAGCACTGCCTTGACGCGTGCAACAAGCTCGCGGGTGGCGAAGGGCTTGGTGATGTAGTCATCGGCGCCCAGCTCAAGGCCGAGAACGCGATCGTTTTCGCCGGCTCGCGCGGTGAGAAAGATGATGGGAATGGTGGAGAGCGCGTTGTGGTTGCGCAGACGGCGGCAGACATCGAGGCCGTCACCACCGGGAACCATGATATCGAGCAGAAAGAGCGCGGGCGGCTGGCGCTCTGCATCGGCAACGATGTTGGTCGGGGTGGGATAAATCCGGGTAGCGAAGCCCGCCGCTTCAAGATGATGCTGCACCAGGCGGGAGATGTCGGTGTCGTCTTCCAGTACGAATACGGTCTGGCTCAACCGGAGTGTCCTCGTTCGGCGGCTGCTCGGTGGGTTAAAGGCCGCTCGGAATCGTTAACAGACTACTTCAGCGAGGCAAAGAAATTGCAAACGTTTGATGAATTCGGGAGGGGGCGCCGGATTGCCCGGTGGGACGCGCTGGGATCAGACGAGTAAGCAGGCGTCGTCCAGTAAAGCTCATTGGATGTGACGGTTCGAAGGTTCTCACGAGGAGGATTCGGTGAGCGGGCGATTGTCGTTGACCGTCGGATTGTCGAGCGGAGGAGACTGCCAGGCCGGCGTGGGCGGCTTGTGGGCACGCCTGTTGCGCTTCTTGCGAACCTCGTCCATGGCGACGAGGATGAGCGCAGTGAAGGTGACGGCTAGGAGAATGATGGCGGTTACGCCGTGGAGTTGGTCGAGGCCGTCGGCGTTGAAGTCCCCATAGAGTAGCGCGAGACCAACGAAGACAAAGAAAATATGCGCGCAGAAGACGCGCAGCGAGGCTTTGCCGAGGGTGAGGAAGGGCTCGATTTTAACCAGCCTCAGCGCATACTTACGCAGCCAATAGAAGAAGACACCAAAGGCGATCAGGTTGACCACGCGCAACGGACCGATTTGCCACTTGTCGAGTTCGAAGACGAGCTTTTGCGGCGTGAGGTTTGGACCGAGCCAGCTATAGCGAACGCCAACGAAGAAGGCGCAGGCGGCGACGGACATAGCAGCCGCCCAACCGGGGACTCTTGGAAAGGGTTCGGCTTCTGTGGCAGTGCGTGCGCCGATCCAGAGACCGACAACCCACACGGCTTGCCAGGCGAAGAGGTTGAAGGCTCCTGTTTCCTGGAGCGGGATGTGCAGATGCGTGAAGTTCACAACCCAGCCATGGACGATGGTGCGCAGACCGAACTGCGCCAGGAGCCAAAGCGCTCCGCTGCAGGCGAGAATGACGCGCCACCGGTGACGGACCGCGGAGGAGAGAATGAGCGGCGTGAAAAAGAGGAAGGTGACATACATCGGCAGAATGTCGAGCAGAGGCGGAGTGTAAATAAGCAACAAGGAGCCGACGATAGCCGCCTTGGGGCGCGTGAGGTAGAAGTTGAGAAGGTTGATGATCGCAGCCTTATGTGTGTGAACGGCGAATGCGGCCACGACAGTGAAGGCGAAGAGCAGCATCACCAGGTGATAGCCATAAATCTTGAGCGACCGCTTCCATAGTTTTGCGCGAACGTTGGCGGGGTCCTGTACGAATTCGCGCATGTAAAGCCGGCCAACGAGAAGCGCGGAGATGAACACGAATCCTTCAGCAGAAGAGACAAAGCCGATGGGCTGATTGACGAAGTCGCTGTAGCGCGTGGGGAGATGCGTCAGCGTCATCCAAACGAGAAAGAGCCCGCGCAGGGCGTCGAGTTCGGGCCGTCGTTCCAGTTTCGGCAACATCGTCCTGTCCTGTCGGCGCCGGACGTACGGGCGAAATGCGGGTAGACGTACATCATTTAGATGCATTTTGAGGAAGCTTGTTACAGGAGGCCTGAGAGGTTTCCGCAAGCAACAGTTCCAGTTGGATTTGGCCCGGTTTCCCTTGACTCGACTGTGGAGTTTCTGCAACACTCCGTGCGCGCACCTGCGAACGACGGATTTCGACATCTAAAGGTGTGTTGTTTCAATTCTCCGGCTCTCACGTTTCAGTCAACATCGGGCCGCGCTCCAAACTTTCCGTCATCGCCCGGAGACCAATCGAAAAAAGCACTGGAGGAAGTATGAAGAAGTACCTTGCAGAGTTGGTGGGGACTTTTATTCTTGTGTTCTTCGGAGTTGGCGTTGCCGTGGTAGCCGGGGAGAAGGTAGGGATTGTCGGGATTGCCTTCGCGTTCGGCTTTGGGTTGATTGCAGCGGCTTACGGCATTGGTCCGATCTCGGGCTGCCACATTAATCCGGCAGTGAGCCTTGGCGTGTGGACCGCGGGACGCATGAAAACGGCGGATCTGCTCGGCTATATCGTCGCACAATGTGTGGGCGCGATTCTTGCCGCGTGGGTGCTGACGATTATCGTGACTGGAAACGGCTACGTGATTGCGGGACACGGCCTTGGCCAGAATGGCTGGGGACCCGGTTACGGTGGCGGCTACAACATAACGGCAGCCATTGCTTACGAATTCTTCGCGACGCTGATTTTCCTGATCGCGATTCTGGGCTCGACGCAGAAGGCGGCGCCGGGAGGCTTCGCCGGGTTGGCGATCGGCATCACGCTGGTGGTCATCCATTTGCTGGGAATCAACATCACAGGCACAAGTGTGAATCCTGCGCGCAGCCTTGGGCCGGCGCTGTTTGCGGGCGGACAGGCTCTTTCGCAGCTGTGGCTTTTCCTGCTGGTCCCGAGCCTGGGCGGCATTGTTGCAGGGCTTCTCTTCCGGACGAAGGCGCTGGAAGTGGAGTAAGGCGGAAAACAGATTTGCATGCACGAAGCAAGCGCACCGCTCTGGTGCGGAGTTGAACTTGCTGCAGCCCGGCCAGCGATGGCCGGGCGATCCGGCAATCCAATCCCCCTGAAGGAGTCGGCATGGCAGATCTGGAGCAGTTGAAGCAGAAGTATGCAGGCGTTATCTCTACCATCCAGGGCTTTTCAGACATTGGGGCAACGATCGACCAGATCGGCCTCGATGGCGACAAGCTGCTGTTGAAAGCACACGTCCCCTCAAAAGTGGTTGCGAATCGCGTATGGGATGCGATCAAGGAAGCTGATCCAACCTACTCCGATTTGCACCACGAGATTGCGACGTCGGGTGGAGATGCACAAACTTACACCGTGCAATCGGGCGATAACCTTTCGCGCATTGCGAAGCGGTTCTACGGCGAGCCGAATAAGTACACCGGAATCGCACAGGCAAACAACATTGCGAATCCCGATCTGATCAAGGTCGGTCAGCAAATCAATCTGCCGGTGATGTAGAGGAGCGGCAAATGACGGGACTGAAGCCCGGCCTGCGCGGCCGGGCTTTGGCGTTAAGGCCTATAGGCGATGAAGCGGAGGCGCACGTAGTCGCCGACCCAGTTCCCTGCTTCGTCACGAAGAGCTTTGGCGAGAAGAGCGACTGTTTCGTCGATGACGGTTTCGCGAAGATCGGCGGGCAAATTGTCGAGGACGCCACGGCGGAAGGTGCGGAGCCAACCATCCATGCCATCTTCACCGAGCGGAGTGGGACGCGGGATGAGAGAGATTTTTTCGACGCTGAAGCCATGACGCGTGAGACGCGCGGTGTAGGCCTCGGGAGTGGGATAGTAGTTGACGTCGTTTTCACGATCGGCGAGGCCATGACGAGCGAGCGCTGCGATGAGGGCGACGCGGATTGCGGCGATGTTGCCGTGGCCGCCCATCTCGGCGACAAAGCGACCGCCGGGACGGAGGACGCGATAGACTTCACGCATCATTGCATCATGGTCGCGCACCCAGTGAAGAGCAGCGTTGGAGAAGACAGCGTCAAAGCTTGCGTCCGCGTAGGGCAGGAGCTCGGCGCTTGCAATGTCAACGGCGATGCCGCGTGTGCGCGCCGCTGTCGCCATCTCAGCGGATGCGTCGACGCCCTGGAGAATTGCGCCGGTTGCGGCGAGGCGCTGCGTGAGTTGTCCATCGCCACAGCCGAGATCAAGGATGCGTTCGCCGGCCTGCGCTGCGAGCCACTCGACTACTCCGCCAGCAAGGCCGTGTACAAATGCGCCGCGTTGACCGTACTCAGTGGGGTTCCATGTTTGCGTCTGTGGCACGATGACCCTCCACTGACAGTTTCGGCGGTGGAGGCGTATAAGGCAAAGTTATTCTAGTTTGGATTTTGATAAGTGAAATTTATATCAGGGCAAGCGCGAATCAGATGGACTGTACGGGAATCAGAGTGAGGTCATCGACGAGGCCGACTTCTTTTTGCACAAAGGGCTCGCCATATTTCACGCCGGCGAGAAGGCCATAGTGGCGCGCTTCAGCAAATGTGCGCTCACGGATTTCTTCTTCAGGGACGAAGAGACCGCTGCCTGCGGCCTGATTGGCGTATTGCGACTGATAGGCCATGAGCGCGGCGTGGCGCTGATCGATGAATGGTGTGATGTCGACGATGAAGCTGGGGCGGACGTCGGCGTAGAGGCTGGCGTAGACGATCTTGTAGGGGCGGAACGGAGCGGCATCGGTTTCCCTCCCCTGCGACGAAGACCTGTCGCCGGGGACCCCGGTTTCATACTTCTTGATGCCGGAGAGAAAGCAGGCTTCGTAGCCGAGGATGCCGTGATGGCATGATCGGGGTGGCGCGCTTGCCAGTAGGGCAGGATGACGACGCGCGGACGCAGGCGACGCAGGACGGCGCAATTTGAGTCTGTTCTCGAGGGTGTTTTCGACGGCGCCGTCGGGAAGATCGAGAGCGTCGCGCCAGGTTACGCCGAGGAGGCGCGCGGCTTCTGCAGCTTCGCGGGCACGATCATCGGCGGTTCCGCGCGTTCCGGCTTCGCCGCGGGTGAGATCGAGAATGGCGGTGCGGAGGCCGCGCGCGGCCATGCGCAGACAAGTGCCGCCGCAGGTCTGCTCAACGTCATCGCGATGCGCGGCGATTGCCAGCACATCAATGGATTGGCGGCGGGCAGTTAGGCGGCAGCGTCCATGGAGATTAGTAGACGGTGTTGTTGGCGTCGGTGATGGAGTCCATGTACGCAACATCCCACGCGGTGCCGGTGACGGTGACATACTGGTTGTTGAGGGCGTGGCCATCGGTGGTGCTGTAGATGTACACCTGGCCGCCCTGCGCTATATAGATCTTGTGCAGGGTCGGTCGACAGTTGCGATGCCGGTGGCGTCGCCGTAGGAGGGTTCAAGCATGGTGACGGAGTTGTTCGCGGTGTTATACATCGTGATGACAGCCGTAAGGCAGGCCCTTGGCGTAACGCTCGCCGTTGTTGCACTTGGTCATGCCGATCCAGAGCGTGTTGTCGTCGGCAAGGATCGACGGCTGGGGCCGCCCGCAGCGCCGTCGCTGATGGAGCGGTGTTCGTGACGGTGTTGTTGCCAGATTGACCACAGCGAGATTGCCGGTAAAGAGTCCATCTGAGAGAAGCTGCTGGCCCACGACATACATGGTCGCTGGAGGTGACCAGCGCATTGCTGGATCCGCCGGGAATGGGTATCGTGGCGGAATTGAGCGTTGCCTGTCGTGGGAAGCTGGCCAGATTGCTGACCCGGGAAGGAAGATCATGGGCGAGACCGGCATGCGGCGTGACGGAAGAAGCGACGCCGCCACACTCCGGACCGCAACTAAGGATGTACGCAGTGCCACCATCTGCTGAGAAGACCGCTTTGACAGGACGGTCGAAGGTGAGCGGCGCGCCGTAGCGGTTCCGGTGCTGTCGGTGTTGTCCGGGACTCTGCGCCTGAAAGAGGCACCACTTCGGCGCGTTCTGCGGCTCGCAATCCATGCGCGGCCCTGGCCAGGTGTTGATCCGCCGGAGTAGGCGATGGTCTGCGCCGCAGTCAGCTGAAGCGGATAGTAAACATAGTTCGAGTTCTGCACGAAGGCGAGGATCGTGGATGCCGCCGGGATCCATGCTGACGCGATAGACACCAGGCAAACTGAAGGCTATGGCCGAACAGAGCCGTTGGATTGATTCGAGATGGTGAGCACGAGGGTGCGACTGGCTGGCGCCGGCGACATATTGACTCATTGCGCGAGAGAAGATGCTGGAGACGGCCGCGGAAGTCCTTTGGCGGCGCCGCCCGTGCTTTCCTTGGCATAGTTCATGAGCGTGAAGCTGCCGTCACCCGAACCGTAGACGCAGCCCAATCTGCTCTTCGGCCATGTTCTGGATCTGATTGGCAGGGCTCCGGAAAAGCCGGAGATCGAGAGGTTACTTGGAGTTGTTGTACTTGAAGCGCGGAGTCGTAATAAGCATCGACGATCTGCAGAGCGCCCTTGGTGAGCGGCGCTGGGGTTCTGGACGGCGATCATGACGCGATAGGTCAGCCCGCTGGGGGGCAACACGCGGCCTGCAAAGTAGTTCGTTGCACCGCATCCTGCCAGTGCAACCGCAATCCAACAGGGCTCCGGCGGCACTCAACCAAAGACTTCTCTTCTTCAAAATCCCTTACCTCGATGGAAAGCGCGGAGCGTGCCGCAGCCATAACGTGAACCCGGTCGCCGATAGCCGGCCATTTTCGCCGGTCCGGAACCGGTTCTACCTAGTATTTGACTCCCGAAGTATAACAAAGCAACCCGGCAAGCCGCCGTGAAGGCCGCCTGCGCAAAGGCCCGTGCGGCGATGTTGGGGCAGTTGCGGACACAACTCGCAAAACCACGCGATGCGATAGGATTGCAGGGGAATGCCAACGTTTGCAGACATCTTCGCCAGCCGTCCTGTGCTTGCCGATGGCGCCATGGGCACGGTGCTGTATGGGCGGGGCGTGTTCATCAACCGGTGCTATGACGAGCTAAACCTTTCGGACCCGAACCTGATTCTCTCAGTGCATGAGGAGTATCTGCAGGCGGGCGCGGAGATTATCGAGACCAACACGTTCGGCGCGAACCGGTTCCGGCTGGGGCGGCATGGGTTGAGCAGCAAAGTGGCGGAGATCAACGCTGCGGGAGTGAAGCTGGCGCGGCAGGCCGTCGAGCATCTCAAGGAAAAACAGGCAGGCACGGCGTGGGTAGCGGGGTCGATCGGGCCGCTGGGTGTGCGGCTGGAACCGCTGGGCAAGACCGGACTCGATGAAGCGCGTGAAGCATTTGCGGAACAGATTCGCGCGCTTGCCGAAGCCGGCGCGGACATTCTGATTATTGAGACGATGCCAGCCCTGGATGAGGCACGCGAGGCGCTACTGGCGGCGCAAGAAACTGCTCCACATCTGCCGGTGCTGGTGATGGTGACGGTGGATGACGAGAGCAACTGCCTCGATGGCTCCTCGCCTAAACACGCGGCAGCGTTGCTGACAGAGTGCGGCGCGGGGGCGATCGGCGTGAACTGCTCGACCGGACCGGCAACCGTGCTGACGGCTCTTGAGGCGATGCGGACGGCGACCGATCTGCCGCTGGCGGCAATGCCGAATGCTGGCATGCCACGCGCGGTGGAGGGACGGAACATTTATCTCTGCTCGCCGGAGTACATGGCGAGCTTTGCGCGCAAGGCGATTGCGGCGGGCGCGCAGATTGTGGGTGGATGCTGCGGAACGACGCCAAATCATACGCGAGCGATGCGCTCGGCGATGCGGGCGATTGACGCGCAGGCACGTGTGAAGGACGGCGCGGCGACGGTTGAGATTGAGAGCGAGACACCACCGGCTCCGCTGGGGAAGCGTTCACGCATCGGTTCGCTGGTGGAGCAGGGGCAGTTCATCACGCTGGTGGAGATTGTGCCGCCGCGCGGCATCAACTGCGTAAAAGAGATCGAAGGCGCGCGGCTGCTGGCGCAGCTCGGTGTGCACGCGATCAATGTGCCGGACTCACCACGGGCTTCGGCGCGCATGAGCGCGCAGAGTCTGTGCATCCAGATCCAGCAGCATACGGGGATTGAGACGGTGCTGCACTACACGTGCCGCGACCGCAACGTGCTGAGCATTCAGTCGGACCTGCTGGGAGCGTCGTCCATTGGGCTGCACAACATCCTTTGCCTGACGGGCGATCCCCCGAAGCTTGGGAATTATCCAGATGCGACAGCGGTGTTCGACGTGGATGCGATTGGGCTGGTGAACATTGTGCGGCGGCTGAATCACGGACTCGACATCGGATCGAATTCGATTGGAGCGTCGACGAATTTTACGATCGCGGTTGCCGCGAACCCGGGCGTGCCCGATATCGAGCATGAGCTGCGACGTTTTGCCTACAAGGTAGAAGCGGGCGCCGAGTACGCGATTACTCAACCGGTGTTTGACCTGCGGCTGCTGGAGGAGTTTCTGCGGCGGATTGAGAGCTTTCGCATTCCTGTGGTGGCGGGTATCTGGCCGCTGACGAGTCTGCGCAATGCGGAGTTCATGAAAAACGATCTGCGCGTTTCGATGCCGGAGGAGATCATGATCCGTATGGCGAAGGCTGAGACGCCCGAAGCTGCGCGGCAGGAAGGTATCAAAATTGCGCAGGAGATGCTGGAGGCGGTGCGGCCGCTGGTGCAGGGCGTGCAAGTGAGCGCGCCGTTCGGAAGATACACGGCCGCGGCCGAGGTGATTGCCAGCGTTCTGCCGCAGGCATCAAGTGTGACGGAGTAAGGCTATGCCCTCGCTTGAAGAGTCGATCAAGAAGCTTGAAAGCATCGTTGAAAAGCTGGAGAAGGGCGACTTGAGCCTGGAGGAGTCGCTCAAGCTTTTCGAAGAGGGCGTGGCGCTATCTGCCACCTGCAAGAAGGAACTCGATAGCGCCGAAGGCAAGGTGCAGATGCTGATCAAGCAGCGCGACGGATCGCTGAAGGAAGTTCCCTTCCCTCCCGCAGCTAAGCGGGAATGATGCATGAGGATCGCTCTCAGAGAGGCTGAGCGCGATGGGAGATGAAACGCAAACAGTTGCGATCTGCGTCTTTCACGTACATCTCGCGATTGCCCCAGGTTTGATCGACCGGCCCGGAATCGATAGCAACGCCCTTGGAGAGGAACTCCCGGTGCAGCGAATCTACGTCGTCAACGATGAGGTTGACGACCCCGCCTGAAACGCCATCCCCGCTGAAGGATGAGAGATTCATCCAAACGCCATCGCGCGAGATACCGGTGTAGCACGGGTCTGCGGTCACGCCGTCCGGGCGATGCTGAAAATGCAGTTCGAAGCCAAGCCCATTGCAATAGAAATCAACGGCCGCGGCTGCATTGGAGACGTGTAGCAGAGGAACTGCAGCTTTGATCATTGCAAACTCCTGAACTACTCCGCGCTGTCTTTGGGAGAGTCTTTGATGTGGCGCTTTGCGAGGCGAATGAGCGTTGCCTGCTCGCGCAGAACTGTCTTGAGCGGACGAGCGGGCGTACCCCAGAGTACGGTGCCGGGCTTGAGGCCTTCGTTGGTGACGGTTTTGCCGTTGAGTACGCCAGCCTGCCCGCCGAGGATGACGCCAGGGCCGACATGAGCGTGATCGCCAATGCCTACCTGACCGGCAATGACGGCGCCTTTGCCGACGGTGCTGGACCCTGAGATGCCGGTGAGGGCTACGAGGATGACATCTTCGCCGATGTCGCAGTTGTGGCCGATGTGCACGAGGTTATCGATCTTTGTGCCACGTCGGATGCGCGTTTCATCGAGGGCGCCGCGATCGATGGTGGTGTTGGCGCCGATTTCGACGTCATCTTCGATAACAAGTCTGCCCTGCTGAGGAAATTGTGTGTAGGCGCCGGTGGTTGAATCACGGACAAAACCGAAGCCGTCTGCGCCGAGCACTGCGCCAGCGTGAACGATGACCCGGTTGCCGAGAATTGTGCCGGGGTAAAGTACGACGCGCGGATAGATATGGCAGTTGTCACCGATCTGGACACCGTGGCCGATCACTACACCGGCTTCAATGCAGGTGCCCTCGCCAATATTCACCTGGGATTCAACGACGACGCCGGCGGCGATGCTGGCTCCAACGCCGATGATGGCGTCATTGGAAATGACGGCGCTCTTATGAACGCCAGAGATGTGGGAGGCAGGCTTGAGCAGTTTGGCGGTCCGAGCAAAGAAAAGGCGCGGCTGATCGGCTTCAACAACATTTACGCCGGAAGGGAGGGACGCTGCACCCCGGGGAAAAGAACCGGCGGGCACGACGAGGACCTTGGCATGGCCGGCAATTGCGGCGGCAACGGCTGCGGGAGAGTCTGCGAAGCAGAGATCGAAGGGGCCTGCGTGTTCGCAGGAATTTACGCCGTCGATGGTCCACTCGCGATCGCCCTGCAGGAGAGTGCCGCCGAGATCATCGATCAATTCGCCAAGGGTCATAGCTTTCTCTCTTTACTCGATAACCACAGACGGGATCGAGCCACCGTACTTGGAATCTGCAGCTAAGGTCAGGCTAAACTCTACTGCCCTACTTGCAACAGCTGTGAAACACCCGCGATACGAATGTCTCTGCCTTGGGCACATGCAACAACCGAGAACAAAAAGATTGCACCGACGATCTTTTTCATCACAATCCTCAATCAGTACAGACCAGGCTCGCCGGCTGGACGCGTCTTCCAACGGCGATGAATCCACAACCACTGGTCAGGATAGCGTCGAATCCAGGCTTCCAGTACATCGTTGCATTGCTGCGTGGCAGCGAGGACGTCGGCTTCGGCGTCATCGCTGTGCGTGAAGTGCAGCTCTGGGCCGAAGTGCAGCACGTAGCGGCCTTCGCGCGGCTCCCAGACGAGAAAGCCGGGCAAGACGGCGGCACCGGTTCTGAGGGCGACGCGGGCGAGGCCAGAAGCAGTGCAGGCTGGAACTCCGAAGAAGTTCGCGAAGATTCCCTGCGGCGGCGTCATGTTGGTGTCCATGAGAATGCCGACGGTTTCACCGGCGCGCATTGCTGTGAGCAGGCCGCGGGCGAAGTCGTCTTTGTGCAGGACCTGGTTGCCGTGAAGGCAGCGAATGCCGTTGACGTACTCATCGAGGAAGCGGTTATCGAGGCGGCGGATAACCATGTCCATGGGATAGCCCATCAGGGAGTGGTAGAAACTGGAGAGCTCCCATGCGCCGAGGTGGCCAGTGAGGACGAAGACGCCTTTACCGCGATCGCGGGCAGCGATGTAGTTGTCGAGGCCCTCGGTGCGGATCCAGTTGCGGGTGTTCTGGGGCGTGTAACGAGGCATGCGGCAAAACTCGACGAGCTGCCAACCGAGATGACGATAGACGCCGCGAAGAATGGCTTTTCGTTGTTGCAGAGAGAGCTCTGGCATGGCGAGCTCGAGATTGCGCTCGCCAACGCGGCGCAGGCGGGCGACGACGAGGTAAACCAAAAGGGCAAGGCCACTGGCAAGCCAGCGGGCGAGACCTCGCGGCATGCGTCCTAAAGTGCGCGCGACGGCGAGCACCAGCCAATACTCGATCTTCTGCTGCATGGCGGAAGGCAAGAACCAGTGTAACTGCCAGCTTCTAGCTTCTAGCTTCCAGCTGCTAGCTGCCAGCGGTAGCCAGACCCAGCGGATACCTTCGTCAACGCAAAGAAAAGGCGGCCTCGATGCGAGGCCGCTCGATCTGTGGAGATATGCTGCGTGCTTAACTCTTGCCCTTTGCTTCTACGAAGTAGTGGGCAACGGTCTGAACGAAGGGCACGGAGCCCGATGGGGCCGCAACGTTGCCGCGCAGCACAGACTCGAAGCTTTGCGGGCCGCCGTAGTAGACCTCGGTATCTTCCTTGTTCTGGCTGACGCTGGTTCCATCGAGGCTCGATTCCAGCGAAGACGCCCTTATTACGCGAGTAGCTGAGCAGCTCGGCGTTCATCCGCCAGTCGGTGGAGGCTTGACCGGCGCGGCCAACCGGGCCGGCTGCAGCAGAGGCGTCGCCGCCAATCTTGAATTTGTTCTTGAGCAGATCCTGCATGCCGCGATCATTGACGGCGACGAGGATGAGGTCGGTCGCCTGGCCACCGATCTGAAAGCCGAAGGAGCCGCCGGCAAGACGGATGAAGACCGGACCGCTCCAGCCATGGCCGGTGCGGCAGGTAACGACACCCTGGCCATACTGCGCGCCGAAGACGAAAGCTCCCTTGAGCATGCTGGGGACGACAGCGACGCACGTAGCCGACTGCAGAATATTCAGCGGAATGCTACGGTCGGACGCTCCCATGATCTGATCCATGACGAGCTTGGCGGACTCGACCCGCGCCTGAAGATCGTCTTTGGAGCTCGCGGCAAATGCATTCGAGGAAAATACGAAGGCGAGCATGAAACAGAGGCAGATCGATACGATTCTGTTCTTCATTTTTTGTCCTTTCGACTTCGGTGCCTAGAGAGCACCTGATTGTGCCACACGGGTAAAAGACATCAGCAAAAGCACGAAGTTGCGCTCAAAAAGACGGGCGATTACCAACTGAATCAACAGCGCGACTTTGCCCTCAAATTAAGGGAAACAATTGAACGCAGTGTAAGCGGATGACGGTTGTGCCCGCAACGGGGCGCATCCGATTGCGCATGGTTCAAATGAGATGTGCAATGCAGTCTTGTATTTGAGATGCAGACGCGAGGAGATGTGTTAGCAGCTGGATGGAAGTGATTGAAGAAAGGGAGTCAGAGGAGGGTTACAGAGGATAAAAAAGAGGAGTTCTCAGGCTTCATGCTATACATGCGGCCTGGGAACTCCTTTCCCCAGATCTGCGTTGTTTCTGTATGGAGTTTGCCCCGGTGACCGATTAGGTACAAGAGTACGAAAGGATCATGGATCTTGGTAACCGATATTTGCCGGGTACTGGTAACCCCGCAACCCCGTTTCCCATTATGGGAATGATGCTCTAAACGGGCGGTCCTAGCGCACATGCCATTGATTACGCTTGGCAAAAGAAAGGCGCGGTGGGATTTCCCCACCGCGCTCATAGGTTCGGTTCCGTTTAGACGGTCGGTTTAGAAGATGAACTTACCGCCGAACTGCCAGACACGTGGATCGTTCGTCGAGGTGACCTGTCCGAAGTTTCCATCGGTAAATCCGGTGTCGATGCTGTTCCATTGCGTGTGGTTGAAGATGTTGTAGGACTCAGCACGTAGCTGGAATCTGGGACCCTCTGCGTTGGTGATGAGGAACTGCTTGAAGAGGGCCATGTTGAAGTTGAGGAGGCCTGGACCCACGATTGAATCCTTGCTTGCAGTGCCGAAGCCTTGATTGGGTCCGCCCGCCCACGGCGCGGTTGGCGCAGCATAGGCCCCTGTATTGAACCAGGCAAGCTGCGTCCTTGGATAATGCCTCAAGGCCGGGTCGAAGTCGGGACGATTGGTGGTGCCTCCGCCGAGGCCGAGTACGTCTGGTGAGTACGTGACGTTAACCGGGTTTCCACTCTGAGCCACCATGTTACCGGTGTATTGCCATCCACCCAGCAAGAGACGCTTAGCTGCATTGGAACTGGCGAAGGTCGGGAGGTTATAGATCCAGTTTGCGCCGAATACGTTCCGGCGATCGATCGTGCCAGAACCACGGTCGTAGTTGGTGTTAAACGGATTGGAGAGCAGTCCGCCGGAGCCCTGCTGATTTGTCGAGTTGAGGTCGCCGCTCTGGATGTCGATTTCGTGCGACCAAGTGTAGGACAACTGGAAGCTCAGGTTATGCCTTGCCTCCCAACGTAGCGACGACTGGAGCGAGTTGTAACTGCTGCGCGTACTGTTCTCGATCTGGGTGATGCCGGCGAAGCCTGGATAGATCCTGAAGAGGTTTGCGTTGGTTCCGCTTACAGTCGCAACCGCTTCCCGCTCAGCGACATTACCGATGGGCAGTGTATTGACGGCTCTCTCGACGTTCTGGTTCCAGGCGCCCATGCCGACGTATTGAACAATGCCGACCACTGACGGGGCAAACTCGCGCTGCACGCCCAAGCTGTATTGCTGAGTGGCCGGGACCGGGTAGCTGTATTGCAGGCTGCCGAAGCCGGCGGGGAAGAACGGCGCCGAGGCTGTCTGGCCTGACCTGCTGCTGGTATTTGGATTCGAGTAGTAGATCGCGCTGACGCTCGGCTGATATGCGTTCGGCGGGTTGACGTCCGTACCGTAAATGTCATTGCCCTGGACGCGCTCGTAGAACAAGCCGTAGCCGCCGCGGAGAACAGTCTTGTTGTTGTGGCCGAGGTTGTAGGCAAATCCTACACGGGGCTGCAGAGTCCACCAGTGATTCTGCACCAGGCCTCGCGGAAATCCGTCGACACCCGCGAGTTGCACGCCATTGAGATAGAACGGAACAACGGCGCCGGGAGGCTGACTAAATCCAGGACCAGCCGGATTCAAAGAGCCGTCTACGAGACTCGGCAATTGAGAGTTCGCGGCGCTGAAATCTCCCGGGACGAAGTTGGAGGTGCGGTTGTTCTTTTCATAGACGTGAGGCAGCGCGTCATAGCGGAGGCCGAGATTTAACGTGAGCCCCGGCATGGCGTGCCAATTGTCGGCCACATAGGCCGAATAGGTATTGTTCACCCAGTGAAAGATCGACTGCTCATTCAGCTGCTGATAGGTGCTTGCAAAGCCGAGCAGGAAGTTCGCATAGGCGTCTCCTGTATAGGCTGATTGGCTAAACGTGTAATCGCCCTGTGTGTCGGCCTGCTGCTCCTGGTTCTTGTCGTTCCTCATGTAGGCGGCGCCGAACTTGAACTGGTGATTGCCATGGCTCCACGAGACATCATCACGCGGCTGGTAATTCAGATAGGAGTTCCGCCATGGCCAGTAGTTCGTGCCCCAGGTTGTGTTCGGTGCGCCAACGAACTGTACCTGCGGCATGCGGTTCAGTGCGTTGTTGCCGTTGAAAATGCCGGTCGCGGACCAGCCCGACGGTTGCGCGTAGATGCCGGCCGGGGTCATGTTGATGGTGTTTCCGTTCACGTTAAACGCTGTTTCGTTCAACAGGGTTGGAGAAATCGTCTGGGTGAGCCTGATCGCCGTACCCCATGTCGGGTTTTCGAAGACGTTGCCGACCGTGACATAGCTGACGCCGCTCCATTGTGGCGGAAAGTAGGTCTGCGTCATGGAATCGTGAATCCAGTGACCCATCAGCGCGAGCTTGTCATTGAAGTGATGGTCTATGCGGACAACATCTTCCCGAACGTACGTGGGCTGCTTTGGCGACGAGAGGAACTGCGTGCCATTGGCGGTGTTCGGTTTCGGAATCGCGCCGGTTCCCATGAACAGAACGGCATTGGGATCCATCAGGTTTGCCGGAATAATGTAGGAGCCGCCGACACTGGGAAAGGGTGAGCCGGCCGTCAGACCATTAGCGGCATAAGCGCTGAGTTTTGCCGGATCGTTTGTTGCCGGAACAATCAAGGGGTTTCCGCTGAGCGGGGTATAGCTTAACGGGCTGCCCGCGGTGGGGAAGAACTCGGCCGGAATGGTGTTGGTGACGCTCGGATTGGCGCCTTGAATATATCTGCGCCATTCTTCATTTACGAAGAAAAATGTCTTGTTCCGCTGCGTGTTGTATACGTGCGGAATAAAGATCGGGCCGCCGATATTTCCGCCAAAGATATTCAGACGAAGTTCAGGCGTCTGCAGGTTCTGCTGCTTGAAGAAGTAATATCCGGCGTCGAAGGCATCGTTGCGGTTGAACTCCCAAAGCGCGCCGTGGAACCTCTGCGTTCCACCCTTGATGACCATCACAACGGTGCCGCCCGAAGCGATTCCATAATCGGGCTGGTAGTTGCTGGTGAGCACCTGGAACTGCGCCAACGCGTCCGGGCTGATTGCAACGTCGAGTCTGCCGCCGCTTCCGCGGTCATACACTTCGCCGCCGTCGATCAGCCAGTTGTTGTGGTCCCATCGCATACCGTTGAAATTGATTTCGGCACTGCTGCCTTGAGCGGAGACGCCGTTGAAAGACGGGAGTTGATTGGTGACGCCGGTGCCAAGAGTGACCAGCGACATCATGTTGCGACCATTCGTAGCAAGCTGAAGCACCTGCTCACCCGTGACGAGGGTGCTGACTTCGCTGGTGTCAGACTGTATCTGCAGCGCGTCGGCTTCAACAGTAATTGTCTGGCTCTCCGCACCGACTTCCAGCAAAATGTCGGCGCGCAAGGTCTGCGCCGTATTCACGATCAGACCGGATTTGGTAAAGGACTTGAACCCTTTGGCCGTCGCCTTCAGTTCATAGACGCCGATGCCCAGCCCGGGAAAGTCGTACCATCCACCCGCGTTCGACTCCGTTGTGTGGACGGCTCCAGTTGTGGTTTGGGTAAGTGTGATGGTGGCATTCGGAACCACAGCTTTCGATGCATCCGTGATGACACCGGTGATTTCGCCATTCTCCTGTGCTGCGGCAAATACGATTGCACATAGCGCAACCATGAGTACACTCAAAGACTGTCGCAAAAACCGCATTTAGGTGCCTCCCTCCAGCAGGTTTCTGCTGTCTCCATAGGGCTCGATGCCGAACCCCATTTCGGCCAGCGATGGTGAGTGAATTCCTTCGGGAATTCGCTCTCGGATCAGTCGATCGATTCAGGTCGCCGGGAGTGCGAAAGAGGCATGAGGACGCGTGAGCGCGCGGAACACGCGAACAACCGCGCATTTCGAGTCACGCGTTTCAGGCCGCGCGTTTCAGGTGCACACACCTGCACGCGCGAGACGCTGCTGCGATGGGAAGCAATTTTGTTCCGGGAAATCGACGTGGGCTAACGGGAGCAGATCATTTTTACTCTACTGACTAACTGAGAGGATTGCTTTAAGAATCAGTCTGCTCCGTACTCACTGGCCCAAACGCTGTCGTTCAAGGCTAACTTCGTACAAGATGCTGCCACCGCCGTCTGCCTCTATCCAGCGACGGATTCGAATACTAGCCCCCTGTGAGTACGAGTGTCAAGGACTGGAGCGAGGACGGCCGAGGAACTTTTCCGCTGGAAAATCCCTTTACGAAGTGATTCCGGCCTTCGGGACCAGCAAGCCATTCAAGGCGCGCATGGAGAGGTCGATTCGGTTCTCAGCCCCAGTCTTGCGCATGAGTCTGCCGACGTGGGCCTTCACGGTGCGCTCTTCGATGCCCAGCTCGCGCGCGATCTCACGATTGGACCGGGCGAGGAGAATGAGATCGAGAACCTGTCGCTCGCGAATGGTAAGGTGCGGGGCGAGGTTGTTGAGAGTGCCTCCGGGTGTGGAGAGCAGACGGTCGATGAGCCGTGAGAGCAGGCGCCGCGGGGCCCAGATGGAACCGTTGACGACGACTTCAATGGCTTCACGGACAACGCGGGGGCCAGCGGTGACGTCGAGATAGGCGCGTGCGCCACCAATGATGGAATCGAGGACGAGTTCGTCGTTCCCTGCCGGACCGATGACGATGAGGCGCAGGTCAGGACGGAGGCGACGAATCTCGGAAATCGCCTGCAAACCGCCATTGGGCGAGTTGAGATCGATGACCATGTACTCGAGATCGCGATCGGCAAGGAGCGCGTCGACTTCTCCGATCACTGGTGTAAGAAGCGACTGGCCGAACTCGGGCTCACGCTCGAAGATACTGGCAAGGCCTTCGAGGCGGATGGGCTCGCCGGCGACTACACCGACGCGGATCGTATTGGGCTGATTGGCTGAGACCATCGCCGTATCCCGATGTTCAGTGCGATTCATCTCAATATTCAGCGGCTGACGCAGCGCGGAGCCGAATTGGATATTGCGCATCAAAGGTCCCTGCCCACTCGACGCCCGTCGCCTGAGAAAGTTTCATAGCTTAGGAAGGACGATGCCCTGCTGCTTCTGGTACTTGCCCTTACGGTCAGCGTAGCTGACTTCGCAGGTTTCGTTCCCGTGGAAGAAGAGAATCTGGCAGAGTCCTTCGTTGGCGTAGACTTTCGCCGGCAGAGGTGTGGTGTTCGAGATCTCAAGAGTCACGAACCCTTCCCACTCTGGTTCGAAAGGCGTCACATTTACGATGATGCCGCAACGGGCGTAGGTTGACTTACCGACACAGATGGTAAGTATGTCCCGGGGGATTCTAAAGTACTCAATGGATCGCGCCAGGGCGAAAGAATTGGGAGGAACGATGACCGATTCGGCCTGGACGGAGACGAAAGAACGCTCGTCGAAGGCCTTGGGATCGATGATTGCGCTGTTGACGTTGGTGAAGATCTTGAACTCATCGGAAACGCGCAGGTCGTATCCGTAGGAGGAAAGCCCGTAGGAAATTACGCCTTCGCGGACCTGCTTCTCGCTGAAAGGCTCAATCATTCCGTGCTTCAGCGCCTGTTCCCGAATCCAACGATCGCTTTGAATCGACATGCCTCTCCTGTTCCGGCCTGATCTCAGGGTCCGGCAAAAAGTACGCCCGGCGCTGGGGCTGAAAGAACGCTGACGTATCTTGGCGGGCGTTTTGAGGAGCGTCAGCCGGTTGAGACTGCGCACCGTGGCGCACGCAAAGCATCGATTTCAGGTTCGCCGAATGCCTGCTTGAATGGCTTCATCTTACGAAACGCACCTGCCGAAAGACAACCGGAGCGGGCTGGGCGTGTCGAAATGACACAAGAATGGACGCCGGGGATGCAGCGGAGCGGCGATTTCCAACATCCTAGGGAGTGGGCAACGTTTCCTAACTAGAACAAATTCTGTACCATCAATTGCGTAGGGCGTGGTACAGTCTTTTCCGAGGCGAGGTAACCGCTTTGATTAAGCAGGACATCGTTCATCACGTAATCGAGCGCACAGGGCTGCCCCGCACCAAAGCCGAGGCGGCTGTGGACACCGTCTTTGAGGGCTTGAAGGAAGCTCTTGCGGCGGGCGAACGGATCGAGTTGCGCGGATTTGGCGTCTTCAGCGTCCGCGCCCGCAAGACCGGCATTGGCCGAAACCCCCGCACCGGCACCGAGGTAAGTATCACGCCGGGAAAAGCGGTGCGCTTCAAGCCCGGCAAAGAGCTGCATACACTTGCCGATGGCGCCAGCGCCACACCTGAAAAAGAGAAGTAGCCCCTCGGCGTCAGTTCCCTTCCTAAGTCGCCAGCAGGGCTTGCTCACATCAGGCGCTGTGCATCCACATCCACCACGAGGTTTCTGCGCGGAATTCCGGCGGCGTCGGCGTGTGCGAGCGCGCCGCGCAGTGCCGCGTTGAGACCTTTGCGTGATGCGGCCTTGAGAATGATGTGAAAGCGATAGACGCCCTTGATGCGCGCAATCGGCGCGGTGCAGGGGCCAAGCACGCGCACAGCTTCGGGTGCGGTCTTCTGGAACCACTTGCCGAGCTCATTCGACCAGGCCACGGCTTCCTCAAGCTTTTCAGATTGAATGAGCAGGTTGGCGAGAACGCCGAAGGGCGGATAGTGCATCCAGCGGCGATACTTTTCTTCTTTTTGGACGAAGGCCTCATAGTCATGGGTTGAAGCGGCAAGGATGGCGTAGTGGTCGGGATAGTACGTCTGCACGACAACGCGGCCGGGCAACGCTCCACGGCCGGCCCGTCCTGAAACCTGGGTCATCAACTGGAAGACTCGCTCAGCGGCGCGGAAATCCGGCATGGAGAGCGCGTGATCGCAGCCGACGACGCCGACGAGAGTGACGCCGTGGATATCGTGCCCCTTGGCGATCATCTGAGTGCCCACGAGAAGGTTGATCTCACCCGAGTGCAGGCGGGCGAGAAGTCGTTCGAGATCGTGACGGCCACGGACGGTGTCACGGTCCATGCGGCCGATGCGGGCGCCGGGAAAGATTTCACTGAGCCGTTCTTCGCCCTGCTGCGAGCCCGCGCCGAGATAGTAGAGATGTTCGCTGTCGCACTTGGGGCAACGCGCAGGGACGGTGCGCTTATATCCGCAGTAGTGGCACTCAAGACGCTGGCCGGCGTGGGCGAGACCAGCTTCATCGGCCGGGGGCTTGTGGTGGGTAAGCGCGATGGCACAGTTCTGGCACTCCAGCTTTTCACCGCAGGCGCGGCAGATGACGGCAAAGGAGTAGCCGCGACGGTTAAGAAGAACGAGCGCCTGCTCACCTCGGTCGAGCGCGGCCTGCGTCTGCTCGATCAGAGAGCGGGAAAAGAGATGATCGTGCGCGGTTTCTTTGAACTCCTGGCGCATGTCGAGAAGTTCGACCAGAGGAAGAGGACGGTTGGCGACGCGATGATTCATGCGGATGAGCGCGTACTTGCCCTGCGCGGCGTTGTGCCAGCTTTCAAGTGACGGCGTGGCCGAGCCGAGAACGACAGTTGCACCGGCGAGCTTGGCACGCATCACCGCGACGTCGCGGGCGTTGTAGCGCGGAGTTTCTTCCTGCTTGTAGCTCTGGTCGTGCTCCTCGTCGACGCAGATGAGCCCCAGATTGGGCACAGGGGCAAAGATCGCCGAGCGGGTGCCAACGACGATGGGCGCTTCGCCACGATGAATGCGGCGCCACTGCTCGCTGCGCTCTTCTGGAGTGAGTGCGGAGTGCAGCAAGGCGACACGCACGCCAAAAGCGGCGTCGAGTACGCCAGCCATCTGCGGCGTAAGGCCGATTTCGGGCACGAGAAGGATGGAGGCAAGGCCGCGATCGAGGGCGCGCTGCATGGCGGCGAGGTAGACGGCGGTTTTTCCTGAGCCGGTGACGCCGTGGAGGAGGATGGTTTGGAAGTTGCCGAGCGCAGCAGCGATAGCGGCCAGAGCTTCAGTCTGCGGCTCGTTGAGGCGGACCGGCTCACGCGCGCGTTCGAGACCGCCGAGCCGAAATGCAGCGGCGCGTTCTTCGATGCGGAGAATGCCTTTGCGTACGAGTGTCTGTAGGGAGGACGACGACAGGTCTTTGCGGCGAATCTCTTCGAAGGGCAGCTCACCATTGCATGCGGCCAACTCTGCGAGGATGGCCTGCTGCTTTTGAGTGAGCGCAGGCAGGCGCGTCTCAGGAATGAGAACAACAAAGCGCTCGGTGCGGCGCGCATCGCGCTCGACGGCCGAGGACTCGCGGGCGATCCACCTCTTGCGCGCGATGGCGGCGAGAAGGGGTAAGGATGCCGAGGTGGAGGCCCGCAGAGTTGCAATTTTGACTGCGTCACCGGAAGCGAGACGCTCCAGCACACTACGGACAATTGCGGCCTCGTCTGCCGTGAGCTTCTTCGACCGCGAGAGCGGCGGCAGGTCGCCGTCGTGGCTGGACGCGAGCGCGTCGCGGCCCAGATCAGTCAGCCGGTAGCAGACGGTTCGCTTGACCTCGGCCATGAGAGGAAGCATGCCGCGCAACACTTCGCCGAGAGGAGCGAGATAATACTGCGCGATCCACTCGCCGAGTGAAAGCAGATGATCGCTGAGCAACGGCTCGTCATCGAGGACTGCGTCGATGTCGCGCGCGGTGAAGCCCTCGGGCGGTTTATCGCTTACCTGGGTGACGACGCCGATGAGCTTCTCATTGCGAAAGGGCGCGATGACACGAGCTCCGCGTTGAGGCGGCCTGCCTGCGGAAGCCGAGTATGTAAATGTGCGGTCGAGAGGCACAGGCAGCGCGACTTCGCAATAGACGGGCATGAGGGGCAACCTCAGTGTAACGGGGCTGCCCGATCAATGAACCTCACGTCCGCACGCGTGGCAAAGTACTGGGTTATGACCGGTGGGGTTGCGCAGTACAATTCATTGCTGATGAGCACAAAGCCCGTTACACCTGCGCTTCCCGCACCTGCGAAATCTGCTGCAAAGAACGTGACCACACTTGCCATCGATATTGGCGGTTCAGGATTGAAGGTGATGCTGCTGGATTCGGCAGGCAAGCCACTCAGCGAACGCCAGCGCGTGGATACGCCGGCAAAGCCGACACCAGAGGCCGTGCTGAAGTGTCTTGACCAGCTGAGCAAGCAGGTCGGCGCGTTCGACCGCGTGTCGGCTGGTTTTCCGGGCGTGATCAAGCGTGGCGCGACCTGGACGGCGGCGAATCTCGATTCTGCGTGGATAGGCTATCCACTGCAGACGGAACTCGAGAAGCTATGGAAGAAGCCGGCGCGCGTTGCAAATGATGCCGCGGTGCAAGGCTATGGCGTAATCACCGGCGATGGTGTGGAACTCGCGCTGACCTTGGGCACCGGCCTTGGCTCTTCCCTCTTCACCAGCGGCCGTCTTTGCCCAGGGTTGGAGTTGGCGCATCATCCCTGGCGCAAAGGCGGAACGTACGAAGATTTTCTCGGGCGGCGGGGTCTGGACAGGTTAGGCAAGAAACGCTGGAACAAGCTGGTGCAGGAAGCGATTGACCAGACGGCGAGGCTCTTCAACTGGGATCATCTCTATATCGGCGGGGGCAACACGAAGAAGCTGAACTTCGAGATGCCCAAGAATGTGAAAGTGGTGTCGAACGAAGCAGGCCTCTTGGGCGGCGTGGCATTGTGGCGCGAGTGGTAAAGCCGCTGACGATGCAGACACGGCCCTAGGCAGTGGCAGTTGTTTCGGCCTATTTCCTCCAGCCGAAGGGCTAATTTTTGTTCGGCGGCTTAAGGCCCAGTTCCTTCATCGCGATCTGAAGATCGGCCCATGCCTCTTTTTTCTGGCGCGGATCGCGCAGCAGGAATGCGGGATGGTAGGTGACGATCAGCCGCGCTCCGCGCCACGAGTGAACGCGTCCACGCAATCCCGCGAGCGGCTGACGCTGACCGAGCAGATACGTGGCCGCAGTGGCGCCAAGCGCGACGATGACATCGGGCTTTACGACATCGATCTGGCGGAAGAGAAATTGCGAGCAGGTGTTGGCCTCATCGGGCTCGGGTGTGCGGTTGCCGGGCGGTCGGCACTTGACGATGTTGGCGATGTAGACCTCTTCGCGCTTGAGGCCCATTGCCGTGATCATGTTGTTGAGCAACTGACCGGCACGGCCGACGAAGGGTAAACCCTGCGCATCTTCATCGGCGCCGGGCCCTTCACCTACGAACATGAGACGAGCGTGCGGGTCGCCGTCGGCGAAGACGATTTTGTTGCGGCCCTTGTGCAGAGCGCAACGGGTGCAGTCGCCGATGTCTTCTCGGATGAGCTGCAGTGCGGCTTCGCGATTGGCCGGTGCAACGGCGGAAGGAGGCGGGGGCGTCGCTATGGGCTTGCGGGGCGGAATGGGATCGTTCTCCTCGGATTCAGTTGCAGATTGTGTTGCAGGCTGCACGACGAGAGCGGGATCTACCGGGCGGCGATAGAGCTCGGTAAGACCGAGGTCGCGGTAGAAGCGCAGGCGCGCAGCGAGAGCCTGTTGAGTTGCCGGGTCGAGAGAAGATGGCACTCGGGCTACTCCACGATGAGCTGCCGGCGCGGAGCGGGCGCGGCATCGGACTGGTTGAGAACAGAGTCCTGCGCGGTGCTGCGGGCCTCGCCGTGATGGTCGGTTTCAACCATGAGCGCGCGGGGGCGCCGCAGGGTGAGGATCTCGTCGAGAATGCGGTCGGCGAGTCTGCGCTTGGGCATCTCGTGGATTTCGATGGCGGTAGAAGTTGTGAGGAAAGTGGCCGCGTTGAGATCGGCATCGATGCCGGTGCGGTCGCCGGAGACATCGTTCACAACGATGGCGTCTGCGCCTTTGCGCAACAGCTTGGCGCGACCGTTTTCCATGCGATTTTCAGTCTCTGCGGCAAAGCCGACGATGAGCTGGCCCGGTTTGCGGCGGCGGACTACTTCGGCGAGGATGTCCTCCGTGGGAGCGAGATCGAGCGTCATGGGCCCGGTGCGCTTGAGCTTTTGCTCTGAGACGTTGACGGGACGATAGTCGGCTACTGCGGCGGCTTTGATGACCAGCGTTGACTTCGTCCATGCGATCGAGGACGGCGTTGCGCATGTGGTCGGCGGTGGTGACTTTGACGAAGCTCGACAGTGCGATGGGGGGTGCAGCGCCGATGGACCGCTGATCAGGATGACGCGCGCGCCGCGGCTCTGCGCGGCCTCGGCAATGCATAGCCCATTTTGCCGCTGGAGCGGTTGCCGAGGAAGCGGACGGGATCAAGCGCCTCGCGCGTGCCGCCTGCGGTGACGAGCACGATTTCGCCGGCGAGATCATGACGGCGGCCGAGAGCGTTGAACACTACTTCGGCAATGGCCTCTGGCTCAGCCATGCGACCGGCGCCAACCATGCCGCATGCGAGATCGCCGGTGCCGGGTTCGATGACGCGCACTCCGCGCTGACGCAGGATCTCGAGGTTGGCCTGGGTCGCCGGGTGGTTCCACATATTGACGTTCATCGCCGGAGCCACGAGAACGGGCGCGCGGGTGGCGAGGTAAGTCGTGGTAAGGAAGTCGTCGGCGATGCCGTGGGCAAATTTTGCAAGGATGTTGGCGGTGGCCGGAGCAATAACAAGAGCGTCGGGCCAGAGCGCTTCATCAATGTGCTCGATGGAAGAGTCGCGGGCGCCTTCGCCGGTATTAGCGTCATCCCAAAGACTGGTGACGACTTTGTGCCCGGTAAGCGCAGCGAAAGTGAGCGGCTGAACGAAGTGAGTTGCGGCCTGAGTCATGATGACGTGGACTTCGATGGCCTGCCGCTGGAGGGCACGAACGAGCTCCGCCGCCTTATACGCGGCTATGCCGCCTGAAACGCCAACCGTCACTCGCATGAATTGATTGTAGAACGGCTTGAATCGCGGATGAATGCCCCGGTTGTTGTGCCTTCCAAATTTATCCACACCGGTGAGGGAGAACTTTGGCCTGAAGTCCGCATCCAAGACGAAAGGGCTCCCTCTCGAAGTGCTCGTCGCCGACCCACCTCGGCACTCAACCAAAACTTAATCCTGAACTTATCCAGAACCAAATCCAGCGCCCCAAAATGAACTGAAAAGTTCGTACGTATCTCGGCACTTCCGACAGGATCGGCGAGAGTTACGCCGCCAGAAGGGAGTCTCTCTTGGGTTTGTATCCCGATTCGATACCGTCTTCGGGTCACACGATTTTTTCTACGTCCAAAGGCAGCACGACTTACAAAAAGACTGCAACATTTGAGTGGTCGAAGAGGCCGCTCCTCACCGCGCTTCTGCTTGTAGTGATTTGGTCCGGATGGCGTCTTGCAGTTCTGGACCGCACCGGCCTGCCTGCGCCAAGGCATGTCGACGAGTTCAGCTATCTTCTAGGCGCAGACACGTTTGCTCGAGGTCGACTGGCAAACCCATCGCATCCTCTAAGCAGGTTCTTCGACTCACCTCACATCCTAGTGCAGCCCGCGTATGCCTCGAAGTATCCGCCCGGACAGGCTATGTTTCTTGCGTTAGGAGAGCGACTTGGTTCGCCCTTCTACGGAGTTCTGCTGGGCAATGCGCTGATGCTCTTCACGATCTGCCTGATGCTTTTCGCGTGGGTTCCTCCGCGATGGGCGCTGGCAGTGTCGGTCACGATGTGCCTTTGCCTGCGGCCTTCGATGTACTGGACCGACTCCTACTGGGGAGGGTCGGTGGCGGCCAGCGGTGGCGCGCTGGTGCTGCTCGGCATTGCGATCTATCGGAAAGAGCAGTCACTTCTGGCTGGCGCTGTCTTCGCGATCGGTGTATTGCTGCTGTTCTGGACGAGGCCGTATGAGGGAGGAGTTTTCACTCTTGCGGTGCTGATTGTCTTCGGCAAGGAGCTTTGGCGGTTGAGGCACGCTGGTGCCATGTTGACGGCGGCAGCATTGCTTGCGGTTGGCTTTGCGTGGACGTGCTACGACGACGAGGCAGTTACTGGCAATCCCTTCCGCCTGCCGTACATCGAGCACGTGGCTCAATATAACTACGCCCCCGAGCTTTGGATTCTTTCCACGGAGCCGCTGCCGGCGTACTCCAATGCCAGGCTTCTGGCCTATTGGGGGCCAAGTGGAAGCGAAGCAGCAATGTATTTCTCGTATAAGCCCTGGTGGCGGGGTATGGTGCAGGGCCTGGGGCTCGCGGTCACGAGCCTGAGGCTTTGGCCTGCACTATTTCTCATCGTGCTCTTTCCATTTGGAAGGCGCAAACGACTTTTCAGGAAGATGGCTTTCGTGGTTGGGTTGTGTCTCTTCGCTCTGTCTCTGGAGTTATTTCATTTCGAGCACTATTCCGCGCCGGCGTGGGCTGCAGTTGCACTGCTGATTGCTGTCTGGGCGGGAGATGCATGGAATTTTCGCTTTCACAATTTGCCAGCGGGCAAGGTACTTGTTCTGCTGGCGCTCGCGTCGCCAGTGATCGACGCTCTGGTGATGCCGCGGGTCGCCAAGAGGGTTGAGAAGTTTCATTCGCCCGCGAGCCTCGGACCGCAACATTGGGGAAATCAGCGCGAAGCGTTGATCAGGCGGCTCTCTGCCCTCGATCGCAGACAGTTGGTGATCGTCCGATATCCGTCACCGGGATGGAACATTTTTGAAGAGTGGGTCTACAACGATGCGGATATCGATCAACAGCGTGTGGTTTTTGCGCATGACCTGGGAGCGCGGGAAAATCGTGCGTTGCTCGGATATTATCCCGATCGAGGTGCGTGGCTGCTGACCTTCGATCCTGCAACGGAACGGGAACACCTCGAGCCATATCTGTCAGAGGCCGCGCAGCCGTAACACGCTATCTCGGAAGATGCAGAGGGACAGTGGATATTTTGGTCTTCTGTTAGAAAGCCGTGCTACGGGAGGATCGGAATACCGCGGTCTTCGACAAGCGGCTTCTGCACCGGCACTTCCTTCTTGACGTAGGAGATTTTGCCGGCGCTGATTTCATCCTGCGCGATGCGGCAGGCCTTGGTGGACCGGCTGGGCACTAGGGCAGGGGAGCCGTTTTGCAATTGGCGTGCGCGGCGGGCGGCAACAAGAACCTTGCGATAGTTCGAATCGAACTGGTTTCAATCGTCATCGGTGTCATCTCCAAACGGTAGTTGTTGCTGGCCGGAGGACCATCGATCCCGAAGGCCTCCAGCACAGGTTTAAGCCGCTCCCGCGAGTTGTCGAGCCGCAGGCTGCTGCGACCTCCAACACCCTGCTCGAGCGGTAGGCAATCGGCTCGCCGTTGCGGTAGAAGCGCTCGGCCAGCACGATGGCCTCAAGTTGCGCGACCGCCCTGTCGAGAATGTCGTTGACCAAAATATAGCCGTAATCGCGATAATTCTCAATTTCCTTGCTGGCTTCGCTCAGGCGGCGATAGAGCTCCGCCTCGTTGACCACGCCTTCGGCGCGCCTGCGGTTGCGCAGGCGCGTGCGCAGGACCTTGGGATTGGGCGGCAGCACAAAGATGCTCACCGCCTCGGGCATGCTCTTGCGCGACCTGCGCCGCGCCCTGCACGTCGATGTCGAGCAGCAGGTCGTGGCCACGCGGCGCGCCTCGTCGAGCGAGTGGCGCGCGGTGCCGTAGAAGTTGCCAAAGACCTCGGCGTGCTCAAGAAACACGCCGTCCGCGACCATGCGCTCGAACTCTTCGCGCGTGGTGAAGTGATATTCGCGGCCGTTCTCCTCCGAGCCGCGCGGCGGGCGCGTGGTCCAGGAGATGGCGAAGTCAACGCCGCTTACCTGCTTGCGCAGCTCGCTGACCAGCGTGCTTTTGCCCGAGCCCGAGGGCGCCGAAATGATGAAAAGAATTCCTGCCACGTTCTCAGTGATCCCCTTTCGTCGATCGTGATGCTGATCGTGCCTTGTTATTCCACGTTCTGAATCTGTTCGCGCGCCTTTTCGATCTCGGCCTTCATGGCCAGTCCCAGTTCGGTAATTTTGGTTCCCTTGCCGCCGACGCCGCCGGTCTTGGAGAGCAGCGTGTTGGCTTCGCGGTTCATCTCCTGAAGCAGAAAGTCGAGCTTCTTGCCGACTTCGCCGCCGGCGGCGAGCAGACTCGCGGAAGTGGCCGATGTGGGTCGTCATGCGCGCCAGCTCTTCGGCAGATGTCGCTGCGCTCGACGAGGACCGCGACTTCCTCAAGCAGACGCTGGCGGTTGAACTCGTTGCCGGTGGCTGCGATGAGCCGCTGGGTCAGGCGCTCCTGGTAGCGCTGCTCGACCTCGGGCCGCAGAGCGGCTACACCTGCCGTCGCCGCGGCAAGCCGGTCGAGCGTGCCAGCAGAATGGCTTCGAGCGATTCGCCTTCGCGCGCGCGCATGGTCTTCAACTGCTCGAGCAGCGGGCCGATCTGCTGCGCGTCACGCTGGCGGTCAGAGCAGCGGGGTCGTCGTCGCCGTTGGTGCGGTTGTCGGTCTGCAAGGCGCCGGGCAGCGAAGGATCGAAGTTCAGATCGGGCTCGCCGGGAAGCCTGAACTCGTCGCGCGCGGCGTTGAAGGCGGCCAGATAGCCGGCGACCAGCTCGCGATTGTAGCCGGCGCTCTGCTGGGTGGTGCGATCGACGGAGAGCGCCAGCTCGACGTGGCCGCGGATGAGGCTGTCTTTCAGGGCGCGGCGCAGCTCCATCTCAAGGGCGTCGAGGCCGGAGGGCAGACGCAACTGCACATCGAGAAAGCGATGATTCACGCTCTTGAGACGTGAGCGTGTAGCTGAGTTGATCGTGCACGCGCGACCTGGATGCGCGCAAATCCGGTCATCGAATAAATCGGCATTCCTGCTATTCCCCTGCCTTGCCGGAAAGCGCCGGCTCAAGGCGAGCGGCTACTGCGCGGTGCGGTCGAGCGAGGTGTCGGCGACTGCGGCTCGGGCACGTCCATGAATTGCAAATGATAAAGCCGCTGATAAGTGGGCGACGTGGTCAGCAATTCTTCGTGCGGGCCGATGGCGGTGATGCGTCCGTCTTCAAGCACGGCGATGCGATTGGCGCGGCGAATGGTGGAGAGGCGATGCGCGATGACCACCACGGTGCGGCTCTGCATGAGGTTGGCCAGCGCGGCCTGCACCAGCGATTCGCTCTCGGCGTCGAGCGCCGAGGTGGCTTCGTCGAGAATCAGGATCGGCGCATTCTTCAGAATGGCGCGGGCGATGGCGATGCGCTGGCGCTCGCCGCCGGAGAGTCGGAAGCCCTTTTCGCCAATGACGGTGTCATAGCCCTGCGGCATGCGCAGAATGAAGTCGTGCGCGAGGGCGTTGCGCGCGGCCTGCTTCGACGAGCTCGTACTTCATGTCTGGCTGGCCGTAGGCGATGTTGTTGCGCACGGTGTCGTTGAAGAGGATGGTCTCCTGCGTGACCTGCGCGACCTGGCGGCGCAAGCGAAGCCAGGGTGAGCTCGCGAATATCGTGACCGTCGATGAGGATGCGTCCGGAAGTAACATCGAAGAAGCGCGGAATGAGATTGACGAGGGTCGATTTGCCTGCGCCGCTGGGGCCGACGAGCGCGAGCACTTCGCCGGCGTAGCACATCGAGATCGACGTTATGCAGAATCTGGTGCTCGCCTTCTTCGGTGGAGTAAGAGAAGCCAACATCCTCAAAGCGGATGGATTGCGAGAATCCCTTGAGCGTGGCCGCGTGCGGGCGCTCCTTTACATCGTCTTTGCGTGTCAAAGAAGCCGAAGATGGACGCCGACGCGCCCATGGCCTGCTGGAAGCTGTTGTAGAAGTAAGCGAATTTGCGCACCGGATCGTAGAGCTTGAAGAGCAGGATGATGAATGCGCCGAAGATGCCCATCGTCATGCGGCCGTGCTGGATCTCATTGCGGCCGATGAAAAGGAACAGCGCGATGGCGATGGCGCCGATGGTATCCATCAGCGGCGAGCTGATGGACTGAATGCGCACGCTGCGCAGGTTGGCGCGGAAGAGCCGCTTGGCGGCTTTCTTGAAGCGAAGAATCTCCCACAGCTCGGTGTTGAAGGCCTTGACGATGCGGTTGCCGGTGACGGTTTCGTGCAGGATGTTCTGGATCTCGGCGAGCTTGTCCTGGCCGGTGCGGGTGCGGGTGCGCACTTCGCGGCCGATTTTGCGCGCCGACGTGATGACGACGGGAATGAACAGAGCAGCAGCGCCCAGCTGAGATGCCGCCGAGACGGATCACGAGCACAAGGCCGACGACGAAGGTGAAGAACTGCTGCAGGAATTCGCCGATCACCGAGCTGATGGCGTATCTGCACGCGGTCTACGTCATTGATCAGCGTGGAAAGAATCGTGCCGGTCGCGTGGCGATGAGAAGAAGCTCGACGAGCGGCGCAGTGTGGTTTCGTAGAGGTGATTGCGCAGGTCGGTGATGGTGCCGAAGCCCGCGTAATTGACCAGATAGGTGCCGAGGTAATCGCAGAGGCCCTTGCCTAGCGTGGAGGCGACGAGCGCGAAGGCGACGACATCCCAGCGCGATTGTGAATGTGAAGAAATGGGGATGAGACTGTGGAGATCGAATTGCCATCGAGGCGATGCCGAGGGAAAGAGCACCAGCGAATTGGATCGGGTTTTCGGCGCATTGAGGACGACAGCAATGATGGGGACAAAGAGGGCCATGCAGCAGGGCGTCGAAACGTGTCAGCGCCAACGAGGGCGAGCAGCAACACGCCCGGAAGCCACTCGAGGGTGTAGGGCAGCCCGTAGCGCAGCAGGCGGAAGAAGCGCTTCATGCGGGGCGGTCCGCCTGCTGATAGGGAGGGCCCGGCGTGAAGGCGGCGTGGAATAAAACTGCATCCGCAGTATTGTAGCTGGCGGCGCGATGCCGGAAACGCGGCTCTTAGCGGCCTGCGCCCTTCTCGATGAGGCGCGTGGTGGAGAAGCCTTCCACAAGGGGAACGATGCGGACTTCCCCACCCCAGGAGCGGACTTCCTCCGCGCCGACGACCGCGTCGACATCGTAGTCGCCGCCTTTGACGATGACATCGGGGCGGACGGCGACGATGAGCTTCAAGCGGCGTGGGCTCGTCGAAGACGACGACAGCATCGACGGCGGCAAGAGCGGCCGAGGACGCGGGCGCGCTCGCGCTCTGGCCGACGATGGGACGGTTCGGGCCTTTGAGCGCGCTGACGGATGCGTCGCTGTTGATGGCGACGATGAGGCGGTCGCCGAAGCGGCGCGCCTGCTCGAGCAGGGTGATGTGGCCAATGTGCAGCAGGTCGAAGCAGCCGTTGGTAAAGACGACGCGCTCGCCGTTGGCTTTCCAGAGGCGGTACGCGATGTCGAGCTCATTGCGCGCGACGACCTTGTCTTCGGCGTGCAGCGCGATCTGCGGGCTGAGGGCGGCGAGCAGCTCGTGCTTTTCGACGGGCACGGTGCCGACTTTGCCGACGACGATGCCGGCGGCGATGTTGGCGAGCTCGACGGCGGTCTCCGGCTGAAGGCTGAGGCCAGGCAAAGCGCCAGCACTGCGATCACGGTGTCGCCGGCGCCGGAGACGTCGAAGACCTGGCGGGCCTGGGCGGGCGCGACGAAACGGTTCCCGGGCCGTACCAGGGCGATGCCCTTCTCGCTCAGCGTGGCGGTAAAGAATTCGATATCGAGGTCAGAGACCATGGATTCTGCGGCGGCAAGCAAAGGCTCAAGGTTGCCGGTGCTGAGCTGGGTGGCGGCTGCGAGCTCGGCGAGATTAGGGCAGATGGTGGTTGCGCCGCGATAGCGCGAGTAGTCGGTGCTCTTGGGATCGACCAGAACCGGAATGCCTCGCTTGCGCGCCGCTGAGATTAGCGTCTGGCAGACGGCGGGCTTGAGCGCGCCCTTGGCGTAATCAGAGAGCACGAGGGCGTCGCAATTGGTGAGGTGTGCCAGAGCTTCATTAACGAGGCGATCGTAGGCATCCTGCTCGATGGCACCGATGCGCTCAACATCGAGGCGTAGCATCTGTTGGCTGCCACCAAGAATGCGGGTCTTGGTAATGGTGGAGAACTCTTTGGAGGAAACGAGGCAGGCCTCGACACCCGCAGCCGTGAGAGCGGATTCGAGCAACTTCTCGTCTTGATCGCCGCCGGTGATGCCAATGACCGTTGCCTGAGCGCCGAGACGCGCGATGTTGGTGGCTACGTTCGCGGCGCCGCCGGGCTTTGCCTCCTGCCGGGTGCCACGAACCACGGGAACAGGAGCCTCGGGCGAGATGCGTCCGACGTCGCCCCAGATGTACTTGTCGAGCATGACATCGCCGACGACGAGAAGGCGCTTCCCGGTCCACTCATGCTCGATTTCCTGAATTACCCGGTGCAGCTGGCCGATCACCGCGGCCCCCTTTCCTCACCGCCCTGAGTAGCTGAAGCGAGCGGGCTGGCGTGCGGATCGTTGTTGCTATCATAACGGGGTGCAAGCCCCGCCAGACAGTGCATTGAAAGGCAACCTTCGCACGATCTTTCTGGATCGCGACGGAGTTATCAACGAGAAGATGCCTGAGGGCAGCTACGTGAGGAGCTGGCAGGAGTTTCACCTGCTGCCGGGCGTGGCGGACGCGCTCGCGGAGCTGAACCGGGCCGGACTGCGGGTGATCGTGGTGTCGAACCAACGGGGGATTTCGCTGGGGAAGTATACGGCCGGCGATGTGGATGCGATTCACGCGGAGCTGCAGAGGGTTCTGCAAGCGAGCGGCGCGCATGTGGATGCTTTCTACTTTTGCCCGCACTACGAGAGAGAATGCGACTGCCGGAAACCGCTGCCGGGGATGTTTGAGCAGGCGCGGCGGGCGTTTCCTGAGACTCGCGCTGAAGAGAGCGTGATGATTGGAGATTCGCTTTCGGATATCGAGTTCGGGCAGCGGTTGGGCATGGCTACGATCTTTATCGAAGGCAATGCGGAACGGCGGAAGGCTGGGGCGGAGGCTGCGGCAAAGCTTGCAGGCCGGCGATTCCCTTCCCTGCCGGATGCGGTGCGGGCGATTCTCGGGAAAGCGTAAGTATCCTCTGGGCAAGCCGAGGGTCTTGTTGTGAGGCGCTCAAAGCAGCTTGAGCGGTTCGTTATCTGGCCTGTCGCGAACGTGGACATATACTTATGATTCCAGTCAGAAGGATCGACCCCGATGGCCATACCGGCTGTGCCTCCAGCATTCCTTTCTGAGCTTTCCACGCTTGTCGCGCAATACATTTCCGGCCAGAGGGGAAGGTATTTTCCTCACGCCATACCGATGTCAAACCAACAAAGGGCCGCTATGAGCGCGTTCTTCAACACCGAACTGCTTGACACAGCGCGATTGCTGGTACTGGCGGAAGCGAGAATAGCAAATCCAGACTTCTACCCGAAGCTCAGTAGGATGGGCTTTAATAACCTTCCCGACCAGTCGGGGATGGCAGCGATAACTTTTCACGATACTATCGTTGCGCACATGCCATTCAATAACGACCTGCTATTCCACGAACTGGTCCACGTCGAGCAATACCATCAGCTCGGCGTCACGACGTTCTCAGATCTTTATGTCCGCGGCTTTCTTAGCGGAGGCGGTTATGAGGGGATCCCATTGGAGCAGAATGCGTATCTTCTCGGCTCACGATATGAGCAAAATCCCGCAGTTCCCTTCTCCGTCGCCGATGACGTGGCTGCCTGGATTGCCGAAAGGCGGTTCTGAACCGTGCAGCTAGTAGGCGCGCAGGTCGCGAATGGCTTTGAGAATGGTCTCAGGCTGCGGCAGGATGGCGTCTTCGAGTACAGGCTGATAGGCGACGAAGGTGTCCATTGCGCCGATGCGGCGAACGGGCGCGTCGAGGTCGCTGAAGAGTTCGTCGGCGATGCGTGCGGCGATTTCAGCGCCGTAGCCCCAGCTGAGCATGTCCTCATGCGCAACGATGACGCGACTGGTCTTGCGGACAGAGGTCGCAATCGCTTCCCAGTCGTAGGGACTGAGAGTGCGCAGATCGACGATCTCGACCTCGATGCCGCTTTCACGGCTGGCCTTTTCGGCTGCCTGCAGAGCTCGGGGCACGATTGCTCCATAGGTGACAAGCGTGATGTGGGTGCCGGGCCTGACAATCGAGGCCTTGCCGAAGGGGATGCAGTAATCCGGACCGGGATAGGGGGCGCGACCGTAGGTTTCGCGGTAGAGCCGCTTGTGCTCAAGGAAGAGCACGGGATCATCACAACGGATGGCGGTGCGCAGCAGGCCGTTGGCGTCGAGGGCGTTCGATGGGAAGACCACGCGCACGCCGGGAGTGTGGGTAAAGATGCTTTCGCCCGATTGCGAGTGGTAGATGGAGCCGCCGGTTAGATAGCCGCCAATGGGAACTCGCATGACGATGGGGCTGGCCCACTCGCCGTTGGACCGCCAGCGCATGACCGCCAGTTCGTTGCGCATCTGGTGCATGGCAGGCCAGATGTAGTCGAAGAACTGAATTTCGACGACGGGCTTCATTCCACGTACGGCATAGCCGATGGCGCGACCGACGATGTTGGCCTCAGCGAGAGGCGAGTTGAAGACCCGCTCGGAACCATACGCGGTTTGCAGGCCGGCAGTGAGCTTGAAGACACCACCCTTGCCTTTTACCTCAGCCAGGGCGGACTCGCGGCTGGCATCGGCGACGTCTTCGCCGTAGACCACGATGCGGGGGTCGAGCCGCATTTCGTCGTGGAGGCAGACGTTGATGAGGTCGGCCATGGTGCGCGGCGCGGACGCCTTTGCGCCGGAGGATTTACCGTTTGCCACCTTCGGCTCGGAGATGAAGGCAGCGCTGGTAGGATCCATAACTTCGGAGTAGACGTGACGCGGAATGCTGGAGACTTCAGGCAAGGGCGCCTGCAGAGCCCGATCGGCAGCCTCGGCCACTTCGCGATCGAGGCGCTGCTCGAGGGCGTTAATCTCTTCGGCGCTGAGAATGCCTTCGCGCAGGAGGCGCATCTGCAAACGTGAGAGCGGATCGCGCAGGGCGTCGGCTTCGCGTTCGGCGGCAGACCGATAGAGCTTGTCGTCGTCTGAGAGCGAGTGCGAATAGGGCCGGATGACATGGCCATGCACGAGGGCTGGGCCTTTGCCCGCACGGCAATATTCGGCCGCAGCCTGGAAGGTGTGCAGGCACAATTCGGCGTCTGTACCATCGATTTCGGCGAAGAAGAAGTTGGGGAAGTTAGCGACCAGACGCGAAATGTTTCCGCCAGGTGTGTTGACCTCAACGGGCACGCTGATTGCATAGCCGTTGTCTTCAACGCAGAAAATGACTGGCAATCTCTGATTAGACGCGGTATTCAGCGCTTCCCAGAACTCTCCCTGTGACGTGGAGCCTTCGCCCAGGCAGGTAAGAACGACTTCGTCTCCGTGGAACTCGACATCGCGAAAGGCGCGGTAGTCGCCTTCGGCTTTTTGCGCGGCTTCAGGGTGCCGGGTGAAATAACGGCCAGCCTCGGCGCAGCCGACGGCGTGCAGGACCTGCGTTGCGGTGGACGATGACGTGCTGACGATGTGGAGGGGGCGGCTGCTCCAGTGGGTTGGCATCTGGCGGCCGCCGCTGGCAGGATCAGTGGCCGCGCCAACAGCCTGCAGGAACATGTCCTCGGGAGTAACACCGAGGGCCATGCAGAGGGCGCGATCGCGATAATAGGGGAAGAACCAGTCATAACCGGGACGAAGGGCAAGCGCCGCACCGACTTCGAGGGCTTCGTGCCCTGCGCAGGAAATTTGAAAGAAGATCTTTTGCTGGCGCTTGAGAAGAATCTCACGGTCATCGACGCGCCGCGAGAGAAACATGAGGCGATAAATCTCGACTAGCTGCTGAGGAGTGAGGCTTCCAGAGCCGGCATTGCCAGGTTGCATGCGAGCAGTCGAAACTGCAAGTCCCATTCCCGTCAACTCCTGGATTCCCGATCTACTGCGCTAACCCACTGCACATTGTAGCAATCGCGGCATGGGCATTACATACCTGAAAGTAAGTGGCATTGGAAACTCAAGAGTAACCCCGCCAGGTCAGCGGTCCGATGTGTTTTTGAGCCCCTAACGGATCGGCGCGATTGGGTCGCGAAGTGCCGGAGAGCTGACGAAGGATTCACTCATTTTTTGCTTCACGCTGTGCGCCAGTTTTTCGATGGCGGAGATTTTTCGGACCTGGTCCTGGGTCAGGGAGGACGGTGAACTGCTTGCGATCTCGGAGTTCAGATCCTGGGCCAGCTTGAGAAGCTTGTCCGTGTCGGAGACGAGAACTTTCTGCCTTTGCTCGTTGAGCGCCTTCATCTGCTTTTCTGGGAGGGAGGGATTTTGCTGGTCAAAGAGCGACCCGAACGAACCGTCTCCGTGTTGGCTAAGCTGGCTGGGCACGTTCTGCTGGCCCATACCACCTTGCTGCCCTGGAGATGCAACAATTGCACTCCCCAAGAGCAAAACGACGAAGCATGACAGGGTTCTCGGCAAGAACGCAGCGCGGGGGCGCTTACGTTGAAGAATTTGC
Source organism: uncultured Acidobacteriaceae bacterium (assembly GCA_963832465.1). Lineage (GTDB taxonomy): Bacteria > Acidobacteriota > Terriglobia > Terriglobales > Acidobacteriaceae > Telmatobacter. Next base: position 402,357 of record CAWHUJ010000004.1, read on the forward strand.
GAATTAAAGAATCTCGACATGTCGTCAATTCCTATTCGGAGGAAACCAGCAAGCGTGCAGTTCCGCGTGGATGATCAATGTCAGTTGTGCTGCCCTCTGACACTATGCGCAAGCTTTTCAATTTCGTCGGCCTTGCGGATGACGACGAGAGAGAGCATATCTTTGTTCGTCTTATCGACTTCAGTCTTAAGAGCCTGTGCAAGGGCAAGCAGTTTGGCGCTGTCTTCAGAGATTTCCTGCCTGTGTTCGTCGGCCAAAGGGTCCGAGGTGGCCGCCGCTCCTAGGGCAACCAGATTGTTAGCCTGCGGAGAGGAACCCGCAGCAACCACAGCCGGTGCCTGTTCGCTGGGGCGTGCCGCGCCGGTCAGCAGTGCGATCGATGCTAGTAGGAGGCAGCCCAGTAAAACCGGAACCTTAGAATGGCAGCACTGAGAACTCGCTGGAGCCTGGAGGGGAAGATCTGCGTTCGAGGGCCGGTTCAATTCCACGGGAACCTCCTTGGTGACCGTTCCTGAATCGGTATGATGCACGACTTGATGCGCGGACTTCGGGGAGGAGCCTACTCACCGCTCATGCGCACAGTATAGATAGAAAGGAGGAGAGTTGGCATGCACCCATTTTGGCCGTCGGCTGTTGCTAGCTGGATGACCCCAGAGCAGTTCATGAGCAAGGTGACGGATGAGTGGCTTGTGGACATGCAGGAGTTCGTGCGCCTGAAGCTGCCACACCTGATCGGCGTTGCGATCATCGCTTTTATTCTCAACTGGTTGCTGCGCATTATCTCGGTGCGGACGATTCGAGCGGCCGAAGCCCACGCGGCAACGCGGGGACGAGCTGCGCAGGTGAAAACCCTGGTCGGCGTGATTCGCACGACAGGATTCGCGTTGATCGGGGTAATTGTCGGATTGCAGTTTCTGGATGCAATCGGAGTCGATCTGGGTCCGTTGCTGGCATCAGCCGGCATTGCAGGCGTGGCAATTGGCCTGGCTGCACAGAACCTCGTGAAAGATATGCTGAATGGCACCCTGATTCTGATTGAGGCGCAGTTCAGCGTGGGCGATGTGGTGACGATTGCGGGGATCACCGGCAAAGTGGAATGGATGACGCTGCGCAAAACGACGGTGCGTGGGTCGGATGGGACGCTGTATGTGGTACCCAACTCGCAGATCACGACAGTCGCTAACCAGAGCGCGGACTTCTCTGTGGCGACGATCAACGTAAGCGTGGACTTCTCGGCGGATCCGGAGAAGGCAATCGCTTTGCTCAAGCAGGCCGCGATGGATGTGCGAACGAGTCCGCAGTTCAGGGAGGACTTTGTCGACGACCCGCAGATTCTAGGCGTGGATTCGATTCGCGGATCGCAGATGATTATCCCGGTGCAGCTGAAGACAATCGCGACGAAGCAATATGCGCCAATGCGGGAGTTCCAGCAGCGAGTTCGAAAGGCGCTTGAAGACAATCACATGCTGCCGGGCGATCCGAATCGCGTCTTCAATTCGTTTCCTGATCCGGAGACGGGCGTCCACCCGATTCCTCCTTCGACGGCGCCGATCCGGGAGCAGAGCGGTGCTGTGGCCGTAAAGGATCCGACGACGATCAAGCCGGAGGAGAGCAATCCCTTCACAGGAAGCTGAGAAGCGAATCAGGCCGGTTGGTTGAGTTCGCGCAGGAGCTCATCGGGGTCTGTGATTGGCGGCAGACAGGTGCGGCCGCGACAAAGCATCGCCCAGGCGGATGCATTTGCAGGTAGCGGCACGTGCAGAAGGGTTTCTGCCAGCGACTCGGGAAGTTGCCCGGCAACCAACTGCGAGGGTGCGAGGCGAATCACAGTCTTGTTGACGGCATAGCCGGAAGTCGCGGTGGCTTCGAGGCGGTCTGCCTCGGATCCCGACCCTACGATAACGACCTGAATGGGATCGGCGAGAAGGCGCTCAAGCGCGAGGCCATAGCTGCCCGCGTAGAGGCCGAAGTGCTCGACAACGCCGGCGAAAGACTCTAGAGTGTCCTCGGCTATATCGCGATATTCAGCGCGGCCGGAGAGAGATTCCAGGCGCAGGAGCGCGGAGACCGCTGTTGGGTTGCCGGCTGGAGTTGGTGAGTCCTGCAAGGGCTTTCGTCTTGCGCTAAGAGCGCCCAGCGCACCTTCAGCAGACGAAGCGGCATCATAGAAAGCTCCCCCGGTGCGGTCGTAGAAGCGGGCGATCATGGCGTCAGCGAGTTTGCTGGCTGCGTTGTAGAAGCGAATTTCTCCTGTTGATATCCAGCCGTCGATGCAGGCGTGCACGGTGAATGCATAATCATCGAGTGTTCCGGGGATGCGCTGCGGTGAGGCTGCACCATCAGGGTAAGCAATAACGTGATAGAGCGCGCCTTCGCCGTCCCATGCTTCGTTGAGAAGACGGTTCAGCGTGAGCTGCGCGAAGTCCTGTGTCGAGCTGGAGCGGAGCACACGCGCCGTCTCGAGGTATGCCACGATGGCCATCGCGTTCCAGCCCGTATAGAGCGTCTGATCGATGAAAGGTGTGGGACGAGTGATGCGGGATGCGAGAAGCTTGCGATGTGCCGAGTCGATGAGTGACTGGACTGCAGCGGCCTGCCTGCCAGTCTTTGCCGCAACTTCTTCAAGCGTGTAGTTGCGATGGAGAACGTTGCGCGCGGGATTATGATGCATGTCACCGAGTTCGCCGATGTCCCAATAGTGAGAGGCGACGGCCAGTTCATCAGCGGTGAGAAGCGGGCGGGCTTCGTCGAGAGTCCAGGTGAAGTAGTCGCCGTCGTCGTCGAGGTTGATGTCGGCATCCTGCGAAGCATAGAAGCCGCCGCGCGTACGGTCGGTCATCACTGTGTCGAGCCACGCCACGATTTCAAGAGCGGTCTGGCGGAAGTCTTCGAGAACAAAGCTCTGGAAGCCGTGGACATAGTTGCGGAGGAGCTCGGTGTTGTCATAGAGCATCTTCTCGAAGTGCGGAACAACCCATCGCTCGTCGACGCTATAGCGATGGAACCCACCGGCGAGCTGATCGTAAACGCCACCGCGCGCCATTTTTTCCAGAGTGACGGTAAAGGCGGTGCGGGCCTCCTGATTGCCGTGATTGACGGCGAGTTGGAGGAGCAGATCGAGGGCTGACGGATGGGGAAACTTGGGTTGCGAGCCGAAGCCGCCGTTGCGCGTGTCGAATTGCGCAAGCGCGGAGGAAACGATTTTGTCGACGAGAGCGAAAGTGAGGTCGCCGCCGCGGCTCGAGAAGCCCTCGTTGTGCTCGATAGCGTTCATGACGCTTGCGGCGGATTCGAGCGCTTCTTCGCGGCGCTCGCGCCAGACTTGGGCCATGGTGAGCAGAACGCGGCCGAAGCCGGGACGACCGTAACGGTCATCGCGCGGAAAGTAGGTTCCTCCGAAGTAGGGGCGCCCATCGGGAGTGAGAAATGCAGTAAGGGGCCAGCCACCCTGTCCGCTGATAGCAGAGACGGCCGCCTGATAGCGCGCGTCGACATCGGGCCGCTCGTCGCGGTCTACCTTGATGGCGATGTAGTGGCCGTTGATGACCTGGGCCAGCTCCGCGTCTTCGTAGGATTCGCGATCCATTACATGGCACCAGTGGCACCAGACGGCTCCTATGTCGAGAAGAATTGGCTTGTTTTCAGCCTGGGCGAGCGCAAATGCCTCACTGCCCCAGGGGTGCCACTGCACGGGCTGATGGCGGGCAGAACGCAGATAGGAGGATGCCGTATTTTCAAGCTGGTTCGCGACGCCGGGAGCGGGGGAATGAGAAGACATGGGCTGAGGATACATGGGGATGCAGCGGGTTGCCAGCAACGGACTTTGACCGTGTGCGAAATCGCAGGGCAGGCAGACAACGCGGCGCTCGTGGCGAAGCATCTCAAATAAAGGAACCTTCCAGCAGAGACAGGTTTGACCTCCGAGACAGGGCTCGGACGACCTGACCCGCTCGGGCGGCGTCTGCGTAGAGCACGCAGAGGCGCCCCAAGAAGCATTTCCCGGGACCTAATCGGCCTGAACGCGGCGCTGGAAGTGAGGACTCTCGAACCCGTGAAATTCGATGTAGCGATGCAACAGGAGCGGAGTGTGCGACCGCAGATGGCGGAGCTTGTGCGGACATTCGAGTGGTCTTCGACGCCACTCGGAGCGATGGATGGCTGGCCTGCGGCGTTGAAGACTGCCGTACGCCTCATGCTGGCGTCGCGGTTCCCGATGTGGATGGCGGCAGGTCCGCAGCTCATCGTTCTGTACAACGATGCCTATGCGAAAAGCACTTTGGGACGGAAGCATCCCGGGGCGCTGGGCAGACCAGCGCCAGAGGTATGGAGTGAGGTATGGGGGGAAGCCGGCTCGCGCATTGAGCAAGTGATGCAAAAAGGGGAGGCATCATGGGATGAATCGCTGATGCTGATTCTGGCGCGTAGCGGCTATCCGGAAGAGACTTACCACACCTTCTCTTACAGCCCGATTGAGGATATTGACGGAAAAATTCTCGGGATGCTCTGCGTGGTGAGTGAAGAGACGACGCGCATGATCGGCGAGCGACAGCTTGCTACGCTGAGCACGCTCGCAGCGGAGCTTTCGGGCGCGATCACACAAGACGAGGTCTTTGCCGCCATAGCGCGCGGTGTTGCGAACCACAAAGACATGCCGTGCACGCTGACGTATCTCTTCAATGAGGAGGGCACGCACCTGAATCTGGTGGCAAGAACAGGCGTGGACGCCGGCCATCCCGCAGCTGCCTCAACAATTGAGCTGGCCAAGGAGCCTGTGGCGTGGCCGATTCACCTGGTAATGGATGCGAATCGCGCAGCCACGGTCGACAACCTGCTTGAACTGTTTCCCGAACTTCCGCCGGGCTGCTGGGACAAGCCACCCTCACGGGCGCGACTATCGCCGATAACAAAGCCGGGACAGAGCAAGCCAATCGGCATCTTTATTACGGCGCTGAATCCATACCGTGAGTTTGATTCGTTCTATGGGGATTTTCTGGACCTGGTGGCGGGGCAGATTGCGTCGGCAATTACAAATGCACAGGCGTTCGAAGAAGAAAAAAAGCGCATGGAGGAGATCAGCGAGGCGCGACGCTTTGCGTGGGAAGTGCTGGAGCACATACCGGACTCGTTCTGCGCCTTCGACCGTGACTTCCGCATTACGTATATGAATCGCGCGGCAATGCAGGTGGCCGCGATGTCCGGTAAGCCGCATCTGGGCCATGTGCTGTGGGATCTCTATCCGATGCTGAAGGGTACCCCAGTCGAAGCGCAGTTCAGGCGCGCAATGGACGAGCGCGTGCTTGTTGAGTTCGAGCAGTATTTTGAAGACAGCGCGAACCAGACGTGGTGGAAGTTCCTGATCTTTCCGCATCCCGAGGACGGAGTCATTCTCTATTTACAGGACACCACGAAGAAGCAAAGAACCGAGGAAGCCCTGCGCAGCAGTGAGAAGCTGGCTGCCGCAGGACGTCTGGCTGCGAGCATCGCGCATGAGATTAACAATCCCCTCGAAGCAGTGACGAATCTGCTGTTTCTGGCGAAGCTGGATACGACGGTCGGAGGCAACACGAAGAACCTTCTCGATGTTGCCGACAGCGAATTGCAGCGTCTCTCGCACATTGCCGCGCGCAGTCTCAAGTTCTACAGGCAGCGGACGGCGCCGGCGCCGACGTCGATCGAGGATCTGCTTGAGTCTGTGCTCTTCTTCTACGAGCCTGACGTGAAGATGCGGAGGACAAGGCTCGAGCGGAGGTACCGCGAGGCGCCGCCGGTTTTGTGCCTGCCGGGTGAGATTCAACAGGTACTGACCAACCTAATCGGCAACTCGCTCGACGCAATGAAAGAAACAGGCAGGCTGATTGTGGCGGTGCGCCCTGCAACGGATCGCCATGGCCGCAAAGGGGTGAATGTTACCGTAGCGGACGCCGGACACGGCATGAGCCAGGCAACCTTGGAGCGGCTCTTTCACCCGTTCATGACTACGAAGGGCGATGCCGGCACAGGGCTGGGGCTATGGGTTTCGAAGGGCATCCTGGACAAGCATCACGCAACGATCGCGGTGCGGAGCCAGCCAGGATGCGGCACGGTCTTCAGGCTGTTTCTGCCGGAGAATACGACGATCGGCCCTGCAGATCAGATTCACCTCTGATCGGCGCTATTCCTTCTTTAACTCTGCTTCGATGGCGGCGATGAGTTGCGGAGCGTCGGGCGCAGTGTCGGGAGAGAAGCGCTGGACCACTTCGCCGGTGCGGCTCAAAAGAAACTTCTCAAAATTCCAAAGAATCTCTGGTTCGGGAAGCGTGTCGATGCCGTAGCCCTTGAGCTTCTTCGCAAACGGCTCGTCAGCGAAACTAATCGCTTTGGGCTGCGTGGCGATGAGCTGCGCGTAGAGCGGATGCTTGTCCGGGCCGACCACTGTGATCTTGCTGTACAGGGGAAACTTTACGCCGTAGTTGGTTGAGCAGAACTCTTGAATCTCGGCCTCGGTGCCCGGCTCCTGACTGCGGAAGTCGTTGGCGGGAAAAGCAGCAATGACGAAGCCCTGGCCGCGATATTGTTCATAGACCTTTTCAAGCGCCTCGTATTGCGGCGTGAGGCCGCACTTGGAGGCAACGTTGACGACGAGAATCACTTTGCCTTTGAAGTCGGCGAGAGAGGCGGCTTCCCCGGTGATCTTGCGAAGCGGGATGTCGTAGATGGATGCAGTCATGATTATCTCCATTGAGGGCTCGAAGAGCTGCTCAGGCGAGCAGTTGACGGGCCACCTTGATGTATAGATCCACCGCTTCGAGCAGTTCTCTCTTGGCAAGCTTCTCGTGTGGTGTGTGGGCGACGTGGATAGAACCCGGGCCGAGCAGGAGCGGCTCACCCCAGTTGGAAAGCTGAGGAATGTCGGTGGTGAACTTGGCGATCATTGTCGGCAGGCCCTCGACGGCGCGCATGCGAACGAAAGGAATTTCCAGGGTGAAGTCGACGTCGACCAGGTCTTCTGCAGCCTTCAAGACTGCGGCACGGACGGGAGCGGAATCGCCGACGAGGCGGATGAGCACCTGCGCCTCGGCTTTATCCGCAATGACGTTGGGGGCATAACCGCCATGAATCTGGCCGATGTTGAGTGTCGAAGGGCCAACTTCTTCGGTTACCGGCAGCTCGAGCGCGAGGAGTTTACTGAGCACTTCGACGAGTTTGTGAACCGCGCTGTCGCCTAACTCAGGATAAGCGGAGTGCGCCATTTTGCCGGACGCGCGAAGGACCGTCCGCAGAGCGCCTTTTGAGGCGAGAGCCAGGCGATTGTCAGTGGGCTCTCCATTGATGAGGAAGCGGCTGCCTTTGGGCGATGTATTGGCCACTTTGGCTCCGGCTGAGTCGCGCTCTTCGCCGCTGACAAAGAGCAGGCCGACGCGAAAACCGGCATCGCGCAGGGCTTCAGCGGCTGCCACCTGCGCGGCAATAATGCCCTTGGCATCGGAAACGCCCCGGCCATACATGTAATCCGCATCTTCACTGAAGGGAATGTAGGGCGGCACCGTATCCATGTGCGTGGAGAAGACGAGATCGGGGGTTTGACCGGGGATGCAGCCGTAGACATTCCATCGCGCCTCGGTGGAGAGACTGTCTGGAGGCTGAGGGACCGGAGTCTTCTCCACAGCCCAGCCGCGGTCGGCGAGGAACGCCGCGAGGAAATCGCCCACCGCGCCTTCGTGATAGGTGGTGGACTCGATTTCAACCAGCTCGCGCGTAAACCGGATGGGATCAAGAGGCTGCGGTGCAAACATGATGTTGCCAGAATACCTTACGGGCAGGGCGCGACTTACGGTGCGGTAGCGGGTAATTGATAACAGGCTCAGGCGTAACCTGCGATGAGCACTTGAGCGATTTACTTCACATTAAATCGGCATTCATCCAACCCAAATGTGTGCGTAGAATAGACGGTGGAATGATCTCCACATCCGTACCCGTTCACGCGGTTTCGGGAGCCGGGCGTACGATGTTGCGCAGTGTTGAATTGACCGGTCCTGCCGGGCGGCTTGAAGCGCTCTTGAATGAAGGAGCTGCGGATGCGCCGTGCGCTGCGCTTGTTTGCCATCCCCACCCTAAAGGCGGGGGCACCATGCATAACAAAGTGGTGTACCACGCGATGAAGGCGCTTAACGCGCCGGAGTTCGGGCTGGGTTGGCCTGTGTTGCGATTCAACTTTCGCGGCACGGGCCTGAGTGAGGGCAACTACGACGGAAGTGATGAACGTGAAGATGTTCTGGCCGCGCTGGAGTGGCTTGCAGGTGAATACAGGCTTCCCCTTGTAGTTGTGGGGTTCAGCTTTGGAGCAGCGATGGCCCTGCGAGCCTGTTGCGGCACCGACCTGAAGCTTCGCGCAGCAATTGCCCTGGGGCTACCAACAAGAGCCGAGGGGCGGCAATACGAATATTCCTTTCTGCAATCCTGTTTTCTTCCTAAACTATTTCTCAGCGGGGCTTGTGACCAGTACGCACCTGCTGCGGATTTACGACGTGTGGCCGCCACCACGGCCGAACCCAAAAAGTTGGTGCTCCTACCTGGCGCCGATCACTTTTTTGCCGACCAGCTTGAGGCGATGCAGAACACAATCGTCAGCTGGCTTTTGGAGCAACTTCGATGACCCCAGTCAGCGGTGATACTGCTCTGGACTCTCTGCACGCGGAAGCAACGGAAATTTTCACAAGAGCATTGGAAGGATGCAATATCGAATCGGCCTTTGACCGGCGGATTCGTTTCGAAGGCAGCACGATGCATCGCCTGTTGCCCAATGGCAGCGGCCCGGAGGCAATTAACCTGCTCGCTTACCGGCGGGTTTTTGTGATCGCACTGGGCAAGGCCGCAGGACCGATGCTTGAGGTACTGCTGGATCGGATGAAACGGCGCAAGGGATTGCGCGGCATCTGTTGTACGAAGTATCTGCCGAAGAAGCGCAACTGGCGGATCCGCTACTTTGAAGGCGGCCACCCGTTGCCAAACGAGGACTCGTTTGCCGCAGCGAAGGCCACGCTGGCGCTGCTGAAGAAAGCCCGCAAAGACACGCTCATCTTCTTTCTGATTTCCGGCGGCGGCTCGGCGATGTTTGACCTGCCAATCGATCCGCAGATCACGCTGGGCGAGACGATCGCCTTCCACGAGGCGCTGGTTGGATCGGGCGCCCCCATCAACGAGATCAACACACTGCGCAAGCACTTCTCCGCGGTAAAGGGCGGCCGCCTGGCAATGGCTGCGCCGGAAGCGATGAAGATTTCGCTGTTGCTGCCGGATGTTCCGTTGCGCTCGCTCGATGCGCTGTCCTCGGGGCCGAGCACGCCCGATCACTCGACGGTTGCAGATGTGCGCGCGGTGCTTTCGAAGTACGATCTTGCGCCCAAGCTTCCGGCAAAGGTTGCCGCATTCTTTGATCGCGAAGACCTGCCGGAATCGCCGGGGAACAAGACGAAGCGGCCGGGATTCCTGCCCCGTTTGTCACGCCCTGGGCAGGCACATGCCCGCACAATCACGACCGCGGCTGCGCTTTCAGGCGAGAGTGAGGCGTTTCGCGATTCAGTGTTTGAAGTGCTGCTCTCGACCCACGATCTCGTGGAGAATGCCCGAATTCGAGCCCAGAGAGCCGGTTTCTTTGTGGCCGTGGACAATGCCTGCGATGACTGGGATTACGCAGATGCTGCGCGCTATCTTCTGGAACGCTTCCATGAGTTGCGAACGCACCATCGGAGGTTGTGCCTCATCTCGGTGGGCGAAGTGACGGTAGCGATGGATCGAACCCCGGGGGCTGGCGGGCGCAACCAGCAATTTGCCCTCGCGTGCGCGAACGATCTGGGACAACACCCCGGAAAGCGGCTAACGGTATTTAGCGCGGGCTCGGACGGTATCGACGGAAATACGAAGAATGCGGGCGCAATTGCCGATCCGACAACGATTGAGCGCGCGCGTGCCTTTGGGTTCAGCCCCGAGGAGTCCCTGCGGACGTTCAATACGTGTCCACTCTTCACTGCGTTGGGAGACACCGTGGTGACCGGGCCGACTGGCCACAACCTGCGAGATCTGAGGCTGCTGATTGCCGAGGATAACGCCTAAAGGAAAAGCTTCATAACGAGACCGGCGGTCTGGGATTTATAGTTTGCTGTAATCTTGTTTTCATTTGTACGAATTTCTGCTTTTGGGGAAGGTTTGTGTCGCGAAAAGGAACGCGGAAATCCGCGGACAAAACACCGGACATTCGCGCTGTAGCTGCGCTGGCCAAGGTGTCGATTGCCACAGTATCGAGGACCATTAACGGCTCCCCGGTGGTGAGTGACAGGCTGACGAAGCGCGTATGGCAGGCGATCGAGCAGCTAAATTACTTTCCCAACACGCATGCGCGCAGCCTCGTCTCAGGGCGCAGCCGCATTCTCGGCATTATTGTCGAGAACATTACGAACCCATTCTTCCCCGAACTGATCCAGTGTTTTGAAGAAATCGCTGTGGCGCACGGCTACGAGATTCTCGTCAGTTCATCGAACAGCGATCCTGCAGTGCTGACGACGTGCGTGCGGCGCATGATCGAGCGCAAGGTAGAAGGTGTGGCGATGCTGACCTTCGGCGAAGAAGAGCCGGTGCTGGACCGCCTGGCCTTCCACGATATTCCGATTGTGCTCGCTGAATTTCACCTGAAGGATCCCAAGGCGAGCACCATTCTGCTGGACTACACGACGGGGATGCGCGAGGCAGTAAACCATCTGGCAAAGCTAGGGCACAGCAAGATCGCCTTTCTCGCGGGTCCGCACAAGATTCACTCAGCGCTGACTCGCGAAAATGACTTTCGCACGGCGATGAACGACGCGGGATTGCCGACCCAGAAGAAATGGATTATCGAGTGCGACCACACGCTTAAAGGCGGCGTGGCTGGATTCGGCAGGCTGCAGGCGCTTCCCGCGCGGCCCACAGCGATTGTGTGCTCGAACGATATGACGGCGATTGGAGTGCTACGCGCTGCTTATCTGCAGGATCTGCGCGTACCGCAGGATCTCTCAGTGGTTGGACTGGACGATATTGACTTTGCCGAGTTCACACTGCCACCGCTGACGACGATTCGCTTGTCGCGCGCGGATCTGGCCCGAGCTGCATTTGAAGCGCTACGACAGCAGGCAGAGGAGCCTGCGAGCAAAACTCAGCGCGAATTTCTGGTCTCGACGAGCCTGGTGCTGCGCGGATCAACTGCGGCGCCGCCTGCGGGAGCGTAGCTCTTCCCTGCTGACGGCCTGTTTCAGAGAAACACTAGCAGGCGGCCTGATTTCGCTGGACGTTCCTCCGGCGGCGGGGATGTAGCCTTTCTGCGTGTAATCCATCACCATGCGATCGGCGTTGAAGCGCCAGCCCAGCGTTTTGATGGTCCGCTTCATTCGTTTGATCCAGCCGCGCGGCAGGCCGTCCCGGTCGCGCTGGTAGTAAAGCGGAATCACTTCGTCGCGAAGGACACGGTAGAGGTCTTCGCCATCGCGCGTATCGTGCACGTCCATGTTGGAGTGGGTGCGACCGGTGCCGATGGCGAATCCGTTAAGGCCGTCGTATGCTTCGGCCCACCACCCGTCGAGGACGGAGAGATTGAGGCCGCCATTGAGGACGACTTTCTGCCCGCTGGTTCCAGAAGCCTCGAGAGGACGGCGCGGATTGTTGAGCCAGACATCGACGCCCTGGACCAGATAGCGGCCCACGTTGATGTCGTAGTCTTCAATGAAGACGAACTTGTCGCCGAATTCCGCGTCGCGCATCATTTCGGCAATTTGCTGCAGAACGCGCTTGCCGGGCTCATCGTGCGGGTGCGCCTTGCCGGCAAAGACAAACTGCACCGGGCGCTTGGGATCGTTGACCATCTGCGGCGAGGCGTTCGATATCGGCGAGCACGAGATTGGCGCGCTTGTAGGTGGCGAAGCGGCGGGCGAAGCCGATGGTAAGGGCGTCGGGCGAGAGAATGCGGCCGAGTTTCTGCAGCTGCTCCTGTGGCTCGCCGCGGCGCGTCAGCCTGCTCGACAGGCACGACGGCGCACGAAATCGAGCAGGCGCGACTTGAGGGAGAAGTGCGTCTCCCAGAGCTCGCCGTCGTCGACGGTTTCGATACCCTCCCAGGTGCGTGCCGCGCCGCTGCTTGACCCTGCCAGCCGACGCCGAGATGGCGGTCGTAAAGGCGGCACATCTGCGGCGCGAGCCACGAGGGCACATGCACGCCGTTGGTGATGTGGCCAATGGGCACCGCGTCCTGCGGGCTTACCAGGATGCAGGCCCCACCACATGGCGCGCGAGACTTCGCCATGCAGCGACGAGACGGCGTTGGCGCGGCGCGAGAGCTTGAGGCCCAGCACGGTCATGCAGAAGGTTTCGTGGTAGTCGGATGGCTGCACGCGGCCAAAGCCCATCAGATTATCGTGCGAGATGCCGAGCTCGTCGCGCAAGGGTCCGAGATGCTCTTCGATGAGATCGGCACCGAAGCGGTCGTGGCCGGCGGGCACGGGTGTGTGCGTGGTGAAGATGACCTCGCGCGGAATCATGCTGCGCCGCGGTGACAAAATCAATGCCCTCTTCGTGCATGCGCGTGCGAATGGCCTCAAGCACAGCGAATCCGCTGTGGCCTTCGTTGAGATGCAGCACGCCGGGCGAGATACCCATCTTGCGGAGAGCGCGGTAACCACCGACGCCGAGGAGTAGTTCCTGCCGAATGCGTGTGCGGCCGTCGCCACCGTAGAGGCGCGAGGTGAGCTCGCGATCTTCCGGGGCATTGCCTTCGACGTTGGAGTCGAGGAGAAGCAGATCGCAGCGCCCGACCTTGACGCGCCAGACCTTGGCTCGAATCGCTCCGCCGCGGGTCTCGATTTCGATCTGCACGGGCTCGCCGGATTCGCCGATGGCCGGCTGCATGGGACATTGGTTCACGTCGGTCTGCAGATACTCTTCTTTTTGCCAGCCACTGCCGTCGAGGCGCTGGAGAAAGTAGCCCTGGCCGTAGAAAAGGCCGACACCGACGAGAGGAATATCGAGATCGGAGGCGCTCTTGATGTGATCGCCGGCAAGCACGCCGAGGCCGCCAGAATAGATCGGCAGCGACTCGTGCAGGCCGAACTCAGCAGAGAAATAGGCGACGGGACGTGGACGCAGGACTCCGGCGTGTTCTGCGCCCCAGGTATTTTGCGCGCTGAGATATTCCTGTTGACGGCGGAAGCAGTAGTTGATGCGACTGTGCAGTGAGAGTTCGGCGGCGCGGCGTTCGATTTCGCCAAGAGGCAGCTCGTTGAGCAGGGCGATGGGATTTTGGTTGAGTTCGCGCCAGCGCTTCGGATTGAGATCGCGGAAAAGGGCGACGCATTCGTGATCCCAACACCAGAGCAGGTTGCGAGCGAGAGACCAGAGGCGTTCCTGCGCGGGAGCGATAAAACGGTCGAGGGTACGCGCTTCGCTGACGATGGGGGCGAGTTGATTGGCCGCGTCGACGAGCATACGGATTTCGGATTCGCGGAAGACGCGGGTCTCTTTGGTTTGCACGACGAGAACGCCTTGCAGGATGCCGCGGTCGACGAATGGGACGCCGAGGAACGAGTGGTATTCTTCTTCGCCCGAGTCCTTGAAGAATTTGAAGCGAGGATGATTGCGAGCGTCGTCGACTGCAACGGGCATGACCTGCTCAGCAACGAGGCCAACCAGACCTTCATTGAGCGGCATGCGCAGGCTACCGATGCTGCGCGGGTGCAGGCCGAGCGTTGCGGCGAGGACGAGATTTGAGCGGTCGGGTTCGAGCAGATACGCGGAACAAACGTCGGTCCTGAAGCGCGAGGCGATGAGGGCGACCACGTTCATCAACGTGTCTGCCGGTTTGCCGCCCTCTTCGGTCAGATTCGTCACTTCGTCAAGGGTGAGAGCACGGCTGGCTTCGGTGTCTTCAAAGAACTGAGTCATCGGCGTCTCCTCGCGTTTGGAGCGGCTAAAGAAGCATGAATCGACACGTCCACTGGATTTTAGAGAAGATGCGACGGCGCAACCGGTAAGTGTTCGACCGGAAAAAGAAAAAGAGGGTTGTCCTGCTGGGTGGCGCTCCCGTATGTCGACTAGTGCGGGATAGTTAAGACGATACACCAGAGCGCCAACCCGCGCACAGAATCCGTGTCGCCGGTCTATTGCAGAACGAGAGCTGCGCTGCGCATGGCTACGACTTCATCGTGCGTGTGACGGGCGGCGGCGCGGCGATTGGAATAGACCTGCGGCTCGCCGAAGCGGAGTTCAGCTGTGAATCCGGCAGCACCAAGAGTGCGCCAGAGATGCGGCAGAAAGGCATCATCTCCGAACCAACAGAGATCGCGCTCGGGGCTACCGTCGGCGAAGCTATAGCGCACCGCAGCGGCGGTTACAGGAGCGCTGGCGCGGACGGCAGGCTCAAAGAGCCAGGCGTGGAAGCGGAGAACGGAGCTGCCGTCTGTGCTTGTGCCTTCAGGAAAGAAGAGGACCGGAACAGGCAGCGAGAGGCGCTGCGTGATGGCGGCAGCAACCTGCGCCGCGCTGGCTAGACTGCTGCGATCGAGAAAGAGCGTACCACCGGTGCGAGCTGCCCAGCCGAAGTAAGGCCAGCGGCTGATCTCCTCTTTGGCAACGAAGAAGCACGGCGCAGCGGCTGAAAGGATAAGGATGTCGAGGTAGCTGAGGTGGTTTGAAACTAGAATGCCCTCGCGCGGCGGCTCACCGGCAATGCAGGTACGGATGCCGAGAGAGCGCAGTACAAGTGCGCATGCGTGATGGAGCCAGTCGGCACGATTCTCGAGCGAAACAGGCCCGCGACGGCGCAGAGCGCAATAGCGAAAGACGATTATCGCGAGCGCGATGCCCAGCGCCGCAGCGCGCCGAGCCCTACGAAAGATCATGAAGAGAGCGGGGCGAGGAAGCGATTGCGCGCCGAAGGCGACATCATCTTGAGATCGAGCAGCGTAAGAAAATCGATACTGCCGAAGTCGCGGTCCCATGCGGGAGGAGCGCAGATACGCGCGCCGATTGCCAGGTAGGTCTTGAGCAGGCGCGGAATACGGGACGACGAAGATTCGGCGGTAGCGAACGGCTGTGCGTCAACCTGCGCGTGTTCGATGGGGCAGGCGAATGCCACGGTAGGCTCGGTGGCGAACTCGGGCGCGGCCATAAATTGCTGCAACTGGCGATACACCTGCCAACCTTCAGCGGGGTCCTGCGAGTTGAGCGATGAGCAGCCGACGAGGTATCGAAGCCCCATGTCGTTAGCATACTGCGCGATGCCGCGCCACAGGAGCGTCAACACTTCGGGCGTGCGATGCTCGCGATCAATCGATGCACGGCCCAGTTCGAGAATGCCGGGACGGAGGGGCTCGTAGGGCGCGAAGCGGAATTCGCGCTCGGAGTAGTAGCCGAGATTTCGCGCGGCAGTCTCGCCAGACTGCATGCGGTAGGTTCCGACGACGCGATGCGTGAGCTTTTCTTCGACGAGCAGATGCTCGCAAAAGAGATCGAATTGATCTGTGTCGAGGCCGGTCTCGTAGGAGCTTTCGAGGCCCTCACCCATCTCGATGTTGAAGACGCGAAAGCGCAGACGGCAGGCAGCATCTCGATCTTCGGCGGTTTCAGCCAGGCGGAGTCGATACTTTCCGACCTCGGAGTGGATACGGGGCGCGGTGGAGGGTGGCAGGGATGGCAGAAGGACGGAGGCAGGAAGCGCAAAGGCTGTGGGAGAGGGACTGGAGGGCAGTACCGAGGAGTCTCTGTAGCCTGGGTGCGTAATCACGACTGCAGTATGGGCGGGAAATTGTAAGAGGACAGTGAAGGTGCTGCAAATTAGCTGCAAATACAGCGAAAGGCTGTAACCGTGCTGAAACAAAATGGCCCTCCAGCGTAGAGGGCCTTAGAGGAGCAAAGTGATTTCGCTCTAGCAGCAACCTCCGGCAATTGAGGGGATTACGAGAACCTCATCGCCTTCTTGAAAGCTGTATTTCTCGTTGCCGAGGAAACGGATGTCCTCTTCATTGACGTAGAAGTTGATGAAGCGGCGAATCTGGCCGTCTTCTCCGCGCAGGTGTTGACGCAGCGCCGGAAAGCGGCCCTCGATTTCAGTGACCAGCTCGGGAAGATTGGCCGCGGTGCTCGAGATTTCGCGAACGTTGTTGGTGTGCTTCTGAAATGCGTTGGGTAACAGAACTCTAACGGACATAACTCTCCCCTGCCAGGCTCAATTCGCGATTGGCGGCAGTGTTTTCCTCGACGAAGCTTTCAAAGTCAGTGAGGCGTGGACGGATTGCCTTGCTCTGGTCGTAAGCACCGGTAAGCGCGTCAGTGGTCTTGAGGCCGTTGCCGGTGATGCAGGTAACGGTGAGCTCATCGGGCTGAATGCGGCCGTGCGCGTAGAGGCGCGCGGTGACGGCGGTGGTGACGCCGCCTGCCGTTTCAGTGAAGATGCCCTCGGTCTCGGCCAACTCCTGAATTGCAGAGACAATTTCGACGTCGGAGACATCCTCTGCCCATCCGCCGGACTGGCGAATGGCGCGCGAGGCGTAGGGGCCGTCTGCTGGGTTGCCGATGGCGAGCGAGCGGGCGATGGTGTTGGGACGCTGAGGTTCGATCGCGTCGGTGTTGTTCTTGACGGCCTTTGCGATAGGCGAGCAACCGGTAGCCTGCGCGCCGAAGAAACGGACCTGCTTGTTTTCGACGAGGCCGAGTTCGATGAGTTCGCTGAAGGCCTTGCGGATCTTGGTGATGAGCGAGCCGCCGGCCATGGGGACGACTACGTTATCGGGCAAGCGCCAGCCAAGCTGTTCGGCGATTTCGAAACCGACAGTCTTGGAACCTTCTGCGTAGTAGGGGCGCAGGTTCACATTGACGAAGCCCCAGTTGTAGCGGTCGGCGATCTGGGAGCAGAGGCGGTTTACGTGATCGTAGTTGCCATCAACGCGAACGAGAGTGGCACCGTAGACCTGCGTGTTGAGAATCTTGGCTGGCTCAAGATCAGAGGGAACGAGGATGTAAGTCTTGAGGCCGAGGCGCGCAGCGTGCGCAGCGACGGCGTTGGCCAGGTTGCCGGTGGAAGAGCAACCGACGGTGTCGAATCCGAAGCCCTGCGCATTGGCGAGCGCAACGGCGACGACGCGGTCTTTGAAGCTGAGCGTGGGCATGCAGACGGCATCGTTCTTGATGTAGAGATTGGTGGCGCCGATACGCGCGCCGAGTCGCGGAGCCTGCACCAGCGGCGTAAGGCCTGAGGGCGTCTGCGGAATGTAGGTGTCGGCGACCGGAAGAAGAGCACGGTAGCGCCACATGTTCAATGGGCCGGCGGAAATGGACTCACGGGTAAAACGGGAACGGGCATACTCGAGGTCAAAGGTCACTTCGAGCGGAGAGAAGCATTCGTCACAAACGGAAAGCGGCTGCACGCCATAGGCTTTGCCGCATTCCCGACATCGTAGCTCGTACGCAGTCGTCACAAGTCCCTCGCAGTTGCGAGAGTGTGCAGTGATGCGGGCACGTGACCGGCTCAAAAACTGAGCGAACCTGAATGGACTCGTTGAAAAACCTGCGAGAATGCTCGGCTTGAATCGCTTTGCATCCCCCGAATCTCATGTTCCCCGCACTTAAGCGAGCGAGAGTTGACACCATACTCCTGGTTTGCCCAGGCAGGTTGTCGTGGCGTCACAGGGCCCGTCCCTCAGCCACTCTGCATGAAATCCAGGTTTGCCCTTTGGAGGCAAACTTGAATGATTTGTTTGTATCACAGGGCCGGACCTGGTGCAAGCGGCATAGCAGCGAAAGGCCGCAGGGGAACCGTCAAAGGTCACATAAGGCGTCTGAACGGCCTCAGGGCTATTTCTGGCACTACTGGGGATGGATCCAGATGGCGTTGCCGCCGCCGCCAACCATGTGTACATCGAGGACAGTGCCGCGATCGACAGGCTGGCGGGTGAATGTGGTGTGTGTGGCGTTCACGCCGGCGTCTGGCGCATCGGCGTAAATCTCGGCAGTGTACTTTCCTTCACCGAGAAAGCTCAGCGGCACCTTCACGTCGCGCGCATCCCAGTTTGTGATTGATCCGATGTACCAGTCATTGCCGCTGCGGCGCGCGAGGGTGATGTTCTGCATGGGCAAACCATCGATGACGCGGACTTCATCCCACGTGGTCGGCACCTGCTTAATGAATTCAAAATCGTGCTCGCCGGTGTAGTGCTCGGGATAGTCGGAGACCATTTGCAGCGGGCTTTCAAGAATGACGTAGAGCGCGAGCTCATGCGCGCGGGTGTTGGGCGCCATGGGCATGAGATTGCGTGGGACGAACTGGTCGCGGGGGACGTTGCCGAAGGCGCCTGGGGTGTAGTCCATGGGCCCGGCGAGCATGCGCGTGAAAGGCAGTGTGGTGTTGTGGATGGGCGTGGTGCGTGCGCTCCACTTCAGATACTCCTTGCCCATGACGCCTTCGCGGGTCATGAGGTTGGGCCATGTGCGGCGCAGGCCGTCGGGTTTGTAAGCGCCGTGGAAGTCGATCATGAGGTGATGCTGCGCAGCGAGATCGACGACGTGGCGATACCAGTTAACCATCTGCTGATCGTCGCGATTCATGAAATCAATCTTGACTCCGGCGATGCCCCACTTTTCGAAGAGCGGGAAGGCCTGGTCCATATATTTGTCGACGGAGGTCCAGTGAGACCAGAGCCAGAGACGCACGTTCTTCTCTTGGGCGTAGCGCAAGAGCTCGGGCATGTCGATCTCGGGTGTGACCTGAGTGATGTCAGCGAGAGCGGCATAGTCCTGCGGGCCTGCGCGGTCGGCTTTGGCCCAACCCGCGTCGATGAGGAGGTAACGGAAGCCTGAGGCGGATGCGAAGTCGATGTAGTGCTTCATGGTCGCGGTGTTCATGCCGGGTTTGAAGCTGACGCTGGGCGCGGCTTCGCCGGACCACCAGTCCCATGCGGATTTTCCAGGGACGATCCACGAGGTGTCGGCGATCTTTGAAGGCGGATTGAGATTGAGAATGATGTTGGACTCGATGAGACGGCCGGGAGCATCGCCGATCATGAGAACACGCCATGGCGTAGTGACCGGGGCATCGGCTTCGACGGCGATGGGGGGCTGGCCTGCAGGTTGGGCGTCGGTGCGCGGCGAAAGCTCAGCGCGCAGAGCAAATGCCGGCTTGTCTTTGCGGAGATACATGCCGGCGTAGTTGTCGATGTCCGCTTCCATGACAGCAACCCAGCCCGCACCGGGGACGAAGCCCAGCAGCGGCAAAGCCTACGAGCCAGTCATGATGAATACCGCTGACCTGTCGCACCTGATACTCGTCCTCATAGGAGGACTGAAAGCCGTCGAGGACGAGCGGGTAGAGGGTGGCGTCTTTCGCGAAATTGAATTGGGTGAGTTCGTGCTCGATACGAAATTTGGAGAAGGCCGGCTGAGTAGGCAGGATGTAGCGGAATGCGACGCCGTCATCGTAGGCGCGGATTTCGAGGACAAGCTTTCGGCCTGCGTCATCCTGCAGGTCAACGTGTGCGGCGTTGTAGTGGTCGCGGACGCTGCTCGTCTTGCCAACGGGAATGGTGTATGTGTCCTCGACGATGCTCGTCTGCACGTTGACCTGGCGCATGCCCGGTCCGAGAGCGGGCTGCCCCTCGAGCTTGAGACCCAGCGCACCCTCGTCCATAAGCCATTTTCCGTGGAAATCCACTGAGTAGTGGAGGTCGTTGAGGCCGGTCTTGAGAGCCCTGTTGGCATTTGCATCGCTGAGGATAAAGACAACCTGACCGTCAGGCGAAGAGACGCGCAGACGATTGTCCGCCGACTGGGCGAACGCTGAAGCGGCGAGAAGAAACGGCAGGCAAACAGACAGCGAGCGGAGTGAAGGCATGAGTCCTCGCACGGAAAGGTTGCGCATCAGTTGGTGTAGACGCGCACGTAATTGACCAGCATTTCAACAGGAAACGGCGTGGTGGCGTTGGGCGGCCCGGGCCAGTCGCCGCCGATGGCGAGATTGAGCAGGATGAAATTGCTTTGGCCGGCGTCAAAGGGCCAGACACCATCTTTGAAGTTCTTCATATCGGCGGTGCTGTAGGTGGCATACGGATGAGCCGGATCGTCGACGTAATAGGCGACAGTGCCTTTGGACCAGATCATGCCGTAGGTGTGCCACTGCGCCGCAGTCTGGCCTTCAGGGAAATGAAAGACAGTGCCGAGGCCGGTATCGCCCGTGAAGCCGATTCCGTGAATGGAGCCTTCATTCCAGTCCGGCGTTTTGGCCGCGTTGACGCGCTCCAGCACGTCCTGCTCGCCGCAGGCAGGCCACTCAACTGTGGTGATGTTGTTGCCCATGAGCCAGGCCGCCGGCCAGAAGCCCTGCGCTTCCGGCACCTGTGCGCGCACCTCAAAGCGACCGTATTGAAAGCTGAAGAGACCCTGAGTCTTGAGGCGGGCCGAGGTGAAGACTCCGGGCGCGTGTTGCTGCGCGACGATATGAAGAAGACCGTCGGTACTGACGAAGGCGCTGGGGCTGGCCGTCGAACATGGCGCGGTGTTTGAACCCCACGCGCAATATGTTTCAAGCTCGTGATTGCCGAAGCCGTCATGGCCGGTGTCGTAGGTCCACACCTGTGGGTTGGGCGCGACATTTTTTTCAGTGGAGTTGTTGAACTCATCGGCCCAGACGAGTGTGCCTGAAGGGATGTTGGGCGCGAAAGTCTGGCTGGTGACGGCACTCGGCGCGGTGCCCGCTTTGACGGCGATCGCCTGAACGGTGAGATTGGCGGCGACAAGAAAGGGCGCGTGATAGATCTGCGAGTTCGCCGTGGGTGCAGTGCCGTCTACGGTGTAGTAGATTGTGGCGCCGGGAGTCTTGCTCGCGAGGGTGACGATAACGGCGCCATTGAGTGCCGCAGCAGTCGAGAGCGTCGGAGCGGCTACCTGCGAAGGCGAGGTTGAGCCCTCGGCACTCGCTGCCACATCACTGCCGCATCCACCACAGAGCAAAGCGCCAGACAACAGGAGAACCGCGAGCATCTTCTTTCCCACTTTCCGCTTTGGGAGCCAGAGAACTGGTCCCATCTAATCACCGGGGGTTTTGAAGCGTCAATCCGGCAGCGACTTATCAGACAACGGGTTCGGCGGCTGTTTCAGCGGGATCGTAGTTGAGGTTGGGGCCGAGCCAGCGCTCTGCCTCGGCGACGGAGATGCCTTTGCGCTCACTGTAGTCGTCGATCTGATCGCGCTCGATTTTGCCGAGCGTGAAGTAGCGCGCCTCAGGATGAGCGAAGTAGAGACCGCTGACACTGGAGCCGGGCCACATGGCGAAGGACTCAGTGAGTTCTATGCCGGTGTTTGCCTGAACATCGAGGAGGTTCCAGATCGTTTCTTTCTCGGTGTGATCGGGACAGGCGGGATAGCCGGGCGCAGGACGGATGCCGCGATACTTCTCGCGAATGAGGTCAGCAGGCGTGAGGTTTTCAGCGCGGCCGTAACCCCACTCGTCGCGCGCGCGCTTGTGCAGGCACTCTGCGAAGGCTTCAGCGAGGCGATCGGCAAGAGCCTCGGCCATAATGGCGTTGTAGTCATCATGCTGCGCGCGGAAACTGTCGCAGAGAGCCTTGAGGCCGATGCCGCTGGTGACGGCGAAGGCTCCGATGTGATCCGGCAGGCCGGTTTTGTGGGGGGCAATGAAGTCGGAGAGCGCGCGGCAGGGCTCGTTGCCCTCCCTGTTCGCCTGCTGTCGCAGGAAGTGCAGGCTAAAAATTTCTGTGGCGCGCGATTCGTCTGCATAGAGAACGACATCATCGCCGACGGCGTTTGCCGGGAAGAGGCCGTAGACGGCGCGGGCGGTGATCAGCTTCTCAGCAATGATGCGATCGAGCAGGGCGTTGGCCTCGGTGAAGAGCTGCCGGGCCTGCTGGCCGTATTGCTCGTGATCGAGGATGCGCGGGTAGACGCCTTTGAGCTCCCATGTATGGAAGAAGGGTGTCCAGTCAATGTATTCGCGCAGAGTGGCGAGGGGAAAGTTGTCCAGTACACGGACGCCGGTGAATTCGGGTGCGGGAATATCTTCAGCGCGCCATTCGATGGGCGTGCGACGGCTGCGAGCGGTTTCAAGAGAGACAGCCTGCTGTTTAGGTGCAGCATGCATCTTGCGCAGCGACTCGTACTCCGAGCGGTGCTGTGCGACGAAAGCCGGCTTGTTTTCAGTGCTGAGGAGGCTGGTGGTGACGGGCACAGCGCGGCTCGCGTCGATGACATGCACGACCGGCTCGCTGTAGTGTGGCGCGATTTTGACGGCGGTGTGGGCACGGCTGGTGGTGGCTCCGCCGATGAGCAGAGGCAGTTTGAAGCCCAGGCGTTCCATTTCGCGGGCGACGTGCACCATCTCGTCGAGCGAGGGCGTGATGAGGCCGCTGAGACCGATGATGTCAGCGTTGACTGCCTTCGCAGACTCGAGGATTTTTTCGGTCGGCACCATGACGCCGAGATCGATGACCTCGTAGTTGTTGCAGGCGAGGACGACGCCGACTATGTTTTTGCCGATGTCATGCACATCGCCCTTCACCGTGGCGAGGATGATTTTGCCCTGCGTCCTGACCTGATGGCCGGCAGCTGCGAGCTCGGCTTTTTCCGCCTCCATGAAGGGCGTGAGATAGGCGACAGCCTTTTTCATGACGCGCGCGGATTTGACGACCTGGGGCAGAAACATCTTTCCTGCGCCGAAGAGATCGCCGACGACACTCATGCCAGCCATGAGCGGGCCTTCGATCACAGCAAGGGGCCGTCCGAGGCTGGCACGAGCCTCTTCGGCGTCGGCTTCAATGTGGGAGTCGATTCCTTTGACCAGCGCGTGGGTGATGCGTTCTTCCACTGTACCGCTGCGCCATTCTTCGGCTTTCTTTTCAGTGACGGCTGAGCCGGCGGCCTTGAGGGTCTCACCGAAGTCGACGAGGCGTTCGGTGGCATCGGGACGGCGATTAAGCAGCACGTCTTCGACGAGCTCCTTCAGGTGCGGCTCGATCTCGTCGTAGACCTCGAGCATGCCTGCGTTAACGATGCCCATGTCGAGGCCTGCATTGATGGCGTGATAGAGGAAGGCTGCATGCATCGCCTCGCGGACCTTGTTGTTGCCGCGAAAGCTGAAGGAGATGTTCGAGACGCCGCCGCTGACCTTGGCGTGAGGCAGGTTGGCCTTGATCCAGCGCGTCGCGTTGATGAAGTCGACAGCGTAGTTGTTGTGCTCCTCCATGCCGGTGGCGACGGTGAGGATGTTGGGGTCGAAGATGACATCTTCAGGCGGAAAGCCGACATGGTCCACGAGGATGCGATAGGCGCGCTCGGCAATGCGGATCTTGTCTTCAAAGCTCGCGGCCTGGCCCTGCTCGTCGAAGGCCATGACGACGGCGGCAGCACCGTACTTGAGCACCGTAGCGGCGTGGCGGCGGAAGACATCTTCGCCTTCTTTGAGGGAGATGGAGTTGACGATGCCTTTGCCCTGAAGGCATTTGAGTCCGGCTTCGATGACCGACCACTTCGATGAGTCGATCATGAAGGGAGCTTTGGCGACCTCAGGTTCGCTGGCGAGCAGTTGCAGAAAGCGTGACATGGCAGCGACGCCGTCAATCATGCCCTCGTCCATGCAGATGTCGAGGACATTAGCGCCGTTTTCGACCTGCTGGCGGGCAACGGAGACAGCATCTTCGAAACGGCTATCTTTGATAAGGCGGGCGAAGACCGGTGAGCCGGCGACGTTGGTGCGTTCGCCGATCATGATGAAGACGCCGGGCTGCTGCGTGAAGGGCTGCGAGCCCGAGAGGCGAAGCGGCTTCATGCGCGAGCCCGGATTCAGCGCCAGATTCGACGGTGACGAGCTCGGGCTCCCACTTGCGCGGCGGAAGGCCTTCAAGGGCTTTCGCGATCGCTGCGATGTGCTCGGGCGTGTTGCCGCAGCAGCCGCCGGCAATATTGATGAACCCTGCCTTGGCAAAGTCGCCGAGGAAGCGCGCCATATCATGCGGTTCGAGATCGAAGCCGGTTGCGGCAAGCGGATTGGGCAGGCCGGCATTGGGATAGCAGGAGATGGGCACGTCAGCCTTCTCGGCCAGTTCGGAGAGAAACGGATACATCAGGTCAGGGCCGAGAGAGCAGTTGAGTCCCACAGAGAGCGGCCTCACGTGAGCGACAGCGTTCCAGAAAGCCTCAGTGGTCTGCGCGGAGATGAGAGTTTCGCCGCCGCGGCCGACGGCTGCGGAGATCATCACGGGGACTTCCCTGCCATCTTCATCGAAGACTTCGCGGATTGCTACGAGTGCGGCCTTGGCATTGAGCGAGTCGAAGATCGTCTCGACAAGCAGAGTGTCGACACCGCCAGCAATCAATGCGCGCACCTGGTGTGCGTAGGCAGCCTTCACCTGGTCGAAGGTGACAACACGGAAGCCTGGATCGTCAGCGTCAGGCGAGTTAGAGAGCGAAACGGTGAGCGGCCCGATCGCTCCGGCGACAAAGCGCTGACGTCCTGTATCGCGCGTGAATCGGTCGGCCCACTCGCGGCACAGGCGCGCTGACTGCTCATTGATTTCCCAGGCGAGATCGTTGAGGAAGGGCGAGTCGAGGACATTCTGATAGAACGCAGGATCCTTGCGGCCTCCGTGCTCGCGCGGGTCGTCGACGAAGAACTCGCTCTGGGCAATCGAAGTGGCGCCGAAGGTGTTGGTCTCGATGATGTCGGCGCCTGCTTCAAGGAAACGACGATGAATGTCGCCAATCATCTTGGGCTGTGTAAGCGTGAAGAGATCGCCGTTGTTGAGCAGGTCCTTTTTCGCGTCCTTGAAGCGCTCGCCACGCATGTCCGCTTCGTTCATGCCGTAGGTGCGGATGGTGGTGCCCATTGCGCCGTCAATGATGGCGATGCGCTGCTGAAGGAGCTTGTAAAGCGGATGCTGCTGATGCGGTCTGGTCATGGATTTATCGCCTCAACGTTAACAGCATGGCTGCCACGGGCGGATGCACTCTTCCAGAATAGACGGAAGGCATGCAAGTGCCCAAGACTGAGCTTTGTGGGAGAGCCGGTTGGCTATTTCGCTGCGGTGAGCGCCGCCACCGGCACCAGCATGTCTTCTTTGCGCATGACGAGGTTGGTGGCGTTGAGGGAGGCGAGCTCGAAGCCGTGGCCGTGGGTGATGGCGTCGGTGGGGCAGGCTTCAACGCAATAGCCGCAGAAGATGCAGCGGTTGTAGTCGATGTTGTAGACCTTGGCGTAGCGCTCGGAGGAGGAGATGCGCTGCTGCTTCGGTGTTCTCGGCGGCTTCGATGTAGATGCAGTTGGCGGGGCAGGCGGCGGCGCAGAGGAAACAGGCTACACACTTTTCCAGGCCGTTTTCGTCGCGCTGCAGGACGTGCTTGCCGCGAAAGCGCTGCTCGAAGACCGCTCCGCGCAGGGGGCCGGGGCCGTCGGGGTAATTCTCGACCTGGGTGGGCTCGAACATCTCGCGGAAGGTGATGCTCATGCCCTTGGCGATGCCGGCGAGGTTGCGCACGATCGACATAGGCTAAGTATACGATGGTTGGCGAAGGTGATTCCACGTTGCTACACCGGAGGACCAGACGATGAGAGGAAATGCCTGGAAGGTTGCGGCGCTGGCGCTGTTGAGCTTAGGAATGATTCCCTGCGGTGCGCAGCAACAGCCGCAACTGCCCCAGGGCGGCAAAGGATCGGAGCCGGAGAGCCGCATGGCGGCGCATGTGCTGCCGCCGTCTGGTCCGGTGAAGGTGAGTTTTGGCGATAAGTCCGCCGAGTGGACGCTGGAAAAGCTGCTGGCGTTGCCACAGACGACGATCACGGTCTACAACGAGCACTCGAAGAAGGAACAAACGTACTCCGGCGTGAAGGTGATCGATTTGCTGACGCCGCTGGGAGTCGCCGAGAAGCCGCGCGGGAAGGATTTCGCGCTGTATCTAGTTGCCGAGGGATCGGACGGCTACAAGGTTGTGTATTCGATCGGTGAGGTGACGCCGGATGTGCACAACGGAACAGTGATTGTTGCCGATAAGCTGGAGGGCCAGCCTATTTCCGGAACAGGTCCGCTGCAACTGGTGGCGACGGGAAAGCAACGGCCGGCGCGGTGGGTACGCAATCTGGTGGCGATACGGGTGCTGCCGGCGCAGTGATCTAACGATAGCGATGGGGTGGCAGCTTGCCGCTGAGGAGTTGCTTACAGAGCGCTGAATCCTGCCCTTTGGAGAGGCCAGAGACAACACCGGTGGCAGTGCAGAGGCGACGCTGCATAGCTTCGGCCTCCTTGCCTGTGAGTAATTGCGTTTTGTCGAGGTGGCTGAACGAATCAACGTCGTATTGATAGACATAATCGTCGGCCGGCTTGACCTTGCCATAGTCAAAGTGGTTCCAGGTGCCAACGAGCTCGTGGCCGTTAGGGTCGGCGAGAAGGGCGTAGACCTGCGTGACTTGCACTCCCTGCGGAGCATTGGCGCTTTCAAGTGGAACGGCCTGTGTGCCGCGCATCCACCGCGCCGCCCAGCCATGCTGACGCTGGTCATAGTAGAAAGCAGTGAAGTAGAGCGTGGCGTTGCACTCGCGGCAGTCGTCGTAGAGCGCGCCGAGTTCGCGGCGCGCACCGAGCGAAAAGAGCATCCAGTCGAGCAGGCGCAGGTTCACACCTTTAACGAGGGATGTGACCAAGTGATTGGTGAGCGAGACGCTCCAGACGTTGAAGGTGTCAGCGGCAGGTGACGCCTGCGGGTTCTGGCGGAGCGAAGTGATTACGAGAGCCGCGTCGTATTGCACGCCGATTTCGCGGATGGCGGTCCACTGTTCCGGTTCGAGCGAATGCGTGACCCAGAGAACGACGTCCTGATCTTTGGGCGAGTGGAAGTCAATCCAGCGAAAGGTCTCGGGGGTTTCCTGGGCGCTGAGGGGAAAAGCGGGAACGAGGACCGCAATGACGAGAGCGATCAGCGTTCCGCGGATCACACCATACATGTCTTCAGGTATATCAGACGTGCGGCGGCTCGCTTACAGGCCTAGCTTGTCCCAGAGGGCATCGATCTTCGCTTTGGTGGCGTTGTCCATCTCGATCATGGCGGGCCAGGGGCGGTCGAAGCCTTCGGCCTTCCATTTGCGCGTGGCGTCGATGCCCATCTTGGAGCCGTAGTTGGGCAGGCGCGAGGCGTGATCGAGCGAGTCGATGGGGCCGAGGGTGAATTGGATGTCGCGCTCGGGGTCGATGTTGTTGGTGACGCGCAGGACGACTTCGGCAATGTCCTGCACGTCGCAGTCTTCATCGACGACGATGATGCACTTGGTGAACATGGCCTGGCCGAGCGACCAGATGGCGTTCATGACTTTGCGCGCCTGGCCGGGATAGCTCTTGCGGATGGAGACGATCATCAGGTTGTGAAAGACGGCTTCGACGGGGAGATGCACGTCGACGAGCTCGGGGATGGTCATCTTCATCGCGGGCAGAAAGATGCGCTCGACGGCCTTGCCCATCCATGCGTCTTCCATGGGCGGCTTGCCGACGATGGTGGCGGCGTAGATGGGGTCTTTGCGATGGGTGATGCAGGTGAGGTGGAAGACCGGGTAGTCGTCGGTCATGCGTGTAGAAGCCGGTGTGGTCGCCGAAGGGGCCTTCGCTGCGCAGCTCGCCGAGCTCGACGTAGCCCTCGAGGATGATTTCGGCGTGGGCGGGGACTTCGAGATCGACGGTTTCGCACTTGACGATCTCGACGGGCTTGCCGCGCAGGAAGCCGGCGATCATGAACTCTTCGACTTCAGGCGGCGCGGGGACGATGGCGGAAAAGGTGGTTGCCGGATCGGTGCCGATGGCGACGGCGACTTCGAGCCGCGAGCCTTTCAGGTTGCCGAGCGCGACTTGAGGCAGGCCGCCGATGGGGCCGTCGGGGATCGGCGACTGCGCCGCCGGCGGACTCGGCCATGGCGGCGACGCTGCGCGGCTGCGCGGCGTCGTCCGGCGGAGTCGGCTGCGGCGGCGTTGCGGAGGGCGTTCGCGATAGTGCTCGGCGGCAACTTTTTGCCGCTGCCAGTGCATGCCGGTGGTCTGGCCGTCGTAGACCTGCATGCGATACATGCCGATGTTGCGCTTGCCGGTGCGCGGGTCGCGCGTGTGCACGCAGGGCAGCGTGATGAAGCGGCCGCCATCGTGGGGCCAGCACTTGAGGATGGGGAATGCGTTGAGATCGAAGTTTTCGCGGAGAATGACTTCTTTGCAGGGCGCGTCTTTGGCGCTGACGGTTTTGGGAAAGGCGCTGGTGAGCGCGCCGAGCTGCGGCAGCATTTTGAGCTTGTCGAGGAGGCCTTCGGGAGCTTTGACGTTCATCAGGCCAGTGATGCGCTCGGCGATTTCGTCGAGATCGTCGACGCCGAGAGCGAGAGCCATGCGGCGCTCGCTGCCGAATTGGTTGATGAGCACCTTGTGGCCGGGATGGCCTTTGATGTTTTCAAAGAGCAGCGCCGGACCGCCGGGGGCGTACTTGGGACGCCTTTTTTCTGCGAGGGCGAACTGCCGCGGGCGCCGATTTTGCTGACGCGGTCGGTGATCTCGGTGATTTCGAGCTCGGGGGAAACCTCTTCGCGGATGCGCTTCAGTTCGCCGTGCTTTTCGAGAGCTTGAATCCAGTCGCGCAGATCGTCGTAGGCCAAGCGAGTGCTCCGTGGGTTATGTGCTACCCACCCATACTAGAACCTGAACTTGGTTTGGCGCTTGAGAGATGCTGATCTCGTACTGAGGAATCAGCTGGTTGGTGCGACTTCCACCTGAACGAGCGGCATGACAGGTGTTATGGCGTCGAGAGGATAGCCGAGACGCTTCCACTCGTCGAAGCCACCACGCAAAGGTCGAACGCGATCGACGCCGAGCTTATGCAGGGTGAGCGCGGTCTTTGCGGCTGTTGCTTCGCTGGGGCAAGTGCAGTAAAGGATCACGTCGCGATCACGAGGAATCTCATTCACGCGCGCTGTGAGCGCATCGGGCGAAAGATGCAGGGCGCCGGGCAGAGTGAAGGGGTCGGGAATGAGTTCGAGCGGATGGCGGAGGTCGACGATAAAGACCTGTTCGCCGGCATCGAGCTGGCGCTTCAGTTCGTCAGGCTCAAGACGCGATTGCACCAGATTGCGCAGGAAGCGCTGCCGCCTCCAAAGGCGAGCGAGAATGAAGCCCGCGATGGCGATAAGGAGAAGCGCGAGGGAAAACCTGCCAATCCAGTTCAACAGGCCCGGATTGCGCTTGAGGGCGTCGCCAAAGATACGCCCGACACCGAGCAGCGCTCCGACCCACAGTGCAGACCCGATGCCATCAAAGAACAGAAAGCGGCCGAGCGGCATGCGGTTCTGGCCGGCTACGGGAGGAGCGAGTGTAGCGATACCAGGCACAAATTTCGCGATGACGAGAGTGGCATCGCCGGTGCGGCCGAAGGAGTCCTGGGTTTTGCGCACGCAGACGGTTGGCTCGAGAGATAGCTTGCAGAGAATGCGCAGCACGTGGTGGCCATAGCGACGGCCAATGATGAACCAGGCAACGTCTGCCACCAGGCAGGCGGCGATGCCCACGATGAGGCAGCCGAGAAAACTGATCTTGTGCTCTGCCGAGAGGATGCCGGCAGTGACGAGCAACGGAGTCGCGGGCAGAGGCACCCCGAGTTGCTCGATCAGGACCCAGACGAAGAGCAGGATGTATCCGTACATCAGGAGAATGTGTGTCGGCAGTGGCATAGGAGGCTTCCGGTGATCTGCTTCGTCTCGTGCGGAGCTGACGCATCCAATGCGTTCCATCGGATGCTTGTGGAATTTGATTATAGGAGCAGTTTCAAGTGCTGGTTATAGGATGAGGTTCCGACGCCTTTCGCTTCATTGAGACCGCGTAGGCCACCTGGACAGCACGAAGGCCGCCCGAAGGCGGCCTGAGGTGTGCAAAAGGCTACTCCAAATTGCTGAACCGGACAGGTTATTGCTGGACCGTGGTGCTCACAGGAAGCGCAGCGGTGGTCTGCTGGCCCTTGTCGGCGAAGTAGTTGCGATCCCAGAGGTTCTTGTAGAACGCGCCGGTAAGCTCGGCAGCGCGGGGGCCGAAGGTCGGGCGACCACCTTCAAGGAAGAAGACTGTGACCAGGCTGCCCTGTGGCGTATCTGAGTAGGAGACGAACCAGCCGAAGCGGGTGCCCTTGTCGGAGCAGGTGCCGGTTTTGCCGAAGACGGGGAGTTCCTGGAAGTTGGCGCGGAGACGGCGGGCAGTTCCATACTCGACGGCGCCTGCCATGCCGTCCTGGAGATCGGGAACGAAGTTTGCGATTTCGAGGGTGCGCTTGATGCGCGGCTCAAAGGCGGCGACTTCGTCCGGGGAGGTGGGGTGCTGGAGATAATAGAGGGTTCCGCCGTTGGCGATGGCTGCTGCAAAGGCACCGAGCTGAAGGGGGGTCATGGAGACGCCCTGGCCGAAGCTGCACATGCGGCCTACGCCGCCTTCGGAGGCGGGCAGCGGCTGATCTGGATAAATGCCGAGTTGCTCGCCGGCGATGTTGTAGCCGGCGAGTTCACCCAGGCCAAACTGGGTGGCATAGTGGCGGACGCGCGTGAAGCCGAGTTCGCGGCCAAGCTCTTCAAAATAAAGATTATTGCTGTGCGCCAGAGCCTCGGTCATATTCATGCGGAAGCCGGGCAGGCGAACCATGGTGTCGCGGGTGACGAGCCCCTCGGAGAGGGCGGCGAGGGCGACTGAGAGCTTGATGGTGGAGCAGGGCTCCGCGCCAGGCGACAGGGCTAGCTTCTGGTTCACCATGGCGAGAATGCGGCCGTTTGAAGGGTCGATGACGACGGCGGTGCCATTCATGCCGTCAAGGGCGTCAATGGCGGCCTGGCGGACAACTGGGTCCTCGCCTGCGGTGACGTCGTCGGCGAAGATGTCGCTCTTGGCGAAGGAACTGGCGGTGAAGCGCTCATAGTAGCGATGGCGGTGGGTGTGTAAGGACGCAGTGCGGAGCGTGGCCGAAGAGTGCGTGGCAGAGGTCGTGCGCGCGCTGGTGCTGTGATGAGCAGTGGAGTGATGCGCGGTGGAGAGGTGCTGCGTACCGGGTTTCGAATGATGAAGCGTGTGAGGTGAATCCAAACCCGAGGCCCGTCCAGCGCCCATTCCAAGCCCAACCAAAGCCACTATGCCAGCAAAAGCGCAAGACACTCTCATCCCTGCGAACTTCCTTATCAAAAGTGAAATTCTTGCCATGCGCCACCCTAATGGACAGCTGCACTTCGTTCTAACCCTCATCCGCAGTCTTTTGCTGCGATCAAAGAGGGATAAATATGGCGTAAGGTCTGCCGGTTGCGATCCGGAAGCCTCACTGTAGCCTAATTTCTATTGCTTACTTCTACAATAAACGATCGGCAGATAAAGCTGGACTGAGCCCTCCGTCGGAGTCCCCGTCCGGATAGGTATGGTCCACTATAGGGCCGATTTAGGCCGAGAAACAGCAAATTGTGCAGTAACGACGGTCATTGGTAATAAGCGGCCTGTCTCAAAGGTCGCTAGCTCAAAGGTCGCTAGTGTTTGCCCCGCCGCATGAATGCGGGCACGTCGAGATCCCGGTCGGTTTCCTCACCGGGTTCGGTAAAGCGCGGCGCGGCGGGCCGGAATGCCTGGTCCTCAGGCGGGGCTGAGGCTCTTGCTCCGCCGGAGAAATCCTGGGCAAAATCGCGCGGTAGAGGGGTGTAGTCGGACGACTCAGCCAGTTCGGCAAAACGTGGGCGTCCCGGAGCGCCGACCAATTCCCCTTCGTCCTCCTCATCCTGATGCGAGCTTGGCCGGGAGGCCACGGCGAATGCGGGCTCTTCTTCGCGGATGGGCTCGTCTTCGCTCAGAAAGCGAGGGCGCTGCGGAGCGGCTGGTGCGACGGCAGCGACCGGAATCTGATCGCGCATCCAGCTGTCAGTTCCGATTACGGGAACGGAGATCACGGGCGCTTCCTCAACATTGAGCATGCGCGCGCGCCGCTCGGGCATCTGGTCGCGGAAGCCGGTAGCGATGACGGTGATCTTGACCTCTTCGCCCATGCGCTCGTCCTGCACGGCGCCGAAGATGATGTTGGCATCTTCATGCGCGGCGGATTGGATGAGCGTGGAAGCCTGATTGACTTCGGAAAGTTTGAGTGAGCTCGATCCGGTGATGTTGATGAGGATGCCGCGCGCGCCGTCGATGGCGCCGGCATCGAGCAGTGGCGATGCCATGGCCGCCTGCGCTGCTTCGATTGCGCGGTTTTCTCCGGCGCGAACCGCGGTGCCCATAACGGCGTGGCCCATGCCCGCCATTGTGGTTTTCACGTCAGCGAAGTCGCGGTTGATGATGCCGGGAATGGTGATGATGTCGGAGATGCCCTGCACGCCTTGACGCAGCACGTCGTCAGCGATGCGGAAACTCTCAAAGAAGCCGGTGTCTTTGGCGACGGCGAGCAGCTTTTCGTTGGGGATCACGATCATGGTGTCGACGCTCTCAAGCAGTTCCTTGAGTCCGCGCTCGGCCTGCTGGAGGCGGCGCTTGCCTTCAAAAGCGAAGGGACGCGTAATAACGGCGACGGTGAGGATACCCATCTCGCTGGCGAGCGAGGCGATGACGGGGGCTGCGCCAGTGCCTGTGCCTCCGCCGAGTCCGGCGGTGACGAAGACCATGTCTGCGCCTTCGAGGGCTTCGATGATCTTCTCGGAATCTTCGAGAGCAGCGCGGCGGCCGACGTCAGGATTTGCGCCGGCGCCAAGGCCCGAGGTAAGGCGCACTCCAAGCTGCAGCTTCACCGGGGCCTGCGAGAGCTTGAGCGCCTGCACGTCAGTGTTGGCGGCGATGAACTCGACACCTTCAAGGCCAGCCTGAATCATGCGATTGACGGCGTTGCCGCCGCCTCCACCGACGCCAATGACCTTGATGCGGGCACCGCGCACGCTCTCGTCGTGAAACTGAATGCGCATCTCTCCGGCTTCGTTATTTGGCTGCTGGTTCATCGCGGCTCAGGCCTCCTTTGGCGTCTGGGGTTAGCTTCTAAAAACTTGCAGCGAACATTGAGCGCAGTTTTGCGCGCAGGCTGTTGCTTTCTGCCGCGCGTGTGACGCGCGTGCGATGAGCGTATAAGAGCATTCCGATTGGCGTGGCAAAAGCGGGCGTTACCAGTTCGCCCGGCATGTTGGAAAGGCGCACCGGCATGCCGATGCGTGCAGGCACTCGCAGCTGGCCCTCGGTCACGTCGAGCATCCCGGGTAGCAACGCTCCGCCACCGGTAAGCACGCAGCCCGCGCCGAGCGCGTCCATCACGCCGCCCTGGCGCAGGTTTTCGCGCACGAAGTGCATGAGCTCGCAGGCGCGTGGCTCAAGAATCTCGGCAAGCGTGCGAAGCGAGATGCGTTGCGGATGCGGATTGGCTATTTCGATTTCGGCGTCTTGCGGTACTGACGTGACAACGCAATGACCGAACTGGCGCTTGAGATTCTCGGCTTGCGCGGTGGGCATCTGCATGCCAACGGCGAGGTCGTTGGTAAAGTGTGCGCCGCCGACGGGAACCGACCCGGTATGCGCTACAGCGCCCTCGAAGAAGACGAGGAGATCACTTGAATGTGCGCCGATGTCGAGAAGACAGACGCCGAGTTCGCGCTCGTCTGCGGAGAGTGTGGCTTCGGCGGCGGCGATGGATTCGAGCACTGCTTCTGTAACTTCAAGTCCCGCGCGGTTGGCGCAGGTAACAGTGCTCTGCAAAGCGCCGCCGGAGCAGGTGGCGATGTGAAGGTCCACTTCAAGCCGAGCGCCGACCATGCCAACAGGGTCGAAGATGCCCGGCTGATCGTCGAGGATGAACTGGCGTGGCAGAAGATGGAGAATCTCGCGATCAGGAGGACGCTCAAGGGCGCGTGCGCGCTCAATGGCGGTGCGCACATCCTCGCGCGTAATCTCGCGCATGCGGCTGCCGAGATCGAAGCCGCCATTCGTATTGAGGCCGCGAATATGCGGACCGCCAACGCCGACGACACACTGATCAATGTTGACGTGCGCAACCCACTCGGTACGTTCGTTGGCGGCCTTCACAGCTTTAGCGGCCGGCCCGAGATCGGAGATGAGCCCTTTGCGCATGCCTGCGGACTCAACGATGCCGTGGCCGCGATAGCGCAGAGCTCCTTCGTTGAGATCGGCTGCGAGGACACGCGTTGAACCGCTGCCCATATCGAGCACCACGATCAGGTTGTCCTGGCTCTGGTTCATCGCGCGCTCGCCGTCCCTGTCGCCGTGGTGGAGGTGTGGGGCTTGGTTGCCGGTTTGGGCTTCTTGTGGTTCGCGGCGTGTTTTGCATCCGCGTGCTTCTTGTCCTTTTGCTTTGCGGCGTGCGCTTTCTCTGCTGCTGTGGGTGCGTGTGCCGCGGGCTTGGCGGATGCAGTGTGCTTCTGCGGCTCAGGCTTCGGCTTGGCGGAGTTGGCGGGCACTGGGGTCTGGGCCGGCACAGCTGCAGAGGGTTTGGCCGCTGCTGGCTTGTCAGCGCTGTCGGGGTTCACCGAAGCGGTCTGCTCCGTAGTGGCGCCCTTCTGCATCTCGAGCACAACCTGCTGGTCGTAGCGAAGGTCAATCGCGGCGAGTTTCGGATACTGCTGGCGCCATTCCGCGATGTGATTCTTGTAGCGCTGATAGCGTTCGAGGAAATGGTCTTCGCCGAAGTGAGCAAGAATGTCAGTTCCCTGCTCCGGCATGAGCACGCGCGCATCTTCGGGATCGGTGAGGTCAATCTCAGAAATCTGCTCGGAGAGATGCTGGCCGTTCGAGTCGAGCTCGCCGATGAGACGCTCGTAGAGAGCGATGCGTGCCTCGCGCGAAGGCAGCGGATCGGCTCCGTCGATGCCGGTCAACACCGGGAAAGAGTAGTGACGCTGCGCCATTGTTGCGGCGGGCATGGTGAGCAAAACGCCGTTGGCGTCGACAAGACCGATCTGCTGGCCGTGCCGCACGAAGGCTACAGGCTTGCGCTCAACCACCGAAACGCGAATCTGATCGGGCAGCAGGCGCATGACTGTCGCATGCTCAACCCAGGGAATCTGCTCAAGCTGTTTGCGGCGTTCCGCGAGCGGGACAAAGAAGATGTTGCGGCCGATATCTTCGCCGAAAACCGGCAGCAACTCCGCGCGGCTCACCTGGCCGAGGCCCGTGGCCTGAATGTTGCTTGTGCCTGCAATGCGGAAGCGCGAGTCGTGCTCGAGGAACCCACGGCAGACACTGAATGCGTAGGCTGCGGCAGACACGGTTACGAGTGCCGCTGATGCGAGAAGAACTCTTCCCCATGTGCCGGCTGGGCGCCACCAGGGCCGAGTAGGAGCAGCGAAGCGCTTGCGTGGCGGAGCGAAATCGTCGCCGTCTGGGTCGTCCGCTTCAATGGGCATACCGGGCAGACCGCGGCCGGATGAAGGCATAGTTTGTTGCACGCGGCGGAAGCGAGACTCCACCGGCGCATCTTCTTCCCAGACAAGGGACCGAGTTCGGTTGCTACCTTGAGTTGCCACGCCTGAAATTGGGCAGTTGATTCGCCAGGCTCAACTATAGCCCGCGGTCGCGCGGCTTTTTCCCGCACGAGCAGAGGGGGAATCCGTTGCGTTACGGGCATGTTTATGGGCGTCGGTTAAGCTACCGGGATGAGATATTTACAGCTTCTTCGCGTGGGTGCGCTGCTTGCCATTTTTGTGTCTGCTCTCGCCTGCACCGCGCAATCGGCGGCGTACCACTACTATCGCGTCGGAAATCCCACGGACGCAGCAGGTGCGCCGAAGCCAGGATTCGCGTTGATGGGCGGCGGCACCGATCTTGACGAGGCCTTCAGCTGGCTGTGTGCACATGCCGGCGGTGGCGACCTGGTGGTGCTGCGCGCGACAAACTACGACGATTACAACGCGTACATCCAGAAGCTCTGCAAGCTGAATTCGGTGGCGACGATCGTGATTCCGAACCGGGCAGCGGCGAATGATCCGTTCGTGGCAAAGGCGATTCGTGAAGCGAGTGCGATCTTCATCTCGGGCGGCGACCAGGCGAATTACATCAACTATTGGACAGGAACGCCCGTGCAGACCGCGTTGAACGAAGCGATTGCGCGCGGCGTGCCGATTGGCGGAACGAGCGCGGGACTTGCTGTGCTGGGCGAATATGCCTACTCGGCACAAGGCGACAAGCCCGACGATCCGAATCTCGATGGCAAGATAGCGATGGGCGATCCATTTGGCAGACAGATCACTGTTGTACACGGATTTCTCGATATTCCAATTCTCAAGGGCGTAATTACGGATACGCATTTCGCGAAACGCAACCGCATGGGCAGGCTGCTGGTGTTCCTGGCGCGGCTGAATGCAGACGGAAAGAACGTGCGCGGCATCGGCGTGCAGGAACGTGCGGCTGTGCTGCTTGAGGCGGATGGCGAGGCCCGCGTCGTCGGCCACGGCAGCGCGTATTTTGTAACACCGCAGAAACCAGCCCAGGTGCTTGCGACTGGCCAGCCCCTGACCTTGCGCGATATTGAAGTGCTGAAGGTGGACCCTGGCCACGCCTTCAATCTGAAGACGTGGCGGGGAGAGGCGACGACCTATTCCTTGTCAGTCGATGCCGGCGCGCTGACATCGACGCAGGCGGGCGGTTCAGTTTACTAAGCCCACATCAGCGTGTGGACGGAGTCGGCCGGCAGATCGACCTCAAGCATTTGAGCCCAGCACGAGTTGCGCGCGCCGCTGCGCCCTGTTAGCGAGGACAACGACATGGCTGCCGTCTGGATTGCGGAAACCTGCGTGCGAGACGGGCCGCCGGCGCCGTCGTAGCCAAGTCCGTTTGTCGCGAAGACGCGTGCGCCGCGCTTGATATGCTCGCGAGTAATGCGCGAAGGCCCAGTACTGGCCGCTGCGCGTGATCTTGTGGCTGCCGCTTTCAACCGTGACCACGCCGCCGCAGGAGAACGGACCGACGTTCGGCTTGCCCTTCTCATCGAGCGCGATGTTCCATGCGGTGATGACCGCGCCCAGTTGTTTACGATGCCGTTGAAGGTATCGGCCCACTTGGTGTAGTCGGTCTCGATAGTCGGGCTGGTTGATGTCCGGGCCGCCTTCGGTCCAGTAGGCGTTCTTCTGCGGGAAGGCATCATGCACGCGGGTCATGGCGCGTGGGCTCGCCCACGTAGCCGTGCCAGGCAATGCCGTCGATGTACTCGTACGCTCCAGGGTCGCTGAGCTCGCCGATGGCGCGGCCCCAAAGACTGTAGTTGTGATCGAGCACCCAGATCTTGGTCGGGCATGCCGGCTTTGCGCAGAGCGGGTCCGAGATGACTCTTCCACGAAATCCATCTCCGCTTCCTGCGCCCACACGCAGGCGGGCATGTTGCCCTCCTGCTCGGCATCGACTTCGTTCTGCACGGTGACGGCATCGATGGCACGCCCTCGGCCTTGTAGCCGTCGAGGAACATGAGGAAGTATTTCGCGTATGGGGCCGAAGATCTGGTTTTGCGCATGGCGCCGCCCAGCATGGATGTTGTTGGGCTTCATCCATCCCGGCGAGGACTCCACGGCGAGGAGAAGAGAAACAGCTCGGGGTTTGCTTTGCGCGCTTCGCGCAGCATCGGCAGGATGTAGGCCTTGTCGTGATCGATCGAGAAGTTCTTCATCTCGGGATCGGGCTCAGGGCTCTCGTCGAAGCTGTAAACAGTGCGCGAGTAATCGCTGGAGCCAATCGCCGTGCGGCAAACGTTCATGGCCATCTCGTCGGGCGAAAAGAAGTCGTGCATCATGGGTGCCCGCTCGGCGTCGGTCATCTGGCTCAGCACATAGCAGGAGGAATCGGTCAACGCCGCTCCAAAGCCCAGAATCTCCTGCCGGGTGGTTCCGGGGTCGAGCATGACGGCTTCGGCTTCGATCTGATCTGCGGGCTTCCAGGTGAGAGCTTCTCCCGCGGTGTGACGATGGTCGCGATACGTACTCCAGACCTTGACGGGCCCGGATGCGGCAGACTGCGCCCAGGCCGGCATGCGGCCTGCGATTGCGACGGCTGCGGCCGTGCTGGACGCTGCCTTCAAAAATCCCCTGCGAGAACTCTGCACCATGCCTGCTCCTTCGATACATTGCGGATAAAGGGTTGCGGCGGCATCATAGCAGGCTGCTCATTGACGGGGAAACCGTTAACTCCGAAGGAGAAAGAGGGCTGCGCTAACGGAACCGCTGCTATTTTTCGAGCGCGGTGAGAATCTGCGGTCCAAGCTGGCTCACACTGCCCGCGCCGAGCGTCATGATCAGATCGCCTTCGCGCGCTGAGGCAGTTGCCGCGGCGATTGCTTCTGCGAAGTCCTTCGCGCATTGAACGCGCGGCCCTTTGATGCGTTCGGCGAGCAACTCCGCAGTGATGCCGGGCAGAGGCTCTTCACTGGCCGCATAGATCGGCAGCACGACGACCGAGTCGGCATCGGGAAAGGCTGCTCCGAACTCATCGAGCAGATCGCGGGTGCGCGTGTAGCGGTGCGGCTGAAAGATGACGTGAATGTGGCCACGCGTGAATTCGCGAGCTGCGGCGAGGGTAGCGCGGATCTCAGTGGGGTGATGGCCGTAGTCGTCAACGACGGTGATTCCACGAGCCTGGCCGCGACGTTGAAAGCGACGATCGACTCCGCGGAATGCGTTGAGACCGGCGGCGATCTTCTCCGGCGAGACGTCAAGCTGATCGGCAACAGCAACGGCGGCCGTGGCGTTGAGCACGTTGTGACGCCCGGGAACATGAAGCGCGAAAGGACCGAGCGGGCCTTTGCTTGTGGTAACGGCAAAGCGCGAGAAGCATTCGGGAGTGGGGTCAAGGATCCGGAGCCGGTAGTCTGCGTCAGACGCCACTCCGTAGGTGAGAACGCGTCGGTGCACTTGGGGCAGAATGGCGGCGAGCTGCGGATTGTCGAGGCAGGCGGTGACGGAGCCGTAGAAGGGCACCTTGTCCATGAAGGTGAGAAAGGCCTGCTCGACATCGGTCATATCGCGGTAGCAATCCATGTGCTCGCGATCGAGGTTGGTGACGATGGCGAGGATGGGTGAGAGCTTGAGAAAGGAGCGGTCGCTCTCATCGGCTTCTGCAACGAGGTACTGGCTGGCGCCGAGTTTGGCGTTGGAGCCAAGGGCATCGACGCGGCCACCGACGACAACGGTGGGATCGAGACCACCCGCGGCAAGCACAGAGGCAACCATGGAAGTAGTAGTGGTTTTGCCGTGCATGCCCGCGATGGCGATGCCGTATTTCAACCGCATGAGCTCCGCGAGCATTTCAGCGCGCTGGACCACCTGGATTTTGTGGGCCCGGGCTGCGATGACTTCAGGGTTTGTCGGCAAAACGGCGGAGCTTGTGACAACGACAGTTGCGCCGTCGACGTTGACAGTGTTGTGGCCTTCGTAGATGGTCGCGCCGAGAGCTGCGAGGCGGTCGGTGACCGGAGTGCGGCGCAGATCGGAGCCGGAGACCTTCATCCCAAGGCTGAGCAGGATTTCGGCAATGCCGCTCATGCCGATGCCGCCGATGCCAATGAAGTGCGCGTGCTGGGAAGTAGCAAACATGAAGGCGAAAATTCAGGGTACCATCCGGTGCCGTGAAGCGTTTCGAAAGCGCGATTTCGACACCGCAATGTGTGGAAAGTTGCGGGGTTTTATTTTCAGTCTGGTGCCGCAACCTTCACCGCAGCGCGTGTTTGCACAGTACATAAACCGGGGCCGAGGGTAGCAGGAACGAAACCCGAAGCAGAGATCCGGAACGGGCTACGAGGAAGTAGCTGGTTGGGATGGAGGAATTATGGTCAGCATGAAGAAACTGGTGCTTGGTGCAGCGTTAGCCGTCGGCGCGTTGGGCTTTGCAGCAAACAAGGCGCAGGCTGCCGAGTTCGGCGTTTACGTTGGTGGGCCGGTGGCCTATGCTTCTCCGTGCCCTGGCCCTGGTTATGTCTGGGCTAACGGCTACTGGGCTGGTCGTCGCTGGTTCCCGGGCCGCTGGAACTTTGTTGGCATCCGCCGTCCGGCACCGGTTGTAGGTTACGGCTACTATCACCGAGGATTCGCTCCTCGCTATGCCCCGTATCGCAGGTAAACGCCGCGGACCTGGCAGGCTTCAATCGCAATGAAGCGGCCTCTCCCAACCGGAGAGGCCGTTTTTTGTTGACGATGCGGCATCAGCATCAAAACAGTTGGGGTAAAACTGGAATTTGCTTCCATCGCACCGCAACTAAATCGCAGAATTGTTGTTTGAGAAAGTAGCCGGTTTGAGGAAGAGAGAAACCGAGCTTGCAGTGCTGATATTTCCGGGCCAGGTAAGCGGACGGATGGCACTTGGGAGGGAAATTATGAAGAGTTTGCGGCTGGTTCTAGTGGCGACGCTGCTGGCTCTGCCTTTTGCGATGAGTGAAAAGGCGAATGCACAGGTGTCAGTCGGGATCGGCGTTGGTCCGGCGGTTGTTGCTTCCCCGGGGTATTTTGGTCCTCCGGCTTGCTCGTGGGGCTACTTTCCGTATTACCCCTATTCCTGCGCGCCTTATGGTTACTACGGGCCAAGCTGGTTCGTTAGCGGCGTCTTTATTGGCGCTGGCCCCTGGTATCACTGGGGCTGGTACGGTCGCCCGGGATGGGGCTGGAGTGGCTATCGCCCGTGGCCCGGCGGCGGATGGCGTGGCGGATACGTTGGTCGCCCAGTGTACGGTGGCGGCGGATACCGCGGTGGTGTGCCGGCGGCCGGTTATCGTGGCGGTTACGCCGGTGGACGTGTAGGCAACGGCTATGTCGGCGGCAGCGGAATGCGTCCTAGCGGTGGCTTCGGTGGCGGGGGCCGTGTAAGCGGCGGCTTTGGCGGCGGATTCCACGGCGGTGGCTTCGGTGGAGGCGGAGGCTTCCATGGCGGTGGCGGCGGTCACCGGTAAATCTCGAAATTGTTTGGAAGGTGGGCCCGTCTGCTTCGGCAGGCGGGCATTTTTTTTGTGCTATTGGGCGAGGGAGGCGAGGCGATCTGCGATGCGCTCGGCTGCACCGGGATGGGCCTGAGTGCGGGCTGCGGCGGACATGGAAGCAAGGCGGTCAGGATCTGTAAGCAACGCGACCAGTGCCTGTAGCAATTCGTGAGGCGCGGCCAGATCGAGTTCGGTAAGCATTAATGCGGCGCCTGCTTTGACCATCTCTTCTGCGTTGCGCTTCTGATGATCGTCCGCAGCCGCGGCAAAGGGAATAAGCAGCGATGGCTTGCCGGCAGCGGCGAGTTCGGCAACTGTAGATGCTCCGCTGCGGGCCATCACGAGGCTGGCGTCGGCGAAGCGAGCCGGCATGTCGTCGAGGAATGCGCTGACCTGCCAGCGCGTTGGATCGGCTCCGCTTGCCGCGAAAGCTGCCTGCGCGGTCTCAGCGTGGCGCGCTCCACACTGATGCAACACGATGAGGTCGGGAACCGCATTAAGCAGCGCAGGAAGAATCGAAGGCACAGCAGTGTTGAAGAGCCGGGCGCCTTGCGATCCACCAAAGATGAGAAGATGCGGGTTGCCGCGATACGGCGCGATGGTAAAGAAACCTGGACGAACGGGAATTCCCGTGACCTCGGCATTGTTGAACCACTTTGCAGCGGCGGGAAAGTTGATTGCGGCCGCCTGCACACGTTTGCCGACAAGACGATTGGCCAGACCAGGCATTGCATTCGGTTCGAATACCATAGTTGGCACCTTGAGCATGAGAGCCGCGGCCATGCCCGGACCCGAAGCATAGCCACCGATGCCTAAAACGACACCTGGATTGAAGTCGCGGATAAGCCGACGGCAGGCGATGACGCTGCGTGGCAGGTCAATGAATGTGCGCAGGCGCGTGAG
This sequence comes from uncultured Acidobacteriaceae bacterium, assembly GCA_963832465.1. GTDB lineage: Bacteria > Acidobacteriota > Terriglobia > Terriglobales > Acidobacteriaceae > Telmatobacter. The sequence continues at coordinate 444,210 of CAWHUJ010000004.1, forward strand.
GAGCGAGACGTTTTTGAGCGGGCCGACCTCGATGAGATGCAGCGGGAAACCGGCGTCGGGAACCAGACGAGTTTCAAGGCCGCGCGCGGTGCCGACGAAGAGAACTTCAGCGGCGTGCCGGGCCACAAGTTCGCGGGCAACAGCGAGTGCCGGAATGATGTGCCCACCTGTGCCACCACCGGCGATGAGTACGCGCAACGAGGCCAATCTGCCCTTCCAATGAACCTACCTCAGTTTCGCAGATTCGAAGGTTGCAAGAGCGCGGTGTCGAAGAAGCCGAACCTTTCTATTGACTCTTCCAGTGGCTCTATTGACGGCAGGCCCAGTTTGGCATATTCTATGCATCGGAATACGAGGCATATGAACTTCAAAGGTACACTCCCGACTTTGATCCTCGAGGCACTGGCACGCGAGTCGAGCCATGGCTACCGCATTGCGCAAAGAATCAAAGAGCGCTCAGAAGGTGTGCTGGACTTCAAGGAAGGCACGCTCTACCCTGCCCTGCACAAGCTCGAGAACGATGGACTGGTCGAGTCCTATGAGGGCGCGGAAAAGGGCAGGCAGCGCCGCTACTATCGCATCACTCCGCAGGGACGGAAGGCGTTGAGCCGGGACCGTGCTGAGTGGCGTCAACTTTCAAAAGCTGTGAGTGTGATTCTGGGGGAGGCTTAACCATGAATGAGCTCAACGACTGGTTGAAGATTGCTACACGCTGCCTTTCAACGGATTCTGTCCTGAAGGTACGGAGCGAGATCGAAGAGCACTATCAGCTGGCGAGAGAAACTGCGATCGAACGCGGGGCCGGTGTTGAAGAGGCAGGCGGTATAGCTTTGCGAGAACTGGGAGACGCCGGCGAGGCGAACAGCGCCTATCGCAGAGTGATGTTGTCCTCGACGGAAGCCCGGCTGCTGCGTGAGTCGAACCTCGAAGCGCGGGCGATATGCGCGAGGCCGCTGCTGAAGTGGACTGCTCTTTCACTTCCCGGGGTGCTCTTGCTGGCATCGGTCGCCGCGCTGATTATGCATCAGCCTGGCGTTGCGATTGGATCGCTGCTAGCGGGACTAATGATGGCGCTCACCTTTATCGTGCCGTTCATGCCGGTGTACACCCTCGAGCGTGGGCGCATTGTGCGAGGCGTGCGATGGGCACTGCTGGTGTTCTCTCTCGGACTGCTCTTCGGCAAGGATGCCTCGCATTGGGCGTGGCTGCTGACGACGTGCTTCTGGCCGATGATCTGGACGGAGTGGAAACGCATCTCGATCCGGCGCAAGTTGCCGGTCGCGGAGTGGCCGAAGCAACTCTACCTCTAAGGTACTTGTTCGCTGTCAGATTCGCGCGATCAAACTCGCGCGATCTGGCCCGTGATGCTCAGCGACCTGGTTTGTACTCGACGAAGAGATCGGGGAAATCCTTCTTGAGCGTTTCGATCTTCGGGCGGTCGCAAACAAGAATGTAGGGATTGTCGGGATGGTAGTAGGCGTAGTCCTGGTGATAGTCTTCGGCGCGATAGAAGCCTTTGAGCGGCGTGACCTCCGTGACGATTGGCTTGGGAAATGCTTTAGCGGCCTGGAGCTGCGCGATGTATGCAGAGGCAATGCGCTTCTGCTCATCGCTGGTGTAGAAGACCGCAGAGCGATAGGACGTGCCTACGTCTGGCCCTTGCCGGTTGAGCTGCGTGGGATCGTGCACCGAGAAAAAGATACGGAGCAGCTCGCCATAGGTGATCTTCGAGGGATCGTAGATCACTTCGACGGATTCAGCGTGGCCTGTCGTTTCTGTCGTGACCTGGTCGTAAGTAGCGGTAGAGGCTGATCCGCCCGCGTAGCCCGCCGTGGTGTGGACTACGCCTTTAACGCGCTGGAAGACAGATTGCGTGCCCCAGAAGCAACCGCCTGCGAAGACCGCAGTCTGCTTGCCTGATTTGGCGGCGAGGGCCATATCGGCTGCGGGAGCGGGGATTACACCAGCGGGAGCCGCCCCATAAAGCCCGAAACCGGCCAGGCCGATGAGGCCAACGAACAGGAACGAAGCGGTACGCCAAGTCATAGTCGCAATCCCTCCAGTACAGGCTACCGCGAGCAGCCCTACTCAAGAAACGCTGCGGCAGCCAATCTGGATTCGATATTTTGACGATGGCGGGAGTTAGACGAGAGCTTTTGCGGACGTCTCGGCAGGAAGAATCTCCACCGGTACTTCGCGGATGCCATTGCAACGGGCAAAAAGCTGCAGGGCGAGTTGCGTGGGCGTCACATTGATGGTGCCTTCGGGATCCGAAGCATTGTGGGACGCCACGACAACAAGTCCGAGGGAAGCGAGCTTTTCGAGGTCCCGTTCGATCTGAACCTCGCGAACGCCGGTGATGGTGACCATCTCATCGAGGCTGCAAGTGACCGAGGTGGCCGCGGAGTCGGGGCCAGCGTGAAATCTGGCCGCCTTGCATACTACGGTGAGAATGCGAAGCGGAATATTGGTGAGCTCAGCAAAGAGATCGATAAACTCGCGATTGGATTCATCTTTGCCGTCTGCCGAACACGAGGTAACGAGAAGGCCGGCCCAGAAGTCGCGCAGCCAGGATTCTTCTGCGGATGATCCGATGCCCAACACGCGCTCAACCAGATAGGAATTGCCCTTCAGCTGGCCGCTTTCAACCTGCGCACTGAGAAAATCCTGCGCTTTAAGAGCGATGTCTACAGCATTGGCCAGGCGCGGGCTGCTTATTCGGTTGCGGACGAGTTCGCCAATCGAATTGGCACCGCTGGGGCAAAGCTGACCGAGAAACTTGAGGGCTTCCGCCATCCGGACAAGGCCAGACATGTCGTTAATCTTGGCCTGCTCCACCAGAGCTTCGACGAGGCCATCCCAGCTGCGGCCATCTTGATCAGAGGGGACGATGAATGCAAGACCCACACCCTCGTCATCGGCCCTGACCACGCGCGCACGGGTCGTAATTCTGCGGCCCTTATGGCGCTCGAGTAAGCCCTGCTTCTGGAGCGTAAGCGAAATGATCGTTCCGGTAGCCCAGCGCTCATTGGTGACGATGTACACGCCGGTCGAACTGACGTTCCTGACCGCATCTTCTTTGAGCGTCGAATGGTTCCAATAGTATGCGATGAAATCGTCCGGTTCGCGACGTTCGGCTCTGCCGGTCTCAGACCCTAGAATTTTGTCGAACCAGCGTGTCTTTAACTTCATGTTCTCTCCGCTTTTATGGGCATCCCTGTATATAGGGCGGATTCGAACCAATTTTAACCAGTAATGGCCTGATTCTGAACATAGGACGCTGACCTTTGGTAACGGGTCATGCCCTAAGAAGCGGCTCAGTCGACTTTTTTGGAGATGTTGAGCAGGATACCGATGGTGGCGAGCGTGAAGAAGAGCGACGTGCCGCCGGAGGAGATGAAGGGCAGCGGGATGCCCTTGGTGGGGAGGAGCGAGAGGACCACGCTGATGTTGAAGAACGCCTGCAGCAGGATGGCGGTGGTAATGCCGAAAGCGGTGAGGCGGGCGAAAGGGTCCTGCGAGCGATAGGCGGTGCGCAGGCCACGGTAGCCAAGGAGGCAGAAAGAGGCCGACGATGACGATGGCGCCGACGAAGCCTAGTTCTTCGGCGATGTTGGCGAAGATGAAGTCGGTGGAGGCTTCGGGGAGGTAGAAGAGCTTCTGCATGCCTTCCATGAAGCCGCGGCCGGTGAGGCCGCCGGTGCCGACGGCGATGAGGGACTGGTTGATGTGGAAGCCGGCGCCCTGGGGGTCGGAGTCGGGGTGGAGGAAGACGAGCATGCGCTGACGCCGCCAGGAGACCCAGAAGAGCAAGGCGGCGAGGGGCGGCAGGGCGGCGGCGAAGGCGATGGCGAGGTATTTCCACTCCATGCCGGCGAGGACGAGCATCATGGCGGTGACGCCGGCGAGGACGAGTGCGGTGCCGAGGTCGGGCTGCTTGACGATGAGCAGGATGAAGACGACGGGCATGATGGCGGCGCGGAGGAGGGTGTGCTGCCAGTCGCGCATGCGGTCGAGGCGCGTGGAGAGGAACCAGGCGAGAAAGAGGATGAGGACGGGCTTGGAGAGCTCGGATGGCTGGAAGGAGAAGGGGCCGACGAGGATCCAGCGATGGGCGTGCTGCGCGTTGCGGAAGAAGAAGACGCCGACGAGCAGGACGGTGGTGACGGCGAGGGCGGAGAAGATGAAGCGCGGGAGAGTTGTAGCGGTAGTAGTCCACGCTCATGAGGAGAACCATGGCGAGGACGCCGGCGACGGCCCAGCCGGCCTGGCGGGAGAGCAGCGCGTAGGGGGTGTGGAAGTGCTCCTGCGCGATGATGGCCGAGGCGGAGAAGACCATGGCGAGGCCGACGACCACGAGCAGCAGCGTGGTGAAGAAGATCCACTTGTCGACGCCTACGCGCTTTGCCATACTTTCCACCCTCGCCATTCGTTGACGAGTTCCTTGAAGACGCGTCCGCGATGCTCGTAGCTCTCGAACTGGTCGAAGCTGGAGCAGGCGGGCGCGAGGAGGACAATTTCACCGGGATGCGCGGCCGCAGCTGCCGCGCTGACGGCACGATCAAGAGTTTCGCAGGAGTGGATGGAGACGACTCCGCGGAGTTGCGACTCGATTTTTGCGGCTGCGGAGCCGATGGTGTAGACGGCGCGAACGCGCTCACGAAGCAATCGGCGAAAGCTGGGCGTAGTCGGAGTTCTTGTCTTTGCCGCCGAGGATGAGATGAATGCCGCTGGGAAACGCGGCGACGGCTTTGGCGGTGGCATCGACGTTGGTGGCCTTGGAGTCGTTGTAGAACTCGACGCCGTTGATGGTGGCGACGTATTCAAGGCGATGCTCGACGGCCTTGAAGCTTCTCGATGGCAGTAGCGGATGGCTTCGACCGGAGCGCCGGCGAGCCGCGCAGGCGCAGACAGCGGCGAGCACGTTCTCGACGTTGTGTTCGCCCTTGAGAGGAATTCCGGTAAGGGGCAGAATTTTTTCCATGGGCGCGTCTTTGGCGGCGCGGAAGACGATGCAGCCGGCATGCTACGAATGCGCCCTGGGGCACGGTGCGCTCGAGCGAGAACCAGTAGACAGCGCGCTTTGCGACCGCGCGCGGCGGCAGCGGCGCGGGCATTGTCGGCGTTGAGGACGACGGAGTCTTCTGTGGTTTGCGCGGCGAAGATGCGCTCCTTGGCCAGAGCGTAGTTTTCGAAGGTGCCGTGGCGGTCGAGATGGTCGGGCGTGATGTTGAGGATGACGGCGATCTGGGGATGGAACTGCTCGGTGCTTTCGAGCTGGAAGCTGGAGACTTCGAGGACGGACCAGGTGTCGTCCGTGCTCTCGGCGATGAGGTCGATACGACCGGCGACGCCGATGTTGCCGCCGACCAGGGTGGGCAGGCCGGCGGCTGGAGAGGATTTCGCCGACCAGCGAGGTGGTGGTGGTTTTGCCGTTGGAGCCGGTGATGGCGAGGATGTGGCCTTTGAGGAAGCGCGCGGCCAGTTCGAGCTCGCCGATGACGGGCAGGCCGAAGCTCTTGGCCTGCACCAGCTCGGGCGTGTCGAGCGGAACGCCGGGGCTGACGACGATGAGGTCCTGGCGGCGGAAGGTGAGCAGGCCGTGGCCGCCGGCCTCGACCATGATGCCTTCTTCGAGCAGCGCCGGAATGTCTTTGGCGAGGGCCTCGGCGCTAGCGCACGTCGGAGACGGTGACCTGCGCGCCCTGGCGGCGGAGAAACAGCGCCGCGGCCAGGCCGGATTTGCCGAGTCCGACGACCAGAACTTTTTTGCCTTTGAGATCCATCATGCGAACAATCCTTGCTCCGACAGGGCTTCGACTGGGCCGTCGCAGGGCTGCGACGGGCTTCTGCCAGGCGCGCAACTCCATCTTATTGTGCATCGCCAGGTGTGCGAAAAAGCAGGCGGCTAGCGCAGTTTGAGCGTGGTGAGTGCAAACAGTGCAAACACCAGCGCGCCGATCCAGAAGCGGGCGATGACTTTGGATTCGCTCCAGCCACACTGCTCGAAGTGGTGATGCAGCGGCGCCATCTTGAAGATGCGCTTTTCGTTGCGCAGCTTGTAGCTGCCCACCTGCAGCATGACCGAGAGCGCCTCAATGATGAAGATGCCGCCGATGAAGGGCAGCAGCAGTTCCTGGCGGATGATGACGGCGACGGTTGCCGATGGCGCCGCCGAGGGCGAGCGAGCCGACGTCGCCCATGAAGATTTCGGCGGGGTGGGCGTTATACCAGAGAAAGCCGATGGAGGCGCCGACCATGGAGCCGCAGAAGACGGTGAGCTCGCCGACCATGGGCATGCGCTGCAGCTCGAGGTAGTCGGCGAAGACGACGTGGCCGCTGACGTAGGTGAGCACGGTGAGCGCGCCGGCGGCGATGATGGTGCAGCCGATGGCGAGGCCGTCGAGGCCGTCGGTGAGGTTGACGGCGTTGGTGGAGCCCATGAGCACGAAGACGATGAAGGCGACGAAGGGCAGAAAGACGAGCAAGGCCGAGATGCGGAATGGAGCCGAGCCAGATGCCAGAGCAGATCGGGACGCCAGCTCTTGATGAAGGGCACGGTGAGCTGCGTGGAGAACATGCTGAACTGCGGTGAGCACGACGAGCGCGACGGCGACTGCCGGCGGCGACGATGACCTGCCAGAAGAGCTTGGCGCGCGCGGTGAGGCCGAGGTTGCGGCGCTTGACGACCTTGATGTAGTCGTCGGCAAAACCGATGGCGCCAAAAGCGAGCGTGGAGAGCGACGGTGATCCAGACAAAGGGATTGGAGGGGTCGGACCAGAGCACGGTGGGCAGCAGGATGGCGATGACGATGAGCACGCCGCCCATGGTGGGCGTGCCGGATTTCTTCTGGTGCGACTGGGGCCCGTCTTCGCGGATGTACTGGCCGATCTGGAATTCGCGCAGCTTCTGGATGACGTAAGGGCCGATGAAGCAGCGCGATGAGCAGCGCGGTAAGCGAGGCGAAGGCGGTGCGAAACGTGAGATAGCGAAAGATGCGGAAGGGATGAAAGAACGGAAAGAGCTTTTGGTAGAGCAGCCAGTAAAGCAAGTGGCCTCCGAAGCCGGGGTGCGAGCGGGTTTCAGGTTGATTTTACAGGCCCGGCGCTGCGCGGGTTATCGATGCGGATTCCCTTGCGACTGCTTCTTCAACTCGGATTCGAAGGCCTGCTCGCGGTCGGCCACGTAAGCCTTGTAGCCCGCCGGATCGATGAAGGCATTATGATCGCCGGCCTTCCAGCGAGCGTATTTTTCCTTCAGGTCGAAATAGCCGCCGTGCGCGCCGAGGAAGATGTCGCAGGGCAGGCTTTGCAGCACGGCGAAGCCGTGACGATAGTCATCGGCGATCTGCGGATAAGTCTTGTTGTCGACGAGCTTGTAGCCTGGATTTACGTTGGGGCTGCCGACGATGACGACGTGCAGAGCGCGGCCGTTCTGCGGCTTCATCGAGGGTCCAGGTGGTTGTGCCCTTGGTGTGGCCGGCGGTGAGGTGCGCGGTGAGCGTCATGCCGCCGAGGCTGACCTTGTCGCCATCGTGCAGCGATGCGGTCAACGTGTGCCGGGGGAAAGTGCATCGAGTTGTCGGCAGCGTAGTGGAAGTCGGTCTTGCCGCCGGACTCGACGACAGGGACATCCTGTGTCCATCACGTAATACTTTGCGCCGGTCATGCGCAGAATCTGGGCGCTGCCCGCGCAATGGTCGTAGTGGGCATGGCTGATGAGCAGAATCTTGACGTCGCTGAAGTGGAAGCCGAGCGTCTCGACGCTCTTTTTGATCTGCGGTGGCGAGGATTCAAGATTGCTGTTGATCAGGATGTCGCCCTTGGGAGTGACGATGAGATACGATGCCAGGTCCTCGCTGCCGACGTAGTAGAGATTTCCGGCGATACGAAAGGGTGGAAACGCGCGTGTCCACTCGGGATGGACTGCTGCATAGCCGCGAAGTGAAAGTGTTGAAACCGCGAGAAGCATCAGCGCCGAGAAAGATTTCAGTTTCAATGTGCACCCGTGGATGAAGTCTGGCCGTTGAGCAGTTCGATTGCTCGTTCGAGATGAACGCCGCGCGAGCCTTTGACGAGAATGACGTCGCCCGGGGCGAGATTCTGTTTCAGCCATTCGCCTGCGGCTTCGGCATCCGGAAGGAAGAGCGAAGAGACACCGCCAGCGCAGGCTGCGGTGGCCAGATGCTCCGCGTTGCCCCGCACGCCTACGACGAGGTCGATGCCGGCTTCGGCGGCAGCGTTGCCGCAGGCGGCATGCAGAGCGGGAGCCGTGCTCGCCGAGTTCGAGCATTTCGCCGGCGACGAGGATGCGGCGGTTTTCCGGGACGCGCGGCGAGCGTGTGAATCATGGAGCGCAGCGCTTCGGGATTGGAGTTGTAGCTGTCATTCAGAATGCGTCGCGCCGTCGATCTCGATTACTTCACCGCGCTTGTCGCCGGCGGTGAGAGATTCGAGTGCACGCACCGCGGCTGCGAGATCGACACCCGCTTCAAGGGCGACGGCGAGCCCGGCCATGGCGTTGGCGCGTTGTGCGCGCCCAGCAGGTGCAACGTGAAGGAGCTTTCGCGCTCGTCGGCACGAAAGTGCACGTGCAGGCCGGCGAGCGTCTTCGACGCTGAGAAAGGATTTGCGGGTCGGCGCAGGGGCCTTCGCCGAAGTAGACAACGCGGCCTGGAAAGTCGCGGCCAAACTGCGAGACGTAGGGATCGTCGCAGTTGAGGAAAGCGATGCCGTTCGCGGGCAGTGCTTCAACAAGTTCAAATTTTGCGCGGGCGATGCCGGCCTGGCCTTCAGCGAAGTTTTCAATGTGCGCGGTGCCGACGTTGGTGACGACGCCCCAGTCGGGCGCGGCGATGCGCGCGAGCGCGGCGATTTCGCCGAGGTGGTTCATGCCCATCTCGATGACGGCGAATTCGTGCTCCGGCTCAAGGCGCAGCAGCTGCAGCGGCAGGCCGAAGGCGTTATTGAGATTGCCCTGCGACTTGAGCACGTTGAATTTTGCGCCGAGCGCGGCGGCGATGGCTTCCTTGGTGGTGGTTTTGCCGGCTGAGCCGGTGATGGCAACGACGATGCTTGCCCCACTGGCGGCGCACATGTGACGGCCAGCGACTGCAGTGCGGTGAGCGGATCTTCGGCGATGAGAAGCGGCACGGCCAGCGCGGCATCAGGCAGCGAAGCGACGCGTGCGCGCGAGACGACGGCGGCAACGGCTCCGCGCTCGAGAGCTGCGGTCACGAAATCGTGGCCGTCGAGCCGCTCACCGCGGACGGCAAAGAAGAGCTCGCCGGGTGCCACGGTGCGCGAGTCGATGGAGTAGCCGGTCGCGATAAGAGCACCGGCGCTTGCAATGCTCGCGGCGCCTCAAGCACCGCGCCGCAGCCGATGGCCGCTTCTGCCAGCGTGAGTTTCATTGCTCTCCACCATAACCCAGTTCGGCCAAAGCGGAAAGAGCAACTTCAGCATCGTCGAAGGGAATCGCGCGCTGATCGGCGAGGATCTGCTCTTTCTCGTGGCCCTTGCCGGCGATGAGAACAATGTCGCCGGTCGTAGCGGTCTGCAGCGCGATGATGAATCGCCGCGGCGCGGTCGGGCTCGATGATGTAGGGCGATCCCGGTGGCTTTGAGTCCGGGCTCGATCTCGGCAAGAATGGCCAGCGGATCTTCGGAGCGCGGATTGTCGCTGGTGGCGACGACGAAATCGCTGCCCTCGCCGGCGGCCTGGCCCATCTTCGGCCGCTTGGTGCGGTCGCGGTCTCCGCCGCAGCCGAAGAGCGTGATGACGCGACCGCCGGATTGCTGTCGTCATCTGCCGGGCAAGGGCGGTGAGGTTGCGCAGAGCGTCGTCGGTGTGCGCGTAGTCCACGATCACAGTGAAGGGCTGGCCGGCATCGACAGGCTGGAATCGGCCGGGAACGGGATGGAGCGTGGGAACGGAAGCAACGAGCTGGTCGAAAGGCGACGCCGCGCGCGTGCGCTGCGGTGAATGCCGCAAGCAGATTGAGGATATTGACTTCGCCGGCGAGTCGCGATGTGAGCTTTGCCGTGCCCGCGGGCGTTTCGAGATCAATGACTGCGCCGCCGGGAGTGAGCGTGTAGCTCGCGGCGCGCCAGTCGCCGCATGCCAATGCCGTAGGTGCGAATCTCCGCGCCAGCCTTGCGCGCTGCCTGGCGGTGATCCGATCGCCGTAGGGATCATGCGCATTGAGGACGGCGACGCGCGGCGCAGGATAGATGCGTGCCGTCGAAGAGCAGACGCTTGGCGGCGAAGTACTTCTCCATCGTGCTCGTGGTAGTCGAGGTGATCGCGCGTGAGGTTGGTGAAGACGGCGACATCGAATGGGATTCCGAAGCACGCGGCCTTGATCGAGCGCGTGGCTTGAGACTTCGGTGACGAGTTCGGTCGCGCCACGTTGCGCGCCTTCGGCCATCAGCTCAAAGAGATCGCGCGACTCAGGCGTGGTGTGTAGCGACGGACGCACTTCGCCGGCAACGTGGTATTCGATCGTGCCGACGAGGACGGTACTTGCGGCCGGCGGCGTTGAGCAGCGCTTCGGTCAAGAACGCCGTGGTGGTTTTGCCGTTGGTGCCGGTGATGCCGGTGGCGGCGAGCTTGCGCTCGGGATGGCCGAAAAATGCAGCCGAAGCCTCGGCGAGCGCGCGGCGGCCATGCTCGACTTCGAGGACAGGGACGCCGGGATTGTAGACGAGCAAATGGTCGAAGGTCTGCGGCGAGTCAGTGATGATGCCGAGCGCGCCTGCGGCGATGGCTTTCTCAACGTAGCGATTGCCGTCGGTCGAGCCGCCCTTCATGGCGACGAAGACGGCGCCGGGACGCACGCGGCGCGAGTCGTATTCAATGCCGGTGATGGGCCGTGCGGAGTCGCCTGCAGACTCGACGGCGGTGACATGCGGAGATAGATCGTTCCAAATCATGACTGGGTTGATTGTAGATCGAATCCGCTTGGCGTTACTGGTTCGAGCTCATTGGCCGCAGCGGACAACAATCTGTGTGCCTGGTTGGCACCTGAGTGCCGGGTGCGGGAGCCTGTTCGCGCGCGGTGCCGTTGCCGATGATCTGTACATCGAGGCCGACGCTGGCGGCGCTTTCAAGCACTTTGCGCAAGGGCAAACCGACGAGAGATGGCACGGTGATCTTTTTGCCGTCGCTGATGGTGACCGCGCGCGACGCGGTTTGCGCGGGTTGTTGAGAAGGCGCAGAAGCCGACACGGTCGCGCCTTTTAGGGGATCGGTCTTGGCGGCGGGCGATGTGGAAGACAGATCGGGAGGAGGACCGGCGTTCACTCTGGCTGCTGCCGAGTTCACGGCGGCAGGCTGCGGCGGAGGCTGCGCAGAGGATCGTCGGCAGGAAGGTCATTCACTGCGGCAAAGAGCGCGTTGACATTCTGCTGATCGTTGGCCGAGTCGTCTTCTGTTGTCGGGAGATCTTTCTTGCCGTTCTTAGCAGTTGTCTTCGGCTGCTGAACATCGATGTCGTGCGGCACGCCGAGATACTCGAGCACCTGCTGCGCAACTTCGGCGAAGACCGGCGCGGAGACGGCGGTTCCGTAGTAGGACGCGCCTTTGGGGTTGTCCATGACCACGGCGACGGCGATGACGGGATTGTTGACCGGGCGCGATGCCCGCAAAGGAGGCGATGTGCATGGTCTTCGAATAAGATGCGTGGCGGGATCGATCTTCTGCGCGGTGCCGGTCTTGCCACCAGAGGAGTAGCCATTGAGCTGCGCAGGCTTGCCGGTGCCAAAGAGCACGACGCCTTCCATCATCTTGCGCATCTGCGCTGCGGTCATGCTGGAAATAACGCGATGCGCGCCAGTCGGCAGCGGATTGGGCAGGTCTTCGCCGGCCTTGAAGGGCGCGGGCTGCCAACTGCGGCCCCTGCGGCACCTGCGGTGCGGCGGACTCTTGGCATCTGTGGCTTGGCCAGAAATCAGCACGTGCGGCGGCAGATAGATGCCGCCGTTGGCGATGGTCGAGACCATGGAGACCAGTTGCAGCGGAGTGACGGCGACTTCCTGCCCGATGGCGATGGAGCCGATCGATGAGCCGCTCCACTTGGCTGTGGGGCGCAGCAGGCCGCGCGTTTCGCCGGGCAGTTCCATGCCGGTGCGGTTGCCAAAGCCAAAGTCGCGAATGTATTGGTAGAAGCGGTCGGGCCGACTTTGAGCGCGAGTTTGACGGCGGCAACGTCGCTGGATGTTGCCAGTGCCGTCGGCACGGTGACCGATGCCCATGCCGCGGTCGCTCTTGTCATCGTGAATGACGCGGCCGGCGAGGGTGATCTGTCCGCCCTGGCAATCGATCATGTCGTCGGGTGTGGCAACATGTTGCGTCAAGCGCTGCCGAGTAGGTAACAAGCTTGAAGACCGATCCCGGCTCATAGACGTCGCTGACCGCGTGATCTTTGCAGCAGCGCCGGCGTGGTGTGGCGAAAATCGTTGGGATCGAAAGTGGGACGAATAGCGAGCGCGAGAATCTGGCCGGTGTGCACGTCCTGCACAACGACGGTGCCATTATCGGCGTGGGTTTTCTCCATCGCATGATCGAGGGCGCTGCTCGGCCATGAACTGGATGTTCTCGTCGATGGTGAGTTGCAGATTCTGGCCGGGCTCCGGCTCATGCTCGACTGAGCCAAGCACGTGACGGCGGGCGTCCACAGCGGTCAGCACGCGACCCGGAACGCCGTGGAGGCGTGTGTCGAATTTCTGCTCGAGGCCGCCGAGTCCGTTGTCGTCGAGGCCGACATAGCCAAGCACCTGCGCGGCAATCTGGCTGTTGGGATAGAAGCGCTGAAACTCCTTCTGAAAATAGATGCCCTTGATGTTCTGCTCTTTGACGTGGGTTGCGACCTCAGGCTTGACGCGGCGCGCGATCCACGCGAAGTCCGTGGCCATCATTGAGGCGCTTCTCGATTTCGGCCTCTGTGGTACGGGCATCTTCGGGAGTGGCGTGCACGATTTTCGCAAGGGCTCGAGCAGCGGCCGCCTTGTCATCAATCTCAGTGGGCACGGCATAGATGGAGTCGACCTGCACGGTCATGGCCAGCTCGCGCATGTTGCGGTCGTAGAGAATGCCGCGACGCGGAGCAACCTCAAAGGTGCGCTGCTGCTGCTTCTGAGCACGCTCTACGTATTCAGAGTGGTGAACGATCTGCAACCAGAAAAGCCGCGCTGTGATGGCTCCCGCCCAGAGCAAGAAGAAGAGGCAGACGATCCAGAAGCGCGCCTGCCGCATGGGCATAACGCGCGACGTGGAGCTGCGGGGCCGGTTGGCCCGAAGGGGTGCCTGCATGGCGGGTACTCGGAGAGGGCTCGCCATTCAGTTTATCTGGCGGGTGGGGGAGGGGGTGTGAATTGCGCCAGAACCGGAGTGCTATTGTCAGGCCGTGCTGTTGAGCGAATCACCTGACCGGGCTGAGGCGCTGCCAGTCCCATCTGACGGGCGAGGCCATCGATGCGGCCGGGCCGCGAAAGCTGTGCTTCCTTCAAACGGAGCTGGCGATTCTCTTCACGCAGCTGATCGAGTGTCTGCTTTTCTGACTCCACGCGATACGAGCCCTCGATTGCCCAGAAGTGCTGCAGCCCATAAATCATCACAAGCGAGAAGAGCACGGTGACGGCAGCCGAGAAGATGCGCATCTGGCGAACGCGCACCGGATCTGAGGCCTTGACCAGTCGCGAATTGTCGAAGTGGCGGGCGAAGGAGATCTCCGGCGTGCGCACACCGCGGCGGCGCGTGGGCTGCTGCGCCAGCAAGGCGGCGTTATGCTCGGCGATGCGAGCGTCCCAGCCCTGGCCCGTTTCGAAATAGGTTGTGCATGCCGCCATTTCAGTGTTCTCCTTGCTCTCTTGCGTTACTGCCTTTGTGCTGCTCTCAACTTTGCGCTGCGCGAGCGCGGATTGCGCTCGATCTCATCGTCGCCGGCCGTCTCCGGCTTTCTTGTCAGAACTTCCCAGATGCCCTGCCTTGCGCCTTCGCGCAGGCTGTCTTTCGCAATGCGATCTTCCAACGAATGAAAACTGATGACGACCAAGCGTCCGGAGGGCTTAAGCAACTTTGGTGCGGCCTCGAGGAGCGTCCTGATTTCGTCCAGTTCACGGTTTACGAAGATACGAAGCGCCTGAAAGGTTCTGGTCGCTGGATGAATCCGATCCTGTTTCATTGCCGGGGCGGCTGAGGCTACGATCCTGGCAAGTTGCCCAGTGGTTGTAACCGGCCGCCCGCGCACAATGGCTCTGGCGATTCTCCGCGACCTCCTTTCCTCTCCGTATTCGTAAATGAGGTCCGCAAGCTCGCGCTCACTCGCCTCATTCACCACTTGTGCGGCAGTTGGCCCTTTGCGCGTATCCATGCGCATATCAAGATCGCCGTCTGCCATAAAACTGAATCCTCTGCGTGCTTCATCAAGCTGCAGGCTGCTGACACCGAAGTCGGCCAAGATGCCGTCTAGTGATGCCGGCTCAACGTGCTCGGCTATCGAACTGAAAGCCTCACCGACGAGCGTGATGCGGGGCGCATGGTTGCCGAGTTCGTTGACGACTCGCGCCAACCTGACCTTGGCAAGTTCGAGCGCCTCGGGGTCACGATCGAAACCGATCAGATGGCCCTCGTGGCCGATGCGCCGGGCAATTTCGCTGGCGTGCCCAGCCATGCCGAGCGTGCAGTCTGCAATCACAGCGCCTGCGCGCAGATTCAGAAAATCAATCGCTTGCTTTAAAAGAACTGGCACATGGCGTTCAACCGGCTTCGTCATGCGCTCCCCCTGAGGGGCTGGTGTTGCTTCAACCCTTGCGTCTCAAAATTGCCGCCAGTGCGTTGCGATCCTGGGCGGTCAGTTCGTTATCAGCGCGATCCTTCTCAACAACCTCGCGGTTCTGCACTTCGAGGAATACCAACTTGCCGAGTACAGCCACTTCGGCATCCAGCCTGGCTGAGTTGCGCAAAATCTGCGGCAACAAGAGCCGAGCCTGGTTGTCCATCTCCACCTGCTGGCCGTAATAGCTGGTCAGGTTGAGGTACTTGCGAACGGCATCGTCCATGGTGCTGGACTCGGCCAACTGCTGCTCCACCTTTTCCCACTCCGGCAGAGGCCAGATTTCGGCACTCTTGCCGTCAGTGCTGGTCACGTAGAACTGCGTGACATGAGCGGCATCGACCAGTTGCTTGAAGGCGGACGGGAGCTTCAGTCTTCCTTTTTCGTCAACCTTCGCCGGATGATTGCCGCGAAACATGCGTGCCAGCCTCGAAAACTCTTGAACTACGGGGCCATCCTGGGTGCTTTTCGAGGTTCCAAAACCCGAAAAACTGACTGGAAGGCCGATTTCAGCAGAAAGTTGGGGTATTCTTGGCTTGAAACCGCAGCCTTAACTCCCTTTTACTCCCTTCTGCTCCACTTCAGTGACGATAATAGACCACAAAATTCCCCTGTCAAAGACCAAAAAGGGTTAGAAATTCCTGAGATATGAGGGTTTTGGCCCCTGGAAGTTGAAGTGGCCGCGGGATATCTTCTAATGGGTAACGTAGACGAGATACCCACTAGATATTGTGTTTATGCTTATGGTTCGGGGGTTCGGATCGCCTCTTTGCAGATTGGACAAAGCGGTATATAGGGGAAGGAAAAGCGAAACTATTCAGCCGGGGTCTCTTCTTTTGGCTCTGCTTCTACTATTGGCTCGTTCTTGCGGCTGGCGACAACTTTCAGCAGATAGAGGAAGACAAGAAGATTGATAACGAGCAGGCTGACGCGCAGCCAGGTCAGCTTTCGAATGATCTCGAATATCTCAAAGGGCAGGAAGGATGCGGTGATGAGCAGCGTCAGCACCTCACCCCAGGTCTTCTCGAGATAGAGACCAATGCCCTCGGCGAGGCTCAGGGCCGCGTAACAGAAGGCCACCACGCCGATGCGCCGCAGAAGCGGATCGTCGAGTACTGTGGCTTTGTCGAGGATGAAGTTGACGAGATGCGATTCGGGATTGAAGCGCATCGCCGCCGCCAGATCCGACAGAACGTCGCCTATGTCCTTGTGCAGCAGGCGCAGCGCACCGAAGCCAACAGCCGCGAAGAGGAGCGCCTGCAGCAGTTTGTATGCCGCGATGAGGATGAGTAGTTTATTGCGCGGCTGCGGCTTGACTGCTGCCTGCGCAGAGGCTTCGGTCATGATCAGTGGCGGCTCGGATCGTGCACGGGCCCTGATCTCATCTTACGTTACGGTGGGTGGAAGGGTTCGAATCTGAGAAGAATGCGGTTCGGCAAAAAGTACTGTGCGTGAGAAAATGCGAATCGCACATCGTTGTTGCGCACTGACCGCTTCACCAGGCAGGGGATCTCCGTTGCTTACTGGTAAGGGTGAGCCGGTCTCAGAATCTAGGGCATGAGGCCCGCTAAGAAGCGGACGGAGAAACCGAATGCGGCGTACTCAATTGGACTTCGAACGCTTGTTCTTCTGTCGGAAGACGGCTCTTGTTCTTGGGGTAGCAGCAATGCTCGCTGTTGGTGGCATCGCAACCGCATGCGCAAAGGTCACGCCGACTCAGCTAAGCAAGACGGGATACTGGTCTCTCTGGGTTTTTTCGGTGACAACATCAATTGGAGCGATCACGTTATTTATGGCGATGTGGTCCTACTGGGTGAAATGCGACAGATCATCGAAGTGGTACCGAAGTATATGGTTCGTCGTGCTTCTATTTGGTTTTTTTTCGGGAGCTCCGCAGGTGCTCTACTACATGGTCGTGTACCTGCCGGGCCTCAGGGGTAGGCTTCAAGAAAGGCAAGGAGAGAGAAGTGTTTAAGACCTTCGGTCGGCTGCTGCTGATGGGTTGGGCACTTTTCATCCTCATGGAGGTGGGAGGCTTCCTATTACCGAAGTTCGTGAGTCCTCTCGTCAGATGGATCGATGGGTATATTGTGCTGATTCCAATCTCCCTGGTCCTTGCAACTGCGCTGTTCCTATCGATGCTCGTATTCCGCAATGGAATGAAACGAAGCTCTTTCTGAGCAACCAATAGTCTCTGGGATGAGTCCGCGGTGAGGGCTACTTCTTCAACTTCAGCAGCGCTTCCCTGTCGATGACGTTGCCGTCGACGACGAGGGTGGAGATGCGTCGCGCGTTCCACACATTGGTTGTGGGGTCGGAGTCGACGACGAGGATGTCGGCGCGGCGGCCGGGAGCGATCAGGCCCAGTTCGTTCCAGCCAAACTGCAGCGAGTAATTATTAGTGGCGGCGGCGAGGGATTCGCGCGGCGAGAGGCCGAGGCGCACCAGCATCTCAAGCTCAGTGTGCAGGGAGATTCCCGACATCGTGCCCTCGACCGGGGAGCCGGATGCGGCGAGGTAGTGGGGATAAGCGGAGAAGATCGTCTCGTTGATTTGCCACAGACGCATTGCCGCCTGGTCGGCTTTCTTGCGCTGGCTCTCTTCCATCCACCGCTGGCCGCTTGCCGGGAGATGGCGTGTCCAGAGGGCGAGTGTATAGGTCCTCTCTCCGGTTTGGCGATCGGAGGGCTGCCACATCTCTGCCGGATCCAGCAAGGCGGCGGCAGGCTCGGTCCACAGATTGCGATGGCCGGGCAGATTGAGGAAGAAGATGCTGAAGGTGGGCATGAGCGCCGCATGGTGCGCTGCGATGAAGCGCGCGTAGGTGCGCAGGTGCTCATCTGTCGGCGGAAGATGCTGCGCATAGTCAAATGCTGTGTTGGCAGCGGCGCCGTTGGGATCGTCGACGAGCGGGCGCTGCAGCTCATCAGGAATGACGCCGAGTTCGTAACGCCCCATGTGCAGCAGCGCGTCAACCCCAGCCTCAATGCCGACGCGATAGGGCGTGGCAACAAATTCACCGTAGGTGATGAGGCCTGCCTGATGCGCGTGGGCAATTATCCACTGGCTGTTGGCGGCCGTGAGATTGCCGCCGAGCCACAGCACGCGTGTTCCGAGGTGGGCAGTGTCGGCGAGCTGACGCGCGGTGTCTTCAGGGCTGAGCTCGACGGGATGTGTGCCCTCGCGAAGCTTTGCAGTCCAGCTCGGCTGATTGATGAGCAGACTCCAGTCGTCGGTGGTGCCGATGGAGTCGAGCAGATAGAGATGCGGCTTTGGATTGGCAGCGGTGTCGATATGGCCGCGGCGCACGTCGGCGCTCGCGACTACGGTGGTGACACCCATATATAGGAAGGCGTTGGCCTGACTCTGGCTGTTCATGCCCGCAAAGCCATCGACGAGGCCGGGGATGATGAACTTACCTGCGCAATCGATGACGCGCGCATTGGGAGGAACGGGGAGATCGGCCCGCGTGCCGACTGCTGAGATCTTTCCTTCATCGACGATGACAACGGCGTCGCGGAGATCCTTCGCGGAGTGGCCCCAGTTGGTCACGTCAATGAGAGTTCCGCCAACGAGCACAAGAGGTCCGGGCGGAGGTGCCTGGGCGTGAAGACAGATGCACGCCGGGACAAACGCGCAGATCCATAGCGGGACCAAAAAGCGAAACAGGGCTGAAAAAAGGGCCGAACGAATAGGTCGCATACTGAAAGAAAGCTTTGGTGGATTTTCGCACACAGATCCCGCCTGAACTAAGCGACACTCCACCTCAACCATGAATGCATCGCGGGGGGATATCGGACCGCGATACTCACGCTGCTGCATCCTGCTTCGGATCCTAGCTAGCCACTAGCGAGCGCCGCTGACGGCGCGCGAGCAAGGGCAGCACCTGCGCCTGCGCCTCGTCGACGGTGACGCCGTACTTGGCGCGCAGCGCATCCACTTTGCCGTGCTCGATAAATGCGTCGGGCCAGCCGATGCGGACGACGGGAACCGAGACTCCCATCTCGTCGAGCGCTTCGACAACCGAAGATCCGAAGCCTCCCATCTTGACGTGGTCCTCAAATGTGACGAAAGCGGCGACACGGCGCGAGTAGAGTTCGAGCATCTCGCGATCGAGCGGTTTGACGAAGCGGGGATTGATGACAGCAGCGGAGAAGCCTTCACGCTCAAGCCGCGCGCCGAGTTCCTGTGCGAGCGTGATCATGGGCCCGAGGCCGAGAATTGCGACATCGGAACCATCGGTGATGACTTCGGCTTTGCCAATTGGCAACACTTCCAGCTCGGGCTTCCGCTGCACACCTGAGACTGCACCGCGGGGATAGCGAATGGCACACGGCGATGAGAGACTCAGAGACGTCTTCATCATGTCGGCCAGTTCGTTCTCATCCTTGGGAGCCATCAGCACCATCTCTGGAATGCCGCGCAGATAAGCGATGTCGAAGAGGCCATGATGCGTTGGACCGTCGTCGCCTGAGAGGCCGGCACGATCCATGCAGAACATGACTGGCAACTTTTGGAGGGCTACGTCGTGCACGATGGGGTCAAAGGCGCGCTGCAGGAACGTGGAGTAGATGGCGCATACGGGGCGGAAGCCTCGCGTCGCCATGCCTGCGGCGAAGATGACTGCGTGTTCTTCTGCGATGCCTACATCGAAGTAGCGGCGTGGGTGATGCGGACGGAAAAGATCGAGACCGGTGCCGTTGGGCATGGCTGCGGTGACAGCCACGACGCGTGGATCCTCATTAGCTAGCTGCACCAGCGTGTTGGCGAAGACCTCAGAGTATGTGGTCTGTGCGGCGACGGTCTTGCCGGTTTCAGGATCGTAAGGTCCGAGGCCATGGAATTTCTTCTGGCCATCGAGAGCAGGCTGAAAGCCGCGCCCCTTTTCGGTGAGGATGTGCAACAGGACCGGGCGATCTTCCTTCTTGAGGAAGTTGAAGGTCTCAACAAGCAGCGGCAGATTGTGGCCGTCGATGGGGCCGAAGTATTGCAGGCCGAATTCTTCGAAGAGCATTGAGGGCCAGAGCATACTCTTGGCCGCTTCTTCAGCGCGGCGCACGACAGTGACTGCCGTCTTGCCCCCGAAGCGTTCAACGAGACGCGCGGCGGATTCGTGAAAGCTTCGATAGTGGTCAGTGGTGACGACGCGGTGGAAGTAGCGAGCGATAGCGCCTACGTTGCGATCGATGGACCACTCGTTGTCGTTCAACACTACGATGAGACGCTTGGTCTGCTCGGCGATGTTGTTCAGCGCCTCAAACGAGATGCCATTGGTGAAGGCGGCGTCACCGGCAACAGCGACGACGTTTTCTCTGCCACCAGCCATGTCGCGCGCGACTGCCATGCCAAGGGCGGCGGAGAGCGCGGTTCCGGCGTGTCCGGCGCCGTAGCAGTCATGCTCACTCTCAGTGCGGAGCATGAAACCGTTCAGGCCGCCCGGCTGGCGAATGGTGTTGAAGCGCTCGCGGCGTCCAGTGAGAATCTTGTGGACGTAAGCCTGATGGCTCACATCGAAGACGAACTTGTCTGCCGGAGTATCGAAGGCCATGTGGAGAGCGAGCGTGAGCTCGACGACTCCAAGATTGGGGCCCAGGTGTCCGCCGGTTCGAGAAAGTGTCTGGATGAGAAAGGCGCGAATCTCTTCTGCAAGTTCAGCGAGCTGAGTGTAGTTCAGCTTCTTTACGTCGGCGGGCGATTGAATCGACTCCAGCAATTTTCCCATGTGTGTCCTTCCCCCGGGGAAGTGCCGGGTTACACCTATCGGGTCCCAGGCGCATCGGGGGATGCAACTTCGACGGGCAGCCGCCGTGAAGGTCTGTCCATTGCTGCTCGGAGAGCTTCAGCGCACCTGAACCGCGAAATTACGTCATCCAAGTATAGCAACCGGCAGGATTGCAACAGCATGCGGGAATCGACGTCGTCATTACCGGAGAACAGGGACTTCCGGTGCGGCCGCGATGGAGTGCCGTTGTAGCATTGCCGGTAAAGGATCCTGAAGATGAGGAAGCACAACCTGATTAAGGGCTCAAGAGCGATTTGGTTTGGATTGTTGATGTTGGCCTTGGCACCGCACTCGCCACTCCGAGCGCAGCTACCGGAACCGGGCGCGCAGCCCGCAGCGCCGAACCCCCTGACCGACTCCACGGTGAAGCCGGGCAAGATGCTCCTCTTCGATCTCGACACTCGTTTCGCAAAGGACGTGGGCGCGCGGGGCGGGGCGGCGTTTGCTGCCTGGTTCGCTGATGATGCGGTATCGCTGAGCAACGGAAAGGCTCCCCTCTTCGGCGCAATTGCGATAACGCGTTCGGCGACGTGGTCGCCGAAGGAGTATCAGCTGACGTGGACCCCCACGGATGCGCTGATGGGCCCGTCAGGCGATATGGGATACACGTGGGGACATTTTGAGGGAAGCAGCAAGGACGCGAACGGAAATCCGGTAAAAACCTCTGGCCGCTACATCACTATCTGGCGCAAAGGGCAAGACGGAAGCTGGAAGGTGATATTGGACGCGGGCGCAGATGAACCAGCGGATGCTGGCGAGTGCTGCAAGCTACCTGGGCCGGGAATGTGACGGTCTGCGACAGACTGATTTCATCATTGTCTAGCGAAGCTCGTGAGACAATGCCTCCAGCAGCTTCCCTGTTGCCTCTGCTGCCGTCAACAACCTTCCATGGCAGTTGCTTCTAACGTTGTGAATTTTCTGTTTGGCCGCCCGCTGGCTACGAGCGAAGAGCGGGCTGAGCACATTGGGCCGGGCGCGGGCGTTCCTATCTTTGGCCTCGATGCCTTGAGCTCGGCGGCGTACGGACCGGAGGCCGCTCTCACGCTACTGCTTCCGCTAGGGTTGATGGGCGTTGGCTACATCGTGCCCGTCAGCGCGGCGATTGTCATCCTGATGACGATCGTCTACTTCAGCTACCGGCAAACGATTGAGGCGTATCCCAAAGGAGGCGGCTCCTACACGGTAGCCAGCGAGAACCTGGGTGCGAATGCTGGGCTGCTGGCGGCTGCCGCGCTGATGATCGACTACATTCTGACCGCGTCAGTGGGTATCTCGGCCGGGATCGGCGCGCTGATATCGGCTGTGCCAACTCTGCAGCCGCATACGTTGGGGCTTTGCCTGGGCGTACTGGTTGCGCTGACGATCGTGAACATGCGCGGTGTGCACGATGCCGGTGTGGTGTTCATGGTGCCTACCTATCTCTTCGTGGGCACACTGCTCGTCGTGATCACGGTGGGCGGATGGCATGCTTTCTCCGGGCATCCGCATCCGGTGAGCCCGTTGCCGACGGTGCCGGCGGCAACGCAAGTGATGAGCCTGTGGCTGATGCTGAAAGTCTTCTCCTCAGGCTGCACGGCGATGACCGGAGTAGAAGCCGTAAGCAACGGAGTGATGGCCTTCCGTGACGACACGCGGAAGAACGCCAAGATCACGCTCACGATCATCATCGTGATGCTGGCGATCCTGCTGCTGGGGATCGCGTTGCTTTGCAAAGCCTACGGCGTGGGCGCGACCGATCCAGGTTCGGCTCACTATGAGAGCGTGCTGTCGATGTTGACGCGTGCCGTGATGGGCCGAGGCTGGTTCTATTACGTGACGATCGGCTCTGTGCTGCTGGTGCTCGCGCTTTCGGCCAACACAGCGTTTGCCGATTTTCCACGACTCACTCGCGCGATTGCCTCGAATAACTATCTGCCTCATGTGTTTCTGCTGCGCGGTCGCCGGCTGCTGTACTCCTGGGGCATTTATGTGCTGGTCACGCTGACGGCCGTGCTGCTGATTCTCTTCGACGGCGTCACCGACCGGCTGATTCCGCTGTATGCGATTGGAGCTTTTCTTGCCTTCACCCTCTCGCAGGCAGGAATGGTTGTGCACTGGAAGAAGAGGGGCGATACAGGCCGCATGTTGGTGAACGGTCTGGGCGCCTTTGCCACCGGAATCACCACGCTGGTTGTGTTGGTCGCGAAGTTCGCACAGGGCGCGTGGATCACAACCCTGCTGATCGCGGGAATGATCATCGCGATGCGCGCAGTAAACCGGCACTACCGCCGGGTAGCGCGTGAGACGGCGCTCGACCGGCCCATCGAGCCGAGCGATATTGTCGAGCCCATTGTGATCATGCCGATCGACCAATGGACCAGGATCACGGAAAAGGGGCTTTCCTTTGCGCTGTCGATGTCGAATGACATTCGCTGCGTTCATGTCCAGAGCGTCGATGAGCCGGACACGATCTGCGACGTATGGGAGAAGGATGTAGCTGCTCCGTTGCGCAAGGCGGGCAAATGTGTTCCCCATCTTGAGGTGCTGCGATCGCCCTACCGCTCGATCGTGCAGCCGGTGGTGGACTACGTTCTGAAAGTGGAGCAGGAATCGACCGTGCGAAAGATCTGCGTGCTGGTGCCCGAGCTGGTGGTAAAGCACTGGTGGGAGAACCTGCTGCACAACCGGCGCGCCGATCTGCTGAAGGTCATCCTGCTGGTGCGAGGAAACCGGCGCATCATCGTCGTGAATATCCCCTGGTATCTGGAAAGGGGCTGAGCCGCCGGCAGGGTTGCTCGTCTCCGCAGGCGAGATCCACTCACCTCAATCAATGGCAGTTGCGTGCTACCCTCCGGCGCAGGCATCCGTCCTAGTGACTGTGCTTCTGGCGGCTCGATCTGCGGAGGCCCGGCTACGGTGGGGCGGTGCGGACGGACGCTTCATTCAAATGGGGGTAAGACGGTAGTCTATTGGGGTACAGCGATTGAGCTATGGTGCCCGCGCACTGAGGAAAACCCCGAGCGCACGAATGCGGCCCGGCATGTATCGAGGAGAGTTTGAACTTGAAGAGAAAGATGTTGCTTTCGATTTTGGCGGCGATTCCAGCCGCGCTTCTGCCCCTCGCGGCCAGCAGCCAGATCGCACCAGAGAAACCCCAATCGACCACGAGCGAGGCTCCGTATAAGTACGAGTTGTTCGCCGGATGGGGCTACACAAGCTTGAACCAGGTGAGCCAGTCGACCAGCGGTTTGCAGGGCGTGACAATCTCGGGAACGCGGAACTTCGGCAAGTACTTCGGAGTAACGGTCGATGGCGGCCATTATGCCTGGGATGTGACGGCGACGAACCCAGTTCCGTCGACGGTGGACCTGTACCTTGCCGGACCGGTGCTGCACGCTCCTCTCTACGAGCGCCTCGGCATCTTCGTCCATGGCCTGCTTGGAGCTGCGCACACAGGCGGCGATGTTGTTATCTCGCCCAACTACTCTTTCGCCGGCGGCGTGGGAGTTGGCCTGGACTACAAGCTCAAGCCGGCCCACTGGGGCATTCGCGCATACGGCGACGACATTGGATCCTCTTTCACCGTCACACCCTTTCAGCCCGGCTACTCACCCCATCTTCGCTGGAATGCGCGCGGCTCGATCGGTGTGACCTACAAGTTCTGACAGTTTGCGGTCGGTGGAAAGGTTCGCTATGCAAGCCGTCAGCGTGATCGCCACAGTCCTCAATGAAGTAGAGGATATTCCGCGACTGGTTGCGAGCCTTCTACGCCAGGAGCCTCCCGCCGCGGAGATCATCATTGTCGATGGCGGCTCGAGTGATGGCACGTGGGAGTGGCTCAGCGAAACGGCGCGGCAGAATCCCAGGTTTCGGCCCATTCGCGATGAGTCCTGCAGCCTGAAGCAGTGCCCGGGGCCGGTTTCGCGCGGCCGCAACGTCGCCATCACCGCTGCGAGCTCACAGTTGATCGCCTGCGTCGACGCTGGATGCACCTACGCTCCGGACTGGCTCGCTCAAATTACCGCTCCCTTGCAAAACGGAGAGGCCGAATATGCGCTGGGTGGCGCATGCCTGGATATGCGCGATCCTACGGCATGGGATATGGCCTCGGCGCCGTTTCTCGGCGTGAAGCTGTCGATGACGGCAAGAACAAAGTCCTGCACTGCGCGGTCGATGGCTTTTACCAAAGATCTGTGGCGGCGCATCGGCGGCTTTCCTGAAACAGTGCTGCTGGGTGACGACACCCACTTCGATCTCGAAGCACGGCGCGTGACGCAGCCGGCTTTTATATTGGGCGCCAAAGCAATCTATCGGCCACAGAATGGCTTCTTTTCTGCGTGCAAACAGCTTGCGCGCTATTCGATCAGCGACGGCATCCTGGGAGTGCGTCCGGTGCGGCTGTTTCGCAACGCGGCGCGCTGCATTGCAGAAGTAGCGGCGCTGGCCGCGTTGCCGTGGACGTGGATTCCGCTGGCAGCAGTACTGCTGCTGGAAATCTATTTTGCATACAGGCTGGACTGGCTCTTTCCTCGAGTGATGAAGCCGCAAGCATGGCTGGCTCGGCTGGTGTACTCAATCATCGTGCCGTGGATTGTGGCCGCGAACCAGATTCGCGGTGGGCTGACAAAGAAGAATCCGACGAACGCGCAGAATACCGCTCAAGGAGGCGCAGCGGTAGCAGACCTGACCTGGCTTACGCGGCTGCTTCGATGGATCCGGAAACACGAGAAAGATGTGTCGATGATTCTGCTGGTGATCGCAGGGTCCGTTGGTGTTTTTTCACAAGCTACTTTGCCTGCTCAGCGCGGTGGAGAACCGTGGAATCTCGCGTGGAGCCTGGCCTCGCAGGGCAAATTTGCGGATCCGTTCAACTCCATTCATGTTGGAGCGACAGCCAGCAATCCTCCTCTAGCCCCGCTGATCACGGCAATTTTAATCCGACTGATCCGGGTTCCCTATCTGGTCTATCTAGCGTCGGCGCTGCTCAGCATCCTCGCAAACGCGATAACTGCCGCTTTGCTTCCGCGATTGTCGAAGATCTTTTTCGATGACATCGTTCCCGGTGTTGTGGCCGCGGCCTTCTGGATTCCGGCCATGATTCTCTTTCCGGGATGGGATACGAATTTTGCGGCAGCGGGACTGGTGTACTTTGCATGCGCGACATGGCCGATATTTGAGCCGGGGAGCGAACGCTGGTGGCCGCGTGCAGTTGGCGCGGGCATTCTAGCGGCAGCGTTATGCCTGCTGAGTCCACCATCATTGCTCATATGGTTTCCATGGCTCATTTTTGCTGCGGCGAGAACTGGACTCTATAACCGCCGCGATATTGCCGCAGCCCTGGTAGTTGTCACCGTCGCATTTGCCATTGTTTCCGTGTGGGGTCTACGCAACAAACGGACAGTCGGCGCATTCACGATCCGAACAGGACTGGGAATCGTGCTCTTTGCCTCCAATAACGACTGTGCGCTTCCTACGATTCTGCAGGAGGAGATGAGCGGGTGCTATCAGGCGCACCATCCCAACACGAGCCCTGCCGAGGCACAAGCGTTTGCACAACTGGGCGAAGTCGCACACGACAATTCGCGCCGTGATGAAGCGCTGGTTTGGATTCGCGCGCATCGCGACCGCTTTGCGCAGCTAACGCTGGCCCGCTTCCGTGAGTTCTGGTTTCCAGTCCTTCACGAGATTCCAGCGGGATTCGGCTTTTCGGAGACCTTCGGCGTGAGGGATTACACAACGATGTGGATCCATCATGAGCGAAGGATTTTCTATTGGATCTGGGCTGCTACGGTTCTTTCGATCTTTGGACTGATCCGGATGGTGCGCGAGCGCAATCCCGCAGCGTGGTTTCTGCTGGCGACGATGAGCGTCTATCCGCTGATGTATTACGTCTCGGTTACGGACATTCGCTATCGATATCCAATATTGTGGCTCACGCTTTTGCCTGCCGGGTACTTGGTTTGCTGGCTTATCGAAGGGCGGAGCGCAAATGGCGGAAAACGTTCCGTAGTTCAGGCATCGACAATCCAAGTCCCGACAAACGCATAGAAGACCGACACGCCCCTACAGATTTGATAACGTAAGTGATCTACATGATGCCCAAGTGTCTATGCTTCCAGCGGCGAAATGCCTAGAATAAGGATCGCTCTCAATAAAAGAACGGATGAACTCGCGTACGGAAAAAAGGATGAGAACGAGGCCTCAATATCTGACCGGGCAGAAGATTCACGCCCTGATCTTCACGCTGGCTGCAATCGCTTTGGTCCCTGCCGCCCACTACGCGCGCATCCGACTTGTCTTTTCCAACGAAACCCTGGGCCTCTTCCTGAGCTGGATAGGTCTATCGATCTTGACGGCCGCTGCTCTGTACCAAGTGGGCGTACCAGGGGCGTGGCACCCGTTCTTCCGCAAGACCACACGCTTCATTCCCACTCTTGTGCTCGGTCTGGTGCTCGCCTGGCAATTCGGCCCGTCGCACGGTTTCTGGCTTGCCCTTCTGATTCTTTGCATCATGGAGTTTTCGTTTCGAAAGGTTGGCTGGCGACGAGCGGGTGATGCTCTCCTTCTGTGGATATACCTGGCGGCCAGTATTCGCATGGCATTCGCGTACTCTTCGATCATCGTCACGCTTCGCCCATGCACCGAATATGATGAGGCTCTGAGTCGGATTGACAGCCATTTGATGTTTGGTTGGACTGTCGCCCAATTTAGTTCATGGGGCGCACCGCTGTTTTCCTGGGCGTCGCTGATTTACTACAGCATTTTTGGGATTCTCGGAGCCGGCATAATTTTCTTATGCCTCGCTGGAGAGCGGAATACCGCCGCACGTCTTTCCGGAGCAATCCTGGTTGCATATTCCATCTCTCTGGCGGTTTTCTATTTCTTTCCCGCGCAGGGGCCTTTTCTCTTTAGCCCCTTGCCGATGCACACCTTGACCGCGACTCTGCAAAGCACCTCGCTTGCGAGCGCGAGAGCTCTCTACCATCACTCTGGATGGATGGATTCCCAGAGTTCTTACTACGTCGCGTTTCCCTCCCTCCATATGGCCCAGCCATTGATTGTGGCCTGGTATTTGCGCCGATGGCGGAGGGTCTTAGGAATTCTTAGTGTCTACTGTGGCCTTCTGGTGCCGTCCATTCTCATTTTGAGATGGCATTATCTCGTTGACATTCTTGGAGGCATTTTAGTGGCTATCGTGGCGGTGGCCATCGTCTCAATCGGGTCCACAGAAAAAGTGCCTCAAACCTTAGGCAGCCAGCCTCAAAACGAACACGCTCTTGTCCACGGATAATTCGGACAAGAGCGCTTCACATGCCGCTGGCTCGCGATCGGCGTAGCAATTAGCCTTCTTCCGCCTCGCGCAGCTTTGCGATCACGGTGAAGTCTTCGAGCGTGGTCGTGTCGCCTTTGACTTCGCCGTTGGTGGCCAGTTCGCGCAGCAGCCGGCGCATGATCTTGCCGCTGCGGGTTTTGGGCAGCGTGTCGGTGAAGCGAATGTCGTCGGGCCGCGCGAGCGAGCCAATCTCTTTCGGCACCCACTTGCGCAGCTCGTCCTTCAACTCTTCGCTGGGCTGGTTGCCGCTTTCAAGCGAGACAAACGCGGAGATGGCCTGCCCCTTCAGTTCGTCGGGACGACCCACAACCGCGGCCTCGGCGACCTTTGGGATGCGCGACGAGCGCCGACTCCACTTCCATGGTTCCGAGCCGATGGCCGCTCACGTTGATCACGTCGTCGACGCGGCCCATCAGCCAGAAGTAGCCATCCGCATCCTGACGCGCGCCGTCGCCGGTAAAGTAGCAGCCTGGCACATCGCTCCAGTAAGTCTTCTGATAGCGCTCGGGATCGCCATAGACCGTGCGCGCCATCGACGGCCACGGCTTGCGCACCACCAGCAGGCCGCCGTGACCCGCGGGAACCGGTTCGCCCTCCTTGGTGACCACTTCCGGCTGAATGCCGAAGAAAGGCCGCGTCGCCGAGCCAGGCTTGGTCGGCACCGCGCCAGGAATCGGGCGCAATCATGATTGCGCCGGTCTCCGTCTGCCACCACGTATCGACAATCGGGCAGCGGTTGTGGCCGATCTTCTCGCGGTACCACATCCACGCCTCGGGATTGATCGGTTCACCGACCGTTCCGAGCAGCCGCAGCGAGTCCAGCTTGAACTTCTCCACGTACTGGTCGCCCCACTTGATAAATGCGCGAATCGCCGTCGGCGCCGTGTAGAAAATGGTCACTTTGTGGTCGTCGATAATCTTCCAGAAGCGCGAGAAGTCCGGCCAGTTGGGCGCGCCCTCATACATCAGCACGGTGGCGCCGTTCTGCAGCGGCCCGTACACCACATACGAGTGCCCGGTGACCCAGCCGATATCGGCCGTGCACCAGTAGATGTCCTCGTCGCGCAGGTCGAATACGTATTTGGTGGTCAGGTAGGTCTGCACCGCGTAGCCGCCCGTCGTATGCACCAGCCCTTTCGGCTTGCCGGTGGTCCCCGAGGTGTAGAGAATGTAGAGCGGGTCCTCTGAGTCCAGCGGTTCGGCGGGGCATTCCGTCGGAGCGTTGGCCACCAGGTCATGCCACCACCAGTCACGGCCGGCAACCATCTTCACCGGCGAGCCGGTGCGCTGGTAGACAACGACGTGCCGCACGGTCGGGCAGGATGGCATGGCTTCGTCCACTGTTCGCTTGAGCTTGATTTCGTTGCCGCGGCGGTAGCTCGTGTCCTGCGTGATGATGGCCACGCAACCCGAGTCGTTGACGCGGTCGGCAATGGCGTTGGCCGCAAATCCACCAAAGATCACCGAGTGCACCGCCCCGATGCGCGCGCAGGCCAGCAGCGCAATCGCCAGCTCCGGCGTCATGCCCATGTAGACCGCCACGCGGTCGCCCTTCTTGATGCCCGAGCTCTTCAGCGCGTTGGCAAACTTCTGCACTTCGACGTGCAGCTCGGCATAGGTCAGCCGGCGAATCTCGCCCGGCTCGCCCTCCCAGATGATTGCGGTCTTGTCGCGTCGCGCGCCCAGCGCATGGCGATCGACGCAGTTGTAGCTCAGGTTGAGCTTGCCGCCCACAAACCATTTCGCCCAGGGCAGATTCCACTCCAGCACCTTGTCCCACGGCTTGAACCAGTGCAGTTCCTTCGCCGCCTCCGCCCAGAATGCTTCAGGATCGTCAATCGACTTCTTGTAGAGCGCCTCATACTCCTCAAGGCTCTTGATGTGCGCCTTCGGCGCTGAACTCCGCCGGAGGCGGAAAAACACGATTTTCGCGCAGGATTGAATCCAGGTCCTGACTTGCGAGTGAAGACACAGGGATGGAAGACATTCGGGTCCTTTTTCAGGGGGAAGATGGTCACGCACCAGGGCGTTCGACCTCTCGATGCACCTTGGAGCTTCTTTGGGAGCAACTGTATCGAGCCAGACCTACAGGCGGCAAGTGGCCGCCCCGGCACCGCCTAATCACTGCGGTTTCAAAGGCGATTCATGAGGCGCATCAAGCTCGCTCCAAAGCAGCGTGCCGCGGGTTTCCTTCAGCAGGATGGTTCCGCAAATGAAGCACATGGCTGTGACAGCGATGGGGTAGAAGAGCCCTGCGAAGATGTTTCCGGTTGACGCGCAGAGGCTGAGGCCGATCAAGGGCAGAAGGCCGCCGAAGACACCATTGCCTATGTGATACGGCAATGAGAGCGACGTGTAACGGACTTTGGCAGGAAATGCTTCAACCAGATAGGCAGCAATTGGGCCATAGATCATTCCAGCAAGCAGCATCTGAGCAAGCACCAGCAAAGTCAGTGTCGTCAGGTCGGCCTCATGCGCTTCCTGAGCCGGAACCAGCGCGCCTGCCGCGTCGTTTGTGAGCGGAGTGAGACGAATTGCACCGGTGACGCGATCCTTGACTGATCCGACGCTTACGACGTGATTACCGGCAGCACGCTGCATTCCGTGGTAAATCGGCAGGTAGGCCAGCGCGGCCAGCAGTGTCCCCGCCATCATCAGCTTCTTGCGGCCGATGCGATCAGAGAGCGCGCCAAAGAAGATGCACAAGGGCAGCGCAACCACGGAGGATATGGCCATCACGATGTAGGCGTTGTGAGCGCTCACCTTGAGAACGCTCTGCATATAAAAAAGCGCATAGAAGGTACCCGTGTACCAGATGACTCCCTGCCCTGCAGTGGCGCCGAGCAACGTGACCAATACCCGCTTCAGGTTTGCCCAGTTGCCGAAGGCGTCAGTCAATGGCTTCGAAGAGCGCATACCACTGGCTTTCAGCTGGCGAAAGATCGGCGACTCCTGCATGCGGATGCGGACGTAAAGTGAGATAAGGACTAGGACGATGGAGAGCAAAAAGGGCAGCCGCCAGCCCCAGGCCTGGAAGGACGCCGGAGTCATCGTCGCCTGGGCGACCATGATTGCAGCCAGTGAGAGCATGAAGCCGAAAGTCGCCGTCAGCTGGATGTAGCTGGTGTAATAGCCTCTCTTGCCGTCAGGCACATGCTCGGCTACAAAAACCGTGGCGCCGCCGTATTCGCCGCCAAGAGCAAGCCCCTGAAGCACGCGAATGAAGATGAGGATGATGGGAGCGAGCCACCCGGCGGTCTTGAAGGTGGGCAGCAGACCGATGGAGGCTGTGGCAAAGCCCATGATCGTGAGCGTGATGATGAAGGCTATGCGCCGACCGAAGAAGTCACCGATGCGGCCAAAGAAAAGCGCGCCAAAGGGGCGCACGATGAAGCCGACAGCGAATGTGGCCAGATAGGCGATCAGAGCAAAGGTGTCATTACCGGGCGGGTAGAACTTGACCGCGAGAACAGTCGACAGCGAGCCAAAGATGAAGAAGTCGTACCACTCAATGAGTGTGCCGCACGAGGCCGCAAAGATGACTTTCCAGAGATTGGGTGCTTCTGTTGCGGGGATCTGGGCGTGCTGCGCTAAAGGGCTTGCCATGGTTGACGCAACCATGCGTGTGCATGCAGAGCGGTGTCAAGTTAATTTCTGCGGGATTTTGTGCGAAATGTCGGGCGACGCCTAGTGGATCATCTTCGACTTGTGCTGCATGTAGTCCATCAGCAGGTATTCGCCGAGGGTGTGCGGCGTCGTGAAGTAGGCTTTGCCACGGCACATCTCAGAGACCTTGTGCACGAACTGCACCAGGCCGTGGTCCTGCGCGAGCATGAAGGTGTTGATCATGATGTTGGAGCGCTTGCAGCGGGCTACTTCCTCCAACGTCTCGCTTACCACAAGAGGATCGAGACCATAGGCGTTCTTGTAGATACGGCCATCCGGCAAGGTGAGCGCGGAGGGCTTACCGTCGGTGATCATGACGATCTGCTTCATATCCTTGCGCTGCCGTGCCAGAATGCGCTGCGCAACGCGGAGGCCTTCGCGCGTATTCGTGTACCAGGGCCCGACTTTTACGCGCGCAAGCTGCGAGACGGGCATCTCTTCGGCAGAATCATGGAAGAGCACCAGCGAAAGCGAATCGCCTGGATATTGAGTGCGGATGAGATGCGAGAGCGCCATTGCAACTTTCTTTGCGGGAGTAAAGCGGTCTTCTCCGTAAAGAATCATCGAGTGCGAGCAATCGAGCATGACGACGGTCGCACAGGAGCTCTGGTACTCGCACTGGTGCACCTGCAGATCGTCGTATTCAAGATTCAGTGGCAGGCCGATTCCTTCGCGGGCGATCGCCGAGCTAAGCGTGGCAATTGAATCCAGGTTAAGTGTGTCGCCAAATTCATAACGCCGCGGCGCTGCACCCGCCTCGATACCAGTGGCCCAGTGGCGGGTGTCATGCCGGCCGAAATTTGATTTGCCGAGCGAGCCGAGCAGGTCGCGCAATGTCTTGTAGCCGAGGAAATCAAGGCTCTTGTCGGTAACCTCAAAGCGAACATCGCCCTCCACCTCACCAACATGTCCCTCTCCGGCATTTGCCTGGTCGGCATTCCGCGATGAAATGTAGTTCTGCTCCTCAAGGCGCTGGATCAGTTTGTCGATCAGTTCATCGAGCCTGCCTTCCGCTGACATCTGATCGATCTGCTGCTGGAGAGACTCATCGAAGAACTCGCCCGACTCGAGGATGCGGCGAAGAGCTTCGCGCAGGTCTTCGAAATTGTTGTCAAGCTCCTGAAAGTCGGCATAGGGATCGCGAAAGCCTGAGTCGAGAAAGTAGTCAGAGAGCGCCTGAAGGAGGCCCTCGAGATCCATCTCAGAGGCGAGATCGCCGTTGTATTTTGTGTAGCGAATGCCCTTCATCGCAATGATCCTCAGCCCGTTGCCTTGCTAGTTGTACCCTCCACGTCCTGAACCGCGCCTGCCCCGCTGCCAATCCTCAAACTCGCGTTCCAAGTCGGGTGGCCGCTCCTGCCCGCGGCCTGTCTTATCCTGTGCGGTAAAGACGCGCTCTTCACTCCGACTGAGCTTGCGGTGCGCGACCATGCCTTCGAGCAGGAATTCTGCTGCGGCAACGACGTGATGCGGATCGTCGGAGGCTTTCAGACCCAGTGGGGCGAGCTTCTCAAAAAGACCATGAATCTGCTTGAGGTCAGCGAGCGCCGCGGCTGTGGCCTGGTCATCATCGAGCTTCACCGAACCTCCCAGATTGAACCACTGCTCGATCTGCTGCGTGTTGGTATCGGCAAAGTAGTGGTCGTAGATCTTGCCCACGGCGGTGTGGATGAGGTCGCGTACGACCTTGTCTGCCCCGCGCATTTCGCCTTCGTATTCCAGCTCAAGCTTGCCGGTGATACCTGGCAGGGCGGCGAAGAGATCACTGATGCGTGGCAGAACGAGAGACTCATTCTGCACGATGGCACGACGCTCGGCGTTGGAAAGAATCAGCTCCATCGTCGAGATGGGCAAACGCTGGCTGACGCCGCTCCGCTTGTCGACTTTCTTATCTTCGCGGGCAGAGAAGGCCACCTGTTCTACGACTTCGCGCAGATACTGCGGAATCTCGATGGGAAGCGCGCCGCGTTCTGACCATGCTTCCTGCGCAGTGATGGCGATTCCCTCTTCGAGGGTTTCAGGGTAGTGGGTGCGAATCTCGGAGCCGATGCGGTCCTTCAGCGGCGTTACGATTTTGCCGCGCGCAGTGTAGTCCTCAGGGTTCGCGCTGAAGACGAGTGCAACGTCGAGCGCAAGCCGCACAGGGTAGCCCTTAATCTGAACGTCGCCTTCCTGCATGATGTTGAAGAGCGCGACCTGGATCTTTCCTGCCAGGTCAGGCAGCTCATTGATGGCGAAGATGCCCCGATTGGCACGCGGCAGCAGGCCATAGTGCATTGTGAGCTCGCTGGAAAGGTCCTGCGCGCCGCGTGCTGCCTTGATGGGGTCGAGGTCGCCGATGAGATCGGCAACCGTCACGTCCGGCGTAGCAAGTTTTTCGACATAACGCTCATCGCGGGTGAGATACGCAATGGCAGTGGCATCGCCGCGCTCTGCTATCAGGTCACGGCAGCGCCGGCACAGCGGCACATAGGGATTGTCCCGGATCTCGCATCCGGCGATGTAAGGCAGGCGCTCGTCGAGCAGGGCCGTGAGTGCGCGCAGAATCCGGCTCTTGGCCTGACCGCGCAGACCTAGCAGGATGAAATTCTGTTTGGATAAGACCGCGTTGACAATTTGCGGAACGACGGTATCTTCGTAGCCGACGATGCCCGGGAAAAGCGCTTCGCGCTGACGGAGCCGGTCGATCAGGTTGCCGCGCAGCTCATCTTTCACCGTTCGCGTCTTCAGGCAGGCCTCGGAAAACCTGGTACTTCTGCGCAGTTCCCCGAGAGTCTGGGGAAGAGGTTGAGCTGTCGCCATCGCTAGCTCCTCTTATGCCGTTGTCAGCGACAACGGTATTTTCATGTAGACGTTCCGCGAACCGAATCCGCTTCTCTGTCCGCATACCTTGGGTAGGATCACGGCCAGAGCTTCTATCAGCTTTTTCCGTACGCCGTGGGGAAGGTAGCCGAAGCATCGGCTATGCAGGCAGTATGCTCCGTTTCCCGCAAATCGCCAAGGCTTGGCGAAGGAAAACTCCACCATGTCGAGCGTAAATTCAATGAATTGGTTGCTTCAGCTTCTACTTTGAGATGCACGCGCGTCACGTTGGAAAGCGGAAGAGCCATCAGCTATTCTGCTTACGCGATCCATTTGCAGATTTGAGCGCGGAATTCTTCGACGTAAATTCGAGAGCACTCAAACGTTCCGGAGTGACAAGAAACTGATCTCGATGCGCATTCAAATAGCCAGTTTTCTGGTTGCGGCATGCTGCTGCGCGGTTTGTCTCGCGCAGGCACGCGAATCTGACGCTTTCGCACCGGCAAAGACTACGGCATCTGCTGCGGCCATGCCCACGGCACCGCCCATCCCGGCACCTGCTCCCTTCACGACATCCGCGATTCTGCAGCCGTCACTCGACGGCGTGAAGCATTCACTCAGTTCCGTGCGCGTGGATAAGTGGAAGCGGGGCACAGTTCGCGACGAAGCGGCAGATGACATTAACTCGATCCAGCGTGAGATACAGGAGCATCTGCCGCCGCTTATGCAGGATGCGGACACTGCGCAAGGTGCGCTTAGCAAAACGCTTCCTGTCGCCACGCACGTGGACGCGCTCTATGACGTTCTGCTTCGTGTGCTCGAGGCCGCACGCATCGCTGCGCCGGACGATCAGGCTGCGACGATCCGGCAGGCACTGAACAGTCTCAGTGGCGCGCGCCTCGCCCTGAACTCACACATTCTGGAACGTGCAACTGCTCAGGAGAAGCAGGTAAGCGACCTGCACTCGCTGGTTGAGAAGCAGGCAGCCTTTAAGTGCCCTGCCCCGCCACCTGCGCCGGTGTGTCCGAAGGCACCACCTGCAAAAAAGACGACGAAAAAGCCGGCGGCCACGGCACCCAAGATGGATTCAACTGCTCCGGACTCAACGAAGCCGAGTTCAACAGAGCCTGCAAGCTCAGCTACCCAAGGAGCTAAGCCAGCGGGCTCTGCTTCAAAACCTGCCTCGACAACGACGCCACCCAAACCACCGCAGTGAGGCGTTGATTCTCAGCGTGAGTACCGTTTGCGGTGCCACTCCCATGCAGTGCGGATGATGGCATCGAGCTGCGTGTAACGCGGTTTCCAACCGAGCTCGCGAATTGCCTTCTCCGAGCTGGCAATCAGGAAGGCCGGATCTCCGGGGCGGCGGGGGTGCAGCTCCGCCGGAATCGGGTGTCCGGTGACACGTCGCGCCGACTCAATAACCTCCTGCACGCTGAAACCGCGTCCATTGCCGAGGTTGAAGATCAGCCGGTCGCTGCTCTCAAGTGCCTTCAAAGACAGGAAATGCGCATCGGCGAGGTCCGAGACGTGGATATAGTCACGGATGCAGGTGCCGTCCGGTGTGGGGTAATCGTTTCCGTAGATGCGAATCGACTGCCGGCGACCGAGCGCCACATCAAGAATGAGCGGAATAAGGTGCGACTCGGGCTCGTGAGCTTCGCCGCGCACGACGCCTTGAGGCGTCTCCGGCGCGCCGGCGACGTTGAAATAACGCAACGAAGCGTAACGCAGGCCGTGGATCTGATTGAACCAGCGCAACATATGCTCAACCAGGAGCTTCGACTCGCCATAAACGTTGGTGGGCTTGAGGCGGGCGTCCTCGGTGATGGGAACGGATTCCGGCTCTCCGTAGACGGCTGCGGTTGAGGAAAAAACGAGCCGACGGGGGCCATGTGCCAGCATCGACTCAAGAAGAGTCAGCGTGGATGCGGTGTTATTCCGGAAGAAAATCTCCGGATGGATCATGGATTCGCCCGCCTCTATAAGGGCTGCGAAATGCATGACCGCGTCGAACGGAGCCCCTGATCGACCTGCGTCTATGAATATTCGATCGAGAAGAGTTCGATCCGCAAGATCTCCCTCGATGAAATCTGTCCCGGAGGGAAGCAGCTCGCGGCGTCCGTGGCTCAAATTATCGAAAACAATTGTCTTGTGGCCGGCATCGGCGAGGAGACCAGCGACTGTTCCGCCAATATATCCGGCACCGCCGGTAACCAGAATCTTCATAAAAGGACTGTCTTCCGTGAGCGCTTTAGGGTACCGTAAGTCTATTACACTAGGCAGGGTGGACTGGCTGCGCTGTCGACCCGAGACCGTGGAAGAGCGGCAGCCGGCGTGTTATTTCGGTAGCCCCGATCGCGTGAAAAATAAGAATTTAGAGAACGTTGCGCCGGGGTAAACCAGACTTTTGTTCCTCTCATCCAATAGGGACAGTAGCGAATCAGTCGTTTTTGCCTTGGACACGAATTCGGAGCGTAACTATAACGTGCGTTCAGGGTTTCTGTCGTCAGAGCTATCGAATAGGACTGAGACGCTCCACACTGCCCCCGCAGGGCACAGGCTGGCGCTAGAAAAGGCTGTTCGGGCTTCGGAGCAATTCGTATCAGGGTTCCTGGCTTTTGCCACCAGCGAAGTTAATGCTCAGAGGCCAGCGACAGAATTTACGCAAATCAGAAGGCTCACCACTCAACTATCGAATCACCGGGTAGCAGGATTGGATCAGGTATTGCGGTCTTTGAAGTATCGAGCCGCAGCCGCCGCGCAATCCATACTCGGCCGCAAACGCAGACCAGCCGGTTGCACTGCTGTTATTGAGGTTTTTTAAACATGGCGACGAATTATCCAGGACGAATCAACTTTGGCTTACTCCCCGAGCCGGAAGGCAGATCAGGATCGTTTGTAACGGCTGCGGTTATCAATCTCATGATTCTGGTTGCCGTCCTGTATATCGGGATGATGGCAAAGCATGTGATCGAGCAACATCACTACGAGCAGACGGAGTTGATTTTCCCGACCACGCCTCCTCCACCGCCTAAGGTGAAGGTGACTCCGCCACCGAAGCTGCCTCCGCCGCCGAAGCAGCCTGAAATCAAGCTGGAAGCGCCGAAGATCAATCTACCCAAGCCGGAGCCCAAGCCCGCGCTGAAGCCGATTGAGATGGAGGCAAAGGTCAATACGCCGCAGCTCAAATCTGCCAAGCCCGCCATTGTGCTTGCGCCACAACCTAAAGCCGCCCTTACGGCCGCCGCTCCGGCATTGGTGCAACAGCCACATCCGTCTACCACGCCCGTGCACCTTGGCGATATGCAGGGAGTGACGCCGAATCCGGCCGCGACAAAACCGGCCACGGTAGCGGCGATCGGCAATCCCTATGGCGGTGCGCAGGGTCCGGCGGTTGCGCCGCGCGGCGTCGTCGGATCGACGGGCATCGGCAACGGAACGAACTCGGGCTCGAACGCCGGTACGGTGGGCAAGGTAGCCTCGGCCGGGATCCCGGGAGCCGCTACAGGACAGTCCTATTCAGGAGGCAGGGTGGCATCGGCCGGGATTCCAGCCCAGACCGCCGCGAGCACTGTATCTCCTGCAACGGCGGTGCAGCCCGCGGCGACGAATCTTGAAGTATTGTCGAAGCCTCCCGTTCAATACACCGCCGAGGCGCGACAGTTGAAGGTCCAGGGCGACGTTATTCTGCGCGTGACATTCACCGCCGCCGGCCACGTTGTAGTGGATGGCGTGGTGCACGGCCTGGGTCACGGACTTGATGAAGAGGCCCGCCGGGTTGCCGCAGGCATCCGCTTCCGCCCAGCGACTCGAAACGGGCAGGCCGTTGACTTGACCACAAACATAACCATTACCTTCCAACTTGCCTGATGAAATATGGCGTAACAATGAGATTCCCGGCCGAGATCAACCCCAAAGTTGCGGGGCGCGAAAAGACCGGCCGCAGAATATAGTAAGAGACACCAGGAGCATGAAATGACGTTTAGGAAGATTTGCCTGACCTTGCTGACCTTGGCGTTCGGCGTGTCGGTTGCAAACGCGAAGACCAAGACACCGAAGTTTGAGCCGGTACATCAGCTGACCCCAGATCAAGCTTCGCTGGTGCAAAAAGCGATTGCGCAGGAGAAGGTGATTATCAAGGCCATTCAACAGCGCACTCCCCTGGTAGAAACCTACATCCAGGACACGCGGCCTGATGAAAAGCTCTACACTGTGCCGATCAACGACCAATACACGTTGAGCCGCGTCGACTTCGGCAAGGGGTTTTTCGACAAGCAGTACCAGGTACGCGATACCAAGAAGACAGGCGGGTTCTTCAAGGGCTCGTTCTCTGCGATCTCTGGCCTGACCAAGGCTCTGGGACTCGAAAAGCGCTTCACATACAATCCCACCGGCTTCATGCAGATGATGTTCCTCGACCCCTCCGGCTTCGATGACCAGCACTATGTCTTCAGTTACGTGCGCCGCGAATTCCTTGGCCAAGTGCGTTGCTGGGTCTTTGACGTTCATCCCAAGGTCACCGGCATGGGCCGTTTCTATGGCCGCATATGGATCGAAGATCAGGATGGAAACGTCGTCCGGTTCAATGGAACCTACACGGGCGCTTCTTCAGAGGAAGACTCCCGCTACTACTTCCACTTTGATAGCTGGCGGATGAACGTACAGCCCGGTCTGTGGTTGCCGGTCGCGATCTACGTGGAGGAAACCAACCGTGGCGATAACGACAAGGGCGTCGGCCTGAAGGCGCAGACGCACTTCTGGGGCTACGCGCTCAAGCTGCCCACGCGCGACAGTGAGAACGTGAGCATGAAGATCGAGGATGCCGTCGACAAGAGCGATGACTCCCAGGATGTAAGCCCGCTGCAGGCCTCGCGCAATGGGTGCTGCAGGCGGAAAACAACGTGCTTGATCGCCTTGAAGAAGCGGGCCTGCTGGCTCCGGTGACTCCTGGCGGCTACGAGACAACGGTGCTCGATCAGATCGTGACCAATCTCTCGGTCCCGAATAATCTTGCCTTCTCAGGGCCGGTTCGCTGCCGTGTTCTGCTGATGAACACGATTGAAGCCACTACGGTGGGCAACACGATTCTGATCAGCAAGGGCCTGATCGACACGCTGCCGAATGAAGAGGCGATCGCCTCGGTTGTCGCGTTCCAGCTGGCCCATGTCACGCTCGGTCATCACACTGATACGCGCTATGCGTTCAACGATCGACTGATGTTCCCCGACGAATCGACGTTCCGCCGCATCAACATGAATCACACGGATGCTGACAATGTCGCCGCCGCAAAGAAAGGCATGGAGTTCATGCAGGCCTCGATGTACAAGGACCGCCTGCCCTCGGCCGGCCTCTTCTGGGTACAGCTTGCAGACCGCGGCAAAGAGCTGCGCGCACTGAATACGCCGATGCTGGGCGACTCCATGCTGCAGCCCGACGGCGCACCGTGGATGAGCGCCCTTGCGCACGAAGCGCCCAAGCTTAACTGGGACGACATGGCACAGATTCCGGCGCTGCCGCTGGGAAGCTGGTTGAAGACCGATCCCTGGGATGATCACGTGCACATGTTGAACGCGAAGCGCTACGCTCCGATGCTCGCGCACGACAAGATGCCGCTGGAAGTTACGCCGATCTACTTCAGGCTGCAGCGGTATGAGCAGGCCAACGCGACTCCTCCACCTGCGCCGGGCGCGGCACAACCAGCAGCAGCACAGCCTGCGGCTGACCCGCAGGGTGGCACTTCGCAGCCGAACCAACAGCAACCGCAGGAGGGTCCGCAGCCTACCGCAGCGGCCCCTGCTCCGCAGTAGTCGAGATGCGCTCGTTCCCCGGCCGGGCCCCCGCGCTGAATGCGTACCCGGCCTTCATTTTTGACTTGGATTTAGTCAATGCGAGAAGCCGTTGTAAAAGAGCTTCCTCATCCTGAACTGAAACACCAGTGAAACATGAGACAATTTGCAGCTTTCCTAGCTTTTTGCGCGCTTTGCGCCGGGACGATTCGAGCCCATGCGCAAGTTGAGCCTTCCGCCACACGGTATAAGTTCACGTTGTCGGCGGGTGGCATGGGATCCGTCTTCCAGCCGGATTATGCAGGTAGCTTTACCTTCCAGCCCGAAGCCAGCCCCCACCCGCTGATCGGCGCGGGCGCGTATGTCGACTTCGGTTTTCGCCGGTATCTGCAGTTTGAAGCCGAGGGCCGCTGGCTGCGCTTCAACCAGTACCAGGATATCTATCAGGACAACTACCTGATCGGGCCGCGCATTCCGATTCGCAAGTTCGGGCGATGGACCCCCTACGGCAAGGCACTCTTCGGCTGGGGAGCAATGAACTCTGCTTTCTTTTCGGGCCGTTTTGCCAACATCGCACTCGGCGGCGGCGTGGACTACGACCTGAACAGGAAGCTCAGCGTTCGCGTCGTGGACTTCGAGTACCAGCTGTGGCCGAACTGGGTGAATGGAACGCTGAAGCCCTACGGCGCCAGCGTTGGCGTAGCGTACAAGATCTTTTAGGGCTCTTGGAAATGAACAGTGTAGAAGCCCCGCTCCTTCAGGTAGAAACTGGAGTCGAGCAGGGCTTCGATCGATAGCTCCTCGCGAGAAGCGGGAGGGAGCCCATAGCCTCCCGACCATAGTCCGTACAACTCCACTTTTTCCTCTCCCAGCGTGCGTAACAATGCTCCCAGCGCTGTGCGCTCCTCGTGATCGCTAGCCTGTTCCTTTGCATCCCTAGTGTTCCGTTCCAGCTCCGGCCAGCCTCCGTTCTGGAACATCACATTTGGAAAACCGCAGCCACAGCAGGTAGAGGAGCCGACATATTGAACCTCCGGCAAGCTGAATTGTGCTCTTATTTCTTCCTCACCTTCGCTTAGCGATGCACCCAAATTTGCGGGGCACTCCTATCCCATTCACTCCGCGGGATTGGATAAGCGGTGGCGGCAAAGAGGACAAAGCACATGCCGGTCATTCTATCGGTTCGGCCACACGCGAAGATAAAGGCCACTCCCGAAGGAGTGGCCTTTGTGTGGAGCTTTGTTGAAGGCTTATGCCGGTGAAGGTGAGCCCTCGGGATATCCGCCGAGCCGCCGCGGGCTCTCGGGCTTGAGCACCTGCTGACCGCCGCTGCCGCCCGAGTCGCTGGGCGAGGCGAGCACCGAGCGGATCGGGGGCAGTTCCTTGCCTTCGATCAGCATCCTCACTTCTTCGGCGTCGATGGTCTCGCGCTCCAGCAGGGCTGCCGCGATGCGGTGCATCGCGTCCTTGTGGGCTTCGACCATCGAGTGAGCCGACTGATAGGCCTCGTCGATCAGGCGGCGAACTTCAAGGTCGATCTGGCGGGCCGTCTCTTCGCTGAAGTCGCGATGCTGGGCGATCTCGCGGCCCAGGAAGATCTGCTCTTCCTTCTTGCCGAAGGTGAGCGGGCCGAGGCGGCTCATGCCGTACTCGCAAACCATGCGGCGGGCGAGGTCGGTAGCGCTCTCAATATCGCTGCCTGCGCCGGTGGACATCTGGTTGAGGAAGATCTCCTCAGCCACGCGGCCGCCGTATGCCGTGGCAAGGCGCGCTTCAAGGTACTCGCGCGTGTAGTTGTGGCGGTCGCCGGGCAGATAAGACCGTGACGCCCAGCGCCATGCCGCGCGGAATGATGGTGACCTTGTGGATGGGGTCGGAGTGGTCGCGGATAGAACGAGACCAGCGCGTGGCCGGCTTCGTGATACGCGGTAACCCGCTTCTCTTCGTCGGTGAGCAGCATCGACTTGCGCTCGGCGCCCATGAGCACCTTGTCCTTGGCGAGCTCGAAGTCGTACATGGTGACCTGCTTGCGGTTCACGCGAGCGGCGTTCAGGGCAGCTTCATTGACCATGTTGGCCAGGTCGGCGCCGCTGAAGCCCGGTGTTCCACGAGCAAGCACGTTGAGGTTGGTGTCGTCGGCGACGGGAACCTTCTTGACGTGCACGCGAAGGACTTCTTCGCGGCCGCGAACGTCGGGCAGGCCGACTACTACGCGGCGGTCGAAGCGGCCGGGGCGCAGCAGCGCGGGATCGAGCACGTCGGGGCGGTTGGTGGCGGCGACCAGAATCACGCCGTCGTTGGATTCGAAGCCGTCCATCTCGACGAGGAGCTGGTTCAGCGTCTGCTCGCGCTCGTCGTGTCCGCCGCCGAGGCCTGCGCCGCGATGACGGCCAACGGCGTCGATTTCGTCGATGAAGATGATGCAGGGAGCATTCTTCTTGCCCTGCTCAAACAGATCGCGAACGCGGCTTGCGCCGACGCCGACAAACATCTCAACGAAGTCGGAACCGGAGATGGAGAAGAACGGCACGTTGGCTTCGCCGGCCACTGCGCGCGCCAGCAGCGTTTTGCCGGTTCCCGGAGGTCCGACGAGCAGCACGCCCTTGGGAATGCGTCCGCCGAGCTTCTGGAACTTCTGCGGCTCGCGCAGATACTCGATGATCTCTTTCAGCTCTTCCTTGGCTTCATCCACGCCGGCCACGTCTTTGAACGTGACCTTCTTCTGCTGCATTGAGAGCAGGCGCGCGCGGCTCTTGCCGAAGGAAAGCGCCTTGTTGCCGCCAGACTGCATCTGGCGCAACATGAAGAACCAGATCGCGCCAAGCAGAATGAACGGACCGACGTTAAAGAGCAGCGGCAGCAGGATATTGCTCTGCGGTTCCTTGATCGTGACGCCTGCCTTGGCTGCGTCGAGCTTCTGCAAGAGCATGTCGTTGCTCTGGGGGATCATCGTATGGAACTGATCCTTAGGATCGGCCTTCAAATGACCGTGCAGCTCGGTGCCTTGTATGGTTACATCCTGAACCTGCTGCGCATCAATCTTGTTCAACAGTTCGGAATATGAAATCTCCGCGTCTTTACCGCCCATATT
Organism: uncultured Acidobacteriaceae bacterium; assembly: GCA_963832465.1. Classification (GTDB taxonomy): domain Bacteria; phylum Acidobacteriota; class Terriglobia; order Terriglobales; family Acidobacteriaceae; genus Telmatobacter. The sequence goes on from CAWHUJ010000004.1 coordinate 487,486, forward strand.
GGTACCGCGCTGCACAACACCCCACAGCAGCATCAGGCAAATAAGGATGAAGACCCAGAACATGATCGTTTTAACGGTCGAATTCACCAGGATTCCTCTTTTCCCGGCGGGGAGAAGCCGCTTATAAGGAGCTCCGACACCGCCTGCTCTTTTAGACTCCTCCACATGCTCTGAAGTCACAGAAAATGGAGGCTTCTCGCGGCGGGAACACTTATCGGTCCAGCCGGAGAGAGCAGTAGCCTAAATTGTACTCCGAAGGCAGAAAAACTACTAAGAGACGAGGCAAAAACCCATCACCTAAGGTTCCTGCGCCGGCACGTCTAGTGACGCCGGTCTGGTAATGCCATCTGGAGTTAGGATGCCGAATCCGTTGATCGCGAAAGCGCGCTGACTTTGACCCGCACTGCCGGCTCGGCCTCCACGTCGATTCCCTTCATCCACACAATGCACCCATCGAGCTCCAGCACGGGCCACATCGCACGATCACTTCCGGTAACCTTCATCCGTTCAAGCACTTCCTTCACCTTGCGCGGACCGGATGAGTAGCGCACCCGGACCCGGTCGCCGGGCCTCCACGTGCGCAGCAGGCCTTTTGCCAAGGTTTGGGAGGCGTCGCTGCCCCGAAGCGAAACATGCAGGCGAACTCCAAAACCCGGCGCGTCGACTTCTCCTGGAATATCCACGGCATACTCGGGTGACGCCGTCACAGCTCCGGCAGGTCCACTCGTCGGACCGACGGAAAGCCTCAGCTCGCGGTGCGTTCGCTCCGCACGTAATCCGCCGACGAGTTCGAGCTTCTGGCCTGCACGGCCAGCCGATGCAAGGCTGCGCAAGGCCTCTGTTGCGTCAAAGTCCGGTGCGGCATCCAGTTGAGCCGCGGCATGACGCACCAGGCGGCGCTGGAGAACTGTGGGCAGCTCGGCGAGCCGGCCAAGATCGAGCGCGATATCGTTGGAAGCGGCGCGGCCTCCACCCCGCACTGGCCGACCCGTGAGCAAGACCTGCGGCGCGACGCGGGCGAGCTCTCCCTGCCACCACTCTTCTTCGTTGCGCGCCAGATCGGCCATCTGGGCAAGATGCTCACGCAAGCGAGGATTCCAGCCCTCGAGCAGCGGCAACAGCTCGTGTCGAATGCGATTCCGCGTGAAGGTGAGATGGCGGTTCGATGAATCCTCCCGCCACGGTTGACCGAGTTTGTGCAGGTAGCTTTCGATCTCATTGCGAGAAACTGCAAGCAGCGGGCGGATGATGCGGCCCTCGGGAAATTCGAGAACTGGATGAACGCCGGAGAAGCCTTCGGTCCACGCTCCGCGCAGGAATTTTGCGAGCACTGTTTCAGCCTGATCATCCAGCGTGTGAGCCGTTGCCACGGCATCGATTTGACCGGATGCCATGAGCTCGCGAAACCAGCGATAACGCAGTCGGCGCGCAGCCTCTTCAACGGTCTCCGCACCTTTGCCGGATGCATTGCTCTTCGCTTCATGAGCTGTATCCACATGCGCTTCGTGAAAAGGCACGTCGAACTTCTCAGCCAGAGCCTTCGCAAAGATCTGATCACCGTCCGCCTCTTCGCCGCGGAGGCCGTGGTGAAGATGCGCCGCGTGCAACACGAGACCCAGTTCCCTGCTCTCACTGGCCAGAGCGCGCAACAACGCCACCGAGTCCGCGCCGCCGGAGAGCCCAACCGCGAGGCGCATGCCCGGCTTCAGCAAGGACGTGTCGAGAGTGAGTTGGGTGCGCACGAGAGGATGATACGTCTTCGGCGTATGCAAGCGCGCGGATCTCTATACTGGTGCTCATGCTGGCTCCCCGCGCTGCAACTGTCGCAGATACCGCTCTGATTGCTGCTCATCGACATGCTATGTTCGCCGAGATGCGCACGAGCAATGAGTCCGCGCTGGCGGAAATGAGCCGCCACTTTGAGCCATGGCTGGAAGGGATGATCGCCGCCGGCAAGTACGTCGGTTGGATCGTCGAAGAAGCGGGGAAACCTGTAGCATCTGCGGGCTTCTTCGAGCTTGAGTGGCCTCCGCACCCGTTGCACCCGACGGTGAGTCACCGCGGCTACCTGCTCAACTTCTGGGTGGATCCCCCTTATCGTGGCCGCGGTCTCGCACGCTCTCTGGTCAGAACGGCAGTCGACGAAGCACGGCGGCGAAAGATTCGCTTCGTGTCGCTCCATGCTTCCGACGCAGGAAGACCCGTGTATGAGGCAGAAGGCTTCCGCGCCTCGAACGAGATGTTCAAGATCATAGAGACTGCGCTCTAGATACTGAGAAGCGGGCCCAATCTGTCGTCCCGGCACAGAGCCGTTGTATACTCCACGAGTTATGCAGGTATTTGCAATTCTTCCCGCTGCGGGACTGGGCACTCGGATGGCCGGACCGCAGCCTAAGCAGTTTCTTGCCCTAGATGGCGTGCCGATTCTGATCCACTCTCTGCGCGCCTTTGCAGCCGCAGAGCGCGTAAAGACAATCTACGTGGCGGTGCGCGGCACTGAGATTGAGCGGGTCGCAGCACAGGCTGAGGAATTCGGCTTTGCGGATCGCGTTCGCGTCGTTGAAGGCGGCGATAACCGCCAGGAGTCAGTGGCGCATGCCCTGGCCGCGTTGCCAGCTGAGGCTGACGATATTGTTCTGGTGCACGACGCGGTTCGCCCGCTGATTGATGCGGCAACGATCGACCGCACCATCGATGCAGTGATCGAGCACGGCGCAGCGATTGTGGGTCTGCCTGCGGTGGATACCATCAAGCAGGTGCAACGCACTGCTCACGGAGCCGTAATTACCTCAACCATTCCGCGCGAATTTATTGTGCAGGCGCAGACTCCGCAGGGCTTCCGCTTTGGGCTGCTTCAGAAGGCCTTTGCCGAGGCCACCGCCGACGGTTTTGTGGGAACCGATGAAGCATCCGTTGTGGAGCGAGCGGGCCTGCCCGTCGTCGTGGTACCGGGCTCTCAGGTTAATCTGAAGATTACCCAGCCGGGCGACCTGGAATTGGCCGAGTTCTATCTGAGCCAGCGCGCTCACTGAGGTCGAAAGCGGGAGCTATCTCGCCGCTGGCAAATAATTTCCTCGTTCGGGCACGGAGACCATGGAGACACGGATCGGATTTGGCTGGGATTCGCATGCATTCAAAGAAGGAGTGCCTCTGCGGATCGGCGGCATGACGCTGGATCATCCTGAGGGCCTTGCCGGACACTCGGATGGCGACGTGTTGCTGCATGCCATTACCGATGCTCTGCTGGGCGCGGTGGCAGCCGGCGATATCGGCAGCTTTTTTCCGCCGGGCGATCCGCGCTGGAAGGACGCCGACTCCTCCATCTTTCTCAAGCTGGCTCTCGAAGAGCTGCAGCATGCGAGCTATCGCATTGTGAATGTCGACACCACGCTGGTGCTCGCAGCGCCCAAGATTTCGCCGATCGCCGGTGAGATGCGGGTGCGTGTTGCCGACCTGCTGGGAGTAAAGCTCGACCAGGTGAGCATCAAGGCAAAAACGCCCGAGGGTCTCGACCTCGATCACGTTGCGCAGTGCCACGCAATTGCGCTGGTCGAAAAAGTCGCGGAGACTGAGGATCTAAAGCGCATGAGCGCGGTGATTGAATCGCAGCGCCAGCTTGAAGATGTCGTTGATGACCTGCTGTCGTCAGTACACGGAGTACCGAAGCGCCGGCCGATTAATCCTGTCTACGACACGGAAGATATTACGTAACAGCCATCGGATCTCAGTTGTCAGGCGTCAGTTCTCTGCGATTAATGGACACAGATTGGCGGAGCTGTAGCTGTCCCTTCTTTCGTCTGCACGGAAGCTGATGTAGATTTGTTCATTCCCTTGGGGGTCCGCAAGATGCGTTTGCCTTCTTCTGTTCTTCTCATCGCAGCCTGCTTCAGCCTAGTTCTCAAACCCGCTGGCGCGCAAAGCTCCGCCGACTGGCGCACACCTGCCGAGATCAGCGATTACGGCACCACGCCTGACTATGCGGAGACGCTTGCCTATCTCGATCGCGTTGCGGCAGCGGTGCCGGGGCAGGTGAAGATCGAAAACTTCGGCAAGACGGGAGAAGGCCGCGACCTTAAGATCGTAATCGTCTCAAAGGACGGCGTTTTCGATCCCGCCACAATTCACGCATCCGGACGAGCGATTCTGCTGGTGCAGAATGCAATTCACGCGGGTGAGATGGACGGCAAGGATGCCTGCCTCGCGCTGCTGCGCGATCTGGTGGTCACGAAGTCGAAAGCGGCTCTGCTTGATCACGTTGTCCTGGTTTTCATCCCTGTCTACAACATTGATGGGCATGAACGGCGTTCCCCGTATAACCGCATCAACCAGAACGGGCCGGAGGTGATGGGCTGGCGCGGCAACGGCACCAACATCAATCTCAACCGTGACTACATGAAGGCCGACGCGCCTGAGACGCGCGCCTTTTTGAAGATGTTTCATCGCTGGATGCCCGATTTCTTTGTCGATGACCACGTAACCGATGGCGCGGACTTTCAATACGACGTTTCCTTCAGCATCGATGCTACCCCCGACGTTGCACCCGCCACGGCGGAATGGATTCGCGAGAGCGTGACGCCGGAACTCGAAACGCAGGTAAACGCCGCTGGGCACCTGGCATTCCCTACCCTGATCGACCTGGTTGAGGAGAACGATCCCGCAAAGGGCCTGTCGATCATGCAGAATCCGCCGCGGTTCTCTACGGGTCAGATGATTCTCGAAAGCCGGCCCGGACTGCTGGTAGAGATTCACATGCTCAAGGACTACAAAACGCGCGTCACCGGCAACTACGAGATTCTGAGTGCGCTGTTAACCGTGATGAATCGCGACACCGCAAAGCTGCTCGCGCTCAATCGCACGGCTGATGCCGACGCGGCGAGGCTCGGCTCCCACGCACTGGGCAATGAGCATTTTCCCCTGGCGATCGGCTACGGCGACACTTCAACGCCTGTGCTCTTTCGCGGCTACCAGTACAAGCGGGTGCTCAGCGAGGTCTCCGGCACCATGTGGGTGAGCTACACGCGCGATCCGTGGAACACGACACTGCCGCGGTTTGACGATCCCAAAGTGATCGATTCGACAACGCCGCCCGCTGCGTACATCATTCCTCCGCAGTGGGCACACGTGATCGACGTGCTGGCTGCGCATGATGTTGTAATGCGGCGCACCACCGCCGCGTGGAGTGGCAAGGTCGAGCGCTACAAGTGCAGCGGGATGGAATGGCAGGGTCCTCCCTTCGAGGGCCGCCACCCACTCTTCCCGGGCGAAGGCGCTGGCGCTGAGCCCGGCCGCTTTGGTACATGCGTTTTGACCAGCGATACGGTGACTTTCCCTGCAGGCTCGGTCGTCGTCGCGCTTGATCAGCGGCTCTCAAAGGTGGCAATTCAATGGCTTGAGCCGCAGGCCCCGGACTCGGCTATGCGCTGGGGGTTCTTCGACTCGATCTTTGAGCAACGAGAGTACGGCGAGCCCTATGTGCTGGAAAAGCTGGCGCGCGAAAACATGGCCAAAGACCCTGCGCTGAAGGCTGAATTTGAACATCGTGTTGAAAGCGACCCGCGGTTCGCGGCTAATCCCTGGGCGCGGCTTTCGTTCTTTTATGACCGCTCACCCTGGGGGCAGGCCAACCGCGTCGGCGAATATCCGGTAGGACGTCTGCTTTCGCTCGACGGCGTGCCACTTAAATAGCTCCCGCGGCTAGAAGTGGCACGGCGATCGAAATTTGATTGCAACTTTTCTCGATTCGCCGTACCGTGGCGGGAGCATCATCTCAAGACCGGAGACTCACGATGCATCTTCTCGCGCTCTTCCTGCAGCAAAACTCAATCGATCCCGAACAGGCACAAAAGATCGCCTTTGCCCTGATGGGAATACTGCCCATCATCATCCTCATCGTCATCGCGATCCTGATGGTGCCCTGCTGGTTCATCTGCAAAAAGGCCGGCTTTAGTCCGTGGCTAAGCCTTCTTTGCCTGATCCCGTCGTTCGGACTGCTGATTCTGCTTTACGTGCTCGCCTTTGCGGAGTGGAAGGTGGGACCACCGACGCAGGCCGCGTTGCCACCATATCCGTACCCGCCACGGTCGTAGCTCAAACTGATAGCATCGAAGAGGATAGTTATCCTCTTCGATGCCTCCAGACACACCCTCCCTAACCGGCTCTCCTCGCGTTCGCTTCGCGCCATCACCCACCGGCTTTCTCCACGTGGGCAGCGCACGCACTTTCATCTTTAACTGGCTTTATGCCCGTCATAACAACGGCACCATGGTGTTGCGTTTGGACGACACGGATGTCGAACGCAACACAGATGCGAGCGTGCAATCCATCTTTGAGGGATTGCGCTGGCTGGGCTTGAACTGGGACGAAGAATACAAGCAATCCGAGCGGCTCGATCTGCATCGCCGCCAGGCCGAGGCTATCTTTGCAAAGGGGCTCGCTTATCGGGACTTCACGCCCGCTCACTCGGCTGGAGAAGAATCATCGTCGGCGCAGGGCGCGTGGCTTTGCAATCCCGGCATGCGCGATCTCTCGCGGGAAGAGAGTGACCGTCGCGCCGCCGCAGGCGAACCCTTTGCGTTGCGCTATCGCGTGCCCCGCGGAGGGGGCCGCACGCTGCATTTCAACGACGGCGTTTACGGTGCACAGTCGAAGCTCGCCGACGAGGTAGAGGATTTTGCGCTTCTGCGCTCGGATGGAATGCCGACGTATCATCTTGCATCGTGCGTGGACGATGCCGACCTGCACATCAGCCACATCATTCGCGGGCAGGATCACCTCACAAACACTTTCAAGCACCTGCTCATCTTTGAAGGGATCGGCGCCGAGCCGCCACAGTTTGCGCATCTGCCGCTGCTGGTTGCTCCCGATGGCACGAAGCTCTCGAAGCGCAAGCATGGCCCGGTTGTCAGCGTCACGACCTATCGCGATGCGGGATTTCTACCCGCTGCGTTCGTGAACTTCCTCTGCCTGCTCGGCTGGTCGCCCAAGAATGATCGTGAGTTTCTCACGCTTGAAGAACTGGTGACCGCGTTCACGCTTGAGGGCGTCAACCGCTCGAATGCAGTGGTGAATTTACCGAAGAAGACCCCTTCGATCCGAAGGCGGTGTGGCTCAACGCCGAGCATATCCGCGCCCTGCCGGTGGAGGAGCTCAGCCGCGGCTCGAGCCATTTTTCGAGCAGGCTGGCTGAATCCAACGCCGGAAAAACTGCTGGCTGTGACGCCGCTGATTCGCGAGCGCATCAAGCTGCTGCGCGATGCTGTGCCGCTGCCGACTTTTTTTTTGTCGACGAAGCTGGCGCCATACGATCCCGCCGAGCTGATTCCGCAAAAGGGCGATGCGGCTCTCGCGCGCCGCGTCTTGAGACGGCGCAGCGAGGTCCTCGCAGCGCAACATTCGATCACGATTCGTCTTGACAGAGGCGCTGCGCGATGCTGCCGCATCACTGGGACTAAAGGCCGGGCCCCATGTTTCAGCCCATCCGGGTTGCCGTTTGCGGCCGCAAGAACGCGCCGCCGCTTTTTGAAACCATGGCTTTGCTGGGCCGCGATGTGTGCCTCGCCCGCATCCGGGAGGCCGAAGCCAACCTGCAATCGCTCGGTTTGAGCCAGGACTGCCCATCACCCGACATAAGGAATCGCAGCTATGACGAACTCAAATACGGAAAGCCAGGAAATCCGCACCTCTCTCCAACTTCCTTCGCGATCAATCGCCGAGGATGTGCGCACCAAAAAGTTCGGCGACGCGGTCGTGCAGACGCGCTTTCCACCCGAGCCCAACGGCTACCTGCACATTGGCCACGCCAAGGCCATCTGCCTCGACTTCGGTCTGGCCGACGAGTTTGGCGGCAAGACCAACCTGCGCTTCGACGACACGAATCCCGAGAAAGAAGAGCAGGAGTACGTCGATTCGATCCAGGAAGATGTGCGCTGGCTGGGCTTTGAGTGGGAGCGGCTCTGCTACGCCTCCGACTATTTCGCGCAGCTCTACGAGTGGGCTTTGCAGCTCATCAAGGCTGGAAAGGCGTATGTCGACGATCTGTCCGCCGACGAGATCCGCCAGCACCGCGGCACGCTGACCGAGCCCGGCAAGGACAGCCCGTATCGCAACCGGACGGTTGAGGAAAATCTCGACCTCTTTGTGCGCATGAAGCAGGGCGAGTTTCCCGACGGCAGCCGCGTGCTGCGCGCGAAGATCGACATGGCCTCGCCGAACATGAACATGCGCGATCCGGTGATGTATCGCATCCTGCATGCCGACGCATCACCGCACCGGCGACGAGTGGTGCATCTATCCGATGTACGACTACGCGCACGGGCAGTCGGACTCGATTGAGCGGGTCACGCACTCCATGTGCACGCTGGAATTTGCGGACCACCAGCCGCTTTATCGCTGGTACATCGAGCAGCTTGGCATCTTTCCTTCGCAGCAGATCGAGTTCGACCGCCTCAACCTGACCTACACGCTGCTGAGCAAGCGCAAGCTGCTGCAGCTGGTGCAGGAGAAGCGTGGTGAGCGGGTGGGACGATCCGCGCATGCCCACGCTCTCCGGGATTCGCCGCCGCGGATTTACGCCTGAGGCGATCCGCGCCTTCTGCGCTGCGATCGGCGTTTCGCGGACCAACGGCATCACCGACATTGAGATGCTGGAGCACTTCCAGCGCGACGACCTGAACCGCCGCGCCAGCGCGCGCCATGGCGGTGCTGCGGCCGCTGAAGGTGGTCATCGACAACTACCCCGAAGGGCAGGAGGAGTTCGTCGAGGTTGCCAACAACCCGGAGGACCCATCGGCCGGCACGCGCCAGGTGCCATTCTCGCGCGAGATTTACATTGAGCAGGATGATTTCCGCGAAGTTCCTCCGCCGAAGTACTACCGCCTGTCGCCGGGCAAGGAAGTGCGGCTGCGCAACGCGTACTTCATCACCGCGCAGAGCGTGGTGAAAGATGCGGCCGGCAACGTTGTCGAGGTGCACTGCACTTACGATCCGGCGAGCCGCGGCGGCAACTCGCCCGACGGCCGCAAGGTGAAGTCGACGATGCATTGGGTCTCGACGGCGCATGCGATTTCGGCGGAGATCCGTCTCTACGACAAGCTCTTTACCAAGCCCGATCCGCAGGATGTGCCAGAGGGCGGCAGCGTCCTCGACAACCTCAATCCCAACTCGCTTGAAGTGATCACGGGCGCAAAGCTTGAGCCCTCGCTCGCCAATGCAAAGCTGGGGACCGCTTCCAGTTCGAGCGCGTGGGCTACTTCTGTCTCGATCCGGATTCGACGGCAGGGAAGCTGGTCTTCAATCGCACGCTGCCGCTGAAGGACTCGTGGGCGAAGATCGAGAAGAAGGCCGGGGCGTAGCAAACGAAGCAACCACACTCTCGAAGAGCGGACCAGGAGCGAGGAGAACGACTGAGGCTACCTCGAACCTGCTGAGTTCGTCCAGACCCTCACAGTATGTCCATCAAACTCGATTCCTGCTCGGACGCGGTCAACCATATTGGCGATCTCGGTTTCATCGAGACTCACCGGATCGCCGCCAACTTGATGGGGTGCAGGAAACAGCCACCCATCTTCAAACCCGAACTGAAAGACACCTCGGTTGTCCTTGTAGTTCACTGACCTGTGTCCATAAGAGATTGAGAACCCCTGATCTGAAATCGGCCTTCCAAACCACTTCCATCGCCTTCGAAACATGGACTCCTCTTGGCGACTACTTCCCGATCACGTCGATCGGCACCGTGATTGTCTTGGGAGGCATGCAGGCATTCTGGTCGCAGGCCTGGTAGCGCAGCTTTGCCTGCACCAGATGATCGCCGTGTGCGGCCACGATACGCGCATCGATTGCGAATTCGCCTGTGTAGACGTTGAGCTTCGTTTCAGGATCGAGCGGCAGCGTCACATCCTTCCCTTCGGGATAAATTGCCGAGGTCAGCTGCACGCCCGATTCTGCCGGAAACGCAAGCGAGGTCGGAATGAGGTAGTCCTCTTTAGGCGCGTGCGAGTTGACGTGAAAACCTTCAGCCACGCGAAAGTGCAGCGCAACCGGGCTCGGCTTCCCAGCCGGCACACTGATCTGTTCGGGATAGAGATATTCCACCGTCGAAGATTTCACGATCGAATGCGGCTTGTCCCCGATAAGAGGAGACTGCCCGATCGGCGATTGCGCCGAGGCAGCCACGAGCACAAGAATGCCGAACCCAGCCGCGGCGATTTCGCGCGCAGTCTTCACATGCCCTCGCCAAGTGCCTTGCGGATATTGCTCTCCATGTCTTCCTTGGAGGTGATGCCCATCTGTGCGGCGACGATCTTTCCACTGCGATCGACGTAGAAGGAGGTCGGCATTGCGTCGAGGCCGCCGTAGGGCTTGGCGAGGCTGTCGCCGTTGATCAGCACGGGGTAATCCATCTTCTCTTCTTTGACGAATTTCGCGATATCAGCCTTTTGGCGCGCCCATCCCGCTTTGTCGCTCGCGGGCAGGTCTTCGCCTTCGGTGGAGATACCAATCACCTCAAAACCCTTAGGCGCGTATTGATCACGCAACTGAATCAGCCACGGCGTCTCTAGTTTGCATGGACCGCACCATGTCGCCCAGAAATTGACGAGCACAGCTTTGCCCTTATAGCTATCAAGCGACACTTTTTTGCCGCTGAGATCCTCAAGCGTGAAGTTCGGGGCGGCCTTGTTGACCAACGGCGAAGTTGTGCCGGGCAGATCTCCTGCAGCCGCTGGCACCAGGTCGGCTTTGGCAGACATTGCCGCGCGCTTTTCCGCGGCCTGCTTACGATATTGCCAGTTGGCCCAGCCGGCCCATGCAAAGGCGGCGAGCAGAAAGAGCACGGCAAACGCCACAAAAGTATTGCGCTTCACGGCAAATCCCTCAGCCTTTATTGTACGAAAGTTGCCACGTACGTTCTCTCACTTCAGCCTGGTGGCGCGCCTGATACCATCAGAAACCGATGAACGGCAAAAATGAAGACGCCCTGAAACCAGCGGAGCTGGTGCGCACGGAAGCCGCGGCGCTTGAGGCACTGGCCGCGCGGCTCGAAGGGCCGATGGCTGCGGCCTTCAACCGCGCGGTTGATCTGATTGTGCGCTGCGGTGAGGGAAACGGCCGCGTCGTAGTGACCGGAATGGGCAAGAGCGGCATCATCGCGCAGAAGATTGCGGCCACACTCAGCTCTACTGGTTCGCCGGCGCTCTTTCTGCATCCGGCCGAAGCTATACACGGCGATCTGGGCGTTCTCATGCCTGGCGACGTGGTGGTCGCGCTCTCAGCGAGTGGTGAAACGGAAGAGATTTTGCGTCTGCTGGCCACGCTAAAGCGTAAAGGTGATGCGCTGGTAAGCTTCTGCTGCAATTTGAAGTCGACTCTGGCTACAGCGAGTGACGTAGCACTCGATTGCGGCGTGGAGCGCGAGGCCTGCGGCATGAATCTTGCGCCCACTGCCTCGACCACCGCTATGCTCGCGCTGGGCGACGCTTTGGCGATTGCGGTCAGCCTGCGCAAGGGCTTTCGCGCCGAGGATTTCGCCGAGCTGCACCCCGGGGGAAAACTCGGCAAGCAGCTTGCCCGTGTGAGCGACCTGATGCACGTAGGCGACGATGTCCCTGTCGTTTCACCGAGCACGCCTATGACCGACGTGATCTACGAGATGTCGTCGAAGAAGCGCGGCATGACGACGGTGCAGGAGAGCGGCAAGCTGTGCGGAGTGATCAGCGACGGCGACCTGCGGCGACTGCTTGAGCGGGAAGGCGGGGCAGCGCTGGGTCGCACAGCAGGCGAGGCCATGAATCCACGCCCACGGACGATTGCATCGAGCGAACTTGCTGCCAAAGCGCTCTCGATTCTCGAGGAACGCAAGATCACATCGCTGGTTGTCGTCGATGGCGAGAATCGCGTTGAAGGCGTCGTGCACCTGCACGATTTGTGGGGAGTGGAGCTGATCTGATCTTGATCCGAGCCGAGCCCATCTGTTCTGGCGCAGAACCGCAGCCCGGATGCGGGGGCATCACGGTACTTTCGGATGGGCCAGTCTCCCGACTTTACGGATTTTTAGCAACCTGCCGGTGCATCGTGGGTCGAGATTTGCAGTCCCGGGTATTGCCGGGACGAATCTGAATTCAGAAAAAGGAAAGCCCATGAAGAAAGCACTTATGGCTGCCGCGATTGCCGCAGCCTTTGCAACCGGTGTCGGAGTATCGGCGCAGGTTCGCGATTGGCACGACCTCGACCGCATTCACAAGCACGTCCTTGAGTCCATCAGCGAAATGGAGACAGCCCGCGCAGCCAACCATTACGACATGATGGGACACGGCGCCAAAGCTGAAGAGCACCTTCGCGCGGCGGAACATGAACTTAACCTCGCCATCGACGCCGCAAGGGCGCGATAACTCCGCTGCTTTCAATCTTCATCCGGGGCAGCGCAGGTCATAGCCTGCCCCGGGCATCCACCTTATCGCCATCGTCAATGGCTAGATCCTCACCGGCTACTGTGTCAGCACTTCCCCAGGGCTGTGTTTCCCCTGACACGACGCCTCCCTCTCCGTGGCTGGCTAGGTCGTTTGTTTTCAATCGATGAAAATCTGGCATGCCACTTGCACCTCTTCGGGCAGATGCAGTTAGGGAGGCCTTGGCGTGATGGCAACTTCTGTAGCAACGTGGCTTGCCTTGGGAGGCACCGCACCAAGCCCGAATCATCCCCTGGAACCCGATGAACATTTAGAATTAGAGCTGGATCAATTCATCGCCTTGCGTCCGTGCTCCACCAAGCGGCCCAGTGCCTTTGTGCGCTGCGCCCAAGCGGACGGGAAAGCTCGTAAATCCTCTTCTATGCATCGTTGGTCGAAGATCTTTATCCCTACCCTTCGTGAGGCCCCGGCAGACGCCGAAGTGGCCAGCCACAAGTTCCTGCTGCGCGCCGGTTATGTCCGGCAGCTCAGCGCGGGCATATACAGCTATCTCTTCCTCGGGCAGCGCTCGCTGAACAAGGTCATCGGCATTGTGCGCGAAGAGATGGACAAGATCGGGCAGGAGTTCTTCTTGCCCGGTATCCTGCCGCGCGAGCCATGGGAAGAAAGCGGCCGCTGGACCGGCATGGGCGAGAACATGTTTCGCCTGAAGGACCGCAAAGGCGCTGACCTGTGCCTCGGCATGACGCACGAGGAGATCATGACCTCGATTGCGCGCAACGAGCTGCGCAGCTACAAGCAGCTGCCGCAAATCTGGTATCAGATTCAGACCAAGTTCCGCGATGAACCACGGCCTAAGTCCGGTTTGCTGCGTGTGCGCCAGTTCACGATGAAGGACAGCTATTCCTTTGATCTTGATAAGGCCGGGCTGGACAAGAGCTACGATTTGCATGACGCCGTCTATCGCACCATCTTCACGCGCTGCGGGCTCAGGTTTGTCGCCGTCGACGCGGATTCCGGATCGATGGGCGGTTCACAGTCACAGGAGTTTATGGTCTACACCGAAGCCGGGGAAGACCTGATCGTAAGCTGCCCGGCCTGTGGCTATGCCGCGAACCTGGAGAAAGCCACGTCGAAGCTCGATGCAGTCGCGGAGATGGAGGCGACTGGAGACGGCAAGCCGGAGCTAGTTCACACGCCCGGATGCGCGGCCATTGCGGATGTTGCGGCATTCTTCAAAATCTCTCCCGCGTCCGACATCAAATGTGTCGCGTATATGGCGCTGAAGCGCGGCTCGGCAGGCAAGCCGGACACCTGGCACGGCGTTGCCGCATTTTTGCGGGGTGACCATCAGGTAAATGAAACCAAGCTGCTTGGCGCGATCGGCGCAGCTGAACTGCGCACGATGCAGGCCGAAGAGCTTGCGCAATACTTGAACGGCCCCGCTGGCTTCCTGGGTCCGGTGGGATTGAAGCACGACGACAAGCCGCTCGGTCAGGGCCTCACCGTTGTTATCGACAAATCGCTCGAAGGCCGCAAGAACATGGTGGGTGGCGCGAACAAGGCCGACTATCACCTGCGCAACATTGTTCCGGGCCGCGACTTCACCTGGACACTCAGCGCGGATATCCGCAGCGTGAATGAAGGCGAAGCATGCCCCCAAACTGGAAAATCAGGCGACAATTGCAGCGGCAAGCTCGTCGTTGGCAAGGCTGTCGAAGTAGGACACATCTTCAAGCTCGGCTACAAGTACTCCGAGTCGATGGGCGCGCGCGTGCTCGATGTGAACGGCAAGGAAGTTACGCCGATCATGGGCAGCTACGGCATCGGTATTGAGCGCATTCTTACCGCGGCCATTGAACAATCAAACGACCAGAACGGCTTCTGGCTGCCGGAAGCTATCGCGCCGTTTACAGTTGTGATCACGGTTACCAACGTGGCGGACGCAACCCTGCGCGAAACAGGCGAGAAGATCGCTGCCGATCTCGACGCTGCCGGCTTCGATGTGCTGCTCGATGACCGCGACGAACGCGCGGGCGTCAAATTCAAAGATGCAGATCTCGTCGGCATTCCCTACCGCATCAACGTGGGCAAGAAAGCAGCCGAGGGTAAGGTGGAGTTTGTAACGCGGGCAACGGCAAGCAGCGCTGACGTCGCGATCGGCGACGCAGTCGCGCATCTGAAGCAAATCAGCAAGGAGAAATAAGGGGCCCTGCATGGCGATCAAGATCAAACTGGCGAAGCCTACCGGAGAGCATCCATGGACGATGCTCGCGCTGCGCGTCGCGCTGTTGGGGGTCGCTGTAGCCGCGCTGGTTTTTGCCGGCGTCTTCAGCTTTTACTACTTCAAGTACGAAGGCATCGTGGACGAGCGGCTCAAGCAGCCGCTCTTCGCGCAGACTGCCAAGATCTACGCTGCTCCGCGCGAGGTGCGCGCCGGACAGAAACTCAGCATCGAACTCATCGCGAACGAACTGCGCCAGGCCGGCTACACCTCCGACGAGGCAGCGAAGTCTTCGCCACTCGGCACCTACAGCCAGAGCGAGCTGAGCATCACGGTACACCCAGGCCCGCAGTCCTATCATGCAGAGGATTCAGCGACGATCCACGTCGTAAAGGACCAGGTGCAGTCCATCACCGACGACCACGGGCAGCCGCTGGCAAGTTATGAGCTTGAGCCGCTCCTGATCACCGGCCTCAGCGATGCGAACCGCATCAAGCGCCGTCTGGTGAGCTATGACGAGTTGCCGCCGAACCTTGTTCACGCAGTGGTCGCCATTGAAGATCGGCGGTTCTTCGATCACGGCGGCGTTGATTACGTCCGCATCGTCGGCGCCGTCGTCAACGATATCAAGCCCGGACATCACTATGTTGAAGGCGGCTCGACGCTGACGATGCAGCTCGCGCGTGGATTCTTTCTCAGCCCTGAGCGCCGCATCAAGCGCAAGCTGATCGAGATTGTCATCACCTTCCAGCTCGAACATCGCTTCAGCAAGAAACAGATCTTCGAGATGTACGCCAACCAGATCAACCTTGGCCAGCGCGGCAGCTTCGCGATTAACGGCTTTGGCGAGGCAGCGCAAGCTTACTTTGGCAAAGATGTTCGCGAGCTCGATCTGGCTGAATGCGCGCTGCTGGCCGGAATCATCCAGAGTCCGAATCGGCTTAGCCCTTTCCGCCATTCCGAGCGCGCCCTTGAACGACGGAACCTGGTGCTCGACTCGATGGTTGAGACCGGCGCCATCACCAAGGAACAGGCAGAACACGCCAAGGCGGAGCCACTGCACCTCACGCCAGGAAGCGTGGACGCCAGCGAAGCACCCTACTTTGTCGACCTGGTGCGCGATGACCTGACGCAGAAGCTTGGCGACCGCGACTTCAACCGCGAGGGCCTGCGCATCTACACGTCGCTCGATCCCGATCTGCAGCAGCTCGCTACGCAGGCCGTCGATGAAACCGTGTCCTCTATCGACGAGCAGGTGGACAAACTGCACGCGCGGGCAAAGAAGCTTGGCCAGCCCTACGACAACATCTATCCGCAGGTCGCGCTAATTGCGTTGAATCCCCATACCGGCCAGGTGCTGGCTCTAGTGGGGGGCCGCAGTTATGGCAACTCGCAACTAAACCACGCCGTCGCAAAACGCCCTACCGGTTCCATCTTCAAGCCCTTTGTCTACGCTGCAGCTTTTCAAACGGCCGTGGAAGGAACTACTCTGCCCGGTCAGGACAAACTTTTCTCGCCGGTTACTATGCTGAATGATCAGCAGCAGACCTACGGCGAAGGCACAGATCGGGAATACACTCCGCGCAACTTCCACGGCCAGTATCACGACGAAGTTACGGCTCGCTACGCACTGCAGCGCTCACTCAACAACGCGACTATTGGCCTCGCGGCAATGGTGGGCTTCGATCGAGTAGCCGCACTGGCGCGCGATGCCGGCGTGAAGAGCGCGCGCGCAACGCCCTCGATGGCAATTGGCTCGTATGACGCGACTCCGCTCGACATGGCCGGCGCGTACACCGTGTTCGCCAACAACGGCCTGCACATCGACCCCTGGATGCTGGCCAGCGTGCGCACTGCATCCGGCGACATGATCAGGACTACACACCTGCCACGAAGCAGGTGCTTGATCCGCGCGTCGCCTACCTCACTACAAGCCTGATGGAGGCCGTGCTCCAGGGCAACGGAAGGACGGCTGTAAGGTTAACGGTCAGGATATGTGCGGAACAGGCGCGGCGGTACGCAATATGGGATTCGTATCTCCCGCCGCAGGCAAGACCGGCACCAGCCACGATGCATGGTTCGCAGGATTTACCAGCAACCTGCTATGCATTGTGTGGGTGGGCAACGACGACTACACGGACATCAAAATTCAAGGCGCGCATGCCGCGGCGCCCATCTGGGCCGCGTTCATGAAGCGCGCCGTGCAGCTGCCGCAGTACTCCGACACGCACGACTTCACTGCCCCGGACGGCGTGCAGGTGGTCAATATCGACAAAGCGACAAATCTGTTGAGCGATGCGGCATGCCCGGACTGCTTTCGATGCGGCATTTCTGGATGGCACCGCACCCACAGATCCGTGCGACCATCCCCCGGATCATCGCAACATTTTTCAGAAGATCTTCGGGCTCGGTAAACCGGGCAATTAGCTCTTAGCCATCCACGTCGCTGCCATCAGGCATGGGCTGGCATTGCTGGCACCAAAAGGTGACGCGCGCCTCTGGTCCCTGCACACGACGGCGCACCGGATCGCCGCATCGCCGGCAAGGTTCTCCGCGGCGGCCATAAACCCACAGGCTTGCGCCAGGATCGGATGCATGAGTGGTACGCCGCTGTTGACCGCGGTAGGTCACGATTGTGTCGCCGGAGTCCTCAAGCACGTTGGCCGCGATGAGACGCTGTGAGGCCTGCACCAGCGCATCGAGCTGGTCGTCACCGAGGTCGCGCACCAGGCAGAACGGATTGATGCCGGTGACGAAGCAAACCTCGGACTTGAAGACATTGCCCACACCCGCAAGCACTTCCTGATGCAGCAGCACGTCCGCAATTTCTTCACCGGCGCAGGCGCGGATGCGCGCGATTGCGGCCGGAGTATTGAATGAGACGTTCAGCAGATCGCCGGCGGCCTGCGGAATTCTGCGGTCGCGCGCAAGTGAACGCGCCGTATGCATCTGCGCCACCGGGACGCGAAAGCCCACTGCCTGACACACGCTCGTCTCGATGACTATGCGCATGTGATCACGCGGCTTGAGCCACGCTTCGCCGGGACGGTAGATGTGCCAGCTTCCGCTCATCAGCATGTGAGTCGCCAGGATGCTGCCGCCGGAGAAATGCACGAGCAGCCATTTCCCGCGCGACTCCACGCTTTCTACCTGCTGGCCGGTGAGAGGCGTGTCTTCATGGAAACGCGTGAGCAAGGGATAGTTGGAGCGGAAAGCCGGTGATGGGGCGGCCTACCAGAGCGCGGCTCAGTGAGCGCGCAGTACGGAAAATCGTGTCGCCCTCGGGCATCCTACTGAACCTCGCTGCCTGAGCTCTCGTGGCCGCTAAAACTGTCGTGATGCGCGACAGGCAGCGGAATGCGGCGAAGGTGCATGCCCAGCGGGCCGGCGTGGAAGCCTGCATCCATGAGAGAGCGCGCCATGAAGTGCGCAGCTACCGGCTGGCCGTTGATGGTGGTGATCAGCACGCCCTGGTGACGAGCGCCAAGCATACGCTCCTGCCCTCGCTCGCAGAGAAAGTGCGCGAGGCCGGCGGCTGCTTGTGAGCGCTCAGGTTCGTCGGCCGGCAGAAAGACGAGGATATTCGGATTGTTGCGGCGCAGCCAGGCCACAAGCTGGCCATTACGCAGAATCACTTCAGCGTAGGCGGCCCGGTTGAGAATGCGCGGGGCTGACTCTGCGTCTTCATCCATCGGCGGCAGAGCGGGCCAGCGGCAGAACGGATCCGTAGGGGTTTGCAGGATCGGCTGCCGCCATCTGCACAAACTCCGGCTTCTCCGCCGGAGGCTCGGTACGCAACTGCCGCAGCAGGTCCACAGCGGCTGGAAGAGCAAACTGCGTTGCTCCTAGACCCGCGACAAAATAGCCGCGCCGGATGCGGCCGCTCTCTTCAAGGGCCTTCAGCACACCATAAACGGCGCTGAAACCACCGGGAATGTTCTCAGCAGCAACCGACTCACGCACCAGAACGCCATAGCGGCTCAGCAACTGCAGCGCGAGTGCATGGCTGGCTTCAGTGGAGGTGTATTTTTCCCTGTCAGCATTCTTCGCATCGGCGCGCAGGGCCAGAGCTGACCAGCGGCCCTGTGCATTGGGCGGCGTGGTGCGACGTGAGCGAAAGACCGCGCCGGTCTGCGAACGGCGAGCAGTCCGAGCACTCTCGGGCCGGGCGATGTAAGCGCGCAGGGCATGCAGCGAATCATTGGTGATAAGGCCGCGCCACACCAGGCTCCACAACGCGTCAATCGTTTCGCCGGGATAACCGCCGCCGATGGCCTGATGCAGCGGATCGAAGAAGCTGGCGCCCGCCGATTCAAGCACGGCAGAGAATCTTCTCCTCACGCTCGGTGAGCGGCTCGACGGCCGGGCGTTGCTGCGCCAGCAGAGGCAGTTTGTCGGCGAGAAAGAGCGCGATGCGTCCGTCGCGTTCACCGAGCGGCTCGACGCCTGCCCATGCCACTTCGCCTGCAGCGATCAGCGTATCGAGTCCAGCGGGGTCGTAACCCGAAATGCGCGAGGGAAGAACCGACGATTCCAGCAGCGATGCCGGAATGCGGCGCGCCTTGCAGGTTCTCGATTGCATCGAGCAGCGCATCAAGATGCGCAGGGCCACTGCGCCGCGGCGTGAGCAGGCCCTGCCACTGGGTGAAGAAGCGGGCCAGCGTGTGCTGCTCCACCGGCTCTACTTCGCGGCGAAGCTTCGCGAGCGATTTGCGGCGGATCTGGCGCAGAATCTCCGCGTCGCACCACTCGCGATGCAGGCCCCCAGGGCGGAAGCCGCCTTCGAGGACGCGCCCCTCGTGGGCGAGCAGGCGCAGCGCATTCTCAACGAGCGTAGCGTCGAGCCCGAAACGGTCCGCCGCCTCGCGCAGCGTGAAGGGGCCATGAGTGCGCGCGAATCGCCGCACCAGCTCCAACACAGGCTGCGCCACGGGCTCGAGTAACGCGGTCGGCAACCCTGGGGGTAAAGGAATGCCCAGGCCGTCGCGATAGCGCGCAGCATCTTCGGCGGCGACAAAGCGCCGCTCCCCGGCAATACGCAACTCCAACAGCCTTCGGACGCGAACAAGGCGAGGAAGCGAATCAAGGAGCGATGAGTCTGCCACGCGCAGCGACAACTCAGCGCTCGAAAGGTCTCCTAACCGGAGCAGCAAATCGTGGAGGCCATCGGCGGTACGCGCTCTGTAGTTTTCAGGCAGGCACTGTGCAGCCTCTTCGACTTCAACAATCGCATCCGGATCGAGCAACTCGCGGAGGTCGGCCTCGCCCAGCAGCTCACGCAGTTGATCCTGGTCGATGGTGAGCGCCTGGGCTCGGCGCTCGGCCAATGGCGCGTCACCCTCGTAGACAAAGTTGGCCACGTAGCTGAAAAGCAGCGATGAAGCAAAGGGCGAGGGCTTGCGGGTCTCAACGATATGCACCCGCAACTGGCGCTGCTCGATGGCGCGCAGAGTCTCAAGCAACGCCGGCATATCGAAGACGTCGCGCAGGCACTCGCGATAGGCCTCAAGCAGCAGCGGAAACGACGGGTACCGCGATGCCACACTTAGCAGATCATAGGAGCGCTTGCGTAACTGCCATAACGGTGAACGCTGATCGGCACGGCGGCGCGGCAGCAGCAGTGCGCGGCCCGCAGCTTCGCGAAACCTTCCCGCGAATAGGGCCGTCGAGCCGAGCTGGCGCAACACAAGCTGCATCGCTTCGGCAGATTCGATCAGTATCCAATCCGGATCAGGCGGCTCATCCGTGTCTGGAAAGCGCAGGACAAAGCCGTCGTCGCCCCATAGCGTTTCGACCTCGGGCCCGCCTGCCGCGCGAATGCGCGCGCTTACCGCCATCGCCCACGGGATGTGAATACGGCTGCCAAAGGGCGTCAGCACGCAAACGCGCCAGTCACCCAGTTCGTCGCGGCAGCGCTCAATCACGATCGTCCGGTCATCCGGAACCGCTCCCGTTGCGGCTTCCTGATCGGCAAGGAACTCCAGCAAATTGTCCGCGGCATTGGGGTCGAGATTATGCTCGGCAACGAGTCGCGTCAAAGCAGCCGGCTTGGGCAGCCCACGGAGTTCCCGGACCAACGCGCCGATGCGCCGGCCAAACTCCAGCGGGCGGCCTGGTCCATCGCCCTTCCAGAAAGGCATCTTGCCCGGCTCGCCAGGCGCCGGAGTCACCAACACGCGGTCATGGGTAATGTCTTCAATGCGCCAGGTGGAGGCGCCAAGAATGAACGTGTCGTTGGTATGAGACTCGAAGACCATCTCCTCGTCGAGTTCGCCCACGCGCACCGGCTTGTCTTCGGTATGTGCAAGGAAGACTCCATAAAGGCCCCGGTCTGGGATTGTCCCGGCGTTCAGGATTGCCAGCCGCTGCGCGCCGTCGCGCGCGGTGACCACATTTCGGATGCGATCCCAGGTGAGGCGCGGCCGCAGCTCGGCAAACTCATCGGAGGGGTAGCGGCCACTGAGCAGATCGAGCACTCCCTCAAAACTCGAACGGGTCAAGCCGCCAAAGGGAGCAGCGCGGCGGACCAGATCGAAGAGAAAGTCGACGCTGACCTCAGGCTTGGGCTCGGGCGGCAAGACCGTTCCGGGAAGAATGCGACGTGGCTTCGAATGCGCAGGTTTTGCCGCGCCCGGAGGGTGGGCGACGATAGCGACGATCTGCTGCGCCAGTACGTCGAGGGGGTTGCGGGGATAGCGGGTCGACTCAATATGCCCCTGGTGCATTGCGCGGGTCACAGCCGCGCAAGCCACGAGGTCAGCCCGGTACTTGGGGAAGAGGATGCCTTCGCTGACTGCATCCACGTGGTGGCCGGCGCGCCCGATGCGTTGCATGCCGCTGGCGACTGAGGGCGGTGCCTCGATTTGGATAACCAGATCGACCGCCCCCATATCGATGCCCAGCTCGAGAGTCGAGGTCGCACACAGTGCCCGAATCTGCCCGGCCTTCAACTGCTCTTCAATCACCGAACGTTGCGCTGCCGCCAACGAGCCATGATGAGCGCGGGCGATCGGCTCGCCCGCAAGGTCATTCAGAGCCCCTGCCAACCGCTCGGCAACCTGCCGGCTGTTGACGAAGAGAATTGTTGAGTTGCGCTCAGAGATAAGCTCCAGCAGGCGCGGATGAATCGCGTTCCAGATGGAGACTCGGCGAGGCATCTGCGAGGCTGGCCCTGTGGGGATTTCCTCCATCACATTGAGCCGCGCCATATCTTCAACCGGAACTTCAATGCGCAGCCTTAACTGTTTGATTGCGCTTGCATTGACCATAGTAACTGGCCGATATCGCAGAGGGGTCTGTTCAACCAGATCCGAGGCCCAGGAGTCCGACTCGGGAGGCTGATCTGACCGGTCGGACCCACTCTCAGCCGCACTTTCGGAAACCTCAACTTCAACTTGAGCTTGATCTCGTAAGTGTCTATTTTTATTTGTGGCAGAAATGCTCTTTTCCCGATTTTCCACAGAGATTTCCACACCCCCAAGAAAGCGAGCTACTTCCTCAAGTGGGCGCTGGGTCGCGGAGAGTCCAATGCGCTGGATCGGCCGTTTGGTGAGGGCCTCCAGGCGTTCCAGCGATAAGGCAAGATGGGCTCCGCGCTTGGTCGGCACCAGGGCATGAATCTCGTCGATGATCACCGTATCGACGGTGCGAAGGGCGTCAGCGGCTTGTGACGTGAGCATCAAGTAGAGCGACTCGGGCGTGGTGATGAGGATGTCGGCAGGCTGGCGGCGAAAGCGCGCGCGCTCCTGCTGCGGGGTGTCGCCGGTACGCACGCTGATGAGCGGATCGTGAAAAGGAACGCCCTGGCGACGAGCCATGTTGGCGATGCCCGCGAGCGGAGAGCGCAGGTTGCGCTCCACATCAACGGCGAGGGCCTTGAGGGGCGAAACATAGACGATGCGGCAGCCCTTGCGGCGGTTCTCCGGCTGCGGGTGCAGCATCAGGCGATCGAGGCACCAGAGAAATGCGGTCAGCGTCTTGCCGGTTCCAGTAGGGGCAAGGATCAGAGCGTTCTCGCCGCGCGCGATGACCGGCCATCCCAATCTCTGCGGGGCTGTGGGCGCGTCGAAGACAGCGCGGAACCACTCCGCCGTGACGGGGTGAAAGCAGGCGAAGGGATCCGTGTCCATCGCTGGTTTTGAATCGAAAGTGGCGGGGTGTTTCGGCACGGCTCATAAGAGGATAAAACAAGCAGCGGCGAAGAGGAAGCGAAGAAGAGCGAGTCGAGATGTGAACTCCGGCGTCGCGTCGACGGCCGATGGTCAGTTGCTACCATGAGGTTGCATGCGCGACAACCTGGCTTCCCTGCTGGACGATTTTCGGCGCTATGACCGCGAAATTGCAGTGGTTCGCATTCGGGGAAACCGTCGCCAGGCAACCAGCTACGGAGAAATCGCGCACCTCGCCGGCCGGTTTGCGACACTGCTCGCCGAGCGTGGTGTCGGCCCCGGCGACCGAGTAGTGCTGTGGGCTGAAAACGGCGCGGAGTGGGTAGCCGCCTTCTACGGGATCATGCTGCGCGGTGCGCTCGCCGTTCCTCTCGATGCGTATGGCAGCGCCGATTTTGCCACCCGCGTCGCGGCGGATGTAAAGCCGAAATTGGTCGCAGGGGATGCAGCCCTCATCAACAAGCTCCCAGGCGAATACATCAGCATTGCCTTCGAGGATTGGCCAAGTTCCCTTCCCGCCGAAGAGACCGGTCCCGTTGCTGGGCTGGGGCGCGATACTCCGTTGCAGATTCTCTTCACCTCGGGCACAACGGGTGAGCCCAAGGGCATTGTGCATACGCATGGCAACGTGCTCGCCAGCGTGGGACCAATCGAAGATGGCGCGCGGCCCTACATGCGCTACGAGAAATATGTGCACCCGCTGCGTTTTCTGCATACGCTGCCGCTGAGCCATGTCTTCGGACAGACGATGGGCCTCTGGGTGCCTGCAATCTTTGCTGCCGAGGTGCACTTTGAGAGCCGCATGGTGGCGCCTCGTCTTATCGAGACGATTAAGCGCGAGCGCATCAGCGTGCTTGCCGCGGTGCCGCGAGTCATCGGCCTGCTCAAGATGCATCTTGAGCTCACCGATCCCAGCTTGAGCGAGCGGGTCGCGTCTTCAAAAGGCCTGAAGGCGTGGCAGCGCAGGTGGCGGTTCAGAAAAGTGCACCGCACTTTGGGTTTCAAGTTCTGGGCGCTGATCTCGGGAGGTGGCGCGCTCTCGGCTCCATTGGAACAGTTCTGGAACGCGCTTGGCTTCGTGGTGGTGCAGGGCTACGGAATGACCGAGACAACCGCGCTTATCACGCTGAACCATCCTTTCCACGTTGCACGCGGCACCATCGGCAAGCCGCTGCCCGGGCGCGAGGTGAAAATCGGTCCGGATGGCGAGGTGCTGGTGCGCGGCCCGATGATTTCGACCGCTACCTGGAGCGGCGGTGCTTTGCGTCAGCGCGAGAGTCAGTGGCTCGCCACGGGCGATCTCGCCGAGAAGCAGGAGACCGGCGAGCTCAAATTTCTCGGGCGTAAGAGCGAAGTGATCGTAACTGCGGCGGGCGTAAACATCCACCCGGAAGATCTCGAAGCTGCCATCGAACAGCAGCCAGGCGTTGCTGGTTGCGCGGTTGTTTCGATTGAGACGGTCAATGGTCCTGAACCCTTCGCGGTGCTCGCCGTGCGCGGAGACGACAATCACGCGGCCGAGGCCGTTGAACGCGCTAACGCGAAGCTTGCCGAGTTCCAGCACGTGCGACGCTGGGCTCTCTGGCCCGAGCCTGATTTGCCCCGCACCACTACGGGAAAGGTACGGCGCAAGACTGTTGCCGCGTGGGTTGCAGAGGTGCAGGCTGTGGCTGAAGGCAAGAGGCCCGAGAAAGCCGGCTTTGCCGCTGGCGGCGACTGGCTGCTCGCGATGATCTCGCAGATCACCGGAGAAACGCCGCACAGCGTCGGTGACGAGCTTCGTCTCAGCGAAGATCTGCATCTCGACAGCCTAGGCCGCGTGCAACTTGAGGCCGCGCTTGAGGAGCGCCTTGGCGAATTGCCCCTTGAAGCGGCGTTCGACGAAGCGCGCACTCTCGGAGATCTGCGCAGCCTTGTTGGCGCGGAAATTGCGGCGACACCTTTACCGGCCACGACTCCGCTGTGGGAACGCGGGCCGCACCCGCCGCCCACCGTTACGTCGGCTCCCACACTCAATGCAGACGCCACGCGCATTGAGGCCGCGGAGTTTCCTGCGCCAGCACTGCTTTCTTCCGCACCGCCGGAACCGGTTTCGGCACCGCCAGCATTGGAAAGGTCGAGTTATATCTTTCCGCGCTGGCCATGGTGGAAACCCGTCGGATGGATCCGCACCGTATTTCTCGAAGCTGTTGCGCAGCCTCTCGTCTGGTTCCTCGCCAATCCAAAAGTACGCGTGCAGGCCGCCTCGCTCGACAACGTCGAGCCGATGCTCATCATCTGCAACCACGTCACTGCATATGACGGGCCGCTGGTGCAGTATGCGCTGCCGCCGACGATCCGTCGCCGGATCTCCGCAGCCATGTCCGGTGAGATGCTCGAGGATTATCGCCACTTCCGCAATCCCGAGCGTGTGCGCGGCAAGCATGGCTTTATGCTCTTCGGGCCGTTGGCTTATTTCCTCGTCACCGCTCTGTTCAATGTCTTTCCACTGCCTCGACGGCGAGATTTTCAACGCAGCTTCATGCATGCAGGCGAGGCGTTAGACAGCGGCTATCATGTGCTGATTTTTCCTGAGGGAACACGCTCTGCAGCGGGCGCGCTCGCGCCCTTCCGTCCCGGCATCGGTCTTCTGGTCAAGCAGTCACAGACTGCCGTTCTGCCTGTAGCGATTCGCGGTCTCGGCGATTTGAAGGTACGAGGCAAGGGATGGTTTCGCTCTGGCGCAATCGAGATTCGCGTCGGCGTGCCGATCCGCTTCCGGCCCGAGGAAACTGAAGCGGCGATCACCGAACGCCTGCACAGCGAAGTGGAAGCGCTGCTGACGCAGCAGTAGAAGCACGAACGGCCGGATTGCTCCGGCCGTTCGTGCGTTTCCCTTAGTGGATGATCAGCGCGGGTGCACTGAGCTTCGGAAGATCGTTGGCGGCTCAACATCGGATAGCCCGCCGTTGGGCACACCGTAAAAGTCCTCGGCGGCTCCGCGATGCCCGTGGCAGCGTGCAAAAAGCTGCAGACCGAGACTGGTAGGCATCAGTTCTGTTCCTTCAATGGGTGAAAAGTTAGCCGACTGTGATGAGGCTGTCAGCAACCCCAGATCGACGAGGTACTCAAGGTCGCGGTGAATGCGGATCATGTCACGTGTTCCGGTGATCTGCATCATCTCCCGCGAGGAGAGGATGATCGGTCGAGATGAGAGCCGCTCCATGCTCGACATGTACTTGGTGGCCTTGGTGCAGGCCGCCGTCATCATGCGGACATGGGGCGCGGTGAGTTGACTGAGCAGGCTGATGAATACCAGGTTTGAATCGTCTCTGCCGCTCAGCGTGCACGAAGTGGCAAGCAGGCCCGCCCATAACTGACGCGTCGACTCAGAATCGGCCCATGAGCCGTCTTCGAGAATGCGCAATACGAGATTCGCAGGCGCGCGCAACTTGTCGGCATTCACGCCGAAGGCGAGAAACCGCTCGGCCTGCAGGGCGATCTCGATAGCGCTGGCTACACGGTAGTTGCTCAATCCCTCGCGCATCACGCGACGTATCTCTTCGTCTGAGTTGGGGCACAGACGGGTGAGAAACGCCAGCGCGACGGCGAGGCGAAACTCACGAAGAATATCTTCAGGCTCCGTCTGCTCAGCGGAGCTCTTCAGCGGGCTCTGCCATAACCGAAGATCCATTCCCGGCGGCAGTACGAACGAGACGGCCACTCCATCTTCAGCCAGGCGCACAGCCTTGGCCTGCACAGCGACGCGCCGCTCAAAATTCCCCTCAAGCGGTCCCCTGCGCTGTAGCGTCAGCGAAATGGTGTCTCCAGGAGTCCAGCGTTCACCGGTCAGCAGGTAAAGCCCTGTCGAGCTGATGTCTTTGATATGGGCCTGCTGTTGTAATGTTCCGTTCCAGAGGTAGGCGGCAAGCTCCGGGGAGGTCCGCCGCTCGGCCCTGCGGTGATCGGTCTGGGCGTGCTTAAGAGATGAACTGCCTGTAGCTTGCATGGTTCCTCCCGTCTCAGCAAGGTTGAAGAAACCCGCTGCTGCTTCGTTCGATCCTGCGCAGCATTTGGGGACGCCCTAGAGTCGTGGCCCTGATACCCAAGATTCTACTCCGGTAAATCCCTCTTTTGTACTACTCAAAATTACTTTAGGAATGTGTAATGAACGCTAATTCCGGCAAGAACAGCATTAAGATTCCGTGATTCGCCGCAGATTTGGTGCAGATTAGGCTCAAAAGGAGCGTTTCCGGGCTACGAAGCCGTCGGGATCGCCACTCGGAGCCATTTCGGGAATGGCCGCTGCGACGACCGGAATCCATAGTCGAATCGTCGTTCCCTTGCCCCCGGTAGATTCAATTTCCACTCTGCCGCCGACTTCCTCAAGGCTGGCGTGCACTACATCCATGCCTACGCCGCGCCCGCTCACAGAAGTCAGGGCCGAAGCCGTCGAAAGGCCTGGGACGCAGATCAACTGCAGCCATTCGTGGTCAGGCGATTCGGCCGCGCACGCCGGAATCAGGCCAAGTTCCATCGCCCGGTCGCGCACCCTCTCGACCGCAATGCCGCCCCCGTCGTCGGCAATCTCGATCAGAACGTGACCACTTTCCTGCCGGGCACGGAGCGTGAGTGTACCCTCCGGACTCTTTCCTGCCGCCTGACGGATCTCCGGCGGCTCGATGCCGTGGTCGAGCGCATTGCGCACCGCGTGGATCAGCGCGTCTCGGACTGCCTCAAGCTGGTCCTTGGAAAGTGTGATCTCTGCGCCTTCGATCTGCAGCCGCACACGCCGATCGAGCCGCTTGGCGAGGTGCCGCACCAGGTGAGGCATTCTTGCGAAGACCCGCGAAACCGGCTGCAGGTAGGCTCCCATTGCCGCTTCGCAATGGGCGGAGGAATCCTGTCCCAGGTCTGACAATTCGGGCGACTCATGCAGGATCAGGGCGGTCTGAGGATGTTCCCACGTCGCTCTCTGCGATTCGCCAAGTCTTGCGATCAACGCTTCATCATTTCCCTCGCCTTCGTTTCCATTGGCTTCAATGGCGTAGAGAATTGAACGCATGCCATCGAGCAGTAGCCTAATGTCGGCAATCACCAGGGAGCCGGCAGGCACTGCGCCTTGGCGGACGAGGTTCATCAGATCTTCGCCAGCGTGCGCCAGAGCTTCGAGCCGCGGAAAGCGGAAGAAACCTGCCGTTCCCTTGATCGTATGCACTGAACGGAAAATCTCATTCACCAGCGCACCATCGCTGGGCCGCTCCTTGAGCTGGATCAGGCAACGCTGCACGCGATCGAGCCGTTCATGGCACTCGAGGAGAAATTCTCCAACCAGATCGTCCAGATCATCCATCGCACAACGCGCCCCTTCTCCTGTTCATCGGTTGGAAGGCGGCGAAGCGTGAAAAGAGCCGAGGAATTGTACAGTGACAACTCCTATCGGTTAGCCTCTAGGTTCATGTGTTTAGAGGACAAAGCCGACGAGTCCCTCGATGCCGCACTGCGCGAGTTGCTCGAAGCGGCTCGTGGGGTTGCGGCGCACTCCTACTCGCCCTATTCCGGCTTTCGCGTCGGCGCAGCAATCAGGCTCGACAATGGCCAGATCGTCACCGGCACCAATGTTGAAAATGTCAGCTACGGACTCACGATCTGCGCGGAGCGCGCTGCGATTGTGCAGGCCGTCTCCCGCTTCGGTCCGGCAGTACGCATTACCGCCGCAGCTGTTGTGAATCTTAACGGCGCAGGCAGCCCGCCTTGCGGAGCCTGCCGGCAATTCATGGCTGAGTTCATCGAGCCCGGTGCGCCTGTTGTTTTCCCTCTCGCCGACGGCTCCGCACACGTGATGCCCTTCAGCGAATTGCTGCCGCTGGCGGGCGAGCTCAAACTGAAATAATGAACCCCTCAGTTGAGACTTGGATGAAGACGACCGGATGAGCACGCCCCCCACTCCTCTGCACATGGTCGACCTGATCGCGAAGAAGCGCGATTGCGGTGAGCTCGATGCGCGCGAGATTTCCTTTCTTGTCTCTGGGACCGTAGATTGCTCAATTCCGCTTGAGCAGCTCGCCGCATGGCTGATGGCGGCGCGGCTGCGAGGCTTGTCCTTGGCAGAGACGCAGGCCCTTACATTGGCCATGCGGGACTCCGGCGAGGTTTTCGATACGAGGCGGCTGGGGAGGGCGGCCGTCGACAAGCACTCCACCGGCGGGGTGGGAGACAAGACGAGCCTTCTCGTTGCCCCGCTGGCGGCGGCAGGCGGAGTTGCGGTGCCGATGATCAGCGGACGTGCTCTGGGCCATACCGGTGGCACGCTCGACAAGCTCGAATCGATCCCGGGCTTCAGATCGGCGCTCTCACCCGCGGAGTTTGAAGCCGTGTTGCTTCACTGCGGCGCGGGTATCGTCAGCCAGACGCCAACTCTTGTCCCGGCCGACCGCGTGCTTTACGCATTGCGCGATCGAACGGGTACGGTCGAAAGCCCCGGTCTCATCTGCGCATCCATATTGAGCAAAAAACTCGCCACCGCTCCGGGAGCCCTGGTGCTGGACGTGAAAACCGGGTCAGGATCGTTTCTCCGCAAGCACGAAGACGCCGAGTATCTCGCCGCACTGATGGTGGCAACCGCTGAAGGCGCCGGAACACCGACAGTCGCGCTGATGACGGATATGAGTCAGCCTCTGGGCCGAACCGCCGGAAACTGGATCGAGGTCGCCGAGTGTGTGGAGCTGCTGCGCGGTGCGCGGCCTGAAGACAGCGAAGATCTGCGAGAGCTCTCATTGCAGCTCGCGGGATGGATGATTCATCTCGGTGGAAAAGCTGCGTCACCGCGGGAGGGCTATGAGATCGCAGAGACCGCGCTGACGAATGGCTCAGGGCTCGACGTTTTTCTGAAGATGGTTGAAGCACAAGGAGGCGATATACGTGTCTTCGACGATCTAGAAGGCTTCCACCATCCCGGAGCAACAGAAGTGTTGCCTGCCTGGCAAGGCGGCTACGTCGCAGAGATGGATACAACCTCCCTTGGCTGGGCCGTGCAGCGGCTAGGCGCCGGGCGCGAAAAAGCGGGCGAAGCCGTCGATCCCCATGCCGGGATCGTCTTTCATGCGCGACGCGGAACACGGGTGGAGAAGGGCCAGCCCCTGGCGACGCTCTACGCCACGCATGCTGAGTTGCTTGCCGATGCAGCCCAACGAGTGCGAGCGGCAATCACGATCTCAGAGACTGCACCGAAGCCCGTACCGCTAGTGAGCGCCGTTTTCACACGCGAAATCGCCGAAGCCGCGCTGCGAAATGCTGTAAGGTAATCGCATACGCGCATGCCTTCGGATCATTGCCACGAATCGCAGTCCATGCGGCTCGCGATTCGGCGCATGCCTCACCATCCGGGCGAACACCTAAGAAGGAGAGATTGACTTGGGCCGATTTACTGGAGTACTGGGGATACTCGCCGTGCTGTGCGCGGCATGGCTCGGTTCGACGGATCGCAGGCACATCCGCTGGCGCACCGTGGCCTGGGGACTGGGCCTGCAGTTCCTCTTCGCGTTTCTCGTGCTGCGCTTCGACTACGGTCAGCGCGCGATGGCCTGGGCAGGCGACGTGGTCAAGAACATGCTGCGTGCCACCGAGGCTGGCACCAAGGTGCTCTTCGGCGCGCTGGGCACGCCCAACACATCGCTTGGCTCGATCTTCGCCTTTCAGGTGCTGCCGACCATCATCTTCATCTCGGCATTTTTCGCGGTGCTGTATCACATCGGCGTGATGCAGATCATCATTCGCGCGCCTGGCGTGGATGATGCTCAAGACCATGCGCATCTCCGGCGCGGAGAGCATGAACGTGGCGGCTTCGATCTTCATGGGGCAGACCGAAGCGCCGCTGACCATCCGGCCGTTTCTCTCCGGGGCCACGCGCAGCGAGCTGATGACGATCATGACCAGCGGCATGGCGCACGTCTCAGGCGGCATCATGGCCATGTACATCTCGCAGGGCATCGAGGCGCGGCATCTGCTGTCGGCGGTCATCATGACCTCGCCGGGCACGATTCTGATGGCCAAGATGCTGGTGCCGGAGACAGAAGTGCCCGCCACCGAGGGCAAGGTCGTCATTCCCGAAGAACGAAGAGCACAAGGACGAGAACCTGATTGGCGCCATTGCGCGCGGCACCATCGACGGCGGCAAGCTGGCGATGAATGTGGCGATCATGCTGATCAGTTTTCTGGCGCTGGTGGCGCTGCTCGACAGCCTGCTGGGCTGGGTCCACATGCATGCGTGGCTTCCACTGGGTTCCGGGTAGCCTGGGGCAGATTCTCGGCTTTGTATTTGCGCCGGTGGCGTGGCTGATCGGCGTGCCGTGGAAGGATTGCGGCGCTGATCGGCAACCTGCTCGGCACGCGCATGGCGCTCAACGAAGTGATCGCCTATATCGCGCTCGGCGCGCACAAGGCGACGCTCGATCCGCGCTCGTTCACGATTGCGACCTTTGCGCTGTGCGGCTTTGCGAATCTCGGCTCGATCGGCATGCAGATCGGCGGCATCGGCGCGCTGGTGCCGGAGCGGCGCAACGACCTAGTCACGTCTGGGCGTGCGCGCCATGCTGGCGGGGACGATGGCGAATCTGATCTCGGCTTCGATCGCCGGTATTTTCCTCGGTTAGATTGCCGGAGCGGCGATGCTCCGCTAGGCTCGAGGGTTGCTTCAGCCTCGGCCGTTGCATGCTCTTTTGTGACGAATCCCTCCACATTTCAGCTTGAGCCGGGGCCACGCCGCTTCCGCGCATCGGCATCTCAAAAACAGATGGAGTTTGAGAGATGCTCACAAACCACTCCAAACGCGGACGACGATGCCTGGCGGCCTGCGCGGCAATGTTGTTGCTGGCCGCCTGCCCTCTCGCTCCACGCTCGCAGACCGCTCCGCCTCACCCCGTACAAATCAAGCACGCGCCGGCAACGCCCATTGCGCTGAAGAAAGCTGAGCTGGGCGACGACGAGACCTGGGACCCTGCATGGGACAGGATCATCGAGATGGCGCTGCCTAACGATTTGCTGTGGACGGAAGCTGTTGGCAGAGATGTTCGGGCGTTCTGCCCTCGCTATATCTCAATGAGCGTGGTGGACCGGCGGGCCTACTGGGCCTATTTCTTCCAGGCACTCGCTGGCGCTGAGGCCGGGTTGCGAGCCACCGCGGATGTGCGCCACACTGAGCCTGAGGTTTCGGTAGAGGATGGCGTGACCCACCGCATGGTTCGGGCCGAAGGTCTGCTGCAGCTGACCTACGAAGACGCGAGACGCTACGGTTGCGAATTCGACTGGGAGCAGGATAAGGATTTGCCGCAGCACGATCCAGGCAAGACTATTTTGCAGCCACGCAACAATCTTCTCTGCGGTGTGCGCATCCTGCACAATCAGCTTATCCACAAGAACAAGCCGCTGCTGACGCGTTCGAGCTACTGGTCAACCCTGCGTCCGGGATGGCCTGGCTACAACGAGTTTCTGAAGCAGATGGCCAACGTACCGCAGGAATGCGAAGTTCCCAGCCGGAATGAAGCCAGATCTGAACGGCCCTCGCAAGCCTCTCGTTCCGCATTTGTCGCGATGCCGTCGCAGTAAGGCATATCTGGCGGCTATGCCGACCGAAGCCGGCGCATGCGATAGAAGAGGGTGAGAGATGTGACTGTACCGCAGCTGAGCAGGCTCGCCGACATACCCAGGATCAACGAAGGATCGTGCTGATAGATTCCGTGAACGATGCCGATGGCCTGCAGTACGCTGAAGCCACCAAACGTGATCAGCGATATGCCCTCGTCGGTCTTCTTTCGCCACACGGCAATCACCTGCGGCACGAAGAGCAGCGCATTGCACACCAGACCCAGCCCAAAGATTACGGCGACAATCTCTTTCATGATCATCCTCACTCAGGCCTGGGGGCGGGTCTGGAAGCGTGCCAGACCGCGAGCCCTTGCTTTGGCAGCCTCCTCTTCGCGGTTGTGCGCGGGAGCAGTCGTCTCCATCGAGTGCAGCAGTTTTGCCGAGGCGGCCGCAACTTCATCTACGGCGCTAAGAAAAGCACTCTCATTCGCTTTAGAGGGCTTGGCAAATCCACTGATCTTGCGCACAAATTGGAGAGATGCGGCGCGAATCTCCTCATCCGTGACCGGAGGATCGAAGTTGAAGAGCATTTTGATATTGCGGCACATTCCAGTTGAACCTCCCTGTACTCGAACGACGCATTCCCGTTGCAAGAGAGTTACGCTTCTTACTTTACGCCGAGGTCTGCGGAAATCCGGCGTACGCCCAGCCTGTAGAATCTCGGAAAAGTATCTTTGAGACGTATTGATGACTTATTTCGACCAGGTTATTGAAGCGGCAAGATTTCTGCGCACCCGGCTTGGCAAGCTGACGCCTGCGGTTGGCGTCGTGCTCGGCTCGGGCCTCGGCAGTGTCGCAAACGCCGTCTCGGAATCTGTGATTATCCCCTATAGTGAGATTCCGCATTTTCCGCGGTCGACCGTAGAAGGGCACTCCGGCCGCATTGTCGCGGGGCGGATCGGCGGAACTCCCGTACTGATCATGCAGGGACGCGTCCATTTCTACGAGGGCTATTCCCCCCTTCAGGTCACCTTTCCCATGCGCGTGCTGGGCGCGCTCGGTATTGGGGCTGTCATCCTCACCAATGCGTCTGGCGGTATCGATGAGAGCTACTACCCAGGCCAGCTCGTGCTGATCGCGGATCACATCAACATGATGGGCTGGAATCCGCTCGTGGGACCCAATGAGGCCCGCTTCGCCATTAAGCAGCGAACAGGCCTGCGCTTCTTCGATATGACAGAGGCCTACTCTGTGCGCCTGCGCAGGCTGGCACAGCAGGCTGCGCGCGACGAAAGCATTACGCTCGAGGAAGGCGTCTATCTTGCCGTAAGCGGCCCAAGCTTTGAAACACCCGCCGAGATCCGCGCCTTTCGCAACCTCGGAGCGACGCTGGTGGGCATGTCCACCGTGCCCGAAACCATCGTGGCGCGCCACATGGGCATTGAAGTGCTGGGCATCTCGTGCGTTACCAACAAGGCAGCCGGCCTGAATCCGCAGCCGCTGAGTCACGAAGAAGTCTATGAAACGGGACGTCTAGTTGAACGGCGCCTCACGGGCATGCTCGAAAAACTTGTGGTTTGGATCTCAACAATGCTGGAAGTGGACTAGTGGCGTCCGGCGAGGCGGAGCCGTCGGAACGGATGCTGCCCGCGCATGGAACAGTTGGATCTATCGTCGTCGGAATCGCAGGCGCATCGGGATCCGGCAAGTCAACGCTGGCGGCGGAGCTGTCACGGGAGCTTGGCGGGACGCATTTCCCCCTCGACAACTACTACCGCGATCTCTCGCATCTTCCCTTCGAAGAGCGCATCCGTCAGAACTTCGACGACCCCGCTCTGATTGAAAGCCCACTGCTCGCTGCCCATGTGGCGGCTCTGGCGCGCGGCGAGACCATCCAACGGCCGCGTTACGATTTCGTCGCGCATACGCGCATCGCTGATCAGACCGATCCCATGCGTGCCGGCGCTTTCCTCTTTGTGGAAGGGCTTTTCGCGCTTCATTATCCGGAACTGCTCCCGCTCTATCAGTTGCGCGTCTACGTCGAGACCGATGATGGGGTTTGCTTTGCACGCCGGCTGAACCGCGACGTAAATGAGCGTGGCCGCTCGGCGGAGTCGGTGCAGAAGCAGTATGACGCCACTGTGCGTCCGGCTAATGTGCAATACGTCAAGCCATCCTCTGCACACGCCGATCAGGTGATCGACGGCGCAGAAGCGCTCGACTGGAAGGTCGAGCAGGTACTGGCTGCACTGCGCTCTCGCGGTCTTTTGCGCAGGGACTGAACCGCTCGGGTGCAGCTTCCGTACTCCCCGATGAGTGACCAAAGAATGCCTGCCCTGAGGCACAACACTCACGGATGCGGCGCTTTTGCCGTCAAACTCTGAAGAGGGTGAAATTCCGACCTTCGCAGCCGTCCAGTCATCCGAAGGTGGCAGACAGCACGTTCCAGAACGGTTTTATTCCCGCATCGCAAGTATCAAAGTTGATTCGTTCATCAAAAATTTGTTGGGGCTCAATCCGTCTTTGGCACACAGGCGTTATACCGGAAATAGCGATGAGCAATTGGTTCCAATCCCGGAAGGAGCAGCTTGCAGCGTGGCTGGGGACGGGCGTCTCGCCTGACCGCCTGGCGCTGACGCTCGCGCTTGGCTTCGCTATCGGGTGCCTTCCTCTGGTTGGAATCACTACGGGACTCTGCCTCATTGTCGCCATCGCTCTTCGCCTGAACGTTCCCGCTATTCAGGCCGCGA
Source organism: uncultured Acidobacteriaceae bacterium (assembly GCA_963832465.1). Taxonomy (GTDB): domain Bacteria; phylum Acidobacteriota; class Terriglobia; order Terriglobales; family Acidobacteriaceae; genus Telmatobacter. The sequence goes on from CAWHUJ010000004.1 coordinate 522,590, forward strand.
ATTATGCCGCCATGCCCTTGCAGCTGGCCCTGCTGCTGCCTTTCATGCGGCTCGGCAGCCGGATCTTCGCGCCAGGAACACAGCCGGTGTTCAGCAAAGCACTCTTCCAGGGTCCGGTTCTTGGGGTGCTGCGCAGCTCCGGGAAAGTTGCCGGCGAAGCCGTAGGCGCATGGGTGGTTATCGCCGTGCCTGCAGTTCTGCTGATGACTATTGCCCTCGCAGCAATTCTGCGGCGCGTGCCAGCCTTTGCAGCGGAATGCGGCGACTAGGCAATTCCTACCCCGCTTCCACCAGGCCGTACTTGCGCTGCCACGCCTCCCTGAGGCGCGCCCACACGCGAGCGATCTCGGCATCACTTCCCTCGGCGGGCTGACCCTTTTCAGGATTGGCAAAGCGCGCAGCTTCCTTCTTGGCCAGTTCCAGCAACGCGCGGTCACGCACCAGGTTCGCGACGCGGAAATCCGGCAGTCCCGCTTGCCGCGTTCCGAAGAACTCACCCGGACCGCGCATGGTGAGATCGAGTTCCGCGAGTTCGAAGCCATCCTGCGTGCGCACCATTGCGTCCAGGCGTTCTTCTCCGAGTTCCGAAATGCGCTCTCCGGTCATCAGGATGCAATAGCTCTTCGCAGCGCCACGACCCACCCGGCCGCGTAGCTGGTGCAGTTGTGCCAGGCCGAAGCGCTCAGCGTGCTCAACAACCATCACCGTCGCATTCGGCACGTCCACGCCCACTTCGATCACTGTAGTCGCCACGAGTACGTCGATTTCGCCGCGTTGGAAGCGTCGCATGATCACTTCTTTTTCATCGGCGTCGAGCCGGCCATGCAACAGACCGACACGAAGTCCCGCCAGCGGCCCACCGCGCAGCTTCGCGTGCATATCGACGGCAGACTTGAGCCCCGACTTCGCACTCGTGCTCACTTCTTGCTTGGCCTTGGGAAATAGCTCCGCACTCTTGCCCTTGCGCGCAGACTTCTTTGGCGCCGCTTCAGAATCCGCTTGCGAGCCCGGCGTCTCGTCGCGCGAAAAGTCCAGCTCGGGCTGATCATCCTTTGTTCCTTCGATGACCGGGTAGACGATATAGGCCTGCCGTCCCTGCGCCACCTGTTTGCGCACAAAGTCCCACACGTCGTCGGCGCGCTCGCCCGCAACCCGGCGGGTCACGATAGGCGTGCGGCCCGGCGGCAGCTCGTCGAGGACACTCGCGTCGAGATCGCCATAGAGCGAAAGCGCCAGGGTGCGCGGAATCGGCGTCGCTGTCATCACCAGAACATCCGGCTCTGCCTGGTTGGGCTTCTTCATCAGCCTGAAGCGCTGTAACACGCCGAAGCGGTGCTGCTCGTCGACGACTACAAGACCGAGACGGTCGAACTCCACCTTCTCTTCGATCAAGGCATGCGTGCCGATGACGAGATCCGCTTCGCCGCGATTGATTTGGCCGCGAACGCGGCGCTTGCGATCATCGTCGAGTGAGCCGGTGAGCAGTACGATGCGATAGCGGCGCGAGGAGCGCTCGAGCAGCTTGCGGGCAGCCAGAAAATGCTGCGTCGCCAGAATCTCAGTGGGAGCCATGAGCGCAGCCTGATAGCCGTTTTCCATCGCCACGATCATGGCCTGAAGCGCGACGATGGTTTTACCTGCGCCCACATCGCCCTGCAGCAGCCGCCGCATAGGGCTGGGCTGGCGCATGTCCGCGACAATCTCGCCCAGCGTTCTCTTCTGCGCCGTCGTGGGATGAAAGGGCAGCACTTGGCGAATGGCTTCGCGCACCTTGTCGGTTGTGGCAAAGCTGATTCCGGCGCGCTCGCGCATGCGACGTCGCTTGAGTTCAAGTCCCAGCTCGAGAAAGAACAACTCTTCAAAGATGAGCCGTCGATGCGCAGGCGTGGCCGCAGCCTGCAATTGCGACAGCGAAGTTCCCTCGGGCGGAAAATGAACTTCGCGCAGCGCCGCCTCGCGTAGCGGCATCTCAAGGCGCTCAACCATCGCGCGCGGCAGGCACTCAGGCACAGCGCCGCGCAGTGTCTCAAGCAGGTTGTAGATCACCTTTCGCTGCCAGCGCGAAGCGAGCCGCGCGCCTCCCAGCGATTCGTACACCGGCGTGATGCGCCCCACTTCCAGCAACCGAGTCTCTGCATCGTCGCTCGCATCAGGCAGCAACTCCCACTGCGGCTGAATCATTTTGAGGTTGTTGGTTGAACGTGAGGGCTCAACCTTGCCGTAGAGCGCGATTGTCTGTCCGGCGGCGAACTTGCCGTTGAGATACGTCCCGTGAAACCACATGCACTTCATTGCATGACGCCCCTGCCCGACGGTGAGCTCAAAGATGGGCATGCGCCGGGTTCGCAGGAGCACCGCGCCGCGCACTTCGGCGATGACACTCGCTGTTTCGCCGGGCTTCAATTCATCCAGACTGCGTGGGTTCTGGCGGTCTTCGTAGCGAAACGGAAGGTGATAGAGCAGGTCTTCGGCAGTATCGATGCCCTTGGGCTTCAGCAGCTCTGCTAAGCGCGGTCCCACGCCGCGCACATACTGGATTTCGTCGTTGAGACCGGGCACACTCTGGATGCTAACGCACTAGGCTTCGAGGCCGGGAATCCGCCGACGTTCCGTCGATTTCTACTGTGTTTTCGGGGCTGATACAGGCGCGCTCGCTTGAGCAGCACGCGCAAAGAGAACGTAATCGCCCTCTGGCGACGACTCCCGCCTGGCCTCTATCCAGCCCGGCGTGCGCTTCAGCAGGTATGAGAGCGGCTGCGCATCCCGCACGAGCACATGGTCGACATGATAGCGATCGAGCACCGCCAGCGGATCGATGATGCTCATCGCGCGCAGATAGTCCTGAAAGACTCCGCGGTGTTCGAAGATGTCGATGCGCGAATCTACGAAAGGCGATTTACCGTCGAAGACCATGCGGCCACCCACGTAGTCCAGATTGAAGGTACGCCAACCCGGTTCAATCGAGCGGATCGTCTGCAGCGGGAAATAAGACTCCACTGTTTTCTGCAGAGCCGCCTCGCTTGGAATCCAGAACGCCACAAAACACAATGCACCGGCAGCCAGCAACGCGTTCATCGCAGGAATCGTCTTCTCGTCTGGCGCAGAGCAGAAGCTGCGGGCAAAGTCTTTCGCCAGTATCGGCCCCGTGAGCACAGCAGCGAGGAACATGAAGCGGACATGGTCGATGGCCGCAAACCAGGCGAAGAAGACCACCGCCATCTCGAATAGTGTCCATCTGCGGCCGCGGATACAGCTTGCAAGGACCATGAGCGCGATAGCCAGAAGCACGCCAGCACCTTCCATGGAGCCAAGCTTCAGGGGCTGCCACTCCGAGACGGCAGCGATGTTGATCTTCTGATTGAAGATCATGTCCAACGGGTTCCAAACGAGCCGCCAGCCGTAAGGATTCACCATCAACGCTGCGACGCTTGCTACGAACACAACCAACATTCGATTGCGATCGGCAGGAGGCATCGCGACCTGTTCGAGCGCGTTCAGGCGCACCTTGAAGAGCCCGCAGAGTATGTAGAGAGCGAGCAACGCGATGCCGATCAGCCACGTTCCGTGCAGGTTGATCCAGACGGCGAAAAGTGGAGGAAGCAGCCACAGCAGGTTCTTGCGGCCGCGGTTTGCCGCCTCAAGGATCAACAGCTCCGCCGACATGGCAAGGTACCCAAAGAGGATTGTGCGCGGCCCGGCGTTCACCGCCATCAGCACAAACCCCAGACATGCTGCCCAGAAAGCTGCGCCGGGATGACGCGCGGCGAAGAAGCCTCTCCAGTAAACGAAGAGGATGTTCGCGTAGAGCGCCAGCCACGCCACAAGGTAGATGCCGCGCAACGCAAAAATGCGATAGGCAAACCAGCACGGCAGCTCTGAGAGCCATTCGGGATTAATCCAACGTTCGTTCGCGACGGTGAACGAGTATGGCTCGGTCTGAATGAAGTGATGAGTCGTGGTTAACAGCCGCGCGTCCGCAAGGTGCCACCACAGATCTGGATCGTTGAGCAGAGAAAGCGTCTTATTGAACGAGCTGGCAAAGACCAACGGCAACGCCAGCAACAACGCCATGTTCAGCAGGTGACGACCGCAAACGCGACGGAGCAAGCCTCCCGTGGGCGCTTTCACATGAGCAACGCCCGCAACTGCTGGTTCGCCGATTGGAGTCAGATTCATGCCTGCCGGCTATCTCTGAACGGGCGCGTCCGGCACTCGCTCCAGCAGGACATAGTTACCCTGCCACGCTGGCTCCCGCATGATCACGCGCCAGCCTGGGGTCTTCTCAAGCAGAGTGTCGATCAGCTGCTCATCTTTCAGCAGTGCGTGATCAACGTGATACTTCTCGAGCAGCGGCAGCGCGTTGACGCCGGTGTTGATGGCCTGGGAATCTGCCATTACGCCCAGGTGCTCAAAGCTGTCGAAGCGCGAATCCATAAAGCTTGATTTGTGGTCGAAAGCCATCATGCCGCCCACGTAGTCGATGTTGAAGGTTCGCCAGCCGGGTTCGACCATCGCGATCAACTTCTGCGGAAACATCATGCCTACCATCTTGTCCAGCGACGCCTTGCTTGGGAATAGAAGAATCATTCCCACAACGGCGGCGCCGGCCAGGCCGAAATTCATGGCAGGAATCGTCTTCAACTCTCCTTCATTGAAGAAGGCTCGCTTCAGGTCCGCGGCAAGCATGGGCGTGGTCAGCACCGCTGCAAGATAAGTAAATCGATGGTGATCGATCGCCATGTACCAGGCGAAAAAGACCAGCGCCAGTTCATAGACTTTCCACTTGCGCCCCGACACAAGATTTGCGATCACCATCAGCACAATCGCCACAATCGTGGCTTCGCCCTCAAATGAGGAGAAGGTGAGCGGCTGCCATTCGGCAATCGTCGCAACGCTCAATTTCTGGTGCAGCATCATGTCAAAGGGATTGACGAGCAGATGCCACCCATAGGGATTGGCGAGCAGCGCAACGCAGCTTAGCCCAAAGACCGTCAGCAGGCGATTGCGTTCCTGCGGTGCAAATGCAGTCTGCTCAAACGAGCCGATCTTGAGAGAAAACAATCCGCAGAGAATGTAGAGTCCCAACAGCCCAATGCCAAAGAGCCACGTACCGTGCAGATTGATCCAGAGCGCGAACAAGGGCGGCAGCAGCCAGACGAGATTCTTTCTTCCCCGCCCGGATTCTTCCAGAATCAGCAGCTCCACCGACATGGCCATGTAGGCGAAAGCGATCATGCGCGGGCCGCCGTTGACGGTCATCAGCACGAAGCCGACGATCGATGCCACCAGAGCGGCGTTGGCATTGCGTCCCTGGCGATAGCCGCGCCAGTAGACAAGAAGGATGTTGCCGCACAGACCAAACCACGTGAGCAGGTAAATTCCGCGCAGGCCGAAGAGGTTATAGCCACCCCAGTAAAACTGCTCCGATAGCCACTCCCAGTCGATCCAATGCTGCCCGACCGCAGTAAAGGAGTAAGGATCGGTCCAGATCATGTGATGGGTCGCGAAAATGAGCCTTGCGTCCGCGAGATGCCACCAGATGTCCGGGTCGACGAAGAGAGTGCGCGAAGCATCCAGCGTGGGTGCGATGAGCAAGGGCAGGACGAGCAGCAGCGCAATGTCCATCACGTGCCGGGAAATCCGATGGAACCGCGCCGTCCGCGCCGACTCGGCGGTGGGTAGCGGCGGCGCAACACTCTGCTCAGTAAAAACTTCCATACCCATACACTATCTGCGTTGCGCAAGCATCACATAGCCGCGAGACCGCGAAAACACGCCATCGAACCATCGATGGTAATGTGAGCAGCGCAGGGCCAGATTCTGTCATTGCACTCATATGACCAAAGGTATGGGCCCCATGATCAGGCACCTCTTCAACTTCCGAACCCTGTGCTTAAATTGATTCCAGTCGATACCACAAGACGTTGCGGCAAACCTGTCTCGCCTCTTCCCCCAGGGGCTGCGCAAGTGTTGAAGACAAAGCCTTAAGGATCCGCAGCGGTTCATGTAAGCAACAAGGAGATCGGGCCGAAACCGGGCTTGGCTCTTCCAGGGGTTACTTTCGCACCAAGGTGCTATTGACCCTTTTTGCTCCGCCAAGGAGAATCGCGGCAGAAGTCTTTCAGAATCCTCTGCTATCTGGTTTAACTTGGAGAATCCCCGGTAGCGGCAATCTGGCAAACTTCGTTAGAGATGGCGAGCCATCGGAAATACATTAACCAACGGGCCTTTCAACTGCGCCAGCTCGTCGGCGCGAAAAAGGAAAGAGATTAACTCATTATGATGCGGATTGGGCTGCTCTCGGAAGACGGCGCGCTGCAACCACTTCTTGCTTCAGCTCTGGGAAAGGATTTCCAGATCGAGCTGGCCAGGGGTGAAGGCGATGTTCTCCGCCTGATCGATGCCGAAGAGTGCGACGTACTGATTCTCGACCTGAACTCGAATAGCGGCTCGATGAAGAACCGCGTTGAGAGCTGGCGTCGCATTATTGCCCTGCCTGTTCCGGCAGTCGTCATGGCTGATGACGCCTTACGCACAACCGCTCTTGAACTGGTCAGACTCGGCGCATTCGGCTACTGTCGCCGGCCGCCTTCGATTCGTGAGCTCAAGGCGCTGCTTACTCGCGCACATGAAAACTTCCTGCTCAAGCGGCAGCTTCAGACCGTACAGCAGCCGATGGAATCGGCAACAAGCTGTGATCGCCTGATTGGTTCGAGCGGACAGATCCGGCAGGTCTACCAGCTCGTGCATCGCGTCGCCAATCTAAACGCCTCGGTTCTGGTTACAGGCGAGAGCGGTACGGGCAAGGAACTGATCGCGCGCGCAATTCACAATCTCGGCAGCCGCTCTGAGCGGCCCTTTGTAGCAGTCTCCTGCGGCGCCATTCCTGAAACTCTGATCGAAGCTGAGTTGTTTGGCCACGAAAAAGGCGCCTTCACCGGCACGGTGAGTGCGCGCGAAGGTTATTTCGAGCAGGCCCGTGATGGAACACTCTTCCTCGACGAAATCGGCGACCTCAGCCTCTATACGCAGGTGAAACTGTTGCGCGTGCTGCAGCAGATGGAGTTCAGCCGTCTGGGCAGCAGCCGGCTCATCCCGCTGCGTGCGCGCCTGATCTTCGCCACGCACCAGGATCTGAGCAAGCTCGTCGCTGAGGGCAAGTTCCGACAGGATCTTTATTACCGCATCAACGTGATGAAGATCGTATCGCCCGCCCTGGCCGATCATCTTGAAGACGTGCCGCAGATCGCCAACCACTACCTTCAGCATTACGCGCGGCTCTTTCAGAAGCCAATGCAGACGATCAGCGCTGAAGCCATGACGATGCTTCAAAGCTATGCGTGGCCGGGCAACGTCCGCGAACTGGAAAACACAATCCAACGCGCGATCATTCTCGCCCCGGGCATGGTCATTCGCCCCGAGGATCTGCCGCTGAACATGCACGGCGACAAGATCATCGACATCAGCGACTACAACCCCGACGGCAGCTTCGAGCGCCAGTTGCGCGACTACAAGATCAAGCTTGCCACCGACGCCGTGCGCGACAACAACGGCAACAAGACCCTGGCCGCGCGCAGTCTCGGAATTTCGCGGGCCTATCTGCACCGGCTCATTCGCCTGGGCGAACCCGACATGATCTTCGAGCAGGACAATGTCGACTCAGCGTCGGCATAGTACCCCATCGCATGCAATACATATTTGATTCCCTTGGGCACGCAACGCCCGGTGAACCTACAGAGATTCGGCTTTTAAACTGATATAGTGGCCTCATAATGCTCAGGAGATTTCCCGTAATCATTGCGCTGCTGTGCTTTGCGCATCTCCCTTCGCGGGTTTCGGCGCAGGCATCCGGGGATGTCACACCTGAGCGTCCCCGGCCGGCTGCCTCTGCGCCTGCGGCAGCACACCCGCAGGCTTCTCAGCCTGCCACGTCGCAGGATCAGACCACGGCAACTCCTGACACTTCCCAGACCCAAAGTCAGCCGCAAATCATCGTGAATCCGCCAGCGCCTGCACCCGCGCAGTGGGAGTGGCACGATCGGGTCGCCTGGGGCGCGGGCATTGTGCTGGCGGTGCTCGGCTATGCAGGCGTCATGCTTGCTCTCCGCACCCTCAAGAGCATCGACCGTCATCTGCAATCTGGCACTGCAACGGCTGAAGCCGCCGTAGGCAGCGCCAGCGCGGCACTCGCGCTCGCGCAGGCGATCGCGAACTCAGAGCGACCGTGGATCGTCGTTACGGTGGAACCGTTTCTCACGATGGAGAACAGCTTCAAGGTCATGGCCTCCAATCGCGGCCGCAGCCCTGCGCGCATCATCTCCTCCGTCGACCAGGTGTTTCTCGCAGTCGATGAAAGCAATCTGCCCAAGGCGCCCGAATTCGAGACCATCGCTCCGGCTGACGAGCCCGAGCCCATCGTGCTCCTCCCCGGCGAAGCGACCGGCATCTGGGCTCTCAATCGCGAAGACCTTCCGTCAATCTGCAAGACGCCTGATGCTCTTCAGCGCGTCGAGCGTTGGCAAGAGACGCTCTTCCTCTACGGGCGCATCAAGTACATGGAACTCTCGTCCCTGGGCGAGAACAACATCCGTGAAACTTACTGGTGCTGCCGCTACATCCATGGAGAGAAGAACAGCGCGCTCGTTATGGCGGGCCCACCCGTCTATAACAAGCACACATAGTTCGCTGCGCGCGAAAGTGCCGCATCGCGGAACCCGGCGCGATCTCTGCTCGTATCCTCCTTTGCTACACTTTGTGAATCCGGTCCCAACACCTCACCAAATACTGTTCAAGCAACGGGAGAATGGATGCCAGTCGTTGAACTCGCGGGTGTCACCAAAGCCTACGAGAACAAAGTTGCAGTTCGCAGCCTTAGTCTTTCCATCGATGCCGGCCAGATGTTCGGCCTTCTAGGTCCAAATGGCGCCGGCAAAACCAGCTCCATTCGTATGATGATGGGCATCACGCTTCCGGACTCAGGCACGGTGAGCCTTTTCGAAAAGCCTTTCGAGCGTCAAAGCCTCGAACGCGTCGGTTATCTGCCCGAAGAGCGCGGCCTCTATAAAAAGATGAAGGTGCTGGAGCAGCTCGTTTTCTTCGGTACCCTGCATGGCCTTACGCCGGAAGAGGCGCGCAGCCGCGCCAAATCGTGGGCGACACGTCTTGAAATTGCCGACGCCCTGGACAAGAAGACCGAAGAGCTCTCCAAGGGCATGCAGCAGAAGATTCAGTTCATCGGCTCTCTCTTGCACGATCCCGGTTTGATCATCATGGACGAGCCTTTCAGCGGCCTCGATCCGGTGAATGCGAAGCTCCTTGAGCAGACTCTTCTCGAACTGAAAGACCAGGGCAAAGCCATCCTCTTCTCAACGCATCGCATGGACCAGGTGGAAAAGCTTTGCGACGCGATCTGCCTCGTCAACAAAGGTGAAGCCGTGCTTTCTGGCCGCGTGCGCGAGATCAAATCGCGCTATGAGCGCAATCATGTGATCGTCGAATTCGAAGGCAGCGCCGCGTTTCTTCAAAGCTCCGAAATCGCCGAGGCGAAAAACTTCTCCGGTCACGCAGAAATTCTGCTCAAACCGCACGGCGATGCGCAGAAGCTGTTGCAGGAGGCATCTGCTGCGGCACGCATCTATCGTTTCGAACTCGTTGAGCCTTCGCTTGAAGAGATCTTCATTCGCACCGTGGGAGGCAAAGTCGATGCGTAATATGCTGCTGATCGCGAAGCGCGAATATCTCGAACAGGTGCGCAGCCGCGCCTTCAGGATGACCACCTTCGGCGTGCCGGCAATCTTTGCTCTCATCATCGGCGTCGGATATCTCTCCAGCCTCGGCCTCGGAGCGAATCGCCACCTGACGGTCGCCGCATCTGATCCGGCGCTCGCCGCACAGATTCGCGATCAGCTCGTCGGCGACAAGGAAGCCAAGGCGACCGTCGACGTGATCGCACCAGCCACGCTGGAAGACAGGGCCGCCCTCAACACCAAAGTCCAGGCAGGCAAGCTTGACGGGTTTATCTGGGTACAGTCGCAGCCCGGCCAAACGCCACAGGCGTCGTATACCTCACAATCCGCCGGCGACTTCATCAATGCTGCGCGCATGCGGTCCGCGGTGACCCATGCCGTTCTCGATGACCACCTCGTGCGCGGAGGCATGCACCAGGGCGAAGCCGACACGCTCGTTGACGGCGTGCCCATGGACACCTTTCAGGTGAAGAAAGACGGCAGCGTTGTGAAAACCAATGCCGAAGCCTCTCTGTGGAAGGGCTACGTGATGGCGCTGCTGCTCTCAATGACCACGATGGTCTACGGCATGAATGTGGCCCGCTCCATCATTCAGGAAAAGACCTCTCGCATCTTCGAAGTAATGCTGGCGATAGCCCGACCCGGCGATCTGCTCGCCGGTAAACTCATCGGCGTGGGATCGGTGGGCCTCACGCAAATTGGCATCTGGCTCGTCGCCGGAGCGGTCATTCTCTTCTCACCTTTTGCTGCTGCGATCATGTCGGGCCAGCTTTCCGTGCATTTCACATGGACCGAGGCTGTTCTCTTCCCCGTCTACTTCCTCCTGGGCTTTCTGCTCTACAGCTCTCTCTTCGCCGGACTCGCCGCCACCTGCGAAACGGAGCAGGAGCTGCAGATGTACATGCCTCTTGCGGCCGCACCGACATGGCTGAGCTTCGCGTTGATCATGCTTATCATCAACGACTCGAACTCATTCTGGTCCGTCGCCGCATCCTGCTTTCCGCCGACTGCGCCGATCGTCATGTTCCTGCGCATGGCCTCTGAGATTCCGCCGCTGTGGCAGTTTGGGCTCTCCATCGGGCTGCTCATTCTCAGCATCTGGGGCGTGCTCTGGGTTTCCACACGTCTCTACCGCGTCGGCATCCTGATGTACGGCAAACGTGCGACGCTCCCTGAGCTGATCCGCTGGCTGCGCTATAGCTGATTCGTTGCCGCTCTTGAACAGGCCATAGAATCAGGAGAGTGACCGACGACTCCACCGCACGATTTACGCTGAGCCAGCGCATTGCGCTGGCCGTAGTTCCGCCTGTCGTGCGCGTGCTGCTCTGGGTCACCGGCCTCACCTGGCGGTTCGAGGTCATTGCAGAAGAAGGTGTAACGCCAGTCGTCTCCGGTCAGAAAGCTGGCGCTGAGATCTATTGCTTCTGGCATCAGTGCGTGCTTCCCTGCACCATGTATTTCCGCAACTCCGGCGCGGTGATTCTCGTGAGCCGCAGCTTCGATGGCGAACTGATCACGCGCGTCCTGCGGATCTTCGGCTTCGACACTGTGCGTGGATCAAGCTCACGCGGCGCCGGTGAAGGTTTGCTCGGACTCACTCGCGTTATCCAGTCCGGCCGCACCGCCATCTTTACTGCCGACGGCCCGCGCGGCCCGATCTATCAAACCAAGATGGGGCCTATCAAGCTGGCACAGTCCACCGGCGCGCCCATCGGCGCCTTTCATCTTGAACCAAAGCGCGCATGGCAGATGCGCTCGTGGGACAGGTTCCTCGTACCCAAGCCCTTCACGCGCATTTGCGTCAGCTGGGCGCAATGGACAAGCGTTCCCGCTGACCTCAAGCCTGAAAACTTTGAAGCGAAGCGTCTGGAACTCAACGCCGCCATCGAACGAGCTCGCCTCCGTGCTCTTGCGCATCTTGGAAAGGCGGAAGCATGAGCGGCCTGCGCGTCGCCGACTTCGACTTCGCCCTTCCGCCGGAGCTGATCGCGCAACAGCCTCCTGCCGAACGCGGCCAGAGCCGCATGCTCGTTGTCGATCGCAGGTCAGGCGCGATGCGCGATGCGCAATTCAGAGACCTTCCTTCGCTGCTACGGCCGGGCGATCTTCTCGTGCTCAATGAGAGCCGGGTCATTCCCGCGCGCCTCTACGGACGGCGCACGGTCGTGCGGGATCGCGAAAAGCCCACGGGCCAGATTGAGGTCCTGCTCGTCGAACTGGCGGGAGAGAATCACTGGCGAGCTCTGGTGAAACCCGGCAGGAAGGTCGATATCGGCGAGAGGCTCGTCTTCCCCGCTTCTTCCGGCGAGATCGAACTGACCGCCGAGGTCCTTGAGCGCGGCGACTTCGGCGAACGCCTGCTGCGCTTCTCGCCAGTCGCCGACTTCTGGGGCGCCTTGGAACGCGTCGGCCATATGCCGTTGCCGCCCTATATCCACCGCCCCGACGCCGGCGAAGACAAGGAACGGTACCAGACCGTATTCGCTCGCGAACCCGGTTCTGTAGCTGCGCCGACCGCCGGGCTGCACTTTACCCCTGAGACACTCGCAACGCTGGCCGCGGCCAAAGTCGAGATTGCCCGAATCTCCCTGCATGTCGGCCTCGGCACCTTCGCACCTCTCCGCGTCGATCACGTCGACGACGTACGCCTGCACAAGGAGCACTACAGCATCGCTGCCGAAACCACCGAAGCTATTAGCCGTGCCCAGGCGGAAGGCCGCCGCATCGTCGCCGTGGGCACAACGGTGGTCCGCACCCTCGAGGCTGCCGCGCTTCAGGCGGAGGGCGGGTCCCTCCAAGCGGGATCCGGGACGACCGAGATCTTTATTTCGCCGGGATTTCGATTTAAGGCAGTGGGAGCCTTGCTGACCAACTTTCACCTGCCACAGTCGAGCCTTCTCATGCTGGTAAGCGCATTTGCCGGGCGGGAACAGGTCCTCGCGGCTTACCGGCACGCTGTTTCGGAACGCTATCGGTTCTTCAGCTATGGTGATTGCATGTTTCTGGCCTGAGTTCTCCACCGCAAGCCAGGTCAGAGGTATGCCCGATCATGTAGTCTATCCAGTACCGGTGTCAGCCTGGAGCTAGCCTCGTTCGAGGAAACTGTCACCGGAGCCGCGGTTCAAAGTAGAAATTTGGCCCTCCGGGAAAACCGCGAGGGGAATCAAGAATTACACCGGGACACTTAGAAAGATTGTTTGGGTTATAGAGAATCCCATCCGGCAGTATTTCGGGCACAAGCTGTGACTAAAGTCTGTCAATCGTGTCGCCGAGACGTTGCGGACACGATGCCGAACTGTATACGCTTCGCTTCACAGACTTCTGAAACGCGTATACATCCGTCTACAGTTTTACGTTACAACTTCCGTGTATCACATTGACTTAATACACCTTGACTTATGAAGATTTGGAGGGAAAATTGCATACATATAGAAGTCACTTGTATTCACATGGGGAGTAAGGGGGCAGCTGTTGCATTCCACTGGCTGGTGGCCGACTGTGCTTGTTCTGGCGGTCTCCACTTTTACTGATTTGCGCTCCCGGCGCATCCCCAACTGGTTGGTACTGCCCTTTCTGGCAGTAGGCATCGCGGTATCCCTGGGCCCGAAGAGCTGGGGTGGGATCGGAATTGGACCGAGTCTGATCGGTGCGGCGCTCGGTTTGGTGCTCTTCGGCATTCTGGCCTGGATGGGCGGAATGGGGATGGGAGACGTAAAGCTTTGCGCAGCAATCGGCGCATGGGTGGGCCCGAAGCAACTCATTCTTGCTTTGGTTCTCACAGGGATTGTTGGGGGGATTATGGCCGTCGGCTGGGCTGTTGCCGGCGGATTTGTAGGGGAATTATTTACAGGAGCTAGCAGATTTCTGTTTGGTTGGGGGAAACGGGGAATGAAGGGGGATTCGGAATTGACGCTTTCCAATCCCCGCGCGCGCAAGATGCCCTATGCGCCAGCCATTGCGATCGGAACTCTCATATCGTTTTTCGGACATTAGGAAGAGAAGGCATAATACGCCGTCGCCAGTGGCAAGATGGAACGAAGGCTAACACACGATAAGAACGTAGACAGCTAGGAGTCTAAGCACGGTAATGTCGACCCATTTTCAAGACCCCATCTCCGTTGGTTCAAGTGGTTTATCAATTGCGTTGATCGGGCCGAACGACGCCCGACGCCGCATGGTGGCCAGTGCCCTTGGCGGCTCGGATGTTTCTGTGCGGGAGTTCGTCGCATATCCCAACAAGCTTGGCGATGTCCCGCGCCTGATGGAACAGAATTACGACGTTGTCATCATCGACCTCGATAGCGACCAGAATTACGCTCTGGAACTGGTTGAAACGATGGCCGCAGCGAACCGAGTACCGTAATGGTCTACTCGATGAACAACGATCCCAACCTGCTGATGAGCTGCATGCGGGCGGGTGCCCGCGAGTTCCTGGCGCAACCTATCGCTCCCGGTGCTCTCAGCGACGCACTGTCGCGTGCTGCGGCGAGGCGGCCAGCGGCCAAGACGGGTAAGACAGGCGGCGGCAAAGTGGTGGTGTTTCTCGGTGGAAAAGGCGGCTCAGGCGTCACCACCGTGGCCTGCAATTTCGCCGTTTCGCTGGTGCAGGAGTGCTCGCAGAGCGCGCGTCCTGATCGATCTCGATCTCCCGCTGGGCGATGCCGCGTTGAACCTCGGCATCAGCCCGCAGTTCTCTACGGTCGATGCGCTGCAGAACTACAGCCGTCTGGATCAGAACTTCCTTTCCAAGCTCTTACCAAGCACAGCTCGGGGCTATTCGTTCTCGCTGCGCCGGGCAAGTTTCCGCAGGTTGAGGTGAGCAATGAAGCGGTGGAGAAGCTGGTGGCCGTGGCGCGCAACGGCATACGACTTTGTGGTAGTCGACGCCGGCTCGCGGTTCGATCTGAGCGGCACTACGCTGGTGGAGCACGCCGATACGGTCTATCTGGTGATGCAGGCAGGAATTCCTGAACTGCGCAACTCGCATCGCGTCATCTCGGAGTACTTCAAGAGCGGCGGATCGAATCTTGAGATTGTACTCAACCGCTTTATGCCGCGTTCTGGCGGCGTGGACGAAGAACACATTTCGAAGGCTCTCACGCGGCCCGTGCAGTGGAAGATTCCCAGCGACTACGTCACCGTGCGCCGCATGCAGAATGAAGCGACGCCGCTGGCGCTGGAGGACTCGCATGATTGCCAGAGCGATACAGGATATGGCGCGGACCGCGTGCGGAATGCCCGCCAAGCCCGAAAAGAAGAAGGGATTCAGCCTTTTCGGCTGAGTTCGCAACGTCGACATTACTTTTGTTGATTGGAATGGTGCAACGTGGAACATCTAAATCTTGAGAACTTTAAATCGGAAGTACACCGTACACTGATTTCCAAGCTGGATCTTGAGAAGCTGTCGCGCGTCAACTCGAATCAGGCGCGCCAGGCCGTTTCGAGCATCATCAGCGAAATCATCAGCGATCGCCGCGTTCCGCTGAGCTTTGACGAGCAGGAGAAGATTCAGACCGATCTGCTCGACGAAGTCTTCGGCCTGGGACCGCTCGAGCCGCTTGCTCAAGGATCAGAAGATCTCCGACATCCTGGTCAACGACAAAGACCATGTCTTTATTGAGCGCGGTGGCTTGCTTACACGGGCCGACGCCGTCGTTCCGCGATGACCGCCACTTGCTGCAGATCATCGATCGCATCGTCTCGCGAGTGGGCCGCCGCGTAGACGAGTCTTCGCCGATGGTCGACGCCCGCCTGCCTGACGGTTCGCGTGTGAACGCGATCATTCCTCCGCTGGCTCTGGACGGACCTTCGCTCTCGATCCGCCGTTTCGGCACCGGTCCTCTGGCAGCCAATCAGCTCGTCCAGCTGAAGAGTATCTCCGCGGAGATGATGGAGCTGCTCTCTTCCGCCGTGCGCGCCCGCCTCAGCATCCTGATCTCGGGCGGCACCGGCGCCGGCAAAACGACCTTCCTCAACATCCTCTCGCAATACATTCCGCAGAACGAGCGCATCATCACCATCGAAGACGCCGCCGAATTGCAGCTGGCGCAGGAGAACATCGTGCGCCTCGAAACTCGTCCGCCGAACGTCGAAGGCCAGGGCGCAATTCGCCAGCGGCAACTGCTCATCAACTGTCTGCGTATGCGTCCCGACCGCATCATCATCGGCGAGTGCCGCGGCGAAGAAGCGTTCGACATGCTTCAGGCCATGAACACGGGCCACGAAGGATCGATGACCACCGATCCACGCCAACACTGCCCGCGACGCCCTGACCCGTCTCGAATCGATGGTCGCGATGACCAACCTGAATCTACCGGAGAAGACGGTACGCCAGCAGATCGCTTCCGCGATCACTATCGTTGTGCAGTGCACACGCCTCAGCGACGGCACCCGTAAGTGCGTCAGCATTCACGAAATCACGGGCATGGAAGAGAACGTGATCAGCATGCAGGAAATCTTCACCTTCCAGAAAAAGGGCATCGGGCCCAATGGCAAGGTGCTTGGCGCTTTCAAGCCCAGCGGCATCCGTCCCCGCTTCCTCGAGCAGCTCCGCACCGCGGGTATATTCCTGCCGCCGAGCCTGTTCGAACGCGTAACGGAAGTCAGTTAGGAAAGTTAGTACTGGATCGGCAGTTAATCAGCAGGTCGGAGGATCTGTAGCGATGTTACCAATCATTATTGTCGTCTTTATCGGCGTCTTTGCGGTAGTGGCTCTGCTGGCCGCTGCAAGCGGAGCAGGGGCATCGCGGCAAGACAAGGAAATGCTCGCGCGGCTTGATTCAGCGCTTGCGACAAACATGACGAAGTCGGATATGGCCGACCTCCTCATCGACGTGCGCAAAAACGAACTTCTGAGCACGATTCCATGGATTGACCGGGTGTTGCGCAAGCTTGAAGTTACCCCGCGTCTGCGCCGCCTGCTTTACCAGGCCAACCTTAAGTGGACCGTTGGCGGCATGATGCTGATGTGCAGTCTGCTCTTTGCAGTTTTCGGTTACTTAGTTTTCTGGCGCACCGGCAACATTTTCTTCGGGCTCCTTATCGGTGGCGCCTTTGCCGCCGCTCCAATTGGATTCGTCGTTTTCAAACGTAACAAGCGCATGGCCAAATTCGAAGAAGGGCTTCCCGAAGCTCTCGATCTGGTTTGCAGCGCCCTGCGCGTAGGCCACAGCCTCAACTCGGCTCTAGGCCTGGTTACCCGCGAATGCGCCGACCCCGTCGGGCCGGAGTTCCGCGTCACTTTCGACGAGCAGAATTACGGCCTGGAACTCAAGACTGCCCTTGAGAACATGACCAATCGCGTGCCTGTTCAGGATCTGCGCATCGTGGTCACCGGCATCCTGATTCAGAAAGAGAGCGGCGGCAACCTCGCCGAGGTCCTTGAGAAGACTGCCGACGTTATTCGTGAGCGCTTCCGGCTTAAGCGGCAGGTTATGACGCATACCGCACAGGGCCGCATCACCGGTCTCGTGCTCACGTTGTTGCCTATTGTCCTCGGCTGCGCCCTGTATTTCCTTAATCCCGACATGATGAGTCTGTTGTGGAAGCGCGAGATGGGAATCAAGCTTCTCGAGGCAGCCTCGGCGATGATCATCATCGGCGGCCTGATTATTCGCAAGATCGTCAACATGGAAGTGTGAGGGACTTATGGGTGTAGCAATTGCAGCATTCTGTGCCGTCTTCCTGCTCATTACGAGCTTGGGACTACTCGTCTTCTACAGGGAGACGATTACGGCCCGCATTACCTCCGCCATTAATCCTCAGGTCAGACGGCAGAAGACCCTGAAGACCGCGGTTCTCGACACGCGCGAGGTGCTCGAAGGCGTTGTCGAACGGTTTGAGAAGGTCATGCCGCGCAGCGAGGCAGAGACCGGCATTGTGCAGGAACGGCTCGTGCGCGCCGGATTCAGGGGCGATTCCGCGCAGAAGTTTTTCTACGGGGCTAAGCTCATGACCCCACTCGCTCTGCTGGTCATCGTATTGCTCACCCCCTTCGGGCGCAGCAATATCTTCGTCGCAATTGCGGCTGCCGGCGTCGGATTTCTCGCTCCCGACTTTGTGCTCGGCAAGTTGATTTCTAACCGCCAGGCGAAGGTTAAGCGTGGTCTGCCGGACGTGCTCGACATGCTCGTCATCTGCGTAGAGGCTGGACTCAGCCTTGATCAGGCAACAGCTCGCACGGCACAGGAGATGCACGTTTCTCAGCCGGTTCTCAGCGACGAACTCAGCATGGTTGCCCTTGAGCAGCGTGCCGGCAGTGCTCGTTCCGATGCATGGAAGCATCTAGCCGATCGCACGGGCGTCGATGTAGTTCGCAATCTGGTATCGATGCTGGTTCAGTCCGAGCAGTTTGGCACCAGCGTTGCAAAGACTCTACGTGTGCATTCCGATACGCTCAGGACCAAACGGGTCCAGGAGATCGAAGAGAAGGCAGCGAAGCTTTCCGTTAAGCTTCTGTTCCCGCTTGTGTTCTTCATCTTCCCCTCCCTGTTCGTTGTCGTTCTTGGTCCGGCGGTCATCCTGATGATGGAGTCGTTCAAGTCGATGTTCGGCGGCTAAGTGTTGGAGTGAAGTGAAAATGGACTCGATCTCGATTATTCGGACTGTATCTGGGGTGCTCTTTGTGCTCTCTCTGGCAATGATGATTCAGCGTCGCCGGACACGGGAGAAATGATTGCGAAGCAACATCGCACAGTGATTTTTCAACAAGTGGTTTATCCGCACAGTTCAGAAGTTCCGAAGTTTTGGGGAAAGGGGAATCGCAATGGATAGCTCTACGCTTATCCGGGTCGCCGCCGGCGTGCTCTTCGTGATCGTGCTGGTAATTCTGATCCAGCGCCGCCGCACGAAGGTCAAGTAACACAGGGGAGCTTTCTCTCTAAGTCCCGCAAGTAAGCCGCAACAGGTTCGAAGCTCAGGGAAAGGGGAATCGCAATGGATAGCTCAACACTTATCAGGGTAGTTGCCGGTGTGCTCTTCGTCATCGTGCTGGTAATTCTGATTCAACGCCGCCGCACGAAGGTCAAGTAAGACCCGATACATTTCGAATGCGTGTAAGCGGCCGGATGATCGTCCATCCGGCCCGCACACTCTTTTATTCTCTGTCTACCTTTCTTCACTTACTGCGAGAAGGTGGGCAATAACAGTTGCTTTTAAGAAACCGATAACTATTCGAAACGTCAATCTGTGTCCGGTTAGGCCGAATTGCTATCTGGTCTAATACGCGCCCTTGCATCCGGAGAAAGCTCCGGGAGGGTGAGGAGATATGGAAACGCAAAAATATTGCGTATATAACCAGACTCGCGAAAGCTTTCTAAGCCTTGGCGTCACCGCAGCTGACGCCACCGCGAATCGTTTGCGCGAGCTGATCGAGAAACTCGCTAGCCAGGCAGACACTGGCCTCTGGATGACTCCATTCCGCGGCCTGCCGCCTGCTCATGGCATTTCCCCGATTGATCTGGTCTATCTCGATAGTGAATACCGAGTCATTCAAGAGGTGGAATCCTTCCCGACTTCGACGGTCGATTTCTCGCTGGAAAACGCCGCAAGCGCCTTGGTCCTGCCAGCTCACACGATCTACTCCTCGCAGACTCAACCAGGCGATCAGCTGGTAATTTGCATCGCCAGCGACATGGAGCGGCGCCTCGAGCACCTCTCCACCTCATTTACTTCGCAGGCAATTCCTTCCGGTGTTGTATCCTCGTTGGAAAAGCAATCTCACAGCGGTGCGTTCGATGCCTCGTCAAGTAACTCTACGAGAGAAGAAAGCATGTTTCAGAGGTCAGAAGCCATGAATAGCTTTGAGCCAAGGAGCAGTAAGCCCAGCACACTGAAATCGTGGCTGCAAAATTGGCTATCTTCCGACCGACGGAGATCGCCACGCCAGCCCTTGCCAGGGCTCGTTGCTTACTACTGGACAGGAAGTGCTCCACGCGCCTATCAGATAGCCGACATCAGTTCGAGCGGCTTCTACCTGTTGACCGAGGAACGTTGGTTCCCCGGCACGATGGTTCTGATGACACTGCAACGGACAGACAGCTCCGGCAAAAACGTGGACGATTCAATCGCAATTCAATCGCGCGTCGTTCGTTGGGGAGTTGATGGTTTGGGTCTGGCCTTCGTGGTTTCGAGATCCATTGATCCGGCCAGTGGTGATTCCATGCGTGAAAATGGCGTGGACAAGAAGACTCTGGAGCGTTTTCTTGCACGGCTGAAAGACTCTACTCTTGGACTGAAGACCGTCGAAAGCTAATCAAACTTCTCTGGCAACAGCTGAACCGGGGATGATCGCTCTCTCGAGCCGTGCATCGAAGTCCCGCGCAAATTGCAGTGCAAACCCCGCGGCTAACCGCCAGCACCATCAGGAATAATCAGGAGTACTTCTACCTTTGCCAATTGTCCGTTGTGCTTGGCCGGCCTGAAGCGCCACTGCGAGATCGCCTGGAGCACCGGGCTCGTTTGCTTGAAAGTGGATGGAAATACGATCGAGAGCGCCTCAAAACGCCCCGCCTCATTGATAAATCCGTGGATCATCAACGCATCCGCGGCGATCGTTCCCACCCCGTTGCTCGGTCGCACGATGTAGAAAGGGTACGGAGCTTCGATGTGCAGATTCCCTGCAGAGCGCGCCTCCGCCGACAACGGCAGTGAGTATTGCAGAATCCAGCTTTCGGCGAGGCCGACATGCAAATACACGGAGTAAATCAGCCGGTCGCCCCATAGCGCGGATGTTTCGGGAAACTGATCCTCCATCGCATTGCCGACGACGACCACTCCATATTGACCATTCTGCGGCAATGCAACCTTGGTGAAGGTCGGCGCGCTTCCATGTCCGCCTGCACCGTCATTGCCTGTGCCGGCATTCGGTCCTGTATTGCCAGAATTGCCGCTGGCGACATTGGTTCCTTTGGCATTGCCCGCATTGCCGCCTGAACTTCCCGCAGTTCCCTGGCTGCCGTGCGTACCATTCGCATTGCCGCGGCTCGATGAATCTCCCGCGCCGGTGCTGGCGGAATCGCCGGTTTTTCCAGGCTGCATCGCACCGTCGAGATTTCCCTTTGCGGTTTGATTCGTTGGCGGAAGCGCGATCGTGCCCTTCGTGATCTGGATCTCTGAAATCGACATCATCGCAGCTGCGGTTGGCTGCAATGATTTTGAGGCTGAAGATTGCGGGAGCACGTCCTTGAGCTCTGGTCCGCGCACTTGAATCGGAGTGCTCGTCGCCGGTGTCGGCATTGGCATCTTCGTCGCAAATGGCGTCGATGTCATCGGAACGTCGGCGATCATCTTCTCAGGAGTAGGCCGCGTCAGCACTGGCTTTGCCTTGATCGTAGCGAGAATCTCCGGCGGTGGCGGAACTACCAGCTTCACCTCGGGATGTTCTGACGACCACAACAACACTGACGGCAGTGGAGTCTTCACGATTTGCTGGTTGAACTTGATATCGGGCTGAACAACCGTCTTGTCAGCAAAGTTGAGCTGCGGAATCTGACGCATGCTTGAGGAAGGTGCAGCTGGCGCATCATGCTGAGCCGCAGCCTTTGACGGTGATGGTTTCTCTCCCGGATACATGCCCGAATCGCCCGCGGTGCGCGGGGTTTGAATATCCGGCATATCGATATCGACGCGGCGCATCTCGTAACGATCCATCGCCTCTTTCATGTCGATACGTGGGGCAAATATGAAGCCATAGAGGATCACCACTGCGAGGGTGGCGTGAACGAGCGACGACACCAAATAGTTCAATGGCGTCCGCTGCGCCTTCGGCGGTTCCGCAAAGATTGAAATCGGAAGGGAAGGCCCCATGATGGGTCAGATTCCTCTCATGAACTACATTGCTCCTACTTTACATGCATCATGACTCTTTTCGGTGATAGACGAGTTGTCGAAAGGGGTGCCTTTTGTTACCTGTACGCCGTCGATGACTCGCGCAAGAATGATTAGCTATATCGGAACCGCGGTCATGTTTTCCCTTGAACGTGTGACCCGGCGGCCAGTATTCTTAACAGCACCAAGCATGCCCAACGAGCGCCGTACAGGAAAGCGATTTCGCCAGTCGCTTCATCCCCACGGAGCCGTCAGCTGTAAATGAGAGATATGTAGATGGCGGGACCGAATCAAAAGTAACTGGACAGCTTTATTTCCGGTTGCGCATATTAGTGCACAAGACTAATTTGCATTTCAGTGATCACACCGGCTTTTATTGCTTCACCGTTGTCAGGTTGTGCGTGAACACTGCTATCGAATAGCTCCATCAGGGTCAGGGATAGAGGCAGTCATTAACATGGGAAATGACTAGCCAAGAGAACAGTAAGCCGTTAGGTACTATAGATTTTAGTCTCCACTTTTTGTTGACGTAGCTCAATTGTACGAATGCTATACTTCATCGTCACTAATCCTCATTTGGGCTCTACCAAGTGAATCACTAACTCGGCGTGAGCCGTTCGCCGTTGTCTTGCGCGCTTCTACGGTGTGCAGGATGCCGGAGAAAGGCGAATGGCCATAAGCTGGCGAAGACAGGATTCTGAATGAACCGGAGACTGCTGATCATCCTCCTCAGTGCTTTCGTGATTGCCGCGTTCAGCACCTATTTGGTGTACAAAATGGTCGGATCGAGCATCGCGAAATCAAAACCGCAGGCCTTGACCACCCTGGTCGCTGTTAACAAGCCCATGCAGATCGGGACGATCATATCGGACCAGGACATAACGACCATTCAGGTGGCCACGGTGCCGATGGGCGCTATCACCGACAAGAAGAATGCCATTGGACGCGGCGTAATCTCTGCCCTTGTTCAGGGCGAGCCTATTGTCGACAGCCGCCTTGCCCCGATGGGATCGGGCGGTGGTCTCGCGGCCACCATCAAGGAAGGCATGCGAGCGACGGCAGTACGCGTCGATGAAGTCGTAGGCGTTGCTGGCTTCGTCACTCCCGGTATGCGCGTCGACGTGCTCGTATCTGGTGTTCCTCCGGGCACGCAAGGCAACAACCAGGAGACGCAGACGAGAACCATCCTGCAGAACATCGAAGTGCTGTCGGCTGGCACCGATATCCAAAAGGACGCCACCGGCAAACCTCAACAGGTGCAGGTCATCAACCTTCTCGTGACACCGGAACAAGCGCAGATTCTTGCGCTCGCTGCAAACCAGATGAAGATTCAGCTGGTGCTCAGAAATCCGCTCGATACCAAAATTACAGATGTGCAGCAGACTGCGATGACCAATCTGTTTGGCGGTGATAAGCCAGCACCAAAGGCCGTGGTCAGAAAGGCCGCCAAGCCGGCTGGCCCAGCACCCTTCACTATTACCGTCATCAACGGCTCGCAAAAGGCTGAACAGAAATTTGTATCTCCCGGGGGACAACAGTGAGAGTTAGAACCGGTGTTACATTTGCCAGTCTTAGTGCATTAACTTTGATGTTTTGCGCCCCAGTGGCCCTTCGAGCCCAGGCTTTGGGTGAGGCGGCGCAGGCCTCCACGCCCGCCGACAAGACAGCCAAGCCTGATGCGAAGGACGCGAAACCAGGACAGAAGGGCGCTCCCGGCTCGAAAGAGCCCGCCGCACCTCCGCCGCCTCCTGCTCCAATCGTGATGCAGCCGGTTGGCCCGGCCAGTCAGGACTCAGCTAACGAGTTGTCTGTGACTGTCGGCAAGTCTGTCGTGCTCGATCTCGCCCGGCCAATCCGCACCATCGTTGTGGGTCTCGGCGATTTCGCGGAAGCCAGCGCAGTTAGCCCGACCCAGATCCTGGTCAACGGCAAGGGCGTTGGAGAAACATCGCTGATTCTTTGGGACGAGAGTGGTGCTCGTCAATTTTTCAATGTCACTGTCAGAGCCAGCACCTACGCCACCCACGACCAGCTTGAAGCCATTCGCCGCCAGTTGAGAACCGAGCTGCCTGGTCAAAATCTGAACGTGACCATCGAGGGCGGCAACGTCTATCTGCGAGGCACAGTCGACACACTCACCAGCTCGCAGCGTGCAGTTCTGATCGCCTCTACTGGTGCGGGCGCCACCGGCAAGGTCGTCAATCTCCTTAATGTGAAGATTCCTGCACCTGAGCAGCAGATCCTCCTTAAGGTGCGTTTCGCCAGTGTCGATCGCAGCAAGTCGCGCTCCTTCGGCATCAATCTCTTCAGCACAGGCTTCGGAAATACTGTCGGCACACTGTCAACCGGACAGTTCAGCCCGCCATCGGTTTCACTCGCCGGTTCAGTTACGTCGACTGGTAGTCAGACATCTTCACCAAGCGTAGTGGTCTCCAATCCGCTGCAAATCTTCGCCTTCTACCCGGGCATCAACCTTGGCGCAACCATCGAAGCGCTCGAAGCGCGCGGCTTGGTGGAATCCCTCGCCGAACCGAACATCCTGGCCGAGAACGGTAAGCAAGCAAGCTTCCTTGCCGGCGGTGAATATCCCTTCCCTATGGTTCAGGGAGCCGGTGTGGGTGGTAGCGGCGCCGTGACCATCATGTTCAAGGAATACGGCATACGGCTTGCGTTCATTCCCACGATTACGCCGCGTGGAACAATCCGTCTCCAGGTGGCACCTGAAGTCAGCGCTCTCGACTTCGCAGATGCCGTCACGATCGCTGGATTCACTGAGCCGGCCATCACTGTCCGGAGAGTCAAGACCGAAGTCGAACTGGCTGACCGGCAGAGCTTCGCAATTGGCGGCCTCCTCGACAACACCGAGAATGAGACCTTCCAAAAGATTCCATTCCTCGGCGACATCCCGATTCTCGGCAAGTTCTTCCAGACCATGTCGCGGACGAAGAACAACTCTGAGCTCATCGTGATTGTCACTCCTGAGCTTGTAACCCCAGCTCCCGCCGGCACGGATATCGCGCTGCCGAAGTTCCCACAGCCCTTCCTGCCGCCAAACTCCAATACGCCGATGCATACGCCTGATACGCCTGCACCGGATCAGGCGGCTGCACCCGGCACGATACCGGTCGAGCAGTTGATCGAAAGCATGAAGCCCGAAACACCCCTGGCCGACGGCACCGGTAGCGGTTCCAGTGGAGGCGCGTCGGGCGGCGGTGGCAGCTCACAGCAGTAGTCTCAACTGATCCCGGAGTTGCTGTTGAACTAATCAAGCCCCGTCCCAACGGACGGGGCTTGGTGCATCCAGCACGCATCGCAAATGTCGCGAACTTGAACCATCCTGAAGGGAATCTCAAAGCAATATGCTCTCTTCCCAGTCACAGAGCAACGCAAAGTCCAGTCGTCCGCAAGATTCTCAGCAGCAATTGCGGATGTTCAACGTCACCCGACAGGTTCAACTGGCCAGCAAGGTCAAAGTCGCGGCAAGCGGCGGTAAGCGCTCGAAGGGCCTGCTGGGGCGTAAAGGCCTTGCCCCGGGTGAAGCACTCTGGATCGTACCGTGCGAAGCCGTACACACGATCGGCATGCAGTTTGCTTTGGACCTGGTTTATCTCGACCGGCATCACCGAATCCGGAAGATCCGGCGCAATGTGCCACCGTGGCGTCTCTCAGCCTGTCTAACTGCTCACTCTGTCGTTGAGCTTGCCGCCGGCTCTGTCCGTGAAACAGACGCTCAACCAGGTGACCAGATTGAGCTCACGGAGGCTGGAACCTCCGAAACTCAGTAGACCCCAGCGCCGTCCTCAGCGATCCGCCCTCTGGGGAAGCCAGCCACGGGTCAGTTCTACAGCCTGGGCGGTTCCGACCTTCACTTAGTTCCGCGTGACGCTGAGATATGACGCGAGGATCCCAGAATGAAGCTCTGAAGTACCCTGTCGAACCTGAATATCAACGTTCGCGGCGATGACCGGGTAAGACTCAGTGAGCCAGAGGCCTGGCATGACTAAGTTAATGGCTGGAAAGAATTAACACTTTAGTGGCATGTATACGAAGCACACTTCGAGGTAAGGTATTTTGTAAACGGACGTATACAGCAGTAAGCAATGTGACCTATTAAGTTATTGATTCTAAAGGATCATTAACTCGGGCCAAATGGCACGGCGCTTGCTAGAATCTGGGTACCCAGCCTGTCGCTGGAATAAACAAGTTTAGGAGAAAGTCAAAATGAATGATCTGATGCTCAAGATGTACGTCAAGATGCAGGCCCTGATGCAGCGTGAAGAAGGTCAGGACCTGGTGGAATACGCCCTCGTCGTGGCTCTGATTGCCTTCGGTGCAGTTGCGGCAATGAAGGGTCTGTCGAGCGAAATCAACACCGCGTTCAGCGCGATCAGCAGCGATCTGAACTCCGCCCTCTCGTAAGAAATGGTTCCTCCGGCTTTGCCGGAGGGCATGTTTTCTCTCGAGACCACAAGGCTGCATCCGGGAGATCAGCCTTGTTAACGGATGCTGGTACACTCAGCAACCCAAGACAAGTGGTTCTGCAAGTTAGCCTCTTGGCGAGACTGACTGAGCACTTGCTGCCGAGAACGAGCGGCAGTTAATTTTGAACTTGAGAACGTGTGCGCGGCCTCGGATTTTCCGCGCATTTTCGAACCCTGGTTGCGCGCATTAAGTTAACTATTCGGCCTCTTGCGCAACGCAGATCAGCATTTCTTTCTCTCGGGGTGAGGCTGCGGTCGCACAACCGGCAATCGCAGACCCTCCCCTCGATCCCTTTCAAAGGTTCTCGCCTCCTGCTCCTGAGCGTTGAGAGTAAAGCGCGGAGCTGCGGTTCTGTTCCCGCATATGTTCAAGGGCATAACTTTCGCCTCGAACGCTGAAGATCTTGAGATACTTCCAGTAATGCCCAAAGAACCGCTGCACCGCTTCACACCTCTCTTGCTTGCTCTCTGCATGGGATTTTCCGTACTTTGGGGACTTAAGATTGGTAACTCTGTGCCCGGGGGAGTGATTGGTTTCCAGGGCGTCTATTACGGCACGCGTTGTCTGCTCAGCAATTGCGATCCATATCAGGAAGATCAGCTGGTCCGGCAGTATCAATCGGAGGGTCGAACCCTGCCCTCCGATTCAATCCAGCGGCGCAAAGCAGTCACTCTGTACGTAAATCTGCCGACAACCTTTCTAATTATTGCTCCCCTTGCGCTTCTATCCTGGGCACCCGCGCAAGCGCTGTGGATCATGCTGCTCGTCAGCCTCTTCTTTACCGCCTCCTTTCTTGTATGGAAGGTTGCGGCTGACAGATCTCCGGGCGTCGCGGTTCTACTCACCATCCTAATCCTCATCAATTGTGAAGTTGTCTTCGGCACCGGCAACACGGCGGGGCTCGTCGTAAGCCTCTCGGTGATTGCAGTCTGGTCTTTTCTGAGTGAAACTGTGCCAGCCCTCGGCGTCCTCTGCTTCGCGACGGCCCTTGCGATTAAGCCGCACGATGCCGGACTCCTGTGGCTCTTCTTCCTACTCCTGGGCGGACGACACCGCAAGCGCGCTCTGCAGTCGCTTGCCATTACTTGCGGCCTGATGTTGGTTGCCGTCACCTGGCTCACCCGCGTCGCGCCTCACTGGCTCATTGAAATGCGCGCGAACCTCGCCGCGATCTCCCTTCCCGGCGGTCTCAACCAACCAGGCCTCGCCTCGATGACCGGTCGCACTGCCGCTATGGTCATCGATCTCCAGGCCGTCACCAGCGCAATCTGGAGCGATCCACGCGCCTACAACCTTGCCAGCTATCTCGTCTGCGGAGCCCTGATCGCCGTCTGGGCATTCACAACCATTCGCTCTGGATTTTCGATTCGCAATGCGTGGTTGGCCATCGCGACGGCTGCCCCAATTACTTTGCTGATCACATACCATCGCCCCTATGACGCAAAGCTCCTGCTACTCACCATCCCTGCCTGCGCGATTCTCTGGGCCGAGGGCGGACGAAGGCGCTGGCTCTCGCTCGCGGTTACAACTACCGCAATCCTCTGCACGGGGGACTTCTTTCTGGCTGCGCTCACTCACATCACCAGACATTTGGATGTCTCCGGCGTATCGCCTTCACGTCAGATCGTCGTCGGCGTGATCGCACAGCCGGTGCCACTCATTCTGCTGACCCTTGCTGTCTTCTATCTATCCATCTACGTCCAAGGTGCCAGAAAACAGAGGCGCCTCGCGGGCGCCGGCTCTTCTTAATCTCCGCGTGTAGTTCAAGCGCAGCGACAGTCGTATCGGACCCAGGTGCGAATCGCGACAATCTGGCGGCATCGGCGAACGCCGCATCTAGAGTGCCGCACCAGGGCCATTTCTATTTATTTGGTCGTACGAGTGTTCACAGACGGCTGCTCCGCCGTTACTCGGACAAACAATTCGTACTTGTCCTGCCCGGTGCCTTCTGTCTGCACTACGCGCCAGCCCGGCGTACGCTCCAACAAGTAGGGAAATGGATCGTCGTATCTCATCAGCACGTGATCGATCCGGTATTTGTCGAGCAGTTGTAAAGAATCGCGCCGGCGTATGAGGTCGATATAGTCCTTCATAATTCCGTGATGCTCGAATGTATCCCATCGCGTATCGACGAACGTGGGCTTGCCATTGAAGTCCAACATGCCACCGACGTGTTCTTCGTTCAGTGTGCGCCAACTCGGGTCCATCGAGGCAATGATCTGAAACGGATACTCCGTTGCCAGCCCATCGCGCATCTTTTTTTCGTTCGGAAGGTACCAGGCAACCACGCACAGTGCCAGTGCTGCGACCACCCCGTTCATCAGCGGTATGGTCTTCTCCTCCCGCGCCGTCACCGGGAAAAAGGCCCGCGTCACGTCTACACCCAGCAAAGGAATTACGAGTACGGCTGCCAGAAATGTGAAGCGCGCATGGCTGAATGCCGAATACCATGCAAAAAATACCAACGCCATCTCAAAGATCTTCCATTTGCGACTCTGCACGGCATTTGAAACTATCATCAGGCCAATCGCCAGCACTGCCGCCTTGCCCACAAAACCGCCCAGGCTGAGGGGTTGCCATTCCAGAACATTGGCGATGTTCAGCTTTTGGTTCAGCGCCATGTCAAAGGGATTCCAGATGAGCCGCCAGCCATAGGGATTGATAAACAGGACTGCCAGGCTCACACCAAGGACAGCGAACAGCCGGTTCCGATCCTCACGGCTGAAAGCAAGCTGCTGAAATACGCCCTTATCTACCCGCACTAGGCCGCAGGCCAGGTACAACACGTAAACAGCAAGCCCAATGATCCAACTCCCGTGCAGGTTTATCCATATGCAAAATAGAGGCGGCAGAAGCCATAGCAGACGCCTTCGGCCTCGATCGGCAGCCTCCAGAATCGCCATCTCCACTGAGAGCGCTACGTAACCCCACAGGATCGTCCGAGCAGTTGCATTCACCCACATCAACACAAAGCCGAGCACGGCGAGCCACAGTGCGACTCCAGCGCTACGCGACATCGCCCGGCCACGCCAGTAGAGGAGAATTACGCAGAAGCTGAGGCTGAAATACGTAACCACGAAAATGCCTGCCAGCCCAAAAGCGCGATATCCCAGCCAGTAAGGGACCTCTGACAGCCACTCGGGATTTACCCATCGCTCGCCAGCAACGGTGAATGAATAAGGCTCGATCTGAATGAAATGATGGGTCGTAAAAAGGATGCGCGCGTCTGCCAGATGCCACCAGATATCAGGATCGGCCAACAGATGATCGGGTTGGCGCAAGTTCGAAAATGCTGAAATTACAACCAGCAGCAGCGCCATGTCCATCAGGTGGCGGCCAAAAATCCTGCGCAATACCCCACCCGACTTCGCGGGCTCAGTTGCTACGGCAGCATTTACTTCTGCTGCGCTTTCCTCAACGGGCTGGGGACTCATACGTTCACACTACAGAAGCCGCGCAGGCTGCGGCAACAGTACCAAAAGCACCCGAGCTACCGGCCGCATCCCTTTGCTAACCCTCTTTTCTTGTGCCGTCACGATGGCTCATCTGTCTGCCCCACGCCCGTCCGATTGAGCTTGTGACCAACACCATCGCCGCCGAGTTCACACATCCTTGCCTGTTAGACTCGGTAGCGTGCCAGACCAAGCCAAACCTCCTGTCTTTCTGCTGGATACGATGTCCTTCATCTTCCGCGCATATCACGCGATGCAGCGCAGTCGGCCCATGTCCACTCGATCTGGTATGCCCACTGCCGCAACATACGTCTTCGTCAACATGATTCGAAAGCTGCGCGAAGATTTCTCACCTAGATATTTCGCGGCGGTATTCGATCCGAGCGGCGAAGTCTTTCGCGACGAAAGAGCCAAGGCCATCGGCACGCTGCGCAAATGGAACTCCAAGGCGCAGGCCTTTGAAGAAGTCAGCTACGAAGGGTACAAGGCGCACCGCGAATCAATGCCCGAAGATTTGCGTCGACAGATTCCTTACATCCGCCGTTCTCTCGAGGTCTCGCACATCCCAATTCTCGAGGCGGCAGGTTTTGAAGCGGACGACGTCATCGGCACTCTCGCCCGCAAAGCCGCCGAAGATGGACATGAAGTCTTCATCGTCTCCGGTGACAAAGACATGATGCAGCTCGTAACGCCGCACGTCAGAATTCTCAATCCGCAAAAAGACAACCTCATCCTCGACCCGGCGAAGGTGACCGAAACTCTGGGTGTGCCGCCGGAGCGGGTTATCGACGTCATGGCTCTACGCGGAGACTCCGTCGACAATATTCCCGGAGCGCCGGGCATCGGCGACAAGGGCAGTGTGGATCTCATCGTGGAATTCGGCAGCGTTGAAGCCGTTCTTGAGCGCGCAGCCGAAGTTAAGCGCAAGAGCTATCGCGAGTCGCTGGAACAGAATCGCGATGCCGTGCTGCTCTCAAAAGAACTCGTCACCATAGACTGCAATGTACCGCT
This sequence comes from uncultured Acidobacteriaceae bacterium, assembly GCA_963832465.1. Classification (GTDB taxonomy): domain Bacteria; phylum Acidobacteriota; class Terriglobia; order Terriglobales; family Acidobacteriaceae; genus Telmatobacter. The sequence continues at coordinate 553,107 of CAWHUJ010000004.1, forward strand.
GCCGCTTGAACTCGCGAAGATGGAGACCCAGGCGCCTGATATTGAAGCAACCCGCCAGCTCTTTACTGAGCTTGAATTCACATCGCTCTTGCGGGAGCTGGAACCCGCTGCTAGCGGCCCCACTGCCGAGCTTATCGAGGACCCCACTGCCGAACAGGCAGCCGAATTCTACGCTGCCGCGCGCCATGGATTTGCCTTCGCGCTCGACGCAGAAGAGCCACTCGCCGAAGAGACAGACGAAGAATCCACGCCCCAGACACTTTCTCTTCTTGACGTCGTAGAAGAGGCGGAAAAGAAGGCGCAGGGCAGCATCGGCGTCAGCGCCAATCCCGCGAAGGCTCTGCGTCTTGCCCTTACGCCTGAGCTGAAAGCGCTGCTTGCAGACCCCGCAGTGCCCAAACGCGTGCACGACTTGAAGCTTGCGCTCCACGTTCTGCACGGACTCGGTGTCGAAATGCATGGCCCAGTCGACGACACGATGCTGCTTTCCTACGGCCTGAATCCTACGCATGCGACTCAGGCTCTGGACGACGTGGTGGCCCGCAGCGGGCAGACTCCGCCTTCCACGCTTTCCGCTGCGGCGGCGGCAATTGATTCTCTTACGCCAGCTCTGCGTGAAGAGGCGGAGCAAACCCAAGTGGCTAGCGTTTACCGGGAAATCGATCTTCCCCTCGCGCCTGTGCTCTATCGAATGGAAAAGGCCGGCATACGCATCGCCACCGCCGTGCTGGATGGCCTCTCACAGCGCTTGGCTCGGTGATCAACCGCGTTGGCGAGCGCATCTATGAGCTCGCCGGCCGCCGGTTCAACATCAATTCACCGAAACAGCTAGGCGAAGTTCTTTTTACTCATATGGGATTGCCCGCGCCGGTGGTGCGCGGCAAGGGCAAGGCAATTTCGACGGCGCAAGATGTGCTGGAGCAGCTTGCAGAGAAGCATGAAGTGCCCAAACTAGTTCTTGAATATCGCCAGCTTACGAAGCTCAAGTCCAACTTACGTAGACGCATTGCCGCTGCTGGCCGACGCCGATTCACGCGTGCATACTACCTTTCAATCGGCGGCGACCGCGACGGGACGGCTTTCATCGATCAATCCAAATTTGCAGAACATTCCTATTCGCACGGAGCAGGGCCGCGAGATTCGCGCTGCGTTTGTGGCTGCGCCGGGTACGCGAATGCTTTCTGCGGATTATTCACAAATTGAGCTGCGATTGCTGGCGCATTTCTCCGGCGATGCGCTCCTCACGCGCGCCTACCAAAACAACGAGGACATTCACACGCTCACGGCAAGCGAAGTCTTCGGCGTGGCGCCGGAGACGATGGATAAGGAGACGCGCAACCGCGCCAAGGCGGTTAACTTCGGCATCGTTTATGGCATCTCGCCGTTCGGACTTGCGGCGCAACTGGGCATTGCACAGGCTGAGGCGCGTGAGTATATAGAGCGTTATTTTGCGCGCTACGCAGGCGTGAAGGCTTTTATCGATAAGACGCTAGAAGAGACTCGCCGCACGGGCAGCGTGCGCACGTTCTTCGGACGGCTGCGGCCTATCCCGGATATCGAAAGCCGCAATGCCAACCAGCGCGGGTTCGCGGAACGCACCGCTGTCAATACTCCTCTGCAGGGAACCGCGGCGGATCTGATCAAGCTGGCGATGATTGCGATAGACCGCAAATCACTGAGCGAGGGCTGCGGACGCGAATGGTGCTTCAGGTTCACGATGAGTTCTTTTTGAGGTGCCACGACGGAAGAGATTGAAGATCGAAGCTGCTCGTGCGTTCGGAGATGGAAGGCGTGGTACAAGCTCAAGGTTCCGTTAGCTGGCCGATCTCGGCTTTGGTCCCAATTGGTGCGACCTCTGAACGCAGCACAACCTCTCCGGAGCAGATGCGATGACAACTCCCCAGACCCTCTCGGCCGCAAACGCCGGCACCTTCACGATCGGTGGCGATCTCACCGTCAACCGACTGGGCTATGGTGCCATGCGCATCACCGGACCGGGCATCTGGGGACCACCGAAAGACAAACCCGCTGCGCTCGCCACCTTGCGGCGCGCCGTTGAACTCGGTGTGAATCTCATCGACACCGCAGACTCTTATGGTCCTGAAGTCTCCGAAGACCTCATCGCCGAAGCTCTCTTTCCCTACCCTGCCGGATTGGTGATCGCTACGAAAGCCGGTTGGGTGCGAGTGGGTCCAGGTCAGTGGCTTCACAACGGCAGCCCGAAGCACCTCGCCGAAGCTGTCGATGGAGCCTCAAGAGGCTCCGCCTCGAACGCATCGACATCTTCAGTTTCACGTGCCCGATCCGGCAGTCTCCTTTGAGGGCTCAGTCGAAGCGCTCGCGCAGCAACGCGAACTGGGCAAGATTCGCCACGTAGCGCTCTCGAACGTTACCCGCGAACACATCGAGCGGGCGCGTAAAATCGTTCCGATCGTCTCCGTCCAGAACCGCTATAGCTTTGCTGATCGCGAATCTGACTTCATCGTCGACCACTGCGAGCAGCACGATATTGCTTTTATGCCCTGGGCTCCGCTCGGACAGACGCGACTCGCACATGAAGCGCTGGACAAGGCCGCGGCCGATCTTCAAGCCACGCCGTTACAGGTCGCGCTCGCGTGGCTGCTCAAGCGATCGAGGGTGATCGTACCCATCCCGGGCACGTCATCTGTTACGCACCTTGAAGAGAACGTCGCCGCGGCAGGCCTGCAGTTGCCACAGGCTGTCTATGATGAACTTTCAGCCGTGAGCCATGGGCCAGCAAGCCTGCGCGGCTGATTAACTAATGGACGTGCAGATATCTGGAATCTTCTTGCCGCTATCGGCTCGCGCCACGACATCGGCTCTTCGCCCCACGTAGGCATAAAGGTAGAAAACGCTCAGCGCCAGCATAATGAGCGGAACCGCCGAAGCTTCAAAGCCTGCCAGAACTTTGAGCGTGGAGGGCGACGACAGTTGCAAATTATGCATAAACCTGAGGAAGAGCGCCCAGGGCACTGCGCCCGTCGATACAATTCCCATGGTGCTCAATGCAAGTGCAATCCATGCCTTAGCGCCGCCCTCCTTCCATAGCACGACGCACGCAGGCAGAGTCAGCAAAATAATCCGCGCATCGTACACGCGATGATAGACAGCCACGATCGGCAGAATTGAAATCGGCGCGAGAGCGAACCACGCCATTGAGTAGGAAAACGGCGTCCGCAGCGTCTTGAATATCCACACGCCCAGAATCACACCGAAGATTGCATAGGAAATCGCGTTATAGAAGGGCGGATCGTCGCGAATCAGACTAAGAGGCGCCTGCAGGTTGGTGATCATCGTGATGCCATGCGACCCCTTACTCGCAGGACCTGGATCGTTCACATCTCCATGAGATGCAAGGCTGGTTATATTCTGCCGGAACTCATCGCGCCAGGCCGGTGCAATCGAATTGCACCAGAGCACCGCAGGCAAACTCATCCCTACAACCGCTGCGAGCGTCAGCCATGCGCGATTCCGGTTCGGCCGGCCTGCAAGAAGAAAATACAGCCACACCAGCCCACCGTCGTGGGGCTTCAACATCAGGCTCAATGCCAGCAGGACAATTCCAGCAAACACGAAGCGTTGGCGGAGAAAGCACCAGACCGCGATCACGCAAAAGCTGATTGCGACCCCAGCAGGATTGGCCAGAATCAGCAGCAACTCACTGGTTGCCAGCGTTAACGTCACCAAAGCGGCGGCGAGAATTGGACTGAAATCGGCAGCGACATTCCAGATCAACGCCGAAGCAAGAATAAAGGAGCCTGCAGTCAGCAGAAGCCAGAGCACATGCGCAGGGCCGAACGGCAAGAGAGCAAACGGAATGGTAAGCGGAAGAGCTGTTGGAAGGTAGTTATATCGCGATTCACTTCTCAGATCCGGCGGAGTCTCCACGCTCTCTCCGCCTTCGGCGCGATACATGCCCTCAAGAACCTTCGGCTGATACGGGTCCTTCCCCTCGAGCAGGCAGCGGGTGCTGAAATAGACGAGTCGAAAGTCGGCGGTAACCCTTGGCGTCGCATACTGCAGTACGAGGCCGATGCTGAGAAAGATGATTGCCCCGAGAAAGACCAGGCGGGCGCCATCTACTCGCGTTCCCGTCATCCGCCTCTTCCTCCCGATGTCATTTTCCATGCTTTTGATTACTGCAATCCTAACGCACTTACGCACCCAACTCTTTGCGAATGGCATCGGCAATCGCATCTGCATGGCGGCGCATCGCCTCTTCACTTTCCGCCTCGATCATCACGCGCGCCAGCGGCTCTGTTCCGCTGTAACGAATTACCACCCGGCCAGAGTCCTTCAACTCTTCTTCGGCAGCCCTGATGCGGTCTGCCACAGCAGGAACCGTCTCAAGCGGCTTCTTGTCGCGGACCCTTACATTCACGATCACCTGCGGAAATACCTTCAGATCTGCAGTCAGCTCATCCACTGACTTACCGGTGCGCGCCACCAGGTCCAACACCACCAGCGCGGTCAGGAGCCCATCGCCGGTCGTGGCAAGATGCGGAAAAAGAATGTGCCCGGACTGCTCGCCGCCCAGGGCTGCATCATGCTTCTGCATCATTTCGAGTACATAGCGATCGCCCACCGGCGCGCGCAGCATGCGGATACCGGAGCGCTTCAGCGCCGCTTCTAGTCCCATGTTCGACATCGTCGTCGCCACAACAACGTCGCCCGTCAGCAAGCTCGCGCTGTTTCAAATCGCGCGCCGCCATCAGCAGAATCGCGTCGCCGTTGATCACGTTATTTTGCGCGCCGGCGAGCATGCAGCGATCGGCGTCGCCATCAAAGGTCAGGCCCAGATTCTGCCCCGCGCGCCTGCACCTCGCGGCAACCCAGTCGGGATGCAGCGCTCCGCAGACAGTCGTTGATGTTGCGCCCATCCGGGTGCGATGTTGAGCAGCGTACATCGCCGCCCGAGCCGGCGCGAAAGAGCTCGGGCGCAATCGCAGCAGCCGCGCCGTTCGCGCAATCGGCCACGATGCGCAAGCCGTTCGAGCTGCAGGCCCGGCGACGCAATCGATCAGGAACTGAATGTAGTCCGCTTGCAGACGCGCATTGTCCTCGACCGGCGGCAGCGTTGCGGGATTCGGCGCAGCTGCACCTGCGCGGCGTGATGAAGAATCTCGTCTTCAATCGCCAGCTCCACCGCATCCGGCAGCTTGAAGCCATCACCGCCAAACAGCTTGATGCCGTTGTCGTGCCAGGGATTGTGCGACGCGGAGATCACCACGCCAGCCTGAAAGCCATGCGTGCGTGCGAGGAACGCAACGGCTGGGGTCGGCACAACGCCCGCACTCTCCACCTTAGCCCCCGCCTCGCGCAGTCCAGCGGCTATCGTCGCCGCAATCCATGGGCTCGACTCGCGTGTGTCGCGGCCCAGAATCACGCTTGGAGCGCCACCTGTCTTGCGCAGGGAGTGCCCCAGCGCCAGCCCAGCCGCAAAAATTGTCCTCGCATCCAGCGGAGATTCACCCGCCACGGCGCGAATTCCGTCAGTGCCGAAAAGCTTTCGTGCAGTCGATGTGCTCATAGACTCATTTCTTCTTTGTTCGTCTTCTTACTCTGCGCCGCATTTGTTCTCTTCCACGCGGCTCACAAAGTGATCCATCGCCCAATCGCGTCGCGACACGGTCGCCCAACGCAAGCTGCCCGACCGAGCGAACATGTGCCATCCTCCCCTGCACAAGCGCGTACCCGCGATCCAACACCGCCAACGGCGACAACGCATGGAGCTGGCGCCTCCAGCGCTTCGACGCGTGCCCCCGACTGCGTGCAGAGTGCGTTCGAGCGATCGCTCGAGCCGGGCCCGAAGCCGCGACAGCCGCTCGCGCGTGCGCCCTAGTTTCCTGCCGCGGATCGTGCCGCAAAATCTTTAGCGCAAGCTCTTCAGTGACTCTGCCGCTGGCGCGCAAGTGCCCTACCATTGCGCTCTCGGCGCGCAACACCAGATCGTCAAGCGTTTGATTCAGCCGATGCAGATACGAGGTCATCGCTCCATTCGGCGCGCTCTGCCTGCAAGCTGTCCATCTTCTGGCGCGCCTGCAGCAATTGAAAACGCGCCGCACGTTCAAGACGCTGTGCGTAGTTGCGTCAGGCGATCCTGAACTCTGTGCTGCGCCTCAGTTATCAACTCAGCTGCCGCCGAAGGAGTAGGCGCGCGCAGGTCAGCGACAAAATCGGCGATGGTAAAGTCGGTCTCGTGCCCCACTGCCGACACCACCGGCAGCTGCGCTGCGGCGATTGCCCGCGCTACGCGCTCGCTGTTGAACGCGGCAAGATCCTCAAGCGATCCGCCGCCGCGCGCCAGCTACGATCATGTCGACCAGCGCTGATTCGTCCAGCAGAGCCAGTGCCGTCTCGATCTCCTCGGCAGCAGACTCGCCCTGCACCGCCGCCGGATATAGCAAGACATTCAGCCCGGAGTGGCGTCGACTCACGATATTGAGAAAATCTCGAATCACCGCACCAGCCGGCGACGTAATAATGCCCACCGTGCGTGGGAAAGAGGGAAGATGACGCTTGCGCTCGGCGTCAAACAGGCCTTCGGCCTTGAGCCGTTCTTTCAGTTGCTCGAATGCCAGTTGCAGAGAGCCGGCGCCGACCGGTTCCATCGTCTCGCCAACCAGTTGCAGCTGGCCGCGCTGCTCATAGATACTTACCCGCCCGCGCACCAGCACGTGCAGGCCATCCTCAGGCTTGAAGCGCAACAACAGCGCCTGACGCCTGAAGAGCACTACCGGCAACTGCGCATCTGCATCCTTGAGCGTGAAATAGAGGTGACCCGAGGGTGCCGGTCTGCAATTCGAAATTTCGCCCTCGACCCAAATATCCAGATATCGCCGTTCGACGAGCGTGCGAATCTGTTCCACCAGTTCGCGCACCGGCCAGATGCGGCGTACCGGGACCTCCTCCTCAAAAGAGAAGCCCAACTGCAGCGTAGATGGATCCGGTTGAGTCACCAAGGACGAGTTTAACGTGCGCCGCTGCCGCGGCTAGCCTCGCGTGGTCAGTATGGCGCGTAGCTGGGCTGCAACTTCCTTTGCGCGGCCGCCTGTATCGGTTAAGGCCGCCGGGCCAGCCGCGTAAAGCGCTTCCATCTCGCGCGCAAGTTCTGTGCCTTCCGGCAAGCCGAACGTACCAAGTACCCCAGCCAATTTGTGCGCTGCTGCCACGGCCTGCTCGCACTGCGCCGCTGAAATGGCGCCCTTCGCCGACGCGTCGCCAGCCGACTCCAGCGTCGCCACACGCTCTTCGATTTGCGGCAGAAATTGCGCCCACAGGCGCTTCATCGCCTCGGCTATCGTTGCCTGTTGTAGCTGGTCCATTGCCGCCGTCTATGTCCAGCCCAGTACGCTGGCGATCTGCGTCGGCAGCATCAGCGGGTCAAACGGCTTCACCAGCACGGCCTGAATACCGAGATTGGCAAATCGCGCTCGGTCGTGAGCCTGCACTTTTGCGGTAAGAAACAGCACGGGAATATTCGCCGTCGTAGGGTTTTTCTGCAGCTCGCGGAAAGTCGTCGGCCCGTCCATCCCCGGCATCATCACATCCAGCAGAATGGCGTCAGGCCTGTACATCGCAGCGCGCGTCAGGCCCTGTGCACCAGAATTGGCCACCATCACTTCCCAACCTGCAACGGTTTCGAGACTCATTGCCGCGATCTCGCGAATGTCGTCTTCGTCATCAATGATCAGAATGCGGTGCGCCATCTTCCCAAAATCTCCACGGCCGGCCCAGGATTCAGCGGCATAATTTGCCGGCCGAGTAAGAAGAACTCCACCGGGGATTGGAACTGCTACGAGACGCTACCTCGTGCGAAGTCGTCGTCGCACGCGCCTGCGCATTACGAACCACGAACGTCAGACATTTCCTCTGCGACTTCCATCTGCTGGTTACCGCGCAGCATGGTCAACAACAGCGCTTCAAGCTGTTGCGGTTGCACCCGCGCCCGCTTCAGGAACGCGGTCGGCTCCGGAATACTCTTACCGTTTTCAGTTGAGGAGAATGCGCGACCAGAGTACAACACCAGCACCGTCCGTGTCAGACTCTCCTGCTCGCGCAGCCACGCAACAAGATTCAACCAGAAGAATCGGCAGATCCACATCCAAGAGCAACAGATGCGGCTGCAGGGAATTGCATTCTTCGGTGGCCTTCTCGGCTGTGTGGGTGACGCGAACGCTCGATCCTCTCCCATGAGAAAGCTTCGCCCAGCGGCGCGGGCCAGCACCTCGTTGCTCTCAACCACGAGTACACGCGCCAGTTCGCCCGCCGAGCCCAGCACGCGCATCAGTTCAGTGATTTGCGCGCCGGCGTTGCACGTTCTGCCGCATTGTGTTGCGAACACCATCGGGCGTGATTGCTGCGTGTCCAGACTGAGCACGATCAGCAGGCGTGTGCGCTTCCGGGCTGGCCCGGCGCAACTGCGGCAACAGCTCCCAGCCGTTGATGCCGCCAGTCCGGCATCGAGCACAATGGCCTCTACTCCGTCGTGCGCCTGCCACCAGTGTCTGTTCGACCGTCGCGGTTTCGACGATGCGATAGCCGTGGTCGGCAAGCTGCGCGCCGATCAGCGGCTTGGTCGCGCCGTTGTCGCTGGCCAGCAGCACCTGGCCCTGCCCCGGTGCCTCGGTGCGCCTGTTTCTTGGGCTTTGCGCCGCGGCGGCGGCAGGATGATAGGGCAGGAAGACGCGGAAGGTGGAACCGCGCACGGATTTCGTTCCGCCCAGATGCGCCCGTTGTGTTGCGAGATGATCGCGCGGCAGATGGCAAGGCCAAGTCCGCTGCCGCCCTTCTGGCGCGAGTCCGATGCATCCACCTGCTGGAAGCGTCCGAAGATGGCTTCGAGCTTGTCTGCGGGAATGCCGCGGCCCTGATCGATGACCGAGAGCGTGACGCCGCTCGAGCCGGGGCGCAGCATGATGGAGACCGCCGAGTTGGGCGGCGAGAACTTGATGGCGTTCGAGAGCAGATTGGTGAGCACCTGCAGCAGGCGGTCGGAGTCGGCAGTGATCTCCACCTGGGTCTTGTCGTGAATCAGTAGCACGCCGGCGGACTCGGACACCAATTGCATGCCGTCCATCGACTGGCGCACCAGCTCGGCCATCTGAACCGGACGGAAGACCAGCGGCTCGCGGCCGCTCTGCGCGCGCTCGAGGTCGAGAATGTCGTTGATCAGGCGGACGAGGCGGTCGGAGTTGCTGAGCGCGATGCGGAGCAGATTGGTGGCCTTCTCGCTGATCTCGCCCAGGATGCCGGAGGAGAGCAGGCCCAGCGCGCCGCGAATCGACGTCAGCGGCGTGCGCAGTTCATGGCTGACGGTGGACAACGAACTCGTCCTTGAGGCGGTCGAGCGCAAAGCGCTGGCTGATGTCGCGCAAGCTCAGCACCGAACCCGAGTAGCGGCCCTGATCGAGAATCGGGTTGAGGAAGTATTCCGCCGGGAAAGGCTGCGCCATTCGCGCGATAAATAGTGTCTTCGCCGGTTGCCGGCACGCGACTTGTCGCTGCCTTCAGCAGTGCGCAATCCGGGCCGCACTTGCTGTCCTTCCGGCGCGTTGCCATGCACCAGATCGTGCACCGGCATGCCGATAAGGCTGGCGGCGGGCGCGCCCAGCAGCCGCGTTGCCGCGGGGTTGGCAAAGCGCACGAGGCCGTTGCGATCGACGCCGCAGATGCCGTCGGCCACCGAGTGCAGCAGAATCTTCTGCTGACGGCTCAGCTCCTCGGCGCGCTCGCGCTCGCGGGTGCGGGCCAGCATCTGTCCCAGCGAGGCGGCCACGGTCTCCATCGCTGCCGTGGTCTCGCGGTCTTCGCGCAGCTTGCAGGTGACAATAAAACTCAAGGACTGGCCAGCACGCTTGTTGCCCACCTGCACCGGCACGGCCCAGCCGGAAACCATCTATGTGCGCAGCGCGCTCTTGGCGCGCGCGTCGCTGCCGTCCTGGCCAGATCGGTGACCCAGACCAGCCGGCCATCGGCCCAGGCGCGTCCCGGCAGGCTCGCTGCCCGCGGCGAGCGTCGCGCCCATGCTCTCCTGGATCAGCGCTCAGCCTGCTTGCCGGGCATGCCCCACGCCGTTAGAATTCAAGGCGGTTCTCTTCGGGGTTGATGTCCCACTTGATGGCTACATCCCAGCCCTGCGAGACGCATAAGCGCCTCAAGCACACGCATGGCGGCCATGTCCGACGAAACGTTCTCGCCTACGATCTGCGTGACGAGCAGTTGCAATGCGAGGCGATGCTCGCGCTGCTTCTGCTGGGTCACATCGCGAACATGCACTGCACGGCCATCGCCTTGCCCGCGCGGCGGCGCTGGTGCAGGCTCACCTCGAGCTCCTGCAGGTGGCCCTCGGCTGTTTCGTTGCGAATGGGCGCGCGATCAATGGTCTCGCCCTCCAGCACGCGGCGCATCAGCGCAGCTGCATCGGCGCGGCTGTCCGTGCTGAACGCTTCCTCAAAAAATTCCCGGTCCGGCGAGCCCTGGTTCTGTGCGAAGCAGCGCTTCCACGCCGGATTGACATACAGAAACCTTCCCGTCAAATCAAGCGTCGCAATCATCTCGCTTGAGTTCTCAAAGACGTCGCGATAACGCTCGCGCGCTTCAACCTTCCACTGGTCCTTGCGCGGCGCCGACGAACTTTGATCGAGGCCGACTGCCACCAAGCCAATCGCTTCACCTTCCCGATTGCGCAACGTTGAAAGGTGCAGCCGCACCGGAATCAGCGCATTATCCTTGCGACGTAGTTGCGTCTCAAAGCTCGGCGTCTGGCTCGGCGGCAACGCGCGGACAATTTCTCTGAAGGTCTCGATGCGGCCACCACGGTTCTGGTCCGGCCTGTGTTCGATTCCGCTGATCCGCTGCATCTCCATCACAAGGCGAGCGCCTTCGCTCGGAGCCAGCAGATCCGCTGCCTTTACCTTGTCCACCATTTCAGCCGCGTGATATCCCAGCAGCCTTTCTGCCGTCGGATTGACGAAGGTGACACGGCCTCCCAGATCAACGGAGATAATCAGCGACCCGGCCGAATCAAGCAGGTCCTTCAGAGGATCGCCTGCGTACCGGTTGGCCTCTTCGCGCTCAGCAGAGCTATCGGCCAGAAGCCGCATGGCCACGGCACCGACGGCAAGAATCGCGACCATCAGCAGCAACCAGTCGTAGCGGGGGCCGCCTTCGATGCGCGCCGTGATTCCTCCGGCGGCAGCGGCAAGACAAAGAACAGCAATTGCGGACCATGTTGACGCGGAAGAGCGCCGCTCTTCCCTCTCCTGCCGCACTCCACTCGTCTCCATGCCCCTGCTGCTCTCCTGCCTACTGCTTCACGGACGTAGAAACTGAGTCCTCAAGCCCGTGCCATTCTCGTGTTTTCTTTCTGGGTCCCTTTAAATCTCGACTACGATTCGCTTGCCTGTAAATAGCCCATTCGCGGCAAATCAAAATCGAAAGCCATCTTAAATACGCCCCTATAATGGCCGCCCTCAGATGTGCGGCTTTGAGCGCTTTAACTCAAACTCGCGAGTTGGCCGGAATCCCCTCTCCAAACGTCACCCGCACTATGTGCATGCTTTACTTGTATGTTACTCAAAAAGAGCGGCATTGAATCGGTAATAGAGCGCTTTCGATTACCCCCGTGACTGTTTAAAAACACACCCTTCTCAATCGCCCTCAAGCAGCGCTGTGACCGGGACGGAGGCTTTCTGCCTCAATCGTATACTGGCAGCATGTTTCGCCCTGGAGTTCCTTTTCACGCCGCAATCGTGACCGTGCTCTTTTTGTCTGCGTTTGGCGGCCTTTTGCCGCATGCTCATGCGTGGGGAAACGAAGGTCACCGCCTGGTCAATCTGCTTGCCGCCAGCAACTTACCGGCGGACGTACCCGCATTTCTGCGCTCTCCGGCGGCTATCGCCGAGATCGAGTACCTCGGGCCCGGAACCGGACCGCTGGCGCAATCCTGCCGAAGCTGAGCTTAACGCTGCTCAGGCTCCCGAGCACTTCATCGACCTTGAGCCGGCCGATGCCCTTGGCCCCCTGCCCCGCAACCGCCTCGACTTCGAGGCCGCAGGTCTTCGCATCCGGCCAGCGACCCGAAAAGATCGGCCTCCAGCCCTGGGTCACCAGCGAAGTCTGGCAGCGGCTCAAGGTTGCCATGCGCGAGTACCGCCATCTCTCCGCTGCAGGGCCAGGACACACGCCCCGTCGAGCAGGCAATCATCTTCTATGCCGGTTGGCTCGGCCATTACGTCGGCGATGGTTCTCAGCCTCTGCACACAACGATCGAATACAACGGCTGGGTGGGCCCCAACCCAACGGCTACACCACGGCCCACAAGATTCACTGGGCATTCGAGGGACCGTTTGTGGCAGCCAATATCCACGCGCGCCGATGTCGAGCCGAAAATGACCCCGCTCGCACGCCATCAGCGGGCGATATGTTCGACGCCTACGTCGCCTATCTGCGCCACAGCGCGACACATGTCGAAAAGGTCTACCAGCTTGGAGAAAGGCGGAGGATTTCGTGGGTACCGGCACTCGCCGAGTCGCGCGAATTTACTGCGGCACGGCTGGCGGCCGGGCGCCAGCATGCTTCGCGACATGATCTATACCGCATGGCTTGAAAGCGCCAAGCCGATCGTCGATCCCTTTGCTGGCAAATAAGTCCGTGGTGTGGCGATCAGTCGCTGCCGGCCGGCGCGCTTTCGGCATCCGAGGCAATGCAGGTCTGCACTTCAAGATCGATGCTGGTGATCTCGCCGCCACGATCCGGTGCCGTATGCAACGCACATTGACACAGTTCCGTAAACCGCACATGGCCATTCCGGCTCAGATCGACACCGGCGCCCAGGATCATGCCGTAAATATCGAGACACAGGCGCCGTTCGAATTCAAACAGTAGATTGATCAGTCCCGTATCGCTCGCACTGCGGCTCAACACCCAGCCTCCGCAGCCGAGGATCGCTCCCGTGAGCCTCTGCACCAACCGGCCGGGCTCTCTGTGAGATCGCATTGCATCTGGATCGCCCAGGGAATCGCGCCTGGTCTACTCGCGTCGTGATGGAATGCGGCCTGCGTCACACCCTCTCTATCGGAGCGCTGCCGCCGAATCGTGACCCTTGTGCAGAAATAGTGCGATTGGATTTCCCAATGCGCTGCGTCCGATAGCCCGCCCGTTCCCATGGTTTAGCTTGTAAGCAGGATGATCATTGGCAGCGGCATCGACATGGTGGAGATCGGGCGCATTCAGCAGTCCATGGACCGCTTTGGGCAGCGCTTTCTCGATCGCATCTTCACGCCAGCCGAGCTGGCCTACTGTCTTCGCAAACGCAAAGCAGCCGAGAGCCTCGCCGCCCGCTTTGCCGCCAAGGAAGCCGGCGCAAAAGCGCTGGGAACCGGAATCAGCCGTGGCGTCAACTGGCTTGAGATCGAGGTGTCGCGTGCTCCGGGCGGCCGGCCCACGCTGCAATTCACGGCCGCGCAGCTGAAATTGCCCGTCAGCTGGGCGTTGCCCGCGCTTCTCTCTCTTGACCCACACTGCCAGCTGGCCATGGCCAGCGTCGTCGTGGAAACGCGCGGATGAGGGCGGCCGTCTGGTATCTCTATCCTCAAGGCGTTGAATTTCGATAGCTCCCGGCTCGCTTGACCAAGAGGAGATCGTGCCAAGCCGCAAAGAGATTCAGTGGTCGCAACTTAAGGTTGGCGCATTGGTCCTGGTGGCCATCGCGGTGCTCATCGGACTCATCTTCCTGGTCGGCCGCAGCACAGGCGGCTTGTTTTCTCCCAAGCTGGTCCTCCGCTCCTACTTCGCCAACGCAGCGGGCCTCAAAAACGGCGCGCCGGTAACGCTGGAAGGCGTGACCATCGGCAACGTGATCAAGATCGGCGTTGTCCCTCGAGCGCAACCCGCTCCGGTCGAAGTCACCATGCGCGTGGGCGGGGAGTATGTCCGCGACCTGCACACAGACTCGACCACGTCCATCGCCCAGGCCGGCGTGCTGGGTGACAGCTACGTCGATATCGACTCGACCAATGCCTCCGGGCCGCACGCCAACAAATAATGCGGAATTGCAAAGCAACCGGGTCCCCCAGCATTCAGGCCGTGATCAGCTCCAGCCAGGATGCGATTGATAGATATCAATACCTCCTGAAGAAGATCGAGATTCTGCTGATTCGCTCAACTCCAGCAAGGGCACGGTCGGCGCACTGATCAATGACCCCGGCCTTCGTGGCCGCATCGATCGCATCGCCGCGAATCTTGAAAAGATCTCCGGCGCTATCAGCAACGGTCAGGGCACGCTTAGGCAAGCTGATCAACGACGACACGCTTTACAACAACGCAAACAACACCATCGGCCGACTCAACGACGTGGCCAACGGCCTCGAGCAGGGCAAAGGCACGGCCGGCAAGCTGCTCAAAGACGACGCCCTCTACAACAACCTGAATGCGACCGTCACCAACGCCAAGCTGTTGATCGCCGACATCAACTCCGGCAAAGGCTCGATCGGCAAGCTGGCCAAGGATCCCGAGTTCGCCCGTAAGCTGGATGACACGGTCACGCAGCTCGACGCAATCCTGAAGAGCATCAGCGAGGGCAAGGGCACAATTGGCCAGCTGGCGCAGAACCGCTCGCTCTATGACAATGCTGACTGGCACTCTCGACGAGTCGCAGCAATTGGTCAAGAGCATCCGCCAGGATCCGAAGAAGTACTTCGTCATCCGCCTGAAGCTTTTCTAGCCAGAGCGCAGGAGCGCCCGTTTGACCGCACGCAATGCCTTCTTTGTCATACTTGGTTTTTTCTGCGTGGGAATGGCCATCGGACCAGCTCGACTGCATCGTACTCTGCCCCTTGCCCGCGCCGCATCCACGGATCCGCCAGCCTACGCCGCCAACGGCGACCTGCTGCCGCCCACGAATTATCGCGAGTGGATCTATCTCACCTCGGGCATCGACATGAGCTACTCGCCGAAAGCGGCTGCAATGGACCACTCCATGTTCGACAACGTCTTTGTCAATCCCGCCGCGTACAGGAGCTTTCTCGCGACGGGCACATGGCCTGATAAGACCATGCATGGTGCTCGAAGTGCGGGAGGCACGAAGAAGGGCTCGATCAACAGACCGGGCACTTTCAGGGCACCGGACTTGATGGATTTCGAAGTCCACGTCAAGGATGAAACGCGTTTCCCGGCGAATGGGCTTTTTTCTCCTTCGATGCGCCGGACAAGAACGGCACGCAGATTCCGCAGGGCGCGCCCTGCTATACCTGCCACCGCGCGCATGCCGCGGTCGACACGACGTTCGTCCAGTTCTATCCCACGCTGCTGCCCGTTGCGACTGAAAAGCACACGCTGAGCGACGCGTATCTGGCCGAGGAGCGGGCGAGCGGCGCGGAGAAGTAGCCCGCTCTCTCCGTTGCGACTAGTTCGCGCGAGCGCCTGTCTCCCCGAAAGGTGCGCCAGAACTCGACGTAGCCCTTGAGCCGAACGACATGGAAGTAGTCGCTGGCAAGGAGGTAGAACAACGTCGAGCCCGCCCACACCACGTGCAGCGCTTCGGGGCCAAGCTGATCGCTGAAGGGCAGCGGCGCGGCAGAAAAGACCATCGCCAGCACAATCAGCGCAAGCTTGACGATGCCCATCACCAGGTTCATCTCCATCAGCTTGCTGGTGAAAACCTTCCCCAGCCGAAAGCCCCGCCAAGCGCGGAAAGCGCGGAGCGATTCTCCAGCAGCATCAGCACCGGCGCAACGGCAAAGGGCCAGCTCACCAGCGCCCACAGCGTAAAGAAGCCCAGCGAGAGAAAAATCGCCCAGATCGCGTAGCCGACCAGATCCGCTTCGCCATTCGGCAGTGATGTGCGTCGCCGCCGCCCACTGCATCGACCGGAACCAGCCCCAGAAGATCAGCGCCAGCAACTGCCAACCACGCCGTCTGCAGCGCGATCATGCCTAAGGGCCTGAAACTCAGGCCCGGCTCGATTCTCTTCAGGACTGCTGCGCGCCCTACACCCGAGATCAGCACCCAGGCGATTGCCGCCGCAGGCATAAGCCATGCCGCCAGCGCGGCAAGATGCGGCGCATATTGATCCCACACGCCGGCAAGCTGCACCGCCGCAACCCAGGGGTTCTGTGCGTCGAGATTAGCCAGCCCGGTCGACGAAGGAGGCACAGCCGCAAGAATCCGTTGCCCCTCGCGCCAGCAGACCAACAATAGCGGAATCCCAAAGAGCCAGCGCCAGGCAATCTCCAACGCCACAATCGACGGCCGGCGAAAGACCCAGCCCATCTGGTCGACAAGTCTTCTGCGTTCCTCGTACCGGCGGCAACGGTGCGTTCGCTGTTCACTTCACCACCAGGTTCACCAGCTTGCCGGGCACCACGATCACCTTGGCCACGGTCTTGCCTGCAATGCGCGCCTTCACCTTTTCGTCGGCCAGCGCCGCGGCTTCAATCGTCTTTCGCGTCAGCGTCTGCGGCGGCACGCACCACAGTCACCAGCTTGCCGTTGATCTGCACTGGAATCTCGATCTCGTCTTCTTTCGCAAGCATCGGGATCGCTCATAGGCCACGGCGCGCGCAGCACTGCGCCTCCTCGCCGAGTTCTTCCCACAGCTCAGCAGCCAGAAAGGGCGCAAATGGAGCGAGCAGCAGAACCAGAGTCCGCAGCAACTCGCGCACCACAGGCGCGGGAACCTCGCCCGCGGCAAGCTGCGCGTCCGCGGCCTGCATCTCGTTCACCAGCTCCATGATGGCCGCGACGCAGGTGTTGAAGTGCCAGCGCCCCTCAAAGTCCAGCGTGATTTTCGCCAATGGTCTGGTGCAGCTTGCGCAGCAGCTTTAAGCGAGGTCCCGGTTGGATCAACAATCGTCTGGTCCTTGGCCGCACGCGCCACCGGCGCATACTTCGTCGCCAGCCGCCACACGCGGCCCAGGAAGCGGCTTACACCCGCAACCCCATCCTCCTGCCAGTCCAGATCGCGATCCGGCGGCGCAGCAAACAGCGCGTACATCCGCGTCGCATCTGCGCCATAACGCGCCACCATGTCGTCGGGCGAAACCACGTTGCCCTTCGACTTCGACATCTTCGCGCCGTCCTTGATCACCATTCCCTGCGTGAACAGGCGCCGCGCCGGCTCATCGTTTTTCACCAGTCCCAGATCGCGCATCACCTTCGTCCAGAAGCGCGAATAAATCAGGTGCAGAATCGCGTGCTCCACGCCGCCGATATACTGGTCAATCGGAAACCAGTAGGCGATCTTCGCCGGATCAAACGGCTGCGTCGAATTCTTCGCATCCGTGTATCGATAGAAGTACCAGCTCGAATCGACAAACGTATCCATCGTGTCGGTCTCGCGCCGCGCGGGTCCTCCGCACTTCGGGCACGTCACATTCACGAAATTCGGCACGCGGCTCAGCGGCGAGCCACCCCGCTGCGTGATCTCGATCTTCTCCGGCAGCAGCACTGGCAGATGCTTGTCCGGCACTGGCACAAGTCCGTCACGCTCGCAGTTGATCATTGGGATCGGCGTGCCCCAGTACCGCTGCCGGCTCACACCCCAATCCTTCAGCCTGAAGGTTATCTTCGGCTCGCCAAATGCATCGCGTGCAGCAGTCTCCTGGAGTCTCTTCTGCGCCTCGGCGCAACTCAGCCCGTTGTATTCCCCGGAGTTCACCAGCACGCCATCCTCTGATACAAACGGCAGTGCCGGCTCTTCGGCATTCGGATCTGCCGGCGCAATGACGCGCCGTACCGGAATGGCGTACTTCGTTGCAAACTCAAAGTCGCGCTCATCGTGTCCCGGCACGCTCATAATGGCGCCCGTGCCGTAATCCATCAGCACATAATTGGCTACCCAGATCGGCACCCTGTCGCCGTTGTAGGGATTGATCGCGATATGCCCCGTGGGAATGCCATGCTTCTCGATGCCGCCTATATCGCCCGTCTCGCGCGCCTTCTTCTGCTCGTCAATCAGCTTGTCTACCTGGGCCTTCAGCCCCGCATCGCCCGCCGCCATCGCAGCCACTACCGGATGCTCGGGCGCAAGCTGCACGCTGGTCGCGCCAAAGATCGTGTCCACACGCGTCGTGAAGACGCGAATTGTCTCGGTGCGGTCCTCGACTTTGAAATCGACCTCAGTACCTTCGCTGCGGCCGATCCAGTTGCGCTGCATCGTGCGCACCTTCTCCGGCCAGCCATCGAGCTTGTCCAGCCCATCGAGCAATTCCTGCGCATAGGCAGTGATGCGGAAGAACCACTGCTCCAGGTCGCGCTGCTCCACAAGCGTGTCTTCGTGCCGCCAGCAACGGCCATCGATCACCTGCTCGTTCGCCAGCACCGTCGCGCACTCCGGGCACCAGTTCACCTTGCTCTTCTTGCGGTACGCCAGGCCTCTCTCATACATGCGCAGAAAGAACCACTGGTTCCAGCGGTAGTAGTCGGGCAGGCAGGTCGTCACTTCCGTTGCCCAGTCGTAGCCCAGCCCCAACCGCTGCATCTGCCGCTTCATCGCGGCGACGTTGGCCAGCGTCCATTCGCGCGGAGGCGTATTGTTCTTGAGCGCTGCATTCTCCGCTGGCAGTCCGAAGGCGTCCCATCCCATCGGGTGCAGCACGTTGTAACCGCGCATCCACATGTGCCTCGCCAGCGCGTCGCCGATCGAGTAGTTGCGCACGTGCCCCATGTGAAGCTGGCCGCTCGGATACGGCAGCATCTCGAGCACGTAATACTTGGGCTTGCCGCTGTCAGCCGGGGTCCCCGCGGACAGGTCCTCGTCCGTGGGGTGGGTAGCCGGCTCCGCCGCGTAAAGTTTCGGATTCTCGGCCCAGCGCTTCTGCCATTTGGGCTCAATCGTTGCCGGGTCGTAGCGCAGTTCTTTATCGTCTGCCATAACTTCTCAGTGTAAATGGAGACGTCTCAGGCGCCCGGCAGCAGCCGTACCTCAGAACGAACCAAATCGCCCGGGAGAGCGCAATCCTTTGAATCCGGTTCACCAGCTAGGAGCGCTCCGCCAGCGCGGGGCTTCTTTGGAATACCAGCAACACAGCAGTAACCCAGAGCACTGCCGCCATTACCAGACCCGCACACAGCAGCCGCCTTCCGGAGTCGCTTATCAGGGAACAAGCGATCATGCCGAGAACAGAGAGCGTTCCCGTCCAGTAGTACAGCGGTACCTCAAACACTTTCGCCAGGGGGATGAAATGCAGGCCGACGATCATGGCCACCGCAATCGGAATCCAGATGCCTAAACCGAAATGCCCGAGCAGCATCGTGCAAATTGCTATCAATGCGCATTCGGCTCCAAAGATGATGCCAAAGAGCATGCCGGTGCGCTTGCCCTTGGCCGCCGCGGCCGGATTGTCGGCCCTACCCTTGCCCCTTAAAGCGGCAAGCCGCCACACGCAAAGTCCTAGCAGCGCGATGGTCGCCATGAAAGCCGCGGGAAGCGACCACCCGGGGCGTGCCTCCCAAAAATGCAGCGCTATGATGCACCACGCAGAGCCGAAGAGCGTAAGGATGGCTGCCCCTGCAACACGGCCACGAAGGTGCGCTATGTTCGCCATGGACTCCTCAACTTTGCAGCCTCATGCCGGCGGATTTCAGACTCCCATCTGCCTATTCGACGAGGCTCTTCAGAATCCGCACGTTCCGCTCCTCATCGCCGGGCTCCTCCACCGGAGTCTCGGCAATAAATGCAGCATGTGCGAAGCGCTTGTCGTTCAGCAGTCGCCTGAAGGGCTCGATCCCGATATTTCCCTGCCCGATCTGCTCGTGACGGTCCAGCTTTGAGCCCCGCGCGGCTTTGGCATCGTTGCAATGCCACACCCGCACAGAATCAAATCCGACCGTAGCGCCGACCTGACGCATTGTTTCCTCGTAGCCCTCGGGAGTGACAACGTCGTAGCCCGAAACATGCGTGTGGCACGTGTCGAGGCAGACGCCTACAGGAGCATGCGTGCGCAGCAGCGCCACAAGCTCAGCGACCTGCTCAAAGTTGCCGCCCAGCGAGCACTCGGCGCCAGCCGTATTCTCGATCAGAATGTGGAAGTCACTTCCCTGCCATGGCAGCCCGTCAATCGCGCGTTCGATTGACTCTGCCGCAAGCCGCAGCCCCTCATCGCGCGTCATCCCCTTCCATGACCCCGGATGCAGCACCAGGAACTCCGCGCCCAGCGCAAGCGCCCGCTCAATCTCCCCGCGAAACGCAGCTACGCTGTTTTCCCGCACCGACTCCGTCTGGCTGCACACATTCACGAGGTAGCTTGTATGGACAACAAGCGGTCCTACGTCATACTCCGCTCGTAGCCTGCGCATGCGCTCGGCTTGCTTCGGATCCACCTTCGGCGCGCGCCACATCCTCGGACTCGACGTAAAGATCTGCAGCGTATTCGCGCCGATCTCGCGCGCCTTCTCGATAGCATTCGACGCGCCGCCCGCCGTGCCCAGATGGATCCCGATTCGCTTCACCATTGTCCCGTCATCTCCGCTGCGTTACAGCAACTTCATCGCTTCAGGATCCCATCCGACAATCGCGCCGCGCTCAACGCTCAGGTTGCTTAACAAGGCTGCTCCAGCTGCCCGATAGCCAAAGACCGCATCTTCCACAACAGGCTGTCGCGACCGCACTGCCGCAAAGAAGTTGCTGAAGTGGTCGTAGCTATCGCTGTAGCCTTCAGGCGCGATATACCGTTCCGATCCCACCGGCGGCGCACCCGTCGGATGCTTCCTCGGATACTTCTTGTCATATTCCGCCTCGATCTGCTGCTGCATCGCTTCAGGAAAAGTACTGATCGAGAGTCCGGGCTCTGTTTCGCGCAGGACGCGGTTCACCGTCACGCCCTGCCCGTCAATTTCCATGGTCCCTTCATCTCCGGTAAACACTAGGCCTTCGCTCTCTTCGCCTCCGTCGACAAAGTTCACGCGCAGGCTCAAATTAAAGCCCTGCTGATAGTCGAAGAGGCCCAGCATTACGTCGTAGACATCGCGCCCATCTTTCCAGTAGCGCAACCCGCCTGTGGCCATGCCGCGGGTCGGCCCATGCGAACCGGTGATGAAGTGCGTTCCGCTGAAGAGATGGACAAACAGATCGCCCGCCACACCTGAGCCATACGCCTTCCACTTCCTCCACTGGAAAAAGTGCTCAGCGTTGAAGGGAATCTTTGGCGCCGTGCCCAGAAAGCGCGGCCAGTCGCAGGTCTCCGTCGAGGCATCCGGCGGCACCGTGTAGTTCCACGCGCCAATCGACGAATTGCGATCCCAGCGCGCTGTCACCATATTCAGCTTGCCAATTGCGCCCGCCCCCAGCAGTTCCTTGGCCTTGATGTAGATCATCGAGCTCACGCGCTGGCTGCCCACCTGCAGAATGCGCCCTGTCTCCTTCGACGCCGAAATCATCTGCGGCCCGTCTTCGTAGACGTGAATCATCGGCTTCTCGCAATACACGTCCTTGCCGGCCTTCATCGCATCCACTGAGGCCTGCTTGTGCCAGTGATCCGGCGTGCCTATAATCACGGCATCGATATCCTTACGCGCGAGAATTTCGTTGTAATCGCGTGTGGTGAAGGTGTCTTTGCCCCAGATCTCCTTGCTCCGTTCCAGGCGCCCGTTGTAGCAATCGGCCACGGCCACAAGTTTCACCCCCGGCACCTGCACCGCCGTCTTCGTATCGCCCTGTCCCTGGCCGCCGGCGCCAATCAGCGCAATCTGGATATTGTCATTCGCTGCAATTGACCGACTCTGCGGCTCGTCCAGCGATGCCAGTGCGTGAAGCCGCGGCGCAATCAGCGAACTCGTCAACGTACCTGCCGATGCAACACCGGCCACTTTCAGAAAACCTCTGCGGTTGAACACGTACCTGCCCCTCCGAACACGATTTCTTGATCGCTACCACCATACACGTTCTGTGAATGGTTCAACACTCTGCCCGTCTCGTCTGATAATTGACCGGTGTCTCAGTCATCGTCATCTTTACGGTATTTCGCGTGCCGGTGAGTCACCATCGCAGGCACCGTCGTCTTGCCCATCGCGTCCTTCCACAGAATCACATTCAGTTTCTGCGCATCTGCATGGTCGGCGTGGCGAAAATCCATCTTCATGCTCTCGTGAGCGCCGGGAGCATCCTTTGCGTTTGCGGTGTAGATAAGCCCGTTGTCTCGGTTCGATATGTCCGCCGTGTAAGGCGGCTGATCGCCTTGCCCCGCGAAGACGCTCGAGATGAGCGAGCTGAGCGCATCGTTATTGTTCATCGGAGGCAATCCCAGCAGCGACTCCATCGTCCGCACAACACTCACCGTCGAATAAAAACGGCTGTCGACAAACGCCTGCCCATCAGCACGCCTCGGCGCGTACTTGCTGATCACCAGCGCATAGCTGCGATGGGCATCGACATGATCCGCCCCGTCCTGTGCGTCGTCCTCGAGGATGAAAAACGCTGTATCTTCCCAGAAGGGCGAGTGAGAAATCGCGTCCACTGCACGTCCTACCGCGAGATCGTTGTCCGCCACTGAAGCCTTAGGCGTCGGTCCTCCTGGCCGCGTTCCCGCCGTATGGTCATTGCCCAGCCGCAGCATCACAAAATTCGGCATCGTGTCGCGGCCCTGTTGCTTGTCGGCAACCCAGCCCGCAAGGTGGCGCATGAAAATATCCACGCGCACCTGGTCCGGAATCGCGAGATTAAAGTCCGGCGCCTCCGTTGCAAAATGTCCCACCAGCTCGGGTTTCGTCGCTGTGTTTGCCGCCATCAGCGGAATCGGCCAGGGCCAACGATTGGTTGCTCCTCCCCAATCCGCCGGCAGAGCCTCACCGGGCGCCACGGCCTTGTGCGCGCAACTGTGCCCCTGCAGCATCGGCCCCAGTTGCGGGTCCGTCGGTGCCGGCTCATCGCAGAACACCGTCGATATGAACTCACCGAAGTGGTAATACGTCTTGCCGTGGGCCGCCAGGTTGCCCCACAGATAACCGCTGGAGGGCTCATTCACATCTGGAATCTTCTGCAGCAGCGGATATCCATCGGCAACCACGCCTTCATAGTCATAGGTCCTCTGGCTCCCTCGATACGACTGCTGCCACGTCTTCTCCAGGTAGTCCGTGCCGATCGCTGCATTTGACCAGACGTGCCCGTCGCCGGAAACCTCTCCCGAGTCAAAGAAGTTATCCAGCACACCAAACTGCAACGCCAGCTTATGAATGTTCGGCGTCACCGCCGCGCCATACATCGTCAAGCTCGGATCGCCATTCCCTACAGGCTTGCCATTCTGTTCCAGATCGCCGAGCACCTGATCGTACGTCCGGTTCTCTTTGATGATGTAGATTACGTGCCTGATCGGATTCTCTTTCGCTCCCGCAAACTGAATCGTCTCTGCTGCCGCCTTCATGCGATTCGAAGCAAGGACGTCCTCTGTCCACTCCTTGAGATTCTTCTCGATCTCCCCCGCATCTATCGACGCCAGCGACCCGTACAGGAGTGTTCCTATGTATGTTCGCGTCGACTTGTAGTGACGCGACTGTGTCTCGGGCGTCTCGCGTTGAGGAAAGGCATTCGGCCCCGTCCCCTGCCCCTTTGCCGTCGCTACGTACAGAGTTCCACCCTTCGTATTCTTGAGATACGTCATTGAGAACGGCAGCCATTCCGTCGGCACAAAGCCCTCCGGCTCAACCATGCCCTCCCGCGCAGCCTTGTCACTCAACTTGCGCGTGTCCATCACGGCAACCGCGTCGCTCCCCATGTTCGCCACATAAAGTCGATTGCCCGTTGCATCCACCGCAACGGCGACCGGTTCCGCGCCAAAGTAGCTCTGCCCCGGTAATCGCGTGTCGAAGTATCCCTTGATTGAAAAATCTTTGCCGCCAACGTTCACTGCCGCCACGGCATCGCGGTTCGCCAGGGCCACATACAGAGTCTTTCCATCAGGAGCGAGGGCGAATGCACAGGGATGCGTGCCCGGTTTCACCGGATCAGATGGCTTGAGCAGTGCGAGTTTGCGCGCAACGGTCTTCTTCGCAAGATCAAGTTCCACGATCTCCGATGCATTCCACAACGCCACAAACGCGCGACGCCTATCACTCGAGAGCACAAGCGCCCCTGGATACGTCGACGGCACCGCATTGCTCTCCGCAAGATCGAACCGATGTTCGATCGTTCCGTTAGCCGGATCAATCAGCAGCACATCGTCTGACAAGTTGTCTGCAACAAGCAATCTCTCTTTTCCCGCATTGCCCACGATCGCCAGAGCCGCCGGGAACGGTACCCCCTTGTCGCCTTCGCGCTCCCCTACCAGCCGCGTCGTATGCCCTGGCGCCAGTTGCTGCATCGGCAGATTGATAAAACGCTCCGGTGCGATCTGCCCTTCGCTGAATCTGTAAACAATCACGCCGCTTCCCGTGTCGTCCTTTGCTGTTCCCTCTGGGTCTGTCAATGAACCCATGCTCGCGTACAGATGGCTGCCATCGCGGCTGAAAGCCAATCCCGAGTAGAGGGTCTGCTTCGCTTCGCGCGCCAGCGTCCGATCATCCGGAAAATCCGTCAACGCTCCCTTCTGCGTATCAAGAACAGCAAGCGACTGCATGTAGCGCGATTCATACGTTCCGTATCCAGCATTTACGGTCACCACGTAGCGCCCATCCGGAGAGGTCGCCATCGTCATTGGCAAACTGTTGAGCCGCTGGGGTCCCCCGGGAACAGGCTCGATCAGTTCCTTACTCGTCGGCAGATCGCGGGTTTGCGCAGCCATCTGACTCGCCGTAAGAATCACCGTGAACATAGTTCTGATGTGCATGCGCAAAACCATAGCAGGTTCGTTGCTTCCTCCGCTTGAACCGCCCGTTACACTGCCCCGCCCGCGCCTGCAATAATCATCTCTATGCGCACAGTTGTCACCGCGGCCCGCCTCTGGAGCAAGACCGCGCAGATCGACCACCCCATCGTAGAAATAGAAGACGGCCGCATTCTTTCCATCGCCAGTCGCGCGTCCACGCTTCCCGCAGCCGCGCGCACACTTAACTTCCCCGACGCCACGCTCGCACCCGCCTTCTTCGACGTGCATCTCCATGGCTCCGCCGGACACGACGTGATGGAGGCCACGCCAGAGGCTCTCGGTACGATCACCGGCTTCCTCGCTTCGCGCGGTACCGGCAGCTTTCTAGCCACCACTGTCACCGCACCGCTTGACGCCACGCTGCGCGCGCTCGAAGGCCTCGCAACGCTGATCGAAGAGCCGCCTTCACCCGGTCGGGCCCGCATTCTCGGCATCCATCTCGAAGGCCCATTCCTCTCCCACGCCAAGCGCGGAGTGCAACCTGCCGCGTATCTACTCGCGCCCGATATTGCGACCTTCGACAAGCTTTATGACGCGGCCCGCGGCCATGTGCATCTCATGACGCTCGCGCCCGAGTTACCCGGCGCAGTAGAACTCGCGGCTCATGCGATCGCCCGTGGCGTGCGCATCTCCATTGGCCACTCGAACGCCACTGCCGCAGAAGCTCACACCGTGATCAGGGCAGGCGCTGTCAGCGCCACGCATACCTTCAACGCGATGCGGCCGCTCGATCACCGTGAGCCGGGCATTCTTGGCACTGTCCTCACCACGCCTGAATTATTTGCTGAGCTGATTTGTGACGGCATCCATGTGGCGCCGGAGATTGTTCGCCTCTGGTGGAGTGCCAAAGGCTCTGAGCGCGGAATCCTCGTAACGGACGGTATGAGCGCCGCCGGCATGCCCGACGGCCAGTATCACCTCGGCGGCTTCGCCGTACAGGTCGCTAACGGCCGCGCCACTGCAGATGGCGTTCTCGCCGGAAGCGTGCTCACGCTCGACCGCGGACTCGCGAATTTCGTTCGCTTCACCGGCGCCACCATCGAGCAGAGCCTGCCCCTTCTCGCCGCGAACGCCGCCGCGATGACCGGCCTCGACAACCACGCGGGCACTCTCGCACCCGGGCGTAGTGCCGACCTCATCGCCGTAAACGCGAAGGGTGAACTGATCGCCTCTATCGTGGGTGGCGAACCGATAGAGCCGCGATAGTCTCTACACTAGGCTTCTCAGCCCGACAGTGCCCATACAATGCTGAAATGAGCCAAAAACATACGTTGGCAATCGCCGCCGCGGTTGCTTCTCTCGCGGCTTTGCTTGCCTCCAACCCAGCAGTATCCCAGACTGCTGAAGCAGCAACAAAGGCGGCAATCGCGCGGGTGCAGGCGACGGACCCCGAAATCCACGCAGTGATCGCTCTTGATCCCACCGCGCTCGACCAGGCTCGCGCCATCGATCGCCGCGGTTCGCACGGCATCCTTTACGGATACGCGATTCTGATCAAAGACAACATCGAGACCGACGGGCCGCTCCCCACCACCGCAGGCAGCATGGCTCTGCTTGCCAACGTCACACATCGCGACGCTCCACTGGTTACCCGCCTTCGTACGGCGGATGCTGTGATTCTGGGTAAGACCAATCTTTCTGAGTGGGCCAATATTCGCTCCAACTCCTCCATCTCCGGCTGGAGTGCGGTCGGCGGCCAGACGCGCAATCCCTTCGCGCTCGATCGAAACCCCTGCGGCTCTTCGTCAGGCAGCGCTGCCGCTGTTGCAGCCGGTGAAGTGCAGGCCGCGATCGGCACCGAGACGGATGGCTCGATCACCTGCCCCGCAGCCATCAATGGCGTCGTCGGCCTCAAACCTACTGTCGGACTGGTAAGTCGGAATCGCATCGTTCCCATCAGCCACAGTCAGGACACAGCGGGACCCATCGCTGCCGACTTGACAACGGCTGCCCGGGTTCTCGCGGCAATCGCCGGATCCGACCCTGCCGATCCGGCCACCAAGGATGCTGATGCGCACGTCTCCGACTACCTGGCTGCGCTCAAGCCCGGCGCGCTGAGCGGCGCCCGCATTGGTGTGCTGCGCTTCGCAACCGGCTGGTCCGCAGAGACTGACAAAGTTTTTGAGAAAGCGCTTGCAACCGTCAAAGCGCAGGGCGCGGTGCTTGTCGACATTACCGAGTTGAAGGGCCGCGAAAAAATCGGCGAGGCGGAATCCCTGGTGCTCAACACAGAGCTGAAGGTGGACCTCAACGCCTATCTGGCGACGACACCAGCGGCGGTGCGATCGCGCACGCTCACCGACCTCATCGCTTTCAACAAAGCGCATGCCGACCGCGAGCTTGCGCTCTTCGGGCAGGAGACCTTCATCAAGGCCGACGCCACAAAGGGGCTCGACGACCCTGCGTACAAGGCTGCGCGTTCAACTTCGTTCCACGCCGCGGGGCCCGACGGTATTGATGCGATGCTGGCCAAAGACCATCTTGACGCTCTGGTGTGCCCGACCATGCCCCCAGCATGGATGATCGACGCAGCAAACGGAGATCAGATCAGCGGCGGTGGCGCGGGCTCACTTGCAGCCGTTGCGGGTTATCCGCATCTCACCGTGCCCATGGGAACCGTCATGGGCCTTCCCGTCGGCCTGTCTTTCCTTGGCCCGGCGTGGAGCGAAGCCCGCCTCTTGTCCTACGGATTCGCTTATGAGCAGGCGGCGAAGGCAAAGGTCACTCCGCGTTTTCTGCCATCCATCGAGGCCGTTGCACCAGTGGCTCCGCTGCTTGAACCGCTGAAGCGCTGAACCGGCTCGAAGCGACAAATCGACATCGATCGCGCAGCGGCTAGCTCGCCGCCAACCTCTGCGCGCGCCACAACGCGCCTTCAATGCCCGCCACTTCCGTCTCGAGCACAGGCATCTCGGGAGCAGCTGCGCGCAGCCCTGCAAAGAACGGCTCGCGCACCAGCTTCGCTTTGCCGATCACGCTTCCGATCCAGGCCACCGGAACTTCGGCTGTCAGGTTGTGCTTCTTGCGCAGCTTTGCGCGCACCAGCAGCACAAACTCCACCAGATCTTTTGCCGCCTGCGCCAGCACCGCCGCCGCAACCGGATCACCTTCTTCGGCGAGTCCGCTGATGGCCGGAGCCAGAGCTGCAAAATCAGGACCGGGCGTGCCGTCGCCAACATTCACCAGTTCGTCAATGGTCTTGGTTCCCCAGATGCGGCCTACCGTCTCCAGTACGCGCGACGGCTCTTCGCGATCGTAGGCACGCAGCGCCCTTCGCACCGCGTTCACGCCGATCCAATAACCAGATCCCTCATCGCCCAGCCGAGAACTCCAGCCGCCCGCATTCTCACGCGTGCCATCGGGACCGCGACCTACCGTGTTGGAACCCGTCCCCGCAATCTGCAGAATTCCCGGACCGCCTTTGAACGCGCCATCCAGCGCGATCACTTCATCACCCACCACTTCCAGACGGTCAACACCGAAGTCGTGCAGCACCGCGGTGATCCACTCCGGCACGCCCGGCATCGTTGCCGACGCCACACCCACCGTCGCCGCGCTGATGCTCACCTTGCCTGCCTGCGCAAACGCATCCGTCAGCACCGCGCGCAGATGCTTCTCTGCAGCTTCTGCGCCTACGCGCAGCCGCTTGATCGACCCGTTCTCCGCATAGCCCAGCCTCTTGTCGACATCAACAATCGATGCCCGCGTCTTTGTTCCCCCGCCATCAATGCCCAGCACCACACTCATTCTCTGCGTACTCCTTACTTCAATTCCTGCTGCACGCCGCCGTGATCTCTTAGCGTTATCGCCAGCACGCTCAACTTGCCGTCGGTCTTCGGAGCCTGCAGCCCCAGCATGTGCGCCAGCCACGGATACAGATTCACATTCTCGAAGGTCCGTACCGTCCTGCCATGCACCAGATCCGCTCCCTCTGCGAAGAAGCTCGCTTTCATCTCCGGCATTTTGTGCGGATCGAATCCATGATTGCCCGCAATCGGCGGATGGTCTGGCTTGTCCGCAGGCGGCCCCTGTGCGCGAATCGCATAGGGTCCCGTTGCGATCACAATTGGGTCGCCCTGTCGCGGATTGTCCCTGTAGTCCAACCCCGCCGGCACATCCTTGCGCCGATAGACCATGAACTCCGATGTCGCGTGCTTCAACTGGTCATACACCCGCGCTGCGTCTGCATCCGTTTTGGCATAGAGCAGATACCCGGCAGTCTCAAATCCCGTCAGATCGGCGAACTTGTCCAGCGTGACCCAGTCGCCCTCTGTCTTCGCCATGCCGTGATCGCTCACCACTACAAGATCGATCGGCAGGTGCGTCGCGTCGAGCTTCGTCTTCAGCTCGCCGATCACCGTATCGAGTTTGTGTATCGCGGCTTTGGTCTGCGGAGCGTCCGGGCCAAACTCATGCCCCGCGTGATCCACGTCAGAGAAGTACAGCGTGATGAAATGCGGCCGGTCCGCAGGCGGAAGATGCAGCCACTCGATCACCTGGTCCACGCGCGCATCATTGGGAATCTTGTCGTCGAAGTGCAGATAATACGTGGGCCGGTAGCCGGCGATCTCCGCCTCCGAGCCGGGCCAGAAGAAGCACGCTGTGCGCATTCCCTGGCTCTCCGCCAGGCTCCATAGCGGCGTTCCGCTGTACCACGTTCCATCCGTTACGGCTTTCTGGTCGCTGATCGCGTAGCGCGCATTGCGCGCCGGATCGTAAAAGCTGTTCGCCACGATCCCGTGATGCTCGGGATACAAACCTGTCACGATCGTAAGGTGATTGGGAAAGGTGAGCGAGGGAAAGCTCGGCATCATGCCTTCAGGCGCCCACACACCCTTCTTCGCCAGTGCCAGCAAATGAGTTGCGCCGTCGCGCTTCGCATAGTCCCAGCGAAAGCCATCCAGCGAGACGAGCACGATGTAATGCGCCTTCTGCGCTGCCACTGAGTTCGGTCCGTTGTCGACATGAATTACCGGCAGAGGCGCCGCCGCTGCACTCTCCTGCCCCCACGCGCACTGCCCCTGAGCCACCAGCCCCAGGGCCAGCACCAAACCAGCCAGAGCCCTGTGGCTCCACCTATCCATTCGCATCAGCAAGGTTCCTCCGCTCCAGCTTATCGCACGAGTCGAAAACTTCCGACACTACCCGCGAAACGCCTGGAACGCCACAAACTTGTCTCCGGGCAGCATGCTCTTTGCCTTCACCTTGCCGTAACCCGCTTCGCGCAGTTGGCTGATCATTTCCTCTTCGGTAGGCAGGCGTCCCGCGCCGCGCGTTGCCGCCCCCCACAGGTTCAGCGCTTCCACACCGAGACTCCCGCCCTGGCAGCAGGTCGTCAACAGCAAGAAGCCGCCGGGCTTGAGAAAGCCTGCAATGTGTTTGAGCAACGCCACTCGCTCTTCGACGGGAAAGTAATAGATGTTGTTGTAGAGCGTGGCAATGTCGAACAATTCGCCGGGCTTATTCGCGCGAATATCGCCGCTTTCGACCTTCACCTTGCTCTCGAGTCCCCAGCCGCGCAGATTCTTCCGCGCTAGGTCGGCCACCGCCGGCTGCAGTTCCAGCCCGAGCGCAGTCAGCGACGGATTTCTCTCGGCTGCATAGCGCAGATAAACGCCAGAGCCACAGCCAATCTCGAGCAAGCGCAACGCGCCTGTTGCCAGGAACGCGCTCTTAATCGCCTCCGCTTGAAAAGCCTCAAGGATGCGCGACGAGCGGGCAATCAATTCACCATCCTGATCGGCTAGTGTCCACAACTCTCGGGCGCGCAGTTTCGGAATCGTGTCCAAGATGAGCTTGTGATGCAGCCCGGCAACCTCTTCGGTCATGGCGAGCAATGCGTCGTTCTCTGGCCGCGCGAGCTTTGCCGCCAAACCGCGCAACGCATAGCCGCGCGATCCCAGACTCAGCAGCTTCAGACGCACGCCCATTTGCAACCACGCTTCGAGCGCTTCTCTGCCTCGGTCATCGACGCCGAAGAACGCAGCAAGCGAATCAAAGGCCGCCGGACCAGCGGCCAACCGGGCCAGCAAGCCAGCCTCTCCAGCAGCCGAAAGGAATGTGAGTTTGTAAAAGGATTTGAGTGCGGCGGCGACGCCCATGCCGGCGGAGAGCCTGCCATCACACAGCAGGCCGATGAATGGTTTGGCGGACATCCTTCTCCTTATGCCTTATCTCTCGCGGCGGCTATCGTCTACGGATCAGAACGCAAGAATGGGCGCCATCAGAGATGAGTGGAAGCAAACGTGATCCAGTATATTGAGCCTGACCGCTGCGAGATTCCCGCCTAGGGTTTAGCCTCCGGTTTGACCTCCAACATATCGCTCAGAATCTTCATGTCGCCGGTATAGCGGTGGCAGTTTGAATAGACCGCCTCCATCCGCCCTGTCCCCGCCGCATCATGCGACGAAAACTTCGTCGGCAGCCAAAAGGTTCGCTCGCCGAATGGCTGCGGCGCATAATCGATCGCCGCAAAGTACGCCTCATCCTGCTGCTCAGAAGTCTCCGCAGGTATCGTGCGTTCGCTGTGCAGAATATGCCCTTCCGCATCGGCCACCACCACATAGTGCGTGTCTGCGAAAATCCCCTTGCACACGGGCTCCGACACGTCGTCCTTCCGGTCAATCTGCAGCCGGACCTTGCTGCCGTCAGGCATCGGCGAGATGCGGAAACTGAAACAATCTCTCTCCCCGCTCTGGTGAAACCCAATCAGATTGGCAAAGCCGCCCAGAATGAAATACGGCAGCGCAAACTCTCCCCTCACCGGTTGTCCATTTACCTTCGTAAACTGGTGACGCTCGGTAAATGGATCGTCGAGATCAGCAGGCGTCTTGCGAATCTCTCGCATCATGCCTTCAACGCGTAGCGGCCGGCCTGCTTTGGCGCGGCGATATCCTCGCTCGGCTGTCCGCTGAGAAATGATCGATTCATTGCACTCGAACGACGGCAGCATGGCCCGGTACTGCTCGGCATAAGCGTAGAGCCGATCCAGCAGCACATCCGCGGTGGGTGGCTCCTGCGCCGCCACAAGCGGCGCCACTCCGAGAAGCAAAACGGCGAGGCGCTTCATGAAGATTGGACGAGTTCGCCGAGAAGTGGTCTTGTGCGCAGAGCACACGATCTGAGCCCGCACACAAACCCTCTCCCGTAGCCCGCTGCCGGTCTATTTGCTTGGCGATGGCGCCGCGCTCGCCGCGGGGGACGGCGCTGCCTCAGGAGCGGCAGCGGGTGCAGCCGCCGGTGGAGGTGCGTTCTTCGAGAAGGTCCGGATATACACAATCAGCGCCTTTATTTCGTCGTCCTTAGCCCGGGTCGCATCCTCGGGCGGCATCTTTTCGTCGCCTTTGCGGATCATCTTGAACAGATCGTCGTCTTTCTTGTCTGCAAGGGACTTGGGATCGGTCCAGTCGGCCATTGTGAGCTGCATATCCTTGGCGAGATCGGTCTTTCCATCCCCGGTCGCGCCATGGCATAGCGCACAATCCATGGAGTAGATCTTCTTCGCCTTCTCCGTTTCGCCGGTAGCAGACTTCGCGGCAGCAGCCTGCGCGGACGCTGACATCGGGACGGATAGAACCACGGCCACTGCGGAAATGAACAGGAATGGCTTCAACATGACACTCTCCCCAGTTGCAGGTGTCGGAAATTTGGCATCGTGCAGCTGTCTGTTTTGATTCGACTGCATTATAGGCCCAATTGAAAGTGAGCTGCATCACCTGATTTGGGCGGTCACCTCGCTATGCACCGCACCCAACCTCTGACGACACATTTCCCACCGGATGTGTTATACGTTTCCGCATGCTCTCACGCAGCACCGTTCTCGCCTTGTGCATTGTTGCTATGTCACTTGCAGCCTGGCCCTCAGAATCCTCGAAGCTGGCGCCGACCCCGCCGATGGGCTGGAATAGCTGGGATGCCTACGGCCTCACCATCGACGAGAGCCAGTACCGGGCCAACACCACGGTGCTGGCCAGCCTGCAGCAGTTCGGTTGGGAGTACTCAGTCATCGACGAAGGCTGGTACATGCAGGACCCCTTCGCCGACAAGGTCGAAACGCGCAAATATGTCTGGGACGCGAACGGCATCCTCATTCCTGCGGTAAGCCGCTTTCCATCAGCCGCTAACGGCGCCGGATTCAAGCCGCTCGCTGACTGGGTCCACTCGCAGGGTCTCAAGTTCGGTATTCACATCGTGCGCGGTATTCCCCGCCAGGTGGTCGATGCGAATCTGCCCATCGCCGGCTCCAAATTTCACGGCCGTAGATGCCGCCGACAAGGACTCGCCCTGTCCCTGGGACGAAGGAAACTAGGGCGTCAAGGACAACGCCGCCGGTCAGGCCTACTACGACTCCATGATGAAGCTCTACGCATCGTGGGGCCTCGACTTCATCAAGGTGGATTGCGTCAGCGACCATCCCTGGCGGCCCACCGAAATCCGCCAGATCGCCGAAGCAATCCACAAAAGCAGCCGGCCGATTTTGCTGAGCCTCTCGCCGGGGCCAACAGCGCTCGAACACGCGGCATACGTAGCGAAGTATTCGCAGATGTGGCGCATCTCTGACGATCACTGGGACGTCTGGTCAGCGGAGCACAAACCGGGCCAGGGCGAATTCCCATTTGGCGTTCGCGACGCCTTCGACCGGCTCGCCGAGTGGCAGAGCTACGTGAGGCCCGGCAACTGGCCTGACGAAGATATGCTGCCCGAGGGCTCGCTTACACCGCATCCAGGTTGGGGCGACCCGCGCCAGTCACGCTACACGCAGGAGGAGCAGCGCACTGAGTTCACGCTGTGGGCCATCTCTCGATCGCCCATGATTCTGGGCACGAACCTGACCAAGCTCGATGACTTCACACGATCGCTCATCACCAACCGCAACGTAATCGACATCAACCAGAAGGCGGTCGAGAGCGGGCAGGGACTGATGCCGCTGAAGGACGGCACATCCGATGCATTCCCGCAGCGCTATTGGTATGCGCGCACCGGTGGCCCCCACCCGCGCCATTATCTCGCCGCATTCAATCTCGACGACCACGCATCGAAGGCCGATCTACCTTGGCAGGTCTTCCATCTCGAAGACAAGGCCTATGCAGTATTCGATATATGGAACCAGAAGCATCTGCCCAAGGCGAAATCGCTCCACGTAGAGCTGCCGCCGCACGGGTGCGCGCTGTTTCTGGTTGAGTAGCTGAGGCTTTGATCCTGCGGCATCGGCGGGAGGCGCTAATCTCCTGACGAAACAGGCGCCGCCGCTGGCAGGTCAGAGTTGTAGGTATCGACGATGCACTTCCACTGGCCCCCGGGCTGCTTCTTCCATATCTCGACAAACTTGCCGCGATCCTGCACAGGTGCTCCGCCTTTGGGGTCTTTGATCGTCAGGGCATAGGTCCCGTAGACGTAGCCCAGCTCGCCCGAGGACGCGACTTCAGCTCCGGAGACCTTCCAGGAAAGAGCCGTATTCGGACCAAGCAATCCAGCCCACGAAGCGCGGATTGATTGCGCATCGGTGGCA
Source organism: uncultured Acidobacteriaceae bacterium (assembly GCA_963832465.1). Classification (GTDB taxonomy): domain Bacteria; phylum Acidobacteriota; class Terriglobia; order Terriglobales; family Acidobacteriaceae; genus Telmatobacter. The sequence goes on from CAWHUJ010000004.1 coordinate 587,433, forward strand.
ATCGGCGCATTGGGCGGCAGCAGCACGGCATTCTCCGCATAAAAGGCGACCGTGCCATCGAGGTCGTTCTTTGCCGCGGTCGCTGACCACTGCTCATAGAGAGCGCGAAGCAGCGCCTCCTCGGACGCGTGGTTGTCGCCAAGGTCAATCGGCTCATGCCGCGGAGCAGCGCCGGCGCAGGCTGGAATCGCACACAGCAAAAGCGCAGCCACAAGACGGCGCAAGAGCCTGGCGCTCGTTGCGTGGCGTTGCGGTGCTCCCAATAGAAGACTGCGTTGCAGCCGACCCCTCAACATAGCGCGCGATTCTAGCAAATGCGAGAAACGATACGCCAGAGAGAAAATCCGCGCTTTGAGAGTGACTCGTCGGCCGCACCGGAAAGGCAAGCTGCGTATGCGAAACTAGGGTGTCGGGAGCGCACGCTGCAGCATCAGAGCACTCTCCGGCAGGTTCATTGGATGCCAGTTCTACGTTCGACTTTCATCGCGCTTTCCCGTAATCGCCGGATGCGCAGTCTTTGTGAGCGCTCCAGCCTCGGCAACAAGCTGAGTTCCCGTTTTGTCGCGGGCATGGAGATTCACGACGCCCTCGACGTCGCCGCAGCCGTTAACAAACAGGGCATGCACGTCACGCTTGACTCGCTCGGTGAAAGCGTAACCTCGCCAGAGGAAGCGCAAAAAGCCGCTGACATCTATCACCGCCTGCTGGATGCAATCGCCGAACGCAAGCTCGATGCCAACATCAGCGTCAAGCTTACGCAGATGGGCCTTGCCCTCGATCCGAAAGTTGCCGAGTCAATTGCCCTCAGCCTTGCCGAACATGCCCGGGCCACCAATAATTTCCTGCGGATCGACATGGAAGATTCGCCAGTCACGCAGGTCACGATCGACATCGTGCGAAGAATCAACGCGCGGCCTGACCTGCGCGGAGCAATAGGCATCGTGATCCAGGCATATCTCTACCGCTCGCAGGCCGATATCGAGACGCTGCTCGCAGACAATATCCGCATCCGTCTGTGCAAGGGCGCGTATCTCGAACCGCCGGAGGTCGCCTTCCCAAACAAGGCCGACGTCGACGCGAACTACGTAAAGCTGAGTGGCGTGCTGCTCGAAAGCCCTGTCTACCACGGCCTCGCCACACACGACGAAAAAATGATTGATGCAGCGAAGGCCTTTGCGAAGCGGCACAACGTACCGCCCAGCCACTTCGAATTTCAGATGCTTTTTGGCGTGCGGCGCGACCTGCAGCGGCAGCTCGTGGCAGAGGGATACAACGTGCGCGTATACATTCCCTTCGGGCGCGAGTGGTATCCCTACTTCATGCGGCGACTGGCTGAACGGCCCGCCAACGTCTTCTTCATCGCGAAGAATCTGCTGCGCCAGTAAGAACGATTCGCTCCACGGGCTGCCGAGGCGGCCATCGTTCCGACACACCGACATATCGGCGCCAGTCTTGCCCGGTGAGCGCATCGGCGATGTGCTCGCCGAGCGGGCCTCAAGGTTCTGAGATCAGGAGCAAAATCTGGATTCGCAAGAAATGCCCATTGACATTCAGCGATAATTCACTACCATATGGTTGTGGATCGGTTGGATACAACATTTGCGGCTTTGTCTGATCCCACCCGGCGGGCGATGGTCGAGAGGCTCTCTCGCGGGCCTGCCTCTGTGCATGGTTTGACGGCGCCATTTGCGCTCTCGCAGCAGATGATTTCAAAACATATGGCCTGCCTGGTGCGGGCGCGGATTGTGATCAAGACGAAGCGTGGACGGGAGAGTATTTGCACGCTCAGGCCGGAGGCGATCAAGACGGTCAGCGACTGGGCGATCAGCTATCGCCAGTTCTGGGAAGAGAGTTTCGACAAGCTGGATGTGGTTGTGAAGCGAATGAAAAAAGCGGAGGTCAGAGATGACAAAAAACACGGTGAATGAGACAGAGCGGATGGTTGTCACAAGAGTTTTTGATGCCCCACGCGAACTGGTTTGGAAGGCGTGGACAGAGCCGAAATATGTGATGCAGTGGTGGGGGCCGAAGGGTTTTACTGCGCCCGTTTGCAAGATGGATTTTCGCGTGGGAGGGAAATTTCTCTTTTGCATGAGAGCGCCGGATGGGCAGGAGGTCTGGAATGGCGGTGAATACCACGAGATTGTTCCGCACGAGAAGATCGTCTCGTCGATGTACTTTTCCGACTCGAAGGGAAACAAGGTTGAGCCTGGGCGATTAGGAATAGAACATGAGGCCATCGACGATGCGCACGACGTGATTACTTTTTGAGGATCTTGGAAACGGCCAGACGAAGCTCACTTTCATCGGAAATGAGACCATGCAGAACGCAATCGAGAGCGGTCAACTCGAGGGTTGGGCGGAGCAGCTCGATAAGACTTGCTGCAGTTGTTGCAGGACTGGTGCAGACGAAATAAGAAGCTGAAGCTTTGATTCGCGAAACTCAACCGTGGAGAAAGCAATGAAGAAGAATACCGTTTCTCGCAATCGTCCTGCTGGCATGCGCGTTTCCCGCCCATGCCCAGGACGAGATGAAGAAAGATGCAGCCGACAAACCTGCCGATCCGGAAGTGAAAGTCGTGCTCGATTCCTGGAATGAGATTGGCCGCAAGCTGATGGCGATGGCCGAAGATTTTCCCGAGGACAAATATGACTTCAAGCCGACACCCGCGCAGCGGAGCTTCGCCGAGCAGTTGCTGCACGCGGCGGGTTCAAACTACTACTTCACTGATACGGTGATGGGGCAGAAGCTTCCCGCAGAAGATCCCAAGCGCGACCAGTACAAAACAAAGGCTGATATCGTCGCATTCGTCAAGAAATCTTTTGCCGACGGAGCCGCCGCCATTCAGTCGCAAGGCGAAAAAGGCATGATGACGGAGTTTGTCTATTTCCCTCACCAGAAATCGCGCGTTCTCGACATCGCATACGGCATCATCGAGCACAGCGGTGAACACTACGGCCAGCTCGTTGTGTACTACCGCCTCGCAGGTCTTGTGCCGCCGGAGTCGCGGCCCAAGAAGTAAAGCTCAACGGGCAGACGTCAGCAACTCACTTAATCTTCGCAACGCGGCCGTTTGCCGGGAAGCGCTTGAACTGCAGCATGTCGTGTCCCGGCACAACGCGATCGGGCGAGCCCGCCAACTGAACCATGCGCGCCTGTTGCGCGATGTTGGCAGCATGATCCGCGTCACTGAAAGTGGCGCTGGCGAGCTGCTGCGCAAGGTTGAGATAGAAATAAGCATTATCTGAAGCGAGCACATACGTGGCGTGTCCGCTAACGCAAAGATATTGCGACGCGTAAGTATGACGCGAACCCGTGTAGGCGCGAATTCCCGGGAATATCTCGACATTATCGCCGTCGATCAAATGCACGCGACCCTCCGTATTCAGCTTCAAAAGGTTCGCCATGTCTTCGAAATCGATGCCTCCGTGATTGCCGCCCGGCTGCCACGCATCCAGCGTGTAGTAGCGATACTCATCGCGCTGAATCCAGACGGTCGCTTTGGGGAAAAGGTCAATGCCGCCGATGTGGTCCCAGTGCGCATGACTGATAACGATGTCGGTGACCGCTTCCGGCGCAACGCCCGCGGACCTGAGCGCTTCATCGGGCTGCAAATACTCATTCATCGGAAATTCCTTGAGATGGTTGCTCCGATGAAAGCCGCTGTCGAAGAGAATAGTGCGGCCGCCGCCACGAATCAGCCAGAAGACCATGGCAATGTCGACCTTCTGCGGTGGTCCATTGACGACGAGTTCAGAGAGGCTCACGCCCGGCGAGGTGCCGTACCGAATCGCCTCAATCGAGTACTCAGGGGTCTGTGCTGGAGCGAGTGAGCCAAGAGCAACAACACAAAAGATTGAAAACAGAAGCCTGATCATGAGTCTTTCCCCTTTGCCAGCCGCTGCGGTCATGCGCGGAGTTCAGTCCTGCTTCTTGACGCGGGTACCGCGCTGGCGCAGCAGCTGCGTGCGCCGGCACGCGCTGCACTCCCAAGGGTAGTAGCCGAAGAGGGGGAAAAGCTTCACCTGAAGAAAGCCGTTTCTGCCGACACGGCGCAGATGGTGGCCGCCGCATCCGCGGCAAATATCTCTGAGTGTGGCTGAGGCAGAAGCAGAGACGGGCGACTCAGGCAAGACGGACAAATCCTTTCAACGCGAGAAGCGAATACTTCGGTCACATCATCCGCCCATTGGCCGTTTTCCGTCCAGCGATTTTTTCAGATTGCCGGGCCGGATTCCCCTCCGGAGTTCTTGCCTAATTGCGCAGGCGCGCGAGCCCTTGACTGGCAAGATCGGCGACGGCCCTGGCCAACGTCGGCGAGTCGTTCAGCGACTCCGGCCGTTCCAGGCGCATGCCCAATTTGGCGGCATATTGCGCGAAATGCGATATCCACGTCGTAAAGAATCTCGACATGATCGCAGAGAAAGCCGATGGGCTGAAGAATGACGGCCTTCACACCCTCGGCCGCGATCTGCATCGAGCGTCTTTCCACCGTGGGCCCGATCCACGGGTCCGCCGCTGGCGCCCTGGCTCTGGAAGGCAAACCACCATTGCGGAATCTCCGGCACGCGCTCGGCCACCAGCTCGGCGGTGTGGCGCGCCTCCTCCGCGTAGGGGTCGGCGCCCTCGCCGGGCCAAGCGCGCGGCTGTCGGCTGCCTCCGGCATGCGGGCGGCTGCACCGTGCGCGTGGGCACGCTGTGGGCCGTGAACAGCACCGGAACTGGATGCGCCGGTTTCAGCGGTCAGCTTGCTTCGGCAGGCGCGCAGCCGCTCGGCAAAAGCCTCGGCCAGCAGCGGATGTCGCGCCCAGCCCGCGGTAAAATCGATGCGCAGGCCGCCCGCTTCAGCCTGCACGGCGCGCCGGTAAAGGCCCACGCTGGTGCGCGAGTTCTGCGGCGCCATGCAGATCACCGCCGCCTCTTCAACGCCGTCGGCGCGCATCTGCCGCACCACGTCGGGAATGTAGGGCCGCCAGTTGCGCATGCCCACATAGACCGGGACCGGCTGCCCTGCGGCGGCGAGTTCTGCTTCGACGAGGCGGCCCTGCTCGAGCGTGAGCTCGGTCAGCGGGCTGTGGCCGATGAGCGCGTAGCGATGCTGAATCTCTTCGACAACGTGCTGCGGCATCGGCCGTCCGCTGACCACGTTGCGCAGATACTCGGGAATCTGGTCGGCGGTCTCCGGCGTTCCGTGCGCCAGCAGGAGGACGGCTTGCTTAGGCATGCGCCTCCTCCAGGCGGAACTCGCGCACCATGCGCACCACGGCCTGCACGTTTTCGACCGGCGTGTCGGGAACGATGCCGTGGCCGAGATTGAAAATGTGCCCGGGCCGGCCATTGGCGGCGCGCAGAATCTCCTTGACGCGCTGCTCGAGAACCTCGAGCGGCGCAAAGAGCGTAATGGGATCGAGGTTGCCCTGCACGGCGTGCGCGGACCCCACGGCGCGCCAGCCCTCGTCGAGCGGCTGACGCCAGTCGAGGCCGATCACGTCCGCGCCCGTGGACGCCATCGCATTGAGCAGGCCGGCGGTTTCCACGCCAAAGTAAATCACGGGCACGCCCAGAGCCTGCACGGCGCGCACCAGCCGCTTGGAGGCTTCAAAGGCGTAGTCGCGGTAGTCGGCGAGGGAGAGCGAGCCAACCCAGCGAGTCGAAAATCTGGATGACGTCGGCGCCCGGCCTGCACCTGCAGGCGGCAGTATTCCGTGAGCACCACGACCAGCTTGTCGAGAAGGCTGCGCCACGCGAGCGGATCGCCGTACATCATCTGCTTGGTGTGGATGTAATTGCGCGAGCCGCCGCCCTCGATCATGTAGCTGGCGAGGGTGAAAGGCGCGCCGCAGAAGCCGATGATGCCGAGCCGGTCGCGGAAATGCGCGGCGACTTTTTCGATAGCGCGGGCCACGTAGGCGAGGTCGCCGGCGCGGTCGGTGCGCAGCGCGCGCACGTCCTCTGCGGTGCGCACCGGATGGATGCACGACGGGGCCTTCGCCTGCCTGGAACTCGAAGGGCAGGCCCATGGGCTCGAGGGGCAGCAGAAGATCGGCAAAGATGATGGCGGCGTCCACGCCGAGCTTTTCCGCGGCGGTGATGGTGACTTCGGCGGCGATGTCGGGCTGCTTGCAGATTTCGACCAGCGTGTGGTGCTTGCGGACGTCGCGATACTCCTGCATGTAGCGGCCAGCCTGGCGCAGGAACCAGACAGGCGTGCGGTCAACCGGCTTGCGCAGGCAGGCGCGGATGAAGCGGCTGCCATCGAGGAGCGAGTCCGCAGCGGAAGCGTGGAAAGAGTTGGCTCCATAGACTTGATTTTATCGGCCAGCGGAGCCATGTATATAGGAGCGGGTCACGCAGGATGGCTGTCAGAGGCTTCGCGAACCGTCCAAGACAAAAAACGGCCCCCGTTTTTGGCGGGGGCCAAGTTGCCTTGGTTCTCTCGTGTTGCGAGAGCTTAATTGGCGGCCGACGGCCGGGGAGCCGTGGGGCGGAAAAGAGCCTCAGGGGGGTGGCTGCGCGGCGTGTTACGGCCGCTCCGCTCCCGCGTTGGAAGCCACACCATGGGGGGATGTGGTGTCCTGGGCCGCCAAACTGTTTTCCATCAGCCGGATGTGCACGCTGCTGGTCCGAATGCGAACCGGCTTGGCGTCTTCGTCGGCTCCGGGACTGCTGATAGGCGCATTGCCCAGGGCTACGAAGTGCATACGGTAGACGGGAATCTGATGTTCGGTAACCAGATAGCGCTCGACGGACTCAGCCAGCCGCTGCGAGCTCTGGATACCGGCCGCACCTGCGCCAGGCGCGTGTGCTTCGATTTCAATGATGTAGCCCTGGTGACCGGCGAGGTTGGCCGCGAGGTCATCGAGCTGGCCGCGCGCAGCCTTGGAAAGGATGGCTGCTGCCGTGGAACGGCAACATCAACGTCGCTGATCTGGTGGTACTGATCAAGGCCGTTGACGGTGGTGTTGAGCTGATCGACGTGGCCGGAAGCGCCCTGGGCCAGCGTGTTGGCCTGCTGGGCCTGAGTGCCGGCGGCAGTGGCCGTCTGGTTGGCGGCGTCCGCAGTCGACTGCGCCTTCTGATGCCGGCCTGCGCCCGCGCATCCACGTCCTTAATGTCGGCGGCGTTCTTGGCGTTGACTTCATCGAGCTCGGTCAGCGATCGTTGATCGGGTCAGTCCGCTTGTGCACCCACTTCTTGCGGGCGAAGGGCTGCAGATGCCCCCAGAAACCTTCCTTGTCGGTGTTCGCGGCCGGCGCGGTAGAGGGCGGGCTGCTGCGCCCAGGGGAGGGGTGCTTTGGGGCTGGCTGGCAGGGCTGTGACTGCTGCGCGAACGCGGGAAAGACAAAGGCAGAAGCCAGTAACAGGACGGCAAACTGGCCGGGGATCGAATTTTTTGCAACTGAGCTGATGTTTTTCATCGGGGGTTAGGCCTCATTTTTCATCACCGCGGTCAGACTGCGGGTGAGCTCTTCCTGCTGCTCGCCCTGTATAAGAGCAAGGGGCATGCCAAAGTAACGGGGGGACTATCGAAGGGGTTTCTTAATCTTTATATTTTGTTCCGATAACGGGAAGGATGGGTGTGCGAAACCGCGGCCAGAAGAGAGGACTGATCGATGAATCATGTAATTTTTACCGAAGGGACTGAAATTTCTACTGCGTAGGAAGTCCGGCGGTCGCCGGGCGAAGGAGAAAGCAACTATTGGAAGTCGACGTGGAGGATGCGGACCTCCGGGTAGGCGCCGTCCCAGTCGGGCGAAACGCCAATCGAAGATCAGGCGGAAGTGGTGGCTGGCGCCGGGGGCCAGGGGCGCGGCCGGCGACGGGCTCCACATCCACATAGGGATCGCGGGTGCGAATCCACTGCAGGGGGTGGGTCTCGTTCTGCGTGACTTCCTTGGCGAAATCGCGGAAGAGGACCTGAACGGTGATGCCGGGACGGTGCGGCTGCCGGTGTTGGTGATGGTGCCGTCGATGTAGGTGACTTTGCCGCCGGCGAGGTTGGTGGACTCGCTCATGACCAGGATCGAGATGGGCAGGCTGGCGGCGTAGGGGTCGGGCGCGGCGGAGACCGGCGTGACCGCGGCTGGCTTGCGGCCGTGCTGCATGGTCAGGGTCACAACGGCGGCAACGAGCAGGACCGCTCCGGCGGCGATGGCGATGGGTAGCCAGCTGCGTTCGGAGGCCTGCTCGCGGGGCATCAGATCGAGATTGGGGCCAGTGCTCACGAGCAAAGTTTACACCTGTTACTGAATGAACGCCGCAGTCAGGCCGGTTCTATAAGGACAGAATCAAATACGTGGTTTGATCTATTGATTCCGCACTGCTTGCCGATGAAGAGAAAGAGCATCGGAAAGCTGAAGCTGCACATCTTCACACTTAGGTGTTCTCTACATCTTTCGCGTGATTTGCCATTGTTCGCGAGTTGTGCCTATATAGGGAGCACAAGACCTGCGATGAACCGGTTCTTGAGGTTCACGCACCGAGAAACGCAAGACGCAGCAGTCGAAAGAAACGGAAATGGAAACCCTCCCCCAATCCGCAGGTTGCACTGCCCTGGCCAGTGGCAGCAGGCCCAAGCGCTCGCGCCGGCGCGAAGAGCTGATCTACGAAGCGGTGACTGTTGCCGCGATGCTGATCGTTCTCGTCACCGTCTGGGTCTTCTGACGCAACGCTGGAGCACATGCACCCGGCGCGCACGCAGGCGCGCAAAGACGCACGCAAATCGCGTGCAGCCTTCAATCATTAGCGCATCGTTCTAGAATGTGTTCGCCGCACAGCGGAAGCCAATGTCTCTGTGCTGCAGGTTAGCGGGTGCGCTCTGGCGACCTGCCACGCGCACATCGCGCTCTGTGCTATAGAACGAGCCGCCCTTCACAAGACGACTGTCCGGGCTGCTGCCGGTATCGGCAACCCATTCCCAGACATTTCCCAGCATGTCGTGAAGCCCAAACTCGTTCGCTTCCTTTTCATGCACCGCGTGAGTCTGATCGCTGCTGTTGGAGCTGTACCAGGCGCTGACGCCAAGGGATCCCGGCAGCCGCGCGGTTCCGCCATAGGCGGCGTATTCCCATTCTGATTCCGTAGGCAGGCGCATGCCGACGCGGCGGCAGTAGGAATCCGCTTCAGCCCAGCTCACACGCTCAACCGGCAGACGCGGCCCCTGGTAGTAGCTCGGCTCGGCATTCGTCACCTTCTTGTAAGCGGCTTGCGTCACTTCGGTCTCGGAGATCCAGAAGCCTTCAGCTACGGAGATGCTGGCTCTCTTTCTTTCGTCCCCCGTGCAATTTGCGTCGTCGGCAATGCATCCGGTTGAATAACTGCCGGCGGGAATCCACACGTAAGTCAACCCGTCCTGATGGTTGACCCGCTTCTTTTCACTCGATTTCTTTGCCATCGCGGGAGGAGCGAGAAACAGCGCGATGACCAGATAGCTCCAGACAAACCTCATCGACAACGAACCTCGACGCCGGCTGCGACATTCCATGGCAGAAAGCTTGATGCGTCGGTGACGATAGCAGGGCCAGACAACGCATGGCCAGCAGGAACTGGCCGTGGAATATCAACAAGTACCGGTACTGAAGTGTGGGGCTTCTTGCGACGGGCCGGGATGGGCTACCACCCCGGCCAGACAAGATCGCCGAAGAGGGGGCAAGGGCCGGACCCTCTACTTAACCAGCCCAAAGGTGCGGTCCAGCCAGTCATAGATGCGGGCGAAGGCGAGCCTCGCCGCTCCCACCTGGCAGTGAGCGCCGGCGCCCTCAGCGTCAGTAAATCGGATCAGCGTCTTTGGGCAGGTGAGATGGTCGTAGAGTTCCTGAGGCTGGCCCTTGAAGAACATGTCGTCCTCCGCCTCGCAGACCAGCGTTGGACACGAAATCATCTCCGCGATTCCATCCCGAAGATGGTAGTCAAGAGTCGCCGCCACGTAGGCTCGCGAAGAAGCTGCGCCGAAAGCATACGCACCGTGCGTCAACGCCCATGCAGCCGTCGGAGACTTCTTCTTCGCCTGCTCAAACATTTCATCGACTCGCGGCGCGTCTTTCGCTTTGATGGCAGTCTCCGCGGCCTTACGCTGATCCTCGGGAATGGGTCCCAGGTTGGCCGCGCCGTAATCGTATACGCCATCATTTGCGATCAGCGCCGAGATCCGTTTCTCAAATGCTGCGGCGCGGGGCGCGAGATATCCTCCGAGGCTGATGCCCATAAGCGCGATCTCTTGCGAGTCCACACCAGGAAGAGTCAGCGCGAAATCAACAACCGGTGTGACGACCTTCTCCCAATCTGGACGGAAGGTGAGATGCTCTCGATGCAACGGCCCGAATTGTCCGGGACCATCAAATGCGAGCACGTTGTATCCCCGCTCGACGGCAGCGCGCGCGCCGTCGGTGTGCAGTTCCTCAGCCGATCCGTCGAATCCCGAATGCATGATCAGAAGCGGCCTCTTGAGCCCGGAGTCATCGACACGGTGAAAGTAGCCCGGCAGTGTCGTGTTCTCGTACGGAATCTCGACCGGCTGAATGGGAGGATTAAAGAGCGCTGCGCAATTCTTATAGGCCTGCACCGACTTCTGATACGCAGTGGCTATTCTCGGATCAGCCGGATTGGCGTGCAGGAAGAACTCCGAGGTGCGAAAGTAGTTTGCCGCGCGGAGAAGACCGTCGCGCGCGCTGACGCGATGCCCGGCGGCGAGTTGCTGCCCGGCTTCCTTCGCGACTCTTTCTGCCGTTGCGTTCCACTCGTTATACCAGCTGTCGAAGTCGCCTGAGACGATGCGCCCCGCCGTGGCAAGAACTTCGCCGAATTCGCTGCCGCCGTAGCTGGCTGCGCCGAATGCTCGCTTGATCTCAAACCAGAACTGGATGTTGTCCGGAAATAGTGGAGGTCTGCTTCCAGTTGCTGCCGATTTGGCATTGGATTTGTCGTGGGCAGATGCGTCCAAAACTTCAGTCATTCCAATTTTCCTTTCTGTGATAAACGGCAGCGAATTTTCCGCCGCTCAAATTGTCTGAGCGGCACGACAGGCGAATCTTAGCTTCTGACTAGCGAGGACGGCTACTTTGCTTGCTTCGGTGGAAAGTTCTTAAACATTCTTGCGATGTCCGAATCAAGCTGCTTGGTGTTTCTGCTGTCGTTGGATGACAAGTTCTCGTTCGCGATGCCGCGCCACAGAATTTGCTTCGGATCCGTGGTCTGAACCTTGCCCCATGGATAGGTCTTGTATTGCGAAAGGTTAGCCCTGTGATCGTAGTCAGTTTGTACATTGCCTGCAAAAGCCGCGATCGTTGACCCCCATCAGGGTCGCGGCCAGGAATGCCGCATGAATGTAGCGTTTCATCTCTTCCCTCTCGTTGAAATCTTGCGATGGAATCGCACTGTTCAAACCGAGAGTATCGAGAAGCTGAACCGGGAACCATCCGTGCTGTTACACAAAGAGCCGTGCGTTTCCACATGGCTAGCAAGCGGCGATCAGCTCTGCGAAGCGCTGGTGCTTGCACTCTCTTCGAGAGTTCCCGGCTCAGCTCGTCGGGTTTGCGGCCGCTTCGCACGACGGCGAAAGTCGTCGATGGCACGTCGTAGAGCTGCGGCTCGCCCCGTGAAGAGAGCTAGGTCAGGGCGCTGTCCAGTGTGCTGCTGATGGTGCTGAATGCTGTGTTGATTTCGGACGAGAGGCCACCCATAGTACTAACCGCACCGAATGCGATTAAGGCAACGACAAGAGAATATTCAACCAGGTCCTGGCCGTCGTCTCTCTTGAGTAGAGTAAGAATGCTTGCGAGGTAGTTCACTTGTTCGTTCTCCTTCGTAGATTCAATCGTCGAACCGACCTGACTTTGCGACTATTCCGCACTGCGGATTCGTGTACTCAAGTTCTGCCGCGGCCCTCTACTGCTTGGAACCAGAGCCCGTGAGTCAAAATCGTACGCGCAGCGGAATCTAGGATCATCCCCTGTCAGTCACTTAGTGCCTGGAGAAAAAGGTTACGGGCTCGAGTGGTACTTAAGAGCTATGGCGACACAAAGGAGGCGTGAACAAACCACCATCTCAGCGACAGTGTCAGCGTTGGTTTGCCATGACTTGAGTCGTCTTCGAACCGGCTTCATCTATACACCGAACGAGGCGCACAGAAATCGAGAAGGACTGAGATTTTTTGAGTGTGAGCGGATAGCGTTACACCAGCCTACTGCGATTCGCCACGCAGGGCCGCGCAGCGAAAGATGCCTACGATATACCAGGCCACCGAGCCGAGGATCACCACCAGCATCACGGGCAAAATGTAGGCGAAGAGATGCCCCTCGCCCGTGCGCGCTGAGCGGATGATTGCCCACTGCAGCACGGCGAAGAGGCACGCAAGTTCGGCCTTCAGCAAAGTGAGCATGTTTTGCGTAAGGGCTTGCAGGCGAGGCAGCAGCTCCGGCGTGGTAGGCACCGAGTAATGGAATGCCGTGGGGAAACGCGAGACCACTGTCAGCAGCAAATAAACACCGATGCCGATTGCCGGCATCAGGATCATCAGGGAGGGCGATCCCCAACCGTTGGCATTTCCGGCGGCGTCAAAATGTGTGGGGATTCGGTCGGGCAAGCGGTTGGGGCCGTAAAGCGCGGCATACGTCATCCAGAGCAGCACAGCGATGGCCAACAGCGCGACGGCTTCAGGCGGCTTGCGCATAATCTCCCTTCATTTCCTCCATGGGCGAAAGGATGCTGCGAGACCCGGATTTCAGAACCAGCTAACCGAATTTGGCGCGGCGGACCTCGGTCTGGCGAAAGTCCTTACCCGTCATCTCCACAGTGATGCACATCTCGGCGAGGCGTGAACGCATGCGGTCGCCGATGCGGTCACCGAGGGACTGCTCGCGGGCTGCGCGCTCAGCATCAGTTTGCGCGCCCCCGCCGGCAGGCAGGTTGGGATAGTTGGTGGTGATGATCGTCGTTTGCTTGTCGTTATAGCGGGTATTGAGAATCATGGCCACCGTGTCCCAGACCCACTCGTTCGGCTTCTGGGCGCCGATGTCATCCAGCACCAGCACCTCGGCCGCGAAGACAGGCTTGAGCAGCTCCAGCTCTGTAGTATTCACCTGCGGGTTGTAGCTGTTCTGTATGTTCTTGAGGAGTTCGCGGTAATCGCAGAAGAGGCCGCGAGCACCGCGCTCCTGAACCAGGCGGCGCAACACGCCTACAGCAAGATGCGTTTTACCCACCCCGATAGAGCCGGTAAAGAGCAGGCCCTTGCCTGCAGTGTCGACCGGATAAGTTTCGACGAATTTCCGAGCTGTATGGAGCGCCTGGGTCAGTGAGCGATCGGCACCGTGATAGATCTCGTAATCGTCGAGAGTGCAATCGCGGTAGCGCTGCGGAATGTGCGCTGCACCCAGTCGGCGTTGCTCTCGCTCCGTGGATTGACACTCACAGCCGCGCGAAACCCAGAGGCCGGTCGCCGAGACTTCTTCGATCAGTCCCGACCCGCCGCAAATGGAACAAACACTGCTCATGACTCTCTCAAGCCTAGCGTATCGAGTGAGCGACGCAGCCAGTGAGGATCAGTGCAGTTATGTGGAAATGGGTCGAGGTAGACTCGGACTTTAGTTACCAGCGTTCCATTACGTTTGGCACGCGTGGCTGCGCGGTCAGGTAACACACCTATAATCAAGGCTCATCCTTTGTTTTGCCCATCGAGGAGAGCCTCCCCGCCATGCGAACTGTCTTTCGGATTGCCGTTGCCGTAGTCACAGTGATGCTCGTCAGCGCAACGGTGAAAGCTGTGGTGCGGGGTGCGACGCCCACCCTACAGCCTGCCCAAGCTAAGACGCCGTCGGGGCACGAGGATAACGACTATTGGCGCAAGCACGACCAACAATTGCTGACGGATTTCCCCAACCTGGCGCGATTTAAGGACGAGAACGCGAAGCTGGCGCCCCCCGCGGCAAGCGAGCAGCGCGTGGTCTTCATGGGCGATTCGATCACCGAAGGCTGGCACCTGGACCAGAGCTTCCCCGGCAAGCCATACATCAACCGCGGCATCAGTGGGCAAACGACACCTCAAATGGTGCTGCGCTTCCGGCAAGACGTGATCCACCTGCAGCCGAAGGTTGTGATCATTCTCGCTGGAACGAACGACATCGCTGGAAACACGGGGCCGGCGACACCCGAGCAGATCGAGGACAACATTGCCTCTATGGCTGACCTGGCGAATGCGAACGGCATCAAGGTCGTGCTGTGCTCGATTCTGCCGGCATACGACTATCCGTGGGAGACGGGGCTGACACCCGCTCCAAAAATCATGCTCATCAATGCCTGGGTAAGAGGGTATGCCGCAGCGAAAGGCTATATCTACGTGGATTACCACTCGGCGATGAAGGATGAACGCAATGGCCTCCCTGCGAACCTGAGCAAGGACGGTGTTCATCCGCTGCCGGCTGGCTACGCCGTGATGGTTCCGCTGGCTGAAGCAGCGATTGAGAAGGCTCTGGCGCAGTGAATCGTTTGCGCCTTAACCCGAATCCACATAGAATAGCTAAGGAAAGGTTTGCCTTCAGAGATGCCCAAGGAAAAGATTCATCCAGCGTATGACGCAGTGCGCGTGCTGTGCGCCTGCGGAAACAATTTTGAGACCCGCTCGACCCACAAGGGCGATATTCACGTGGAAATCTGCTCGTCTTGCCACCCGTTCTTCACCGGCAAGCAGAGGCTGGTGGACACGGCGGGCCGCGTAGAACGCTTCCGTCGGAAGTATGCCAAGGCCGGCGACTCCAAGTAAGCGCCCGGCAGGCGGTTCCAGTGGGCCTCCGCCGCGGCGGAGGCCCACGTTCGTTCAGGAGACGCTTGAAGCTCACTGCAGGAAAGGCGCAATGTGTCTCGCAGAGGATTCACGGTGAAGAAGAACTGGGACAACCCCAGGGAGCATGCGATGCCCGAAGGCATGCGGGTGCCTGCGGAAGTGCGCCTTGGCTCAGTCCTGGTCACGCCGGCAACGGTGCTGGCTCCGATGGCGGGAGTCACAGATACCGTTTTTCGCCGCTTCATCCGCCACGCAAGCTTGTTCACTGGATCTGGACAGGAGCCAAAGAAGAAACGACATCGAGTGGCTGTGGTTGACAGGCGATCAGCAATGCGCAGTCTGGCTGCGGATTGCTGATGACCGAGTTCACGTCTGCGGACGGCCTTTCGCGGATGCGGGAGTCGAAGCGCAAGCGCTACCTGACCTTCTATGACGACGAGCACCCGATCGGGGCGCAGCTCTTCGGATCGAATGCCGAGACACTGGCGGAAGCTGCCCGGATTGTGCAGGATACAGGCTTCGACCTGGTCGACCTGAACCTGGGCTGCCCGGCCAAGCGCGTGGTGGGCTGCAATGGCGGCTCGGGCCTGCTGCGCGACCTGCCCAAAGTTGGCGAGATCTTCCGCGCTGTGCGCAAGGCAGTCACGATTCCCTTTACCGTGAAGTTCCGGCTGGGCTGGAGCGATTCGCAAATCATCTGCGTGGAGTTCGCGCGGATGGCCGAGTCTGAGGGGCTGAACGGGCTGGCGCTCCATGCGCGCACCCGCGAGCAGGGTTATACCGGCCAGGCGAGCTGGGAGTGGATTGCCGCAGTAAAGCGATGCGGTCACGAATTCCGGTCATCGGGAAATGGAGATATCCGCACGCCCGAAGGATGCGGCAGCGATGGTCGCTCAGGCTGGCTGCGATGCCGTGATGATTGGCCGAGCTGCTCCGTCTAACCCCTGGATTTTCAGGCAAATTGCGCAATACACTTCAACTGGTATCTATGATCAGCCGACGGTGGATGATCGCTATCGGATGATCCGCAGCTACTTCCAGATGCTGCTCGATGAGGCGGAGGCCAGCCAGGCTCTGCCGCGCGACGCGCGGCATGGGCGAAACGGCCGGCAAGATGAAGCAGTTTGCCTGCTGGTTTACGCATGGCGTGGCTGGCGGAGCGAAGCTGCGGGCGGCTATCTACCAGGCGCGTTCGGGGGCCGAAGTGCTGGCCCAGGTGGACGCCTTCTTTACTACGCTGAGCAGCTCCCAGGAAGCTGGTTTGGCGGACGCAGAAGAGGACGCGTCAGCATTCCCGCAGGACGTTGCCCTCGTCTGCGATTAAGCGTTTAACTTTCCTTCTCTTACTCCCCTCTCCAATCCCTCCCAAGACCCTTTCGGGCCATGCCCAAATGGCTATGACTATCGACTTTCGTGTGATTTTCCAGTGATTCAAGTAACCATATATTTGTTCCAAAGTAATTTGAATTAAAAGGCGATGGACCGGCTCGCAGCAGTCATTTCGGGCCACCTCCTGAGGTTTTTCGGAACTGCTTTATGCCCGATCTGAGTTGATGGCTCTCTAGGAAAGCGAAGACCACGGACGTGTACGGAACGCCAAAGGCCGGAAGGTACCTGAGATCGCTGCTCAGCGGTCTGGCACTCCTTTGTGTGTCGGCGGCTGGTTGCGTCGCTCAACGTTACAGCTTCCGCGAATACACCCAGGGGCTTGGCAATCTCAACATCGCCTGCCTGGTGCAGGATCACACCGGCTATCTATGGGTGGGCACGCAAAACGGTCTCTATCGCTACGACGGTACGCAGTTCCAGAGCTTCGGCGTAGCCCAGGGGCTGCCGGAGCGGATGATCCAGAATCTCTTTGTCACAGACGACGGGACTCTCTGGGTTGCCACCACAACGGGCATCTTCTTTGAGCGGCACGACGGGCATTTCACTGAGGTGAAGTCGCCGGATCCGGGTGGCCAATTTCTGCAACGTCAGGGCACCACCTTTGCGTCTCACCGGCCCGATGAGGTCGTAACGGTGACGCGCACCGGCGCATTCTTGCTGCAACACAAGGGTGACGAACAATGGGTCGCCGAGCCTATGCACCTCGAAGGCGCAGTGCTGCGCAGCGTCCTGTTTGCTCCCGATGGCGCACTCTGGTACGGATGCGATTCTGACCTTTGCCGTTTGGCGCATGGAAAGATCACGCATCTGCGCGATGAATTAAAGCTGCCCGACGAAAAATGGTCCAATCTTCTGCTTACGCGCGATGGGCACATCTGGATCCGCGGCAATGTGCACGTCGGCGAGATCGATCCACAGACGAATCATTTTGAGTTGCGCGATCTGCCGGGATCGCCGGTGTCTGAGGCGTATCCAGAGTTGGCTGAGGACTCGCAAGGCCGTGTGCTTACTTCTCAGGGACCAGCACTAGGCTTGTGGGAGAAGGACCGCTGGCGGATAGTTACGGAGAGGAACGGGCTGCCCCGCTTCGAGATTCAGGATCTCTACGTGGACCGCGAGGGCTCGGTCTGGATCGGCGTGGTGGGCCACGGCTTGAAGCGTTGGGTGGGTCAGGATCGCTGGGAAGGCTACACGGCCACCGACGGATTGAGCGATGACCTGGTGTGGGCAGCGTTGCGCGACCGGAAAGGCCGCCTCTGGATCGGAACGGAATCCGGGACTGACTGGATTCCTACCGGAGCGGTGACCCCGCGCCACTGGCATCAGGCTGGAATTCCAACGACCCGCGCAAGCGCCTTGAGCCTGAGCGCAGACGGCGCCATCTGGGTCGGCATGGGCGCCAACGAAGGCGAGCTGGTAAGAATCGATCCGGATACGCTCGCCGGGCAGCAGTGGCGTCTTCCTGAGGTATACGCCGTTGTTATTGATCCGCAGCAGCGCGTTTGGATCGCAACTGGCGCCGGTCTGTACATGAAGAGCGCAACGGCCAGCAGTGATCCGGTACTCGTGGAGCAAGCCGTCTTCGGCAATCCGCGGCAGCGTGTTGCCGATCTTTGCCTTGATGGAAGGGGACACCTGTGGGCGGCGGCGGACCAAGGCGTCTTCACGCTTGATGAAAAGGGATGGCACCGCATTGATCTCGGGTCAAAAAGTCCAAGCCCGGATCTGATTGCAATCGACCAACAAGGCTACTTGTGGACGGGCGGGGCCTCGCAGGAACTGCTGCGCCAACGCATGGATGGCTATCGGGCGATTGAGACAGAACAAGTGGGACGGCCCCCTCTGCTTTCAGAGCAGGTTGTTTCCTTGATGGTGGATCACCGCGGCTGGGTCTGGGTGGGCCAGGACGCCGGACTGACTGTCTTCGACGGCAGTTCGTGGCACAGCTACACGCAGGATGATGGTTTGCTCTGGAATGACACTGACAGCTTCGCCCTTTCAGAAGACACTGACGGCAGCATGTGGATTGGCACTTCCGGCGGATTGAGCCACCTGATGGCTCCCGATGACGCGCCGGACAGCTCGCCGCAGGCCCCGGCCTTCTCGCAGGTGATCTACGGCAACTCAGTGCTCGCCAACAAGTCGTCGGCGACGTGGGGTTCCTCTCTGCCGCTTGAAATCTCGATGGCCCTTCTCTCCTTTAAGGGAACTCAGGATGTAGGTCTAAGGTACCGGCTCGTTGGCACACAGGGAACGGATTGGGAGACCACACGCGACATGGCGGTGCGCTACCGGGATCTTGCGCCTGGAGACTACCGTTTTGAAGTCGCTGAGGCCGACCAGTCGGGACATCCCATCTCGCCGGTCGCCGTCTTCGAGTTCCAGATTGCGCCCCGCTGGTGGCAGGATCAGTCCCTGCAGATTCTCATCGCTCTGATCGCAATTGTGAGCCTGGTCTTTGCATGGCGTAGGCGCGTTGGATCACTGGTGCGGCAGAAACGGCAACTGGAAGAGGCGGTGCAGCTTCGCACACAGGACCTTGAGCAGGAGAAGGGCGAACTGATGCGTACGCGCGAACAGATGCGCCACTACGCGGAGCACGATGATCTGACCGGACTTTGGAACCATCGCATCATCGTTGAGCGGCTGCGGATCGAAGTCGATCGCTCTCAGCGTGAAGGCTTGCCGCTGAGCCTCATCCTCGCTGACCTCGATTTCTTCAAACGCATCAACGATACTTATGGTCACCCGGCCGGCGACAAGGTGCTGAAAGAAGCCGCAGGGATTCTGCAGAGTATGGTGCGGAGCTACGACTGGGTCGGGCGCTATGGTGGCGAAGAGTTTCTGTTGATCCTGCCCGGTTCTGGCTTCATGCACGCGCGGCAGCGCGCCGAAGATCTGCGCCGGGCTTTTGAAAACGCATGCGTCACGGAAGGTGAAACGAGGATTCCTCTTACGGCGAGCTTCGGCGTTGCGTCGGGCTTCCCTGCCAACCACGAAGAACTGATCCGCGAAGCGGATGCCGCCCTCTACCGCGCAAAGAACAACGGCCGAAATTGCGTTGTCTCTACTGAAATTGACGCGCGCAAGATTTCGGTATCGCGCGCCGGATAAAGCCAGCGCAGGTTACTGCAAAGGAAGGCGCACCGTCGCACGAGCTCCTTCAGCGTCTTCCCTGTTCACCAAACGAATCTCTCCTCCGTGGGCACGCGCAATCTGCTGTGCCAGCGCCAGTCCCACGCCGCTGCCCGTAGGTTTGGTGGTGTAAAAGGGCACAAAAAGATTCTCCGTGTTCGCGATGCCCAGACCGCGATCTTCAACGAACAGCTCGACGTCCTGCTCTTCAAGGCGCCAGCCGACACACACGGGATGCGATCCATTAGCCAGAGACGCGTCCGCAGCGTTGGCCAGCAGATTAATCAGCATCTGTTCGATCTGATCTGAGTCGGCATGCAGCGTTGCAGCCGGTCCATGAATTACCCGCACCGGAACCCGCTGTTCGAGAAGAGCTACCCGATCCACAAGCGGCGCGACCGCAAACGACTTGAGACGAGGCGGCGGCAACTGCGCGAGAATCCGATACGACTGCACAAAACGGTGCAGCGAGTCTGCCCGGCTCTCAACCACGCTTAGACCGCGGCGAAAGTCATGCTCAGTGGCTTCGTCTCCGTGGAGTTGTTCTGCACGCGCCAAAAGGCTCCCTGCGATGGATTTGATGGGCGCGAGCGAGTTGGAAAGTTCGTGGCCAAGGACCCGGACGAGCCGCTTCCATGCCGCTTGCTCTTCTTCGCGCAAGGGTTGGCTCACATCGGCCAGCAGTAGCAGGGTATGCGGCGCTCCCTCTTGCCGAAAGGTGGCTTTGCGCAAAAGCCAGCGATTGGGCCGGTTGCCGAAGGAATGCACACTTTGATCCGGCGAGTCCAGCAGACCCTCAAGCCCAAGCTCCTGCGCGGTGCGGCCGAAGCATCGGGAGTGCGGAATGCCCAGCAGTTGCACGCCTGCTTCGTTGACGAGTTGCAGTACGTTCTCGCGGTCGAAGGCATAGAGCGGGGAGTGCATGACCTCAAGAATTCGAGCCAGCAGAGCCGTCGCTTCGAGCGAACGCACACGTTGCTTCTGTAGAAGATCGGCAAGAGCATTCACTTCAGCCGCCAACTCACCATATGCATCGCGCGAACTCGCCCCGCGAGCGCGAAAAGAGTAGTCCCCTTCCCGCAGCGAAGAGACGACGTTGGAGAGAGTTTGCAGTGGGCGAATCAGCCCCTCTATCAGCGACGCTGCGATCATCAGGAGATAGAGCAACAGACAAAAACCAACCAGGATCGCCGGCATCACCGCGACCTGA
This sequence comes from uncultured Acidobacteriaceae bacterium, assembly GCA_963832465.1. Taxonomy (GTDB): domain Bacteria; phylum Acidobacteriota; class Terriglobia; order Terriglobales; family Acidobacteriaceae; genus Telmatobacter. Next base: position 607,944 of record CAWHUJ010000004.1, read on the forward strand.
TGCTGATAGAGAAGGACAGCGGCGAAGATCAGACCTGGAAGCGACAGCAGCAGGCAATAGAGCCAAGCCCGGCGCAGTGCCGGGAGTGCTCGTCTGCGCGCGTGCTTCTCATAGGCCATATTTTTCTATGCGGCGATAGAGCGCTGCCCTGCTGAGACCCAGGGCCTCCGCCGCTTGCGAGATGTTGCCATCGCACCGGCGCAGCACCTTGCGAATCAGAAGTGACTCCACCTCGTCGATGCTCATGTTATCGAACGAGGGGACACTGGAGCGCGCGGTAGCGACGGCAAGGTTGGCCGGCTCGATCTCTTCGCTGCGGCAAAGCAGCACGGCGCGTTCAACGGTGTGCTCGAGCTCGCGCACGTTGCCCGGCCAGGTGTATTGCATCATCTGCTGCATTGCAGCCGGAGAGAAGCCCGTGACCTGCTTGCGATAGCGGGTGCGGTTGCGCGCAAGAAAGTGCATGGCGAGCAAGGGAATGTCTTCGCGGCGTTCGCGCAGCGGCGGTAGATGGATCTCGACGGTATTAATGCGAAAGAGCAGATCTTCACGAAAATTGCTATTCGCCGCCTCTTCGCGGAGGTCTGCGTTTGTGGCAGAAAGAATTCGCACATCGACGCGACGCGTCTGCGACGAGCCGACACGCTCCAGTTCCCCTGTCTCCAGCACACGCAATAGCTTCGCCTGTTGCCGCAACGGTACGTTGGCGATCTCATCGAGAAAGAGCGTGCCGCCGTTAGCAAGCTCGAAGCGACCGACGCGGTCAGTGCGCGCGTCGGTAAATGCGCCCTTTACGTGCCCGAACATCTCGCTTTCAAATGTGCCCTCGGGCAAACCGCCGGCATTGACCGCGACGAGAGGCATGCGTGCACGCGGAGACGCGGCGTGAAGAAGCTTGGCGACAATCTCCTTGCCCGTTCCATGCTCACCGGTAATGAGAACGTGCGCATCGGATGGACCCACCTGAGCGATGAGTTCAAGTACGGGCTGCATCGAGGGCGCGCCCGCTACAAAATCAGGCTTGCCTTCGGCGCGCAGCAGCCGGTTTTCGAGTTCCAGCTGACGAGCACGCCGCAAAGCCTGGTGCAACTCAGCATGCACGCGGATGAGCGAGACGAGACGCTCGTTCTCCCACGGCTTCTGGATAAAGTCGCGCGCGCCGCGCTTGATGCTTTCCACGGCGAGATCAATGTTGCCCCACGCCGTCATCACAATAACCGGCAGGCGCGGATCGATCTCCTGCAGTCGCGCAAGCAGATCGAGACCCTCCTTGCCGGAGGTGGTGTCTCGCGTATAGTTCAGGTCGATCAGCAGCACATCGTAGTCGCTCTGCCCCAGCGCCTCAATCAGAAGCTGGGGTGAGCGGACTGTCTCAACGTGGAAGCCCTGCGGTTTAAGCAGCAGTTCCACTGCTTCGAGAATGTGCGGTTGATCGTCGGCGACGAGAACCCTGATTCGTTCCTGCTTGCGGGAATCGGTCATCTCTTTTGCTGGAATAATTCTTTCCCTCTATCGATTTTACGGTGCGCGTGTAACCACGCCTGTTTTCGCGTCTTCGATCGAGACGCCGGTCCGATCCAGGGTGTCTCCGGTGGCGCGGTCTATATCCACCTTCGCCTTTTCGAACTGAGTTTGCGCGGCCACGAGCGCCGATTCGGCGATGCCGAGGTCGTGCTGCGCCAGAAGCGTGTCATAGCTGGACTTAGCGCCGAGTTTCTGTTCCTGCGCCGTGACATCGAACGTGTGTTGCGCCAGATCGCGCGCCTTCTGTGCGGCATTGACGCGGGCTTCGGCCTGTTGCAAAGCAAACTGTGAGTTTCGCACGTCGAAGCGGATCTTCTTCTTCTGCTCCTCAAAGGAGATCTGGCGTTGCCGGTATTCGAGCGCCGCGCGGAACTGGTCGGCCTTGGCCACGCGGTTGCGCAGGTTGATCGATAGAGTCATGCCGATTTGATACTCCGGACCGGAGTAATTGAACGTGTTCGCGAGCATCCCAGGAAAATCCCCCGGAAGATCGGAAGCGCATTCGTCGGGACCCAGGCTGCAGTTCGGATTCTTCGGACCGGCAACGCCATTTCCGGAATAGAGACCATAACCGTCCAGCGTGGGAAGCAGCGAGCTGCGGATGGACTTGAGGCTCTGCTGCGCGACCTCCATCGCGAGTTCGTCCTGCCGCACGTCAGGGCGGTTCTTCTCCGCCTGGGCGATCAGCTCATCAATTGATTTGGTTGAGTTGGGATCCGCCGGGCCACTACGATCGAGCGGGATCACCGGCATTTCGTCAATCGCCGGATCATCGACCTTGGTGATGGCATTCTTTATCAGGAGTTCATTCAAGCGGAGGTTGGCGCGGGCCACGGTGAGGTCGCCCTCGCTCGTGGCCACGTCCGACTGGTCTTTCGTTACCTGCATAGCCGGCACCGCATTGAGCTGAAGCTCTTTCTGGTCGTTGTCCAGTGTCTGTTGCGAAAAAGCCAGCAACCGCTCTTTGACCTGCTCATCCTGATAAGCGTTCACCAGATCCCAATAGATGTTTTCCACCTGAGTGATGGTCGCAATCGTCTGAGCGCGAAACGCCAGATCCGTAATCTGGAGATTCTTCTTCGCAATTTTCATAAAACGCTCGTTAGTGGCGATGCCAAAACCGGCGAGAAAGTGCTGCGTAAAGACCACCGTCAGGCTCGAATAGAGCGTCGGATTGAGTGCGTAAAAAGGGCTGTTATTGGCGAAGCGTTGGCCGAAGTAGTTTACGTTCAGGTTGGTTCCGAGAGGAAACGACTCCGAGTAGTTTGCCTGGCCCTGAATCTGATTTTGCTTGAATACAGACACACCGACCTGCGCGGCATTCGCCTCTTGCGTGACGGTGTGATCGACAAAGCCCTTGAAAGTGAGAAAGGGATCGAAGGAGGCCACGACCGTTCCGGCGCCGAGGCTCGAGGTCACGATACCGCCCACACCGGCTGCGGACGAACCCGAGCTGGCTCCGCCGGAGCCCGCGCCCCCTGAAAAGCCGCCCTGCGTTGAAGACTGCACAACCGAGGTATCGACGCCGTTCACTTGCCCGCCCGCCTTGGTGCGCGCGAGATCCGTTTGCGCAATGGGGAAGTTATAGCGGAAGTAGGCGAGATCAAGGTTGTTCTCGATGGCGAGAGCAATCGCATCCTGCAGTGAGATGTACAGCTTACCATCGCGGATGAGGTTTTGCAGGCGCGCCGAGTTGTTGAGATCCAGAGGGGGTGCATAGCTCGGCTGATATGGCGCAAACGGCTTACGCGAGTGCGGCAGATCGACGTGAAACGGCGCCTGCGGCGCGATCGCCTGTTGCTGTGCTTGCTGCGCCTGTTGCGCAAGCGTAGGAGGCGGAGCCGTTGCACCGCTCGCCGCTGGTGCCGGAGCCTCGGGCGCCGGCTGCGCGGTCTGCGTTGTTTGAGCGGCCTGCGAGCCCGGTGGCTCGACAGCCAGAGCCAGATTCACCTGCAACAAGAGAACCGCTGCAACAGATTGAAGAGTGCGAAGAGAATTGCGTCGTCTGGTCATGAATGCGTTCACCTGAGAAAAGTTCACTTCGCCTCGACCTCCGTGCCGGCGGGATTTGGCGCTTCGTCGCGGGTGAGCCAGCCGTCGCGCAGCTCGAGAATGCGCGTGCCGTAGCGGGCGTTTTCTTCAGAGTGCGTAACCTGGACGATGGTGGTGCCCTGCTTGTTGAGTTCGCGGAAGAGCTCCATGATTTCGCGGGCCTGCGTGGAGTGCAGATTGCCGGTTGGCTCGTCGGCAAGCAGCAAGGAAGGCGCATGCACGACGGCGCGCGCGATGCCGACGAGCTGCTGCTGTCCGCCGGAGAGTTGATTCGGAAACAGATCCTTCTTGGCGACGATCTGAAAGCGGTCGAGGATGTCGGCGACCATGCCTGCCCGCTCTTTCGACGGCAGGTTCTTGTAAGAGAGCGGCAGGTCGATGTTCTCGGCCACGGTGAGGTCGTCGAGCAGGTGGTAGCTCTGGAAGACCATGCCGATGCGCTGGCGGGCAAGGTCGGCGCGCTGCTTGCGGTTGAGTTTGTGCGCAGGCGTTTCGCCGAACCAATACTCGCCCAGCCATCCGTCATCGAGAAGCGCGAGCACATTCAGCAGCGAGGACTTCCCTGCCCCGGACGGTCCCATGACGGTGACGAATTCGCCTTCCTTGATGGTGAGGCTCACGCGGCGCAGCACCCATGTCTCGGTATGGCCGGTTTTATAACTGCGTTCGATATTTTTCAGTTCAATCATGATGTTCTGGAACTCCATTTTCTTGAATCGATGTAGTCGGCTATGCTTACTCCGTACGTAAGCGCGCGCATGGGGTGAGCGAAGCTGCGCGGCGCGCGGGCAAACAGCTGGCGACCAGCGATGCGCACAGCAGCACAGCGGCGACTGCAGCAAAAAGCGCCGAGGTCAACGGCGCCCACGCCATAAAGCGTGCTGCTGCATGGCGCGGCCCACAAAGTACGCGCCGATCAGACCTAGCGCCAGGCCCACGCCCGCCAGGATTATGCCTTCGCGCAGAATCATGCGCACAACGCGATTACGTGTTGCACCTAATGCCATGCGTACGCCGATCTCATGCGAGCGTTGACCAACTGCGAATGCCATCACGCCATAGATACCGATGGCCGCAAGCGCCAGGGCGATCGCCGCGAAAAAGACATACAGCAACAAGCTGAATCGGTCCCCGGAGAGGTCTTCGCTCTTGATCTGGTCCAGCGTTTCAACATTTGACAGCGCGGTATTCGGGTCGATGGCATGCACGGCGGCCGCGATGGTTTTCGTCATCGTCGCCGGATCGCCCGCAGTGCGAACGCCGATCGCTACATTAGGCCAGGGGCTTTGGTAGAAGGGGACAAGAATTTCTGCCCGCTGACGGGTGAATGAACCCCCGCGCACATCGTGGTAGACGCCGACAATCTCCCATGCCTGCGCAGGCCCCAGTTTTGTTGCGCCGGGATAAAGCTGTTCCACCATCAAGCGCTGGCCGATGGGATTCCTACCTTTGAATCGCTCCTTGACGAGTTCTTCGTTCACCACCGCAACCTTCAGATTGGCAGCGTTATCCTGATCGGTAAATTCGCGGCCTTTGATAAGGCGGATGCCATAGGTATTGAAGTATCCCGGGGTCGCCATTCCGAAGCCCGCCGAAGGCCGCTGCGACGGATCGGAGAAGTCTTTATCGCCAGAGATGGTGAATGGCATTCCGAATCCAGGCCCTTGAAGGGGCAATCCCGTCATGGCTGTGGCGCTCTCTACCCCTGTGGTCGATTCAATGCTGCGCAAAACCTGCTGATAGTGGCCGATGATCTGCTCTGCTGTGAAGTCTTTATCTTTCACCATGGGCAGACCAAACGTGAGCACGTGATCAGTTTTGACGCCGAGATCAACCTGCGTCAGATTCCAAAAGCTGTGCAAAGCCAGCCCAGCGCCCGCGAGCAATGCCACGGCAAGAGCAAATTCACCCGCGACCAGCGCCTGACGAAACCGGTTGCGCACCCGGCTGGAGCCGGCTCTGCCGCCTTCCTTCAGGGTCTCCGCGGGATCGACCCGCGACGCATACCATGCCGGAGTACAGCCGAAAAGCAGCCCGGCAAAGGTCGTCGCGCCTATCGCGACGAGGAGTATTGGAAGATTGAGCCGAAGATCGGCTTCGGTTGGCAGTGTGCCGTCCGGCATCACAGCGATGAGCCCGCGCAGCATTGCGTAGCCGAGGCCGATTCCCAGGGCGCCTCCGATGACTGCGAGCAACAAACTTTCCGTGACGAATTGAACGAAGACATCGCTCCGCGAAGCGCCGATCGCGCTGCGAATTGCGATTTCGCGTTGACGCGTGGTGCCCTTGGCCAGCAGCAGATTGGCAACGTTGACGCAAGCGATCAGCAGAACAAATCCAACGGCGCCGAGCAGCAGCTTGAGCGTCAATTTGGTGTTGTCGCCCATGAAGTCGTTGTGCAGGTCTTCAACGGCTGCGCCCCATCCGGTATTTGAGCGCGGATTCGCTTCTGTGATGTGCTTGGTGACGGTGTTCATATCAGCCTGCGCCTGCTGAATGGTCACGCCATCCTTGAGGCGGCCCATCACAAGTAGCCAGTGAAAGTCGTGATTCAGTTGCTCGGGCTTGAAGACGAGCGGCACGTAAAGATCTTGATTGAGCCGATCTGCCTGACCCGGTGACAGGACGCCCACGACCGTGTACGGCTTCTGGTCCAACATGATCTGCTTGCCGATGATGTTGGGATCTGCCCCTAGCCTTCGCCACAATTTATTCATCAGCACAACAACGTGATCTTTGCCTGCAACTCCCTCTTCGGGTAGAAAATCCCTGCCCAGCTGAAAGGTATTGCCCATCATCCGGTACATACCGGGCGTTGTCATCGACGCATGAACCATCTCCGGGGCTTCCTTGCCCGCCATGTTGAAGTCCGCTCCGGTGAAAGCCTTCAGCTCCTGAAACGCAGTGCTCATTCGCGCCCAGTCCGTATAGTCGCCCGCTGAAACGCCATTGTTAAATCCCTGTATCTTGGACCAGACCATCACCAGCTGCTCGGGCTTCGGATACGGCATGTCCGCGATCAACGTGGCGTATACCACCGTGTAGATGGCCGTAGTCGCGCCGATGCCGAGCGCCAGCGTGAATGCCACAGTGGCCGTAAGGCCTGGGCTCTTGCGCAGCATGCGCAGGCTGTAGCGAAGATTCTGGAGAAAGCGTCCCATCGTTCGTCTCCCCTATTCCGTACGCAGTGCCCGCACCGGTTCTACGCCGGCTGCGCGGCGAGCGGGCAAAGCGCCCGCGACCACAATCATCAGCAAAGTCAAAAGCACCGCTCCTGTAAGAGCAAGCGGATCAAAGATGGTGACGCCATAGAGCTGGCTTGAGAAGAGCCGCGCCAGCGCAACAGCGCTCGGCAAGGCTACGGCGGTAGCTACTGCCGCGATGAGCACCATTTCGCGCACCACCAGCGCGACGACTGAGGCACGCGGCGCTCCGAGCGCAAGCCGCACACCTATTTCGCGCGTACGCTGTTCGGTGGAATAGGCCAGCACGCCGTAGAGGCCAACTGCCGCCATCACAAGGGAGAGCGCAGCGAAGCCGATGGCAAGAACAGCCAGCGCACGTTCGCCGTTCATTGTGCGATCAATCTGCTCGTCCATGGTGCGAAGGCCATCGACCACCAGGGCCGAATTGAACTGATGCATCGCCGCGCGCACGGCAGATTCAGCGGTTTGCGGCGACTGCACCGTCTGCGCGTAGATGTCGACGCTTCCTGCCCGTTCCGATTGCAGATAAGGAAGATAGATTGCAGGGCCGAGGGGCGTCCGCACATCCACGTGGCGAATATCGCCAACCACGCCCACGATTGTGGTGTCGTACTTTATGTCATTTCCCGATCCGCGCGCGATCGCACGGCCAAGGGCATTCTGGGGAGTGCCGAAGAAACGCTTCGCAGCGGCAAGATTGATGACGGCCACCTTCGGCTGGCCTGCCGCGTCGGCTAGGGTGAATTCACGTCCCGCAAGCAAAGGCTGATGCAGTGTGGCAAAATATCCCGGCGTAATGGCGGGCCGCTCGAAGTCCATGTTCTCGTCTTCCGTGGCCTTGTAGCCCTGAATCGAGAAATTTGAGGAGCTGTCGTCACCGGAAAGTTCGGGATCGGTGGTCGCCGCAACAGAAACTATGCCCGGAATCCGAGCAACAGTAGCGATGGAATCCATCACAGCCCGTCCTCCAACTTCCCCGGTGTAGCCAGCGCTGGCAGGATCAAACGAAAACTTCACGAGGTGCGACGGGTCAAATCCCACTGGCTGCTTGCGCAGGTTGTCGATGGTGCGCACGAAGAGGCCGGCGCCGGCAAGCAGAAGGACACTCAGCGCAATCTGCGCACCCACGGCAAGCTTGCGGAAAAGCTGCGATCCTCTTGACGCCGTTCCAGCATTCTGGCGCAGAGCAAGGGCGAGATGGGGCCGCAGGAAATGCAGCACCGGGGCGATGCTGAAGAGCAACGTTGCAACCAGCGAAACAGCGAGGGTAAAGAGCAGAATCCGCGCGTCGATTGAAGTGGCGTAGGGCTCACTGCCGGGGTCGGCGTTGGTCATCAGGCGAACCAGCGTCGCAGCCACAACCGGCGCAACGGCGAGCCCCAGCGCCGCGCCTGCAACACCGAGCAATCCACCTTCGACGAGAAGCTGCGCAACGATGCGACCGCGTTTGGCGCCCAGAGCGTAACGCATCGACATCTCGCGAGCGCGGTTCGCGGCGCGCAGCAGCAGCAGCGTGGCAACGTTGATGGCACAGAGCACCAGCAGCACCCCGGACATGCCCAGCAGGATGTTGAGTGGCTTCTCATAGCCAAGGCGATCGGGAGCGAAGCCACGTGAATCGTCGAGCACCTTAATGCGCGAATCGTCGAGGAAGCGCTTGCTGAAGCGCTGGCTACGCTCCTTGTAAAGCGAGAGCTCGTACGCACGCAAACTATGCCACAGGGGCTGCAGGCTCGCCTCGGCCTGCTGTCGCGTGACGCCTGGCTTCATGCGCGCCACAAGCGTAAGCCAGAGCGACTTATGGCTGACAAGATCATCCCGCCCGGCCATGAAAGGAATAATGGTCTCAACCATGCTGACCGGAACGAAGATGCCCGGTTTGTAACCACCGATGGCGGTATCGAAGTTGGGCGGCGCCACGCCGACGATCGTGAAGGGATGCCCATTCACGAGCAGTGCCTGACCGATCACGTCGCGTGATCCGCCGAAGCGCAGCCGCCAGTAGTTGTAGCTGAGCACGACCACCGGATTTGCATCCTTCGCAGTGTCATCCTGCGCGTCGAAGAGGCGGCCTGCGAAGGGCTTGAGTCCGAGTACCTGAAAGTAGTTCCCCGAGACAACTTCCGTATCTTGATCCTCAGCCTGGTTATGCCAGGAGACACCCGCATATGCTTTGTCAGCCGCGGCAATATCCGAGAAAACCTGGTTCTGATTCCGGAGGTCTTTGTACATCGGATAGGAGAAGTAGTTGGAGTCATCGCCGCCAAAACTGCTGGCCGAGCCTGAGAATGCACCTGTCCACTGAAAGCGCACAAGCTCTTTCGGGCGCTCAACCGGGAGCATGCGCAGCAGCACCTGGTCGAAAAGCGTGAAGACTGCGGCGCTGGCGCCAATGCCGAGAGCAAGTGTCAGCACCACGGTTGCGGTAAAGCCTGGCGAGCGGCGCAACTGGCGCAACGCGTAACGAAGGTCGTGCGTGAAGATCGGCATCGTTCGTTCTCCCTATTCCATTCGCAGAGCCTGCATGGGCTCAACGGCCGCAGCGCGCCGCGCAGGCACCCAGCTTGCTGCAACCGCAGCAGTGAGAATCGCAATCACGGCAACCGCGGCTGCAAGCCCACCGTTCATCACAACATTGGTTGAGCCGCCGCCCGCGACCATGCCGGCGTCGACGAAAATGCCGTGCAGAACGGGCTGCAGCAGAAGCGTCCCGCTAGCGCCCAGTAAAATTCCGGCACCGGCCATCGCGACACCACTGCCCAGAAAGACACGCAGGATTGCGCCCCGATCCGCCCCGAGCGCCATGCGCACGCCGATCTCGCGCTGGCGACGTGCAACGCGATAGCTCAACAGACCATAGAGCCCGATGAGCGCGAGCACCAGCGCGAATGACGAAAAGCCCACGGCAACGAGAGAGAAGAAGCGCGGCTCGCGGATCGTGTGATCAATCACTTGCTGCATCGTGGTAAAGCGCGCAATGGGGATTTCAGGATCGGCCGCTTCGACAGCGCGTTGCGCCGCCAAGGCGAGGTTCATATTTGCCTCAGTACGCACAGCGAAGCTCGTGGGGAACCAGCCATTGAGTATTCCGGTAACTTCGCTGGAGAGCTGATCGAGAGGAGCATAGATAACGATGCCCGCAGTCTCGACCAGCGATCCCGTCTGCGCGTCCGCAACGACGCCAATGACGCGCAAATGGGTGTCCCCGCCCATGAGGACTGACTCTCCAATGGCTGAGCGGCCCGGCCACCATTTCCGAGCTGCTGTCTCACTAATGATAGCGACCGGCTCGCGACCGGCGCGATCCTCCACATTGAGATCACGACCCATAAGCAGCGGAATGCCCATCGTGCTGAAATAGCCTGGTGTGACAGCGCGGAACTCGATGATCTGCTGAAGCTGAGGACGGTCCGCCGGCGCGCCGCCTTCATTAAGGCCACGATCGAGAGGCAGGCCATTGATCGCAGCTGCTTGCTCCACGCCGGGTGTGTGGCTCAGGGTGTCGACAACCTGATTGACGAATTGCGTCGTCTGTTGTGTATGTGCATAGCGATCGCCCTTGAGCGCCACCTGAAAAACGGCAAGTTGTTTTGGCTGGATTCCCGAAGGAAGAGTCTGCAGTTTGGCGAAGGAACCCATGAGAACCACAGCTGCCGAAACCAGCACCATCGCAATTGCAACCTGCATAACGATGAGCGCGCGCGAAAGACGTGCCTGAGAGATTGTCTCCCCAACACCCGCGCCAGCCAGCCGCATGCGGCGCGCTCTGCCACGCAGAACAAGCCACGCGGGCAGGAGCGAGAATACAGACATCGAAAGCAGCGCGATTCCGAGCACTACACCGCCGAGCATCCATGGATTGATACCTCCGTGCAGATCGGGGATTGCAAGCGGCGCAGCATAAAGCAGAATCCGAGTTGAAGTGAGTGCGATAACGACGCCCAGCGTGCCGCCGGCAAGAGCAAGCAGCAAACCTTCGCAGGCGATCAGGCGCATCAGTTGTGCATAAGTCGCGCCGAGCGCGGAGCGCACGGCGAGTTCGCGCGAGCGGCCCATGGCGCGGGCGATCATGAGCCCTGCGATATTGAGGCATGTGACGAGCAGAACAGCAATGGCGGCCGCAAGAACAGTGAGCAGGCTACGCCGCACAGGACCGGCGATGACGTCCTGCAAGCGGAAGACACGGAACTCGTGAACGACATTGCCGTGGCCGTACCAGGTCCGAAAATTCGGGTGCTCCTGATAGAAGGCGGCGGTGAGCCCGCTGACCTGCTGCTGCGCCTGAGCGAGCGCGATACCTGGGCGCAGTCGGGCGATCATCTCGTAGTTGTCGCCGTCATAACCGGGATCTTTAGGACTGAGCTGAATGGGTTGCCAGAGATCGGGAGTGCCGAGAACTCCCGGCGCGCTTTCAGTAATCACCGAAAAATGGACCGGCATGACGCCGACAACAACAAAGCTTTCCTGATTGATGCGAACGCTGCGGCCGATGATCGAAGGATCGGCGTTGAAAAGACGTGTCCAAAGGCCGTGGCTCAGGATCACAGCGTGGGGGCCGCCGGGAGTATCCTCGGCAGCCAGAAAAGCGCGGCCGAGCGCCGGCTGCATGCCAAGAGTCCGGAAGTAGCCCTCTGAGACTCGCAGCGAGTTCACCTGTACGGCGTGTCCGCCACTGAGTGAAAGGTTCACTGCCGGTCCGGAGTCATCGAGCACCGCCGAGGATGAGAATGCCTGGCTGTGCGCGCGCACGAAGTCTGCCGCGGTGCCAACCTGCTCGGCATTAGGGCGGTCATATGGATAGCTGAAGGCAACGCCGACAAGATCGCCTGGGGCCGGGTAGGGCAAAGGCTGAAAGAGCACGCTGATCACAACGCAGCACACCGCTGCAGTAACGCCGATACCGAGAGCGAGCGCGAGCACCGCCGTCAGCGTGAAGCCGCGCGAGGCACGCAACTGTCGCAATGCGAAACGGAAATCCTGCAGCAGGCGACTCATCTTTCCCCTTCCCTAAGTACAAGACTTCTCTGACCGACTGACCCAACTTGGGTCATCTCACTCTCCGCGCAGCGCCAACATCGGATTCACATGGGCCGCTCTGTAGGCGGGGATAATCGCCGCCAGCAGCGCCGCTAAAGCAAGCAAGCCAGTAGCAATCGCGAGCATCACCGGATCGTACGGCTGAACCCCGTAAAGCTGATTGGTCATGCCCCGGCCCGCGAGAATCGCAGCGGGAACCCCGATAGCGAGTCCTATTGCGACTTGCAGAAATGCCGATCGCAACACCATCGAAAGCACAGAGTTCTGATCGGCGCCGAGCGCCATGCGGATGCCGATCTCGTTCGTGCGCTGTTCAACCGTGTACGCAGTCACGCCGTAGAGGCCGATTGCCGCGAGCACCAGAGCAAGGATGCCAAAGAGCAGTGTCAGCCTTGCGATCATTCCTTGCTGGTCGAAATCGTGCTGAAGAATTGTGTGGTAGCTCCCAAAGTCCACGAGCACGAGATTGGGATCGATCTCGGCGAGAGCGTGGCGGACTTGCGTTTCCAGAGACTCCGGTTTGCCCGGAACCCAGAAGAGAATGTTCGAGAGATAGTGAGAAGCCGTTTCGCCGGCTATCATGTTCGGCTTGGTCCAGGGAACGATCTGACTGGTCGGAAGAAAAAACATCGGCCGGGCGGGATCTTTAAATCCGTAGGTGACATACTGCATGTCCGCCGCGACACCCACAACTTCGAAATCTCCGGCGTGCGCCATCTCATCCATGCCGAAGTGTTTGCCGATTGCGTTCTCACCTTTGAAGAACTTCTTGGCAAACGCCTCGTTGACTACTGCCACAAGAGGAGAGGCGGCCGTGTCCTGTTCTGTGATGGGGCGGCCCATCACGATCCTGTTGTTCAGCGTCTCGAAGAACCCCGGTGTAACGCGTGTCCAGGTGGCACCATCGTCTTCGCCGGAGTGCGGCTCTGGCTTGCCCTGAACACGAACGCCGTCATTCCAACTGTCGCCGCTCATCGGTCCATAGGTCGCCATGCCCACGCCTTTAACCCCGGGCAATGCGCGCGTGCGGTCGAGAATGCGCCGGTAGAGCAGTTCAAGCTGCTGCGGCTGATAGCCGGCCAGATGCGGATCAATCCACGCAACATAGCGATCTTCGGGGGTAAAGCCGAAATTCCGGTGTTCGAGATTGTGCAGGCTCTGGGTCAGCATGGCAGCCGCGCTCAGCAGCACAAGGGAAAGTGCAGCCTGCAGAACTACCAAAGTCCGCTGCGGCCAACGCGCTCCGCGTGCTGTAGAGCGATTGGCGCCGCGCAGTGCCTCGATGGGTTCAGCGTGCGAGGTCAACCATGCGGGCACAATGCCGAACAACACGCCGGTAAGGAGCGAGGTTGCAAGAGCAAACAGAAGCACCGGCACCGAGGGACTCGCCTGAATGGGGATGTAGCTATGGGGACCTGAAAATGCCAGGTGCAGAATGAGGCTCGTCGCCGCATAAGCAACGCCCAGCCCGGCAACGCCGCCCAGCAGGCCCAGAAGCAGACTCTCGACGAGCGCTTTGCCCACGAGACGTCTCCGCGAAGCGCCAAGAGCGACGCGCACTGAAGTCTGTTGCCGATTGCGCAGACCGCGGGCAAGCAGCAGATTGGCCAGGTTGGCGCACGCAATGAGAAGCACGCATCCGGCAGCAATCATGAGAACACGCAGGTCATCTTCATACTGCTCGCGCAGGTCGGTAACGCCTGCGCCGCCCGGTGAAAGAAAGAGATTCTGTTTAGGCAGGTACTCCTTGTCCTGCATCGTCAAATCGGACTCGTGGCTCATCTGCCACTGGCGCAGTTCGAGGCGGAGCTGCGCCTCAAGAGCCTTGGGATCGGTGCCGGGTTTGACGCGGCCAATGATGTCGAGCCAATTGGAAGAAGGCGTGTGAAGCCAGGCCGTCTTCTCCCTGATCATGGGTTCGGCTGAAAGCGGCATCCAGAAATCGGGCATTCCCCAGCCGCGCAAGTCGGCCCCGAAGAATCTCGGAGCGCCAATTCCCACAACCGTGAAGGGCTTGCCGTTAATTTGAAAAGAAGAGCCAACCACGGATGGATCGGAGTTGTACTTGGTCTCCCATGCGTGGTAGCTCATCACAGCCACAGGGGGCGCTCCTTCGCGATCATCCGCGTCGTTCAACACCCTCCCGATCCACGGTCCTACGCCAAAGGTGCGAAAGAAATTTCCGGAGACGAATTGCCCATCGCGCGTTTCCGCCGTTTCCGCAACGCCTGCGCGGCGCACACCGAGACCGATGCTGCCACCTTGAAATGCTGCGAGGTCGACAAAGGCAGGAGTGCTCTCGCGGAACCGGCGATAGAGCTCGTAATTAAAGATCGAGAACTCTTCCCACTGGGTATATCCGCCCCACTGGCAGCAGTGCACCTTCTTGCCGATGCGGTAAAGCTCATTGGGCCGCGTGACGGGAAGCGACTTGAGCAACACAGCGTGCACCAGAGTGAAGATCGCCGTGGTGGCGCCTATGCCGAGGGCGAGGGTGAGAATCGCCGTCACCGTAAATCCGGGTGACTGACGCAGCTGGCGTAGCGCGTAGCGAATGTCCTGCAACATCTGGCTCATTGCCTCTCCCTCTCGTTGTCGACACCGGTTTCTAGTTCCGGTAAAGCGCTACTACTCGTTCCGCAATGCCTGCATGGGCTCAATGGTCGCGGCACGGCGCGCGGGAATAAGCGACGCAACGAGCGCAAGCAGAAAGATGGAAATGACTGCCAGCACCAGAACAGCCGGATCGAGCGGATTGACCTGGAAGAGCAGCGAACGAAGCAATTGAGTCGCGAAGAGAGCCGCTACCGTGCCGATGAGACAACCGGCGAGACCCAGCTTCGCTCCTGACACGAGGACAAGACGCATGATGCTGGAGCGCTGCGAGCCGAGCGCCAATCGAATCGCAAGTTCATGCGTGCGCAGCGTAGCGGAGAAGGCGATCACGCTGTAAATCCCCAGCAGAGCCAGCAGAACGGCGGCGGCAGCGAAGCTCGAGATCACCACCGTGTTGAAGCGTCGCGACGCCTGCCCTTCGGCAACCACCTGATCCATCGATTCGACATTGGTCAACGCTAGCTGCGGGTCGATTGAATGAACGGCAGAACGAAGAGACTCAACCATCTGCTCCGGGGGCTGCTGGGTGCGCAGCACGATCGTGCCATAGCTTCCGCTCCGCAAATCGGTCGGGGCGAACTGGCCAAGTATCGATTTGAACTGACTGACGGGAAAATAGAGCTGACTCTGCGTTTCCGCATCCGGAGAAGTCTCCTTGATGTCAGCTATCTCTCCAACCACCGTGACCCAGGGAGTGGGCGACACTGCAATACCGATCTTCACTCGCTTGCCAATCGGATCCTGCCCCGGCCAATAGTGCTGCGCCAGCGTGCGATTCACAATGACGACAAGCGGAGATGTTGCCGTATCACTCTCGGCAAAAGCGCGGCCGCGCAGAAGCGGAATTCCCTCGGCCTGAAAATAATCGCCAGAGACCTGCGAGGTCCAGGAGAGATTAATCTTCACCTCCTTGGGCTGCACATAGCCTTCTGGAACGAACCCGGTGTTATTGAAGTTGCTGCCCTCAGGCAGCGATGACGTGAGGCCTACCGATTGCACACCAGGCAACTGACGAAGCTTCATGAGGAGTGCTGAGTTGAAAGTGTCCACCGAAGCCTGCGTTGAGTACTGCTTGTTCGGCAGGCCATAAAATGCCGTGAGTGTGTGGTCACTGCGAAAGCCTAGGTCGACCTCACGCATCTTTTCAAAACTGCGTAGCAACAGGCCCGATGCAGTCAGCAGCACCAGCGCCACGGCAAGTTCGGTAATCACAAGCGCCGAACGCACCCGTGCATGCCCACTGCCTTCTGTGCCGGTACGGCCGCCTTCCTTCAGGGCTTCATTCACGCTGGTGCGGATCGCCGTCAATGCCGGAATGGTTCCGCAGAAGAGTCCCGTCAGGCCAGCAAGCAGCAGAGCGAAAGCAACGACACGCCCGTCAAGCCCGATCGCGCTCACGCGTGGCAGAGTCTCGGGCAAAAAGCTCAGGCCGGCGTGCAAGGCCGCAGACGCCAGACCCAATCCGAGCACCCCGCCGCCAAGACTCAGCAGGCACGCTTCCACCATCGACTGCCGCAAAATGGCTGCGCTATTCGCGCCCAGAGCAAGTCGGACCGAGATTTCGCGGCGCCTGCGAATAACCCGCACAAGAAGCAGCCCAGCCAGATTCGCGCAGGCGATGAACAGAACGACGATCACCGCGAAAAACAGCATGCGCACAAGAGGCCGAGCTTCGGCGACGGTGACTTCGCTCAGCGACTTTACGATCGGCTCAATGTGCAAGCTGCTCATACCCATGGACGCCGGAAAATGCGCCATGACATCTTGCGCAGCAGGCAGCATGTCCTGTCGTGCCTGTTCAGGTGTCACGCCCGGCTTGAGTCTGCCCACGATCCTGAAATTCCAGCTGCCTGCGCCCTCTACGAGTTCGGTTTGCGTAAAGCTCACCGGCACCCACAGCTCGCTCTGATTCAGCTGGCCCGGAACAAGAGGAAATTCGAAATCACGCGGCATCACGCCGATGACTTCATACGTCTTGCGATCAAGAAGAACAGTGGTCCCTACAACGTGCGGATCGCCGTGAAAACGATTGATCCACGTCGCGTAGCTGAGTACGACCACCTGTGCCCGGGCTTCGTCTTCTTCTTTCGTAAAGGTCCGGCCCAGCAGAGGAGAAACACCGAGCGCCTGAAACGCTCCGGCCTGCATGCGCGACGCGTTGATCTGTGCAGGCTCGGTCGGACCCGAAAGTTCGAAGCCCGTCTGCTGATAGCCGCCCATGCTCTCAAAAACGCGAGTATCGCGAGGATAGATAAGGACAGCGGGCGCCGTTGAACCCGGCGCTTCCCCCTGCACCTTCATTCCATCCGGAAGATCACCAAGGAGCACCAGCCGGTCAGGGTGCGCGAACGGCAACGGCCGCAGCAGCACACCCTCCACAATCGAAAAGATGGCGGTGGTCGCGCCAATGCCAAAGGCCAGCGTGAGAACCGCCGTGATCGTGAAACCTGGAGTCTTGCGAAGCTGCCGCAGGACTAAACGCAGGTCGCGGCCGATGTTCCGAAGAGGCATTGCTATACCTCCACTTCTTCGGTCAGCTTGCGCAGCTCGTCTTCAGAGACAACCTTGCCGTCGAAGAGGTGCACTTCGCGCTGTGCGTGCTTGGCGAAGCGGGGATCGTGCGTCACCATGCAGATCGTCGATCCCTCGCGGTGCAGGTCAGCAAGCAGATGCATCACAGCTTCGCCGTTCTTCGAGTCCAGGTTGCCGGTAGGCTCGTCAGCCAGCAGGATCGAAGGCGAGCCAGCCAGTGCGCGGGCTACAGCGACACGCTGCTGCTGACCGCCGGAGAGCTGCGCCGGATAGTGCCGCATGCGGTGCGCCATGTTCACGCGCTCAAGAGCTTCCTTCACGCGCTTTTTGCGCTCTGCCGAAGGCATGCCCGCGCGATAGGTCAGCGGCAGCTCGACGTTCTCCTCGACGGTGAGATCGCCGATGAGGTTGAAGCTCTGGAAGATGAAGCCGATCTCCTGATTGCGAATGCGCGAGCGCTCGCTGAAGCTCAGGTTCTCAACCGGCTTGTTGTTGAGCAGATAGCGGCCGCCGGTCGGCGTGTCGAGCAGGCCGAGGATCGACAGCAGCGTGGACTTGCCGCAGCCCGAGGGTCCGGACATCGCGACATATTCGCCACGCGAGATGGTGAGATGAATGCCGGAGAGCGCGTGCGTCTCCACTTCGTCGGTGTAGAAGACCTTGGTGAGTTCTTCAATTTCAATCAGCTTGTCGTTCATTGCCATCCGATCCCCCTCGTGAATCTGTGTTGCAAAACTGCGTTTCGCTAAAAATACGTAGCTGTCACACTCGCGACCTGAGCGTGATGCCCTACTCCAACCGGACGCGATCGACGTTGTCGTATCGCGACATGTCGGAGAGGATCACCGTGTCGCCTTCCTTGAGCCCTTCGAGCACCTGAATGCTGTTGACCGAAGCGCGGCCCACCTTGACCGGAACTCGCGCCGCTCCCTTGCCATCGGGATCGACTCTTGAACAGGCTCAGCGTGGAGTTCTCGTTGCCCAGCGCAGGCCGGCCAACATAGAGCACATCCGTCATCCGCTCCAGGTCGATCGTTCCGTCCACGCTCAAACGCGGGACCGCACCCGGAGGCAGTGGCCCATCCAGATGCTACGTCAACGGTGCGCGTTCCGTTCACTACGGAAGGATCAATTCGCGTCACATGTCCGGGAATGATGCCGTTATGCGTGTCAATGGAGGCCGGCTGGCCGATCTGAATGTCGCGCGCCTGGGTCTCGGCAATCTGCAGCGCGGCCTTCAGCTTGTCGCGCTGGATGACCTCGGCAACCGAGGTGCCGACAGTGACGTGCTGGCCCACCTGCACCGGCGTGGCAAGCGGCGCAAGCGTGCCGGAGATGGTGGAGCGCACCTGCAGCGCGGCTGACTGCTTCTCATAGAGGTCCAGCAGCGCCTTGGCCTGGTCGACCTTGGTCTGCGCCGAGGCCAACTGAATCTCGATCGCCCTCTGATTCACATCCAACTGTTCCTGGCTGAGCTGGTGCTGGGTGGTGAGCTGGTCGGCGGTGTTCTTTGACTTGTTGTAGGCGAGGCCGGAGATCACGCCAAGATCGAACAGAGCCTTGTCGGTCTGCGCCTGCAGCTGGTCCTGCGTGTAGTCGGAGTTGACCTGCCGCTGCAGCGGTCTTCTTGTCCATCAGCGTGCTTTGCAGCGTGGCCTGCAGGCTCTTGTAGTCGGCCTGCGCGCCCTTGAGTGCAGCTGCGCGCTGAGCACCTCCTGCTCCAGCTGCGGGTCGGCCAGATCCATCAGGATGGTGTCGGGCGTAACCTGTGCACCGGGCAGCACGCGAATGCGCACCACCGTGGCATCGGTCTGCGCCGGGATGAGCTCGATCGAGTCCTCGCGCGGAACCAGCGTGCCCGTGGAGCCGCGCACCTGGCGGATCATGGGGCCGCGCTTGACCGTGTCGGTCCATATGGTGGAGCGGTCGACGGTGGGTGCCGCCGGCTTGAGCCGTGAAACCGCGAATACGGCGGCCGCGACAACCACCACCCCGATGCCAGCCCATACAACCAGCTGGCGGTTTTTCTTCTTCCTGATGTCAGGCCGAGCGATATCCATCACACAAAGAGAGGAGCATGTACCGTGCCAAAGACGGACGCGTGGGAATGATTGATGCGATTGGAGTTACAGGATGGTCGATCTGGATGGTGAAGCGGATGCGGTGACCGCTGGCGCGGACGAGTGTTCGATATCGGACAGCTCCAGCGGGCAGTTCAGACCCGTTCGATAGCCAGCGCCACGGCGTTGCCGCCGCCGAGGCAAAGCGCCGCGATGCCCTTATTTTTGCCGTACCGGGCGAGGGCGTGGAGAGGGTGACGAGGACGCGCGCGCCGCTGGCTCCGATGGGGTGACCGAGCGCCACCGCGCCGCCATGGACGTTGACCTTGGCCGGATCGAGTTCGAGATCGCGCATCACCGCCAGGGCCTGCACGGCAAAGGCCTCGTTCAGTTCGAAGAGATCGACCTCGGCGAGCGACCAGCCAGCCTTGGCCGCAACGCGGCGCACCGCCTCAATGGGCGCGAGCGAAAACCACGCCGGGTCGCGTCCGCTGAGAGCCTGCGCGCGAATCACAGCGATGGGTTTGAGGTCCAGTTCCCTTGCCCGCGCATCGCTGGCGACGACCAGAGCCGCCGCGCCATCGCTCAGGCCGGGCGCGTTGCCCGCGGTGACGGTGCCGCCTTCCTTAAACGCTGGCTTGAGCCGCGCGAGGATTTCAACACTCGTGCCGGGGCGGATGGACTCGTCGGCATCGAAGACTCGTGCCGGCTCGCCTTTCTTGGCCGCGGGAATCTGGATGGGAAGAATCTCGTCGCGGAAGACGCCCTGCACCGTAGCCGCCGCCGCGCGCGCGTGCGACTCGGCCGCGAAGGCATCCTGATCGGCCCGCGAAATGCCAAGCTTTTCTGCCACCATCTCCGCGGCCGCGCCCATGTGAAAGTCGTTGTACGCATCCCACAACCCGTCGTGGATCATCGCGTCAACCAGAGAGCCATCGCCCATGCGATAGCCGGAGCGCGCGTGGGGCAGCAGATAGGGCGCGTTGGTCATCGATTCCATGCCGCCGGCGACAACGATTTGCAGTGTCACCGGTCTGGATGGACTGCGCGGCCAGTGCAACAGCGCGCAGGCCCGAGCCGCAAACCTGGTTCACTGTGAGCGCGCTTGCCGTTGCAGGAATGCCGCCATGAATCGCAGCCTGACGGGCCGGGTTCTGGCCGAGACCGGCCTGCAGCACGCAGCCCATGATGCATTCGCTGATTTCTTTAAGCTCTAGCGCAGATTTTCCATTGGCTTCCGAAGCATTTTCGCAACCGGCACGGCGCACAGCTTCACCTGCAACAAGCGCGCCGAGGCGCGGCGCAGCAAAAGACCGAAGCGAACCCTGAAATTTCCCCAGCGGAGTACGCACCGCAGTAACAATCACTACATCTCTCATGTAATCAAAACTCCGAATCTTCGGGAATGTATCTCGCTGCTAAACAGCCTGAAGTGCACTACTGAAGCGGCAATTCGAGCATCCTACCTCAATAGTTGTACAGGCAGCCAGCCATCGAGTGAGCTCTTTCCTCGCCAGAGCTCTGCATAATTAAACCGTTCGATCCACGTTGTTGCTTTCAGTTTTAAGGCAGGCCAAATGGAGAGTCGATTGGGTCCCGCTAAATTGTTTGCATCCCTTCCCCAGTGTCTGCGTTGTTGCTCCATCATTTCTGCCGTTGCAGTTTCAGCCGGCGTGGCGATGCTGAGCGGCTGCGGCGCCTCGCGATTCCCCGCAAGCCAGGCCCAGGCTGCCGTCTCGGGCGAAAACACATCGGTGACATTGCTTGCGTCCAGCACTGCCAACGATCAGCTCTCCGCATTCAACGTGCAAATCAGCGGCATCACGCTCACCAATGCGGCCGGCAAGAGTGTCAGCCTCATGAGCGCGCCCGTAAGTCCCGAATTCATCCATCTGAATGGAATCGAAGAACCGTTGGTTACAGTCAACGTTCCGCAGGACGTATACACCTCCGCGACAGTCACCGTAAATTCCGCGTTTTTTGTCTGCACGAACTACGCGCCTTCCGGTGGGCTGCAAAACTCTACCTTTGAAGATGCGCAGGTGCCCGCCGCAAGTGTGACGACAATCCTGCCCGCGGCGATTACGGTTTCGGGAACGAGCATGGGATTGACGCTCGACATGCTGGTTTCCCAGTCTGCGACTTTCTCAAGCTGCCGGGGCGGCAACAGCACTTCGTTTTCAATCACGCCAACCTTCGCACTCTCCGCCAACGCCAATGGCAACGGGTCCAGTCTCAAGGCCAGCGGCCTGCATGGACTGATCGGCTCCATCAGCGACGGTGCCTCAACCTTGACAGTCGCAGGCGCAGACGGTCCCAAGCAGTATGGACCGAGCTGGCAGGTACGTACGGACGGAAGCACCCTGTTTCAGGGCATCTCCAGCTTCGCGCAGCTCGCGGCAGGAATGCCAGTCGACATGGACGTGGCCATCGAAACCGACGGCTCGCTGCTTGCCACGCGTATCGCTGTGTACGACACGAACACCACAAACCTGAATGTCTTCACCGGCCCGATGAACACCGTAGCCGCTTCGCCAACACAATTTTCGGTACTCAGCCAGGAGCAACAGGGCTTTCTCGACAAGTCGTCCTATTATCTCGGTGCCTTGCCCGGCAATTTTGGCGATGCCGTCTACCAGACCTCCGGCGCATTCACGAACCTCTCCAGTTTGCCCTTTGCAGCCCGATTTGAGTCGGCGAGCATGGTGGCGGGCCAGAACGTGTCGATGACCTCGCACACCGCGTCGTTTTCAAGCGGTTTGCTCCCGGTGGCGACAGTGACGCTGATGCCTCAGACCATCAACGGCACTGTGAGCGCCATCTCCACCGAAGGCGGATTCACGGCCTACACGGTGACGCTCGCCCCCTACGATCTCTTCCCCAACTTGGCTCAGCAGCCAGCCCAGGCGACGCTCCTCACCAATCCCGGCAGTGTCGTGGTCTACGCCGACAGCAACACTGTCCAGCGCAACGCGGGAATCCTGGCTGTCGGTGGGATCTTCCGCTTTAACGGCCTGGTCTTCAACGACGAGGGAACGCTCCGAATGGATTGTGCGCAGATTAATGACGGCGTGGCGGAATAGGCCGCGACACAGAAAAGATCGTAACCAGAGATCGGCCCTGGAGTTTGCGCACGCTATCTTGTTGATCATCAATATGATATAGGCAGCACTCATGCGGACCGTCATGACTATTACTTAAGGACGCGTGCCCCACCTGTGATCTTCGTAACTGCTTCGCGCATTACGATTTGGGATAGACTTGCTACTAATTAGCTATTGTCCTAGACAGTACATCGGCTTAGCTTTAAGGCTGTAGCTTACCCGAGCATCGCCTTTTCCCAGAGAGCAGTAGCAGTGCGGACTTTTCTGCGGTTTGTACAAGGCTCACGCAAGGAATGAGCTGTGACAAATCGGCAAGGGGTCTGGGTGCCGAGGAGGCCGAAATGAGTTCGTCGTTTGGGAGCAACATGCCCAAGAAGCATTCTTCTGTAGTCGCCTGGGTTCGTGCCTTTTTTGGTCGTGACAGTGAAGGAGGCGCGCTGGTCGAGATGGCCGTGTCGCTGCCGGTCCTGCTGCTGATCATGACCGGTATTTTCTCGCTCTCTGTTGCGCTCTACCAGAAGCTGCAGTTGGCCGAGGCTGTCGGCAATGCCGGTCGAATGCTCGCCGTCGACCGTGGCTCCCAGGATCCCTGTTCGGATGCGGCGACGGCGATCTATGGAGCGGCGCCTGGCCTTACAAAGAGCCAGATTTCGCTCACGTTTACCCTTAATGGCGTTCCCACAACTGGAACAACCTGCAAAATGACAGGTACCAATGGAAACACCAATATGGTACTTGGCGGAAACGCACAGATCCAGGCGACGTATACCGGTTGCATGCTGAACATCGTGAATATGTTTGGCAAGAATATGACCGGCGCCTGCACGCTGTATGCACAAGTCACGGAGGTCGTCCAATGAATGAAGTTGGCGGTTCTTCAGTCTCTCGTTTTCTTCGCGGCGAGCAAGGCCAGATTATCTGGTGGCTGCCGCTGATGATTATCGTTTTCTTTGGCATGGCTGGCCTCACGGTCGACCTCGGCCGCGCCTACGTTGCCTATCGCGAGTTGCAGGCTTCCACCGATGCTGCTGCGCTCGCCGGCGCCTACGCCTTGACAACCGCCACCACTACGACAGCGGCGGATACGATAGTCCACCAATACGGCTCGGAGACCGGCCAGGCCAATGCGTCGAATAACCTGCCTGCAGCCAAGCTCACGACATCGTATTCGTGCATCACCGACAACACGGCCATGGTGCCCGTTCCGTGTACTGCATATCCCACAAAGATGAACGTGATTCAGGTGATGCAGACTTCCACGGTGCCGATGTACTTCATCAAGACGCTGTCGTTGTTTGGAATCAATTCCGCAAGTTCCATCACACTGAGGTCGTACGCCACCGCCACCACGGGCGGCAAGCCCATACAGCTAAACGTCGCAATCGTTCTCGATTCGACAGCCTCAATGGGAAGTGCCGACACAGCCTGCGGCAAAAACGTCACAAAGGAAGAGTGCGCGCTCACCGGCGTTCAGACCCTTTTAAGTGGCCTCATGCCTTGCGCCCAAGGCAGTTCACCGTGCTCGGCATACGATTCCGTAGCTCTTTTCACGTTCCCCAATGTGCAGGCTAGTTCAGTCGGCAATGACACAACCTGCTCCGGCACAATGAAGAGCTCGAACATCATTCCCTACACTGCGCCCACGGTACCCACGACGAGCACCAATTCCTGGACTGCTCCTACGGGTTCGACGGGCACGTACGAGCTTACTACCAACAGTAACGGCAACGGAACCAATGGCTTCCTCTACAACTACAGTTCGAACAACCAGGTCGGTGGATCACTCAACACCAGCTCGCAGTTGGGTATGGCTACTGGCGGGGGAAGCTGCAACGGCATCCAGCCTATAGGAGGCCAAGGTACTTATCTTTCCGGCGCTATCTATGCTGCACAGACAGCCCTCTCGGCGCAGTCGTACAACACCACCACCCAGAATGTCATGATCATTCTGAGTGACGGCGACCAGAACGCTAAATCCTCGCAGACCAACTTCGGAAGCACTAAGTCCTTCTCGTACAAGGACTCGACCGGGTACACGTCAACATATCCCTCGACGACAGACCAGTGCCACCAGTCGATCGCAGCAGCCAACTATGCGAAGACACTCGGCACAACCGTTTACACAATTGGCTACGCCGCCTCGACAACTGGAACTTGTACCACCGACACAAAGAGCCCTATCACCGCTTGCGATGAGCTCAAGGCTATGGCTTCGGTGCCCGGAGACTTTTATGGCTACGGCGGAAGTTGCTCCTCCGGTCTCGGCCTCGCCAATATTTTCGGCGATATCCAATACCAGCTCGCGAAGGCGCGGCTCGTCCCCAACGGCATTTCCTAGTCGTCAAAAACCAGGAATCACTAACAAGGCCGGAGACAAAGCTCCGGCCTTTCCTTTTGTCTGCAATTAAGTTGGGAAGGCTGAACTGGTGGGCGAGGCGGGAATCGAACCCACAACCCCCAGCTTAGAAGGCCGATGCTCTATCCAATTGAGCTACTCGCCCGTGCTTTCTATTGTAGCTTTGAAATCCGCCTGCACGGGAGCGGCCATCGCCACGACTGCATCCACAAAGGCAGCAAGAGCACTGCTGCCAACTGTTGACGAGCTCCCATTTCCGCCGACCCGCACGCGGTGAGGTACGCCGTGATGCCGAAATCGTTCGCATCCTGGGCGATCACCGCCTGTCGCACGATGAGATCGACCCGGCAACAGCGCGTGGACACTGCATGCAGCCGCGCACAGAGAGCCTCGCACGACGCAACGCGCCATTTGTGGGAGGCCCATTGCTGATCGCTTCTCGGTAGCAGGTCAATGTAGCATGCGATTCCACAAGCTGACTGCTCAGCCGAGGCGTCCAGTTCAAGCCGGTCAAATTCAGCCACTGACCACACATCGCACTTCGACGTCCACACCGGCGATGCAGCTGCATTGAGTTGCAGGAGCGCACCGGCGAGCGCCGGCAGTGTTTGAACTTCATCCAGTTCAGCCACCCGGCTTGGGAACCGCTGCAGATCGACAAGGCCCGGCCAGCATGCCTCGATCACCGGCGCATCGCCGCCGATTTCAACTTCCCAATCAGCCTCCATTGCCGCTTCCCGCCACGTTGAGCAGATAGCGGATGACGGTTGCCTCGGCCCAGTGGATTTCGTCGCCGGCATCGTGCGAGAGAAAGGCGCAATGGCCTCCATGCTCGCGTCTCGATAAACGTGATGTGCGGGTTGGCGAGCAGCTTGGCGCGGGTCTCCGGCAGCAGCCGGATGAACGGATCGTCGAGCGCGTGCAAGATAAGCGTGGGCACGGCGATGCGGTCGACTACGCGTGCGCTGGCGGCGCGGTAGTAGTAGTCGTCAGCATCGCGAAAGCCGCAGTAGCGCGCCACGATCTTATCGTCAAATTCGCGCAATGAACGCACCGGCCCGATGCCATCGACGCGTCGTAGATCTGCGGAAACAGCGCAGCCTTGCGCCGGAACCGCGCCATCAGCCCGCGCAGAAAACGCCACTCATAGACCGGTTCACCGGCTCGTGCAACGCGTCGGACCGGCAGCGAGATCGATGGCCGGGCAGACCGCCGCCACGGCGCACAAGCGGCGCGCGTGCCCCACTCGCCCGCCAGCTTCAGCACCAGGTTGCCGCCCATCGAGTAGCCCACCAGCGCCACGCGCTCCAGACCGAAGCGCTGCGGCAAAATGCTCACCACCGCGCCCACATCGCCTGAGAGCCCGGAGTGGTAGAGCGTCGGCGTCAGCGCGTCCGTGTCGCCGCAGTTGCGCATGTTCATGCGGACCACGTTGCAGCCGGCCGCCCAGGCGCGCGCGGCAATGCCCTGCATGTAGCGCGAGTCCGAGGAGCCCTCAAGCCCATGCACCAGCACCAGCGTAGGCTGCTGCGCGCGCGCGGTCTCCGGCTGCCAATGGCAGTGGCATAGCACGCGGCTGCCGTCGGCTGGGTCCACTTCCACCGTCTCCGCGATCGCCGTCAACGCTGAAGGGAGGCCGAGGAAGAAAGTTGCCCACGATGGTCTGCAAGATGGCCATTGCCGAGCCCGCGCCGCGGCACAAACGGAGTACAGCCATTCCGCCTCGGGCAAGGCGACAGCCTCAGCTGAATCCTCTGTCAATTTGCCGGTCTCTGGGGTCACGAGAGACTCGGCAACCGGGAACTGGCACTGGGCTCGCTGGGCCAGCGATTGGGGCGGCTAGTGGGGATCGAACCCACGACATCCTGAGCCACAGTCAGGCGTTCTGCCGCTGAACTATAGCCGCCATGTACCCTTTCGATTGTAGCATCGAAGCAGTGAAAGGCCTTGCGGCCGCCCGCGGCCAGCACGATGCGCGACTCTGAACCGCACTCGCAAGCGGACGTTTCCACTCCAACCGCAAGTCCGTCCAGCCTGGATTGCCTGCACTGCCGCCCGGATCGATGGAATCGCGGCGCGTGGCTATTTCCGCGACGACACGCTCAAGCAGCTCGAAATTCTGCTGGACGAGGCCTTTCGCGTCCCCGGCACCAAGTTCGCTTCGGCCTCGACGGAATCATCGGCCTGGTTCCCGGCCTGGGCGATGTGCTCGCCGGGCTTGCTCTCGCTCGTCATTCCCTTCGCCGCATGGATTCGCGGCGTTCCCTACATCACGCTGGTGCGCATGGCCGCCAATCTCGGCATCGGCGTGCTGGTCGGCACAATTCCCATCTTCGGCGACATCTTCGACATCGTCTGGAAGGCCAACCGCCGCAACTATCTGCTGCTGCAGCCGCCACCTGGCGAGCCCCGCGCGCACACATGGCGGACTGGGCATTTCTGTCTCATGCTGGCCGGTGGCATTGCGCTGGTCTTCGCCATCCCGTTGGTCTTGGCTGATTTGGTTCGTCGTCGTGGCTCCTGCACCATTGAGTCTCTAGCGCGCCCGCTCACTGATCCGCTGAATCCACGATACAATCGAGAAAGAACGTCGGGGCGTAGCGCAGCCTGGTAGCGCATCTGCTTTGGGAGCAGAGGGTCGGGGGTTCGAATCCCTCCGCCCCGACCAATTGAGCCGGTTGCTTCGGTGTGCATCCAGTCGGCATGGCCATCAGGGGCTGCAGGCGCTCTCTACTACCTATGTGAAGCGGCGGCGAACTACACCAGTACGCAGCTATGGTAAGCCAGAACGATACGCCAGTCCGTCCCCGAGATGGATACTCCTCAATCTTTGGTATGAGGCTCATTGCATGCGGCGCCAAGTAGGATCATGGCGCCGCATATCATTTGCGGCCGCTCTTTCAGCGCCAAATGGAGTCAGACAAATGGCAGACATCCAATGACAACCGTTGCGCCAGGAAACGTGGGTCGCAATCAACAGCCTCCGCCCGGCACGAGTGGGAGCCCTCTGAATCGCGGTGCCGCATCGCTAGAGATGAAACGGCCTTGGACTTCGTTGTCGCTCGCTCTTGCAGGAGCGCTTCTCTCTATTGCCTGCCTGGCGATTCCGATGTACGTCATCCGGCCCTTCCGTCCGCAGGATCCGCATCAGCTCGCATTCGCGTTGACGGTGCGCAACGCTGGGCCGTGGGTCTCCGGGGTCTGTGCCATTGCCGTTTTCTATCTGCTCTTCGCCGTGTGGCGTGGCGTTGGCTTGCTCTTCCGCATCAGCGTTGTTGTCCTGGCTGGAATCACCCTGATTGCCGCAGTGCTGACCCGCGTGAACATCTTTGAGAAGATGTTCCATCCTTACCCGTCGCCGGCCTTCGTGGACGCTACCTCGGCACAGATTGATGCCAGCGACAAGGTGTTAGCAGTCAGAATTGGGACGGCGGCACGCGCCTATCCGATTCGCACCATGGGTTATCACCATATCGTGAACGATACGGTTGGCGATCAACCGATTGCCGTAACGTACTGCACTCTTTGTCACACGGGGCTGGTGTGGAATCGCGTGCTGGATGGCAGGACCCTCTATTTCCGTCTCGCTGGAATCAACAACGGCAACGCGCTGATTCGCGACGAAGAGACCAACAGCATCTGGCAGCAGAGCACCGGGCAGGCAATCTTCGGACCGCTGAAGGGAAAGCAGCTGGCACTAATTCGCAGCGATGAACTCACCTTCGGTCTCTGGCGCAAGGAGCAGCCCGGCGGCCTTGTCCTCAAACCCAACGCTCTGTACGCAAGCGAATATGAAACCAAAGATTGGGAAGCGCACATCGAGCAGACGCATGTTGTGATTGACACGTCCAGTTCTGGCATCGCGCCACACGAGTTGATGCTGGGAGTCACTCTCGCGGGACAAAGCAAAGCGTATCCAGTTAAGGCAATTCTGGCGGCAAAGGTCATCCAGGATCGGATTGCTGGCAACCCCGTGCTGATACTCGTCGGGCCAGATCGGGCTTCCATTCGAGTGTTTCAAGCTCGCACCGGTGAAGAATCGCTCAGTTTCGTTCCGGCGCAAGCATCCGATTCACAGGCCGCGATCGTCCAGGATACGAAAACGAGCAGCAACTGGAATTTCGAGGGTTGTGCCATCGACGGGCCGTTAGCTGGACGTTGCCTCGCGCAGATCGACGCCAACAAAGACTATTGGTTCGACTGGATGAACCATCACCCGGACACAGCTGTATCCCGAAATTGATCCGCTGACTTTCCGCTCGCAACTCATCCGTTGCGGAGCGTTGTACTAAACTCCTGGAACAATTCCATATCGGCTCTTGCTGAAGTACCCTTCTTATTCATGGAAGCCATCCGCACGCTCTTCGCAGCTGAACCCATGGAGCCGCCTCGAGCAGCTCTTCCAGACGGCCTTCGCGACAGATACGATGGAAACCTTTCCTTTCCTGCTGCTCCGGTTGAGCGTCCCTATCTCATCGCAAACTTCGTGTCGACACTCGATGGGGTTGTGAGCTTCAACTTGCCGGGTGAGTCGGAAGGATCTCAGATCAGTAACGCGAACGAAGAGGACCGGTTCATCATGGGCCTGCTGCGGGCATCAGCGGACGCGGTGTTGGTGGGCTCGGGAACGCTTCAAGCCGTTGGGCCGCATGGTTCATGGCTCCCCGAATCTGTATATTCTCCAGCGAAAGACCTGTACCGAAGCTACCGAACCGAAGTGCTCAGAAAGCCGGAGTATCCCACGGTAGTAGTTGTCACGGGCACTGGCAGAGTGGACCTCGCCAGCGCCGTCTTCCATACACAGCGAACCAGGGTGCTCATACTGACCACCGAGCAAGGCAACCAGAGCTTGCTGCAAAGTGGATCAGAAGCACTCGCCTCGGTCGCGGTGAAGGCGCTCTCCGCGGAAGGGACCCACATCTCTCCCTCCGCGATCCTTAGCTTCCTCAGGCACGAAGCCGGAGTGGAATTGCTGCTTCACGAAGCTGGCCCGACACTATTTGGTGAATTTCTCGCAGGCGAGTTCGTGGATGAGCTCTTCCTGACAGTAGCGCCTCAAATCGCGGGGAGAGCCACATCAAATCCCAGGCCCGGTTTGGTCGAGAATGTCCAGTTCTCTCCCGCAACAGCTCCCTGGTGGAAACTTCTAAGCACCAAGAGTGCTGCAAACTATCTCTTCTTGCGCTATCAAAAATGTCCTTGAAAATGTAGGCCGCCTGCCCCGCATCTCCTGTATCGTTTCCTCAGGTTGAGTCGATGCTAAAGCTGCCAATTCGGTGCGCCCTGCTCCTCATCCCTCTCTCCTGTGCGGCGACTGCTCAGGTAGTGAATCTTGGCTCGCCCACTGACCGCTTCGGAAACCGAGGCTCCGTCGACGCGATTGAATCAGGACAACTCGATACCAATTTTCTCTTAATCAACAGTCGGAGCCCAGACAGGTCGGGCGTACAGAATCCAAGCGGTTCCGTTTCTGTGCTGGACCTCAAAGCTCCCAGAAAAGCGCGGCACGAATACGACGAGGGCTATCGGCTGCTGATGCAGAAAGACCTGCAGAGCGCCGTGCAGCACCTGACAAAAGCAACCACAATCTATCCGAAGTTTGTTGCCGCGCATAACGCGCTTGGCACCGCCTACCTGAATCTGGCGCAGTATGAGCAGGCGTACAATGAGTTCGCCAGCGCCGCTGCGCTCGACGATCACCTACCCAATACCTACCTGAATCTCGCTTGCGCTCAACTTGCGCTGAAGCAATATCCCGCCGCGGAAGACTCCTTGCGCAAGGCCTCGACGATCGCGCCGCTTGACCTACAGCTGAAGGTGGCGCTGGCCTACGGTGAATTTGCGAACCATGATTATCCCGCCGTGCTCGCGACGACCAGCCAGGTGCACAAAGAGAAGCACGAAGGAGCCGCCGTTGTGCATTTCTTTGCCGCCGGCGCATGGCAGGCGCAAGGCGATCTCGGCGAAGCGCGCCGCGAGATGGAGACCTTGCTCCAGGAAGACCCGAAGTCGTCCTCCGCGGCGCAGTTTAGGCAAATCCTTGAACAGATCAAGGCAGAGCAAGCACAAAGGACGATGGCCAGTCTGCAGCCGACGTCGCTTTCCCTAGAACCAGCGGCGCCGACTCCTGAAGACACAGCGCGCCAGCACCAGATTATTCTGCAACAGGAAAAAGAAGAGAATCAGATTGCCGAGGCGGAGGCTGCTGAGAATCAGACCTGTATTGATTGCGGCACGAGAGACGCCGACGAGGCTCCGAGTGCGGCTGGGTCAGGTGCGAGCCTGGGGCACACAGACGACACGTCATTGGGACCAACATTCCGAGTTTCCGCAGACGAGGTTTCGATATTTTTCGCCGCAACCGACCGCGGAAAATCGGTCACCCAGCTCGCTGCTTCCGACGTCAAAATCCGCGATGACAATCAACCTCCAAACGCCATCCTCGGATTCCGCAATGAATCCCAACTGCCGCTGCGTCTCGGTCTGGTCATCGATACCAGCGACTCTACGGCTGACCGCCTTGCCTTTGAAAAGGGCGCAGCGGCGAGGTTCCTCCAGCAAGCAGCGGTCGACGAGAACAGTCTTGCGTTCGTCGTCGGTGTCAACAACACGGTCTTTCTCGTCCAGGATTTCACTGCGGGCCAGGCCTTAATCTCTCACGGGGTCAACGAACTCGCGCCGGGCGGCGGAACCGCTCTGTGGGACGCAGTAACGTACGCAGCCGACAAGCTGGCCGACCATCCTGAGGTCCAACCCGTTGCTCGCATTCTGGTGGTTATCAGCGACGGCGAGGACAATTCGAGCAGCATCACCCTCAAACAGGCCATAGCGAGCGCCCAGCGCGGCGAGGTCGCGGTCTATACCATCAGCACTCGTGAGGAAGGCTTGCACGAAGAGCCCCAGGCGCTCGTCGGCGATCGCGCGTTGCGAACTCTCTCGGAACTCACCGGTGGCGCCGCCTCGATACCTGGTTCGCTCCGTGGGCTCAATGGAAGTTTGGCTGACCTCCAGCAAGTCATTCGCAGCCGCTATCTCGTCTCGTACAAGCCAGCCGGCTTTCAACGCGACGGTCGCTACCGAACAATTGACATTGACGCGGAGAAGGACGGCCGCAAACTCAGGATATTCGCGCGCAAGGGCTACTACGCCTCCGCCGAATCGAATTCCACTAACACCTTGAGGTAAACCAGAATGAGCATCTACGGCGGCAGAGAATTGGGCAGGCAATTTCGCACCGTACGCCAAAACACGACCCAAATCGCCGAGGATATTCCCGAGGAACAGTACAGCCATATCCCGGCCCCGGAGTGCCGTAGCGTTGGCGAAATGTTGGCGCACATCGCCGTCGCGCCACAGGTATGGCAGCAAGTTCACGGAAACCAACGCGCAATGACTTTGGTCGGATTTGACTTTCTAACACTGGCGGAGCGCGCCAAAGCCGAGGAATCCAAACCCAGGACCAAGGCAGAAATCCTCGAATTGCTGCGCAGCCGCGGTGAGTCTTTCGCAGCGTGGCTGGAGACGCTGCCGCCCGAAATACTCAACGAAATGATTCCCGTGGCCGACGGCAGTGGCACCAAGTCCCGATTCGAGCAGCTATTGGGCGCCAAGGAGCATGAGATGCATCATCGCGCACAACTCATGCTGATCGAGCGGCAACTTGGCATCGTTCCCCATCTGACGAGGCAGTCCAATGAGCGAATGGCGAAAATGCGTGCCGGCAATTAGATCTCTAGAAGTTGTAGCCGACGAACATTCGGAACACTGGAGCCTGCGCGGACCACAAGGCCGTCTTGATCTCAACGAACATTTTGTTCTTCTGTGCGCCCACAAAAATGTTAAAGCCGGTTTTGTAGGTGAAATTACTGAAACTCACACCTCCGCCGCTAGCGCTTTGACTAATGAAGTTGAACGATGGTCCCATACCAGCGTAAGGGCTCCACTGGCCGTGGTGCATCTTCGTGAAAAGGTAGGCAGCCTCGGCATTGATCGCGTACATGTCCGTCAACTCTCCGAAGCCAAATTCGACGTTAGGCCGGAAGATGAGGTGTGGGCTGAAGAATGGACCAAACTGTGCCTGTGGGCCAAACATAAAGATGTTGGGGCTGAGGCCAGATCCGATTTTTCCGCCAACATGCCAACGGCGAGCTTCGCCCTCAATTTGTTTTGAGACCTCGTTGACCTTGGGAGATGGCGGCATCGCCTGGGCGGTCACGGTGGTCGTGGCGGGCCCGCCAGGCACGATTACCGTGACGTTTTCAGCCTCTTCGGTGCCTTCCGCGTTCGGCGCACTTCCTGTCACGCGAATCCGAGCACCCGGCTTGACCCTTCCCTTCGGCAGAACGCCGGCGACATAGGTGAACAGATGGTAGTGATCATCGTCTGATCGTACCACTAGGGTGTGTTGGCTCATCGAAACCACTGTCCCTTCAATGACATGGCTGTTTGGCTGCGCCTGGCCTGACTGTGTCGAAGGCGCGCCGGAAGAATCTTGGGCCTGAGCTGTCGCGGCCAGGGAAGACGCACAAACTATAGAGAGAACGAGCAGGACATAGGCTCGCATTGGCACTTCTCCTCGAATTTTTGGATTGGTGTGGGTGATCAGAAAAAATAGGTTTGCACTGAACCTGAATTCTGATGGCCTTTAAGTTCAGCTCGTGCAGCTTCCCTTTGGGAAGGAAGTCTCGCGTAGGTCTACTGCCGATGGCCCGCGTCGTCGCCGTGCACGCCTTGACTCTTAGGATGCCCTCGCCCGGGTTTTGGCCGTATTGCAGGACATGCGGAAACTGGAGACCCCGGCCCATATTGATCTCCAATACCCGCTGATTTGCTGCTGTTTAAAGAAAGTTTGAAGCTCGAATTCGTCCCAGATTCTGCTCGAAAAAGCGTCTTCTATATAGCTACTGAATAATGCCTTACAGTTAGCGCTCGGAATCGGCGGGCCTGCCTGGTATGCGGCAATACATCAGAGGAAGAGCTCGATTCACACCATTCGTCCGGCAATTCCCGTCTAATCTGGTGTCTATGCTGCCTCCGAGTCACGCATTCTGCTTCTCGTTCCCTATTCTGATCGCCGCGGGCATGGACTCAGCAAGCACAGCTTTTGAGTGACCGCCACAATGAGACGCAGGTATAGCTCCGCCCTTCTCGCTGGACTCGTCATGTTCGCGGTGGTGCATCTGATTGACGCACTCCTGGCGAGAATGGGCCTGCATGCCGAAGCCACTTACATCGACGACGTGTTACTGGGCGCGCTCACAGGTGGCCTTGTCTTCTTTCTGCAGCAACGGCATGAGCGCGAGTTGCGTAAGCACCTCGAGTGCGAAGCCATGATCAGTGAGATGAATCACCACATTCGCAATGCCCTGCAGGTGATCGTGTGCCGCACCACGTCTGATGCGCAGGACCGCGAAGATCTTGAGCCTTTGCAGGGAGCTGTGAACCGCATCGATTGGGCCCTCCGCGAAATCCTTCCAATTGCAGTGAAAGATCCCGACGAGGAACCTGCTCAGGTTAGCAAGCCTCCCTCCCTGGCCTCGGGCAAGTGATGCGACACAACCCTCTAGATGGGCGCGGTCTGAAAACTGGCCATAGTGACAGTTGCGAAGATGTGGGGCTTGTTGCTCTTATGGGGTCGGGTTCGATACGAATCTCTCCCCTACGGAGGGCGGCGTCGTCATGCATACTCCTGTAGCATCTCGGAAGTTGACGCTCAGATTAATTTCCCTCCTTGTAGCGGTCTCTCTCGCGCCGGCGGCATTCGCACAAGGCAGCCTTAAAGGTCAGGTGCTCGGCGGAGGAAAGCCGATTGCCGAGTCGAAACTGACCTTGTATGCGGCGACTGCCGGCGAACCGAAGCAACTTGCTCAGACCAAGTCTGACAAGCAGGGCCGGTTTGAAGTTGGCGTGGCAGGAGCTCCCCCTGACTCAAGTCTGTATCTTCTCGCCTCCGGTGGCGAACCCGAGCTCAGCGGCGGAGGCGACAACGCGGCGATTGCGTTGTTGGCGGTCTTGGGAAATAAGCCTCCGGCACATGTCGTTATCGATGAGATGACAACCGTGGCGTCAGTCTGGACAAACGCGCAGTTCCTAAACGGCACGGGGCTTAGAGGTCCGACGCTCGGTCTCCGCATCGCTGCAGGCAACGTGCCCAATTTCGTTGATCTTTCGACGGGTGGATGGGGCGACGCGATTCAAGACCCGCTCAACAGCGGTCAGACACCAACCATGGCGAACTTCGCTACGCTTGCCGATCTGGTCTCCGCTTGCGTCACGCGAGTAAGACCGATTGCGTGCAGTAGCCTATTCGCTGCAGCGACACCTCCGGGCGGTGGTGCACCCACTGATACGCTCAACTCGCTTGAGGCGATCGCTCTGAATCCGTGGTATCAACCGGAGCGTCTGTATGCGCTTCTCGACCAGTTCTACCCGGTGCCACAGGGACAAAACCTTCGCCCTGTTCCTTTCATGCCGTACTTGAATTTCGCACCTGGTGCGTGGGTCTTGCCTTTGAAATTTGATGGTGGCGGCTACCGTGCCGGCGGCAAATGCATGTTCGACAGTGAAGGCAATCTCTGGGTGGGCGACAACTTCACCATCGGCTGGCAGGGCAATGACAAGTTGTGGCAGGGCCCAGCGAGCAAATTCGCGTCGAACGGTCATCCGATATCGCCTATCACCACGGGCTTCACAGGCGGCGGAATGGAGGGTGGCACCTTCGGCGCAGCAGTCGACTCCAAGGACAATGCCTGGTTCACAACCTATGGCAGCAAGGCCATCGTCGTCTTCGACAAGAATGGCAAGCCGCTGACGCCGCCTCAAGGCATAAACTTCGGCGGACGACTGGGCCTAATGCAGGGAATCATCGTAACGCCGAGCGGAGACGTTTGGGCACTGGGAATAGAGAAGAGGCAACTCGTCAAGTTCCCTAAGGGAGACTCGACTAAGGGCCTGATCGTTTGCGAAGGAGATAGCGGTGAGCCATGCAAGTCATTCAAGGCGCCATTTCATCTTGGCATCGACCAGCAGGATCGCATCTGGGTTTCGGATGGAGGCATCGATCACGTCACGCGCTTCCCAGCCTCTGATCCCACTCGCGTAGAGACATTCAAGACAGGTTTTAGCAGCAGCGGCCTTGGCATCGACAGCCAGGGCAATGTTTGGGTCACCAACCGCCTGGGCAACAGCCTGGTCGGAATGGCCCACCTTGTCGACATGGGCATACGCCTGAAGAGCGAGGGCGTCGCAAAAGCCTCCGACTACCTTACGAAGACCATGTCAGAGCAAAAAGGCGGAAAAACGGGCGGCAGCGTCACGGTGCTGCGGCCGGATGGCAGCGCATATCCTGGCTCACCGTTCTACAGCGCCGCATTGCCTGGGCCATGGGCAGTGGCGGTTGACGGTAACGACAACATCTGGGTTTCCAATTTCGCCATGGCAAGCAGTCCGATCGTGCAATTGTGCGGCACACGCACCGAACACTGCCCGCCCGGCGTGCATACAGGTCAACAAATCTCGCCTCCTGGCGGTTACGTCGGTGGAGGGCTGCAAATGCTGACGGACATCGGGGTGGATCCCGCCGGAAATGTGTGGGCAATGAACAACTGGCAGGACGTTGATGTCTGTGTCACGACGCCCCCCGAGGAGGCAGCCTCCACGCGATGCGGCGGTCAGGGCATCGTGATCTTCTACGGGATAGCGAAGCCAGTGCGAGCGCCTCAGATTGGACCGGCAAGGCCGTTCTAGTCAGTGGCGTCTTGGAATCGCAGGGGGAAATGACTCTGCCACTTGCCTCTCGGACCTTAGGTCATTCGGGGTGCACTTTTTCGGGCTCCCGCCTCCTCATCGCAAATTGTCGCTTTCAGTTGAGCTGTGCCTTACACTCACTTGCAGCGATGAAACACACAATCGGACAAAGATTGAAGCGGTACCGCTCTGAGCTTCTCACCTGCACCCTCGCCGCGCTCATGCTTGCATCGCCCGTTGATGATACGTCGCCGCGGATCGGCGCTGTACTCGCTCTCCTGCAATTCCTGGCTCTGATTGTCGGCGCGAGCTACATTGCAGATCGGCGCGCCACGTTACGCGTAGCCGTCCCTCTCGGCGGCGCCTGGCTCATCACTCGCTTTCTTGAAACTTTTGGAGACGGCCGTTACAGCTACGCGCATCTTTCTCCGGTTGCAGGATTGGTGCTTTCGTGCGCCGTGCTTTGGGCTTTGCTCAGCCGCTTTGGCTCAATCTCGCAGGTAACGGGCAGCGTAATCTCGGAGGCAATTCTCACCTATCTGGTCATCGCCATCGCCTTTTCCCAGTTGTACTGGGTGCTCGATCATTTTCTGGTTCGTGTCTTCGACAAACCTCTTCCCTTTGGTCAGAGCAGCGCATTTCTCTACTTCAGCATGATCACGCTCAGCGGCCTTGGCTATAGCAACATCTTTCCCCTTAATCCATTCGTCCGGCTTGTCGCGGCCTTCGAGAACATGATTGGGCTTTTCTACATCGCAATCGTTGTCTCTCGCCTCGTTTCGTCATACCGGGTCCGCGCCGAACTTAAGGAAGAAAGAAAGATCAACCAACTGATACACGCAGCACACCTGGCCGACGAACCCTCGCCGGAAGATGTGAAGCCCTCTGCCTGACTTCGTTCCTGCCAGTGAAGACGGCGATTGTGGCAGCGCCGATTTTGCCGCCCGTTTACTGCGACTCACAAACGCGCCGTGTGGTGGCCACACCGGACAGCATCTACTACCTGTGGAACGAGGGCCGCAGACCAGGGGTGGGGACTTCAGAAGACTTGAAAGCCTCTCAGGATCGTCGCATCCATGGCGGCAATCTGCAGAAGGACTATAGCTACAACTACAGCGCGGCCGGCCCAGGCTGGGCTTGGGAGCTTGCGTGGGTAGATGGCCGACACACCAGCCAAGGCTAGGATCGGAATGAAGTAGCGCCCCTGCACGCCAATGATATTCTGCCCCCCCACCGGTGAACCCAGGAGGTACATCGCAGTAAGGACAAGGAAGCCACTCACGAAAGTGAGGCTGAGGAACCAGAGCCTGCGCGAGAGCGGGATATGCACTTCCCGTCGAATGCCGAGAACCCCGAGGAGAACGAAAGCGACAAGGGGCAACATATAGATAGAGACCGGCCTCAACGGCAGTGTCAGCCATCCAAAGACGCCGATAGCCTGAGCAGAGCGGATAATGATCTCGGTAGGCCGTAGAGAATTTGCAATGGCATGCACGAGGACCGTCGGATGATGCAGGATCAAGTGTGCCTGGTCAGAAGGACGTCCGCCGCCCAACGGCAGAGACATCGACGATCGAGCCAGGACCATCCAGCCCACCGTGGCTACCAGCGCGACCGCAAGCAGGATCGCCTGCGGCCTCACCACATTGATGAATCTACCTCGTCGAAACTGAGGCAGGGCAGCAGCTGCGAACAGCATCGGAAAATATACCGGCTTGACAGAACAAAAAACCGCGGCAGCCGCGCATGACGCAACCAACTCCCAGGCTTTCCAGTTTCCGCGAGCGCAGGCCGCCAGCGACAACGCACTAAAAACCAGCGCACACCCAATCAACGCTGCATCGGGAGATACCGAGGCATAGAGATATAGCGACATCGGCAATAGGCCAATCAGCAGGACGATCTCTTCGGCAAAAGGCACCGCATAGACTGCTAGCCCCAGCAACCCCAGAGCTGCGAGGCAATTGAAAAGGCGTCCCATGAGGAGCAGCCCGAGCGGCCCAGCTCCGAAGAGGCGCGCAATAGCAATTCCGAGCGTCTGCGGCAGATACGGTAAAGGCGAATAATAGGCCGATCCGGGAAACGTAACAAAGCGCCGCATCGAGCTGTTCAAAGGAATTGATGCATGTTGCATCGTTTGCGAAAATGGCGCAGGTGATGCCGGATACTTAACTTCATCGGCAGTATGGACGCTCAAATCAACTAGCTGTGGGAGCGAAGCTGGCAGCGTCGCGCCACTCACTCCATTGCGAACGTCCGATAGCACCTGAAACTCGCTCAATTCGTACGCCCGATAGAAATGCCAATTTTCATCGGGTACTTGGAAGGGCGGCGTAAGCAAAATCAGGGGAATGGCGCCGATTGATCCAAGCATTAAAGCAAATGCCACTGGAATGGTCTTCGAGCTCTTTCTCAAGCCCATGAGCCATCTCGTCGTGCTTTCAGCCTCAAAGTTCTTCGATCTGATAAGCAAGTTCCGCTTCCGCCTGTTCTCTCCGATCGGTCCCGAGGCCGCGCACTTCTTGCAGAAATAGGTGTAACGATCTGTTGGGAACAGAGCCGATGTCGAAGGCCACGAAAGACAAGAGCAGCTGCAACCCCAGGATTATTGGAAGTGCAGCAAGCATCACGGTACCGGTCGTGGCGGTGATGTTGGTTCGTATGCTAATCAGCCAGTGGTACGCGCCGAAAAATATTCCGAACGACATCAAGCAGAGTCCCACAATCAGTTCGACTGAAGCAAAAGAAAAATCACGCAGAAAGTAGTTATAGGCAACTCGCTTGCAAGCATTGGCGAAGTGATTGCGTAGAAACTTGAAGATCACCTTGGATATCACGAGACTGCTCTTCTCATCCGCATAGATGGCAGGCATAGGCACGTCCGCAACACAGGCACGCACAATTCCAAGGTGGTAAAGCATGTCGGACTCGAAAAAATAGCCGCGGTCGATCTTTTCGAGGGGGAGCAGCGCTAAAGTCGCAGTGCTGATTGCCGTGTATCCGTTTGTGGGATCGAATATCGTCCAATAACCGGATGCGATCTTGGAAAAAAACGAGAGAACGGCATTCCCCAGCAAGCGAACTCTCGGCATCGAACTGAGCCCATCAACGCTAAAGAAGCGGTTGCCCTTTGCATAGTCCGCCCGTCCGTTTCTGATGGGCCGCACAAGTTGCTTAATCCAGCGAGGATCCATTTGCCCATCGCCATCAAGCTTGAC
Source organism: uncultured Acidobacteriaceae bacterium (assembly GCA_963832465.1). Lineage (GTDB taxonomy): Bacteria > Acidobacteriota > Terriglobia > Terriglobales > Acidobacteriaceae > Telmatobacter. Next base: position 647,394 of record CAWHUJ010000004.1, read on the forward strand.
GACGATATCGGCTCCCAACTGCAACGCATGCTTGTACCCGGTTAGAACGGCGCCCCCTACACCTTGGTTCTCCGCATTTCTGAGAATCCTGACACGGGGATCGCTGCAATTCTCACGGACGTAGCGTCCGGACTCTTCCGGGCATGCATCATCGACGACAATTATGTGGTCAACCTCGGTTCCAATGCACGCGAGTAAAGGCAGGATCTGACTTCGGACGCGGTAACACGGAATGACAACTGCGATTGACCTTCTCATGCGTTTCGACGAAGCCTTAATTTCCACCTAATATATCATGGGGCTAATATGCGGCCGCCTCGGTTCTTATTATCCAGTCTCGACAAAAAGAGGCAAGGGGAAACCACGCAAACGCGAGAAGCGAAAGTACTCTTTAAGAGAGTTTTTCACGAAGCGATTCGAGAAAAGAGTGAAGTGCTCGACGAAGCTGCGTTTCCCGCCTATGCGCATCCCAATCCACTGATCGATCAACTTTTCTGGGGACGACTCGCGGCCGCCGAGCGATATCTGGCAGTCAAGCCGCCTAAAAGAGTGCTCGACTTTGGCTGCGGAAGCGGTGTGATGTCCTATATCCTGTCCAGCTTCGTTGAAGAGATAATCGCGACTGACATCGAGCCCGCTAGCTTTCATCTAATGCGATCGGAGGTGAGCTTTCCTCCGAACATTGCGTTCTCTTCAGCTGCAGAACTCAACGAGGTCAGATACCAGCGATACTTCGACGCGATTCTCGCCTTGGATGTACTCGAGCATATCGATGATCTAACGACGGTATTGCTGCAATTCAAGAAGTTGCTACGCGCAGGAGGGGTAGTGGTAATTTCAGGCCCAACGGAGAATGCGCTTTATAGGTTGGGCAGGCGCCTCGCCGGCGATCGCTTCAGCGGCGAATACCACGTCTCGAACATCGGGCGGATCGAAGCAGCGTGCCGAAAGCATGGATTCGTGCAGCCGATCGCGAAGCTCTATCCCGGACTCCCTCTTTTTCGGCTTTTTTCTTTGCAGTTCGAAGACGGAAAAGGCGCGCCGCGTTAGAGGCAATCGCAAGCTTTGATTCGATTCATGCTTCCTGTGTCACAACGGATTCCCTAAGGGAATTTGATTCTGTGCGCCAAACAAGCACTCGTCCTTAAAGACCGCCCGCGGATTCAGAATAATAACCCTGCGTCACTTTCCGTCCCGAAGCAACATAGCGAGCCTTCCGACGTACACCCCACTTATGCGCCACAAAGCCCAGTGTGGTGCTCAATACGCCCAGGCCATAGGTGACGCTTCGCCTGAAGTTAATGGAAGATGCCTCTTCGAAATACTTCGTAGGGCACGAAATCTCCCCAATGCGAAAGCCGAACATAACCGCCTGCGCGATCATCTGATTGTCAAAGATAAAGTCGTCCGAGTTTTCCAGCAATGGGAGAGTCTGCAGCAACTCGCGTGAGAAGGCGCGAAATCCGGTGTGGTACTCGCTGAGCTTCACACCAAGAAATAGATTCTGAAATGCCGTGAGGAAGCGATTGGAAATGTATTTATAACGAGGCATTCCACCGCGGAGAGCGCCACCGCCCAGGATCCTCGATGCGAGCACCATGTCATAGACGCCGCTGGCAATCATTCCCGACATTGCCGGAACAAGGAGCGGGGTGTACTGGTAATCCGGGTGGACCATCACCACGATGTCTGCACCGGCAGAGAGCGCTTCGCGGTAGCAGGTCTGCTGGTTGCGCCCGTAGCCGTAGTTGGCATCGTGCACAAAGGTCCTGACACCGAGTTTCCTCGAAAGCGCCGCAGTCCGATCTCTGCTGGAGTCGTCAACAAGGATCTTGATGTCGACAACGTCGGAAAGCTCCGCAACTGTCGCTTCCAGCGTCTTCTCGGCGTTGTACGCCGGCATAACCACCGCTATGCGTTTTCCATTAAGCATCTTTGCCTCTTTACCTGATAATTCTCTCTTAAGCAGGGAAATAATTCTGCCTACTGCGCTCGCTGCATCACCTCATCAGTCAACGGATACGGCGAAAGCAACTGATCAGTCGGCATATCCGGCTGCACGAGCCAAACCTTGCGGTCCTTGTAGTAATGAAAGAGTTCCTCATTGTTCGCTGCGTCCATATCACGCGCCCAGATCACTTTTGAACCTTCGATATCGGCTGCGTTGTAGACCCATTCATCTTGCGCTTCGTGCTTTGACGAATAGCGAACAATTGCAAGTTGTTTGCCAGGAACCTTCATCAGGACGTCCTCGACAGAAACTCGCTCTGTACCAAAATGGTCTGGGCCAAACCAGAAGTCAGACCACTCGAACACCGGCCATTCACGAGGAGCCACGCGCAAAGGCTTATCAAATAGCCGTAATACCGCGAGCGTGAGACACGTGAGCGCGATCAAGCGCACCATTGTCTTCCCAATCTCACGCCCCTCGGGTTGCCAGCACCTGAGATGCCGCGTCGCCTGCAACCCAACTGCATAGATAGCTGCCGTAAATACGGCCCAATAGTGGGGGGCGAAATATATCTCGATCGACATGCCCGCGACCAGGATTCCGAGACATAGAACGAGAAAGCGGACCCGGCGGTCCCGCGCGGCAATTGCGCCCATCATCAGTGGAGGAAGAAGCGCAAATCCCGCGAAGAAAAGCACCCCATCCAGATTCTTGAATAAGCTGAACCACAGAAAGCTGGGGAGTTGTCTGGATCTCTGAAACGCATCCAGTTCCACTTGGTCATAGAAATGCCGAATCTCTTCATGTCGATAGAGAGGCTCCTGACGCATCGACTGCCAGACGTAGTAGGGAGCAACTGCGTAAGTAGCGCGATTAACGGTGTACGGCAGAGTAAATGGGCTGCCAAATGCCCTGGAATCGTAGTATCCGAGCCACGCAATTGCGGCGATGAGAAGTGCAACCGCGGGAATCGTTGCCAGAACGATTCGTTTCGCGTCCACCCGATCACGTATTGAGAGGATCCAGCGAAGAAGGAAATAAGCAACGGCCACGCAAAGGAGAACGCCTTCGTATGGCCGCGTGAATGCGATGATCACCATTCCCACTGCAATGAGCAGGAAATATCGAACTCGCGCCCTTCTCTTGATTCGTGGAAGCGCACCAAGCACCAGCGCTCCTCCCAGAGCCGCGAGCGCGCCGCCGCCATGATATGTATCGATCCAATAGCTGAACAACGCCAATCGAACAACCGCGGTCATTCCTCCAAATAACGCCCAGGTCGGTGGGACCCACCCTTGCAGCATCCAGCAAATGGCGCCGCACATAAGGGCATTCGCAATCAGTAGCCCGTACCACGGATGGCCGAAGAGAAGCTTCCCTGCGGCCATGATGAGACCGGGCCCGGGAAAGTACATCGACACATATCTGGGCAGCATATCGATCTGAATTGATTCGAAATGAACCCACATCGCGGGTACAGGATTTGCCAGATGACCGTGCGCAAATGTGTCGGCCGACAAGAGGAAGCTGAAATCATCCGGCACAAATGGTAACGGAATGGGTCGGAGAGGCAGAATTGCCAAGCGCAAGACAAGTGCCGCCGCTCCCACAACCAAAACCGCTAATTTCTTTCGGCGAGCCAGCCTCGCTAGAGGAGCTTCAATCCACGCGAACCAGCTAGCCCCTAGCCTCGGAAATGCAAAGGCAATCCCTACGGCAAGCAGAGTCAAGGTGCCTTCGATAAAAGCGAGGGAAATGCCCGAGGCCCCCGGGGGAGATTGAAGCATATCTAGGCTATAACACAGTCTTTAACCGATGCGACACCGCGCAAACATCATGCGCGAACGTTGGTCATAAAAGAGATAACAGAGGCGCTCTCTACGCTTCCGCTCGCACCGCAATGCAGGTGATGTTGTCATGGCCGCCCGCCTTCTTGGCCGTCTCAACGAGACGGCTGCACATACCTTCGAGCGAGAGGCCATTTGCGAGCAGTTCCTCGATCTCAGGGTCGTTGAGCTCACGCGTTAGACCATCCGTACAGAGCAGGAAAAGATCTCCCGGTTCGGTCTCTATGCCGAAGACATCGGGCGTGACACATTTCTGCGTCCCCAGCGCGCGCGTGATCACATTCTTGAAGGGCGAGCGATGCGCCTGCGTACGCGTCATGCGGCCCATGCGAACCTGTTCTTCAACCAGCGAGTGATCGAGCGTCAATTGCTCAAGGCGCTTGTTGCGCAGGCGGTAACATCGGCTGTCTCCAACGTTGAGCACCCACGCATGACTCTCCTGAACGGCAAGTGCAACAAGCGTTGTGCCCATGCCGCTGAGCCTGGCGTTGCGCTGCGCGCGGGTAAAGATCGCTTCATTGGCGGCACAGATCGCATCAACGGCTGTCTGCGGCGTCGAGAGACGGTCGATCCGGCCGTCGGCGGAAAGTCGTTGCAGAACCTCATCCACCGCGATCGAGCTCGCGATTTCGCCAGCTGCCGCTCCGCCCATGCCGTCGCACACCACAAAAACGCCGTCTTCCACCGAGTAGCCAAAGGCATCCTCGTTAGACGAGCGCTTGCGGCCGCGATCAGTGGCTGCAGCAGCTACGTAATGCAGGATGGCTGTCGCCAAAGGAGTCTCCGCAGCCAAGTTTACACGTGTGCCAAGCGCCTGAAAACCCGCTGAACTGCTGCCTCTCGGTAGCTTCAGTGCTGATGAGGTGCGTCCGAAGCGGCGTTCGTCGCGCCAGACAGGTCATATATCTGGATTGCGCCGGCATTCAGCACCGCCACTAGCTTGCCGGAAGGCGAAATGGCCACGTTGCCTCCGCCGTCGAGCACTGGATCTGCGGGGGCCAGCAGCTGACGCTTACCTTCCGCGGAGTCATACACTTCCACCAGTTGCCCCGTGACATCACTGAAGCTGAGCGGCGAAAAGGCGTCCACTGGATGAGATACGGTCAACGTTTCCCGCGCCACGCGCGATCCATCCGCCGCCATAACCAGCAACGGCCAAACCTGCGTCGGAGGGCAAGGCGCATCCCAAAGGCGGCGGCCTTCCATTGAGACCGCAACCAGCTTCCGGCCCCCTTGGGCAGCGCAGGTATTCGCCAGAGCCGTGTCCTGAGCCAGAAACGTCAGCGGCGGCTGACACGTGGAGTCGAGGCGGGTCAGCACCTTATCGCCGCCCTTGAAGTAGTTGAGATTCAGTACCCACTCATGCCCGGATGAGGCCGGTAGCGCTTCAAGATAGCCGTCAGGGCTGATCGGCAGCTGCACCACGTTGCGCACTCGGCTAACCAGCATTACCTTGCCCGACTCGCGCCTTAGAATGCGAAGAACCGTATCACGCTGATCGCCACCGTTCGCGTCGTCGGTGGTCACGCTCGTCTGCGCCGTCACGGGACTGCCCACGTCGCCCGGTTTCTGCTGTGTTGCCTTGGGCTCGAGAGAATCCGTCACCATGTATTGCTGCGTCGGGTCCATCTGCATCCACAGCACAGGCCCGGGAAACTGTAGCAACGGTGTCAAGCGCAATCCTGCATCGCCCTCCTTCAGCGTGTCGCCATCGCGCAGAAGAAAATGGCCGCCCTTCCCCATCCAGATGTAGCGGTCCGTGTCGTGCAGGCTCCATAGCGCCTCCGCATCCACGGAACCGTCCGGCAGCGAGAGCACAACGGCGCGAATCTGCCGCTCGTCGGTACCGAACTGCGTGCGGTGGATCAGCCCTGGAGCGCGGAAAGTAAATAGCAGGTGATCTTCGTCGAGAAAATCGAGGGAAACAAGGGCTTCCCGCTGGCCCTTGTAGTACTCTCCGGGCGGATAGAATCCCAGCGGTTCCACGGGCACGCTGAACGCAGGCGGTTGCGATGCTGCGACTCCACGCGTGGCTGTAGCACTTTGATCGGCGGTCTTCTTGTGGCGGCTCTCGGCAGAAGCGGCATCGAGCTGCCAAAGCAGCACGATCGCGACCGCGAAACCCGGCAAAATACCCGCTCTCAGAATCCGGTGGATCATCGCTAGCTATTCTCGCGCATCAGCGCAGGTTTTGGCAGGGCCGGGTTGCCGCCGCCCGTATGCGACAGTAAAGAAAGGTATGACGACCCCAGGCACCATTGACCGGCGCGTGGCTTTCCTCGGCTATGGCGCCTGCGCGCTCGCCGGATGCCTTTGGGGCACGGGCTTCTATTTTGGCCGCCTCGCCCTCAATGAGATGTCCGTGGAGTACATGGTCCTCTACCGCTTTTTCTTCGCCTGTATTGGCATGCTGCCTGTCGCCCTGATGCACCGCGTTCGTCTAACGCGGCACGAGCTACGGCTTCTTCTCATCTCGGCCTTCTTCGGTATTCCGGTTCAGTTCCTGCTGCAGTTTCACGGCCTGGCCCTGACCACAGTCAGTCATGCCTCTCTCATGGTAGGCACCATGCCGGTGCTGCTCGGCCTGGCTGCAGCCCTCTTCGCCGGCGAGCGGCTGGACGCAATCGGTTGGGCAGCTCTCGTCGCCTCCACCCTCGGCGCCGGTCTCATCGTCCTAGGCGGCCATCGCGGCCCCTCCGCAGCTGGAGGCCCTTCCCTCGCCGGCGACCTCCTCGTAGTGCTCTCGCTCTGCACAGCACTCGCCTGGATTTTGCTGAGCAAGAAACTCATGCTCACGCACAGCCCGCCCGTCGTCACGGCCTACACCATTCTTTCCGGCACGGGCATGCTCATGCTCTGGATCCTCGGCCCCTGGCTCGCTAGTCCCCTGCTCAACCACCCGTACCCGGCTCCGCCCTTTGCCCACATCAGCACCACTGCCTGGGTTGCACTGGCCATCAGCGGCCTCGCCTGCACTGCAACGACGACGCTGCTATGGAACTGGGGCATTCACCATGTGCCTGCATCCCGCGCTGCAGTCTTCCTCAACATCGAGCCGGCGCTGGGCTCAATTCTGGGCGTCAAGCTATTGGGCGAGCACCTCGGGCCCTACGCCTGGGCTGGCGGCGCACTCATTCTTGGCGCGGCCATCGTTTTGACAACGCGCGGCCACGAGCCCCAGCCCGAAGTCATCCTCGAGTGATCTACAACCTTCAGGTATACCCAAGGTCCGCCAGCACCCCACCGAAGCGGTATTGTCCGGTCGCATTGGCTGGCGAAAAATGGACTCAATCCTTAGGGAGATTATTGCGGAGGCACCTTTGAACGGCTTGGCCTGGACCCACGCCTGCGTGGTCGGAGTAAAGGCGATGGATGACCAGCACGGAATCCTCGTGGATACGCTCAACGAGCTGCGTGAGCAGATTGCGCGGGGCAGCGCCACCGATGAGCTGCAAAAGCAAATGGAGCGGCTCGTCGAATTCACGCGCCTGCACTTCGGCTGCGAAGAGAGCCTGCTCGAGCGCTACGGCTTCCCTGGCCTGCACGAACACCGCGCAGCGCACCAACGGCTCATCAGCCAGATCGATCGCGCAGCCGAACACGGCGGCAGCGGCGAAACAACCGCCCTTCAGAAGCAGCTCAGCTCGGTCAGCTCCGCTTACCTCGAGCACATCGAAGCCCTCGACCGGCAGTACGGCACGTGGCTCAACGAGCAAGGCATCTACTAACAGCCGTCAACCCTTCTCAGACTTCAAAGGAAAGCTGCGTTGAAGCAAAGAGCGGTGCCGGCTTTGGCTCTGAGGCCAGATCGTAGACCAGCCTTTCCAGCACCAGCCGCTTGTCCGGCGGTGAAGAACGCAGCTCCATATCGGCGCGGGCAATCAGCCGCAGCGCGCGTGTAAGCTCGCGGCGGCTCTTGTAGCGGCGCGCCTGCCTGATCAGGTCATCAGCCGCGAACGGTGGCATGCGAAAGCCCTGCCACAACGCCTGCCAGATGGCGCGCGAGTCACGCACATTCTTTTCCAGAATCACGAGCATCTGCCGGAAGGTGCGTGCCAGCATATACAGATGGCCGATCGCCGCATCTTCTCCCGCGTCTGAACTGTTAAGCAACCCCTGCAACAGCGCCAGCGCGCGCGCGCGATTCCGCGAGCTGATAGCATCCGTGAGCTCATAGAGCGAGCGCTGCTTCGCGGCGAGCACCATCGTCTCCACGTCACCCAGCGTGATACGGCCACGCCCCAGCGTGTACAGCAGCAGCTTCTCAAGCTCTGAGGCAATCAGCATCATATCGGCGCCGAGTGCGTCCACAAGCTCGCGCGCCGCATCGGGCTCCATGCGGACATCTGCTTCCTGCGCCGTTGCGACCGTCCAGCGCATCGCATCCTCATCGCTTACGCGTGCCAGTTCCACCATGCCGCAGTGCTCGCCCAGCGTCTCAGTCAGGCGCTCATAGCGATTCTTGTCGTCCATCTCCATGCGCCGCGCGTCCGTGGGGATGCGCAGAAAATCGGCGACGAATATCAGCAGCGCCTGCGGATTAGGAGATTTAAAGTAGCGATCCAGTGCGGCAAACTCGTCCTTCTTTGCGCCCCGCGTGTAGAGCTGGCGCACGTTACGCACAAAGATCACTTGAAAGGGCGACATCAGAGAAGGCGTCTGCGCGCGATCAAGCACTTCAAAAATCGATGTACCGGCAAGATCGAGATCCGAGAGGCAGAAATCTTTCAGATCCGGCGGAACAAGCGCTTTCAGCACTGCTGCGCGGCAACGGTCCAGAAGAAAGATCTCGTCCCCGGCGAGCACATATCCAGGACGAAGCTGACCACTCCCCCCAGCCGCGGCCTCAACCTCAGCCACGAACCGGCCCACCGCGTTGAATCCAGCGCCCCAGCGCGAGCCGCTCAATGGTTCTCTCCCGAGAGGATCGAGGTCAACATGCACCTTCAGAATATCGTGCCCAGAATACCCCACTGTGAATCGCCCGGCCAGTATCTCCGCGCGCCAGGTTGTCGTCTCATACAACGTTGTGCAGATGGGTTCGCGGCAGGATGGAAATGGCTAAAGCGCCTGTTAACTATTCGATTAGTAACCACGGTTACTAATAGGTCGGGTAGCGACTCTCGTAACGCTCGCTTGCCGGTACATGTGGGCCTTCAACGATTGCGCAGAGCCCCTGCCGTGGCTATTCTGTGGCCAGCCGAACAAAGCGGCTGATGCTTTCCCTCCCCCTCGGGCCCAATGAAGGCGGCGCAGGGAATACTCCCTGCGCCGCTTTCGCATTTCCGGGCCTTAAAGGCCCTCAAGCACGTCTGCCACCAGCGCGCGGGCAAAATCCCTCGAGAGCCGCTGGATCGCCGCAGGGCTCTCATCGAAGTAATCCGGCAGGTCTGTCGTCGTCTGATACTGCTGTCGGAAAACGTAATTGTTGTTCTCGAACAGTACCTTGCCGTCACGAGCGGTCAGCTTAACCGATGCCACAACCGTAACGAGGAAGCTCGACGATTGTTGCGTCGAAGTGTTGTACGTAAGCGGCGCGACCACTTCCTGCAAAATCGTGCCGTGAACAACGATATCGGGATCATCGGTAGTATCCGGAGTGACGTGCAAACGCGAGCGTTGAGCAAATTCGCGAATCACTGCCTGCGTCATCACGACTTCGGTGTGATACGAATTCGTCTTTGTGGCAAAGACGGGCACTGCGAGCGTGCGCGCATCCGGCGGAAGATGGGTTGCCGCGCCCAGCGTGTGGTAGCCGCAGCCGGTAAGAACCGGCAGCGTAGCCAGAGACAGCAGAAGCACTGGGAGGCGCATGCATCAATCTTAGAGCACGCTGCTACACCCAAGCCGTTGCAAGCATCCCCAGGCCTTCTGCAGGCAAAGAAAGCCCGTCTGCGCGATTCTGAAAATACATTCGATTCAATCCAACTGAGTCGCACTGCTCCACGCGGGTGAATCCGGCGTCACGCAATTCTGCTTCGAGCTCCGCCGGAGTAAAGAAGAGCTGGAAAGGTTCACCCGCAGCGGCGACGCGTGCCGCCAGAGCATCGAACGCCAGTCGCCGCCTAGGGCTCAGAGATTCCGGAGAGAGAGCGTAATCAAAACTCACCGCTGTTTCTGTCGGAAGACTCGCAATCGCGCGCAGCGTGGACCGAAAAGCTTCTCGCGTGAGATAGGGCACCACGCCGAGCCAGCTGAAAAATGCCGCCCGAGTTGTGTCGAATTGCGCCGCCGCAAGCCCCTCGCCGAGCGTGTGGTGTTCAAAGTCAAGAGGAACAAAGGTGAGCTTCCGCGGAACGGCAATCGATGCCTCTTCAAGCAGTGCGCGCTTCCACTGCTGCGTTGCGGGGAAATCCACCTCGAAAACGCGCAGCCCATTCAATGGGTTGCGATAGGCAAATGTATCCAGCCCGGCGCCAAGTACGACATACTGCCCCACGCCGGCGCCCACTGCCTCACGCAGTCGATCTTCCGCGTAGCGGCTTCGCGCGGCCATAAACGCACGAAACGTCCGCGCAATCGAAGTACTCTCGCGCTCTTGATCGATCACAAAACTCGATCCAAGAAGAGGCACGGCAATCGGATCGACGAGAACGCAGGGCTCATCGAGCAATTGATGCGCAGCACGCCGTGCCGCAACGCGATAAGCTGTGCGGCTTGCCTTGCCTGTCTCCATGCCTTCGAGTCTAACCGGAAGCTGGCGCGTACCATGGTGCACATGACCTGGATTGGATGGGCGTTGCTCTCTGCAGCCTTCGCCGCCGTCACCGCTTTGCTGGCCAAGGTTGGCGTAGCGCATGTGGACCCGAACCTCGCCACCGCGATCCGCACCACGGTGGTCGTCGTCTTCGCGTGGGCAATCGCGCTTGCACTCGGCACGCATAACGAGATACGTACGCTCGATCGCCGTGCACTGCTCTTTCTCACTCTCTCGGGACTCGCGACAGGCCTCTCATGGCTCTGCTACTTTCGCGCATTGCAGCTAGGCCCTGCATCGCGCGTCGCGCCATTAGACAAGCTGAGCGTTCCCCTCGTAATGCTCTTCGCCTGGCTGCTGCTCGGAGAAAAACTGACCGCGGGCTCTGTGATAGGCGGCGCGCTTATCACCGCAGGTGCAATGGTGATGGTGCTGGCTTGAGATGTTGCGCGTATTGCTGGCTTAAAATGCAACGGCCCAGGTTTCCCTGAGCCGCTGTGCTTGTGATTGATCGCTGCTATTGATGCAGAGTAGGCAGCCCGGTTTCAGTGGCCGGCGGCAGCGTGTGATTTGTCCACCATTGCTCCCACACAGTGTCGCGGAATGCAGCAGCCCGCTCAACCCACAATTGCGAAGCTGCGTTGTACTCAGCCATGTTGTTCGCCAGCCAGTAAGGACGGTTCACGCGCAGCCAGGCCTGCTCATAGAGCTGACCGAGCAGCGCATAGCCATCGCGCATGTCTTCAAAGCGGCCGTTGTTGGATTGAATATTCTCAAGCAGAACGCCGACCTCTTCCCAGCGGCTCTTGTCGCCGGCCAGCGCCAAAGCCTGCTTGTAGTCGGCTGCACACTCAGCCGCGGCCTGGAACTTCCAGCTGATAAAATCCAGCCGGCGCGCTCCCAGTTCCATCGCATCCAGCGCTTCCTCATTGTCGAGCTTGCCCGCCGCGCGAGCTTGCGCAATCAGCGTAATAGCGCGCTCCGCATTGAGGCGCAACTCAGGAGCCACAGGCAGCAACTTGGCTGAAACTTCCCTGCCCGCCGGTGAGAGCGGATCGATCCAGAACCAGCTGTCCTGGCCATCCTCGAGATCGGCCTTCTTCAGCGTCGCATGCGCGGCCATCAGAGCGCGCTGCGCATCGCTGATCTTACCAGTCGCATCGTCATGGAAGGCCTGCCCGAATGACGCGGTGAATGCTTCCTCTGAGCTCTCGCCCTTCTGCCAGCCCGCAGCTGCGCCAAAGAGTACGCCGAACCAGTTCTGGTCGAAGAGGCCTTCGCCGTCATCGTTCCATATCGTGTTCAATTCACCCGTTGCGCCCAGTTTCTGACCATCGCGTACGAATGCCCGAATATTGCCCAGCGCCTCATTGTTGTTCGGATAAACACGATTCCAGTTATTGACACCCGGCGCGACCCACGTCTCAAGACCGGCATTGGTAAACGGCACAATCAACTTCGTGAAATCGGGCTCCGCATCATAGCGCCACGGAACCGCAATCATGTCCTTCGGCAGTGTGCCCACAAGCTCCGGCGAGTTCACCGCCACATCACCCCAGAAAAGCAGCCGCTTGTTGTAGGGAGCCAGCTGCTGATGAATCTTCGAGAGGAACTCAAGATACACAGCGCCAAGCCCACGCTTCGTCACCCCATCGCGCGTGCGTCCCAGGCCCAGTTCAAAAGTCTCGTCGGCTCCGATATGCGCGTACGGTGCGGGAAAGATCTTCGCCAACTCACCAAACCATGTTCCGATCTGCGGCAGCGAACCGGGATCGCCCGGCGCAAGCACCGCTCCGTGCGGCGTCTCTGCCAGGTGGCTGTACTCCTCGAACTTCAGCACATGATGCAGATGGCCGAACGACTCCTGCTCAGGAATGACCATGATGTGATATTTCGCCGCGTACGCCACCATCTCGCGCGCTTCATCCGGAGTCATTGCGCCACCGGGAAACGCCGCCACTGGCGTCGATTGATAGGCGAAGGTGTGTTCAAAGTACGGCGAGAAGATATTGACCTTATAAGCCGCCAGCGTGCGAATCTCGCGCTTCACAAACTCCATCTTCGGCAGCGGACCCCGTGACCAGTCGTCACTGAGACCGCGATATTTCATCGCCGGCCAGTCGCGCACTGTTGGAACCAGCAGCACAGCATCCTTGCCCGGTCCGCGGACGAGTTGCTTCACGGTCTGAGCACCATAGAAAAGTCCCGTCGAGGTTTCCGCAATCACCGCCAGCCCCTGCTTGCCGTCCGGCACAATCACGTAGCCCTCATCGTGCAATGCCGCATCGAGCTTCAGCCCGCTCTCATCCAGTAGGCGCTTTGCCGTCGCTGTCTGCGCCGGCTCGAGGCGGATCACAACACCCTTCAGCGATGAACTCGCTCCGCTTCGTTTGAGCGACTCCTCCAGATCATTTGCGGCAAATTCGTCATCCGCATTCTTTGCTGCAGAAACGGTGATGCCCGACTCCCCAATGGGAATTGACGCAACCGCTGTGCACTCACGCGGCGCTGGAACGACGTGCAGGTCCGCACACGACGGCGCGGCGGACTGGGCTTGAACGCCAGAGGTGGCGCACACAAATACGGCCGTAACCAATGGAAAATGGAGACGCATGAAGCTCCCTCAATGAACGATTTCGTTCAAAGCCTACAGCAAGCCGCGTCCCCATGTACACCCGAATTTAGCTATTTGATGGCCAAATGATCAAAAAAACTTTCTGAACTTGGCCAAATGGTCGCTTACCGTAGCGTCCGCAACGCTGGGTAGAGCCTCCTCCACTGCGCGTATCCACCCTTGTAGGCGGCCAGATCGGCCGGATCCGGCTCGATCCTCTGCGCCACCTCGATCGCCTCTCCGCACGCCTCATCGAGGTTGGCCCAGTGCCCTGCCCCTACCCCAGCTAGGAGAGCAGAACCGAAGGCGCCGCCCTCTTCCGCCGTCAGCACTTCTACCGGAAGCCCGTAGATGCCGGCCTGGATCTTGCGCCACAGAGGACCACGCGCACCGCCGCCGCCCAACCGAACCGCATCCACAGGAATTCCCAGTTCCGCAAAAAGCGTGAACGTGTCTTTCAGCGAGTAGGCTACCCCCTCAAGCACTGCGCGCACAAAATGCGCCGACGTATGCACCGTGGAGATGCGCGCGAAGGCTGCTCGCACTTCCGGGTCAAGGTGAGGCGTGCGCTCTCCCAGCAGATACGGAGCCCACTCCAGCCCTTCGCTACCCGCAGGCACCTTCGCCGCTGCAGCCGTCAACGAGTCATAATCCTGACCCGCAAAAAAGGTTTCCTTCAGCCATCGGAAACTCAATCCCGCCGATTGCGTCACACCCATCACGTGCCACAATCCCGGCACCGCATGGCAGAACGTGTGCAGCCGCCCCTTTGGATCCTTCGTCGGATTGGCGGTCGCCGCAAAGACTACACCCGAGGTTCCGATCGTCGCCGACACCGAGCCCGGCTGCAGAATGCCCATGCCCACTGCGCCAGCACCCTGATCGCCCGCGCCAGCAACCACCGGTGTACCCGCCTTCAGGCCCGTTGCGCCCGCCGCGCTCTCGTTGATGCGCGCACACACCTCAGGCGACTCATAGACCTTCGGCAGCCAGCTTTCCGGAATTCCGGCAGCCTCGGCCACTTCCTTTGACCAGCGCCGGTGCGTCACATCAAGCAGCAGCGTGCCTGAGGCCTCCTGCACGTCGATGGCAAACTCACCAGTCAGCCTGTAACGCACATAATCCTTCGGGCACATGATGTGGCGAATCTTTGCGAAGATCTCCGGCTCATGCGTCTTCACCCAAAGCAACTTCGTCAGCGTGAAGTTGGGCAGCGCAGGATTGCATGTAAGCTCAATCAGCCTCTCGTAGCCGATCTTCTCAGTGAGCCAGTCGCACTCCGGCTGCGTGCGCGTGTCACACCAGATCAGCGACGGTCGAAGAACCTTGCCGTTTTCATCCAGCATCACCGCGCCGTGCATCTGGCCAGTCAAACCGATTGCCGTAATAGGCTGATGCGGCTCGGGCGCAGCGGCAATTGCGCCGCGAATCGCCTCCTGCGCAGCCCTCCACCAGTCTTCAGGATCCTGTTCGGCCCAGCCCGGATGCGGTGTGCGAAACGGTGCGTGCTCGCTCGATGCGCCACTGATCAGCTTGCCGTCTGCCATCCACAATCACGGCTCGCGTGCCACCCGTGCCCACATCCATTCCCAGGAACCACATGGCCTTGCTCTCCCTTGCTAAATCGGTTTTCTCAGCGTTCGCAGCATAGCAGCTTTGCCGCTGCCCGCATAAGCCTGCGATTCATTGATCTTTGTTGACCGCCCTGCTCAGCAAACAGTACACTCCGCCTGCATCGGTCCCTTTTCCCCTTAGACAATTCAAGCAAGAATGCAAGAAAGGCGCCACTAAGAGATGTCTGCCCCAAAACCTGATCACATTTTGCAAGTTGGCATGGGCTTCTTCGCATCGAAGACGGTGCTTAGCGCCGTCGAGATGGAACTCTTCACCGAACTCGCGCATCATGCCGAAAACCTTGAAACGCTCTCAGGCCGCCTTGGCCTGCATCTCCGCTCAGCACGCGACTTTCTCGACACTCTCGTCGCGCTCGGTCTCTTAACCCGCCAGGACGGCGTCTACGCAAATACGCCAGAGTCCGACATCTTTCTCGATAAGAACAAGCCGTCGTATATCGGCGGCATTCTCGAGATGGCGAATAAGCGCCTCTACGGGCACTGGCGTCATCTCACTACTGCGCTGCGCACCGGCCAAAATCAAAATGAAGCAGAAGGCGGCGAAGAGCCGTTCTCCGCGCTCTATGCCGATCCCAACCGGCTCAAAGGCTTTCTGCGCGCGATGACCGGCATCAGCCGTGGCGCCAATATGACCATCGCCGCTAAATTTCCCTGGGCTGACTACAAGACTGCTGCCGACTGCGGCACAGCGCAGGGTGATCTCATAACTCAGGTCGCGCTCAAGAACCCGCATATCTCCGGCATCGGCTTTGACCTGCCTGAAGTAGCGCCAATCTTCGAGGAGTACGTTGCGGCCAACGGGATCTCATCGCGTGTTCGCTTCCAGGCTGGAAACTTCTTCAACGATCCGCTGCCCAAAGTAGACGTCATCATGATGGGCCACATCCTCCACGACTGGAACCTCGACGAAAAGAAGATGCTCATCCGCAAAGCATATGAGGCTCTGCCCACGGGCGGTGCCTTCATTGCCTACGACGCCCTCATTGACGATGACCGCTCAAAAAATGCCTTTGGCCTTTTGATGAGTCTCAACATGCTCATCGAAACGCCCGGCGGTTTTGATTACACGGGCGCCGACGGCGTGAAATGGCTGACGGAAGCGGGCTTCAAGGAGGCGCGCGTCGAGCACCTCGTCGGACCAGACTCAATGGTTGTTGGCATCAAATGAGTGGCCTTCCATAAGGAAGGCCGCAGCCTGCTCCCCGTGAAATTCACACGTATCGCGAAATGGTATTCACCATCGGTCCTGTGATCTGACTCACATCCCTGCGTTGGGCTTTGCGAGAAAATAGGTTGCGTAAGACCCGCACGAATCTGTGCCCGAGGACAATTCGTAATGAGTGATCTAGCTCCGCTCGCTGAAGCCGTTGTCGTCGATCCCCTGGTTGGTCATCCGCCGGATTATCACGTATTTCATAAATTCCTCGAACGCTGCAAGACGCTGCCTGCCATTACAACAGCTGTCTGCTGGCCGATGTCGGACGTCGCGATCCGCGGCACCGTAGAAGCAGCTAACGAGAATCTGATCGTGCCAACTCTGATTGGCCCCGAAGCCGAAATGAAAGCGCTCGCCGCAAAAATCCGCGTCGATATCTCGCGATTCCCTGTCGTCGATGCCGATTCCGAAGCCAAGGCCGCTGAACTGGGCGTGAATATCTGCCGCACCGGCGGCGCACAGGCCATGATGAAGGGCAGCCTGCACACTGACGAGCTGATGAAAGTCGCCATGCAGCGCGATACCGGCCTGCGCACTTTGCGCCGCATCAGTCACGTCTTCGTCATGGATACGCCGGCATATCCGCGCACACTGCTCATCACCGACGCCGCCATCAACATCAAGCCGGAGCTCGAAGACAAAATTCACATCGTGCAGAACGCCATCGACCTCGCCCATGCCCTCGGCATTCCCGAGCCCAAGGTCGCGCTGCTCTCCGCGGTCGAAACCGTCAACCCCAAAATCCCGTCCACCATGGAAGCCGCCGCACTGTGCAAGATGGCCGACCGCGGACAAATCACCGGCGGCATTCTTGATGGCCCGCTGGCGTTCGATACCGCGGTCAGCGTCAAGGCGGCAAGATCAAGAATCTCGTTTCGCCGGTCACCGGCCAGGCCGACATCCTCGTCGTGCCCGACCTTGAAAGCGGCAACATGCTGGCCAAGCAGCTCGAGTACCTGGGCGGCGCGCAGCTTGCCGGCATCGTGCTCGGCGCGCGCGTGCCGGTCATCCTCACCAGCCGCGCCGACTCCGCCGAAACCCGCCTCACCAGTTGCGCCGTCGCCGTGCTCCTGCACAATGCGGAGCACCCGGGCGCGTAACTCAAAATTCTTATTTCGGCAATCGCGCGTTCGGAGCTATTCTGCTGGCTGACCGCAGAATGGTTGGTTTTCCACAGTCTGCGCCAATACGGAAACCTTCGCCCATTCGGGGCATCTTATGGAGTGCAAGGGGTTGGTCCCCATTTTTCTCCCGTTAACCCATGGGTGACTTCCCCGGCAAAGGAGCTTTTGATGTCTACGCATACAAGTTCGGAATCCAAAGCAGCCAAGACCAACGTCGCCGACGGCTTCAGCCCCGAGGATGTGAAAAATCTTTCGAGTGTGCTCAACGCGCTGGCCGCCGACATTTTTGCTCTCTACCTGAAGACCAAAAACTTCCACTGGCACATGAGCGGCCCGCATTTCCGCGACTACCACTTGCTGCTGGACGAGCAGGCAGACCAGATCTTCGCCATTTCGGACGATATTACCGAGCGTGTGCGCAAGATCGGCGGCACCACGCTGCGCTCCATTGGCCACATTGCCCGCCTGCAGCGCATCGCGGATAACGACCAGGAGTTCGTGGCCCCGCGCGATATGCTGCTGGAATTGCACGCGGACAACAAGGCGCTGGTCGAGAGCCTGCGCTCCGCCCACGAGGTCGCCTCCAAGGCCAACGACTACGCCACCACCAGCCTGATCGAAAACTGGATCGACGAGGCCGAGCGCCGCGCCTGGTTCCTCTTCGAATCCACGCGCTAGTCGGCACCGCTCACGCTGCATAAAACAGCCCACCATGCGTTCACCGCGCGGTGGGCTTTGTACATTTTGGAAACGGCGGCAGGTCTCAATCCATCGACAGGCTGAGCTGGTGGCGCACATCAGCGCCGCGAATCCAGAAGATCACATCGCTGGCAATATTCGACGCGTGATCAGCGATGCGTTCCAGGCTCCGCGAAACCATCAGCCCGTTCATCGCCTGTTGCGTGTAGCTCGGCTTTTCCTGGATCAGCTGCAACAGGTCGGCATGAGCGCGGCGATTCATGCGGTCGATCTCGTCGTCCATCTCGCGTACTGAGTCCGCCAGCCGCGCATCGCCTTCAATCAGCGATTGCACTGCGGAGCGGATCATGCGCGCCGGCAAACTCGCCCATCGCCCCAAAATCCACCGGCAGCTCCACCTGCGCGATCATTGATAATATCGCGCGTGCGCCGCGAGATACCCATCGACTGATCGCCGATGCGCTCGAGGTCGCCATTGATCTTGATCACCGCGAGAATGAAGCGCAAATCGACGGCCATCGGCTGCTCTTTGGCCAGAAGCTCGTAGGCCATCTCATCCAGCTCGCGCTGAGCCGTGTTGATGGCCGTCTCGTTCTGCTTCACATACTGGCAAAGCGCGTTATCGCGCTGTAGGTAGGCCTCGACCGCGGACTCCACCGCCAGCTGCGCCAGGGCAGCCATGGCCAGGAGCTTGTCCTTGAGCTCGGCAAGTTGAAGGTGAAAGTGGATACGCGGCACGTCTAGGCACTCTCCTTTAACCGATTGTGCATCAACTATGTTACCAGTCTGCAAATTTTCGACCCGCAGACTTCATTCGGGCGCATCACAAACGTCACACCTCGCCTTTCCCTCGATTTTGCAAAGGTTAGCGGCCTCCGCGCTCTTGGGCCGGCTTGTTGGCTGGATCCACTTTGTTGCAATAAGGTTAAAGTCATGGATGCCCCAGCTTCGTCCCCCGTGATGCAGACGTTTGATCCCGCCGGATTTGAGCCACGCGACATCTACAGGCTGATGACCGGCATCATCGTGCCGCGGCCGGTGGCGCTCGTCTCATCAGTCGACGCGAACGGCGTTCCGAACCTTGCTCCCTTCAGCTTCTTCTCCGGCGTAGGATCCAATCCGCCCACGGTGCTCTTCTGTCCCACGCTGCGCCGCGCTGCAGGCGATGCAGCGCGCAAGGACACTCTGCGCAACGTCGAAGAGGCGCAGGAGTTCGTCGTGAACGTCGTCAGCGAGGCCATCGCCGATGCCGCCAACGTCACTGCAGCCGAGGTTGCACCGGAAGTCGACGAGTTCCAGCTTTCTGGCCTCACTCCGTTGCCCAGCGAAGTGGTGCGCCCTGCGCGCGTCGCCGAGTCACCCGCGCAAATGGAGTGCCGCCTCATGCAGGTGATCTATACCGGCCGCGCCTCCGGCAGCGGGGTTATCGTGCTGGGCGAGGTGGTGCGATTCCACGTGCGCAAAGATATTCTTTCCGAGTTTCGCGTTGATCCGGTAGGGTTGAGCGCAGTGGGCCGCATGGCGGGCAATACCTGGGTACGAACACACGACCTGGTGGAGTTGATCCGGCCAAAGTAAGAATCAGCACACTTGGGGGCAGAGCACACGTGAAGATCGCGCATGCTGGATTCCCGCTCATCCTGGTACTCGCACTCGCCATCGGCTGCCACGGATCGCCTAAGCCCGAACTCGGCGCCGATGCGCCACAGCTCCAGTTGCAGACCACGAGCTTCCAATCGGGCGCAAGCATTCCCGCAACGTTTACCTGTGACGGCGCAAATACGTCACCGGCTCTCGCGTGGTCCGGCGCTCCCGCAAGCACGAAAAGCTTCGCGTTGATTCTCGACGACCCTGACGCTCCATCCGGCACATTCGTGCACTGGGTGCTCTATAACCTATCTGCGACGGCGCGTTCACTACCGGCTGCCGTGCCGAAGCAGAACCAGCTTGCCGACGGCGCTCTACAAGGCCGCAACGATTTCGGCGAGATCGGCTACGGAGGCCCATGCCCGCCTGGGCACAAACCGCATCACTATCGTTTTGTTCTCTACGCACTCGAAGTACTGCTCAACCTGCCCTCAGGCGCGACAAAGCAGCAGGTAGAAGATGCGTTGAAAGATCACATCGTGGCGCGCGGCAAGATCGTTGGAATATATAGCCGCTAGGTAACACTCATCTCCGCGCCCTTCGCCTCATGCCCCACCGCAGCAAGCACCGCGAGCGACAGAGCCACAATCGCCACGGTCAGCGCCAGCACCGGCGGATACGTTCCCCATCTCTCCGCCAGCAGCGCCTGCCCTCTGCCATTCCATGATGTGACCAACCCGCCAAGCTGATAGGCCAGTCCCGGAGCAGTCGCACGCACCGGCGCAGGCGACAACTCTGTGAGGTACGCAGGCACCACTCCCCATGCGCCCTGCACCATGAACTGCATCAGCACTGCGCCCGTTCCAAGCACCCAGGCATTGTGGCCGTACGCGTAGAGCGGGATCACCGGAATTGCCAGCAGCGCTGCCGTCACAATCGCGCGCTTACGTCCCCATTTTTCTGAAAGCTCGCCAAAGACATACCCGCCCGCAATCGAACCGAAACCGTAAAGCACGCCAATCAATCCCACCGTATGCGGCGGCAGCTTCATCTGCGCACTCAGAAATGTCGGATACACATCCTGCGTGCCGTGCGAAAAGCTCATGAACGCCGTCATCAACAGCACCAGGAAAAGGAACGTCGGCAGAAACTCTGCGATGTGTGCCGGAATCAGCCCGCTGCGCTTTGGCTTCTCTCTTCTCGTCGCCGCGCTGGCCATCCACACCGGCGACTCCTCTACGCGCGCCTGCACATAGAAGACAAGCAGTGCTGGGGTCGCGCCAAGAATGAACAGCCCTCTCCACCCGATCTGATGAAAGAAGAGCGCGAAGGCGGCCGAAGCCAGAATCGATCCGAAAGCATAGCCCTCCTGCAAGATGCCTGAGAACGCGCCGCGTCCTTGCTTTGGCAATGTTTCAAAAGCGAGCGCGGCCCCCACGCCCCACTCGCCCCCCATCGCGATTCCGAAGAGCGCCCGCAGAATCAGCAGCACGCCCATGGACGGCGCGAATGCACAGGCCAGCTCGATCACCGAAAAGCTGAGAATGTTAAACATCAGCACCGGCCTGCGGCCATATCGATCAGCCAGCATTCCAAAGAGCACTGCGCCGACAGGCCTGAACGCCTGTGTCATGAACACGGCGCTGAGCACAGCCGACGGCCTCGTGCCGAACTCTCGCGCAATCCCCTCAACGCAGAAAATCAGCAGAAAAAAATCCAGGCTATCGAGAGTCCAGCCAAGAAAAGAGGCAATAAACGCGTGGCGCTGGTTCGACGTAAGTCTTTGAAAATCGCGGACGAAGGACATTAACGGGAGCATAGCAGACACTCGGATCAGGTCCGCTTGCTCGAGCAGCGAATTATTTGTTGCAACAATTAAAATGCTGTGGCGTCTGATACTGATAGGGATTCAGCTTCTCTGCGGCACGCACCCGACTGCTCCATTCCCTCGGACCCATCGGTTCCGGCATCGCAGAAAATATGACGCGGCCTTTGCCGCAATTCGAAAGGAAAGTACCCGACATGAAGCGTTTGGCTCTTCTCTCTGGCGTCCTGGCACTGGCAGCTCCGCTGGCTTTTGCTCAAACCTCTACCTGGGCTCCCGACAAGGCACACAGCGAAGTGGACTTCTCCATCCTGCACTTGAGTCTCTCTCGCGTGAACGGCCGGCTCGGCAACATAGGGGGCACTGTCACGCTCAATGACGCGGACATCACAAAATCCAGCGTGAACATCACCGTCGACATGAGCACCGTCGACACAGGCGTCTCCATGCGAGATAACGACATCAAGAGCGCCGGCCTCTTCGACGTTGCTCAATTCCCCACCGCCAGCTTCGTGAGCACCAGCGTCGCCAAGACCGCCAACGGCCTCACCGTAAATGGCAACCTCACTCTGCACGGTGTCACCAAGCCTGTAACGCTTGACGTCGAGGGCCCCACAGGTCCGGTAACCGGCATGGATCACAAGCCGCATACCGGCTGGTCCGCGACCACCACGGTGAGCCGCTCTGCTTTCGGCATCGGCGAGAAATACCCAACCAGCGTGCTAGGCGACGATGTGAAGCTCAGCATCAACCTCGATCTGGCAAAGCAGTAAAGCTGTATCGCGCAGCGTGAAGATCGGCCTCTGTCCCGACCTTCATGCTGCGCATCGAACGGGAGCGAGGAGGGCCACGCACGATGACAGCTTTGAAAAATGAAATCGAGCAGGAACTCCCGTTCTCAAGCGCCGAGGAAGAGGCTCTCCTGAACCTGATGCGCACCACGGATTGCCTCAGCCGCGTCGTGCAGCGAACGACACGCGAGTGGGGCATAACCGCTACGCAATACAACGTCCTCAGAATTTTGCGGGGAGCGCAGCCCCAGGGCCTCACATGTTCTGCTATCGGCACGCGCATGATCACCGCCGATCCCGACATCACACGCCTGCTCAGTCGGCTCAAGAATCTCAAGCTCGTGCGGCAGCAGCGCGACAAGCATGATCGTCGCGTCGTTTGGACTCACATCTCCTTAACTGGCCTTGACCTCCTGCGCCAGATGGATGCCAAGGTCCGTCACATGCCTAAGGAGATGCTGGGGCACCTCACCGCTTCCGAACTGGCCGAGTTCACACGGTTGCTCGAACTCGCGCGCAAGGGCTGTACCGACGGCCAAGGCGCTCCAACTTGCGATGGCAATGGCGCTGGGAACGGACCGGCCTGCAATGCAGACATGACCCAAGCACACAATGAAAATGGCGCCCACATCGGGCGCCATTCTGTTTCGAAGGGGTAGAGCCGTCAGCGGCTGACGATCTTCTTGGCCACCGTCTCTTCGTCGACGTCGGCCTGAATGATCTTGTTGTGCAGGCAATAGAGCGCAAGCTCAAGCCGGTCTGAGACGCCAAGCTTGTCATAAATCTTGCGCAGATAGTTCTTAATAACCTGCTCGGTCGTGCCCAGCTGAAATGCGATCTCCTTGTTGCGCTTGCCCTGCGTAATGCAGGTAATAATCGCCATTTCCTTGGGAGAAAGCCTGGGCTGGGTCCGCGGACTTACGAGCGCGGCCGCCTGAGAGCGGTACGCATCAATCACCCAGTTCACTGATTGGTTGTCGATCCACGTTTCGCCCGCTGAAATCCTGCGCACGCAGCGCACCAGCAGATCCGGCGAAATCGAGCGCGAAATAATGCCCCGCACGCCGCGGCGATAGAGATCCACCGTCTGATTTTCATCGGCGGCGATCGCCTGCACAATCAACTTGGCGTCGGGGGCGAGCCGTAGCACCTCCGGAATCGCGTTCGGCGCTCCGGTTAGCAGGCCGCCTTCGAGCAGGACCACATCGGTAGGATAGCGTTCGATTGAGGCGTAAAGATTCTCAAGAGAGTCGGCCTGGGCCACAACCCTGAGGTCGTCTTCAAGAGCGAAGATCTTGCGGATACCCACCCGGTAAATTGCCTGCGAGTCCGCGAGAATAATACGGATCGCTCCCGGCTTTACGGGACCATCCACCACTTCGCCTTCAGGAGTGTCGTCCAAAAATTCCATAGATAGGCCGCGCTAATGCCAACACACGTAACTTTACAACACGTAACTTAAACTCTACTGCTCCGCAAATCGGTAATCGTCAATTGTGGCCGCAGCCTGATAATGTCCCTGATTCAGCGAGCAGCGTACCACACGCCCATGGCAGCGGACCATGACGTCACCGGGAGCTCCGAGAATGTCGCCCGGCATCCGGATCGCAAAATCAATGCCCTGTCCAACCTCAAGCGGATCATGCACATCCAGCAAAACACCGCTGGCCGAAACATTGCATGTGAGCGCCGCGCTTTCCGCACTGTTGCCGGAGACTACGGCTTGAAGAGAAAGCGGAAAACGCACAGCGCACCGGACTTCCTTCCTCGTGTCCGTCGACTGAACGTTACTGTTCTTGGATGAGCGAACCGGTTTGGACATATTCATAGTTCTGCTTTCCAGATCCTTTGTGGAAACCTACACGTCACTGTAAACGACTTTTGACAAACAACCTAGGGCACGAAAGTTTTTCGCATAGTAATAGAAAAGGAACCCCCAGGCTCGGCTTCCGTTCATGCTTTGACATTGCGCCGCTCCCCGCTACGGGAAAAACGCTGCCGAAGCTCCTACCCAATCCTGATTGCGATTGTGATCGACACCCATCATCTTGCCGCGGCCCAGCCGAACCAGCGACAGCACCGGCGTCAATTCGCCGTCATCCGGCCACACATAGAGAATGCGAAACTCCGCCTGTGTCATTCCGCACGGCGTTTCAATTGTTTGCTCAAAGCGCATTCTCTGCTGCAGCAGAAAATCTGCTCGGCTCGGCACTGGGATGCCCTCAAGCTGCGCCTGCGTTGGCTCAAATTGAATCCCCTTACCCGCAAAGCTGAAGAGCGGTTTGAGCAGCAGTTCGCAGTAGATCGTCTCATCCAATGATTTCGCCGGCAGCGGCACACCCGCCGATTCAAGAGCCGCCCGCCCCGAGCCTTCAAGAAAGTCCGCGAGAAACACCGCCGGAGGCACGACCGCACTGCCGGAGCCTCGCGACAACCACGGCACAGAGAATTTGCTGATCAGGAAATACCAGTTGGGATGGCCCGCCCACTCGACGTCCCATGCACGCGTCAGATCGAAGGGCAACTTAATCTTCCGCGCGATCAGCTCATCGGCAATCGCGCGGTTATAAATCCGATGAATCGGCACCAGGACGCCCTTCGCGTTGCGGTAGTGCAGCTTGTTTCCCACCGCTTGCAGCCTGGCGATATCCGCCACCGCGATTCCCAGTTTCTCCGCTGTCAGGTTGAAGTCGGGCAGCGTCTTCTGATGCTCTGGATCCACCTCAGTCAGCACGACATTTTCAGGATCATGGCCGCCGAGGATTGTCCTGGCGAGGATCTTCCAGTAGCTCACCTCATCGAGACCGCTCAAAAAGTATCCAAGTTGCTCAGGAAGCTCGAAGGCTTTGCGATACGCCGCACACAGAAGCGCTTGAAACGCGAAGACGGATGGAAAGGCCTGAATCTCTACCAGCCTCGGCTTGAGCCGACCGTCGATATCACGCACCAACGCGAAATCCGCCGTGAGGAAGTGAGGATGCGATGTCTCATTGGCGACACAATAGCCCGGTGGAATCGCGCAGCGCGCAGCGGCAAGATAGTCCACATCACTCAGCAATTGATGCGTGAGCTTCGCGCCTTCGGCAGCCATCTCATCGAGCAATGAAGCCGGCACAAACACTGGCGTCTCGGCAACGCGAAACTGAACTTCGGTCCCGCTTCGTGCATTCAGCAGCGCTTTCAGTTCTGCATATCTCTCTGGCGTGAACTTCTCATTAAACGCCCAGCGCAGTTCCTGAAGCATCTTCCCTCCCTCCCCGTTGCATCGTGTCGCGCCCGGCCTCTGTAAGACAGGCCGGCGATCTAAATTCTCAGCTTCCTCATACCACATGACGACTTGGGTAATTTCAGGGCTGGCCAATCCGCAGGTTGCCCCCTCGGAACGAACTTCCGCTTTTCTCCTGCTATTTCAAGTTTTTACCCGGTTTTGCCTCATTCCTCTTTTGGGAATTTCCACAGACTACTCGAAACGTTGCCTGCACTGTTATTTTTTGGTGCTTCAGTACTTTTGTTGTAGATTTGATGCCCCTTTTGGGTTAGTCTTTCCCTGCATTTCAATTTCAGTTGGGCCAGGAGTGTAAGTCCATGGGTTCGAGCAAGTTGAAACTTTCCGCTGCGGTTCTCGGTGCAATCTTCGCGTTTTCCGCTACGCATGCCAAGGCCATTCCGGCACTGCCCATTCCGATTCCGCCGGATGCCAAGATCGCTCTGATCCCGGCGCTGCCCATTCCGATTCCGCCGGATGCCAAGATCGCTCTGATCCCGGCACTGCCGATTCCGATTCCGCCGGATGCCAAGATCGCTCTGATCCCTGCACTGCCCATTCCGATTCCGCCAGATGCCAAGATCGCTCTGATCCCGGCGCTGCCGATTCCGATTCCGCCAGATGCAAAGATCGCTCTGATCCCAGCACTGCCGATTCCGATTCCGCCGGATGCAAAGGTTGCCGCGTAAGTCTTCGACGGCTGCCTTTTGAGCAAAAATTGGGCCTCTTGTGCCGATCTGGTTCGGTCCGCACCAAAGGCACATGATCAGAGATTCTTTTCTGCCATTGTGCTCTCAGGTGCGCTGATACACTCGATTCATCGCATCAATCGGTTCAGACAGGATGTCGATGATGGGTCCGGACAACACGATTTTGCTGGTGTATGTGCTGGCCGAGGCGGCGTTAGTTGGGTTGCTCATCTACAAACGCGCTTGGCGCGTCCTCCCATTCTTCTTCGCCTATTGTGTGTGGGATTTGTTGAGTAACATCGGCGGTTTCACCAGCCGTCAGTTCCTCTCTTCCAGTTACATCTCGACCTACCTTCTCCAAACGATCGTTGACTCAGCTTTTCAGTTCTGTATTCTGGTCGAACTTGCCTGGTCGGTTTTGCGGCCGATACGTTCCTCGCTGCCGCGCTATGCGCCTTTTGTTCTTTCTGCCCTGATCCTTACGGTTGGGATCGTCATCTGGCCCTTTGCCTC
Organism: uncultured Acidobacteriaceae bacterium; assembly: GCA_963832465.1. Classification (GTDB taxonomy): domain Bacteria; phylum Acidobacteriota; class Terriglobia; order Terriglobales; family Acidobacteriaceae; genus Telmatobacter. The sequence goes on from CAWHUJ010000004.1 coordinate 673,846, forward strand.
CGCTCCGTCCGTATCACAACTCCCTGTGCAACTCCAACTGATTGTTCACCTGGTGCAGACCGTATCGATCCTGAGAATTCTCTTCTTCCTCGGGCTGGCGGGCTGCAGTCAGCTCCTGTCAATCGGCTGGCGCGATCGCGAGCTGCAGGTCGCCACTGGACTAGGCGTATATTCGCTGGTCAGTCTGGGAGTCACCCTCTTGCAGACCCATCAAATCGTACATGCGGTCCAAATCCGAAAATTGAGCGAGATCGTGATTGTTTCGTTCGTCTGCGTGCTCTTCTACTGGATTTTCAGCTTTGCCCAGAAAGAGGCTGCACGCCGCGAATTTACACCCCAGATGCAGAGCCTTCTGCTTGCCGTCGCTGGTGCAGCTCGCGCTAACCGCACTTCTCTCGCAGATCCATCCGATTCCGAGATCCGCTTCCGCCAGGATGACTAATCTCATGTGTCTCGTTTTGAGGCTCATGACCCGCCAAGGCCATACCGTGCCCGGAAAGTATCATTGATTCTTTGCACTGGTTACTTTAAGTTACCTGTGTGTACTAAGAAGTGGGGTACTGATAGTGGACCAACCGTCGGGGGATTTGCACAGGGTAGTTTCGCTCCCACGGGATTTTCTGCTACAAGTATTAGCAACAGAATCAACGAGCCGGAACCTCTTGAAAAGAGGTAGGGTAGTTCCGGTCTAAGGACGATCGATGATCTTCCCCTTGCTTCAGATAGCCGCGGTTGCCGTCGTGGCTCTTTACCTTGGTCGTTGGAGAGCCGGTGTCCGTCGCCGGAATACTCAATCATGGGAGTCGCTCATTGTCCGGCTGCGGCCCGACTGGAGTGCCCGCGATTTGAGTGAGCACTTCCTTTGGAAGGAAGGCGTCAACGCCACTCCTGAAGAGACCTGGAAGCGGATTCAGGGTGCGCACGGGCTCTGGGCCATGTATCAAAATGCGCGGGTCATGCTGGAAATGGCTGACTACGCCTCTCGCAATTGCGCTTCGGTGGACCGTGAGCTCATCGAAACTCTGCGCAGCGATGCAATGCAGATTCGAGTTTGCGTCCTGATGGCTCTTGGGCAATATGCATTCAGCCAGGCCAGCGAGGGTGTCCGCGTCAATGCTTTCCGTGCCACCTCGATGTACACAGGCATGGCAGCCCGCATGACACAGCTCCTGCAGGAAAACGCCGCGGTTGTCGTTCCCGACTTCGTCGCCGCGATGTAAGCTTTCAGATTTCCGGTGTAAAAGACCCCGGCCTTGGCCGGGGTCTTCGTTTTTACTCATGCTCGCGCGTTACGTCGCGCTCTCGGCGAGAAACGCATTGATCCGCGCGTACTCTTCCCCGCTCAACCTGAACTCGAGCGCCGGAGCAACACCATCAACCTGCTCTGCGCTGCGGCCGCCTACAATCGCGGCGGTGACCGCGGGATTGTGCAGTGTCCACGCAATGGCCACGACGCCGGGGCTGACTCTATGGCCGGCGCCGATCTCGCGCAGCACCTCCACCAGCCGCAGGTTCCGGCTCAAACGGGGCTCATTGAACTCGACGGCCCGCCGGCGCCAGTCGTCCGAAGGCAGAGCAGCAACACGCTCCGCGGTCATCTTGCCCGTCAGCAAACCTGAAACCATCGGCGAATAATTAATCACGCCAATTCCATTCGCCTTGGTGAACGGCAGAATCTTTTCTTCGATCGCTCTGCGCAGCATCGAATACGGTGGCTGCAGGCTCGTGATCGGCGCAATACGCTGCGCTCGCTCCATCTGCTCAACTGAGAAATTCGATACTCCGATCCACCGCACTTTGCCCTGCTCACGCAAGCGAGCCATCGTCTCCCAGCCTTCTTCGATCTCAGCATCTGGATCGGGCCAGTGAATCTGGTAGAGATCGATGGCATCCACGCCCAGCCGGCGCAACGAATTCTCCACTTCCTCGGTAACGGAGGCAGCGGTGAGCGAACGATAAATCGACCGGTCGTCCTTCCAGCGCATCGAGCACTTGGTGAAGACATACGGCTTGTGGCTTGTCGATTTGAGTGCCCGGCCCACAACTTCTTCCGAGTGCCCCAGCCCGTAGATTGCCGCCGTGTCGATCCAGTTGATGCCCAGGTCCAGCGCGCGATGAATCGCGGCAATGGAATCGCTGTCATCCTGCGGACCCCAGCTGAATTGCCAGTCGCCGCCGCCAATTGCCCACGCTCCGAAGCCGATCGGCGTGAGGCGCATGTCAGAGTTGCCTAAAGTGCGAAGAGATTGTGCGGCAGAAGCAGAAGTGCTCATATCACCTTCTTAGATGGGGCGATGCAATCGGCGTTGCACTTTCATGGTGCGATTTCTTTCGAGCAACTAAGCGGCAATCAGGAAACGCCCGTCGCGCATGATCTGTTCTTCGCCCTCATCGGATTCAAGCCAGATGTTGAAGCGCAGCCCAACGACATCGATATGCGTGCCTGACCGCCATGGCGCACCGGTGTGCTCGCCATATGGATTTCCGAAAGCGATATGAATCCCGGGAAACTTCTCGTCCTGCAGAATATTCCCGATCACGCGCTCCACGCCGAGATTAGTGCCAATCGCAAACTCGCCCACGCGGTCGGAATTCTCATCCGTATGCGTGTATGCCCAGAAATCAGCCTCAAGCTGCTTGTTCGCACTGGAGCAGCGCACAATCCTGTTCCGTTCGATCTCGATCGTCAGCGGAGTCTTCTCGAGCAAACCATAGCGCGCGCACAGAAAGTCGCCAACCACACCGTCCACGACAAACGTGCCGTTCACCTCTCCCGGCGATGTGAAGCATTCACCACCTGGCAGATTGCCCCATTTCTCCGGCGAGATAATGCCCGACGTCTTGAACCACTTGTAGCCCGGATTCATCTCCGCCGTGATATCCGTTCCCGCCGCTGTCGTGGCGCGAATCCGCGTCGCCTTGCGTGCTCGCTCCAGCACCTTCTGGCTCAGCCGGTCAACCAGGTCGAAATCAGCGCGCATGCCCTGGCACATAATCTCAGGAGTGATGTTGACCATGTGTGCGTGACGCATGTGCCGCCGGTTCACCACGTCGGTCATCTGCATGCGCGAGTGAAGCTCGTTCGGCTGCACCTGCACTGCAAAAATCGAAACCTGCGATGTCTCCATATCGTCGAGCACCGGCGCAGGCATATCCACGAGCGGCCGCGGAGCCAGGTCTTCCAGAACGAACGCATTCCATGCGCAACCACGCTCAGACAACTCGGCTGCTAGCGCCGCCCCAATCGTCTCCGTCGAGCGATCGACAATCAACGTCACCTTCTCCGTGGGATCGATTCGCAGGCAAGTCGTTACAGCAGAGCGGGCCCCTGGCGTAAACTCGGCAGGATAGGGCATAGAAAGCAGCTGAGCAGAGGCATCGGTCATTCCGGGTTCAGGCAATCTCCAGTCGTCTATTTCAAGGGTAGCGGAAAATTCACCGGAATGAAACGAGCCCAAGGGACCAATTTCGCCCGATTTTCTGGGGTTTGCCCTCACAACCCCGCACAGGTCTCCTGGGCCATGTAATCGACCACAGCCTTCAGGTCGCCTTTCGTCTCCTCAAATACCTTCAGCTGTCGATCCGCACCTGTACCGGTCTGCATGATCGTGCGAATCCCATTGATCGCGTCGCGGCTGCCCAGTTCTTCCACTTCCCTGTCGATCAGCACAAGATACTCATCGAGCAGATCCCGTTCGGCGACCTCCTGCTGACGGCCGAAGTCGATCAGTTTTCCATCAAGCCCATAGCGAATCGCGCGGAATTTGTTCTCCATCAGCAGCGCGCGGGAATACTCGCGAAAATCCAGATTCGCCTCGTGCAGTCGATACAAATAGGCGGCCGTCGCCTGAATCAGAGCCGCAATCGCCACCGTCTCTTCCGCGCGCAGCGGAATATCGCACGCCCTCACTTCGACCGTATTGAAGAAAGGATGTGGCCGTATATCCCACCAGATCTTCTTTGCGTTATCGATACAGTTGGTACGGACGAGCAGGCTCACATAATTCTCAAACGCCGAGTAGCTTGAAAATGAATCGGGAATTCCGGTCCGAGGAAAATTCTCGAAGACCTTCGCACGATACCCCTTATATCCAGTGTTCAGGCCAAGCCAGAAGGGGGAATTCGTAGCCAGCGCCATGATGTGCGGCAGGAAGTACCGCATCGCATTCATGATGCGGATTGCCGCTTCGTGATCCTCGATGCCCACGTGCACATGCAACCCGAAGATCAGATTGGCGCGCGCCACAAGCTGCAGGTCCTTCACCACCTGGTGGTAGCGCGGATCAGGATAGATCTCTTGCGTACGCCAGTCGGCGAACGGATGCGTAGCTCCGGCTACGAGCACAAGATTATGCTCACGTGCCAGCTTGATCATCTCGCGCCGCAGATCGTAGATGTCTTCACGCGCCTCCTGGATATTGCGGCAAACACGCGTGCCCACTTCTACGACCGACGTGTGCATTTCGGCCTTCACGCGCTCCTGCAGGCGCAGCTTTCCCTGCGACAGCATCTCGGTCTGAATGTGCGAGCGCAGGTCCCGCGTTACCGGATCGACAGTCTGGTACTCCTCTTCTATGCCGAGCGAGAAGGATGGCCGCATGCGTTGTCCTCGAAGTGCTTGGCGCAATTATAGTGTTCCCCGCCAAACACGCAGCGAAGACAACTTTGCCTGAGGACTACAATCCTGCATATAGGTGTAGCGATGTTTGAGGACCGCAGAGACGCGGGCCGAGCGCTGGCGCAATTGGTCGCAGCGGTGCCCGGTCTGCGCGATGCAGTCGTTCTCGCCTTGCCGCGCGGCGGAGTGCCGGTAGCCTACGAAGTCGCTCGCGCCTGCAATCTGCCCCTCGAAATTCTTGCTGTGCGCAAGCTCGGTGCCCCCAACCAGCCGGAGCTCGCCATGGGCGCGATCGCAAGCGGCGGAGCCACGGTCCTCAATCACGATGTGGTGCGCGCATTGCACGTGACCGCCGAAATGTTGAAGACTGCTACTGAAGGCGAGAAGCTCAATCTGCAGCGCATGGAATCTGATTATCGCGAAGACCGCGCTCCCATCGCCTTTCACGGGCGGGCCGTCATCCTCGTAGACGATGGCCTCGCCACAGGCGCCACCATGCGTGCCGCCATCCTCGCCGTTCGCCCCAGTGCGAGAATCGCAGTTGTGGCGGTTCCGGTAGGCGCAAAAAGCACCTGCACCAACCTGCAGAGAGAAGCAGACGCAGTGATCTGCGCTCTGCAACCCGAATTCCTCGATGCCGTGGGCCATTTCTATCGCGACTTCACGCCCACGCCCGACAACGAGGTGCGGACTCTTCTCGCGGCCGCGCAAAGCTTCGGTGAACGGCCAGCAGTCTAGTTATTTCGCGGCCTTGGGTTTTGTTGCCGGCTCCGCGCTCGCCGCTTTCTTTTTCGCGGGCGCCTTGCGTGGAGCAGCCGCCTTCTTCGCGGCTTTCGCCTTCGTTGCTGGCGCCACTTCTCCGGTCAGAAATGCCGACCAGCGAAGTTCGGGCACGTGCGGCGCTAGCTGTGCCTTCGCGATGGCAAGATCCGCCACTTCCTTCACAATCCACTCAAAGTTGGCCTTGCCCACCGAATGCAGATCAGCATCCGGTGCCGGATTCATGAAGTCGATTGCGTAAGGAATGCCATCTTCAACAGCAAATTCAACCGTGTTGAGATCGTATCCAAGCGCACGGCAGAGCGTCAGCGCATCCTTCTCCACACGCGCCAGCAGTGCCGCGTCGTATGCCGGCGGATCCTGGATATAGCGCTCGTGATGCGGCCGCCGGGGATCGTACGGCATGATGTGCACTTTCTCTTGTCCCACAACATAGCAGCGAAAATACTCGTTGAAATTCACTGCCTTCTGGTACGTCATGCACAACTGGTGCGATTGATCGTACGCAGCGAAAAACTCCTCCCGGCTGTGGACATGATGCACATCGCGCCAACCTCCGCCGTCAACCGGCTTCAGAAATCCGTGCTCGCCGACGTACTCGAAAACACGATCCCAGTTCAGCGGAAACTCGAGATTCCGCATCGACTTGTCCGTCGTGCCCTCAGGATGCTTCTTGTGCGGCAGAATCACCGTCGGCGGTACGGCGACACCCAGTTTCGCAGCGAGCGTGTAGTTGAAAAACTTGTCGTCGGCCGACCACCAGAAAGGATTGTTGATAATGATCGTGCCGTTGATCGCCGCGTGCTTCAAGAATGCTCGATAGAACGGAATATCGTGCGAGATGCGATCGACGATAACGGAGTACTTCGGCGCCTGATCGAGAAGCACCGCGCCCGTCTCGACAAACTCTGCTTCGATGCCCGAGACGTTGCGAATGTTAATCTGCTCAACCAGTGCTCCGGGAAAGCTATTCTCCATCCCGAACAAAACGCCGATCTTCTTCATGCTGCCCCCTTCCCCATGAAATCCGGACGCAATCAGCACAACGGCAACCGCATCACGCGCGGCGCAACACAACAGTGTACGGTAGCTCCCGTCAAAGCAGAGCGAAATCACCCTGCCCTCGATGCAATTCGATGTGATTTAACGGACTGATTTTGCAAAGTTTGTCATTCGATGCTCCCCTCGCGGTCAACGAGGCGCATGGCAAAACTGTGATCTGGAGTACAAAAGAGCAATCACGATCGGCGTAGAGTATCTGTCGTTGGGATGTGTCGCAGGCAGGAGGGAGCGAATGAATTACCGGGTGCTCACTGTAGATCGAGAGTTCGGTAGCGGAGGCGGCCGGGTCGCGCAAGCGATTGCCAGACATCTTGGATGGAAGCTGCTCGACGAGGAGATTATCGAAGCCATTGCCTATACCGCCCATGTCGATACGAAGGTGGTGAAGCGCTACGACGAGCATGTTGACTCATGGCTGCGGCGACTCAACCAGCAGACTATGCGAAGCGCTGCACTTGCCGCTGGACTTGAACTGCAAGAGGGCGCTCTCTTCGATTGCCAGGAAATGGTCAAGCTCACGCAGAAGATCGTCGAACAGGGCCACGCCGAGGGCAATTGTGTCATCGTCGGACGTGGCGCGCAGTGCATCCTGCGCCATAAACCCGATGTCTTTCACGCATTTATCTACGCGCCTTACAAGGAACGCATCCTGCGTCTCCGCAAGCGGTTGGAGCCTGGCGCCAATGTGGAGGAGCGCATTCGCAAGGTCGACCACGAAAGGGCTGAATACCTGCAGCAGTACTTCGGCAAGTGCTGGACAGACCTGCATCTCTATGACTTGCTGATCCTCGGCCGTGAGGACGAGGACTCAACCGCGGACGTCATTTTGAATGCAATGCGGTACGAGCCGGCTCTCGTTTCGGCCCACGCCACAAAGTAAGCAACTCCTCCAGCGCAATCACCCCTCTTAGTTCGATAAGCGGAGCGGCCGATCGCCGGGCCTGCAGCTAGACCCTCTCGGCCGTCTCTGGCGCTCGCATGGTGGCGTGTTTCCCGGCCCGTGGCGACTTGCCAGATCCGCGGCAGGAATTGATCTGCACTCATCTTGATGACCGCTCCTGCAGACCCTAGGAGGAAACTCAATGGATCAGAAACGATCAGCCCCATCCATCCAGGACGACGTGCTGCATTCAACCGATCACAGCAAACTCACCCCGGAGGAAATCGCCAAGGCAATCGCCCACCACAACAAGCATCATCCGCAGGACAAGATGCAGGCTTCAGCTAAGAGCGGCGCGGGCAAGAGCCCGACCTCGAAGAAAGGCAAATAGGGCTGGAGATAAGCCAAACGGCGCCGTCGCTCGTAAGCGGTGGCGCCGTTGGTGTTTCTCAATCTCGCGCAAAGGGATGCCCGTTGCTCAAACCCCGGCAATGGCCTTCAATTGGTTGAGATGATTGATGTCATGCCCGGCCATCGTCTCCACAATGGTCTTGAAGGTCATCGTGCCACGCTCAGGATGCGTTACAGTCTTGCCGCCCGCATGCGGAAGCGTCCTGCCGATCAGCGCGAGATTCCAGGCGCGCAAACCTCCAAACGCCGCCAGAGCCTGCGATGCGGTGATGCCATCGTAGTGTGCGGCCCACTTCTCCTGGTCGAACGGCTGCAGCACATGATGATCCTCCGCGAGGGTCTGTCGCAGGCGGAAGCCAAACGCAATCTCGCAGTCCGCCAGGTGCGCAATAATCTCAATCGGACTCCACTTGCCCGGCGCTGGTGACTGGGCAGCCTTTTGCACGCCCATGGCGTGCACCAGTTTTGCGATCTCCTGCTCCGTCGCGCCAAGAATGCTCTCAAGCGATCGTCCATCAAGATACTTCTCGTACGGATTCAATTCACTCATCCGAACCTCCCCCGCGGCTGAACTCTCTTCCCATTCCTTGGTCCCTAGTCCCTCTTCCCTGTTTTACAGATATTCCTGCATCATCCGTTGCCACGTCGGCCAGTCGTGCGAGTTCCATGTCTCCCACGTATACAGCTTGTGCGGAATCCCCTTGCTGCTCATGATGCGATCGAGTTCCTGGTTCTGTGACAGGCACTGGTCATCCCACCCCGTGCCGAGAATGTACATGTTTCGGCGATAGCGCTCGAAAAACCACGGGTCCGCAAGATTGGGAAGATACTGGAAGGGCAGATTGAAGTAGCAATCCTGGTCATGGTAGCCGCCAAGAAAATTGCTGAGATCGAACGCGCCTGACATCGACAGCAGGCCCGTAAACACATCCGGATGCCGCAGGGCGATGTTCGTCGCGTGATATCCGCCGAAGCTGCACCCCAACGAAATTAGATGCCCGTCCTGATTCTTCTGGCGAATCAGAGGCACAACCTCGTGAATCAGGTAGTCCTCGTACTGGACATGCCGCGCGATGCGCCACCGTGGGCCCACGTTGCGGTTGTACCAGCTCTCCATATCCACCGAGTCAACGCAGAAAAACTGCAGATCGCCACGCTCCACGCGTCCCGCCACCGCGCCGATCATGCCCCGATCTTCAAACTCGAAGAAGCGTCCGCCTGACGTGGGAAACACCAGCACCGGCAGCCCGCCGTGGCCAAAGACCAGCAACTCCATCTCGCGTCCAAGGCGCGTCGAATACCACTTGTGATACTCACGATTCATGGCTTGCCTGCTCTGTTGTGATTGATATTCTGCGGTCGATCTGAGCCCGGCGATCAATTGGAGAACGTGCGCTGTTCTTGATACTGTAACAGCCATGGGGCGCGCAATTTTCGCGCATTGGATTTCCGGCAGGACACAGAGAACGAGGGCCATGCAGAGATTTTCAGATTGTGAAGTCGACAGAGCAGCGCCCGCAGGACTGTCGCCGAGATCACGCCGCATCCGCGCCTGAAGCCTGCATCGGGCCTTTCGCAGCATCTATCTGCCCGACGATCGCGACATCATCGTCTACCTGCCGCCCGCCTACGACAGCCGAGCCTGACCGCCATTACCCCGTGCTCTACATGCACGACGGGCAGAATCTCTTCGACCCCGAAACCTCCTTCGTCAAGGGCCGCACATGGCAGATGCGTGAGCATGCCGACGCCGCAATCGAAGCCGGCGAGGTCGAGCCGCTCGATGATCGTCGGCATCTACAACACCGGTGACCGCCGCATCGCCGAGTACACGCATGAGCGCAACTGGCAGATGGGTGGCGGCGAAGCCGACGACTACGGCCTCATGCTGACCCGCGAACTCATGCCGTGGATCGCCTCGCGCTATCGCGTGCTCCCCGGCCGCGAATCAACCGGCGTTGGCGGTTCATCACTCGGCGGCCTCGTCTCTCTCTTTCTCGGCCTCCGTCACCCCGAGTGCTTCGGTAAACTCGCCGTCCTTTCTCCCAGCGTCTGGTGGAACCACAAGAGCATCCTCGGCTATCTCAACGAGCGCGCTCCGCAAGTTTGGGAGCGCCCGCGGCTCTGGCTCGATGTTGGCGACAAAGAAGGTCACAAGACCCTCCACGACGTGGAGCAACTCGACCGCCGCCTCTCCGCGAACGGCTGGCATGCCGGCGAGAACCTCCATTTCGAACGCATCCGTGGCGGCACGCACGACGAGGCAAGCTGGGCTGAGCGTGTCGAGCCTATGCTGCAATTTCTCTTCCCCGCTCACGCTTGATCTGGAGTATTCTTCTAGCCGTAAAGCACATCTAAGTGGTAGAGCCACCTGTGGGATCCGGGTCGCTGCCTTCGCCCATAGGGAAAGGACGCCGGAAACATGGCAGACCGTGGGCTGACCTACAAAGCAACACTCCTCGACACAATCTTTCAAAGATATGAAGGCCCTGCCTTCTCCGTTCGCATGTGGGATGGCCATCACTGGTCCTCACCGCATTGCCAGGGTCCCGCCTGCACCATCGTCGTTAAGAGGCCCGAAGCACTCGCCGCTCTCATCGCGCATCCCAACGAGATCTCCCTGGGTGAAGCCTTCATCCACGACGGCCTCGACGTCGAAGGCGATATCTTTTCCGTCTTTGCCATCGCTGAGTATCTCTTCAACCGCCCCCACGCCCTCATGCAACAACTCGTCGAGAAGTGCGCCCGCACAGCCTTCGAGCTTTCTCAATGGCTCCGCCATGGAGCAGAGAATTCAAAGCGCCGCGATCGTGCCTCCATCGCCTATCACTACGATCTGCCCGTCGCCTTCTTTGAGCCGTGGCTTGGCAAAACCATGGCCTACTCCTGTGCTTACTTCCGCACACCGGCAGACTCCCTCGACACGGCACAGGAGCAGAAGTTCGACATCATCTGCCGCAAGCTCCGCCTCAAGCCCGGCGAGCACTTCCTTGACATCGGCTGCGGTTGGGGGGGCCTCGTGCTGCACGCTGCCTCCCGCTATCACGCGCGCGCCGAAGGCATCACCCTCAGCAAGGAACAGGCAGCCACCGGCGGTCGCCGCATCTCCGAGGCTGGCGTCAGCGACTGCTGCGCCATCAATCTGCGCGACTACCGGGAACTACCCAACGGCCAGCCTCGCTACGACAAACTTGCCAGCGTCGGCATGTGCGAACACGTGGGCCTCAAAAACCTACCGCTCTACTTCGGCACCGCGTGGCGCCTGCTCAAACCCGGCGGCCTCTTCCTCAACCACGGCATCGCTCGCTGTGACACTGCTCCCCTCCGCAAAGATTCCTTCATCGCCCGCTACGTCTTTCCCGATGGCCATCTCGTCACCCTCTCTCAGGTGCTCCGCGCTGCCGAGTCTCGGGGCTTTGAAGTACGGGACGTCGAAAACCTGCGCGAACACTACGAACTCACACTGCGACGCTGGTTCGCAGGTCTTCGCAACAATGAGACACATCTACTCGAGCTGGTGCCTCGCACCACCTACCGCATCTGGTTGCTCTACGTAGCCGGATCGGCGGCCGCCTTTCGCCGCGGAGCCATCGGTGTCTACCAGGCGCTGCTCAGCCGCCCCGACAAGGGCAAAAGTGGCATGGCCCTCACCCGCGACGACTGGTACGCGACATCACCATAGAACAGGCGCTCAGCCGCAAGAAGGCAAAGCCCCCGATTTGCCTTAACCAGCCTCTTTCAGCGATACTTAGGTGTTGCGTCTTGTGCGGCTCAGCCGGTCTGGTTCATCAGGTAGGTCTGGCCCTATCTGGCCGATCGCCTCCGCGCGGCCTTAAAAGACCCCCAAAGCGAACCAAGCATTGGATTTTGAAAGGAACTGTAACGCCGTGGTCATGATTCGTTTGGCGCGTGTTGGCGCCCGCAAGCAGCCCTACTATCGCATCGTGGTTATTGAGAAGGACCGCGCCCGCAACGGCCGGTCGATTGAAGTCGTGGGCACCTACAACCCCCGCACCAACCCTGCCTCTGTTGATCTGAAGCACGAGCGCATCAGCTACTGGCGTGGCGTCGGCGCCCAGCTCTCGCCTACCGTGGCCAAGCTGGTCGAGAAGCATCCCGCTCCGGCTGCAGCCTAGTTTTCTTACCCCATTCCTCTTAAGGTGCAGGCCTCTGCCTGCACCCTGTTTGCCATTCACAGAGTTGCTGACGGAGGCGAATGGGTATGCTACTATTCGCGCACGATCCAAGTAGCTTTCTTTTGGATGCAGACGGTCAGAGGCAAGTAGATGACCCAAAACGATATGGTCGCAGTAGACGAACTGGTCCGCGAAATTGCGCGGGCCCTGGTAGATGAACCGGATGCCGTAGAAGTACACGCGGTGGGCAGAGACGAGAATACGGTTCTCAAGCTCAAGGTCGCACCGCAGGATGTAGGCAAGGTCATCGGCAAGCAGGGGCGCACCGCGCGCTCGGTTCGCACAATCCTGGGTGCGGTAAGCATGAAGCTGCATCACCGCTACACGCTCGACATTCTGGAAGAAGACGACCAGGTTTAGGTCTGCCGGGAGATGGAGATGACCGCGGCCGGGCAATGGGCGTGGCTTGCGCGCATCCGTCGAACGCAGGGCCGCAAAGGCGAGGTCTTCGCCGACATCCTCACCGACTTCCCCGAGAAATTCGCCGACCGCCGGCGCCTCTGGCTGCTGCCTTCGGCTGCCTCAACCGGATCCGGGGCCGCGGCTCTGCGCGAAGTCGAACTGACGGCCCACTGGCTGCACAAGGGCGGCATCGTACTCCATTTCGCGGGCGTTGATTCCATCTCTGCCGCCGAAGCTCTCATCGGCTTGGCAGTCGCCATCCCCAGCGCCCAGCGCGCTCCACTGGCTGAAGGCGAAGCCTACATCGGCGACCTCATCGGCTGCACTCTTGTTGACGTGGCCTCGGGCCAGCCGGCCATCATCGGCGAAATCGAAGATGTCGACACCACGGCCGGCCCAGCACCCCTGCTCGTCGTGCGCTCCAGCACCGGCGAAGTGCTGGTCCCCTTCGCCAAGGCCTATCTGCGCAAAGTCGACATAAGCGCCCGGCGCATCGAGATGGCCCTGCCGGAGGGTCTGGTCGATCTCAACGAAGCAAAATGAGCCCTACTGAAACGCCAGCGGCTTCCACACGCCGTTATCCTTAAGCGCCAATTGAATTGGCCGCGGCGGCCCTTTCGGCGGCACCGTCACTTCTACCCACAGTTCCTGCCCCCGTCGCACCGGCGTCGGGCTCGCTGCATGTTCGGCGATATAGAAGTTGACCGGTTCCGTGAGCCGCATGGATTCGCAGGGCCGACCGTTTTGGGCAAACACAATTTGCCCTCCATCCTCTCTCGTGGCAATCAGCTTGTTGTTCTCCACTGAGAGCTTGGCCGGGAACTCGACCCACTGTGGAGCCTTAGAGCCGAATTGACCACCCTGCATCCCACCCTCCACATCCCCCGCATTCGTCAGGGGGGTTGGGATCTGGCAGCCATTCACCTCTAGCCGCATACTCAGATAGCGTCCGCGCATCACCAGTTCTGGGTCATACATTGCCGTGCGTGTCCACACGCGCGGGCAAACCGACCGCTCGTAGAGATACTTGGCAGCAATCGATCCCACAAGCGCAAGCTGAATCACGAGCAGCATGATCGAAGTTTTCGAGATCTTCATTGCGCCTCCGCCGGTTGCACAGTACCGGGACTCGCCATGCGGGAAATGAGCCTGCGCCTTGTCTTCTCCAGTGCCCAGCCGCCCGCCAGAAACAAAACGCCCATGCCAATCAACCCAAGGGATCGGCCAACCTTGTCAAAGATGTTGCTGAAGTAGAACCACCCGATCGTGATCGCGAATCCCACGATGCCGTAGTTAACCAGCGCCTTGCTTGCGCTGCGCACTCCCCACCACATCAGAAAGATTGCAAACGATGCCACCAATAGATGCGCAAAGATGTCCGGAACAATCTGCGTATAGGTATACGTGCTGTTCCCGTAGTGCTCTACCCATGAATGGGTGCACCAGGGGAGCATGATCGAGAGCACACATGCCGCGGCCACCGCCAGCGTACTCTTGCCGAATCGAACCAACGAAAAGAGGAGCGGAACGAATGCCACGGCAAGCCAGCCCCAGATACGCACATGCAGCGGAATAGACTGCTGATTTCCCCACGAGCGCCAGCTCTCAAGCATCAGCGACACGCCGATCACCGCGCCAATTGCACTCGTTGCAAACAGAATTCCCTGCACCGCCTTGCGCTTCGAGCCGAGAAACACAGTGAGATAGAGCACCGCCCAGACAAACAGAAAACGGCCCAGATAGACATCCTGGCCGATATGGCGCTCCGTAGCGTACTCAAGCTCGCTGAAGAGCCACGCCGGGGCGAGCAGCAAAGTCAGCGTCTGTTGCGCTTCGTCGCGAAGCAATATCCATCCCGCCAGCGCGGCTAACGCCCACAACAGGATCGACGCAGGCCAATGCTCCTCGATGTTGAAGATCTGGCCCACGAGCGCAATCGCAGCGCCGATCGATACTGTGCCCACCGCATGCAGCGCCGTTGATAGGCCCAGCGATTTCTCGCGCGCATAACCGCCCGCGCAGTGAAAGACCGCAACCATCGCCAGCACCAGCGTGAGCCGTCCCGCTGGGCCAAGCTCGTCCCAGTGTGCCGAAACAAATAGTATGACGCCGCTGGCCAGCAGCAGCGCACCCAGGATCAGCGCCACCAGCCCCTGCCAGCGCAAGCCTGAAGGCTGCTTCTGCCCAGCCTCCCACGCGCGGATGCGGCCCGCAGCTTCCACATCGAGCACACCCGCCGATTGCCAGCGATTCAGTAGTGATTCAATGTCTGCCATGAGTTTGCCCAACAGTAAAGCACATCCGGACCACCCATGGAAGGCATGCTTATATCATTCAAAGGGTACCGGCATGCGCTTCGAGATCGTCACCATCTTTCCCGGCTTCTTCACGCGGCATCTTCGAGCACGGCATCGTGCGCCGCGCGCAGGCCGAGGCCTGCGTTACGGTGGCCGTGCACGATCTGCGCGCCTTCACCCACGACCGCCATCGCACCGTCGACGACCGTCCCTTCGGCGGCGGCGAAGGCATGGTGCTCAAGCCCGAGCCCCTCGCCGAAGCGCTCGGCTCCCTCGGCATCCTGCCAAAAAGCCAGCGCTCGCGCGACGCTGACGGAACCCGCGTCATTCTGCTCTCCGCGCAGGGCCGCCCATTCACCCAGCCCATCGCCCGCGAACTCGCCACACTCGACCGCGTCGTCCTGCTCTGCGGCCGCTACGAGGGCGTGGACGAGCGCATCAACCAGCTCTATTGCGACATGGAGCTCTCCATCGGCGACTACGTTCTCAGCGGCGGCGAGCTGGCCGCGGCCGTCGTCATCGACGCGGTCATGCGCCTGATCCCCGGCGTACTCGGCAACGAAGCCTCCAGCGAATTCGAGAGCTTCGGCGTCGCCGATACCGACATCACTGCAGACAGCGAAGGCGTGCCCCGCTCACAGCACGGCGCCGGCGGTCTGCTCGACTATCCGCACTACACGCGCCCCGCGGAATTTGCCGGCCTTGGCCGCACCGCAGGTGCTGATGAACGGCGACCACGCCGCAGATTCGCCGCTGGCGCCGCGAGCAGCAGCTGCGCAAGACGCTGGCCAACCGCCCCGATCTGCTCGATCGTGCCGCCCTTAGCGACCAGGATAGGCGTTTGTTGATTTCTATTGGATGGCGAGGAGAACTGTGATCATAAGCACTCTGCAGATCGTTGCCCTCATCGAACTGGGATTCTGTTGGTTTGCCTGGTGGATGGCGTTTATGAAGCCTCGCAAGCAGGCGAAGGGACAGGAGAAGGCTGTTCGTGCGCCAGCGTCACGATGGGGCATCTTTTTCAATTTTCTCGGATTCGCCTGCGTCTTCGCCTACGTGCATCCTGTCGGACAGACGCAGTGGAAACCAGGCGTCGTCGCTTCCATGGTGCTCGCGCCACTGTCAGTGGCTCTCGCGTGGGCGGCCACGGGGCATCTCGGCAGGCATTGGCGATTTGAAGCCGCGCTCAGCGCTGATCACGAGCTTGTGCAGAGCGGCGCATACGCATGGATACGGCATCCCATCTACGCCTCCATGCTGGGAATGCTGATCGCCTCCGGGCTTGCCTACACGTGGTGGCCACTGCTGATCGCCGGAGTAGTTCTCTTCCTCATAGGTCTGGAGATCCGCGTACACGCCGAAGACCGGCTGCTCGAAGGGCGCTTTGGCGACGATTTCCTTGCCTATCGCTCTCGCGTAAAGGCCTACATCCCGTTCGTGCGGTGATGCTCGCGACGATTCCCCTCTCAGAACGGCTGCACCGGCTCGGCCTGGTCCGCACCCACCCTGCCCACTGTAATATCGGCCGCATGCAAATTCTCGCCACGCCCCGGCGATCCTGCCATCCGCCGCATCATCGCCAGTTGTCCAACGTGCGTCAGCGCGTCTGCAATAGGCCCCTGAAACAGCCGCTCGAGCGAGCCATGAACCGGCTGACCTGAAGCGATGTAATCATCGAACGCCTTCAGCGATGCGAAGAACCGCTCCTGCTCCTGCGGCCAACGCAGCGCCTCGGAATTGCGCCACCGCTGCTTTCCCTGTGCAATGCTCAGCGCCCAGTCGAAAAGGTCGCCCATGTGCGCGAGCAGTTCCGCGGGCGGCCGCCCTCCGGTGCCCGCAAATGAACCAAACGACTCAGGGGTCCGCTCAAGTGCGCGTCTCGCGCGGTAAGCGACCGTGGCCAGGGTATGCCGCAGCAACTCACGTTTCTCGTCCATCTCCTGACACTATAGCGGTTTAGCGGGTTTGGAAAGCGTGTGCGCTATGCGCAGGCCAGTTTCTCTGCTAAAATTGAGATTCTGAGTTCAACGCAGGAAAGAAACCATGTCAATTCATCCAGTTATGCAGCGCCTGGCCGATAAGCTCAAGCGCACCGATCTGCCCAAGTTCGTTCCCGGCGACCAGGTTCGCGTCCAGGTGAAAATCAAGGAAGGCGACAAAGAACGCCTGCAGGCTTTCGAAGGCCTCGTCATCGCCATCAACAATGGCCCCCAGGGTAGCTTCACCGTGCGCAAGATGAGCTTCGGCCAGGGCGTCGAGCGCATCTTCCCCTTCAACTCCAAGGTCGTTGACAAGGTAGAGAAGATTCGCAGCTATAGCGTCCGCCGCGCCAAGCTCTTCTACATCCGCGGACTGCGCGGCAAGGCCGCCCGCATGAAGGAAGTGGATCGCGTCACCGCCAAGGCGTAAGCCTTCTCATCTCAAGAACCCAACGACCCCGGCCCCGCGCCGGGGTTGTTTTTGATCCCTGGTCCTAACCCCTATTCCCTCGTCCCTAGTCCCTAGTCCCTAGTCCCTAAATACTCAATCCTCCCGCGTGTCCTTGTTCAGCGTCTTCGCGTCGCCGGTCTCCTTCTCCTCATCCAAACCCGACGAGTCAGCCGGATCGACCGTCCCAAGAGAATCGTTCACAACCTCATCGTCCTTTACCGGCTTGCCCTGGAATCCCCCCGGCTGCGTGTGCGTAGGCTTCACCCCTTCGAGCATTGATTTTTCTCCTTGCTGCTTTGATGCCGCCTCTTTTGCCAGAACAGCCCCGGTTTCGCACCAGTTTTCCGCAGTCGAGCCCTCAACGCGAGCCAGCGGATTTCTATACTGTCTGCATGGCGAAGATTCCCGTCACCACACGCGCCCGCAAGCGGCCTTCAGGCCGCGCTCCGGTGTGTGGCTGGAAGCTCGAACACGCGGCGCGCAAAACCGGCGCTCAGTGCATCGCGGGGCTCGATGAAGTTGGCCGCGGACCCATGTTCGGCCCCGTCGTCGCTGCCGCTGTGATCCTCGCCCCGGGCACTCGCTTCTCCGGCCTTACTGACTCCAAGAAACTCACCGAAAAAAAGCGGGTCGAGCTCGACACGGTGATTCGCACCCGCGCTGTCGCCTGGGCCATTGCTGCAGTCGACTCTGAAACCATCGACCGCATCAACATCCGCCAGGCGTCATTGCTGGCCATGCGTCTCGCCGTCGAGCAGCTCAACCAGCCGCCAGACTACCTGCTCATCGACGGAGTCGATACCATCGACTGGCCCTGTACGCAGCAATCCGTCATTCAGGGCGACGCTACCAGCTTCTCGATTGCAGCCGCAAGCGTGCTGGCCAAGGTCTATCGCGACAATCTCCTCATTCAGCTCGATCAGCAATTCCCCGGCTACGGCCTCGCCAGCCACAAAGGCTATTGCTCGCAGGAGCACCTCGAAGCCCTTGCCCGTCTCGGCCCCACGCCCCTCCATCGCAAGAGCTACAATCCCGTTGCCCAGCGACTGCTTCCCTTCGGCGAGCCGGATTTCGACGAACAGGAAGAGGCCGTCGCGGAGGTCACGTCGTAGCTCGTCGTCCCAAGTCCGGATCTCCACTTCCGCTTACGTCATCAGCTCGCCGTAACACGAATCCTCCAATCGTGTTACTCTGTAAACCTTTGGCGAAAGACGCACTTTGAGAGAATAATGGGCATCCTCACCAGAATCGGCATTGCGCTCGATTCCGATCTTCTCAAGCGCTTTGACCGCTCCATCGCGAGAAGCGGATACACCAACCGCTCCGAGGCATTTCGCGATCTCATCAGGGACCGCCTCGTCACCGAGCAGACTGCGAACGCCAACGCCACCGTCGTCGGCACAATCACGCTGATCTACGATCACCACGCTCACGGCGTCACCGAAAAGCTGACTGAGTCCAGCACGATCAGCACGATCTGGTTGTCTCCACCAGCCATGCTCACCTCGACCATGAATCCTGCCTTGAAGTGCTCATCGTCCATGGCAAGTCGGTCGCATCGAAGAGTTCGCCGATCGGCTCATCGGGCTCAAGGGCGTGCAGCACGGTCGTCTCGTGATGACTGTTGCGCAGCCCGCAGCAGGGCATTCTCATTCTCACAACGGGAACTTTCACACGCACAAGCACAAATACTCCAGTCGATTCCGCGAAGGAACCCGTCATGGCAGTCAGTAGCACGAAAACTACGTTCGTAATACTGTTGATCTTTTCCTGCATGCTGGCCGGAATTCACATTCGCCGCCCCACCTCAGCGAAGCGCACGCACAAGGCTACCGGCAGCAGATATCAGGGACTGTCGTCGACACGTCCGGTGCGGTGATTGCAGGGGCCACCGTACAGGTCTCGAGCCGCAGCGGCTCTCCAGAGAACAACTCAGACGGACCCGAGTGGCACCTTACGTTTTTCAGCGACTCTCCGCAGGGGAAGTTTCGGCTGGTGGTATCCAATGCCGCTTTTGAGGCCAAAGAAATTCAGATGACCATCGGCGGCGAAGCGTCGGCCCCGCTGCGAGTCTCCCTCGCCGTGCGGCTCGGTCGAGCACCACCATCAACGTGCAGGGCCGGGAAGATGACCTTATCGGAATTGCCGAATTCCGGCTCCCAGGGAACAGTAGGCGCGACGGAAATCGAGGATCGGCCGATTCTTCGTTCGGGAGAAGTTCTGGAGACGGTTCCCGGTGTCATCATCACGCAACATGCCGGCGGCGGCAAAGCCAACCAATATTTCCTTCGCGGATTCAATCTTGACCACGGCACGGACTTCGCCATTTTCATCGACGGCATGCCGCTCAACCTGCCATCGCACGCGCACGGCGAAGGATACTCGGATATGAACACCGTCATCCCGGAGTTTGTGCAGCGCGTTAATTTTGAGAAAGGTCCGTATTACGCCGATGTCGGCAACTATGGCTCGGCCGGATCGGCGCATTTGGAGTTCTTCAAGACGCTTCCTCAGAACTTCGTCCAGGTGGAAGGCGGCATGTATGGCTTTGGGCGGATCGTTTTCGGCGTATCGCAAAAGCTCGGCGAGGGCAATTTGCTCTACGGCGGAGAGGCGTATCACGATGACGGCCCGTGGACGCATCCGGATAATTATTACAAATTCAACGGCCTTATTACCTACAGCCAGGGCGAAGACGCCGATGGTTTCAGCATCACGGCCCGCGGATACCATGGAAAATGGCACTCAAGCGATCAAATTCCCGACAACGCCGTTCCCATCGTTGGTTTCTTCGGCGCGCTGAACCCGACTGACGGCGGCCATTCGCAGCGCTACAGCTTGCAGGCCGAATGGCATCGCCAGGACGCTACTTCCGTATCGAAAATCGCAGCTTACGGATTTTATTACGATCTCGATTTATTTTCCGATTTCACTTACTACCTGACGGATCCCGATCGCGGCGACCAGTTCGAGCAGCAGGACAGGCGCTGGGTGGCTGGCCTAGACGCACACCACACAATCTTCAGCCAATGGTTCGGCCGCAAGGTGGAAAACACGTTCGGCCTCCAGGTCCGCAACGATTGGATCACACAACGGCCTTTTCCAGTCGAAGAATCGCGTGCGCGTGGACAAGACCGATTCCTCCACCGGCACCACCTTGCCCGCGACCACCCAAGCGGACCGCTTTACGGACACGCAGACCGGGCTTTTATGCGGAGAATAAAATCCAGTGGGCAGAAAGATTCCGCTCGGTAGCGGCTCTGCGCGGCGATCGTAGCAATACTTTGACGTCACCAGCCTGGTGACCTCAGGCCAACTCCGGCACAGCCACGCAAGTTTCTGCCCAGCCCAAAATTGAGCCTGATCTTTCGGCCCTTGGTCCAATACTGAGTTCTATGCGCAGGGCGGATTCAGCTTTCACTCAGAACGACGGGCGTGGCGCAACGCAAACGGTAGAACCGATTTCGGCGGACAATCCTTACCCCAAACGCCTGCGCACGCCAATTCCTGCTCTGATCCAACCAAAGGCGGCGAGTTCGGCATGCGCACTACGGCCGTCCCCCATCTCCAAAGCACCCTTTCGCTCTGGTATCTCCACAGCACTTCCGAACTGCAGCAGGATGGTGACACCGGCGGCACAGTTGCTTCACAACAACCGAGCAACCGCTATGGCTTGGAATGGGCAAACTACTACACGCCACGCAGAGCATTGGGCTTTCGATTTTGATCTTGCCGAATTCCAAAGCCCTGTTTCACCGAATTGATCCAGATGATGCCGCGCCGGGCAGCCCGGGTGGCAAGCGAGTGCCCGAAGCAGTCGGGTTGGTGATTGCATCGGGCGATCACTCTGCACGAATTACAAAGGTCTTTCGGCGAGTTCGCGCCTGCGCTACTTTGGCCCGCGCGATCTGACGTCCGATGGAGTTTATCGCTCCAATGCAACAGCATTGCGTCAATGGGGAGGCTGGTTATCGAATCGGCGAGAAATGGCGCATTTCCGCCGAATTTCTTGAATTTGCTCAATCGCCGCGATCACGACATCGACTACGCCTATACTTCGCGAATCACGCCAACAGCCTTGCCGCAATTTACTGACGTCTTTCACCCCGTCGAACCATTTCAGGTGCGATTCGAGTTGCGCGGAACCTTTTGAACTCATGCTGCGGCCGCGAAGAAGCTCTTTTACTTCGCCTGCGCCTTGACTAGTGAAGGCAGGCTTCCTCTCGGATAGGTCGAAGACTGCCGGACGACGAGATTCGTCGAAACATGCCACTCTTTCTTGCCATGTCTCGGATGATCCTGCTCGATACCGGCACGCAGCCCTTCTACCGCCGCTGCAGCTAGACTCCGGCACGACATCTGCACGGTCGTTAAGGGTGGCAGCATAAATTGCGCGAGGTGGATATCATCGAATCCCACAACTGAAATATCTTCGGGCACCCGATACGTCGTGCGATACAGCGCATGCAGTGCGCCGATCGCCGTCATATCGTTCGAGCACATCACCGCGGTCGGCAGCTCATCAAGCGCAATCAGCCGCTCCATCGCCGCAATGCCGCCTTCCATCGTGTGGTTGCCTTCCACCAGATGTTCCTGAGGAACGGTGAGCCCAAGCTCTGCCATCGCCTTCAGAAACGCATCCCGGCGCGCAACTGGCGACCGCTTGGAAAGCGGGCCGCTGATAAAGGCGATGTTGCGATGCCCGAGAGCAGCCAGGTGCTGTACGCCCTGGCGAATGCCTTCGGCATAATCAACCTTGAGCGTATGGATATTGGGCAGGTCCGGACCCGCATCCACAAAAACCAGCGGAAACTCACGCTCTACCAGCTTCTTCACCAGTTCCTCTTCAACGCCGAAGGTCATCACCGCCACGCCATCCACATTGCGTTGCAGCAGCCGGCGCATCAGGCTCTCGGTACGCGCTGCATCGTAGCTCGTCGAGCCGATCAGCACTTCATACCCCTGCGCAACCGCCAGATTCTCGAACTCCTGCACCAGCTCGGGAAAGAACGGGTTCGTGATCTCCGAAACAATCAGGCCAAGCATGCGGCTGCGGCCAGAGACCAGCGCCCGCGCCTGCGTATTCGGCAGGTAGCCGACTTCCTCGATCGCCTGCCACACTCGCCGTGCCAGATCCGCATTCACCGTCGGAATCTGATTCACCGCGCGCGAAACTGTGGCAATGGAAACCCCGGCCCGCTCTGCCACGTCACGAATACTGGCAGTGGCCGGTCGCCGCCGGTCGGATGAATTGCGTCTCTCGCTCACTGTCACTCGATTCTAATCTGTTTCTTGTGTTTCTCAGCCACTGCAGCTTCGCATTTATCCAGGCCTCTTGCAGGAACCGGCTATTCTGTGGGGGGTTTAGATCGACCGCGGACCAATCCCCTTCCTCAATACCGTAGTTACACGCCTTCGATTGGAAAGCGTTTGCCAGCCGAGCCGCATCGCTCCTGCGCCGCAGACCAGAAGCGTCCTATGGATGCTTAGCGCTGCCCGCTGCCGTTTCAAGACCGTGCTTGATGAGCGCAAGAATCGCAGACAGGCTGTCCTCTGCACCACGACGGCTTCCAGGCAGGTTAATGATCAGCGTGTTGTCTCTCAGTCCCGCAACACCTCGTGAGAGCCACGCATACTGAGTTTTGGTCGCTCCCTGGGCGCGCATCGCTTCCGCCAGCCCCGGAGCCTCGCGGTTAATCACGCGGCGCGTTGCCTCGGGCGTTCGGTCGCGCGGACCCAGTCCCGTGCCGCCGGTTGTGAGGATGAGCGCAGCATCGAGGCTATGCCATTGCTTGAGCCGCGAAACAATCTGCTCTTCCTCATCTGAGACGAGCGCCGTTTGAATCATCGCGGCCGGCCAATGCTTCTTCAGCAGATTCACCACTGCTGGGCCGGCCGTATCCTGCATCTCGCCTCGCGAACATCTGTCCGAAATGGTAAGCACGGCAAGCAACATGCAGATGATTGTAAGGCTTATTGCGCCGGCAGCATCTTGATTGTGCGCAGCCACGTCTCCACCAGCTGCGGCCAACCGGTAACCGGCAGCGCTGTACGCCGCAGACCGTACCCGTGGCCTCCCTGCGCATAGATGTGCAGCTCCGCTGGCACCTTCGCGGCTTTGAGCTGGGTAAAGTACACCACCGCATTCTCCACGTGCACTGGATCGTCCTCGGCCTGCACGATAAATGAGGGCGGTGTATCTGCCGTGGGGTGAATCTCGGAGTTCGGCGCCATCCCCTGTTCCGCAACCGCCAGATATCCCGGATACACGATCACCGCAAAGTCCGGACGGCAACTCTGCTTGTCCGCCGCATCCACCGGGCTGTACAGCCGCTGCTGATAATGCGTGCTCAGCGCGGCCGAGAGGTGCGCCCCGGCTGAGAATCCCAGAACTCCCACCCGATGCGGATCAATATGCCACTCCGCCGCATGCTCGCGCACCAGACCCACCGCTCGTTGCGCGTCTTGCAGCGCCGCCGACGACTTGGGATACGGACCCGTATCAGGCACGCGGTACTTCACCAGCACGCACGTCACGCCGATTCCATTCAGCCAGTCGCAAACCTCGGTGCCTTCGAGATCGATCGCCAGAATCTGATAGCCGCCGCCGGGAAATACAACCACAGCGGCGCCCGTGTTCTTGCTCTTTGGGCTGTAGATCGTTAGCGTTGGTCTCGCTACGTTGCCGAGCCGGATAATCTTGTGCCCTGCAATCAGCGCCTGCTCCGGCTTCGTCGTATCCGCCTCGGGCGGTAGATTCGAAGGCGCCCCCGGTGCATCACCCGGCCACAGCGGCATCGTAGTATGTCCCGGAGCAGGCTGCCATGCGGGTTGTTGAGCCATCACGCTCGCTGAAAACGCAGTCAGTAAGACGCAGGCAAGCAGCGCGTTCTTATTCACGCAAACCTCTCCCGGTTGAAATTTTACGCAGAGATAATCGCAGGCGAGGCTCTAGCCACGCAACCTAAGGCTGTGCGCCCTCAGGAACGAGCAGACTCACGGTCTCTTTCGAGACCTCCATCTTTGCCGGCAAAGAGCCCAGCACCTCGCCATCGGCTTCAACATAGATCGTGCGTTTCGATCCATCGCGCACGCGGCAATCCACCGTTGCGGCTTCCACCAACTCGATATCCTTCGTGAACGTGTGCCTCCCGGCAACAACTGCGAGCAGAAACTGCAGGTAGCGATACCGGCTTCTCGTTTTGAACGAGATCAGATTCAGCGTGCCATTGCGCACCGTCGCAGTCGGAGCAAGCGATCTCAGCGCTCCTCCGAAGCTGCGCACCCGCACTGCAAGCAGCTGCGAGACCTCAGACACTTGGGTTTCTCCGTGCAGTGAAAACGAAGCGCGAAAGAGCGGAAACGAGTTCGTCGCCCAGATGCGCGTCGCTTCAATGAGGTAGAGCAGATAGCCCAAACGCCGCTTCAAACCCGCATCCATGCTCGCCATCAACAAAGCATCTGCGCCAATACCAGCCGCAACCGTAAAGTAACGAGAGCGCTCCGTTCCGTGCTCATCGCGATAAAAGATTTTGCCCACAGGAATCGGACAGGGCCTGGCCGTCAGAAGCTTTTGCACCGCTTTCACCGGCGAGGTTCCCAGGCCGAGATCCTGCGCGAGAGCGTTAGCCGTACCCAGCGGAACTACGCCAAGCGCTACCTCAGTGCCAACCAGCGACTGCAGAACCTCGTGCACCGTGCCATCGCCGCCGCAGGCAAGAACCGTGTCATATCCGTTGCGCGCAGCCGCCCGCGCCAGCGTCCTGGCGCTCCCAGGAGCATCCGTTTCGAGCGCTTCAGCTTCGATTCCAGCCTTCTTCAGCACGGCCAGCGCTTTTTTCACTGTCTTTGCGCGCCGCCGGGAGTGCTGCCCCGAAGCGGGGTTGTATATAAGGGCTACTCTTCGCATCTTGATCGAATCTACTGTACCCGCCTCTCCTCTCCACATGAAATATCTGCATGAGCATCGGCCTTCCGTTGGTAATTAGCCGCTTGAACCACCACCCAATCGAACAATGGCAACTGTCTCCGGTAGAAGAACAACCACGCCATCGCATACAGCAATACCCTCCCGCGAAGCGAGCAGCACCTCCGCACCCGGGCCAACCGCGAATTGCCGCTCCCCCCCAACCAACGTGCAGACCACCTCGATTGATCCTCGTCGCATGCGAAGCCACTTCTCGCTTTCGCTGAACTCCACCCGCGGCTTTCCGGATTCGCCCGCGGCCAGGCACGGCGTTTCACGTCGCAGTCGAATCAGCGCTCGGTACCATGCCAGCATCTCCGCGTGCTCACCCTGCTCCAGCTCATCCCACTTCAGCTTCGACCGCTCAAAGGTCGCTGGACTCTCCGGGTCCGGTATCTCCTCAGGCTTCCAGCCAAACGCGGCAAACTCCCTCCGCCTGCCCTCTGAGACGAGCCGTGCCATCTCCGGCTCATCATGATCCGCAAAATACTGAAACGGAGACGACGACGCCCACTCCTCTCCCTGGAACAGCATGGGCACAAACGGCGCTGTCATCACCAGTGCCGCTGCAATCTTCGCGCGCTCAAGCCCGGCACCGTGGCTGATCCTGTCGCCCAACGCGCGGTTGCCGATCTGGTCATGATTCTGGATATAGCCCAGGAAACTCTGTTGTGGCGCACCCGCGGCCGAACGTCCGTGAATACGCCGCCGATAGCGCGAATAAATGCCGTCGTAGACGAAGGTCATCTCAATCGCCTTGGCAAGCTGCGCCATCGTTCCGAAATCCGCATAGTAACCGGCCTCGCGTTCCGGGCTGAGAACAGTGAAGAGCGCATGGTGAAAGTCATCGCTCCACTGGGCATCCATCCCCAACCCGCCATCATCGCGCGGCGCCACCACCCGCGGATCGTTGAGATCGCTCTCCGCAATCAGGACGAGATTCCGATTCAGGCTCGAAGCCAGCACCGCTGTCTCTTCCGCGAGTTGCTCAAGAAAATGAATTGCCGAGCGATCCACAAATGCGTGCACCGCATCCAGCCGCAGGCCGTCGACATGAAAATCGCGCATCCACATCAACGCGTTGTCGCACAAGAAGCGCCGTACCTCGCGTGATCCTGCGTCTTCAAGATTCACCGCGCCGCCCCACGGCGTCTTGTGCGCATCCGTCAGGTACGGGCCAAACTTGCCCGTGTAATTCCCCACCGGCCCGAAGTGGTTGTAGACCACATCCAGCAACACCGCGAGGCCCTTAGCATGCGCTGCATTCACAAAGCGCTTCAGGGCATCCGGGCCGCCATAAGGCTCATGCACGGCGTAGAGCGCCACTCCGTCATAGCCCCATCCACGATCGCCCGCAAACGCAGCCACTGGCATCAGCTCAATGTGCGTGATTCCCAGCCCGACGAGGTAATCGAGTTTCTCAACCGCGCGATCCAGCGTGCCCCGCTCTGTGAACGTGCCGACGTGCAGCTCATAGACAATCGCCTCCGACAATTCCTTCGACCGGAAAGTCTCATCACTCCACGCGAACGCTCCCTGCTCATAGATACGCGAGAGCCCATGCACGCCGTCGGGTTGCCACAGCGATCGTGGATCTGGGTACGCCTTCGGATCGTCGTCAATCAGGAAGCCGTACTGCGTGCCCGCCCCTGCCAGCTCCGCAGCGCAACGCCACGAGCCGGCGTCATCGGGGCCCCGCATCACAGACACTCTTCCGTCGGCCCGCACTGCCATCTTCTTCGCACGCGGAGCCCAGACCTCAAATCGATGCATCCGTCACTCCGCCTCTCGCGTCAGGAGCGCCACCGGAAAGCGCTGCAGCAACACCTGCACGCGCACTTCTCCACCAGCTACAGAATCCCCAGTCAACACATTTCGCCACTTCCCTTCGGGCAGAGTTACCGCGGTCGACGACCAGAAGCCGTTCAACTTCGCACTCCAGCGGGGAACACACGTTGCGACGTTGTCTCCGCGCAGATACGCAATCACGTGATCCTGTTTCGGTCCCTTCACAGCCAGCGGCGAATACGCGGCCTCCGCGCCGAACCACTCCGGATTGCGGCGTCGCAGCTTCAACGCACAATGCGTCACCCAGAGCTTTGGCAGACCGCTGTCGATCTTCTCCATGATCTCTTCGGCGCTCATTCCCGCTGTCAGTGCGGCCAGCAGCGACCGCCGCTCGTCATAATCCACCGGCCCGCGGTTGTCCGGATCGACCAGACGCAAATCCCACAATTCGCCGCCCTGGTAAGTATCCGGCACGCCCGGCGCCGTCATCTTGATCAATGTCTGTGCGAGGCCGTTGATGCGACCCGGAGCCTTCACCCGATCAACAAACTCCCCTAGTTCTTCGAGAAATTGTGCCGAGCCGAGCAGTCGCTCAATGAAGATCCGCAAAGCGTCCTCGAATTCCTTATTCTGCTGTGTCCAGCTCGTCTGCTGCTTAGCCTCGCGCACTGCCTTCTCCATGTAAGCTGCAAGACGGTCGAATGAGATCGGCCACGCCCCGACGAGCGTCTGATAGAGAAAGTACTCCGTATTCCGATCAGGAAACTTGCCCGTCTTGAACTCGGCGTTCCTCTGCGTCCAACGCTTCACCGTTCCCCGCCACCGGCGCGGCTCCTCACTAATCACTGCAAGCCGCGCCCGAACATCGTCCCCGCGTTTCGTGTCATGGGTCGCAAGCGTCGTCATGCTGCTCGGATGCTCTGCCTGCATCTTTGCGCAGTATTCATGAAACTCTGCAACACTCAGCCCGTCGCGCTCCGGCGCGCCACCGACTTCGTTGAGCGCCAGCATCCGGTTGTAGCAGTAAAAAGCTGTGTCCTCCACCCCCTTGGCCATCGTCGGTGAAGTGAACTGCTGAAAGCGCAGCAGAAACTCCATCTCGAGTCCCCCGCGCGTCCGCAGTGCCAGCACATCCCCGACAAAATCGAAGACGCCCGGATCCACATCGGTCCGGCTCTCTTTCGCCATCGTCACGGCGTTTGCAATCTCATTGCGGTCTTCGTCCGTTACCTGGTCGCGTGCCGGAACCACATACGTTCGATATACGGAGAAACTAGCGGCAATCTCCCGAATCGCTCGCCTGATCTCAGCGCGCGTGTGATCGCGATGGTCGCGGTGGTTCTCACAAATCCCCACAAAGAGGCTGGTCAGTCGATTCACGTCGCTGCCGAGGGCCTCGCGCTCCACATTCAACTTCATCGTGTACGCCAGAGACGCAAAATCTGCCCGCTCATGAATAAAATCCTCGTAAATCGCTGTCAGCTCCCTCATTCCTTCTGGATGCACCATCAATCCGTTGCAGATATTCAGAAAGTCGTACCCCGTCGTCCCCGCAATCGGCCACTCTTTCCTCAGCTCCTCGCCCGGCTCAAGAATTTTCTCCGCGATAATCCACGCAGCAGGCGCTTGTTCGCGCAGCCGCTCGAAGTATTGCTGCGGATCGCGAAGCCCATCCGGATGATCCACACGCACTCCATCAACGCAGCCCGTCTTCAGCCACTCGATCACACGCCGATGCGTTGCATCGAAAACTTCCGGCCGCTCCATGCGCAGGCCAATCAGAGTATTCACATCAAAAAAGCGCCGATAGCCCAGTTCCTGGTCCGCGGTGCGCCAATACGCCAGGCGATAATTCTGCAGGTTCAACACTTCATCAAGCGCATCTGGAGAATCATTCAACTCCGCAACCACTCTGCCTATCGCTGCCACAACCGTGGGTTCCTCCTCGCACAGCCGTCGCAGCAGATCGTAGATCACCGCCTTATCGCGGTGGCGCGATTCAATCACATCAACATCCGTCGAGCCGGGCAGCGGCAGCCGCGCCAGGCTGTCGGCAATAAAGCCCAGGTTCGCGCTCTCCGCATACTTCGCCGCCAGCAAGAGGGGTCCCCCCAACGAGCGCGGCGCCACGGGAAATGAATTATCGAAGTAGCGAATACGAAAGTCGCTGCATCGCTGCTCGATCCAGATCTTTTTCGCGCTGAGCTCGCGTCCATACTGATCGCCGAGCACCGGAATCAGAATCTTGCCCTGCAGCTTTACTTCGGCTGAGTTCCAGTCGATGTCAAACCATGATGCGTACCGGCTTGAAGGGCCATTCTCAAGTACGTCCCACAAGCACCGGTTCTCTGGCCCCGTAGCCATATGGTTGGGCACAATGTCCAGCACCTGCCCCAGGCCCACTTCGCCGAGGCGCGCGCAAAACCGCTCGAATCCCTCTTCGCCGCCCAGTTCCTTGTTCACCTGCTGATGATCGACCACGTTGTACCCGTGCATGCTGCCCGGCGCCGCCTGCAGATATGGGGAGCTATACACGTGCGAAATTCCCAAATCCCGCAAATACTCAGCAATGTTCGCCGCATCCTCGAACGTAAAGCCTGCATGCAATTGCAACCGGTATGTCGACAGGGGTACGCGCTGCATAGCCTCGCTCACAAAACAGGGTCACTCCGGACGACCCGGCCCGCGCCGGTTAACCGCTTTTCGCGACAATGCGCGCCAAATACCTGCTTAGATGAATCTCTGCCCCCTTCCGGATGCTTAAGCCGTGAAACCGCAATTGTTTACAAATCCCGCGGGTTCTCGGCGATTCACCCTTACACTGGCACAAGAGATGAGCGCCGCCATTGAGTTCCGGGATGTGAGTTTCGCGACTCAGCAAGGCAGACTGCTGCTCGACAACATCTCCGGCGTTCTCGAAGAAGGCACAACGACCGCGGTCATCGGCCGCAGTGGATCCGGCAAAACCACTTTCCTGCGCACCGTCAATCGAATGATTCAACCCACCGCGGGAGAGGTTCTGGTGCACGGCCACAACGTCGCAGACACCAACCTCATCACCTTGCGGCGCAGCATCGGCTATGTCATCCAGGAGACCGGGCTCTTTCCGCATTTCACAGTAGAGCGCAACGTTGGCGTCGTGCTTGAGGCCGAGGGCCGTCCTCGTGCAGAGCGCATTCACCGCGGCCACGAATTGCTCGCCGCCGTTGATCTCGATCCTGCCGTTTTCGCGGGGCGATATCCGAATCAGTTATCCGGCGGCCAGCGTCAGCGTGTCGGCCTGGCTCGCGCACTCGCTGCCGAACCAGACATTCTGTTAATGGATGAGCCCTTTGGGGCTCTCGATCCCCTCACGCGCACCGAGATGCAGGAGATGGTGCACAATCTCCTTGGTCGCCTCAGGAAGACTGTGCTGATGGTGACCCACGATCTCGATGAAGCGCTCTACCTCGCCCAGCGCATCATTCTGTTGGATCGCGGCAAAGTCATCGCATCTCTTCCTCCGCAGGAGTTTCTCTCCGCCGGTACGCCGCAGATCGAAGACTACATTCGCGCCTTTCATCACGGCGAACGCAGCCTCCGGCAGGAGAACGCGCAATGATCAGCTTAACTTCCTTGACCAACTTCCTCACACAGTACGGTTCAACCATTGCGACGCTCTCCGTGGAGCACCTCTGGCTCACCATCGCCGCAATGCTGCTAGCCGCTGCCATCGCCATACCCCTCGGCATTTGGCTTACCCGCGCGCCACACTGGGCCAGGCCCGTCCTCACTGTCGCCAACATCCTGCAAACGATCCCTTCGCTTGCCATGTTCGGTTTTCTATTGCCACTTCCTTGGCTGGGCGAGCGCGCTGCACGCATTGCCATCATTGCTCTCACGGGCTACGCTCTGCTGCCTATCCTTCGCAACACCTACACGGGCATCTCTGGCATCGACCCTTCTATCACCGAAGTTGCGCGCGCCCTCGGCCTTACCTCGATGCAGCGTCTCATCAAGGTCGAGTTGCCTTTAGCTGCGTCATTCATCCTCGCCGGCCTGCGAACTGCTACCGTAACCTGCATCGGCATCGCCACCATCGCGGCCGCAGTCGGCGCTGGAGGCCTGGGCGAACTCATCTTTCGCGGCGTCGCTTCAGTCGACAATCGTCTCGTTCTCGCCGGAGCCGTACCCGCCGCACTGCTGGCCCTCGCGGCAGACGGAGCACTTGGCCTTCTCGAACGCCGCCTCAAGGTTCACGCGTGACTCATCGCCGTCTCTGCGCCGCGCTCTCGAGTGTGCTCTCGTTTCTGCTCGTCTGTTGCGCACCACCGCGGCCTGACCATCCCGTAATCGGCGCGAAAAACTTCACGGAGCAGGTTGTGCTTGGCGAGCTGATCGCGCAGGAGATTGAGGCCAGGTCGGATCTAAAAGTAGAACGCCGCTTCTATCTCGCCGGTAGTTACATCTGCAATCAGGCGCTCATCGCCGGGCGCATCGACGGCTACGTCGAATACACCGGCACCGCCCTCACCGCAATTCTCAAGCAGCCCCTCAATCGCGACCCGCAGGCCGTTTTGGATGCGGTTCGCAGCCTCTATGCCAGCCGCTACAACGTCACAGTAGGGCCGCCACTTGGATTCCAGAACACCTTCGCCATGGTCATCCGCGGAGACGATGCGCGCCGCCTGCACCTCACCACGCTCAGCCAGGCCGCACCATACACGCCGCAATGGCGGCTCGGCGTGGGATACGAATTCGAGCAGCGTCCCGACGGGCTGCCCGGCCTCAGCGCCACATACGGATTCAAATTCGCAGAGCCTCCGCGCGCCATGGAACTCGGACTGCTCTATCGCGCCCTGAACGCGAATCAGGTGGACATGATCGCCGCCAACTCTACCGACGGTCCGATTCGTTCCTTCGGCCTCACTGTGCTTCAGGACGACCGTCACTATTTTCCGCCCTATCAGGCCGTGCCTCTATTTCGAGACGACGCGCTCAGGCGCTGGCCGCAGATTCAGGATGCGCTCAATGCGCTCGCAGGCAAGATCACCGAAGACGACATGCGCGCCATGAACGAAGCAGTCGACGGCCAGCATCGTGACCCCGCTGTCGTCGTACGCGAATTCCGCGCAAGTAAGGGGCTCTGAAGCCTGACAACTGATCCCTGTCTTTAAGCCGTCTTCGCCAGCCGCGCGATCAATTGTTCTCTTCGGCTTGCCGCAATCCCGTTCGTCTTGCTCAGCACAATCGACCATGCGATCCACGCAACTACCGCGAGCAGGCCCAGAACAATCGCGGCCGACCACGTGCTGCCCAGGAACGAGCACAGGCTGATGACAACTGCGCCTATCCCCAGCAGTGATGCCTGGATCAACATACTCAGCAGCGCGTTTGCCTGCGATCCGGCTTGCCTTCCCAGCCGCCCCAGATTCACTCGATAAGGCATCATCAACGACATGATGTCGCCCGCGGCCAGATTTGCCGGCAGCGCAAACGCAAGCCATGCCGCGGTGGTCGCGAGTATCGCGGGCCCGGGACGCCCCAACCGCACGCTCGCCAGCAGCGCCGAACCTATTGCCACTATCGCAAACAGCGCGGCATGGCACAGGTTTTTCGCCAGTAGAACAGTGCGCATCGGCGTGGGCGAAAGCAGCAGTAGTTGGATCGCGCTTCCCTCAGGGCCGAGGCTGTTGTAAATCAGTTGAATAAAACCGAGAAGCCCATAAGCCACGCAAATCGGAAATGCCATCTGCGAGGAATGTCGCGTCCCGGCTGCCGTAGCGCTAAATACATTCCCAATGACGAACACCATCAGCATGGGCACAATCAGCGCGTAAAGCTGCGGCACTGATCGCGTCAGCGTTCGCAACTCCTTCTCGATGACCGCGGCGATGGGGCCCCCACGGAACAACCACCCGGCCTCTTTGATCGCAGCCCGCTGACGGTTCGGCGCCTCACCTAGGCTTTCTCCGTGATACTCGGCGCGCAAACGCAACGCCAACAGTGCACCCGCGCCAACGCCGTATACGCCCAACAGCCCAATCGCTCCGAGTGCAGCGGCCGCCTCGCGCGCTTCGGCGCGTCGCAGGCCAACCGCAGCCAGCCCCGGTGGCAGCCACGCCTGCACTGTCTCCGCCGCATTGATGGCTGGGCGCACATAGGCCTGCGCACGATGCGGTTCCGGAGCGTGCGGCGCATTCTCGTCGCCCATCTTGCGAAAAGCTGGGTTGAGAAGCTGCAAACTCAGCATGCCAAGCAGAAATATCGCGCTCATGATCTCGCGCGAACGTCGTTTCGCGAGCCACCTGTCCAGCCACGCAAGAATCGCGCGCGCAAACAACATATTGAACGCCGCGAAGCACACAAGCACCAGGCCGGTCCAGCCAACCGTCTCTGGCCGCGCAATCGTCGCGCCTACAAAGATACCCAGCGCGCACAAGCCGCCCACGATCGTGGGAATATCGATTAACCCGAAGATCAGATACAGCAAAACAAACGAGCCAAAGCTGACCGGGAAACGCAATAAAGCCGTGACATCAAACTGTTCCTGAAACGAGGCAAGCATCACCGAGATCGCCTGCCACAGGAACGCAACCACCCAGAACTCCACGCTCAGAAACGCCCATTCGCGCGAGGAAACAATCGAGTACGTCGCTGCGCCCGCTCCAACACCCAGAGAAATACCGATAAAGCAGTAA
This sequence comes from uncultured Acidobacteriaceae bacterium, assembly GCA_963832465.1. Lineage (GTDB taxonomy): Bacteria > Acidobacteriota > Terriglobia > Terriglobales > Acidobacteriaceae > Telmatobacter. The sequence goes on from CAWHUJ010000004.1 coordinate 707,356, forward strand.
ACGAGAAACGAGACGGCTCGCGCGCTGAACTCGAACGCTCCCTCACTCGAACGAACTACGTTCGCAAACAGTCGCGAACGCATCTGGACTAACGCCGCATATTGCTGCCGCGCGCGGCGGCCCAGAAATCCCCCTCCATCCGCTGCCGTCACGCCTCCCGCGCCATCTAGGTCAGCCATGAAAGCTCCTGCGTCACTTCAGCGGTTCGGGCTCCCACAATCGACAGAAATATCTGCTCCAGCGTGAGGCGTTGCGAATTCTCAGACCCCGGCAGCGTCGACGCGACACCCGCACGCAGGTCCTCAATCGAACCGTTCGCCACCAGCCGTCCCTGGTGGATGATGGCCACGTGACTGCACAGCCGCTCCACAATCTCCAGCACGTGCGTAGTCAGAAAAATCGTTGCGCCTCGCTGAATCATGCGCTGTAACATGCTCTTCAACATGCCCGCCGCCACCGCGTCGACACCCTCAAAAGGCTCATCGAGAAACAGCACCTTCGGCCCGTGAATCACTGCCGCCGCCAGCGCCAGCTTCTTCTGCATGCCATGTGAAAAATCGGTGATCATCTTGCGCCGGTCACCGGCCAGCTGCATAAACTCAAGCAACTCTTCGGTGCGCTGGTTCACTGTGGCGGCGTCAAGCCCATACATCCGGCCCACAAAGCGCAGATACTCAGGCGCCGTCAGACGCCCCATCAGCGCCATCCCCTCAGGCACCACGCCAATCTGCCGCTTCAAGTCGAGCGCACTCGCATCGAAGCGCTGGCCTAGAATCTCGATCGTGCCCGCGCTTGGCTCAAGCAGGCCGGTCAACATTTTGATGGTGGTCGATTTTCCCGCGCCGTTCGGACCGAGGAACCCGAAGAACTGGCCCTGTGCAACACTCAGCGTCACATCTTCCACGGCAACCAGATCGCCAAAACGTCTGGTCAGCCCATGGGTTTGAATCGCCGCAATTTCCATGTGCCCCCAGCATACCAAGGAGGCGGCAGGCAACCCGCTCTCTCTAGACTTCTTCCTTCGCCAGCGGGTCCTTCTCCCGGTCAGTCACTTCAACCACCGCAGCAAGCCGCCCCGCCAGTTCCGGCGTCCAGCTTCCCTCGGGCGCGCGCCAGCTCCAGTTCCCTGCTGCAACTGATGGCGTATTCATCCTCGCCTCAGAGCCAAGCTCCAGCAAATCCTGTGCAGGGTAGATCGACACTTCAGCCACGCTTGCAGCCACAGAGCGCAGCAGAGGCCACGCAGGCCTGCCATTCACCGGCCCAACGTATGCCTCAACGCCGGCGCGCTCCACATCGCGTGCCGCCTTCCACCAACCCTGCGTCGTGTCGTTGTCATGCGTGCCCGTGTACGCAACCGTTCCGGCGGTGTACTCATGAGGCAGATGAATATGCGCTCCCTTGTCTGAGAATCCAAACTGAATCACTTTCATCCCGGGCATGCCCAGTTCAGCGCGCAGCGCGTCCACTTCCGGAGTGATCAGCCCAAGATCCTCCGCAACAAGCGGCAGCGGACCCAGCGCCGCTTCAAGCGCCTGAAAGAGCTTCAGCCCTGGAGCCTTCACCCATGCGCCATTCACCGCTGTCTTTTCATGCGCGGGAATCGCCCAGTACGCTTCAAAGCCCCTGAAGTGATCGAGCCGGATAATGTCATACAGATCGCGTGCACGCCGAATGCGCTGCACCCACCATCCAAAGCTCTCCGACTCCAGCTTGTCCCACCGGTAGAGCGGGTTCCCCCAGCGCTGTCCCGTCGGCGAAAAATAGTCCGGCGGAACGCCCGCCACCCGCGTCGGCTTCAAATCCCCGTCGAGTTCAAAGAGCTCGGGATGCATCCACACATCGGCCGAGTCCATATTCACAAAAATCGCCACGTCACCCAGAATGCGAATGCCGCTCTTCGCCGCAACAGTGCGCAGATAATTCCATTGTCGCGAGAACGCAAACTGCAGCGCGTATTCCTGCGCCAGCGCTCGCCCATGCGCGGCGGTGAAATCGGCCAGTGCGTGCGAGTCGCGTCTGCGCAGCGGCTCAGGCCACTCGGTCCACGCGCCCGTCTTGAACTGGCGTCGCATCTCTGCGTAAAGAGCGTAATCCGCCAGCCAGCTCGCCTCTGCGCGGCAAAATTCATGGAATGCCTTCCACTGGTCTGCAAACTGAGCCTCACGCGGCCCTCGATCGAGAAAGCGCCCCGCCGCCTCCTGCAGCAGCGGCAGCTTGCGCCCTTCAACCTCGTCGAAGTTCACCGCACCCGAACGTCCCGCCAGTCCCGCGATGCTCGCGCCATCGATCCAGCCCCAGTCTGCAAGATATTCAAGGCTGATCAAATATGGATTGCCCGCGAAAGCCGACGATCCCGCATACGGCGAATTGCCGAAGCCCGTGGGACACAGCGGCAGAACCTGCCACACATGCTGTTTCGCCGCCGCCAGAAAAGCGAGGAACTCGTGGGCCGCGGGACCGAGATCGCCAATTCCGCCATACGACGGCAGCGAGCTGACGTGAAGAAGAACTCCGGAGGAACGCTGAAACTGCATACCTGCATTATCACCGCGCGCCCGTGATTTCACGTCCGGCTCTTTGTGAAATGTGTCCCAGAACGGAAAAGGCCCGCGTCCGTTGAGGGACGCGGGCCTTCAACTCAAGTAAGCTGCCTTACTCGCCCGGTATCTGCGCGCTCTGCGCCTTGGCGTTGAACATCACGCGATTGTCCTTCTTGTATTCGCTGAAGAGATTGCTCGCGAATACCTGGAAGGCCTCACCGCGCCGCTGATCCAGCATCTGATCACGCGTCGGGTCGAGATTCTTTGCAATATCGTCCGGCGACGGTTCCACCTTGTAGAGAATCTTCGCCACAACGCCCGTGCGGCCAGCATTGATCGGCCCGCTGATGTTACCCGGATTCATCTCAAAGAGCTGAGGAGCGATTTGACCCACAGCGCCAAGACTCGGAACCTGGGCGTTGAGTCCCACCAGGTCGCTCGTCTTCATCGTCGCGCCCACTTCCTTCGCAGCCTTGGCAAGGTCATTCGTTGACTTCGCTTGCTCTGAGAGCGCGGTAGTCTTCTGCGCCAGCAGCTGGGGCAACCGTTCGCTGCGATAGTCCTCCAGCACGTGGCTCTTCCAGTCGGCAAACGCCGGCGCGTGCGCCGGTGTAACACCCGTCACCTGGAAGATCGCGTAGCCTTCGCCCGTGGGCGCAGACTGTGCCGGATCGCCCTTCTTCGACTGGAACGCCTTGGCAAGCAGCGTTGCGCCATCGGGCAGAGCCGCAATCGTACCCTGCTCAGCTGTCGGCGGTGTCGTCACCACTTGCAGATGGTGCGCTGCAGCCGTCTTCTCCAATCCATTCTTGATCGCCTCTGTCGTGAGAGCCTGCGCATAATTCTCCTGCGCGGCCGCCGACTTCTGGCGGATCAGTGTGGCCTGGATCGTCGGCAGCACTTCGTTGAGCTGCTGCGTGTGTGCAGCCTGCCGCTCCTCCACCTGCACAATGTGATAGCCAAACTGCGTCTTCACAATCGCCAGGTCGCCGATCTTCTGCGTGAAGATTGCGTTATCGAACTCCGGCACCATCGTGCCTCTGCGCGCAAAGCCAAGCTCGCCGCCCGAGTCCTTGCTGCCGGGGTCGTCGGAATTCTTCTTCGCCAGGTCGCTGAAGTTGGCGCCGCCCTTCAATTGCTTCAGAAGGTCTTCAGCCTTTGCCTTCGCCGCTGCATCAGTCTTCGCATCCGCGCCCTGAGCCACCTTGATCAGGATGTGCCGCGCACGCGCCTGCTCCGGCGCTGAAAACTCCTGCATGTGCGAGCTGTAGTACTGCTGAATCTCCTGCTGCGTCGGCTGCACCACGCCGCCCGGCACGTCCTCAGGCGTAAACGCAAAATAGGTGATCGTGCGCTGTTCAGGAACAGCATTCGCATAGCGCGGGGCATTCTTCTTGAAGAATGCTTCCAGCTCTGCATCTGAAGGATTGATCTGCTTGCTCAGATCGTCGCTGCTCACCACCGCGTAATCGAACTTGATCTTGACGCTGCTCTTGCGGTAAGCCTCGCGCACGTCCTTCTCGCTCACCGTCACGCCCGCCGTGATCAGCGACTCCAGCCGCCGGATCGCGATGTCTTCCTTCACGCTCTGCTCAAAGTCCGCCACCGTCATGTCAAAACGGCCCTGGATCAGCTGCGCATACTTATCCGCTCCGATGAACTGCCCGTTGGGGAAGAGCACCTGCCCCGCGGGTCCAGTCTGCAGATAGGCGCGCAGATCGGCGTCCGTCACATGAATGCCCAGCTTCTCCGCTTCATTCAGCAGAATCTGCTGTTGCACCAGCTGCTGGCCCACCTGCGGCGCAATCATGTTCATGATCATCGGATTGCCCGCGTACTGCGGATACTGCTGCTGAACGCGCCGTGCCGCAAGCTGCTGCACCTTCGCCTGGCTGATTACATCGCCCGACGAAAGAAAGCGGCTGTACCAGTGCGGATACACCACAGCAAAAGTGTCTGCGCCCGAGGCGCCCTGGCCCATCAGGCCCGGAATCAGGTACACCACCATCGACACTGAGGCCGCGGCGATAATAACCACAAACAGCGCCTTCGTCAGGCGATTATCTTTTTGCAGGAAACGAATCATGGATGGACTTGAGCCTTCTACTCTCTATGCGCGTGCCTCAGGAGCCTGCCCGTTTGCGGCCTTCAAAGCCGGGTCAGAGGGCAATAGCATCCTTCCCATACAGGGATTTCGACGCGCAATTCTCGCTCGATGCGATACCCGTCCATTATAGACGAACGCCGGCTTCTGAAGGCGTTCTCAGGCTGCCACCTCGCTACCCGATTCATCCCTTAAAACGAAACGGGCATCCGGTTATCCGAATGCCCGCAAGATCAATTGGCCTGTTTGTTTAGCGCCAGTAGTAGTATCCGCCGGAGTAGACGTACGGCCTGTAGTAAACCGGCCCATAATACGCCGGATACGGTGGCGGATAAGGGTACCCGTAACGCGGTCCAGCGTAATAGCCACGGTGATAAAGTGTCGGCCCGCCCGGATAGAGCCCCTGAGCCAACCGCCCCGCTTCCTGCTGAGTTACCGGATTCACTGTGACCGGAGCCGCGAGCTTGAAGGTCACCTGCGCCTCGGCCGGAATCCATACCCCTGGTCCGGAAGTCGCAGCCGATGCCGCCGTGCCTACCGTTCCGCCGGCCACTGCGCCAATCGCCGCGCCGCCACCACCGCCGGCCGCGCCGCCAATCAACGCGCCCAGCAGAGTTCCACCGATGATGTTGCCGGCGGTGCGTTCACCTTTTCCCGGCCCCTTGATCCTGAACTGATCCGACTGCAGCGGATAGCTCAGACCCGCCAGATCGAGCGAAGTCAGTTGCAGAGCCAGCTCGTTGCTGCCCTTCAATTGTCCTTGAGTCGTCTGCACATCTGAGATGACGCCGTTCACGTTGGCGCCGCGCGGAATCGCCAGCGTGCCGTTCAGCACAACATCCTGAATCACCGTAAACTGCAGCGCCTGTCCCACCTTGGCATGCTTGCTGTCCACTGGTCCGTTGGTGCGCAGCTGCATCACAGTTCCCGGTGGAACAGTCATCGGCCCGTTCGCAAAGTGATAAGCCGGTGGTGGCGGAGCCTGCCCATACGGATACTGATTCTGCCCGTACGCAGGTTGCCCATACTGTGGAGGCGGCGGAGCCTGCCCATACTGCGGCGGTGGCGGCGGCGCTTGCCCGTACTGAGGTTGACCATATTGTGGCTGGCCGTATTGTGGCGGCGGTGCCGGAGCATTCTGCCCATATGCGGGCTGCTGATCCTGTCCATAGCCCGGCTGTTCTTGCTGTTGTCCGTAACCCGGTTGCTGCTGCCCGTAGCCCGGCTGCTGGTATTGCCCGTTATCGGCCTGCTGCTGCCCATCCTGACCGTAACCCGGGGCAGGAGCAGCTTGCGGCGGTTGAGCATTCTGCTGTTGATTCGAGCCCATCTGCGAATCATCTTCCGCGTCCTGCGGAACCTGTGCATTCGGATCATCCGCCGGATTGCCGACCTTCAGATTGTTCTTCACACCCGCAACGCCCGGTACACCCTTCACGATGGACTCGGCGAGTTTCTTCGAGTCCTCGCTCGAAACCGTTCCCGCCAGCGTCACCTGCCCCTGTATCGTCGCCGCCGTAATCAGATCATTCTTCAAAGCCTGCGAAGCATCCAGAGCATGCACCACGTCCATCTCGATCTGCCCGTCGCTCCGCTGGCCGTTGGCCTGCGCGGCATCCTGGGCAAATGCAAGGGCGCCAAAGAGGGTAGCCACCGCTACCAGTCCCGCGGTGCGGGCAATGACACGCTTGAACAAGGTCAAACTCATCTCGATCTCCCTGGTAAACAATTCAAATTAAGGCTTGGGCTCTCAGTCAATTAGACTCCAGAACCACATAGCCGGTCACACGTTTAAACACAGGTGGACGCCAAAAGTTCCGCTCCAAGGTAACGAAACAGTTTGTCTGCGCTCTTGCGCTTCTCCGCAATCATGCCGCCGCGTCTGGTGCAGCCACTTCACTCCCCTGCGTAAACGCCGAACGTGCAAGATTCTGATCATCCGGGAAAAAGAGTTGGAATACTGTTCCCGAGGGCTTGCCGCTCGCCGCCGTGCGGCTGCGAACATGCACCAGCCCGTGATGTTTCATGATGATCTCGTAGCTCACCCACAGCCCCAGGCCCGTGCCCGTCACTTCCTTCGTCGTGAAGAATGCCTCGAAGATGTGCTCGCGCACTTCGCGATCGAAACCGGAGCCCGTATCCGCAATCGTGAAGCGAACTCCCGCCTGCGCCGGATCCTTCCAGCTGCGTGAGCGCCGTGCGCGAATAATCAGCCTTCCGCCACCCGCAGACGCATCGATCGCATTGCCCACCATATTCGCCATCACCTGACGAATCTCTCCGGCAAAGCAATAGAGACTCATCTCCGGATCGTATTCGCGCTGCACATTGATTCCCAGGTTGTGCAGCCGCACATGGTAAAGACCCAGCACTGAATCCAGCAGATCCGCGAGATTCGTCCGCGTCGGCAGCGTCGACTGCCGGTAGAACCGTAGTGTCTGTTGCGTAATCTCAGAAATGCGCCGCGCTTCGTGCTCCGCCAGCTGGACATAGTTCATCGCCGAGTCGTCCAGCCTTGAGTAGTTCCGCAGCAGGAACAGCAGGTTCGTGATCGCCTCCAGCGGATTGTTGATCTCATGCGCAATCGACGCCGCAAGGCGCCCGGCCGCAGCCAGTTTCTCCGTCCGCCGCAGTGCTTCCTCATTACGTTTCCGCTCGCTGGTATCCAGCACAATCACGCCTGCCCAACGAATCTGGCTCGGCGAAGTATGCACTGGATATGCGCTCACCAGCCACGTCCATGCCCGCTTTGGTTCGTTGCTCTGGCCGCTTACTTCAAGATTGCGCACCGGCTGTTCGGCCGCAAACACTGCTGACACCGCGTTCTGCAGCGATTGCGCTATCGGCTGCGGCAACAACTCAGGCAGGGTTCGCCCCAGGTGACGGCTCAGCGGAATACCCGTCATCTCGGCGAATACGCGGTTGACCCGCACGAACCTGCAACGGCGATCGAAAAATGCCAGCCCGATCGGCGCGTTCGCCAGCATTGAGTCCAGCATCGACAGCGTATCGTTCAAGCCCAGCCGCTGCTCTTCAATCGATGCATACATTCGATTGAACGCCTCGATCAGATCCCCAAACTCATTGCGCGCCATCACCGGCAACGGGAACTTCGCGCTGCCCTCCGGCGACTCCATCAACGCCCGCGTTCCCCTGTGCAGCACCTCCAGCGGCCGTGCAATCGCGCGCGCCAGTAGCAGCATCAGCAACGCCGTCGCAGCCACCCAGATCAGCCCGAAGATCAAAATGTCTTTCAGAATCGAAGCGAGCTGCTGACGCGGCGCCGTCTCGTCGTATTCCACCCACGCATAACCCCACAGGTGACCCGCCGAGTAAATCGCACTCACACCCTCAAGGCGATTGTTCGGCAGAGCAAAGACGATAGGCGCATTGGGTGGAACATGGGTAAGCTGTGCCAGCTCGGCCGGGCCAAGAGCAGCCTGCCGAATATCGCCATTGCTCACGTGGAGAAGCGTGCCGCCCGGATCCGTAATCTTGGCAATCGTGATCGTCGGAGAGTGGCCCATCATCTCGACGAAAGATTGCAGCCAGGCCATCCGGCCTTCGTTCACCGCATCCGCAGCTTGCATCGCCAGCAGATTCGCGTCATACGTCAGGCGCTGGTGGACAAGCCGATCCGTTCGCCTGATTTCCTTGCGCGCCAGCACCCCGGCAAAGAACCCCACCGAGAGTACTTCGAGCAGAAGAAGCCCTGCCAGCATCTGCCAACGAATCGACCGAGGCCAAAAACGCAACGCCAAGCGCAGTCTCCTCCGCACCTTCCAAAATGCCTGCAAACCAGCCATCTGCTTCAGGGACAAACCGCAGGGTCTATCCACATCCGCTGCAGCAAGCGCAAGCCTCTACTGCGGGTACTGACGTCCCCAACTTCGGCGTTAATCCAATCAAGCGCCCCATTTGCGGCAAAAACTTACCGCAATCGCTTATTTATTTGGATGCCAGTGCCTGTGCAATCTGCCGCCCGTGAAAGCGCCCGTTCTCGATAAAAATCTCGTTGGTGCGCGATCCGGCAACGATCACACCGGCTAAAAAGACCCCAGCCACATTGCTTTCAAGGGTTTGCGGGTCACAAACCGGCCGCTTGTCCGGCCCCTCGAAACGCACACCGAGGTCCTCAAGAAAGCCAAAATCCGGCCGATACCCCGTCATCGCAAAGACGAAATCGTTGCGAAGAGTCACTCGTCCCTCAGGTGTCTCGAGCACGGCCGCGTCCGGCGTTATCTCCACCACGCTCGATCGGAAGTAGGCCGGGATTTCGCCGTTCTTGATCCGGTTCTCAATATCCGGTTTGATCCAGTACTTCACATGCCGGTGAATTTCAGAGTCGCGATGCACCAGCGTCACCCTCGCGCCATGCCGCCACAACTCCAGCGCCGCAATTGCCGCCGAGTTCTTCCCGCCGATCACGATCACGTCCAGGCCGAAGTATGGATGCGGATCGTCGTAGTAGTGATGAACCTTGCTCAAGTCCTCGCCGGGAATATTCATCATGTTCGGCAGATCGTAGTAGCCCGTCGCAATCGCCAGTTTGCGCGCCCGCATCTCCGCAGGCCGGCCAAACCGATCTACAAGGTGCGCGACAAAGCTACCGTCACTCCCCGTCACACCCTCCACGCGGTGATACTGCCGCACATCCAGCTGATAATGCGCCGCCACCTGCCTGTAATACTGCAGCGCTTCATTGCGCGTCGGCTTTGCATTCGGACTCGGAAAAGGAATATCTCCGATCTCCAGCAGTTCCGACGTCGTAAAGAACGTCATATTCGACGGATAGTGGTACAGCGAGTTGCACACGCAGCCCTTGTCCACTAGCGCTGCCTTGAAACCCGCCTTCTTCGCCTCAATCGCGCACGCCAGGCCCGTCGGACCTGCCCCAATCACGAGCAGATCAAAAACCGTCGTCCACTCCGCCGCAGACTCGGCTTCAGAAATAGTGTGTGGCTGCTCGGGCGGTATGCCATTCTCCGGAAAGTCCCTCATAGCCCTTAGATTAGGGCATTCGAAGCCGCGGAGTTTGCAGTGCCCTCAAGCATGAGTTCGGTGGTAGAATGGGTAGAATGTTATGGTAGATCATGCATCCACTTCCGATGGCCTCTACCTCGATGACGAGGCAGAGCATCTTGCGCGCGAGTTGGCCGAACGGACCGAAGCGACGATTGAAGAGGCCGTCCTCATGGCTCTTAAGGAGCAGCTGGCTCGAATTCAAAGCGATCGGCAGGAATAGACATGAGCATCAACATCAAAAACCCGGAGGCGAACGCGCTCATTCATGAGCTGGCGACGCTCAAAGGCATCAGCCTGACTGCAGCAGTCAAGCTCGCTGTCAAGGAAGAGATCCATCGAGTGAAATCGGCGGAGCCTCTCGCAGCCACGCGCTACGAGCGTCTGATGAAGCACGCTCGCGAATACTCTCGCCGCGTGAAGAATCCCATTCACTCCTGGGACATCGATTCCTTCCTCTACGACGAAAAGACAGGATTGCCAAAATGATCGTTGATACTTCTGTGCTGGTCGCAGTGATCACGGAAGAGGAAGACGGAGCCAAATATGCCAAGGTTCTGTCAGATGCAGAGAACCTTCGCATCTCCGCGGCAACCTATGTCGAAGCGGCCATCGTTCTGGATCGGCGCGACAATCCCGCAGCGGGCGCCGTTCTGGACGAGGTGATTGCCGATCTCAACATCGTCATCGAGCCCTTCACTCGCCGAGCAGGCGCTCATCGCCCGCCAGGCCTACCGCGATTACGGGCAAAGGCAGCGGACACGCCAGCCAACCTCAACTTCGGCGACTGCTTCAGCTACGCCCTCGCCCGCGACAAGCGCGAGCCCATCCTCTTCAAGGGCGATGATTTCTCGCAGACCGACCTCCGTCCGCGCTCGCATAATCAAAGCGAACCTTGCTCCCTGCCAGCCCTCCAACTCATCAATTACCCTAGAGGGTTATCGGATACAGGGGAGCGGGTTCCATGACCGTCATCCAGCAGGAAGACTTCATCGCCAGCGTTGCAGGCGCGTTGCAGTACATCAGCTACTACCACCCGGTGGACTACATCACTAGCCTCGCCAAGGCCTACGAGCGCGAGCAGTCGCACGCCGCCAAGGACGCCATGGCGCAGATCCTCATCAACAGCCGCATGTGCGCCGAGGGCCATCGCCCCATCTGCCAGGACACCGGCATCGTCAACGCCTTCGTCAAAGTCGGCATGGATGTCCGCTTCGAGCCCGCGCCCGGCGAAAAGCTCTTGACATGCAGGAAATGGTCGACGAAGGCGTTCGCCGCGCTTATCTCGATCCCGACAACAAGCTGCGCGCTTCGCTCCACGCCGACCCCGCCGGCAAGCGCACCAACACCAAAGACAACACGCCCGCCGTCGTCAACGTCGAACTCGTCCGCGGCAACACCGTCGAGGTCACCGTCGCTGCCAAGGGCGGAGGCTCCGAGGCCAAAGTCAAAGTTCGTCATGCTCAACCCCTCGGACTCGGTCGTCGAGTGGGTGCTCAAAACCGTGCCCACCATGGGCGCCGGCTGGTGCCCGCCCGGAATGCTCGGCATCGGCATCGGCGGCACGGCAGAGAAGGCCATGCTGCTGGCCAAGCAATCGCTCATGGACCCCATCGACATTCAGGACCTCATCGCGCGCGGCCCCAAGACCACAGCCGAAAAACTGCGCGTCGAACTCTACGACAAGGTCAATCGCCTCGGCATCGGCGCGCAGGGCCTCGGCGGCCTGACCACCGTTCTCGACGTCAAAGTGCTCGACACGCCTGCCCACGCCGCCAATCTGCCCGTCGCCATGATCCCCAACTGCGCCGCCACGCGCCACGCGCACATCGTTCTCGACGGCTCCGGTCCTGTCTATCTCGATCCGCCCGACCTCAAGGACTGGCCCAAGCTCACCTACGATGTCTCCGGCGCGCGCCGCGTCAACCTCGACACCGTCACCCGCGCCGAAGCCGCCACATGGAAGCCCGGCGAAGTGCTGCTGCTCACCGGCAAACTCCTCACCGGCCGCGACGCCGCACACAAGCGCATGACCGACATGCTCAACCGCGGCGAAAAGCTCCCCGTCGACTTCCGCGGCCGCTTCATCTACTACGTCGGCCCCGTCGATCCGGTGCGCGAAGAAGTCGTCGGCCCCGCCGGCCCCACCACCGCGACGCGCATGGACAAGTTCACCCGCCAGATGCTCGCCGAAACCGGCCTGCTCGGCATGGTCGGCAAAGCCGAGCGCGGCCCCGCCGCCATCGAAGCCATTCGCGAATTCGGCGCGGTCTATCTCATGGCCGTCGGCGGCGCAGCTTATCTCGTCTCCAAGGCCATCCAGCGGCTCGCGCCTGCTCGCCTTCGAAGATCTGGGCATGGAAGCCATCTACGAGTTCGACGTCATAGACATGCCCGTCACCGTCGCCGTCGACTGCCAAAGGCACCAGCGTCCACAACACCGGCCCCGCCGAGTGGCAGCAGCGCATCGCCGGAATCCCAATATTGCAGTGAAGCCAGTTGCCAGACATCCGTACAGAAGCCGGTAGAGGCTCCGTGTGTCCACCTTTTCGCCGACTGGACCACACCTTCCCGCCGATATATGCTCCAATTCGTCCGGATTCGTATTTACTTTCTATGAGGAGCAGCTCGTGGATTCCAGGATGCGGCGGTCCGCCGGAATGTTCTTTGGAGTGGTCACCGGCATCGCTGCGGTCGTAATCCCGATACTCCTCTCCGTACACTTCGCCCGAAAACAGGCTTTCGAATACGAGTTCGCTCAACTGCGCGGCCCCGCAAGAGAGGTACAACGCCGCGCGGAGAGTACTGGCGACCGGACGCTCGCAGCCTTTCTCCGCCTCCGTCAGGCCGGCCTGCCGCCATGCTCCCGGGCGGAAATCGATCTGATGCGGCAAATCGCAATCACATCAAGCTACGTGCAGGCGGTCGGGCGGACAGCGAACGGCAAACTCCTTTGCAGTTCGCTCGGCACAGATAAACCCATGCCTCTGGGACCGGTATCGTATGTGTCCAAAACCGGCGAGAGCATTCGCACCGGCGTTCGCCTGCCGTTTACTGGAGAGCAATCCGTCATCGTGCTCGAAGAAGGCGGCTTCGCCGCCATCATCGACCCCACGCTGACTCTTGACGCTGTAACCGGCAGCCCTGACGTGGCGCTGGGCATCTTCTCCTTTGCCGAGCACGCGATGATTACGCATCGTGGTCACATCGATCCGAGCTGGTTAGAAACAGGGAGCGGTCCTGAGTCGGACTTTGTTGACGATGGCATGTTCGTCACCGTGCTGCGCTCACAGCGGTACGATCTGGCTGCTATCGCAGCTCGTCCAATAACGGGTCTTCGGCAGAAGGAGAAGCAGGTTCTGCTTGTATTCGTTCCTATCGGCCTCATCTGTGGCCTTGCGCTCGCGGGAGCCATCCTGTACCTGGCACGCCTGCGTTTGTCGATACCGGGCATCTTGCGAGCCGCCGCGCGACGCAATGAATTCTTCGTCGAGTATCAGCCGGTCGTCGATCTCAGTTCGCGCAAATGGGTTGGAGCTGAAGCCGTGGTGCGCTGGCAGCGTGGCAGTGAGATCGTGCGCCCCGACCTGTTCATTCCTCAAGCCGAAGAATCTGGCGTCATCACCCTCATCACCGAGCGCGTGCTGGAACACGTAGCCGCAGATCTGCCGGCGATGCTGCACGAACACCCCGATTCCCACGTCGGTGTCAACTTCTCCTCGGTCGATCTGCAGTCACCATCGACACTGAGCGCGTTGCAGCGGCTCCTCACAGAGAGCGGTGTACCGCCGGGCAACCTGATGGTGGAGGCGACAGAGCGCGGTTTCCTTCAGGGTTCGGCCGTGCGGGAGATCGTCGAACGCATCCGGGCTCTCGGCATCGAAGTGGCAATCGACGACTTCGGCACCGGCTACTCGAGCCTTTCGAGCCTCGAGACGCTGAATCTGAGCTACCTCAAGATCGATAAATCTTTCGTCGAAACTATCGGAACCGGCGGTGCCACCAGCCAGGTAGTTCTGCACATCATCGAGATGGCGCATTCGCTCGATCTTCAGATGATCGCTGAAGGCGTGGAAACCGAGGAGCAGGCGCGTTTTCTTGCCGAACGCGGAGTGCGCTTCGGTCAGGGCTGGCTCTTTGGAAAGCCAATGAAGCTGGACATTCTTCTGAGACATTTGACCGAGAATGAGCCGAAGCCGCAGACCGCGCAGGCGTAAGTAGTCAGTGCCCGCAGCGGGCGCACCAGTTTTTTCTCGTTGACCCTTAGACAAATTCCGTGCGACGCTCTTTGCCAACCTCCTCATGCAGTTCCCCCGAGGTTCTCGCATCTCGTGGCCCAGGACATGGCCGCGCTGGAGTGCACCATGAAACTCGCCATCGCAACGCTTTTGGTTTTCGGAGTGTTGATTAATTCCATCCCTGCAATCGCGGAAGAACCCATTCCATTCGCGGCATTGATGCACAGCGAGAGCGCTGAGCCCTCCGTTCCTCCGATGGACGACCAATCGGCAGCGATGCCGTCCCAGACGGCCCGCCCTCACCATCTGACTGCCGGGGGAAAAGCAATGATCGGCACCGGCATCGGCCTTTGCGTGGTCGGCGCGTTTGTCATGGCTGGAACTGCCGCAGTCGGCAGTTGGGCTTCTTCCGCCCATGCGGAACTCTATGGCACCAGTGGTGGGCTTCTCGTCGGCGGAACGGCTCTGATCGTCATCGGCTCTCACCGGCGTTCCACCCGGTGAGAGCATAGTCGGCTCTTGATTGACCGATCCTTGCCTCGATAAAGTGTGATCACTCACTTCACACCTTATGAAGATAGGCATCGCTTTCCTCCTGATCCTCGGATCATCCACGCTCATACGGTCTCAGAGCGCCAACAACGACGTACCGGCGACTTATACCTCTCCCGATGGAATTCTCCACTCTGTCGACAACGCCGATGTCGTTCGCACCTCCGCGCAAATTCAACTCACCGCAAGAGACGCTGCCGAGCCCATTGAAATACGCTTCACTAGCTGCCAGGGCCTCGGCGTCCAATCCGAAGCCAGGCAGTCGTGGGTGCTCCCCATCGGCGCCAGCGGCGCTCAGATCGAGGCGAATACCGCACTATGGGTTCTCCCCCTCGATCCCGCATCGACGGAACACTCCTGGCTTCTCGTGCTGCATGATGGCAGCCTCATCGCGGAAAAAACCGAGGTAGGGCTCACGATCACCATCCATGCGCACAGCGTCACGCTCACGCAGGCGGAGGCGCGGCCGCACAGCGACCCCTTCGGCAATCGATTCTCAATCCAGATCGTTGGCGCACCAGAGTTTGAAGATGCACTGGCCGCCTTCTACTGGGGCACCATGCTGCCCTCGGTCGTTGAGAAGACCATGGCCGCGAAATTTCCCTATAACGATGGCTATGTTCTCAGCACGCTCAATGTGCAGTCGTATGCCGGCTCCTATCCCGCTGTCGATCACGAATTTCAGATCAAGGGCCGACTCGCAATGGCGTCACCCGTCGATCTCGAGGTAGTCAGGCGCATGATCGAGCTCCAGTTCAAGCTCATGCGCGATGACCCCGAGCATCTTCACCGCGCGCCCACATCCGTCCAGCCCGATGGTAGACGCGAATACCACATACGCCGCGACAGCGTTGACCACCGCGAAAACGCTGCCATGTTTCCCGTCACCGGCAATATCGAAGTCATTGAAGAGGCTTCACGCTATTACGAAGCCACCAAAGATACAGCATGGCTGCGCTCCAACATCGACAATCTGGAAGGCTCAGCCTCCTGGGTCCTCGCCAACACTGATCAATACGGCCGTGTCTGGTCCGATGTCTACTACGAAGACCAGGTAATCAAAGACGGCCGCGAAACCGAAGCCCAGGCCTTCGCTGCGCATGCCCTCGCGCTGCTGGCCGGAATGGAGACTCTGCTCGCGCGTCCCGCCCAATCAGCCCGTTACGCCACAGCCTCAAAACAAATGACCGCCGCCCTCATTGCACCTCTGCCCATGGGCTTCTGGGACGCAAAGAATCAGCGATTCGTTGACTGGGTTGACCGCAATTCACATGTGCACGATCACATGCATCTGCTCGCCAATGAGCTGCCCGTCACCTTCGGCTATGCCACACCCGAGCAGGCTGTTGCCGTGCGCCGCCTGGTCAACGAAAATGCCGCGCAGTTTGAGCGATTCCCCAGCTTTGTCGCAGCTGATATCGCTGCATACACTCCCTCCGAGATCGGCATCGCCGGCCCCTACGATCTTTGTGCAGCGGGAAGATATTGGTACTGGGATGCTGAGTTTCGCCGCTCCCAAAACCAGAACAGCGTGCTCTTCGATCAGCTCAAGGCCGTAGCCGCCGAGGGCGCGAAGAATCACTACTTCATGGACGAGCGCTACGACATGGACTACGTCTACTACATCGATGGCAAGCCTTCACACGGGGCCCAGAAGTACTACGAATATCCCAATGTCTTCGCGGCCGTCCTCATCGACAAGCTTCTCGGCCTCTCCATCCCCGCCGATGCCGATCTCTCCGTGGCCCCGCATCTCACCAGCTTCGGCAGCGTCGAGTTCACCAATCCCGCGTACGATCTGCGTTACGACTACAGCGAAGAAGGATTCGCCCTCAAAAACCTCTCCTCCAAACCGCGCCGATTCAAAGTCGATCTCTCCGCCCTCGGATTCGCCGCCACGCATTACCAGCTAAGCAGCAACTCCAGCACGCGCACCGTCGACCCGCATTCGATCGTCACGCTCGCAGCCCACGAAGAGGCCCACTGGACTCCGCAGCGATAAGGGTTGGCCGAAGACTTCGGTTCGCTATTCCTCGTCTCCCAGAAGATTGCTCGCGCGAACAATGGTCTCGATCTGCTGCGCCGACAGCCGCGACAGAAGGTTGCGTCTCACTGACTCTGCGCGGATCGGAAGAGCCGATCCCAGCTTTTCGCGGCCTGCCTTGGTTAGCACAACCAGGGTCGCTCTCCCCTCGCCTGCCCTGCGATCAATGAGTTTTCGTTTCTGCATACGGCTCAACTGGTGAGACAGTCGGCTCTTCTCCCACCCCATTACTGAAGCGAGCTCTTGTTGGCGCATCTCGCCCTTGCCGAAGGCCGCCAGGCGCGAAAGCACGCCAAACTCAGCACCAGAGAGCCCCGTCGCCTCGGAAATATCGCGACCAACGCGCTCCAGCACCTCCTCGCCCATCGACAAGAATGCCTGCCAAACCCGAAGTTCGTGGGGAGAAAGCGCTTTTGCGGTCGTCACTTCTTCGAGACTATCAGTTGCACGGTTGACATGACAACCTGATTGTCGATACCCTAGTTGATATGTCAACCGTTGCCCGCGATCTTCCCCTGAACATCGCAAGAGATCGCTGCTCTGAACTGCTGCATTTCCTCGAGACCGTCGGAGATGCTCGGCACTTGCTGGGGGCGGAGCGCCTGGCGATGCGAATGCATGCCCTGGACGATTTGGATGCCATCATCGGCGGCCCTGATCTGGCCGACCAGGACCTGCCGCCGCAGATGTCGCACACTGAAGCCGAGCTCATCGCACGGGCAAATGCTCTTCGGTCACACTTTGAAGCGGTGAACGAACGGCTTTGCGAAGGCGCGCGCGTCGAGATCTCCGATACCGGCAATTCTCCAGCAATGGCGCGTTGGCTCGCGGACCTGATCCGAGACGGAAAGACGGATCAATTCCGCCCGGGTCTCGGTTTCGATCTGCTCGATGACTTTGTCAGCGGAGTCTTCCAGTTTCGCGGACCAGAAGAGTCCGGCCCTTTGTCTTCCCGGGAGATGGTGCCCTATCAACCCACTCCAGTGCGTCATATCCTCGACCTCGTTGCGGCCTGCCGGTTCTCAAGCGACGATCTTCTGGTCGATCTTGGATCTGGATTGGGCCATGTTCCTTTGCTCGTCTCCATCCTCACGGGAGTCCGCACATTAGGCATCGAGGTTCAGCCGGACCACGCTGCCAGCGCGCGGGAAGTCGCTCAGGCCCTTCATCTAGGCCGCGTTCGCTTTGTAGCCGAGGATGCTCGAACGGCGGATCTCTCTAGCGGTACAGTGTTCTACCTGTTTTCACCCTTCACCGGCTCAATCCTCTCGGAGGTCCTGAGCAAGCTACGCCAGCAAAGTGAGGACCGGCCGATCAGAATTTGTTCGCTTGGGCCCTGCACGCGCATTCTGCAAGGCCAGGCGTGGCTTAGAGCGAATCAGCCGCCTGACACAGAACGAATCACCTTGTTTCGATCGCAACGAGTATCCCGCCGCGTCGCGATCTCAGAAACGCTGGTACCATGCCAGTCATGAACAAACTCGCCCCATTCCTCTGGTTCAATGACAACGCCGAAGAAGCTGCCGAGTTCTACCTCAGCGTCTTTCCGCGCGCGTGGAAGGTCGATGAAGTGCGCTCCAAAGGCGTCGGTCCGTGGCCCGTTGGAAAAATCGCCACCATCACCATCGAGATTGAGGGCCAGCAGATGGTTTTTCTCAACGGCGGACCCGCTTATCAACTCACCCCCGCCTTCTCCTTCTTCGTCAATTGCGACTCCCAGCAAGAAATCGACAGCTACTGGGACAAGCTGATGAATGGCGGTGGCAAGCCCATGGCCTGCGGCTGGCTCACTGACCGCTTCGGACTCTGCTGGCAAATTGTGCCGCGCAATATCGGGGAGTTAATCAGCCATCCCAAAGCCATGCAGGCCATGATGGGCATGATCAAGATGGACCTGCACGCACTCGAAGCCGCCGCAAAGGAAAACTGACCGCGATCAGCACTGCCAAACAAAAAGGCCGGCCTCTCTGGTCCAGCCTTCGCTCTGCGAACTATGAACCGTTAGCTGCGAACTGTGAACTGCCTTACTGTGTCATTTCGTGGCGCTGGAGGAAGGCACCAGGGATTCCGGTGAATTCTTCTCGAGGATCGCGACGATCGTGTCGTCGTGCATCCAGCGGGCATCATCAAGAGCGGTCCGGTTCTGCTTGTCGCGGATCGAAGGATCGGCGCCGGCGCGCAGCAGCACGTTGATAATCTCGGGCCGGTGCGCGGTGGCGCCCTCCATCAAGGCTGTCAGTCCCTCCTGGGACTGCACATTCACTGGAACGTGGGCTTCGACAAGAATCTTCACTGTCTCAAGATGGCCGAATGCGGCGGCATACATCAGGGGAGTGACCGCGATCGAGTCGCCTGCGCTTGGCGAAACGCCGGCCGCAATGAGACGATGCACGATTTCGGGATCGTCCATGCTGCTGGCGGCTCGATGGAGTGTCGTCTCATGCACGATGTCTTCCAGTGTCGGATCGGCCCCGGAATCGAGCAAGGCGAGTACCGTCGATTTGTGGGCACCCTTTAGAGCAAACATCAAGGCCGTGTCGTGAACCTCGTCAAACGCGTTGATGTGTGCTCCGTGTGCGATCAGAGCTTTGACCGCACTCGTTTGCCCGTTCAGTGCGGCAGCCATAAGTGGAGTCACGCCGCGCTCGAAAGGCCGGTTGACCTTGGCCCCGGCGGCAATCAGGCGTTCAATGCCCTGGACCTCCCCAGTAGCAGCGGAATAGAAGAGTTCTTCGTCGCCAGAACCGAATCTCGCCCCATGGTCCTTGAGGAAATTAACCAGCGACTGGTCATTGCTGAGCGCAGCTATCATCAGTAGCGTTCCGCCGCCGTTGTTGGGGAGATTAACGTCAGCTCCGCCCTCGATGAGCAGAGTAAGAATCGCGAAGTCGCGATGGTTCAGCGCAGCAAATAGTGCTGAAACGCCTGTGGGCCTGGCGCCTTCATTCGGCTGCGCTCCGTGCGCGAGAAGATAGCGGACGATGTCTGGATGCCCGAATTCCGTTGCTGCGATCAGCGGGCTTGTGCCTCCGTGCCAGAAGAGGTTCACGTTTGCGCCACTCTTCATGAGGGCCGAGACGGATTCAAGGTCACCGATCTGGCAAGCCATCACCAGCGGGAGTCCCGTGTTGTTCCCGAAGCCGTTCGGGGAGTCGCCTGCATCGAGCAACGCCTGCAGAGTTGCGTGATCGTGAGTAACCACCGCCGCATAGAGTCGCCAGTGCGGATTGGCGCGCATCTGATCGAGAGGATGGATGAGCAAGGCGTTCGGATCCGGCACATTGTGAGCCGGGTCCACGGGAAGATCCCCCGTTACCAGGACACCTGCCTGCGCAGATTGCTTCGCCTCGCTTCGTGCCGGCGCCAGCACCATGACGCCCCAGGCAACCACCGGGAGAACGCGCGAATAGAAACGAAGGGTGTTTCGTGCGCCGATCGTGAACGACCAAAGTGCTTTCATCGGGCCCGATCTATCCAACCCAGCCGGCGATCACCGTCCGGCACTCACTGCTTTCCGAACCGGTACACCAGCCCGTACGTGAATCCGATGCTGTTCTGCGTCGTAGAACCGAAGCCCGTCAGGTAGTAGTCCGGCCCCAGCCGCAGCGAAAGCCCCGGACTCACGTTGTACTCGCCAAACAATGCCGCGTTCGCCGCGTATGTCGTTCCATCCGGATACAATCCCAGACTCTGCGGGCTGAATCCGTTCGCATCTCCTGAAAAATTGCCGATCCCCACGCCACCCATCACCCGGGCTGAAACCGAATACTTCGGGTGCAGAATGAAGCGGTACGTGGGCCCCGCCAGCACGCCATACTGGCTTATCGCCGGCCGTGTCACCGATGCCTCGTTCAAGCCCACATAGGCAGTGCCATAGTAGCCCCGTCCGTCCACCGTCACGCCCAGCTTGGGGTTGAAGTAGCGCGTAATCGCGGCATCCCACGAGTACATCGTCAGCAACTGGATATCCGGCCCTGGCCGGAACCGCAGATAGCCGCCGCCGATCAAAATCTCGTAGAGATTTGAATACGTGTCATGGATCGCCTGCACGCGTCTCTGCTCACGCCTGGCTTTGATACGCGCCTGTACGCTCTGGTTGGGGTTCGATTCGGGTGCCTGAGCCTGATTTTGCCCAGCTTGGTCCTGAGCGGTCGCGCTGCTGCTCGAACTAGACTCTTCTGCAAACCCAATGGGTGCAACTGGCAAAAGCAGCGCCAGTAAAACTGCAAGACGGCGGAACGAGTACATCGCTTTCGGGATACCTCCACGGGTTTGCGAGCACCCGCTTACCGAAGCGCTCCCCCTTAAGGTATTAAACCATCTGGGGCTGCGTTGTGGGTGGTGCCGCTGCCGTTTGGACGCGCAGCGGCCCATTTCGCTTCCTCCTCGGCTATCGGATCGCTGCGAGGTCCGACAGCAGCGCCTTCTCGTCAAATCCCGCGGCTGAGCCCTTTGAGGTGAGCCAGTCCTGCCCCAGAAGCGTGTGCGCCTCATCCACATACTTCTGCCAGAAGGCCACCGTCATGGTCTTCAACTGCCCCCACGAAATGCACGTGAACCCTTTCTTGTCATACTTTGCGACAAAGACGCAGTGCCCGCCCCAGCTTCCCTTCTTCGCACTCGCTCCGCCGTTCGCCACCACATCCCACACGTCCTGGTTCTGCGCCGTCAGCGGCAACGACACGCCGATATATACTCCTCCGAACATCGCGATCGAATGCCGAATCTGATCCAGGCTCGAGACCTGCGGATCCGCAAACGCCACCAGCTTGTGCCCCGCGAAGCCCTGCTTCTGCCAGTCCGTCAGGACATCGAGTTCAATCCCGCCGTTGTCCGTATTCGGATTCGTCGGCACGTAGCCATCCCACTTCTCGTAGTACGACTCAATCGTGTTGTCGGGCACTGTCTTGATGCCGCCGTTGTTCGCACTCCACACCTGGATCGCATGGCCAACGCCGGCGATCGTGCAATCATTCAGCCTGTCGTTCAGCATCATGCCCCAGCCCGTGATGCCCTTCGTCCAGTCGCATGCAGGCGGCGGGGCGGGCAGTCCCGGCTTCAGATACCTGGCCAGCATCAGCGTGCGTGTATCTGTCTTGATCGCCTTGCGGCCAAGCTTCATCCCCGAGTGATCCACGGTGGGCTTGTGTTGTGCGACGGGCTTCGGCTTCGGTCGAGCGGCCTTCGACTGCTTCGCCGCAGAAGTCTTTTTCGTTGCCATAGGATTCTCCTTGCAGTGAGGGATCGGTCCCAGCGGGGACCACGATTGGAGGTATGGGCAAAACACTGCCAGTTTCGAACCCGCTTGTCCAGCGGTTCTTTTCCACTGCCGCGACCCCTAATTTAGAGAAGAATCAATAGTTTGGTCGGGACCCTAATAGTCATCTTGCCGAATTTCTGGATTGCTCTAGGATTGAGGGCACGGAGATTCAGCAGGACAGATGGGCCGCATCCTCTTTGGATTCATTGTCGGACTTGTGTGCATCCCGGGCGCCTTCCTCTTCTGGCTCCACAACAGCCATGCGCCCGTAGCAGTGTCTGACAAGCCATTCCCCTACGAGGACGACATCGCCGGAAAATTCCTGCAGGATCGCATCAGCAAAGAGCTGATCCAGATACCTCCCATCCAGCCTGATGACCTCACCCTCGTCGCTGGCGCCCATATCTACCAGCAGAAATGCGCCAGCTGTCACGGCTACCATGGCAAACCCTCCACCCTCGGCGAAAACATGTACCCCGCCGCCCCACCCCTCTGGGAGAAACACCCGAACGGCCCCGCCGTGGGCGTCAGCGACGACCACCCAGGCGAAACCTACTGGAAAGTCGCCAACGGCATCCGCCTCTCCGGCATGCCCGGCTTCAGAACCCAGCTCACCGATACCGAAATCTGGCAGGTCTCCCTTCTGCTCGCGAACGCAGATAAGCCCCTCCCGGCCGCCGCTCTCTCCATCCTCCGTCCAGACTCATCCTCCGGCCGCTCCTCCCGCGTAAAGGGCACACCCGCCCCGCAGTCAACCACTACACTGGATGAGTAGGCAGCTTCACCGATTGAGGAAGCCGCACGATGGAAATCCTCGAGTTTGTAGTGGAGATGGTCCTTGAACTAATCGGACTGGCTATGCTGGAAGCGGGCTCAGCCCCCTCTGAGGATTGTGGACGAAATCATGAGTGTGATGAATTCTCTGCGAAGCGGACTTAAGTTTTTCCTCATGAGCCTCGGCATCTCCAGCCAGGCCAGGAAAACGCCGCAGACCCCCGCGAAACCCTCCGGCAAGAATCAGCCGCAATAAGCAGACCCATGCCGCTCCCCGACAATAATCCGCATCCTCGCCAGCTGGATGAAGCTCCAATCAACATGAGGACTGCAACGCAGATTTCTGCCGACACCGCGAAAGAAAAGAGCCGCTGGCGCGCCTTCTGGGATTTTTTCGTCCTCTTCAGTGGTATCTCCACCAAATCCAATCTCGCTCGCACGCGCCGTGGTCCCATCCAGAGCCGCGGACTCTTCCTCTTCCGCTCGCGCGACAAAGCTCGGTAGCGCACCGCTTACTGGCTCTATTGCTAGAATCAAGCTATGGCACTGACTCGCCAGCAGGCTCTCGATTACTTCGACTCCGACGACCTCATCGGCCTCGGCATGGAAGCCGACGCCGTCCGCCGCCGCCTGCACCCTGAAGGCGTAGTCACCTACATCATCGATCGCAACATCAACTACACCAACTTCTGCACCGAGTACTGCACCTTCTGCGCCTTCTATCGTCCGCTCAAGGGCAAAGCTCGCCGCCGAAGGCTACATCCTCGACTTCGACACCATCTACGACAAGATTGCGCGAGACCCTCGAGATGGGCGGCACCGGCGTCCTCATGCAGGGCGGCATTCACCCCGATCTCAAGATCGACTGGTTCGAGAGCCTCTTCACCGGCATCAAGCAGCGCTTCCCGCCATCTGGCTGCACTGCCTTTCAGCGCTCTGAAATTCTCGCCATCGCCGAGTACTCCAAGCTCGATCTCCGCACCACCATCGCTCGCCTCCGCGACGCCGGCCTCGACTCCATCCCCGGCGGCGGCGCAGAAATTCTCGACGACGAAGTCCGCCATCCGCATCGCCCGCCTCAAGTGCCAAACCCAGGACTGGGTCGAGCGTCCATCGCACCGCCCACTCAGCTCGGCATGCGCACCACCGCCACCATGATGTTCGGCGTCGGCGAAACATTCGACCAGCGCGATCAATCACTTTGAAGTCGTTCGCCACCTGCAGGAAGAAACCGGCGGATTCACCGCCTTCATCCCCTGGAGCTTCCAGCCCAACAACACCGCACTCGGCGGCCGCGGCTGGGACGAGGCCACCTCGCGTCGAATACCTCAAGGTGCTCGCCATCGCCCGCCTCTATCTCGACAACATCGAAAACGTGCAGGCAAGCTGGGTCACGCAGGGCCTCAAGGTCCTGCGAGATGGGCCTCCACTTCGGCGGCAACGACGTCGGCTCGTCATGCTCGAAGAAAACGTCGTCACGCGCCGCAGGCACAGCCAACTGCACCACCGAAGAAGAGCTCCGCCGCATCATCCGCGACGCCGGCTTCAAGCCCGTCCAGCGCGACACCCTCTACCGCACCATGTTCCTGAACTGACCCTGAGTCAGACGTTCGCTCTCGGCTTCATTGCAGCCACCAGATCCTGGCAACCCGAGCCCCATCTGGTGATGGTCGTGATGGCCTGCGTAAACGGAACGTCCAGACGGTGCACGCGGTCCGGAGTAAGAATGTAGACCGCTCCTGCCATCGGTGTGGGCACCGATGGAACGAAGACGGTGAAACGTCCGTCGACAAGCTCTTCAATGATGAACCCGGGGACAAGCGCATCCTCAATCTCAACCAGTGCCGCATTCCATGCCTGGTCCTGAGTATTTCCCGCCAGCCGTTGCGTAAAACTTCGCAAAAGCGAATAGCCAGGAATCTTCTGAAATAAAGACTTGTCCACACGATTTTTGATCGCCAGTCCCAGTCGCGTGCGAATCGCGATCCCAACAAGAAAGCAAATGAGCAGCACCAGGAAAAGCGCGATCAGATTTTCAGCGGGGACCGATTCCGGCAGCGCCTTTGCCACAGGCGCCATCAGGCGCATGATTGTCCTCATTCCTTTGAGCACAAGCAGACAGGAGAGGTAAACCGGCGCGATCACAAGCAGGCCGGCGACGATTCGACCCATTGAGAATGTGAGGAGATTTTTCACGCGATGACTCCAGTGTGGGATTTCGAGAGGCCGTTCGCGCTCGTGCCAGAAAGTGGAACCAGGAGAGTGGAGCAAGGAGAGTGGAACAAGGAGGGGTGAAACAAGAGCATGCAGCTTTTCGCTTGCTCCTGAAGGCCGGGAGACCCACGCTCATTATGTCACGGCCGGCTTGAATACGGATGGGATATAATTCGTTCGGATTTGCTGCTTTGGTGTTCTGCCTGTTCCCGCCGGCAACTTCAATGCCCCCCGCTCTAACGATCGTGGCTATAAGTCTCAAGGAACTTCCTCTTCCGACGATCTGATCGATTGAGTCTCTCTATGATTTTCCGCCTGTAAAACCCATCGCCACGTTGGCGGAGCAAAGCGCGCGGGTCCCGTTCGGTCAGGTCTCAACCTCCTCTGGAACACACGGAGCGGTTTAAGCGGCAGTTGGAATTTTCGAAACCGCTTCATTGCCGCAGCTTTGAGCCGGCAATAGAAACTCCCGGGCCTGCTCGACCTCACTAGACCTCTGCTTTCAGAGATCAGACTGAGCGGCTGGATTCTGAGACACATCGACGACGGAAGCTTTCACATGGGGGTACGCCATGACATGGCAGGGCCACCACACGAAGACATCCATTCGAGTTGCTCGGTTCTTGAGCTGCGCGGCCTGTGGCCTGCTACTGCTGGCCCAGGGATGCCTCTCTGGCAATGGCACCAGGAAAGCCGCTTCGCTGAAGTCGACGAAGAATGTGCAGTCGTCTGCGCCCGAACTGAATTCGCGCAATCAATCCCTGCTCGCCCTTTATTCGGCAGAGATAGAGACCGCGGCTGACCGAATTATTTCCGAATCGCCCTCGCCCGCCGCTCAAAGACAGGCACTGGTATGGAAGGCCGAAGCAATTCCAGTGATGCAAACATCCTTGTTGAACACCGATCCCGTCGCGGCCGTTCTCGATACCTGGGCGTTCATTTTCCAAATGACGGCGTATATGGAACGGCCCGCCTTGCAACAGAAGCTGGGCGATACCTATCCCGTTGTCGCCGAGACCCTCAGAAACATGAACGCCGAGATGGAACAGCTTGTGCAACTGGCTGCGCCTGCAGCCAATGTGGCCGACTTGCGTCAGAGAGTCAGCGCCTGGGCACAAGCCCATCCAATACAGACCAGTCTGGCAGGACGCCAGTCGGCCGATCCGGATGTAATCCAGAAGGCTAAACAATCGGATCTCGGGATGACTACCTCAATCAAGACGCTTGCGGAAGGGTTGGGCGACATTACAGCCCGCTTGGATTCCTATAACGCTTACCTGCCCAAACAGGCGCGCTGGCAAGCCGAACTCCTACTCACCGATTTCACGCATGATGCGCAAATTCACGGCGCTCTGTCCAACTTCGCGACGCTTTCAGATAGCGCAGCGAAGGCGTCAGGCACCATGGAGCAGCTGCCCGGACTTGTGGACCAGACACGCAAGGCATTTAGGGCGGATGTTGATGACGAGCGGTTGTCCGCACAGGCATTTGTCCGGGAAGAGCGCTTGAGCACCCTGTATGCCTTGCAGCAGGAAAGAATTGCCACAATTGATGCGCTGCATGTCGAACGACTGGCAACAACCGAACAGATTAGCGAGCAACGACAAGCGACGCTGGAGGCGCTTCGTGGCCAGGAAACAGCGATGATGGACGAATTCGAACAGATCAGCAAGAGAGACATCCAGGACGCTGACGCAAAGGGGCGCGGTCTCATCAATTACTTCTTCCTGCGTGTTCTCGAATTGATGCTCCTGACGCTGGCCTTGTGCTCTCTGCTGGCATGGATTTTCCTGCGGCACTTCGCGCCTCGCCGTCAGTGAGTGATGTGTCCATCTCCGGTTGGTTCCTCCCAATGCCGCGCATCGGTTCTTAACCCGCGCGCGCTGCGCCATCCCGTACGGCCTCCCGCCTGATCCCACGCGGCCCGCTCGCGCCCAGCTCAATCATCGCCCACCCTCTACCGCACCATGTTTTTGAACTCGCAGCCGGCCCTGTCCTGTTTCGACGCACCAATCACCACGAAAATGGGTGCCCCATCTGTCGCGAACGAAGTGAGCACGGATGCGAAAGCACGGATCTCACCCAACCCTGTGATCCTTAGCCAGTTGCCCCCACACCTCCGGGAAACAGCGAAGAATCGTATACTTCCGGCTAGCTACTTTCCGGATCTTCTGGATGAGTATCGATCCACAGCAACGGAGGTATGAAGCGTTGGCTACTACCAGATTCGTTCCGAGCACCGAAGAACTCGACAAGCTTCACCGGGACCTGCGGTTTCATCCCTCGACGACCGAACATCCCGCTACTCTCACGCCCGAACAGATCGCGGCTTTCAATCGCGACGGCTACCTCGCCGGTATCCGAATTTTCAATGAGGACGAGATCGCCGCCATCCGTCGTTACTTCGATGAACTGCTCGCCCAAGCCCTCGCTGCAGGGCAGGACAGCTACTCAATCAGCACCGCCCACCTCCGCTACGGACGCGTTTACGACATTCTCACCGAATCCCGCATTGTTGCCTGCGTGAAGGACCTGCTTGGCGAGAACGTGATTGCGTGGGGCTCGCACTTCTTTTGCAAAATGCCTGCCGATGGTAAGCGAGTCTCATGGCATCAGGATTCGAGTTATTGGCCGCTGACACCCTCAATGGCCGTCACCGCATGGCTCGCGATCGATAACGCCACCGTGGAGAATGCCTGCATGCGGTACATCCCCGGTTCGCATCTCCTCGGGCATCTCACGTACACCCTCAGCGAAAACGACGAATCAAATGTCCTGAACCAGACCGTTCCCAACGCTGAAACCCTTGGACAACCATTCAACGTGGAACTGAAGGCGGGGGAGATCTCCATTCATAGCGACCTGCTGCTGCATGGTTCGGAAGCAAACCAATCGAACACACGGCGCTGCGGGCTCACTCTGCGATATTGCCCCGCAACCGTTCGAGCAGGGCTGGGCTGGAATGCGAAAGGAGTCGTCGCAAGCGGAAAGGACGACTCCGGTCATTGGGGGAATCCGCCCCGCCCGCCAGAGTGATGAGTCTTAAATGCTGTCAAGCCTCGGGATTGTTCAGAACGCCGCTGCACCCGCTTCGGCCACTGCGTGATCCTGATCGCCCGAGCCGCCGCTCACGCCGATTGCACCAACCACTTTCCCATCGCGTTTCAAAGGAATCCCGCCTGCGAAAATCATGATCCTGCCATCATTCGAGGCATGAATGCCAAAGAACTGCCCGCCAGACTGCGAGTGCTGCGCCAGATCCTTGGTCGCGATATCAAATGCGCGCGAGGTATAAGCCTTTTTCTGTGAGATATCGATACTGCCAATCCATGCGCCGTCCATGCGGACGTGGGAAACGAGATTGCCGCCGCCATCGGCCACCGCGATATTCATTGGTTGTCCAATTTCAGCCGCCTTCTTTTCTGCTGCGGCAATTACTCTGCGTGCATCTGCCAACGTGATCATCCTGAGAGCTCCTGTTGCGAAGGTTGAGTATGGGGTTTGGCGAACGAGACTTTCAGCACATGAGGACGCTACCGTCGTGCCCCAGCCTCCGATGGTACCTGAAAGGCTTCCGGATTAACGGTGTGGGCAACCGGGCCAGCAACACGGCCTGCGCATTCCTTCCTTCAGCTCCGTGCAGACTCTCTCGACATGCTGCATCCTGGTTTCCGGTTTCTTCACCGAGATAACCCAGCAGATCCATTCATTTCGTGCCAGCGGAGTAATATCCTCCCACTTTGCACGCGCCGCTGGGTCGGAAACAAGAGCTTTTCGCAAGTCATCTGGCACGTCATGAACCACGCCAGTCGCAAGCTTTCTTGTCATGCCGTTACTCCACTCTCGATGCACCACAAACCACCCGAAAGCCATAATCCGCGTACTTGAACTCCGGCAGAATGCTGGATCGCGCAGAACATCGCGACATTTTGATCTGGTGCCGCCACGAACCTCCGCGCGACGCTTTCCTTGTCCCCTCTTCGGGCCCCTGCGGATTCCGTTCCGGTGAAATCGCGTAGTACTCGGCCGCAAACCAATCGCTGCACCACTCGTGCACGTTCTCGCACATTTCAAACAGCCCATACGCATTCGGTTGCGATTGTTCAACCCGCTCGGGCCCGGTCTTCCAGCGATCGTGATACCCAGGGCGCAATTCCGGCGGCTCATTCCCCCAGGGAAACGACATCCCCTCAGCGCCGCCGCGTGCAGCCCGCTCCCACTCGGCCTCAGTCGGCAACCGATACGGCGAGCCGGTCATTGCAGAAAGCCACTCGCAATAGGCGTTCGCATCGAACCACGAAACTGCCACAACAGGTTGCTGAGGATGCGAGAAGTCGCGATCACCCCAGAATGGAGGCGGCATCCTTCCCGTTGCCTCCAGAAACCGCGAGTACTCCGCAACGGTCACCTGCGTTGCCGCCATTTCAAATCCCTCCACCCAGACACGGTGAACAGGTCCTTCGACAGACTGCCCCATCTCAGAGCCCATAAAGAACCACCCCTCTGCGATGGGAACACGCAGCGGCTCCGTGATCGGCACGTGACCGGCAATCAAATTCATGGGAGACCCCGCACTCTCTTGATGAGATGCTCGCTCGCGCTCAGCACATTCGCGACGCAGGCACTCACAGTCGAATGATAGTATTCCCCTGTCAATATCCCTTCGACCAAAACCTGGGAGGATTCGAATGGCTTCCACCCCGGCCCCGATGCACTTCCTCTGCGCAAAAATCTCTCGCGTCGCCACGCTTGCCGCGCTCACCATTTTTCTGTCACCGCTGATCGCGCGTGCCTCCGACGACACCGCGCGCTTCTATGGAACGTGGCAGGCGCACATTCTCGTCAACAATCAAAAGATCACCGTCATCTCCATTCACGATGCCGGCGGCTACCACAACTTCGTGCGCACATCCTCCGGAGATACACCAGCCGGCGATGGCACCTTCTCAGCGAAGAACGGCTTCTACCACACCAGTGCCCCGGCCCCAAATAACGGCGGCGTCTACTACTTCACGAACAACGACACGGCCGTATGCACCAATGGCGCCGGTCAGATCGTCACCTGGCGGCGCATCGGCGCCGCAGACCAGGCTCCGGCCCAGCCGCATCCCATCGATGGAGACACCGCGGCGCACAACGTAACCGGCTACAACCATCCGAACGTGCGTCCCGGCACCGAAGAATTGAATCCCGGCGGCCCACCTGTAGTCGCCCCGTCACCTGCGGCTGGAAACATCTCCGCTGCCGACGCCGCCGCTCACTCGCCTGAAGTAAACGCCGCCCTCGCCGCAATGAACCGCCGCGACTACAACACCGCGTGGCGCGAATTCACAGCCGCCGCACAAAAGGGAGACTCCGACGGCGAATTCGGTCTCGGCGCCATGCTCTTCAACCACATGAATCCTCCCGGCACCGGCTACTACGCGCAATGCGAACAGTGGCTGCTCGCCGCCGCAAATCACGGCAACATGATGGGCATGGAATTCCTCGGCCGCTATTACTACGCGAGCGGCGTCTCCATTGCCGGCGGCATCAACCCGGGAATCAACAATGCTCCCATCCCTCCCGCCCTGCAGGCGCAGGCCGACGTGCAATTCAGGAAGTCACGGCAATGGTTCGAGCGCGCGTCCGACAAGGGCGACATCTACGCCATGGGCAATCTCGCCCTCATGCTCGATGCCGGCATCGGCGGCCCGCGCGATCCCAACCGCGCCACGCAGTTGCGTGCCCAGGTCAAGGCAGGTCCAGACAAGGAATTCGCCCGCAAGGCCACCGCCGACCCCGGCAACCTCGCCACAACTGCGGCCTGGCAATCAGGCCACTATGCTGACGCCATTCGCAACGCGCAGGCCGCCGCCGCAAAAGGCGATGCAAACGCTGAAGCGCTGCTCGGCCGCGCCTACTACGAAGGCGTCGGCGTGCCTCAGAACTACGCAACCGCATTCGAGTGGCTCAACCGCGCCGTCGCACAGGGCAACGCTGACGCCATGTTCTTCCTCGGACTCATGTATGAGCACGGCCGCGGCGTTCCGCAAAACATCCCCAAGTCAGTGGACCTCTTCGATCGCGCCGCCGCCAAGGGCCAGGGCTACGCGCGCATGGAAGCCAAAGGCATGCGCATGCAAGGCGAATCCAATCGCATCGCCGCACAGATGCACCATGGCGTCGAAGACACCGCATGCCAGGTAGCCGGAGGCGTCTCCGTCGGTCCCGAGTGCATAAAAAGCGGTTCAAGCATCGATCCCTTCGACGCACAACAAGCCGCCGCGGTCGAGTAGCGAAGCCGCGAACCTGTGCGCCAAATCCATCGCGAACGAAATCGTATGCTAGTAGCCGTGCCCCATCCATGCGCAGTCCCATCGCGCATGGGTGGGAAGCACAGCCTCACCTAACCTCAGTGTCATCCTGAGTGTCGCGCGTTCGGGGCCCCGCGGCGATGTAATCGTCCGCGGGGTAAGCGACGCGAAGGATCCGCATTTCACGCATCTTCAATCCACACGAACCCGGGTGCCCCATGTCTCCTGTATTTGGAGAAGTGGCAAAGCAACGAACCTCAACCAACCATTGCTTCAATCAGCAAAAAGGCGCGTATACCCCATCCATCGCGAACGAAATCTTGAGCTAGAAGCTAGGAGCTAGCAGCTCTCCGCTGCGCCATCCTGTACTGGCCCACGGCCCAGTCTTCGTCTCCCAGCCCTGTGCGCCGCGCTTCAGCAAAAATTTCCGCCATCGCATCCGCAAGGCTCAAGCGCGTCCCTCGGCTCGCCGCCGCTTCGCGCAACAGCCGCAGATCCTTCGCACCCAATTCAATCGTCGCGCCAATCTGCTCCGGAGGATGCAGCATAATCTTCGCGTACGCTTCATAAAACGGCGATTGAAACAGCGCGCTGTTCACCGCTTCGATGAACGTCTCCGGCTCCATCCCTGCCGCTCCGCAAAAACAAACGCTTCGCTCAGCGAGTGAATCATCGCGCTGATCAGAAAATTTCCGCCCAGCTTCACCGCATGCGCCTGCCTCGGTTCATTGCCCACCACGCTGAAATGCCACGCGAGAACGCCTCAAGCAACGGCCGCGCTCGCTCCACAGCCTTCTCGCTGCCCGCCGTAACCACCCACAGCCGGCCCGCCTCCGCCATACTCGGACGTCCAAACACCGGCGCCGCCACAAACTCCACGCCGCGCTTCGCATACTCCTCCGTCAGCCGCTCGCTCATCGCCACGCTGATCGTGCTGCACGAAATATGCAGGCCACCCGGCGACAGCGCATCCATCAAACCATTCGCGCCAAACACCACCTGCTCATACGCCGCATCGTCAAACAGCATCGTCATCACGGCATCAGCGCCCAGTTCCGCCTCCGCCGGAGTAGCCGCCGCAATCGCACCCTCATGAATCAGCGGCTTCGCGCGCCCTTCCGTCCGGTTCCACACCGCCAGCTCATGCCCCGCCGCAATCAGCCGCAGCGCCATCGCCGACCCCATCTTGCCCAATCCCAGAAATCCAACTCTCATCAAATCCCTTTCAGCAATTCTCTTCTCTCAGCAAGTTACAATGTCTGCATCTTCAGACCGTCGTTCGCTCAGTCGCACGCTTTCCCCCGGGCCCAAAGCTTTCATCTCAAATTTGGATCCAACTCAATGAGAATTCTCTTCGGCTTCGCTCCCTTCATCGTCTTCGCTCTGCTTTCCCGAGTCGCCCCCGTCGACGTGAGCTTGTGGGCGGCCGCGATTGTCTCAGCAGCCCTGGTCTTTCGTGAAAAGCTCGCCGGGCGCTCAATCAAAATCCTCGAAGCCGGCACTTTCCTCCTCTTCGCCCTGCTCGGCATCTACACATCGCTCACGCACGGCGCGTGGGACATTCCCACCGTCCGCTCATTCGTCGACGGCGGATTGCTCCTGATCATCCTGCTGTCGCTCGCTCTTCGCCGCCCATTCACGCTGCAATACGCTCGTGAACAAGTCCCGGCAGCAGTGCAAACCTCCCCAACCTTCGTCAGGACTAACTACGTTATCACCGCAGTATGGGCCGCAGCGATGGCCATCGTCGTCCTGGCTGATCTCGCCATGCACTTCGTTACTATCCTGCCAGCCAAAATGGACACCTTGGCAATCATCGCCGCTCTCGTCGGCGCATTCTGGTTTAGTGACTGGTATCCGGAGCAGATTAGGAAGCGCAAGGAGGACCTCCCCGCATGACTTCGATGGCAATCACCACTACTCTCTCCGCTTCCCTGCTCGCCGGCGTCCTCGCGCTCCCCGCAGTGGCTCTCGCGCAAAACAGCGCTCAGAAAGTCCTCTTCGGCGATGCCAAGGTCACCGTGATTCAGCGCTACAGCGGAACAGACAAACTGCCCAGGCCCTCTCAGACCATCGTCTACGACTTCAACGTTCCCGCCAACGTCATAACCATCGACAACTCGCGCGCGGCGCACATCCTCAGCCACGATCCCATCGCCCGCATCAAAGGCGACACAGGCAGAGAGCAGGATCCCGCCGCCGTCGCAGCAAAAGTTCAGACCGCATTTTCGCAACAGTTGGTGCACGAACTCGCCAAAACATCCGTCCCCGCCGTTGCCGCTTCATCAAGCGCCCCATCGGCAACAACCGCGGGTGTCATTCTCGTGCGCGGCGACTTCACCGCCGTCGATCAGGGCAATAAAGCCGTGCGCATGATGATCGGCTTCGGGCGTGGCGCCAGCGACGTGCAGGCGCACGTCGTCGTCTCGCTCCTCACGCAATCCAACCCGATCGTTCTGGCTGAGTTCAATCTCGACTCACAAAGCGGCAAGAAGCCCGGCGCCGCGGCCACCATGGGCGTTGGCTCTGCTGCAGCAAGTGCCGGAGCCAGCGGCGCAGCTGACACCAAGGCCACCGTAGAGGGCGACACCTCCCGTATGGCCAAAGCCGTCGCCAAACAGATTGAAGACATTATGGTCGAGCAACAGTGGATCGCCCCCGCTGCTAATCCTAAGTGAACTCCGCGCCGGCTGCCCCTATCATCCTGCGCGTCCTATTGCGCCGTTGCCGATTCCTGCCCCAGCCTTCGAGCCATCGTTGCCAGCAGCTTCGGGCGCGCCGTAGGCCGCGTCCACGGACACTCTGCAATGCAGATCGCGCATCCTGCCAATTCCGTAAAGGCCGGAATGCACTTGTCGAAATCCACAAACCACCGCTCCAGGCCACGCACCATCTGCTTCTCTTCTGAGATAGCGCCCGGCGGACACGCCCTCGTGCATACCTGGCAGTTCTTGCAAAACTCGTCAGCACCAAACGGAGCAGCCTGCGTCGTCACCAGCGGCATATCCGTGGTCACACCCGCTAGGCGCACACCTGCGCCAAACTGCCTGCTGATCAACGAGCCATGCTTGCCCAACTCGCCCAGCCCGCACGCAATCGCCGGAGGAATCAAAAGCAGCGCATCCGCCATCGGCCCCGGAAATGCCCTCGCCGTATACCCTTGCGAGCGAATCCAGTTGGCCAGCGCGAAAGAAGATCGCGTGCCGCGCGCATACTGATCGCCCACATCCGCGATCCCCTCGCCATTGGTCTCATCCGAAGGAACCTGCTTCAGCCGATCGTAGTTATGTGCCAGCGCCAGCATGATCACCGTGGGCTCTTCGATCGTGTACCCTTCGAAAACATACAGCGGGTCCATCGCCGTAATCCCCACCGCATCGGCCTCGTGCGACAACGCAAAATCATTCACTGCTGCTGTGAACTCTTCAGGCGAAGCTTCCACGCGCGTTGCAGCAACCGGAATCAACTCCGGATGAGCACGCGCCGGCGCAAACGCCGCCTCGTATCCGGGGCACCGTCTCATCCTCGTCCGCGCTGCTACCTGCAAATCACCAAACGGATGCATCTCCGGCGGATGCCAGAAAAACGGCGACGGCCTGCGCACAGCAGTCTCGCCCAGCCCGTTGATCGGGTTCCCGGAGGCCTTCAGCAATGCCAGCGTCTCCGCCTTGGGGCTGTACTCGTCGCGCTTCAAACGTCTGGGATTGGCCTGACTGGCTTGATTTGTTTGATTAGGTTGATCTGGCATGGGGGATGACCTCGCCCGGGAATCGCGTCCTGCA
Organism: uncultured Acidobacteriaceae bacterium; assembly: GCA_963832465.1. Taxonomy (GTDB): domain Bacteria; phylum Acidobacteriota; class Terriglobia; order Terriglobales; family Acidobacteriaceae; genus Telmatobacter. The sequence continues at coordinate 742,185 of CAWHUJ010000004.1, forward strand.
CAATTCCCGATCTCCGAGTATAGGAAGAACCACTCGCTAACCGTATCGGCCAATAGTTTGAGGGGTTCGCCACCCCAGAACATGGGTTTAGCTGACTCGCTTAACCGGTGGAGGAGTCCAGTTGCCGTTGATCACGTTGATCCAAATGTTCCGGTCGAATTACCGGCTAACCGGAAGTTTCATTCTGTCGCAGGCGTAACTTCCGGTTGGCCGACAAATCGCTCAATCATCGCGCAGCAATCATGGTCCGTTCTTCCCTATTGGTAAGCTGCGCCTGAGTCGTGTGTTGACGGGCGTACTTCTCCGCCTTGCTCGGTGCGAGTTCCCGATTCAACGAAACAACGTTGGGGCACAAGACCTCGTGGAGAAAGTACTGGTTGCCATACTTGTCGAACACCAGTTCGCTGCCTGATTTCGATTCAGCGTTATTCTCAGAGCTCTCGACCGACGTGCTTCGCGCGCCGGCCCGAAGTACGAGAACCTCATCAAATGGCGATGTGATCGTGTATTCACCGGCCGGCATCAACGTGTTGCCGACTATGAAGTCGAATGGGATATTCGCCTTAAGGGTGGGCTGTTGAGCGTTTGCGCTGGTTACTGCGAATGAAGCCATAGAGATAAGGAAAATTGCCAGGATTCGATTCATTGGGGACTCCTTTGCGTGAAGCGTCTACGATTCGACTGCCTTCACTCTTTAGATCGGTTTGCCGTCGAAAATCGGCACACTCAACCGAGGGTTATTGCAGAACGGTATCTGGGTGTAACGAGCGGGTCTTCAGCGAGAGCAGGCGTGGGCCCCCTTGCGGAGGACTGACTTCCGCGGGCGTGATCCATATGGGATACTCCTTCCTGAACCGCAGCGTAGGCCGGTCTCCCCTCAGGGTTGTCATGTCGCAGTCAGGAAGATGTCATTCGATTGTTGCCCTTGGGGCAGCGAAATGGCCTGGGATGACTACGGAGATTTGGCAATTTCTTGATCTACTACCGAGTAGCCGACAACACGCCCTTACCCGACATCAGGACTGCTGTATTGTGAAATCGGCCTACAATCTGGAAGGTTTTCAGATCAATGACGAAGAGGCTCGCAATTGACACATAAGTCCGACAATGGAAAACCTGAGGGCGTTGAGAAAGCGCCGATGATCGGAGCCGGGACCTATGAGTATGACAGTCAGAAAGTCGATGAGTTCATGTGGAAAGGGGATACCAAGGCTACTCCCGTGCAAAGAGTGGGCCTTTTCATCTTCGCTGTATTGTTCCTATTTCTGTTCGTAGTGTTCGTCGCTTTGGCAGTCCTTGATCGTGAATGGCTCATCAAGCCAATCGGACTGATCATGGCAACGTTGAGCGGTATTTTCGGTTTCAGGTTTCTCTTCAACGCATTTCGCCACCAAAAGCATCACAAGTTGGATCGCTAACCTTGACGAGTTGATGCTTCTGGGCGGATGACTAGCTAACCGGAAGTTTCATTCTGTCGCAGGGTAACCTCCGAGTTGCCGACAATCCGGGCAATTGCCGTCGTGCAACGCTTAGAATCTCGCCATGCAGAACACTGCTTCACCTGAGCCAGACGCGGCCGACAAAGACCTCTTCCAACGGCTCCGCCATGAGTTGGAGAATGAAATCTCAGGCTATGCATACGCAGACCCCGAGGGGGCGATCGGAACTCCGCTCTCGGCTGACCATATTCGCAATGATCTGAACACAATGCGCCTCTGTCTTGTCGAACCTCATTGGGAGCAAGTCAATATCCGTAATTCCTTGCTGGGAGAAAAAGGTAGCGTAAAGCGCATGTGCGTCACGATGGCTGAAGACGAGGGCTATGTTCTTGTCTTCGACCCCGTCGATGAGCAGTACCACTTGGCGTGGCGCGGAGAACAGGGCCTAGGCACTTGGGGCATTTGTGGAGATGGAGTGGAGTGCTTCATCGCTCGGTAGTTGGATTCCGGGCGAGAAACCGGCCAACCGAAGTTATACCGCTGACAGGTCGAGGCGGTTGAGAATGCAGGCGAGGCGATTGCGCGCGGCGCGAGACGACGCAGCGTTTGCGAGCCGCACATCGTAGAGGCTTGGTTCATCTATAGTCCTTTATGGTTTTGGCGCGGTGTTCGTGTCTGAAACTTCCGACAATACGGGATTTATACTGCGCTCACATCTGCACATTTCTGAAGTTCATATACACGAGGAGACCGAATGATCAGACACGCAGCGGCACCTCTATCTGAACAGGTTATGTATGACATCATCATTCCGCCAATTGGCGCCGCAATTTGGTGGCTCATGAGCCGAGGCTGGACAACTGCGCTAAGTACTAACGATAGTGAAGCGGTTCGTGGCTGGACGAAATCTGGGTTTTGGATGCTTTTGCTAGCTGCGTACGTCCTCATGTTTTCCATCACCATCTATGGCTGTATGACTCGATAGCTGAGTTCTTCAGTGACATGAGGAACATGCCGCGGTCTTGGACGGATTACCGGCTAACCGGAAGTTACGCGGGGTGCGGCGTAGGCCGCACCCTTTGTGTTTACTCGCACGGCGCGGCGGCGAGGATGCGGCTGGCGATGGCGCGGGCTTCTTCCCACATTTGCGCGGAGTCGCTGAGGGTGATTGAGCCGACCAAGACGGTTCTGAGAGGCTAGATATTCGCAGGGGCAATGAGCGGCTGTTCCTTCGCACCCACGATCAGCAGCCAGAGCATGGCGGCAAGCTCGGCCATAAACACCGGCTGGAAGTAGCGGAAGAGAGCGTCAGCGTTATCCGGAGCGAGGAACCAGGTCACACTCAAGACAACCCAGGCAATCCCGTCAAGCAGGAGCCAGTATCCGAGCCAGCGCGGCAGGAAGCGCGAGCTCACGACCAGCGATCCAAAAGGCAACAGCCATAATCCCCAGAACATCTCGTTGATACCATTCGCCTGTCCATGCATTCGGATTAGGAGCATGCCGATCGCCTCGCGCGTGTGGGCGTCAAAGCCGGCGAAGGCATCGCCTCCGTGAAAGACGAGGAGCGCGGCCGCGCTGAAGACCACGGTCACCAGGCCGAGGGCGGACGAAACCAACACCAGAGCCACAAGTTGTTGCGTACGGCGGCGGTCCACATCCTCGAAGAGACGATAGAGCGACAAGCCTAGGCCGATGAATATAACCGCACCAAGCGTCTCGGCGAGCATGCCCCAACGATAGAGCGTCTCATGCCCGAGGATGCGGGCTGCGGTAGCGGCAGCGTCGTTATGCACGACTGTCTGCGAGGGGACATATAGCAGGTAGAACGGTCCCAGAGTGAAGCCCAGATACCACAGGCCAGCGGTACGGGCCCTTCTCTTCAGTGATGTCATACGGACCTCCAGCATTAGGAAAGAGTATGCGATAGGGCTAACGAAGTTTCGAGCAATATCGTGGACCGGTCAACCCGCCAATGCTTCGGGTCAGGCCAAGTGCGGCTCGAGCACCGCTGTAGTGACTTGGTCGAGGTTGTCGCGGTAGGTGGAGGCGAGTAAGGCTTGATCGCCCTGGCTGAGGCGAGAGAATGCCGTACAACCTCTTGCGTATTATTTCCCCCATCTTCTGCACACTGGAAGGTGAACGGCAATGCGCCTTCAGGAGAAAGCATTCATGGCAGATGAAACCGTAGAAGAACTCAGGGCTAAATTCAAAGAACAGATCAGGGGACTCCTTCAACAAGCCAACCCAATCGATACTGTCCCCCAGAACGCCGCAGTCAATCGCTGTATTGAATGCTGGACCCTCACCCAGGCGAAGGCCATCGCGGAAGGACAGTCCAACGAACAAGCGAAAATCCTCGCTGACCACACCTACCGTCTCGCTATCCCGCCTCTCGTTGGTGCCCAGAACATCAGCGACTTCATCGCCTGCGTTGCCTTCGGGGCTCTTCTGGGCTCGATCTCCTCCGATGAGTGCTCACGCCTCCTATACGCCGCGCAAGTCGCGACAGGAGCACAAAAAACCAATCCCAACTTCCGATAGAGAGCCGGGGGCACCCCCCTCCCCCGTGCTCCACCCCCCTCCCCCCTCCCTCATCCGCGCAAAATGGCCGCGAATTCCACAGAATCGCTTGCGAATTATTTCGCCCTCCAACTGCGACCATTCCGGTCCGTTTCCTACAACTGAAACCCGCGCTTCTTCTCACCGCTCCACGTGGAGCATTCCTTGCCTTCACGGTGCTATCATTGCGCCGCATTTCAAAGCACTGTGGAGGACCACGTGAGAAAAGCCATCCTGTTGGCGATGGGTGCAGTGTTGTTGTGTCTGGCCGGTTGCGGGCCTTCCGCAAAAGAGGCTCCCGGCATTCCGGTCGAACCTAAATGGAAAGGCCCAGCCTATCGCCTTGCTTTTGACAGCAAGCCGCCCAAGCCCAATCCGACTGGCGTCAGCCTTCCCGGCATCAACTTCACAGCCAACCCAGATGCCCTCGAACGTCGCGTCACACTCGTCGCGCACTACGACTCGTCCGAAGTCAAATCGGACAATCTCATCATCAATCAGGTCATCCTCGCGCCTTTCGACATCTCCGGCGCCGAGGGCTCGCTCTCGCCCGACACCATCGACCAGGCCAGCAAGGGCCTCTCGCACCTGCTCGCCGCCTATTGCATGAAAGACAAGGTGAAGGTCTCCGTGCTGCTTGCCCGATCCTCGCTCGCTCCGCAGGCTGACGATGCCGAAATCACCGACAAGCGCCTCTCCGATTGGCTCAGCATTGACCTGCCCTACAAGAACCAGAAAAAAGGCTGCCCGAAGTAAGCCCTTCAGCAACCAAACTCGGTGTCATCCTGAGTGTCGCGCGTTTGGGGCCCCGCGAACAGCTTCACCGTTCGTGGGGTAAGCGACGCGAAGGATCTGCGTTTGGGAGGGCTTGAGTTATCAGCAAGTGAATGGGAAAGCACAAACCTCAACCCCGCCGTCGCCTCGACCGCACCGTTTTTTCGGAGGGAGCGTGGGGCTTCAGCCCCACGAAACACAGCGCACTCGAAACAAAGGGCCTTCAGGCCCGGACGAAATCTCGCGATCCCTGACTACTGATCCCTGACCCCTGAATCAAACGGCCACTGCCGCAGCCCCTTCGCCCGCCACAGATAAATCAGGCTTCCGCTCAAGGCAATTCCCGCGGCGAGCGCAATCCCGTCGAGCGCCTTCACGCGGTTCACGAGGATAAAGACGAATCCCGCCATCGCAAACAGCGGCGGCAGCGGATACAGCGGAATCCGGAATGGCCGGTCCAGTTCCGGCTGCTTCACCCGCAGCACCATCACGCCGATCTGTTGCAGGAAAAACTGCAGCAGAATGCGCGTAACCACCAGCATCGTAATCACCTGCTGCAGGCTGAAGAAGCAGAAGGCCGTCGCCACCACGCCCAGCGCCACCAGCGACCGGTGCGGAATCCCATGCTTCGGATGCACCGCCGCCAGAAAGCGAAAATAGTTCCCATCGCGCGCCGCCGCATACGGCACCCGCGAGTAGCCCAGCAGCAGCGAAAACACCGACGCAAAAGCCGTCCACATCACCAGCGCTGCCATCACCCAGCCAGCCCAGATGCCGAAAGCCGATCCGGCAATATCCGCCACCAGCTGCAGCCGCGCCGTCCCATCGGCTCTCTGCATCGCGCCCTTCGCTGCATCACGCACGCTGGCAGTGCCGCCAGATTCATCGTCACGTAGAACGCTGCAACAAACACCACTGACAGCAGAATCGCCCGCGGAATCGTCTTCTCCGGCCGCCGCACCTCGCTGCCCAGAAACGTGATGTTGTAGTAGCCCCAGTAGTCGTACGTCGCAATCAGCGTGCCTTGCGCCAGCCCGGCAATCGCCAGCCCCGCCGCGAGGGCGTGGCGACACCGGCATATGCCAGCCGCCCATCGCCGACGCCTGCGCAAACCCCGAAACGATCACGCCCGCAATCGCCGTCAGCACCCCCGCAAACAGCACCCACGCCAGCCGCGTCACCGAGCTCAGATTGCGATAGAGCAGCGCCGTCACCAGCAGGCACGCCGCCGCCGCCGCAAAGTTCGAAGTATGCACCGCCGGCAGCCAGGCGATCGGCGCCGTATCGAGCCCCGGCCAGAACCAGGCCAGAAAACTCGCCAGCCCAATGCATCCCGACGCAATCGACAGCGGCGCCGAAAAACTCAGCTGCCACACATAGAGAAAGCTCAGCCAGTTCCCTGCACGGTCTGGCCCGTATATCTCCCGCAGAAACGCGTATGACCCGCCCGCGCGCGGAAACGCCGCGCCCAGCTCCGCCCACACCAGCCCGTCAGCCACCGCAATCGCCGCACCCAGCACCCACGCCCACACTGACAGCCGGTACCCCGCCGCCGCAATCACCAGCGGCAGCGTAATGAACGGACCCACCCCTATCATCTCCAGCATGTTGAACAGCACCGCCGAACGGAGGCCAATGCGCCGCTGCAATGATTCGCTCGATTCAGATCTCGATGGTGGAAGACTCAATGCGCGCGTTCCCTTGTCATTGCCTGGGGTTGGTACTCTGGCGGATTGTACACTGACGAAGATCATGTTCTTCGCCGATAGAGTTCAGCGCGTCGCCGCAGCAACACTCGCAAGCCTAATCCTCGTGGGTTTTGCCGCCGATCGCCTCGATGCGCAGCAAAGCAAGACAACTGCCGAGCCGAGTGACATCGCCTTGCCGCTGCCCGAGGACCGCGGCGCAGCCGCACTTGAGCAGGACCTCAAGCGTCTCGGCACCACGGCCAGCCTCATGATGATCGTCGCGCATCCCGATGATGAGGACGGCCCACTGCTCACCTATCTCTCACGTGGCCTCGGTGTACGCGCAATTATCTTCACCCTCACCCGTGGCGAGGGCGGCCAGAACGTAATGTCTGCCGACACCTATGACGCCCTGGGCATCATCCGCACCAACGAGTTGCTCAGATCCACTGAATTCTATGGCGTGAAGCAGCTGTGGGGAACGGAGGCAGACTTCGGTTTCTCCAAGACTCAGGAAGAGGCGTTTGAGCGCTGGGGGCACGAGCGGGTTCTCTACGACGCCGTCTTGGCCGTGCGCCAGGAGCGGCCTCAGGTCATCGTCTCTACCTTTGTCGGCGGCATCACGGACGGCCACGGGCAGCACCAGGTCTCCGGCGAAATCGCTCAGGAAGTCTTCAAAGCAGCTGGCGATCCTAACGTCTTTCCCGAGCAATTGAAAAACGGCCTCGAGCCATGGCAACCGCTCGCTGTTTACTCCATGACTCCTTTTGCGCCTGTTACTGAAAAAGGCATGTTTGACTACGCCACCGGGAAATGGGCGCCCGCAAGGTTCAAGAACTACATCACGGGCGAGTGGATCACTGGCGTTCCCTCAGCTGATGTCACGCTTCAGGTCGGCGCTCGCGACGCTACTCTCGGTCGTAGCTACACCCAGATTGCGCGGGAAGGTTGGGGTGAACAGAAATCACAAAATGGTGGCGCCAACCCAGCTCTCAGCGGTCCCTCCACCGCCAGCTACCATCTCTGGGGCGTCGCTCCATCTGCAAAAACAGACGCCGGCGCAAAGACCCAGAATGACAGCCTCTTTCACAACTCAAAGGTGAACATAGACACGAGCCTCAGCGGGCTCACCCGCCTTGCTCCCGGCGCCGCGCCGGTGTGGCTCACGAGCGGTCTACGCCAGATCGACGCGCAGCTCAATCAGTTTCAAGCGAACTGCCCGTGCGACGCAGGCATCTCAGCCGCAAATGACCTCGTGCCCAGCTATCGCGCAGCGCTTGAACTCAGAGCGAAGGTAGCCGCGAGCGATCTCGGTGCTTCTCCAAAAGCCAGCCTGCTGTTCGAACTGGATAAGAAGATTGAACAGTTCCAGGATGTGCTTGCCGAACTGCTGGGTCTGGATGCGATCGCCTTCCGAACGAATGAAGACACCGCTGCGAGCGGCGGATTTCGCGGAGGCTCGGCAGATGAGACGCTGCCCAACGCTTCGCCAGGCGATGGAATCAAAGTCCGCGTCCACGCCTCCACCGCAACGGCGAATGCGACGCTCTCGAAGATCTGGATCGAGAGCGCGAGTGGCTCACCCTGGAAGAGTGAAGTCTTGAGTGGTACGACCAGCGGAACACACGAGGTGAATGATCCAGTGTTTCGCGTGACTGTATCAGAGAACGCCGAGCCTACTAAGCCTTTCTTTACCCGGCCAACAATCGAGCAGCCGTACTATGACATCTCCAATCCCGCTTGGCGACTGCGCTCCTTTGCTCCCTGGCCGCTTGCAGCCTGGGTTGAGTATTCGTTTGATGGAGTACCGATAAACATCGGTCGCGTGGTGCAGACGCTTCAGCGTTTCACCGGTCCCGGCGGAGTTTACCAACCGCTCATCGTTACGCCGGCTATCGGCGTTCGTGTCACTCCCGAGGCTCGCATTCTTCCTCTTGATGGCAGCGCTCTTCCAGTGCACGTGACAGTTCACACGCAAGGAGCAGCCGAAGGCACCGTGGAGTTGGAATTGCCGGCGGGATGGCGCGCCGAACCAACGGAAGCAACGTTTCGTCGCAGTGCTGCCGGTGACACAGAACCGATCCTCTTCTCTGTGACGCCCTCAGCCGCGCAGACAGACGCATATTCGATTCACGCTATTGCTCACTCGGCTGGACGCACCTACGAGTCTGGCTGGCGGAGCGTCGGATATTTCGGTCTGCGGCCTTACAACCAGTACACGCCCGCCGTGCTGAAAACGCGTAATGTGGATGTAAAAGTCGCGAGGGGCCTGAATGTCGCTTATGTCATGGGTCCCGGTGATCTTGTTCCTGATGCGATTGAGGGTTTGGGCGTGAAGCCGCATCTGCTTTCGGCCGCAGAAGTCACTTCCGGAAATCTCTCGGCCTGGAACGTGATTGTCGTTGGCATTCGCGCTTACTCGGTCCGTCCCGATCTTTACGCTGCGCAGTCGCGACTAGATGAGTTCGTCCGCAACGGTGGAACGATGATCGTGCAGTATCAGAGCGGGAACTTCCCGGCACCCCTCCCCATCAGCATGGGGCGCACACCGGAACGTGTAGTCGACGAGCGAGCACCCGTAAAGATGCTTGACGCTGCAAATCCGCTGCTGACTGGGCCAAACAAGATCTCGTCGGCCGACTTCGACGGGTGGGTCGAGGAAAGAGGTCACGGATTTCCCGATAGCTGGGATTCTGGCTATGCGGCCCTGACCGAAACCGCCGATGCCGGACAGGATCCGCAGCGGGGTGGCCTTCTGGTGACTCACCTTGGCAAAGGGACATATGTCTACGTCGCCTACGCGCTCTATCGCCAGCTGCCTGAGTTAGTGCCCGGCGCATATCGTATTCTTGCCAACCTACTGAGTGCCGGCAAGTCGGAATAGGACTTGCCTCCAGCTCTGAATGTCATAGCTCGCCTTGCTGTACGAGCCGCGGATACATACTCATCGATGAACAGGCCGTTAAATTAACGCCGCGTTAACTTCTATGTGCAATTGCGCCTGTTCCGTTAAAAATACGTGAATTAGTCATATATTCACAAAGTTCTGCGAGCCTCGACACAGATACGGCAGGAAAAGTTTCAGACATGCGTTGCTGCATTTCGCGGCCGTAGGGTTACTCACGCAACCCCGCTTGAGCACCGTCGACAAGCATTTTCAGGGCTCATGGACTCTGCGGGGAAAGCGGCTTGCGCCATGGCGCGGGTGTGTAACCACAAAGCAAATAGAGAGGGAAAAGAGAGGCCCAATGAATCTTCGACTCAAAGCTACTGCCACTGCACTTCTGGCAGTCAGTCTTGTCAACTTGAACGCGTATGCCGGCGATCCCCCGGCGCCAGCGAAGAAGAAAGTAACCAAAGCGCCGCCCAAGCCTACCGTTGAGGACCAGATTCAGGCGTTGCGCCAGGAATTTCAGAGCCAGATCGATAGTCTGAAGAGTGACCTGGCCGCCAAAGATACTCAGTTGAAGCAGGCGCAACAGTCCGCAGCCGATGCTCAGGCTGCGGCAGCCAAGGCTGAAGCTGACGCGACCGCGCAGCAGCAAGCCGCCACCGAGAACGCAGCGGCTGTCACGACGCTGCAAAGCACGGTGAGCGACCTCAAGCAGAATGCTGTTTCTCTGGCGACCACGGTTTCCGACGAGAATGCTGCAATCAAGAAGGCGATTAATAGCCCCGCGACGCTTCATTACAAGGGAGTCACGCTGTCACCAGGCGGTTATGTCGCGGCTGAAACTGTGAATCGTACGAAGGCCACGGGCGGCGACATTAACACCCCTTTCAACGCGCTTCCTTATGAGCATGCCGACGCTTATTCGCTCAGCGAGTTCTATGGCAGTGCCCGTCAGTCGCGCGTACAACTGCTTGTTGAGGGCAAGGTCGGCTGGGGCACGTTGCGGGGCTACTACGAAGCTGATTGGCTCGGCGCCGGCGTCACGTCGAACAACAACCAGTCCAACAGCTACGTGCTGCGCCAGCGCATCATTTACGCAGAAGCCGAAACCAACAGCCACTGGAAGTTTGCGGGTGGCCAGATGTGGTCGCTTGCCACTGAAGGCCGTAAGGGCATTCCAAGTTCGCCCTCCGACATCATGACCCCGCAGACGATCGACGCACAGTACGTTCCGGGCTTCACCTGGGCGCGTCAATACGGGTTCCGCGTCGTAAAGTCGACAAATAAGGCAGCCGTCGGCATTTCCGTCGAAAACCCGCAGATTCTGTACAGCGCAACGCTCGCAGGCAATACTCCCTACGCGGTGTTGGGCAGCGCGGGCGCCAGTGGTGGTCTCTACAATGCGGCTATCAGCGCGTGCTCACCATCTACCTCGATTGTGAACTACACGAACCAGGCCGCCGGAACAGCGAACATCTACGTTCCGGTTTACAAGACGGTCAACTCCTGCGCCAATATCGCAAACTACTCCTTCAATGCCTCGCCTGATCTCTTGGTTAAGCTCGCGCTCGACCCCGGCTTCGGCCACTACGAGATCTACGGCGTAGGATCCTATGACCATGAAACGGTTTATCCCGGTGAGACGACCAACAGCAATCTCTATGGCGGCCTGAAAGACTACCTGGGCGCCACTGTTGCGCCGGCTCTAACGACCGCGGGAGCATACTCAAACTCAGTTGTTACAGGCGGCATTGGCGCCAGCTTGCGCTTGCCCATCGTGAAGAACAAGCTGACTGTCGGCGCGAAGGGTCTTTATGGTCCGGGCGTGGGCCGTTACGGCAACAGCACTCTCTCGGACGTGACATCGACCGAGAGCGGCGAATTTACGCCGATCCACAACGGTTCGGGACTCGCGACAGTTGAGATTACCCCAACCCCGCGCATGTCAATCTACCTGAACTACGGTGGCGACTATGCGGGGCGCAATTACTCCGCGGGCGGCTCGACGCTGGGCGCACCCAGCCCGGCTCAGAATGCCGCTGGCATCTGGGGCGGCAAGTGGGCTGCTCCCTCCACCGCTGCTGTGGGCTACGGCTCGCCGCTGCTCAACAACTCTGCTTGCTTGACCAATACCGCACCCGGCTACAACGGAAGTTCGACTGGTTACTACACCGGCGGCTCTTGCGGTGCGCAGACGCGCAATGTGCAGGAGATCACAGGCGGCTACTGGTACGACATCTACCGTGGGGAGCACGGTCGGCTCCGCCAGGGTCTCCAGTATGGATATGCGGTGCGTGAGGGCTGGTCAGGCGCTTCGGGCATCGGAGCGAAGGGCGTCGACAACATGGTCTTCACTTCGTTCCGCTACTACATCCCTTAGAACCACAAAGCATCACTAGCCGACTAGGGCAGCCCTTCAAGGCTGCCCTAGTTTTTGGCGCTACGGGTCGCACCGCGAGCATTAGCCTTTCATCGCCATCGGCGGAGCATGGTATCCGAATGCCAAATCAAGGATGGATGCGATACCGAGAGCGGTTTCATCTTCAAAAGGACGCGCAACAACCTGTACGCCGATCGGCAGTCCCTCGGGAGAGCTACCCACTGGCACAACGGCAGCGGGCGCCGCGAGTGCGTTGAACCACTGCGTATAGCGCACGGCATCAAGGTACTCGACGGGACTGCCCCGCACCGTCCACTTACGCTCCCTGTGGCGGAAGGCTGGAATGCTGGCAACCGGGCACAACAACACCGGATACCGCGCCATCTCATCAAGGGTCTTCGCGCGCAACACATCAAGTTCCGCCCAGGCCTGCAGCAATTCATTGGCCGTGAGGGGCGGAACCGATTCTGCGATCTGAAGGAACTCCGTGAAGATTGGACCGAGCTGATCGCGCTTGCCGGCGATCGTAGGCTCCCAGAACATAGCTCCGCATTGGACAAAGAATTTCCACCATAGGACGCGCAACGGTTCCAGCGTCTGCGGATGAAACGGTTCGACACGAAATCCAGCGTTGCGCAGAGCATCTGCCGCAGTATTTACCGCAGCGCGTGTTTCTGGGGTGACAGGCGTGAGGCCGTCGTCCTCAAAGAAGCCAATCGTATTGCCGCGAAGCTCATCAAGCGATGCTTCGCGCAAAGCGATCGGCGGACTCGTCGGATCGCGGCGGTCCTGGCCGCCAAGTGTTCGAAACAGCAACGTCACGTCGGCGATGGTACGAGCCATTGGTCCGATCGCACCAAGAATAGCGAAGGGACCGACATTCGACGGCAGATGACCACGCGCCGGAAAGCGCCCCGGCGTAGGCTTCAGGGCACAGATGCCCGTGAAGTGCGCAGGAACGCGCACTGAGCCGCCGCTATCTGAGCCGATACCTCCCGCCGACATGCCCGCAGCGATGGCTGCCGATTCTCCGCCGCTCGAGCCGCCGGGCGATCGCTCGAGATCCCACGGATTTGCGGTACGACCGTGGAGCAGATTGTCCGTTTCGTAAGCCATGAGAAGCTCGGGGCAGTTGGTTGTGCCCAGAATTAGCGCTCCCGCCGCGCGGAGCCGTGCCACGGCCTCGGCATCTTCTGAAGGAATGTTTCCCTCGTTGATGAGGCTGCCAATCTCGCACTTGTAGCCCGCTACTGCGATCGACGACTTCACAGTGATGGGTAGTCCATGCAGTGGACCACGCGGTGACCTCAGCGCCTGCAACTGCTGGGCCTGGCTACGAACGCGATCGGCGTCGAAGTCGGCGAAGACGTTCAGCTGCGGATTGAGTCGGTTGATCTGCGCGATGTGGGCTTCTGCGAGTTCGAGTACCGATATCTCGCCGCCGCGCAGCATCTCCAGTTGTTCTGTTGCAGATTTCAGTGTCAGTTCGCTCATCGCTTATCTGTGTTAATCCTGGCAGCTGAGTCGTCTTTCGGCGTCGATGGCAACGTTTGATAGTCGAAGCGATAGGAGCGTACCTGCTCGCCGGAATCGAAGCGATCGTTCCAGTTGAACTGATAGTCGAGCGCATTGCGCATCGTCAGGGAATGCTTCGCCGGCCGGATACGGATAGGTGCTCATCTTGTGGAACGGCAGTTGCGCCACGGTGAAACGGTGAAGCGTCCCACCAGTCCATGTCCTTCACATATCCGTTGGCGTAGAAGAAGTAGTCACGCTTCCATTGCGCGGGCAGCGCCGGCATTCGCGTTGACATCGAATTCCGCCGCAATCTCTTCGCCGCTGCCAAAGATCGCGTAGCGATCGTCGATGCCTTTCACCAGTGCAGTCACATCGCCCATGCGCGTGTAGTTGCCGCGCTCGTGCTGGAACGGCCCAGTAAGACTCACGCGATCGTAGTCGTAATCGAGATCGCCGGGGCTCGCGCCATCAATCTGTTTCGGATATCCGCGGAAATGCAGCGTCGCCAGCGCCAGCGGAACTTCGGTCGTATGCGACGCCGCCTCGGCGTGGTTGTCGATGAGCACCTGGTCCCAGTAAATCTCCAGATTGGTCATCAGGCGAATGTTCCGCGCACCCGCGGGCAGCTTGCCGGTCAGATCGATAACAATCGTCCGCTCGAGGCCCGCAGGAAACCCGCATCGTCCGCAGATCGCTGCCAAGTTCCATCCGGCAATTGCGCCTCGACATACGGAGAGACCGGCTTGATACCCGCCTGCCACGCCGCATACAGCGATGTCGCGCTGAAGTAGTTCACATAGCCTGTCATCAGCAGCTTCAGCGGGCGTCTGCGCATCAATTCGCCCAAGGTCGAGCGTCAGAGCGTGCAGATTCGCAAATCCGTCATAAGGAGCGGCAGTGAATCCGCTCGCGAATATGTGATCGCGGCGGCTCAACTGCTCGAGCACATCGCGGCCTTCGCCGTCCCATGCGCCCACTGGCAAGCCGCGGTCGGCACTGAAGCAACGACGCGACCCGATGCAAACGGCGGATCGTCGAGAAAACGCTCGTCAGGATTAACCTCGACGTCTCTCGGGATGATCCACAGCAACCAGCCGCAACTGGTCAATGTAGTTCACCTCCTCCATCGGCTCCATGAAGCGCATGCTCAGCTTGCCATTGACCGGCACAACACTGCGCCATCCACCTTCACCCACTCGCCCGGATTAGGAATGTTGCGGCGCGTCGGCGTGAACCAGTGGCCCACAACAGCGGCGCCAATCACGTCGGTGATCAACTTGTATTTATGCCCATCCCACGCAAACAGCACCGGGCATGAACTGCCGCGGCGATCCGCTTCTTTCATCGCGATCACCGGCGTGCTGCGGCAAGTCGATCTCGTCCTGCATTACTCCTGTGGGCCACAGAATGCGCAGCAGATCGATGCCTTCGGCTCTGCCAAGGCCGACGAGAATCTGCGGTGGGGCCTGCGTCTGATAGCCAGAAGCGCCAGCGAGTTCCCATTTTTGCCAGAGGCTCATCTGCGAAAACCTCGACCTTAGCTCCCAGCCCAGTCTTGTTATCGGCATAGCCGGACAGATCAAGCCGCACGAAGTGGTTCTTGTTCGCGCCGACATTGCGCAGCAACACGGGTGGCGCATTTTTCTGCGTAACAATCAGGTCAGCCGCGCCATCACCATCGATATCGGCCGCAATCGAGCCCGCGCGGCGATCTTTGAGCGCGAGGCTGTCGAGCCCAAGTGCATGGCTCACATCCTCAAAGCGCCCCTTGCCCAAGTTGCGAAAAACACGAATCTGTGGGCCCGAGTCCGTGTCTACAACCGCCGCAAGATCAATCCATCCATCGTTATCGATATCGATGGGCGTGAGTCCGAAGCCGCGCAGCCCGCCCTTGAACGGTAGAGGCACGCTCTCGAAGCGGCGGCTTCCGGGTGTCGCGCCGGCCGTGTTGCGCCAGAGTGTCACGGCTGGCGAGCCCGCGTGGGTAACAGCAATATCCATCCATCCGTCTTTGTCGAAGTCAAGAACGGCAATACCCTGGGTTGCGGGCAGAGACTGCTCATAAAGCGGCTGCGACGGATACTTCCCTTCTCGGCGATTCTCATAGAGCACCGGAGCAGCTCCATCGCCCGTAACAGCAATGTCAACGGCGCGGTCGTTATTGAAGTCAGTAAGTATCGCAGCAGAGGTTGTACCCGAACCGCCGAGTCCGGTTTGCTCAGTCCACTCGGTGAAGGTCTTGTCTCCGTTGTTACGCCAAAGCACATTGGGCGCATCACCCGCTTTGAGCGGCGCCCCCGTCAACAAAGAAGTCAAGATCGCCATCGTGGTCGAAATCGATGAAGGTGATGCCCGAAGGATGGTTACGCAGCGTGAGAGCAGCTTCGCGAGTTACATCCTGAAATTTGCCGCGACCGAGGTTGCGAAAAAGCAACAGCCTGTCGTCGAAGGCGACCGCGAGGTCATTCAAATTGTCGCCATCGTAATCTCCAACGGCGCACGCAATCGCGGTCCCCTGCGCTTTAAGCCCGGCCGCGGCCACGTCGACATCTTCGAATTTCCCATCGGCACTGCGATGCAGAACGCGAATCGCCTGCGGACCTGACTGCATCAGAACCAGATCCATTTGACCCGACCCGGTGACGTCGAGCATGCATGCGCCCCCGGTTTCGGCGTTGTTAGTTTCCTCATCGATCATCGGCTGCGGCACAAGCTTGATCGGGATCATGGAATGATCGTTTGTCTGAGGCTCCCGCACTGTAGTGGCGATTGAGTATCGACCTTGCTCACCATACGCAAGGCCGATCGCAGAAGAGATTTTTGCGCTCGTTAGGTGCTGGAATCGCTTGAAATGTTCTCTCGCCTCCGCGGCATGGCTGGTACGCTGAAGCGCGCGCGCAATTGCGAATTCAGACGATGCGTGAAGCGGATTAATCGAGAGGGCATGCTGCAAAATTTCGATTTCTTTATCGAACTGCTTCAACTCGCCGTAGCAGACCCCAAGAAAGTACCAGGAATCCGCATCGTGCGGATCGAACTTCACTGCCTGCTGAAAGCTGGCCAGCGCGGCTTCCATGTCGTTCTCGACATGTTGAGCCAACCCTAGGTTGTACCAAGCCTGCGGATTATGCGGATCGAGTACCAGTGCACGCTGAAAAGCCCTCTTTGCTTCGTCGAGTTTCTGAAGCGTCATAAGGGCGATGCCCCGATTGATGACGGCCTGTGCCATCTTTGGATTGGCCTTGAGCGCATCGGCAAAGCTGCCCTCCGCGCGCGCGGTGAGTTGTTGCCCCATCTGCGCCACCCCGCGATTGTTGAGGCGGGCCGCTTCCTGATTCAAATCCGGTTGGGCCACCGCGGTAATAACCGAAGCAGCGAAGACACAGACGGAGAAAGAACACATGAGAGTGCGAATCAGCATCGTCTTCAACCTGGCTTGATTTCTGCCAACTGTTACGACTGCTTAAATGGAACCTCACCAGTGTATGCGAGGGGACAGCTTGATCTGTTTCTGGTGTTCTCCGTTTTGGCAGGTCGAGCCTCGCCAGCCTTACCGGCAACCACTCGTCCGTAACCGCGACCTCTGAGATTCCGCGTGGCTGGCCATTTCAAGCCATGGTAGAAAGACGACTAGAGGGGACGCACGATGTATCCCGAGTCATATTCCATATTGAGGCGGTGCGAATACAGCATCAAGCCCTGGAAGAAGGCCATCTACTTGCTGCTCGGGGTCCCGCTTATAGCCGGGGGCTTCTTTCTAACCGCGATCTCAGGCTTCGGCTCCAACAGTATCGTGAGCGCGATCTCATCTCTGTTTTTCCTTGGCGGCGGAGTTTATGCGCTTGCCTGGGCCTTCCGCTCAAAACTCGCAATCGATGGAACCCGCATAGACGTCCGGACGGCGTTCGGCGATCGCACCGCCGAGCTTCAAGACATTGAGGGCTATCGCACGATATCTACGCGCTACGGCTCCGTAAAGCGACTTCAGCTCAAGAACGGCGACCGCGCCATCACCGTATCCAACGACTTTGAGACGGACGGTGAATTCAGCGAATGGATGAGGAAGCTGCCCGACCTCGACGATCGCGACCGTGCATCTCTGCTTGATGAAATCAAAGAGCAGCGGGATTTGGGAGCCACTCCAGAAGAGCGTTTGGGAAAGCTCGCAAACGCAAAGTCAATTGGTATCTTCGCGATTGTCGTTGCCGTCGCACTGGCGCTGGCAGTGAGCTTCGGCGAGCCTCTTCTGCAGTTGCCTGCAGGACTGCTTTTGGCCGCCGCTCCTGCAATCGTTTTCCTCATGATCCAGCGCAGCCCTCTTCTCTACACGATCTTCAAGCGCAAAGCGGACCCGCGCGCCGACCTCGCATTCGTACTCATGGCAGCAAGCCTTGGCTTTCTGTTTGCGGACCGCAACATCCATCTCGTTTCCATGCAGTCTTTGCTGCCGGAGATGCTGCTCCTCGCTGCGTTGTATCTGGCGCCACTCTGGATTTCAAGGCAGGATAATACCCCGCTCATAAATCGCGTGATCAGCCTTCTGATCTTCGCGGGGATCTATAGCTATGGCGTGGCCGTCTCAGCCGACTCGTTTCTAGATACGAGGCCTCCGGCACCCTTTCGAGCAACGGTGCTGCAGAAGCGCGTCTTTCACGGGCGTTCAACCTCGTACGCGCTCTATCTAGCGCCCTGGGGCCCGATCCCAACGACGAACCGACTGAATGTCACCAGCAATTTCTATGACCGCACTCAGATTGGCGATTCGGTTTGCCTGGATTTGCACCCCGGCTCTCTTCACGCGCAATGGTTCATGCAAGTTGATTGCGCGATGCAGTCGTCCGAGACAGCACCAGCACCGTAGATATCCCGGAACGCCCCCGAGGCCCGCTTCCAGCTTTATCGGTTTACTGTGAAACCTTTGACGCAGGGCCATTTGTCTGCAACCGAAAGTGGCATTGCCGCATCACAAATCAGTGTAAGAGTATGTGGTTAATGGCTGAGTGATTGCTCCCAATTGCAATCGGACGGCTACTCTCAGTCCACTTTTAACACAGTCTTCATCTGACAGGAAAAGCAGGCGAACCATGGTTGTTATGACGCAGAGCAAGGGTCGCGGGATCACCGGACTGAATGTGGGCACAAGCAATGCTCAGCGCTATTTTCCCAAAGGGGTAGTTTCAATCGAGCTGCAGCTCGATCATCTCCAGATTCAGTGCAAGCTGGCTCCTGATTTCTGGCAGGGACAGCCAGAGATTTATGACCCGCGTTTGGGGGCCTGGCTCGAAGCCAAACACTTTCATGCAACGCCGGGCAGAGCTCCTGTTCCGCTCGCACTGATTCCATCGGGCAAGAATTCCTTCAAGTTGCGCCCCGTCTCCGTTCAGGAGCACGCAGCCACAAATAGCGTGGCGGCAAGTCCCGCCGCCTGATGCCGCGCTCCGTTTTCAAAGAGCCCTCTCCACTTCAGTGGAAGGGCTCTTTGCTTTTCTACCCGCCCAAGGGTTCAATCGGGTTGCTAAACTCTTGATTGAATGACTATCAGAAATCTTCAGCAAGAGATTGAGCGGCATTTTGCAGCTGGCGCAGGAGATGCCGCCGCGTTGGAGACGTTCCTTGCTCTGCGCGCGGCTTTGGAAAATGGTGAGGCACGGGCTGCTTCTCCGGCCCCGGAAACACCCACAGGTTGGCGCGTAAATGCATGGGTGAAGCAAGGCATCCTGCTCGGCTTTCGACTTGGAGCGCTGCATGAATTTCCCGCGCCGGGCCTCTCATTTGTCGACAAGCACACCTACCCGGTGCGGCAGTTTACCGCCGGCGAAGGCGTGCGCGTCGTACCCGGCGGATCCTCGGTGCGCTCCGGCGCCTACGTAGCGCGCAGCGTGGTGTGCATGCCGCCCATGTATATCAACGCCGGCGCCTGGGTGGACGAAGGCACGATGGTGGACTCGCACGCGCTGGTCGGCTCCTGCGCGCAGATCGGCAAGCGCGTGCACCTGAGCGCGGCGGCGCAGATCGGCGGCGTTCTGGAGCCGGTAAACGCGAGCCCGGTCATCATCGAAGACGATGTGCTGGTGGGCGGAAACTGCGGCGTCTATGAGGGCACCATCGTGCGCAAGGGCGCGGTGCTGGCGGCAGGAACCATCCTCACCCGCGGCACGCCGGTCTTCGATCTGGTCAACGGCACAATCCTGCGCGCCACAGGCGAGATGCCGCTCATCATTCCCGAGAATGCGGTCGTCGTGCCCGGCTCGCGCGCCGTGAGCAAGGGCAAGGGTGCAGGAGTGGGGGCTGAGCGCTTTATGCTCCCGTCATCGTGAAGTATCGCGACGAAAAAACCGACCTCAGCACCGCGCTCGAAGACTTGCTACGCTGACGCCCATGGACAGCACCTCACAAGGTGATTCGCTGGGGCGTCGCCGGTCCGGGACGTGCGGCGGCCGGTTTGCCCAGGGGCTGGCGGCGTGCAAGACGCAAAACTGTCTGCGGTGTGGGGTCGACGCCGCGATCGCGCCGAAGACTATGCCGGCGGTTCGGCGCTGTCGATGTGTGTGACTCGCTGATTGAACTGGCTTCGGCAAACCTCGATGCAATCTATGTAGCAACACATCCTGACACGCACACTGAGATATGCATGAAGGCCTTGGCCTCCGGGAAGCATGTAATGTGCGAGAAGCCCGCGGCGCTGAATGTACGCGGACTCAGAGAGGTTCTGAAAGCAGCCCGAAAGCATGATCGCCTGTTCATGGAGGCGATGAAGCCGCCCTTCTTCCCACTCTATCGAAGGCTGCGGGAGCATCTGCTATTGGACCCCATCGGGCCGGTCGGATTTGTCCGCGCAGGCAATGCCGACGCCACGCTCGCGCCAGACTATGCACTGCATTTCGCCGAACTGGGCGGAGGAGGCATCATGGGCATCGGGCCCTATGAGGCCTTTCTTGCACTGGATTGGCTCGGCCCATTGAAGCGCATGCAAACCATGGGCCGCATTGCTACGTCGGGCGTCGACAACCTAGCGCTTTTCCAGTCCGAGCATGAGCGTGGCATGGCTCAGTTACATACCGGCCTCGATCTGCTGAGCCGTGGTGACGCTCTGCTCTGCGGTCCTCGAGGATACGCATTGATTCATGCAAACTGGTGGAATCCGGCGCGGGCAACAATCCATTACGTGGACGGACGCTGCATTGAGCTTGAGGAACCGTTCGCGCATGGCGGATTCAACTACGAGACAGCTCACTTCTGCGATCTGATTCGCTCGGGCCTACGCGAGAGCCCTGAGATAACGCACTCGATTTCGCTGGCGATGGCGCAAATGCTGGAAGAGGCTCGTACGACACTTGGCGTCCGCTTTCCTGGCGAGTAGCTATCTGGAATCTCCCGCCTTACCTCGAGGCGGACTTCGCAGCGCGCGATCGATGACGCCGAGCAGTTCACCTTGAGAGTCGTTGAAGTAGCTCCAGAACATGATCCCGCCGAGCTTGTGAGTTTGCACATACTCACACTTCAAGGCGAGCGACTCGGGATCCTCATACGAAACAAAGATTCGCTTGTCCTTGTTGTAGAGGCTGGGAACCTTCGAGGCTGCATCCCAGAAGCGCTCATACCCGTTATTCAGCATGGAAGTTGCGATGGCGCCGTAGGGCGCATAACTATTGGGGATTGCTGTCCCGGGTTGGAAAAGGCCATGATTGATGTCAGCGACCTGTCCCCACATGCGTCCGTAAAATGGCACTCCGAGAACGATCTTTTCTGCCGGCACTCCGGCCGCCTCAAATGCACGAACCGATCCGTCAGCGGATTCCTGCTTGGGGTCTGCGGAATTGGTGAAGAGGGGCGCATGGTTGCCGGTAATCTTGTCGGAACCCGCTTCGTAGTAGTCGTACGTCATCAGGTTCACTGTGTCCAGATAATGCGACGCCTGTCCCATTTCGGTGTGGTCGAGGAATTCCTGAGATGCGCCGGCAGCAATCGTGAGATAAAGCGGACGATGCGCCCGCTTTGATTGCATCGTCAACCCTTCATGCAGATCGTTCAGCAGCAACGTGAAGTTGTGTTTGTCTTCTTTGCGAAAACGGTTGCCAGCACCGGGAGTGCCTGGATATTCCCAGTCGATGTCGACACCATCGAGATCATATTGTTCGACAAGCGCAATCGCACTGTCGACGAAAGCCGCACGGCTCTTCGTGTCGAGAGCGGCGTCGGAGAAGCCACCCGATCCGAGCCACCCTCCCACAGACATCAATACCGTTAAGGAGGGATTCTGCTTCCGCAATGCCGTCAACTGGGTCAGGTTCAAACGGTCTTCATCTTCAGGAAGTACGACACGACCGTTCCTGACCACCGCGAAGGCGTAGTTGATTCGGGTCATGCCGTGCGCATCGACCGGGCCCGGCAAAGTCCCGTTCTGCGGAAAGACATAACCAACGATCACGCGATCGGGATTCTCCGACGGCGGCGTTTCGCAACACGCTACAGTCGCGGCAATAGCAAGGCAGACAAGGCACAAGAAAGTTTGTCGCATGTACGGCTCAGAGATAGCTTAGCGTCGACTTGGCACGTCGAACAGATCAATCGAGCTTCAAAGACAAAGGTTGAATCGGATCACTGGTGTCGCTTCCGCTCTCTGCTTCATGAGGCAGGCAGTGCCTTCGGGCCTGGAGAGGCGATGCGTAGGACCGGGTTACATGGAAGCGATCCATGACGACATAGCGCGTTCGAATGCCACTGATCGTCTGTGGCATTTCCACCGGAAGATTCTTGCGGTCGACGTAGATCACGAGCGCTGCCTCATGAGGATCATCGAGACTCTGCCCAACTCCAACACCAAAGAATGCCCGGCTTTGTCGCATGAGCGTATGCGCCATTTGCCGCTTCACCGCAAGTGCCTTCGTTAGCGCAGCACCCGAAAGGGCGGGTGCACTGCCGAGTGGAATCGCCAGTGGAGCAACGCCATTCGCAACCGAGCGGGCATCGGTGGGGATGACGATTGTGCGGACACCCAAAACCGACTGCGGCGCCGTCGCCTGCGAATTCTCGGCAACATAGATGATCACAGCAGCTTCTCCCGAATGATCGCTGCTCTTGCCCATCGCAACTCCAAGGACTCCCTCGGCTGGATTTATCAGTGAACGCGCAGCGTTTAAAGCGTGTTGAACCCGAGTAATCTCCCCGGCAGCCAGTGGCGCCTTCTGCGCTGTGGCGATGGTGCTGTCACCGTAACTGAGACAACTGACGGGATGATCGGCGCCGCCAACAAAAGTGAGGCCAGGGTTGCCCATCCGAGAGCTGAGTTCCCTCAGCACGTCGCCGGCTGGGGTAGCAACCCCCTGTGCGACACCCGAAGCATCCGTCCCGCCGGCAAAATAAAGGCCCACCGGTTCGGCATTTTCAGCATCGACAACAAGTGCGCCGGAGTCTCCAGCATCCGTAAATCGATCACCGCTAACGCCAATCTGATCGGTATAGGTCTTCGTCAGGTACGGCCGCGTTTCTGCACAATCTCTGAAGTAGTCTACCGAGACATCCACGCTGAGGGCAGAAACACCGCCGCAGGTCAGGCCGGTGGTTCTGCCACTCTTCGCAAGGCGCATCTCCAGATCGGCCACCTCTCCCTCGCCGCCGCTTGATGAGATTCCCGGAGGAGCTGCGCTCAACGTGCCGTCCTGCTCGCGGCCGCCCAGTTCCAGAATGCGTCCCGCGGGATCGACGGTGTGCGACGCCACTTCGGCGACTGCTGCATCAGCGTTGGTGGCATTTGAGTTCAGAGGA
Source organism: uncultured Acidobacteriaceae bacterium (assembly GCA_963832465.1). Lineage (GTDB taxonomy): Bacteria > Acidobacteriota > Terriglobia > Terriglobales > Acidobacteriaceae > Telmatobacter. Next base: position 765,204 of record CAWHUJ010000004.1, read on the forward strand.
AGCCAGGTCGTCAGAGCGCCGACGGGTATTGTCCTTCCGCCGTCGGCGTAGGGCGTGCAGTTGTTATCGATCAGCCCCGGCTGCACAACGGCGTCGCCGACGCTCGCGTGATCGCTCCGCGCGATCACGTGGTTGTTGCTAAGCAGGTATTGCTTGCCACTAGCATCTTGAAGAAGCGATCCCAACGTCCCGCTGCAGCAGTCCACAATGGTATTGCCTTGCGCATCGAAGTCATTGTTATTACCGCCTGAGGCGCCAAGCAACGCCAGCGCGGTCGTCTGGCCCTGATGCCCGCCTGGGTTGCTTGCAATACCGGCCGCATTCAGCAGTACGGCAGCCTGCGTCTTCGCCTGCAGCCCACTTGTGCTCGCCACAATGTAGGTAATGGCCGTCGATTGCACATTCGAAGGAGCGTTATAGGTAACCGTGCACGCGGTAAACGCGTGCTCACTGTGCTGACAAACTGGCGCGCTTAAAGAGCCTTCTCCGCCGTTGGACCCTATGGCCGAATCGGACAGGGCAAAATGAATCGAAGCTCCTCCCCCCGCCTCTGCCAATATGCCGGTAATACTGACGCTGCCATTTGGGCCAAGAGCGACGTTTTCAGGCGTGAGCGGCTGGAGAAAGCCCGGCGTCACAACCAATGTGTGCGTCGCATGGAGGACTGGATCGGACTTCAGGGTCGCAGTGACCTGCACCTCAACCCTCTCGGCGGTCAAATAGCTGGGAGGTGTGTATTGGCCCTTTGCGTTGATAGCTCCCGGACCCGAGCTGGGATCGCCGCCAGCAACAGACCAAGTGATTGCCGCTGTAGGGTTGCCGGCCACCGTAGCGGAAAACTGCAGGAACGCACTTCCGGACGCGCCGGTCGAATTGCAGCCAGTGCAATTCGTGTCTATCTGTGATGTCGCTGGTGAGATAGCAAAAGCAGCTGCTGAAGAATTAGCAGTGACGGGATTGACTCCGCATCCCGTAACCGCTGAAAGAACAAGCCCAAACGCCGCAAACAGCAGTAAGCGCATCTTGACGCTCGCACCCCTAAAACGGGTAATCAGCTCATTCTTCGATATTTGTGCGATTGAGGGCAATTTACCAGAACAAAGAAAATCTAGCGAGCGCGCATTCCCGCGTGAGGGACTTAATCTTAACGCTACTCCACAATTTGAAGGTTAAAGTAGGCTACTTCACTCGTGACAATCACAATTTGCGACAGATAACACAAAAGGCACGTTGACGCTAAGAAAATACCATTAGTAACCTCCAATCATGCACCAAAGGGACATTACTGGTTACCGTAGGGCCACTCGGGCTAAGACCTTTGGATCATCGGGTTGCCAGGGAGTAGGGGTCTCAAATCTGTGCCAACTCGCCGGTGATGAGTCAGGCCAGTCCACCATGCTGCTTGTCGCGGTCGTTGCGCTGTTTCTAGTGGGGTTTGCTGCGCTTGCCGTCGATGTAGGTTACCTCTTCCACGAGAAGCGAATGGCCCAGTCGGCGGCCGACGCTGCGGTGGTTGCTGCAGCAGAAGAGATGAGTTCGTCGAACACGGGAAATGAACAGGCCGTCGCCAACGCAATGGCGGCTGCAAACGGCTTCGATCCGAACGCCAGCACCAATCCGGCTACAGTCAAGCTCAACGCCAGCCCTTCAACTGGCAATTATGCGAATTCGAGTTCGTATCTGGAGGTCATTGTCTCCAAACCGATTCCGACGTTCTTTCTGGGCCTGATTAGTCCAGGGAAACAGATGTCGGTTGCTGCAAGAGCTGTGGCGGGGGGTGGAATGTCCAGTCCCACTTGTATCTGCCTTGAGGGGCAGACGGGCATGGATTTGAACATGAGCAACAATGCGCAGATCCAGGCCACCGCGTGCGGAATCACGGACGACTCGAGCGGCAGCAACGCGGTAGGAGTTACCGGCAGCGCTCTGGTCAATGCGCTGTCTCTCGGCACGATCTCCAGCTCCTGGAACAATTCGGGCAATATCAACAACAGTGGTGCGATCTCGTCATCGACGAAGATCGTGCAGGGTATTTCAACCCAATGCAAGCCCACGCTGCCTGTGCCCACGCTGCCCAGCGGCCTGACGTGCGGCAGTAATCCCATCCAGGGATGGACCGCAGCCAATAGCTACACGGGTAAGTACACACTTCCTCTGTCCACAGACAAAGTCGTCAACAACACCGTGTGCTACACGAGCCTCGACACGAGCCAATCCGCTTCGGTGAATTTCTCGCCTGGTTACACCTATTACATCCAAGGCAACTTCACCACCGGTGGCGGTGCACCCGTGACCGGTAGCGGAGTGAACTTCTATGTGGGCGGCAACATCAATTTCGCAAACGGCGTCACCGCACAGCTCACTGCGCCAACTGGCTCTGACGGTACACCTTCGACCCTCTTCAATGTCGCGGGCACGAGCGTCAGCATACAGGGCGGTAACAACTCAAACTTCCAGGGCATAATCTACGCGCCGAATGCTGCGGTGAATATCGCCAACGGCACCAGCACCACATTGAACATGGACGTCGTTGCTCAGTCGCTCACCATGGCGGGCGGCGCGGTGCTGAACAGTTATGCAACCACAAATCTGGGCACGTTGAATATCTCGACAGCCAAACTGGCGGAATAGGACCGGACGATCATGATCCAGAATTGCTTGCGTCACATCCACTGCACGATTGTCACAATGCGCCGTAGGCTGAGGGATGACAGCGGAAACGCTCTCGTCGAGTTGGCAGTGGCGTTTTCAGTGCTGGCGGCGCCTTTGATGCTCGGCGTATCTGAGGTCTCCTTCATGGTCTACGATTCGATCGAGGTCTCGAACGCCGCCAATGCGGGCGCCCAGTACGGAATGATCAGCTCAACCCTCGCCAACGATACTGCAGGGATTCAGAAGGCGGCGCGCGCCGAAGCGTCGGACCTGGGCTCCAACCTGACGGTGACGCCGACAATCTATTACGCATGCTCGTCTTCGCTGAGCGGCACTCACTACTCATCGTCGACTGCTGCCGCTGCAGCGTGCCCGGCGAATGCGGCCAACCATTATCTGGAGTTCGTCCAGGTGTCGACCTCGGCGACGATCGTCCCCCCGGTCAAGATTCCCGGCATGTCAGGAGCATGGAATCTTCAGGGCCTCTCAGTCATGGAAGTACAGGAGTAGAGAGTGATCGTCTGGGGAAACCTGATAAATTTCCGTCTGCAAGGACCCATGCAGTTCGGCACTACCCGCGCGATCCGCGAAGATGGTCAGGCCGTCATTGAGGCTGCAATTACGCTGCCCGTCATCCTGGCCTTTGTCTTTGTGATGATTGAACTTTGCCTGATGTTCTACAGCTACTGCATGATCTCAGAAACGGCACGCGAAACAACAAGGTACGCAATCGTTCGAGGATCCACCTGCACGACGGCGGCGAAGACCTCATGCACCGCCTCAGCAGCGAGCATCAACACCTATGCAAGCCAGGTGAGCCTCCCGAACCTCGGAGGTGGCACGCTCACCCCTGCGACGACATTCCCTGACGGCAATCAAAATCCGGGAAGCCGCGTACAGGTTACGGTCAGCTACATATTTCCTGTTACGCTTCCGTTCGTGCCGAAGGGCTCAGTCGCCATGTCCAGTTCATCCACGATGTATTTCATCCAGTAACTATCCGACAAATGCCATCTCTCGCGGGCGAATTTCACTCAACGGTAAGGACTAGCTTTCCGAAGTGGCTTCCCGATTCCATCCGATGTAAAACATCGCGCGCGTTCGCCCAGGGAAACGACTCGAAGATCGGCCGCATCGTTGCAAGGGTTATCGCTTTGTTCATCTCTTCAAAGTTGTGGCGCGACCCGACATATATCCCATGAATACGAAGTTGCTTATGGAAGATCAAAGGCAGTGGAAGGTCCTCAGCGCGTCCCGCGAGTATCCCTATTTGCGCAATCACTCCGCGCATGCGCGCCGCCCGTAGCGAGAGCGGAAGCGTGCCTACGCCTCCCACTTCCACCACGAGGTCAGCCCCATCGCCGCCGGTTTGTTCTACTACCCAACGATCCCACTCTGGAGTCTTGCGATAGTTCAGACCCCCGTCGAGTCCCAAAGCGCGAGCGCGCTCCAGCTTTTCATCGCTTGAGGAGATGCCGAGAACTCGTGCTCCCATGCATGCGGGCAAACTGCAGGGCAAAAATTGAGACTCCGCCCGTTCCCTGAATCAGGACGGTTGCGCCGGGCTTCAAACTCGCCGATGCGAGAGCGTTCCACGCGGTGAGAGCCGCACAAGGGAGGGTTGCAGCCTCTTCAAAGCTCATGTGGGGTGGAATCGCAACCAGGCCAGTGTTTTCAGCACAACGTGCTCGGCCAACATGCCATCGATGTCTCCGCCGAGAGCGCCTTTGATTTGGCCGCGGTTCGGAAGTCCATCGAGCCAGTTCTGCATAAAGATTCCCGCGACGCGGTCTGCCAGCTTCCAGTCGGAAACACCCGCGCCGTGGCCATGACTTCACCCGCCCCATCCGAGCAGGGGATGCGTGGAAGCTGCATCTTGGGGTTATAGCGTCCGTTCACCATCAACAAATCGCGATAATTCAGAGAAATCGCGCGCACCCTGACCAATACTTCGCCGGGACCTGGTTCAAGGTCCGGCCTCTCAACAAACTCCAAGGAATCAACGCCAAACGAAGAAACCTGCCAGACTCGCATCCTCATCCTCCGTTTATCCTGGGACCTTCGGCGGACATTCTCGAAAAATGGCCCGTAGAATGAAGATAGGGCCCGGGGATAAGGAAAGTAAACAGTGGAGGAACAGATGGCGAATGCCTCTCAGCAGGCGGAGGTCGGATTTAAAGTGCGGCGGTTGGAACGGAGGAGCGCGCAGTTTAGCTCGCAGAGCGACGAGCTGCGCAGAACGCTCACCGAAACAGGCCCTTAACCTGCAGCGAGAGAACATCTTGTCGCAGCGTACTTCAAGCCCTGCCCGCCGGGCTGGCGCTTGAAGCCGCACTGGCACAGATTGAAGACCAGATCGCCGCGATGGGCTAGTCGCCGGTTACATCGTCCGGCCCAGCTAGCCCTCGCGATTGAAAGAGTAGCGAATTTGCTTGCTCGACGGGAGTCATGACCACCCGCGCAATATTCACGTGTGCGGGTCGACTTACTGCCCAGACAATCGTCTCGGCCACGTCTTCCGCAATAAGAGGCTTTACGCCCTTGTAGACGTTCGCTGCGCGCTCTGCGTCTCCGCGGAAGCGAACCAGGCTAAAGTCGGTCTGACCATTCCCGGATCGACGCTGGTCACACGAATCGGCGTACCCAGTACGTCCTGCCGAAGGCCATCATTGATAGCTCGCTCGGCCGCTTTCGTCCACAGTAAACGGCCCCATTGGGATAGGTGATCTCGCCCGCGGTCGAATCCAAGGTTGATCACGTGTCCCCGTCCGCGCACAACCATGCCGGGCACAACCGCCCTGGTCACGTAGAGCAGGCCCTTAACATTGGTGTCGATCATCTCTTCCCAGTCCTGGATGTCTCCCTTGTAGAGCTTATCCAGACCCCGGCTCAGGCCTGCATTGTTCACCAGTATGTCGATCTCGGCCCACTCCTGCGGGAGATCGTCAATCGCCTGTTGCACGGCGCGGCGGTCACGCACATCAAGATCGATCGAGTGAACAGCTTTGGCGCCGCTCTCCAACGCACGCGAAGCCACTTCAGCGAGTTTGCTCGCGCGCCGCGCTGCAAGCAGCAGCCGAGTGCCTTCTGCAGCGAAGGCCAGAGCGGTAGCTGCACCAATGCCGGCGCTGGCGCCAGTAACGAAGACGAGTTTCCCCTCAAGTCGCATGATCCTATCCTAACTAACCTTCGAGCCGAGATACGTGATAGCGCCATCCCGGACATTTGAGAGAAGCGTTCCACTTACCCCGAATTGGTTGAACGCCCTAACGAGGGGACGGTTACACTGAGTCTTCAATGTTGCGGACAGCCAATGCGACGCGCTACGTTCTTCCCCTGCGTGAAGGTGGCTCACTGCCCGCGATCGTCGAGGCCGACGACCTTGGACTATACGTCGTCAAGTTCAGAGGTGCAGGGCAAGGGATTCTGGCCTTGATAGCCGAATTGATCGCCGGCGAGATAGGCCGCGCGCTGGGACTGCGCGTGCCCGAGATCATCTTCATTGAAATCGATGCAGCTCTCGCCCGCAACGAGCCGGACTACGAGATTCGGCAGCTTCTGAAAGCGAGCGAGGGGCTCAATCTCGCTCTCGATTACCTGCCCGGCTCCGTTACCTTCGACCCCGCGGCACGCGATGTAGCGTCGCCGGATGAAGCTTCTCTAACGGTATGGTTCGACGCTTTCACACAAAATGTTGATCGAACAGCCAGGAACGCCAACCTGCTGCTATGGCACCGAAAGCTTTATCTCATTGACCACGGCGCTGCTCTCTTCTTTCACCATGACTGGCCCACGATGCACAAGAAGATCGCCGCGCCATTTGCCGAGATCAGGCAGCACGTCCTCCTGCCCTGGGCGTCGGAGATCGAACCAGCCGCAGCTCTGGCACACGCACAGCTCACTGAACAGGTGCTGACTGGAATCCTTGCCGATGTCCCCGACGCGTGGCTCGAAGCCGTTCCTGGCGGCTTGAGCGCGGAGCGAAGGCGCACCGAGTATCTGGATTTCTTTCTCAAAAGGCTTGAGGCCTCACCTATCTTCGAACAGGAGGCGATCCATGCCCGCTCAAGCCTCGTTTGATTACGCGATCCTGCGGGTTGTCCCTCGGGTTGAGCGGCAGGAATTCCTGAACGCCGGGATCGTCCTCTTCTGCCTCGAAAAGCGTTATCTCGCCGTTCGCATCCACCTCGATCGCGAACGGCTGAAGGCATTGTGGCCTGATATCGATGCGGAGGTGGTTGACCATCACCTGGAGGCTGTAACGCGCATCTGCGAGGGTGATCAGACTGCCGGGCCGATTGCGCAGCTCTCTCAGCGCGAGCGCTTCCACTGGCTCGTTTCCCCGCGCAGCACAATCATTCAACCGTCGCCAGTACACACGGGGCTTTGCGACGGCACTGACGATCTTTTGGATCGCCTGGAGAAGCAATTCCTCTCCTAGATCGTTTGATGAAACGGGGCCAACAGCTATTGCTGTGGCGTAACCAGATGGTGGGCGATCGCGAAAAGCGCCAATTCAAGACGCGTTGAAACGCCGGTCTTATCGAAGATATTCGACAGATGACGCTTCACAGTCTCTTCACTCAGCGAAAACTGCTTGGCGATGTCGCGATTGCTGCAACCTTCCACGATGCAACCGACAACCTCCAGTTCGCGTGGAGTAAGGCCGTACGTCTTCTGCTGCGGAGGCGCGGCCTGTTGCATCAGGTCATGGAGCGCTGAGACCAGATTAACCACGCGCTTCCCGCCGATCCAGTAATCGCCCGAGCATACCGTGCGGATTGCAGTCTTTAAGTGCCCCGCAAGGGCATCCTTCAGGACGATTCCGCGGGCACCGATATGCAGTGCTTCAATGATCTGCTGGGTCGTAATCGTTGACGTGAGCAGAAGGATCTTGACCGAAGGCGAGCCCTTCATGATGGCCCGCATTGCCTCGAGGCCGGGCAGACGGGGCATGGCCACGTCGAGCAGAAGGATGTCCGGTTGCAGTTCGAGGGTCTGAGTAATTGCCTCGTCGCCGTCCTCGGCCTCGCCGACGACGTCGAAACCCTCTTCTGCCGTGAGCATGTTGCGTACGCCGATACGAACTACAGGATGGTCGTCCGCCAATATGATGCGCGTTAATCCTTCCACTAGAGCGGCTAACCTCCGTTGTTCAGTATCTGAATCAGTGTTACCACAACTTTACACGAATCAGGCTGGCCAGAACTCCCGGCCAGACGAGAAAAGAAAGCTAATGTAACTATGCCGGAAACTCCGCCTCAAGCTTGCGCTTCAGGCTCTCTGCGGCGCCCTTCAGCTCCATGTAAATCGAGCCCGAATTAACCAACTCGTCACCTTCAACCTCGAGGACGGCGCCAAGGCGCGATGCCTGCATTACACCCGCCATTCCGCAACCGCCCTTGATCGTGTGCCCAATACGTCGAACTTCCCGTGCATCACCTGCGGCAATTGCCGTTTCGAGGGTAGAAACCCGCTTTTCCAAATCCGCCAGAACCGCCTTGTACATCTCGCGGACCGTCGATTCCGGCATAATCTGCCGAAACTGCGATAGCGTTTCCGCGCTGATCACCGGTATATCCGGGGTCAAGTGAGTTTGTATCGGCTTTCGGGTGCGTCCGTCGAGTAACTTCTGTAATGCCTCAGGGCCAAAAGGCTTGAGCAGAAACCCATCTACAGAGGCTTTCAACTCAGAGGGGGGATCACTGCCGCTGATCGCGAAAATCACAGCCTTAGAGCGGGCTCGCAGTTCTTTGATCAGATCTGTGCCACTGAGGCCGGTCATCTGCACGTCAGCCAGAATCACGTGCGGAACGCAGATGCCTCCGTCAAGCAGTGCGAGCGATGCTTCACCGTCCTCAGCAGTGTGCAGTGTATAGCCATTCAAGGTGAGAATCGTGGCTATGACTTCCCTGCTGATCATGTCGTCGTCGATCAGCAGGACTGTGGGTAGTTCGCGACTTGTATCGATATTGAGCACTTCTACTCTTCCACTACCGCAGCCTCATGGAACCATCCGGGAGCCTTGAGAAGCTCACGAGGACGCGAACCATCGGCTGGTCCGACAAGTCCATCCCGCTCCATTAGATCGATAAGATGCGCGGCACGGCCGTAGCCAATACGCAGCCTGCGTTGCAAGAGCGAGGTCGAGGCCTTGCCGAACTCGAAGACAAGACGCACGGCATCGTCAAACATGGGATCGCTGTCGTCGCTGTCGCCGTTGGAGCCTTCCATATTCGCACGTTCCTCCTTCGGCGATTCGAGGAAACCTTCGGCGTATTCAGCTCCTCCCTGTTCCTTCCAAAAGTTGACGACAGCGGCCGTCTCTTTTTCGCTCACGTACGGCGCGTGCAGACGCATCAGGCGGCTCGTGCCCGGAGGCAGAAAGAGCATGTCGCCACGCCCCAACAATGCTTCGGCGCCGTTGGTGTCAATAATCGTTCGCGAATCGACCTTTGTCGCCAGCCTGAAGCTGATGCGCGTGGGAACGTTGGCTTTAATCAGACCAGTAATCACGTCAACGCTCGGTCGCTGCGTAGCCAGCACGAGATGAATGCCCACCGCGCGTGCCATCTGCGCAAGACGAGTAATCGACTCCTCAACATTGGAGCGGTCAAGCATCATCAGATCGGCGAGCTCATCGATAATGATGACGATATAGGGCAGCGGCTCTTCCGGTTCCCCGTCATCGAATAGTGACGGCATCGTGCCTTCGAAGAGTTTGTTGTACTGATCAATATTGCGCACGCTGCGGCTGGCGAGCAGTTTGAGACGACGCTCCATCTCGCGCACGGCATTGCGAAGCGCGTTGGCGGCGAGCTTAGGCTCAGTGATAATCGGCGTGAAGAGATGGGGAATGCCCTCGTACATGCCGAGTTCCACGCGCTTCGGATCGACAAGGATCAGGCGAACCTGGGCCGGAGTAGTCCGGAAGAGCAGGCTCATGATCATGGCATTGATTGCGACGGATTTGCCCGATCCGGTTGAACCCGCAATCAGCACGTGCGGCATGGAGGCAAGATCGGCAGTCACGATGCGGCCATTGATGTCCTTGCCCATGGCCATTGTCAACCGCGACTTCGATCGCGAGAACGTCTCCGATTCCAGCACGTCGCGCAGGTGAATCGTTTCGCGCTCGTGATTCGGCACCTGGATGCCGACCGTGCTCTTGCCGGCCATGCGCTCGATGAGAATGCTTTCGGCCCGCATCGCCAGACAGAGGTCTTCGGCCAGCCCCGTCACCCGGCTGTACTTCACACCCGCTTCGGGCTTGAACTCGTACGTGGTCACCATCGGCCCGGGATTGATTTGAACGACCTGCCCGCGGACATCGAACTCAGAACATTTCTCAACCAGGACCTTCGCCTCTTCGCGTAATTCGTCTTCGCGCACCGCCTGTGGTCCCGTGCCCGCATTCAATAGCGTGCTGGCCGGCAGCTTGAAGCCGTTCACATGCTTCGGCGCCACTGTCACCGTTTTCATATCAGTGTCAGCACGCTCATGGATCGCGATCTCCTGCGGAGCTGGCTCGGAGGCTTGCGCCAAGGGGGCCTGGGCCGCCGCTGCAGGAGCCTCCGGTGCAACACGTGCCGGTCTCATCTCGATAGGACGCAGAGGTACAGGCGCCGCAGGGACCGGAGCCGGTACAGGCTTGACAGCAGCTTGAGTAGGCTCGGGTGCGGACTGTTCCCAGATGCTATTGCGGCGGATCGGTGTGACCGGGACGCGTGCTTCTGCCGGTTGTGCGGTGGCTCGCTGAAATGCCGGAATCTCGTCAACCGGATCAGACTCGACTGGCCGTTCGCGCCGCCGGAACAGCGAAGCGAGGTTGAAGGGTCTTCGCGCTGGCCCCTCCTCATCCGTCGCCTGAGCGGCTGCGTCAATCGATCCCGAAAAAAGCCGCTGATCCGGTCCGGGCGATTCCTGCTGGACCCGCATTGCCTCCTGCTCCGCCTTGCGCTCAGCGCGCTCCTCGCGCCAGTTGCGCCAACGGTCGTTCATCGCCATCAGGTGTATCCAGCGGTCCTCAACCATCTGTTTGATGGTCCAGAAGCTCACTGCAGAGGCAAGATACATTCCTCCGAGAGCCAGCACCCCTGCTACGAGCCAGGCACCTTGCACATTCAAATAGACGATCAACGTACCGGCAACCAAGTGACCGATCACGCCCTCCACCGGAACGGCGTGAAGCCAGTGCCAGTGCCAAGGCAGCAATCCAAAGACGGTGGGCACGAAGATGACGGACAGCACACAGCCTACCCAGCGCATCCAGACCGATCCGCCCGAGCGCGAGCGCATCCAATCCCAGGCCAGGCCGCCCATCCAGAAAGGCGCCAGGAACGCGGCAAGGCCAAAAACCTGCAATGTCAGGTCGCTCAGCCACGCACCGAAGAGGCCGATCCAGTTGTGGACAGTGCGCGGCAAGGCCATATCCGTCGCAGTGTTGATCGAAGGATCACTGGAACGGTAGGTTGCCAGAGCGAGAAAAAGGAGGACGGAGACCAGTGCCAGCAGCATCCCGAGAAATACGTTCAGGGCGCGGCTGCGGGTCGGCGATAACGCAATCGGAATGGGCTTCATGTAAGGGACGCTTCCGCTGTTCGGCTTCACAACAGCCGTCAAACGGATGGGAAACCCCAGAGCAGTTCCTATTATCCGTGGCGCTTGGCGCGTTCCGGTCAAAACAAAACGGGGGGAACCTTAAAGTCCACCCCCGTCTCTCGTAATCTGGACGCGCTGTTAGCTACCGATCAGTCGGCCTCCCCAAATCAGCAATGCTGTGCCAATGATGATGCGGTAAACCGCGAACGCTGTAAACCCATGTTTTCGCACCCACATCAGAAACCACTCCACCACACCCAGCGCCACCAAAAATGAAACCGCAAAGCCGATTGCGAGAACAATCCAGCGCTCACCGTTCATAACGACGTGGGCCGGTGCGACACCGTGAGTGCCGTGCAATTCCTTGAAAAGGTCGTAGGCCGTGGCCGCCAGCATCGTCGGAATCGAAAGCAGAAAGCTGAACTCCAAAGCCGAAGGGCGGCTTAGGCCAGCCATTTGCCCGGATGCAATCGTCGACATGGACCGCGAGACACCAGGAAAGATCGCCGACAAGGACTGGCAGAGTCCGATCCAGATCGCCTGCCCCAAGCCCATTTCTTCAATATGATTGATTGCTGCCTCATACCGGCTCGTCCACGCGTCCACAACCCACATCACGATGCCGCCGATAAGCAGTGCGAGCGCTATCACCGTAAGGCTACTCAGGTTCTTGTCGCTCCATTTTTTCAGCAACAGGGCTGGAATCGATGTGCAGACAAACGCCGCGAGCGTCAGCGAGATCGGATGAGTTAGCCAGGTCTTGTCTCCACTCTCCCCTTCCGGAAAGGAATGCAGAAAGCCGGTAATCCGCGGCATAAAGAGAAGGACAAGCGCGAGAATCGCTCCGGCCTGAATGACGATTGTGTACATCTTCCAGTACGCGTCATCGAGAGGAATTCCCATCAAGGCTTCGGCGATGCGCAAGTGAGCCGTAGAACTCACCGGCAAAAATTCAGTAAGGCCCTCGACGATACCCAATAGAACAGACAGAATGTAGACGTTCAAAAACCCCTCCGGAGTCCATCCGCAGATCGGCGAAACTGAAGCAAAGACTTCAGGAACTGTTACTCTCGGTCGATTCCGTACACAGGAACACCCTGATCCAGTTTGTACACGAATTCGAGAGCCCGCCACGTGTAATCGGACTGCGGGAACTTATCTTTTAACTGCGTGGCAATACCATGGGCGTGCTCGCGCGCTTCCTGCTGCTTTTTGTCATTGCCATCGGCCGCATACATGTCGCTCAGAACTGCCTGTCTATACGTTGCCTCATACAATGCGCGGGCAGCCCTCGGACTCTCCGGATGTTCGTTGGCGTACTTCTCGTAGATCTCAGATTCCTTCTCTGGACATTTTGGGGATCCCTGCCAGTCACCGCAGAGTCTGTTGTCGATCAGATCGAAGTCTGCCAGATCGGCCTGCCGCGTGCGTGGATACATTTTGATTACCTTCTTGAGCGGGTCCTCATCCATCTGGTTGCGCATGTAGGGGTCGCGCTCCTTGGCAGACGGCAATGCGCTGAAATCGCTCTTCTGAACTTGCCAGAGTATGTCGGCGGCGCGCCACGCGGCCTCCGGGGCCAGCGAAGAGTTCGGGTAAATCTCGGCAAGCCTTCGATAGAGCAGGCGCGCGCTTTGAGCGGCATTCGCAGCCCCGCGGGGATCGCTGGCCTGTGATTCCTGGTTGGCTGCCGCGCCCATCAAAATCAGGTCTCCGTCTGGAGTGCCTTCCACAACGATGCCACGTGCCTCAATCCAGCCTGAGATTGGCGGCGGAACTTCATCAGCCCCGAAAGTAGGCTGATCGGTTGTGTGCTCTTCTACTATGTCGGTGTTGGCGTAAACGCGCAGCCACTGATTACTCTTTTCCGCCACAACCATCTCGCGGCCAATCTGCACGCGGCTTACCCTTTGCGAATTTTTGTCGGGACCAATGTACAGCCAGGTCACGCGCAGTGCTGTCGCCCGCGGGCCCGCGATTGGCTTCTGGATCTGGTCCGGCCTCTTGTCGCCATACGCGCAAATTGCGAGACACATCGCCATGACTGCTGCGACCACCTGGAGCGCGCGAATCTGAAACTTCATCACGGGAAAGATCATAGTTCAACGACGTGGCGAGGCAGTTTCCGTAAGCACCTCAGCCAGCATCGCCGGGTCGACGTTGCCGCCACTAATCACAGCCACTGCCTTCTTGTAGGAGGGCAATTCCGAGGCATGGAACAGCAGAGCTGCTGCCGCAACGGCTCCGCTGGGTTCGGGAACAAGACGCGTTGTGGCCACGATTGCCCGCATCGCCGCACGAATCTCCGCTTCGGTAACGGTGACAATTCGATCCACGAAGGCCTGGATATGGGCGAAGTTGCGGACGCCGACACTTTGCGTGCGGAGCCCGTCAGCGATGGTCCGAGTGGTCTCCTCCGCAGACCACTCGACTATGTTCCCACTGCGGAAACTCTCTGCGGCATCGCCAGCCAGTTCCGGTTCCACACCTACGACTTTCGCATTGGGTCTGAGTTGCCTCACCGCCGCCGCAACGCCACTCAGAAGGCCCCCGCCGCTAACAGGCGAAAGCACTAGATCCACATCGGGCAGTTGCTCCACAATCTCAAGACCGCAGGTCGCCTGCCCAGAGATGATCTGCTCATCGTCATAGGGCGGGATAACAACGTAGCCGTGCGCCCGCACCAGTTCTTCAGCCTTGGCTAGGCGCTCACTCGATGCCAAGCCGACATCAACGACCTCAGCGCCGAGTGCCATGGTCGCGGCGCGCTTGATTGCCGGCGCATTCGACGGCATCACGATCACCGCCTTAGCTCCAACAGCGCGGGCGGCATAAGCAACACCCTGGGCGTGGTTTCCGCTGGAGTAGGTGATCACGCCGCGGCGAATCTCTTCTGGAGTAAGCTGCAAGATCTTGTTGGCGGCGCCGCGGATCTTGAAGGCTCCGATTGGCTGCAGGCTCTCGGCTTTGAGCCAAACCTCGCCGGCGACGTTATCGAAGGGCGCGCGCACCAGAGGCGTCTTAACGGCGACGCCGGCGACGCGTGCAGCGGCTTCGCGAATCGTTTCAAGTGAAACAAGATAGTCCGTGTGTGTGCTCATGGCAGATATTTTTGCGGTACAGGCCCTGCGGTCGTATCAGGCTCCCAGAGAATCGAAAGGACCTTCCACTGCGAACCGTCAAAGACAGCCTGGATGCTGTTGATGCCGGTCATTTCAGGCTTACCGTCCGGTGTCGGACGAATCTCGTAGGTGCTCCACAGATGGGCAAAGTGACCGTAGCTCTCGGTTTTCACCTTGATTTGCCTCTCGTAGAACGCATCGCTCCCTCGCTTCGCGACAGCAGCAATCCAGTCATCGACAGTGAGGATACGGGGGGAAAAGCTGCCTCCCTGCAATTTACGAACCGGCGAAAGGCGTGCATCGGGCAGCAGGATCGCGCGCAGGCATGTGCGGTCCTTGTTTCCGGGCCCACTCACCGCGTCATCGAGCGCCTTCGTCAAATCATCAAGAGTCGCGGTCGACGGGCAAGCGGCCGGCTTGCTCTCCTGGGCGCGTACCGCCGGAACACCCACGAACGCCAGCATCACCGCAATTGACAGGCAGCGCATCCTTCTTCCCTCCGGCAAACAACGCGCTCTCAAATCTCCAAAATCACCGGCATAATCAGTGGCCTGCGACCTGTGGTCTTCTGAATCATGCGCTTCAGCTCCACGCGCACCTTTTCTTTCACCATGCCGTAGTCGGACTTCTCTTCGCTCGTAAGGCCATCGAGTGTCCTGAGCACTACCTGACGCGCTTCCTCTGTGATATCCGCGCCACCAAAACCGCGCATCACCATTTCCGGTTCGCGCTCCACCTTACCGGTGCGCTTATTAATGGCAAGCACGGCAAGCACGATGCCGTCCTCGCTGAGTATGCGACGATCGCGAATAACGAGGTCTTCTACAACGTCGATAGAGGAGCCCGAATCGATGAGAATGCGGCCCGCAGTGACTTTGTCCTTCTTGACCGCGTCGTCCTTATCCAGTTCGAGAACGTCGCCATCCTCGATCACGATGGCGTGCTCGATGGCGCCTGTCTCCATCGCTACCTGAGCGTGACGCCTCAGGTAGCGATAATCCCCGTGAACCGGAATAAAGAACTTGGGCCGTACAAGATTGATCAGGAGACGCATCTCTTCCTGGCTCCCGTGCCCGCTCACGTGGATCAAGCCATGTTGGCCGTCATCGTAGATCACATTCGCATCTCGCCGGAAGAGGTGATCGATCACGCGGAAGATTCCCTTTTCATTACCGGGGATAATGCGCGAGCTGAGCACGACAGTGTCACCTGGATCGATCTTCGCATGCTTGTGGTTATCCACCGCCGCGCGGCTGAGCGCGCTCATCGGCTCACCCTGCGTTCCGCTGATCAGGATCATGAGTTGCTCGGGCGAATAGTCACGCATCTGCCCGGGATTGATGACGAGGCCCGGCGGCAGATCGAGATAGCCCAGGTCCTGCGCAATCTCTGTACTTTCCATCATCGATCGGCCGAGCACCGCAACTTTACGCCCGTGACGGCGTGCCAGTTCCATTGCAATGCGGATGCGGTATATCGACGAGGAGAAGCAGCTGAAGAAGAGCTTCCGCTTGGTGCGCGAAAAGATCTCGTCCAGGCGTGGCCGAACAGCCGACTCGGAAGGCGTGTAGCCGGGCCGTTCAACGTTGGTTGAATCCTGCAGCAGCGCCAGCACACCGCGCTTACCGTACTCAGCGAAGGTGTGCAGGTCAAACGGCTTGTCATCGAGCGGCGACAAATCGATCTTGAAGTCACCCGTGTGAATGACAACGCCAACTGGCGTATCAACGGCGAGAGCGACGCAATCCACCAGGGAGTGCGTTACGCGGATCGGCTCGACCGTGAACGGGCCGATGGTGAACTTCTCGCGCGGAGTGATTTCGATCAGTTCGATCTCATCAAGCAACTCATGCTCTTCGAGCTTGCCCTCGACGTAAGCTAGCGTGAACTCGGTCGCATAGACTGGCACCTTGATCTCGCTCAGGATCCACGGCAGGCCGCCGATGTGGTCCTCATGGCCGTGAGTCAGGATGATCGCCCGGACATGCTGCTTGTTTTCAATGAGGTAAGAAATGTCCGGCACAACAATATCGACGCCGAGCAATTCCGACTCGGGAAACATTAGCCCGGCATCGATAACGATAATGTCGTCTTCCCAGCGGAGCGCAAGGCAGTTCATGCCAAACTCACCGAGTCCGCCGAGGGGGATAATTTTTAGCTTTTTAGTTTGCATCGTCCAAATCCGATGCTATCAGGGTAGCCCGAGGAGGAATAGCGTGGTGTGGAGGCTGCGAGCCGTCTCGCCACAATTTGATTGCAAGGACGCATGGGCCCGCCGTAGTGTGCAATCTTGCGTCCTAGAGCTCTTGGCGCCGGCCACGCTTGTCTCCATTCACCTCATCTAAGATCTCCCGGAGGAAAATCCGCTCATGAAATTGCAGACCTATCTGAACTACGGCGGTAACTGCGCTGAAGCCTTCAAGTTCTATGAGCAACACCTCGGCGGAAAGATCAACATGATCATGACCTTCGACCAGATGCCCGGCCCCGCACCGGTTCCGCCGGAACAGGTCGGCAAAGTGCTGCATGCGAGCATGAACATCGGCGGCGCAACGATCATGGCCAGCGATGTCCCTGACCGATACCAGCCGACGCGCAGCTCCTACCTTTCTCTCAGCGTCGATAGCGACGCTGAAGCCGAACGCATCTACAGCGCGCTTTCCGAAGGCGGCGAGATCTTCATGCCGATACAAGAAACATTCTTCGCTTCAAGGTTCGCCCAGCTGCGCGATAGATTCGGCGTTCTGTGGATGATCCTGCACGACAAGCCGATGGGACCGCCGCAATCCTAGCCCTGGGGAGGTTGCACAAGGGCAAGGGCGCAGCCCAGCGTCTACCGAACCACCTGATTGCGCCCGCCCTCTTACGCTAGCGCCGCCTCCACGGCTGCGGCCAGTGTTTTCAACCCCGAGTCAACATCCTTGCCAAGATGCACCCGCAGAGCCCGCCGTCCGCGCGACTCCAGCACGGCGAGATCACCGGCTGCCTGAGCCGCGATCACGATGCCGAAGCTGTATTTCTGTCCGGGAATCGCCAAGTCTTGAGCGTGATCTGCAGTGATCTGAAGAAAGACCCCCGTATTTGGTCCGCCCTTGTAGTCCTGACCAGTTGAATGGAGAAAGCGCGGTCCGAAACCGAGGCATGTTGCCACCTTCTTGGCATCGCGCGCCTCGTGCCGGAACTTCTGAATGGTCTTTTCATGTCCCGGGAACATGGCGATGAATGCGAGCGTGGCAAAGTAGTCGTCTGCATGGACCTGGTCGAAATGCGCGCGCAAATAACCGGCCAGCGTTGGCTTCGCTGCGTCGCTCTTCAGCTTTGCCGCGTAAGCATCTGTCGCATAAAGATCGATACCTGCGTCTGAAGCGAAGGGCGTGCGCTCAGGCAGCTTGCCGGTCTTTTCATACTCTGAAGTCAGCGCCCGCGTCTCCACCTTGGCCGATTCAACATCTGGCTGGTTAAACGGATTGATTCCCATGACAGAGCCTGCCACCGCCGTGGCAATCTCCCAGGTAAAAAACTGGCCAAATATCTCATACGGGTCGTGAATATCGAAACGAACCACCGGATGACCTGCCGCAGCAAGAGCCGCAACCTTCGCATCGAGGCCCGCGTCCGACGTGCCCGACAGACGCACATAGGCAAAGACGCGATCATTGCCATAGACGGAGGGCGGCCCGATCTCTTCGCGGTCCACAGGTGTAATGCCCTTGCCCAGCTTACCGGTCGATTCAGCAATTAGTTGCTCCAACCATGCGCCCAGGTCATAGATTTCCGATGAAGTGAAAATCGTGATCTTGTCGCGCTTCGCGTTATGCGCTGTACCCAAAATCAGGCCCAGCAAAACGCCAGAATTCTCTGGCAGCGGAGTCTTCGCCGCGGCAGTAGCCTTTGCGGCTTCGGCAAGCAGCTTCGTTGTGTCTAGCCCCGCAACCGTCGCAGCGATCACTCCAAAGTTCGACAGCGCAGAGTAGCGGCCTCCGATCTCCGGGTCGCCGTAAAAGATGTGGCGGAAGCCGCCAGCCTTTGCTACCTGCTCCATCTTCGATCCAGGATCGGTGATAGCAATAAAGTGGCTGCCCGCCTTGCCTGCGCCGACTGCTTTCTCCATCTCCGCGAAGAAATACTGCTTGAGAATGTTGGGCTCCAGCGTCGAACCGGATTTGCTGGCTACTACGACAAGTGCCTTCGCAAGATCAACCTTGTCGCGCGCGGCCTTCACCTGCGCTGGATCAGTCGAATCGACGATATGAAGCGCAGGAAACCCGGCCTGCTGACCGAACGTGACGGCAAGAACCTCAGGGCACAAGCTCGAACCGCCCATTCCGAGAAGGAGGACCGAGGTAAAGCCTGCACTTTTTACTTCGTCGGCCAATTTCTTGAAGGCATCAAGCTCCTTCTGCTGACGCTCCACGATATCGATCCATCCCATCCACTTCTCTTCCCCATCCTTTGTCCAAAGCGAAGGGTCCTTCTTCCAAAAGCGCGCGATCTTGTCGTTAGATTTCCAGTCGGCGACTGCCGCATCTACGGCGCCGCGAAGATCAGAAGGCAATTCGTATTGGAAGCTCATAGCGAGATTGATTCTCCATCAGAAACCGGAATTTGGAAATGAGACCTCGTTGAAGACCGTGGTGAACAAAAAGCGCCCAGCGAACTGGGCTAAGAAGGCCGTTTGGGCCAGCGGGGAGAGATACGTATCAGGTCAAGCCCGCCGAGATCCTGAATTGCAAAAATCGGCGACGAAGCCGGCACAGCCATAATGCTGCGCGTAGGTAATTCCAACTCTCCGAACCCCGGACCAGCGAGCCGGGCGGATCCCTTGGCAGCAAACAGATATGAAAGGCCTGTCGTCGATTCCCCTTGACCCCGGAGCGTGCCGCTCGATCGACTCACCTCCACGGGGATCCGTTCGACACAGAAGTATTCAGACTCAACCAGAACCGTTCTATCTCCCAGCTTCTGCGGTAGCACTTTACCCGCCTGCGCAACCAGCCGTGTTGCTTCGATCGATTTTTCGGTATGCAGTTCCCGAGGTCGCCCATAGTCATACATGCGATAGGTGATGTCGCTGTTCTGCTGGATCTCGAGCAAGATTGATCCCGGCCAGATCGCGTGCACCGTCCCTGCATCGACGAGAATCATATCTCCTGAAGCAATTGGAAGCAGCTGAAGGCTGTTTTCCAGCGTTCCATTCTGAATCCCACTTCTCACCTGATCAAAGGTGACTCCTGGCCTCGGTCCGACAGCCACCTCTGCATGAGGCTCGGCCGCCAGCGCGTACCAGCACTCAGTCTTACCTTGGGACTGACCATATTTTCGTGCCAGGACATCGTCGGGATGCACCTGCACGCTCAACTTTTCGCCAGCAAAGATGACCTTAATCAGGAGGGGAGAGTCGCAGGCTGGTGAATCTACGCCCAACATCGTCTCGGGTGACTCGCGGATGACCGCTCCCAATGTCTTACCTGTATTCGACCCGGTCGCCACCAGACAATCGTCGCCAGTCAGCCAAACCTCACCGATCGGTTGATCGCCCGGAACGCGGTCATACCAAGGCCGCAAGTCTCTGAATCCCCAGACTCGGGAGACAAATCTCGGCTCGACTCGAAACGGCGCAAGCGCTGCGAACAAAGCATCCTCTTTGGCGGGTTTAGATGTTCGTCGAAATAGTCCGAATCGTGCCATCTCTTCGGCAGGCCACAGCGCAATAAGCCCGGCTGCGAGCGCAAGACCAACTGTAGCAGAAAGGCGTAAAGCTATCGTTAACGGGGACTTGGAGCGGCACCACATAGATCGAAGGATGGAGATTGTCTGCGGCTGGTTTAACTGTGTAGAGTTGCTGTGCACAATCAGAGGCTCCCGGGCAATCGATGATCTCGAATAACCGATTTTTCAGCAGCTTTTTGTCGCCTTTTCTCCATATGGATACGTCACTAGATGCAGAGCAGCCGAAAACTTCCGGTGGAATGAGATGCACAGGCTAATATTGCTGGGGTTTGTGGCGGTGGCGGCGCTCCCTGCATTGGGCGCGAAGAAGCTGACAGTCGCTCAGTTGGAGCGCGAACTGTCGGAGAGCAGTGCTGCGCATCGATCTGACCTCGATGCGGCGCGTGAGGTCGGCCACTTCGAGATGGCCGAACGATTGACGGACGACAGGCTCAATCGCTTCGCAGCAACGCTGAAACTGGGTCCCCGAACAGCACTCGCCCTACAGCTGCTCTCCGATCAATCGGCATTTCTTGACCCTCCTGCTGACGAGTTACCCGCTACGGCTCCTCCGGACTCGGCAACCCAGCAAAAGATGCTGGACGCAGCGCGGGCATACGCGGTTCAAACCTGGTCCCGCATGCCAAGCTTTTTTGTGACGCGTGTGACAAATCGCTTCGACGACGCGCCGCATGCGCTGGGCAAAGGGGACTGGCCGGTCGATCTCGGATTGCAACCTGCGGGACAAGCGAGCCGCAAGGTGACCTTCCGTGATGGCAAGGAAGCGCAGGACACCGACTCGAGCACAAATGCTCAACAAACGCAGGAGGAAGTTGGCTTGCGAAGCTGGGGCGAATTCGGGCCTGCATTGTCCGTTGTGCTTGGGGACACCGCGCGAAATCCACTCACGTTCAGCCACTGGGAAACAACGCGCTCCGGCCTTGCCGCAGTTTTTAGTTATTCAGTGCCACGTGATGCTTCTCACTACCAGGTCACCTATGGCTACCGGTCGCAAACTGTGATCGGCCGCACGCAGTTTGGCTACAGCGGCAATCAGCGGACAGTTCAGCAAGTCGCGAGCATTCCACGAGAACAGACTTATCAGACATACTCGGAAAACCCGGCCTATCACGGAACCATCTCGATCGATCCGGCGACCGGTGCCGTGATGCGTCTCACGATCCAGGCAGGATTGAAGACCGGCGATCCACTTCTCCTGGCTGAAACGATGGTGCAATATGGGCCAGTCAAGATCGGCGACCGCCAGTTTATCTGCCCGATCCGCAGTCTAGCGATCTCCGCGACAGATCGAAAAGCCTCAGCAGGCCCGATGGCGCTGAACGGGGTCGGCGATACCTCAGCGTGGGGAAATCAGACAGCCCAGTCAGGCAAGTCTACGGTTCTGATGATCAACGAGAGCCAGTTTGCCGACTATCACCGACTAGGCTCCACTGTGCGCATTCTTACGGACGCTGCGGCAACGCCGCAGGCTCCGAGTGCGGGTGCCGAGTCTGGAGAATCGGCACCTGTGCCAGGTTCGACGGAGCCCTCTCCTTCGTCCGTGGCTACAGCTTCTGCTCCGCCATCTGAGACGCCGTTAGTGGCGAGTGTGGCTTCTCCCGAAGCCGCTTCCGCACCCCCGACGTCGGCGCCAGCCCCTCCGGCAAAACCGGTTATTCCCGAAGTCAGCATGGCCGACGCAAACAACCTTCCAGACCGGCCCTCCGGCGAGCAAGATGCACACGACGCGAACACATTCTCGCTCAAAGTTACATCGAGACTCGTTGATGTAGGGCTGGTGGCCTATGACAAGAAAGGCCATCCGGTAAACGATCTTCAGGCGAGCGACCTCGAAATCTATGACAACGGCCAGAGGAAAGATATCCGGTCGTTCGCGCTCGCCTCGGCAGCGCCGGAGGTTTCCACTACCCCTGCAGATGCGCATGAATCACCGTCGGCGGACTCTCCGGAACCTTCGTTTTCGAATCGCGTGTCGAACTCTGCGGCGGCCCCAGCAACTTCTTCAATCAGCGACGTTGGGGCGACGATTCTTGTGATCGATGAAAGCCACATCGCCTGGAATGACATGAGCCTGACCCGCGGACAGATTCTGAAGTTCCTAGCGTCGCTTGCTCCCGGCGAGCGTGTGGGACTTTATTCCATGAATGGGCTGGGATTTCGCGTACTGACCGAAGTCACCACAGACCATGCCGTCCTGATTGCACGCATGCAGAAATTCATGCCGTCGGCGCAATCCGTCTCGGAGGCCCAGGAGGAGGAAACGCGCAACCGGCAACAATTTGACGAGGTTCACAATGTCGCGGATCTGAACTCCGTCAATGGCAACCATGCCGATGTCCCTGATAGCTCAACGCCAATAGACCCGCAGCTGATGACAATGGGGGACGTCCGGCACGTGCGTCTTTCGTAGTTCTAGCCCAGGTGGCGCGGCATCTTGCATCCATTCCGGGGCACAAGAAGGTGGTCTGGGTTTCGAGTGATAACGTGCTGGCAAGTTGGCAGGATCAGGCGGTCGGCATTGAAAAGAGCCCGAAGGACGAGCATGCCTTCGCGCTTCGCGTTGAGGAAGCAATGAACGAAGCGCACGCTGCTGTGTACCCCTTCGACGTCTCGCAACTCGAAGGAGGGGCGATCACCGCCGACATGCAGCATCGCAATGTGGAGCTGACACAGGCCGCCTCCGACACAGCAAGCCTCTCTCCAGGGAGTTCCTCGCCATCGAGAAACATGACCGGAGGCCGCATCAGTGCGGAGATGAGCCAGGATCTTCACCCAGTGCAGGGCCCCGTGCGTGATGTCGCCGCTGCGACAGGCGGCCGAGTGATCCGGCGATCGGGCGATTTACCGCTCAACTGCAGCGACATTCTCGCCGTGCGCCGCCCAACTTCCCATGCCTCCTCCTCTCTCACCCCGCCTACGGCAATACCCACAATCAACATCAAGCTGACCGGCAGACGCGGACTCACACTCAGATATCGCACCGGCTACTTCTTCGAAAAAGAATGACAAGTCTCAGAGAGAGATTCCAGCAGGCCGTATGGCGTCCCACGGACATAAGTGAGATCGCGGTGACTGCCAATGTGAGTCCCGAAAACCCAGGCGCTGACGTGAAAATCAACATTGCCGCTGCCGATCTGGGGCTGCGGCAGCAGGGCGACCGCTGGACGGATCAGCTCGATATCTTTTTTATCCAGCGGGACGACGCCGGTCTGCATGCGAAGGTCGAAGGACAGACTTCGGGTTTGCACCTCAAATCCTCAACCTATGAGCGACTCTTACCCACCGGTGTGCCATTCTCGCATTCGGTCGACATGAAACCCGGGGCAGGTTCGCTGCGTGTCTTGGTTGTGGACGAAAATTCAGGCCGGATGGGTTCGGTCACGATTCCTGCAGCAAATCTGAGCGCAGCGCAGTGATCTTCATTCGGTTTTTTATTCGATTTCGCGATGATCGGGTACGGGCAATTACGGTCGGCTCCGATTCTTGAAAGGGAGGAAGGGATGAAGCAATTGGGGTGGTTTCTAGCATTGGCGCTCGCGGCGACAACGCCCGCATGGTGCGCCAAGAAGATAACCGTGGCAGAGCTGAAAGATACACTTGCCACCATGCACAAAGCCGGTAAGAGCGACGATGAAGTCGCGGCTGCGCTCAAACAAGTGGAACTAAGCGAGCAGCTGACACGGGCCGCGATGAATAGCATGATCGACGACGTGCCGGGGCAGAAATCAACCGAGCAAATCTACGTTCTCGAGGCGCGCAGCGCTACGCTTCCCCCGCCGGCAACAGATATCCCGACCGCAGCATCTCCGGACTCGGCGGCCCAGAAGGCAATGCTGGATAAAGCAGCAGACTATGTGAGCAAGACATACGCGCAGTTGCCCGCGCTCACCGTCACCAAGACCACATTGCGCTTCCAGGACAATGTAGAAGCCGCCGCTGCCAGTTCAGGCATGCACGGAAGTGCCAGCGATGCCTCGGTCGGATCGGGCTTCGTGAGTCCCTACCAGTTCATCCACTACATCAATTCAACTGATACTCTGGTCGCAACTGAGCACGGGGCCGAAAAATCTCCGACGGAGAAGGACAAAACTCCGTGGGGAGCGAACAAAATGATCGCACTGCAGGAGCCCGATCCCAGTCTCGGCGGCGTCTTTGACGAGGCACAGGGTGCGGGAACGATCAAGTGGCTTCGCTGGGAGCTCTTGAATGGCAAGCAGGCAGCTGTTTATTCATTCGAGGTGCCAAAGAAGAAGGCCCACATGGCCGTGAACGTCTGCTGCTTCCCTGACGTGCAGCAGGCAGGCGTGGCGAGCTTCCAATCGTCTACTCTCGGATCTCTTAACGGCGCTGGCGGTGGTGGAGCGAAAGGAAACTTTCAGACCAACACCACCTGGCATGATTACAAAGCGAGCGTGCCGTATCATGGTGAGCTTTTCGTCGATCCCGATACGGGAGTCATAGTGCGCATGATCACGATCGCTGAACTGAAGCCCTCTGACGTAGTTCACCAGGACGACACGCGCGTCGACTATGCCCCGGTGACCGTAAATGGCAAGCAGCTGGTACTCCCTGTGAAGACTGTGATAGTCACCGAGGTTGTTCCCAACGGCGACTCAGGCTCTGCGGGCAAGTACAGCACCCGCACGACACTCTTTACTTCGGAGTACAAGAACTATGAGCTAGCTGGGGGCAAGTAGGACAATGGAAGAGGCGCGGCAGCCGCTCGGTGGCCGCGCGAATCCTCTTGGGTGATTAGCATGAAACGGCTTAGTTGGGTGCTCGCGCTGCTGATTGTTGCACCTCGGGCCTGGTGCGCGAAAAGAATCACCGTCGCGCAACTCGAAGAGATGCTCCACTCCATGCAGCAGGACCGAAAGTCAGATGACGACGTCGCGACAGTCCTGAAGCAGATCGAGTTGAGTCAGGAACTCAGCCGCGCCAGGATGAACGGTCTGGTGAGCCTTGTCTCAGGTCCGCGCTCAACCGAGCAGATATACGTGCTTGAAGCGCGAAGTGCGATTCTTCCTCCACCCGACGCCGATTTGCCTTCGACTCCGCCACCCGAGACTGCCGAGCAGCAAGACATTGTCGACAAAGCCGCGACTTATGTCACAAGCATCTATCTGCAGTTGCCGAGTCTGATGGCGACGAGAACGACCTTGCGTTTCCAGGACAACGTTGAGGCGGTCGGACCAGCTTCGGGGACACAAGGTGGCGCCAAGGATACGTCTACAGGTGCCAGCTTTTCGAATCCGGCGTCATTCGTCCACTACATCAACTCGAACGAAGCGCAGGTTATGAGCGTGCATGGCGCTGAGAAGCCACCTGCAGAGAAAGACAAGATACCGTGGGGCGCAAACAAGATGATCGCCCTGCAGGAACCGGATGCGAGTCTTGGCACAGTCTTTCATGAAGCCCGCGAGGCGGGCACAATCAAGTGGCTGCGGTGGCAACTCATCGACGGAAAGCAGGCGGCCGTCTATTCGTTTGAAGTGCCAGTAAGGAAATCAAAGATGGCCGTGAATGTCTGCTGCTTTCCTGACGTGAAGCAGACCGGCGTTGCAACCTTCTACACCGCGCTGACCGCCAAGTCGATGGGAGGAGATAGCTCCGGCGGCGGCGGAGTCACTGGAAACTTCCAGACAAATACCGACTGGCATAACTTCAAGGCGACAGTGCCTTATCACGGGCTTTTCTTTATCGATCCCTCGTCAGGGTTCGTCATCCGAATGATCACGCAAGGTGAATTCAAGCCAAGCGAAGTCGTGCATGAGCTGGATACGCGGACAGACTACGGCGCAGTGAGAGTGGGCTCCCAAACGCTGATGGCCCCGGTCAAGTCATTCATCAACACTCTGGTCGTGGCCAACGGAGATTCTGGGGCAGGCACCTATACAACACGCCGCACACTCTTTATCTCGGAATACAAGGACTACCGGCCGGCTCCCGGAAAATAGCGTAAAACTAGTTCCTAGTTGAGTAATAGCGGAGCCTCTTCCACCCGCGGTTTCCGAATGCTACTCTTGCCCTCATGTTACCCCTCAAGGCGGCACGAATTGTCTGTGGGATTCTTGCGTTCGCGGCCCTCCCTGCGATGGGCCAGAAATTTCTTCCTAAAAGCATCCAGTTCAAAGGTGCGCCTGAATACTCTGATCAGGAGTTGCTGGCTGCCGCAGGCCTGCAGAAAGGCATGGTCCTGACCTACGCCGAGATGAATGATCACTCCAAGCAGCTGCTGGACTCCGGAGTCTTCGACACGCTCTCATTTAAGTTCGATGGACAGGATCTGATCTTTCAACTGACGCCTTCCACCAATCTCCTGCCCATTCGCCTTGAAAACCTGCCCCTCATCTCCGGCAAGGACCTGGAATCCAGGCTGCACGAGAAGGTTCCACTCTTCCACGGAAAGGTTCCGAGCGACGGTGCACTGACAGAAGGTGTGCGCGCACAGCTTGAAGCAATGCTGGCGGCGCAAGGTATCAAGGTTCCCGTCATTGTCACACCCGTTGGTGACCCCAAGCATCACAATAAAGTTGCCGCGATCGGCTTCAGCATCACGGCCATTCCTGTCTTAGTGGGTCCCGTGCATCTCCAGGGCACCTCTTCTCCTGATGGCCCAAACTGCACAGACCCTCGCGAAAGCTGCCACCGGCATGCAGTTCGATGCAACGGGCTCCGGCGAAAGTACCGAACGAATCTTCGAGACTGCCTATGAGGACCAGGGATATGCAGCCGTCAGCGTCCATGCGGCCCAGGCAGGAAATGCAGTTCAGAGCTCCGACGCAATCAGAGTCCCGTTCTCCGTAACCATTCAAGAAGGCAGAGTCTACAAAATCGGCTCCGTCCATCTGCCCGACGGATCGCCGGTCACACAGGCAGAAGCCGACAAGATGCTGGCGGACCACCCGGGAGCTCCTGTCGACGGAGTTCGACTGCACACACTCTGGTCCACGATCGCGGCCCGCTACAAAGCCAAGGGCTATCTAGACTGCCGGGTAATTCCTCAACCTTCCTTCGATCAAACCAACGGAATCGTCAACTACACAATCGATGTTGAAACCGGCCCGGTCTATCACTTGAGTTTTGTCAAATTCGACAACGTCAGTGATGATCTGCGCACGATGCTCATGCGCAATTGGCAGATGATGCCCGGCGACATCTTCGATGAAGGTTACGTCTCTTCCTTCATTCTCCGTGCGCAGCAACAGGATCCGGTTCTCAGGCGTTCGCTCGCCGGCGTGAAAGAGAAAATCAGTGCCACGACTGACCAGCAGACACATGAGGTCAACCTCGTAATCACGCTGGAAAAGTAGCGCTCTTCGCCTTATGCTCGGGGTCATGGCCACCTCGCAGATCTTTGACCATATGTTCCATCTGCCGCTTCCGATTCTGGAGAAGCTGCTTCGTCCTGTGATTGTCTACCTTGTTCTCGTTTTGCTGCTGCGCATCTTCGGCAAGCGAGAGCTGGCCCAACTCAATCCCTTCGACCTTGTCGTTCTGCTTTCACTCTCAAACACTGTGCAGAATGCAATCATTGGCGATGACAACTCGGTCACCGGCGGAGTGATCGGCGCCTTCGCCCTACTTGGTATCAACTGGCTTGTCGTGCGAGGCTTGTTCCGCTCCCCGCGTCTCACGCGGATCCTTGAAGGCCGTTCAGCGGTGCTCATCAGAAACGGACAGATTGATGCCAAGATCATGCAACGCGAAGCTCTGAGCCGCGAAGAGCTGATTGCCGTGATTCATCGCCAGGGCTTTGACCACATTCACGAGGTTAAACGCTGCGAACTGGAGCCGAATGGTGGTTTCTACGTAGAAGGGCACGATCCGTCACTCGCCGACAAGAACCACGGCGAGTTGCTGGAAAAGCTCGACTCGCTCAGCAAACAGATTGCAGCCCTGCGCGCACAGCCGTCCGGAAATTAGGCTCTATCTCGATCTCGGCAGAAGGCGCAGCTTCCTAGATGGCAGTTCATCATTCCCACTCGATCGTGCCGGGCGGCTTCGAGGTAATGTCGTACACCACGCGGTTGATCCCGCGAACCTCGTTGACGATCCGGCTGGAGATACGCTTAAGAACCTCATGCGGCAGAGGTGCCCAGTCGGCAGTCATGCCGTCTTCCGAGTGCACCGCACGCACCGCCGCTGTGTACGCGTACGTACGCTGATCGCCCATGACTCCCACGCTCATCACCGGCAGAAGAACGGCGAAGCTCTGCCAGATCTTGGAGTAAAGTCCGGCGGCTTTGATCTCGCCCACGACGATGTCATCGGCTTCCTGCAGAAGCGCAACGCGTTCTGGAGTAACTTCTCCCAGGATGCGCACCGCCAGGCCCGGTCCCGGGAAATGGCTGGCGACCGAGGATCTCTTCTGGCATGCCAAGATCACGCCCGATGCGCCGCACCTCGTCCTTGAAAAGATCGCGTAGAGGCTCGATTAACTTCAGCTTCATGAACTCAGGAAGGCCACCCACGTTGTGGTGGCTTTTAATGGTCTGACTCGGCCCCTTCACACTCGATGACTCGATTACGTCAGGGTAAAGCGTTCCCTGCACCAGCCAATCCACGCCGCCGGTTTCACGGGCAATCCGCGCGGCCTCATCGTCAAACACCGCAATGAATTCGGCTCCGATGATCTTGCGCTTCGTTTCAGGGTCGGTTACTCCGGCGAGCTTGCCAAGAAATTGCTGGCTCGCGTCCACACCCACAATCTTCAATCCCAACTTGTCGCGAAGGTTCTTTTGTACGTTGGCAAACTCGTTCTTGCGCAACACGCCGTTGTTTACGAAGATGCAGGTGAGTTGATCGCCAATGGCCCGGTGAACAAGCACTGCAGCGACAGACGAGTCCACCCCGCCCGACAGCCCGCAGATCACTTGACCGGAGCCGACTTTCTCGCGGATGGAAGCGACCGTGTTCTCGATAAAGTGAGCGGGCGTCCAGTCACCCCTCGCCCCGCAGATTGCGAAGACGAAGTTTTTGAGGAGTTGCGGGCCGAGCGGAGTATGGTGCACTTCAGGATGGAACTGGACAGCCCAGACGCGGCGGTCCTCGTTGGCAATACCCGCCAGCGCGTTCGAGGTAACAGCAGTACGGTGAAAACCGGCCGGCAATTCCAGCGCTTCATCTCCGTGGCTCATCCAAACCTGCAGGGAAGGCGGCAGTCCCGCAAAGAGCGGGGTCCTGTGGTCTTCGATCGTGACCTCCGCGTGGCCGTACTCGCGCTTGGGCGCCGAAAGCACCTTGCCGCCCAGGCTGTGCACGATAAAGTGCAAACCATAGCAGATACCGAGCACCGGCGCGGGCAAGCTCAAGATTGCTGGGTCCGCTGCTGGAGCATCGGCGTCATACACGGAAGACGGACCGCCTGAGAGAACGATGCCAATCGGGTGATGAGCCTGGATCTCTGCCACCGGCGCAGTGCATGGCAGCACGACCGAGAAGACATTCATTTCGCGAATGCGCCGCGCAATGAGCTGCGTGTATTGCGAACCAAAGTCAAGAATGACGATTGTCTGGGTGTCCACGTTTCAGTGTGTCAGGGTGTGCGGGGGCCTGTAAAGAAGCACAGTCGTGTTGAAAGCCTCAGCTGCGCCACGGCCGCATTACCTTTCAGTAACATGACCACCCAATTGAGGGTTAGCCCATTTACACCAAAGGCGCATTGCTAGCCTGCGTGCGCGCTTCTACTCTCCATTCAAGAGGGCAAAATGATGCACGCTATCGCAAGCTACAACTTGAGCCAGGTACTGATGAGCGCACCGCAATACGCCATTCTGATCGTCGTCGTGCCTATGCTCACCATCGCGGTCTTCAAGGCGTGGAACACCGCCCGAGCTTCCAAAAGCAGGCTCAAGAAGAAAGAGTGGGTCATATCGCGGCAGCAGGATGACGAAGGCATTCCCCTGCTCGCTGAAAGCGTAATGCGCTCGCAGAGGGACAGGGAGATAGCAGCCTCATTCAGCAACAGGACACCCCGCTTCTAGCCCGCCGACCTGAACGCGTCTATTTGGCGGGACTCTTGTAAACCACGCCCGCCTTCATCACGAACTTCACATCCTGCAGCACGCGGATATCGTCCAGCGGATTCTTCTCCACGGCAATGATGTCCGCCCACTTGCCGGCTTCAAGCGTCCCAGTCTTCGCGGTCCAGCCCATCAGGTCGGCGGCGTTGATCGTCGCGGTCTGCAGCGCCGCCAGCGGAGCCATGCCGAGCTGGTTCACATAAACATCGAGCTCATGCGCGTTCAGCCCATGCGGATAAACCGCCGCATCCGTGCCCATCGCAATCTTCACGCCGGCCTGCATGGCGCGCTTGATGTTGCCCTTGGCCACAGCGCTCACATCGACCATCTTCTGATGGTAGAAGCGCGGCAGGTTGCCTTTCTCATGCATCCAGTCTTCAAGATAGAGCGTCGGCACCAGGTAGGTGCCGTGCTTCTTCATCGCGGCGATGGCTTCATCGTTGATATAGCTGCCGTGCTCGATCGAATCGACGCCGGCCTCGGTGGCCCACAGAATTCCCTGCGCTCCGTGCGCGTGCGCAGCGACCTTGCGGCCCAGCCGGTGGGCATCGGCAACAATGGCCTGCATCTCCTCGAGCGTGTACTGCGAAGCCTGCGGATCGTCGCCCTTCGAGAGCACGCCGCCGGTGGCGCAAATCTTGATCAGGTCGGCGCCATACTTGATGTTCTGCGCGCACCTTGTGCTGCACGTCGGCAATTCCGTCGGCCACGCCATCGCCCTACCACGTGATATTCGACCGGCAGCAGATTGTCATCGCAGTGGCCGCCGGTGATGCCGAGCGGAGGCCCGCTCACCAGCATATGCGGCCCCGGCACCTGGCCCGCGTCGATGGCGTCGCGCAGGTCGACATCGGTGTAGCCGCCCGCGCCCACATTGCGCACGGTGGTGATGCCCGCCAGCAGCGTGGTGCGCGCATTGGCGACGCCGATTGATGGCTTCTTTGGCGTCGGTCGGAGTCAGCTCGCGATAGGGATCGAAGTTGGTATTCATGGTCAGGTGCGTATGCACGTCGATCAGGCCCGGCATCACGGTCAGATTTCCAAGGTCGACACGTTGTCGCCGGGCTGCACAGGATCGAGACCGTCGGCGCGATGCGACTGGATCGTGTCGCCGACGACGACGATGCGTCTGCGCATCGGCGGTCTTTGCCTGTCTTCACGTCCAGCAGATGGCCGGCGCGAACCAGCGTCCTCTTCGGCGCAGTTGCCGACTGCTGACCAAATGCATGCGGAACCAACGCGGTGATCGCGCACGACAACGAAAGCGCGGCTAACCGCCGATGCAGTGAAATCATCTTTCTCACCCCTGAATGAACAGTGAAGGGAGTTTAGCAGAATCCATCACAGCCTAAAGCGACATTTCCCATTGCAAAATTGCCGGCAAACGTGTTCTGCACTCAGCGTGATAGCCTGCTAGGCACAGCCTGATGCAAACTCACGGCGTCAAAATTTCGGGGCCTCCTCGAACGGGTTCGAACAGAGACACTGGCCTCGGTTATCACGAGGATTGTAATGATTCGAGTCCGCATACTCCCCTGCCTTGTGCTCACAGTAGCCGCGGCAGCCGCGCACAGCGCCGCAACTCCACCTGCTGACGACAAGACTCCTGCGCCGCCAGCAGCCACGAAGAGCTTCGATGCCGCGGCCATCGACAAAACCGCTGATCCCTGCACGGATTTCTACCAATACGCGTGCGGCAACTGGGTCAAGGACAATCCTGTTCCGGCTGACCAGACGCGCTGGGCGCGGTCATTCTCGTTGCTGGCAGAGCGCAATCGCTACCTGCTCTGGAAAGAGCTCTTGAAGGCGGCCAGCGATCCCAGAACGCCGCTGCAGAAGAAGTACGGCGACTTCTATGCCGCCTGCATGAACACGCGATCTGGTCGAACAAGAAGGGCCTCAAGCCGATTGAGCGCATGTGAAGCGCATTGCGGACCTCAAGAGCACCGAGCGACCTGCGGCGCCTCATGGGAGAGCTCGAGGCCGACGGCGCGCCCGGCGCCGCTCTTCCGGTTCGGCGTGGGACAGGATCAGAAGGACTCGACCAAGCAGATTGCCGAAATCGGCGCAGGGCGGCCTCTCCCTGCCCGACCGCGATTACTACCTCGCCGATCGCCGCGCTTGCCGAGATCCGCAAGCAATATGTCGAGCACATGACGAAAATGTTCATCCTTGCTGGCGACACGCCGGAGCAGGCCGCCAAAGAGGCTGCCGACGTGATGGCAGATCGAGACGGCGCTGGCCAAAGCGTCGACGAGCCGCACGGGACTGCGCGATCCCGAGAAGCGGTATCACATCTATGACGTCTGACGACTTTCAGAAGCTTGACGCCGGGCTTCGACTGGACGCGTTACTTCAAGGACATTGAGATCGGCCATTTCGACACGCTGAACGTGGCCACGCCGGATTTCTTCAAGGCGCTCAACGAGCTGATCGCCGCGCGAGCCGGTGGATGCATGGAAGAGCTACTTCCGCTGGCATGTGCTGCACGGCTCGGCGACGGACTTGCCCAAGGCCTTCTTCGATGAGAACTTCGCCTTCTTCGGCAAGACTCTGGCCGGACAGAAGCGAACCGCACGCCGCGCTGGAAGCAGTGCACGCGCGATGACCGATCGCGGCGCTGGGCGAGGCCGTCGGCCAGGACTGGGTGAAGCAGAACTTTCCGCCAGCAGCCAAGGCCAGCATGGACAAGCTGGTCGCGGCGCTTGAAAAGTCGCTTGGCGACGACATCCAGACGCTGCCCTGGATGAGCGACGAGACCAAGAAGGCGGCGGAGGAAAAGCTGGCCATGATCCGCAACAAGATCGGCTATCCGGAGAAGTGGCGCGACTACTCGAGCGCTCAAGGTCAAGCGCGACGACCTGTATCGGCAATACGCAGCGCGACGACGGTCTTCGAGCGCAACTACAACCTGAGCCAAGCTGGGCAAGCCGGTGGACGAGAAGGAGTGGGGCATGACGCCGCCGACGGTGAACGCCTACTACAGCCCGTCGATGAACGACATCAACTTCCCGGCCGGCATTCTGCAGCCGCCGTTCTTCGATTTCAACATCGATCCGGCGGTGAACTTCGGCGGCATCGGCGTGGTGATCGGCCACGAGATGACGCATGGCTTCGACGACCAGGGCTCGAAGTTCGACGGCAAGGGCAATCTGCGCGAGTGGCAGACGCGCCGAGGACCGCAAGGCCTTCACCGAGCGCACCGACTGCGTAGCAGACGAGTACAGCGGCTTTGAGGCGGCTCCGGCGCATGGCGATCTGCCGGCGCAGAAGCTGAACGGCAAGCTGACGCTGGGCGAGAACACGGCGGACAACGGCGGGCTGCGCATCGCCTACATGGCGCTGCTGGATGACGCTGGCCGCAGCGAAGGCAAGTCAGATCGACGACAAGATCGACGGCTACACCGAGGCGCAGCGCTACTTTATCGGCTTTGCGCAGGTGTGGTGCCAGAACCAGACCGAGCAGGCGGCGCGGCAGTCGGCGCTGACCGATCCGCACTCGCCGGGCGGTGGCGCGTGAACGGCGCGGTGCAGAACTTCGACGAGTTCGGCAAGGCCTTTGGCTGCAAGAAGGGCCAGCCGATGTATCCGGTGAACTCCTGCCGCGTCTGGTAATGCGGCTTGCATCGCTTTTGCTCATCCAATCACCGCCGGGACGTGCGAGATGCATTTTCGCGGGCTCCCGGCTGGCCCTCGCAGCTTCCCTGTGAATATCATTGAGCTGAGGCTATTTTGCGCCACCTGAAGGTTGACTTTCCAGGCGCGTATGAGTCAAAGGGTCAACAAGTTCGGAATGCACCATCGCCTGCCATTTACCTCCGGGCGCATCCCATTTGGCGCTCAGATATTTGGTCGAACAGCGATGCTTCCGACATAGTTCAGCGGAGGCAGCGGCCAAATTAGGCACAACCTGCCTTCGCCTTTTACAATGCATCAGGGAACCCATCCCAACCCAGCTCTGCTGTGGAACTAGCAACCTTGGCGGCGCACGGCCGAACCAGGATGAAGGAATCGCATGAGGTTTAAGAAATTCGGTAAGGCCTTTCTGATGAGCGTCCTGTCTGCAGGCGTTATCCTCGGCCTTGCGTCTTGCGTGGAAAGCTATTCGGTCGGCTATCTGTATGTTGTTGGAACTCAAACAGCAGCAACTGGCAACAACGGAATCATTTCCGGATTCAAGATCGATCACAACACGGGTAAGCTGACGGCCATCGCTGGCCTTCCGATCGGTTCAGGCGGCTCAAACCCGGTCCGCTCCGTGCTTCTCACTGGCGGTCGTTTTCTTTATGTTCTGAATGCCGGCAGCAACGCTTCGGGCGGTCCCTGCACCACAGCGGATCCCTGCTCAGGTGGCAATATCAGCCTCTTCTCTGTCGGAGGTAATGGAGTGCTCGCGTCGCAAGGTCAGGCCAGCTTCTCGCAGGGATTCAACCCCATGCGGATGTTCGCCGACACCACAGGCAATTATCTTTATGTGCTGGACCATGACGCTCCCGAAAATTACGCCACATCGTACGATCCCTCGACCAATGCCTGCACTTTGGCTCTGGGCACTGGCGTCCAGACCTGCGGCGATATCTCGGCCTTCAAGATCGATGCAAATACCGGCCGCCTGACCAAGGTCCTCAACTCGCAGGTTACCGCCGCAAGTGGCGCGCCGTTGACGTACTTCCCTGTGCCGGTCAACCCGATCGACTTCGTCTACTCCTCCGGCTACGCCCTTACAATGAGCGGGACTCCGCAGACCGGCGACGCGGTTTTCCCCTACACGTATAACGCGGCGAACGGACAGCTCACGATCAATCAGAACAGTTCGC
Source organism: uncultured Acidobacteriaceae bacterium (assembly GCA_963832465.1). GTDB lineage: Bacteria > Acidobacteriota > Terriglobia > Terriglobales > Acidobacteriaceae > Telmatobacter. The sequence continues at coordinate 800,151 of CAWHUJ010000004.1, forward strand.
AGCCGCTGAATGTGAACGCAGCAACAGCGATTGTGAGTGCGGTAGGTTTCGTTTATGTACTCGACAACGAAACTCTTACCCTGACGCCGACCGGCTCCTCCACAACCACCGCCGCCAGCTGGATCTTCCCCTTTACGGTGGGCACAGGCGGCGCACTCCAGGGAGCTCTCAACGGCGCGGTTCCGATCTCGTCGTCGCTTTCAAACCCGACGTATTTGATTGGAGAGAGCAAGGGCAAGTGGGTCTATGTGGCCAACTATGGCAACAATGACACCACATCAGGTGCCCAGGGCAGCGGCATCAGCGGTTACGTTCTAGACACCAGTTCGAAGACGATGACGGAGATTCCCGGCAGCCCCTTCGGTTCTGGTAGCGGCCCCGCCTGCCTGCTGGAGGATCCCTCCAACCAGTTCATCTACACGGCCAACCACAACGACTCAACGGTGACAGGCTCAGCGATCGACCAGAACTCTGGCGTGCTGGATACCTTGCACGGTTCAGCTAACAAAGCCTACCCCCTGACTGGGCCGGCCAACTGGTGCGTGGTCTCCGGGCGTACCAGCTAACGGATCTCACTCTCACTCGAGCTGGGGCCTGCTGGCGGGCAGGTTTCAGCTCACGGGTTCCGTGGAGTAAGTTCCTGAGAAACACCGCCGAATCGCGAATGCGGTTAATGCCTGGTTCGCCCGTGATTCGATCTACAAACCAGGGAGAATTTTGGGGGCCACATTGATGGTCCTCTGATGAAAGATGCGCATGACGTTCAACAGATCGAGCCAGCTGGTGCTGGTATCAGCGGCCAGCCTGCTGGCGGCCGGCCTCCTCACTGCCTGCGGCACGCTCACGACGGATTTTGTCTACGTGACAAGCGCGAAGGCCGCCGGGCCGTACAACTACGGCGAAGTGGACGTTTTTGAGATAAATGCCGACTCCGGCAGAATGCGCAAGATTCCAGCCTCGCCATTTCCATCTGGAGGCCGGAATCCCGTTGCCGCGGTTCCTTCACCCGACGATACGACTCTTTATGTCGTTAATCGCGACGACAACACAATCGTCCAGTTTACGATTGGCTCAGACGGCAAGCTCTACCCGCAAAACACCGTGAACACCCCGGGAATCTTCCCAATCGCGGTAACGGAAGCCGGCAAACTCCTCGTGGTTGCGAATACCTACCAGCCCTTGCCGACCTGCTCTCCTGCTGCCCCGTGTTCCGGCTCAATCGCTGTTCTCCCCATCGGCGCCGGCAATGTGCTTGGCTCGGCCGTCGTAAATTCCAGCATCAGCACGCAGTACTGGCCGCTTACGCTGCCGTCCAGCCCTGATCATGTCATAATGCCCAGCGCTATCGCCTCGGCGGCTTCGGGAGCGTTCGTGTACGTAGCGGCCTATGACACCTCCGTGTCACCAACCGTCGGATATGTCTTCGGGTTTGCGGTGAATTCAGACGGCTCGCTGAATGCGCTGAATGGCGGCATCCCCTTCTCTGCTGGCAAGCAACCTTCGGGAATCGCAAGCAGCCCCGACGGCGGAACGATCTATGTCAGCGACAGGAGCGGTAATAGCTTGCTCGCCTACTCTGCCAGTAATGGCCTCTTGACGCCTATTGCCGGCAGTCCTTTTGCCGCGGGCAACTCGCCATCAGCCGTGGTTGCGGATGCAACAGGCAGCTTTGTATATGTGGCGAACGCAGTGGACTCCACCTTGATCGGCTACACGACTTCGGGCGGCAGCATTACCCCGATTGGCAGCTATACGACGGGGTCGCAACCTGTGGCGGTCGGCATCGATCCCTCGCTCAACCAATATCTGTTCACGGCAAACTTCCTGGGCGACACTGTCTCCGGTTTCCAGATCAACGCGACGAGCGGTACCCTGCTCAACTCACAGTTCTCGCCCTATCCGTCGAATGCAAACCCCACGGCAGTGGCAGCGATTCCCCACAAGACCTCGTAGTGATGGCTAGACACTGAAGCTTTAGCAAGACCCCGTACGGCTCTTACAATGAATACGGGCAAACAGAAACAGTAATTCCTGGGCTCACTTTGTACGGCCCTCGACGAAGGAAGCGCATGAAGTTCAACAAATTGAGCCAGCTTTTTCTGGTCTCTGGAATCGGCCTTCTCGTGGCCACCCTCCTGACTGCCTGCCAGCTTGTCACGATCGACTACGTCTTTCTGGCGACCGCCGCTTCGACTGCGAACAGCCCGGATGGGCAGATTGACACCTATGCGGTCGACTCGCAGTCGGGCGCACTGCGCCAGGGAGCGCCAACCGTATCCTCTGGCGGCGTCACCCCGGTCGCCATGGCGATTTCTCCCGGTTACTCGAATCTCTACGTAGCCCATGCCGGGGACAATACAGTCGTGCATTTCAGCGTCGCCTCGAACGGCGTGTTGACGGCCAAGGATACTGTCACGCTTAGCGGGCCACCGACTTCTCTCGCGGTGAACTCAACAGGAACGGCGCTCTTTGTGGTTTCCGGCGCAACTTCGGCAACACTCACTGAGTACGCGCTTTCCTCCGGCACCATCGGCAACGTAACGACCCAGACGAGCCTGCAAATTCCCGGTTATGAGACCGATGTGGTCATTCCAACCGGTGTGAACGCACTGGCCAACGGCAATGCCGTCTACGCGACTATCTACGATCAGTCGGCCTATAACCCCGGCGGTACAACGACAAGCGCTGCTCATCCGGGTTGGATCTTTGGTTTCGCGGTCGATTCGAGTGGCAACCTGACCCCAGCATCTGGAAGCCCTTACCAGGCTGGCGTTAAGCCAAGCTCGCTGGTATCTGATCCGACGAATCGTTTTGTGTATGTCACTGACTTCGCATCGAACCAGCTGATTGCTTACAGCATCCAGTCAACCAACATTCTCAACTTCCTGATCAACGGGCCATTCAGGACCGGCGGCCAGCCTCAGTCAGTGGCCATCGATCCGCGGGGCAAGTACATGTATGTAGCCAACTCGCTGGATTCCACGGTTTCTGCCTATCTCATCGATCTGGCAACGGGAACACCGTCGGCCGCAATTAATGCTACGGGAAGCGCCTTGAACTCGACGGATACGCAGCCGATTTCGATCGCTGTCGATCCGGCGCTGGGCCGCTTCGTCTACACGGCCAACTACCTGGGCGACTCGATCTCGGGCTTCCGGCTTGATCCGAATACGGGCACGCTCACGCTGACGCAGGCTACTCCCTATCCGTCGGATCATCAACCCACTGCCCTGGTGATCGTGCCTCACGGCAATCACTCAACGCAGTCTGTCACTCCGTAAACTGGGGTGCGCTCTGAACAGAAGAGCCCGGCCACTTGGCCGGGCTTTTCTGTCTTCCATTACGCATTCATCCACTTGCGCAGATACCGCTGCGCGGGTTTCTCAACGAAATGCAGCGCGAGCAAAGCCATCAGGACGAGAAGGATGTAGCTGATCCAAGGGTCGTACTGGCTGAGGTGCAGGTGATCGAGAACGTGTGTGTCGTGGATCATATTCCACATGTTGAAGTGGAGCAGATAGAGGCAGTAGCTTGCTTCCCCTACGAAAACGAGTGGACCCCAGCCGATGGCATGGGCCAGAGGGTTCTCGCCCGCCAGGCCGATGATGATGCAGCCGAAGAGGGGCATGAGCAGGCCGTCGTGCATCAACGCATACGGAAGATGAGGCGCCAGAGCGAGCATGCTGTAGAGCGCGGCGAATCCAAAGATACCTAGAGTGAGGCGCAAAGCCCCCTTGCGCGGCATCATGGCGTCGACATCGGCCAGCAGCATACCAAAGACAAAACTGGCGAGATGCGGAATCGGCGTGTACTTCAGCGCCTGCAGCCACGGACCGTAGCTGAATCGATCCAGATGCTCCAGGCCATCGGGATTGAAGATCATGTACAGCGTACCGGGAATGAGGCCGAGCAGCCACACAAGGCCGAGTTTGCCCAGTTGCTCGCGGATCCGGTCAGGTTTCTTCCAGCGAGCCATGCGGGGAAAGATCAGGTAGTAAAACGACTCGGCAGACATTGTCCACGCCGGCGTGTTGAGAAACGTCGCAATCGGCGGAATCCAGCCCTGGAGCAACAGGGGCGCCAACACAATCCCGGTCCAGAACATGCCGGAAGTGTGCGCACTGCGCTCTATCGGAATCATGCGCCACGCCAGCAGCAGGCTGAGCAGATAAATGGGATAGAGGCGCGTAAAGCGCGCTTTGTAGTAGCGCGTCACGTCCATCTCGCCGGCCCGCGCGCGCGCCGAGTAGTTGTAGGCCATCACAAAACCGGAGAGCAGGATGAAATAGCTGACGGAGATATAGCCGGCATTGACGACTGGCGCAAACCAGCCGAACCACTCGGGATTCGAGAAGTGGAAAAGAACGATGTTGATGGCGGCGAAGCAGCGCAAGCCGGTCAGTGCCTTCAGCGGTGCTGGCTTGCGAATCTCCACTTACCTTTTGACGACTCCCGGCTTCCGTCTGGCGACAGTGATAAGCGCCGAGCCATTAACGGCGCGCAGATCGATTGACAACATAGGAATGGCCTCCGGATCAGGCCGTCACAAGAGAGCCGACCCGTTCGCCCTGCACCACGCGGCGGATGTTTCCGGGCTGATTCATGTTGAAGATGATCATGGGCAGGTTGTTGTCCTTGCAGAGGCTGACGGCGGTCAGGTCCATGACCTTGAGGCCCTGGCGAAGGATGTCCATATAGGTGATTTCGTCGTACTTGACGGCATCCTTGTTGTGAACGGGATCGGCGCTGAAGACGCCCTCAACCTTTGTGCCCTTTAGCAACACGTCGGCCTTGATCTCCATGGCGCGCAGGCTGGCGGCGGTGTCGGTCGAGAAGAAGGGATTGCCGATTCCGGCAGCAAAGATGACGACGCGGCCCTTCTCGAGATGGCGAACCGCGCGGCGGCGAATGTAGGGCTCGGCGATCTGGTTCATGAAGACAGCCGTCATAACGCGGCACTGCACCTCACGCGCCTCAAGCGCATCCTGCAAGGCGATGGCGTTGATGACCGTGGAAAGCATGCCCATGTTGTCTGCGGCGACGCGGTCCATTTCCCTTGCCTGTTCGGCTACCCCGCGGAAGAAGTTTCCGCCACCGACGACGACACCGATCTCAACACCCATGGTGTGTACGTCGGCCAGTTCGGCGGTGATAGATGCCACTTTGTCGGCATCGAGGCCGAACCCCTTTGGGCCTGCCAGAGCCTCTCCGGAAAGCTTGAGAACGATACGTTTGTACATGCCTTTTTGAGTATCGCACACGGCTAGCTTCGACCGGCGCGAGGTGAATCAGGACCGAATTTGCCGGCGTTGGAAGCTGAAATTCTTCGCAAGCGAGGCTGTGGAATTTCCGAACCGACCGCCGATCACTTGTTACTTTCCTGGGATGCAGGAGGGGGGAGGGGGGGCTTGCGAGGGAGGGGGGTAGGGGGTGGTGGGGACAGGGGGGTAGGGGGTACCCTGCCGCCGTGCTGAGACCTGCTCCGTGTTGGCATTTCGCAGTTGGTGGGCACAGCACGCAGTTCTCACGGATTCGAGTATGCGCCGGGATGAGAATTAATGCGCAAGGTGGCTTGGTGAGCGTCGCGCTTTTCCTATCTCTGGCTTCGTCTCTTCGCACAGCTGGGGCGCTGGCATTAGCAGAGATAATCTATTGCGGCGCAAAAGGTCCTAAAGACTGCCCTCTGAATTCGGTCGAAATCGTTCCAGATTACTGGTTCCGACTTGATCGTGTGCGCTCCCCGGTTCCTGAGCCCGTAGGCTATCGCAACATCGCACTGCAGCCTATCAAGCACTTTTCCGCTGATTGTCAGTCTTCCGTCGAGCGCGTCTGTCACACGTGGGCCGAAGTTACTTTTGAATTGAACGTTAAGCTCTCCAAGTTGCGGAAGCGGGTGACCAGCACGACCGAGAAGATAGATGCCGTGATCGACAAACTGCCACTTGGATGGATTCTTTTGCTTGATCGCATCGTCGATCACAAGCAAAAGGTCAAAGAGTAGATTGAGCTGAAGTTGGCCGACAAAAAGATTTTGCTTGGCCTCGGAGGGTATTGCCGACATCTCCTTTAATCGTGAAAGTGTATAAGTTAGTAGAAAGACTACATCATGATTCGGGGGATTGCGAAGAAACCGATCTCTCACGTCGTCGATACTGAATGATCGTCCGTGCGTACTGCTGTATTCCGTAATGAAGCCCTTGAAGAACTTGGCCTGCTCATCTACCCACGCCTTAAATGCTTGGTCGTCTTTATCGTAATTGAGGCTAACTAAGGCATAAGCGGGCGTGTCCGGGTATCTAGGTCCAGATGAGGTCCGACGATCTTCCTCGGCAGCTTGGTGCGCTAGGATGTAGCCACTATCAATGCTTCCTCTCAGAAGAGCAGCTATTGCCAAAAAATAGTAGGGAACTCCTTTGTCAATCTGTTGGCCCGAGTGCGCTCCTTCCCACTTCCGAGCGGGATCGAGAGCCATCTGCCAAATATACTCGGCTAAATCGAGTCTCCCATTTCCACGGAAGTACGCCCAGAGAGGCGAAAATCCATAGAAATAATGGTCGTGCGCTGCTGGGGCGTTGACGCTACTGACATAGCTATCGAAGTATTGGGACGCGGCAGTCCTAAACTCAGCATCGAGCTCAGGTTCCGCTCTTGCAACCATTACTTTTTCGTAAAGACGTTCAAATGCCACCTCCAGGTTCGCCTGTCCCAGAGGGTGGACGTCAAATATGAATTTGCCCATGGAAACCCTTCGCACTTGTGATTGCTCCAGTCCTCGGTTGTCATGTTGCGCTATTCGCTTGGATTCTACCCCTGCACGCCGGTGCCCGCCCGCTGCGTTGAGATGGGGTTTGGGCCATCGATGCAGAATCGGTCCTCCTACATAAACGCGCTTGTCATGACTAGCAAGAGGCTCTCGAAATTGCGCAGAGGCGCCGACCCTGCACCGCAACAGAAAGAAGGCAGCTGTCGTCGATGCAGCAAGTCGAGTTGATCGCGAGGATAGAATCCTCTTGTGAACCTGCTGAAGGTCTTGTTAGCGTTAGCCGCCATCTACGGAGCGGTTCAAATCTCCTATGCAGTGCGAACTCGTGCAATGCGAGCCTTAGCTGCCCGGTGGAACTTTCAGTACATAGGCCCACCGCCCCGGAGATGGTGGTGGCCCGTTACTCATCCCATCGTTCGACCGCCTGTGCCGTCGTGGGTTTCTCATCTCACCCTATCCGGACAGAAAGTTTCACGCGTCTGGAACGTCATAGAGGGAACAAGAGATGGCGTAGCTATTGTGATCTTCGACGTGGTTCTCGGGGGAAGTCGCAATAGCCATCCATGCACTCTGATCGCATGCCAAACGGAAGAGAATCCATTTCAACAACCTGCTTCAGTCGATCGCGTAATAGCGAACCAGGGATGGACGGTTCTCCATGGAGTCTGGTTTCTGTGGTTTTCTTGGACGATGGGTGTAAGCCGGATTGATAAGTATCTCCGCAATCTGCGGTAGCGAATGCCATCGCTTTCCCATGTCTCAGAAGCGAGATATTCTCCCCACAGACCAGGACCTGTCTGTGGGGACCCCGACATGGGGCACCCAGAGCGTGGGTTGGGATTCGCTCCGGAGACCGCGGACCGTCACCGGTTCTCTGCGGGATTGCTTGGGCCTAGCGTTGCGATCCTGCGCAGGCCCTGAGACTCTCGCGACCCACGCAGAAAGGCCCGGAGCGATGCTCCGAGCCCTTTGTGATGCTATTTGGTTGTCGCGTTATTCCGCGGCAGATGCTTCGGTGGCCTTGGTCTGGGCGACGGTCCAATCGGGTGCGCCGACCTTGAAGCGCGCGAAGCGGCGGACGGTGATGTTCTCGCCGAGCTTGCCGACCTTCTGCGCGATCAGCTCCTTGATGGTGATGGACTGCTCCTTGATGAAAGGCTGCTCGAGCAGGCAGACCTCCTCGTAGAACTTGGCCATCTTGCCGTCGACGATCTTCTCGATGACCGGGAGCGGGCTTGCCGGTGGCGGCAGCCTGCGCGCGGTAGATTTCCTTCTCGCGCTCCAGATCTTCGGGGGTCACATCTTCGTTCCGAACATAGCGAGGATCGCTGGCGGCGATGTGCATGGCGATGTCCTTCAGCAGCTCCTGAAAGTCCTCAGTACGGGCGACGAAGTCGCTCTCGCAGTTCACCTCGATAAGCACGCCAATCTTGCCGCCGGCGTGGATGTAGGTGCCCACCGCGCCCTCGTTGGTGGTACGCGCAGCCTTCTTCTGAGCGGAGGCCATGCCGCGCTTACGCAGCACGACGAAAGCGTCCTCAATGTTCCCCTTGGTTTCCTGCAGTGCCTTGAGGCAGTCACCCATGGGCGCGCCGGACTTCTCGCGAAGGTCCTTCACCAGCTTGGCGTCAATTTTTTCAGTCACAGTTGTCATCTCGCTTGTTTAAACCCCATTTCGTCACGCCGGATGAATCCGGCAGAAAAAAAGCGTGGCGCGGTTGAGCTCGCGGCCACGCTCTTCTCAGTATGCACACCCGCGTGTGCAGAGTTGATTAAAAGCCTTCCGCTACTTCCGCCTCGTCCAGCGCGGCTACAGCCGCGGGTGCCTTGCGAATGCCGCCGCCCAGGGCCGCTTCCAGATCGACGTCTTCAGTGGAAGATGCTTCGACAGCGATACCCTCTTCTGTGGGCTGCGCTTCAGGCTGCTCGTCGACGAAGGCCTTGTCGCCCACCAGATTCACACCCTCGGCCGCCGAGTCGGCGATCTTGGAAGTGAAGAGGCGAATGGCGCGAAGCGCGTCATCGTTGCCGGGAATCACGTAATCGACCACGGTGGGATCGCAGTTGGTGTCAACCACAGCTACAACGGGAATGCCGAGCTTGCGGGCTTCCTTAACAGCGATGGCTTCGTTATTCGAGTCGACCACGAAGAGCGCGTCGGGCAGACGCTTCATGGTCTTGATGCCGGCCAGGTTCGCCTGAAGGTGCTTGCGCTCACGCTCTAGGCGAATCACTTCCTTCTTGGTCAGCAGATCGTACCGGCCGTCCGTAGCCATCTCATCCAATTCCTGAAGGCGCTTCACCGACTTCTGCACGGTGACCCAGTTGGTGAGCAGTCCGCCGAGCCAACGCTGATTGATATAGGGCATACCAGCGCGGTTGGCCTCTTCGGCCACGGCATCCTGCGCCTGGCGCTTGGTGCCGACGAAGAGAACCGTCTTGCCGCTAGCGCACAGATCAGTGACGAACTTGGACGCATCCTTGAACAGCTTGAGCGTCTTCTGCAGATCGATGATGTAAATACCGTTGCGCTCACCGAAGATATATTCCTTCATCTTGGGGTTCCAGCGCTTGGTCTGATGCCCGAAGTGAACACCCGCTTCGAGCAGCTCCTTCATGGTGATCGTGGCCAATGGGCCTCCTTCGTGGATTGCATCCGGGCTGACCTTTGTCTTGCCCGGATTGAACCCGCTTATGCGGGGGATTGGAAGGCTACCAGCGCTTCAGAAACAAACCGAAGACTAACGCTTGCTGAACTGGAAGCGCTTACGCGCACCCTTCTGACCGTACTTCTTACGTTCCTTGACGCGAGCATCGCGGGTCAGCAGGCCCTCGGCCTTGAGCACCTTGCGCAGCTCGGGATTGAACTGGATCAATGCACGGGCGACGCCCATCTTGACGGCATCGGCCTGAGAGGCAACGCCGCCGCTGGAAACGGTGGTGACAACGTCGAAGCTGCCGGCGAGCTCTGCGACGGCCAGCGTACGCTTGGCCGAGACACGCTGCTGCTCGGTGACGAAATACTCTTCGAAGGGCTTTCCGTTGACCTTCCACTCGCCCGTTCCAGGGCGCAGAAACACGCGGGCAATCGCCGACTTGCGGCGGCCCGTTCCATAGTATTGAACCAGATCTGCCATTCTCTCTTAACTCTCTCCGCCGCCCTCATGGGGCCGGCCAAAACTGTTATGCAATCTCGAGCGCGGTCGGCTGCTGTGCAGCGTGGGGATGCTTGTCGCCACGGTAGACCTTGAGCTTGGAGCCCATTGCGCGGCCAAGCTTGGTCTTGGGCAGCATGCCCTTGATCGCTTCTTCAAGAACCTTCTCGGGCCGGCGTGCAATCAGGCGTGTGAACGACTCTTCACGCAGACCACCAGGGAAACCGGTGTAACGACGATAGAGCTTGCTCTGGGCCTTGAGGCCGGTGAGGCGAACCTTTTCTGCATTGATCACGATCACGTGATCGCCCGTATCGATATACGGCACATACTGCGGATTCAACTTGCCACTGAGTACACTGGCTGCCTTGGTGGCGAGGCGCCCCAGCGTCTGGCCGCTGGCATCCACTACATACCACTTGCGGTCAATATTCTTACCGCTCGGAACGAAGGTCGACATCTCTACTCCTGCTCTCTGAAGCCCTGCCTGGCTATCGACTGCAGCCACAGCCGCCTGAAAGTAAACAAACTCTCGCGCAACGCGCTTGATGCCCACGCAAAACGCACGGGCCTTGAATTCCACCCACTGCCAAACAAACCTTGTTCGGGTGAGGATTGCGAGGGTCGCCCTGCCTGAGGGATCATGTCGGCCTGAAGAAGATCGAAACCGTCATTCAGTGCCGCGAGGCCTGCTCCGGAAGTCCCATTCGGGAATTCGCCGGTCGAGTCCGGACGCAGACGCCCAGACGCCAGGCTCAACACCGCGCAAGGACTCCAGAATATCTGAATTACCGTGCAGAGTCAACGAAAAGCCCCCTTGTGGAAGGCCGGTCCGGGACACTCGCGAGCCTGTTTTCCGGTAGTAACCGCCAATCAGGCCTGAACGCTGGCTAACTGTCTATGCCGACTATACATTGGAGGCAATGTCCAGCAGTGGAAACTCGGTTGAAGCGAAGATTGCCGAAGGCCCAGAGACGGCGGCGGAGAACGGCGCCCGGCCGGAGACGAGTTCGCGCCGATGGCGAGGGCTTGCAGCTGCCGGAATTGTGCTTGTCGGCACGGTGCTGGTAACGGCGATATTGCTGGCGGGAATCAAGGATACTTTGCCGGGCAAGCGAGATTTTATCGAGTACTGGGCAGCCGAGCAGCAATTGGTCCGTGGCAAGAATCCCTGGGACTCCCCGGCAATTCTCACGTTGGAACGCGCCGAAGGCTTTGTCGAATCGAGAGCGGAGTTGTGGTACAGCCCGCCGGCCACGCTTTTTCTGGCGCTGCCACTCGGCTTTGTCAACGCGAAGACGGGAATGCTGCTCTGGGCGGCGATTCTGTTCGTCCTGCTTTCGAGCTCAATATGGCTGATCTGGGATTTGAATGGGCGGCCTTCGACGTTGCTCCATCTCTTTGGCTATCTCTTTGCGCCGGCGCTGGCGTGTTTTCAAGCGGGCCAGATCAGCATCCTTTTCCTGTTCGGCGTGGTGCTGTTTTTGCGTTGCCGCGCGCGATGGCCGTTGCTGGCCGGCGTGGCCCTGGCTCCCTGCGCGTTGAAGCCGCATCTTTTTCTGCCGTTCGGAGTAGCACTGCTGCTATGGGCGGTGTATGCGAAGGCATACCGGGTGATCGCGGGATTTTGCCTTGCGATGGGGATTGGCACAGCCATTGCGTTTTGCTTCAATCGAGCGGCGTGGGCGCAGTACTTCAAGATGGCTCGGACGGAGCGATTGCTGAATGAATACGCGCCAACGGTAGGTCAGACTTTCCGCGACCTGATCTATCGCGATGCGGCGTGGCTGCAATTTGTCCCCGAGTTAGCGGCGTGCGTATGGGCAGCGTGGTACTTCTGGACGCGGCGGTGCGAGTGGGACTGGATGGACCAGGGGCTGCTGATGCTGCTGGTGTCAGTGTTATGCAGGCCGTACGGCTGGTTCTTCGACGAAGCCGTACTGTTGCCGTCGGTGCTGACGGGCGTCTTCCGAGCGAAAGAGCGCGGACGCTCGCTCATTCCGTTCGCCGTCGTTGGTGGTGCCGCACTGTTGCAGACGATGCAACTGCCGAAGATGGAGTCACCACTGTATCTGTGGACCGCGCCCGCGTGGCTGGCCCTGTGGCTGTATGCGATGAGCAGCAAGAATGCGAAGCAAGCGCTGGCTCATTAATCCGCTGGTACCAGTTTGCGCTGGAGCTCTTCGAGGGTCTGGCCTTTCGTCTCGGGATAAGTAAAGAGGACGACGAAGAACTGAAGCACGGTCATCGCGGCGAAGAAGACAAACGGTGCGCCGCGGCCGTGGCTTGCGGCAATCACCGGAAAGGTGAGAGCGATGATGGTGTTCATTGTCCAGTGGCTGGCGTTGCCGACGCCCTGCCCTTTGGAGCGGACGTGGTTGGGAAAGACTTCGCCAATATAGACCCAGATGACGGCTCCCTGTGAGAGCGCGAAGAAGCCGATGTAGGTGATGAGCAGCCACACCAGATCGTTCTGGTGCGAATTCGCGGAGAATATCCACGCAACGCCAGCGAGGCAGACGGCCGTTCCGGCGGCGCCGATGAGCAGCAGCGTCTTGCGGCCGAGCCTATCAATGACGCTCATGCCGACGATGGTGAAGACAAGATTGGTGAAGCCGATGGCGATGGCCTGCTGGTCGCCGGAGAGCTGGCTGAAACCGGCCGCAGAGAAGATGTCGTTGAGGTAATAGAGAATCGCGTTGATGCCGGCAAGCTGATTGAAGGCTCCAATGGTGATGGCGAGGAAGAGCGGGTAACGATACTTCCAGCGGAAGACCGGCTCGTGCGCTGAAGCATGCTCCTCAGCGAGCGCGGAACGAATGTCTGCGAGCTCGGCTTCGGGATTCGGCTCGCCCATCATTTTGAGAATGGCGAGAGCTTCGTCGATGCGGTTGCGCGATGCCGACCACCTGGGGCTGCGCGGAATGAAAAAGAGCAGGGCAAGAAAGACCATCGCGGGGATGGCGGCTACGCCGACCTGCCAGCGCCACTCCGCCGCTCCGAGATGAAGCAGGCGGATGACGTAGTTCGAGGTGTAAGCGACGAGGATGCCGAAGACGACATTGAACTGGAAAGCCCCGACGAGACGTCCGCGCCATTTGGCGGGCGCGAGTTCCGCAATATAGACCGGGCCGAGCACGGAAGAGGCGCCGATGCCGAGACCGCCAATGAAGCGAAAGACCATCAGTGAGGGCCAGTTCCAGGCGAGGGCGCTGCCGACGGCCGATATCACGTAGAGAATCGCGGTGAGGCGGAGAGTTTCACGACCGCCCAACCTCGCGCCGACCGACCCAGCACCGAAGGAGCCAACGACGGTACCGATTAGGGCGATGGCAACGGTCCAGCCCTTCTCATACACGCTGAGGCCGTATAGCCGCACAACAGCGTCGATGATGCCGGAGATAACGACTGTGTCAAAACCGAAAAGCAGGCCGCCGAGCGCTCCGGTGAGCGTGGCTTTCATGAGGTTGATATTGGGTCGCATCGTTTGCGGGTCTCTGTGAAACGGAATCATCGTACAGATTCAACCCCGTTGCCGCAAATTGGCATATCTGAAGTGTTTGCCAGTTTCGAATTTCGGCGCGATGGGATTACCATCGCTGAAGAGGCTTGCTGTAAAGCCTCTGAAGATTCGCGGGCTCATTCCATCCAAATGGAGAGGATCAACCCCCATGACCCTGTGCACAGACGGTGTGCAGTTCTTTTCCTTGTCTAACCTCAGTTCAAATGGAAAAAATCTCCGGCGCTTTCTGATTGTCCTTCTTGCAGCAGTATCAGTCGCGCAAGTGTGCCGAGCTCAAGCAGCCGCGAACGCTGCAGCTCCCGATGTGCTGGTGCTCGCCAATGGCGACACGTTGCACGGTAAGTTCATCAGTGCGATTCAAGGAACCGTCACCTTCCATTCGGATCCGCTCGGTGACATCACGGTGAAGTGGGACAAGATCAGGGAAGTGCATACGGCAGGAAAGCTCGCCGTGATCGACAAGAGCGTAAAACTGACCGGCCGCAGAAGTGCGGGCAAGATTCCGATTGGAACCGTTGAAGTGGTGAACAACACGGTTATAGTGCAGCCTGAGAGTGGTCCCGCGTTGCCGCCTATTCCTGAAGAGAACACTCCTTACATTCTTGACGAAGCCACGCTCGAAAAGCAGATCCATCGCACGCCGTCCTTCTTTGAAGGATGGAATGGTGCGGCGACGGCGGGCGCAACAACGGTTTCGGCTACGCAGAACCAGTACGCCTTCTCCGGTGCCGTAGCCCTTGCGCGTGTGGTTCCCACGGTGACGTGGCTGAATCCACGGAACCGCACCACGGTGGGATTCCTGGGATCGTATGGAAAGATCACCGAGCCGGCCTATGTCGATGCTGGTGTGCTTGTGCCTGCAGTTACGACGAAGACCTCGATCTATCACGCCGAGGCAGAGCGCGATGAATTCTTTGCGCCGCGCTGGTACGCACTGGGCCAGGTGGCCTTCGATCACAACTTCTCGCAGAACCTCGCTCTGCAGCAGATCTACGGTGGCGGATTGGGCTGGACGGCGCTGAAGACGCCCAATCAGAGTCTGGATCTGAAGGGAACGCTTCAGTACGAACGCCAGGCATTCATGAGTGGAACCCCTTCGGAGTTCAACCTGATCGGTTCGACTTTCGCGGCTGCCTATCTGCTGAAGACGAAGTTTGTCACGTACGCGCAGGGCCTCGAGTACATTCCCGCGTACAACGTGTGGAGCGCCTACTCGGTGAATCAAACGAACACGTTTGCCTTCGCTGCGTACAAGAACTTCGGCTTCACGATCGGAACGATCGACTCTTACCTGAACAACCCGCCGGCATCGTTGCCGCCAACGAAGCGCAACTCGTTCCAGTTCACGATGGGCTTGACGTACAACATCAAGTCGAAATACTAGCGGCAGCGGAATAGCCGTAGTAAACCGATAAAGCTAGCCAAGCGTGTCCCCGGGCCTGTAGAGTTCTTGCGGGCCGGACTTTCGTCTGCACGAGCGTGCGGGAACGAGAAAGGTCCGGGGAGGAACGATTCCATGCAACTTCGCCGCTGGCTTTTTCAATTTTCTATTGCCCTGGCTGGAATTGCCGCGCTAGCTCAAGCGCAGCAGCCTGCATATCTGAACACAAAGCTTTCTCCGGCTGAGCGCGCTCACGATCTGGTGGGACGCATGACTCTGGAAGAAAAAGCCGAGCAGCTCGAAGACTGGGGAACGGCAATCCCGCGGCTGGGCATTCCCGATTACCAGACGTGGAATGAAGCCTTGCACGGAGTGGCGCGCGCTGGATATGCCACGGTGTTTCCGCAGGCGATCGGCATGGCTGCAACATGGGACCCGACGATTGTGCACGGCATGGGCGATGTGGTTTCAGCCGAGGCGCGGGCGAAGTACAACCAGGCGCAACGCGAAGGAAATCATCGCATCTTTTTCGGCCTGACATTCTGGTCGCCGAATATCAATATCTTCCGCGATCCGCGGTGGGGCCGCGGACAGGAGACCTATGGCGAAGACCCTTACCTCACTTCGCGCATGGGCATTGCATTTATCAATGGCGTGCAGGGTAACGATCTGAACCATCTGCGCGCGGTGGCAACGAGCAAGCACTTCGCGGTGCACTCGGGGCCTGAGACTCTGCGTCACGGATTCAACGTTGATCCAACGCCGCGCGATCTCGAAGAGACGTATCTGCCGGCATTTCGCGCGACGGTGACTGAGGGAAAGGTGCAGTCTGTGATGTGCGCCTACAACTCAATCGACGACTGGCCGGCCTGCACGAACAAGATGCTGCTGAAGGAGCATCTGCGCGATGCGTGGGGTTTCAAGGGATTCGTTGTTTCTGACTGCGGCGCAATTGTGGACGTCTACCAGGGACACAAGAAGACGACAGACATAACGCATGCGGCAGCGCTATCGCTCGAAGCGGGCACAGATCTCTCGTGCAGTATCTGGACGCCTGGCTTCAACTCTCTGGCGAAGGCGGTGAAGGACGGGCTTGTCTCAGAAGATCTGGTGACGCAGGCCGCTGAGCGGTTGTACACAGCGCGCTTCCAGCTTGGGCTCTTCGATCCGCAGGGTTCGAATCCGCTGGACAGGATTGCGTTCTCTGACGTGGATTCGCCAGTACACCGGGAGACCTCGCTGAAGGCCGCGGAAAAAAGCATTGTGCTGTTGAAGAACTCCGGCACACTGCCGCTAAAGAGCGCGCCGGGACACATCGCGGTGATTGGCCCAACCGCAGATCTGCTGCCCTCGATCCTGGGCAACTATGTCGGCACGCCAGTGAATCCGGTGACACCGCTCGATGGAATTCGCACGCAGTTCAAGAGCTCACCGATTCTGTACGCGCAGGGTTCAACTCTGGCTGAGGGTGTGGGCGTTCCGGTGCCGAGGACGGCATTCGGCCCGAATGCCGGCTTGAAGACGGAGTTCTTCGCGACGCCGAATTGGACAGGGCGGCCCGTTGCCGTAACAACGGAGCCACTGGTGCAGGCTGACTGGGAAAACGCCAAGCCTGTGCCTGAGATGGACACGATTGACTACTCGGTTCGTTGGAGCGGAACACTTACGCCGCCGGCGGCCGGACACTACGTCTTCTCCATTGAGCCGGCAGACAGCTTCCCCTATTCGCCGAAGGAAAGCTATCGTCTGCTTCTCGACGGCAAGGTGATTGGCGAAGGCAGCCTGCGCGCCGGGCAGGACATGTCGGAGATGGGCAACTTCAAGCCTGCGCCAGGCGCGTCGCCGACGGCTCCGCCAATAGAGAATTTCGCCAAGACACCGGAGATCCCGGTGGACTTCAGCGACAACAAGCCGCACGAGTTCCAGCTTGAGTATTCGCACTCCGGCGATCGCTCGGGCGGCGGCGTGACGCTGAAGTGGGTAGCTCCGCCGCAGGCTCAGCTCGATGAGGCAGTGGCACGCGCGAAGGAATCCGACGTGGTTGTTGCGTTCGTCGGCCTCTCGCCTCAGCTTGAAGGCGAGGAGATGCGTATCAAGATTGACGGCTTTAACGGCGGAGATCGCACGAGCCTCGACCTGCCTGCTCCGCAGCAGAAGCTGCTTGAGGCGCTGGCGGCGACAGGAAAACCGCTGGTGGTTGTCCTGCAGAGCGGCAGCGCGGTGGCGCTGAACTGGGCCAATGAGCATGCTGGCGCTGTGCTCGAAGCGTGGTATCCGGGTGTCGAAGGCGGTACAGCAATTGCACGCACGCTGGCGGGCCTGAACAATCCCGCGGGACGG
The DNA here is from genome assembly GCA_963832465.1 of uncultured Acidobacteriaceae bacterium. Classification (GTDB taxonomy): domain Bacteria; phylum Acidobacteriota; class Terriglobia; order Terriglobales; family Acidobacteriaceae; genus Telmatobacter. The sequence continues at coordinate 817,313 of CAWHUJ010000004.1, forward strand.
TTGCCGGTCACGTTCTACGCAAGCCTCGATGGGCTGCCGTCTTTCACGGACTACACGTTGAAGGGACGCACCTATCGCTACTTCGCAGGCAAGCCGCTGTGGGGCTTTGGATACGGATTGAGCTATTCGACGTTCAAGTACGGACCGGTGAAGCTATCGGCCACGGCGTTGAAGGCTGGAGAGCCGCTGACCGCGACGGTGACTGTCACGAATGCGGGAACAATGGGCGGAGACGAAGTGGTCGAAGCCTATCTGAAAACTCCGCAGGAAGGTGGCCCGATTCACTCGCTGGTGGGCTTCGATCGCGTAACGATTGCGCCCGGAGCAAGCAAAGAGGTGACACTGAAGATCGATCCGCGTTCGCTCTCGAGCGTGAATGACCAGGGCAACCGGTCGATCCTCGCGGGCAAGTACACGCTGAGCGTGGGCGGAGCACAACCGGAGGAGACGAAGGCGAAGTCGGAAGCCGGGTTCACTGTAACCGGGACACAGGCGCTGCCGAAGTAGCGAACCTGGCGATCGCGTGCAGGTCGAACTGATCTGCACGCCCCGGCTAGAAACCTTGCTATTCCGTGATCACGCGATCGGCCCATTCAACCAGCGAGACAAAGATGGTTGGATTGCCGAACTTCGCGCCCCATTGATCCAGATCTGTCTGCTCGACCGAGCGGGCACGACTGCACGCGCCGCATGCGTAGATCTGCACTTTTCTCGCGGAGACCTTTGTCATTGTCTCCGCCAACGGTGGCCAACCAACGGGCACGACCGCGGCGGCGACAGACTTGCGCATAAGCGAAACTGCTTCGCCGAGCAGAAATATCTGCACCGTATGGCCCGCTTCAGATAGAGCCAGCCCGTGAAGAAAAGGAAAAGCGGCCTTCGTTGGGTCGTCAGAGCCCCATGCGCTTTTCATCATGATGTGGAGTGGTTTTCGTGCTGGTTCCTGAGCGAACGATGTGGTTCCGAGGAAAGGAAGCGCCATCATCTGGCGAAGAAAGGCTCGTCTTGCCATGAAACTCCTCTCAACCTTTGAGGAGCCGACTATAGCATTGGCAAGGTTAGAAATGGCTGGAATTTTCTGCAAAAAAACGGCGGCAAGAGGATCGCCTCATGCCGCCACCGGTGTTAACAACAACCGCAGTTGCTCTCTGCCAACTTGGTGTTGCTCAAATCTGATCGCTAATTTCCGCCCGGGCCCGCCTCATCCGGAGACATCAGGCTGGGACCATCGTCGGCCATGCCCTGTGGACCCGGAGGAGGCGGCGCGCTGTTGGAACCGCCGGATCCACTGCGACCTCCTTGCCTGCCTGGACCACCGCGACCATCCGGGCCGCCTTCACCGCGACCGAAGCCGCGCGACCCACGATCCCTGCGGAAGTCCTGCATCTGCTTCCACTGCTCAGGAGTGAGCTTGCTGCGGATCGCGAGCAGATAACGGGCGTTCGCCTTTTCCAGTTCTGCACGCGCCTGAGCGACCTTGTCGATCTGCGCCAGAATCGCATTCTCATTCGGTTGGTCAGCGCCGATGAGAGGCTCGAGGGAGAGTTCTGCCTTTTCAAGATTCGCGTGGAGATCAATCAGCGTAGTGCGATGCTGCAGCAGAATGTCGTCGAACTGCTTGCGCTGATCATCGGTTAGCTTCAGTTGTTCCACGACGCGCGGATTGTTCCACCATTTGCCTTCGCGGCCGCCAAATGCTCTTTCAACCGGAGGCCTGTGGCCGAAGCCTGGCCCTCCCGGACCTCCCGGTCCACCCGGCCCCATGGACGGCGGCCCCTGGGCAAACCCCGAAGCAGCCATCGCCAATCCCGCAACCATCAAACCTGCACGCAATATCTTCGAGCCCTTCATATCCTCAGTGTTCTCCCTTCGCTTCTATTTTTTGTACTGTCGACTAATTCCCTGTCGTCGATGACTCGTCGGTCAGAGCGGCAAGAGGCTCCATCGCGCTTGGCACTTCGCGCGAAATATCCTTGTCTACGCTGGCCAGAATGTCGTCTTCCTGCTGCGCCTGCTGTTGTGCGCGTTGCACGGCCAGTTCGCGCTGATGCGCAGCTTCCTGTGCGGCGGCAACCTGTGCTTCAACGGCGCGGCGATGCTGCTCATAGAGTCCGCCGGAAAGTGTTCCAGCAAGAAGAACGGCCGCAATGCTCCAACCCGCTGCCAGACGCCAGGTTCTGTGAACCACTGCATTTCGCACCGTGCGCGGACTGCTGTAAGCGGCATCGCTCCACGCGTGCACGCTTGCCTTGAAGTCGCCGAGCGCCTGCTTCATTGCAGGATCCATCTCTTCCATCTCCGTCGGCTCTTCGGCTCGACTCGTGAATCTTTGTAGCCAGCTCATCGTTTGCCTCCCAGCTCGGCACGCACTCTTCCCAGCGCACGCGAAAGATGCGCCTTTACCGTGCCTTCACTCAATCCCGTAGTTTTGGCGATCTCCGCCAGCTCCAGTTCTTCAACGTAGCGGAGCAGAAATACCGTTCTTTGCCGTTCACTTAAACCCTCAACCGCTTGCCACACCTGCCCCACGCGCTCGCGCGCGAGCAGCCGTTGCTCCTGCGAGCTTTCATGACTTGGCAACCAGTCACTTGCTTCATCGAGGTCGACTGCGTTGGTGCGCGTCTGTTTCCAGAACTGCATGCGCCGGTTGCGCCAGTGATCCTTTTGCAGGTTGATGGCGATGCGCATCAACCACGTCATCGCGCTCGACTCGCCCCGGAAGTTGGCCCAGTTGCGATGTGCCTTGAGGAAGCACTCCTGGGTCAGCGTTTCGGCTAGGTCCATATCACGCGTGGAGGCAAGCAGGAACCGGAAGATCTGGGGACGATACCGCTCGACAATAACGTCGAAACTCTGCGCGGCGTTCTCATCCGCCGTGGCCATCGTCATCGGTTCCAGTGCAGTGAATGCCGCCATCGTTCAGGTAGACGGCTGCTTGTGGGGCAAGTTTACATGCAGGCCAGGATTTAGAGCGACCCACATTACCGGTGTGCAACGGGCACGAAGCGGGTCGACCTCAATGGCTTACCCCTCAAGAAACCGCAGTTCCCAGGAGGTGGTGGGCTGGCCTGTCTGTTCGGCGATAGCCCTCAGCTGAACGGTTCCCGGCTGGTCGGGGTATTCGGCCTGGGTGTAGCGCACTGTCGCTGCGGCTGCCGGAATGGAGAAGGCCTGCTGCGGCGGAGCCTCGGTGACGGGCACGGAAGCCGGAGCGGCCAGAAGCCGGTTCTGCGCGGTGAGTTCATTGAAGTATTGCGGATTGCCGGAAGCCGGGGCACCCAGCAGCCACGGGCCACACCAGAAGGCGCTGCGATTGTCATCAACAGGGACCGGCTTAATTGGCATCGAGTAGGCCAGATCGAGTACATCGCCTGGACTCCAGACGCGACGGATGGTGACGCGTTCGCGCTCTACCTGTGCCTTGTTCGCAATCAGGCCCGAAACGGAAAAATTGTCGGCCCACTCGGGGTGGCGAAGTATGAGCGTCGCGGGGGTTTTATCTGCTGCGGTAACGGTGAGCCGCACTTTGCCGTTGATCGCGAGAGACGACTGCGCTTTAAGAGACAGTACAGCGGTCTTGATTTCACCGTCGAGCGGCAAATCGTACGAAATCCTCCCACGGTCATCGCGAAATACGCTGGCGTGAATATCGGGGAAGCAACGGAGACCGTGGAGGGTGCAGCACCACCAGGCGCGCACTGCCCCGGCAGCGGGCAGGCCTGTATCTGTATAGACGCGGTGGCCAAAGTCGCCCGTGGCGTATTGATTGAAGGCAAACTCATTGAAGATCGCGCGCTCAGCAATGACCAGATATTTGTGATCGCCGGTTGCCTTCCATAAGGCAAGATTGAGCCGCACCCAATCGGCCTCTCCACAACCTTCGGTGCGGTGATTATTTGGGCTCCAGCCTTCGGGAACTCCGCCGGTGATGAGGAGATCCTGCGATTGAGTGATCGCTTTCCAAGCCTGCTCGCATTGCTGCAGCGGGCGGGTGTCGCCGGTCTGCGCGTAGAGATCCATCACTCCGCGCAGACTGCAGAGATAACCGTGCGCATGATCGCCGGGACGCCGTTCGATGACGGCTGCTATGTCCTCGGCAAGCTTGCGATAGCGTTCGTCGCGGGTGATGGCATAGAGGTTGGCGAGGCCTTCGGTTTGTTGTGTCCAGCAGATGTAGCTGGATGCGAAGTGCTGCGCGCCAAAGGCATCGCGGATCTGCTGCGACAGCATGAGAGGTGCAATGCGCACGAGGAAATTGCCGATGCGCGTGGAGGCATCGAGCGCCTTCTGCGATTTGGCGAGCTGATAGTACTCAAGGAGGCCGACGAGCAGGCGGCCGTTGCCCCAAAGCAGCGCCATGTCGAGATCGGTGGGTTTTTCGTAGTGAAATGTGCTGCCGAAGTAGCCGTCGGGCTTTTGCAAGACGACGATTTTATCGACGAGGCGATCGAGGCCCGGAGCCTCAATGCCGTAAATGCGAGAAGCGGTGGCAAGTGCCCCAACGTACCGGCCGGAGACGTCGCCGCTGTATTCGGTGAAGCGGCGCTCGGGCGTGGGACGCACGTCGGCAAGGATGAAGTCTTCGGAGTAGGAAGGTGAGTCTCCGCGCAGCACGCGATTAAGAGTGAGATTGAAGCGATCACGTAGCGGACTGGCGGACGGAATTGAGTTAGAAGGCCGGCTCGTCGATGCGTCGACGGCCGACGCGAACCGTGCAGTCTGTGCGGCGAGGGGAAGCAACGCGGCGGTTTTTACAAAATGACGGCGATTCATGATGGCGTTCTCGATCCGCAGAGGACGGCTGACAGATGCCCGTCGAATTTCTGCTTCGCTTAAGTTGGCGCAATGATAATGGAATGAGCGATGGCGCCGCAGAGAGGCAGAAGCTTAAGCTGGTAGACTGGCGTGGTAAACGCTTTCCAAATGGCCTGAGGACGATACGATGCTGCTCGAAGCTCTCCGCGAAGAGGTGCTCCACGCAAACCGTGAGATTGCCCGGCGAGGATTGGCTCCGCACACATTCGGCAACGCCAGCGGCGTTGACCGGTCGGGGCCGAAGCCGCTGATGGTCATCAAGCCCAGCGGCGTCGACTACGCCACGCTGACAGCGGCCGACCTTGTGGTGACGGACCTGGACGGGAAGATTGTCGAAGGGTCGCTGCGGCCGTCGAGCGATCTTGATACGCATACACTCCTCTACCGGGAATTTCCTCAGATCGGCGGCGTAGTGCACACGCACTCGGAGTTTGCGACGTCATGGGCGCAATCGGGCAAGGCAATTCCCTGCTTTGGGACGACCCATGCGGACTACTTCCACGGTCCTGTGCCCGTGACCGAGCCGCTGACCGCCCGAGAAGTCGCCGAAGGCTACGTGCGCAATACGGGCACGGTGATAGTGAAGCGCTTCAGAGCGGACGATCTCGATCCGCTGGCTGTCCCCGGAGTGCTGGTGGCCGGGCATGCTCCGTTTGCCTGGGGCAAGACGGCCCTTGATGCTGTTGAACATGCCGACGTGCTTGAGTACGTTGCGCGATTGGCTTTCAGAACGGTCTTGCTGAACTTTGAAGCGGGCGCGATCCCCGCCCATGTGAGCGAGTATCACTACATGAGGAAACATGGGCCAAAGGCCACATATGGCCAGAAATAAGGACTCGGCACCGTACGAAACGGGTAATAAACGTCCGACTCAGTGTGGTGTATTATTTTTGGTAGGCAGCTTCGCTTTGCCGTATTACCGCTACTGTTTCCTGCATTTTTCCACAAGAGGGACAGCGGGGCGGCGTGACTATCGGGCCCGGATTACGTCCATATGTCACTGTATTCTCAATGATTGCCGGCAGGCCTGCATTGATCGGCGCACACCCTCCGCATGGCAATCAACGTGCATCACTATTTGTTGATCTAAGGAACTCCTCCGATGGAGACAAGTCTCTTCAACCGCTTGCAAGCGACGCTGCTCGGCGTGATTACGGCTGGGCTGGTGCTTCTGGCAGTGTTGAATTTTCGGCAGGAGAGCCATTTTCAGCAGCCATTTGACGGCGTGTGGTGGATGGAAGCGCCGAATGGCGCAGGGCTGGAGGCGACCAAAGTTCTTCCGAACAGCCCCGGCATGCGGGCCGGTATTCATCTGCACGACTTGCTGACCGGAGTCAATGGCAACGCGGTCGTTCATCTGTCGGATCTGGACAGGGAACTCTATCGGACTGGCGTTTACACCAAGGCTGAGTACTCGATTACCCGCGACGGCATTCAACTGGACGATCCTGTGGTGGTTATTCCCGAGCCGCCGGATCGCAGTGTGCAACTGGCGCTGCGGTTGATCGGACTGATTTACCTGGCAATCGGCCTCTATGTTCTCTTTCGCCGCTGGACCGCGCCGCATGCGATGCACTTTTACCTCTTCTGCCTGGTTTCTTTCGCGCTGAATGCGCTGAAGTTCACGGGCGAATGGGACTGGCTGGACAAGATTGTCTTCTGGGGCAATGTGATCGCCGAGGCGCTGCAGCCGGCGCTCTTTTTGCACTTTGCACTAAGTTTCCCGGAAGAGCGCCTGAGCACATTACGGCGGAGGCTTTTGCTGCCTTTGGTCTACGCGCCGGGCGCAGCATATTTCGCCCTGTGGGTAATCGCGGTGAGTCGCTGGGAGGCGACTGGCCTGCTGAAGCACAGGCTCGACCAGGCCGGCACGGGATATACCGCAGCGTTCTATGTTCTGGCGTCGCTGCTCTTCCTGAACAGCTACCTGCGCTCAAACTCGCCTTTGCAACGGCAGCAGTTGAAGTGGCTATGGCGCGGCGCATTTCTCGCCGTGGTGCCATTCACGCTGCTGTATGCGATCCCCTTCCTGCTGGATGTTCGCATGCCCAGCATGCTTACCAAGCTGGCGGGGCTCTCGCTGGTGTTTCTGCCTCTGACGTTTGCCTGGGCCATTGTCCGTTACCGGTTGATGGATACGGACCTGATCTTTAAGCGGGGCGTGGCGTACACGTTGGCAACAGCCCTGCTTCTCGGCGGCTACTTCGGCGTTGTCGCAGTGAGCGCGGAAATTGTGCACCAGCGTCTGCCCGAGGCCATTCGCGAGTGGGCTCTGGTAATCGCCGTCATCGTAACTGCGGCTATCTTCGATCCTTTGAAGCGCAGGATTCAGGGCTGGGTAGACCGGGCCTTTGACCGCGAACGGTACGACTACCGCAAAGCGCTGGTGGAATTCGGGCGCGGGCTGAGTTCAGAGACGAATTTGCACGCACTGCTCGAATCGATCGTGGAACGGCTGCCCTACACGCTGCTGGTTTCGCGTGTAGCCGTATTTCTGGCTGATGAGCAGGGAAAACTGCGCCTCGCGGCCTCGCACGGCATACCGTCATACGATGACCGCCGCGGAGCCAATGCGCTGGATCTTGGATTCCTGAATTTCGATCTGGCGACGGATCACTCGCACATTTTTCTTGAAAACACACAGCAGGCTCTGCACCTGACAGACGCCCAAAGGCAGACGGCCGCGCTACTGGATCTGAACTACTACCTGCCGTGCCGCGTGCAGGATGGCGCGGCAACACGCACGATCGCAGTGATCGGGCTCGGCCGCACGGTTGGTGGAGATTTTCTGTCGAGCGAGGATGTGGAACTGCTCGAATCGCTGGCGAGCTATATCGGCATAGCTCTGCAGAATGCCAGCCTCTACTCGCAGCTGCAGGAAAAGATCAGCGAATTTGAGCGGCTGAAGGAATTCAACGAGAACATCGTCGAATCGATCAACGTAGGCATTTTGGCTGTCGACCTCGACGACCACATCGAGAGCTGGAATGCGCAGATGGAAGCGATGTATGCGCTGAGTCGCGCCGAAGCGATCGGAGAAGCGCTTGGAACGGTCTTTCCAGCGGAGTTTGTCGAAGCAATGAACGCGGCGCGCAATGAGTCTGGCGTTCACCACCTTTACAAGTTTCCGCTGACGACGCGTGCCGGCGAGCAGCGCGTAGCCAATATCGCGATTGCGCCACTTTTGTCGCGCGATTTTGTCGCGGTTGGCCGCATTGTGCTGGTAGATGACATTACTGAACGCGTTTCGCTGGAGACACAGCTTGCCCAGGCCGACAAGCTTAGCTCGATTGGCCTGCTGGCGGCGGGCGTGGCGCACGAGATCAATACGCCGCTGGCTGTGATCTCGTCGTATGCCCAGATGCTGGGCAAACAGTTGCGCAGCGATACGCGCATCGGGCCGGTGCTTGAGAAGATCACGCAGCAAAGCTTCCGCGCGTCGGAGATCGCCAACGGACTGCTGAACTTCTCGAGAACCTCGACGACTGAGTTCCGCGAAACGAACCTGAATCAGGTGATCCACGATACGCTGTCGCTGCTCGAGCATCAATTCAAAACCGCACAAATTGACGTGGATGTGGAGCTCGCCGAGAACCTGCCGCCCATCCACGGCAACCAAGGAAAGCTGCAACAGGTTTTTCTCAATCTTCTGTTGAACGCGAAAGAAGCAATGCCGGGCGGGGGGCGTCTACGAGTTGCCACGCTGGCCAACGGCCACGTCGAAGCAATCGTGGCTGACTCCGGCTCAGGTATTGCTCCGGAGCATCTGAAGCGCATTTACGATCCGTTTTTCACCACCAAGAACATGCCCAAGCCCGGTGAACGCCGCGGGACAGGGCTGGGCCTGGCGGTCACGTACGGCATTATCCAGGAGCATGCCGGCAAGATTCAGGTTGAAAGCGCTCCGGGGGCCGGCACAACATTCCACCTTGAGTTCCCCCTGCTGAGGAAGTCTGTACATGTCTGAAGTTGAACAACCATTGAACCTTCCCGTCTCTGCGCCAGCACTCTCGGCCCTTGCGAATAATGCCAGCATCCTGGTGATCGATGATGAAGCAGGCATTCGCGAGTCGCTCGAAGTCCTGCTGACCCTCGAAGGCTTTGCTGTGCGCACGGCGAATGACGGCGAACAGGGGTTGCACGTACTCGAGCATGAGAGCTTTGATCTCGTGCTACTCGATCTTGCGCTGCCCGGCCAGAGCGGTCTCGAGCTGTTGCCGCAGATTCGCGAGCGCCAACCGGAGACGCCGGTAATCATGATTACCGCGTATGGAACGGTAGACAACGTGGTGGAGGCGATCCGGGCCGGCGCGGAGAACTTTGTCCAGAAACCGTGGGATAACGAAAAGCTGCTGGCCGATATTCGCTCTGCGGTGGCACGGCATCGCGCTGAAGAAGAGAATCTGCAGCTGAAGCGTACGCTCAAGCAGCGCTACAACTTTACCAACATCGTGGGCAAGAGCGACCTGATGCTGCGGGTCTTCGACCTGGTGGCGCAGGTGGCGCCCAGCCGCTCGACCGTGCTGATCCAGGGCGAGAGCGGAACGGGCAAGGAAATTATCGCGAAAGCGATTCATGCGAACTCGCCGCGACGCGACAAGCCTTTTGTGCCGATCAATACCGGCGCAATGCCGTCTGAACTGCTGGAGTCAACACTCTTCGGCCACGTGAAGGGTGCATTTACTTCCGCGGTCGCTTCGAAGAAGGGGCTCTTCGAAGTTGCGAATGGTGGCACGCTCTTTCTGGATGAGATTGCAACGATGGGCATGGACACGCAGGCGAAGATTCTGCGCGTGCTGCAGGACAAGCGCTTCATGCACCTCGGCGGCATCCAGGAGATTCAGGTGGATGTGCGCATTCTCGCGGCCACTAATGTGGACCTCAGACAGGCTGTGCGCGACGGGCGGTTCCGCGAAGATCTCTTCTACCGTTTAAATGTGATCACGGTCGATCTACCGCCACTGCGTGCACGCCGCGAAGATATTCCATTGCTGGCGCAGCATTTTCTGGATTTCTATGCCAACGAGAATGGCCTTGCGCCGCGCAGGCTGTCGACGGATGCGATGCGCGCGCTGGTGGACTACGACTGGCCGGGCAACGTGCGCGAGTTGGAAAACAGCATCGAACGCGGCGTTGTTCTCTCGTCGGGGCCGGTGATCGGTTCTGACCTTCTGCCTGGACACATCACGGGGCGCAGTTTCCAGGATGCGCTGCTTGAGCACAATCCGAATGCGTCGCTCTTCGACATTCTCGAAGATATTGAGCGCCGCATCATCGTTGAGAAACTGGAGCGGTGCAACGGCAACCAGACTGAGGCCGCCGAACAGTTCCGCATTCCACTCTCGACTCTGAACCAGAAAATCAAGCGCCTGAATATCGAGATCCGCAAGCGCGGGCGCGAATAGAAGCAGTCAGCTTACAGCTTTCAGCCAGCTACCGAGAAAGATACGGAGATCCGCGGGGGGCCTGAGCCACAGGTCGGCCGCGGTTTTTCGTTCGGCGCGACGCATGAGTATGCTCACGTGAGGGCCTGAGGCCTGATTCACCGCGTCAAAGGCAGCTTCGTCCGTGAAGTCGTCGCCAAGGTATGCCACCGGAGATGCGGGATCTTGTTCGTCCATGATTGCACGCGCTGCGCCACCTTTGTCGCGGCCGATACGGAGCTCCAGGCCAGCTTCAAACTCGAGGACCGCTAGGCCTTCCAATTGTGCCAGCGACTCAAAAAGTGCGCGAGTTCGCCTTTCAATGGCACGAGCCTGCGCGGGTGGGTGCCCGCGCCAGTGGATGACTGCTGCGTTGGCCTTGTCTTCATAAAGCCCGCCGAGCGCATCGTGTTTCAAACGCTCTCGCACTTCATCGAGCTTCGCGCGCGTGGCCTGCGGGGCCGATTCAAGCTCGCGACGGCCGTCGGAGTAGATACGCTCTGCTCCGTGGAGACCCCACACCTCAATTGCAGATTTGAGAGCAAGCATGGGGGCTATCTCCGCAGCTGGGCGGCCAGTGATAATAGCCATCCGCGTCCGCCCCTGCTTCTGAATTTTCTGCAACAACTCACGCACACCCGCCCAGGGACGGGCCTGGAAGCGGTCGACGCGGAACCCGGCCATCGTTCCGTCGTAATCCATCAACAAGAGAGGGCGGGGAGCGCCTGAAAAAGCGCGAAAGAAGTCATTCAGTTTTCTGGCTGCTGCTTCGGTCAAATGTCGGCTCTCACTCGAGATTCTACGCGAGCTTACGGCGCGCGGCCTCCTGGCTTGCATTGACGGATGCCGGAAGGATAGGCTCCTGCACGGAACGCTCGACGCGAATCTCACGCAACGCACCGAGCACGTTGGCTGCCCAGCGGTAGATATTGTGCTCCATCACCTGGCGGCGCATATGCTGCATACGCAGCCGGCGCTCTTCACGGTCCATATTGAGCCCCCGGTTCATTGCCTCGGATACGCCGGCAATGTCGTAGGGGTTCACGATGAGGGCATCACCCAATTCAACGGCAGCGCCGGTAAAGCGGCTGAGAATCAGCACGCCATCCTCATCGTCACGCGCGGCAACATATTCTTTGGCGACCAGATTCATTCCATCGTGCAGGGAGGTCACGAGGCACAGATCGGCGACGCGATACCAGCGGTCGACCTCCTGGTGATTGCACTGGCGCTCGATGAGGACGATGGGTTTCCAGCGCGGAGTCTGGAAACGACGATTGATGCGCTCTACCTCTTCATTCACGCGGCGATGGAGCTCATCATAAGCTGGAATGCGTGTCCTGCTGGGCGCGGCAATCTGCACCATGGTGAGCTTATCCCACCACCAGGGATGCTCTTCGATCAGATGTTCGAGCGCCAGCAGCCGTTCGATGATTCCCTTGGTGTAGTCGAGGCGATCGACGCCAACAGCGAGATGATCAGCACGTACGCCAAATTCGCGAAGAAGCTGGTCTCGTGCAAACTCGCGCTCCTTCTCCGCTTCGGCAGGATCGAGAATTGCCTTCGCGGAATCGCTTGATCCGTCGAACGCAACGCTCACCGGGTAGGGACGAACAGCAGTGATGTGACCGTGACGGATGACCGTCATGTGCTCGCGATCGGTGCGGGCCTCGAAGACGCGGTCAACGGTGGATAGGAAATTATTGCAGTGCAGCGGAATATGGAAGCCGATGAGGTCAGCGCCAAGCAGGCCATCGAGCAGTTCCGCCTGCCACGGGCATATCCCGAAGCCCTCCGGATTGGGCCAGGGAATATGCCAGAAAATTGCCACGCGGGCATCGGGGCGCGCCGCTTTCACGAGTTGCGGCATCAGCGCGAAGTGGTAGTCCTGCACAAAAACGATGGGATCTGGGCTTCCTTCCATCTCTTCGAGCACGGCAGCTGCGAAGCGCTCATTGATGCGCTTGTAGCACTCCCAGTCGCCGGGCCGGAAGATCGGCCTGGTGTGCGCAATATGGCAGAGAGGCCAGAGCCCCTCATTGGCGAAGCCGTCGTAGTAGCGCTTCTCTTCCTCCTCGGACAGCCAGACGCGCCTCAGCGTGTAGCGAGGATCGTCAGGAGGAACGCGCAGACGGTCAAAATCATCAACATTCGCTGCATCGGCATTGCCGCTTCCGCTGGCGACCCAGACACCGTCGCAGGCTCTCAACACAGGTTCAATCGCAGTAACGAGGCCGCTCGGAGGCACGACACAAACCGTTTCCCTGCCCTGCCGCACGTGCATGTAGGGCTCTCGATTTGATACGACGAAGATGCGGCTCGCGCCCGTCCGCTCGCGCATGTGTACGGCGAGCCGTTCGGCGGTCCACAGGCTCTCACCCGCCACGCGCAGACGGGCCTCCGCCTCGGCGGCGGCCCGCGCAGCCACGAGACTCTCGGCAAGCGTCTCGACCTCCCGGGCAAGTGGAGTGAAGATATTTAATTCCTTCGAGCCTGTATCGGGAGACTCGTCGCCAATCCGGAGCCGGCGAAGGCGCTCGGCCACTCGCAGCATTGGCCGCATCAGGAACCAGCGCACCATCAAAAATGTGACACCGGTGATGAGAATCACGAGGGCAACAATGCGCCAAAAACTGCGGCGCCACACATCCATTGTCTGGCTGCGAATGTAGCTTGAGTCTGTTGCAACCACGAGCGTGCCGACAGGCTCATTGCCGTTGTGCAGTGGAAAGACCTCTTCAAGCCACTGCCGGTTTCCGAAACCGCTAAAGACATTAACTTCAGCGCCTTTGCGGAGCGACTTCTCAATCGGCGCCTGTGCAAGAGACTCGACCACCTCAGGGGATCCTGATGAGGCTGTCGCTTTCCCAGTGGTGTCGAAGACCGTCAGGGCCAGCACACCTGTTTCGGTTCGCGCTCTGCTCAGGATCGCGGGAAGCGCTTCAGAGTTTCCATAAGCGAGCGCCTGCTCAACCACCGGCTGCAGGCTCAAGCCGATCCAGGTGGACCGTTGCTCGAGATCCTGCCGGAGGAAATGCTTGTGCGCAAGCACCTCAAAGTAGGTGGAGGCGACGGAAACTGCTGTTACGCAAGCAACGAGCGCAAGAATAAGTCGCAAGCGGAAGGAGTGCATCCCATGTCCTCTGAACATCTGCATAGTTAGATGCAGCGTTGGCCAAGCGAGTAGACTTTCTGGCTATCCATTTGGCTTTCAGCGATATCCAAACCGGCGGGCTGTGCAAATCTCGGCTGCATATCGAGCGAGAAGGACAAAATGCCTGCGTCGCGGCCTGCGAGAGGCAAAGCAGCGTAGCCGACCAACCTCATGCGCTATTCTGTGTGGAAGAGGAAAGCTACCCTCCATCCTGCATCCTGTTGTCCGGTAATGGAATGGCGTTAGACGCGATCGACAGAACTGCGAAGGAACTGGTGCTGACAGTGCAGGATTACTCCCTGTTCGCGTCGCGCGCCCTTGTGAATCTATTCAGGCCGCCAGTTTACTGGACAGATTTCCTCATTCAATCCGACATTATTGGCGTGGGTTCGGTGAGCATCGTTCTGCTGGCAGGCTTCTTCACCGGCGGTGTGCTCGCGCTGCAGTCTGCGTCGACGCTGGCGCAGTTTGGGGCCACGGCAATCACGGGCCGGTTCGTTTCGATGTCGATGATTCGCGAACTTGGGCCGGTGCTAACCGGCATCATGGTGTCGGGTCGCAATGCGTCATCGATGGCCAGCGAGCTGGGCTCGATGGTTGTGACGGAGCAGATTGATGCGATGAGGGCACTGGGAGTTGACCCACTGCGCAAACTGGTGACACCGCGTGTGTACGCGTGCATCAGCATGCTCTTCTTTCTCACCATCGTAGCGAATGCCTTTGGCATTCTGGGCGGCGCGGCCGTAACCGTATTTATGAACGGACAGAACGGCACGCAATACTTTTCGATGGCGTATGCAAATCTCCGGTACCCCGATATTCTTCAGGGACTGGTGAAGCCGCTCTTCTTCGGCTACATCATTGCGTCGATCGGCTGCTTTTACGGAATGCGGACGACGGGAGGAACAGAAGGCGTAGGCCGCTCTACGATTTCGGCGGTCGTGACTGCCTCCGTTCTGATCATTTTTGTGGACTTCCTGATCAGCCAGGTCATGATTGCGCTTTTCAATCGATGAACATTACACCCTCGGTTGCGCAGCCTGATTCCGGTCCGGCAAAGGATGCGGGGCCGGCACTTGCGTTCGAGAATGTGACGATCGCTTTTGGAGGCCCGCCTGTTCTGCAGGAGATCACCTTCCGCGTCGCTCCCGGTGAAACACGTGTTCTGCTTGGACCCGCGGGTGTAGGCAAGAGCGTACTGCTGAAGCTTGCCAATGGCTTGCTGCGTCCAGACGACGGCAGCATCATGCTCTTCGGCGAAGATATTTCGCGGATGCGAGAAGAGAAATTGTTTCCGCTGCGCACGCGCACTGGCATGGTCTTTCAGGAAGGCGCACTCTTCGATTCGCTGACCGTACGGGACAACGTCGCTTATCAGCTGATCCAGGAAGAAGCAGACGACAGCGAAATCGAGGAACGGGTGCACGAGGCTTTGCGGTTCGTGGGGCTCGAGCAAACATTCGACCTCTTCCCCGGAAGCCTCTCAGGCGGCATGCGCCGCCGCGTCGCCATTGCAAGGGCCCTGATTCACAAGCCGGAGCTTCTGCTCTATGACTCTCCGACCGGTGGTCTCGATCCAGTTACTTCGACAACGATCATTGAGCTCATTGTGAAGCAACGTGACGTGTACAGGACTTCATCCGTGATGGTGACGCATCGGCTGCAGGATGCGTTCACGATGTGCTCGCATCGCTTCGACGCCGAGCAGGGCCACATGGTGCCCCTGGCAAAGGATGAAACAGATCCGAATACGACCTTCCTGATGCTGGCCGAGGGAAAGCTCATCTTTGATGGCTCTTTGCATGAGCTGGCGTGCAGCAAGGATCCGTTTGTGCAGGAGTTTCTGGAATAGCCCGCCGATGCCGATCTTTTCGCTCTCGGCGTGACTTCGCATCTAAGGGTCGAGGTGACCAGTAAGGATGAACCGCGGATCGTCACGCGTTGTTCTGCTGTTACTGCTGATTTTTCTAGTGCCGTCGTACCGGCCGGCCCGCGCTTATTCTCTGCTTACGCACGAACAGCTAATCGACCTTACATGGCAGGACTCCATTGTTCCGCTACTCCTGAGCCAGTATCCCAACCTGACGCCCGCGCAACTGAATGAAGCGCGTGCCTATGCCTATGGCGGATGCGTCATTCAGGACATTGGCTATTACCCGTTTGGCGAGCAGGGGCTATCCCTGTTGACACACTACGTGCGCTCCGGAGACTTTGTGGTGAGCCTCTTTCGCAATGCGCAAAATGCGGACGAGCTGGCCTTCGCAGTCGGGGCACTTTCGCACTACATCGGCGACGCGATCGGCCATTCGGTCGCGACCAACCGGGCAGTTCCAGTGGAGTTTCCGAAGCTTGGCGAAAAGTATGGACCGACGGTGAACTACGCCGAAGGAAAGAATCAACACATCCAGACCGAGTTCGCATTTGACATCGATGAGCTCGCGCACCACCGCTTTGCGCCCTTGAGCTTTCTGCGGCATGTTGGGTTGAAGGTACCGGTGCGGCAACTTTCTCTTGCGTACTACCAGACATACGGAATCACCGAGGACCTGAGCAAAGGAAAGGGACATCGCGTCAACGTTCGTGGGTATCGATATGCCGTGCGCACGTTCATTCCCCGCATTGCGTACGCGGTTACGATTCTGCATCGCAAGCATGAGCCTGACGATCCCGACACTCCGGAGCGTCAGGCGGTGCAGAAAGACGTGGATGCAGCGATCAAGGAATTCGACTGGGACGCCTATCGGCGTAAGCCAGGGTTCGGGACGTACACGCTAGCCGGTGTACTGTACATTCTGCCGAAGGTCGGCCCATTGAAGATGGTCGCAGTAAAGGGCCCTACACCAGGCACCGAAGCCGCGTACCTGCGCAGCGTGGCGCTTTCGATCGCGGTGCTTCGCCACCTGACGGCGCGCTTCACACCTCCAAGCGCAACGCGCCTCGAGGGTGGAGAGCCGAGCCGAACACTCGCGGAACTGTTTCCGCAAATCGCAGCGGCCAATCCTGACGCTTTGCTGCAGTCGAAGGACCCGAAACATCCGCTGCCCAATCGCGATCTCGACACTGGCTACGTGGTGAAGCCGGGTGGCTATCCACTCACCGACTCAACCTATGCGGCGTTGCTGCATCGGCTGACGCAGCAACCAGCCAACGCAATTCCGCCGGGCATCAAGGCAGAGATACAGGCGTACTACGCAGATCCCGACGCGCCCATCGCCACGAAGAAGGACAGCAAGCAATGGGCTCAGGTGCAGCACGACCTCGCAGTGCTGGCTGGAATGGCAACAAGTCCGGAGCCAAAACCATACCCCACCTACGGCGATGGCGCAAGAGATGACGAGTAGCTGAGAGCTTCCTGTATCTGCTAGCCTTGCGTTTCGGACGTAAATCAACGGATAGGTGCGACGATGGGTTTTAAATTTCAGGGATTTGATTTTCTTCGCCTCGATGCAAGCTTCAGTGAAGATGAATTGCTCGTGCGCCGCACGGCGCGTGAATTCGTCGAAGACAATCTTGTTCCAATTATTGAAGAGTGCTTTCGCGACGGGAGATTTCCGCGTGAACTGATACCGATGATGGGCGAGCTTGGATTCTTCGGCGCCAGCCTGCATGGCTATGGATGCGCCGGAATGTCGAATGTTGAATACGGCCTGGTGATGCAGGAGCTTGAACGCGGAGACTCCGGCTTTCGCAGCTTCGTGAGCGTGCAGTCGGCGCTGGTAATGTACCCCATCTATACGTTTGGCTCGGACGAACAAAAGAACACGTGGCTGCCTGCTCTTGCAAGCGGCGAGAAGCTGGGTTGCTTCGGGCTGACCGAGCCCGGCTTCGGCTCGAACCCTGGCGGCATGACGACCACTGCGCGCAAATCGGGCGATGAGTACGTCCTGAACGGTGAAAAGATGTGGATCACGTCGGGGAATATCGCTGATGTGGCTGTGATCTGGGCGAAGGTGGAGGATGAAGATAACCGTGTCCGCGGATTCCTGGTTGAGACAGACCGCAAGGGATTCCGGGCGGATGAGGTTCATGGCAAGTGGTCGCTGCGCGCTTCTGTGACGAGCGGATTATCTATGCAGGATGTGCATGTGCCCGCGACTAATTTGCTGCCGGGCACGGGCGGCTTGAAGAGTCCGCTGATGTGCCTGAATCAGGCGCGCTATGGAATCAGCTGGGGAGCGATCGGGGCTGCCATGTCCTGCTATGACACTGCGTTGCAATATGCGAAGGCGCGCAAGCAATTCCATGGGCAGCCGATTGCGAGCCATCAGCTCATCCAGGAAAAGCTGGTGTGGATGGCGAGCGAGATTTCAAAGGCGCAGCTGCTCTCATTGCAGGTGGGCCGCCTGAAAGACGCTGGCACCGTGGGACACGAGCACATCTCAATGGCGAAGCGCAACAATGTGTGGATGGCGCTGGAGACCGCGCGAATGGCGCGGGATGTTCTGGGCGCTAACGGAATCACCGAAGATTACCCGATCATGCGCCACATGATGAATCTGGAATCGGTGAAGACGTATGAGGGTACGCACGACATTCACGCGCTGGTTTTGGGCCAGCACATTACGGGAATTGCAGCATACTGAATTGTTGCGTAACGGAGCAGGCTGCCTGGGGGAGGCGGCCACGGAGCTGTGAGATCAAGAGTGCAGCCTTACTGAATCTCTCTATCCCTGATGCTGGTGCTCTTCGTGATGATGTGCCGGCTCTCCGCTTTCGTGCGAGCCAGCACCCTCGGCGGGTTGGGGGCTCGAAACAAAGGGCGCGAGACACTCGAGAAGCTTGTCGAGCATCTCGCCGCGAGTCAGCAGCTGCTCAATTTTGATACGAATGTCCGCACGCTCCTCGGTTGCCTGCGCAAACGCGCCATCATAGCCATTTTGTGACATGTTGTTATGAGTCCTCGCGCCGATGGTAGCATGCGCGCTGCTGGATCACGACTAAGCAATGGCACTAAGTTGTGAATAACAACGATATCTTCATGCAGTCCTCATGTGAGGGGCGATTTCCCTTTTAATTCGCGGACAACACGATAACTTTCACTAATCTAAGTAATGGAAGAATGGCCCTCTAGTAACTTATCTTTGCAAGACCGGTAACTCGCTTTGTGAAAACGCAAGGCGTATCGGTTACTCTCTCTTGCCGGGCAACCGAACAGGCGATGCGGGATTGGTGAGCGCTGCCATCAATGCAGCGACATCGCCGGTGCGGCTACCGAGTGCGGCGGGCAGCAACTCACACGCTGTGGCAGCCTGAGGCAAGGCTTCTTCGGCAATGATTTTGCGGGCCGGAGCGAAGATCAACTCACCGAGCACGACTCCGAGAGAACCGAAGACGATGATCTCGGGATTGAGCGCGTCGATGAGCAGCGCGAGTCCACGGCCCATCCATCTGCCTGCCTCATCGGCGACCTGCAACGCGTCCTGATCGCCGGCAAGCATGGACTCGACCACTTCGCGGATTTGCGTAGCTGAGCTCCAGCGCGCAGGAAACATGTGCGCAGCGAGTTCAACGAGTCCAGCTCCGGATGCAAAGGACTCCCAGGAGCCACGCTTGCCGAAGCCGACCGGCCCATCGTCTGCGAGACGCCAGTGGCCTATTTCGCCTGCGGTGTCACTCGCTCCGCGCAGAAGCTGCCCGTTCACGATGAAACCTCCACCGACGCCGGTTCCGAATGTGAGGAAGATGAGATGACGCAGGCCGGGACGATCACGGCCGACACCGAAGTGAAACTCTGCCAGCGCACCCGCGTTGCCGTCGTGCTCCACGAAGACAGGCAGACCGGGAAAGAGCTTTGCAAGATGAGCCTTGAGGGGAAGGTGGTGCCAGCCGGGCAGATGAGGCGGATTGATCAGGAATCCCTCTTCAATGCGGAGAGGACCGCCGATGGAGACACTTATCGCAGAGATTGCACGACTCGCAGCTCTCGCGGCGGCGATTAGACTTCGCGCATCTTCAGCGATTGCCGGAAATGTGATCGCGAAAGGCTCAGCTGCGTTTGTCGGGACCTCGATGCGTTGCAGGATTTGAGCAGAGGCCGTTCCTTCGACGCAGGCGGTCTTGGTGCCACCAATGTCGAAGCCGAGAATGGTGCGCGAGTCTGACTGCTCGTCTTCCATCAAAAGAAATCCTAACTGGCATGAAAGCTCACTGCCGGTTTTGCGGAATTCTACCATCGCGTAGATCTGGACTCGACAATTGCAACTTGATGCGCCATAGTCAAAACCATGCTCAGATCCTCGACCTCCTCACGCGTTTTCTCAATGTGCGCTTCCCTTCTGCTCGGCGCAACTGTCGGTGTTGCGCAACAACCGAGTGCGATTGTGCTCCACGCAGCTCGGCTGCTTGAAGTGGATACAGGAAAGATTCTGTCGCCGGGCGAAGCTCTGATTGAGGGTGAGACGATCCGTGCAGTTGGAGCATCCGTTGATCATCCACAGGGAGCGAAGGTGATCGACCTGGGAGACACGACGCTTCTGCCTGGGTTGATTGACGCGCACGTGCACTTGTTTCTGCATCCCGGAGCGGAGGATCTGCAAACGGTGGAGGAGTCGGTGCCATGGCGCGTGATTTTGGCAGAGCAAGCGGCGAAGGATGATCTGCAAGCGGGCTTCACTGCAGAACGCGATATGGGCACGGAGGGAGCAGGTTCGGCAGACACGGCGATTCGTGATGCCATTAACCGGGGCCTTATTCCCGGGCCCAGGATGCGCATGAGCGGTAACGCTATCGATATTCTTGGCGGCCACGAGGACGCCAACAAATACAACCCGGCGCAGCGGGTGCTTTCGAATGCCGACTACGCAAACACCGCCGAGCAAATTGTTGAGGTGATGCGCGAGCAGCATAAAGAGGGCTCAGATTTTGCCAAGATCTACGAGACTGGGCGCGACACGATGATTGATGGCGTGCTGCAGACTCCCTATCAGTACACGGCGGCACAGTTGAGTGCGGCGGTTGAAGAAGCGCGAAGGATGGGCACGACCGTTGCCGTGCACGCGATGGGCGAGCCGGGAACCTTGTATGCAGCGCAAGCAGGAGTGGCGTCGATTGACCACGCGACCCAACTGAGCGACGAGACCATACGGCTGATGAAGCAGAAGGGGATTTTTGCGGTGCCCACGTTCACTATCTTCGACTATTTTGCGCACCACCGGTCAGACGCTGCTGAAGCGGCCAGCGAAGCTGCATTACTGGATTTCAAGATAAAGGAGTTCAAGAAGCAGGTTGTCGCGGGCGTTCCTTTCGCTGTTGGTTCGGATGTGGGGCCTTTCCCGCATGGAACGCAGGCGCGCGAAATGACGTTGATGGTGAAGTTCGGCATGACTCCACTAGCGGTGCTGCAGGCAGACATGATCAACGGAGCGAAGCTATTGGGATGGCAGGGCAAGATTGGCGAGTTGAAGCCCGGCTACTACGCAGACATCGTCGCTGTCCCGGGCAATCCACTCGACGACATCAGCGTGGTGGAACATGTGAGCTTTGTGATGAAGGATGGCGCTGTGGTGCGGCAATAGCGCTGCCAGCCGACTACACAGCCACCGTAAAGCTATCTTCGCTCCGTGTGACCGCGTGATAGAGCGTGTCGCGCTCGACGGGAACGCGGCCAGCCTCGGTAATGAGACGGCAGAGTTCCTTCCGTGTCATTCCCTGGGGCGTGGTAGCTCCGGCGTCGTGGTAGATCTTCTCCTCGATCACAGTTCCATCGAGATCGTCGGCGCCGAATCGCAACGCAATTTGCGCGATCTTTGGGGTAAGCATCTGCCAATAGGCCTTGATGTGCGCGAAGTTATCGAGCAGGAGGCGGCCGACCGCAACTTGGCGAATGTCGGTAAGGCCAGTGGTCACGGGCAAGTGATCAAGGGGCGTGTTCTCGGGATGGAAAGCAAGCGGAATAAATGTCTGGAACCCACCTGTCTCATCCTGAAGAGCGCGTAGCTTGAGCATGTGATCGACGCGGTCTTCGTTGTTTTCAATGTGGCCGTAGAGCATGGTTGCATTCGACCGGAAGCCCATCTTATGGGCGAGGCGCGCAGTCTCCAGCCACTCTTCGCCATCAATCTTGTGATCGCAGATGATGGAGCGTACACGCGCTGCGAAGATCTCTGCTCCACCGCCGGGCATGGAATCGACGCCTGCCTCGCGAAGCTTCACCAGGGTCTGCTCGATGGTGAGCTTGGCGCGTCGCGCCAGAAATGCCACTTCAACCATAGTGAACGCTTTAATGTGAACTTTCGGGAAACGCTCTTTGAGGCCGCGAACGAGGTCAAGAAAGTATTGCAGAGGAAGATCAGGATGAAGGCCACCGACGATATGGAATTCCGTGACAGCTTCGGAGTATCCGGAAGCCGCAGTCTGCCACGCTTCCTCAAGCGCCATGGTGTATCCGGCGGGATCGCCTTTCTTGCGGCCAAAGGCGCAGAGTTTGCAGGCGGCTACGCAGACGTTAGTGGGGTTAATGTGGCGATTGACGTTGAAGTAGGTCACGTCGCCGTGCAGGCGCTCACGCACGTAGTTAGCCAGCCAACCAACGGCCAGCACGTCAGAGGAGCTATACAGCGTAACTCCATCGGAGAAATCCAAACGCTCGCCCGCGAGGACACGAGCAGCAATCGGCTCAAGCTTTGGGTCATAGGTGCGAAAGCCGGAGGAGGAGCGCGGACCTGTAGCGTCAGGCTGCATACTCTGATGATACCGAATTTCTGCGCTGGCTAGCGCTGGCCGATCTCCGCTTCCGTGGCGACGGGTCTTGGTTCGATCAGAATGCCATCGTCGACCGACGCGGCAAGAAGACGTCCTCGCACTGCGCGGACAGCCGAAAGCCGGAATCCGGTCTGCCACCACTTCCAGTCGAGCGTCTTCGAGTTGATGGCGTAGACGAAGTCACTGCCGCGCGAGCTTACGAGCACACGATCCAGGTGGGCATCGTAGTAAAGGTCGTCGATATCAACAAGCGGGAAGCGGCGAACCCACATCCAGCTCTTGCCCTTGTCACGCGTGAAGTACACGCCCTCGCGTGCGCCGAGCCACAGGGTTCCGTCTGGCGAGAAAGAGATGCGATGTATGCGAGTAAGAACAGTCGGAATGCCGAGCGGCCACCAATGCTGCCCTCCATCACTGGAGAGCACGACGCCATCAGGCCGCGCGGCAGCCATATAGGAATCATGCGCAGTGACTGAGAGATAGTTGGTGACGCCCATCACGGGACCACCCTGCCAGGTCGCACCCTTATCGCGGCTGGTGTACACGCCACCAGAAGTAGACGCAACCCAGCCGTCGCCGGAAAGATCCATTGAGAAGACGCGGCCATCCATCATGTAAGGCCGGTCTTTCACGGATTTCTCGACGTTGACCTTGGTTCCGCGAACAGTTTCACTTGCGGTCTTCACCAGTGTGTTGAGGATGACGTTACGGGGCTGCCAGGCGCCCGCCTGCGGATCGAGCGCGAAGACGCCGCTGTTGGTGCCGGCGAGCAGCGTGCCATCGGGCGATTGCGCCAGGGAGAAGACGTCGCGTCCGCCGAGGCCATCGGCGAACTGTTTCCATTGCACACCACCGTCGCTGGATACGAATAGGCCGCCGTAAGTCTTGTCGTTCACGACGCCGGCGTAGATTCGCATCGGATTTGAGCGATCCACAAGGAGGGCTTCCACTTTGCGCTCGGAGACGCCGGCATTGGCGGGAACGAAGGTGGTAGAGCCGTCATTGCTGGCCAGAACTCCACTGCGATCTGTCGCAAGCAAGACGTGATCTGGATTGGAAGGATCGATGTGAACGTCGTTGACGATGACATCGGGCCCCGTCATCCGCTTGAAGGTCTTTCCGCCGTCGGTAGTCTTGTAGAGACCTTCCGTAGTGCCCGCGTAGACGATCTCGTGATTGGCCGGATCCATTCGCAAGACCCGGGTACGCCGCGCCGTTGCTGGAATCCCCTGTATCCGGCGAAAAAGATCGCCGCCATTCAGGCTCTTGTAGATTCCGCTGCAGGCGCTGGCATAAATGATCTGTGGCTTCTTAGGGTCGATGACGATTGAGAAGACATCGGAATCGTCGATGACGCCCTGCTTGATGTTGTGCCAGGTCTTGCCACCGTCAGCCGTCTTCCAGGGAAGATGCCATGTTCCCGCGTACACCACGTCGGGATCACTCGGGTCGATTGCGAGCGATTCGATCTCGTGAATTTCGCGGCTGCCTGGGGGACTGATCAGAGTCCATGTCGCGCCTGAGTCCTCGCTACGGAAGACACCTTCAAGCGTTCCTGCAAAGAGAATCGAAGGATTGGAGGACGCCTGCGCGAAGGCTCGAATTGACTGGCCATGGAGTCCCTTACTCTCCTGCCAGTTCCTGCCGCCGTCGTCACTCACCCAAAGGCCGCCCCCGGCGTGCGCCAGTGACCACACCGCGGCAAAGACGTGCCTCGAATTTGCCGAGTCTACGAGGATGTGATCCACGACGAGGCTGTCATCTGAGTCCAACTTTGCGAGGCGATGCCAGGAAGAGCCGCCGTCCTCAGAATCGTAAATCCAGCTGGTCGTGGTTCCGAGATAAAGATGGCTGGGATTAACGGGATCGGTCGCGAAGGAACGGACATCTCCACCGTCGGGGCCAACAGTGCTCCACGGCGTCTGGGCGCCGGCGCAAAAGGGCAGGGAGAGAAGCGCAAGTGCGACAACATACCACGCGCTTCGGCGAAGAGACAGTGATCTAAAAGAGCAATGGCACATCGACAAGACAGACCCTCGGGAATGACTTCAGATAAATCAGTCCAAACTCAATTGCACGTCTTAAACACAAGAGGCTGACCTAAGCGGCCAACCTCTTGCCACATCTAGATTTTCGAGGAAACGCCGGACCGGGGCAAGTTGTCCCGGGCCGGCTTCCCTTTTGTTGAAGCACACTCGTCACCCTTTGAGGTGACCAGTGGCAGTGCCTAGTTGCTGTGATGCCGCTGAGGCAAGGGTTTACGTGTCTCCGCCTTCACTGTCGACTCATCCACCGGGGTGGTTCCCTGGATGTCTGCGCCGAAGTTGGCGCCGGATGGTACCAGGTAGTTTTCTACCTTCTGGCTGTCATCCGAGCTTGTCGCGGTACTGAGCCGAGAAGCATCGATACCCTTCTCGGTGACCAGGTAGTCCTTGGCATTCACAGCGCGCTGGGCAGCGTAGTCAGTAACCTTCGCCTTCTTGTGCTTGGCGGCGTAGGCCTGCTGCTTCTCTGTCTTCGCCCTTTCCTTTGCGTCCGCGGTGCCAACGAGAACCGCCTTGGCGTCAGCCTGGTTCTGCAGGTCGAGCGCAACTTCGTCCAGGCAAGCCTTGGCTTCGTTATCCACGCGAGTCGGACGTGCCGTGTCCTTGTCGAAGCTGAGCGAGCAGAGTGTCTGTGTGTGTGGCTGCGGCGGCGGAGGAGGCGCGACGATCGTCACAGACGTCGTGCAAGTCGCCGTATGGCCCTTGTCGTCGGCAACCGTGCCGGTGATCTCAACCGAGCCTGTGGGAGCGCCCGCCGAGTTGTAAGTGGCCGTGGTGCCGTTGCCCGTTACGGTGCCGGAGGCGACGGAGTAAGAGTAGGTCAGCGGACGGTTTTGCGGGCTGACGCCAGTTGCAGTGATGGTGCTCGTATCACCCGGCTTGATGGTGCTGGGGCTCGCCGAGCAGCTGATTGTCGGAGGCTCGAATTCCTTGACCGTGAAGGTGGCCGAGCAATCGGCAACCTGCCAGGGCTTCAGGCCTTCCTTGCCCTTCTTCCCTTCCTTCACCTCACCCTTCACGGTGTAGGTTCCGGGATTCAGAGAGGCAGTAGCGATGGTGGCCGTTGTGCCGTTACCGGTAACGCCGTCACCGCTCCAGGAATAAATCGCGTTCCACTTGGGGTTCAGGCCTTCAGCCGTAACGGTAGCCGTGACCGGATCACCCGGGAAAACCGAGGTGGGGTTCACCGAGCAGCTCAGCGTCGGCGGAGGCGGAGGCGCGATCGTTCCGGCATGGAAGACGAGGCCAGCGCTGAGGCGTGCCGCGTTGATGTTCGCGCGGCCGCCGAAGAAGCCGGGGCCGAAGTTGACGTGCATGTACTCGTAGTCAGCCTGGAAAACGCGAATCGACAGGTGATGATTGAAGAGCGGCGTGTTGTAGTCCATGCCGCCGCCAGCGGTCAACACCGGGCCCCACGTTGCAGGGTTGTGATATGGCCCGTCCACCAGGGCACCGCCCACCAGAGCGTGAATGAACGGAGTGATGTCCTGAGATGGAAAGCGGAAGATAAGACCGCCCGAAGCGGTCTGGAATCCGTCATTGTTGCCATGAGTGCCGATATTGGTGCCCGGCTGGCTTGTTCCCCACTCATGAAGACCGTACTCAACCTGAGCGCCGACCCACTTGTTGAAGTAGTAGGCGCCACTGAAGAGGCCGCCCACGTCGACGGCGTTGTAATCAAATGCTTGCGTCTCGCCATTCGGTGGGAAGGGCACATTGACTGTCCCCTTCGGCGCCAGATAACTATATCCGGCAAAGAAATCCCACCGCGACGTGTAGTCCTGGTTGTATTTCGACGCGGGCTTTGGTGCGTTGGGAACATCCTGGGCCATCAGCGCGGCTGGCGCGAGAGCAACACACGCCAATGAAAAAACGCGGCACAATGACTTCACTCTTTGCGAAAACATGGGGTTTACCTCCGCAATCAAACTCAAACTGAATCGTGTATTGGAAACCGCCGTTAACGAACCCGTCTTTCGAAAAGTCGAGAGTTCCGGCTCCAGAGAAATGCGGCGGTCAGGGGCACCTGATAAGCAAGGCGCTATGACGCAGCAAATCTAAGTTACCATAGTTGATTGCCAGCAGAGCATACTTTTTAAATGAGTTGGCTCAATTGACGCCGCCGGAAAGGGGGTCAGACCTGGTCTCCGACACTATCGTAATCTTGACGAGTTACCGCGACCCCTGGTGGGAAGTTATCCGACGTTCAGGATTTTGCGCACGCTGCCAGACTCGCGCTGGATCTTTTCCTGCAAGAGAGTGATGGCGTAGAGCAGTTGCTCGGGACGCGGCGGGCATCCCGGCACATAGATGTCAACCGGGATCACCTGGTTGACTCCCTGCACAATGGCGTAGTTGTTAAAAACCCCGCCAGATGTTGCACATGCGCCCATCGAGATGACCCACTTGGGTTCGGGCATCTGGTCATAAAGGCGGCGGATGACGGGTGCCATCTTCTGGGCTACGCGGCCGGCAATGATCATCAGATCGGCCTGCCGCGGGGAGGCCCGAAAGACCTCCGCGCCGAACCGCGCGACGTCGAAGCGTGATGCGCCCATCGACATCATTTCAATTGCGCAGCAGGCGAGCCCAAAGGTTACCGGCCACACCGAGCTTTTGCGAACCCAATTGACCGCAAAATCAAGTGAAGTAAGCAATACCCCTTCAGGCTGTTCATAGCCGTAGGCGACTTCCTGCAGTTTGCCGCGATTCAAGGCGCTGCTTTCGAGCGCGCCGAACACATACCGGTCCTGATCCTGTGGAGTCCCCATGCGTCTACTATAGCGCTCTTTTGAGGATGAATTCGCAGCGGATCACCCACGCCGTCAGCGTGCGATACTTTGAGTGCCTGCCTGAAGATTCGAGAAATACTGATGCGACGACGATCGGGGCTTACGCCTTAAATCGGCGCCTGTCCGATCAGAGGCGGTCGACCCCGCGCAGGTCCCGAAGTCGCCGAAGATAAGAGCATTTGGTCTTCGTTCGACTCAGGGTCAATTCGCCGCAGTTGGAGCACACAGAGAAATGCGTCGTTGGAGCTTTACGTCTCTCTTCCTTGCAATTGGAACGCTGACCTTTCCCATCCTCTCCTCTGCACAAACGGCGACCCCAGCTGCCGCTACGCAGGAGCAGATCGCTGCTCTTCAACAGTCGGTACAAGCAGCGCAGATGAATGCCGACAATGCGTGGATGCTGGTTTCGGCCGCGCTCGTGCTGCTGATGACAGGGCCGGGGTTGGCTCTCTTTTATGGCGGCCTGGTGCGCCGGAAGAACATTCTGGGCACGATGATGCAGAGCTTCGCAATGATGGGCCTGGTAACGATCTTGTGGGCGGTCGCCGGTTATTCGTTGGCCTTCGGACACGGAACGGCTTTCATCGGCGGATTTGAGCACATCTTCCTCCGCGGCGTTGGACTGGCGCCGAACACGGATTATGCAGCGACGATCCCCGAGCAGACCTTCATGATCTACCAGCTGATGTTTGCCATCATCACACCGGCGCTGATTACTGGTGCGTTTGCGGAAAGAATGAAATTCAGCGCAATGGCGATTTTCCTCTCGTTGTGGTCGCTGCTTGTATACAGCCCGATGGCGCACATGGTGTGGGGCGCGGGCGGCCTGCTGAATGCCAGCGGCGGACATTTCCAGAGCCTGGACTTTGCGGGAGGAACGGTTGTTCACATCACGTCGGGAATCTCAGCTCTGGTAACCGCGCTCTATCTCGGTAAACGTCTCGGATACCCTCATTCGCCGATGCCGCCGCACTCCATGGTGCTGAGCTTTATCGGCGCCTGCCTTTTGTGGGTGGGCTGGTTTGGATTCAATGCGGGCAGCGCGTTGGGCTCAGGACCGTTAGCCACAAGCGCATTCGTGAATACGCACTTTGCGGCGGCGGCCGCGGCAATTGGCTGGTCAATTGCGGAGTGGCTGCACAATGGCAAGCCGACCGCACTTGGCGCCATCTCGGGAGCTGTCGCAGGCCTGGTTGCGATTACCCCGGCGTCAGGCTTTGTGAAGCCGTTTCCTGCGCTGCTCATCGGCTTTGCGGCAGGGATTTTCTGCTTCCTGATGGTCTTCATGGTCAAGAACCGGCTCGGCTATGACGATTCCCTGGATGCGTTCGGAGTACACGGCGCGGGTGGAACATTGGGCGCTATTCTTACCGGCCTTTTTGCGACCAGCGTGATTAACCCTATCTTCGGCAAGGGCGTTCCTACGGGCGCCGTAGATGGGCACTGGGGACAACTACTCAACCAAATCATGGGAGTGGCCATTGCGTGGGGCATGTCAATTGTCGGAACACTGGTTCTCCTCTTCGTGATCGACAAGATTATTGGGCTTCGCGTTTCTCCGGAAGACGAATCGGAGGGCCTCGATCTTTCGCAACATGGCGAAGAAGGATACGACTACAACACGTAGCGACTGCGGCAGTGCGCGAGAGTTAACCAAAACGGTTCGCAGGGCTGGCGCAGAACGCGATCTGTCCTGATAGGCTGTCAAGCGAGGCTTTACATATGGTGAAGATTGAGGCGGTGCTGCAGCCGTCAAAGCTGGATGCGGTGAAAGATGCTCTGCTCGAAGCGGGCATCGAGGGAATGACGATTCTGGAAGCGCGCGGCCATGGGCGCCAGAAGGGGCATACGGAGTTTTATCGGGGACGTGAGTATACGGTCGATCTTCTTCCCAAGGTAAAAATCGAATTGGTGGTGCGCGACGAGCTGAAAGAGAACGCCATCCAGGCGATTATCGGAGCGGCGCGGACCGGCCGCATCGGCGATGGCAAGATTTTTGTCAGCAAAATCGACGAGGCAGTTCGCATCCGCAATGACGAACGCGGCGAATCGGCGCTCTAGCGTCTCCCGTTGCAGGCATCCATATCATTGTGAGGCTGGCTCTTAGGAGCCAGCCTCAAGCTTTTGGGGCGACCTGACGCGAAGTGAGCCATTCTTGCCTGAGTCGCCGCTTCTATGCGTTCATGACCGAATGCTCCATTACGATGAATCTTTAGTATTCTGTTAAAACACTCTTTTTGGCTTCGCCGAACCACACAAATCAAACATGACTCCAGTCGCAATGGCGGTTGACGATCTAAGGGAGCAGTATCTCCGCGAGATGGCGCTCGTTCGTCAGACGTGTGAGCGCACTGGCGACGGAACTGCCGCGATCCGCCGGCGATCTGCCGTGGTTGACCGTATCCTCATTGAAATGTGGCGGCGAGCGTTTGCCGGGCAGGCCGCCCCAAGCGTAGCCTTGCTGGCTCTCGGCGGTTACGGACGCAAAGATCTCTTTCCCTACTCCGACATTGATGTGCTTTTCGCATTTGCCGATGAAAAGACCGAAACGCAGGCCAAAGCCGGGGTGCAATCGATCATCCAGGGAATGTGGGACATTGGCTTGCGAGCCAGCCCCGCCTCACGAACTTTAAAAGAAATTGCACGATTCGATCCGGATAATCTCGAATTCACCCTCGCAACTCTCGATCGCCGCTTCCTCGCAGGTCAATTTCCCCTCTACCAGCAACTCCATCAGACAATTCTCCCCGGCCTCGTTCTCAGTGAATGGAACACGATCACCCAGAAACTGAGTGAGGTGGCCCGCGCCCGGCATGCCAAGTTCGGCAATACCATCTTCCACCTGGAACCGAACCTCAAGGACTGTCCTGGCGGCCTTCGCGACTATCACCTGGCGGTGTGGTTTGCGCTGCTCTTCCATTTGAAGGAGACCAAGGAGTGGCCTCGTCAGCGTGGCGGCGTCTTCCAGAGCGCAAGAGGAGATGCGGAAGCCGCATTCGACTTTCTCGCCGCGGCACGATGTTTTCTTCACTTCCGTCATGGCCGCGATGACAATACGCTCGACTGGCAGTCGCAGGACGAGGCCGCGGCAAATTCCATTGGCCTGGAAACACGCGGCACGGCCGATCCCGCCTACTGGATGCGCACCTACTACCGCCACGCGCGCATCATCTACCGCCGCGCAGCCCTATTGATGGAGCATCTGCCGGCACCTGTCAGTTTCTACAAGCAATTCCGGCGGCGCCGAAGCCCGATAGCGGGCACAGACTTCGTTCTCGACCAGGGACGCATCGATATTCTTCCCGGCGCGCAATTCAGCGATACAGCCGCGATTCTGCGCATTTTTTCCCTGATGGCCACGCATGGCTATGCGCTGTCACAAGCGGCCGAAGACCGCATCACCGATGCATTGCCCGCACTCGCCATTCATATTCCCGAAGGACCTTATTTGTGGAATGCCCTGCGCGAAGTGTTGCTGGGGCCACACGCAGCGCATGCGCTGCGCACCATGCACGCGCTGGGCGTACTGGAAATGCTGATCCCCGAATTTCATGGCATCGATGCTCTTGTAATTCGCGACAGCTATCACCGTTACACAGTCGATGAGCACACCTTTCTCGCAATCGACAATGTGCATAGCCTTCGGCAGCCGGGACACGATTACGAGCATCGTTTGGGCCAGCTGCTGCCGGAGATCGACCGGCTCGACCTCTTTCTGCTGGCGCTGTTGCTGCACGATGTCGGCAAGGGCCGGCGTAGCGGTGATCATGCGGTTCAAAGCGTTGAACTCGCGGACAGCTTTCTCGCCCGCCTAGATTTCGATGCCGAGGAGCGCGAGACGGTCCTGAAGCTGATCAGAATGCACCTTGAGATGTCGAACAGCATGCGGCGCGATATCTTTGACATCGACAACGTACGCAACTTCACAGAAAAGATCGGCGGCCCGGGCCTGCTGAAGATGCTGACAGTGATGACCTACGCCGACATCAAGGCAGTGAACCCTGAAGCGCTGACGCCATGGAAGGCCGAGAACCTCTGGCAGTTCTACATGGCGACGGCAAACTTTATGGATCGAAGCGTCGATGAGGTTCGCTACCACGCGGATATCGATCCCACACTGCTGAACCGCATTCGATCGATGGTGCCGGCTAACCAGTACGGTGAGTTGAAGCAGTTTCTCGAGGGACTTCCGCAACGCTATCTGCAAACCCGCCTGCCGGAGCAGATTCGCAACCATTTTCAGCTTGCCGCCAATCTTGATAAAGATCCCGTCCAGCTCGATCTGCGTCCGCAGCGCCAGCTCTTCGATCTCACAGTGATTGTGCGCGACCGCAAACGTCTCTTTGCCGATGTCGCAGGCGCGCTTGCTGCGTGGGGCATGAATATTGTGAAGGCGGGTGCTTTCTCAAACGACGCTGGCGTTGTCGTCGACAGTTTCCAATTCACCGATGTGTTTCGCACCATCGAGCTGAATCCGAGTGAGAAAGACCGCTTCCTTGCCTACCTGTACGACGTAATCGCACAGAAGGTGCCTGTGGAGCAGATGCTGGAATCGCGTCGGCACCTGAACAACTCCGGCAACTTCAAGGTTGAGGTGGCGACTCGTCTGCAGTTTGACTCGGAGTCGTCGAGCCACTCGACCCTGCTACAGGTGATTGCGCAGGATGGCCCGGGGCTTCTGCGCCAGATAGCGCTTACCCTCAGCACTCATCAGTGCAACATCGAGGTAGCGTTGATTGATACCGAAGGAGAGACCGCGATCGACGTTTTCTACCTTACCTCGCAGGGCGGCAAGCTGACGCCGGAGATGCAGGAAACCCTGGCCAAAGACCTTACCAGCGCCCTCGATGCGATGCGGGCCCCGGCTGGGACATAGATCGGCACATAGACGGCATCATCGGACACTTCAGAGCAGTGCATCTCCAATGCGCGCATTAAAATAAGTGGGATTGTCCCTGAGGAACCCATGGCCGCACTTATTGATGCGATTGATATCAAGCGCAAGATGTATTTCGAATTTGAGAACGCCCCGTTTTATTGCATGGATGTCGATGTGTCCACTCCGACTGCACGGGGCGGCCAGACGCTCATTCGCCTGAAGATGCGCAACCTTCTCACCCGCGCTGTCTTTGACAAGACCTTCAAGGCGGGTGAAAAGTTCAAGGAACCTGATCTCGAGACGATTGAGGCGTCGTATCTCTACTCCGACGGAGACGGCTCGCACTTCCTGGATCAGGAGAGTTTCGAGACCGTCACGCTGTCGCCAGAGAAATGCGGCGACGCACTCGAATTTCTGCTCGAAAACACAATCATCAAGATCGAAAAGTACAACGGGAATCCCATCGGTCTGGAGTTGCCCGCGCAGGTCGAGCTGTCCGTCACCTACACTGAGCCCGGCGTTCGTGGCGATACCGCCAGCGGCGCAGTCACCAAGCCTGCTCGTCTGGAAACGGGTCTTGAGATCCGCGTGCCTTTCTTTATCAAGGAAGGGGAAAAGGTGAAGGTCAACACCGAGACCCGCGAATTCGCAGGCCGCGCTTAGTCGGCAAATGGCGGGGCATCGCGTCGGGCATCCTCGACGACGGTACCCGCTTTTACATTCCTATAGTTCGTCCGATTTACCCCAAAGGGTTAAATTGATTGCCGTCTAATTGGCGTAAAATCTCGAGCAGCACTGTGAGAGCGATCTTCAAAGGCTTTGTGAAGCAGCAGACCTCGCTTGGCATGCGCGAGGCCTTCCGTCTGTTTCTTAGTGAGTGGGAACTATCGCGTGTGCACCACAGGGAGCTTAGGAAGTTGCCCGCGGTTCTGCCGCCGTTACCGGTAAAGCTCAATCTCGGCTGCGGCCCGAATCCGAAGACCGGCTGGATCAATATCGATCTCTTTGACCGCAGGGCCGATCTCAGGCTTGATTTGCGCGAACCCTGGCCCTTCCCGGATAACAGCGTCTCCTACATCTACAGCGAGCACGTATTCGAGCACTTCGAAGTACATTTCGAAGTGCCGCGCTTTCTCAAAGAAGCACTTCGTGTTCTTACGCCGGGCGGCGTCTTCGACGTAGTTGTACCGGACACAGAGCCCGCGCTGAAGGCGTACGGTGATTCCGAGGCAGGCTACTGGGACGCCTCGGCGAAAAAGTGGCATCCCGGCTGGTGCCAGACTCACCTCGACCACATCAACTACCACTTTAGGCAGGATGGGGAACATAAGTACGCGTGGGATACGGAAACACTTGCCCGAACGCTGGAGGCCGCAGGCTTCTCTTCCATCGAGGAGCGTCAATTTGACGGAGAACGGGACACCGAAGCTCGGCTCGACGGTTCGCTCTACATGCTCGCGAGAAAACCTAAGTGATCCTGCCCGTCGCGCAGCTCGAACGTGGCGCCTCAGCGGTCGATACACCTTCAAAAGCAACCGAACGTTAACACTCCGGTTGGAACGCCCCTCTACAATTCAGGGATGAACGCTGGATCTCGTGCCGGGCTACTTGAGATAGGCGTGCACAAGATCGATCAGATCCTCGGCCAGTTCCGGCGCCACCTGTTCCTTCGCCCCGTCAGTGAGATGGAACCGGATGTGCGTCTCGAGCACCTCGCCCATGAGGCCATTGACGCCTCCACGAACCGCTGCCAACAGCATGAGCTGATCGCCACAATCGCTCTCCGCGGTCAAGGCTCTCTCTACAGCATCCAGTTGGCCTCTGAGTCTGCGAACGCGCTGCAGCAGCTTGGTTTTCTCTCGATCCTGAAAAGTCATGGCGCCCCTATCTCATATACCCATCCCCGGTATACTATATATCGGAGAGGGGTATCGTAACCCTCTCAATTTTATGAGCGCGGCAGCTTCTGCGCTATCTGAGTTTCTACAATGTTCGCCAATTTCTCATCGAGAGCCCTGCCAGGTTTTGCCCGCTCATTGCTGGTGGCAACTGTCGTGGCCATCAGCGCACGGGGACAACTCCTCCTGGCTCAGCTTCCCTCTGCCCCTTTACCTCAGAACGGAAGGGCCGAAGTGTTCCAGCCTACACCGCAGCCAACCGCCGAAGGACAGAAGGGGGGCGGGGCGGACGGTGCGAAGGCGCCAGCTGCTGCAGATGAGGCGACTCTGATGACAATGTTTCCGCATCCGGAGGGTCGCCGCTACTGGATATCAGGACAGGCGAACATTATCTTTCAGGGGCGGATCCCCTTTCACTCTCCGTACGAAGGGACCAACAGCTTTCGCAACTCCGCCGAGTACAAGACCTCGATGGTCGGGACGCTTTACACAGGTCTGCGACTGACGAACTCCGATCGCTATGCGACCGAGGGCATTCTTGACATTGAGAGCGCGGCTGGGCGAGGACTCAGCGAAGCTCTCGGGCTGGCAGGCTTCACAAATGTCGACGTGGTCCGCAATCCCAATCTCGGTTCGACGCCTTACCTGGCTCGTTACGAGATACACCAGGTGCTCGGATTCACGAATGAGATGACGGCACAGGAACCAACTCCCTTTGCACTGGCCTCAAATGTACCGGTACGCCGCATCGAGGCGCGTGTCGGCAAGATGACGCTTCCGGACTTCTTCGACACCAATGCCGTGGGATCAGACAGCCACCTGCAGTTCATGAACTGGACCGATGTAAACAACGGAGCCTGGGACTACGCAGCAGACACGCGCGGATACACGGTGGGCGGCCTGGTCGAGTATGACGACCGGGTGTGGAGTCTGCGGTACGGAATTTTTGCGATGCCGACGGTAGCCAACGGCATCGATCTCGACTGGGCCTTCAGCCGAGCCCACGGGCAGAATGGCGAGTTCGAGTATCGGCACAATCTTGTCGCAAAGCACAAAAGCGTAGAGCGAGTACTCTTCTATGCCAACCGCGCACACATGGGCACATATCGCGAAGCCGTGCAGGCATTTCTTGCCGGTATCGATCCGACACCTACGATTACTCTGCATGAGCACTACGGCGCTCTCAAGTATGGATTCGGCTACAACACCGAACAGGAAATTACCGACAATCTTCGTGCCTTTGGACGCTTCGGCTGGAACGAAGGACAGCACGAATCCTTTGCTTACACCGAGGTCGATCAAACGGTAGTAGGGGGAGCCGATTACCTCGGAGCGCGCTGGCATCGGCCGTTCGATAAGGTCGGGCTGGCTGTTATCTCAAACGCCATCAAACGCGACCACCAGAATTATCTGCGTTATGGCGGGCTCGGCTTTCTGCTGGGTGATGGCCGCCTCAATTATGGCCGGGAGAATATCGTAGAGAGCTACTACACCGCGCACGTCTGGCGTGGCATGTTTTATGCGGTGGATATTCAGCACATCGACAATCCCGGCTATAACCGCGATCGTGGTCCGGCGTGGGTGGGTTCAGTACGTGCGCATTTCGATTTCTAAGCCGGAAAATTGCGCCAGGTTGGCTGGCTACCTTGCAGTGGTGGCAGGCTGTGACTCAGGCTCGGCGGGAAGGGTGTAGATGACCTCGCCGGGCTTGGCGTAGTGGAGTTGCTGCCGCGCTTCGTGCTCAATTGCGTCAGGATCTGACTTAAGCCGATCGACATGGTCGCGCAGTCCTGCATTTTCCTGCTGCAATCTTTGGATCTCAGTGTTCAGTTGCTTATCCTTGACGCGCTGTTGTTGCCACGCAGACAGGCCGTGCTTGCCGTTGACGACACCCCAGCCGAAAAGCAGGATCAGCACCACGGCAATGGCAGTGCCCGTGGGGCGCCAGACGCCCTGTACCCTCTCGACCAAGCGCTCACGCAAGGGAAGAGGTTGTGCTGCTTTCGTTGTTGCCTGTGTGCTGTCGTCCCGCAATTAACCCTCGTTTGAGCTTAAGAAAGAACGAAGGCTTCGGCTGCCGCCTTCAGAGACTCCATATCTTTTTCGCTGCGCGCCTCAGTGTAAGCGCGCACCACCGGCTCCGTTCCGGAAAGCCGGTAGCAGACCCAGGAACCATCGTCGAGAATCAACTTGAGGCCGTCGGTTCGCACAATCTTCGCGACTTTGCGGCCACTCAACTCCGTTGGATCTGCCTTCAATTTTTCAGTGAACGCGGCCATGCGCTCCTGGGTCAAGCGGAAGTTCTCGCGAACGGGATAGAAGGAACCAACCTTGGCAAACAATTCCCGCAATTGCACGCCGATACTCTTGCCGCGCGTGGCGACCATTTCAGCGGCGAGTAGACCGGCGATAACGCCGTCCTTCTCCGGAACGTGCCCGCGAATGGTAAGACCCGCGGATTCTTCGCCGCCGATAGCGATCTTGTCTTCAATGATCAGCTCGCCGATGTATTTGAATCCTACCGGCGTCTCATAAAGAGGCACCTTGTGATACTCAGCGAGCGCGTTGACGAGGTTGGTTGTTGCAACGCTCTTGGCGACACCGTTCTTCCAGCCGCGCGTTTCCACAAGATAGTCGAAGAGGAGCGCAATGACGTAGTTGGGCTGGATAAACGTTCCATCTGCATCGACGATGCCGAAGCGGTCCGCGTCTCCGTCGGTGGCGATGCCAATGCCTGCGCCAATCTCTTTCATCTTCGCCTTGGCGTCGCCTAGCAGGTGATCGTCCGGCTCGGGCGCATGGCCGCCGAAGAGGACATCGCGATAATCATGCACCGTTTCTACGGTGACACCTGCCTGGCGCAGAACATGGCAGCTGTACCCGCGGCCTGCACCCCAGAAAGGATCGAAGACAACCTTGATGCCCGATTTTGCGATTGCCTTCAGATCGACGAGTTCTGCGAGCCGTTTGAGAAAGCCCTCTTTCACATCAACGGTTTCGAACTTGTCGACAGACTGTTCCGAGACAGGCACAGCCTTGTCGCCGATTGCGGCAATCGCAGCCTCGATTTGTTTCGTCACCTCGGGCAGCGCCGGCGCGCCATCATGTGTAGAGAACTTGATGCCGTTGTACTCGGGCGGATTGTGCGAAGCGGTAAAGTTGATCGCTCCCGACATCTTCATCTGCCGCACGGCGTAAGCGATGGCGGGTGTGGGCGCGGCTTTGGGAATGACGACCGGTGTTACGCCCGCGGCGGCCAGAACACGCGCAGCTTCAGCCACAAAGCACTCGCCGAGGAAACGGGGATCGCGGCCTACCAGCACGCGATGGGGAGTCGGCTGCGTCTTTACATAAGCGGCGATACCCGCGATCGCCAGACGAATATTGGCCAACGTAAACTCGTCGGCCACGATGGCTCTCCACCCCGATGTCCCAAAATGAATGCCTTTACTCATCGTTCTCTCCACTTGCCGCCGGTCGGGCCGCAACGTCCATACTGCATCACGACGCCCGTGTCGGCAAGTTATAGCAATCGCGCACGTCGCAGATTGTGGAGCAGTTCAAATCGCTTCCACGTAGACTGTGATGGGAAGAAGCCATGCCCGACAGCTCTCCTGCAGCTCGCGTTGTTTTAACCACTGCCGCCGATGCCGAAGAGGCGAGCCGGCTCGGCCGAACGCTGATTGAGGAGGGACTGGTCGCCTGCGCGACACTGATTCCCTCGGTTCGTTCGATCTACAGATGGCAAGGTGCGGTGGAAGAGGCGACGGAGACTCTGCTTCTCCTGAAGACCGCTCCTGATCAACTCGGCGCGCTTGAGGCGCGACTGCAGGCGCTGCACAGCTATAAAACTCCCGAGTTCCTCGTGCTGCCTGTGGAAAGCGGGAGCCCAGGCTATCTGGAATGGCTGCAAAATGGGCTCAGGCGAGCGTAAAATCGCGGCTGCCTGACGAAGGCCGGCAGTCTGGTATGCTGACCTTTTGTGGTCATGCTGTGGTTACTGATCGCTCTTGTTGGGTCTTTGGTTGTCTTGCTTCTGGCAGCTGCAGGTGTGGTGCGCCATATCGGACGACACCGCGCCCGGCTCCGCTCTCTCGAACCCGCCGAAGTGACCAACTCGGTTGAAGAAACTAATCTGGAATCGAACTAAGGTGGACTTATGAACAAGGAAGCCTCTACCCGGATCGCCGGAACAATGGGCTCGACCAGGGGTTTGACCAGCGATTCGCCCTTGCTGCGTTCCGCAGGAATTGTCTTGCTCGGCAGCATGCTTCTCGCTGTATGCGCACACCTTTCCATACCACTCTGGTTTACGCCGGTGCCTCTGAGTCTTCAGCCTTTTGGCGTCCTACTGCTGGGCTTGCTGCTGACGCCCGGTCTCGCGCTCGCCACCACTGGCGCCTACTTGCTGGAAGGCGCCGCAGGATTGCCAGTGTTTGCGCCGGGGACGCTGGGCCTGACTCATCTGCTGGGTCCGACCGGCGGCTTCCTGATGGCGTATCCGCTCGCCGCGTTGCTGATTTCGGCGCTTTGGCGCCGGGCTGGATATGGGACCGGACGCGGTTTTGCCTCGGCTTTCGCAAGTGCTGCAGCGGGGGACGTTGCGATTCTCTTCTGCGGGGCACTGTGGCTCGCTGCATATCATCAGGGATCGCTGTTGGCTGCTCTTTCGCTCGCTGCTGTTCCATTTCTACCCGGAGACGCTCTGAAGGTCGCGGCAGCAGCGGGCATCGCCGTTGCTGTTCGCCGTGTGCGCCAGAAGTCAAAGTAACCCGCACCGCAATGGTGCGAACGATCGTTGGGAAAGGATTGCGGTACCCAAGTGAGTAATGAGAATTCTTCAGTGGTGTCTGCGCCAGCTATCACCGAAATATCAATCGCGCATAGCCCTGACTCCGACGACGCGTTCATGTTTTACGGGCTGGCGACAAACAAGATTCGCGTGCCCGGCTATCGCTTCACACACACGCTCTGCGACATTGAAACGCTGAATCGCCGCGCTCAGAATGAGGCCTTCTTCGACGTCACGGCAATCAGTTTTCACGCTTACCCGTATGTGCAGAAAGATTATGCCCTGATGGGATGCGGCGGCAGTGTAGGCGAGGGCTACGGCCCAATGGTCGTATCGAACCGGCCGCTCACGCCCGAAGATCTGCGCCGCGTACGCGTCGCCGTTCCCGGCACCCTGACCACTGCATATCTGGCGCTGAAGATCTTCAATCCTGAAATTGAGACAGAGACAGTTCCCTTCGATCAGATCATCCCTCAGATACTTGCCGGCAAGTACGAAGCCGGATTGATCATCCACGAGGGGCAATTGACCTATAGCGCCAGCGGGCTCTATCGCGTAATCGACCTCGGCGCCTGGTGGCGCGAGACGACGGGACTGGTTCTGCCGCTGGGCGGCAATGCGATCAGGCGCTCGCTTGGGCCCCAGCAGCACAGGATCATTTCGAAGGCTCTGCGCGACAGCATCCAGCATGCGCTCGACCACCGCGAGCAGGCGCTTGAGTACGCGATGCAGTTCGCGCGCGATCTCGATTCCTCGCTCGCCAATCGCTTTGTGAGCATGTACGTAAACGAGCGCACACTGGACTACGGCGCCGACGGCCGTCAGGCGATCCGCAAGCTGCTTGAGGTTGGCCATGAGCGCGGTGTGATTCCGACTGCGCCAAATGTCGACTTCGTAGACTGAACCAGACCGATGAACGCGGGGGGGGCGGTCGAGCCGGGCCCTCTGCAGCGTTCCGCAACACCGGCTTAAGCTCCATCAGATCTCTCGCCGATGCAGATGCTATCGAGGTAGCTGCCATGTCCGGCGGAGATCGAATCTCTCTTTCGCTTGAATCATCGGTTGCTGTGACCGGCACATATGACCGCGATGCGCTGCTGACGATGCTTTTTCGTGAGACCGACCGCGCGCAACGGATGAAGACGGCTCTCTGCCTGCTCGCGATCGGGTTTGATGCCACCGGCGACGACTTTCCACTTCCCAATACGCCCGCGCATGATGAGTTCCCGCGACAGGTGGCGAGTCGACTCCTGCGACAGCTGCGCAGTTACGATCTGCTGGGTCGCGTAGGAGAAAAGACCTTTTTGGCGGTGTTGCCCGGATGTGAAGAGACGGTCGCCGCCGCGCTGGCGGAACGCATCGCCAATTCGGTCTTCGCGAAGCAGTTCACCACAGACGGGATTTCACTGAAACTGGATCCAAGCTTTGGAATCGCTGCGAGTGAAGGGCGATCGCCCATTGTCGTGCTGCGCGCTGCGGAAGAAGCGCTCTGTAGAGCCCGTCAACTAGGCCCCGGAGCGATATGCAATTGCGGCCGTCAAGGTGTTGTGGATTCCATCAAAGCCTCAGAAGCATTCGCAACTCCGAGGAACTCCTGAAAGACCTCGTTCGAAAGCAAACGGCCCCGCGGTGTGAGGCACACCGTCTTACCGTCGAAGTCGACGAGGCCATCTTCTTGAAGCCGGCGAACGGGCTCAAGAGCGCGCGCGACGGGCTTCGTGCCAAACTCACGCCGCAGAGATGCCAGTGATACTCCCGCATTCAAACGCAAGCCGAGGAACCATGCCTCCTCGTGCTGGCTTTCAAGGGAGAGCCATGCGGTCTCCGCAGGCTCTGGCCCGGCAAGATAGGCCTTCAAGTCATCAGTCGTCTTCGATCGAAGAACGTAGTCGGAGTCGCTGCGGGTACGCTGAGGCTTTGCAGATTCCACTGCCTCAAGAGCAGATGACGCATCGAGGCCCAGACCGAGGTAGGGTCTACGCTGCCAGTAGCGCAGATTGTGGCGCGAGGAGAAACCCTCGCGGGCAAAGTTGGATATCTCGTACTGCCTGAGGCCGGCAGCGGCGAACCGCTCGATCGCCGTCTCGTACATACGGGCGATCGCTTCATCAGTCGGCACAAGGCCGGCATGGTAGCGAGCTCCTCCATTCAGCATCTCGCGGCCCAGGCGCGAGTCTTCGTCCACCTCAAGCATGTAGACGCTCGCATGCGGCACTCCCGTCTCGATCAGGACAGCGAGTGATTCATCCCAGGAGGCAAAGGTCTGCTCGGCCAGACCGGCGATCAGGTCCAGATTTAGGTTGGTGATTCCCGCGGCGCGAAGACGGCGCAGATCGTCGAGCACCATGGCGCGGTTATGTAGACGCCCGCTTACCTTTGCTTCGCGATCGATGAACGATTGCACGCCCAGGCTTACGCGATTGACACCGGCCTGCGCGAGCGCTTCGATGGTGGCATTGGGAAGCTGGCCGGGAGCGCACTCGACTGTGATCTCCGCGTCCTTCTCCACTTTGAATTCTCTGCGCATCGCTGCAAAGAGGCGCGCGATCAATTCTGGTTCGAGCAGGCTTGGCGTGCCACCGCCGAGGTAGATGGTGTCGACGTTCCGAGGAAGCGATACGCCAATCTTCGCAGCCCAGGCGCGCGCGGAAGCCATGTCGTCGATAACGCGATTCACATACCGCTCATGCTCGCTTGCCGGATACACACCCGAAGCGAAGTTGCAGTATGTGCACTTGGAGCGGCAAAACGGGATGGAGAGATAGAGGCCGAGCTTACTGCCAGCGGAGCCTGCCATGCATCCATTCTTTCACGGCCGCGGATAGGGTTTCCCTGTCAGCTGACTTCGACGTGCCAGAATGAGAAAGAGGAGACTCGGATTGAAGTCGCTGCCCATTCTGGGCATTTTGATTGTCCAGACTTTTCTTTGTCTTGCGCATTGGTTCCTTTATTCCACATGGATCGATTTCTGGTGGCCGCTCAGCGCACCGGCGGTCTATTCACTGCGCATTGCCATCGCGCTCCTCTCGTTTCTCTTCGTAGTTGCCACGGTGCTGAGCTTCCGTGCGGCAAACTGGTTCGTCACGCTGCTTTACCGGGGCGCCTGCCTCTGGCTGAGCCTGTTGAATTTTCTCTTCTGGGGAGCCTGCCTCGCGTGGCTGATCGACCTCGTGCTTCGCGCCGCTTTGCCGAACTCCACTCGTCTCGAGATTCGGCCCTGGCTGGCGGGAGGACTGCTGCTTGCTGCAGTATCGATTACGGCTTACGGTCTGATCAACGCGCGTAAGATCCGTCTGCGGCGGGTTGCGGTCAAGCTGCCCAATCTCCCGCCGGCATGGGCTGGCCGCACCGCTCTCGTGGTGAGCGATCTGCATTTGGGCAACATCAACGGAGCGCGTTTCGCGCGGCGCATCGCGGCAATGGCTCGGCAATTGAGTCCTGACATCATCTTCATGCCCGGCGATCTCTTCGATGGAACGAGAGTGGATGCGGACAAGATTGCGGCCCCGCTTCTCGAGCTTGCTCCGCCGCTCGGCGTCTACTTCGTCACGGGCAATCATGAAGAGTTCGGCGATACGGCACTATTCTGCGCGGCCCTGCGGCGCGCACGCTTCCATGTCATTGACGACGAGCGCGTGGTTGTAGATGGGGTTGTGATTGCTGGCGTCGGCTATCCCACATCGACGCATCTGATCCAGCTACGTCACGTGCTCACCGGTTTCAATCTGCAAGAGGATTCACCCAGCATCCTGCTGCAACACGTACCGAATCGCCTGCCGATGATCGAGCAGTCTGGAGCCAGCCTTATGCTGAGCGGGCACACGCATTGCGGCCAGGCGTTTCCCTTCACGCTGATCGCGCGCCGGGCTTTCGGCGAATTCACGCACGGGCTGCACACCTTCGGCACCTTGCAGGTGTACACGTCGAGTGGTGCCGGCACCTGGGGACCGCCAATGCGGGTCGGCACGTCCTCCGAGATTGTCTTGCTCACTTTTGCGTAGAAGTGTTTTCATTACCCTTCAGATCATTCATGCAAACTTCGGGGAGAAGTGGTTTATGCGCCGTTCTGGGAAACGCTTTCTTGTGCTTATCTCGCTCGCTTTTTCGAGCCTTACTGCTTTCGCTGCTCAAGAGGCAGCCTCAACAGCGCAAGCGCCCGCTGGTCCCGATCTCAACTTCCCAACCGTGCTTTACGGCGCAGCCTACTACCACGAGTACATGCCCTACGACCGGCTCGATAAGGACATCGCGTTGATGAAGGCCGCCGGCCTCAACGTGGTGCGCATGGGTGAGTCAACCTGGAGCTTGTGGGAGCCGGAGGACGGCCGTTTCGAATACGCATGGATGGACCGCGTAGTGGATGCGATGGGCAAGGCTGGAATCAAGGTGATTCTCGGCACGCCGACTTACTCTATTCCCGCCTGGATGGCGCACCAGCATCCTGAGATTCTTGGGCAACGGCTTAATGGAGGCTTCTTTGGCGGGCCGCCGACGCAGAACACCTATGGAATGCGGCAAAACATGGACACAGATTCGCCCGCCTACCGGTTCTACGCAGAACGGCTGATCCGGCATATCGTAGCGCACTACAAGGACAACCCGACCGTGATCGGCTGGCAGATCGATAACGAGACCTCAAGCTACGACGCAGCGAATCCGGATGTCTTTATTGGATTCCAGCACCATCTGGAGAAGAAGTTCGGAACGCCCGAGGCGCTGAGCAAAGCATGGTTTCTCAATTATTGGGGTGAGAATCTGCACACATGGGAAGACCTGCCGCCGCGCGATGGCGCACAAAGCACGGGCTACAAGCTGGAGTGGTCACGCTGGAGCCAGATGCGGGTGACCGATTTTCTGCACTGGCAAGCCGGCTTAGTGCGAGAGTGCGCCGGTGCGAATCAGTTTGTGACCACTGACTACGGCGGCATGATGAAGCGCGACGTGAATGAAGAAGCCATCGCAGAGGCGCTCGACATTCCCGCCGACAATATCTACCACGGCACACAGGATCGCTTCGACGGTTCAGTGCAATCGATTCAGGGTGACTTCACGCGTTCACTCAAGCACTCAAATTTCCTCGTGACCGAAACAAACGCACAATCTACAGACTGGACCTCGGCGTTTCAGTATCCACCTTACGATGGGCAGCTGCGCCAGGATGTCTACACACATTTATCGAACGGCGCCGACATGGTTGAGTACTGGCACTGGGCGTCAATCGCAGCCAACCAGGAAACCTACTGGAAGGGCGTGCTCTCGCATGATCTCGAGCCGAACCGCGCCTACGCAGAGGTAAGCCGTACGGCGCACGAGCTTGAAAAGATCGGCCCGCATCTGGTTGGGTTGCAGATACACAATCAGGTAGCAATCTTGTGGAGCCGCGATTCGTACAACGCAATAGGATTCATGCCCTTTACGTCGTCGGGGCCGCAATGGAGCTTCGCGCCGCCTACCGCTGACTACGCTTCGCTGGTGCAGCAAATACACCGCTCGCTCTACGAGCTGAATGTCGGCTCGGATTTTGTCTTTCCGACCGCGCAAGACTTCTCTGGCTACAAGCTGCTGATCGTGCCGGCGCTCTACATCGCCGATGACGCGCTGCTCAAACGCATTTCAGATTATGTGAAGAGCGGCGGCCATGTGGTGATGACCTTCAAGAGCGGCTTCGCGAATGAGAACTCTGCCGTGCGCTGGGAACGCGCGCCGGGGCCGCTGCGCGAGGCCGCCGGTTTCAGTTATCAGGAATTCTCAAATCTCGAAAAGCCGCTTGCCCTCAAAGGCGATCCCTTCCACACAGGTGATAACAACAAGGTTCAGTATTGGGCGGAGTTCCTGATGCCTGAGCACGCGAAGGCACTTGCTTACTACGACCACCCATTCTTCGGGAAATGGCCGGCAATCACTGAGAATCAATTTGGCGCCGGGACGCTGCTCTATGAGGGCACCTATCTCTCCGATGCGCTGCAGACAGCGATTCTCCAGCGGGCGGTGGAGCAAGCAGGACTTGCTAGCGCCGATCAACAACTGCCCGCCTTGGTCCACGTGCAGCATG
Organism: uncultured Acidobacteriaceae bacterium; assembly: GCA_963832465.1. Taxonomy (GTDB): domain Bacteria; phylum Acidobacteriota; class Terriglobia; order Terriglobales; family Acidobacteriaceae; genus Telmatobacter. The sequence continues at coordinate 861,863 of CAWHUJ010000004.1, forward strand.
GCGTAAACCGCATGGGCAGGCGAATCCACTACTACTTCAACTACTCAGCCAATGATGTTAAGGCCACTTACACCTACGGGAGCGCAAGCGATCTGCTCACCGGCAAGGCAGTTGCTCACGGGCAGGAAGTTGCGCTGGCGCCGTGGGATCTGGCGATTGTGGAAGAGAAGTGACGCGACTTGAAATTCCACTCAGCCCTCGACTTCGCGGGCGAGATTGCCAGCCGTTGCCTCTTTATTGATAGGATTTCGTGGTCCAGAAATTTTGCGGAGGAATCCCATGAAGTACGTCTCTCGCGGCGCCAGCGTGGCGGTCGCGGCGCTTTTGTTGTCTACGTTCATGTGTTCGTCGAGTTTGAGTTTTGCCCAGCGCCATCAGCAACAGGCTGCTCCAACGGGACCGTGGATGAACACCAGTCTTTCGCCGGATGAGCGCGCTGAGCTCGTGTTGAAGGAGCTCACTCTCGACGAAAAGATCAAGCTGCTGCACGGCGTAGGCATGCCGACCGACGATCCGGTCACGCCGGAGAATGCGGACTCCAATCGCGGCGTCGGCTACACGCAAGGCATTCCGCGGCTGGGCATTCCTGGCATCGACATGAGCGACGCAGCTTATGGAGTTCGCTCCAGCGGCGCCAATGGACGCTACTCCACCGCGCTGCCTGCCAACGTAGCTGCGGCCGCGAGCTGGGATACGGATGCAGCCTACGAATACGGCGCGCTGATCGGCCGCGAGTTGCGCGCGCAGGGTTTCAACATGTCGCTGGGCGGCGGCGTAAACATCACACGCGATCCTCGCAATGGACGCACCTTCGAATATCTCGGCGAAGACCCGGTGCTCGCAGGAACGCTGGTCGCGCGACTGATTGAGGGCACGCAGTCTGCTCATGTGATCGGCGACATCAAGCACTATGCGTTGAATGGCCAGGAGAGCGGCCGCAACTCGGTCAACATCCACATCAGCGAGCGCGCAATGCGCGAAAGCGATCTGCTGGCCTTTGAGATCGGCGTGACGAAGGGGCATCCCGCAGCGGTGATGTGCTCCTATAACCGCGTCAACGGCGACTTTGCCTGCGAAAACAAATATCTGCTGACCGATGTGCTGAAGAAGGACTGGAAGTTTCCCGGTTTCGTCCTCTCAGACTGGGGTGGCACGCACAGCACCGAGAAAGCTTCAGCGGCTGGCCTCGACAACGAGCAGCCGGGCAACTTTTTCTTCGATGCGAAATTCAAAGCGGCGGTTGAAGCTGGAACAATTCCCCAGGCACAGCTCGATGACCATGTGCGCCGCATTCTGCGCTCGATGTTTGCTGCGGGCGTAGTCGACAACCCGCGCCAGCGCAGCGTCGTTGACCCCTTTGCGGGCTTTGAGACTTCGCGCAAGATCGAAGAAGGCGGCATCGTGCTGCTGAAGAATGAAAAGAGCGCGCTGCCCCTGAGTGCTGCGAAGCTGCGCACCATCGCCGTGATCGGCTCCCACTCCGATGTGGGCATGATCTCCGGCGGCGGCTCCGCGCAAGTTGACCCCATCGGCGGCAATGCCATCAAGCCTCCCGGCAAAGGCGCCACGCACTGGATGGAAGAAATCTGGTTCCCAACCTCGCCGCTGAAAACGATTCAAGCCCGTGCGCCGCAAGCAAAGATCACGTACGACCCTGGGACTGATGCAACTGCCGCCGCGGCCGCGGCAAAGGGCGCGGACGTAGCCATCGTCTTCGCATACAAGTGGGCGAGCGAAGGCATGGACCTGGCCGACCTTTCGCTGCCGCATCATCAGGAGGATGTGATTGCCGCGGTTGCCGCGGCGAATCCGCACACCATCGTGGTGCTCGAGACCGGCAACCCGGTCACGATGCCGTGGGTGAAGACTCCGGTCGCGATTCTGGAAGCATGGTACGCAGGCAGCGACGGAGCCAACGCTGTTGGCAACGTGCTCTTCGGCACTGTGAACCCAAGCGGCAAGCTCCCGAATACCTTCCCGCTGAGCGAAGCGGATCTGCCTCACCCCAAGCTCACGATGCCCCCGCCGGAATCGCAGCATTTCTCCGGCCCGGTATCGCCCGAGACACGCGCCGCAGGTTTGCCGCCGTTCCAGGTGACCTACGACGAAGGCGTAAAGGTGGGCTACAAGTGGTACGAGGCCGAAAAGAAGCCGGTACTCTTTCCCTTCGGTTTTGGACTTTCCTACACCACATTCCGTTACTCGGGATTGAAGGTCACGCCGGGCGATACGGTCAAGGCGACCTTCACTCTCGCCAACACGGGTGCTCGCGAAGGTGCGGAAATCGCCCAGGTTTACGCGATGTTGCCCGATGCCGCGGGCGAGCCGTTCAAGCGGCTTGTAGGCTGGAGCAAGGTGAAGCTCGATCCGAAGGAGAGCAAGACCGTCACGGTCGAAATTGATCCAAAGTATCTCTCGATCTTCGACGAGGCAAAGAACGACTGGTCTCTGCTGCCCGGCAAGTACACTCTCTTCGTCGGCGGTTCGTCACAGGACGTTCCACTGAAAGCTGACGTCGACCTCAAGTAGTGCTTGCTCCTTCACGCAGCCCGGGCCATCATGGCCTGGGCTGTCTTATTCCAGGGTGTGACCTTCCCCCGCTCCGGCCCCTTAGACTGATTCTGGTCCTGATTTTGGTTCTAATTCTGGTTCTGCGAACCACGGGCCCAACCACGAACCCAGTGGCGGAGATCGCTCACGCGACGACTCTTTCATTCGAGCGGGCTGATGACAGGCATCTTCTTTCGAGCCTTTTTGCATGCCTTGCCCTGCGCTCTATGCCTCGCCTCCGCCGGATGCGGCGGAGGTAACGGAGCCAGCAATGAGATGTTGACTCAGAACCCCGTGACCGTCTTTCTTCCAATCTCAACGGTCGTCGTCACCGTCGGCGGAATCCAGGTGAGCGTGCCGATTCAGATCAAGTCCACCAGTGAAACAGCGCTGGTCAGCGTAACCGGATTGCCCGCTGGTGTTCAGGAAAGATACGCGGCCTCTGACACAAATCCGTCAGGGACGATGACCTTCACAGCAGCCGGTACCGCTCCCACCGGCACCCGTATGCCCATCGTCACGGTGATCTCTGCGGGGCAGACCGTCAACACGCCCTTCACGCTGATCGTAAAGGCGGATTGATGCGCGTCACTGGCCTTCGGGCGGCACCTGTTCGAGCAGGCGACTCCATGTCTTCTGATTGCGCCGAAAACTCTTCTTGAGGTCGTCGAGAATGCGCAGAAAATCGGAATTGGTGCGCAAGTTATTCCACGCTGGGTTTTTCTGGAACCACGGATAGTTCTCGTTGCCGAGATAGATTGCGCGCCGCAGCCAGTGCAGCGCCTCGCTGGAATCCCCTTCGACGGCGAAATAACTGGCCAGGCGGTAGGCCATCTCGTTATCGGCTTCGGCGGCTGCCAGCGTCTCGTCTTTCAGCAAAGGCGCGGCGAGATCACGATCGCCCGCCATTACATAGCACATGGCCAGTGTTGGTACGGCGATGCGCATCGATTTATCGTCACGGATAACGCCCTCGAGGATTTCAATCGCGTCAATGAGGTTGCCCATACGCATCTGTTGATAGCCAAATGAAGTGCGCAGCAGCGGGTGACGGGGCTCGAGGGCAAGGCCCTTTTGAAGCTCATCGCCGGCAAACTCGATCTGATTCTGATAGTGGTAGACGCGCGCGCGATGGTTATAGAGAATCGCAGCATTGGCCGGATTCAACTTGAGCGCGCGGCTGAACTGCTGCAGCGCCTCGTCATACATGCCGTCACCGCGCAATGCGAGGCCCGCGACCATATGTACATTCCAATCGGTCGCGCCCGAAATGAGCAGGTTGGCGATTCCATGACGTGCCGATTCCTTTTCGCCCCTGGAAAGCAGCATGTAAATGCGATAAAGATTCGGTTCGGTCGCCGACGGATCGAGCTTGAGCGCCTGATCAAAGGCGCGCCGCGCGTGGATCACGTGAATCTGACCACCGAAGCCATGGCGCGCATACTGCAACTCGGCGATGCCGAGGCCGCTCCATCCAGCGGCAAAGCCTGGATGCTTCTCGGTCACGCCGGTGAAAAGCATGTGAGCGTGGTCGAGGTCGGCGCGTGAGCTGGTACGCACCATGAACGAGCTGAGCAGCGCCCGAGCCTGCAGATACTCCTCACTCACAAGGCCTGAGAGCGAGCCGTCCCGTGCATTCGTGCGCTGTGCTTCCGTTTGGTCACGGCTTCCAAAGCCATGGACCGCGGCGAAAACCTCATTGGAGATCTGGGTTTGCACAGCGATCAAGTCGAGTGAAGCAACCTGGATGGCTCCACCCGAGCGGACACTTTGCGAAGCGACATCGAGAAGCTGCCAATTCAGATCGAAGCCAGTCTCAGAACGCACGAAACTGCCCGCGAGCACGTACGAGACGAGGATTCGCTGCCCGACCGAGAGCGGATCCATCTGCGCGATCGGCAGGGACATCAATGTGCTCGATGGACGCACGATGAGTTCGGGAATCCGAGCGAGCCGCGTCGCTATGGCATCGGCGAGAGCATGGCCGTAGAGCGGTGCAACCTCAGTGGCGCCCAGATTAGTAAAAGGAAGTACGACCAGCGAGTCTTGCTGGATTTTTTCGCCGGCCGAGTCACGGAAGCGCTCAGCGAGCATCGAGAGAATTCCCGTAGCCCGCTTCTCAGCCTCGGCCCCGGTTATGGGAAGGTTGGCTGCAGCATCGCCGGGGATAATGCCGGTTTCGATCAGCGACGTACGCATGATCGTCTTCAAAGCTTCACGTACTTCAGCGGCGGCGTTGTAACGCTCCCCAGGATTCTTCTCGAGACAGGTAGCGATCACGCTTCTCAATTCCGAGGATATGCCAGGGACAATTTCGCCGAGATCTGGTGGATCAGAAAATTGAATGGCGCGAATTACCTGGAAGTCTTCCGCGTCTGGTCGCGAGAATGGATGCCGTCCGCTGACAAGTTCATAAAGAATCACGCCAAGAGCCCACACATCCGATTGCACGCTCGATTGACCAGTGACAAACTGCTCCGGCGCCATGTAGCGAATGGTGCCACCACGTGCGGTGTAGGTGGCCGCCAACGAAGCGTCCTTCTTAAGGGCGGGCTTGCTCGGGTCAAAGCCCGCATCCTCAGGCGAAAGACGGCGCGCGAGACCGAAGTCGAGAATTTTCACCAGGCCGCCTTCGGTGAGCATCACGTTCTGCGGCTTCAGATCCCGGTGGAAGATGCCCAGCGCATGCGCGGCCTGCAAACCATCGGCAATCTGAGTGCCAACAGAGAGCGCCAGTTGCGGATTGGCAGGACCACGGGCAATCAACTGATCGATCGACTGGCCCGGCACGTACTGCATGACGATGTAGCCTTCGTCGCCTAGTTCGCCCACCTCATAAATAGCGCAGACATTGGGATGCTCGATCGCCGAGGCAAGCCGCGCCTCGCGAAGAATCGTCGTCCGCATCTGCTGCGCTGAAACCTGGCCCGCGCGAATGATCTTGAGCACGACAGGACGTTGCAGCAGTGTGTCGTCTGCAAGGTAGACAACGCCACTGCCACCGGCGCCGAGGCGGCGATTGATCTCATAGTGCTTGATGCTTTTGCGTTTCATCGCTCTCACTCAGTCTACCGGCCAGATCATAAGGACCGGATGAATACCACACTATGAGAGCGTGACAAGAGCTAGTGGCCGCGACGCATTTCGCCCTGATCCTCCGCAGGCGCAGGCTGGCTGGCAAGACGCTGCTGGCCGCGCCGGCCCAGCAGAAACATCGTCAGACCAAAAGCGAGCAGCACCAGTCCCCACCAGAGATTGGCGTTAATGCCCAGGCTCTTTGCGTAGATCTCGGAGCCGTTCGTGATGAATCCAAACACAGTAAGAATAATGCCGGTGAATGTGAACATCAGGCCCATCGGAATTCGCAGATCGAGGCTCATCGTCTTCTCCTTTCTCCCTCAGGCAAAGAACAGATTTACGGCAACGGCGCCGAGCAGAACCCCGACGGCCAGAGCTTCCGGACGCTTCCACCAGACCACATGCGATGATTCAGGCTTCGGCGTGAGCGAGTGCACCAAGCCGACTAGTTCAGACTCCGGCTTCGGTTTGGTAAACAGGCTCACCACAACCGTAACCACGAAGTTTACGCTGAAGGCCCAGATCGCGCCGTAGAAGTTCTGCGCCATATCGCTGGGATAGTGATGAAGGACAGTGATCCAGCCACCGTGAATCCCGACATGCGCTTCTGCAGGTAGAGTGAGGCCGTGATGAATCATTGCGGCAGCCGTACCCGCGACTAAACCTGTGAATGCTCCATGGCCCGTTGTACGTTTGGAGAACATGCCGAGCAGGAACGTCGCGAAGAGCGGCGCGTTAACGAACGAGAAGACGAGTTGCAGCGTGTCCATGATGTTGTTGAAGTTGATAGCGGCATAAGCTGTCGCGATCGAAAGAAGAATGCCGCCGACCGTGGCCCATCGGCCGACCGCGAGATAGTGCTTATCGGTCGCACCCTTGTGGATGTACGCCTGATAGAGATCGTAGGTGAAGACCGTGTTGAATGCCGTCACGTTGCCCGCCATGCCGCTCATGAAACTGGCGAGAAGCGCAGTAAGTCCGAGACCGAGAATGCCAGTTGGGAAGTAATGCAGCAGCATGTTCGGCGTCGCCATGTCGTAATCAAGCAGCGGCTTGCCGCTTGCATCGAGCATCGGCTGGCCTGTGACAGGATTGATCTTGGCCTGAATCAATCCCCTGCCCTCTTCGGCCTCTTTCGGAACAACATTGGTGTTGTGATAGATCACTCCGTTCTGCTCGCTGACGACGGTGGTTGTCCGCGGCGTCGGCATCGCCAATCGCAAGCAGGCCGGGCAGAATCACGAGAAACGGAAAGACCATCTTGGGAACGGCAGCGATGAGCGGGACGCGGCGCGCAGAATCCATGTTGTGCGAGGCCAGCGCCGTCTGGATCACAAGAAAATCCGTGCACCAGTAGCCCGCGCCAAGCACAAATCCGAGCCCCATGCCGAGGCCGATGATGTCGACGCCCATATGTTGGTGCTTGGGTGCAGGATGCCGTGCCACTGATGCATCATGCGTGGATCGATCGCGCTTACCGAGGCTCTCATACCTCTCCAACCACCTACGCTCTTGAGGCCGAGCAGCACCAGCGGCAAGAATCCGGCAATGATGAGAAAGAACTGCAGCACTTCGTTGTAGATCGCGCTCGTGAGACCGCCGAGAAAGATATAGAGCAGCACGATGATCGCCGAAAGAAAGATGGAGAAGGTAAAGATGCCCTGTGGTGCCAGGCCCAATGCGATAAATAGCCCGTCGAAGACATGCAGCGCCTGGATGAGCCGCGCCATCGCGTACATCGAAATGCCTGAGCTAAAAACGGTCATGATGGCGAAGGAACAGGCATTGAGGGCGCGCGTCTTTTCGTCGAAGCGCATGCGCAGAAACTCGGGCACAGAGCGCGCCTTGGAGCCGTAATAAAACGGCATCATGAAGATGCCGACGAAGATCATCGCCGGAATAGCGCCGATACCGTAGAAGTGCGCTGTTTCAAGGCCGTATTTGGCGCCCGAAGCGCCCATGCCGATCACTTCCTGCGCGCCGAGGTTGGCGCTGATAAAGGCCAGGCCGCAGATCCACGCGGGCAGCGCGCGGCCGGCCTGGAAGAAGTCTTTGCTGGTCTTCATGTAGCGCTTGAGGGCAAAGCCGATGCCCAGCACAAACACGAAGTACAACAACATGATCAGCCAGTCGACAGAGGTGAGTTTCAAGACTTCTCCTTGAAGATGAGCAAAAGCTCCGGCGGACGGTGGCAGCTCCGGCAGAGAACGTCAGAAATTCTCCAGAAGCACGGACGACAACTCTAAGCAGCGGAGACGCAGAGAGTCTAGTGGAAATTTGAAAATGTTTTCATTTACAGCGCCGAGCAGCCCCTTCCGCGAAAGCAAACAGGTTAAACTGTAAGTGCATGATTCCTACACTTACCTGGACTGCCGAAGGCGTCCGTTTCATCGATCAGACCAAGCTCCCGCTGGAAGAGAGCTACGTGCTCGCCACCAACTTACGAGCAGGTCGCCGACGTGATCGTGACCATGGTGGTCCGCGGGGCGCCGGCTATCGGTGTCTCTGCGGCCTACGGCATCGCTCTCGGCGCGCAAAACCAAGGCCGCGACTGTCGAAGACTTCGCTCCGGAGTTCGAGCAGATCTGCGCACGGCTGGCCGGAACGCGGCCCACGGCCGTCAATCTCTTCTGGGCCATCGACCGCATGAAGGCTCTTTGCTTCGCTGCGCAGCTCGGGAGCGCGATCGGACGAGGTCAAGAGCGAAGATTCTCGCCGAAGCCCACGCCATGTACGACGAAGACATCGCCGCCTGCAAGGCCATGGGAGCATTCGGCGGCGAGCTGATGCCCGAGGAAGGCGGCGTGCTCACCCACTGCAACGCCGGCGCGCTGGCCACCTGCGGCTACGGAACGGCGCTGGGCGTGATTCGCTCGGCCGTCGAGCAGGGCAAGCACATTCACGTCTTCGCCGATGAGACGCGGCCCTTTCTGCAGGGCGCGCGCCTCACCGCCTGGGAGCTGATGGCCGACGGCATTCCGACCACCGTGATCTGCGACAACATGGCCGCCAGCCTCATGCGCGCCGGCACGAATCAAGGCCGTCGTCGTCGGAGCAGACCGCATCGCCGCCAACGGCGACTTCGCCAACAAGATCGGCACGTACAACGTCGCGATTCTCGCCAAGGAGCACGGCATTCCGTTTTATGTCGCCGCGCCGTGGTCGACCATCGATACGGCCACGCTCACCGGCGATGCGATTCCCATTGAGGAGCGCAGCGCGGTCGAAGTCACGCATCACGGCGGCAAGCAACTCACGCCACACGGCGTGGGCATCTGCAACCCGGCCTTCGATGTGACTCCGGCGAAGTACGTCACCGCCATCATCACCGAGCGCGGAGTGCTGCGCGCGCCTTACGCCGAATCGCTCAAAGATATGGAAGCGATTGCAGGCTAATCTCGGGCGCTTCTCGCTGGAAGGTCCCCGAGAGGCGCCAGGCACTACAGTTGTAGATGCTGTGTATTCCCCGCTCTCTATCTTCCGGCTGCGGCAGAAATCTCTTGTACGCGCGCTCTTGTTGTCCCTCGGCGCTTTTGGTGCAAGTCTGCTGCTTGCCGGCTTTCCTCACATCGAAAATCTGCATGGCTCGCATTGGCAGGTCGTCGCTCTGCTCGCAGCAACATGGGGTATGGCAGAGACGGCGCGCTGTATGCGCCGCAAATGGAATCTCTACCACGCGGGCATCATGATCCTGCTTTATGCCGAGCTGATCATTCTGGCAATGATCGTTTTCCTCACCGTTTACCCCTAGGTTGTCCCAGCCGTTGTCTCCCTCCCCGGTGTCGATGATTCGGTTGCCGAAGTTCGCAATGCGTGTAGCATGTCTGTACACACAAGCAGTATCCGAGGGCCCTTGAGAATTTGAGCCGCAAGGCTTGCCGGAACAGACGTGCGGGAGGAGCACATGCTGAAGGGATTTCGTGACTTCGTACTTCGTGGAAACGTTATTGACCTCGCGGTTGCCGTGATTCTGGGCGCAGCCTTCAACGCCATCGTCAACTCTCTGGTCGGCGATGTCCTGAATCCCATGATTGCCGCCACCATCGGCAAGCCCGACTTCAGCAGCGTGATTCTTCACATTGGCGGAGGACAGATCAAGGTCGGCAACTTCTTCAACGCTGTCGTTTCATTCCTGATCGTGGCCTTTGTTGTGTATTTCGCTATCGTGCTGCCAACGAACACGCTGATGGCGCGGATGAAGAGAGGCGAAGTGCCTCCGCCGCCGTCGACCAGAGCCTGCCCGCAATGCCTCTCCGATATTCCCATTGCGGCAAAGCGTTGCTCCCACTGCACGCAGCTCGTCGCCTAGTCGAATTCCCGCAGCGCCGGCGAAAATGCGTAGATCGAGAGAAAGATCAGCATCGCCGTCCCGGCCATAATCGCCAGTGCGTGGCCGGTAGGAATGTGGCGTGACATTTCGCCGGCCAGCAGCGCGCCGATAGGCGGCAGACCCAGGAAACTTGTCGCGTAGATGCTCATTACCCGGCCGCGCATCTCGTCGGACGAGAGATGCTGGATCGAAACGTTAAAGCACGAGATCATCAGGATGCCGCTATAGCCCTCGAAGAACGCCAGCACCTCCGACAGTGCAAAGCTATGCGAGTAGCAGAAGCCGATGATCACACCGAAAAATACGACGCCGGCAAAGGTGAGCACCGCTCCGCGATGACGGATCTTACCCAGTGCCGCTACCGTGAGCGCTCCAAGCACCGCACCGAGGCCTGAGCTTGCCAGCAACCAGCCGAGCCCGCTGGCTCCGGCGTTCAACTGAATCTTGGCAAAGTAGGGGATGAACGTTAGGAACGGGATCCCGAAAAGGCTCGCTGCCGCCGTGAGCCAAACAAGCACAAACATCTGCCGCTCTCCGCGCAGATAAGCAAAACCGCTGCGCAGGCTCTCAAAGATGCTCTGGTGCCGGCTCAGCTGTTCTTCCGGATAACGGATTCGCAAGAGCGCCCAGATAACAGCGAGGAAGCTGAAGCCGTTTAGAAAGAAATTTCCGGCTACTCCGAGCAATGCCATTGCATAGCCGCCGAGCGTGGGTCCGAGAATGCGCGACATATTGAACTGCGCAGAATTCAGCGCGATGGCATTGGTAAGATCTTCGCGCTTCACCAGCCTGGGCACCATGGCCTGGTAGCTGGGCGCATTCATGGCCATCGCCACACCGTTCAAAAATGCGATTGCCGCCACTTCCCAGACCCTGATGATTTTGAGCCACGCGAGGGTCGCAAGCAGGAAAGCCAGCATCATCATGACGGTCTGGGTCACCAGCAGCAGGCGCCGCTTATCACGCGATCGGCAATAACTCCCCCGAAGAGCGTAAAGACCAGAAACGGAATTGCTCCGGCGAAGCTCACTACGCCCAGCCAGAAGGCCGAGTTCGTGAGCAACAGCACCAACCATCCCTGCGCCACGTTCTGCATCCAGGTTCCGATGTTGGAGAGAAAATTGCCGCTCCAGAAGAGCCGGAAATTTGGATTGCGCAGCGCGCGCGCCATCTGCGGAAACCCTGCGAGGTCTTCTGGCTCAAGCGCCTGCGCCATCTGAGCGCCATCGAAGGGACTTCCGGCCAACTCTTCTTCAACTTGCCGATGTGCGTCCAGGGGAGGACCTCCGACGGGGAATCTCTAGTGTAAGCTGATCTGAATCCCGGCAGGTCGCTCGCTTCCCTCTGAGGACACCTACATCAAGGGTCAGTTCATGCTCATTCGCAAAGCTCCGGTTCTTTTTTTGCTGCTCGCTGTTGCCCATGCCCCACAGTCTTCCAGTTCAACCGCTCAGGCCTCGACGCCCACCGCATTTGGCTACGCCGATTTTGCGCAGGAGGCTGCGACCGAAGCGAAGTTTCTCGACGTGCCAGACGCAAAGCTGGCAGGCGAAGAGCTGAAGACTCTCACGGCAGAGCCGCACATGGCCGCCACGCCCGAAGATCGCAAAACTGCCGACTATGTAGCAGCGAAATTTCGCGAAGCCGGACTCGAGACCGAGATCGTGCCCTATCGCGTGTGGCTGAATCAGCCCAAAAGTGGTCCGCGTAGAGGCCTTCGATGCGAACGGCAAGCAGTTGATGAACGGCCCGACACGAGAACAGGTGCAGGGCGACCCTTACCAGAACAATCCGCGGATTGTGATGCCCTTCAATGGATCCTCCGGTTCGGGCGATGTGACAGGCGAGGTTGTCTATGCGAACTACGGCAAGCTTGAAGATTTCGATCAGCTGGCAGCGCAGCATGTCGACTTGCATGGAAAGATTGTCATCGTGCGCTATGGAGCAAATTTCCGTGGCGTGAAGGCTTACCTGGCCGAGCAGCGCGGCGCTATCGGCGTTTTGATCTACTCTGACCCGCAGGATGACGGCTACTTCAAGGGCGATGCATATCCGCTGGGCCCTTGGCGGCCAAGCACAGGCGTGCAGCGCGGATCGGTGCAGTTTCTCTTCAAGTATCCCGGCGATCCCGAGACGCCAGGTGTTGCTTCGACGCCCGATCTACCCGACTCAGCACGCATCTCGCCGGATGGCAACCAACCCAAAATCATTTCAATCCCGATCAGTTATCACGATGCAGCGCCGATCCTCGAAGCATTGAAGGGTCCCGGCGTGCCACAGGGTTGGCAAGGTTCGCTGCCCTTCCGCTACCACGTTGGGCCGGGAGGGGTAAGAGTACATCTGGTCTCGCAGCAGGATTATCAGCTTCGAACGATTTGGGATGTGGTTGGCAAGGTGAAAGGTACGACGTATCCGGACCAGCTCGTCATCAATGGCAATCACCGCGATGCATGGGTTTACGGCGCGGTTGATCCTAACAGCGGAACCGCATCCATGCTTGAGGCAGTGCATGGCATTGGCGTGCTGATGAAGCAGGGCTGGCGGCCCAAGCGCACCATCGTTTTCTGCAGTTGGGATGCAGAAGAAGAAGGGCTGATCGGCTCAACGGAGTGGGTCGAACAGCATGCTGCTGAAATGGATCATGCAGTCGCCTACTTCAATACTGACGTGGGCGTTGCCGGGCCGGATTTTTCCGCGTCTGCCGTGCCTTCGCTCAAACAGTTTGTCCGGGATGTCACTAAGTCTGTGCCGAGCCCGCTGGGCGGCACCGTTTACCAGGAGTGGCGTGTCAACCGGGACAAGGATGAACATCATCCATCGAATGCACCGGCGCAGCCCGGCGAAGAAGTTCACGTAAGCGATCTCGGCTCCGGCTCGGACTTCACTCCCTTTCTGCAGCACGCAGGCGTCCCTTCCACCGATGTTGGTTCGAGCGGCCCTTATGGCGTGTACCACTCAGCCTTCGATAACTACGCGTGGTTCACCATGAACGCCGATCCGCACTTCGTCTACCTGCAGGAGATGGCGCGTGTCTTCGGCCTCGAGGCGCTCCGCATGGCGGACGCCGACGTGCTGCCCTACGATTACGTCGACTATGCGCACGAAGTGACTGGGTACATCGACGCCGCAAAGCGCAAGGCCGAGGACAAGGGCTTGAACTCGATCGACTTTGGTCCTGCACAAGCCGCGGCGGCACGCTTCTCCGCAGCGGCCGCCAAGGCCCACAGCGCGCAGATGGCGCCTCCGGAAAACCCTGCGCAACTAAATATCGCGCTGCGCAAGGTTGAGACGGACCTACTGTCGGCGGATGGACTACCGAACCGCCCATGGTACCGGCACACGATTTATGCGCCGGGCGAATACACCGGATATGCAGCGGTGGTGATTCCCGGCGTGAACGAATCCCTCGACGCCCATAACGCGGCGCTCGCGGCACATGGACTGGACGCGCTGACGCAGGCACTCGATCGAGCGACGCAAACCCTTGATTCTATTCACTGAGGAATGGCCCTGATGAGAGCTTTCGAAGGGGCGGCGGACCGACTCCCGTGGCATCTGCTTCGAATTGCGCATCCTGGCATGGATGGTTGACCCTGCCCTTCTACGCTCGTATCGTTAAAGCTGGATATGAAACAGTCTTCTAATTCTTTGCGAATCGGCGTCGCCGTCGCCATTATCGTCGGCACGATCGGCTGGCTGGCTTACAGCGGCTACGGTTCCAGCAAGAGCTACTACGTCAAGTTGCCCGAACTCGTCAGCATGGGCGATCAGGCCTATAAAAGCAATCTGCGCGTGGAAGGCTTCGTAAAGCCGGGCACGATTGAACAGAGCGGCACAAACGTCTCGTTCATCCTCACTGAATACGAAAGCCATACGGCTAATGCAAGCACCGGGCGCACGCTGCACGTGATCTACAAAGGCTCTGAGCCGCCGCCGGACACCTTCAAGAACGATGCACAGGCTTTGGCGATGGGCACTCTAGGTCGCGACGGCGTCTTCCACGCGACTGAGCTTCAAGCCAAGTGCGCAAGCAAGTACGCTCCACAGCAAGGTCAGCCGGCTGCAGCGCCATCAAGTCCTCGCGCAGCTGCCGCGCCGGCAGCAAATCCTGCAACTTCGGCGACCACCGAATAATCCGATGACCGCGCTCGCCCCGGCGGCTGCCAGCCCTACCCTCCGCGCGCGCGTAGACGGAGTTTCGAAGCTCTTTGGCAGTTTTGCAGCTCTTCGCCAGATTTCCATCGAGCTTGAGGCGGGCCGCTGCTATGTGTTGATCGGCGAAAACGGCGCGGGCAAATCGACTTTGCTGCGCATCCTCGCGGGGCTGCTGCGGCCGACCTACGGCAAGGTCACGGTGTTAGGAGAGCATGAGCCGCACGAGGTCGCGCGCCCGCATCGGCTACATGAGCCACGCGCCGATGCTCTACGACGAGCTTACGGCGGAGGAGAATCTGCGCTACTTCGCGGCCTTTATGCCGGCCAGCAATGTCTTACGCCTGCCGAAGCGCTGCGCCAGGTTGGTCTTGATCCGGAGTTGCGGCGCCACTGGGGCAGTACTCGCAGGGCATGCGGCAGCGGACTTCACTGGCGCGCGTGCTGCTGCCGGTGCCTGAATCTGCTGCTGCTGGATGAGCCATTCTCCAACATGGACGTGGAGGCGCGCGGCAGATGGTGGAACTGCTGGCGGGCTTCCGGCAGGAGAACCGGACGATCGTGATAACGACGCATCAGCGCGAGCTGGCGGCGCCGATTGCGGACTGGGTGCTGCGACTTGCGAGCGGGCAGCGTGGCAGTCATTCGAGCCGGGGAGCCCAACGCTATGAAGACCAACGGCGCACGGTTTCTCGAAAGCCTCGGCATTCCGTTTGAGCTGCGCGAGTACGAGGTCGATCCGGAAGATCTTGTCGGCGATTACGGTGGCGAAGAAGATTGGCATGCCGGCGGAGCAGGTTTTCAAGACGCTGCTGACGACGGGCGGGCCGGATGTGCATTTGTTTGCGGTGATCCCGGGCGACGCGGAACTGGACTTCAAAAAGCTGGCGCGTGCGGCGGGAGTGCGCAAGGCGGAGATGGTTTCGCTCAAGGATGTGCAACCTCTCACGGGCTACATTCGCGGCGGGGTGACGGTGTTCGGCGCGAAGAAGGCGTTTCCGGTTTATGTGGATGAGACTGCGATTTTGTTTGACACGATCAGCGTGTCGGCGGGAACGCGTGGGACGCAGCTTATTCTCACCCCCGACGATTATCTGAAGCGCGGTGGAAGCGCTTGATGTGCCTGTTGAGACTGCCGATTTGACCAAGAGCACCGCGGCGGCCGGCGGGCCATGCGCAATGAGGCGTGCCGTTTGGATACATCTGGTGAAGGATCTGCGCATCGAGTGGCGTTCGCGCGAGGCGATCAACTCGATGCTCTTCTTTGCGCTGCTGGTGGTGGTGCTGTTCTCAGCTGGCGTTCGACCCGCGCGGATCGTTTTCGCGCGAGATTGCCGGCGGCGTGATGTGCGTGGCCACGCTGTTTGCCAGCGTGAGCGCGCTGAACCAGGCGTGGGCGCGGGAGATTCGTCACCAGGTGCTGGACGCGCAGCGGATGGCGCCGACGCCGGGAGCAGCGCTGTTTCTGGCCAAGGTGCTGGCGAATTTTCTCTTTGTCACCATTGTGCAGGTGCTGCTGGCTCCGGTGTTTCCTTGTCTTTTACAACCTGCGCATTGCGGGCAACGCATGGCTGCTGGCAGCTGGTGCTGCCGCTGGGCACGTGGGCGTTGGTCGCCAACGGAACATTTTTCGCCGCGCTCGCTATCCGCAGCCGCAATCGCGAGATGCTGCTGCCGTTGATCCTGTTTCCCATCTTTATGCCTGCGCTGTTGGCAATGGTGGTCTCGACACCGTCGATCCTTACCGGGAGACAGCGACCCATCGCTGTGGATCAAGATGCTAGCTGGGATACGACATTATTTTCACCACTGTGAGTTTGCTGCTCTTCGACGTTGTATTCCATGCGGAGTAGCAGCTCGATCTTCCGATTGAGACGATTGGATTTGCCCTCGTCGTACACTAAGTAAAGACAGGAATCAGGGTTTCAGAATGAAGAAATTGGGAATCGGGCTCTATGCAGCAGTCACCATCGCACTGATGGTCTGGGCCTTCTACCAGGCCGTCTACGTCGCACCCAACGACGCGATGCAGGGCGATATTTTTCGCATCATTTACTATCACGTGCCCTCGGCTTCAGTAGCCTTCGCTTTTTTTGCCGTCAGCCTCATCGGATCCGTCGGCTACCTGGCTTATCGCCATAGCAACAACACGCGCGCACAGATTTTCGACGCATGGGCTCTCGCGGGCGCCGAGGTTGGCGTTGTCTTCTGCACGGTTGTTCTAACCACCGGCCCGCTCTGGGGCCGCCGCGCCTGGGGCATCTGGTGGACGTGGGATGCACGCCTGACGACGACGCTGGTGCTTTGGCTCATCTATGTGAGCTATTTGCTGCTGCGCCGCTTCGCAGCTGGTCCACAAGTGCAGACGATGGCCGCAGTCCTAGGCATCTTTGGCGCTCTTGATGTGCCCATCGTCTACATGTCGAACCGGTGGTGGCGTACGCAGCATCCTGCACCGGTTTTCGGCGGTGCTGAGGGTTCCGGTATGGACAAATCCATGGTGGGCGCTTTGCTCTGGAATATCCTCGCGTGGTTTGCCTGGGGAGTCTTTGTCCTGATCCTGCGCTACACCGTTGAGCGCAAGCACCAGCAGAACGCTGCGCGCGAAGCGCAGGAAGCCCTTGAAGCTAACGTCTAGCCGAGAAGAGAGACAGAAAAGCATGGATCAAGCAGCCGTTCTCGATCACCAGTTCAGAGTCGCAGCCTACTGCGTTACGTGGTTTATTCAGCTGAGTTATCTCGCGTGGGTAGGCCTCAAATGGCGTGCTGAAAAGCGCAAAGCGGCTCAACGGGGCGAAGGCCGGCGCTAGAGCTTCCCTCACGCGTCTGCCGCAGAGTACCGTAAACTGTGGGTTTGAGAGGCAACCATGCTCGTCGTTATGAAGGCGCAGGCAACGCCGGAGGAAATCCAGGCAGTCTGCGACTACATTGAAAAACATCTGGGCTTTCGCGCACATCCGATGCCCGGCGCGCAACGCACGGCTATCGGCATCACCGGCAATCAGGGTGAAGTAGACCGCGGCAATCTCGAAGAGATGTCGGGCGTGGCCGAAGTCATTCGCGTCACGCAAGCCGTACAAACTCACCAGCCGCGACGTAAAAGAAGAAGACACCATCATCCGCTTTCCCGGTACGGATGCGACGATCGGCGGTCGCAGCCTGGCCATCGTTGCCGGTCCTTGCTCGATCGAAACGCGCGAGCAGGCCTTCGCCATTGCAGAACAGGTCGCCGCAAGTCGGTGCGCAGTTCTTCCGCGGCGGAGCCTACAAGCCACGCACCTCGCCATATGCTTTTCAGGGCCTCGGCCTCGAAGCGCTGAACATCATGGCCGAGATTCGCGAGCGCTTCGGGCTGCGGATCATCACCGAAGCCATCGACAACGAGACGCTCGAACTGGTGGCCGAATGGGCCGACGTCATCCAGATCGGCGCCCGCAACATGCAGAATTTTTCGCTGCTCAAGAAGGCGGGCAAGCTCCGCAAGCCGGTGCTGCTGAAGCGCGGCATGAGCGCCACGCTCGACGAGTTTCTGATGGCTGCCGAGTACATCCTCAGCGAAGGAAATTATCAGGTTGATTCTCTGTGAGCGCGGTGTTCGCACCTTTGCCGATCACACGCGCAACACCCTCGACCTGAGCATTGTTCCTGCTGTCCAGCGGCTCAGCCATCTACCCATCCTGGTGGACCCCAGCCACGGCACGGGCAAGCGCGACAAGGTTCTGCCCATGGCGCGGGCTGCGGTGGCCGTTGGCGCAGACGGCGTCCTTGTTGAGGTGCATCACGAGCCCGAAAAGGCGCTCTCCGACGGGCCGCAATCGATCTACCCCAGCCAGTTTGCCCAGATGATGGACGAGATTGAACAGATCGCTCCCATCGTGCATCGCGATCTGCTGCGTGGCGTCCATGTGGGAGTCACGGCGCACGTCGCGAAAGCGAAGTAGGTCCGAACCCTTGCGCCCACTGCTCTCTATCGTCGCCAGATTCGCGTCTCTTGCCTGTTTGCTCGGCATTGCCTTTACCGGCTGCCGAACGCATGACTTTCCGCAGTATCCGGCTAACTACCGCGAATACGCATATGTCACCAACGGCGGCAGCGGTACGGTGTCGGTCTACGATGTCGTCAATGTAAGACTTGACCGCGAAGTGGCAGTCGGCCAGAATCCTGCCGCCGTCGTGGCCAACCCCACGCGGAATGAGGTCTACGTTGTCAACTCAGGCAATGGGACGGGAGCGGGAACGACGGGACAAGGATCGGTTTCCGTGATCAACGCCGAGAGCAACACCGTCGCGGCGACAATCCCCGTCCACCATCGCCCGGTTGCCATCGCTCTGGACCCGGAAGGCGCCACAGCCTATGTGGCAAATCTCGCTTCGAACAGCGTCTCGGTCCTTGATCTCAAGGCACGCCGCGAAGACGCCGTGATCGGCACAGGCGAAGAACCGGCCGCGTTGCGCGTTTCACCCGACGGCAAGACGCTGGTAGTCGCCAATCGACGCGGCAACTCAATCAGCATCTTCGACACAGCTTCGCGTACCGCGCGCGCGGTCTTTGAAGGATGCCCGGGCGCGAGCGACGTGATCATTCTGCCAGACTCCTCCAAGGCCTTCGCAGCCTGCTCTGGAGGACACCAGATCATCGCCATTGCGCTGGCCGGGAAACCCGAGCATTCCGGAAAGCCGGATCGGGTCGAATCCCTGCTGGACGTAGGGCGCGAACCCGTACAACTGGCCTTAAAACCCGACGGCGGTGAGGTCTTCGTCTCGAACTCACTCAGCAACTCCATCTCTGAAGTCATCACAGGCACAGATGACGTGCTGGGCGCCTATCTGATGGGCGACGACCCGGTGCGTGGTCTTGTCTCGCCCGACAATGCGCTGCTGTATGTAGGCAACCTCCACTCGCAAGAGGTGACCATCTACTCAATCGAAGATGGCAAGCGCATCGGCGCCATTCATGTGGGGGACGGTCCGGCTGCGCTGGCATTCTCCACGGCCGGCCATTTGCTCTTCATCGTGGATGCCCGATCGAGTGATTTAGCGGTTGTCAGGACCGCGTCCCGATCGCTTTTTACCATGTTGCCTGCGGGCCACGGCCCGAATGCCATCGCGGTGAAAGCCTTCAGGCTGCCTTAGGCTTTTCCTTCGCCGATTTGCCGCCGAACCGCATCACGCTGAACTGCGCTCCGGCGAAGAGAATCAGTCCCGAAACGTAAGCCCAGAAGAGCAATCCGACCGAAACGTAGAAGGGACCATACAGAGCTTTCAGATCGAGATAGGGCAGCACAGCGACGAAGATGTTTTTCGCAACCAGCCAGATGATGCCGGTGACGACCGAAGTACGCAGCACGTGGCCCGGCGGGATTCTGCGATTGGGCAGCAGCCAGTAGATCGAAAAGAAGAACAGGATCGACGCCAGCCCAGTTGAGAGTGCGAGCCAGAGATAGCTGACCCCTGCAAAGACGAAGTTGTCGGTATGGCCGAAAAAGATGAAGCCCAGCACTTCCCGCTGCCATGTGCTCAGCACGATGCTCACGACGGCGAACCCCACCATGAGCAGAGCCAGCCCGAAGGCGACCAGCTGATTCATCAGGTAATTGCGGCTCTTTGCAACGCCCCATGCCTGGTTCAAAGCGACCTCGAGCGGAAGAAAGATGCCGGTGCAGGAGATCAGAATCATCACCAGCGAGAGCCATTGCACGCCATGCCGGCTTGCGGCGTTCGCCAGACTCGCCGCTACCCAATCCTGGTTCGACGGCAGAAAGTAGTGAATCATCTCGCCGACCACGCGCACCATCATGTCTGAGTGAAAGACCGACCGGGACAGCGTGTACAGGAGAACGATAAACGGGATGAAAGAGATGATCGCATTTGCCGCTACGCTGAAAGCATAGGTGTGCACTTCGCTATCTAGCAGATAACTGCCCACGGAAGCGCAACTTCGCCGCAGGCGATACCACTTGGAAGCGGTCACCGGCGCGGGAGGCGCAGTCGAGCATGCAGGCATTTCGACCTGGGCGCTCAATGTATCAAGATTTGAGACATCTGCCACATCTTCTCCCTCGTGCCGCCTGCGCAGGGCATACGGGCCACGAAATCGACTGTTCCGATTTAGCAGCCCTTTTCCTAGATTAAACGCTGAACAACTGCTTTTGTTGTGACCTCGGTTCTAGCACTTTCGACAGGACTTCGCCGATTTTCTCCTTGCATCCTGATCCATTTCCTGCCATAACTTCAATTAAAGCGGACAATTCAGCAGCAGGTCCGTTTGAATCAAGGGAAGGCCGTTCGTTTTAGATGTTTAGTTGTTTGGCGAGCACAACCTCATCAGACCGTCAACGAGCTGCCAGGACGCGCCACAACCAGGTGCGTAGGCGGCTCTCGGTGTCTCTGGAGCAGCCGGATTCTCCCGGGTCCGGCCGCGCTTCAGAGGTGTCGGATGAGGGCAGTGCAAGCCGCAAAGCTGAAGGAGATCAGTAAATGAAGGAACAGGGTGTTGTGAAGTGGTTTAACGGAGCCAAAGGTTACGGGTTTATTCAACGGTCCAGTGGCGAGGATGTGTTCGTCCATTTTTCTGCCATTCAAGAAGAAGGCTATAAAACGCTGAACGAAGGCGAAGCCGTTGAGTTTGAGTGCCAGCAGGGGCCCAAGGGCCTGAGCGCGGCCAATGTGATGCGCGTTTCCTAGATTGAATTTTTCTCGGACCTCTTTTCGGGAACAGCCGGGGTTAATTGCAGTTGAGTTGCTGGTTTTCTTCTGCCTTTAGATCCCTTACGCATCGAGCTTTTCGAGTGCCCAGCGGGCCGCCGCACGCAATCCCCCGTCGGATGCGCCCGCCCACTCACGGAGCAGCGGCATAAACTGCCGTAGACCCGTATTTGCCATGGCAACGGCAACATTCCGCCGTAGCCCGGCGAAACCTGCGCGACTGATGGGCGACCCATTAAACGTTTGCTCGAAGGC
The DNA here is from genome assembly GCA_963832465.1 of uncultured Acidobacteriaceae bacterium. Classification (GTDB taxonomy): domain Bacteria; phylum Acidobacteriota; class Terriglobia; order Terriglobales; family Acidobacteriaceae; genus Telmatobacter. Next base: position 882,933 of record CAWHUJ010000004.1, read on the forward strand.
GCTCTCGTCCATCTGTGCCAGCCACTCAAGGGCAGGATTCACCAATTCTCCGCGCGCCTCCAGGTCCTGATCGGCCGTAACCGGCGCCTTACGATTCCACGGGCATACATCCTGACAGATATCGCAGCCGAAGACCTGCCTGCCCATCCCAGCCATCAAATCCGGAGCAATCTCGCCCTTGTGCTCGATCGTCAGGTAAGAGATGCAGCGCGTTGCGTCCATCTGGTAAGGGGCAATCAGTGCATCGGTCGGACAGGCCTCGATACACCGGGTGCAACTGCCGCAGCGGTCAGGCGCGGCCACACCGAGCCGCTGATCGGGCTCAACCTCCAGCGAGGTCAGCAATACGGCGAGAAAGCCAAACGAGCCCAGCTTTGGGTGAATCAGGCAGGTATTCTTTCCGGTCCAGCCAAGGCCAGCAGCAGTTGCGATCGAGCGTTCTACCACCGGCCCGGTATCGACGTATGCACGCGATTCGAACGGCCCCAGCTGTTCCTGCAAGGCGTTGTCCACTTGCCTGATTCGCTTCAGCAGCACCTTGTGGTAATCCGTCGGGCGGCGCACGCCGCCAGCATCGACGCGGCTCGACCAGGCGTAGCGCGCAATCCATGCAGCGTCCGGAGGAGCCGGATCCGTCGATCGAGGTTCTGCCGAGTTGTACACGGCAAAGCAAACGATTGCTGAACGGGCCCATGGAAAGGGTGTCGCTACTTTGGCGCGTAAGAGCTCGCCTGCATCGGCCGTTCGCGTAAGGTACTGCATCGTTCCAGCGCGGCCAGCCTCAACCCACTTTTCGAAGCGGGCGGCATCGCGTGCAGCCTGCTCGTGCGGCAATGCAACAACTCCGGCCTCGTCGAACCCAGCCTGGAGCGCCTGCGCGCGAGTGGCATCGAGATTGAGCCGCATCGCATGGGTTCCTCGCACCGAATCAGGAGTGTTATCGCGCGTGGAACTCATGCTGGCCTCTTTGCGTAGATATCAGCAACGTGTTCGATTGCGGACGACCGAATCGAATCCGGACACCGGACTCTGAGACGGGATCAGGGTGAATCAAACACATCCCGTTTAGTATCAGCGCCTTCCGGTAAATGCGACTTTGGCAGGATGGGTGCATCTCTAGTTCAACAGGGTAATCGCCAGCGGAGCTGTTCCCCTCCTGAAGTTTTCTGAACCAGGCAAAGACCCAAGGAGATTTTTCATTATGACCGGCATACATCGCAATCTGTCTAACCCGCTGCTGATCGCGCCAGGCGACCTGCACGAGCTGGTGCGCGGTCAAGAACAGGAATTCGTCGAGCGCATGACACCCATCGTGCGCAAACAAAGCGTCACGCTCGATTTCGCCCAGATTGAACGGATCGACGCGGCTGGCATTGCCGCATTGATCTCTCTCTATGGCTCGGCTCAGACCGCGGGGCACCACTTCAATGTGGTGAATGCGTGTCCTCACGTGGTCGAGATTCTCACGCTCGTTAGTCTGGACCGCATCCTGATACTGCCCGCTGCGGTGACAAGAACGGGCGTTGCACAGTGTTTGGCGCAGCCGGCGGCCTGAATCTCTCAGGCTTCCTGCTGCTCGCAATTTTTCAGCCCTCCCCAACCCAATCTGCAAATGCGCATGGTGCCTGCCATGCGCATTTTTGTTGGTGCTCAGCGCGTGCGACCAAATCTACGCATTGTGAGGTGTGGCATAGGCGGATGTATACTTACGACGATATTTGTACTTGCACTATTCACGCCGTAACGCGCTGCTGAAGTGTCCGGACGATCGCGATCACCTGGTTTCTACTACCCCTTCTGATTCAGAACCACGGTCAACGTTTTCTTACCTGGTCATGGGCGCCGCCGAACGGAATTTTTGTTATCGGAGGGTTTTAATTCCATGTCGCAGGGCGTATTGGATCAACAGCTTGCCGAGACGGCAAGCTCGACAAAATCGAAATCGACAACCAAATATGTGTACTTTTTCGGCGGCGGCTCAGCCGACGGCAACGGCAGCATGAAGGATGTGCTGGGTGGCAAGGGCGCCGGCCTGGCGGAGATGACAAACGCCGGCTTGCCGGTTCCTCCCGGATTCACGATTCAGACCGAAGCCTGTCGCGAGTACATGCGCGGCGGCGTTAAGCCCGGAGATCGACAAGGAGATGCTCGCCGCTCTCGAGCAGCTGGAAAAGATGCAGGGGCAGAAGTTGGGCGCGGGCGACAATCCGCTGCTGGTTTCGGTCCGCTCCGGCGCCAAAGTTCTCCATGCCCGGCATGATGGACACCATTCTCAACCTGGGCCTGAACGACAAGGCTGTGGAAGCGCTGGCCAAGCGCAGCAACAATCCCCGCTTTGCCTATGACTCCTATCGCCGCCTCATCCAGATGTTCGGCGACGTGGTGCTCGATGTTCCCAAGAAGAAGTTCGAGCACATCTTCGACAGCATCAAGAACCGCGAGAAGGTCAAGTTCGACTACGACCTGAAGCCGCGAAGCGCTGCAAGGAGATCATCGCCGAATACAAGAAGCTGGTGAGGAAGGAAACCGGCAAGGACTTCCCGCAGGATCCGCTGGAGCAGCTGGTGCAGCCCGCGACGCCGTCTTCCGAAGCTGGCAGAACGACCGCGCCAAGACCTATCGCCGCATCAACAACATCGACGACTGGCTCGGCACAGCCGTCAACGTGCAGGCCATGGTCTTCGGCAACCTGGGCGAGAGACTCCGGCACCGGCGTAGGCTTCACGCGCAATCCCGCGACCGGCGAGCACGTGTTCTTCGGCGAGTACCTGATGAATGCGCAGGGCGAGGACGTGGTCTCCGGCATGCGCACGCCGCTGCTCCATCAGCGAACTCGAACGCGCCATGCCGCAGGTCTACGACCAGCTGCAGGCCATCACCTGGAAGATGGAAAAGCACTACCGCGACATGCAGGACTTCGAGTTCACCATCCAGGATGGCAAGCTCTACATGCTGCAGACCCGCAACGGCAAGCGCACCGGCCTGGCCGCAGTGCGCGTCGCCATCGACATGGTGCGCGAAGGGCTCATCACGCAGGAAGAAGCCATCTTCCGCGTCGAGCCCAACCAGCTTTACGACTTCCTGGTTCCGCGCCTGGTTGAGAAGGGCGAGAAGATTGAAGTGCTGGCCACCGGCCTGCCCGCATCGCCGGGCGCGGCTGTGGGGCAGATCGTCTTCTCCGCGGAAGATGCGGTCAAGGTTCACACCGAAGGGGCGCTTAACGAGTCATCATTCTGGTTCGCGGCGAAACCACGCCTGAAGACATTGCCGGCATGGAAGTGGCCACCGGCATTCTCACTTCGCGCGGCGGCATGACTTCGCACGCCGCCGTCGTTACCCGCGGCATGGGCAAGTGCTGCGTGGCCGGCGCCGGCGACTGCCGGTCGATCGAAGAACAAGGAACTGCGCGTCAAGGGCGAGACTTACCGAGCAGGGCGACTGGATTTCGCTCGACGGCACCACCGGCCGCGTCATCGCCGGCCAGCTCAAGACGATTGCCGGCCCAGCCCGACGATCCTGATCTGGTCAAGTTCATGAGCTGGGTCGATCCGTTGCGCAAGCTCAAGGTCCGCGCCAACGCCGACGTGCCCCGCGACGCCAAGCAGGCGCGCGCTTTCGGCGCCGAAGGCATCGGCCTCTGCCGCACCGAGCACATGTTCTTCGCCGAAGACCGCATCGAGCACGTGCGCGCCATGATTCTGGCCGACAACGAGAAGGATCGCCGCGCAGCCCTGAAGAAGCTGCTGCCCATGCAGCGCGCTGACTTTGTGGGGCTCTTCAAGGCCATGGAATCGCTGCCGGTCACGATCCGCCTGCTCGATCCGCCGCTGCACGAGTTCCTGCCCCAGCGCGAAGACTTGCTGGTCGAAATCTCGCAGCTCGAGGACACCAAGCCTCGCTCGCCCAAGCTCAAGGAGCTGCGCCCGCTGCTGGCGCGCGTCGAGGAGCTGCATGAGACGAACCCCATGCTCGGTCTGCGCGGCTGCCGTCTCGGCATCGCCTTCCCCGAGATCACTGAAATGCAGGCGCGCGCCATCTTCGAGGCTGCGGTCTGCGGTGAAGAAGCAAGGGCGGCGATCCACACCTCGAAATCATGGTGCCGCTGGTCGGCTCCATCGAAGAGATGCGCAACCAGGCCAGCCATCGTTCGCCGCGTTGCCGCGAAGGTCTTTGAAGAAAAAGGCACGAAAGTCGATTACATGGTGGGCACCATGATCGAGCTGCCGCGCGCAGCTCTGACCGCCGACCAGATCGCCGAGGAGGCCGAGTTCTTCAGCTTCGGCACCAACGATCTCACGCAGACCACCTTCGGCATCTCGCGTGACGACATCAACAAGTTCCTGCCGGCGTACATGAAGAACGGCATCTTCAAGCAGGACCCCTTCGCCACCCTAGATCAGGCTGGCGTGGGGCAACTGGTGAAGATCGGCCACTGCCAAGGGACGCAACACTCGGCCCGACGCTCAAGGTGGGCATCTGCGGCGAACATGGCGGCGATCCAGAGTCCGTCAAGTTCTGCCACAAGATCGGGCTCAACTATGTCTCCTGCTCGCCCTTCCGTCTGCTGACGGCAAGGCTGGCAGCGGCGCAGGCAGCTCTCGAAGAGAAGCTGGCCGGCAACGTTCACCTGGGCAGCAAGTAAATCGCTGACCGATAGACGACAAGAAGGGCGCGGCCAATCGGCTGCGCCCTTTCTGCATCGCTATTTGCTCTCTGAAGCGCAGTTCAATCCAAATCGAATCGAGCCTTTAACGGACTGTCCAAAGTCACCCGCGGAGAACTTCCACTTTGTAATGGCCTCGTTCACGGTCTGCCACAGCATTTTGGGCCCGGAGTCAATTGCGACATTCTCAGCCGAGCCATCACTGCCAACGGTCAAATGGAATTCGACAGTTCCATGAACGCGCGCAGCCTTTGCAATCGGGGGATATATAGGATCGACATAGACCGTAGGGCGGGCAGGTTGACTGTTCGTCAGTTCGATGAAGGGCTGACGGGGAGCATTTTGCGCGAGACGATAGAGCACCGACGGGCGGTCAGGAGCATCGCCGAAAACCTCGTCGAACTTGCCATCCGCGATGGCCTTTAAGGCCGCTGATTGGGGAACCGGGGAAGGCGTCGCAGCAGCTTCAGAACTTGGAAAGATCGGCTTGTCCCACGGGCTTTGGCCAGTTGCCTTATCAAGTTTTTCAAAAAAGCTTCGAGCCCAGGAGGTATATTGCGGTGTGTTTGGGTGCTCGCCGAATATATCCCGGTCCAGGATATCCGCGCGAATTACACGCGTCTTACCAGCGCATTGAACCATGATGGAGACGTTCATTCCACTGAAAACTAGGCCTTTGTTCCGTCGCTTCAGTTCAGCTCTTAGTGCTTTCTCAGGAATCCCGCAAGGGTTGGTTCCTTGCAGGGCTGAGGAAAGAGATTCGTTCAGGCTGATGTGAACAACCTCGATCTCCGCGCGGGGATAGCACGCGTCGGCTGGCGGTGTGAGACTAACCCGCTCAACATCTGTCTTCTCTCCATTGGAACGAAGGAAAGTGAGATCGTAATAGTTGAAAGGCGGCCCGACATCGATGAAGCTATCTCTTCCGATCACAACTTCGGTCGGAAAGAGATCCAGATTCTTGTGACTTTGAGCAATACAAGCGCTGCAGATGACCAGAGCAAAGGCTAAAGCGAAAGTGATCCGCATACACGGCCTTATAACACACCTGCAAACTATTTCGTATCTCCTCCCGGCGCAAAGTAGCCGTCGCGCGTGGAGACGGGTAGTCGCCGTTGTTCGTCTTCAGAGCGATCTTGTGATAGCCGCCGTCCTCATCCACCTGGTCGGGCGTGTAGGTCAGCAGATATTGCCCACGCAGTTCTTCGGCGATCTGGCCATAGATCTCCGTCAGATTGTCTTTCTTCTTGGCCTCGAAGAAGCGGCCGCCGGTGCGGGTGGCGATCTGCTCCATGATCTTCTTGCCATCAACGCGCACCCTTGTCGGGCCGCCGGCCGCCACCTCCGCCTGGGTAACCGCCTCCACCGCCTGGATATCCGCCTCCACCACCGGGCCAGCCTCCGCCCATGCCGCCATGATGCCCACCGCCCGGGAACCCGTTGCCGAAGCCGTGATCCTGCTCGCCTTTGAAGTAGATGGTGTAAATGGCGACGTTTGGCTTATCGGCGGCGTCGATGCGCTTCCATCAAAGTCTCTTTGCTGCCGCGATCGACGCCATCCGAGAAGACAACAACGCCTTGCGCCCGTCCCGCGGCTTCATCAAGTCATCTGAAGCGAGAAAAACCGCGTCATAAAGCTGTGTGCCGTCACGGCTATTGCCACGAGGCGCTCGATCATCGTCCGTCGTCTCCGGGCCCTGGCGATCGTCCTGCGTCCGCGAGGTGGGGCCCATCCCGTCAATCTCGGTGTGCAGCTTGTCGCGTGAACTGGTGAAATCCTGCAGCAGCTCTACTTCGCGGTCAAAGTGAAGTAGAAAGGCCTGGTTCTTGTCACCGCCTGCGGTGGCCTTCGGAGCGCTGGCCGCACTGTTGCCACCGGTAGACGGGTCCGAACCCGCAGGCAGCATCTGGTCAACGAATTTGTCCGCGGCCTTGCGTTCGTTTTCCATCGCGCCGGAGATGCTGCGGCTCGTGTCCACCAGCAATCCCACCTGAAAGGGCAGATTGCTCTCGCGGCTGAGGCTCTTGATCACCTGCGGCCTGCCATCTTCAGTAAGCACGAAATCGCTCTTCTGCAGATTGGTTACGAGCGCTCCGTGCTTGTCTCGAACAGTCACCGGCAAGAGGACTTCTCTTGCCTGCACATGGAGTGTGGCCACGGGCTGGTCTGGCGCAGCCTGCTGCGGTTGCGCCTGCCCGGCGCAGGAGAGCACCGCTACAGAAAAGACCGGCAAAAGGAATGGCAGAAGGACACGTGTACGCATAGCTCAATGCATTAGACGAGGACCGGCAGGAAGCGTTGACTCGCTTTAAGCGTTACGAGTTACAGATTTCCCCTGCGGCCCAGGCATCGAGAATACATCCGCAGGCCGAAAGCAGTCGGATTAGTCGTGGTGCCTTCCGTTTCCGAAACGAACGAGGCCCGGACGCTCTTCTCGAGCAGGCCAAACTCGGCCAGCTGCGCCAAACAGCGGTGAATCTTGAGGAGATCGTGTGAACCCGCCATCTTCGTCAGCTCATCTGCAGAGGAAAAAATCTTCTCTGAAGGGACCGCCCAGGTGCCTCCCGCGACGGTAATTGCCTTTTCGCAGACAGCAGCAAGAATACGCGTCTGGAGCTTAGACTGCTGGCTCAACAGAGTAACGAGGATGAGACTCGAATCGTCGCAGCCATCCGGCGAGCAGGAAGACACTAGAAGGCCCGCCCATAAATCCTGCATCCACTCTGAGTCGGCCCAAGAACCGCCCTCAACTACGCCTACTACGACATCGGGATGCGCAAGCAGTGCCGAACCGCCCTCTTCCTGCGCGAGCCGCTGCTCTGCCTTCAAGAAGATGCTGACTGCGCTGTCACTGCGAACGTTGCTGAGCTCCTCGTAGATCAAATAGCGCGACTCTTCGGAGGCCGGCGCAGCGATGCGGTTGATGAAAGCAAGCGCCTTGGCCATTCGGAACTCCCGAACTACATACTCCGGTGCAGACTGCCTTCGTTCGTCCTTGGCCGGCTCCTCCCATAGATGCAATTCCATTCCATCCGGCAACACGAAAGAGAAGCCCACACCATTCTGCGCGACACGCACGGCCCCAGCCTGCATCTGAATCCGTCGCTCAATGCCGACTTCCTGAGGCCCTTCTCTCTGGATGGAAAGCGACAGCACAGAACCGGGAGGCCAGCGTTCCTCCGTCAAAAGGAACATTCCGGTCGCACTGATGTCACCGACCTCAAACGACTGCGCTACGCCTGTAGTTGTGTCATACGCAACCAGATTCGGAATCGGGATCCTGCGGCCTTTGCGGCGATCCTTTTCGTATGCGCCGGGATAGAGCCAGCGCAACAGACGCGAAACGGCCCAGTCCTTTTCTCTGGGCTCCTTTTCGCTCTCGTTCTCCTTTGCAGAATCACCCTTTTCCTTCTCTTTCGTTGCCGGCGGCAGAACGCGCGCTCTGCGCACAATTTTCGGCGCTGGCACTTCGATGCGTGCCGGGGGCAGCTCGATGGGATTCTCAGCAAATGTGGGAAGCTCTTCACTGGGCTCAGCAGCCGGCTCTTCGGGCGCCGAGACAATGGCAATAGAGGACCGTTCTGGCGGCGTTTCGAAACCGAGCGTGACAGCGCTCTGCGTTTCCGGCAGGTGCGATGCGAGCAGCGTTACGTGCTCTTCCTCGGGCACCACAACTTCGGCTTCACGTTCCGGCGCACAGGCATCAAGCTCGAACGAAGGATTCTCGTCGGCGGTCGCGGGCGGTGCGGACACTGATGCTTCAGTCGCCACTAAAGCCACTTCAGCGGGAACGGCTACAAGTTCATCCTCCTCTTCAATCTCGATGAAGACCAATAGATCGCCGGGCCTTGTCTTGGAAGATGCAATGCTCCGGAGCGGAAGCACCAGCGCGCTGACCGCCGGCTTCTTGAAGAGTGGAAAGGCGTCGACCGGCAGCAACTCCACCGCCTGCAGCACGCGGTGGCTCTTGTCGAGATAAAGCAGGGCGAAGGGCGAGATACGTGGCACCATCGGGATGCCCGTTGTCATGTTGGTCAGCCACAAGCCCGTCTCGGCATTTTCCGCGAGCCCTTCCACAAGCACCTTCAGGATGGTCAGGGGCTCCAGGGTCGCATCAATGACCTGCACGTCGGTGCATACTGCGCTATTTCTCTTGTTGTTTCTTATTCTGTAATGTCGCGTTCCCATACGCCCTCATTTTGTGGACGCCTTGACCCGTGAGGACTTATCGATAGCTCCTTCTATTAAGAACCGATTATAGGTAGCATTCACTCAGCAGAATCAGGGTACTTTCGACACCATAGAGCATTTGCCGCATCACGCGCATCCCCTCGTGCACTTGCCCCTACGGAGCAATGCGCCAGAAGATGATGGAAACACAGCCTTTAGGCCGAAGATACTACCACCGCCAGCCCGGCTTTGGCAGCCTGCAAGACGTACAACTTTTGTGCGGGAATGAGCGGCGCGGAGATCGAAAAATCGAGACGCATCGGCTCTATCGGGTTGTTGAGGGCTGAAAGAGAAGAGGAGCGAACTGCGCAAGATAGTCTCGCCAATTGTTCCAGGCGTGAAAGCCGCCACTCTCGTGCACTTCGGTCCGGATTCCTGCCTTATTGAGCAGCGCGACTGAAGCGTTGCTGTTATCGCGTGCGATGTCGTACTTGCCGGCGCTCACCCAGAAGAGGTTGAAAGGCTTTCCCGCCGACCGGTACTGCGCGATATCGGTATCTTCGGCGTCCTTGAGCAAGTTGGGAAACCAGCCCGAACTGAAGACGCCCACATAGGCAAACTTCTCCGAGTGATTCAGTGCAATGGTCAGCGTCTGCAGTCCGCCCATTGAAAGCCCGGCGATGGCTCGATGATCTCTGTCGGCGACCGTGCGATATTGGCTGTCCACATATGGCAGAACAACCGAGACCAGATCTTCGTTGAAGGCGTCATGCCCCATGGGAGCGCCCGGGACAAGATGGAACTCCGTCGAGATATGCCCCGCAGGCATAACCACGATCATCGGCAGTGCCTTGCCGTCGGCGATGAGATTATCGAGAATTGCTCCCGCTCGCCCTACCGTGGCCCAGGAATCATCGCTATCGCCGCCGCCGTGCAGCAGATAGAGCACCGGCAGACGCGCCGTTCCGGCCTCGTATCCAGGCGGCGTGTAAATGTGCATGCGCCGCATGCCGCCCGTTGCCTTGGAGAAGTAATGGACAGAACTGATCGCGCCGTGCGGCACCTCCTGCCGATACTCCATGAACTCCGCACCGGGCACTTCATAGAGACTGCGCACCTGCGTGAGCGACTGAGACGAGAGCGCATTGCGGGGATCGCTTGTACTTACGCCATCCACAACGAAGTTGTAGCGGTACACGCCGGGCGTAATCGGGCCAATCGTCACTTCCCAGATGCCCTGGTCGCCCTTCTGCATGGGAAATCCAGCCACATCCTTCATCACCACATCCGGTGTCGCATCCGGAGTGGCTTCAGGGCCCTCCGACTGCAACTTGACCGAATTCGCCGAAGGAGCCCAAATGCGAAAAGTCACATGGCGATCTGCCTGCACCTCGACTGACTTCAACGTGTCATTCGGCGTCGGCGGAGGCATCCTGAATTCCACTTTGGGAGGCTGACTTGCCTGCTGCTGTGCAGGCAATTGGGCTCCGGCAAACATGCCAAACAACGGAGCAAACACCGCAATAGCGGAACGCATCGTAGCTTTCTTCACGCATCTCTCCTTGCACATCTCTCCGGCAAATCCGCAAACGCTGTCCGCAAAATCAAACCCCGCCCATGAAGGGATCGCTGATACCGGGTTTTCCTGTCTCCACGCGGCCTGCGTATCGAGCCTCAGCGTCGACGCCATCGGTCTTCACGGTGAAGTCATACCAGCCGTGCGACGCAGTCAGATCGAGAACGACTCCAGTCACCCGCTGCGCCTCGACAGTTTTAGCTATGGCTTTTTGACCATAGGCATTATCGGATATCGTCACAGCCGTTGTCTGCTCTCCATCGTTCTTCAACTGCAGCAGCACATTCCCGGTAAGCCCGTCATCACCGGGCTCGTATCGCAGAGAGGACGCGATCGAGGCTTGGGCTTCCACCAGTCCGCTAAAGCTACGATAAAAACCATTCGGGCCATGAACTTCGACGACGTAGCGCCCATCCGCGAAGAGCGTCAGCGGATAGCGAAGATTCATCGTGTCTCCTGCTTTCACCGCGTAGGTCGCGACGCGCGTCGGGGATTCGGCCTCATGCAGATTGCGCAGATACACGTTGAAGGCAGCCCCGGCAGATTGTTCCCGGTGGACGCGGTCGCCTGCTCTCAGGCTCAACGTGAAGGCCGACCCGTCGCGATTGAGGGCTCCCTCGGAGTAAAGCTCATAAGGCAATGCGCATGAAGGCCTGATGCCCCGCTCCTGTTGAGGCATCAACTCTGAGGAACGCGGAGCCATGTTGATCTGCTTCACCTGCTCCGGAGTCAATTTCGTGAAATTCGACGGAATCTCCTTTTCACGAGCCTTCTCAATGCCAATCACGAACTTGTCGCGATTCAGGAAATCCATTTTCGGCGGCTGCGGATCGAAGGGCCGAAAGACCGAAGTCAGATCGCCGGAAACTGTGCGCCGCCACGCACTGATATTTTCTTCCCTCACCTGCCTGCCAAACTTCGCCTCAACGAATTGCTCCAGAAACATCAGCGTCGACGTGTGATCGCAGACTTGCGAATTCACCCAGCCTCCACGGCTCCAGGGCGAAGCCACAATCATAGGCACGCGAAACCCCATGCCAATTGGGCCCGTTCTCGCATCGCTCGGCGTCACACCCATGCGCAGTTCATCTTCCTTGTAGGTGTATTCAAGGCCGCTATCGATGCCGGCTGACGCTGCTCCTGTCTCGGGACGTTTGGGATCTGCCGCAACATAGGACGGTACATGGTCGAAGTAGCCGTCATTCTCGTCGTAGGTGACGATTAGAATCGTCTTCTTCCAGACCTCAGGACTCGCAGTCAGGATGTTCATCACCTCCGAGAGGTACCAGGCTCCATACCAGGGAGACGAGGGATGATCCGAAAATGCCTCAGGAGCCGTGAGCCACGAAACCGCCGGAAGTTTCCCGTCGTTCACATCCTTGCGGAACTGGTATAGCACATCACCGCGGGGAACCTGCATGCGCCGGTTCACACCATCCGCTTCAAACTGCAAATCGTCGAGCGCATGATAGTGCGGGTCGCCTTCGTTGGTGACGAGTGCCGAGTAGTGCAGGCTCTTTTCTGCGCTTGAAAGCTTGCTATAGCGCACTTTTCCGCCGGCTTCGAGCGAACGTTGAACTGCCGCAATCCTGGCGCGGAGCAATGCCAGCCCCTCGCGCATATACCCCGCAGTCGCTGGATCCGTCTGCGCAGCAATTTCAGACTCAAGAGCGCTTTGTTCACGCGTGAGATCGGTAATCAATCTCTTTGCGGCGCTGGGATATCCCGCGGACGCTTCGATGTTGTAGGCGGAGAAGCACTCGAGGGGATTATCGCCAAAGTTTCCCAGCCACGTGTCCTTCTTCCCAGTTAACGTCGAGAAGCTGAGTTCATTCTGATAACTCTTCCAGCTAATTCCAACTTCCTGAAGACGCTCAGGAAAAGTCTTCCAGACCATGCCGCCGGAGTCGATCTGGTTGTTGCGCATGTGCACCCGCGAGTCCGCGCTTTGCTTGTCACGAATCGTGCCCGTCCAGAAGTAGCAGCGGTTCGGCGAGGTACTCGACATCACCGAGCAGTAGTGCTGATCGCAAATCGTGAAGGCGTCAGCCAGAGCGTAATAAAAAGGCAGATCTTCGCGTGTGTAGTGGCCCATGGTCAGTGGCAGGTCTGCGTACTGCTTTTCGCCGGAGCGCTTCGCCTCCACCCACCCATCGTGCAGTCCTTCATTCCAGGCATCCACCTGGCTCTGCCGGCTGTGCGGCAGCGAACCCATCCACGTGATGCGCGTGTCTTTGATATCGAGGCGCCAGGGAGCGTAGGAGTTTCCCGCCTTGTCACTCTGCACGAAGACTGAGTTTCCATTCGCCAGCCTGAGTGCCCGTGGATCGTTGAATCCGCGCACCCCGCGCAATGTGCCGAAGGCGTGATCGAAGGAGCGATTCTCCTGCATTAGGATGACAACATGCTCCGCATCCCGAAAAGTCGAGCCCGGAGCAGGATCGATGGCGTAGGCCGACTGAATCGATTTCGGAAGAAACTCAAGAGCGCCCGCTCCGCCCGCCACCATTGCCATGAACTTCAGAAAATCACGCCTGCTCTGCATAGCATCCTCTCGCGCATGTCCGATCGCGATCATTCCGCGGCTGCTTTCGGAATCCAGATCTGTCGATGTTTCCTGGTAAGGATCGCGCACCTGAAGAATACCCCGCTGCAGCCAGCATTCCGGTGAACGCATCGTCAATAGATAGCGAGATCTGGGCAAGTCGCAGAGCCAGCGCTGGCCTGAGCGCAACGAGTGCGCCACATCGCGGTCAGAACAGGTACGGCACCAGGGCGGCGGTGTGATGCATGTAGGTGGTGTACGTCTCTCCGAATTGAGAACGCATCCACTTCTCTTCCATGCGGAGCTTGCTCCAGAACGCAAGGAATATCAGAACGATGGCGATGAGCCCGCGCACCTGAGAAAGCGCAATAGCCGAACCTACGAACCCAGCCAAGATGCCGGTGTAAATGGGATGGCGGACCAGCGCATATGGTCCGGTCGTGATCAGTTCGTGACCCTGCTTAATGGTTACTGAACTGCTCCAGTTGCGGCCGAGATGCAGACGCGCCCACACGGCGAAGAGAAGGCCTGCAATGGTGACAGCGGCCCCAATCCAAAAGGGCCAGATGCCAGACGGCCAGAGCTGACGGTAGAGCCAGGGCAGCGGGATGCGTGTTGTCGAGAGCATGACAATCACAATCAGGAAGACGAGAGATCGCCCTATACGCGAAGCCGCGGGCTCAATACGCTGAGTGGTCTTCGTTCCTGTCGCCCTGCCCCAGATGATTTGCCAACAGAGGAGAAAAGCGATCCACACCGCAGGAAAAAACAGCTCATAAAAGAGCATTCAGAACCTCCGCGCACATCAGCCGCTTCGCAACTCTTCTCAATGTTACGTGCGGACGAGAGGGGAAGTTCATTGTTTCTCGTAATTCAATTTGTTTCCATGCACTAACGCGGCTGCAGGCGTCACGTGCTTCAATGAGCTGCACACCGGCTTAGCGAGGCCGCGATGACTGGACATCACAGCCTCGCCTCCATTTCTTAGCAGCCCTTGAAAGAGATGAAATCTCCAAGCGGAGAAGGAAGAGTTGGGGTGAAGGCTTCGAAGGGATAGGACTTTGACGTGTCAAAGCCGGCTTTCGTTGCTGCGGTTTGGTCGACAAAGGGCATCAGCGCGGCGAGCGCCTGATCGATCCCCGTCCAGCACAATGTTCTTTCGTAGCCGTTATTGTTCGGTGGAGCAACATTTTCCGCGGTTCCCTGAATACCGGTTATCGTCGCGATCGGACCTCCGTCCTGCGCAGCAACATCCGGACCGATCACTCGGGCGAGGGTGCGATGATCGCTCTCGATGCCCATAATGCGCGCCGCCGTAACGCGCAAATGAGTAGTGCTGAAGTTGCGCACACCCACCAGATACGCAGCAATGAACGCATCTTCGAGCGTGACCAGAGTGTTGAGGGTGATTTGCGTGTCAGCGAACATGTTCGCTGGATAGAAGAACGAGGAGAACGGAGTGGATTGATCGGTGACCGACTGCTCCAGAAGATAATGCGACATCTCTTCCTGAAGCGCGGCCGCTAGGTAGCCTTGATCGTCCGACGGAATGTTGGCGAAGAAGGGGGCAGTGTTGATGATATTGGAGTACGTAGTGACAGCTAACGCTTCCGCAACCTGAGCTGCGATAAGGATGTCGCTGTCACTCTTCTTCAGATGACCTCGAGCACTATCCGCTTTCGCGTCTGCGTCCATTTCCTGGCCTGATGCCGAACCCAGGCTCAGCAACCCGCCAAGTGCAATAGCACTCGTTCCTGCTGCTGAACCGCATTTGAAAAATGACCGCCGCGTCATACCTGAAGGTATGGCAATGTCCGCATCTTTAATTGGATTCATGATCTGGTTTCCTCAGGGGGGATTTACCAGAGAGCTGAAGCGTGTCTTACAGGCCCCGTTTCGATTCCCCGGCGTGTGGAGTACGCTCGCGAAGCATCCGGTGGATTGCAGCGAGGCATGCTTTTTCACGCAAATCAGGTCATTGGATTGTCACCAGATTGTCATCGGTTTGTGACGCGCCTTGCAGCAATCCCACGACATGCACTTCACGGCGTTGAGATGCCCCGGATTAACGAGAGAATCGTTCCATCAATTCATCACCTCTCCAGCCACCATGATGAGAACGCAATCAGAGACATAGGAAGTGTCCCTTGGGCGGAAGGAGACCCAGCAATACTCGCACTCTTCAGAGCGATCGAGAGAATTCTCAGTCGCGGTCGCACCGTTTGACCCGCCAGCGAACGCGCGTTAAATCCTTGCGATTGTCGGCGGAGGCACTAGCGCGCGGCTCTCTTACACTCTCCTCTGCCGTGATCGTCGCCTACTGGGAAGATTTGTCGCGGGGTCTGTCCAGCCGCCGAAACAACGGCGCGCCCCAGGTTCCTATCGCCAGCAGAGCCCCAAAGAGCACTACAGCGTCAATGCTTTCTCTACCTTGGCTCGACCAATAGGCTGCGGCATCCAAGTTCAACCAGAGCGCAAATTCATCCAGCGTCAATGCCGCGCCAATCCCATAGCTCAACGCCAGCAAGCGGCTCATAAAGATGGAGACTTTGGATTCTCCAATCCCCATCTCCGCCTGGTCCGCATAGCCGGTGATGAGCAAGAGCAGAATGCCCCACACCAGGTGGTGAATGTGCTTCCCACCCATCTCAACATAGCCGAACGGTCCGATGTGGTGCGTGATTGAGGCCACCAACAGTCGCACCGCAAGAAAAGTAATAAAAAAGCTCACTGACGAGAGAAATAGCCGGCGATGTGGCTGGTCAGGAATCTTCTGGTGGATTAGCAGACCGAGTTTGGTCAAATGCAATAAAAGAAGGATCACCGCCGCGAGCGCGGAGACAAGTATCAGGAGAAGATATGATCCTGGCATATGCATAGCTGATCTGACCCGCACGGTTACAGTTCTTGTTGCTGAGGCTTAACCGAATTGCAGCCGTTCAACCGCCTATTGCAGGCCAGAGATTTGAACGAGTCCGGTTGCGCCGATCTGCGGGATCTTTCCGGTTCGCATCATGTTGGCGGAAGGAATGCCCGTGCGGGCGAAGGACTTATGGCAGTCACTCGCCGACGGCCCGCGCATATCGCCCTCCATATAAGCGAGGCCGGGGCAGCGCGAGCAGTATGCCGTGTGACTGCAACTTGAGCAGGTGTGCAGATCGCGCACGCGAATAGAACGCAGCTCTGTGAGAGCCGGGGAATTAAACCAGACGTCGCTGAGTTTCTGCTTGCGCACGTTGCCGCACGGCATCGGAAACGAGACACAAGGAAAAACATCTCCAAATGGAGAGATGTAAATCAGTGAGTGGCCGGCACTGCAACTGTGCCCATCCAAAACATCTTCTTCGACGGCGCCGTCAGGTGAACAGAAATCACCTACATCTCCGACAAACTCTTCATCGCGCATCACGGAGTAGAGTTCGTCGAGAGTGATGTTGAGATCAGTAATCGACCGGTCGCCGTTGATCATCGGAGTGATCGTCGGGTCAATGTTGAACTCGGCGTCGAGTTCCTTTGCCAGCCGCTTGACGGCATGTGCATGCGAGGCGTTGTACTGCATCAGCACGTTGGAAATGGATACGGTGACCTGATGTTCTCTGAGGAGCCGAATGGCGTTGATGGTGCGACGGAATGAGCCGGGCAACTTTGTGATCTTGTCATGTACCTCAGCAACGTGGGAATACAGACTGATCTGAACTTTCTCGATACCCATTTTTTTCAGACGCGCGGCCTTCTCCGGCCCAATCATCACGGCGTTGGTCTTGAGCCTGGTCTGGAATCGGAGTGAGCGGGCATACTCGAGAATTTCGAAGCAATCGGGGCGCAGCAGTGGCTCACCGCCGCTGATGGTCAGGAAAAAAGTGCCGCTCTCAGCAAGCTGGCGAATAACGTCCTTGATCTCTTCGGTCGTCATCTCGCCTACGGCGTCGTGCTCGAGATAGCAATGCACGCACCGCTCGTTGCAACGCCATGTGACATCAAGATGCGCGCTCAGCGGAATGCCCTGACTTGTCGCCTTTGCATTGAACTCTTCGATAAGGCTCATCCTGCCTCCCCGGAAGAGATAGGCGCGTGGGAGATACGAAGAATTCCATGCCCAGCCATCTGACTGACGAATTCCTCCGCATCTGCAAATGCTTCCTCTTCGCCTATGTCGAATTCGGCGCAGAGGCAGTCGCGAACAATCTCAGAAAGGGATCTTTTGCCATCAGCGGCATTCCAGATCACTGTACCTGCCGAGTTCAGCATGAAAACGGTCGAATCGAGGGTCGACATGATGATCGTGTCGTCACCGAGCGTGCGGGCTGCGATATCCGGACTTTGCGAAAGAAATATCTCAGCTACGGGCATCATCATTACCCTATCAGTTCCCAAACCCGTTGGTCAGGAAAGAACGCGAGCTCATAAACCGGGACAGACGATACAAAATCACAAGCAGCGGCGAAGACTTCGCGCACGAACTGCCGCTGATGCGCAAAAAAGAGAATGTTCCGCAAGAGACGTCGCGTGGCTTCAGCTGGGCCAATCTCCTCGATGCTGTTTTGCGGCGCCTTTTTCAGCAGGTAAAGCGCTGCAATGGGTGCGGAGATGTTCTTCCCCGGCTCACCAAGCTCACCGGCGAAGGGCGTGCCATACGCCAAATACCCGCCATCCGTCTTGCGCACATAGGACACTTCGTCTGTCAGCAGGGTGACATCCTCGGGCGCAAGGCGAGCGATCGTCGTCTTGCCGGCCTCTGAAACGCCTGAGAAGAGAAACGCCTTGCCATTGCGCACCGCGCTCGATGCATGGAGCAGAAATCCGCCTTCGGGGGCCAGCATGAGCGTATGAATGATTCGCAGCACGGAATCGATCGAGTAGGGATTAGCGGATTGGGCGATCTGGCCACACCGCTCCTTCGGATTCCAGGACGCGTGAAAGTCACCGCGCTTCATTCTCCACTCGTCCTTCTCGATCCAGACTTCCACGTCAGCATCCGGATCCGTCATGTCCGGTTCCTGGACCTGCACATTGAGAACGAACGCCGGAATAGCCTCGGGCTTAATGTAATCGCAATAACGCCCGCGCAGGATACGCTCAAACGCGGGATCGGTAGTTTGTACTTCGATCGGCACGCCCCCCACTTCGATAACAACATCTCGTCTCGCGGGAGCTTCAGGAAGCGGCATGAATTGTTTTTCCGGGCGGAAGCAGTCCTTCTTATGAGGAAGACTTCTAAAAAGTAATCCGTCAAGAAGCTCTGCGGTTGAAGCGGCAGGATCCCTGGGAGCTCTGCACCTTGCCGCACGACAGCGCCATGGTTTCGAAGACCCGCTCGTGGCGCACCGTGGGCTTGACGTAAGGCTTTTTTGCACTGCTCGCAGCTTTCATCGCGGCGGGCGTCTCTTGGTTCTGGCCGGTCGAGCTCTCTTTCACCTTTGTATCCTCTCTCAAAGCCGTTATTCCCCGCTTGCGCATCTCCGAAGGTCGAGCAGATTGCCCACCGCCGCTGCTCTCAGCAATCGCGATGCAACCTATTGCAGGCCAGCCTGCGTTGCCTGCACTGCGCAACTCCCCGTGCCGTAGCCCGTCGTTCCGGTTCCACCAACACCAGTGCAGGTCTGACTTCCAATAGTAGTGTAGTAAATCTCTGCCCCGCCGCCCTTGGTAGTGTTGGCAACAGAGTTGTCCATGACGATTCCGCTCGTTCCACCGGTTGCCGCCAAGCCCGCGATCGGCGTGTTCGCGGTCGTGGTGGACGATGTGATGTTGTAGTTGAGCGCGCAGGCGCCGGTGCAGGTTGAGCCGCCGCTCTTGACCGCACTTGCGGCCACGCTCATAAAGGCATAGTCGATGCTGGTTGAAGTGTTATAGAACTCAGACACCGGCGAACACCTGGAAGCGGCGCTCGTTGGCGTGCTGTACGCCGACACATTCGTGTCTTCGGTTGCGCTTCCACTGTTGCAACTCGAGGTGCTGTTAGCGACACAGGCTACAGGGATCTGGTACAGAACTCCGTCGGAGCATGCGTAGATATTTCCCGATGCTCCGCCACTCGTGTAATACGCGTTGTCGAAGGTTCCCGTGGGCTGAATTGTCGAGGTTCCTGCGGGCCTGGTGGATGTGGCTCCATTCGGAAAGTAGATCCCGGTACCAAAACCGCTGTTCGTGATGAAGCTGGAGTTACCGGCAGTGACCGTGAACCGGTTGATATAGCTGGGCCGGGTGCCATGGTTGCCCGTTGGTGTTTGGGTATCGTCGCTGTACCCGACAAATTGAAGGACGTAATCAGTTCCAGTTGAGCTATCGATGATCACCGGGTCCATTCCGTTTGTGTTGTACTCCAGATGACCCGAGAGGTACGCGGTGCCCGGATTTGAGCTTCCCAGAACCTGGTGAAGATAGCCGCTTGTATCGCCCACAAACACATAGCCGGAATTGCCGTCATATACAGGGGAGTTCAGCGCCGCTGTCCCGTTGGTCGTCGTGGACTCTGAAGTGCTGTAGAGACTGACCGGCCAGTTGGTTGTTGCAGTTTCGGCGGGCGTTCCCAAAAAGACGCCGGTGAATCTGTGCAGGTAGCCTCCGTCATCGCCGACGTACATATTGTCGGCGTTGCCATAGGTCAGATCGTAATAGACATAAAACGGCGCCGAGTTGGTGTCGCTGTAAGCGCCGCTGAGAGCGAACGTGATGTAGCAGGGATACTTCGTGCAGCTACGGTAATTGGCGGCGCTTGATGATTGGGTCGGGGTAACAGGGGCGGTCACAGCTGTTCCACTGCCGACCTGTGTCGTTGGCGGCTGCCCGGCCGCCGCCATCTTAACCAGGACCAGTGAAGCCACGCCAGCAACGGTGGCAGTCTCGGTTGCGCTTGCCGTAGCGCTCACGCTTAAGGTACCGCTTGTGCTACTGTTGCGGCTCGCAATTATGGTTCCCGTGGGAAGCCCAGCGCCGCTAATCGCGTTGCCCACCATGGCGGTGGTCAACCCCGTCGTCGTGAAGTTGGCACTGCCGCTGGTGAGCTTAACCGTAAGATTGGTCGATGCGGCCGACTGAATGTATGCGATCTGCGTGCCGTCGATCGAGATTACCGGCGAAGTGTTCGCCAAGCCGCCTGTGTTAATCGACAGAAGAACGCCAGGAGAGGTGGCACTACATGACGTGTAAAGGTTGTAATAGATAACCACGCTGGCCTGCGAGGTACTGCCCATTAGGCCGGTAGGGAAAACGACGTAGTCGCTGCAGTTATTTGTGATTTCAGGCGCGTCGCCCATGCCGAATTTCGCAGGATAATGGCTCGGCAATAAGCCGCCCGTCCCGCCCGAAGTCATGCTCCAATCTCCATGAACAGACGAAATTGGCCTTTGCGGGGCGATGGGACCGCGACGCAGCCTTCCACCAAAATCTGCAAACTTCGCAGAATCATGTGCCACTTTGGCGCGCCAATAGTATCGATATGCTACATCGTCCGAAGCTGGTCCCTGCGCGGGCAGATACCTCTTCATTTGCTGCAGAACATAGCGGGGATCGTCGACGACTCGCTTCCACTCCTCGTAACGGCCCGCCCTGATTGCGTCCTCCTCCGTGCCGGGATTGGAGAAGACAACATGGTGGTGGGTCCAATCGTCAGGAATGCCGGTGATTTCAACGTTGCCGACACGGACTGAAGGCACGTCCTGGGCAAACGTTGGTGTGCAATAAAAGCTCCCTGCGATTAATGCCAGCGCGAAGAACGGCCGATATAGTGAGTGTCTAATATTCCGCATTGCTAATTGCTCCCAAGAGGAGGAAGAGCACACTCCTTTGCCCGGACGTAACAACTTCTTCTTTCGGGAAAGTGCTCTCGCCAAGTCTTCTTCGTAAATCTCGAAGTCCACCTGCGTGGTCGACGCTATCAGCCAAATGCAGCCCCTACTGCCCGCAAGATCGATCCGGCGCGGAGAGAAGAGGTTTCCAACTGGCATTTTAAGGCTATATCGAAGATAAATATAGCCTACCGGGATTGCAATGGCGATTTCTGGCCATGGAATGCCGGTAGTCATACCCCCTAATGATCATTTACGGGAGCGTCCATCTCCTCTGATTTCTGGGGGGAAAGCTTCCGCGAGTGGCGCCGCGATTGGCCCGGCAAAGTCAGACAAGTCGCTGTATTTAGCTCTATTTCGATCGAAATCGGGACTAATTCCGGATTCCCGTGGCGATCCCCGCAGCATGGCCGGCCATTCCTACAGCCGGCGGGATCCACCAACGAGGCGATTTATGTTTCCTGAGCCAGTAGCTGGCCAATGACCCGAGCGCAGCGTATCCAATGCCAATGGACAATTGCCCGGCCTGCGATGAGGGCATAAGAGGATTTCCCTCACGGCACTGGTGGCTTGCGATGCACCGTTGTGTCAGTTCCACATCGACGACAGCCATTCCCAGATTCAGGAAATTCACCACAAGAAACTTTGAATTGGCAATTCTGGGATTCGGAGCGGGGCGCACCATGCTGTATATCGCTGCCGGAGGATGCACGGCAATTGAGGAGGAGTACGAATCCGTTCGTTCTGTCGTAACGAGCGCGTCCTTCTCGTACGGCTGGAGTGATGTGGTGTGCGGCTCCGCTATGAAGGGAAGCTGCTGTGCTTTGCAATTGCTCGCAGAGATAACTGCGGCAATACAGAGCGCAGCGTTCGTGGCGATACTCAGACACGGTTTGGAGATGCCACCTGAAGCCCAGGGCCTTCTACGGGATTTGTTCCACCATTCGGCAGAATGATGCAGACCCCTTTGCAGAGTTTCTCGCGCTGACGCGACATAGCGCGCAATCAAGTAGACTGTGTGGAAGCTCCAGAGCGATCCATTGCAGCGAAGTCGTGCCTTGTCCCGATACACAGCAGGTGCCCCCCGAGCGCTTTAACCTCTGCTGGGGCCTATCGGTGTAGAACTCTCGGGGCTTTATCAAGTGGCTGCAAAGAGGGCACATTTTGGTTGAATTGGCCACAAGCGATATTCGCACCAGGATCGTGCCTGAAGGCATCTCCGGTAGAAAAACACCATACGGCGATATTGCAGCCGGTGCGTCGCTGATCCTCATTCTGGCCTTCACCACTTCTACTGTTTTTGTCCGCGAGGCGTGGAGTCTTCAGTCTTTTCAGATAGGCGTCTTTGCCGTTCTTGCGGTGTATCTTCTGGCGGGCATCGGGCGAAGAAGCTCGCCTTTCTCAGACAGAAACTGGATGCAATGGCTTGTATACCTCATACCCGTCTGGGGAGTTGGCCAGCTTCTTGCGCACACAACTTCTTCCCGCTTTGAAACGACCCAGGCGGTTCTAAGATGGGGTGCTCTTGCGGGCGTCTTTTTTCTGACCCAGGCTGTCACTGGTCACAAGGTTGCGCGGCAATACTTCCTGAACGCGTTTCTCTGGTTCGCGACAGGCATGGCGGTGCTCTGCCTTACACAGCTTTTCACTTCGCACGGCCTTGTGCTGTGGAAGTTCCCAACCGGCTATCCCGATGTGTATGCGACCTTCCCCAACCCCAACAACTACGCACAGTTCATTGAGCTCGCGCTGCCCATCGCCCTGTGGAAGACGATCAGCCAAGGTTGGAGAGCGTGGTGGTATCCGCTTAGCGGGGGGCTTCTGTACGCGTCGGTGATAGGTTCCGCGTCGCGCGCAGGCACCGCGCTCTGTACTGCGGAGTTGCTGGCCGCGCTCGGCATCGGAATCGTAACCCTGCGGCATTCAAAAGGAATCCGTGTTCACCGCTCGGCAGTTGCCATTCTGGCTGCGATTCCGCTCATTGCGCTCGCTTTTACTCTTGCCGTCGGATGGCAGCGGGTCTCGGACCGCTTCAGCGATACCTTGGGTCACCCCGATGCGACGCGCAAAGCATTTTTGACAGCTGCCGTGAAAATGACCGAGGATCGGCCGTTGACAGGGTTCGGCCTGGGAACGTTTCCCAGCGTTTACCAGAGCTACGCAGTGAAGGATTTTTCCTTTTATGCCAATCACGCCCATAACGACTGGGCAGAGTTTGCTGCCGACGGCGGAATCCCCTTTCTGCTGCTGGTTCTGATTCCCTTTGCGGCGGCCGTTCCTTCCAGCATCCGGTATCCCTGGGCGCTCGGCTTGATTGCTGTCATGCTGCACGCATGCGTGGATTATCCATTTCCGCGCCCGGCAGTCTCGGGCTGGATGTACGCGCTGCTGGCAGTGCTCTACGTGGAGAAGCTGCGGCACACGCAACCCTTGCCTGCTGCACAATCAGCCGAAAGCGAATAATAGACGCCGACCGTACACTGTTGCCTACTAGAAAGAATGAAGGCGGTGGAAAGGGTGACAATCGGCGATTCCGATTCCCTATTCACACCGCCTGCACAACGACTAACTTAGAATCTTTGACTTAAATGATCATGGGGTCATGAGCGGTCTATGTTGTCAGAAGTGCGTGCAAACCTCGATCACGAGTTGCAATCATATTACCCATGCGAAAGTGCTCATCGGCAACGCTGTAAGGCTTGAAATCGACGTAATTGGGAAAAAGCCTGCCGATATGATAGCCACATGATTCCAACTTCTTGTGGACAGGTCCGAGCATGCGCTGCGAAGGAATCCATGTGCGGCCATATTCGAACTGAATCACAGCTGGCGCAGCATCGCTCGATATCAGGCGTTCCGCACCTTCGAGAACTGCCCAGTCGTGCCCCTCAGCGTCTATCTTGAGGAAGTCCGGTGCTGTTCCCACTTCATCCCAATACTTGTCCGCCGTAGTAACTTCACATCGCACGCTCTCAACATCCGCAGTCGCGTATAAGTAGCTGCTCAAATCTGGAGCGAATGAACTCGTATCATCGCTGCTTCGGTTCCATAGGATATCGACGGTTCCCGCTTTATTCGACATCCCGCATCTCTCAACTGACCACCAGGGGTGCGAGGTGGCGGCCACTGCGATCTCATTGGCAATGGCAGGAATCAGTTCGAAACTAACTATCTGCGCGTGAGGGAGGGCAGCATTCGCCTCACGCGCCCACTGACCATGGTTCGCGCCAATATCCCAGATGGTGCACGTGCGGGTTCCGGCCCAACGGGAAAATGCCTCCAGCACGAAAGATTCCCCGTTTTCATGGAAATCGTAAAAATCCTCGTTGTAATAAGAATGCAAGAATTTCTTGCACATTGCGGCGGACATCGAGAAGGGCTTAGCTCTCCGGTGGATACGGATGGCGCGCTTAATCGATTCTAGCCAGGCTTTGCTCACGAGTAGCGCCCTCCAATAAACAGCCGGTGCAAGAGTTCACAAGGCGCCAATCTGCGCAAAAATTCCGTCTATAATCCCCTTCAACTCCGCGCCGATCACACGCCACTTCTTATGAATCATCATGCCCATGATGCGAAACAGAGAGCGGCATGGAAGAAGGCAGAGATACATGAATATCCCGAACCGAGACGCATGCTTGCGCATTACCCACAAGCTGTTTCGCGTAGATAGATACCGATACATCTCGGAGAGATCTCGCCTTGGAGGCCTTAAGCTTCCATGCCATATGTGCGCAGTTGGGACGTATCGCAATCGAAACCCCGCTTTGCGAATGCGCAGGGACAAATCAACGTCCTCATAGTACGCAAAGAAAGCTTCGTCAAACATGCCGGCGCCTTGCAGGATGCGTCTTGGAATTAACAAACAACATCCCACGACCCATTCCATATCCAGCGGAACGGACCATTTGGATGAGTCAATTTGGCCGAACGCTGGATTTCGAAAGATACCGGCCCACAAGCTGGCAGTACCGTAAGCGAACCACAACCGTTGCGGATCATCGCTTGCTGAACCACCATACATACGCGGACATGCGACTACGGTATTGTTTTCGTGCTCAACAACTGTAAGCATCTCCGCAATCGCATCGGGATGCAAACGAGCATCGCCGTTAAGAGGAAGAACATACTGTATTCCCTGCTCAAGTGCCCACTGCATGCCCTGATTGGTTCCCTTGGCGAATCCGAGATTATGAGGATTGCTGATCCAGTGCACCTGAGGAAAGCGGTGGAATAACCTCCGTCGATCCATCGACGGAACCGTTATCGACAATCACAACTTCAACTGGCACGTGCTTCGATCTAAATACGCTCTCTAAACAGTCAATAATGTCATCGCCGCCATTCCAGTTCAGGACGACAACCGCAACGGTCTTCTCGTTCATGGTAGTGTCTTCTCCTGGAGCAGCGACACGGCAAGCGATAAACCCCAGGCTTGACGTTTAGTCATAGCTGTATTCCCAACTCTTCGCTTCCGCTCCGCAAGAACCATTTCTGTTGATGGCCAGCTTGTAAATCTCGTCGAGTGCAATCATTTTGTTTTGCCACGAATAATGCTTGCTGCGCGCGATCGCGCCCTGCGCCAGCTGATACCGCATTTTCTCGTCAAGATACAAAGCCTTCAGCGCCGCGGCAATATCGGACTCGATCCGTCTTACCGATTGAATGGGTATCTTAATGCCACATTCTTCTGTGACAAGGTCTGCGAACCCGCAATGGTCGAGGCAAACAATTGGCAGGCCAAGCGAAATTGCTTCTACGGCCACCGTCGAGGTCAGTTCCTTGAGACTTGTCATCGCGAAGACATGACATGCCCTCATCACATCCAAAGCCTGGTTGCGCGGCAGGCGGCCATGCCAGCGGCAGTGGCCGTCCACGCCCAGACCCTTCGCCAGACCTCGCCACTCCCGATTGGAGGGCCCATCGCCAAGAATATGGAGCGAGTAATTTATATCCCTGGGCAGTCGCGCGACAGCCAGAAGCAATAGGTGCAGGGCCTTCCCCGGCAGATGGAGGCCGCTCCAACAAATGCGCAAAGGCTCATCCGAGTTGCGTATTGTCGGTTCAGCGGGATGAACATGTGGGATACCCACTTCGCAGATCACCCGGCTGCTGCTGTTGAGCTCACTCTGAAGCACGTCGCGTATCTCTGATGTCGCTGCGATTACCGCTCCCCGGGCTTTGCGGAGGGCGCGCCGGGGCCCGGTCAGAAATCGAATCTGGAGAGAATTGATGAGATTCCTTCCGCCGTAATAAACCGCGCCTTTGAGACCTAGCGCAGGAAATAGGCGCAAGGGGGTATTCTTCAAGCCGCCGATTGGCCCCCAGACAAAAGGCGCATCCAGCCGATAAAAGCGGCCAGGAAAGCGCCAGCCGACATAGGTGATAAGGTGCACCAGATCATAGCGGCTCTCTTCCATTTCGTCTTGAGCTCTCGCAAATGCGTCTCCCAGCCAATCTTGATAGGCGAGATTCATCAACGGCTTCGCCCATGAATTCTCGATAGAAATCCATACTCTGTGGGGACTGTAATGCCACGGCCGGTTCTTCACATAAACGAAGCGCGCGGCGTTCTCATCAACGGAACGACCAGCAAGATAAGCAGTGATATCTCCGGCATTGTAGTCAGCGGTAATGACGGTGACGTTATGCCTTTCTGCGATGGCATTCACCCATCCCCAGCCAACTCCAGCCTCTGATCCATGCAGCGGATTGCAGGCGTAAGCGATAGCCAGCACATTCAGTCGCGTCATATTCGGCGCCGAGTACCAGTATTCATTTCCCGATATGAAGCTTGCGGCCAGAGTTGACGCGCATCGACGGACGAAGGCTGCCGCTGCACATTCTTGACGTGTTGGGCAAGGCGTTCTAGGTACACGTAAACCGCCACCATCACCAGCAGATCTACCGCGAAGCTCGCCGTGGTGGTCTCGGGCACAGAGCGGACAGTGAAGAACATCATCACCGTGCCTGCTTCTAACAGGCACAGGCGATCTTCTGGATTGAGCCATCTGCTTTGTTTGTTGAGGCGGAAAAACAAAGCCCATCCGGCAAGCCACGATGCAACGTACGGAATACCACCCAGAACTCCTGCGTTCAACAGCGCCTGGAGATAGGAGTTATGGACGTGTTCGTGGATAATCACACGGTCCGCCCACTGGCCACGCCCTAAAATCGGCGCTTCTTCAAAGGCCACCAACCCCTTTCTGTATGCGCGCGTGCGCCCCGTCATGCTGAGGAACTCTTCTTTTGACTGTCCTCGTTCAAGGTATGTGGTCACCTGGTTCGATACTGTTGCAGGAGAATCGAAGAGAAGAATCACGACAACCATCATCAGAGCGAAGGGCAACGCGAAGCGCCGCATGCGGGATTCCATGACCAGCGTAAAGGCCAGAGCAGCCGCTATCCCAAAGACAGCACCGCGAGACTGCATACGGTAGACGATGAAGAAAGCGAGCGCAGCCAGGCCAAGATAGAAGGCGACGAGAAAGAAACGGCGACTGTGATACGCGCGCACGAGGCACACCAGTCCCGGAACAGCCGCCCACCGCGCCACTCCGGATGACCGCGATTGGCTGTCCAGATCTTTCATAACCGCTGAGTAGCCCGTTTGCAGATGGCCGAAGATTGCATGGCTGGCTTCGCGCGCAATCAGCGCGGCGACAATGAATGTCGCTATCCATGTCAACTGGAGCAATTGCCGAGTTGATCCGGCCGGGTCGCGCTGATTGGTAAATGTCCAGGCCGCAAAAATTGTTGCGAGAAAAGCCACTGACAAATACAACGACCACTCCGGCTGCGGAGAAAAGCTGGAGGAAACTGTCGCTAGAATTCCGTAGAGCAAGAGAAGCACGGACGGATCTTTCCAGCTCAACTTGAGGGTGCCTCTGCTCAAAAGGATGAGTATGGCGGCAGGAAGCACGATAAATGGAAGAACAGCACGAATCAGCAACATCCATTCATTGGCGCTAGCGGGCTGCTTAATATTCCAGAAACCTGTATTCAGATTGAGCCAAAGACCTGCCCAAAGCAGAAAAGCGGATACCGGAGCGTGGAGTCCGAAGAAGGATCGAATCCGCGCCCCGAGCAAGACCTTCTTTCCGCCTGCTGTAACGGGCACGTCAAGAATCGCTCTCTGTAGCGCTGCTCTACTCATGCTCTCGGATCCAACAAAACTTTACAGTCTTTAAAATGTTTGTGCTTCGCGCTGTGCTCAGTTGATCGAGCCCCTACGATAGCTTTTCCGCAAGCAGTACGAACCGCATCAATCCATTCAGATTTCCGCGCAAGCGATCGAATTCGCTTCGCCTGGCAGACGATGCAAATGCGCCGAGAGTTATCGTGGATCGAACAATCAGACCCAGATAACACAGCGGCCGCGAAAGTTTGTGCTTTTCAACAAAATAGAGCCGGTTGCGAACTTCGTATTGGCCGAACTTGTACATGCTGATCCGGCCACCCGCTGACGGAAAATGGCAATAACCCGCTTCGGCGACAACAGCGAGACGCCCTTCTCTTCCGATGGAGTAGCTCAGGTCCAGATCTTCCAGATAACTGTAGCTCTCAAAGAATTCGTCGAACTGAATCGAGATGAGCGCATCTCTGCGAAAGAGGACGGCGCCCGTGGGTAGCCACTCGACGAACTGCGTCCGCTGGAGTTTCGGTATGATCGTGTGCCATCCGCTTTTTGATACAGAGCCGGGCCTGGGTGAATACAACCCCAGGCTCTCCGCAAACCAGCTGTGCTTGAATCGTGCCTTTCCTCGGTCGGGATAGTTGCACTGGTTAAAGGCCGCGCCGAGAAGATTCGAGTCCGCGTGCCGCCAGAATTCCCGCATTGCTTCGAAGGCCCCCGGCTCAAAAGTGGTGTCGTCGTCAACAAAGCCGATTAATGAATGCGCCGGATTGCACGCCTGAATTCCGGCATTTCTTTGCGCAGATGCCGACGGCGGCCAGTGACGAATATATTTGACGGGAAGGTGCGGAAATGCGCGGATTACCTCTTCCACTGGAGCGCTACTCGCGTCGACCACAATAATTTCGTCCGGTCCAGATGATTGCGAAGTCAGGCTCTGCAGAAGCTTCTGCATATCCGCCGGCCTGTCCTTCGTCGCGACTATGAGTGAGATCATGAGTTTTGACTTCTGCGCCCATCCGCTTCGGCAGATAATGCCCGCACAGCACCAAGGGCTTCATGAACATACTGGCTCGCGCTGAAAGAAGCTGCCACGCATGCTAGATGTGCGCGAAGACTTTCCTGACGTGATTGACTTGCAAGGACAGTGACAATCTTCTCGATAGCATCTTCTTCATTCGCGTACAGCAGGTCCCGGTGTTGCAGGATCTCCGCCTGTCCTCCGTCGCCAGGTGCGAAAACAATTGCCCCGGCTTTAACCATTTCTGCTACCGAGATGCCGAATGGTTCCGCGCTACGCGCCTGAATGCCGAACCGGCAACCGGCGAGAATCCGCGCCTTTCTCTCGCCGCTCACACGGCCTTCAGCAACGATCCAATCCGCATGTTTCCGGCACAGCGCGGCGATCTCTTGTCCGTATCGATCATTGTCAATTTGCCCGCAGAGATGGAGCCGGATAGCATACCCGCGCCGCCGCACCGCATCCAGAATTGCGATTGCGCGTTCGACCTGCTTCTCCGGCGCGATACGGCCGATCATTACAAAGGCTTGCTCTTTATCCGCCCAGGCGATTCTCGGAAACTCTGCCCAAACGCAGTGATAAACCATCGCCGCGCACTCGACATTACATTTTTGCTTCATTAGCGCAGCGGACCACGCTGAGTTGGCGACTATCGCATCCTCACGCAATACATCGCGGCCCGAGGGGTTTGCATAAGCGGCGGAAATTCCGAGATAGGCCTTGCGCAGCAAAGAATCCCGATAGATACGCCCGGGAGTAGGCGGATCGATCGCATCTCTTATTTCCTGATGCCAGCTGAAATCGGCAAGGAAGTGAATGGCCGGCAAGCCCCAATCTGTGAGATTGTAGGCACTGATGCGCACGTCATATTCTGCAGCTATCTTTTGCGCGAACCGCTGATAGCAGGCGCCTCGGAAGGCAGCAACGCTTTGCCTGCGCAATGGTGCCGGCACCGGAGCAATCCGGAGATTCACCTCATCTTCGTTAACTGCGGTTCCGTAGTAAACATTCAGTTCCGCGAGATTCCATCCACCCGTTGTGACAACCGTGAGCTCGTAATCGTGCTTTAACGCTTCAATCAGCCACATCACCGTGGATTCGGACCCGCCACGGCCCAAGTATGGGTGGCCGATAACGACCTTCTGGCGGCCGTTGGTGCCCACTCCGTGATCAGTTGCGATTGCGGCCGAAATCTTACTTGTCATTTGACACTTGCTGATATCAGACGGGCGAGGTTCATCGAAGTTCTTCAGAAAAACGCTAGAACGCGCGTATCAGTTACAGCTGCCGTATTTCTGCCGAATGTACTCATCAGCATCCTGATAACGCTCCTGTACGGATTTGCCTTCCTTGGCCTTTCCATAGCTCTCCCCTGCCAGGTGATGTATGTAGGAGTTGCGAATCCACACCATCCGATATCCAGCACCGCGGATACGCCTGGAGAAGATCAACATCATTGGAATAATCCGGTAAATTGGGGTCGAAGCCTCCAAGCTCCACCCAAAGGCTGCGTCGGATAAAGAGGGCAAATCCGGAAAGCCAGTCCAGATCTTCAACGGCATTGAGGGGATTCTTTACTCGCAAGCGCCTAGCAAACTCGCAAATCTGATCATCGTTCAGATAGTGGCGCAGGGTGTTCGCCAGGGGCAAAACTTGTGCGTTTCCTGCATTGCTTGTTGATGGGCCAGCGGCGCCGATCTTTGGATCGCTCTCGAACGCTTGCACGATCGGCAGCCAGCACCACGGTGTCACGATCGTATCTGAGTTCAAAAGGCAGAGGTAGCGCCGAGTGGAAGCGTCCGCCCCTGCTTTGCATGCTCCACTGTGACCCAAGGCTTTCAGATGACGAATCAGCTTCCAGCCGTTTCTGCTCGAAGCCTCGTCGAGAAGCTCTCGTGTCTCATCGAGTTTCGAGGCGTCGTCGACCAGGATGATCTCTGCTCTAGGAGCGAATCTCTCTAAACTCGCCAGGCAACGCCGCGTTACCGCAGGCGAATCATGAACCGGAACGATGATGGAGATAGAGCCACTCGCCTCCGCATCTTCCAGTGGTTGCTCAATTCCCTTCGCCGGGGACAAGCTATGCCCAAGAACGCGAATTAACCACCACCCCAATAGTGAACGCATCCTTTCTCGAAAGTATGGCGGCAGCACCCTCTGCAGTAAGGGGGAAAACTGCGATCCGCCCACTCGCTGCAGAAAAGCAGAGGACGACACAGGATTTTCTGAATCGGCGTCGGGGTTACTATTTCTTTTCACTGGTGCTTTCACCAACAGAGCCAGATGGTTCAGCGACAACCGCAAACTGCTGAAACCTCATCTCGTCGTACCTATTGCTCGAAAGCCTATTTGTCAGCCTGTAAGCCCACCACATTGGTTTCTGAATACCTTTAGGACGACAGTATGGACTAATACCGCGAATACTCCTGACAAAGAATCCTTCTCGTTCAAACATCTTCACAATGCTTGAGCGCGTAAAAAAACGAAGATGCGTTCTGTCCAAGATGCCGTAGTCTTCATATTCCCAGTTACCCTGAACAACAACTTGATAAAGCGTTCTGAGGGACCTTACGTTGGGAATTGACGCCACCACAACGCCGTTCGATGCCAACAGGCCCTTCGCGTAGCGCAGCGCGCGCTCAGGGGCAATCATGTGTTCAAGCACGTCGTTGAAATAGATGCAGTCGAAGGCGTGGGCAGGTAAATCAGCCTCAGGTCCAAAGGTAGATGCAATAACCTTGTCGAGCCTTGTAGTGGCCACTCGCGCAGCAGACTCCATTGGCTCGACGCCCCACACTTCAATTCCGCGCCCCCTCTTGATCGACTCGCCGAAGGCGCCTTCCGCGCAGCCAACCTCCAGTACGCGCCGGCTGTGCTGCGGCAAGAACTCAAGCATCTCCGGCCGGCTGTACTGAAAATATCCTCCCGGCTTCGTCTCGTAATCGAGATGATTCGCTATCTTTGTCATGATTGGGTCACCGATTGAGCGAAGTTTTGTGAGATCATCTCGCTTACTTCATGGAAGCACCGGAAGCGGCTCAGGATTCCGTGAGTCATCGCCACGATCACCGCAGTGAATAGGAGCCGAATACAGAGGGTGAGGAATGTGGATCCAAAGGAAGCGGGCAACAACGTCGTGATCAGCCAACCTAACCCAAAGGCTGGGACAACCGGCCAGACTTTGGCGATGAGGTCAATAAAGGCAATTGAATATTCGCGGCGCAAGAACGGCAAGTAAATGAACATTTGCGAGGTGTAAGCCACGAGTACAACGCAAGCGACCAATTCAACTCTCCCGGACCGCAATGCAGCCAGCAGGAGCACCACCTCTATGCTTCCGGCCACGACAGTAGCTCGCAAAATGGTCATGGACCAGCCGCAGGCGTAAAGGCACGGTCCCAAAGCTTCGGTTATCGCGCGCACGATTCCGTGCACGCATAGAATTTGAAGTGCAACAGTGGCGGGGATCCACTTGTCCGTTCCCTTCCCGAGGAACGTAACGAGAAACCAGTGCGCATTCGCAAAAAGCGTAGCGTTGGCGACGACTGCCACGAACGCCACCAGTTCAACTGTCTTGAGATACCAGCGCCGGACTGCAACCGCATCACTTTGTATCGATGAAAACGCGGGGAACAGCACATTATTTACGGTGCTATAGAGAAATCCGCAGATAAAGCCGCCCCAGGTAAACGCCAACGCGTAGTAGCCCAATTTGGCGCTTCCCATGTATGCGCCGACAAGAAAATTGTCCAGATTGAATATCATGAAAATCAAGACACCCGACCCGAACAAGGGGATGCCGAATCGCAGGTACGATCGCGCAACGGCCC
Organism: uncultured Acidobacteriaceae bacterium; assembly: GCA_963832465.1. Lineage (GTDB taxonomy): Bacteria > Acidobacteriota > Terriglobia > Terriglobales > Acidobacteriaceae > Telmatobacter. Next base: position 915,658 of record CAWHUJ010000004.1, read on the forward strand.
AATCGATGCTCAGCCTGATTGGAACCCTCTTTGTGAACTGCAGGATCATGCCGCCTGTGAGCGTTGCACCAATATTCGCGGCAACAACAGCCCAATAACTCCATCCGGCCAGAACTAGGCTAACCGCCAGAATGCTCTGCACAGCTGCCCCTGCGACGGCTGGCGCTGTCAACGCACGATAGTTCATTTCGCGCGTCAAAATCATTTGAGGGGCGAAGCCGATGATGCTGATTAGAAAATTCAGCGCCAAAATTCGAATTACGTTAGCAGTTGCAGGATGATCGAAGAAATGATGCGAGAAGGGCGCAACCAGCAAAGCCAAAAGAAAAGCCGCAATGCTGAGAACGATTTTTAGTGTGAAGCCGGTGTCGAGATCGCGCCTGTGAAGTTCGGGACGCCGAATGATTGCGCTGCCCACGCCAATGTCGCTGAACTGCCCCAGAAAGCCGATGATGATTCCCGCAAACCCGATTACGCCATAATCGGAGGCGGATAGTTTTTGCGCAACGACCAAACTTGTTACGCCGGTGCACACAAGCATCAAACCTTTACCGAGGCTCGTATAGAGGATATTGCGAAATGTTTTCGCTTTGGAAACGGTCATCTATGTCTCGCAAATAACCTAATACAGAGAATAGTTCTAAGCTGCAGAGAGGCTTTCGTTCAGTCCTGACTCTCGGGCCGAAGCAGTTCCAACGCAACATGAAATACGAACTGCGGGCCGGCGAGAAAGTCGCGACGCCAAAGCTTCCTTGGCTCCTTCAACAGGCGGTAAACCCATTCAAAACCCGAGGAGCCAATCCAATCGGGGCAACGCGGCACAGTGCCCGCGACAAAGGCGAAAGCAGCTCCCACACCGATTGCGACAGGAACCTTGAGGCGGTCGAGCCTCTCGTAAATCCACCTATCCTGTTTTGGCATTCCCAGCGCGACCCAGAGAACATCCGGCTTAGCCGCATTAATACGCGCAATAATTTCTCTGTCTTCCTCCTGCGTGAGCGAACGGAACGGCGGCGAAAATACTCCGGCAATTTCATGATTGGGATAGTTGGTCGTAATCACAGACTGTAAGCTGGCCAGCGTTGCCGAGGTATCTCCGTAGAAATAGCTGCGATATCTCTTCCCATCGGCTCGGCGAAGGAACTCCCGCATGATCTCTGCGCCGGGGGTTCTTCCTTCCGGGCGGTGACCACGCAGACGCGCCACCCAAACTGGAGCAATTCCATCTGGCACCCACAGTTCAGCGCTGTTCAGAATCGCGCGCACGCGCGGATCTTTGTGCGCCTCCCAAAGCCCGTGGAAACCCGTAACGGTAATGCGCCGGCACAACGAGTCCCGTTCCGCGATCCATTGTTCGATTTGATCGACCGTTTGGTTCACCGAAAGCAAATCGACCTGCGAACCGAGAATTCGAACGCGTGGCGCCGTGGAGACAGCTATCAATTCTTGCGTTATAGTCACTGAGATTGTTCCTGTTCTTTCAATGTCTTTCTGGATAACGACAGGCAATTCCTTAGAAAGAGAAAACAGGCCCGAAATCGAACAGCACGACTAAGTAGTTATTCGGTGAATTAGACAAGCGCAACATGCCTGGGACTACTCATAGTGTTTGTAGTTGTAATATCCGTATTGCGAGTAACTATCGGAGGAAGTGCTCTCCATAACCTGGTTCAAAACTACGCCGACTATGTTGGCCCGGAGACGCCGTAAAACAGACACCACAGCGGCCACTGCCTTGCGTTTTGTTGCTCCAGCGCGGCTGATGACAAGCACTCCATCGGCGCTTCTGGCCATTTGCAAAGACTCCGCAAAACCCAGGAGAAGGGGGCGAGTCGAGAATCACCAGGTCATACTCTTTCGCAAATTCGTCGAGAAGTTCTGCAAGACGCGGGCCGATCAGGTCAGCGGCCCGATGAGAACTTGGCCCCGACAATAAGAGGCTCAAGTTAGGGTGGCCTTCCACCGCTTGCACGACCGTCTGCCAGGGAAGCTCCCCGGTCAACACGTTGGAAAGCCCCTCATGCGAAGCCAACCCAAATCTCGCGTGAACGTTCGGCCGACGCAAATCACCATCCACCAGCAACGTCCTTTTCCCACTGGCAGCGTTCGCAGTCGCAAGATGAACCGCAAGGGTGGTCTTCCCTTCCTTGGGCTGGGCGCTTGTCAGCATGAGCGAGCGCAGGCGCAGGTCAAAGTCGGACAAGAGAATCGTATTGCGGATCGTCCGCACCGCCTCTTCGTAATGAGATATGGAGCGATCCGAGTCCGTACGGTGATTTCCATTCTGACCGTTGCCGGCTCCGTTGGATTCGGCCGGTGCGCCAGTCTCTGCGAGACCGCCCATCTTCGGCGAAGCAGAGATCTTCCTGTCTTCAGGCAACGTTCCGATGACATCCGCGCCAAGAAAGCGAGTAGCTGCCTGAGGATCGCGAAGCGTCGTATCCAAAGAGTCGAGGAAGATAGCCCCGGCGACAGCACAGAAAGTGGAAATGAAAAATGCCAGGAGAAGATTCATCCTTATATTCGGAGATACTGGTGACAAGGACGGACGGGCGGCATCGGCTATCCGGATGTCGTTGCTTTGGAAGCCGGCATTGATATCTGCCTCGTGAATCTTCGTGACTAATTCATCGTAAAGAGCCTTGTCCGTGGCAGCTTCCTGCCTCAACTGGTTGTACTGAAATGACCTCGAGTTAATACTGTCCCACTCAGCCTTGGTCTGCCCAACCTCTGTCTGGAGCATTTGCTCACGGTTAACGCTTTCGCGGTATACGACCTCGGTTCTCTTACGAATATCCCCGAGAGCCTCGTCATATTGCCTCTGCACTTCCGCGAGTTGTGAAGATGCTTTCCGGTATTCAGGATGAGTTTCGCCATAGGTGCTCTTGATTAAAGCAAAATGTTGGCGCGCCAGGTCCAACGCGTCGGCAAGTTTTCTAAGTGATTCGCCCTGAGACGACACTTCCGCGGCCTCGACTGATCCAGACTGCATCGCGTTCCAGGCTGCTTCGTTACGAATGCGCTCAGCTTGGGCGGTGGTGTATTCCGTGTTCAGTTGTAGAAGGCGGGCCGAAAGAATGTTCGTCTTTTCTTCTGGATTGATGACTTCTAGATCTTTTCCCGCCTGTGCAAGAGCCAGACTCGAATGCTCCATCTTTGCTTTGAGTTCATCGAGTTGTTTCTCCATGAACGACGACAAATTGGCCGATGAACGTATTCGAATGTCATAAATATGCGCTACAAATGATTTCGCAACCGCATTGGCTACGTCGGCCGAGAGCTGAGGATTAGGCGACCTGTAGGTTATGAGCAGCAGATAGGTGTTCGCCGGGCGAGTTACCCTGAGACCGCCAATGGATACCGCCGGTCCCACAGTCGACGCCGGCGCTGGGGAACCTCCATTTGCATGCACCTCAGGGGGAGCCATCAGATTAAATTCTTCCGCAACCGGACGCAGTACCGCATCGGATTGAATAAGTTGGATCTGTGTGTCGAGAAACCCGTCCGGATCAATATTTGAGGAGGCCGTCGATCCCTGGCCAACGATCTGTGATGGGGACTGCAGGTCCACGTCAATGGTTGCTGTAGATTCGTACATCGGCTTACGCCGGGAGGATGCAAGAAAAGTTACGAGCAGGCAAGCGGCAATGAAAGCGCCTATTTTCCATATATGGCGCCGCAGAATCCACAGCTTATGTTTCAGAGGGATAGCCGCGCTCTCCGGCTCCAACTCGTACGCTGAGGGCAAAGGCGGATAGGGCGCCGGAGCCGCTCGCTCGCTGAGTTGTTCCGTAGAGAAATCGGGAGGCAATGTAATTCGCTCAGGCATAGATGTCAGTTGACTTCCGGGCGGTGGCGGCGATGTTAATACAGGTTCTACTGCGTGACATAAATAAGCGTGGCGGCAAGACCGGCGCCGACCAGGATTGTCCTGTCAAGCACGGTGAGGCTTGTCCTGAGCCCGGCAGCGTCCGGAACATACAAAATGTCATCCGCCAGTAGCGGAACATCGGGTGCTTGCCGGTTCATGATCTTTTTCAGCTCAACGGGAATCTCTGTCCTTTGGCTATGGCCGTCCTCAAGGCGATAGATATAGGCTGTGTGTTTCGAAAAGTGGTCGAGCCCGCCGGAAAGAGCCAGCGACTTCAACACGCTGCTCTGGGGACCATCGGTGATGGAGTACATGCCAGGTCTCTTGACGCTTCCCACCACATAGACCCGTCCCGCCTCTGGAACGTTGATCACTTCCCCGCCCTGCAAATCAAAATTCAGGGAAGGGTCCGTGGAGTTTGAAAGACCATGCACGGGAATTCGTTGAGTCGTCGAGGTCACCTGCCCATCAGCGCCCAATTGCTGTCTCGTTATCAAGACTTCTGAGCCTGCATTCTCGGTGAATCCGCCTGCCTGGGCTATGGCCTCCAGTACAGTCACTGTTCCCGTGACCTGAATGGTAGTTGGGCTTCTGACTGCTCCGACTACAGAGACGGGCCTGCTGCGGTATTCCACAACGGCCACCGATACGACCGGGGCAACCAGCACTTTGTCCTCGACCAGCGCAGCCGCAATTGCACGCTCGAGATCAGATGGATACAACCCGCCTGCATGGATGGCATGTCGCAGCATTGGCAAACGAATTTCGGCATTCGAGTCAACGCGCACCGTGCGCGTAAGTTCGGGGCTGTCATATACGGTGATGCCGAGCAAATCGTTCTTGCCAATACGCTCCACGGGAAGATTGGCGGACCCGCTTAAAGAAGCGGCCTCGCCTGCATGATTAACGACGCTCGGTGGCTGTTGTGCGGAAACTACGCCGGCAAGCAGGATACTTACAAATGCGATCCAGATGTTTCTCATAAATCAAACTCCTGGTTGCTGCCCATAATTTTCAACCGAGCGACCGTATTTATAAGTATGCCGAGCGCTTCATGATTCCCTTTAACCTCAAGCCCTGGGAATGGGCCTCAACGTCCCCGCATGACGTTGAAAGACGGCTCTTGAATCACTCCAAACGATTTTGGGCAAAGCTTCGCAAGCCCAGTCCCATATTTCTCAAATCGTTGGCACCGAAAAACGCGGCACGCCAACGTGGGAATTGAACTGCCGGAACCCGGATACATGTGGCGACTTGAATCTGATGTTAAACCATTGTCGCAAGCGAGGAATCGAAAAATCAGCCGGGAGGTATCGGGTCTACACGCCCCGAATCGAGAGCAAAATCCATCTCTCGCCGCAGTGATCCCCGAATGCCCGAGTCCGGTAACAAGGCCGCCGGCCCGGCAGTCTTAAGCCTGCGAATGGCTTCGCACTTCTGTCGAGGTAATCACCATCGTTCCGGATACTCGAGGCGTGCCCGGAACCCTCTTGTAAACAAGCCGAAGGCGCAAAAGAGCAGGCTCTCCTTCTACGGTGAACGACAGTGCGGCCTCCTGACTGGTCTCGCTCGAAAGATAAGGAGACTCCGCAAGAACGCTGCCTGATTTCACGTCAACTATTTGCCAACTGATCCCCGTATCGGGCAGGATTCCCGCCGTGCGATAGATATAGTTCATGGTGTACTTGCCGCGCGATAGCACCAGAGCCTGCTCCGCTATCAGGCAGTCTTCCGGCTCGTTTCCCGCAAATTCCGTTTCCAGCCCCGAGCGTCCCGTCCAGGAATGCAGCCCTGGATAGGAGGCAAGTGCCCAATCAAACCCAACTGGCTGCGGGTCTCGCGCAAAGTCGGCGTTGTAAGGCACAGTTGCGCTGCCATTCAACCAGTGTTGTTCGAGCATGCTGTGCCACAACGCAGCGGCAGCAGGCGCGTCTCCTGCGGCCAGCATTCGATCCACGAGGGAGAAAACCGCTGGACGATCAATCGCGGGTATACCCGTCAGGATCAAGCGCTGCGCAATAGTCTCGGCACCCGTCAGTTGGCCCTTGCGGAGCAGAAAACTTAGATACTGCCGGGAGACCTCAGGATTGTCACTAAGGATGTTTGCCGGAATCTCCTCGGGATTCGCCGACACGCGCCAGCACAACTCAAACAGCGCCCCCATGTCCTGCGCGGGCATTTCCAAAGCCCTGCGAGTCCATGCCCAAAAAGCTGTCATGTTTCCGCTTCGCAGATAAAAACCTGCAAGCGTCCATCGCGGCACATATGTATCGTCGACAGCAAAAGCCTGCAAGAGGAATTTCTCAGCTTTACGCCGGTCTCCTTCGGCCTCAGCTCGCAGACCCAGTTCGATGTTGGCTTGAGCATTGAATGGATTCAAACGCAATGCCGTTTCCAGCAATTCCGGTGCATTGGCTTGATCCAATTGCGCCAGGCGCATGTAATACTGCCACGCGTCTGGCTCCAGGCGAATCGCGGAACGCAGCGAATCCTCTGTATCCTGCCCAAACAGAAAATCCGCCCGCACCATCTTCACTGAATTCCATATCCCGGCAACGCAAGCTCCCGCAATGAGGACGCGAAATGCGATTGCAAAAGGCCGGTTAAGAGGCAGGTTAGGACGAACTGTCACGCGAACCTCGGCGAAAGGGTACCATCCTTGCCTGGTTTTTCAAACGAGGCTTGCTCGAGTTGCCCGCCATCTTGCAGAAGCTAATGCCCAGTTACCAGCGCGCGCTCTGACGGGATCCCGCAAGTCCCTCGATCTTCTGGATTTGTGCTAAACTGCGGTGAGGTTCCAGACCTGTGCTGTTAAGGCTCTGTCGACAGAGACCTGGAAGGGGCGAAATATGTCCGCGAAGCTGCTAGGTTTTGCAGTACTGTTTTGCTCGGTTGCCTATGCTTCCTCAAACACTCCGGTTGGCACCGTCAGTGTTCGTGGAAACATACGTGTGGATGGCAACCAGGTTACGACTGACGCCACCCTTTTTGACGGCAGCACAGTAGAGACTCAGGACGCTTCCGCAACGGTCTATCTGGGCTCAAATTCTTCGGTCATAATGGCCGCTGGCTCCCGCAGCATTGTGCACGACGGCTATGTCACGCTCGAGCAGGGTCAGATTGATCTCAAGCCAACCTGCGGATTCGTCGTGGAAACGGGCCAGTTGCGTATAACACCCAATTCGCCGGATTCCCATGGCGTGATAAGCGCCAGCGGTTCAAGCGTCTCCTTGACCTCTCAGCATGGCGAGTTCTTTGTTTTGGACAAGCAAGGCCGCATTCTGAACACGCTCCACTCGGGAAACTCACAGTCGTTTAGCTCGGGACAGATGCAGTCCGCGAATCCGGCAACCTATGTTGGCACCCTTAGCATTCTGGACAATCATCACCTCCTGACGCTCTTGGCGCCGGACACGAATGTCGCTTACGAGATTCGAGGCCACGACGTCAGCAAGCTGAAAGGCAGCCTTGTGCAGGTCAATGGGGCAATCGATCCCAAGCAGTCCTCGGTCCTGACCCAGGAAGTGATGGCGTCAACAAAGGCAAGCGGGATGTGCACGGAAAGGACCGGCGCCTATCCGTGGCTAGTGGGTGGTGCGATCGCTGCCGGTGCTGGCACCGCTGCTGCTCTCGCAATCACCAATCACTCTCCCACTCCGGCGAGCAGATAGCCCCTTCGCATTTCTGCCGGCATTTCTGCTCGGCAGCGAAAGATCTCAATCTGAACAGATGCGTGGCTGGATTAGTGCGGACGGCCGCTTGCACGCTAGCCCGGCGATACACGATTCCATGCCAGCCGCATCACGCGCAGCCCTGGATACAAATAAGACAGCCGTGATGAAAGCCTAAACAGCGCGAAATCCTCGATGGATGGAACAAAGATCGACCCCGCCAATAGACGCGCTCGATCGCGCCAATCTTCACCTGCGCTGCGCTGCAGCAGCCACCGCAGGCTGGAGGTCGTGAGCGCGGGTTCTCGAGACGGCCAGACTTCGGTTTCAATACGATGCGCTAACTGTTCTACGTGCGGATCGGCGGAAATCAACCTTGAGATTTCCGGGGAAATATCCACTCCCCAGTGCTTCTGCAACAAATGCAGACTGATGCAAACGATTCTTCTGGTATTGGAATCGCCGAGGTGGCTATCAACGATCTTCCAATCAAATTTCCCGTGAACGTGAAAAACCTGCGCAAGATCGGCCATATGCGATAGTTGCGTCCATCCGTGATGTCCAGCATGGAGACAGAGAACCACGAGCAGATCTTCAGCGGATAATGCCGGCACATCTCGATCCAACAATCGCGCTGTCATCCTGCGCTCCCATATGCCATCCATATCCAGCGCGCGCGCCTTAAACTCCTGCACCACGCGCCAGTGCACGTCCAGGTCGATCCCCTCACTGGAAACGAACGAATGCTCAAACCCCGCGCGAAATGAAGCAGCTTGCTGCGCCTCAGTGAGCCCGTACCGGTCGACGAAGCCAGCGTCGCGCAGTGCATCGCGAAGGGCCTCGAGTCTCTTTTGAGGTACAAGCAAATCCAGATCACGGTAAGCACGCAGAACGCCGCTATCCCCATAGATCTCCGCCAGCAGAGGACCTTTGTACGCAATATGTTCAATTGCCAGCGAGGTGAGCTGCGCCGAAACTTCTCGCAGCTTTGAACTAAGAAGAAAGTTGCGAACGGCAATCACCCTGCAGTTCTCGCGAAGTACCTGCATCACCTGGTCTGGCACAGCCTGGCTCGCAAAGAGTCGAAGATGGCGGAGAAGAAGAGGCTCAAGCCCGTGCAGCTCGGCCATGGCCAGCAAGTGTCCCCAATCGAGGGTCTGAGCGAGCAATTCCTGAAGCCGACTACGCTGGTTGGCGGGTAATTCAGCTCTGGCGATCGTAAGCAGCAGATTGAATTCAGGCTCGCCTGACGATGCAACGGGCACGGCAACGCGCTGCGCATCGCCGGTCTGCGAAGAAACTTTTCTGACGTCGCTATCGGAAACCGTCTCCGCGGCGGCTCGATCCATTTCGCCGGAGCGTCGCCGAAGTCGGCCATAACGGTGACTCAACCGAAAAAGACGAAGTGCAAGCCGTCTCGACAAATCTGAGCGGCAGAGGAACATCGAGACGATCCGGCTTCCTGGGGAAGCCTCCAATCGAGCATCGTTCCCATTCCGAAGAATGCTCACCACCCGCCCGACTATCGCTCCAGCAAACACCGGCGGGTCGGAAGAAGGCAGCGAATCTCCTCGCGTGACGAGATAATCCTGCGCAATACGCTCGATTCGATGCGCGGTCAGCCCACCATCGCGGCGATAGAGAACAATCTCGCCCGACTGCAACTCGGCATATTCGCAGTTCCTTACCGTAATTTCGTCGCCTGGCCAGATAACAGGCAACATGCTGGAACCAGTTACTTTCAGGCGCGCTTCACTGCCGCTGCGAACAACACTGTGAATCAATTCGCCGTACACTTCGCCGCGCTGTATCTCTGCCTCCATTTCGGCGCTGCAGAAAGCAGTCTCCGTCCGCCGTATTGGATAGCCAGATTTCCTCATAATCCAACATTCTCACGCCCGAGATGAATATGCGACGATCTGACGCCAGGCGATCGCAATTCCTTCAGAAGCAGTGCCCTGAATGAGCAGCGAACCTCCGCCCGCCCGCCACACTAAGCATCCAGAATGTCAAGATCGTTTATGTCGGCCTCAAGCGAAAAGCTGTGTTCAATCGCTAGAAGCTCCATAACCACTGTGCAATCTCGGCGGAGTTGCGTCACGATGCCCGTTACGCCCTCAAAAATACCGCGACGAAGCCGCACGCGGCTTCCTGCAGTGATGTGGGGATGAGGTCTGAGTGAATACCCGCCCGCCAATGCTTTACGGATTCTGTCGATCTCGACGGAATCCACCGTCTCAGTCCCGTTCTTACCGAGAAGTTTCAAAGCACCGGGTACCGAGACGGCTGTCAATCTGGATTCGGGAGAGAGACGAACAAAGATGTATCCGGGAAACAGCGGCCGTTCTAACGTCACTGTTCTGTCAGACCACCGGGAACGCTCGGTGTAAACAGGAAGGCAATGTTCCAGGGAGCGAAGAGAGAGTAAATGCGCAACTTTCTTTTCGTGATTTGTAATCACATGTAATACCTGCCAGCGCTCTTCCTGCATCACGACCTCCAATCGAAAATCAGTTGCGAAGGTGGCCGCTCAAACGTTTGCTTTCAAAGCCGGTTCGCATCGAGGTAAGCGGGCTCAGCATTGAGGTCTCAGCCTCAAGCAGCAGGTGGGCCTGCTGACGCGCCGCCTGCAGGGAGTGAGTCTCAATTCGATTCACTTGCCTCATACAGCCCCAAGTGTCCTCGTGTACATAAGAGTCTTGCGAATAGATGGATTACCGCAATTGTACATTCCTTTATAAATAACCCCCACCAAAGACTAGAGTGCAGGACGACGATGAGCGCGATATCCAAAGTTGCCCGAATGACCTTCAGAGGCAATCCCCCAGGGTGCCGTCATCAGATTTTCGAGGCGAAGAAAAAGCCCACTCAATGAGCGGGCTTTCGCGTCAGATAGCTGGTAGCGCTACCGGGAATCGAACCCGGGTTTTAAGATTGAGAATCTCACGTCCTAACCCCTAGACGATAGCGCCACTTCAGGGGATGGCCATTGCAGCCACTCCTTAACTTTAACAAAAAAGCCCTCCTCTGCCAAAACGAGACCAGCCTCGCGCACGCGCTTACGCCAGCCCTGCCGTCTCGTGCCGTATGATTGGGGCGCTTCTCACAGTCATACGTAGACGGCACCGAAATCCTGCCCACTGGAGACGAAATGAAAACAATTACAAGGCGCGATGTTCTCAAAACCAGCCTCCTTGCTCCAGCAGTGGCGGCATCGGCCCACGGCATGAACCCGATTGGCTCTGCTGCGCATACGACGGGAGAGGTGACAGGACCGCTGAGCGCGCCAGAGACGCTTACCAACCCCACGCCAGGTGCGGGCCGTGAGCGGCTGTTGCTCGACTTCGGATGGCGCTTCCACTATGGCCACGCATGCGATCCGGAAAAGGACTTCGGATACAGCACGGCATCAGCCGGCAATTTTCAGAAGACCGGAAACTTCATGCCTGCGGGCACATCCTCGTTCGACGACTCGGATTGGACGAGCATCGATTTGCCTCACGATTGGGCCGTCGAGCTGCCTTTCACGAACGATCCGGATCTACAGAGCAAAGGCTTCTATCCGCTGGGACGCAAGTATCCGCAGAACAGCGTGGGTTGGTACCGGCGCATCTTCGACGTGCCCGCCGAAGACGCAGGCAAGCGCATCACATTGGAGTTCGATGGCGCCTATCGCGAATCGATGGTGGTGATCAACGGTTTCTACGTTGGCCAGCACAGCGGCGGGTATGATCCCTTCAGCTTTGACATAACAGATTTCGTGAATCTCGGAGAGCACAACGTTTTGCTGATGCGCGTTGATGCGACCGAGAGCGACGGCTGGTTTTATGAAGGCGCCGGAATCTATCGGCATGTGTGGCTGGTGAAGACGAATCCGGTACATGTCGCCAAGTGGGGAACACTTGTCAGTTCCGAACTTCGTTCCAACGCGGCCCAGTTGGCATTGCTCACCGAGGTCGAGAACCACGGCAATGCGGCAAGCAATGTGCGCGTCCTCTCCACCATTGTCGACGCCTCGGGAAAGGCTCTGTCCAGGGATGTGTCGGCCTCGGCAACCATAGGAGTCGGCGAGCAAAAAGATTTTCGACAAACGATCAATGTCAGGAATCCCGCGCTCTGGACACTGCAAGAGCGAAACCTCTACAAGCTGCTGACCGAAGTGCAAGTGGACGGCAGGCCGGTAGATCGCTACGAGACACCGTTCGGAATCCGGTCAGCTCACTTCGACGCGCAGAAAGGCTTTCTGCTTAACGGAACACCCGTGAAGTTGAAAGGCACCTGCAATCACCAGGATCACGCGGGCATTGGATCCGCGTTGCCGGATGCAGTGCAATACTACCGCGTGCGCAAGCTGCAGGAGATGGGATGTAATTCCCTGCGCACGTCTCACAACCCGCCCACGCCGGAGCTTCTGGATGCCTGCGACCAGATGGGCATGCTGGTGCTCGACGAGACGCGCATGATGTCTTCCAATCCGGAAGGCCTGAGCCAGTTTGAGAACCTTGTGCGTCGCGATCGCAATCATCCGAGCGTCTTCATGTGGTCGCTGGGCAACGAAGAAGCTCAGGCGATGACCGAGAAGGGAGCCCTGATTATCGCCGCGATGAAGGAAGTCTCCACGCGTCACGATGGCAGTCGCCCGACCACGATTGACGGGCAGATTGACGGCGGTGCCAACAGTGGCAAAGGCGGACTCGCTGTTTGCGATGTGATCGGGTATCACTACGCCGACCCGCAGGCCGACGCCTTCCACAAGGCTCATCCGGAAAAGCTTGTATTAGGCACCGAAACCGTAAGTGCCGTAGGTACGCGCGGCATCTACATCACGGACAAATCGAAAGGCTTTGTCAGCTCGTACGATCCGTACAACACATCGGGCCGCGCCTCAGCCCAGGGCTGGTGGACCTTTTGCGACGAGCGCGATTGGCTTGGCGGTGGATTTGTCTGGACCGGATTCGACTACCGCGGCGAGCCCTCGCCGAATGGATGGCCGAATATCAGCTCACAGTACGGGATCATCGACACGTGCGGTATTCCAAAAGATTCGTTCTTCTACTACCAGTCATGGTGGACGAGCAAGCCGGTCTTGCATCTCTTCCCACACTGGAACTGGCCTGGCTACGAGGGCAAACAGATCGCGGTATGGGTCTACTCGAACCTGGATCAGGTAGAGCTGGTGGTGAATGGCGAGAGCCTGGGCACAAAGGACGTGAAGAAAAATGGGCACGTCGCTTGGAATGTGACGTACGCGCCGGGGTCCATCGAAGCCCGGGGCTTAAAAAACGGCAAACAGGTGATGACAGCGCGCCGCGACACAACGGGACAAGCCGCGGCCCTGGTGCTGCGCGCAGACCGAGGCGAATTATCCGCGGACGGTGAGGACGTAGCGATGTTTGCCGTTGAAGTGCAGGACGCACAGGGACGCACCGTGCCGATCACCGACAATCTTGTTACATTCCGCGTCAGCGGGCCCGGCAAGCTGATCGGCGTGGGGAACGGGGACCCGACCGACCAGGCGCCAGACAAGGGAACGTCACGCAAGGCATTTGGCGGACACTGCACGGCGCTGGTGCAGTCACTCAAGAACGCCGGAACGATCACCGTAGAGGCAACGGCGCCAGGTCTCAAGGGCGCAAGTGCTTCCGTGTCATGCAAAGCAGTCGAGTTGCGGCCGCAAGTGCCGGTATGGGAACGCTACGTGCCGAAAGGTGAAGGCATTACCGGACTTTGGCGGCCGGTTTCACAGCCTGCTGCGCACGACATGCTCTCGGGATTCTTGGGGCATCCGGAGCTGTTTACGTTGGTGGAAAAGGGTAACACTGTGACCGGCAATATCGAGGGCCCGGGCGGCTTCTTCGGCGGTGGTGACAGGCCCGCCACCATTGAAAATGGCATTGTAAGCGGCGACAAAGTGAGTTTCAGCTCGGGCATCAACTCCTACGAGGGCACCATTGTCGGAGACAGACTCGAGCTCAAGCGCAGTATCCACATCCCATTCAATTTCGGCGTGCCGAAGAAAGAGGCGAACAGGCCTGCGATTGGTCCGGCGCCGGATGGCTCCGATCCGTCAATTGATTTTGGTGATATGCCTGCCGGTGGGATGACTCTGGTTTTGAAGAGGGCCGAGCGCTAGGCGACGTTCAGTTGCATGGGCGATGGTTTTCGGAGCGCTAGATGCCCAGCTTCGTACTTCGTCGTTGTAATACTTGCGGTAGAGGATCTCCCACTCCTGCGAGCCTTCCAGGATGATCTTGCGCTGGTTGGCGATCTTAGCGCGGGCGGCCGTGTCGATCGGGCTTCCTCGGTCAGCAGCGTCTCGAGCGCCTTGCGGGCTTCCTGGCGGATGGTGTTGCGATCTTCGAGGAAACCGACCTGGTCGATCTCGGCCAGAGTATCGGCCACCGTGTGGGCCAGCTTGTTGAGCTTGTCGCGGCTGATTCTCATAGCACCGCCTTGTACTTGCGGGCCAGCTCGGTTTTCACCTTCTTGAACATCTCGGCATATTGCGCGCCGCGACTTGCGCATCTCGTCGGAGTAGGCTTCGAGAATCACGCGCACTTCGTCGTTGATGCGGTCTTCAAGCGAGAGCTCCTCAACCAGGCCATCCGTCACGCGCGACTCAGTTCCCTTCAAGTCGCTGGTGGTGATCATCTTGGCGTCGATAAGGTGCTTAACTGTGCGGCGGGCCAGATACCCGATGTATTCGCGGGAAAAGATCATGGGCTAAAAGATGAGGATACCGCATCGAAGTGCCACGTGTACACCGGCTGCGCGGTCTTGTCTCCGGGCAAATCTCATCCCCGATGGGGGCAGCTTTTCGTGTTGACGCATGCGTCGGCAAGTCGCAGCCGTTCCACGGGTCTGCCGCCAATCAGATGCTCCTCCACGATTTCCGCCGCATCTGCGGGCTGCACATGGCCATACCAGAGGCCTCGGGATAAACCACGACCGTCGGCCCGTGCTCGCACTGGTCCAGACAGCCGGACTTGTTGATACGCACGCGGTCTCCAAGACCGGCGGCCTTGGTGAGTTGCTGCAATTGTGTGTGCAATTCGCTCTTGCCGTCGGCAGTGCAGGATGGCCGTGGCGCACCCTCCGGACGTGTGTTGTGCAGACAAAGACATGATGTTCAAATGGCGGCAAGCGGTGATTCCTCCTGTGCGAATATCTCTAGATTAACCGGTTCACCGAGCCTGCTCCACATGCCGACGCGCTTTCCACATTTCGCGTCGCCCGCCCAGCCCCATCTGCGAGAATGATTGCTTGACTATGAGTACGGACAACCTGCTTTCCCTGAAAGACGACATGGTGGCCTTTATCGAAGGCCACGGTCTGCAGCGTCTGCCCGGCTATGTCACCGAAGACATTCCTTCCATTGTGTGGGAAGGCCAGGGCAATCCCGACGCGTGGAAAGACTTTGTGGAGATGGCCAAGCATGTGGGCGCTCCCTTTGTTACCTTCAGCGAGATGACGCTGGAACGCGAAGAGCTCGATGCCCTGATCGAAGAAGCCGGCGAGATGAACTTCCCCGACGAAGAGGCCACCGAGCTTGTCGAAGCCCAGTGGCTGCGCAAGTACGCCGGCATGCTGGGCTACATCCAGCTGGGCTTTGTCTACCAGGGCCTGGTGTTTCTGCACGAGACCACGACGGAGTGGTACGAGCGCTTCCAAACCCTGCTCGAAGACATCGAAACCTTCCAGGACATCGTGATCGACGACGCACGAGCACGATGACGACGAGGACGAGTAAGCGGCGTGGGCTGCAAAGCCGCGGCGTACGAGTGCCGCCCGGACATCGCACGCTTCACCCGATCACTCGTGCATTCGCGCCAGCGCTGGATGGTCGCAGAGCCGCATCCGACAGGCGGCCGAGGCACTGCGCAAAGGCTGCTCGGCTGCCGCAAGTGTTCGCAGAGCTGCTGGTCGCGCGCGGCATTACGGACCCGGCGAGCGCGCTTCGCCTTCCTGAATCCCGAATTCGCCGCATCTCCACGATCCCTTTCTGATGCTGGGCATGGCAGCGGCGGTCGAGCGGCTCGAAGCGGCCATCGCGCGGCGGGAGCCGGTCTTGCTCTATGGCGATTACGACGTGGATGGCACCACCGCGGTTGTGCTACTAAAGACCGCCATCGAGATGCTTGGCGGAGAGGTCCGCTTCCATGTGCCGCACCGCCTTCGCGAAGGCTATGGCCTGCAATCCAGCGTGCTTGAGGCGGCGCATGCCGAGGGCGTGCGCCTGGTGATCACGGTGGACACCGGCATGCGCGCCTTTGCAGAAGCGGAGACGGCGCGCCGCCTGGGCCTCGATCTCATCATCACCGACCATCATTTGCTCGAGGCGCGACGATGCCGTCCCGCACGCGCTGGCCATTCTCAATCCCAACCAGCCCGGCTGCTGTTATCCGGAGAAGTCGCTGTGCGGCGCGGCCATCGCATTCAAGCTGGCGCAGGCGGTGCTTGAGCGCCGCGATGCAGCGCGTACGCGCGAGAAGACTTTGCCCAGCTTTCTGAAGATGGCGGCCATCGCCACCATTGCCGACGCGGTCCCGCTGCGCGGGCGAGAATCGCGTGATTGCCGCGCTCGGACTGCGCGAATTGCGCCGACCCGTCGGCGCGGGCTTGCGCGCGCTCGTTTGCCGCCGCCGCGCTTGATCCCGCAGCAAGCAGCTCACCGGCTTCGATGTGGCCTTTCGCATTGCGCCGCGCATCAACGCCGCCGGGCGCATGGACGTGGCCTCTGAAGTGATCGAGCTGTTCTCAACGCGCGACGCGGTGCGCGCCGCAGAACTGGCCGGCAAGCTGGAGCGGCTGAACCGCGAGCGCCGCGATACGGAAGCCAACGGCGCTCACCGCAATTGAAGCAGCGCCTCGCCAGTGAGCCGAAGCCCTGCATGGCCGAGCGACTGCTGGTGATCGATGGTGACGGCTGGCATCGCGGCGTGATCGGCATTCTGGCCTCGCGCGTGGTGGAGCGCACTGCCAAGCCGGCGAATCGTGGTGAGCGTGGAAGACGGCGTCGGCTGCACGGCTCCGGGCGCAGCGTGGACGGATTCCAATTGCTGAAGCGCATGGAGAGCTGCGCGGATCTATTCACGCGCTTCGGCGGCCACGCCTTCGCCGTTGGCTTCGCCATGCCGCCGAAAATCTGCCGGAGTTGAAGCGGCGTCTGCGCCTTATGCCGACGAGCATCTCGCCGGCACGTGAGCCGGAGCACGTTCTGCAGCATTCATGCCGAGCTGCCGCTGGACCGCATCACGCCGGTGCTGGCCGGATGGCTGCGCAAACTTGAGCCGCTGGGTCACGGCAATCCCGAGCCGATCTTTGTGGCGCGCAAGGTGCGTCTGCTGGCTGCGCCACGCATCATGAAGGAGACGCCATCTCCGTCTGGAGCTGGCGCAGTCCTCCTCATATGGAACGCGCGGCGGCGATGCGCGCGGTGGGCTGGGATATGGCCTTTCGCGCCTCTGAACTCGGACTGACTCAGGGCAGCTGCATCGATGTCGCCTATCGAATCCGTGAAAACGATCATGCGGAATTCGGCGGACTAGAAATCGAGATCGCGGGCATCGAACCCGCCGACGCCTGACGCAACAGAGCCCACGGCGAACCGTGGGCTCTGCGGTTTCTACAACGATTCCTTCTACCGGCCCTTGCCGTGCTCGTGCGAGTCCCCGTGAGGCTGCTGCGCCTGCGGATGCGGCTGCCCCTCCGGACGCTGCTGCGGAGCCGATGGGCGCGGCGCGCTCGAGTGACCGGCCCCCTGGTTGCCCTGAGGGTTGCCGCGAGGTTCGAACTGCTGCGGCTGCTGGTGATTCTCCCGCTGTTGCGGCTGCTGTTGCGGGTGATATTGATTCACCGGCTGCTGGTGGTTCTCCTGCGGCCGATACTGCTGCGGCTGCGGATGGTACTGATTTGCCGGCTGATTGAAGTGCGACTGCACCGGCGGTTCCGGATGAGCCTGCGGCCGATCGTATACCGCGTTCGGCGGATGACCGTTGTTGCTCCGGAAGTACGCATTGTGATCGTTCATCGCAGCGTTCGCGTGCGCTGCCTGGTAAGACGTGTGCTGCATGTGCGTATCGTGCTCGGCGATGCGCTCCTGCTGCATCGGCTCGTGACGAATTCCGCCCGGGCCACCGTTATACGCCACGCGGCGATCGTTCACGATGGTGTTGCGCTCCACGATTGTGCGATCAATGTAAGTGTTGTGAATGACCGTCGTGTTCACATGCATCACGGCTGTGTTGTACACGAAGTCGTGCCCGCGCCACATGCCGCCCACGAAACCTACGCCCATGTAGCCAAAGCCATAGTTCACGCCACCGTAGTAGCCCACGTGCGGGCCCCAGTAGCCGGGGTGCCACATGTACAGGCTGCCGCTATATCCCCAGTAGCCCGGCGTCCACAGCGCGCCTGAGTAAGGAGCCGGAACCCACGCGCCAGGCACCCAGTAGTAGCCATCCGGTCCGTAGGCCCAGTAGCCTGGCGTCCACATCAGGCCCGGCTGCGGGCATGGCGGCTGCACATAAACAGGCAGCGGCGGAGGCGCAAATCCTACACTGATAAACACACCTGCATATGAAGATGCAGGAACGAGCGAGAGCACAAGCGCCAGTAAAAACCATCGCGCTGAGTGAAAGAGTTTCATCGGAGTTCCTCCAGTCTTTACCCGGCATCGCTTCGAGCCGGCGATTCTGCGCCATACAGGCTGCTGCGATCTTCAGCCCTATCTGTGGCGATCTCTGGAATCTGCGCCCAGACTACTCCTATGACCCTGTTTTCTCTAAGAAGTTGTAGCCATCCGCGTGTTACTTTGGGTCGCCAGGAACCAGAAATCTCAACAAATAAAAGGCATCTCGCGTGGAGTAACACGGCATCGCCTTCTTCGCCCTGAAGCAGCGGTCAGCCCGCGCAATGGTAGACTCTCGCCATGCCGCGCGGCTTCTTCATCACGCTCGAAGGTCTTGATGGCTCAGGCAAGACAACGCAGATCAAGCGTCTGGCCGCGTGGATGCAGAAACGCAATTTCGATCCGGTGGTGACGCGGCAACCGGGAGGAACGGCGACAGGCGATCGCATTCGCGGTCTGCTGCTCGATTCCGCCGCATCTCCCGTCTCGCCAATGACAGAAATGGCGCTGATGTTCGCCGATCGCGCGCAGGCAATTGCCGAGGTGATCGAGCCCGCGCTCGCATCAGGCCGCGTCGTTCTTTGCGACCGCTTCACCGATTCAACCGAGGCCTACCAGGGTGGTGGCCGCGAGCTGGGATCTGAGCCGGTGCTCGAATTGCACCGACTGCTCTGCGGCGATCTCAAGCCTGACCTCACATTGCTGCTGTTGCCCTCGCTTGAGAGTAGTCTGGATCGAGCCCGACGCCGCAACGATCGCCAGACAGCTCAGGGCGGTAAGAATGAAGGCCGTTTCGAACAGGAACAGGATGCTTTCTTTCGCCGCGTCTGGCTTAAATACCGCGAAATTGCCGCGCGCGAGCCCGGCCGCGTGGTTCTGATCGAGGGCAACCTCGGCATCGATGAAGTTCACGAGCAAATCGTCGAGGCGGTTTCAGAAAGGCTCGTCGCCGTCGGCCAGACGAGCTGATCATGCCTCACAATTCGCCCTGCTGCTATACTCGGCCCGACCGCAATGGATGCAACGCAATGAGCCTGAATCGGCATCGCCGGGCATTTCTCCTGATTGCAGCAATCGCAATCGGCGCCGCGCTTCTGCTGCTTCTGGTTCCTCATGCTCACGGCGCTGACAACGGCGCATGGCTCGCGGTGCTGCCAATTCTCTTTGTTGGCCTTATCTCCCCGCTGAGCTTGCTCACGCCTCAATCCCTGCTGTGCATCGGCTTCGTTCCCAGTGCGCCGGTTCTTCCGCCCACCTTCCAACGCCCGCCTCCTTCCCCACTCGACTGATCCCGACGTATCCCTTGGCAACATCCCGGGGATTCCTGTCTTTTCATCCATCAGCCGGTCCTCATTGGTGACCGATCAGGATTCATGCCGATCAAGGGAGGCCTATGTCTGCTCTCGATGCACTGTCGTATCTTCCCGTCTTGCCATTCGCCGCGATACTCGCGCTCCTGGTTTACTACCTGCTCAAACGCGCCGCATGGAAGCGTGCAAGATACCGTGGCAAGCGGCGCCCTGGCTTCTGTCCTTCCTCCGCCGCCTTCAGCGTTGTCTTTCTTTTCGGCGTCAGCTTCATTCGCCCCAGCCTTGCTCATGTGACAGAAGCAATCCAGTATGAGGAGTCCGTAGAAGATGATGATGGCGATCCTGAATCGCCAGAGAAGCACCTTCACCGGCAGTTGCGAAAGATCCGGCGCGGCGAAGCGATCGACCGCCTCGTCATGGATCTCTCGGTTCGCCCGGTTTCTGGCAAGCGGGAGCGCTCGGGCGCTTGATTGTGCGCGTTCTTTGGCAACTGTGGGAAAATAGGAAAGGACAGGTATGACTGGCTCTCGAAACAAATACGCGTGGATGTGGGTGGCGATTGCCGCAATTTCACTCGCGTCTGTTTCCCGCACCGCGGCGGGGCTTGACGCCGGCCGCATCTATGCCAACCCGGTTCTGCATTTCCTGGTCAAGAGCCACAGCGCTTCGGTAGCCACGTCTGGCGCAATGCGTCTCGGGCAGCGCACTTCCCTCTTTCGCGATGCCCGCAGCGGCGCATGGATCGCTTTTCTGCCCGTCTGCTTTGTTGGTTTCATTGCGCTGCATCTTTCCTCGCTTCGCTTCCGCTTTATCCGTGCGTTGCGCCCGCTCCTGCCCGGACCGATTTCCGCGCCATCCTTCCAGCGTCCCCCGCCAGTTCTCGCGTAGCTTTACGCTCCAGTGCGGCTGATCCGCCATCGACTTCAACGCGGCCCGCTCACCATCGCAATCCTCGCACTTTACTGGTAAAGGAGATTCATGTGTTCTTCGATAAAGTTCTGACCAAGGTCTTTGGCACCGCGAATGAGCGCGTCCTCAAGCGGCTCGTGGCCAGTGGTGGCCACGATCAACGCGTTGGAGCCGGCAGATGCAGCTCTACCGATGAGCAGCTGCGCGCCAAGACGGACGAGTTCCGCGCGCGGATCGCCGCCAAGCTCGAAGGCATCACCGACGCTGAAGCCAGCAAGAACCGCGAGAACGCGAGGCGCTCGACGAGATTCTGCCCGAGGCCTTCGCGGTGGTGCGCGAGGCGGGCTGGCGCGCCGTGCAGATGCGCCACTTCGACGTGCAGCTGATCGGCGGCATGGTGCTGCACCAGGGCAAGATCGCCGAGATGAAAACCGGCGAAGGCAAGACGCTGGTGGCCACGCTGGCCTGCTATCTGAATGCGCTGGCCGGCCATGGCGTGCACGTGGTCACGGTCAACGACTACCTGGCCAAGCGCGACGCCGAGTGGATGGGCAAGATCTACGAGTTCCTCGGGCTGACCGTCGGCGTGATCGTGCACGACCTGAGCGACGACGAGCGCCGCGCCGCCTACGCCGCCGACATCACCTACGGCACCAACAACGAATTCGGCTTCGACTACCTGCGCGACAACATGAAGTTCGAGATCAAGGATTGCGTGCAGCGCGGCCACTATTACGCCATCGTCGACGAAGTGGACTCGATTCTGATCGACGAAGCGCGCACGCCGCTCATCATCTCCGGCCCGACGGATCAGACCACCGACAAATACGCGCGCGTGCGGCAAGATCATTCCCGAGCTGGAACTGGGCGAAGAGATGGAATGGAGCGACACGAAACGCCAGGCAGGAGCTGGGCATTCAGCTCGGCGAAGGCGAGAAGTACTTCACCGGCGACTACATGGTGGATGAGAAGCAGCGGACGATCGGCGTCACCGACGAGGGCTGGGAGACGATTGAAAGGCTGCTGGGCATCGGCAACATCGCCGACGCGGAGAACTGGGAACTGAAGCACTACGTGGAGACCGCGCATCAAGGCCCACGCGCTCTACAAGCGCGACGTGGAGTACGTGGTGAAGGATGGCGAGGTGATCATCGTGGACACCTTCACCGGCCGCCTGATGCCGGGACGCCGCTGGAGCGATGGGCTGCACCAGTCGATCGAAGCCAAGGAAGGCGTCAACATCCGCAAGGAAGACCAGACGCTGGCGACGATCACGTTCCAGAATTATTTCCGCCTCTATCAAAAGCTGAGCGGCATGACCGGCACGGCGGAAACCGAAGCGGCCGAGTTCGAAAAGATCTACAAGCTGGAGATCGTCGTCATTCCGACCAACAAGCCGATGCTGCGGCTCGAAAATCCCGACGTGGTGTTCCGCACCGAGAAGGAAAAGTACAAGGCAGTGGCGGACGACATTGCCGAGCTGCACGAGAAGAAGCAGCCGGTGCTGGTGGGCACCACGTCGATTGAGAAAGTCGAGCGGCTGTCGGCGATCTTGCAGCGCAAGGGCGTGACGCACGTCGTGCTGAACGCCAAGTTCCACGAGCGCGAGGCGGAGATTGTAGCGCAGGCCGGGCGGCTGGGGATGGTGACCATCTCCACCAACATGGCCGGCCGCGGCACCGATATTCTGCTGGGCGGCAATGCCGAATTCATGGCGCGTCAGGAGCTGGTGAAGAAGGGCCGGGCGCGCGCGATCAGCGTGGCCGAGGGCGCGATCAATCCCATGGCGCCGGCGGGATTCCAGCGCTTCTATTACCAGGGCCAGGAGTTTGAAGTCGGCGGAGACGGATTGGGCCGAGGTCTACGCGGTCCACGCGGCAGCAGCGCAAGGCAGGATCACGAAGAGGTGATCGCGGCCGGTGGCCTGTTCATTCTGGGCACGGAGCGGCACGAGTCGCGGCGCATCGACAACCAGCTGCGTGGACGCGCCGGCCGCCAGGGCGATCCCGGCGCATCGCGCTTCTATCTCTCGCTCGAAGACGACCTGATGCGCATCTTCGCCAAGCAGTGGGTGAGCACGCTGCTGGAGCGGCTGGGCATGGAAGAGGGCGTGCCGATTGAGTCGAAGCATGATCTCGAAGCGCATCGAGGGCGCGCAAAAGGCCGTCGAGGCGCAGAACTTCGAATCGCGCAAACACCTGCTCGAATACGACGACGTGATGAACAAGCAGCGCGAGGCGGTCTATGGCCTGCGCCGCCAGCTGCTGGAAGGCGTGGATCAGCGCGAGCTGATTCTCGAGGATTATGTTGGCGGAATTCTTGAGCAACATGCTCGACGAGTTCGCACGCGAAGAGCTGCACCCCGACCAGTGGAATATCAAGGGGCTGGAAGAGAAGCTTGTCGGCCAGTTTGGCTTGAGACTCGCCGCAGTCGGGCATCAATCCGCAGGAACTTGCGCCGCCACGAACTGGGCGAGGCGATCTTCGCAAAGCTGAAGGAGAGCTACGAGGCGAAGGAGAAGATTCTTGGGCGCCGACACGATGCGCTATCACGAGCGGATGGTGATGCTTAGCGTGATCGACGGGCTGTGGAAGGATCACCTGCTCTCGATGGACCACCTGAAGGAGGGCATCGGTCTGCGCGGCTATGCGCAGCAGGATCCGCTGGTGGAATACAAGCGCGAGTCCTTCGACATGTTCGAAGCCATGATGCTGAAGTTCCAGGAAGATACAGTCCGCTTCCTCTTCCGCATGCAGATTCTGGGACCCGACGGCCAGCCGGTGAATGCTGCGCCGGAGCCGAGCGCGTGCAGTGCCTCCGGCGCCTCCGGTGGCGAGCGCGGCGCGGCCCTTGCCGCAGACGGCTGACCCCGGTAACGGATTGCGCCGAAGGAGATTGCGATTCCTACGCGGCAGCCTTCAACCACTATCGACGCGCTGGAAAAGGAGTTCCACCGCAAGAAGCAGCGCGAACTTGGCGGCGGCCAGCAGGGCCGGCGCCGGCGAAGCAAGTGCAGCCCGCGCAGCGCGGACAGGCGAAAAAGTGGGTCGCAACGATCCCTGCCCCTGCGGCTCAGGAAAGAAATACAAGAAGTGCCACGGAGCCGAAAAGTAGCCCGCGAGATGTGCAGATAAGGCCACCCAAATTTTGCAGGATTTTCGCCGAGCGAAAATTGCGACCGTCGGACAGGCGTGCAACCAAGGCAGCCGAATTTTGCAGCATTTTGTTCGGACCGAAAACGGGCGGCGCGAACAGGTGTGCAGATAAGGCGACCGGAACTGCTTCAAGAAGCGCAGGCGGCGAAGGTGAGGTCCTGAGCGGCGGAGCTGATTTTCTTCGCGCCACTGGTCGAAGAGGCGCCCGTAGCTGAGGGTGATGTACTGGCCGGGCCGATGCCGAGGCGGGCGGCGATGCGGTCGATCCACTCGGCCGCGCCTTCGAGCTCGGCGAAGTTGCCGATGGGCGTTTCATCGACGACGCAATGGCCCTCGCCGTCGTCCCACTCGGTGCGCCATTTTTCATAGCGGAAGGCGGCGACCAGGCCGAGCGAGTCAAAGACTGTCGGCGAGAGCCTCGCCGTCGGCGACTTCGGTTTCAGTTTCGATGCGGTGCTTGTGGCGGTCTTCGCCGGGGCCGGCGTCGGGCAGGCGCTTGTGGGTCAGCGTCCAGCGGCCGGCATAGCTGCGGATGCGCAGAATCTCAGTGCGGGCGCGCATTCTGCGGCCCGGCGTGTCGTAGAGCACATTGCTCTCGAAGCTGCGCGGCGTTTGACAGCTGAAATCCCGCGGTCTTGAAGCCGTGCCGTGAGGCCGGCGAGGTCCGTCGACGCGAAATTTGATTTCGGTCTCGATCGGCCATCGGTTCAGCGAGTATACGGCAGTGAGTGGCAAGTGAGACGCGCAGTGGCCGAAACCGGCGACAATAGAGAAGTGAAGACCCTGCGACTGAAGTGGACCCGCGCGGCTGGATTCCGCCGAAGCTCGCACGAGGCAATTGGACCAGGCGGCGGAGATTCTGCGCGCCGGCGGCCTGGTGGCGCTGCCGACCGAGACGGTCTATGGCCTGGGGGCGAATGCTCTTGACGCGCGGCAGTGGCGAAGATTTTTGCGGCCAAGCAGCGGCCGGCGTGGGATCCAGTGATCGTTCATATTGCCGGTGCGGCGGCGGCCGCGAATCCCATGCTCGCGAATCTGGTGGCGGAAATTCCCGAAGCCGCGCAGAAACTGATGAACGCTTCTGGCCGGGGCCGCTGACGCTGCTGTTGCCGCGGCGGCCGCAGTGCCGGATGCGGTGACAGCGGGACGGCCGCTGGTGGGTGTGCGGATGCCGGCGCATCCGGTGGCGCTCGAGTTGATCCGGGCAGCCGGGGTTCCTGTTGCCGCGCCCAGCGCGAATCTCTTTGGCCACACAGTCCGACGACGGCCGCAGCATGTGCTGGACGATCTGGACGGCCGCATCGATGCGGTACTGGACGCAGGACCGACGAGCATGGTGTTGGAATCGACGGTGCTCGACCCCACCAGAGCCCGATGGTGATCTACAGGCCCGGAGCGATCACGCTGGAGCAGATTCGCGAGACGGCAGGCCCCGCGGAGCTTTTCAAAAGCAATGCTGCACTTGAATCGACGCCGCGCGAGGCTCTTCCCTCACCCGGCGTCGGTTTGCGACATTACGCGCCAAAGGCGCGGCTGCTGTTGATTGAAGCAGCACTGCCAGAGATGCGGGAACGGCTTGCACACGCTGCAGCTCAGTACGAGAACGAACGCATCGGAATCATGCTGCCAGCGGAGATCGATCTGGCCGGGGCTGGTCTATCGATTTACTCATGGGGCCGCTGGGCCGCGCCGGAAGAACTGGCGCGGAATCTCTATTCTGGACTGCGTGATCTGGATACGCGCGGCTGCACGGTGATTCTGTGCCCGCTGCCTGCGGGCGATGGAATTGGCACGGCGCTGCGGGACAGGTTGCGTAAGGCGGCCGCAGCGGATTCGATCTGATTCATCGGTGATGGCACTCGGTCTGGAGTGCGATGAGAGCTCGTGTCTTCGGTGAGAGCATTGGGCTTTGATGCGTGCCGAGAGTCAACGATCACGCCTTGTCGAGGGTTCGAAGTCGGGTGGAACGCGGAACGGCTCTACGGCGATGCGCTCGTATCGCACTTCGAGCACGGTCAGAGTTTCTGTGCCGCCCGGCGCATGGAGAACCACTTCGTCGTCCTCTGCCGCTTTCATTAATGCGCGTCCGAGAGGTGAGGCCCAACTGATGTGGTTCCGGTCAAAATTGACTTCATCTGTGCCGACGATGCTGACCACTCGCTCTGCTCCCGCGGCATTCGCATAGCGCACGGTCGCTCCGAAGAACACCCTTGTCGCCCGCTGCCCCGTTCTTGGAGCTTCCGGATCTATTACCTCTGCGGCTTCGATTCGCTTTGTCAGGAAGCGGACGCGGCTATCGATCTGCCGCAGGCGTCGCTTGCTGTGCTGATAGTCGGCGTTTTCACTGCGATCTCCATTGCTCGCAGCCCACGCCACGACCTGCACCACGGCCGGCCGATCTTTGGTGAGCAAAAACTGGCGCTCCGCTATCAATCGTTCCATCCCGCCTGGCGTGATGTAGTTCGTGGTGTGGCCCGGCGCCGGATCCTCTGCTTTCGGTCTTCTCGTAAATCCCTGTCGCATCCTGCGGAATCCTCTTCGCGCTTGAGCTGTCGGCGTTTCCCGATACTCATCGACGCAAGGCTCGGATGAGGACCGGGAAGTCGGCTTACCGGAGGATAACGCGTCAGATGTGGGGCACCCATTTTCGTGCGGCTTGAGGCGGAATGAAACGCAGATCCTTCGCGTCCGCTCAGGATGACACGGGCCAGGAAGCCAGCGTCTACTGGGAGTTTTCGCCGAGCTTGTACATATATTTGATCGATGATTTGTAGACGAGTGTCTTCTCGCGCCCGCGCACTTTGAGCGCCCGCTTGTCGTACCACTCGATGCAGCCCTCGACGCGTTCGCCGTCTTCAAGGACGATGACCATGGGCGTCTGCGATTGAATTTGCTTTTGCAGGTAAAAGAGCTCTGCCTGCCGGTATGAGGTTTCGTCCTCGGAGGCAGCATAACTGGGAAAGCGGAAGGAAGAGTGTGGCTTGCCGCTGTTGCGTTGCAGTGGGAATGTGCCGGGAAGACCCCGGTCATGCTCAATGCCTGGCGGCAGTGTTGTTGAGTTGATCATCGGTGCGACCCTCCTTGGGGGAAAGTGAGGTTCGGAACTGGCAAAATCAGGCCCGATATTCGTAGTAACGCAAATCGCCTGCTTTAGCCGTTTTGAGCAAGATGATCGCAAACGGCGGCGGCTCGGATTGGCCCTGGACTGGCTGAAACCAAACTGCACCAGGACTACTACCCGCGCCGATTCCGGTCGGAGGGTTTCCTGATTGTACCCGAGACAGATGCCCCCTCATGAAGCGAGGTTGCCTTTTTATCGTGGGGTTAATATGTCGCAAAAAATGAAAGTTGTCACCTATTTTCGATGCCGACAGCCATTGCGTCCAAAGATAGCGAACGCAAGAGATTGCGGCGCATTCCCTGCTCGACCTGGGTGAGAGAGCGCGCGGCGCCTTCGATCCAATCAACAGAGAGGCCGTTGGCCAGCTTCTCAAGTTCGGCGGCGATGTCGACATTGCGGATGAGGGCCGGGGTGCCGGCCACCATGAGGAGAAGATCTTCGATGAGGCTACCTATGGCGCGCAGCAGGCCAATGGTTTTCTCCTGTCCGTCGGCGCCGGCGCGGTAAGTCTCAGTAGAGCGAAAGAGCTGCGAGTAATCGGGTTCGCGGAGTGCGTTGCGCAGGATGACGAGCGCATCCTGACGGCTGGCCAGATAGGCCTCGAGGTCGAAGCTGAGGGCACGACCGATGGCGCCTTCGGCAAGCCTGGCCACGAGAGCGCGTTGCGGCGGCTTGAGGTCGGATCGCTTTTGGGCGAGCAGAGCCTCGATTTCAGCAGCGGGCAGCGCGCCGAGGCGATGGAGGATGGCGCGGGAGCGGATGGTCGGCAGCAGCTCCTGCGGGTTTTCAGTGAGCAGAATGAGCGAAGTGTACTCGGGCGGCTCTTCGAGGACCTTGAGGAGGCTGTTGGCGGCCTCTTTCATGAACGCCGACGATGTGAAGATGGTGATGGAGCGCTTGGCCTCGACCGGCGGACGGTAGTAGGCCGCGTGGATAACCTGGCGCACCTGCCCGATCTTGATCAGGAGCTGCGGCGGATCGGGCGGAACGATGAGAACGTCGGGATGCGTCTGGACCATGATGCGCGTTTCGCGCTTGTCGACGTCGCGCATCTCGTCGCGGGCGGCGACCGCTTCGGCGATGCGGTCATCGAGGTTGGCAGCGTCGCCGATGCGTTCGCAGTTGCGGCAATGACCGCAGTAGTCGGGAAGGCCATCGGATTCAGTGGGTTCGAGGCAGTTAACGGCGCGGGCGAGCTTGAGGGCAAGGGTGTATTTGCCGGAACCTTTGGGTCCGGCGAGGATGAGCGCCTGGGGAAATCGGCCAGAGCGTACGCTCTCACGCAGGCGCGCAACGGTAGCCGAGTTGCCCAGGAATTCTCTGAAGCTCACAGGTCGAGTTTATAGCGTTGGCGAGGGACGGAAGAATCGGAATCCATCGCGAATCCTGGCACATCCCTTGCACCGTACAATAGACGTAAGAGAGCCGACGCGACTGATGGCGGACCAGCAGGCAGGAACTTCCCACCCCAACAAACCGGCAGAGACGCCAGAGCGCAAGCCGGACGCGCGCCGGCCCGACGATGACTCCGTTGGCAGGGTTTACGATTCGCGGCTGATGCGGCGGCTGGCCGGCTACCTGCGGCCTTACTGGTGGCAGGCGGTGGTGTCGTCGATCGCGGTGTCGTTGAAGTCGCTGAGCGATGTGGCGGGACCGTTGCTGGTGATGGTGGGTATCGACCGCTACTTTCCCACGGGGCCGGAGGCGGAGCGCTCGATTGAGACGCACAGCTTTGGCGTGGTGCACTGGCTGACGCACCGGCTGAGCACCGACCCGATGCGCGGCATTACGCAACTGGCGGCAATTTATCTTTGCCTGCAGATTCTGGCGTATCTCTTTGAGTTCGTGCAGACCTACCTGATGCAGTGGACCGGACAGAAGATCATGTTCGATCTGCGCAGCGAGATTTTTCGCCACATGCAGCGCATGCATGTGGGCTTTTTTGACAAGCATGCGGTGGGCAGGCTGGTGACGCGGTTGACGTCGGACGTAGACGCGATCAACGAGATGTTTACCGGCGGCATTCTGGCAATCGTCGATGACTTTTTTACGTTGTCGATCATGTCGATCGTGATGCTGAGCATCAACTGGTGGCTGGCGCTGCTGGCCTTCGCCGTGCTGCCGCTGATTCTGGTGGTCACGCGGATCTTTCGCAACAGCGTGCGCGAGAGCTACAGGCGAGTGCGCGCGGCGATTGCGCGCATCAACAGCTTTACGCAGGAGCACGTAAGCGGCATGCGGGTGGTGCAGCTCTTCAACCGCGAAGAGCGCGCTTACAACGACTTTGAGGCGGTGAACCGGCTGCACATGATCGCGTTCAAGGACACGATCTTTGCCTATGCGCTGTACTACCCGACGGTGGAGTTGCTTTCGCGCGGTCGCGATTGCCATGGTGATCTGGCGGGGCGGCTTCGGGGTGCTGGCAGGGACGGTAACGATCGGCATGCTGGCGAGTTCAACAGTATTCGCAGCGCTTCTGGCGGCCGATTCAGGACCTGAGCGACAAGTACAACATTTTGCAGGCGGCGATGGCGGCGTGCGAGCGCATCTTCAAACTGCTGGATACTCCGCCGGAGATTGTGAGCCCTGCGCACCCGCGTGTGGGCGACGGAGCGAATCGCATTGAGTTCAGGAGCGTGTGGTTTACCTACCAGAAGCTGACGCCGGAGCAGAATGAGGAATTGGCGCGGGCAACGCGCAGCGCGGAGCCCGCAGAGGCAATGAACCGGATCAAGGACATCGAGTGGATTCTGAAGGATGTTTCGTTCACGGTTGAGCCGGGGCAGACGGTGGCGATTGTAGGCCACACAGGCGCGGGCAAGACGACGCTGACCAGCCTGATGATGCGCTTCTACGACGTGACGGCGGGGCAGATTCTGCTGGATGGCGTGGATCTGCGCGAGCACGGATCTGAATGCGCTGCGCAAACACTTTGCCGTGGTGCTGCAGGATCCGTTTCTGTTTACAGGCACGCTGGGAGAGAATATCCGGCTGGGCAACGACGAGATTACAGAGATAGAATTGCGGCAGGCGGCGCGGGATGTGAACGTGCTGGACTTTATCGAGAGCCTGCCGAGGCGGTTCGATGAGCCGGTGCGGGAGCGCGGCAATTCGCTTTCGACGGGACAGAAGCAGCTGGTCAATTTTGCGCGCGCGCTGGCTTACAATCCGCGGATTCTGATTTTGGATGAGGCGACGTCGAGCGTGGACACGGATACGGAGTTGCGGATTCGCGGCGCGCTGGAACGGATGGTGGAAGGGCGGACGAGCGTGTTGATTGCGCATCGGCTTTCGACGGTGCAGACGGGCAGATACGATTCTGGTGATGCACAAGGGGCAGTTGCGCGAGATGGGATCGCACCAGGAACTGCTGGCGGAGCGCGGGCTTTACTGGAAGCTATATCAATTGCAGTACAAGGATCAGGAGCTGCGGCTGGGCGGATTGCCCGCCGGTGAGCCCTCGATTGCACCCGCAATGTAAATACCCCTTCCCACTCTGGGCGGGATATTATGAAACGACGCAAAATCCTCATGGAACGGGCCTTGCGGAAGGCCGCTTAGTTGGTGAAAGAAGAAATGAAGCAGCCAAGAAAGGTCGAGATCTTCGACACCAGCCTGCGTGACGGGCTGCAGCAGCCAAACCTTGAAATCTCAGTGCCCAATGCAGTGCGGTTTCTGGAGCGCATGGGCTCATTCGGCGTGCAGTACGCCGAGATTGGTTTTGCCGGCGCCAACCAGTTTGTGGGCGAGCTGACCAGCGCACTTGCCGGTGCCGATACAGGCGCGATGAAGCTTGCTCTCTTTGGGCGGACGCGCGGTCGCGGGATGCACGTGCAGGACTGGCCCGATGTGCAGTTCATCGTGCAGCACAAGGAGCGGATTCTGGTTGCCGTGGTGGTGGTAAAGTCGCGGCTGCTGGATGTGACGCGGTCGCTGGAGACGACTCCGGAAGAGAACCTGCGGATGACGTGGGAAACAATCGAGTGCCTGAAGGACAACGGCCTCGAAGTGATTGTGGACTTTGAGCACGCTATGGACGCCAACTGCGGGCGGCGCGAGAATGGCGCCGCGTGCGAGCCGGATTTTCATGAGCAGAGCCTCGAATATTTTCGGCAATTGACTGATCAGTGCGTGCGACAGGAAGTGAGCCGAATCGTGGTTTGCGATACGACAGGCGGAGCGAGCCCTGAGGAAGTGGCGGGCGTGATCGGCGGCCTGGTGCGCGAGTTTCCCGCGGCGCATTTCGGTTTCCACGGACATACCGATCGCGGTCTGGGTGTTGCGAATACCCGCGCGGCGATTCTGGCCGGAGCAGTGCAGGTGCAGGGTACGCTGCTGGGCACGGGCGAACGCTGCGGCAACGTAAACCTGACAACCGTGATCGGTGGAATGCAGCTTCGCGGCGAAGCGGAGTTTGTTTCTGAACCAGCGCTGAAGGGATTAACGAGCCTGGCGCATGCCGCGTATGGAGCTTTCGGGCTTGAGCTGCCGCATGGCGCGTCAATTGTGGGACCGGGTGCGTTTGGCACGTGGGCAGGCATGCACGGCAGCAGCGAGCGCAAGAATCCGGGCGCGTATCTGTGGTGCGATCCGGCGCGGGTTGGCGCGAATGCGATTATGGGCGTGAACCGCCAATCGGGCAAGGCGAACATTCAGCTGCTATCGGAGACGCTGGGCGTGCCGGTGAACTCGGCACAGGCGCAGGCACTGATCGATGCGAACTCCGCGATGATCGAAGGCGGCGGCTTCACGTCGAGCGAAGTGTCGTTCAAGCTGGCATGCATGAAAGTGCTGAAGACGCTTCCGGATCGATTCAGCATTCGCAGATGGTGGGTCTTTGACGAGTCGGACGAGATTGGCAATCGCTTTGTGCAGGCGTTCATGACGCTCTCGATCGGCGACTCGGCGGTGACAACGACGCGCTCCGAAGGGGCGGGCCCGGTGGACGCGCTGACCAAGGCGATGCGCGGTGAGCTGGAGAAGTGGTATCCGTCGTTGGCGGAGATGCGGCTTGGCACTTTCAGCGTGACAGCGCTCGATGTGTCGGCGCATGACTCGGCTGCATATGTGCGCGTAACGGTGAGCTTCCACGCGGATGGTGAGGAACCGTGGACCACAGCCGGCGTGAGCAGCGACATGAACCAGGCGGCGCTGATGGCGATTGTCGACGGCTTCAACTACTGGCTGCTGAAGAGGGCTGGCGGCGCAGAGGCGTTGAGCGAGAGCGCGGCGGGCAGCGCAAAGACGACGTAGGAAGAAAATAGTTCTGGCAAGACTCTTGCTCTCCCACCCATGCTGCGCATGGATGGGGCACAGTGGCGGTAAATGAAGATCCCCGAACTGATACGTGCGCCGATGTTCCAGCCAATTTATTCCCTCGGCTTTCGCGGTGTCCCTGTGAAGAATGAAATGCACGAACCAAGTAGAAAGCGCGAGAGCGCAACTGCAATGCCTACGACGAATAAGATCATCATGACAAAGCCGAATATCCCGCCATGGCGATAATCTGTCCCAAATAAGATCCACAAAGGGATCAACGCAACTGTATACAGCAATTGCTGAAGAAATCCCTTTGCCTGCTCTGCGAGACTCTCTACAGTACTATCGAAGGTCTTCTTCGATGGGGTTTTGTGAATCAATCTGTCCCGATCTGACGCCTCCCGCTCCCTCTCTGCTACAGCCTTGGCCAATGCGATAGACGCGCGTGTGTCAGGAGAATTTTTGGGTAGATTTTGAGACTTAGCGGATAAATCGTGCGGCTTGGCCAATGAATATGGGGCCTTGGATTGTTCAGCCGTAGCTCTCAAACTCTCTCGACGAACCCAGGCGCATGCACATTTGTATTCACGTGACGCTAGCCGGCGATTCCAACCTCTACTAAATGTGCTTGACCAAGGCAAGTGCGCGCGCCCATTCTTGGCAGCATCAACTGCTGCCTCAAGCAGGTATGGGTTATCCATCCATTCATTTTTCGGGGATCTCTTTTCGGTCCTCTCGTCGTTCGGCATGCTGCCCCCGGCTCAGGTTGATTAGCCAAGTTCTCCAGGCAGGAGTATACCCCCATCCACAATTACTCGGTTCTGGCCTGCCGGTGCGGCGCGGGGCCAGACTTCCAGCCAACAGGTAGCTCTGGATGACTCGGGTTAAATCGTGATCATCTTCCCGTAACCTGAGGTCACGCGCCGGAGGCCGCAGCTCTGAGCGATGGCCCAGCAGTTCGCGTATCCTACTCCGGGGTCGCCGCTAATCGGCATCAAACCACCGACGGCGCCACGCAAGCCCAGCCTCAGCTATGAGCACACAGGGTTCTTTGAGCGCCGATGATCCATCCTCGCCTCCGACAGGAGCGAGCAAACGGCTGCTGCCCTGGCTGGTTGCCGTCGCGTTCTTCATGGAGTCGCTGGACACGACCATTCTCAACACGGCCGTGCCCACTGTATCGGCCGCGCTGAATGTGACTCCGCTGGCGATGAAGGCCGTGCTGGCAAGCTACACGCTGAGCCTTGCGGTCTTTATCCCGATCAGCGGATGGATGGCAGACCGGTTCGGCACGCGGCGTGTCTTCTCTTCGGCAATTGGCCTCTTCACGCTCGGCTCCCTGCTGTGCGGACTCGCAGTGAATATTCATGTGCTGGTTGCGTGCCGCATTCTGCAAGGCATGGGCGGCGCGTTGATGGTGCCGGTGGGAAGACTGACGCTGGTGCGCAGCTTTCCTAAATCGGAGCTGGTGCGCATCATGAGCTTTGTCGCGATTCCGGCGCTGGTTGCGCCGATGCTGGGGCCCATCGCCGGTGGCCTGATTGTGGGGTACTTCCACTGGCGCGTGATCTTCTTCCTGAATATTCCTATCGGGCTTATTGGCCTGGTGATGGTTTATCTGCACCTGCCGAATTACGTTGAAGCCGATATTCATCCGCTGGATGTGATCGGGCTGATCCTTTTCGGGTCGGGCATCGCGCTGCTCTCGTATGTGCTCGAGGTTTTTGGCGAGCACACGCTGAGCGGCCGCGAGATCGCCGGTTTGCTCGCTCTTTCAGTAGTGCTTCTTGCCGGATACTGGCTGCATGCGCGGGAGCTGCAGCATCCTCTGCTGCAACTGAGGCTCTTCCGCATTCGCACGTTTCGGGCGGCGGTGAATGGCGGGCTGTTTACGAGGCTGGGCATTGGCGGTGTGCCGTTTCTGCTGCCTTTGCTGTATCAAACCGGCCTGGGCTTCACGCCGATTCAATCGGGGTTGATGATCATGCCGCAGGCGATTGGCGCGATGTGCGTGAAGACTGTTCTGCGCAGGACGCTGGCGCTGCTGGGCTATCGTGGAGTGCTTGTTTCGAATACGCTGGTGATCGGCGGGCTACTGGCGCTCTTTGCAACCATCGGAACACACACGCCGATGTGGGTAATCCTAGTGCTGGCGTTTTTTTATGGCAGCTTTACGTCGCTGCAATACACGAGCATGAACACGCTTGTGTATGCAGACATCACGGAGCCGGACACGAGCAGCGCGAGTTCAATTGCAAGCACGATGCAGCAACTTGCGATCAGCTTTGGCGTGGCCACAGCAGGACTTACAACGGCGTTCTTCGTGCCGCAGGGGGACCATTCGAATCCAGCGGAGATGATTCACGGCATCCATTCGGCCCTGCGCTTTCTCGCTGTACTCACGGCTGTGTCAACGCTCGTGTTCTGGAGCCTGAGACCCGGAGACGGACAGACAATCAGCAACCAGAAGGTTCTGCCGCAACATCATCCGGGCGGATAGCGGCCGCCCAATTCGGTCCCTGGAATATCGTGCGTCCGGCCAGACAAACGGTGTAATATCCTTTGGAAATAATTCTCAGGGGATCAATATGCAATCAAGACACCTGACCGCGACTGCGGTGCTTGCAGGAATGGTTTGCATCGGGCCTTTCTGTTCGGCGCAGGCAGTCACCTCATCCGCCGTTGCCGGCATGATCAACCACACAGTCACACTCGACGTTCAAGTAATTGATTCTTCGGGCAAGCCCGTCACTGGGCTGCTGCAGGATGACTTTAAAATCCTGGATAACAAGCAGGTCAGCAAGCTCACAGGCTTCAGCGAGGCTGCCACCGAAGACGCGAAATCGACTGAGCCTGTTGAAGCGGTCCTGCTTATCGACGGAATCATCACGCCTCAACCTACGCTCTCTGACCTGCATCGAAATCTCGCTGCATATCTGCATTCCGCAGGCACGCAACTGCCTCTGCCCATGTCGCTAGCTTTTCTCACAGCTCAGGGGCTGAAGACGCAGAGCGAGCCGACGCGAGACCCCGCAGTGCTGCTTTCAAATCTCGACAACAATCCAGTACCGAGCTTGCAGCGGCAGGGAGAGGGCTACACATATAGCGCCGAAGTGCGCCAGAATTCATTGCAGGCCCTGGTCCTTTTGACCTCTAAATTAAGCAGCCGTCCGGGCAGAAAACTGCTGATCTGGATCAGCCCCGGCTGGGGAGCATTTGAGGCTGAGACTGTGCGGAAATCGCCGAAGGATGTCGCGGCGCTGTTCACATTTGAGGCGGGCCTCTCAAACGCGCTGCGGCAAGCGGGCATTACGCTTTACAGCGTTGATCCATGGGGAGCGAGTGAAGCAGGGTTTTCCGGTGCTCGACGCTACGAGAACTTCGTGAAGGGCGGCACTTCGATCAAAGACGTGGACAACGGCGACCTTATGCTGCAGGTTATCGCAGTGCAATCAGGCGGACTGGTTCTCTACGGCTCCAACAGCACCGCACAATTCATCAGTCAGTGCATCGCCGACGGACGCTCCTTCTATCAGATCAAGTTCGACGCGCCAACGGCGGCCAATCCCGACGAGTTCCACAAGGTCGAAGTGCAGGTGAACAAGCCTGGATACAAGGTGCGCACCCGGATGCGGTACTTTGCCGAGCCCTAGACAACAGGCGATCACAAAGGCAAAGGCCGCTCGAAGTGAGCGGCCTTTGACTTTGCGGGAATGCGTCTTGACTAGCGCGATGCGGCGAGCGACGGACGGGTGTCGAGGCTGCCGTCTGCGTATCCCTTCGCCATTTCGGAGATGGGGATGGCCTTGTAGTCGCTTGCGTGGCCGGCCTGGCCGAACTGCGTCATGCGCAGGGCGACGACCTTCTTCATGGCTTCGCGCGCCGGCTTCATGTAGTCGCGGGGATCGAACTTCTCTGGGCTCTCGGCGAAGACCTTGCGGATAGCGCCGGTGATGGCGAGGCGATTATCCGTATCGACGTTGATTTTGCGCACGCCGTTGCGGATGCCAAGCTGGATCTCTTCGACCGGAACTCCCCAGGTTGGCTTGAGCTTGCCGCCGTACTGGTTGATGATGTCCTGCAGGTCCTTAGGCACAGACGAGCTGCCGTGCATCACCAGGTGGGTGTGGGGCAGCCGCTTGTGAATCTCGATGAGCACATCCATCTTGAGCACTGAGCCATCCGGCTTCTTAGTGAACTTGTAGGCGCCGTGGCTGGTGCCGATGGCGATGGCGAGCGCGTCAACGCCGGTGCGCTCTGCAAATTCGACAGCCTGATCGGGGTCGGTGATGTGATCGAGGCCGCTGCCGCCGGCGCCGTGGCCGTCTTCAACGCCGCCGAGCACGCCGATTTCGCCTTCGACGGTGACGCCGCGCGCGTGCGCGTATTCGACGACGCGACGGGTGACTTCGACGTTCTCTTCAAAGCTGGAGGGGGTCTTGCCGTCTTCCTTGAGCGAGCCGTCCATCATGACAGAGGTAAAGCCGAGCTCGATGGCGCTTTTACAGGTATCGAAGTTGTTGCCGTGATCCTGGTGCATGGCCAGGGGAATCTCAGGGTAGAGCTCGCTGGCGGCCAGGATGAGGTGATAAAGATAGCGGTCTTGCGCGAACTGACGGGCACCACGGCTGGCCTGGATGATGACGGGAGAATTGGTCTCCTTGGCGGCCTCCATGATGGCCTGAATCTGTTCCATATCGTTGACGTTGAATGCGCCGACGCCGTAGCCGCCCTTGGCGGCCTCGTCGAGGAGCTGCCGCATGGAAACGAGAGGCATATGAATCTCCTTTAAATGGCTCCGCTGGTAATCAGGCCTGCGCCCTGTGGGGTAGGAATAAGGGCCTGGCGGGCACAAAACTGCGATCAACTTTATGGTAGCAGAGGGCGAGGGGCAGGCTGTGACGGGGAACACAGGACTAAGGCCACGCAGGCCACCGCGTCGATCACCACGCTGCCATCAGCGCCAGCCCGTATATCGCCGTCACATAGCACCAGAAGACCGCGAAGAGGGCGTGCATGGCCGTGCGAAACCGGTTGCCCCGCCAGATCGCCGAGTCATAGGCGAAAAACTGGGCCAGGAGCCGGCACAGCCAGAACACCGCCAACGCGGCAAGGATTCCGCGATTCAACGCATCGGGGCGCAGCAGAAGATTTGCATAGAAGAGTGACAGGGCACCGGACAGCGCCACTCCGAAGCCGATGAAGAAGCTGTGCACAAAGAAGATGCGGCGTGTGAGCAGCGAAACGCTCTGGAGTTCCTGCTCCCATCCGAAGTAGCGGTTGAAGAAGATGTGGCTTCCGCCAAGCAGCAGGAGCAGAGCTCCCACGATGCGCAGGTGAGTTGAGAGAGTCAAATGGCTCTCCTCAAAATGTAGACACGGACGAAGTGCGTCATGGGAAACTCGCTTTGCACAGCGAGGCCGGCTCTAAAAGCTGTCCGGCGCCATGCGCGCTGCGAAAAGAAGTGAAGAAATCCTGGCCCGAAGGCGAGAAAATTCCACCAGTCCCGTGAGTGCTCCATCAGCACCGCTTCGCCCCCGGGAGTCAGGATGCGCGCAATCTCCCCGAAGAGAGCCTCGCGCTGCCAGTCACGGCGCAGCTCGTGCGCAGTAAAGAGACAAAAAACCGCGTCGAAGGCGCCGGAGCCAAAAGGCAGATCATCGAAGCGCGTCGGAATCGCAGGAATCGTGTTTGGCGCCACCCGCCGCGCCCGCCGAATAGAAGCCTCGGTCGTGATGCGGGCGTCGAAGATGTCAGCCACGCTGAACTCTGCCCCAGGCAAGATCGCCGCAAGCAGGGTGCTGGTTTCATCCAGCCCGCAGTGAATATTCAGCCAGCGGCGGGGCGTCCGCGATAAAGCGCCGGTAATCCACGTCAGATCGTAAAGCGGAAAGCGGTCGTAGACGTAATGCGATACGAGTAGCGACGAGATCATCCAGAAGAGCCCGGGTGCCACGCCGATCAGAACGCTCACCCGCCACGGGCGCGGCAGCAAGGGCGCCGCCAGCAAGGCCATGGCAATCACAGCCGCGCCAGCCATATAGAAAAGCCAGTTGAAGCGCAAAATCTGAAGAACACCCTGGCAGGGCCTTCGCATCGGCGATGACGTCAAACGAGCCTCCCCCGCTGCCATCGGTAAGGAACGTCGCGCACGTGAAAGGCATTGGCAAGGATCGGTGTAGCCTGGCAGAACGGCTCGCGGGCGAGAAAGGTGTTCCGGCGGACCTCGACTTCCACCAATTCCGGATCCCATTGTTGCCGCACTGCGCGAATGGCGACGATAGATCCTGTCGCCTCCTCGTAGTCGAAGGTGTAGGGCAACGGTCCGGCGAATCGCCTTGCATCGGCCACGCTCGCAAAGGGGGAGTTCGCGGGAAGCATCGCCGGAGCGCCGTCCACCCGCGCCACAACTTCAAGATCGGCCTCACGCCGCGGTGTCTCAATCAGCCAATGGAGTTGGCCACCGCTTTCTTCCAGAGTCGACTGACAGAGATGGTAGTTGTAATGCGTCAGCAAGTTGCCGGCGCGCACCATCATCGGCATATCGGTGTCGCTGCGTAGAATTCGAAGCCCGCGCTTCGATTGGCTGCCGGCCAGCCTGGTGAAGATGCGATATCCACTGAGAAAGAAATTGCGGCCCATAGCGCGCGGAAGAAAGCTGGGCCGCAGCTTCTCCGTCTGCACCAGCGCGACCGCCAGGAAGGCATGATCATGCCATGTATCGAGCACGAGTCCGGGCGCCAGCAGGGGTTCGAGCAACTCCGGTGGAAACGCGTAGGTTAAAACCAGCGAGTGGCGGAAGAATGCCGAGATCGGAATCGGATGGCGCTTCAACAAATGCAGCATAGTGGGTCTCCCGCGTGGCCGCCGTTGACGCGGCTCACTTCCACAACGCCCCAGAGCAGCGACCGGTCCCGCGCAGCCCATTTGGCCGAAGCGTCGCATGCCGGTTCACGAAAACTGCGGCAGACCAGCACAGCGCCGGGAGCCGCGGCGCGCTCGATCGCTGCACGCAATCGGCGCTGATATTCCAACGATGCTCCATCGTTGATGTTCGACAGGGCGAATGCGTCGAAAGGCTCCTCTGAGTTCTCAAGGAATTCGGCCGCATCAGCGCAGGCGAAGTTGATCGGAGAGACAGGCCGATCGTACTCCACAGGTGCGGAGCCAAGCAGCAGCGCCGCGGCATAGGGATTGCTCCGGTTGGAGTGCAGGCTCCAGCCTCGCCGCAGGCGCTGTCGGATCCGCTGCCCAAAGTCCTGCGGCAGGGCACCGACGAATGGACCGGCATAGAGGAGCCCGAGGAGGCGAGGAGCGAGTATTGTGTCGACCACAGCCCGCCATCGTGAAGTATCGAGCCAGCGATCCCAGTAGTCGGTCTGCTCCGGTGGGTCCGACAGGTTTAGAAAATTCGTTAGCAGGGCCTCGCTCCAGCCGGCAAGCGTGGCCAGCTTGCGCCCGCATGCCAGCAGGTGCTCAACCGCCCCTCTCCGCGCCGCCGCACCACTGGCGCGTAATCCTGCATAGTCGAGCTGGCGTGCATTGATGTCAACGGCGGTTACAAAATGTCCCGCCGCCGCCAGTGCGCGTGCGGTACATCCCGCACCTGCGATGGCGAAGACGCGGCTTTGCGGCTGGAAGGCACGAAGCTCAATGGCGGGATCTTCGTAGGTCTGCCCAAAGACCAGGCCGCGCGGTCGAAGGCGAAACGGCCCGCGCTGCCATGATGTCAACGTCGTCTCAGACGAGCGCTGCATGTTGGCGATCCTCGGTTGCAATCCAGATCAGCAGGAGAAAGGCAAAGTTTTGGAGCACCATTCCGGCGGGATCGGGAATGAGATGCGCGGCCCAGATGAGCCCACCTGCATTCATCGCCACGAGCAGCACGGTCTGTACCAGAGCAGCCTGGCGCTTCGCGTAGCCCGATAAGACCCAAAGACCGATTCCGCATTCCAGCAGACCCAGCGCAAGAAGCGCGCTGCGGGCCGCTCCCGGACCAATGGACGGCACGGCCGCGATGACACTTTCATGGCGCGGAACCCTGCCGAGCACCTTGCACCACAGGCCCTGGTAAAACCATACCAGCGCAATGGCAACGCGAATCAATCTGTCGCCCGGCGTCCACTCAGGCACGGTTCTGCCCTCCTTCTGCGAGCACAATTAGTTCCACAGCCCTTGACCGCAGGCCCTTCAGCAGCGGAAATCTCGACATCTTCAGCAGAGCAACCAGCAGCGTCAGACTCTTTTCGCGCAGAGCCCGCGTCTGCCTCTGCGCCGGGGAGCGATCGTAGATCCAGTAGAGGATCAGGCCCATCTGGTAAAGCCAGAGCAGCCGGGGCAGGTGCAGCGCCAGTTCGGCCGGAATGCGCACTTCACGGGATTCAGCAACTGCCCGCGCAAAGAACGCCTGATCGCGGTCGCGAATGCTGCGCGTCGCATCGCTGAATGGAGAAAGCCGGTGCTCAGGATCGGCGGCATGCCGCAGAAGCGCACCCAGAAAACCCCGGCTGGTGCGAAAGTGATCGAACTTCACCTCCAGGAGCGCCGCCACTCGATCTTCGAAGCTAGTGTGGGCCGCCAAAGCGCCTTCGAGCCTCGGTTCCATCGCCGCCATCGACTGCTCATAGAAGGCCATCACCAAGTCTTCCTTCGCTTCAAAGTAGTAATAGGCCGAACCGAGCGAAACCCCAGCTTGGGCGGCGATGCCACGCATCGTCGTCGAATCGAACCCATCGCGGCGGAACATTCCCAGCGCCACTTCAAGAATGTGAGACCTTGTCGCTTCGGATTTTTTCACGGACTTCATATCGGAATTTTTGAACATGTTCAAAACTATCTTAAAAGACGCGCTAGCGCTTGTCAAGAATTATTTGAACGGGTTCAAAACTAGAGCCGCTATCCGGCTCGATCATCTCAAAAGCCTGCGGACCTTTTCGCAGCTTCCGAGCTGCCGGTCTTTACTTCCACGCGCCGAGAAGGCGGCGGACGAGGACGAGCTGACCGATGTGATAGGCGTTGTGGTCGGCCACGAGGAGCGCTTCGCGCAAGATCGTCTGGCCGTCTCCGTGGGGAATCTTGCCGTAGAGATCTGTAGCCGGATCGGCGACGAGGTCGCACATGGCCTGCAGGTCTTTGCGGAAGGCGCGGATGCTGTTGTCCCACGCCTTATCGTCAGGCGGCTCGGGTGCGGCCGGCCAGTAGCCGCTGGGCCACTCGGGTGAGATGTGTTTCGCGTCGCGGGAGAACTCGAGGATGTCCCATTGCGCGATGCGCAGATGCTCGAGAAGCTGCCAGGGAGAGTGCTCGGCGCCCTTGGGCGCTTTGCCTCGGAGATCGGCGGGCATGTCCTTCACCGCGTCGTCGAAAGTGGCGTGAGCATTGGCTTCAGTAAGAAGGCTGACGAGCTGTTTGCGCAGAGAGGCGTCGTGGGACATGGATGGGGTTCCTTAATACGGGCGTGAGAGAACGCCGCGATTAAGGCTTAGATGTTGAGGACTGCCTTCTGCGCCGCAAAGATTTCCTTGAGGCCCTTTTCGGCGAGGTCGATGAGGCCGTTGAGCTGCGCGCGGGAGTAGCTTCCTTTCTCTGCCGTGGCCTGGGTTTCGACGAGGCCGCCATCAGCGGTCATAACGATGTTCATGTCGACTTCGGCCTGCGAGTCCTCTTCGTAGCAGAGATCGAGCAGCGCTGCGCCGTCGACGATGCCGACCGAGGTGGCGGCGACCAGTTGCTTCATGGGCGACTGCTTGAGCGTGCCAGCGGCGACGAGCGCGTTGAGCGCAAGTGCGAGTGCGACGGCTGCGCCGGTGATGGCTGCGGTGCGCGTGCCGCCGTCGGCCTGGATGACGTCGCAATCGAGGATGACCGTGCGCTCGCCGAGAGCGTGCATATCGATCACGGAGCGGAGGCTGCGGCCGATGAGGCGCTGAATTTCGTGAGTGCGGCCGCCGATTTTGCCGCGTTCGCTTTCGCGCGGGGTGCGGGTGACGGTGGAGCGCGGCAACATGGCGTACTCCGCGGTGACCCAGCCGCGACCGGAGTTGCGCAGCCAGCCGGGGACGCCCTGCTCGATGGTGGCGTTGGTGAGGACGCGGGTGTTGCCGAGCGAGACGAGCACAGAGCCCTCTGCGGTTTGAACGAAGCCGGGGGTGAGGGAGAGGGGGCGAAGCTGATCAGGCTGCCGTCCGCCGGGACGGAAGAAGGAGGCGTGCATAGGTGGATTGTACGAGAGAGCGGCCAAAGGAAGTGGTCGGGCTGACGGTGTTGGATCGGGGTGCCGGATCGGGAATGGACCCATTTCGGAACTGAAATGGGAATTCAAGCGTATCTCATTCATTCTTAGCGTTTTGAATGGATCGTACTGCGCTGCGTTTCCCAT
Source organism: uncultured Acidobacteriaceae bacterium (assembly GCA_963832465.1). Lineage (GTDB taxonomy): Bacteria > Acidobacteriota > Terriglobia > Terriglobales > Acidobacteriaceae > Telmatobacter. Next base: position 957,963 of record CAWHUJ010000004.1, read on the forward strand.
TTTGGGCATTTTCTGCCACTGGCGGCATGGCTTCGAAAGGTGAGCGTTTTCCTGTTAAGCGATTTATTATCAGTGATTTGAGAGATGATTCCGACTTTGGCACACCGCGTGTACTAAGACAGGACAGTCCCGAGGGGATGCGAAAGGAAGATCTCAAGCAATGCAGCCGACGAACGAGGTGGTGACAACGAAGGCAAACGGAAACGGGAATCTTCATCCGGAGATCCTGAACGCGACGCTGGCGGGGCTGGAGAGCCCCGGCGAACGGCTCGCGGATGTAGCGCACGACGCACGGAATATGGTGACGGCGCTGGCCTGCTACTGCGACCTGCTGGAAGCTCCCGGAGTTTTGGCGGAACCCTACCAGCACTACAGCAACGAATTGAAACTCGTGGCCGCGGCAAGCCGTCGCCTAATCGACAAACTCCTCGAAGTTGATCGGAATGAACGGAACGGCTCCGCAAGGCCAGACGCGGATGTGGCCGGTCCGTTGAGCCCTGCGATAACGAGCAAAGCGAAGACCGCGGCGCAGGCATTTGCGCCGAAGCTGGTTGAGGATTTTGCCTGGGAGGTGCAGATGGCGCGGAACCTTCTGGCTGCGCTTGCCGGTCCTTCCGTCAAGCTGGTGATCGACACCTCGACGGGTTCGCTGCCGATTGCGATGACGAGCGAGGACCTGACGCGGATTCTTGTGAACCTGGTGAAGAACGCGGTTGAGGCAATGCCCACCGGCGGGCGAATCCGCATTATGACGCGCGAGATTCCGACAGCACCAGGCGACCGCACGCGCGTGTTGCTGAATGTGGAAGACAACGGACCGGGGATTGCGTCGGGAGCGCTGGAGCGGATCTTTGAGCCGGGTTACACGACGCGCACAGCGGAGAGCGACGGCTACGGCGCGTGGCATCCCGAGCATCACGGCCTCGGCCTTGCGATTACGCGAAACATTGTCCAGGCCGCGGGAGGAACGATCCATGCGGCGAACCGCGACCCTCTGGGGACGTGCTTTCAGATCGAGTTGCCTGCACGCACTGCATAAGGTGCAGGTCTACACAAACGATTTACCAAAGCAGGTTCGGGGAAATAGAATGCCTGAAACAGCACTTGAAATACGGGCCATGAATTCTTTGCATAACTTTGCCGCGCCTCCGCCGAAACTCCACGTCCTGGTGGTTGATGCCGACGCAGCCGTTCGCTCGGCCTGCGCCGAGATCGCGGCGAGCCTGGGTTATGCGGTGGAGAGCACGGGCGACCTGGGGCAGGCGCGAAGCCTGCTGAGGACCGGCGGCGGACATCCTGCTGGTGAATCTGCCCCAGGGGATGCACAACGGACTCGAGCTGATCTCGGAGGTCAAGTTTCTTTATCCGCGGACGTCGGTGATCGCGATGACGGCGTCGGGCAGCGTGAATGCCGCCGTGGAGGCGATGCGCTGCGGCGCGTCGGATTATCTGACCAAGCCGTTTGCCATGGACGAGCTTTCGACGGTGCTGGACCGCGCGGCGGCGAGCCACTCGAGCGACGTGGCGGCACGGCAGTTGCGGGAGCGGCTGAGACTGTCGCAGGGGCTGGGCGCGATGATCGGGCGCTCGGGCGAGATGGAGAAGCTTTACCGCATCCTTTCAAAAGTTGCCCAGAGCTCGCATCCGGTCCTGGTGCTGGGCGAGAGCGGGACGGGCAAGGAGCTGGTGGCGCGGACGATTCACGCCTTCGGTCCGAACTCGCAGAAGCCGTTCATGCCGGTCGATTGCGGGTCTCTGGTGCCGACGCTGATTGAGAGCGAGCTTTTCGGCTATGTGAAGGGCGCGTTTACCGGGGCGATGCGCGCCAAGGATGGGCTGCTGGTTTCGGCAGAGGGCGGGACGGTGTTTCTGGATGAGATTGGCGAGCTGACACTCGACATGCAGGCGAAGCTGCTGCGGGCGCTGCAGGAGAAAGAAGTGCGGCCGGTGGGTGCGACGCATCGTGTGCCGATCAGGGCAAGGATTGTGGCGGCGACCAATCGCGACCTGGCGCTGATGGTGGAGAAAGGCACGTTCAGGAAAGACCTTTTCTACCGGCTGAACGTGGTGAACCTGCGGCTGCCGCCGCTGCGCGACCGGCGGGAAGACATTCCGCTGCTGGCGGCGCATTTTCTGGACACAGAAGCCGCGAGCTGGGCACCAAATTTACGCTGAGCGACGAAGCCTTGCGGGCAATGATGCGCTATGACTGGCCGGGGAATGTGCGCGAGCTGGAGCATGCGGTGGAGCGGGCGTGCGCGCTGTCTTCAGGGCCGGTGCTGGAACTGGGCGACCTGCCCACGCAACTGCAGCAGCAGGGGCCTCGCAGCGCGCGGCGGCGCTGGATGCCCGCAGAAGGGGCGCGGGTGCGGAGGGAACGCTGCCGGCGGTGAGACGCTGGCGGACCTGGAGCGGAGGCGATTCTGGACGCGATCCGAGCGCTGAACGGCGACAAACTGCAGGCGGCGAAGCTGCTGGGCATCGGCAAGACTACGCTCTATCGCAAGCTGAAGGAATATGGCATCGACGACCCGATGCAGCCTGAGTAATCGGCGCCCTTCGACCACTGAACCCTGTTAGCCAGGAAGACCGGGAGATGATTGATGAGCATTTTGATTGTGACGGGAATTGAAGGAGCGCGGAACTGCGCGGCCGTAGTGGAGAAGCAACTGGGCATGCCTGTGGAAGTGGCGGAAGGACGCAAGACGGCGCTCGCTGCGATGCGCAAGCGTGAATTTGCCGTGATTGTGGTGGACGAGACGCTGGCCGAGTGTGATCCCGCTGCGGCTGAGGCGATATGGGAACGTGCAGGGCTTGCGATTCCATTGCAGATCAACTTTGCGCTGGCCGGGGCGGCGCGGCTGGTGCGCGAGATTCGCGCGGGCCTGCAACGGCGCGAGCGCGAGCAGGCACTGGCGCGCAGGGCTGCAGCTTCGGCGCTGGAAACAGAAATGAAAACGGCGATTGCGGGTCTGCTGTTGCACTCGCAACTGGCGCTGGCTGGCGCCGGCTTGCCCGAACCCGTGGCAGACAAGCTGCGGCTTGTGGCTGGCCTTGCCGATGACCTGCGCAAGCAACTGGATACGACTGCGCCGGGCACGGCGCGGCATGCCGCCTGAGGAATTGAGCTTGACCTGATCTTGACCTTGACCATCGTTCATTCATTGCACTTTCTCGCCGGGACAGTTTCTTGTCCCGGTATTTTTTGTTTGCAACGTGCGATGACTTAAGCTGAAAGAAGATCATGGAAAAGACCGCCGTTCTACTTATCGATTGCCCCGATCGCAAAGGGCTGGTGGCCCGCGTCGCCGGAATGCTCTACAAGCGTGGCGCCAATATCCTGCACGCGGATCAGCACGAAGATCATGAGCAGGGCCTCTTCTTCATGCGCGTGGAGTGGTCCCTTGCCGAGGGCAGCGCTCAGGACACGAGCTCGAGCGAGGCGGGAAAGAGCCACTCCGGAGAGATCTTCGATCTGGAAGGATTCAAGCGGGAGTTTGCGCCGTTGGCGGAGGAACTGGCGATGCGCTGGCAGCTTTACGCGGGAGTGTGGCAAGCCGCGTGTTGCGCTTTTCTGCTCGCAGTATCTGCACTGCATGGCGGACCTGCTGCATCGCTGGCATACGGGGGAGCTCGAATGCGAGATTCCGGTGATTATGTCGAATCACCGTGAGGTGGAGAAGCTGGCGGCGTTTTACGGGATTCCGTTCGAGCATGTGCCGTATCGGCAGCGACGAGGGCTGAGGCGGAAGCGCGGCAGAACCGCTCGTCAAGAACATGACGTGGAGCTGGTAGTGCTGGCGCGCTACATGCAGATTTTGTCGCCGGAGTTTGTTGCTTCGTTATCCGGCTGCGATCATCAACGTGCATCACTCGTTTCTGCCGGCATTCACCGGAGCAAAGCCCTACCATGCGGCGCACGCGCGCGGCGTGAAGCTAATCGGGGCAACGAGCCATTATGTAACATCGGTGCTCGATGATGGACCGATTATCGAGCAGGATGTAGCGCGCATTTCACACCGCGACCAGGTGGAAGACCTGGTGGCACGGGGCCGCGATCTCGAACGGCTCGTGCTCTCGCGTGCGGTGCGGTGGCATCTCGACCGCAGGATTCTCTGCTATGGGAACAAGACGGTGGTGTTTGACTGAGGCCTGCCCACCCTCTTCGCAGAGTGCGCGAAGAAGGGTGGGGCAACTCGTGCATGATCGCGCCGTGCAACAACGCGGTGACTACTTCACGAGCTCATCGGCGATGACGAGGTGGCGGTCGAGGGCGTCGATGCCGAAATCGATTTCTTCCTTGGTCACAATCAGCGGCGGCGCAATCACAAAATGGCTGACCCACGCCTGCTGCGCAACGCCGTCCGCCATCATCTTTGCCGCAATCTGCTCCACCACCATCGGCTTGCCTTCCACCTTGTCGCGCATGGTGTTGAAAGGCTCCTTGGTCGTGCGATTCTTCACCAGCTCAACCGCAAAGAACAGCCCCATCCCGCGCACGTCGCCAATCGGAATGTGCTTCTCTTTCAGCGCTTCCAGCTTCTCGCGCACATAGGGCTCCAGTTCCGCTGCACGCTCCACCAGCTTTAGGCGCTGCATCTCTTCGATCGTCGCCACCGCCGGCCCCAGCGTAATGCGGATGCGCCTCATACGTGTGCCCATGCGAGAAGTAGTGATCTTCAAAATAGTCGGCAATCTTCTTCGTGGTCGCGCACAGCCCCAGCGGCACATAGGCTGACGTGATCCCCTTCGCGGTCACAAGAATGTCCGGCTTCACATTCCAGTGGTCGATCGCGAACCACTTGCCTGTGCGTCCCCATCCCGCCATCACTTCGTCGGCAATCATCAGCACGCCGTGCCGGTCGCAGATTTCGCGCAGGCGAGGGAAGTACTCGGGCGGCGGAATCAGCACGCCATTGGTGCCCACCACCGTCTCCACGATGATCGCGGCAACGTCGCTCTCGTTGTGGATCATGTGCTCGATATAGTCGACACACGCCACGTTGCAGGTCGGATAGGTGTGCTTGATCGGACAGTCGTAGCAGTTCGTCTCCGGCGCAAAGACCACGCTGGCGACCTTTGCCCGCCGGCTCCATCGCCCAGCGCCGCGGATCGCCCGTCGCCGCAATCGATCCCAGCGTCGATCCGTGATACGACCGGTAGCGCGAGATGATCTTGTTCTTGCCCGTCACCATGCGCGCAATTTTGAACGCCGCTTCGTTGGCCTCCGTCCCGCTGGTCGCGAAGAAGAATTTGTCGAGTCCCTCTGGCAGCACTTCCAGCAGCTTCGCGCTCAACCGCGCGCGCGCCGTCGTCGCATAGACCGGGCCTACAAAAGCCAGCTCACGCGCCTGCTCGGCAATGGACTCAATCACCCGCGGATTTTTGTGGCCCAGGTTCACGCACATCAACTGCGAGCTGAAATCGAGGTAGCGCTTGCCTGCGCCGTCCGTAAACCAGCAGCCCTCAGCATCGGCGACGAAGAGCGGCTTCCAGGTTTTCTGAAAGCGCCAGGTGCCATAGTTGGTTTCGCGCGTAAGTTTGGAAATCTGCTCGGCTGTCAGCTCAGGACCAGTGAGAATATCGCTCATGTTGCACCTCGCGGGGGCTGCACAATGTGTTCCACCCATGCTACGGCATTTGGAGCGGGCAAGGGAGCGGGTAGCGCCTCGGTGGTCAATAAGAGCGCGTCGGCGGACCCGGATGCAGCATCGAAAAAACGGGACGCATTTCGAAGAAGCAAGGAGAATCAAGGATGCATGCAGCAGTGGTTAAAGCGGCAGGCGAAGGGCCGGTACTGGCGGAGTTCAAAGAGCCGGTGGCCGCGGAAGGTCTCGCAGTGATCACCGTGAGCGCATCTGCACTTAGCCCTCTGAGCAAGGCACGTTCATCGGGGCGGCACTACAGCTCTGGAAACGCCTTTCCCGCTGTGGCCGGTGTGGATGGCATTGGACGCACGGCGGATGGGAAGCGCGTCTACTTCGCGCTGCCGGAGCCACCCTTCGGCGCGCTCGCTGAAAAATGCCTTATAGACGCGAGGCGGTGCATCGCGGTGCCGGAAGCGCTGGACGACGTTACCGCAGCGGCGATCGCGAATCCGGGCATGTCAGCAATGGCTGCTCTGGTGGAGCGGGCACACCTGGAGAGCGGCGAGACAGTGCTGGTGAATGGCGCTACAGGTTCCGCAGGCACGATGGCGGTGCAGCTGGCTAAATATCTTGGCGCCGGCAAGGTGATTGCCACGGGCCGCAACAAGGCTGAATTGGAGGAAGCGCGTTCGCTCGGCGCGGATGTGGTGATTTCCTTTGCGGCGGAGCTCGACCGGCAGGGAGCCGACGCCTATGAGGAGGCACTCAAAGCAGAATTCGCACACGGCGTGAATGTTGTGCTGGATTACCTGTGGGGCAGGAGCGCGGAGACGATCATCGTGGCGATTGCCAAGGCTGCGGAAAACGCTACGCCGGTACGCTTTGTTCATGTGGGAGGCGCGAGCGGCGAAGAGACGATTGCCCTGCCGGGGGCGGCGCTGCGCTCCTCGGCGATTGAGCTGATGGGAAGCGGCCTGAAGAGTGTTCCGATGGTGAAGCTGATGGGGTCAATCCATCGTGTTTTTGAGGCGGCAATACCGGCGAAGCTACAGATTGCCACGAAGATAATGCCTCTGGCCGAGATTGAAGCGGCGTGGAAGCTGCCTGGCAAGCCGCGCGTCGTGATCACGATGCCGCAGCAAGGCGCATAGACTTAAGGCAGGAGTTTTGCGATGGCCGACGGCAAAGAAGAGCGCCTGGAACGCGAGTGGCGCGACCAGGAGTGGCGACGCGAGCCGGAGAAACAGAAAGACCGCGAAGATCGCCTCGAGCGCTACAGCGAAGAGCAGGGTAAGCCGGAACGCAAAGAGTCGTGAGAAAAACACTGGTCTGTTCGGATCCCCATCCTGTCGCGATGAGGCTGCGACAAGGATGGGGCAACCGGAATAAGGAGCGGCGATCCGGAATCAGCCTGGGATCAGTTCGTTTCTGCCGGCACTACGGGAAGACTGATGAAGCTGGCGTGGTCGGGCGTGTGCCAGATGCGTTGCGTCGCCTTCTGATAGTCCGAAGGCTGAGCGGTAAAGATATTGGGCACGAAGCGCTGCGGATTGCGGTCGTAGAGCGGGAAGAGCGTTGACTGCACCTGCACCATGATGCGATGGCCGGGTTGGAAGCTGTGGTTGACCATGGGCAGCGCGAAGACGTATGGCAAAGGCGTGTTTGCCTCGATGGCCTGGGGATGCTCGAAGCTTGTGCGGTAGCGGCCGCGGAAGATATCGATGGCAATGGGGCAGTTCGTAGCCGCTCATCTCCTGTGGGGGGACACAGCGCTTTCGGGCTGCACGTCGATCAATTTTGACCACCCAGTCCGAATCGGTGCCGCTGGTGGAGGCGGCAGGTGCACCATGGGTTCGCCGGAAAGCTTCATGGGCGTGTTGAGCGGGTCGGATACATAGGTAAGCACGTCGGGTCGGCCATCAACGAAGCGCTGATCGGTGACGAGCCAGGTGCCCAGCCGGCGTGATCGCCGCGACGACGGGACGAGGACGGTAAGGCACTGGATTTGCGGGGTCGGAGACGTACTCATCAAACTTTGCCCCCGCCGCGGTGGGAGCATCGAAGGATAAGCTGCCGCCGTCTGCAAGATAGAGCGGCTTGCGACGTGACGGGGCAACCCTGCTCACAGCTCTCGGGAAAGACGTCGTAGTGATCCCAGCGGTCGGCGCCCGTGTCGTAGATCGGACGGGCTGGGTGTGTCAGCCACTGGTGAGCCGGGCTTCAGATATTGGTTGAAGAATGGCAGCAGCACATCGCGCCGCCATTGCTCTGTGGTATCGGTTGCCCAGGTCAGCGCGCCGATGGAGCGGCCTTCGCGGTTGACCTGGCTGTGGAACCAGGGGCCCATGACCAGGTGGTTCATCGAGTCGGGCGTGCCGATTGCCTTCAGCGCGCGATAGCAGTGATGGCGCCCCACATGTCTTCCTGATCCCAGAGGCCTTGCTCCCACATGGTGGGAACGGACAGCGGCTGCTTCGCGATCAGCTTGTCGAGAGCCTGGCTCTGCCAGAAGCCGTCATAGGCGGGATGATCGACGATGACCTTCCAGCCGGGCAGTTGCTCCATGCCGAGCGGACTGGGCGAACGCGTCTGCGGAGCCGCCGTCGAGCAAAGCCGTGTAGTCGTCGCGGTTCGCGTGGGGCACCGGGAACACCGGCGCCACGGTTGCTGGTCTGACCGAGGAAGTAGTCGAAGTTCGGCTGGCGGAATGCGCCGTAGTGGAACCAGTCGTCGCCCATCCAGCCATCGACCATGGGGCTTTCGGGCGCGGCCACTTTAAGCGCGGGATGCGGATTGAGCAGGGCCATGACGACGGTGAAGCCCTCGTAGCTGGAGCCGATCATGCCGACGCGGCCGTTGGATTCGTGCATGTTTTTCACCAGCCAGTCGATGGTGTCGTATGCGTCGGTTGTGTCGTCGGCTGCGTGGGATTGTAGCCCGAATCGACAGGCGGCGGCGTCATGATGTACGCGCCTTCGGAGCCGTATTTGCCGCGAACATCCTGATAGACGCGGATGTAGCCGGCGCGGACGAAGTCTTCGTCACTGAGAGGCAGCGCCTCGATCATGCGCGGGCTGTTGGAGCGCGCGGCGCGCGATGCGGCGTTGTACGGAGTCCGCGTGAGCACGATCGGCGCATCCTTTGCGCCTTTAGGGATGACGATGACGGTGTAGAGCTTGACGCCATCGCGCATCGGAATCATCTCAACGCGCTTGACGTAGTCGGCATCGACGGCTGGCGCCTTGAAGTTGGGTGTGAGTTCGTCGGCGGGCAGATTTTGCGCGGGCTGTTGCGCAAAGACGGAAAGGCCGGTGAAGGCGGCAAGGGCAAGAACGCAGGCGCGCCCTTTCATCTCTCTTCTGGTCATCTCTCTCTCGGGCCGCACCGCGAGCAGGTGGTTTGGCAATGGGTGGGATAACTTCAGCGTACAACATGGGTGCTCATAGCTTCTCGTGGGCCGCCGACCGCCAGTCGTTTAAGCCAGAGGAAGTTTCATGACTAGGTCATTTAGGTTCTCGCATTGGTGCAACAGTCCTACAGGATCATCAACCTCAAAGCGCTTTCCATTTTCAACCTTAATGCCCAGTCGCACCGACACGAGATCTCTTAGATAATTGGCTCTCGCGCATAGGACTTTATTCTCATCATCTCCTGCGAATCGGTTTAATAGATCTGCCTCTCGATCGTATGTAGAATGGCCCGACATGGCCTCTCCTTCCAATTGACGATAGGAACCGTAGTACGACATTGCCTTTGCGCGCAAGGGTTCAGTTACCGCTATCACCTCGCCACGAAGCTCGTTGTTAGTCATCTTCAAAGCTGGCAAATCGACGGGGTCGTCCTTCGCAGAAGTACGGGCGCGGAGTGAGGGGGCCGACACAGGTGGGTTGGAATCGGAGTGGATCTCCTTTTTGAATAGTTCCCGCATTCGACCCAGTAGCTGATCGTTATTCGTTCGCGAATCGGATTGCACTACCTTCGGCTGATTTGCTGTGTAATTTAACAAGCACCAATTGACATAGCGATTAGCGGCGAACGCGGCCAAGGCTGCAAAGCCGAATACTAGAATGAACCGCGGCAAGATGTTTATCCGTTTCACAGTCTCAGAGTGTGCCAGCCAAAGAACAGCTATTAGCCAAGCACCGTAGACCGAAACTGACACGACTATTGTTACTGCACCGGAAATGACAAAGCCTACGAGCAAAAGGGCGAGGACGACAGCGAATGCAGGATGGGTCGCCGCGTCGTAAAGGAAACGCAAAACCGTGCCGCCAACCTTGGCCAACAGAGGGTATTTCACTGGAATTCCCCCATGTGTTCTCCTGTTCCATCTATCCAAATACCGGATTCCCATGCCGAGATTCGCCTCATTGAAGACCGTGTCGATGACTTCCCCTTAGTGAAGGGGGGTCCGACTGAAGATACTACTTCTTGCGCTTGGTCTACTCGGGGTCTGGCCAGCATGCCACATAGGGGACTGAATTGGCCAGCCCCATGGAATAGGCACGAAAAAGCCCCCGGCGAACCGGGGGCTTTTTGCCGTGTTTCTAGTTTCGGTCAGTTGCTGAAGAGCAGGACGCCGGCGGCTTTTTCTTCGCTGCCGCCATCGTCTGCGCTGACAGGCCGGTAGAAGAGCTGGTTCTGGTCGAGGTAGACCTCGAGGAAGGCCGGCCGCGCCGTGATCTGCCCGGCGATGAGAGCTTCGGAGAGCGGATCTTCGACGTAGCGCTGCAGAGCGCGACGCAGAGGACGCGCGCCGTAGCTGCGATCGACGAGGGTCTTCTCGAGAATCCACCGCTTGGCTTCTTCGGTGACCGAGATGGTGATAGCCTTCTGCGCCAGGTTGGCGTTGAGCTGCTGCACGAGCAGTTCGACGATCTGGATCAGGTCGCCATCCGACAGCGACTGGAAGAGGATGATTTCGTCGAGACGGTTGAGGAACTCGGGGTTGAAGGTTTTCTTCACCTCGTTCTTCACCAGCTCTTCAACCTTTTCCGTGACCAGGTCTTCGCGGTCGCTCTGGAAGCCGAGCCCCTGCTTCTTCTGCAGGTGGCGGGCGCCGATATTCGACGTCATGATGAGGATGGTGTTCTTGAAGTCGACGGTATTGCCGAGGCCGTCGGTCAATTGGCCATCTTCAAAGACCTGCAGCAGCAGGTTGAAGACATCAGGGTGCGCCTTCTCGATTTCGTCGAGCAGGACAACGGAGTAAGGCGAGCGCTTGACGCGTTCGGTAAGTTGACCACCCTCCTCGTAGCCCACGTATCCCGGAGGCGAACCAATCAGCTTCGAGACCGAGTGCTTCTCCATGAACTCCGACATATCGAAGCGGATGAGCGCCTTGTCTGACCCGAAGAGGAACTGGGCCAGGGTGCGCGCCATCTCCGTTTTGCCGACGCCAGTAGGTCCGAGGAAGAGGAAGCTGCCGATCGGTCTGTGCGGCGACTTGAGACCCGCACGCGAGCGGCGGATCGCGCGGGCAAGAGCGCTGATAGCCCTGTCCTGCGAGATGACGCGCTTGTGCAGTTCTTCTTCGACGCGAAGCAGCTTCTGCGTTTCTTCTTCCTTGATGCTGGTAACGGGAACACCGGTCCAGCGGCTGACGACGTCTTCGATGTCTTCGCGGCCAACGATGCCGGCGGCGGAGTCATCGAGGTGGTACTTGTCGCGCAGCGCGCGAAGATTCTCGCGTTCCTTGCGTTCCTCGTCGGAGTAGAAGCGAGCCTTCTCGAACTCGTGGTTCGCGATGGCCGAGTCCATACGGTGCACGATGAACTTGATGCGCTTCTGGACCTCGGTAATCTCCTCAGGCAGCGAGGTCTGACGCAGCTTGACGCGCGCGCCGGCCTCGTCGATGAGGTCGATTGCCTTGTCGGGCAGGAAGCGATCCGGGATATAGCGGTTGGAGTGCGAGACGGCGAACTCGATAGCCGCATCCGTATAGCTCACCGCGTGGAATTTCTCGTAGCGGTCCTTGATGCCGTTGATGATCTTGATGGCATCGGCCTCGTTGGGCGGCGGAACCTTGACGGCCTGGAAGCGCCGCTCAAGCGAACGGTCCTTCTCGATCGACTTCCGATACTCGGCCGGAGTGGTTGCGCCGATGCACTGAATCTCGCCGCGCGAGAGCGCCGGCTTGAGAATGTTGGCCGCGTCGAGCGAACCTTCTGCCGATCCGGCTCCGACGAGGGTATGCAGCTCATCGATGAAGATGATGGAGTTCTGATTCTCCATCAGTTCTTTCATGATGGTTTTGAGCCGCTCTTCAAACTGGCCGCGGTACTTGGTGCCTGCGACGATCAGCGAAAGATCGAGCGCGAGAACACGCTTGTCGGCGAGGAAGCTTGGCACTTCGCCGTCGGCGATGCGCTGGGCAAGGCCTTCGACGATCGCCGTCTTACCGACGCCGGGCTCACCGATGAGGACCGGATTGTTTTTGGTGCGGCGGCAGAGGATTTGAATGACGCGCTCGAGTTCGCCGTCGCGGCCTACGAGCGGATCAAGCTGGCCATCCATCGCGGCCTGCGTAAGGTCGCGGCTGAACTCGGCAAGCAGGCTGGACTCGCGCTGCCGTTGCTGCTGCGGCGCTTTCTCCTGGGTGACGCGGGCAAGCTCATCGCGAATCTGCGCAAGCTTGAGGCCGCGCTCCTGCAGAATCTCCGAAGCGAAGCACTTCTCTTCACGCAGCAGGCCGAGGAGCAGGTGTTCAGTACCGATGTGCTTGTGGCCGAGACGCTCAGCCTCTTCAGCGGCATATGCCAACACGCGCTTGCACTCATTGGAGAGCGGAAGATCGACGCTGGTTGAAACCTTTTCGCGGATTGTGGTGTGCGCCTCAATTTGCTTGCGGATGGACTCCACCGAGGCGTGCGAGCGCAGAAAACGGTTGGTTAAGGCCTTGTCTTCGCGCAAAAGGCCGAGCAACAGATGCTCAGTCTCGATATAGGGCGAACCAAACTGGCTGGCCTCATACCGCGCGAAGAAGATCACGCGCCGTGCCTTCTCCGTATAGCGTTCGAACATTGTGTTCTCCCTGACAGCAGGCTATCGGTAAGGAGTAGCTGTCCGGTGGATTCTCCGGCTTCAGCTCAACCCGCTCGCGCCCCATTTGTAAAAATCACCGCCGGAGGGTTGCCGTGGAAAATACCCTTCCCCTCCGAACAGCTCTTTTGGATGGTTGTGGACTTTGTTCTCGTCCGTGATGTCAACCGGTTTGTTGCTGCCGGCTAACTCCCATCCTGACCTCTCCGGTGTGGCTCCGGGTGTTTGTTTCCGGTTCCAGCACCGCTTACCTGTTAGAGACTCAAAAACGCACCAAACGGTGCACATTCATACAGCAGTTGCGGGAGTTACCGCCGCCAGAGGTGGTTGCCCCATGGGGACGAGACGCCCGCTCTCCAGGCGCAGAGTCCGCGTACATCGCGCGGCCAAATCAAGGTTGTGCGTTACCAAAATCGAAGTGAGACCGTGAGAAAGATGCAGGCGCTCAAGCAATTCGAAAACACGGGCCGAGGTAACTTCATCCAAATCGCCGGTTGGCTCGTCAGCCAGCAGCACTCGGGGATTACCGACCAAGGCGCGGGCCAGCGCGATGCGCTGCTGCTCGCCGCCCGAAAGCTCACCGGGCCTATGCTCGCTGCGATCCTCCAGCCCAACCTCCCTTAGCCAATTAGATGCCTCAGTTAGCGCGACGCGTTTGGTTTCGCCGCGCGCCAGCAAAGGCATAGCCACGTTTTCGAGCGCCGTAAACTCCGGCAGAAGATAGTGAAACTGCCATACATAGCCGATCTCGCGGTTGCGAAAGGCTGCTGCCTGCCGCTGGGTAAGACTTGCTACGTTGATTGAGGCGCAGTGTACTGTTCCAGCCGTAGGAGAATCAAGAGCACCAAGGATGTGCAAAAGCGTGCTCTTACCCGCGCCAGACTGGCCTACGATGGCAACGAGCTCTCCCGGAAAAACATCGAGATCGAGACCCCGGAAGAGGGTAAGCGAGCCGCGTGCCGTCTTGTAGGTTTTTTCAAGGTTCTCAACCCGGATTACAGGCGCTCGCAACCCCGTTTCCCGCGCTGCGCGGGAAGCCTGGCTGGCTGCCGCTGAAAGGGTTTGATTCATCCGGTTAGCTCCCATTTTACCTGAATGCGTGTAATTTCCGCAGTTGGGACAGCACTAAAGGTATGTGATGCGGAACGAGGGAGATAGGACTGGAATGAAGGGACTAGGGACGTAGGGCTGGGGACGGAGGGACCGGCGGCTGCAGGCTAGGAGCTAGAAGCTAGCGGCTAGCGGCTGGCGCAAGCCGGGCTATGCGACCGTTGGGTCCGACAACGAAAGGAAGCGAAAGAGCGTTCCAGTTGCCGTTGTCGAGCGGCTGCCAGGTCTTCCCGTCGTCGCGGGAGATGTCGGAGCCGTTGGTGCCGGCAGTGATCCAGAGCTTAAGCGGCTCAGACCACTGCACCGTGGAGCGGTAACCGTGGGGTGGGGTGGTGGAAGCGGTCCATGTTCGGCCGCCGTCGGTGGAGAAAGCAGCGGTGCCCGTGGAGTCATTCGGCTTGGTGTAGTCGCCGCCGACGGCAACCAAATCCCAATTGGGGCGACTAGTACCTCCACCACCTCGAAAGAGAATTTCTGTGTCAGGCCTATGCGCATCTCGGAAGCCGACGGCGAATATCCCTCCACTTTGGCGTTCAGGAAACATGGGAAGATCGACAGATGTAACTGCCAATCGCTCGGGCTCGCCACCGCTGAAATGCTGAAAATGGATGACGCGCGAGCCATTAGCTCCTCCGGTTGCAAACCACACCTCACGCGCCATTCCATCTCTTTCATTGAACGGACCAAGAACAATGCTGGAGTTGCTTGCGGCAAAGGCCGCTTCCCCTTTGCCCTTGATCTTGAAGAGGTGTCCTTCGTCGAAGAAGCCGCCGTTAACGGCTTGCCCCAAATACCGAACGGCCTCGGCAAAATAAAGATGGCCGTCTATCGGATCGCCCGCAAGAAAGCCGTCTGTTGGCGTCCACATCTGCACCGCATCCCAAAACCCATCCTTATCGGGATTCGTGAACACCAGCTTCCACGTTTTGCATCCATCTGTCGTTTTGTAGAGCCGCGATTTGTCGCCGGACCCAGAGGCCATCACGATTGCTGTCATCGCGTCCCAGGCCTGCACGCCGCGGAAGTCGAGTGTTGCTCCGTCTTTTTCCGCATCGGGAGTCGCGCATCTCTGCCAATGCACGCCGCCGTCGAGGGTGCGTAACACCGTGCCGCCCGTTCCGCTGGACCATGCAATCGTTCCATTCACCGAGTGAATGCCGCGCAGGCCCGCCGTGGTGCCGGAGTCCTGCATCTGCCACGCGCCTACAGATTGCGCAGCCACACAAACACCCACGGCACCGGCTGCAAACGCCGCGAGAAATGCAATTCGGACCGAGATCATGACGGGCAGTATAAATTCCAGAGCCGTTGCCGATTAATTCGCGAAACCGCACACACTGCAGACAGGCCATAAACCGTGATGACGAATTTGCAAGCTTCGGAAACGCACAGATCCAGAAAAGCGGACCCGGCGCGACGGTGGGGTACCCCCTACCCCCCTCCCTCAGCTACCCCCCTCCCCCCTCCCGGCATCCCCGGATGGTAATCAGAGATTCGCCGCCGGTGCCTGAATTCCACAGATGGGTTTGCGAAGAATTTCGCACCGCATGATCTAGAGAGCTTCGCGCTCAACCGTCCTGGATTCAAGCACAGCTGACGGCGCAGGCGCGGAAAGCCGCATCAGCGCGACGTAGAGGATGCCTGCGGTGAAGAATCCCACGAACCAGGCGTAGTCATAGAGGAAGTGCAGCGGCTTGATGAAGAGGCCGACCAGGGCGATGACGACGCCGAGCACGAGCGCGATGATCGCGCGCGGATTGATGCCTTTGGTGTAAGAGTAAGCGCCGTCGCGGTGGTAGAGCGAGCTCACATCGAGCTCGGTTTTGCGGATGAGGAAGTAGTCGGAGACCATGATGCCGGCAACCGGACCGAGGAGTCCGGAATAGCCGACGAGCCAGCCGAAGATATAAGCGTCAGGCGTGGCCAGCAGCTTCCACGGGCACATGGCGAGTCCGAGGAAGCCCGTGATCAGTCCGCCGGTACGGAAACTGATGAGGCGTGGATAAAGATTCGAAAAATCATTCGACGGCGAGACCACGTTGGCCCCGATGTTGACGTTGAGCGTGGCAATCAGGATCGCAATCAACGCGATGAACGCCACTACTGGCTGGTGAAATGCGCCGATCAGCTCGATGGGGTTCCAGATGGGGTGGCCGAAGAGCACGGCCGAGGCCGATGTGACGGAGATGCCGACGAAGGTGTAGAGCGTCATGGCGACGGGCAGGCCAAACGCTTGTCCAACCGCCTGCGCGTTTTGCGATTTTGAGTAGCGAGTGAAGTCCGGAATGTTGAGCGCGAGCGTCGCCCAGTAGCCGACCATTGCGGTGAGCGAGGGGAAGAAGACAGCGAGGAATGCGCTCGTCGAGTGGAAACGGCTGGGCGTCGAAAGCATTTCACCGAAGCTGCCGGCCTTGATCCGCACCCAGATCAGCAGGGCCGCAGCCATCACGAACATGAAGGGCGCTCCGAAGGCTTGCAGGTGGCGGATCGATTCGACCCCGCGCCAGACCACAGCCATGTTGAGCAGCCAGAAGCCGAGAAAGCAGGCCCACAAGACGCCGGGCTGAGCGGCGAAGGCCGGCCAGATGACAGCGAGCATGGCGTGGATCGCGGTGCCACCGATCCAGGACTGGATGCCGAACCATCCGCAGGCAACGATGGCGCGCAGCAGCGCGGGAAGGTTGGCTCCGCGCACGCCGAAGGGCGCACGAATAAAGACCGGAAACGGAATGCCATACTTGGCCCCGGCGTGGGCGTTCAACAGCATGGGAACGAGCACGATCAAGTTGCCGAGCAGCACGGTGCCGAGGGCCTGCTTCCAGTCCATGCCCTGGGCAATGAGCGAGGAGGCAAGCTGATACGTCGTGATCTCCATCGACATGGAGAACCAGAGCGCGATGTAGTTGTACGTCGTCCAGGTGCGCTGCGCGGGCGTAGTGGGGCGCAGGTCCTGATTGGAGAGTGTTGGATCGGCGACGCTCAAAGGGCCTCCGGGTGTTTACCGGTATACCGCAGAAGCGATGAGAACGCGATAAGGAACCTAATCATTCTCCGCAGAAGTGATTATCTTTTCGCCTTCTCTGTATAGCCACCAACGTTCAAGGAAAGCCATTCCGAAAGCGCCGAAATATAACACCATCTCGATAAATGATGTCCTGGCTCCGCGTCCTCCAATGGAAGTATCCGTCACCCAGAATGGCAGACTCGGAATTATGTAAGTGCAGATTTGAAAACTGCTCAGGAGAGCAGCTAGGAACATTGTGTGTACCAGCAAAACCTGCCGCTTCCATAGCATTCCTCTTCCCGAACCAAAACACAACGACTGTGTAGATCGCACCGACGATCAGGAAACGTGCCCAAGAGAAATACTGAAGATGCTGATTTGGGTCGATGTTTCGTGGAAACGCGAAGTATGCCATTGAGGCAATCAATCCGGAGATCCACACGATATTCGCTTTCACTTCGGTGCTCAAGATAATCGCTCTAGATCGAGACTGCACTATCTAACGCACATATTGGCGGGCTTCGCATCACTTCCACGCGCCGCCGCGGGCTTCGCGGCGCAGATACTGGCCGCGGCCGGGTTTGCCGATGAACTCGCCCTTTTGCACGATGAGCTCGCCGCGCGAGTAGACATCGCGGGCATTGCCGCTCACGTGGAAGCCCTCGAACATGGAGTAGTCGACGCGCATGTGGTGCGTTGCGGCGCTGATGGTGTGCTCGGCGACGGGATCCCAGAGCACGATGTCGGCGTCGCTGCCGGGGGCGAGCACGCCCTTCTTGGGATACATGCCGAAGATGCGCGCGGGCGCGGTGGAGACGAGCTCGACGAAGCGGTTGAGACGTAAGATTGCCCTGGCCGACGCCGTGATGATGCAGAAGCTGCAGGCGGTTTTCAATGCCGGGGCCACCGTTGGGGATCTTGGTGAAGTCGTCTTTGCCGAGGGCCTTCTGATCTTCAAAACAAAACGGGCAGTGATCGGTGGAGACGACCTGCAGATTGTCCTTGCGCAGGCCGTCCCAGAGCTTCGGCTGGTTGCGCTTCTCGCGCAGCGGCGGCGTGAAGACGTACTTCGCGCCCTCCCAGCCTTTGTCCTGCATGTTGTCTTCGATGGAGAGCAGCAGATACTGCGGGCAGGTCTCGGCAAAGGCGGGCAGGCCGCGGTCGCGGGCTTCGCGGACCTGATTGAGCGCGTCTTCGCTGGAGAGATGCACGATGTAGACGGGCACGCCGGCCATCTCCGCCATGGCGATGGCGCGATGCACGGCCTCAGCCTCGGCGCGCGTGGGGCGGGTGAGCGCGTGATAGATCGGCGCGGTTTTGCCCTCGGCCAGCGCCTGCTGCACGATGACATCGATCACAGAGCCGTTCTCGGCGTGCATGCAGATGAGCGCGCCGTTCTTCGCCGTCTGGCGCATGGCTTTGAAGATGGTGGCGTCGTCGACCATGAGCACGTTGGGATAGGCCATGAAGAGCTTGAAGCTGGCCACGCCTTCGCGGACGAGGTCGTCCATGTCTTCGAGGCCGGCGTCGGGCAGATCGGTGACGATCATGTGCAGGCCATAGTCGATGCAGGCCTTGCCCTCGGCCTTCTTCCACCAGGTGTCGAGCGCGGTGCGCATCTTGGTGCCGCGGGCCTGGATGGCGAAGTCGACGATGGTGGTGGTGCCGCCGATTGCGGCGGCGCGCGTGCCGGTGAGGAAGTCGTCAGCCGAAGTCGTGCCCCCGAAGGGCATGTCGAGATGCGTATGCGCGTCGATGCCGCCGGGCAGCAGCAGCAGGCCCGTGGCGTCGACAACGGTATCGGCAGCGGTGGCAGGGATGCCGCGGCGGACTTCTTTGATCGCGGCGCCGTCGATGAGAACGTCGGCCTGCGAAGTGGAGTCGGCGTTAACGACGGTACCGTGCTGGATCAGAAGAGATGCCATGCGTTCGCCGTCCTCTATTACTGCCGCTGCTGGTTCCCTTGCGGGAGATGTTTCGCGCGTGCGCTCGGCCCAGGTTTCCGGCGCGAGACCGGTTTCGACCTGGACCATGGTGATGCACTCGTCGACGGGGCAGACGAGCGAGCAGAGGTTGCAGCCGACGCACTCGGTTTCATCCACGCGGGGAATGCGCGCGAGCGGCGTGGGGTAGGGGCCTCGCTGGCGGCTGCGGCGCGCTCCTTGCGCGTGACCGGCGTGACGGCGATGGAGGTGCGGCTGTGCGCTTCGAACTGCGGCTGGCGTCGGGTGCAACTCGACTGGTCCATCGACGGGGCCGGTGACGCGGTCGAGGTGGATGCACTGGTGCGCGCCGTCCCAGCAGGCGATGTGGCAGAGGTCGCAGCCGATGCAGTTCTGCTCGTCGATGTGCGCGACGATCTTGTAGTTGAGGTTGAGGTGCTTCCACTCGGTGACGCGCGGCAGCGAGAGGCCGCGGAAGTCCTCGATCGACTTGAAGCCCTTGGTCGCGCATCCAGCCTTCGAGGCCTTCGGCCATGTCTTCGACGATGCGATAGCCGTAGTGCATGGCGGCGGTGCAGACCTGCACGGTGCCGCAGCCGAGGAGGATGAACTCCGCCGCGTCGCGCCAGTTGCCGATGCCGCCGATGCCGGAGAGCGGCAGCGCGGACTCGGGATCGGCCATGACCTGCTGCACCATGTTCAGCGCGATGGGCTTGACCGCGGGGCCGCAGTAGCCGCCGTGGGAGCTTTTGCCGTCGACGTTGGGGCGCGGCGTGAAGGTGTCGAGATCGATGCCGGTGATGGAGTTGATGGTGTTGATGGCGGAGAGGCCGTCGGCGCCGCCGCGCTTGGCCGCGCGGGCCACGGCGCGGATGTCGGTGATGTTGGGCGTGAGCTTGACGAGCACCGGGGTGCGCGCCTTCTCCTTGACCCACGCGGTGATCATCTCCGCGTACTCGGGCACCTGGCCGACGGCCGAGCCCATGCCGCGCTCGCTCATGCCGTGCGGGCAGCCGAAGTTGAGCTCGAGGCCGTCGGCGCCGGCATCTTCGGTGCGCTGCGACGATATCGTGCCATGCCTCGCGCTTGGACGCCACCATAAGCGACGCGATGACGGCGTGATGGGGATAGCGCTTTTTGACTTCGGCCATCTCGCGCAGGTTGTCTTCAATGCTGCGGTCGCTGATGAGCTCGATGTTGTTGAAGCCCATCATGCGCAGTGCCCTGCCAGTCGGTGGCGGAGTAGCGCGAGCTGAACGTTGGTGACGGGCTCGCCGATGGTCTTCCAGACGGCGCCGCCCCAGCCTGCATCGAAGGCGCGCATGATCTGTTCGCCGCAGTTGGTGGGCGGCGCGGAGGCGAGCCAGAAGGGATTGGGCGAGTTGATGCCGCCGGCGAATCCGCGCACGCGAATGTCAGGCATAGACGGCCTCCGCGATTTTGAGCATCGCCAGAGCCGAGCGTTTGCCGTCGGCAACGGCGTCGACCACTTCGCGGCCTCCGTTGGCGCAGTCGCCGCCAGCAAAGTAGCGCGGATTGCGGGTCTGGCCGGTGGCGCGGTCGGTGACGATGTGGCCATCGCTGCACTTCGAATTGCGGAAGTCGCGCATGAGCTGCGCGATGGGCGACTGGCCGATGGCGGGAACGATGAGGTTGCAGGCGATGATGGATTGCGACTCTGGAACCGGAATGAGCGAGCGGCCTTCTTCCCGGCACCTGCACCGTCTCAAGCAGCAGGCCGTGCGCGGAGGTTTTGGATGGCGAGGGGCTGGCGACGCCAGAGGAACTGCACGCCCTCCTGCTTGGCGTGCTCGTATTCGAAGTCGAAGGCCGCGATGTCGCTTTCGCCGCGGCGATAGAGCAGATAGACTGTCTCCGGCCCAGGCGGCGGGCGGCGTTGGCGGCGTCGATGGCGGTGTTGCCCGCGCCGACGACAACGACTGTGCCGGAAAGCTCGCGGATGCGCGCGGTTTTGTATGCGGCAATGAGCTCGAGAGCATTCATCACGCCGTCGGATTCTTCGCCGGGACGTTCAACTGCTGCATGGCGCCAAGGCCGACGCCGAGGAAGATGAAATCGAATTCGGCTTCGATCGCGCGGAGATCGTCTGCCGAGTCGATGCTCACGCCGAAGCGAAATTCGACGCCCATGCGGCGGATCATCTCGATCTCACGCAGACTTTCGGCGGCGCGCAATTTGTATTCTGCAACTCCGTAGGTGTTCAGGCCGCCGGGCAGTGGGCGGCGCTCAAGAATGGTGGCCTGCGCGCCCTGGCGGCAAAGCTCCGCGGCGCAGGCGAGCGAAGCTGGGCCGGCGCCGATGCAGGCGACATGCACGATGGCGCGAGCCTGCGCGGAGCGGTGACAGGCGTTTCGCCGGAGGCGTGGAAAGCATCCATGGCGTGGCGCTGCAACTGCCCAATGCGGATGGGATGGCGGCCCTGGCGATGCATGACGCAGGCGCCTTCGCAGAGCACATCAACCGGGCAGGCCGTGCGCAACTGCCGCCGAGAATGTTGGCATCGAGAATGCGCAGCGCCGAGCCGCGCAGATTGCCGGTGGCGATGCGCTTGATGAAGCCGGGGACGTCGATGTGGGTGGGGCAGGCGGCGGTGCAGGGCGCGTCAAAACAATAGAGGCAGCGATTGGCCTCGATGGCGCGCGGCCTGCGCGCGAGAGGGGCGGTTTGAGCTCGCTGAAGCGCGCACGCAGCTGCGGATCGTCCGGTAGCGTCGTTGATACTCATGCGAACCTTCGTATTGCTCGTTCCCGTTTCATCTCAGCCATCGGATGCGTGATGAGATCGGAGAAAGCGAACTCAGGATGCAACGAGCGGCCCATATTGATCGGGCCGGCGGTCACGGAAAAATTGCCAGGTGCGGCGGACTTCGGCGATCTCCTCGAGGTCGAGGTCGGCGGTGAGCACTTCGTCCTTGTCGCGCGAAGCCTGAGCGATGATCTGGCCGCGGGGGTTGGCGAAGTAGCTCGACCCATAAAACTCGCCGATGTTCCACGGCGGCTCCGTGCCGACGCGATTGATGGCCGCAATGAAGTAGCCGTTGGCCGCTGCGTGCGCGGGCTGCTCCAGCTTCCAAAGGTATTCGCTGAGGCCGGCGACGGTTGCCGAGGGATTGAAGACAATCTCCGCGCCGTTGAGGCCGAGGCAGCGCGCGCCCTCGGGAAAATGGCGGTCATAACAGATATAGACGCCGATTTTGGCGAATCCGAGATCGAAGACCGGATAGCCGAGGTTGCCGGGACGGAAATAGAACTTCTCCCAGAAGCCGGGCGCGACGTGCGGAATGTGGGTCTTGCGATATTTGCCGAGATACGTGCCGTCTTTGTCGATGACGGCGGCGGTGTTGTAGAAGATGCCTTCCTGCTCGACTTCGTAGACCGGCACGATCATGGCGATGCCGAGTTCTTTTGCCAGGGCCTGCATCAGGGTGACGGTGGGTCCATCGGGCACGCGCTCGGTGCTGTCGTACCATTTGATCGATTGCTCGGCGCAGAAGTAGGGGCCGTTGAAGATCTCCTGCAGGCAGACGATCTGCGCGCCGGCGGCGGCGGCCTGGCGAATGAGGCCGAGGTGCTTCTCGATCATGGCCTGCCTTCTGCGCTGCCAGCGGCTCGGTGGCGGGCAGAGCGTTGGAGGCCTGAATGATGGAACAGCGCACAATGCGCGGCATAGCGGGTCAGCTCCCCGTCGAACGATGTAGGACTTTGAAGGTAAAGCATGGGCGCGCGATGAGCAAGGGCATTGCTCGTCACGATATGCCGACGTGCATGCGGGAATCAGTATTCGATCTTGTTGGGCGAGGCGAGCCACGCGGCAAAGCTGGCCCAGGCCTCGTCTGCCGAGGAGCTGCGTGGCGGGCAGCGTGCGTGCGGCCTGATCTTTGCGGAACTTCGTCGTAGAGAAAGGCGTCGTCGAAGCCGGCGCGGGCGGCGTCGGCTGCGCCGCATCCATAGTAGATGGCGTCGAGGCGCGCCCAGTACGACGCCGCGAGGCACATGGGGCAGGGCTCGCAGCTGGTGTAGAGTTCGCAGCCGGCAAGCGTGAACGTGCCCAGCGCCTTGCAAGCGGCGCGGATGGCGTTCACTTCGCCGTGCGCGGTGGGATCGTTGGTGGCTGTGACGCTGTTGGCGCCTTCGCCGACGATCTCGCCGTCTGCGCACAATAACCGCAGCGAAGGGACCGCCTTTGCCGGACGATGACGTTCTCCGTGGCGAGCGCGATGGCGCGCCGCAGAAACTCTGGATTTGGTAGGCTGGACATCAGAATCTGGCTCTTCCTGTTCCGTGAAGAGGAAACGTAAAGACAGTATGGCACAGGCCTTCCGATCAACTCGGGTGCTGACGCAGCGGGGCCTGCGAGCCCGCGACGGTGATGGTGGAGGAAGGCCGCATTGCGAGTGTGCGCGGATGGAGTGCGGTGCCGGGGGACGCGAGGCTGCACGACTTTGGCGATGCTGTGCTGCTGCCGGGGCTGGTTGATTCGCACGTACATATCAATGAGCCGGGCCGCACGGAGTGGGAGGGCTTTTGGACGGCGACGCGGGCGGCGGCGGCGGGCGGCGTGACGACACTGGTGGACATGCCGCTGAATTGCGTGCCGGAGACGATTGATGGTGGCGCGCTCGAGGCGAAGCGCGCGGCTGCGCAGGGCAAAGCGTGGGTGGATTGGGCCGCATGGGGCGGCGTGGTGCGGGGAATGCCGAGGAAATTGCACCGCTGGCTGCGAACGGGCGTACCAGGCTTCAAGTGCTTCCTGATTCACTCGGGAATCGACGGATTTGCGTGGGTGGATGAAGGCGATCTGCGGCTAGCGCTGGCGAAGCTGCGCGGGACGGGACTGCCGCTGCTGGCGCATGCCGAGGTGGCCGGGCCGGTGGATGCGGCGACACGGGCGCTCAACGCGCTGGAGCAGACTGGCGGAAGTATGCCACTTATCTTGCATCGCGGCCGGATGAGGCCGAAGTTGAGGCGATCGCACTGCTGATTGGGCTGGCCGAGGAATTCTCGACGCCGATCCACATTGTGCATTTGGCGAGCGCGCAGGCGGTGCCGATGCTGCAGGCTGCGCGCGGCGCGGGGCGTACCCATCACGGTGGAAACCTGCACGCAATATCTGTGGTTTGCGGCGGAAGAGATCGCAGATGGCGCGACGGAGTACAAGTGTGCGCCGCCGATCCGTGATGCGGCGAATCGCGAGGCGCTGTGGCACGCGCTGGAAGAGGGGGTGATCGATTTCATGGCGACGGACCACTCCCCTTGCCCGCCCGAGATGAAGCATCGCGAGGAAGGCCGCTGGGACCAGGCATGGGGCGGCATCGCGAGCCTGGGCCTGGCGTTGCCGGTGCTGTGGACGGCGATGCAGGAGCCGTGGGGTGCGCGCTCGAAGCAGATTGGCGAGTGGATGGCGCTGAGGCCTGCGCGGCTTGCCGGGCTTGGCAGGCGAAAAGGCGCGCTTGCGCCAGGCGCCGACGCGGATTTTGCGGTCTTCGATCCCGGAGGCGCAATGGACGGTAATGGAAGGAGACCTCCATTTCGCCACAAGCTCTCGCCCTATCTCGGCGCGGAGCTGCAGGGCGGCGTGCAGAGACGTGG
Source organism: uncultured Acidobacteriaceae bacterium (assembly GCA_963832465.1). GTDB lineage: Bacteria > Acidobacteriota > Terriglobia > Terriglobales > Acidobacteriaceae > Telmatobacter. The sequence continues at coordinate 982,258 of CAWHUJ010000004.1, forward strand.
CTGCGCGGTAAGTGCATCTTTCGCGATAGGGAGTTTATTGGCGAGCCGCGCGGCAGAGAGCTGGTGCGCCCATGAGGGACGCGCACGCGCGGGCGATTGAGGAATGCCGCGACCTGGCACAATGACCGAAGAGCCGGGACGCATCACGCGGCGCTTTCTTACGCCGCCCGTGCAGACGTGCACGCCCACCTGCGCACGCGCATGGAAGCGCTGGGCATGGCAGTGCGCACTCGATGCGGCGGGAAATCTGCGCGGACTGTGGCGGCCGCAGGCGCAGGCCGGTTCCTAAATGATTCTGGGCTCGCACATCGATACCGTGCCGGATGCGGGCGCGTATGACGGCGTGCTGGGCGTGGCGCTGGCGCTGGAGTGGGCAGAGGTGGCGCAGGAGATGAGGACGCCGTTTCGCATTGAGGTGATCGCGTTTTCAGAGGAAGAGGGCGTGCGGTTCGGCGTGCCATTTCTCGGCAGCCGCGCGGTGGCAGGGCGATTCGACCCGGCGCTCTGCTCGTTGCAAGATGCGAGGAACGACGCTCGAAGACGCGATCCGGGATTTTGGGCTTGATCCGGCGCGATGAGCGATTCCGCAAGTGAGATGTGCTCGGCTTTGTCGAAATGCACATCGAGCAGGGGCCGGTGCTGGAGGCCGAGGATCTGAGCGTGGCGGCGGTGAAGGGATCGTCGGGCAGTCGCGGCTGATACTTGAGTTTGCTGGCAGCGCAAATCATGCTGGGACAACGCCGATGCATCTGCGCCGCGATGCGCTGGCCGCAGCGGCGGAGTGGATTGCGGCCGTCGAAGATCACGCGCATGCGACGGCGGGGCTGGTGGCGACGGTGGGCAAGATTGCCGTGACGCCCAATGCGGGCAACGTGATTGCAGGCAACGCGAGGCTGTCGCTCGATGTGCGGCACATGCACGACGCAACGCGCGCGGCGCTGTGCAGACGCTGCTTGAGAAGGCAACGGCGATTGCGGCGCGGCGCGGCGTTGAGTTGCGACCGACGCGACAGATGGATCAGCCGGCAGTGGCGATGGACGAGCGGCTGACGGCTTTTCTTGCCGACGCGATGAAAGCCGCGGGCCTGCCGGAAAAGCGGATGCCGAGCGGCGCGGGCCACGACGCGATGGTGATGGCCGGCCGCGTGCCCGACGGCGATGCTGTTTCTGCGCAGCCCGGGCGGCATCAGCCACAATCCGGCGGAGAGCGGTGCTCGAAGAAGATGTCGAAGCGCGCTCTGGCAGTGGGCGCAAATTCCTGGAGCGGCTGGCGGCAGAGTTGAGCAGACGCTGCGAACCAGGAGTCCGCTGTAGAATCGGCAAATCGGATTCCACACGATGGAGTGAATTCCGACGCGAGGCCGACTTTGCATCATCTGGGAGCAACACGAAGCAGCCTGAAGTCGGACCACCTGCTGCAGACGCCGGATACGTTCATCCGCACGCCGCTGCCGGGCGCCGCTGGCGTGGAGTTTGTGATTCATGCGGCGCCGCAGCTGGGCGCGCGGTTTACGCAGATGACGGCGGAGTTTGCGCGGGGGGCACGCTGGGGCCGACGCCGGCGCAGCGATTTATCTATGTGCTTGAAGGCGAGCTGGAGCTGACGGCGGGCGGCAAGACCAGTGTCTGCTGTGACCGGCGGATTCGCCTATCTGCCGCAGGGAGCTGCGCATGCCGTGCGGGCGCGAGACGAAATCGCGTGCGGCGGTGATCGAGAAGCGCTATCAGGCGGAAGCCGATCAGGCATGCGCCGCAGGTTGTTGTGGGCAGAGGAATCGGTAGCGCCGGTGGCCTTGATGGGCGATGAGGCGCTGCGGGTGTGCTCGCTGATGCCGGATGGGCCGCCTACGATTTTGCCGTGAACACGATGACTTACGATCCCGGCGCGGCGCTGAGCATGGTCGAGATTCATGTGATGGAGCATGGACTGCTGATGCTCGAGGGCGGCGGGATCTACAAGCTGAGCGATTCGTGGTATCCGGTGGAGGCGGGCGACTTTATCTGGATGGCGCCCTATTGCCCGCAGTGGTTTGGCGCGCTGGGCAAGCGGCCGGCGAAATATCTCATCTATAAAGATTGGCGGCAGGCATCCGCTGGGAGCCTGAGCCCATGGCGGAGACACAAGCCGAACGCAATCGATGGACTGATTGGCAGAGATGGATGACACTGGCGAAGATCTCAGCGGCCGAGCCGCCGGTGGTGACGCGCGTGGTCTTCAGCGAGGCGGATCTGCGCGCGCGCGCTTATGTAAAAGGGCTTTGCGCGGCGGCGGGGCTTAGCGATTCCCGAAGATGCGATCGGCAATACATTTGCGCGCTGGGAAGGCAGCGAGCCGGAGCTTGCGCCGGTGGGCACGGGCTCGCACATCGATGCGATTCCAAATGCGGGATCGTATGACGGACGGTCGGCGTTCTGGGCGGGCTGGAGGCGATCCGCGTGCTGCAGCAGATGGGATTCAAGCCGCGGCGGTCGATCGAGCTAGTGATTTTCACCGCCGAAGAGCCGACGCGATTTGGCATTGGATGCCTGGGCAGCCGGATGATGGTCGGACGCGCTCACGCCGGAGCAGGCGGCTGCGCTGCGCGATAACGAAGGACGCGGTCTGGATGAGTTGCGCAGCGCGGCGGGATTTACCGGGACGCTTGAAGTCGGTCGCAGTGCCGGCAGGGCCGGTTTCAACAGTTTATTGAGCTGCACATTGAGCAGGGGCCGCTGCTGGAGGCGGAAGGCATCGACCTGGGTCTGGTGACGCATATCGCGGCGCCGGCAGGCTTGCGCATTGAGATTGTGGGTGAAGGCGGGCACGCTGGCGCGCAGGCTGATGCCGGGACGCAAGGACGCGCTGGCGGCGGCGGCGGAGCTGATTCTTGCGCTCGAGGCGGCGGCGAAAGGCGACCGGCACAATCGACACCGTGGGCACGGTGGGCGTGTGCGAGGTGTTTCCCGGCGCGGTCAACAGCATTCCGTCGCGCGTGCGGCTTGAGACCGATATTCGCGACATCGGACGGAGTGCGCAGCGCGATCGCGTGCTGGATGTGTTCAACGCGGCGTGCACTGAGGTTACGCGCATGCGCGGCGTGGCGATCTCGACCGAGGTGGTGAACGCCGACCCGCCGGCGACGTGCGATGCGGAGATTCTGGACGCTCTGGAGGATGCCGCAAAGGGAGCGGGCAAGAGCTACCGCAAGATGGTGAGCCGCGCTTATCACGATTCCCTCTTTATGGCGCGGATCGCGCCGGTGGCGATGCTCTTCATTCCCTGTCGCGGCGGCGTGAGCCATCGACCGGATGAATACGCTACGCCCGAGTGGATTGGCAGCGGGGTTCATGTGCTCGCGCGTACGCTGGCCGCGCTTGCCAGCTAGCAACTGCTTTAATTCCGCAGCACTTCGTTGTATGCTAAGCCTCAATCCGCGCCCTGATTTGAGGCTCCCCAACGATGAGTGCGCAGCAGAAAACCCGCATCGTAGGCGTCCCGGTTCCCCGCAAGGAAGGTGTGGACAAGCTGCTGGGACGCGCGCGCTATGTGGACGACATTGAACGCGATGGGATGTGGCACGGCGCTACGGTGCGGAGCAGCATTCCCCGCGGGCTGATTCGCTCGATCGGTTTCGATCGCAACATCGACTGGAGCGAGTTCGCGGTTGTCACCGCGGCTGATATTCCCGGCCACAATCATATCCAGCTCATTTTTGCCGATCAGCCTTGCCTCGCCGATGGCAAGGTAAACCACTGCGACGAAGCGATTGTGCTGCTGGCGCACCCGGACAAGCAGAAACTGCGCGAGGCGGTCGCCGGTGTGCGTATGGAGTACGATCCGCTGCCGCCGGTTTTCACAATTGAAGAGAGCGAGCGGCAGGATGTTGTGATCTGGGGCGCAGGACAATCTGCTGAAGAGCTTCCTGCTCGAAAAGGGCGACGTGGATGCTGCATGGGTGACTGCAGCGCACATTGTCGAAGGCGAATATCGTACCGGCGCGCAGGAACACCTCTACATCGAAAACAACGGCATGATCGCTGAGTACAGCGCGGAAGACGGCGTGACGGTGTGGGGGTCGTTGCAGTGTCCCTTCTACGTGCACAAGTCGTTGATGGCGGTCTTCGATTTGCCCGAAGACAAGGTGCGTGTAATTCAGACGGAGACCGGCGGCGCATTTGGAGGCAAGGAAGATTACCCTTCAGTGATTGGCTCGCATGCGGCGCTGCTGGCGATGAAGTGCGGGCACGCGGTGAAGATGGTCTACGACCGGATGGAGGATCTTGCCGCAACGACGAAGCGGCACCCCTCGCGCGTGCGTCACCGCACAGCGCTCGACTCCGATGGGAAACTGCTGGCAATGGATATCGACATCGCGACGGATGGCGGTGCTTATTCTACGCTTTCCTCAACTGTGCTTTCGCGGGCCACGCTGCACTCTCCGGGACCGTATGTATGTCCTAACGTGCGCGTGCGCTCGCGCTCGTGGGCAACGAACACCGTGCCGTATGGCGCGTTTCGCGGATTCGGCGCACCCCAGGCGACCTTTGCGATTGAGCGGCACATGGATGAGATTGCCGCGGCGATCGGGATGGATCCGGTTGAGCTGCGCCGTCGCAATTTTCTGCACGACGGAGACACCACAGCGACAGAGCAGGTGATGCGTGAGCCGGTGATTCTGGACAAGCTACTGGACCGCGCGCTGACCGAGAGCGATTACCACGCACGACGCAAGCGGTTTGCAGCAGAGAATGCGGGAAGCGCGGTGAAGCGTGGCATGGGAGTTGCTGCCTTCTATCACGGATCGGGATTTACCGGATCGGGCGAGCGCTATCTGAACTCGCTGGCTGGAATCGACGTTATGCCCGAGGGCAGAGTGCGCGTGCTGGTTTCGAGCACGGAGTTTGGGCAGGGCACGAATACGATATTGCCGCAGATTGCCGCTGAAACCCTGGGGCTGCCTTATGAGTATGTAATGATGGCTCCGCCGGACACGGGCATCGTGCCTAACAGCGGCCCGACTGTGGCATCGCGTACCGCAATGGTTGTTGGCCGATTGATCGAGCGCGCAAGCCGGCAACTGATCGAGATGTTGCGCGGCGAGGCCGAGCTTGACGATGGATTCACGCGTGAAGAATTCTTCGGTGCGTGTGAGCGCTTCCGGCAAGCGAAAGGCGAGGTGGTTTCGCTGTGCCGTTATGAGCCGCCGCCGGGCATCTACTGGGACGATCAGAAGTATCACGGCGAGGCGTACCCGGCCTATGCGTGGTCAGTGCAGGTGGCACAGGTCGCGGTGGACACGGTGACGTATTCGGCCGAGGTGGAGGAGTTCTGGTCGGTGCAGGAAGTGGGACGCGTGCTCAATCCTGTGCTGGCTGGAGGGCAGATCGAAGGCGGCATCGCGCAGGGCATCGGCTATGCGCTCTATGAAAAGGTGCTGCTGCAGAACGGCCACATGGTGAACAACCAGATGACGAACTATATTATGCCAACAGCGCAGGATGTGCCACCGATTCATGTCTACTTCGAGGAGATTCCGTTTGGCTACGGAGGATACGGCGCGAAGGGGATCGGCGAGTTGCCGCACGATGGACCCGCACCGGCGGTGTTGAATGCCATTCGCGATGCGACAGGCGTGGGGTTCACTTCGATTCCACTGCTGCCTGAGGATCTGCAGCAGAAGCTCGGAGCAGCGCAATCCGTAGAAGAGGCGGCGGCCGTATGAGCACCGAGTGGCCGGAAATCGAATTCGTCGTGAACGGCGAGACGCGCGTTGTACGCGTTCCGCCAATGAAGCGGCTGCTTGATGTACTGCGCGAAGACCTGCACCTGACGGGAACAAAGGAAGGCTGCGGCGAAGGCGAGTGCGGTTCGTGCTCGGTGCGCCTGAACGGCGATCTGGTGAACAGTTGCCTCGTTCCGGTGCTGCAAGCGCAGGGCGCGAGTGTGCAGACGGTAGAAGGCCTTGTGTGCGAGGGTGAGCTGCATCCGCTGCAGAAGGCGTTTCTCAAGTGCGGCGGTGCACAGTGCGGGATTTGCACGCCGGGGATGCTGATGGCGGCGGCGCAACTGCTGGCGAAGAATCCGCACCCTGATATGGCAGAGATTCGCGAGGGATTGGCGGGAAATCTCTGCAGGTGCACAGGGTTTGTGCGGATCTTTGAGTCAGTTGTCGCGGCTGCGGCTGCCGAATGCGCAGAGAGCGAGGAGGCGCATGCGCGGTAACGCAGCGGCGCACGAGCTGATTGCTCCGGGAAGCCTCGGTGCCGTACTGGGAATGCTGGCATCAGAGCCGGGCCAATGGACGCCGATTGCGGGCGGCACGGAGCTGATGGTGGCGCATGCGGCGGGCAGGCTGAAGGCGAAAAAGCTGATCAGTCTGTGGGGAATCGCAGATTTGCGCTTTCTATCTGCAACGCCGCAGAGCCTGGCGATCGGGGCGGGCGTCACGTTTATTGATCTGCGCGAGGATGCGACGGTGGCGGCAGAGTTTCCTCTGCTGGCGCAGGCGGCGAGTTGGATAGGCGCCATTGCCAACCAGACGCGCGCGACGATTGGCGGCAATCTCGTGAATGGATCACCGGCTGCTGATTCCTCGCCTGCGTTACTGGCGTACGACGCAGAGATTGAGATTGCATCCGTGCGTGGACGACGCCGCGTTCTGTATGCGGAGTTCCATACGGGATATAAGCTGAACGTGCTTGCTCCAGACGAACTGCTGGTTGCGGTTCACCTGCCGCGGCGTTTCGGGCGGCACCGCCAGTACATTCGCAAAGTGGGCGCGCGACGGGCGATGGCGATTTCGAAGGTGGCACTTGCCGCGACAGCGCTGCTCGAAGACGGCGCGGTGCGGGAGATCCGGTTGGGAGCTGCGAGTCTCGCTCCCTTCCCTGCCCGGCTCGGGCAAACCGAAGCAGCGTTGCTTGGGAGGGCGATCACTGCGGATGTGGTCAGGGAGGCGCGGCAGGCGTTGTTGGCCGAAGCACAGCCCATTGACGATATCCGCTCGACAGCCGATTACCGGCGCGCTGTTGCGGCCAATCTGCTGGAGGAGTTTCTGGAGCAGTTGCAGTATGAAAAGGCACGATGACGAATCCTGTGCTGATGGCGTGGAATGAGGCCGAGACTGATAGAGCCCACTACGCGATGATCACCTGCTGCGGCGCGCCGCGGTGGGCCGCGGAGATGGTGGAGCGCAGGCCGTTTGCGAGCGCAGGCGAATTATGCGCCGCTGCAGACCAGGTGTGGAGCGCGATGGGCGAGGCGGATTGGCTTACGGCTTTCGCGTGCCATCCGCGTATCGGGGAACGGGCGGCGATGGCAACAACGCAATCCGCTACATGGTCGAAGCAGGAGCAGTCGGGAACAGCAAATGCGTCTGCGGTGACGCTCGACGAACTGACGCAGCTCAATCTACGCTACGAGCAGCGCTTCGGCTTTACCTACATTGTGTGTGCGACCGGCAAGAGTGCGGCCGAGATGCTGGAGATTCTGAAAAGCCGTGTCGGCAGCGAGCGCCACGCTGAGTTGCGTGAAGCCGCGGAACAGCAACGGCAGATCATGCAGATTCGACTGAGAAAGTGGTTGGCCCAATGAGCAGCATCACGACACACGTGCTGGACACGGTCCTCGGAAAGCCAGCGGCCGGAATCGAAGTGCGCCTGGAGACGAAGCAGGGCGATGCGTGGGCGCAAGTGGGCAGCGGCGCAACCGACACGGATGGGCGATGCCGGGATCTGGCTCCGAATGCACCTGCGGGCGTGTATCGGCTGACGTTTGTGACTGGGCCATATCAGGAGCGTAACGGCCGGACGAGCATCTACCCCGAAATTGCGATTACGTTTGTGTGCAATGGCGAAGCGCATTTTCATCTGCCGCTGCTGCTGGGCGGCAACAGCTATACCACCTATCGAGGAAGCTAGGGGATGACGAAACTGGGCAGAAATCGCTATGGCAAATCGCGGGTGCGTCTCTCGCGCATTACGCGTGATGTGAATCATCACGACTTCGACGAGTGGAGTGTAGAGGTTCTGCTGGAGGGCGACTTCGACGCGAGTTTCACGGAGGCGGACAACTCCTGCGTTCTGCCGACCGACACGATGAAAAATACGGTCTACTTTATCGCGCGGGAATCCAAGGCTGAGACGATTGAGGAGTATGCGCAGGAGCTGGGCGACTATCTGCTTACTCACAATGCGCATGTCTCAAAGGTCCAAGTAGGAGTCGACGCGAAGGCCTGGGAACGCATGGTTCTGGATGGAAAGGCCGAGGCCACGACATTCAAGCTTAGCGGTCCGGAGCTGCAAACGGCGCTGGCAACGAAGGAGCGCGGTGGCGCGTGGTCGATTGCCTCCGGCGTTGATGGGCTTACCATTCTCAAGACCACGAAGTCGGCGTTCACCGGTTATATCAAGGACAAGCTCACAACGCTGAAGCCAGCCATGGACAGAATCTTCGGCACGCGCGCGACGGTGAAGTGGGAATACACAACAGATGCAGCTGACTACGCAGCGGTGCGCACGCGGGTGATCGCGATTTTGCTGAAGGAGTTTGCAGCCCATGACAGCCAGAGCGTGCAGCACACATTGTTTGACATGGGAACGGCGGTGCTGAAGGCTGTGCCGGAGCTTGCGCGCATCACGTTAACGATGCCGAACCTGCACCATCTGCTAGCCGATCTAAGTCCCTTTGGACAGGACAACCCGAATCATATTTTTGTGCCGATCGATGAGCCGCATGGAACGATCGAAGCGACCGTGGAGCGGTAGCGTTTCAATCGAGCCGAGCCAGATCGGAAGGAAGATCAATATCGATTTCGCCACCGGCGAGTGGCAGCGCGACCAGGCGCGACCCCGCTTTGGAGAAAAGGCTGCGCGCGCCTTTGTCTCCTTGCAATGCACGCAGAGCGCTGAAGGTGCTGCGCGGAAAGACTGCGGGGATGCCGTGCGTGCCTGCGTACTCCGACGCGACGATCGACTCGGCCGAATGCTGGTGAAATGTCTCGAGCAGCCCGGCTAGATGCTCGGCGGTGAGATGCGGCTGATCGCATGTCATCAGAAGCACTCCGGCGGGCTCGGAGGATCGTACTTCGGCTTCGCTGAGGCCGGCGTGGATGGAGCTCGAGATTCCGAGCTCCCATTGATCGTTGAGCACTGGGATTGCATCTTGAAAAGCCGTTGAAGCGCAGATTGAGGCGAAGTTCGCTCCGAGCACAACAACGACCGGCGCCGCACCTGATTCGCGTGCGAGACGCAGAGAGCGCCCCAGCAGCGTTTCTCCGTGAAAGCCGAGAAGCTGCTTGGGTTGACCGAGGCGGCGGCTTGCACCCGCGGCGAGGATGATGGCGGGAAGTGCCATTGCACAAAGTGTATCGCTGCTTGACTCGCGACCAAGAACAGGAAAGACTAAGGCAACCTGTTAACAGCCCAGCGATGCCAAGGCGGACCGTGACCGAGCACACGAGTACGACAGCTGCAGTGCAGTCATCTGCAGAGACCGGGGAAAATTATGGCCTGCGCACGGGCGTGCTCGGGCCGATTGAGACGCTGGCGCAGTCAGTGTCGGCGGTGGCGCCGTCGACTTCGGGATCGCTGACGGTTCCGCTGGTGTTTGCCTTGGCTGGCAACGGCACGTGGTTTGTGTACCTGATGGCTACGGTCGCGACGCTGCTGGTGGGATTCTGCATCAGCCGGTTTGCCCGGCTTTCTGCCTCGCCCGGGTCGCTCTACAGCTACACGGCGAACACGCTGCCACCCTTCTTCGGCGTCGTTGCCGGCTGGGCCTTGTTGATTGCCTACCTCGCCACGGGAGCTTCAGTGGCCGGCGGCGCGCTCTATTATGCAAATATTTTTGCACTGCGGCTTCTGCACTGGACTCCGCCGGCGCTTGCGACCCTGGCAGTCGTGTGCGTTGCGGCAGGGCTGGTGGCCTATCGCGACGTCAAGCTCTCCGCCGAGCTGATGCTGTGGATCGAAGTGGGCGCGGTGAGCCTGATTCTGATTGTGCTGGCGATTTTGCTGGCGCGCTTCGGGCTGCGTGTGGATATGGACCAGGTGCGGCTGCGCGGAGTTTCGTTCAGCGCATTGGGGCCTGCGCTGGTGCTAGCCATGTTCAGCTTTGTGGGCTTTGAGAGCGCGACGGCGCTGGGCGGCGAGGTGCGCAACCCATTGCGCACGATTCCGCGCGCCGTGCTGCAATGCGCGATTCTTGCCGGTGTCTTCTTTATGCTGTGTTCCTACTGCGAGGTTCTTGGTTTTCGCGGCGAGGCGGCGAAGCTGAGCGATTCAACGAGCCCGCTGCATCAGCTGGCTGAGCAGGAGGGAGTTTCCGCGCTGGGTGTGGCAATCGATTTCGGCGCGATGGTGAGCATGTTTGCGTGCGTGCTGGCCTGTGCAACCGCGGGAGCAAGAGTGCTGATGCGGATGGCGCGCAGCGGATTGCTACCCGAAGGTCTGGAAAAGACGAGCGCAAAGCACGGAACACCGGGACGCGCCATTGCTCTGTCGGTGCTGCTGATGCTGATAGCAACGGCGGTGATGAATCTGCGCGCGTTTACTGGCTCGGAGATGTACGACCTTTTCGGATCGCTGGCGGTCTTCGGCTTCTTAACCGTCTACGCTCTGGTGTGCATTGCGCTGCCCTTCGCGCGCCGAGCGATGGGCCAGCACTCGCATGCACTGACGGGGGTGAGCGTTTTCACAGTGCTGGTGCTGATTACGATTGCGGTTTTCGATGTGCGGTCAACGGCAGATGAACTGCACGCGCGCATTCCCTGGATTTATCTCGGGTGCATCGTTGCCGGAATCGGCTGGTATCTGCTGCAGCGCAAGCGCACCGTAGTTACGCCGGATTGATTTTCACGGCTGGCCTTCGGCCTCGGGTTGAATGAGGATCAGCAGCACAAGTCCTACGACTGTGAACATGCGGAATGCTGCCTCCTGGCCGTTCCAGGTGTGCGATTGCCACATCAGGAACCATTCGGCGCCGACGGAGAGAAACGCGACTAGCCACATCAACAGCGACAGAGTCAGCGCCATCACGGGGATTCGTTTTGCGGAATTGAAGGCGAGTGCCGGCTTGCGCAGAGCGCGCAGGAGGGCGATGGCGCCCCACCAGAGCAGGATGGTGGTGACGATTTCCCACGCGATGATGGACAGATAGAAGACGAGATGAACGGTGGGCGACGGCAGCGCGCGCCACTGGCCGTGGTTACCGGCGAAGGTCGAGTCCATGGAGAGGACGTGGTGCACAAACTCGTAGTTCGAGTCGAAGTCGGTGAGGTTGTTGAAGACCACGAGGGTGTAAAAGAGCGCGATGCCGGCGAGCAGCAGGAGCTTTGCGCTACGGGTGATCATGGCTCATGCTAACGCGCCGCAACGCAAAACCAAAGAATGATTCGGCGAACGCGCATGCTACAGTCGATTGCAAATGAGTGAAACCACCAATGCAGAGGAAAGGCTGGCCGCGCTTGGCCTTGCGCTGCCCACGCCTCCCGCGCCGGGAGGGAATTATGTTTCCGCGAAGCGCGTGGGAGAAGTTGTGTATCTGGCCGGTGTGATCTCGAGCGGGCCAGAGGGCGTGATTGCAGGCGTCGCCGGCGCCGGCCGCACGATCGAGGACGCATACGCTGCCGCGCAAGCCTGCGCGCTGACGCAGCTTGCCGTATTGAAGCGCGAGTTGGGCACACTGGACGCGATTGCCGAAGTGCTGACGGTGAATGGCTACGTGAACGCAGTTCCGGGATTTGCCGATTCACCTGCGGTGATCAACGGCGCGTCAGATCTGTTGGTGCATGTTTTTGGAGACGCGGGCAGGCATGTGCGCGCGGCAGTTGGCGTGAGTGCTTTGCCGCGCAACGCGCTTGTGGAAGTGCAGATGACGGTTCGGGTGAAAGCGCAATGAAAGAACACCATCTCAAGGCAGAACCGACGCACTCGGTATGGGATCGGTGGACTTGAGCCGAGGCTGCGCATCGAGCCCGGAGACGAAGTGCAGATGGAATGCGTAGATGCGAGCGGCGGCCAGGTGCGGCCAGGCATGACGACTGCGGAGTACCTCGACATCGACAGAACCCGCATCCATGCCCTGACCGGGCCCATCTGGGTTGAAGGTGCGGAGCCCGGCGATGTGCTGCAGATCGATGTGATGTCGACGCGCCACAGCGGGTGGGGCTGGACGAGCGTTGTGCGCGGACTCGGCTTTTTGAAAGAGCGCTTTCATGAGCCGTATCTCTTCCACTGGCATCTCGATGGCGATGCAACGCGGTCGCTGGCTCCAGCGGTTGTGCCGGTGCGGCCTTTTCCGGGTGTGATGGGAGTGGCGCGCGCGGAAGACGGGAGTTTTCGCACCCGGCCGCCGGGGCGTTTGGCGGCAATCTCGACGTGCGGGAACTCTGCGCCGGATCGACACTCTATTTGCCGGTCTACAACCGCGGTGCGCTTTTCAGCTGCGGGGACGGGCATGCGGCGCAGGGCGATGGCGAGGTCTGCATCAACGGCATCGAGTGTCCGCTGGACCTGACACTGCGTTTTAACCTCCACAAGAACCAGAGTCTGGCCGGTCCGCTGATCGAAGCCAGCGAAACCGCTGCGCCCGACAGCACCGCCGATGCGTGGGTTGTGGTGGAAACGGGAGCCGATCTGCTGGAGACGGCGCGCGAAGCGACGGGCCGCATGGTCGATCTGCTGGTTAGCCACTGGGGAATGAGCGAGGTCCACGCCTATCTTCTCTGCAGTGTCGCGATGAGGCTGCGGCTGAGCCAGGTGGTCAACGAGCCGATCTACACGGTTAGCGCTGCACTCAGCAAACAGATCCTTCCGCAACGGAGACTTTTCCCAATCGCATGACGATCAACGACCCGGAGGTCATCGCCGAGCTGAGCGCACTGTATCCGCAGTACGAGGAAGCGCTTGTGACAAACGATGTGGAAAAGCTGGTCGAAATGTTCTGGGGCGGGGACGCGGTGATGCGGTTTGGTGTGACGGAAAATCTTTATGGTCCGGAAGAGCTTGCGGCATTCCGCAAGGGTCGGCCTGCGGCCAGGTTTGCAGAGGACGGTAAAGCGGCTCGACATCGTGAGCTTCGGCAATGATTTTGCAAGCGTTACGCTCGAATTTGAGCGGCAAGCGGGCACATCAATTACGCGAGGCAGGCAGAGCCAGGTATGGGTGCGAATGCCCGAGGGTTGGCGGATCGTCTCTGCCCATGTCTCTCTACTGCCGCATGCCGGATTTTGAAGGCCAGATGTGAGAATCGGCGAAGTTAAAATCTTTAGACAAAATTTATTCGCGAGCCGGTATCCTATTCAGTACTCCGTAGGTCGTCGATATAAACCCGGCAAGAAGCGCAAGACTACTTGTCGAGGCTGCTATTTTCTCTCCTTTTTGGGAACGACTCCCAGCTTCACAGAAGACATTGCCCCTGGCAAAAGCATTCCCGAAGTGTCTGGTAACCCGATTTCGAGGCCATTTCTCTGAGGTATTTATGCGAGCGAATCACCCACCATTTCTCCGGCTGCTGGCAATCGCAGCGGCTATTGCGCTGTGCAGTTCTGTTGTTCTGGCACAGCAGACACTCGGCGGCCTCACCGGTGTAGTTACTGACCCCGCGGGCAGCGTCATTCCCAATGCGACGGTGACGCTGTTGGATGAGCAGACCTCGTACACGCGCGCCGCGAAAACAAGTGCCGACGGCACGTACTCGTTCGTGAACCTGCCAATTGACGCCTACACGGTGACGATCACGGCGGATGGGTTCGACACGCAGAAGACCCCACACATCCCGGTGCAAGGCAATCGCACTGCGACGCTGAACGTGCAGCTCAAGGTTGCGGCGGCGGCGACGGCGACCGTTGAAGTGGATGCCGTACCGCTGATGAACGCCGTGGACACAACCAACGGCTACGTCATGGACAAGACTCAGATTGAGTCGGTCCCGCTGCCGACGGGCAGCTTCACAGGACTGGCGATTCAGTCTGCCGGTGTGAACGCGGAGTTGCCTGGCGGGTCAGGAGCACTCTCGGGCCTGGGTAATGCGCCGATCTGGTCGAACGGCCAGCGCGATACCTCGAACAGCTTTCTGCTGAATGGCGTGGATGCAAGCAATCTCTTCAACGGCAAGAGCACCAGCCAGGTGGCTTCAGCACGCGTGATCAACAGCACCGGTGTTTCCTCAAGCACAGGTGCTGGCGGTGTAATTCAGTCGCTGGCCTCTGTTTACCTCTCGATCGGCAACGCTATTCCCACTCCGGCTCCTGAGACGCTCTCCGAGGTTCGCGTAAATGCATCGATGTATGACGCGCAGCAAGGCTCCACATCGGGTGCGCACATCGACATGAGCACCACATCGGGCACGAACTCCTATCACGGTGGACTCTACTTCCATCGCGGGACTGATTGGCTCAATGCCGCTCCCTTCTTCTTCAACCAGGACGGCGATATTCCGGCTTTTGACAAGGTGCCGCAACTGCACCGTTACGTGCTCGGCGGAACCATCGGCGGTCCGATTATCAAGAACAAGCTTTTCGGCTTCCTGTCTTACCAGCACGTCCACGTCGCAGACCAGGAGGTTGGCGACACAGTTTTCGATGTGCCGGTTGGCCTGTCGGATGACCGCTCCGCTGATGCGCTGGCGAACGTGACGAACAACTCGTTCTGCACGCCGTACGATGAGGAGAACTACGGGTGCACGCCCATCACCGGCGCCAATATTGACCGCACGGCCCTTGCACTTTTCAACTCGCCTGCACTCCCCGGCGAACCGGGCAAGTGGCTCATTCCGAATGATGCGCTCAATGGCGCTGCCCCTACCGCAGCGCACATCGATAACACCTTCCTGCCGGGCACGGGCCGCTTCACGGCGGATATGGCGGTGGGAGACATCGACTACGACGCCACGTCGAAAGACACGCTGTCACTGAAGGCCTTCTACCAGCATGATCCCGCGCTGGCCCCTTATTCCTACTCGCATATTCCGGGCTTCACGCAGCATCTCGATGCGGGGGCACAGGTCTACTCGATCATCAACACCTACCTCGTGAAGTCGAATCTGAGCACGACTCAGACTTTCGGATTCATTCGCGAGAAGATCTACGGAACCAATGAGCAGCCGTTTGGACCAGATGCTATTCCAGGCGGCTCGGCGGGAACGGCCTCGATCAATGTATTCGGGTCAAAGTATTTCCCCGGCGTTTCGGTTTACAACGTGCTTGGCGACTACCAACCGGCCGGTGTTTCGACGGCCATTCTGAATATCGGGCCGAACGCTGAAGGTCAGGCTCCCAACACTGGAGTCTTCCAGAATCGTTTTGCGCCGTCGGCAAATGCGATCTGGATGCTGGGCAGGCACACGGTCAGCTTTGGCGGGAGTTTCAGCTACACGCAGCTGAACACGATCGACAAGCGTCCCGGTACGGGCACCATCGCCACCGACGATTTCAGCCAGATGATTCAGGGCTACGTGACGCCGGGCAGTTCGGCGACGGGCTTCTACGTCAGCTCGTTCCTACAAGGCGACGCCAACCGCTACTACCGCGCAAACCAGGTCGGCACGTACCTGCAGGACAAATATCAGATCACTCCGTCTCTCTCGTTGACTGCGGGCGTGCGCTATGACTGGGATGGTGGCCTGAGCGAGAAGTACGGGCGCCTCTTCAACTTCGACTCGAAAGCTTATTCGTATGACGTTGGATCGGACACGCTCGAAAACTCGGGTCTGATTATCGCCGGCAATAACAAGAACGGAACAGCCGGAGTAAGCCCGACGACGTTGACGGGCCGTCAGTGGGGCATTGCTCCCCGCGTTGGCGCCGCATGGCAGCCAGGCATGTTCCATAACAAAGTCGTAGTTCGTGCGGGCGGCGGAATGTATTACGACCGCGGCGAATTGTTCAGCTACTTCTCGCCGGGTTACGCAATCGGCACCGTTACCGGCGGCCCCTTCGGCGTAAATCAGCAGCTGCCGTTCGTGAATGTGACTTCGTGCCCGGTTGCAACGCAGACGTTGTACGAAGGCTACATTCCCACCTGCGGCGGTACGGACGCGGAAGGCAACCTCGAGAATCCTTACGGCACGACTCCGCTGGCGCCTCCGAACAACCCGAAGGCATCCGATCTGAATGCCTATCTGCCGAATGCCGACGAAATCGTAAATGACTACGGCCAGCCAATTTCACTGGGCACATACACGCGCTCGAACAAGCTGCCCTACACCATGAACTACGTCTTCGACATTCAGTGGCAGCCGCGCAACGATATCGCTGTCGACATGGGTTATGTGGGCAATCGCGGACGCCACCAGGTGATTCCCGTTCCCTTCAACCAGCCCAATATCGCGTCGCCATCGAACCCGGCGCTGGCGGGCGGACCCTTTCAGCAGAATTACAGCTACGGGTACAACGTGGTGGGCGCCAACCTCGACGACGGATCGCCGTACCTCGCTAACTACGAAGGCGGCAACGTTGACCTGCGTGTTCCGTACATCGGATACGCGGCCGAATCGATCAACTACGTTGCGGCCGGCGTGAACGCTTACAACGCGCTGCAAGTGCACGTCGACAAGCGGATGAGCCACGGCATCCAGCTTGGGGCCTCCTACACCTACTCGCACACGCTGGATGAACAGAGTGGCCTGGGCTTGTTCTATAACGGCAACAACCCCCTGAATCTGCGTGAGTCGTATGGCTCTGCCGACTTCGACCGCACGCATGTTCTCAACTTCAACTATGTTTTCAGGATTCCGGATACGGCACGGGGCTCTTCGTTGCTGGGTAAGGTTGTAAATGGATGGTCACTTATTGGACTGACCATTCTGCAAAGCGGCCAGCCCTACAGCATCATCGACTTTACTGGCGCGGTGGGCAGCATCTATTACTCCACTGCGAACGGCATCACCAACCCGATTGTTCCGCTGGCTCCCGGCTGCTCCGCGAAAAAGGCGGTGACCGGCTCTTCCGGCGCGTGGACACCGGCCGGCGGCAAACCGGCGCTGGATCCCGCGTGCTTCACGCTGCCGCTGTTGCCTGCAGGCGGTCTCGGCGGCGCGATTCCGAGTTCCGATCCCTTTGAGAGCGGATTTACCACAGGCCAGCGCAACATCTTCCGCCAGGCACCCCAGCGGCGCGCAGATGCTTCGCTGATCAAGACCTTCAGCGTGAAGGAAAAATACAACTTCAAGTACACGTTTGACGTGTACAACCTTACCAACACCACGAGCTTCGACGTTCCGGGCAACGAAGTTTCGCAGAACCAGGATTACAATCCGTTTCCAACGGCGGGCACCACCCCGCTGCCCACGGGCTGCGACGCGAACGGAAACCAGACGAACGAAAGCTTCTACAACTGCCCCGGAGGCCTGGGTATCGTAACCCATACCATCGGCAGCCCGCGGCAGATTCAGATGTCACTCTCGTTTACCTTCTAACTCGAACTCGCGAAGAAATGGGGCGGCTCCGCATTGCGGAGTCGCCCTTTTCTATTGCGGCTGAAGCCTATTCGACCAGCGTGACGACTAGTTGCTCTTCAGGAGCGTTCGAGAAGGCGTGATCAAGTTCAGCGGAGGAGCCAAATCTCTCGCCCTTTACCTGTCTTGCGGGAAATTGAAAACTCAATTCGCCCGTTGCGAAGGGCCATGGCGACAGCCGGAAGCGTCGCTGTCCCGCGGGAGAAGCCTTTATTTCGACGGCGGTGCCATCGTTCAGGGGCAGAGGATGCAACAGGTGCGCGGGAGCATCATAGGCAACGCATGCGAGCAGTGAGAGATTGTCACAGGCCTGCAGAAGGCGAAAGTGCTCGAGGATTGTCTGGTGAGAGTTTTCGAGTGCTGACAGAGACGCATCTGCGGCGATCGCATCGCGCAGTTGCTGCTGGTAGGCACGCTGCTGTTCAAGAAAGGCGTCGAGGAGGATCAGGCCATCTGGGGTGATGGTGGAGCGATCGGCGTGCTCAGTAAGCAGATTGTAGGTGTGCATGGCGATCAGCAGACCCGCGTAGGGGTCTTTCTCTGCGATGATGCGCACGGCGCGATCGCGGACTGCGAGGTAATCTGCGATATCGATCTCTTCAAAAGCCGAGTATTTGCCGACGAGTTCAGTAGAAAATGCCGATGGCTTGCCCTCTCGCGTGATTGAGGGATGCGCATCACGGAGCGCCCATCCGTCGTCGTGCCGGGCGATGCCAAAGAGCACGCGAGCGCGCGGCTCGGGCTTGCGAAAGCGCTCATTGCCCCAGGCCGCGGCGAATGCACCGGCAAGCTCGGCGTGATCGGGATGCCGAACAAGCCACCAACCGGTTTCTGACTCCATGCGCAACATCGGCTGCGCCCTCCTTCCTATTCTGGCGCCTGCTGCCTGCTTGACTCGTGCCAATTGTGAAGGAACAACCACTCGAAGAACATTACGATGAAGAAGAAGGAAAAGCCCAGAACCGTAGCGGCAAAGACGAGGGCAAAGAGATAGCTTGTCTCCATCTGGTTATTGGCATAGAGAATGGCGTAACCGAGGCCGCCCTCACCCACGCGTGTTGAACCCGCGAAGAGCTCTCCGGTAAGGCCGCCGATCACGCTAATGCCCGCAGCAATGCGAATTCCGGTAAAGAGATTGGGAAGCGCATGAGGCAGCCGCAGCTTGAGAAGGATCTGGGACGGCTTTGCCTTGTGCATCAGGAAGAGGTCGATCAGATTTTTGTCGACACTGATAAGACCCTGGGTTGTGTTGGCAATAATTGGGGCAAGACAGATGATGAAGGTGACTACCATGACCGCCACGATGCCTGCGCCCACCCAGTTAATAATCAGCGGCGCGATGGCAACGATAGGTACAGTTTGCAGCAGGATGGTATATGGATAGACGAGCTGCCGCAGCCAACGCCATTGCGCGAAGATCATGGCCACGAGCACACCGGCGACGATGCTTGCCAGCAGTCCGCCTGCAGCCTCGATGGTGGTGATCCAGAGTGAATTGAGCAGCGAAGGCAAGCGCGAAGCCAGGGCCTCAGCAACAGCAAGTGGGCGCGGCAAGATATAAGGCGGGATATGCAGCAGGACGGCTGCCCTGTCCCAGATGAGGAGAAGACAGGCGAAGATGATGATGCTGTTGGCGACCAGCCAGCCTTTGCGCTTCATGCCTGATGCAGCCCCCTCAGCAGCCGCGATGCCTGTGCTACGAGGGCTTCGAAGCGGTCTGACTCACGTGTTTCCGCAGTTCGCGGCCAGGGGAGATCGATCTCGATCTGATGGGCCATGCGGCCGGGATGCGCCGCGAGGATGACGATGCGCGATGAGAGGAAGACCGCCTCGGCGACCGAATGGGTGACAAAGAGGACGGTCCATTTGTGCTCCGCGTAGAGGCGAAGCAGCTCTTCATTGAGCCTGTCGCGCGTCATCTCGTCGAGCGCTGCGAAGGGTTCGTCCATCAACAGGATGCGCGGGCGGCTAACGAGAGCGCGCGCGATGGAGACGCGCATCTTCATGCCGCCGGAAAGCTGCCGCGGATATCGTTGCGCGACGTCGCAAGGCCGACAAGTTGAAGCATTTGCGTCAACGCGCTCTTTGCGCAGGTCGCGGGCGGCGTATTCCAGCTCAAGGCCGAGACCAACATTCTGCTCGACCGTTCGCCACGGCAGCAGCGTTGCATCCTGAAAGATGAAGCTCACGATTTCGCGCGCGTTCTCGGGCGTCATGCCGTTGACGCGCACAGCGCCCTCACTAGCGGCGCTCAATCCGGAGACGAGGCGCAGCAGCGTAGATTTTCCGCAGCCGGAGGGCCCGAGAAAGGTGACAAATTCACCGCGCTCGATCGTGAGGGAGATATCCTGCACTGCGATCGCAGCGCCGCGGAAGTGCTTGGTCACGCCGCTAAGCTCAATCTCAGGAATCGAAACAGGCGCTTCGGTTACCATGCCTGTCTCTCCCGCGATGGGCAGGAAATAGGGCTGACGGATACTGCGCGTCGTGAATCACCTGCTGCGTGGAGCGCGCCCAGTTCCAGTTGTCAGCAAGCTGCGGCGGAACTGCTGTGGAAGGATTGCGATCGTAGAGCGGAAAGGCCGAGCTCGCGATTTCGAGACGCAGGCGCTCGCCGGGCGCGAGGACGAAGGCGGTTGGCTCCAGCGTGAAGTCCCACTCGATGGATTTGATCGGCGGTATAGTCGAATCTCGAAAGAGCCACGAACTGCGCGCGATGCCGATGGCAGATAAATTCCGCGCGGCCATTCTGCTGAACGCGAACGAGCTTGGCGGTGAAGTCGGCGCTGCGCCGCGGAAGTGGCGGCATAGAGACGAATGCGCGGCTGGCCGAAGATTTCGATTTCGCGCGTTGCGGGCCGGAGAGTGTAGACGAGCAGATTGTTGCCCAGTTCGAGCGCGGACTGATCGAATGGGTCCGCTCGAGCGATGGTGGGCCGCCGGGAGCGAGTGACGGGGACTTCTGGATCGTAGACGAAGACGTCGCGCGGCTCGTCTGCTGCCGGGCAGCGGAAGTGCGACAGGCGGCCGTCGCCTTTGCGCGAATTGGCGTTGCCACGGCTGATGCAGATAAAGCGGATAGGCTGCATCGGCGGGCCATTCAGCCGCAGTACGCCATTCGTTGGCGCCGAGAGCGAAGTAGCGGATGCGCGGCTCACGGCTGAAGGCGTCCGAATCTTTGAGCCAGTGATTGAACCAGCGCAGCAGAATCTGCATCGGTATTGAGATTCGCGGCTTCGCCGAGGTTGCTTCGCCGACGCGATCGCCCCAGGGGATATGAACCCAGGGGCCGGCGATCAGATATTGATTCTCGCGCGCGAACTCGGTGCCTGCGTGCTCGCGCAGGGCGAGATAGCCGGCGATGGAGCCTTCAAGATAGGTGTCGAACCAGCCGGCGATGTGGAGTGCGGGAATGTTGATGCTGATCGAGGCGCGTGCTGATGTCGAGCTGCGGTCCAATACTCGCCGGGCTCGCGATGCGCGAACCAGTCGCGCACGTAGTTGGGCAGCGCGGGATCGGCGATGGCGGGATGGTGTGCGTAGGGAACGTGCGCGGCCTGCGCGCGGATGTTGGCCCATGCGGCTTCGAGCTCGATCGCTGGCGTCGCGCAAGCCCAGGCGGCGCGCATCTTCGCGCAGCATCTGGATTCCCCAGCCGAGAGCGGAACTGAGGCGCAAGCGCGCCCTGATGATAGAACCAGCCGTGATAGAGATCGGCGGCGGTCATGTGCGGAGCGATGCACTGCAGGCCTTCTGGCTGCTCGGCGGCGGCGAGCAACTGCGTCGCGCCCTGATAGGAGAAGCCGTACATGCCGATGCGGCCGTTGCATGCGGCATGTGTGCGCAGCCACGCGATGGTCTCGGCGCCGTCGCGGCCTTCGTTGCGGAATGGATAGAACTCGCCGTCCGAGTTGCCGCGGCCGCGCACATCCTGAATGACGACGTGATAGCCGTGGCGCGCAAACCAGACCGGATGCGCATAGACGACGGTGGATGCGATGTCGCGGCCGTAGGGCTGGCGCATGAGCAGCGTGGGCCACGGGCCGCGCCTGCGGGATAGTAGTGATCGGAGACGAGCGTGATGCCGTCGGCGAGCGTGCATTCGACGCCACGCTCCAGACGAACGCCGCTGCCGCAATCGACGAGAGCCATGGTCAGGCTCCGTGCCGCGGCTCGAAGTTGTACATGGCGACGAGAGTCTCGGCGATGCGTGCGGCGGCATCGTTGCGACCAGCGCTCGCCGTTCTCTGCGGTTGCCGGCGAGGGATCGCCCATCACGCCGCTGGGCGCGATGTCGCGGGTGAGCCAGGCAAAGTTTGCCGCGGAGCCTTCAGGCTTGAGCAGCTCCGGCTGGTCGACGCGCGCGATGTAGTTCGAGGTGTACTGGCCGGAGTGCACGAGTTCGGGCGTGGCGTGCAGCAGATAGGCGGTTTCGATTTCGCCGGCGTGGAAGCCGTAGGTGCGCTCCTGCTGGCTGACGCCCTCAAACGATGCGCCCGGCGAGCCGAAGAGCGAGAAGGTGCGCAGGCCGAACTCGGCGCGAAGATCGCGAGCCAGCACGTCAACGAGCGATGTGTTGCCGCCATGGGTGTTGTAGAGGACGAGCTTTTTGAATCCGCTGGCGGCGATGCTGGCGCCGAGGTCGCGCACGACGGCGAGAAACGTTTGCGCGCTGACCGAAAGCGTGCCGGGAAAGCCGATGTGCTCGTTGCTCTTGCCGTAGCAGACGGGTGGCAGCGCGTAGACGGGCAGATCGGCGGGAACTGAGTCGAGCGCTTTGCCGAGGAGCAGATTGTTGATCAGCGTGTCGGTGGCGAGCGGGAGATGATGGCCGTGCTGCTCGATGGCGGCAGTGGGCAGCACCAGCAGAGTGGATTCGCGCGGAGCGCGTCGACCTGCTTCCAGGTGAGGTAGGCGAAGTTGCGCGCGTCGGGGATCCAGGTCTTCATGGCGTTGCCGCCTGTTTGCGAAAGCTGATCATTTTGCCGGGATTGAGCAGGCCGCGCGGGTCGTATTTCTGCTTGGCGAGGAGCTGAATGTTGTCGGGAC